>NZ_JAJNDU010000009.1:0-3389 GCF_021043365.1 Sphingomonas sp. IC-11 | reverse complement strand
GAACCACGCTACACTGCTCTGCCGAGTTTCGTGTCGCCCTCTTTCGGGAGGCGATCCAGTGTTGTCGTTGGTGGTGTGGACTCTCAAGCGTGAGGTAAGGGCAATTCGTGGATGCCTTGGCATGTACAGGCGATGAAGGACGTGGCACGCTGCGATAAGCGTCGGTGAGGTGTGAGCAACCTTTGACCCGACGATTTCCGAATGGGGAAACCCACCTATCCCGATTATCTCTTCTCGGTTCGCCGGGTGGAAGTAATTGGGAAAAAGGTATCACTTAGCTGAATAAAATAGGCTTCGTGAAGCGAACCCGGGGAACTGAAACATCTCAGTACCTGGAGGAAAAGACATCAACCGAGATTCCGTTAGTAGTGGCGAGCGAACGCGGACCAGGCCAGTGCCTTCAATTCAACTAGCAGAAGCTTCTGGAAAGTAGCGCCGTAGCGGGTGACAGCCCCGTATGCGAAAGTGAGATTGAAGGACTTGAGTAGGGCGGGACACGTGTAATCCTGTCTGAATATAGGGGGACCACCCTCTAAGCCTAAATACTCGTACATGACCGATAGCGAACTAGTACCGTGAGGGAAAGGTGAAAAGCACCCCGATGAGGGGAGTGAAACAGTACCTGAAACGGATTGCCTACAAGCAGTTGGAGGGTCCTTGAGGCCTGACAGCGTACCTCTTGCATAATGGGTCTGTGACTTAATGTATCAAGCAAGCTTAAGCCGATAGGTGTAGGCGCAGCGAAAGCGAGTCTGAATAGGGCGACATAGTTTGATGTATTAGACCCGAAACCCGGCGATCTAGGCATGACCAGGATGAAGGTGCGGTAACACGCACTGGAGGTCCGAACCGATTAACGTTGAAAAGTTACCGGATGAGTTGTGTTTAGGGGTGAAAGGCCAATCAAGCCGGGAAATAGCTGGTTCTCCGCGAAAACTATTGAGGTAGTGCCTCGGACGAACACCCTAGGGGGTAGAGCACTGGATGGATGCGGGGGTCGCGAGATCTACCAACTCTAACCAAACTCCGAATACCTAGGAGTGATATCCGGGAGACAGACGGCGGGTGCTAAGGTCCGTCGTCAAAAGGGAAACAGCCCTGACCTACAGCTAAGGTCCCCAAGTCACGTCTAAGTGGGAAAGCATGTGGGAATCCCAAAACAACCAGGAGGTTGGCTTAGAAGCAGCCATCCTTTAAAGAAAGCGTAACAGCTCACTGGTCTAAACAAGGGTTCCTGCGGCGAAGATGTAACGGGGCTCAAGACGTGCACCGAAGCTTAGGGTGTGTACTTTTGTACACGCGGTAGCGGAGCGTTCCGTAAGCCTGCGAAGCCATCTGGTAATGGGTGGTGGAGGTATCGGAAGTGCGAATGCAGACATGAGTAGCGATAAAGAGGGTGAGATGCCCTCTCGCCGAAAGACCAAGGGTTCCTGCGCAAGGCTAATCCGCGCAGGGTGAGCCGGCCCCTAAGACGAGCCCGAAGGGGGTAGTCGATGGGAATGCGGTTAATATTCCGCAGCCTGGTGGTGTGTGACGGATGGTGTGTGTTGTACGTCCTTATCGGATTGGACGTGCTTCGAAACTGTCCCGGGAAATAGCCCCACCGTATAGACCGTACCCGAAACCGACACAGGTGGTCAGGTAGAGTATACCAAGGCGCTTGAGAGAAGTGTCCTGAAGGAACTCGGCAAATTGCCTCCGTACCTTCGGAAGAAGGAGGCCCTCATTGCGCGCAAGCGTTTTGAGGGGGCACAGGCCAGGGGGTAGCGACTGTTTAGCAAAAACACAGGGCTCTGCTAAGTCGGCTTCAAGACGACGTATAGGGCCTGACGCCTGCCCGGTGCCTGAAGGTTAAGAGGAGGAGTGCAAGCTCTGAATTGAAGCCCAGGTAAACGGCGGCCGTAACTATAACGGTCCTAAGGTAGCGAAATTCCTTGTCGGGTAAGTTCCGACCTGCACGAATGGCGTAACGACTTCCCCACTGTCTCCAGGACATGCTCAGCGAAATTGAATTCTCCGTGAAGATGCGGAGTACCCGCGGTTAGACGGAAAGACCCCGTGCACCTTTACTGCAGCTTCAGAGTGGCATTAGGAAAGAACTGTGTAGCATAGGTGGGAGGCTTTGAAGCATTGGCGCCAGCCGATGTGGAGCCATAGGTGAAATACCACCCTGTTGTTTTCTGATGTCTAACCTCGTTCCGTAAGCCGGAACAGGGACCCTCTGTGGCGGGTAGTTTGACTGGGGCGGTCGCCTCCTAAAGAGTAACGGAGGCGCGCGATGGTGGGCTCAGGCCGGTTGGAAACCGGCTGTTAGAGTGCAATGGCATAAGCCCGCCTGACTGCGAGACTGACAAGTCGAGCAGAGACGAAAGTCGGTCATAGTGATCCGGTGGTCCCTCGTGGAAGGGCCATCGCTCAACGGATAAAAGGTACGCCGGGGATAACAGGCTGATAACCCCCAAGAGCTCATATCGACGGGGTTGTTTGGCACCTCGATGTCGGCTCATCACATCCTGGGGCTGGAGCAGGTCCCAAGGGTTTGGCTGTTCGCCAATTAAAGTGGTACGTGAGCTGGGTTCAGAACGTCGCGAGACAGTTTGGTCCCTATCTGCCGTGGGCGTCGAAATTTGAGAGGAGTTGACCCTAGTACGAGAGGACCGGGTTGAACGTACCTCTGGTGTACCTGTCGTCGTGCCAACGGCGCAGCAGGGTAGCTATGTACGGACGGGATAACCGCTGAAAGCATCTAAGCGGGAAGCCTCCCTCGAGATAAGATTTCACAGGACGGTCGGAGACCACGACCTTGATAGATCGGATGTGGAAGTGCGGTAACGCATGGAGCTAACCGATACTAATCGTCCTATTCGCGCTTGAGAGTCCCACCATCAACGACAGCCCTGGCTGTCCGCGAGGTCGGATGATGAAAGCTCGACGCCAGAACAACTTACACACGTAAATGTGCATCGATTACAAGAACCGTACGTCCCGGCCAGGCTCAGCTTGTCCGGGGCCCCCATGAAGTACCACTTCATGGGATACACCGCAGGCTTCATTGCCTGGTGACCATAGCGTCGGTGTCCCACCCGATCCCATCCCGAACTCGGCCGTGAAACCCGACTGCGCCAATGGTACTATCGCTTAAGCGATGGAAGAGTAGGGCGTCGCCAGGCATTGCAGCTTGCGGTTGTACGGTTCTCCCAGAACCCATTCATAACGTCCGTCCTCAAGGACACACCGTCGCCTCCGCCACAACGCGGAGGCGTTCGTGTTTCCAAACGGACAAACTTGGTGACGCGGGGTGGAGCAGCCCGGTAGCTCGTCAGGCTCATAACCTGAAGGTCACAGGTTCAAATCCTGTCCCCGCAACCAACACCAACTCAATACGCCCC
>NZ_JAJNDU010000008.1 GCF_021043365.1 Sphingomonas sp. IC-11 | reverse complement strand
GGGGAGACCTTTGCCGAGGCCGCAGCGCGGCTGGCGGGGCTGTCGGGCGTGCTGTTCGGCTGGAGCCCGCACGCCTTCTGGGGCGCGACCCCGGCTGAGCTAGCCGCGCTGGTGCGCGTGCTGGGCGGCACGGAGGGAGCGGGAGGGGCGGGGCCGCCCGATGCGGCGACGATCGCCGCACTGAAAAGGGCATTTCCGGATGGATGAGGATTGGGATCGGATGGTCGTCGGCGTGCGCGCCGACGCCGCTGGCTTCGCGCGCGACGTGGCGGAGATGCGCGCCGCGCTGGAGGGACCGCTGGCTGCCGGTGCGGATCGCGCGGGTCGGGCGATCGAGACGACGCTGGCGCGCGCGGTGCGCACCGGCAAGCTGGGGTTCGAGGACCTGAAGAGCGTAGCCTTGTCGGCGATGGGCGAGATTGCGGCGCAGGCGCTGCGCAGCGGGATCGGCAGTGTGGTCGGAATCGGCGGTGCGCCGGGCGGGGGGCTGGCGAGCGTGCTGCTGGCGGCGCTCGGCGCACCGGGGCGCGCCACGGGCGGGCCGGTGTCGCCCGGGCGGCCCTTCTGGGTCGGCGAGAGGGGCCCCGAGCTGTTCGTGCCGACCGCCGCGGGATCGGTGCTGCCGACGCCGGGGCAACCCGCCGGTGGCGGGCGGGACGTGCGGGTGAGCATCGCGATCAACGCCGCTCCGGACGCGGCACCCGCGGCGTTGGCGCGATCGAGCCGGCAAGTGGCGCGTGCCGTGAAGGCTGCGCTGGCGGACATGGAGGATTGAGGGAGAACGCAGATGGCGCACTGCCTGGTTCCCGCGCGCGGGCCGCATCACGTGGCGGACGTGATCTCGCGGTTCGATCCGCGTTTCTGGACCGTCAACTTCCCCCGACCGATGATGGCGGCAGTCACGACCACCGCCCCCGACGCGCTGCGGGTCGATTGCATCTTCTATCGCCGGGACGATCTCGCCGGGCTGATCTGGGAAGCGGAGGACCGCCACGATCACCCGCTGCTCGCCTATGACACGGAGCGGGACTTTCGCACCTGTCGCTTGTCGTTCCGCTGGCGATCGGGCGGGGTGCGGCCGCTCGACGCCAGGCATGGTCCCGCGCTCACGATCGAGGGGCGCGACCAGAACGGCGCGCCGCGATCCTGGTATGTGCGGCTCTGGAACTATGCGGTGGGCACGCCCAACGATGCGCAGGTCACGATCGACTTTGCGCAAGTGATCGGCGGGTTCCTGCTGCCGGATGAAGCCGATCCGGTGTGGGCGGGCGATGTCGACCGCATGTTCATTTCGCTCGTCGCGCCCGATTATGACGAAAGCGACGCGATGCTCGACACCCCGGCAGAGGGATGGGCGGAGGTGAGCGATATTCGGTGCGAGGGCGCCGGATCGGTGATCGGCATCGGGGATGCCGTGCTGCCGGAACACGCCCTGAAGATCGCCAGCGGTTATGACGACAGTTACCACCTGACGCCGGCGCGCCTGCTGCGCAACGTGCTTCACCTCGGCTATCGCGGCGCGATCGTTCATTATGTGGGCATGAGCCACTATTTCCGGCTCAATGGCGACCTGACGGTCAGCGAGGGGCTGAACATGCCGTGCCGGGCGTGGCATCGCTCCTTCGCCGAGGGAGCAAGCGCGCTGGGCCAGGACGTGATCTGGTCGCTCTCCTACGAATTGTTCGATGCCCATTGCCCGGAGGGATGGAAGCAGCGGCGAGCGGATGGCGCGCCGGCGCTGACCGGCTGGGAGCCACCGTCGACGCTGCTTTCCCCAGCCAATGCCGAGGCGATGGCGTATCTGCAGGGGGTGGCGCGCGCCTTTGTCGCGATCGGGGCTGCGGCCGGGCTGGCGCCGAAATTCCAGGTGGGCGAGCCGTGGTGGTGGGTGACACCGGACGGGCAACCCTGCCTCTACGATGCGGCAGCGATCGCTGCCTTCGATCCGGTGCCGGTACCTACCGTCCATGCGCGGCTTTCCACCGATCAGCGCGCGACGCTGGACGCCGCAGGCGCGGCGCTGGCCGCCTCCACGGCGGCGCTATGCGCAGCGGTGCGGCAGGACCATCCCGGGTGCGAGACGCATCTGCTCGCGTACCTGCCGACCGTGCTTGACGCGCGTGCGCCGGAGGCCAAGCGAATGAACATGCCGCCGGGTTGGGCAAGCCCGGCGTTCGACGTGCTGCAGCTGGAGGATTATGACTGGGTAACCGCCGGGGATAGCGCGTCCACGCGCGACGCCGTGGCGCTGGCCAGCGATCGGCTCGGCTATCGGCCCGAACGGCAGGATTATCTTGCCGGCTTCGTCCTGCGACCGACCGACACGGCACAATGGGGCGCGATCGACGCGGCAGCGCAGACGGCGCTGAGCCGCGGGGTGCGGGCGGTCCATGTCTGGGCGCTGCCGCAGGTGATGCGCGACGGGTTCGTGCACTGGGGATCACTCGATCAAGGGGAGGATGCGGTGGACTCGTTCGATGACGTGCTGTTTCCGATTGCGCTGGGGGCCGAGGCGGAGGTGACGCCGGAATTCTCCACGGCCGTGATGATGGGATCGGGCGGGCGCGAAAGCCGCAATGCAAGCTGGGCGGAAGCGCGCACGCGCTACGATGTGGGACCGGGGGTACGCAGCGAAGCCGACATCGCGGCGCTGATCGCGTTCTTTCGCGGGCAGCGCGGACCGGCGCGCGGGTTCCGCTTGCGCGATCCCTTTGACGCGGCGGCGGTGGACGCGCCGATCGGAATTGGCGACGGGATCAACCGCCGCTTCGAACTGGTGAAACATTATGGTGCCGCAGCGCGGCGGATCACGCGGCCGGTCGCCGGAACGCTGGCGGTGAAGGTGAATGGCGAAGCGACGCAGGGCTATTCGCTGGAGCCGCTCGGCATCATCGTCATGGACGTGTCGCCCCCGCCTGGTGCGGTGGTGACGGCAAGCTTCACCTTCGATGTTCCAGTGCGCTTCGCGGAGGATCGCCTGACGGTGTCGCGTGCGACGTTCCTGGCGGGCACGGCGGCTTCCGTGCCGCTGGTCGAGGTGCGCGAGGCATGAGCGACCGGCTGACGACGCTCGCGCTGCTCTGGACGCTGGAGCGGCGCGATGGCGTTACCATCGGACTGACCGACCATGACCGGGACCTGCGGATCGAGGGGAGAACCTACCGCGCGGCACCGGGTATGACCCCGGCGGCCATCGAGCGTAGCGACGGGCTGGACGCCGCCATCACGCAGGCGAGCGGGGCGCTGACCCATGCCACCGTCACCGAACGCGATCTGATCGCCGGGCGGTGGGACGGCGCGCGGGTCACCGTTGCGGTGGTGGACTGGGACGAGGGCGGCACCCCCATCGTGCTGAGCGGGGGCACGATCGGCGAGATCGAGATCGACGAGCGTGGGTTCACCGCGCAGCTGCGTGGGCCCGCGGCCATGCTCGACCGGGCAGTGACCGAGGAAACGAGCGCAGAATGCCGCGCGATGCTGGGTGATCGCCGTTGCCGCGTGCCGATGGCGGGGCGGCGGCGCATCGTTCGCGTGGTGGAGGCGAGCGGCGCTGCATTGACGGTGGATGCGCCGGAGCCGGCCGCCGACGCTTATGGCAACGGGCGACTCCGCTGGCTAAGCGGCGAGGGATGCGGGCTGGCGAGCGAGATCGATCGATCTGCAGGCGCGGTGCTGACCTTGCGCATGCCGCCGCCCTTTACAGTGGCACCTGGCACTCTGGTCGAGCTGATCGAGGGGTGTGACAAGACCGTTGCGACGTGCGCAGCCCGGTTTGCCAATGTCGCGAACTTTCGCGGCGAGCCCTATCTGCCGGGGGTGGACCTGCTGACCCGCTATCCCGGCGCATGACCGCCGGCGAACGGGTGGCCGCGGCGGCGCGTGGCGTAGTGGGCGCGCCGTTCCGGCTGCAGGGGCGGGAACCGGCGACCGGTCTGGATTGCGTTGGCGTGGTTGCCCTGGCGCTGCAGGCGGGTGGCCATGAGGGGCCGGTGCCATCGGGCTATGGCCTGCGCTGCGGGGATGCTGCGCGCTATCGATCATGTTGGGCTGGGCTGGCCGGGGCGGACGGGCGCCGGGCGGGCGACGTGCTGCTGTGCCTGGCCGGGCCACGGCAGCTGCATCTCGCGATCCGCACGGCAACCGGCTTCGTCCATGCGGACGCCGGGCTGCGGCGCGTGGTGGAGCGACCGGGCCAGCTGCCCTGGCCATTGGTGATGGCCTGGCGTTTGGGGGAAAGCTGATGGCAACTCTGGTGCTGACGACGGTTGGCGGGCTGGTCGGTGGCCCGATCGGCGCCGCTCTGGGCGGTATGGTGGGGCAAGCGGCCGACCGGAACCTGCTGTTCAAGCCGAAAGGCCGGCAAGGTCCGCGGCTGACGGAACTGGCGGTGCAATCCTCCAGCTATGGCCGGCCGATCCCGCGGCTGTTTGGTCGCATGCGTGTGGCGGGGCAAGTGATCTGGGCGGCGGATCTGGTCGAGCATCGCCAGCGGGAAGGCGGCGGCAAAGGACAACCGGGCCTGACCAGCTATTCCTACTCCGCGAGCTTCGCGGTTGCCCTTTCCGCGCGGCCGATCATCAACGTCGGCCGGATCTGGGCCGACGGCAATTTGCTGCGCGGGGCGGCGGGTGACTGGAAAGTAGCGACGGGTTTCCGGCTTTATCGCGGCGACGAGGAGCAAGGGGCTGATCCGCTGATCGCCAGCGCGGAAGGTGTGGGTCAGGCGCCCGCACACCGCGGCATCGCCTATATTGTGTTCGAGGATCTGCCGCTGGCGCAGTTCGGAAACAGGATCCCGTCACTCACGTTCGAAGTCATCGCCGACCCCGAGCCAATGCCGGTGGGCGCGATCGCGGGCGAGCTTTCCGGCGGCGCGCTGAGCGGTGAGGGGCCGTTGCAGCGGCTGGACGGCTTTTCCGCCTACGGTGACAGTGTCCGCGGCGTCGTGGAGACGCTCGCCGAGATGTCCGGCGCGTGGTTTGCGCCGGCGGGCCACGGCATCGCGATGCGCGCCGATACGGTGCCGGGTCGGACAGTGGAGGATGATGGCCGGTTCCGGCGACTGACGCCGGCCGGGCGTGTGCCGCGATCGATCCTGGTATCGCATTATGACCCCGACCGTGACTGGCAGACGGGAGCGCAGCGTGCCGTCCGGCAGGGTGGAAGCGATGCCGCGGTGAGCATCGACCTGCCGGCGGCCCTGTCGGCATCGGCCGCGAAGACGATTGCGACCGCCATGCTGGCCCGGGCGGAGGCGGGGCGCACGCGCCGCCGGCTGGAGCTGGATTCCGCAGCGATCGACATCGCCCCTGGCGCGGTGGTCACCATCGCAGGAGAAGAGCAGCGCGGTGCCTGGCGCGTGACGGCCGTTGCCGTTGAGCGTTTCCGCGTGACGCTGGAGCTGGTGTCGCTTGCGCCCCCGCCGATCCCAGCACGGGCCAGCGGGGGAAGAATATTGCGCCAGCCGGATGCTCCGGCGGGGAATACGATCCTGCACGCCGTTGAGCTGCCGGATCTATCGGGCGCGCTGGCCATGCGGCCCCAGTTGACGATCGTGGCAGCGGGTACGCGAGCCGGCTGGCGCCGGGCGGCGTTGCACTACAGCCTGGACGAAGGCGCGCGCTGGACTGCGGCAGGGACGACGCGCGAGCCAGGCGTGATCGGAACCCTCGCGCAAGCGCTGGGGATCGCACCGTCCACCATGATCGACCGCCGCCACTGGATCGACGTCGACTTGCCGCATGAAGCCATGATGCTGACCGGGGCAGACGACGCGGCGCTGGATCGCGGCGCCAATCTGGCAACGGTGGGCGAGGAGCTTCTGCAGTTCGGCAGCGCCAGGCAGATCGGCAGCGGACGCTGGCGGCTGACGGGCCTGCGCCGCGGGCGGTTCGGCACCCCCATTCATGGTGCTCAACAGGGGGCCCGTTTCGTGTTGCTGGATGGTGACAGTGTGGCAACCATCCCTATCGAGGCTGCGCCCGGACAACGCATTCTGGTGATGGCCAACGGGGTCGGTGATTCAGTGCCGGTGGAAGCATCGGGTGTGCTTTCCGGCCGCTCGCTGCTTCCTCCAGCGCCGGTCAGACTGGCGGCTCGCGTCCTGGATCAGACCCTGCATTGCAGCTGGCGGCGGCGCAGCCGAACCGACTGGCGGTGGCGCGATGGCATCGACACCGCGCTGGCGGAAGAACGCGAGGCCTATCGGGTCACCATCAGCACTGCCGGCGGGACGATCACGCTGGAGAGCGAGGCGCCGTCCGTCACCGTGCCGCTGGGAGCGACGACCCCAGCGTCAGGCCAGGTGGCCGTGCAACAGATCGGGACGCACGGCCTCTCCGCCGCGGCGACCGTCAGCTTCTGACAATCGCGCCCGACAATCACGTGGAATGGGGAGGAGGAATCATGAACGATAGCATGAGCGGGGATGCCACCGCGCGGTTGCGGCTGCCGCTGCTCCATGCTGGTCAGGCCCAAAAGGAGCTGGACCACAATGAAGCGCTGACGATGCTCGACCTGGCGGTGCAGCCCGCAGTCGTGGCGATGGGGGTGGACGTGCCACCGCAGGAACCGGCGGAAGGAGAATGCTGGGTCATAGGCTCCCAGCCGGTTAGCGAATGGGCGGGCCGAGAGGGAGCGGTTGCAGGCTGGACGCTTGCCGGCTGGCGCTTCCTGCCAGCGCGGCCGGGGATGACGGTATGGCGGATCGAGGACGGCCTCACAGCCCGGTATGAAGCGGGGTCCTGGCGCATCGGCGAAGTGCGCGCGTCCAGAATCGTGATCGACGGAGCGTCCATGCTGGCCGCGCCGCAACCGGCCATTCCAGGCGTGACCGGCGGGTCAACGATCGACCTCCAGGCACGCGAAGCAGTTGAAGCTGTGCTGGAAACGCTGCGCGTTCACGGTCTGATCCAACGTTAAAATGTGTGTTTTCCGTGCAACAGTTGCCTCTTTTTGTCGCCTTGCACGGAAACCATCCTTTCGATAGTGAGTTTGCGCTGTCCGTAGTGACACCATGGAAAGGGGAATATGATGCGGAAGCTTGCCGTAGTTCTGGCGCTCGCTTCTACCGCTCTCGCCTCGCCTGCACTTGCCCGCGATAACGCGTGGTACGTAGGCGCCGAGTTCGGTGGTATGATCGTCGAGGACATCGAGTTCGATATCACGTCCGCCACGTCGGGCACCGGCACCATCGACCACGACTATGGCTATGACGCCGATGGTGTGGTTGGTTACGACTTCGGCGGCTTCCGCCTCGAGGCCGAAGTTGCCTACAAGTCGGCCGTTGTGGACAGCTACACCTCCACGGTCGGCGTTCCGGTGACCACCGGTGCAGGCGCCGGTACCGTTGCTCCGGGCACGTTTGACTATGCTGGCGGCCGTTCGACGGCGCTGAGCTTCATGGTCAACGGTATGCTCGACTTCGGTGACGATGACGGCATCCAGGGCTTCATCGGCGGTGGTGCCGGTGTGGCGCGCATCAAGAACCGCGTCGCGCTGAACCAGCGTGGCAGCTTCTTGAACGACTCTGACACCGTGTTCGCATGGCAGGGCATCGCCGGCGTTCGTGCGCCGCTGACCGAGAACCTCGACGCGACGCTGAAGTATCGCTTCTTCAACGCCAGCAACGTCGAGCTCGTCGACTTCGCGAACCGCGCCTACGAGGGCCGGTTCCGGTCGCACAGCATCCTGGGCGGTCTGACCTACAACTTCGGCGAACCGGCTGCACCGCCGCCGCCGCCGCCGGAAGTGGTCTGCTCGCCGGGTCCGTTCATTGTCTTCTTCGAGTGGGACAAGTCGGACATCACGCCGGAAGCAGCGTCGATCCTCGACAACGCGGTGACGCAGTACCAGTCGTGCGGCAACGCGCAGGTCATGCTGGCCGGCCACGCCGACCGTTCGGGTGCCGCTTCGTACAACGTCGGCCTGTCGCAGCGCCGTGCCGACGCGGTCAAGGCGTACCTGACCTCGAAGGCGATCCCGGACAACGTGATCTCGACCGAAGCGTTCGGCGAAAGCCGTCCGCGTGTCGACACGGCCGACGGTGTCCGCGAGGTTCAGAACCGTCGCGTGGAGGTCACCTACGGTCCGGGTTCGGGCATGTAAGACCTTTCGTCTTATCGGACGAACTGGGAGGGGTCGGATTTTTCCGGCCCCTCTTTGTTTATGGGCAATGCGGGAGACGCTGGCGGCGCGCCGAGGGGGTGGCGCGATAGACCTGCTGGTTCTCCGTCCCGTGCGCTCACGAGGCATTGTCGTGAGGATGCTCGATGTTCCCGCGGGGGCTACCGGGCGCACCACCTATCGTTCATGTGAAACACCGAGCGCGTTCCCGACCTCGGGAGCCTGGCGCAGCTTTTCCCAACCGCTGGCCGCGCCTGATCGTGGCGAGCGATTGTATCGGGCGCTGGTCCCGATCCATGGCGCTCTTTCGGCTCATCGGACCGCGGCTCACCTGCCGCCTTCGCTGCGAGCTTGAGATCAGGCCTTTGATCTACCGGCTATGCCTCGACGGCAGTGAGATGTCGTGCTGGCAGGGCGCCGGCGCGGCTTCTGTGTGCTTCCCCAGTGCGTGCGGATCTTGAGCGCAGTCCGATACGCTTCCCTGAAGGACGCGAGCGTTGCCGCTGCGATGGGCGAGTTGGTCGTCCTGTCGCAGTCGCGTTCGTGCCGGTGGGCTCAGGGCTGCTTACCGCGCGCGTCTAGTGAAGTCAGAGCGACGCTTGTTGGCGACCTGCTGGCATGTCGGGCGGGCGATCGATCGGCGTCGCCCAGACGCGGCTGCACCGGCAAAGGTGCGTGTTGCCAAGCAAATCGGCCGAAGCAGGCCGATTAGGCCCGGGTAATCCGCGTCACATGGCCCATCTTGCGCCCGGCGCGAACTTCACGCTTTCCGTAGAGGTGGACATGGGCGCCGGGTTCCGCGAGCAGTTCCGCCCATCGATCGACGTCGTGACCGATCAGATTGTCCATCGTCACGGCGGCGCCAGTGAGTGCCGTGTCCCCGAGCGGCAAGCCGCAGATCGCGCGGACGTGGTTTTCGAACTGCGACGTGACCGCGCCTTCCATCGTCCAATGGCCGGAGTTGTGGACGCGCGGCGCCATCTCGTTGAAGACGGGGCCATCTTCGGTGGCGAAGAACTCGCATGTCAGCACGCCGACATGGTTCAGCGCGTCCGCGATGCGGCCGGTCAGTGCCGCCGCTTCGGTCCAGTGCGCAGCGATCGGCGCCGGGGCAGGAACCGTCGAGCGTGCGAGGATGCCATCGGCATGCTCATTCCAGGGTGGCGGATAGCTGACCATCGAGCCATCAGCCGCACGCACCAGAACGATCGAGAACTCGTGGCTGAAGGTCACAAAGGCTTCCAGCACCGCTGCGCCGCCTACCGCTTCCCACGCCTGATCGGCGTCGGCGGGCGAGGAAAGGCGCGCCTGGCCCTTGCCGTCATAGCCCATGCGGGTGGTCTTCAGCACCGCCGGCGTGCCAATCGTCCGGATGGCTTCATCGAGTGCGTCGCGGGTCGGAACGGCGGCCCAGCGCGCCGGGGTGCCGCCCAAGCCAGCAACGAACGCCTTTTCCGCCAACCGATCCTGAGCAACCCGCAGGCTGGCAGGCGACGGGTGGACCGGCACGCGCTCGGCGAGCCACTCCACCGGCTCGGCAGCGATATTCTCAAACTCGTAGGTGATCACGTCGCACTGAGCGGCGAAGTCGGCCAGCACCACCCGGTTGTGATAATCGGCGCGGGTCAGCGCGGAGGCGGTCTGCGCCGCCACGCTCTCCCGATCCGGCGCCAGAACATGGGTGCGGTAACCCAGCTGCGCCGCGGCAGACGCGATCATCCGCCCGAGCTGTCCGCCCCCCAGAATGCCGATCGTCGATCCGGGTGGCAGGGCCTTCATTGGGGGAGCTCCGCAACACTGTCAGTCTGGGCCGCGCGCCATTGCTTCAGCCGCCCGGCAAGGGCGTCGTCGCTGACGGCAAGGATCGCTGCGGCAAGGAGGCCGGCGTTGATCGCGCCGGCCTTGCCGATGGCGAGCGTCCCTACGGGAATGCCGCCGGGCATCTGAACGATCGACAGCAGGCTATCCATCCCCTTCAGCGCCTTTGATTCCACCGGCACACCAAGAACGGGCAGATGCGTCATCGCGGCGGCCATGCCCGGCAAGTGCGCCGCGCCGCCGGCACCGGCGATGATCACCTTCAGGCCGCGGTCGGCGGCATGAGTGGCATAGTCATACAAGCGTTGGGGGGTGCGATGCGCGGATACGACCCGCATTTCATGGGGCACGCCGAGCGCATCCAGCGTCTCGGCAGCGTGCCGCATTGTCTCCCAGTCGGAGGTCGAGCCCATGATGATGCCGACGTGCGCCATTTCTGGCGGTTAGCGAGGGAGAATAAGGAGGGCAACAGGAAGCTGCCGTTGCGGCAGCGAGATTGCTGGCCCGTTGCTGCCGACGCTTTGGCCGGCGTGTCGCCTCGTGACAGGCCATGCCGACGATGCCGCCGCGTGCGACGCTTCGCTCAACCTGGTCGGGTGAAAATCAGCGCCGGGCGTTCGGGTTCAGGGCGAGGATGCGGGCGACATCCCGCTCGATCACGCGGTTGGTCACTCGCTCGATCAGTCGCTGCGCGCTCCGCCACGGGCGCAGGTCGCCCTCACGCCGCCGGTGGCCATCGATCAGGCGGCTGCCCCAGCTTTCGATCGCCGGGCCAGTGGCGCTCGGCAGATCCTCGGCAAGCACCAGCGACGGGAACGGCAGTGCGATGGCGGGGGACGCAAACGCATCCCGGTCGCGCCCCTGCGTCGGGGGTGGATCGAACAGGAGCGCGCCGGCAACCCGGGAAACATAGTTGGCGGGCGACAAGCGTGCCCACCAAGACGCGGCGTGGCAACCGATCCCCTCCGCCACAAGCACCACAGCCCGATCTGCCCGCATCACCGCAGCGTCCAGTTGCGCTGCCCAGATGCTGCGTCGTTCACCGCCATCCAGCACGACATGCTCGTCGCCCTGGCTGGGCCAGCGCAGTCGCGCGTTCCATGCCGGCGATTCGACCCCGGGAGCGGCAATGGTGATGATCGAGAAACGGTCCGGCATTGTGGCCGTGGCAATCGACATGGCGCCCTTCTCCGAGTCTTTCGCGACGGGATCATGCCATCAACGCTTATCATGCGGCAATGGGCTCGTCGGTTTACCCCTAGGGGCTCGCCGCCAGCCGGGCACGGCGTGGCTCAGGCAGGAGGGCCGGCGTTCGCGCGTGTTGCGCGGCGGTGGCGATCAGGCGTTTGGCCAGCGGAACGCCAGCCGAGTCTCTCCTTCCGGCGTTCCGGACGGGCCGAACCGACGCTCGACCATCAAACCTGCGCCGTCAGCGGCGATCGCCAATACCGTGCTGCACCGCGTCCCGTACACGCTGTCGCGGATGAACACTGGCCGCTCTCCCGAGGTTGTCGGCTCTTCGTCAGCGAGAAGTTCGAGCAACTCCTCGGGTGCGCGGCCCCGCGCTAGCCACTCGCCAAGCGCTTGCGTCAACGTACGTGTACGCGGCCAAGGCGGATCGAGCGGCCCATTGGAGATGCCGTGGAGCCCGGATGCGAGCGGCTGATGCACGAGGATGGGACGGTTGGTGCGGAATTCCGCTTGGTCGCCAATCGTCATCAGGCTGAACCCGCCGAAGCCGCCGAGGCTCGCGTCCGCCGGAAGCGCGCCATCGCGCAGGTAATCCGCCACAAGGGCGCCCCGGGAGGGTGATGCGTCGCCGCGCGGAAAGCCGGCAACATTGGTGACCACGGCAAAGCGACCCTGCTCAGACACGCCCAACCAGCCCCCGCCCGAAACAAGATCGCGCCCGCCGAGCACATGTGGCGCATCTTCCCATCGCGCAATTGGGGCCGAGGGGCGGGCATGGAATTCATCGCGGTTCGCGGCGACCACGAGTTGCCAGCGCGGGCTGGCCGCCCAGGCGAGCGCAACAACACACATCAGCGGGATTGACATTGGGGAAGGGTCATCAGGCGTCCTTAGCCCGGTGAAGGCGCGATCGCGAAGCTCGTTTGCCGGCGAAGGGCGCAGGCACGGCAGGGGGCGAGCGTATCAGCCGACGAGTGCGCGATCACGCATCCCACGCCATACCCGCAGTGCCTGAACCGTCTCGGCCACATCATGCACCCGGAGCAACTGCACGCCGGCCGCGGCGCCCTTGAGCGCGAGCGCCACGGATCCGCCCAGGCGCTCCCCTACTGGCGCTTCGTTGGAGAGCGCACCGATCAGGCGCTTGCGGCTGGCGCCCAGCATGATCGGGCATCCAAGCCCGTGAAAGATGGCGAGGTCGTTGAGCAATGCGAGATTGTCCTGCAGCGACTTGCCGAAGCCAATGCCGGGATCGACGATGATCTTGCCGCTATCCAGCCCTGCCGCGGTCAGGGCGTCGATCCGCGCTTCCAGCCAGTCAAAGACATCGGTCACCACATCGCGATAGCCGCCGCTGCCATGCCCGCCCTTCTCGGGATCGGGCGAGTGCATGATGATCACCGGGCAGCTGGCCCCAACCACGACGTCAAGCGCGCGCTTATCCCACAACAGCGCCGACACATCGTTGACGATGGCCGCGCCCGCGGCGAGCGCCCGCTCCATCACCAGGGCCTTGCGGGTGTCGATGGACACCAGGGCGCCTGCGGCGGCGAGCCGCTCGATCACCCGCACGACTCGGTCGGCTTCATCCTGTTCCCACACGGGCGCCGCACCTGGACGGGTGGATTCGCCGCCGACATCGATCATTCCGGCGCCCGCGCCCGCCATCGCCATGCCGGCCGATGTCGCTGCCGCGGGATCCTCGCGGTGAACGCCGCCGTCCGAGAAGCTGTCGGGCGTCATGTTGAGAATGCCGGCGACGACCGGTTGATCGAACCGGAGCGTCCGTGCGCCCAGCACCAGGGGCGGGCGTGGTGCGGTGATGCGTTGGTGAAGCTGCGCCGCACGCGGGCCAAGGTTGGCGAGTTCGGTAAGCGGGACGATGCGCTTGGCGCCGCCCTCGCTCACTTCATAAGCGGCGAACCATTGCATGCCGCCGGCCAGTCGGCTGACCGCGCCATCGGCGTAAGCGAATGGCGCATCGACGAAGTGGATCGGGCGAAGATGCATGGCGGGCTCTCAGGTATAGGACCATGAGGCTGTGAAGCAGCCGCCGCGGTGGAGCAAGCGGCGGTTCCGGCCCGGCGCCCCGAGCACCAGGACGGGCGCCCGGCTGTTCCTGGAACAGCCGGGCGGCGATCAGATCTGCGTTGCGAGGAGGTAGGTCTGCCGGATCGCGTCGATCGGCTTCAGCGTGCCGTCCGCCTCGTAATGCCAGAAGCTCCAGCCGTTGCACGCCGGGGCGCCCTGCAACGTGGCGCCCAGCTTGTGGATCGAGCCAATGGCGCCGCAATCGCTTGCAAGGCTGCCGTCGGCCCGAACGGTGGCGCGGAACCGGCGCTTGGCATCCATCACTACGCTGCCGGCCGGCAGATAAGCGTTTTCGACCAGAACGCCGAACGCGACCTTCGGCTGCTGACGCGGGCTCTGCATGGTGGTGAGCGCCGATTCGTCCAGCGGCAGCGCATCCGCGATTCGCGAACGCGCAGCGTCGATATAGACGTTCTCGCGTTCGATCCCGATCCAGCGGCGGCCAAGCCGCTTGGCAACGGCGCCCGTCGTTCCCGTCCCGAAGAACGGGTCAAGCACAACGTCCCCCGGCTTCGTGCAGGCCAGCAGAATCCGGTACAGCAAAGCCTCCGGTTTCTGGGTGGGATGGACCTTGTGCCCGTCCGCGCCCTTCAGTCGCTCCTGACCGCCACAGATCGGGAATTCCCAATCCGAACGCATCTGGATCTCGTCGTTCAGCGTCTTCATCGAGCGGTAGTTAAAGGTGTATTTCGCCTTCTCGCCCTTGGATGCCCAGATCAGCGTTTCATGCGCGTTGGTGAACCGTGTGCCGCGAAAATTCGGCATCGGATTGTTCTTGCGCCAGACAATGTCGTTCAGGATCCAATAGCCCAGATCCTGCACCGCCGCGCCTACGCGGAAGATGTTGTGATAGCTGCCGATCACCCAGATCGTGCCGTCATCCTTAAGGATCCGGTGCGCCTCAGCCAGCCATGCGCGAGTGAACGCGTCATAAGCGGCGAAGGTGTCGAATTTGTCCCAATCGTCCGTCACTGCATCCACATGGCTGCCGTCCGGACGAAACAGCTCACCCCCGAGCTGCAGATTATAGGGCGGATCGGCGAAGATCATGTCGATCGACTTCGCCGGCAGCGCGCGCATGTGCGCGATGCAATCCCCCATCAGGATCTCGTCCAGCGGCAGCGCCACGCCTTCCTCAGGCGCCGCGGCCCGGGTGCGACGCACACGCGTTTTCTCAATGACACTCATGCGTTTCCCCCTTCTCGCACGCGACCGTCGTCGCGCGGCGGACTCGTCGTCAAGGGTTCAGTAACTAAAGCCGGAACGGGCCATTTCGTTGGCAGAGCGGAACATTTTGCGCACCATCCCAGATATTGAGTCTGACAGTGCCAGACGACTCAACGGGTGGGGTGTGGCGCAAAAGACTCAGAACGGAAGAACCGTCTGTGCGACCGGCGCGAAGCTGCGGCGGTGGAGCGGGGAGGGGCCATGTTCGGCCAGCGCGCGCCGGTGCGCAGGGCAACCATAGCCCTTGTTCGAATCCCAGCCGTAGTGCGGATATGATTCGTGATGCGCGAGCATGATGGTGTCGCGGGTGTGCTTGGCGACGATGGATGCCGCGGCGATCGACCGGCTCTGTGCATCGCCGCCGACGATCGGGGTTGCCGCATAGCTCCAGCGCGGCAGCCGGTTTCCGTCTACCAGCACATGCCCCGGCGCGCAGCCAAGCACGGCAGCAACCCGATCAACCGCCAGCGTCATCGCCTTCATGGTCGCCCAATAGATGTTGAGCGTGTCGATCTCGTCCGCTTCCACGATGCCGACACCGACCACGGCGCAATCGGTGATTCGCGCGCAAAGCCGTGCACGTTCCGCGGCGGGCAGCTTCTTCGAATCGTCGATACCCCGCGGTGTGCCTCGTTCGGGCAGGATCACGGCGGCGGCGACGACGGGACCGGCGAGCGGCCCGCGCCCCGCCTCGTCCACGCCAACGACAGGCGCGAGATACAGTCGTTCGTGCTTCAGTCCGGGCATGGGAGGGGGCAGCGCCTTCAGGTGGTGGGCAATTCCTTTAGCAAGTTGTGCCGCTTGGGAAAAATGTCGGCCGTCGCGGTGCGGGGGCGCCTCGTCGGCAGGGCGTGCCCTTGCCGTCACAGTTGCGGGGCGAACCGTGAGCGGTTCGGGCGCGCCGCTTGACGCCGGACTCGCCGGGGCAGATTATCGCGGCGCTGATTTCACGACATTTTCGGGGGCGTTGTAGGCATGGCGAGCAGGGCGCAAACGTCCTTGTGGCGCGAGACGGTAAAGGCGGGGGCGGTCCGCAGTGGCGCGCTTGCGACCGCCATCGTGCTGTTCATCGCCACCGTCCTGATGGCCCTGGCGCTCGCCAGCTATCGACCCGGTGATGGCTCGCTGAATACGGCATCCGCGGGGGTGACGGGCAATTTGCTTGGCGTGCCCGGTGCTTGGTTCGCGGATTTCGCGCTGACCATTTTCGGGCCGGCCGTGGCGCTGTTGCTGCCGATCGGTCCGGTGATCGGCCTGCGGCTGTGGCGGGATCAGCCGGCTGGCGCGTGGAAGCGGATGCTGCGTCAGGCCGTGATCGGCGTTTCGCTGATGGCGGTGGCACTCGCCTGCGTGTCCGACGACGCGGTTCTCGCGCTGCCGTTCGGCTGGGGCGGTGGGATCGGGCTCGGCGGTGTCGCGGCGGCGCGCTGGGCGCTGGCCTTCGCGAACAATCCGCTGGTCACGTGGTGGAGCATCGTGGCGCTCGGCGTGATCACCGGGCTTGCCGGCGCGATTGTGTGGGGGCGCAGCCTGGAGGTGGATCTGCCGCGCGGGTGGATCCCGCGCCGCAAGCCGCGCATCGTTGCCGCTGGCGCCGACGATCAATGGGACGGCGCGGACGAGGATGGCGCTGTCGACCTGCGGCGCAAGCCAGTGCCGCCGCGTGCCGTTGCCGAGCCAGACAATCGCCCCGCGCCGGTCATCAACGATCGTACGGCGCCGCCGGCGACGGGAAGCGGGGCCAAGGAGCCACGCCAGACGAAGCTCGCACTGCGCGACGATTACGAACTGCCGACACTCGACATGCTGACGCCGGCGCCGCCGTCGCAGAATGCGCAGATCGACAAGACCGCGCTGGAGCGCAACGCGCGCCTGCTCGAAACCGTGCTCGACGATTTCAACGTGAAGGGCGCGATCGTCGAAGTGCGCCCTGGCCCGGTCGTGACGATGTACGAACTGGAGCCCGCGCCGGGCATCAAGGCCACCCGCGTCATCAGCCTGGCCGACGACATCGCGCGCAACATGAGCGCGATTTCCGCCCGTGTCGCCACCATCCCGGGCCGCACCGTGATCGGCATCGAATTGCCCAATCCGAAGCGGGAGACGGTGTCGCTCCACGAGCTGATCGGAAGTCAGGCGTTCGAGGATCAGAACGCGCAGCTTCCCGTCATCCTGGGCAAGAACATCGCCGGCGATCCCGTCATCGCCGATCTCGCGCCGATGCCGCACCTGCTGGTTGCCGGCACCACCGGCTCGGGCAAGTCGGTCGGCCTTAACGCGATGATCCTGTCGCTGCTCTATCGGCTCACCCCCGATCAGTGCCGCATGATCATGATCGATCCCAAGATGCTCGAACTGTCGATGTATGACGACATTCCGCATCTTCTCTCACCCGTCGTCACCGATCCGGCGAAGGCGGTCCGCGCGCTGAAATGGGCGGTGGAGCAGATGGAGGATCGCTATCGCCAGATGTCTTCGCTCGGCGTGCGCAGCCTCGGCGGCTTCAACGAAAAGGTCCGCGCGGCAAAGGCCAAGGGCGCGCCATTGGGGCGCAAGGTCCAGTCCGGCTGGGACGAGAATGGCCGCCCGGTCTATGAGGAGGAACAGCTCGACTATCAGGTGCTGCCGCAGATCGTCGTGATCGTCGACGAGCTTGCCGACCTGATGATGACGGCGGGCAAGGAGGTCGAATTCCTGATCCAGCGCCTGGCGCAAAAGGCGCGCGCCGCCGGCATCCACCTCATCATGGCGACTCAGCGCCCCTCGGTCGACGTCATCACCGGCGTCATCAAGGCGAACCTGCCGACGCGCATCAGCTTCCACGTCACCTCCAAGATCGATTCGCGCACCATCCTGGGTGAACAGGGCGCCGAGCAGCTCTTAGGCAAGGGCGACATGCTCTACATGCCCGGCGGCAAGGGCATCGTGCGCGTCCACGGCCCGTTCGTCAGCGACGAGGAAGTGCAGACCGTCACCGATCACTGGCGCTCGCAGGGCACGCCTGATTACATCTCCTCCGTCACCGAGGAGCCGGAGCAGAGCTTCGAGATCGAGGGCGCACCGACCGGCGAGGATTCGGCCGAGGACCAGCAATATCGCGCCGCGATCCAGCTGGTGTGCGAAAGCCAGAAGGCCTCGACCTCCTGGCTGCAGCGTCAGCTGCGCATCGGCTACAATTCGGCCGCGCGCCTGATCGAGCGGATGGAGAAGGACGGCATCGTCAGCCGCCCCGATCACGTCGGCCGGCGCGAGGTGCTGCGCGATACGGAGGGGCATCCGGTCTGAGCCGCACCGGATCGGATCTGCCCTTATTGACTACGACCGTAAACAGTGCGACCACATCTGTAGTTGCAGGAGAGTCGAGTCGTGGCCGAACGGATCAGCGATGCCGAACATGCGGTGATGGAGGTGTTGTGGGACGATAGTCCGCTCACCGCCCAGGATGTGGCCGAACGGGTCGATCCCGAACGCGGCTGGAGCACCAACACGGTCAAGACGCTGCTCGGCCGGCTGCTCGCCAAAAATGCCATCACCCATGAGGAGGATGGCCGCCGCTACCTTTATCGCCCCGCGGTGGAACGCGGCGATTATGTTGCCGGTGAATCGCGGCGACTGATCGATCGCCTGTTCGGCGGGAAGCTGACGCCGCTCGTGGCGCATCTCGCCGAGCGTGACGAGCTTTCCGCGCAAGACATTGCGGAAATCGAAACGCTGCTGAAAGCGCTGAAACAATGAGCGGCGCGGGCGTCTCGTGGATGGTCGAGGCGCTCGCCGCCTCCGCTCTCCTGATCGCGCTGGTATTGCTGGTGCGCGGGCCGGTGCGGCGCAGCTTTGGCGCGCCGGTGGCCTATGCCTTGTGGTCGCTGCCGCTGCTTCGGCTGGTGTTGCCGCCGCTCCCCGAAACCGTTCGGGATCAGGTGGCGGCACCGATCTCCGCTGCGCTCACTGCCCCCATCACTCAGGTCGGCCAGCAGGTGACGGTGCTGATCGTTCCGGCGGCCGGCGACGCTGCCGCACCCTCGTTCCTGTCGCTCGGTTCTTCCCTTGCCGCGCTATGGGCTCTGGGTGCGGCGGCGTTCATCGGCTGGCACATGCTTGCCTATTACCGCTTTCGTCGGCGTTTGTTGTTGGGCGCGGGCGTGGTTGACCGGGTCGACGGCGTCACCATCATCGAAAGCGCGGCGGCGACCGGCCCGCTCGCCTTTGGTGTGCTGCGCCGCTTCGTTGCCTTCCCGCGCGACTTTGCCGCCCGCTACGATGCCGATGAGCAGCGGCTGGCGCTCGCGCATGAGCTTGGTCACCATGCACGCGGCGATCTGGTCGCCAATTGGTTCGCGCTCGCCGTGCTGGCGCTGCACTGGTTCAATCCGCTTGCCTGGTATGCCTTTCGCGCTTTCCGTGCCGATCAGGAAATGGCGAACGATGCGCGCGTCCTGGCACAGCTGGGTGTCAGCGCGCGCCATGCCTATGCCTGCGCGATCGTGAAGGCGGCGCATGGCGGCGCGATTGCTGCGGCCTGCCACCTGCACACCGTCGATGACCTGAAAGGGCGCCTGCGCATGCTGGGCATGAACCGGTTGTCGCGTTCCCGTACGCTGGTTGGCTTGGCGGCGGTGTTCGCCACCGGCGCTGGCGCACTTGGCCTCACCGCATCGGGCACACAGGCGGCAGAGCGAGTGCGTGCCGGCGTCGAGACCGCAGCAAAGGCGGCGCTCCCCGTCGTTGCACCCGCCATGGCACCAGCCGCCCACGACGTGCGCGTCGTGGTGGAGCGCGATGGGAAGCGTACCGTGTTGCAGGGTGAGGCCGCGCGCAGCTGGATCGCTGCCAATCCCGTGCCGGAGCCGCCGCTGCCCCCCGAGCCCGCCCGACCGGCGCAGCCCGACGTACCTGCCACTGCGCCGGCGGCCCCTGCCGCGCCGGCGGCGACGCCAACGCCGCCCACCCCACCGACTCCCCCGACTCCGCCCACGCCGCCTCGCTGGGCACACGACGGCCATGTGTCAGTCACGGTGCCCACGGTCCGTTCCGCGGCCTGTGCAGGCGACGCCATTGAGCCGACCGTGGTGCATGACACCGATCAGGGCCAGCCGCGCCTGACCATCTGCACCGACCGGATCGAACGGCGCACTGCCCGGGCGCAGGCCGACGCGCAACGCCGCGCCGAGGCCGCGATGCGCGAAGCCGACATCGCCCGGCGGGTGGCGATGGTCAGTGCGCGCGAGGGTATCCGCGCCGCCCGAGTGGCGATCCGCGCGAATGGTCATCTGACCGGCGCCGAACGTGATCACGCGCTCAGGGCGCTGGAGGAGGAAGCCCCGCACATCGAGGACGAAGGGCACCATTGATCGGGGGCGCTGGCCGCCACGCCCTTGCCATCGACGGGCGAACCGGCCATCTGCCGTCACATGGAGGCACCGCCAACCGGTATTCCGATCGTGCTTGAGCCGCTCGTCACGCGCGTGCTCGCGCCGAACGCCTCGGCTTACACCTACACGGGTACGCAGACGCATATCGTGGGGACGAGCGATCTAGCGATCATCGATCCCGGCCCGGCGGATGATGCGCATCATGCCGCCTTGCTCGCGGTGGTTGCTGGCCGGCCGGTGCGCGCGATCGTCATCACCCACCATCACCGCGATCACAGCCCGGGCGCGCCGCGGCTTGCGCGCGAGCTTGATGCGCCTGTCATCGGCGCGGCGCCGTTCGCGCTGGAGGACGACGGCCCGCGTTCGGACGCTTCGTTCGATCATGATTATGCGCCCGATCGCGTGTTGGCGGAGGGCGAAACGGTCGCTGGCGATGGCTGGACGCTGGAGGCGATCGCGACCCCGGGCCACACGTCCAACCACCTCGCCTTTGCGTTGCGTGAGACCAAGGCCCTGTTTTCCGGCGATCACGTGATGGGCTGGGCAACCAGCGTCGTCTCGCCGCCGGATGGCGACATGACCGCCTATATGGCGAGCCTCGAAAAGCTGATGGGCCGCGACGACCGGATCTATTATCCCGGCCACGGTGAGGCGATCGAACGGCCGCAGCGGCTGGTGCGCGGGTTGCTCGGTCACCGCAAGCAGCGCGAGGGGCAGATCCTGCGCCTGCTGCGGGCGGGCACCGCTCAGATCCCCGCCATGGTCGAGAAGATGTACGTCGGCGTTGACCCGCGTCTTTATCCGGCTGCCGAGCGATCGGTGCTGGCGCACCTCATTGATCTGGAACGACGATCGCTCGTGCGCAGCGATGACGCCGGCTGGGAAAGCGTGGATGCGGCCTGACGGGCGATCGATCGCGATCGCTGCGGTCGGAGTCGCCATTGCCTTCGCGATCATGGTCGCCACGGTTGCTGCCTATCGCTGGTGGGATGATCGCCACGTCGTCGCGACCGACGACAGCGGCCTGGCGGTCGCGCGAGTGGTCGCCGCGACATTGCACACCAGCGCCGATCTTCGCGTCAGCCGCCTGACCGGCACGGTGCAGGCGACTGGCGCGACCAGCCGCCTTTGGGGCTGGCTGAAATCCACGCGTGTGGTGAAGGCGCCGTTCGAGGTCGACTATTTCGTTGATGTGCGCCGGCTGGATCCAAGCGACTTCCGCTACGATGCCGCCAATCGAACATTGACCGTCGAGGTACCCGATGTTCGGCCCGGCCGCCCGAATGTTGATCATGCGCGCGTGACACTCGATCAGACGTCGGGGCCCTATGTCTCGCGAGACGCGATGGCCGAGCTTCAGCGCCGCGTCGCCTCCACCGCCGCCACCGCCGTCGCCGATCGCGCCGACGATCCCGAGAATATGGCGAAAGCGCGGGAGAATGGGCGAACGGCCATTTCGCGCCTGTTCGGCGGTGCTTTGTCCGCGGCCGGTCTGCCGGTGCGCGTCGAGGTGCGGTTTGCGGGTGAGACCGGCCCATCCGATGGCGAACGGTGGGACATGAGCCGCAGCCTTCAGGAAGTACTGGCGAACGCACAATAACGCGCGCGCGAACCGCGCACGCTATCGCCCATGCTATCTTGATCCCAATGTCCAGCCGGGCCATCTGCACGGGCATGGAACAGCCGCAGAACCTCACGGGCGTCGACATCCGCGCCGAGATCGAACGTCTCCGCAAGGAGCGCAACGCGGTGATCCTGGCGCATTATTACCAGAAGCCCGAGATCCAGGACATTGCGGACTTCGTCGGCGATAGCCTTGATCTGTCACGCAAGGCGCAGGCGACCGATGCCGACGTGATCGCCTTTTGCGGCGTTCGCTTCATGGCCGAAACCGCGAAGATCCTTTCCCCGCAGAAAACCGTGATCCTGCCCGACATGGATGCCGGCTGCTCGCTTGAGGACAGCTGCCCGCCGGAGCAGTTCGCTGCCTTTCGCGCGCAGCACCCCGACGCAATCGCGCTGACCTACATCAATTGCTCGGCCGCGGTGAAGGCGCTGTCCGACGTGATCGTCACTTCGTCTTCGGCGGAAAAGATCCTGTCGCAGATCCCCAAGGATCAGAAGATCATCTTCGGCCCGGACCGCAATCTCGGCGGCTATCTGGCGCGCAAGACCGGGCGTGACCTGATCCTTTGGCCGGGCGTCTGCATCGTGCACGAGGCGTTTAGCGAGACGGAGCTGCTGAAGCTGAAGGCGCAGCACCCCGGCGCGCCGATTGCGGCACATCCGGAATGCCCCGCCGTCATTCTGGACCACGCCGATTATGTCGGCTCGACGCGCGGCATCCTCGAATATGCCATGGCGATGTCGGGCGACACGCTGATCGTCGCGACCGAGCCGCACATCATCCACCAGATGGAAAAGGCGCTGCCGAACAAGACCTTCATCGGTGCGCCCGGCGCGGACGGCAATTGCAACTGCAACATCTGCCCGTACATGGCGCTGAACACGATGGAGAAGCTCTACATCGCGCTGCGCGATCTTCAGCCGCGGATCGAGATGGATGAGGATCTGCGGGTGAAGGCGAAGAAGAGCCTCGACGCGATGCTCGCCATGGCCAGCGGCACGGTCGGGCAGGGCGACCTGGGCCCCGCCAAGGTGACGGGCGACTGAGCGCCGGGCATCGCGATCACATCATCCCCGGCGGGGCGGCGGGAAGCCATAAACGCTGACGCTCGCGCTTCTTGCCACGGGCTTGCGCTTATGGATCCCCGCCGCCGGGGCATGACGTGAATGGCTAGGCGTTGAACCGGCCAACTACTTCCCGGCCAGCGGGGACACGCAAATAACGGCGACACAGAAGCGGTCGATCACTCCCGCTTCGTCCCGCTGAGGCCGCGCCTTGGTCTTCCTTCCCTCGCAGGGTCACGCCGCCGCGCGCACCGCGTCGCAGATCCGGTCGACCACCGCTTCCACCTGCCCCGCGTCGTCGCCTTCCGCCATCACGCGGATCACCGGTTCGGTGCCGGAGGGACGGATGACCAGCCGACCGCTTCCGGCAAGCTCCGCCTCCGCCGCCGCGATCGTATCCCTGACGCTTGCCGCGTCCAGCGGCTTGCCGCCGCGCGCGTATTTCACATTCTTCAGCAGCTGGGGCAGTGGCTCGAACCGGTGCAGCACCTCGCTGGCGGGTGCCCCAGAACGCTTCACCTCGGCCAGGATCTGAAGCGCCGCCACCAGGCCGTCGCCGGTTGTGCCATAGTCGGAAAGGATGATGTGGCCGGATTGCTCGCCGCCGACGTTGAAGCCGCGGGCGCGCATCGCTTCCAGTACGTAGCGGTCCCCGACGGACGTGCGCACCAGCCCCAGCCCCTGTGCCGCGAGATGCCGCTCCAGCCCAAGGTTCGACATCACCGTCGCGACCAGCCCGCCGCCCGCCAGCGCGCCGCGGCGCGCGAAGCCGGTGGCGATCGTCGCCATCAACTGGTCGCCGTCCACCACCCGGCCAAGCTCGTCCACGACGATGAGGCGGTCAGCATCCCCGTCCAGCGCGATACCGATCGCCGCACCGCTGGCGACCACGGTTTCGGACAAGGTCTGCGGCGCGGTGGAGCCGACCCGTTCGTTGATGTTCTTGCCATTGGGCTCGACACCGATGGCGACCACTTCCGCCCCCAGCTCCCAAAGCGCGGACGGCGCCACCTGATAGGCCGCACCGTTGGCGCAATCGATCACCACCTTCAGGCCGTCCAGCCGCAGATCCGCCGGGAAGGTCGACTTGGCGAAGTGGATGTACCGGCCGCGGGCATCCTCGACCCGGCGTGCACGACCGATGTCACCGGCCGCCGCCAAGGCGACGTCGCCGTCGATCAGCGCCTCGATCGCCAGTTCCGCTTCGTCGGACAGCTTGTAGCCGTCCGGCCCGAACAGCTTGAGGCCATTGTCGGCAAACGGATTGTGGCTGGCGGAGATCATTACGCCGATGTCGGCACGCATCGACTGCGTGAGCATCGCCACCGCCGGTGTCGGCATCGGCCCCAGCAGCACGACGTCCATGCCGACCGCGGTGAACCCTGCGACCAGCGCGTTTTCGAGCATGTACCCGGACAAGCGCGTGTCCTTGCCGATCACCACGCGGTGGCGATGATCGCCACGCACGAAATAGGCGCCCGCCGCCATGCCGACCTTCATCGCCATTTCCGCCGTCATCGGCGCGATGTTGGTCAGGCCGCGAATGCCGTCCGTGCCGAAGTATTTGCGCGCCACTGGTAACCTCCAAACCGCTCGTTGTCCCGTCCTTGCCGGATCCCCGGTGTTGCGGACGGGCTTGCCCCGGCACTCTGGGTGCCGCACAACCATTAATGCCTTAGCTCTTGCCGTTTGGCGGACTTAGGAACAAGTCCGCGGTGACGAAGAGTTCGAAAGGCGTGATGTCCCAATCTACTCGTATTCTTGTGGCGCTGGTGGTGGGGCTGGTCGCCGGCATTCTGCTCGCTGCTTATGCGCCTGCGTCGGTGGATCCGACCATCGCCGTGGCTCAGCCGATCGGCCAGGCATGGCTCAACGCCTTGCAGATGACGATCGTGCCGTTGGTCTTTTCCCTGCTGGTTACGGGCGTGGCTGCCACGGCGGCGGCGGCACAGGCGGGGCGGCTCGCCGGGCGCGCGGTCGGGCTTTACGTCGCAGTGATGATTGCGTCGGCGCTGTCGGCGGCGTTCCTGACCCCGCTGCTCCTGCAACTCGCGCCGCTTCCGGTTGATTCCGCCGCGGCGCTGCGCGCGGCCTTGACCGGTGTCGGCCCGAACCCGCCGGTTCCCCCGCTGGGTGAGTTCCTGTCCGGCATTATCCCAAGCAACATCGTGCGCACCACGGCGGAGAGCAATTTCCTGTCGATGATCATCTTTGCGCTGATCTTCGCCTTTGCGCTGATGCGGATCGAGGAAGGGTTGCGGGAGGTTCTCGTGCGCGTCTTCACGGCAGTGCGCGATACCATGTTGGTGGTGATCGGCTGGGTGTTGTGGATCGGCCCGCTCGGCGTGTTCTCGCTTGCCCTGGTGGTGGGAGCGAAGGCCGGCAGCGGCGCCTTCCATGCGCTCGTCCATTACATCATGATCGTCGCCGGCGTCGGCCTGGTGGTGACGCTGTGTGCCTATCCTATGGCGATGATCGGCGGACGAATTTCGCTGAAGCGCTTCTCGCGCGCCGCCATGCCGAGCCAGGCCGTGGCGGTGTCCACCCAATCCTCGCTCGCATCGCTGCCGGCGATGCTGGCCGGCGCGCAGTCGCTGGGCACCCCCGTTGCCACAGCCGGCGTCACCCTGCCGCTGGCCGTTGCCCTGCTGCGCGCCACGGGTCCCGCAATGAACTTCGCGGTCGCCATCTATATCGCGCACTGGTTTGGCGTCCCGCTGTCGTTGGGCACGCTGGCGGTCGGCACCCTGGTGGCGGCGCTGATGTCGCTGGGCGCGGTCAGCCTGCCGGGAACGGTCAGCTATGTCAGCTCGGTGGCACCGGTCTGCGCAGCGATCGGCGCACCCACCGCACCGCTCGGCCTGTTGGTGGCGGTCGAAACCCTTCCGGACATCGTTCGAACGCTGGGCAATGTGATGTGGGATCTCGCCACGACTCTGACGCTCTCGCGCCGCGAGCGGACCGATCCGCTCAGCGCCGAGGGTGGTGAAGGGTTCGACGGCTGACGCCGTGGACTAGCGGCGCAACGCCCAACGCAGCACGTTGCCCATGCCGCGCGCGCCCAGCCGGATTGCCGGCCGGCCAATCGCACTGGGCGCTCGGCCGTGCATCGTCGCGGCCCAGGGCGGGAGCAGATCGAGCGCGGCGGGGGTGACGATCGCCAGCGCCGCAGTCGTCAGTGCGTCCGGGCCACTCGCCAGCAGCGCGGCGGCGACATCCCGGGTCCGCTCGTCATAGGCAAGCTCTGGGCGGACCGCGCGGAAATAGCTTTCGATCTCACGCCGTGTCCTGGGCACATCGCGCGCGCCGAGCCGTTCCGCGATAATGGCCGTCTCATTCAGATACCTGTCCTGCTCCGCTCCCGAGAGGCCGGGTTCGCGGTAGCGGACATAAGCGCGCAGGAAGCTGTCCACCTCCGCAACATGAACCCAGGTGAGCAGGGCCGGGTCGTTTGCGGTATAAGGCGTTCCGTCCGGCAGGGTGCCGATCACGTGATCGTGAATGGCGCGTACGCGATTGATCGCGGCGTTCGCGGATGACGTGCTGCCAAAGGTGGTCACGGAAATGAACTGCGCCGTGCGACGAAGCCGGCCGAGCCGGTCGCGGCGGAAATCGCTGTGATCCCACACCCCGGCGAGCGCCAGCGGATGGAGCATCTGCAACAGCAAGGCGGAAACGCCGCCGATCATCATGGCGGAAAAGTCGGCGTGAACTCGCCACGCCATCGATCCGGGGCCGAACAGGCCGGGATCACCGGGCGGTCGCGACAGATCGACCGAGCCGGAACCGACGAGCGCACGAATGCGCCCGCCGATTGCGTTACGCATGCCGGGCAGCGATGCGGCCGCCCGAGCCATGCGCCTTATTCCTCGCCGGCTGCCGCCGTCGCGGGCACCTTGCGACCGCGCTTGGCGGGAGCCGCTTCTTCTGCGCCCTTGCGGCTCATGCCCGGCTTGCGGCCAAGCCCGATCTTCTTGGCCATGGCGCGGCGCGCCTCCGAATAATTCTCGGCGACCATCGGATAGTCGGGCTTAAGACCATAACGCTGACGATATTCGGTCGGAGTTAGACCATGGCCGGCGAGATGACGGCGCAGCGTCTTGTAAGGCTTGCCGTCGATCATCGAGATAATATGATCCTTTGAAGCAAGTGACTTACGCACCGAAACCGCGGGCGTGTATTCGCCAGCTGGCTCTTCCTCGGCCACTGGCTGGGTGTTCGTCGACAGCTGGTTTACCGCCTCGTGCATCTTCTGCAGAAATCCTGGCACCTCATCGCTGGACGCGCGGGTGTTCGGATTTGACAGCCATGCGATGGTCAGCTCGGTGGCCAGCTCAACGGCATTGGTGTCAACGGTATCTTCAGTCATGCGACGCTCCTTACATTTATTGTTGCTTTAACGTGGCATCTGTGCAGGTCAACCAGCGCACGGATCATCAGAACGGTTTATTTAACCGATATCACGTTCCAGTTTTTTCGATCTATGGCGTTGCTTGCCGATTAACACCAGTGCCCGTTGTTCATACTGCATTAACCCATCGGAAGGCTGCACTGGCGCTCGTCAGCGCAGAACGATCGTTCTAATGCACGGGCATGAACTCAACGCCTCGTAAGTTGGTGCCGGTCGGCTTTGCTTTTCTCGTCGCAGCGCTGGGCATCGCCCTGTTCTCGATCATGGATGCCGTCATGAAGGGGCTGGTGCTTGCCCTTGGCGTGTACAACACGATGCTGTGGCGCTCGATGGGCAATGTTGCGCTCGGTGCCGCCGCATGGGCGGCCGTGGGTGTTCGCCGCCCCACACGCCGGGCGCTTCTGCTGCATGTGACGCGCGGCACCGTAACTTGCGCCATGGCGTTGCTGTTCTTCTGGGGATTGGCGCGCGTGCCGATGGCGCAGGCCATCGCCTTATCGTACATTGCGCCGATCCTCGCGCTGATCCTTGCCGCCTGGTGGCTGAAGGAGCGTGTGTCGCTGCGCGCCGTCGTTGCGGTGGTGGCGGCCAGCCTTGGCATCGGCACCATCTTCATCGGCCAGGCGAAGGCAGCGCTGGGGCCGGAGGCGTTCGAGGGCGCTGTCGCGATCCTTGCCTCCGCCATCCTGTACGCCGGCAATCTCATCCTCACCCGGCTTCAGTCACTTGCCGCGCGCCCGGCGGAAACTGCCTGTCTGCAATCATTGGTCATTCTCGTGCTGCTTGGCCTTGCCGCACCCTGGCTTGCAGTGGTGCCGCCAGCTGCCACGATCCTGCCGCTGGCCGTCGCGGCGCTGCTTGCCTTTGCCTCGATGATGCTGTTGTCCTGGGCCTATGCCCATGGCGAGGCAGGTTACCTGGCAATGACCGAATATACGTCGTTCGTTTATGCGGCGGTGCTCGGGTTTCTGGTCTTTGGTGAGCGCGTCTCCGCCTACACGCTGGTCGGCGCCATCGTCATTGTCGCCGCCTGCGTCTATGCCGCCCGCCGCCGAGACATTGCGGCGCAGACGTTGGAGCAAGCTGCATGACCATCGCCATTCGCCGCGCCGGTAGGGACGACGTTTCAACCATCCTGCGCTTCATTCGCGAACTTGCCGCCTATGAACGGGAGCCGGATGCGGTGGAGGCGACGGAGCCGATGCTGGAGGCGGCGCTGTTCGGCGCTGCACCGTCGGCCGAGGTGCTGATGGCGGAGCGTGATGGCGCCCCCATCGGCTTCGCCTTGTTCTTCCACACCTTCTCGACATGGACAGGGCGGCGCGGCTTGTGGCTTGAGGATCTGTACGTAACGCCCGAGGCGCGCGGTTCGGGGGCAGGGGCGGCACTTCTGAAAGCGCTGGCAGCGATCGCGATCGATCGCGATTGCCCGCGTCTGGAATGGACCGTGCTCGACTGGAACACGCCGGCGATCGAATTCTATCGGGCGAAGGGCGCCAGGCCGCAGGATGAATGGACGACGCAGCGGGTTACCGGCGCCGCCCTCCTCGCGCTCGCTGGCCGGTAATGGCTGCCTGCCTTATCTGGGCGATCGCAGCGGGGCGGGGTGCAAGCAAGGAATGAAGCAAATGGTGAATGGTGCCGTGCCAGTGTCTCAGTTTTCCCGACGTTCGTGCACGGGGCGCGGCTGATGGCGTGGTTCTGGCTGGTCCTGGGCGGCCTGTTCGAGGTCGGGTTCACGACCTGCCTTCGTCACGTCGACGGGTTCCGGAACATCGGCTGGACCGCAGGCTTCCTCGCCTCGGTCACCCTCTCCATGGGGCTGCTCGAATTTGCGTCCCGCTCGATCTCGATGGGTACCGCTTATGCGGTCTGGGGCGGCATCGGTGCGCTGGGAACGGTGCTGGTGGGCATCGCCTTTTATGGGGAGCCCGCGACGCCGGTGCGCATCGCGCTGATCTTCGGTGTCGTGCTGTGTATCGCGGGGCTGAAGCTCACCGCGCATTGAATGGGCGCCCCCCTCATTCCCGGCGTACCGGAAATGGGGGGGTGCTGAGGTCTCGGTTCAGTCGCGGCCGGGCACGTCGTGGTCGTGCGGCTCTTCGCCCTGCTTCTTCGCTTCGTTGTAGCGCTCGATCGCTTCCATGGTGATCTGCCGCGCTTCGTCAGCGCCGCCCCACTTGCCGATGCGCACCCACTTCTTCTTCTCCAGGTCCTTATAGTGGGTGAAGAAGTGTTCGATCTGCTCGAACACGATCTCGGGCAGATCGTCCTTCTCGCCGACCTTGGAATAATAAGGGAAGGTCTGGTCGACCGGCACGCAGACGAGCTTCTCGTCGCCGCCAGCCTCGTCTTCCAGGTTCAGCACTGCGATTGGCCGTGCGCGCACGACGCAGCCGGGGATGAACGGCGAGCGCGACACGACCAAAGCGTCGAGCGGGTCACCATCCGGCGACAGCGTGTGCGGCACGAAGCCGTAATTCGCCGGATAGCGCATCGGCGTGTGCAGGATGCGATCCACGAACAGCGCGCCGCTCGCCTTGTCGAACTCGTACTTCACCGGCTCGCCACCGGTTGGCACTTCGATGATGACATTCAGGCTGTGCGGCGGGTTGTCCCCCGTCGGCACCATGTCGATGCGCATGTTCGGTCCCTTTGCTTTGGTATTGCGAATTGAAGACTCGTGCCGCGGGTCAGCGCGGCGCAAGCAACCGATCAAGACCGGCCTCTCCCGTGCCGATCTTTTCCAGGCGCGGGTAGCGCAGGCCGCCCTGCCAGTCGAGCGAGACTTGCCGGTAGCGTTCGCCCTTCTTCACCCACATCTGGACCGGCGTCTTGCTATCCTTTGCCGCAGCGATGGCAGCCTTCAGCCGGTCATCGGAATAGGCCATCCCGCCAACGGATACGATGGTGGTGCCGAGGGTCAGCCCCGCGTCGAACGCCGGCGACCCCCAGGTGACGGAGGTGATCTCGCCGCCGGCTCCGACCACGAACCCACCGGAATAGGTGAGGTCAGCCACCTTGCGCGTCTTCTCGCCATGGCGGAACGATGGCGGCGCATCCGCGGTATAGACCAAGCGATAGCCGTTGCGCTCGAAGCCGGAGAGCGGCGCGCCCTTGCCATGCTCCGTCAGCCGCTGGGTCAGCAGCGTGCGCCAGTCATGGGGCTGAACCGCGTTCAGCGTCGCGACCACATCGTCGAACGTATAGGTCAGATCGCCCCAGTCGCCATCGCGCACGCCGAAGAACGCCTTCGCGAAATCGTCGATCGACTTCTTGCCGCCGGAAAGCTGACGCAGCGTCGAATCCACCTCCAGCCAGACGAGCAAGCCTTCGTTGTAATAGTCTTCGCTGCGCTGCCAGCTGGTCCAGCCCTTTGGCCGACGTGCGGAAATGATCGGATCGTTGGTGGTGTCGATCAGGTCGCGCCACTGGCGTGCAGGCTGGCTGTCGTAGAGCGCCGCGATCGCCGCGAGCTGATCAAGCGTATCCTGCTTGGACACCATTCCCGACCGCGCCTGAAGCACATAGCCCCAGAATTGCGTCTGCCCTTCGTACACCCACAGAAGCGAGTTGCGCATCGGGGTGCGGAAGTCGGGCGTCCAGGAATCGGCGCCGCGGCGGAACTTGCCGTTCCAGCTGTGGCTGAACTCGTGGGGCAGCAGGTTGCGGCGGCCCGGCCCTTCTTCCCATTTCGTGAAATACCCGGGCGTAACCCCGTTCTCGCTGGACCGGTGATGCTCCAGCCCGATGCCGCCCAGATTGTCGCTGATCGACAGCAGGAACGTGTACTTGTCGTAATGCTGGCTCGCGAATGCTTTTGCCGATTGCTCAACCAGCCGCTTGTGCGCATCGATCTGCGCCGGCGTGGCGGCGAGTTCGTCGGGCGTATCGGCGTAAACGGCAAGCGACACGCGCGGTGTCAGCTGCCACGTCTTGCCATAACGGCCTGCCAGGATCGGTGAATCGACGAGCACCTCGTAATTGGCGCGATCATAGGAATAGGTGGACCCGCTGACCTTGGCCGGAATGGCGCCGGACGCCGTCCAGCCGGCCGGATATTTCACCGTCATCTTCACCGGGATCTGGCGGGTGAAATAGCCGGCGGGATAAAGGCTGACGGAGTTGGGCTGGAGGCTCAGCATTTCCGGCGTCATGGTGATCCGGCCCTGATCCGCCTTGGTGGCCGAAATGAACTGGAAACTGGCTTCGATCGCGCTGGCACCGGCGGGCACGTCGATATGGAAGGCGTAGACGTCCACCGGATCGCGCGTCCACGGGATCGTCCGGCCGTTCGCCTTGATCACCAGTCCGGCCAGCTTCTCGATCTGGCCGCGCGCTGCGTGATTGCCGGGCAGCCACGCGGGGTAAAGCAACGTCATCGGCCCTGCCTTGGCCACCGGGATCGTTTCGTTGACGCGGAAGATGCCGCGGGCAACATCGGTGGCATCGACATTCAGCGCGATCGTGCCGGGGTAGGGCTGATCGACCGGATCGGGGATCGTGGTCGTGAAAGGCACCGGCTGCGGCGCGGAGTTCCCATTGGGTACTTGAGCCGTGACGACGGCAGCGGAAGCGAGCAGGACGCTCGCGAAGGCAAGACGGATCATGGAAAGCCCCGCTAACGAGCGGCGCTGCGAAGCTCAATGACCTGCGCTCGATGACTTGCATTGCCGCTTTTGAAAGCGGGGCCTAGATGCGCCCGCAATGGCCCGGATTCAGACTCCCAACCGCGTGCGCGGCACGCAGGACATCTTCGGCAGCGAACAACGCCGCTTTGCGCATGTGCTCGACACCTTCGATCGCGTGCGCAAACTCTATTGCTTCCAGCGGGTCGAGATCCCGGTGTTTGAAGCAACCGAAGTATTCGCCCGCTCGATCGGCGAAACAACCGACGTCGTGTCGAAGGAAATGTACACCTTCCCCGATCGCGGTGGCGATTCGCTCACGCTTCGGCCGGAATTCACTGCCGGCCTCGCCCGCGCCTATCTCACCGAGGGATGGCAGCAATTCGCGCCGCTGAAGCTGGCGACCAGCGGCGCAGTGTTCCGTTACGAGCGGCCGCAGAAGGGCCGCTATCGTCAGTTCCACCAGATCGATGCGGAGATCCTCGGTGCGCCCGAGCCCGCAGCTGATGTGGAGCTGCTGACCCTGGCGGATCAGCTCCTGCACGAGCTGGGCATTGCGGAAGGGGTGACACTGCAACTGAATACGCTTGGCGATGCGGATACCCGTGACGCCTGGCGCGCCGCGCTTGTCTCGCACTTCGAGAAGCATCGCGGCGACTTGAGCGAGGATAGCCTTGCCCGGCTCGACAAGAACCCGCTGCGCATCCTCGATTCCAAGGATCCGCGCGATCGGCCGATCGCCGATGCGGCGCCGGGTATCGATGATTTCCTCACGTCAGAGGCGGGCGCTTTCTTTGAAAGCGTGACCAAGGGGCTGGAGGCGGCGGGCGTCGCCTGGAAGCGCAACGCACGACTCGTCCGCGGCCTGGACTATTACCGCCACACTGCCTTCGAGTTCGTGACCGATCGCCTGGGCGCGCAGGGTACGGTGCTCGCCGGCGGGCGCTATGACGGTCTGATCGAGAGCCTGGGCGGCGCGCCCACGGCTGGCGTCGGCTGGGCGGCGGGTGTCGAGCGGCTGGCCATGCTGCTGGAGGAGCCCTCGTTTGAAGGGCCGGTCAACGTCGTGGCAGAAAGCGGCGGGCTTGAGCTTGCCGCCACCGCTGCTGTCGCCGCGCTTCGCCGCGCCGGCATTGCTGCGGAAGCCACCATCGAGGGGAGCCCGCGCAAGCGCTTCGACAAGGCGCTGAAGCGCAAGCCGTCGCAGACCTACAGCCTGTCCGTTCGCGACGATGCGCTCACCCAGTCGCAGCGCAGCTACGGTGCCGATCAGGATGCGCTCGACCGCGTTCGCGCCATCGTGGAACCGGTGGTTGTCGCTCAGCAATGACCGCCATCTCGCTTGAACGCATCCGTCAGATCGAGGCGCGGCGCGACGAGCTCGCTGCGCAGATGGCGACCGGCGATCTTCCCGGCGATCGCTTCGTCGCGGTGTCCAAGGAATATGCGGAGCTTGAGCCCGTCGCCCAGGCGGCGGCTGAAGTGCGCCGTTTACGGCAGGAGGCGGACAGCCTCGCCTTCATGACCGGCGACGCCGATGCCGAACTTCGTGCCATGGCCGAGGAGGAACTGCGCGAGAACAAGGCGGCGCTGGAAGCGGCGGATCGCAAGCTCGCCCTCGCGCTCCTGCCGCGCGATGCGGCGGATGAGCGCTCGGCGATGCTGGAAGTGCGCGCCGGAACGGGCGGCGACGAGGCCGCCTTGTTCGCTGGCGATCTGTTTCGCATGTATCAGCGATATGCCGAGGGGCAGGGCTGGCGCGTCGAGTTGATTTCCGCCTCGGACAGCGATGCGGGCGGGTACAAGGAAGTGGTCGCTTCCGTCACCGGTTCGGGCGTGTTCGCCAAGCTGAAATTCGAAAGCGGCGTTCACCGGGTCCAGCGCGTACCCGTCACCGAAAGCGGCGGCCGAATTCACACCTCGGCGGCGACGGTGGCCGTGCTGCCGGAGGCCGAGGAAGTCGACGTGCAGATCGATGACAAGGATCTGCGTATCGACATCTACCGTTCATCGGGTCCTGGCGGCCAGTCGGTGAACACCACCGATTCCGCGGTGCGCATCGTTCACATTCCCACCGGGCTGACGGTGATTCAGCAGGACGAAAAATCGCAGCACAAGAACAAGGCCAAGGCGCTGAAGGTACTGCGCACGCGCTTGTACGAAATGGAGCGCGAACGGCTTCATGCCGAACGCGCGGGGGCGCGAAAGTCGATGGTGGGCAGCGGCGACCGATCGGAGCGGATCCGCACCTACAATTTCCCGCAGGGCCGCGTGACCGATCACCGCATCAACCTGACCCTGCATCGCCTGCCGGAAATCCTCGCCGGCGACATGGACGAACTGATCGGGGCCTTGATCGCCGAGGACGAGGCCGAGCGGCTCGCTTCGCTGGATGGGTGACCCGGGGCAGGGCGGGGCACGCGCTGCTCTGATGGCCGCGGCTGGCCGGTTCGGGTTTTCGGAAACGCCGCGGCTCGATGCCGAATTGCTGCTTGCCCATGCGCTTGGCATCAGCCGTGAGCGGCTGTTGCTCACGCTGGCTGACCAGCCGGTTCCTGCCGCCTTTTCGGATCTGGTGGCGCGTCGTGCGCGTCATGAACCCGTCGCTTACATCACGGGGACGCGCGCGTTCTGGACGATCGACCTTGATGTCGCCCCCGGCGTATTGATTCCGCGTCCGGACAGCGAAACGCTGATCGAGGCGGCGGTGGACCATTTCGGCGCTGGCCCCGGGCCGCGGACGGTTCTGGATCTGGGCACTGGTTCGGGCGCGTTGCTGCTGGCAGCGCTTGATCAATGGCCAGAGGCAACAGGCGTCGGGATTGATGCGTCGCGGCAGGCGATCGAGATCGCGCAGCGCAATGCCGATCGGATCGCGCCCGGTCGCGCCGATATTCGCCTCGGCGGCTGGGCCGGAACGGGCGCCGCGTTCGATCTTATCCTGTGCAATCCGCCGTATGTGGCAACCGTTGAAGCCGTGCCGGAGGAAGTCGCGCGCTATGAACCGGCGGGCGCGCTCTATGCGGGCGGCGACGGGCTGGATGATTACCGCGCGATTGCGCCGCTGTTGAAGCAACAGATCGCGCCGGGAGGCGTCGCGTGCGTGGAAATCGGCGCCGCGCAGGCCGATTCAGCCGGCGCTCTCTTCATCGCCGCTGATCTTCAGGTGACACTCAGCAGGGATCTGGCGGGGCGTGATCGATGCCTTGTCATCACGCCTTGAAATCAACGAATTTTACCCAATATTTCGCTTTGAGAAAGCCTTTGCAGCGGCTATGGCAAGCGCAGGGGCACGCAAAATCAACATTTCTGGTTGAATTTTGGGCGGCTTGCCCACCCTTCGTCATCAGTCGCTGCAGTCCGGCGACCATGGCAGGCTTTTGGAGGCGATGCGCATTGTGCGCTGGTCCGCCCAAAGCCGGGGGTTGTTGCACCGATTGTTCCGGGAGCAAGGCCGTTTTTGGTTTGAGGACGAGGACAGTAATTTGATCAACAACCGTCAGAACGGTCGCCGTCGCGGCCGCGGTGGGCAGCGTTCGCAGGGCGGGGGCAGCCAGGGCCAGCGTGACAACGGCAACCGGATCGATAGCCGCGCACGGGGCAACGCCAGCCAATTGTACGAAAAATACAAGAACATGGCGGCTGACGCGCAGCGCCAGGGCGATCGCGTCAACACCGAATATTACCTCCAGTTTGCCGATCATTATTTCCGCGTGCTGGCCGACCAGCGCGGCCGCTACGAGGATCAGACGCGCGATCGTCGTCCGCAGAACGACTTTGATCTCGACGAGGATTACGGCGACGAAGGTGAGCCGATCCGTGCCGAGGAGCAGGGCCGTGGCGGCGAGGAGCGCTCCGAGCGTGACGGCAACCGCCAGTTCGACGGCAATCGTCAGCAGGATGGCGGTCGTGGTCGGCAGGATCGCGATGAAGGCCCGCGGGCTGATGGCTATCGTGCCGAAGGCGGCGAGAACCGGCAGCGTGATGGTCAGGACCGCCGTCAGCGGTCTTCCGCTCCGCGCGGTGACTATCGTCGTGACGAGCGTGTGAGCGCTCCGGTGAACGGCGAAGCGATGCCGGTGGAATCCGCCAGCGTCGACGTTGCACAGTCTTCGCCCGAGGTTCACGCCGAGGCAGAAGTGGCCGCTCCGAAGCGTCGTGGCCGCCCGCGCAAGGCACCCGTCGAGGCTGGTGAGCAGCTCGGCTTTGATGCCAGCGCGCTGCCGCCGGCGATCGGTGGTGAGATGACGGCTGAGGACGCGGCGCCCAAGCCGCGCCGTCGCCGGACGCTTGCCGCACCGGCGGAGGCCGAGGCTTAATCCACCTTCCTTCCGGGAGGTCTCGATAGAAGCGGGCCGGCTTCGCTATGTGCGAGGCCGGCCCGTTTGCGTAACAGGCCGATTTGATCCGCCGACAGGCCGCAGTCCATCATCTCGCGGCCGCGCTCAGGCTCAGGCGTCGTCGAAATCCCGGGTGTCCACGGCTTCGTCGTGACCCGTGCCGGACGACAGAAAAGTGAGCCCCATCAGCGCGCCCGCCATCAGCACCGATCCGGTAACCCCGCCGATCATCGCCAGCGTCGCGACCCAGTCGAGAGCGCCATAGGAACGGCTCACCAGCCAGACCGAAATTACCGAAGCGATAAGGCCAACCAGCCCGCTCCAGGCAAGCAAGCGCCGAAAGCGCTTCCAGGCGAATCGTGCATATTCAGGATCATCGAGCCGGCTCATGCTTCCCATGTGCCGTGAAATGGCGCATTCTTCCAGCAACAACGCCGTCCCGCCTGACCAACCACGCTTAGCTGGCGGCGAGCAGAGAATGAGGAGAGAGCCGATGACGATAGCGGCAATCCTGCGCGGCAAGGGGCACGAAACCATCGTGGTCGCCCCGGACGATACGGTCCGACAAGCAGTGGCATTGCTGGCCGAGCGCCGGATCGGCGCGGTGCCGGTGGTGAACGGCGAGGAGGTTCTCGGCGTATTCTCCGAACGCGATCTCATCTACTGCCTGAAGGCGGGCGACACCGAGGTGCTCAATCGCCCCGTTCGCGAGGTGATGACGGCGCCAGCGGTCACCGTGTCGCCTGAAGACCCCGTGATGGGTGCCCTTTCACTTATGACACGGCGGCGAATCCGCCACCTTCCGGTGGTCGAGAACGGCCGGATGATCGGCCTCGTCTCAATCGGGGATCTGGTCAAATACCGGATCGAGCGGGTTGAGGCGGATGCCGCGGCCATGCGGGATTACATTCAGCAGGTGTGAAATCTCATACCCGGTTCCGGACGAGAGCCAGGGTTTCGCGGACCAGCTGTTTTGCAAATATTGCAAGCCAGCCAGCATAGACTGCGGCGCCGACGGTCACGAGCAGGATCAGCCGCGCAAGCGGCGCCAGCGTAAGGACGTGATCCAGGCCCGCCACTACGATCGCCATCACCGCAGCAGCGGTCAGTGGCGGGACAATAGCAGCGGCAACATCGCGGGCACGGGCGCCGATCACCGGAAGCGAGCGCCAGCAACTGATCGCCAGATAGATAGGATAGCAGACGACCCATGCAGTCGCGATCCCGATCAAGCCCCATTGGATGCCGCAGACAAACCCAGCCGTCAGGATCACCGACCCAATCGCACCATTGCTGACGCCGATACCTGGCCGGCCAATTGCGTCACATGCAGGAGAGAAGAGCACTTGCAGGGTCATGAACGGCATGGCGAGCGCCAGCAGCCGAACAACGGCAGAAGCATCCGCCCATTGCTCCCCAAGCATGACCCGCACCAACGGATTCGCCGTTGCTGCCAATCCGAAGTAGAAGGGCAGGGCGGCAAGCATCACGATCCTGACCCCCTTCACGAAGGCGGCTGCCGTGGCCGCTCGATCATGCTGGATGCGGGCGTAAGCCGAAAATGCCACTTCGTTCAGCGGCGGCACGAACTTGGACACGAAGATCTGCGCCAGAAACAGGCTGGTCGTGTAGATACCAAGGTCATGAAGATCGAGACGCCGACCGGCGATGAACACGTCGACTTGGCTTTGCACAAACCAGAATAGCTGGCCCGCGGCCATCACGCCGCCAAAGCGTGCCAGTGAACCCGCTCCGCGAAAGTCGAAGGAGGGCATCATCCAGGAGCCAGCCGCGACGGTCATGGCAATGGCCCGCGCGGCGAATAGCGCCATGGGCGCTATAACCAGCGTCCACACACCCCATCCGGCAAACGCACCGACTAACGCCGTGGTAGCACCCACAACAGAGGCCAGGATGTTTGCCCGCCCTTGCCGACGATAATCCATTCGGCGGCTCAGCAGAGCCTGAGGCAAGGCGATAAACGGCGTGAAGAGGTAAATCAGCGATTGAACGCGCAGCAGGTCGGCGACATGCGGCTGCCGGTAATAGGCAGCGGCAACGGGAGCCAATCCGAGCTGGATAAGGCCCAGCCCGACGTTCACGGCGATCAACATGCCAAATGCCTGGCGGATCTGCCGGTCCGAAACTGCCTGCTCGCGAACAAGCCCGCTGGCCAACCCGTAACCGTTCAGCATGTTGAGAAACGCCATGACGACGCCGGTCATGGCGAACAGGCCATAATCGCTCGGCGCGAGGATGCGGATCACCAGGAAGGTCGACGCCCATTGCACCAGCTGCGCCGCCACTTGGGTACCGGAGCGCCAGATCACTGCATTGCGCACCTGACTGGCGAACGATTCGCCTTCGCTCGAGGGACTAAGGGGGCTGGCCATTGGCTGATTCGCTACATGTGTGTGACTTGCTGGTGAGTTAAGGGTGGCGGGAATCCGTGGTTTTTTGTGGGCGGTGTAAGAAAGTTGCAAAAAGTGTTTGACGGTTGGGGGCGGTCCGCCTAGATGGGTGTCACCGCAGCGGTGGCCG
>NZ_JAJNDU010000007.1 GCF_021043365.1 Sphingomonas sp. IC-11 | reverse complement strand
TGTCGGGTGTCGGGTGTCGGGTGTCGGGTGTCGGGCAGGGACTATCCTGCCTGTCGATGTGTCGACAGGCCGACAAGTAGATGTCCGCTATCCCGCTGTCCCGCCCAGAAGTGGACCGGCAGGAAGCGCCCAAAAGCGGACATAGCGCTACCGTCATACACACGTGATTTTAGGGCTTGGTGATCAGTAACTGGATGGCTTCGACTAGGATGATTGATGCGGCTTCGTGATCGCCCTTGGAGCCTGCTGCTTTCAGCGGGGTTGGTAATCGCCTTCATAATCGCTGGCGGCGTAGCCCGCGAAGGTAACTTGGTTACAATCGGGTCTTCGACCTACGCGATCCCGGAAGACTCCTCTGTGGTCAAACCAGTCTCTGTAGATGCGGGATATGTTCGATTTTCTACAAACATGCAGCAAGGTCGATTGACCAAGCGCAGTTTTTCGTTCGAGTATGATCCACGGTTTAATAAACTAGATCATTCGAAGTACGTCAGATTACATGCTATAGCCTCGATGCCGAACCGTGTAATTGTCAGATGGATTTTGTGGGGAAGTAAAAAGGGGGAGGCCGTTCTGAAAAAGATGACATGGGGAGACGTGATCTGCAACGAGCACTCTATCAAAGTTGGTTTGTTTAAGTCATGCGGTTTCTCCATCGTAGAAGCGGGCGCGCTTTGGCAGGTCACGTTTCATCACGAGAAACTGAAAGACGGCAACGATCTTGCTACAGAGGCAAGGTCCGTACTGCGAGCGCTGCGGCACTAGACTCACCGAAGCGAGTCAACAATCGTGCGCTACAAGGAAACGGCGGGTTTCCTCCAGTCTCGGCCGTTCCGCATCGGCGCTGGCGATCCAGAAAGCCGCCATTCCGCTCACGCCCAATTGCGAACGTCACACAAAGGTGTAGTTTCGGCTAACTCATCGCTCATCACGTTGCGGCGGCGCCGGTCATGATCCTCCATTTGCTGTTGGTATTTGGCTTTATTTCGGTAGAGCCGCAACCCGACTCATCATCGTTGCGGCAGATCAAAGGTGCCAGTCTACAGGCTAAGATTGTTGGTCAAGCTATGATCTACGTGTCTACTTCTGGTAGGCCAGGAGCCGCTGTAGTATTCAAGGCGGATGGAGAGTATAGGTTTCTCGGCGCGGAGCCTTGGTCTACGCGCGCGCCTTATTCGGTGTTCGATGATCGAGTCTGCATACTAACCAAGCCGAAGCGCTCGTGTTTCGAAGTATTAGAAAGCCGTACCGAGACCTTCATACGGCGCAGGAAAGATGGTGTGGTTCAGCGGGTACAGTTTAGACGGTTCGATTAGTCAGTCTCACGCTGACTGGCAGTGCGCTTCGAATGTCCGCTTCCCTCCCAGTCTCGGCCGGTCCGCATCGGCGCTGTCGATCCAGAAAGCCGCCATTCCGCTCACGCCCGCTTGCGGACATCAGAGAGGGTCTTGGTTCTCCGAGCCGTCCTTGAGCGTATGACCCTTACCGATCTTCTTCGGATAGCCGATCAGCATGAGGATGCACACGCCGACCCCGATGGCTATGTATCTCGGGATTGCCTTTGCGGGCTTGTCGGTCACGTAATTCCACGAAAGCATCGCCATCAAGGCACCGAAGCAGAGCATGATGCTCGCAGCGATTATCTTCGCCGATTTGGGGTGGGCATGAGCCCATTGCGCCCAGCGATAACCCAGTCGTTCCCCATCGTTCATCCCGCGATTATAGCAGCGGAAGGTTAATATCGTTCAGTATCTGCGAATGCCTCAAATGTCCGCTTCCCTCCCAATCGCAGACATTCCTGCAACATGAGGCATAGTGGGCAAACTCAAGCTCGCTGGTTTTCTCTTAGATACAGTCGCTTGACGATGATTTCCGGAGATATCCGCGTCGTGGCGCGCCGGGTAGCGGTTTTCTGACGAGGTGCTGCCCGCCCTGTCGACAGTCCGACATGTCAACCGATGAAGTGAGATCGAGATGGAGGCGGGGAGGCTTTTTGGCAGCCCTCGCCTGTTCGTCGTCACGCCGGTTTGCGGCGCTGTTTCCGGCGTCGCGGATGACCGGAAGAGGCGTCACCCCGGCGTGGGGCCCGGGTGACGCTTGGGGGTTGGTCCCGGGTGACGGAAGGGGGTTCCTCCGCCACCCGGGTGGGGGCTCAGCGGATCAGGCTGGCGAAGACCGCGGCGACGATGCCGCTGGTGATGCCGACCAGCACCGCGTCATTGCCCGACTGGACGTAGTGATAGCCGCGCGGCGGGGCCTTGAGGCCGCGATACTGGCGATAGTCGATCTGGCGGTAGTTGCGGGCCTGGCGGCTGTCGAACCGGTCGCCCTTGCGCCAGTTGCTGCGATACTGGACCGTCGGCGCGCGATAACGCGTGTTCTGCTTCACCACGACCGGGCCGTGCCCGCGCTGCTGGACGACCACCGGGCCATGGCCGCGCTGCTGCACCACCGTGGGCGCCGAATTGTGGGCCGGGCCGCGATAGGGCTGCGCCGCGGCGAGCGTGGGCGTGGCGACCATCGTGGTGGCGAGGGCGGCGATCAGGAAGCGGTTCATGCTCAAACTCCTTCGTGCCGATGGTGATCGGCGTTGAAGGCAAAATGGGGGTCAGCTGTCGCCGGCATGTGTCGGGCCGCCACCCAAATGGTCGCAAACTGTGCCAGCGCCCGGACGGCCTGCGCCGGAGCAGGGTACGACAAACAGGCCTTGCGACACGTCGATGTGTCGACATCTCGACCTGTCGGCTGGTCGGCGCGTTCCGGTGCTTGGCGATCCGGCGGATCTCACTCATGAAGTGGCGACAACAAAGGGGGGAATGCATGCCCGGGTTGATGGCAGCGACGGCGCTGGCGCCGAGCGGGGACGGGTATCGCGCGATGCTTGATCCGGCGTGGGACATCTGGGGCCCGGCGGGCGGCTATATCGCGGCGATCGCGCTGCGTGCGGTGCGGGAACGCGCGGCGGAGGGCCATCGGCCGGCGTCGCTCATGGGCCAGTTCGTGCGGGTAGCGAAGCCGGGCGCAATCGACGTCGCCGTCGAGGCGGTGAAGGAGGGGGGCTCCGCGCTGTATCTCGTGACGCTGGCGCAGGAGGGACGGCCGGTGTTCCTGGCGCAGATCTGGACGACGAAGCGCAGCGAAGCCTCGCTGCCGGTGACGCCGGTGATGCCCGACGTGCCGGCACCGGAGGCGCTGCGCGGTCAGGACGAGCTGCTGGCCGAGCGCGGCATCGCGTGGAACCGTTTCTGGGGCAATCTGGACGGGCGGCCGGTGCATTTCCGGCTGGCCGAGGACCCGCCGGCGCCGGTGCCGAGCCAGCGGCGCTGGCTGCGTTTTCGCGACTGGCCGGGGGCGGGGGAGGGGGAGCCCGGCGGGGCAGCGGGCGACGAGGCGGCAGGCGACCCGTTCCTCGATGCAATGCGTACCGCGCTGCTGATCGACCTGGGCATCTGGCCCGGGCATTGGCACCGGCTTCAGGAAAACGCGGATTATCTGGCGCCGTCGCTCGACCTCACCGTCTATTTCCATGGCAGCGGGCCGGCGGGGGACTGGCTGCTAAGCGATGCGGACAGCGATGTGTCGGGCAACGGGCTGATCAGCGGGCGGGTGCGGATCTGGAGCCGCGACGGGCGCGCGCTGGCGACAGGCAGCGGGCATTGCCTGGTGACGCGGCCACGGGGGTAGGGCCACCCAGGACCGGTCTACATCGATCTGCCGACACGTCGACATGACGACAGACCGACGCATCGACACTGGCCGTTGAGCGCTGGCCGGCGAGGGGCCACGCCGGAAACCGCTTGGTCCCCCTAGGGAGCATTGCGTCGGCGTAAGCCGGCGCTTCCGGCTGTGTCGTTTGAGGTTCGGGTGGTGGGTCAGGTGCGGGTTCAGCGTGTCTGGCCGTCAGGCCCGACGTGTCGGCCGACCAGGCCGACGCTGCTTTCCCTTGAACAGATAGAATCCAGTAGCGGTTGAGGCTGGTTTTGAGACTCGCAGCTAGTGATTGTTTCGCGGCGATCGATGTGAGCGCCGAGCTTGGCAAGGACGCGGCCGAGCGATCCGCCGACCAGTGTCTGGGCGAGCTCGCGGCAGGAGAGGCTGTCGTGCATCGCGGCGACCTCCGCGGTGCGTTCGGCCGTGCGCTGCTCGACATCGACGGGGAGCGGGGCAGGGGAGAGCCAGCGCGGCAGGTGCGGGAGCAGGCGTGCGGGCAACAGCGGGCGATAGGCGTTGGAGGTCTGGGCGTAGCGCGGGGCGTCGCCTGCGCCTTCCTCACGCGCGACACGCTTGAAACGGCGCTGGCGGATGAGGAAGCCGGCGAGCTCGAGCGCGCGCAGCGCCCGGGCCACGGTCGCGCGGCCGAGCGCGGTCGCCTCGGCCAGCCGGTCATAGCTGGGGAAGACGCGGCCCCGGTTCAGGCGGGCGAGGGTGCAGATCTCCTCATAAACGCGCACCGCGCCGGCGGTGAGGCCGGCGAGCGCGGCTTCGGCGGGGGAGAGGATGCGGCCCTCCATGCGAACCGCGCGCTTCAGCCGGCGCCCGGCATCAAGCGCGGCGCGCGCCAGGCGCAGCAGGCGATCGGGCTCGCCCTTGGCGGGGACGGCGAAGAAATGCTCCTCGAAGGTGCCCGCCTCGATACTGTCGCGGCGGATCGGCGCGCCGGTCGGGTGCGGCGCCCCGCTGCGTGCCGGCGGGCGCACGCGCAGGGCCGCCATGCCGGGCGCGCGACCAGGCGGCGGGACGCGGCCAAGCGCCAGCGCCGTCGCTTCCCCCAGGGTAAACGCCGTCATCTTCCTTCCCCCTCAAGGGGCCGGGACACAGACAAAAAGAGGGCGTGGCGCGAAACGCGCATCCTTGAACCGGGGAGGGTTCCGGGGTATCTGGAGGGAGCAGTTGGTTTTGCTCCGGGTCGACGTTTGGCGACGTCGCTCCATCAAACTCCTGGGATGCCCGGCCTTCGTGCCGGGCTTTCCTTTATGAGGTCACGGCCACCTGCTTGCTTCGCGCCGGCCCCATGCCGGCGTTCCGCGATATTCTCGCAGGTTAATTCCATCATCGGAAGACGTTACAGTTCGTGCTTTCGAGTATGAAATGCTGAAAAAGTTCGTGCTTTCGAGTATCTATTGGCACGCGCATTCGTGCTTTCGAGTATGAATTACGGCAATACTTCGTGCTTTCGAGTATCAATTAATGCGGGTCTTTGCCGTGTCAGTGCGCGATTCGAACACTGATTCGCGTTGCAGGGCGGAACGTCAGGCCACCTCGTCCGCGGCCTGATCGGAAAGCGCGGCCCGATCACCAGATGCGCCCTGATCGACAGATGCGCCCTGATCTACGGATGCCGGCGCCCGGCGCGTGATGACGACGCTGACCGGCGCCGCCTTGCGCCCGCGCCCGCCGGTGTTCTCGGCCGGGACCTCGCCCTCGACCAGCGCGAGATCGTAATCGGGGATGATGTCCGTCCCCGCGATCTGCTTCAGCGCGGCGCGGAAATTGGCGAGCGGGTTCTGATAGCCGATCTGCAGCCGGAAGGTGGCGAGATCGATCTCCAGCCGCTCGCCATCCAGCGTATCGGGGCTGGCGGCGCGCGCGACTTCGTAGATGCGCCGCTCGATCGGCCCGAGCTGGAAATAGGCCGCGGCATAATCGAGCACCTGGCGATCGCGCAGGATCGCCCGGTACAGCCAGTCGCACAGCCGGACTTTCACGGCCTTCAGCCGCTTTTCGCCAGTGCGCGTCTTGGAATAGTGCAGCCGCGCTTCGGACAGCCACGAGAAGAAGCCTTCCTCGCCTTCGCCGCCAGCCTCGATATTGGTCTTGATCTGCGTGCCCTGCAGCCGCTCGAGCGCCTCGGACAGCCGCTGATAGGAGCGGGCCGAGTGGTTCGACCCGGTGACCGAGAACAGATCGTGCGCGGTGAAGACGAAATCCTGCTCGACCTGCTCGCCCGCCTCGAGCTTCGCCGCCATCAGGCTGGCGATATAGAGCACGATTTCCTTGTCGTAGATCGTCGCGACGCCATTGGCGGACGGGCGCACCTCGATCGAGACCGGGCCGTGATGATAGGTCAGCGGCTTCATCCACGCGCTTTTCGCCAGCGCGAAGAAGGGAAAGGCCATCAGCGAACGTTCGCCGCGGATCTCGCCGGTCAGCGGGCTGTCGAGCTGGAACAGATCGCGCTGCGACCCGTCGCGACGGCGAGCAGGGGCCTTGGCGGCAGCTTTAACGGGGGACTTGGCCGAGGAGGGGGCGGGCGGCTTCGCGGCCTTGCCGGCGGGCTTGATAGGCATGTTGGATTTCCTACTCGAAAGCACGAACTTTGGGGAGGAAAAGCCGCGCGCCCGTGGGAAGGGGCGATGAAGCGCTGTTGGATTCGTGCTTTCGAGTATGAATTGGGCGCTGGGAATTCGATGCCGCGAAAGCCACTCGACGGGTCGATATGTCGACATGTCGGGGTCTGGAATGTTGCCGTCCGCATTTCACCGCAAGCGCTGGTCAGCTCGCGGGATTACTACCGAATTGGCAGGAACATTCTGGACGATCGCCTGTTACGGCCTCCCGTCGCGGGGAGGTGTACATGCGTATCAATACTGAGTTCGATCCGGTCTTCGATGGGCAAGATCGGCGCACCGGCGATCAGCCGCGCGCCGAGCACGCCCCGCATGCCAGGCATCGGGCGTTCGTGTTCGACGGCTGGTCCTATCAGCCGATGGCCGAAGCGCAGGCAGCTGAAACTGTCCTGCCGGCGAAACCGGTCCACTAGGGATCATCCGGCGTAGATCGCCCCGGCGTACCCCCTGCTTTTTAGCAGGCCCCACCGCCCCTGCAGCCGCGCTATAGCGCTGGCGCGATTTGTTCTTCCCGGTTCCTGGTGCTGGCGCTGCCGGATGGCCGTGCGCGGTGATTGATGGACTGCTTGCCCCCGGGCTGCGCCATACAACCGCCGCCCGCCACGACCTGCGCGACACCGCGCCCGTCAATGTCAGCCGCACTGCACCGGAGTTGCGCAATACGGCGATCAGACCCGAACTGGCGGCGCGGGTGCGCGCCCGCGAGTGGCCGCTGTAGGACGAATTCTACGCCGATCACGCCCGATCCGTCGATAATGCTTGATGCGGGCGCGAGGCACCGGAAGATACCGCGCATCATGTTGCGTTACTTCCATGGATGATCCCGGGCCCGCGCCGGGGGTGCGCCGACGAACGGCGATCCTGCACATCGGCATGGAAAAGACCGGCACCACGACGCTGCAACAGGCGCTCGCCCGCTCGACCGACGCGCTGACGCAGGGTGGCTTTCGCTATCCGCTGCTTGGCGCGGGGAACGCACATGCCGCACTGGTCGCGCGGGCCAAGACACGCGGGGACGAGGCGGATCTGCCGGCGCTTGCCGGCCGGCGTGCCGATGAAAACCGCCCGGCCTTCGATGCCCGGATCGACGCGGAACTGGCCCGCGAGGTCGCCGCCCATCCCGATGCCACGTTCATCCTTTCGTCCGAACACGCCTCGTCACGGCTGAACCATGCGCCCTGCATTCGCCAGCTGAAGGCTGTGCTGGACCGGCATTTCGACGACATCCGCATCTGCGTCTATCTGCGCCGCTGGGATCGCATGGCGCTCAGCGCCTATTCCACCTTCGTCCAGAACGGCCTCGCCAGTCTGGCGCCGTTCCAGCATTTCCGGGGCACCTCCTATCTCGATTATGCCGGCATGCTGGCGCGCTGGGCGGCGGTGTTCGGGCCCACACGGATGCATGTCGCGATCTTTGAACGCAGCGAGCTTGCCGGCGGCTCGATCCTGCCCGATTTCGCGGCGCGCTTCGGCCTGCCCACGCTCGACGAGCGGCGGGACGCGAATGCGTCGCTCGATTTCGACGATCTGCGCGCGCTGGCGCTGATCAACCGCTTGCTGGAAAACCGCAACCTGCCGAACGCGTCGGCCATCCGGGCCCACATCATCGCCGGCCTTCGCAAGAGCAGCGGACCGATCCCGATCGCACCGGACAAGGCACGGCATTTCAACGGGTATTATGCCGATCAGGCCGAGACGATCCGCGCGCTGTATTTCCCCGAACGCCCCTCGCTCTTCGACGATGATTATAGCGGATATCAGGTGTCCGACGGGCCCCCGGTGAACTGGCAGACGGCTGCCGGAAAGCTGGCCGAGGCATTGGATGGCGTGCTTGGCGGATCGCCGAGCCTGGATCCGAACTGATCATCACGCCCATACGACGCAAGGATTGTCGAAACGGAGACATGTCGACACACCGACACGTCAGATCATGACGCGCTCCACCTCGTCCAGCGTCACGTCGTCCGAACGACGGTCATAAAGCTGCGTCGTGCGGGTGGAGGCGTGGTTGGCCATCGCCGCGGCGCGTTCCAACGTACCGCCATTCTTCAGATAAGCGGTGATCCCGGTCGCACGGAACGAATGGTTGCCGATCGCCGTGTCGATCCCCGCCGCGGCCGCGCGCCGGCGCACCATCTGATAGGCGCTGGCCTGGGGCAGGGGGGTCTGGCTGAGCTGCCCGGTGCCGCGCCCGATGGTGCGGAACAGCGGCGCGCGCCGGTCAGCGGGGCGATCCCCCGCCAGCCCGCAGCCATCGATATAGGCGTGGAGATAGTCTTCGAGATTATGGTGGCAGGGCATTTCGTGCCGCTTGCCGCCCTTCTCATGCAGCCGCACCCACAGACGCCGGTTCTGCACAAAGACATCGTCCACCCGCATGGCCAGCGCCGCGCCGATCCGCGCAAAGGAATAGACCATGAGGCCGATCAGCGCGCGGTCGCGCAGCCCGATGGGGGTGGACACGTCGATCGCGTCGATCAGCTGGCGCGCCTCGGCAGGATCGAGCACCGGCGTCTTGCCGCGCCGCACGCTATACGCCGGGCCACGCACCGACACGGCCGGGTTCTGCGCCACCACCTGCGCGCGCACCAGCCAGTCGAACAGATGGCGGATCCCGGCGAGCCGCTGCTTCACCGTCGGCACCGAGACATGGCGGCCGAGCTCCTCGATCCAGGCAGCGACATGCAGCGGCTGGATCTGGGGAAGGGTGGTGCCCCCGCGCTGGGCGCACCAGCCGAGGAAATCGGCCACGCCGCGGGCATAAGCGCGGCGGGTGTGCGGATTGCGGATCGTGGCGGCGAAAAACTCCAGGAAGTGGCGCTGCGCCTCCGGCCCCGTCGCCACCACGATCGGCGGGAGCGCCAGGCCCGGAAGAAGCGAGGGGGCGGGGGAGCGTGCGCCAAGGGACGCGGCGGGAGAAAGGCTCGCGGGCATGATAGCGATCCTAGCAGGGCGGAACGGCACGTGAATCCCCCCGGATCAATAACAGGAGCAATTAACCCAGTAGGTTCGGGTTCGGATATGTCGATCTGTGCATGTGTCGACGTGCCGACATAATGGCAGCGGTCCCGAGAGAGCCGCGCAGGACCCGGCAGGCGCGCCGACCTGCTTGGCGCCAGCCGGAGGGTCAGCCCCGACCATGCAACCAACTCAGCAGTACGTGGTTGATGCCCTGCGCGTTTCGCTTGATGGCGAAGGATGCCGTGCGCCTGATGAGGAGGACATACATGATCACCAAGTTTCTGACAGCTGCTGCCGCAACTGCCATGGTCGCCGCCCCCGTGGCTGCGTCGGCAGCCCCCGCTGCGCCTACCAGCGCTGCCTCCAGCCTGTCGCTCGGCAACTCGACCCGCGCGTCCGCTCCGACGACCGGCGCCAACAAGGCAGCAGGCGGCAGCGGCATCGCAATCGCACTGGGCGCCCTGCTGGCCGGCGGTATCATCTATGCCATCGTTGACGGCGCCGACGACAACGATTCCGACAGCAACTAAGCTGTCTCCGGCGCTCCTGCAAAGGGGCGCCGGACCGATACAGCGACCGCGGTCGTCCGAGACAACTTCCACTTCGAATACGGGATCTCCGTTGGTCAGCTTGGTCGGGAGCGGTCCTTCCTCTTAGTTGAGGCGGATGCGAAAACCCGGTTGCTTCCCGATACGGCATCGTCGCTGAGCAAACTGAGCGTGTAAGGCCACCTCGTCTACAACGATCTCGATAACTCGACCCCTGCTGCAGCCTTCGTTTTGAAGCGGGCATGCACATGCGCTCGAAGTTCTCGCGTGCGCTGAGGATGGCCACGACATGATAGAATGTCGCCTACTTCAAGGTACCGACTCACCTTGCTGCCTAATTGCTTTATCCCCACCCTTCAAACGCCTAATCACGGTGATCTTCCCATCTACCAGATCATAGGCAACGGCATCGTGTGACCAGCAGCAGTGAGCAGGTATGCGCCCGCCCCAGCTTGCAGTCGAGTTGACATATTCGACAAACAGAAGTCGACCCGACGATGAAAAAGCGGGGCCGACTTTGAAAAAGACTCCTTCGGCCGCGAGCTTAGGGCCATAGGTGGTAAGCCACTCGGTCTTACTGCCTGCGACTTCTTTTCCATCCTCAAAAACCCGGAGGCCATCCGAAAGAAGTGCCGCATAGGCCGGCACATTCTTAGCTTCTATTGCGCCCACCAGCCGCTCGGCCAGCGCATCTTGGCCAGGAAGCGATGGCGGAGGGGGAACTTGCGCTCCACCGGCCCGCGGCAATAGTGAGAAGGCCACCAATGCGACTAAAATTCTAACTTTCATGGACTCGGCCTTCTCATCCAACAATTTGCGTTATGAAAACATAGCATATAATGTCCGCCGCAACACGTGCGGCGGACGCTTTAGGTTTGACGCCTACCGGGTCAGCCGCGACAGGTCGATTGGCGTCAGCATTGGTCGGTTTAGCAAAGCAGCATTAGCAGGTACCGTAACCGTTTGTTGGCGTGAAACCGTAATCCTTGCCGTCCGATAGCTTGTTGTAGATCGCCCGCGCGATCGTGTTGGCTCTTGCTTCCACCTCGATGAAGCCCGGGGTGTTGGCAAATGCGGCCTTCGCCTCGTCAAGACTTAGCCCTGCACCAGCGCCACTTCGAAATTCTGAGAACTTAGCAGCGTTGAAGTCGCGCATAGACTTGAAGGTATGCGCCATTTCATGAGTGATCAGGTAGCCTGCCCCGCCTTCACCGTAGGCCATGTAACTCTTGAAATCTGCGGCGTTGATGTCCACCGGGCTCGTACTTCCCCCTGAGGCATAATTGGCTCCCGCCCGACCAGGTCCGAACGTCTTGTTCGTTAGGTTGAAGCGCAACGCCAGCATTGGTCCACGCAGGTAGATGTTATCACCTAGGCAGGGAACTGAAATTCCGGAGTTTCTCACAAATGTTGTTGCAGTGGCTAATTTGAGCGCAGTGTCAATAAACCGCTTACCAACAACAACGATGTCGTCGCCAGTTACATCGCTTTCACTCTTCAGAACCTGCTGAATGAACTGAGCGTTCTGCCTTACGGCAGCGGTCGCAGGGTCGCCGGGGCCGGGATTAGGAACAGGTATCTCTGTCGCCGGGGGCGACTGCGGGTTAGCGATAACGACGATATCTCCGTCTGCCATAATGCGATCCTCTGTAATGATTTGGTGCGCGGAGGAATGAGCTGGTCTGACAAGCAGATTTGCAACTCTCCACTGAGCAACCCGTCTCAACACGAGAGCGGAACATAATGGGAACACATGATTTCCAACATCGCAAGAGCGATCTACCGAAGTTGAGTGTTTCTTGGAGCTCAGACATTGTCCAACTCCCCAAATCACCAATGATATCTTCAAACCTGCATTTGAGCAGGAGCTACCATCCAATGGCGGGAGAAGGGGAGAAGGCGTGATCAGCCACAGAATTAGCTTGTCTGAAAGCGATGCCACGACCGTTCGGAAGCAAGGTTGGCGGCGTCCTCTTCGCCGACGCGACCCTTTAATGACAGTGTGAAGCTAAAATGCGGACGGTCCGCTTATAGGAACCTGTAGCTCATGCGCGAACGACGGGTGTTTGGCGCTTATTAACAGTCCGCTTCGGAACGACCGATCACAGCTTTGTCCGGAGCAGAAGTTTCTGTTGGCTGACGTGAGCGACTGGGCCTGGTCGTAAGCGGCCACAATCTTGTCGCGAAAGTGCTAAGTTTCGCGACAGCAGCTGCGACGCTCTCGTTCTCTCCTACGCACGTGTCGCAAAAATCGGTTGCAGAACTCTTCCATTCTGATACAATTTTGCGACATGCTGATTGGCTACGCCCGTGTGTCCACCGATGACCAAGACCTTCGGCTGCAACGTGCCGCGCTAAAGGACGCTGGATGCAAGCGGATCTTCGAGGAGAAGGTCTCGGGCGCACGCCGCGACCGGCTCGAACTGGCAAAGATGATCGAGCAGCTGCGCGACGATGACACGGTGGTGGTGACCCGGCTCGACCGACTGGCGCGCTCCACCCGCGACCTTCTCGACATTGCCGAAAAGCTGGAAGATGCTGGCGCCGGCCTGCGTTCATTGGCGGAGCCTTGGGCGGATACGACCTCGCCAGCAGGTCGCATGGTGCTGACCGTGTTTGCCGGCATCGCCGAGTTTGAGCGCGAGTTGATCCATCAGCGCACCAGCAGCGGGCGGGTAGCGGCCAAGGCGCGAGGAGTGCGCTTCGGCCGTCCCCCCAAGCTTACCCCTGAGCAGGTTGCGCTAGGTGAGCGGTTGGTGAGCGAGGGCACATCGGTGCGCGAAGCCGCCAAGCTGCTCAAATGCCACCATGCTACGCTTTATCGCGCGCTGACCGCAGCGGCGACTATTGCATGATGCACGGCGTTCGCAAATCCGTCGCACTGGAAGGGGAGGCCTGATGCCGATCCGTCCCGAACACAGATACCTGTATCCGATCGACTGGCCGCAGCTCTCGTACCATGTGCGTTTCGTGCGGGCAGGGGGCTGCTGCGAACATTGCGGACGCCCCCATGGGCAAAAGGTATTCCATCTGCGGGATGGACGGTGGTGGGACCGGAAGCGGCGTTGCTGGCGTAACGGCCAAGGCCGGCGCGTACGGCGGCCCACGGAGAACATCCTGTTGCAAGGTGCTTGGACGCCAGTGGTGCTGGCCTGCGCGCACCTCAACCATGATCCCAGCGACAGCACGCTCCACCAGCTGGCGGCGTTGTGCCAGCGCTGCCACATGATCCACGACGCTCCCGAACATCGGCGTCGGCGGTGGATGAACGCGCATCACCGGCGTGCACTCGGTGACCTGTTCTACGGCCCATATCCTCTGCTGGGGGCTGAATGGATCACGCCCACCCCGCTTAGCATGCTCGATAGCGGCTCAGCATTCTCTGCTTCTCTTCGGTGAAGAGCGGTTAGATCATAGCCGCAGCCAGATTCACGTCCGCTTTTCTTCAGATCAGTTCCAGATAGCTTCGGCCTCCCACCCGGGTAGAAATCCCCCTTGGACGGGACCGGCGAACGGCATGCCGGGAAAGGCGTGCCAATGCGCCTTCATGCGGGCGGGCCAGGACGAGCCGGGATTGATCCGACGGACGAAATAGCTTGCGACGGCCGCAGCGCCATAGACGCGCGTCCGGCGCTCTAGGTCGCTCCCGATATGAACGAGGCTAGGGGCCTCGAAAGGCTTAGGCACGAGGGGCTGGTTGACGATGCCCGCGTTCCAAAGACGGGAATGGTGGGCACTGGTGTTGCGCACGAACGCGAGCGTCTTGATCCAGCTCACCAGCGTGTTGGGGAGAAGGCTGTAGCGCTTCGCGATGGCGGCACGGTCATTGGGATGCGCGATCTCGAGCAGCCAGGACAATGTGCCGAAATCCCATGCCTCGACCGCCATCCAGATCGGCACGGGTGGGCTGTAGGTGGCGTGGAACTCCTTGACCCAATCCTCCTTGGACCGGGCGAGCGCACGATCGGCGTTGGTGAGCCAATCGGCGTGACGGGTACCGCCACCCCGCTGCACCTGGTTCGCGCGGTGAGCGTCGAGGAACGCGGGCGAACGGTGCGCAAAGGGGTCACGCTTACCGAGCGCATGCGCGAGATCCACGCGCAGCGCGACTTCGACCCGCTCGACCGCATCGAGGAAAAGGAGACGAAGCTGCTTGTCGAATAGGTAGAGATCGACCGCGTGGCGGAACTCGGCGCCGGCCTGAAACTGCTCGGTGCGGATAGTCCGCGTCGCGTTATTGGGATCGGGGACGAGCTGCTGGAACGGCTGCCAATAGGGGGTAAGGCGCCCATAGCCGATGCGCTCGAGATGGAGAACCGCCTTGGCTTGATCTGTCACCACCAAGCCGCGCGCCATCAGAAGGGCAAGCTGGTCGGTGAAACTGAGGTGGGGCTTGGTATAAGGCGGAAGCATCCGGCCCAGATATGAAGAAGGCCGCCCCTTGATGCCAGCGGCAACAGAGGGGACGGCCATGTTGCAACCGATATATGCGTGGGCGCATGAGGATTCAATTAAAAGTTGAACGCTGGTCAACCGCGGCCTGACATCTGCCCGTTCGCGATCCGTACCAGCAGATCGCTGGCACTCGAGGGTCGCGGCTGCGGTGGGCTGTAGGGCGGCAGGACGTGCCAAAACCGTCCGGTTATGACACCAGTGGCTGCATGGTAGGTGACCCGAGCTGGTGTTGCTGGTCCCAAAGGTATTCGGCTTTCGTTCCTGCTCTTCCGCTCGTCAGTTGCCGGCAACAATCGCAACTGCCTGCTCCAGCTGACGGTCGCGGTCTGCCAAAATATCAGCTGGCGTATCGTCCACCAGGAGATCGGGCTCAGCGCCCCGGTTTTCGAGGATCTCCTCGCCGACCTGTGTCAGCAACGAGTCCTTGGGCACAGTCACGTAGGTGCCGTCGATGAGGTGCCACGGCCCCTTGATGCCACGCACACCGCCCCAAGTACGCTGGCCAACCACCGGCCCCATCTTCCATTGCCGGAAGAAGTAGGGGAACTGGTCGCCATCGGATGCCGAGAAAATGCTCGTCAGTGTCACCATTCGGGGCGGTGCCACGGCGCCGGGAAGCGTGATCACGCCGCCCTCGCGGTTACGAAAAACGCCAGCTTGGGGACGACGTAGGACATCAAGCACCCACTGGCTGGTGAAGCCGCCACGATTGTCACGAACGTCGATCACCAGTGCCGTCTTGTTCGTCTGCGAGTAATACTGCCGCAGGAAATCCTGCGAGCCCAGATCGTTGAAATCGGACAGGTAGAGGTACCCGGTCTTTCCGCCGCTCAACCGGTTCACCGTCGCGCGGTTGCGTTCGATCCAGGCGAGCTTCCTGATTTCGCCTTCGTTTGCGATAGCCTTGACGGTGATCACACGGCCGGGATCATCAGGATTGTGCGCAATCGTCAGTCGGACGGTGCCCTGGCGGCCCAAGAGCAGACGATAGGGGTCATCGGGGGCAAGCAACGGCTCTCCGTCAACGGCGAGCAGCAGGTCGCCGTCTCGAACACCGAGCGCAGGGTCGCCAAGCGGCGCACGAAACCGCTCGCGGCTGTTATCACCTCGGTAGATGTTCGCCATCCGGTAACGGCTCGAAGCCGCATCCAGCGCGAAGTCCACCCCGAGCAATGCGATCGTCTCGGTGCGCGGGTCGCCGGCGTCACCCCCGCCCAGGAACATGTGGCTGGTAGACAATTCGCCTTGCAGCTCACCGAGGACATAGATCATGTCCTCGTGCGAACGCGCCCGAGCGACCAACGGTGAGTAACGGTCGTGCATCGCCTGCCAGTCGACCCCGTTCATGGCAGGATCCCAGAACAGATCGCGGTCGAGGCGCCATGCTTGCTCGAACATCTCCCGGCGTTCCAGTGCCGGAGCAACGGTGACGCGTAGAGCGTTAAGCGACAGTGCTCGCCCCCCATGCGGCGGACGGGCGGCAATCACCTTGAAAGAACCCTGCTGCACGATCAGCGCGGAAGCCGAGTCCGGGGCGAGGGTGTAGCTGGTCGCGGCCTCACCGATGAGCGTGTCCTCCCCCGTAGCAAGGTCCACCGCGCGCAGGCCGCCCGTCTGGCCCGGCAGGTCGCCGTCGATCCCGGCAAGCGGGGTCTCACGATAGAACAGCGTCTGGCCACGGACGGCCAGGCCGGTGAAGCCACTAGTGCCGGATACGTCGAGCGGTCGCGTCGACGCATGAAACAGAGCAGGGTCACCATCGTCCGACAGTGTGGCGCGATAGACGCCATCGGAGCCGATCGTTGCGATCGTACCTTCGCGATCGCGATCCGAGACGAACGGATGTTCACGGCGGGCGGAGACGAAGAGCAGTTCCTTGTCGTCGGCCGTGAAGGCAGGGTCGTGGTCGCTCTCGTCCGGCGCGGTCAGTTCCACGTCGCGTCCGTTGGAGATGCTCCGCACGTGGAGAGCGCGCGTTTGATCGGCTCGGGTGACGCTGTAGGCGAGGCGGCGCCCGTCGTGCGAGAAAACCGCATCCTGGATTTCCGCGAACGGATCGGCGGCGATCCGCTCGACGCGACTGCCATCCGCTGCAATCAGCCACAGCTGCTTGTTGGCGTCAGCCACCGTTAGGTGTCGCCCGTCCGGAGACCAGCGGGGTGTATAGAGCACGCCGGACTTGAAGCGCGTGAGTTCGCGTGGCGCGCTGGTGCGGCCGAGCACGCGCACCGCCACCTGCTGCTCGCCACTCGCGTCGGTTACATAGGCGAGGCGTCCGCCGTCAGGCGACACGGCAGGGTGATCCTCCGCGCGCCCGGGCGTTTTGGTCAGATTCTCCCAGCCTCCATCGGAGCCGAGTGCGAACAAGTCACCGCGCGCAACAAGAAAGGCGGTCCCATCCGAACCCAGCGCATAATCGGCCTGGTTGACGATGTCCTCACGCGCAACGAAGCGCGCCGCAGGGAGGTCACGCGACTGCTCGTCTGGTTCGGCAGGCAGACGTACGGTCAGATCTCGTATCTGGCCGCTGACGGGATCGAGCAAGTGCAGCCGCCCCTGCTGGGCGAATGCGATGCCACCCGGTCCCGCGGAAGGCATATCGACATCGTAATCCGCGTAGTGGGTGAGCTGTCGCGCCCTCTTGGTGGCGAGATCGAGCACCCATAGGTTGAGCCGCTTTTCCGGCCCACGGTCCGACAGGAAGAACAGCCGGTCACCGGCCCACATCGGCGCGGTATCGATGCCCTCCCATGTGGTCAGGCGCTCCGTCTGCTGGGTCGCCATGTTCCAGGTGAACAGTTCTCCCGCCTGTCCTCCACGATAACGCTTCCAGTGGTTCCCGAGCGTGCGATAGCTCCGGTCGAAGGCGATCCGCGTGCCATCAGGCGACACGCTCGCCAGCCCTGCGTGCCCGAGCCCGAGCGCAGTGGCGAGACCGCCGCGCGCCGGGACCGAATAGATGTCGTAGCGGCCGAGCGGAGAGGCCCGGCGGGAAACGAACAGCACCGCCTTGCCATCGGGAGTCCATCCGGTGACCAGGTTATCATAGGGTGCGAGGCTCGGGCCATGGGTCAGGCGAACAGGCGTGCCGCCCGAAACGGGAAGGATGTAGACATCGTTCTTACCTGCACGACGCCAGGTGAAGGCGATTGCCTGGCCATCCGGCGAGAAATGGGGGGCGAGCACCTGCCCCGGGTCCTGGGTCAGCCTCCTTGCCGTGCCACCGGATCGCGGCATGATCCAGAGGTCGCCTGCCGCGACGAAAGCAATCTGTTCCGCGCTCGCTGTGGGAAAGCGCGCCAGCGGCTCGGTGCTGCGCACTGGACGCGCCCAGAGCGGTCCCGCCGCGAGAGCGAAGGAGGCGAGCAGAAACAGCGTGCGATAGATCATCAGGTCCCCTGCCAAAACCGGTCGGCTGATTCCAGTTGAGCGAAGACTTTAGCCACACGGCTGTCGCCGATCTGCGCGCATGACATGTTAAAAACCCTCATATCCGCTCGCGGTAGAAGATCATGCCAGCGTGGTGCAGCGTATCCCCTTGGAAGTCGCCATCCGCGGTGAAGCCGGTGTCGTCGACGTAGTCGATATGATCGCCAGTGATCCGGTATCGCCCCTGATAGGCGTGCGCCTTGCCGCTTCGCGCCTCATCGTAGCGGCCGTTTGGCAGAAGTTCGTGGCGGATGCGCCCATCGGCCGTCACCCACATGCCCCGGAATGAATGGTTTGCCGTGCCGCTCATGCCGGGTTCCCCACGGGACGGATGACGATTTCAGTCGTGTCGACATCTGCCGGCTGCGTGATGGCGTGAAGGATTGCCCGACCGATTGCATCGGGCTGAAGAGCAACCGCCCGGAACGCCGCCATTTCCTTGCGAGCGGCTTCATCCGAGATGCTGTCGGCCAGCTCCGACTCCACGACGCCCGGGCACACGCTGGTTACGCGGACCCGGTCATTCTCCTGGCGCAGGCCGTCCGAGATCGCCCGCACCGCGAACTTGGTGGCGCAGTAGACCGCGGCGGTAGGCGTCACGTGCAAGCCGCCGATCGACGCGATATTGATGATGTGCCCGGACCCTTGCGCGTTCATCGCCGGCAGCACCGCCGCGATGCCCCACAGCACGCCCTTCACGTTCACGTCGACCATGCGCTCCCATTCGTCGACCTTAAGTGACGCCATAGGTGACAGCGGCATGACGCCCGCATTGTTGACCAACACGTCGATGCGGCCGAACTCATCCAGCGCCGCCTGCGCAAAGGCGGCGACCTGAACGCGGTCGGTGACGTCCAGCGCGGCGACACGCGCCCGTCCCCCATCCTCCGCGATCTGCGCGGCTAGGCGTTCGAGCCGGTCGGTGCGACGCGCACCCAAGACGACAGTCATGCCGGCGGCGGCGAGGATACGCGCCGTCGCTTCCCCGATGCCGCTGCTGGCGCCGGTGACGAGAACGATCTTGCTCATGGTGTTCCTTTTCGAAGCCGCTTGTTTGCGGCTTCGTAGGTAAGCAAAAGGGATTAGATCGACTATTCCGTCGATTATGTACTCAATGGTAAGCGCTGCTTCACAATGCAGCTTGACCTCAACACCATGTCCATCTTCGTCGCCGTCGCGCAGGCGCGCAGCTTCCGGGCGGCGGCCGACCAACTCGGCATCACGCGTTCGGCGGTCAGCCAGGCAGTGCGCCGACTGGAAGATGCGCTCGGCACCGCGCTGCTGCACAGGACAACCCGCAGCGTGGGGCTGACCGAAGCCGGAGAGGCATTTCTCGCCCGCGTCAGTCCGGCGCTCGACGATCTCGACAGTGCAGCGCAAGCGGTGATCGATAGCCATGCACGGCCAAGCGGTCTCCTCCGCCTGGCAGTCTCTTCGATCGCCGAAAGCGTGCTGTCTGGCGACATGCTAACGACCTTTGCCGATGCCTATCCCGAGGTGCGGCTCGACATCCTGGTCACGGACGAGGAGTTCGATATCATCGCTCATGGCTTCGATGCCGGGGTCCGATTGGGCGAGGTCATCGAACAGGACATGATCGCTGTTCCGGTGTCAGGGCGGCAACGTCAGATGGTTGTAGCGGCACCGTCCTACCTGGAGCGCTGCGGCAGGCCGGCCCACCCGCGTGACCTTCCCGCCCATCGCTGCATCGGATGGCGACCCGCTCCGGGCATTTCCCCCTATCGCTGGGAGTTTGCCGAAGCAGGGCGCGAGTTCGCCGTCGCGGTCGATCCGGAAGTCACCACCAACGACATGTCCTTGATGATCCGCATGGCATGCGCCGGGGCGGGGCTCACTTTCGGCATGGCCGAAAGCTTTCGGTCGTGGATCGCGAAAGGGGAACTGCTCTCGGTGCTCGATGACTATTGCCCGGCGTTCCCCGGCTTCTTCCTCTTCTATCCGAGCCGGCGGAACCTTGCACCGAAACTGCATGCCCTGGTGGATCACGTTCGGACGTGGCGGCAGCTTGGTAATGTCAGCAGTTCACACTGAACCCACCATCTGATCGAGGACACCAGCTAACTGGCTGAAGGTGCGATCTATCGACAATAGGACGGTAATTGGTTGCGCCTCTCGGCGGATCGCTAGGCCGGCGCCACCGGTCGGGAGCATAAACAACCGATGGAAAGGGAGCTCATCTACGAACTTAGCCAGCCATCGGCTGCAACGCGATCCGACGCCGGATCGTCTCGTTCAGCAGGCAGCTTGGAATCTCGACAATGTCGATCGTCCCGCCCGTCCTGTGCTTCTCGCACTCGCCGTCTCGTCGCTTGATCCAGGCACGCTCCTCAACGCGCAGCTTTGCCTGCTCGGCCGGGCCTCGCTTGGCCATGGCGGACTTGTAGGCTCCGTTCAGCCGGTCGTCCTGCGCCCTCAACTCAGCCTGGACGCAGGCACCCATTGCCACCGACACGCCCTTGGCGGCGTCGCCCGAGTTCAAGCACGCCTTATAGTCCGGTGAATACTGCGCCTCGATCGTCTCCTGTGACGGTTCCGCACCCGTTGGCCGCGTCATGACCGGCAAAGTTTGAATGGACGGTCCGGCCATCGGGCTAGCTTGGACCTCCGGCGGTGCACTCGCGATCGCTGAGCGAGAAGGCTCCGACACGACGTTCTGCGAACCGGCCGATGCACCGTCACCACCCCCGTCGCAGCCGGCTGCCGTTAGGACCAGCGCCAGTCCGAGTAGGCGCGTTGCAGGGGGAACAAGAGCTTTCATCAACCTTCCTAACCAAAGCACGCCTGACACGCGAATGAACGATGTGATTCACAAACGCGGGATAGTGCCAATGCTGCGCCACAGAGACGATCAAGGCTTCCCACCGGGGCGCCATGCTGCAGCCTCATGTCTTGTTTCGTATCTGTCAGAGCCCGCCCATGAAGCGGAAGCCGAACCGGTAATCGGCGGGCGAGATCGGCCGCGCGTTCTCTCCGGCGATGCGGTCGGGCAAAACTTCCACCAGTTCCAGAGTTCCGTCGGCGAACGACGCCGGCTCTCCTTGCGTGAGCTCGCGAGTCTGACTGCCGCTTCCCAGGTCGATGCGGGCACGCACACGGACGCGACCGGCCCAGACGCAGCGCGCGTTCATCGGACAGCGGCTGTCCTCCAGAACCTCCAAGACTGTGACCTTGGGGCCGCCGACCGTGACGGTCTCACCGATCCGGGCGCGGGACAGGTCATCGTTTGGTACGGCGATCGTGGCAACGGCGCTGGGTTGGGCGGCGCATCCGGCGCAAGCTACAATCAAGGCAAAAGCAATTGGTCTCATGCGCGGCATAGAGGACGTTTCCATATGAACCGTTGCCGAACACCCGGCGAGCAGCTGTCACGCCGTTAAAGCGCCAATGGCGCACTGATGATAAGGCGGCCATGCGAAGAGTTGCGCTTATTCCATAGAAAGCCACTGCCAGTCTTTTGTGTCATGGCCCAGCATTCTGACACAACCTCGCCACCGCCCACCAATCCAAGGAAAGTAGACCTCTTTTCCTCGGATCGGATTCGAAGTGTCAAAATCGACCGGTTGTGACACTCAGCCGGAATGGCGGCCAGATTGCCGTCACGGCGTTGCCTCTCAAGGAGGCAAGGACCGCCCAGATTTACCGGTTCTGCGGCTGTCGACAGTTTTTCGGTGTGGAACCGGAAGGTGGATAGCCTGCTTTGCTGGTCGATGGTAAGCTGTGGCATTCTCTGATGGAAAGTCCCCGGATCACCTGGGACCGCCTGCGGACGAGCTTCTGGTTCGTGCCGAGCCTGATGGCGCTTGCGAGCGTCGGTCTTGTCACAGGCACTTTCGCGCTTGAGAGGCGGCTTACGCTAGCCGGCGCCAACTCTCCCTGGTTTCTGTACGTCGGCGATCCCGCCGACGCACAAAGCGTCCTCTCGACCCTCCTTGCGTCGATGATCACAATGGCGAGCCTGGTGTTTTCCATCACCATGGTCGTGCTCACCCTGGCAGCCAGCCAGTTCGGACCACGGCTGATCCGGAGCTTCATGGCGAACCTCCAGACGCAGGTCGTGCTGGGCGCTTTCGTGATGACGATCGTCTACTGCCTGCTCGCATTGCCCGCCATCGAGGCAAGGGAGGAAGCGGGGCGGCTTCCCTATGTCAGCGTGAGCGTCGCGCTTGCCTTGACCGTTATCAGCGTGGGACTGCTCGTGCTGTTTCTCGACACCTTAGCGAGGTCCATCGTCTCGGAGACGGTAATCGAACGGGTCGGGCACGACCTGGACCTGCTGCTGGACGAGTTCGTCCCCCTGGATATCGGATCACAAGAGGAGGCGCCGGCTCAGCAGGCGCCCGCCGATCTGGAGCACCGCGCAGCCTTCTTCGGACCGAAAACCGCAGGTTACGTGCAGGCGATCGAGTATGGCGAGCTCACTGCTCTAGCCACGAAGGCCGATGTCGTTGTCATCTTCTATTTCAGAGCCGGCCACTATGTCGTTCCCGGGGCCCCTGAGATCGCAGTCTACCCGAAAGAGCGCTTGACCGAAGAGCTTGCTAGCCAGGTTCGGAATACTATCCTCGTCGGAGTTCACCGGACGCCGATCCAGGATGCCGATTTCTCGATCCGTCACCTGGACGAAATCGCAGTTCGGGCCCTCTCGGCTGCCGTTAACGACCCTTATACGGCCGTCGCCGTGATCGATCGCCTTTCGGCGTCACTTTCAAAGCTGATGAGCCGGGCACTCCCGCCCGGGGTTTTTCGCGATGAGAGCGGCACCGTGCGGGTCCTCTCCACGGAGGCCAGCTATGAAGGGCTGATCGGGGCGGCGTTCAACCAAATCCGGCAACACGGCGCAGGAATCCCGATCATCGCCCTGCACCTTCTGGAAGCCATTGAGCGCATCGCCCAGCATGTCCTCCTTCCATCGCAGCACGCGGTCCTGTGCGCCCACGCCGCCGCGATCCACCAGATGGCTCACCGGCGCATCGAAGACGATTTGGACCGGCAAAGCATCGACGGTCGATATGCGGCCGTTCAGCGGACCCTTGCGGCTGCTACGACAAGGTGGACGGGGGACCTCGGCGGCAGCCCACCACCGCAGTGATTTACACTCTGGTCAGATCGCGCGAATAGCCAGGCCTTGTCAGAGTGTTAGTGTCTTGGCCCATCTTCTCGTAGCGAAAGGGTAACCGTGGAGTTGTTCCCTGCCGACTGGTTGGACGTATTCGGACCTGAAACGCCGCTATTCGAACTGCTCGCGCGAGGCTCGGCCCTCTATTTTGGCGTTCTAGCTCTCGTCCGTCTGATGCCAAGGCGGACCGGCGGCGAACTGGCCACCATGGATCTCATCTTCGTCCTGCTGATCGCTGAAGCCGCCGCTCATGCGCTCGGAGATTACAGCTCCGTGGCCGATGGTCTGGTTACTATCGCCACCCTGATGGCATGGAACTATGTCATCAACCTGCTCAGCTTCCGTTTTCCAGCGGTCGAGCGGTTGGTCTCATCGCCTCCGATACAGATCATACGGGACGGCGAGTTGCTCCGGCGCAACATGCGGCGCGAATACGTGACCGAAGAAGAGCTTACGGCCCATCTCCGAGAGGAAGGGCTTGAACGCTTCGATGAGGTCAAGTCGGCGCACGTCGAAGGGGACGGCAAGATCACTTTCATACCCAAGAAGAAGTGAACGGAGGATCCCGCGCCCGCTCATTCCTTGTCCGGTGGCTTCTCTTCTATCCGAATGGTGTATTGGTCGGTGAACGGGCGGCTCAGGACCAGGAGAGCCAGCAGCCCCATGGTCAGGAGACCAGATAGCCACAAAAAACCGAAGCCGCTGACGATGCCGATCGCGCCCGCTCCCCATAAGGAGGCAGCCGATCCGGCACCGTAGACCGTATGCTCCTCTCTGAACAACGCGCCAGCACCGATGAAACCGATGCCGGTCATGATGCCGCTCACCACCTTGGCCGGATCGATCGAAAACAAGCTCTCGTCCGCGCGATAGGCGAGCTCGCTGATTCCAAGAACGAGAGTGCAGGACGAGAGCGAAATGATGACGAAAGGCCTGAAGTCGATCGGCTTTTCTCGCAAGAAGCGCTCGAGCCCGAGGGCGAACGCGAACAACAGCGCGGCACCCATCCTCATAAGGGCGTCAAGCCAACTGACATGAACGGGACCGAAGGTGCCGGCTTCCATCATCGGCAAACTCCCACGAACACCAACGGTTTCGTCGGTCATTCGAAAGGCTTAGCTATGCCTCATCTACTGGCTGTGAGGACTGCATTGCCAGCCTCGGCGTAAGCGCCACCTTCTCCAGCATCGCCAGCTTGCCGGCACAGCGCGCGCCACAGCGTCAGCAAAACGGCAGCCACAGGATTATTCTAAGGACGTTGGTGTCAAAACCGTCCGGTTGTGACACCAACACCAGCTGGGCACGTCAAGCATATTCAAAAGGCTCGGAGCTTCGTCAGAATGCGCGTAATTTCTCGGCGGAAATTACGTCGCAGCTTAGGCATCACCTTCGATGCCGGCGATCAACACTGCCAAGGGGAAAAGCATGTATACCGGAAGCGCCATTTTCGTCGATTTCGACAACGTGTTCACGACGCTGTGGAGTATCGATGAGGGGATGGCGATCCGGTTCGCTTCCAGTCCAGCTGACTGGCTCGCTGGCTTGGCGGCGCTTAATACCGATAGGCCTTGCCGCTGGCTCGTGGCGCGCTGCTACCTCAATCCCATGGGCAAGGTGCACGCGCCCGGCGAAAGGAATGACCGTCTCTGGTTCTCCAGGTTCCGCGCTAACTTCGTGCAGGCGGGTTTCGAGGTAATCGACTGTCCTCCGCTGACGTGGGGAGCCAAGAATGCCGCTGATATCCGCATGGTCATCGACGTGCTCGATCTGCTGGGTCATCGCACCCGCTTTGAGGAGTTCGTGTTCGTCTCGGGCGATTCCGACTTCACTCCCCTGCTGCACCGATTGAGGACTGAGGACCGCCGGACCGCAATCGTGTCACCTGGCCATCTGGCAACAGCATACGCATCGGTCGCGGAACGCGTGCTGGGGTTTGACGCCCTCGAAACGCTGCTCGCTCCCGCCATTACTGCGGCACCCGATCAAGCGACAAAGGATGCGGCAGCAACCGACGCATCAGAAGACGAGCGAGCTTTTGAGCAGCTCATCCGACAACGCTACGAAAGCGCCGTTAAGCCATTAAACCTCTCAACCTTGTCTCATGAGGTGCTGCGCACCCTCCCTGATGCAAAGTCGGGGGACTGGTTTGGCAAGGGCACCTTCCGAAGGGCTCTCGATGGCTTGGCGCTGCCCAACGTCCGCTTCTCGAACCATCACCTATGGAACGCGGAGAAGCATGACCCGCCGGCGGCCTCGCAAACTGCTGCGACCGCACTTTGCGACGAAGATGACCTATCGCCCGATCTTGAAGAACAAAATTAACGGCGACAGGCTCGCAGGCGCGCCGCCCTTCTCAGATCGCCGACGGTACACCTTATTTACCGGCAAAAGGAAAAAGCACATTGGCCCTCTTGAATCACAGATGTGAACGCCGTACACAGTTATTGTGACCGTTGTTCACGAGGAAAGTTTGTCTAAAGATAGTGGTCACGAGCTGGTAGGGATCAACGAGGTCGCACAGATGGCCGGCGTGTCGAGGCAGGCCGTCGCCAACTGGCGGGTCCGTGCATCCGACTTTCCCCAACCAGTCACCGAGTTGGCTTCGGGGCCAATCTTCCTCCGAGCTAACATCCGCGCTTGGCTGCGCCGAAATAAGCGAAGTGGACCCCCAATGACCCATGTAATCTCGACCATTAATCTAAAGGGCGGCGTCGGTAAGACGACCACCACTGTCGCGCTCGCCGAGACGTTCTCGGCCTCAATGGGCAAGCGCGTCCTCGTTATCGACCTCGATCCGCAGACTAACGCCACGCTGATGCTTATCGGCGAAGATCGCTGGTTCGACCTCAACACCAAAGGACATACCCTTGCGCGCCTGTTCCAGGACGCGATGGACCCGGACAACCGGAAGTTTGACATCAATGCCACTCTTCAAAAGGGCGTGTCAGATGTTCGGGCTGCAACCACGATCGATCTGCTGCCTTCCAGTCTCGACCTGATTGACGTGCAGGACAAGCTGGCCTCTGCTCCCGCCGGCAAGTTCTTTTCGGCTAATCCCATCGAGCTTCTAAATCGCGCGGTGAAGTCGCGCATCGATGAATACGATATCGTGATCGTGGATTGCCCCCCCAACCTAGGGATCATCACCCTTAACGGGCTGCGAATTTCCCACCATTATATCATCCCGACCATTCCGGACTATATGTCCACCTACGGTATTCCTCAGATTGTCGGTCGAGTAGCTGGATTCTCGGAAGCGATCGGTGAGGATATTGAGCCTCTCGGCATCGTCGCGACGAAGTTCCAGGCGAACTCGACGGTCCACAACAACGTCATAAAGCAGCTGAAGAGCGACAAAAATCTGCCAGTCGTCATGGACACTGTTATCCGGCAGGGTAACGCAGTCGCTGCTGCAGCGGAGTTTCAGGCGCACTCCCGCACGATCAAGCAAAAATATCCCGGCGATCTCGGCGACGACTTCTATAACTTGGCGCAGGAAATATGGTCTGATCTGGAGAGCGGGCTGTGACGGTCAAGAGAAAGCTGAACGCGCTGCTACGCGAGGTAATCGCCGAAGCGGAAGCCAACCCTGCCTTTCAGGAACGTCTCGCAAAGGCTCTCGCCGCTGACGAGAAGCCGGTTAAAGCTCCCGTCGAGCGGAAGCGGCAGACCAAGCCGGCCGAACACAAGCGTCCGAGCAACCGGCGGACCCCTGCCGTGCTCGATCCAGTGCAACTCGCCCGAAACGGCGAGTCCGAACTGCGCGAGGCGCTAGCGAAATTGGATATCGAGCAGTTGCGCGATGTGGTGGCGGACTACGGTATGGACCCAGGCAAGCTGGTGATGAAGTGGCGCGATGCAGACCGCATTGTCGATCGCATAGTCGAGGTGGCACGCGGTCGTGCGCAGAAGGGCAGCGCGTTCCTGCCGCCGTCCGAAACCATAGAGACCAAAGCCAGCGAACCTACTCTCCCGTTGGAAGACGGGAACGAGTAGACGCCCTTTTTAACTGCCGGTTTTCGAACATGTCATGCTCAACGACCTAGAAGCACTCGCTGCCGATATTGCGAACCTGTCCAAGGCTTGCGCCGAGATGGAAGGTACGGAAGCCGCTATGCTACTGAGCCAGGTGATTGCGCACCTTGAGGTGGCATTGTCCGAGTTAGCGGAGCGCCCCGGTATGCTCGTCGGCGACATGCCGTGGTGGATCAGCCGCCAGAGTGAACGCAATAGCCTCCGCTAGAGCTTACCAAGGCACCTGCCACAAGGGCTCGAACGCTCTACCTAGGCTATTCGCCGCGTAGGGAAATCAGCGCGTTCTCGATGAGACGCAGTGCATCTGATCGACTAGGACCCTGCATGCCCTCCCCAGCAGCGCGCATGTAGGCTTCCTTGTCGTCTCGCCACGATTCAAGCAGTTCGATCTTCTCGCCGGTGCTCAGGTCCTTGTTAGCGAGAAGATCGGCCGGTGTGTCGTATTTGCCGAAATACCCCATCACATCCTCCTCCGGACCTTAACGCTGCATCTTGCGTCTGATCCAACGTCCAAACCGTCTCAGGGCCGAGACGATGATAAACCAGAAACTCAGCGTGGCGATGAACGAACCCGCGCGAAAATTGTCCTCAACTCCGACATTATGAATAACCGAGGTGTTCGGATTGTCAGCCAGATAGGGGGCAGGCCAGCCTGCCACTTCGCGAGGCAGCCAATTTTGCTCCACCGGGCCTTCATGGCCGTACATCGTTCGCTCGTCCGTGGGCGGATTGATCCAGGCGGTTGCGATCGTGATCGCCAGCGCCAGCAGTAGCGACAGAATACTTCTCAGCACTGCGGACTCCACTCACTGCCGATCAGCCGCTTCTCCAACTCCTCCAAGACACTTTCCGCGCATTTCATTGCCATCCCCGCAGAAGAGGCCGAACCCGAACTTGAATCCTGGTGATCCGAATGGGACACTCTCCACGTCCAGCGCCAATAGCCGCTATGCCGTACATCCAACTGCCAAATTCCACCTTCGGTTGCGGCGACGGTTCCCTGATGAGGCAGTTCCAAACACCATTGTACGGCAGGCATATTTTCTCCCGAGAGCCCGATATGAAGGCTGGAGAATCAACCTGCATCGAAATGGCTCCCGGATTCTCCGATGGAACGCCCAATTTGTGCGATTGCGCGAACTGATTTGTTCGTTCAACGCCGGAGGGATTTGGCCCTGAGAAGGGTCGGAACTAAACGCAAACATTGCAGCGCCTATCAGATTCGCCCATGAGCGAAAGATGCGCCTTGATCGTCCTTATCGCTCTCTTTTACCGTTAATTTTCGGGTTCTTCCTGCTTTCTCTCACTGTGCTTGGCACGCTGTGGTTGGTGGATCGCCAGGAGCGCTCGTTCGGAGCGGTTCGTCATACCCTTGAGGTTCAGAACCGGCTCAGCATGATCCTGTCCCGCTTGCAGGATGCAGAGACCGGACAGCGCGGATATATGCTGACCGGACGCACGGAGTACCTAGAGCCTTATGCCAAGGCCTTGAGCGGGCTCGGCACTGAGTTCGTGGCCCTTTCCGAAGCTGTGGCGGACAATCCGCGCCAGCTGACACGCGTCAAGGCTTTGAAACGCCTCTCCGATCAGCGTCAGGATCTCATCCGGCTCACCCTTGAACGGTTTCGTTCGGGAGAGACCGGCAGCGCGATCGAGCTTGTTCGGGAAGGCAGCGGCAAGCGCTTGATGGACCGGCTACGGGACGTAATCGAGGAGATGCGCGCCGAGGAACAGCGATTGCTCGCCTCCCGGGAGGCGATGGCGCAACGCCAAGCATTGCTGGTCAAACTGGGCTTGCTGGCCAGCGGCGGCGCCATCATCCTGCTCGCGCTGTTCGCCATTCACGATGCCCGTAAACGGCTTGCACAAGCACTCGCGGCAGCAGTTGACCTGGGGGAGACCAACGAAAAGCTGAAAAAGGAGATCGGCGAACGGCAGGCGGTCGAAGGCCAAGTGCGGCAGATGCAGAAGATGGAGAGCATCGGCCATCTCACTGGCGGCATCGCACACGATTTCAACAATATGCTGGCCATCGTCATAGGGTCATTGGACCTGGCGCAGCGCCGGTTCGAGACCGACCCGGACAAGGCGAAGGCTTGCATCGACAATGCCTCGGAAGGGGCCCATCGTGCAGCGCAGCTTACTGCCAGGCTGCTTGCATTTTCAAGGCAGCAACCTCTTGAACCGCGCCCGGTGGATGCCAACAAACTTGTCGGCGGCATGTCGGAATTGCTGCGCCGGACCCTTGGCGAACATATTTCTGTCGAAACGGTTTTGGCCGGTGGCCTGTGGCCGACGTACATCGACGCAGGACAGCTCGAAAATGCGATCCTCAATCTTTGCGTAAACGCACGCGATGCCATGCCCGATGGCGGCAAGCTGACGATCGAGACCAACAACACCCACCTCGATGAGCGTTATGCGGCTGAGCATGAGGAAGTGACGCCTGGACAATATGTGGTGCTGTGCGTGACTGATACGGGAACCGGCATGCCACCCCATGTGATCGAGCGCGCGTTCGACCCTTTCTACACCACGAAGGGCGTGGGCCGCGGCACGGGCCTGGGCCTCAGTCAGGTCTTCGGCTTCGTCAAACAATCAGGCGGACACATCAAGATCTACTCCGAGCCCGATCATGGCACGACGGTAAAGCTCTACCTCCCGCGTCATTTCGGGTCGGTGAGCATTCCGGCAAGCACGGATGCGCCAGGCCACCCTGTACCTCATGCCCAGGATGGGGAGATCATTCTCGTCGTTGAGGACGAGGAACGGGTCCGGCACATGTCTGTCGATGCGCTAAGAAGCTTGGGATATACCGTCGTTCAGGCAAGCGACGGCGAACAGGCATTGGCCGTGCTTGCGATACAGCCTCGTGTCGATCTGCTGTTCACCGATATCGTGATGCCAGGCATGAACGGCCGCCAGCTTGCCGATGCCGCGCGCGAGCAGCGCCCTGACCTGAAGGTCCTGTTTACGACCGGCTACACTCGCAATGCCGTGGTTCACAATGGCGTGCTTGATCCGGGCGTGGCGTTCATCTCCAAGCCTTTCGGTGTCGATCAGCTTGCATTGAAAGTACGCCAGGTTCTCGATGGCATGGGAGACAATCGAGCGGCTTGATTGCCTCCGCTTCCGCGCTTCAAGCTTCGCGACGAGACCGTCAGATCTGTTTGCGAAGCTCAGAGAAGGAAGCTGGCCAATAGCGGTTCCTGCCGTTCTTCTTCGCGCAATAAAGCCATGCGTCCGCAGCAGCGAGCCAGGCATCGACACTGGAGATGGACTGATCGAGCGGCGCCACGCCCAAACTGACAGTCACCCGCAAATTCCTTCCATCCGGAAGGTTGAACATATGCCCCGCAATAGCGGAGCGAAAGCGCTCAGCGGCAGCCAGCGCTTCGACAGGCTCAGTCTCAGGAAGCAGCAGCGCGAACTCCTCGCCCCCGAGCCGGCCGAAGGTATCGCTTGGCCGCATTGACGCGGTGCACAGCTGCGCGGTTTGCCGCAGGACCTCATCTCCCGCAGGATGCCCATATCCATCATTCACCGTCTTGAACCGATCAACATCGAACATGATGAGGCAACTGGGCCGGCCATGCCGGGTGAAGCGGGAGAGTTCCTTCTTCGCCTGCTCAATGAAGCCGCGCCGATTGAGTGCACCGGTCAGATGATCGTGCTGCGCGATCAGTCGCAGCTCCAGCTCGTTGCTGACAATGTGCGCAAAGTTTGTCAGGATCGCTATGTCGGCGGCGCTGAAGGTACGCGGTTCTGTATCGATGGCGCACAGCGCGCCGACATTGTAACCATCCGGCGTCTGTAACGGGATGCCCGCATAGCTGCGGATGTAAGGCGACTCCTGCACCAGTGGGCTACCGGCAAAACGGGGATCGAGATGGGCATCGGCAACGATGAGCGGCTCCCGCTGCTTAACCGTATGGGTGCAGAAGGAGATAGAACGCGGCGTCTCTTTGGCGTCAAGGCCGCTACGCGCCTTGAACCATTGTCGCTCCCGATCCACCAGCGTGACGGTAGCGATTGGAACCCCGAGCACAGTGCGAACGAGGCTGACGATCTTTTCGAACGGTTCTTCGGGCGCTGTGTCGAGTACATCCAACCGGTTGAGGGCAGCGATGCGGCCTTCCTCATCTCGCAGCATCGCATCAGACATGGGACTCTCCTCGCACGAGAGCCTGCATAGCGGCAGTCAACTCTATGCCATAGCTTTCAACGAGTTGCCGCACACTCGTCTCGACGACGGCTTCATCGACGCCCGCGGCCCGGAGGCTGGCGACCAGAGCGGCCAAATGGTTCTGGTGTCGCCTCACGCTCGCTTGCAGTTCAGGCGGCAGTTCGGATTCATCCGGTACTAAAGGGAAAGGAGTTGCATCAGCCTGATCCGTCACACTCAACTCCAAACTCGACACTTCGGACCTTCTTGCAAACGCCTGCTCTGACCCGATTCACTTCTCCTGCACCTTTACGGATGTTGGTTAATTAAATGCTGCCAATACGCCAAGCTCGCGTAGGCTGCTGCGCGAAGAGCGGATTGCGGGCGGGAATGAATATGGATCGCATAGGTATCCCCCAACCCGATTTGTTTGCCTTCCGGATCTCGGGAATGCCATCACAAGCCGTCAATAGAGCGAAGGAGAGTAGTAGCAGGGTTCTCATGCTCCTTCACCGTAGGAGCAATTTCGATGGATTGTCGAACAACTCTAATATGATGGGCGATAGCTGCTATCGCTCTTACCTTCGATCCGCTTCCACGTTGACGGTACATCGCACCTCCTCATGGGTCCGGTTTGCGCGCTTTCGGCACGCCTCCAGCGCCTCTCGATTGGCGGCAACGATCCGATCCCCCGCCGCCAGCGCAGCGAACGCGCCAGGCGAGGCGGCCTGCATCATGCGCTGTCCGCCTCCCCACATGGGCATGTCGAGCGCGCGCGCCGCCATCTTCTCCGGCCATCGCCAGCTATCGGGGGTCGCGCGCACGATCATGCCGCCAAGCGCCGCCCACAGGATCATGCCGGCGACCGTCCCGCCGATCGCCGTCCGCATCAACCAGCGGTTCTGCTCGTCGGCGCGCCGCGCCGATACAGCAACGCCCTGAAGCACCCGGGTCGCATCCTTCAGCTCGGCGGCGGCCGTCGCGATCGTCCGCCGGTCCTCGGCGCGGGCATCGCCCCCCGCCGCCACGATCCGGTCAACGACATGGCGCGGGGTCGCCCCATCGCGGGCCGCCGCCACCAGCGCGTCGGCGCGCTGCAAGGTGGCGTCGATCTTCTGCACCATGCCCGCCAGCGTCTCGCTGTAATCGGGCTGCTCGGGGAGTTCGGCGCGCTCGACCGCCATCCGCTCGACGGCGCGGCGCAGCAGCGCCAGTTCGCCCTCCACCCGCGCAAAGGCTTCATGGGCTGTCTCGGGTTCGTGCTCGTCCTCGTTCATCCTGTCTCCCTCACGCACCCGAAAGCACGCACTCTATCGGCTCAGTCCCCGGTCACGCTCGCGATCCGGTCCCAGCGATCTCGCCAGCGCGTCACCGACCGCGCGGTCCTTCTCCAGTTTCAGCGCCAGCTCGGGCGCGCGGCGGCGCAGCGCGGATTCCAGCTGCGGATCGCGCCCGATCGCGCCCGCGACCTTCGCCATGTTGCCGCGCAGCCGCTCCGCGCCGGCGCGGTCGCCGGCCCGCTCCAAGGCGGCACGATCGCGCTGCATCGCCTTCCACGCTTCCACGAAACGGCCCGCCCGCGCCTCCGGGTCGAGCCGCACGCGCTGCTCCTCGGCCATCGCGCGCGCCGCTCCGCCGGTGTTGCCGCCGGCCGCCTGCTCGATGAGCTTCGGATCGCGCCGGAGCGCGGAAGCGAGGTCGCGCGCGGCATGGGGCCGGCTCGCGTCCAGCCCCTCGCCGGCCTTGCGCAACGCGCTCTCCTGATGGGGCAGCACGGGCAGGCCCTTGGCGCGCATCCGGCCTATATCGGCCGTGGCCCGCGCATAGCGTTCGATCGCCTTGTCCTGGTCGGGCCTGCCGGCGGTCGCGGGCTCCCGTTCCAGCGCGGACGCATTCTCCGGCGCTGGCCTGGGCCGGAAGCCATCGAACATGCCCCGCGCCTTGTCGCGAACCTTGGCGGCGATCTCCCGAGCGCGCTCGGGCCAGCGTATCTCCCGCCGCTCGGCGAAGTTACGCGCCCGGTCCTCGTCGGACGGCACGGCATAGTCGCCAGCCATGTCCTTGGCGCGGTCACGTGACAGAATGCGGGCGAGCTGGCGCTGATCCGTGAAGTCGTCGCGGCCATAGTGGAGCTGCATGCCCTCACGATGCCGCGACAAGGCGACATAGGCTCCGTGCCGGTCCATCCCCGGCGTCGCCAGCACATGCGCCCGATCGACCGTCACGCCCTGCGATTTATGGATGGTCGCGGCATAGCCATGATCGACATAGGCATAGTCCTTGAGGTCGAACGCGACGCGATTGCCGCTATCGAGTCGCACCGCCATCCGGCTCTCGCTGACCTGCTCCAGCGTGCCCAGCGTGCCGTTCTTCACGCCCAACGAACGCTCGTTGCGCAGGAACATGATCCGGTCGCCCGATGCGAACTCGCGCGCGCCCCGATCGACGGTGACGCCCACGTCCTCACCCAGCCCGCCCGATGCGCGCATCCGTCCGCGCGCCTCCTCGTTGAGCGCGCGCACCTCGGCATTGGTGTGGGTGAGGATGATCCGGCTCTTGTCCGGCTCGCGTGCACGCTGGCGATCCCACCCATCGACCAGCTCGCCTCGCGCCGCCTCACGCGTGTCAGCCGCCTGCACCATGCCCCGGCTCTCATAGGCGTGCAGCGCCCCGGCGGTCCTGCCGGTCGCCAGCGCCCGCGTTGCCTCCTTCTGCCAGTCGTCCCGCTGCCGGCGAACCTCGGCGATCTCGGCCGCGCCGTGCCGCTCGGCGAGCGACCGGAACGCCGCGCCTGCCTCGATCGCCTGAAGCTGCTCGGGGTCACCCACCAGCACCACCTTGGCGCCAGCGTCACGAGCATGGGACAGCACCCGCTCCATTTGGCGGGTGCCGATCATGCCCGCCTCGTCCACCACCAGCACGTCGTTGCGGGAAAGCTGGTCGCGGCCCTGCGCCCAGGCATGTTCAAGGCTGGCGATGGTGCGGGACTGGATGCCCGATCCGCCCTCAAGGTTCTCAGCCGCGATACCGGACAAGGCCGCACCGCGCACCTGATAGCCCTCGCGCTCCCACGCCTCGCGCGCCACGCCTAGCATCGCTGACTTGCCGGTGCCGGCATAGCCGATGACCGACGCCAGCCCTTGCCCCTCGGTGATATGGTTGAAGGCGTCGCGCTGCTCGCTCGACAGCACCAGGCCGCGCCCTTCCGCCGCCTCCAGCGCCCTGGCGCGATGGGACACGGACACGCCGTGCCCGGCACCACGCGCCAGCTCGTCACCGGCGCGCTCAAGCCGCGCTTCGGTCGCGATCATCTCGCGGGAGGTAAACCGCTCCTGGTCGCGTCCGTCCTTGCCCAGCGCCACCAGCTCGGGACTGGCGCGCACCGCCGCCATCACCCGGTCGAACTGCTCCTTGCCGTCCGAATGGCGGAACGCGAACACGGCCAGGTCGCGGGTGGTGAAGGTGGCCTGCTGCCGCGTGATCGCATCGAGCGCGACGTTCGGGTCCGCGACGATCTTATCGCCGTTCTCGCGCGCGATCCGGAGATGATCGTCGGCGCGCCGGTGCGGCTCGTTTTCCTCCAGACGCCGCGTTCCCATCGGCCCGATCTTGTGCTGCGGCTCAAGCTGAATGCCCTGGTCGGCATAGGAGCGATGATCGATCCGTCCCTCCAGTCCCAACTCCGACATGCGCTCGTTGACGTGGGCCGCCCACGCCTCGCGCCAGCCCTGCAACAGCTCGGTCGAGTTCCAGTCCCGGACCTTCTTGCCGAACCCCTCCGGCCCCACTTCGCGCATCGCCAGCATGACATGCGCGTGCGGCTTCGGACTACCGTCCTTCCCCTTGTCCCAATGCACGTTGAGGTCCGCGACCATCCCGCGCTTCACGAACTCCTTCTCCACGAAATCACGAGCGAGGCTTACGCCCTGCTTCTCGTTCATCTCGCGCGGGATTGAGAACTCCACCTCACGCGCCAGTTGCGCGTCCTTGCGCTTCTCGCCTGCCTCCACCTCGTTCCACAGCGTCGTTCGATCCAACAGCCGCTCCGGTGCGTCCTTCGGCAACAGCACTTCGGAGTGGATGACGCCCGCCTTGTTCGAGAAGTCGTGGCTGCGTCCAAGCCGTGCGTCGTACAGCTCGGATGCCGAGCGATAGGCGGCGGACGCGACGGCGCAGGAGCCCTTCGCGCGGCTGATGACCTTGGCGCTGAAATGATAGATCGCCATCGCGACCGCCATGATGCACTTTTTAGCGCACGTCGGCAACGACGTATAAGCGCGCACTCATCATTCGCTCTGCTTCTTCTGATTGACTGCCGCACGTTTCCATTATCGGTTGCCTGCCTGCTCCTGTTTGCTAGTCTGCAGTGAACCTGACGCGGAAAGGAAAGAGCACCATGCGCAAGGTGCGCGACTATGACGCGGAGCTGAAGGCACTGGAGAGCCGCGCCAAGGCGATCAAGGCGCGCCGCATTGAACAGCTCGGCCAGCTCGTCACAGCCACCGGCGCCGACACGCTCGACATGGAAACGCTCGCCGGCGTGCTGCTCGATGCCGTTACATCGAAGGATGCGGAAGCGAAGGAGGCGTGGCGCGCGCAGGGCTCCGTTTTCTTTCAGAGGCGCGGGCGCAAAGGTGGCCGGACTGCTGGCGTCAACAGCGACGGCGGGAACGCGCAACCGGGCACTGATCCAGCGTCTGGAAGCGGCTCGGCGTCGAGCTGATACGCGGGCCTGGGTCGTGCAACGCCGCGAACGCACCCGCCACCTGATCGAGCTGGGCGGCCTCGTCCAGAAAGCCGGCCTGGTCGAACTCGCCGACGACGATCGCGCCACGATCTTCGGCGCGCTGCTGGAGCTGGTCGGCCGCGCTCGCGGTGACGACGCCGGCGACACGCTCGCGCTCTGGAAGCGACGCGGCAAACGTGCGTTCGACACGGAAAGCGAAGCGATGGAGAAAGGCGATGGCGGTCCTGGATATTGAGGCAATCCGCCGGGAAGTCCGCTCGCTGGATTTCGAACGCGGCACGTTGGCTGACGTGGCGGAGTGGCGCGAAGCCGATGCTGAATCGCGCGCCAACCTCGCGATCGAGGGCATGGCGCTAAGCGCGGAGGACGAGGCGCTGTTCGATATGCTGCGCGACGAGGCAGTACCGCCAACCCTCGCCACACAAATCATCCTCAAGCTGCTTGACCATCCCGATGCCGATCTGGCGCTCGCGATTACGCCGCTGGAACAGGCCTGCTGATGGCTGGTCCGTTCATCAACGGCCCGCGGCCGATCAGTTAGCGGCTCGCGATCGTCATCGCGGCCTATGCGACGGGGCGATCGGGGACATGAAGGTGGAATACGATACCGTCAGCACGTCTCGTAGCACTGGTTGAGGCGGTAATCGCACCGGCCCCTCGGAAAGCGTCAGTCCCCATGTCCCGCTACGGCGGCTCGCCACGCCCGACGAAATCATGCGCATGCCGCCGGACACGCTCTCAGTTCCGAATTAGATCGAGGGCGGCCCTGTAGCTGTAGAAAGGCCACTACTGCTCGCGGACAGCCGACAGGCCCACGAACCGTTTGTTCGATAAAGGACATTATCATACTAACGAGCTTGAGTGGTGATCCTAGCTGTAGCTACTTCTGCAGTCATACCATACAGCTGCCGCGGATGGCGGTGTTCCGTTCTCATCAGTGTTTTTTGCAGGTCCGGCGGAAAGCGAAATCGCCACATCGGACGCCCGCTGATGCATCGGCCGGTACATCAAGGCTTGGCAATCAAAACGATCAGCGGCCGCCTCGCGGCGTCTTACGTACTTGGTCACCAGCCACTTCAAACGGTGAGGCGGCATTGGTGGATGGATCGTAATAACGGTCGATCCGACTTCGAATGCGGCTCTGCACGCGATTCGAAACACGGTTATTGATCCGTGCTATCGGATCAATATTGGCTTTACTGCTCTCGCGCGTCTGTCGTTGCCCCACCGTGCCGGCCCCTGCATCCGGATTATCGCCACGCGTGCTATTTTGATCTTGGGCAGCGCTAGGCACCGAAGAGGTAATGAACGCCACAGCCAAGAGGACAGGCTGCCAAACACTCCCGCTCACTTTATTGGCTCCAGACGAGCCTGCACGATTTGCCCGGACAATCCCGTGATCTCATCCGAAGGCCGGGCGATCAACGCCAGCGTCTGTACCGGACAATTCGGCGGCACGGTAAACTGCCCGGTGAACACCCCCCCCTTATCGGCCGAATTAGGCACCGCGACCCGGCCGAGTTCGGCACCGTTCCGACAATTCAGCACCCAGTAGGGCAGCGATTGTTGCGGCTGTTCAATCTCGCTTCCCTTGCCGTGCAGCCGGTATGTTCCCGACGGCAGCATTTGCGTCTGCTGGACCAGTACGCCGCCTGCACCCGGCGCAACCGAGAAGGTCAACGCGCCACCTTCGGGTGACGATTGCAGTGATGCCGAAATGTTATTTTCGTTCACCGCCGTCCAATCAAAGGCCGTAGGGCGTTCGAAAACGGCGGCAAAGTTGGGATCGCGCGACACCTCACGCTTCGCTCCAGGACGGATCGCCGTATAATAGCGCCACGCTGCGTCTGCCGCATCGGCATGGATCAGCCGGTTAATGATCACTGCGCTCGGTTCATCCGGCACGCGCACACCGCGCCGGGCGGTACGTAACAGCAGATCCGCAACGGCAAGCGGATTATCGCCGCTGTTCGCCACAAAGACAATAAAGGGCGCTCCCCAGATCGGCTTGCGTGCCAACGTGGCAACCGTGCTGGTGCGCACCGCCGGATCGGCTATGGCACTTGCCAAGGTAGGAAACAGCACATCAGGCGCGCTCTTTGATGTGCGCAGTGCGATATCATATTGGTGCAGCGCCCCAGGCACGTTGTTGCGCGAAGCCTCGTCCACGATCAGCCACAACTGGGTCTGCAACTCGCGCCGCGAAAGCCGCTGTGCATAGGCGAACAAGCGGCGCGCTTGTGCTGTATCGTTGCGCGATTGTGCCTGAAGGCCAAGGGTGATCACCGCTTTAACCGCAGTGGCGTCCTGCCGCAGCGCCTTTAGTGCAAGCTGTCGTGCCGCGCCTTGCGTGGGCGAGGCCGAATGATCGGCAAGCTCCTTTGCCGCGGCGGCGGCTGTGATCCGACCATCCTGCGGCGCGAGTTGGTGGCCCCTCGCCTGCGCACCGTTTCTTACCGCCAGAGCCATGCTATGCGTCAGGCTGAAATAGCCCAGCAATGCCGCCACCGTTACAAGAACAACCCTGACAGCCCATTCAACCGGCGTGCGCCGCGCCAGCAAGACACGCCCCATCATCAACGTCAGGCCGCATCCGCGCGGCGATCACGCCCATAGCCATAGCCATATTCATAGCCATAACCATAGTTCGCCTTACGCGGCTCGAATTTCGTTAACACGCCCCCGACGATCCGGGCATTGGCGCTGGCAAGACGGCCAAGTGCGGTCTTGACCAGCGTTGCTCGAATCCCATGCGATTCCACGGCATAGATCACACCTTCGACGCGGCTCGCAATCAGCGGCGCATCGGCAAGCCCCATGACCGGGGGAGAGTCGATCACGACATGGTCATAGGTTTCAAGCAAGCGCTCGATCAGGAGCGACAAACGATTGCCCGTGAGCAATTCGGCCGCGTTAGGCGGGATCGGTCCAGCTGACATCGCAGTCAGCCCAAGCTCGCGCATCTCGAACGTCAGCGATGAGATGTCGTCTTGTCCCGACAAGAAGTTGCTAAGCCCCCGATCGTGATCAACGCCACCCAGATGATGCACCGAGGGCGACCGCATATCGCCATCGACCAGGATGACCCGGCGATGCGCACGGGCCAATGTCGTGGCCAATGCCAGCGCAGTGGTGGACTTACCCTCTGCCGGTCGTGTGGATGTCACGGCAAACGAGCGGGGCACACCGTGCTGCGTGGTGAAAGCAAGGTTGGTCTGCACCGCCAGATAGGCATCGACCAGCTCTGACTTGCGATCCAGCAACGCTTCCTTGGGCGTTGCTCCCTCCACCTTGGGCACCGACCCGAGCAGCGGCAGGCCAAGCCGGCGCTCGACTTCTGCCGGATCGGCAATCGCTTCGTCGATCTGCTCCAGAGCAAGCGCAATAGCTGCGCCTAGTACCAAGCCTGCCAGGATCGAGGCGGCAAGGTTGATGAGCAGGCGTGGGCTGGACGGCCGTTGAGGTACATCCGCAGGGTCGACAACCGCAACGTTGTTTACTCCCACGCCACCTGCCACACCGATTTCCTTGAACCGCTGGAGCAGCCCGTCATACAGGGCGCGATTGGTGTCCACCTCCTGCTGGTAGATGTTATACTGGATCGAGCGCCGGCGCAGATCAAGGAAGCTCGACTTGAGCTGATTCACTTTCGCCTGAAGCGCGCGCTCCCGCTCCACGGCCTCGCGGTAATCCGCCTGGAGTGAATTCGTGACGCGCCCTTCCTCGCGCGCGATCGAGCGATCGAGTTGATTGATTTGCGACTGGATCGCCTGGGCTGCGGGATAGCCTGGCTCGAAGCGGGTCATCAGCTGCTGATATTCCGCCGCCAACTCAGCTCGACGCTGCCGCAGGTTGTTGATTGCCACATTACGCAGCGCCTCGGTGGAGGCACCGGAGCGACCGACCTGCTGATAGCGGGCTTCGGCTTGAATCCGGTCCGCTGTCGCCTGTGAGAGCGCAGCGTTCAATGCCGCCAGATCATCGGCAACGATCGACCTTTCCGAGGTCGCACGATTGTCCCCGCTGGTTTGCGAAGGCAAGTTGATGATCTGTTGCGCCGAGGCGTAGGCGACAAGCTGACGCTGTGACTGGTCTAGCCGGTTCTTGTATTCGGCGAGCTGACGCTGAAGCAGATCGCGGCCATACGACGTCGCCTGGATCTTGCGCTCCAAATTGGTCTTGATGAAATTCTCTGCCCAGGCGTTGGCAACGCGGGCGGAGAAGTCCGCGTCCGGGCTGGTGAAGCGGATATCCACAAGACGCGACAGACGTGTCGGATCAATACTCAAATTTTTCAGCAGCACCTCGCCAGCCACTCGCTGACGCGCAGCCCGTCCGCTGGCGGGATAGCGGCCGTTGGTCTGCTGGAATGCTGGTTTGTCCTGCGAAACACCGAACAATTCGAAGAACTCGGGATCGTCGATCAGCCGCAGTTGCGCGGCCACACGCTCCGAAAGCGAGCGTGATTGCAACAGGCCATATTGCGTCTGGTAGAATTCCTGGTCGGCGACACTCGCTTCGCGTTCAACGCCTTGAAAATTAGTGACCTTGTCAGATTCTCTCGAAATTTCGATGGTTGAAGTCGCAGTGTACTTGGGGGTCATCAGCAAGGTGATGATCAACCCCAGCAGCACGCACCCGACGACGGCAGCGATGATCGCATAGCGGCGCCGCATCGCAATACGCAGATACTGCCGCAGCAGTGGCATCGTCTCGTCGGTCAACGTGGCTGGTCCAGCCACCGGACTCGCTGAGACATTCCCGCCGAGCGTCTGAGAGGAAAGCATCTTCATTATCGACGACGAACCTTATTGCACGATCGCGATAAGCGGCGCGGCAAGCAGCGGCGCGAGCGACACGAAATCACGGAAGAGACGACGCTGTGGTGAATCACCGACCACTACCACGTCATTGGCAAAGATAGCCGGATCGTCATAAACTCCGCGGCGGATCGCATCGATATTGTAAAGCCCGGCCATCTTACGACCATTAACAGTTCGTAGGATCACCACGTCATCCTGCTTGGCGAATTCCGCCAATCCCTTCGCCGACGCGATGGCACGCAGCAGAGTCATTTGGTTCGTCACCGGGTATAATCCCGGTTCAATCACCTGTCCGTCGATCGCCACAACCTGGCTGACCGAACTCTTGATATTGACTGTAACATCGGGGTTGCGAACGTAGCGGCCCCGCAAGGCGCTTTCCACAGCCTCAGCCAACTCACCTGCTGTTTTGCCGCGCGCATCGATCGTTCCGATAAGCGGCATGGAGATCCGCCCGCTCGCATCAACCTGCATTTCGCGGCTTAATTCGGGAACGTTAAACACGTCCACCTGGATCGTATCCAACGGCCCGATCAGCGATGGGCGATCCCCGGCGGTCAGATCATTGCGGTCCGGAGGAGGCAGCGTTGCTTCATTCTCTATCACCGTTAGCTGGGACGACGATCGTAACGGCTCCCGCCCTGCGCAGGCGGACAAAGCTACGGCCAGCAACAGGACGGCACAAAGATTACGCATGCGTTTGAATGGATCCCGACCAGAATGGGTTTGTGCGCTATAGGTGTTACCTTTTGCGCGGTAAAGCCGACCTCCTTGACGGATAATCGGCCGCGTTTCCTATGCGGTCGCGCTCCTCGTCTGGACCTGTTGCCAGCCAGACGGCGGCCATCGCCAAAACTGCCATGATCATCGGCGTACGCGCGGGGTAATCCACGACACTCGCGACCAGCACAAGGAAGATCATGGCAGATCCCAGTCGTGCCAGACCGCCCGCACGCCTGGCAGGGCCGCGCCAGGCACGCAAGCTAGCCCAGCCCCACCATCCTACGGCCGCGAGCAGCAGCAGCAAGCCTGGCACACCGGCATCAAGCAGGATTTCCAGGAAGTCATTGTGCGCGTGATTGAAATAGGTCGGCTTCAAAAGACCAAACGGCTCATGCATGCGGAACAATGGGTCAAAGCCGCCCAATCCCGATCCGACCGGAAAATACGTTCCGATCATCTCGATCACCGTCGGCAAGCCGCGGCTGCGCATGTCTTGCCCGGGATCCATTTCCACAATCCGGCTGATCGCAATCGCGCGATCAGCCACGATGCTCAGCAACACCAGCACCGCCAGCATGGCGACAACCCCGGCGATGATGGCCGGCAATACCCACCGTGCCGCCTTGTCGAACAGGGCCTTTAGCCCATCCCGTGCGAGCAGCAGGCCAATTCCCAGAGCACTGACACCCAGCAACAGTCCCGCGCGCGAGCCGGTCGCCAATATCGTCAGAACAAACAAGGGGACGAGGCCACAGGCAACCGCAATCCGCCAGTTCCAGCCATGCCCGTGGGAAAATGCCCAGATTGGTGCGATGAGACAACCGAACGCCATGAACAAAGCGAAATGGTTGCGATTGGCGAAGCTGCCACTAACCTCACCAGCAGTATCGTTGATGAACGGGTTGTTCAACACCACGCCTGAAAATTGCAGTAGTCCGACCAGCATGGACGCGCCGATCAGGCTCAGCAGCACCGGCATCAACCAGCGGCGCTCTGTCCTGTTCAATGCTGTTGCCAGATACAAGGTTGTTACCGGCACGATCAGGGACTCAGCAGCATTGCGCGCGCCACCCGGGACGATCGCCCAAGGCCGCCAAGGCTGAGCCTGCCCCGTGATGTCCATGGCTTCCACAAACGGTTCGCGGCCTGGGAGCGCCTGCCACACATCCGGCGGCAAGGGCACGAGCTGAAGCAGCGCCAGTGCAACCATGCTGCCCAGCAACAGCCAGACCGGACGCGCCGCGGAAAAGGCCGGGCGACACAACAACAGACCCATGATCAACGCGGCCCAGGCGGCGCCACGCACAATGACCTGCCCCGCTGCGCTGTCCCTGGACGCGCCCCCTGCAAGCCACAAGATGACCAGCAACCCGGCAAGCAGCACAAGGGGCAGACTTGGCCGGGAAAGCGGACGAGAGTGAGATTGCGTGCTCATGATCGCCCTCGCGCTTAGGCGATCAGCGGCGCCAACGAAACTGCGTTCATCCGCGAACAACGGCATCGCGGCCGACGAGGCAGGTCAGCTTGTTGCAATGAGAAAGGCCGGCGTCTATCGGCCACGGCGGACTTCACAAGGCCGACAGAGCAGACGCGGAAGATATCCAGCCTCTTGCACAGACACTGAAACCGGATCGAGAGCGCCTTAGTGGGTAATCTGCAACTTCGTCATGCCTCGCACTGGGAAAGTTTCTGGTTCCAAGTGGGCGGTGGCATCCTTATCGCCGGTGTTCTTCCTTACCTGACACGCATGGCGCTGGGCCTGCCGCCGAACGATTACGCTATACATCTTTACACGCTCATTGGCGTTGTCGCCGCCACAGTGGTGGCCATCTGGCTGACCCGGCATATCGCCACCTATCCCGGGCAAGAAGCGGCGTCCTCCCTGCTGCCGTCGTTTGGCCTGGCTTACGGTACCTTGCTTGGCATCTTCATTTTGTCCCGGATCCAGTACAATCGCGTTAGCCTGGTAGCGGGATTGGTATTCGGCTTCATCTGGATGCTGTTCGTCCTGACGACCTCCCAACGGCGGCGGCTACGGATCGGGTTGATCCCGATCGGCAATATCCAGACGTTGATGGAAATCGAGAACGTCGACTGGCACCTGCTTCACTCTCCCGATGAGCCCATTGACGGCATTGATGCGGTAGCAGTGGACCTGCGCGGTGACTTGCCGGATGCATGGGAAACCAGGCTTGCCGATTATGCCCTCGCCCAGCTCCCGGTTCTGCACAGCAAGCACCTGATGGAATCCCTGACCGGCAGGGTGGAGCTGGAGCATCTGTCCGAAAACAGTTTTGGATCGTTGACGCCGCGGCCGGCCTATCGGGTAGTGAAGCACGCCATCGATTGGATAGCGGCGGCGGTTCTTGGCATTTTGCTGCTGCCTCTGATGCTGTTGATTGCCCTTCTGGTGAAGGTCACATCGGCCGGGCCCGCGCTGTTCGTACAGGAACGCATCGGCTCGCGGGGGCAACCGTTCCGGGTTTACAAGTTTCGCACCATGACGGCGGCGGTTGATCCAACGCGCGATGTACGTGAAGCGGCGATCACGCAAAGCGGGGACAGCCGGATCACCCCCTTGGGCAGATTTTTGCGCAAGAGCCGATTGGATGAATTGCCGCAGCTCTTCAACGTCCTGAAGGGCGAGATGAGCTTCATTGGCCCGCGTCCGGAGGCAGCCGTCCTGTCACGCTGGTACGAGCAGGAAATCCCCTTCTATCGGTATCGTCACATCATCCGGCCGGGCATCGCGGGCTGGGCACAGGTCTGCCAGGGCCATGTCGCCGAGGTGGATGAAGTGCGCAACAAGCTCCACTACGACTTCTATTACATCAAACATTATTCTCCCTGGATCGACATGCTGATCGTCGTGAAGACTATCCGCACCATGATCACTGGACACGGATCGAAATGACCAGTCTGCCCGGGCCCTTCATTCACCCCATGTCCGACATCCAGACCAGCAGGATTGGGGATGGCACCAGGATCTGGCAGTTTTGCGTCATACTCGACGGCGCGGAGATCGGCGCCGGCTGCAACATCTGCTCGCATTGCCTGATCGAGGGCGGCGTTAGGATCGGTAACGACGTGACGGTGAAATCCGGCGTCCAGTTGTGGAGCGGGATCACGATCGAGGACGGGGTCTTCATCGGTCCCAACGCGACGTTCACCAACGATCTGCGTCCGCGGTCGAAAGATTATTCGACCCCCTTTCTGGACACGGTCGTGCGGGCGGGCGCATCGGTCGGCGCCAATGCCACAATCCTTCCGGGGATCGAAATCGGCGCCGGGGCGATGGTCGGGGCGGGGGCGGTAGTAACGCGCAGCGTTCCGCCAGGCGCAACGGTGGTCGGCAATCCGGCGACCATTGTCTCCTCCAGCAAACGGCGGGACGAAACCACCATATGACCCCATTGCTTGACCTGTGTCGGATCACCGATCTGCCCAAGATCCAGGATATCCGCGGCAACCTGACGTTCGTGGAAGGCGGGCGTCACGTTCCGTTCGGCATTCAGCGCATCTATTATCTGTACGATGTACCGGGCGGTGCGGAGCGCGGCTCTCACGCCCATAAGGCGCTGCACCAGTTCATCATTTCGGTGTCAGGCAGTTTTGACGTGGTCCTCGACGACGGCATCACACGCAAAACCTTCCACCTGAACCGGCCCTATCAGGCATTGTATGTGTGCCCGATGATCTGGCGCGATCTAGAAAATTTTTCCTCTGGCTCCGTCTGCCTTGTCCTTGCCTCGAACACCTATGAGGAAGACGATTATTTTCGCGATTACGACGCCTATCTCGCCGCGCGTCGGGCATCCCTCCATTATGATGGTCAATGATGGTCGAGTTTCTTGATCTGGGCGCTGGCGCACGGGCCCGGCGGGACGATTTGCTGGCCGCAGCGGCGCGGGTCATCGACAGCGGCTGGTTCATTCTGGGCGAGGAGGTCGCCAGCTTCGAACGCGAATTCGCCGCTTATTGCGATGCGCCGGCCGCAGTCGGCGTCGCCAACGGCCTGGATGCCATTTCACTGGCGTTGCGCGCGCTCGGCATCGGGCCGGGGGACGAGGTCATCGTTCCCAGCAACACCTATATTGCGACCTGGCTGGCCGTCAGCCATGTCGGCGCGGTGCCGATCGGCGTGGAGCCTGATCCGGCCACCTGCAACATCGATCCCGACTTGGTGGAAGCGGCCATCACGCCGCGCACACGGGCCATCATCGCCGTCCATCTGTACGGTCAGCCGGCCGATCTCGATCCGTTGCGCGCCATTGCCACACGCCACGATCTGGCGCTGATCGAGGATGCGGCGCAGGCGCATGGCGCCCGGTACAAGGGCCGACGCATCGGCAGCGACGAAGGCGCGATCGTCACCTGGAGCTTCTATCCGGGCAAGAACCTGGGCGCGCTTGGCGATGGCGGTGCGGTGACTGCCGATACGGCAATGGCCGACGCAATCGGCCGGCTGCGCAATTATGGCTCCAGCCGCAAATATCATCATGAGGTGATCGGCTATAACAGCCGCCTCGATGAGATGCAGGCCGCGTTTCTGCGCGCCAAGCTGCCGCATCTAGATACGGAGAACGAACGGCGCCGCGCGATCGCGGTCCGCTACAGCGCCGGGCTGCAGGGGCTGGATCTGATCCTACCGTCGGTGCCGGAATGGGCCGAGCCGGTGTGGCACCTGTATGTCGTGCAGCATCCGGCGCGCGATGCGTTGGCGGCGCATCTGCGCGAACAGGGGATCGCAACCATGATCCATTATCCGGTCGCGCCGCACCTGCAGCCCGCTTATGCCGCGCTTGGCCTTGGCGAAGGCACCTTCCCGATCAGCGAGCGGCTGCATCGTGAGGTGTTGAGCCTGCCCATCGGCCCCATGCTGACCGACGATGAGGTCGATCAGGTCATCGACGCGATCCGACGTTTCTTCTGAGGCGCTTCGTTTGAGCCTTATTCGGACCAGCTTCTGGAACGGCATCGCCGTGGCCGTGCGCATGGGCACAGCGCTGCTGCTGAACAAGATCCTGGCGATCTACGTCGGTCCGTCCGGCTATGCGATCATCGGGCAGTTCCAGAACCTGGTTGGCATGATCGTCACCTTCGCGACCGGGGCGACCAATACCGGCGTTGTCAAATATACTGCCGAACTTTTCGACGACGAAGCATCGCAGCGGCGATTATGGCAGACGGCCGGCACCGTAACGCTGATCGCCTCACTCATCAGTGCGGTCGCCATCGTGCTGGCGCGCGACTTCCTGGCGCGCGAACTGCTGCACGATCCGGCCTTGGCCAGCATCTTCCTGTGGCTGGCGGCCGGCCTTGTCTTCATCAGCCTGAATGCCCTTCTGCTGGCGCTGCTGAACGGCAAGAAGGAAGTGAAACGCTACGTCGTCAGCAATATCGCGGGCTCATTCATCGGGCTCGCCGTGACGGGAGCGCTGGCTTATTGGTATGGCCTGTACGGTACGCTGGTGGCGCTCAGCATCAATCAGGCGCTGGTGTTTTTCGTCACGTTCCATCAGGTGGCGCGCACGGCGTGGTTCCGGCTGCGCTATTTGGTCGGCCGGATCGATCGCCGGCATCTGCGCGCGCTGGGAGGGTTCGTCGCCATGGCGGCCGCCAGCGCGATCGCCGCCCCGCTTAGCCAGGTGGCGGTGCGTAACGATCTCGCCGCCCAGTTCGGCTGGGATTACGCCGGTTACTGGGATGCGATGTGGCGTATCAGCACCATCTATCTCACCTTCGTCACGGTAACGCTGTCGCTATATTATCTGCCGCGCCTGTCGGAAATCCGGGATCCTGCCGAGCTGCGTCGCGAGATTCTGGGCACCTATCGCATCGTGGTGCCGGCGGTGACGGTGGTTTCGCTGACTTTATACCTGTTGCGTGATCTGGTCATCGCCATTCTGTTCACCGGCGATTTCGCCCCGATGGAGGTTCTGTTCAGCTGGCAGATGGCCGGGGACGTGGTGAAGATTTCCAGCTGGGTTTTGTCATTCGTGATGCTGGGCCGCGGCATGACCCGCCTGTTCATCGTCACCGAGCTGCTGTTCGCCGTGTCCTTCTGGGCCAGCGCGGCGCTGCTAACACGGCTTTTCGGCTTTGAAGGTGTGGCGATGGCGCATCTGGCGAACTATGCCGTGTACATGGTGGCAATGTGGTATCTGATCCTAGTCCGCTCTCCCGAGACGCGGCCAGTGCCCGGCCGCGCCTGATGGTGGGTCAGGTTCCTTTGCCGGCAGGGGCCGCTCCGCTCGAACTGCTGCGCGAAACGGGCACGGCAGGTGATGATCGCCTGCTGACGATCGTGATCGGATCGTACAATCATTGCCGCTATCTGCCGGAGGCATTCGCCGCGATCGAGGCATCGCAGGCGTGCGATCGCCTGGCCGTGATCTTCATCGACGATGGATCGCCGGACGGGACGATGGATTTCGTCGCCTCCTATCCGTTCGATCCGGCGCTGCACGTGCGCATTTATGCCAAGCGCAACGCCGGGCTGCGGGATTCCCTGGCCAGCGGCCTGGCGCTGACGGACACCCGCTTCGTCGCGTTCATCGCTTCCGACGATTATTACGAGCCGCAGGGCCTAGCCGCGGTGGTTGCGCGGCTGGAGGTGCAGGGTAACGACGACATATGCTGGATCTGCCAGGCCACCTATCTCGAGGGGCGCGACGGCGAACCGGTATATGGCGATGCACATTCCCGCTTGATTGCAGCGAACCCAGGAGACCGCCTGCGCCAGCTCAGCATTTCCTATCCCAAGCCGCTGCTGCTTCAATCAACCGTGTTTGCAACCGACATGTTGCGTGATGCGCACCCGTGGACAGCAAACGTGCGGCTCGATGACTGGCCTACCTTCATTCAGGTTGCAGCGCTTGCGCTACGACAGAATGTCTCCATGATCTTCGTTCCTGACATCTCCTTGTGCCGCTACCGGCTCCACCCGGGTGGAGCACACAATGATGCCGATCGACAATTGTCGCTGTGTCTTGAGGTCGCGGACCGGGTGATCGAACCGCGTTACCGCGCCGATGCCATAGCCAGGATTTACGCCGATATCGGATTGGTGCATCTCTTTGAGCGCCGGCTACTAAAAGCGGCAGCCCACATCACGCGCGCGATCGTCGCCAAGCCCAGTTGGGAGGTTGCGACTCTGGTTCCTCGCCGCGTTGCGCGTTCTGCATGGTCGCGAACCAGCCGGCTGACCAATCGCTTCAGGACCGTGAAAACCAGATGATCGCCGCCCATGCCCCCATCGAAGCGGAGGTTCAGCGCGCACAAACGCCTCTAGTCCGCATCGTCTTTCTAGCCATAATTTGCCTGGTCGCGAGTATTGCTGCGGGCAATCGTTGGCTGGGCTGGGGAAAGGATTACGAGCATTATATTGTCGCCTACAATATAATATCGCCTACCTTCCTTTTCGGTAATACGCGATTTGAAATCGGCTATGAGCTGACGGCATGGTTCTTTGCCGTTCCCCTCGGTTTGAGCTTCGCGACATTCTACACATTCTTGTCGTTTGTAGCTCTGTCCGTAAAGTTTTATTTATTTGAAAGGTATCTTGAGAATCCACCTCTTGCGGCGGTTGCTTATCTTCTTCTTTTCTATTCAATTCATGAATATACTCAGATTCGGGCTGCTGTTGCGATAAGTTTTGGATTCCTCGCTCTTCATCTCTTGATGGAGCGAAAATGGGTTTATGCAGCCCTGCTGGCCCTGCTTTCGGTATCATTTCACTCCAGTGCCATCGCATTGATATCGCTTGGCGCGGCGGTGGTCTTAATGCCAAGGAAGATCACGTTGGCAGCGGTGCCAGCAAGCGCGCTGATCCTGATCGTCCTTTCAACAGCAGCGGGAAGCTGGATCAGCAGCACTTTCTCCGAAATAAATCCGCTTATCTATAACTATATAGATAACATTGCCGCCAGCGAAGCATTAAACATATTTTCGGTAGCAAATATACTTTTTGCTTTTTCATTGATAGCAATGATGCTTTTCAATTTTCAAAACAGGGACGAATACACATTTCCCTTCATGCTTCTGACCCTGTTTGGCTTTGCCTTTCTGATAGCTTTTCGGGAATCTCCGGTCGTTGCGCTCAGGACGAGTGAAATAATGATGCTATCGGTAGTATTTGCCGGTTTCAGATTGCCTGTTGATACCCAGGTGTTGGTGGTTCGCGGCGTTCTACTATTGAACGGCGCATGGATTACCTATCGCGCCGTTTCGGAAGGAACGCTCGGGTGATGCCGACTGCTGACATTGTAATTGTGAACTGGAATTCCGGCTCAATGCTTCGTGAGTGTATCCAGTCGATCCTCGATCATCGCGATGGCGTTGGAAAGGTTGTCGTGGTCGACAATGGATCCTCCGACAATTCGGCTCAACTTCCGCAGCACCTCGCAGCAGCATGCGACATCGTGTTGGCTAATGAAAATCTGGGCTTTGCCAAAGCGTGCAATGTGGGTGCCTCGCGCTGCCAATCTCCCTATATCTTGTTCCTTAATCCAGATGCACGGTTGATCGAGAATTCCGTTGCGAAGGCTATCTCCTTCATGGAGTCATCAGAAGGCCAGCAATACGGCATCTGTGGAATCAAGTTGATCGGCAAGCACGGTAATATCGAACGTCATTGCGCGAACTTTACCGATCCTTCAACTTATCTGGGGCAGGCCCTTGGTCTGGGCGGGCGTTTTCCGCGCGTGTTCACGCCGCATTTCATGCGGGACTTCGACCACACGCACAGCCGCCCCGTGGATCAGGTTATCGGCGCTTTCTTCTTCGTACGGCGAAGCCTCTTCAATGAGCTTTCGGGCTTTGATGAGCGATATTTCGTCTATTTCGAGGAGGTCGATTTCGCCCTGCGGGCACGTAAGCGCGGCGCGGCTACGTATTACATCGCCGACACAACGGCATATCATTACGGCGGGGGAACGTCTGAGAACGTGAAGGCGAAGCGGCTTTTCTATTCGCTACGTAGCCGGCTGCAGTATGCGCGCGAGCATTTCTCGACACCCGGGTTCTTGATGACTGCGGCAATAACTTTGGGGCTGGAGCCATTTACCCGGCTCGCTCAGGCAGGTCTGCGGGGCTCGCTGGCTGACGCCGGAAATGTACTGCATGCCTATGTGATGTTGGCTAAATCCGCGGTGGCCGGCGGGCAGAACACCAGCCGCTGACAAGGGAACAGCTCCCTCCCCCCATCCGAACAATGATCGAGTAGCGATGCGCGTCCTTGGACTTGCCAAATATGGAACCCGGGCGGCCAGCACGCGCCAGCGGTTGCTGCAATATGCGCCCCACCTCGCCCGGCACGGGGTGGAGCTGGAAATCCGTCCGCTGCTTGATGACGATTATGTCGCCCGCCTCGCGCGGGGTGAGCCGCAGCGGCGCGGGGATGTGGCGCGTGGCTATGCCCGCCGCCTTGCCGATCTGTTCGCCGCGCGCCGGTTCGACGTGCTGTGGGTGCAATATGAGGCATTCCCCTATCTGCCCGGCATCGCGGAACGCGCGCTGGGACTGACGGGGACGCCGATCGTCTACGATATCGATGATGCGATCTTTCACATGTACGATCAGCATCGCGTGCCGCTGGTACGGCGGGTGCTGGGCAACAAGCTGGCGCCGCTGCTGCGCCAGGCGTCGGCGTGCCTGTGCGGCAACGCCTATCTTCAGGCCTATGTCGGGCAATATTGCTCCAACAGCCTGATCGTGCCGACCGTCGTCGATACCGATGCCTATCAGCCGTCGTGGCGGATCAGCCCCGATGCCCCGCCCCGCGCGACGCCGGTTGTCGGCTGGATCGGATCGCCATCGACCTGGGGCTATGTCGAACCGATGCTGCCAGTGCTGCTGCCGGTATTGGCGCGGCACGGGGCCACGCTGCGCGTCGTGGGGGCTGGCCCGCGTGCCCGTGGCATTGCCGGTATCGAGGCGGTCGAATGGGCCGAGGATCGCGAGATCAGCGATATCCAGGCGATGGATATCGGCATCATGCCCTTGCCCGACGAACCATGGGCGCGCGGCAAATGCGGGTATAAACTGATCCAGTACATGGCGTGCGGCCTGCCGGTCATCGCCTCGCCCGTCGGGGTGAATGCGCAGATCGTTTCGCACGGCGTGGACGGCTTTCTCGCCACGGACACGGCAGGCTGGGCGCAGGCGCTCGAACGGTTGCTGACCGACCCTGCCCTTCGCCACGATTTCGGCCGCCATGCGCATGAGGTGGCGGAACAACGCTATTCGCTGCGCTCGCAACAGGATCGCGTCCTGTCCGTGTTGCGAGCAGCAGCCGGGAAACGCCCTTCATGACTGACCATGCCATGACCGCGCCGGGCGAAGGCGCCGTGCGATCGATCGCGATGCTGACGAGCGGCGCGGCGACCCTCGCCAATTTTCGCGGACCATTGATCCGCGAATTCGTGTCACGCGGGATCACCGTCTATGCGCTGGCGCCCGATCATGATGCGGATACCCGCGCCGCGATGGAGCAATTGGGCGCGATCCCGGTCGATGTATCGCTGGAACGCACCGGCATGCATCCGCTGCGCGACCTGCGCGACATGTTCGGCCTGGTCCGCACCTTCCGCCGGCTGAAGCCCGATGCGGTGTTCGGTTATTTCATCAAGCCGGTCACCTACGGCACGATCGCCGCCCGCCTCGCCGGCGTGCAGCGCCGGTTCGCGATGGTGGCGGGGCTTGGCTATGTCTTCACGCCGGGGGCCGGGCCGGACACGCTGAAACGGCGCGTGCTGCGCGGGGTCGCCTCGTCGCTATACTGGCTGGCCTTTCGCCTGTGCCGGGTCGTGTTCGTGCAGAACGAGGACGATCGCAGCTTCTTCATCGACAATGGCATCGCGCCGGCCGGCCGGATCGAACTGCTCGCCGGATCGGGGGTGGATTTCGATCGCCTGTCGCCCGCGCCCGCGGTCACGGCGCCGGTCACGTTTCTGTTGATGGCCCGGCTGCTGCGGGAAAAGGGGATTGCCGAATTCGTCGAGGCCGCGCGCCTGCTGCGGGCGGATTATCCCGATGCGCGGTTCGTCCTCTTGGGCGGGTGGGATCCCAATCCCGGTGGTTTCACGCTGGAGGAAGTGCGCGCCTGGGTCGATGACGGGTTGATCGAGTGGCCGGGCCACCAGAATGATGTACGCCCGATTATCGCGCAATCCAGCGTGTTCGTCCTGCCATCCTATCGCGAAGGAAAACCGCGAAGCACGCAGGAGGCGATGGCCATGGCTCGCCCGATCGTCACCACCGATGCGCCGGGGTGCCGCGATACGGTGGTGGAGGGCTATAATGGCTTCCTCGTGCCCGCTCGCGATCCCGTGCCGCTGGCGCAGGCCATGAAACGCTTCCTCGATCAGCCCGAACTGATCGAGCCGATGGGCGCGGCCAGCCGTCAGCTGGCGGAGGAGCGGTTCGATGTGCGGCGGATCAATGCCCATATGCTGCGCGCCATGGGCATTACCGGCTGATCCGGGGGAGTTGAGGCTGACGTCAGGCAGCTGCCTTTACGTTGGCCATCGGCTGTTCACGCAGCCACGCCTGGAACATCAGGATGCACCACAGCCGTGTATCCAGCTGCACCTCGCCACTCAGGAACCGCCGCCAGATATCGGCCACGATCACCGGATCAAGATAGCCTTCCTCGCGCATCCGGCGCGGGTCGATCAGATCCTCCACCCAAGGGCGGAGCGGCCCGGCCAGCCATTGCCCGATCGGAATAGCGAAACCGGATTTGGGCCGGTCGATCAGATCACGCGGGACGTAACGATCCAGGATTTCACGCAGGATCATCTTGCCCCGGCCGTCGCGGATCTTGGCCTCGATCGGCACCTGCCAGGCGAATTCGACCAGGCGATGATCCAGCAACGGGACGCGCCCTTCCAGGCTGGACGCCATGCCCGCCCGGTCAACCTTCACCAGAATGTCGTCGACCATATAGGTGGTCATGTCGAGGAACATCATCGTGTTCCGGAAATCGTCGAACGCCGGCGGTTCGCTCAGGACGATGCGGCTGTCCGCGCCCAGCACCACCGGCTCTTCCTGCCATTGGGAAATAAGGCGGGTGTAAAAATCCATCGGGGATGCCGCCCCCACCACAGCCCCCACCTTGGGCAGGCGCGCGGCGAGCCCGGCGATCCGCTGACCCGGAATCATGGCCGAAACCTTTTCCGCCACGCTGCCAACCGTCTTGTGCGACAGGGCCTGGGCGGCAAGCTGGCGCAATCCGCCCGGCATCGCCTGCACCCGGTTCCAGATGCCCGCCCCGGTCACGTGCCGGTTATATCCGCCGAACAATTCGTCGCCTCCGTCGCCGGAAAGCGCCACGGTCACATGCTGGCTGGCCAGCCGGCTGACCAGAAATGTCGGGATCTGCGATGAATCCGCGAACGGCTCGTCCCAGATGTGCGGCAAGGCCGGCAACAGATCGCGGGCCTCGTCCATGCCGACATAGAATTCGGTATGCTGCGTGCCCAGATGCGTGGCGACAGCCTTTGCGTGATGTGCCTCGTTGAACGCGGGATCGTGGAATCCAATCGAGAAGGTCCGCACCGGCGTTGCGCTGCGCGATTGCATCAATCCGGCGACCAGCGAGGAATCGATCCCGCCCGACAGAAACGCGCCCAGCGGCACGTCGGCTTCCATCCGCAATCCCACCGCGTCCGCCAGCAGCGCCTCCAGCTCGTTCGCCAGTTCCGGCCCGTTCTGCCGCGGCGATGCCACCCCCGCGCGAGCGACCTCGGCAATATCCCAATACGGCCGCGCCACCATCTGCGTGATGTCGTTCCGCGCGATCGTCATCCAATGCGCCGCGGGCAGTTTTCGAATGCCTTGCCAGATCGATGCCGGCGCCGGAACATAGCCAAGCCGCATGAACGCGGCCAATGCCTGCCGGTCGATCCGAGGGCGGAACGCAGGGTGCTCGACCAGCGCCTTCAGTTCCGATCCGAACAGCAACGTGCCATCGTGCACGCCATAATATAGCGGCTTTTCCCCCATCCGGTCGCGCGCTAGGATCAGCGATCGGTCGGCCTTGTCCCACAAGGCGAAGGCGAACATGCCGTTCAACCGCTGCAGTGTCGCCTCGACACCCCAATGATCGAACCCTGCCAGCATCACCTCGGTATCGGAATGGCCCCGCCATTCGGGGGCCGCACCGGCTTCTTCCAGGGCGGTGCGCAACGCCCCGTGATTGTAGATCTCACCGTTGTAGATCAGCACGTATCGGCCGCTAACCGACTGCATCGGCTGATGGCCGCCCGGCGACAGATCCAGGATCGCCAAACGGCGATGTCCCAGGGCTATGCCGTTCTCTGTATCGGTCCAGCTGCCTTCGTCATCGGGCCCGCGGTGCTGTATCACCCCGGTCATCGCCCGGATTGTGGCGGCAAGGTCGATGCTGTTTCCTGTAACGAAACCGGCAATGCCGCACATCTGGTCTGTTCCTAAAGCTGTTACCGACGGCATTAGGGAGCGGTCTGTAGGATCGCAATGAAGCCATCGCTGGTTCAGTCCGAAACCACGCTACACGGAACAAGAAATGACCTCTGCGGCACGCCGCCAGCTTCTGTTGATGTTCACGGCCTTGCCATTGGTCGCTTTCCCCGCCTGTCGGGGCGCGCAGGCTGCCGAACCCCTTCCCGCGCCCGCGCTGCGGCGACGAGGTGATGCCGGTGATACGCCAGCGATCGCCCGTGCACTGGCCACAGGGCAGCCGGTGCATCTGCCTGGTGGTGGCGGCTCCGGCCCCGGCGGCGTGTATCTGGTCGACATGCTCAATCTGCCCGAGGGCGCCACCATTTCCGGTGACGGAGACACAACAGTTGTGCGCAGCACAGGTCGCAGGGTGCCCAACGTCTTTCGCGTCGACGGCTCACGCGTGACCACCCGCGGCATCACGTTGCGCGACATGGTCATCGAGGGCCATGTCCTGAATGGCGGGTTTGTTGAGCATCACAATCTGGTCAATCTGTCAGGCGTCAGCGACTGCCTGATCGAAAACGTGACATTCCGTGGCTTCGCCGGCGATGGCCTGTATCTCGGTGCGGAACGTGAGGGGATCGAACGTGTGCCGCGGCAGAATGCCCGCATCACCGTGCGCGGCTGCGTTTTCGACGGGATCAACAACGACAACCGCAACGGCATCTCCGTCATCGGGGGAAGCGATATCGTTGTCGACCGCTGCCGTTTCGTGCGGTGCACCAGGCCCGACATGCCTGGCCCGGTGGATTTTGAGGCGGACGGCTTTGCCTTCTACGTGTTCGAACGGATTTCGGTCACCAACTGCGTCTTCGAAGGGTGCGGCGGCAATGTCGGCCAAGTCAGCCTGATCACGCCGGAACAGGTACGCCGCCTGCCGCGCGGGGTGACCATTTCGGGCAACCGCTTCTCGCGCTATCGCGGCAGTGGCAGCGACGTGGCGATCATCGTCCATCGTCGCCCCACACCGTCGACACCGTCCATGGAAGTAGTAATCGAAAACAACATGGGCAGCGACGGCCGGGCGGGCGTGCGGCTATATTCGGGCAAGGGCATCATTGTCCGGAACAACCACTGGCAGCGATATCTGGGGCAAAGCTTCATCGGCTATACTGGACACACCGATGGATGTCTTGATGTCCGGATATCCGACCACTTCGAAGAATGCGGCACGGTCGATGGTACGGCGCTGGGGATATACAATGCCGGAAGTGTAACGATCTCGGCCAGCCGGTTCACGCGATGCGGCAATGGAAAGCCCGGCACATCCTGCATTCTCCTAGCCCCTGGCCGATCCGATGGTATCACATTAGCGAACAATGACTTTCGGGATAATCTAACGGCAGTTGCGCCCATTCGCCGTAATCCGGAGCATGTTCTGCTGCGTCGGCCCGATATACGATCGAACAATCTTGCTCGATCGGGGTCAATCCTCGCTCCCTGATACCGTACGGTTTTCTGTTGGATGCCTGCCGGGCATCGGTTAGGCGACGGCCCGTCGTCATCTCCTAAAGGCAGCAACTTGCATCAACCATCCTGGCTTGCGGCTGATGAGGCCGTCCGCGACGTGCTTCGCCAAAATTCTGCTTCCTGGGTCGTGACGGGAGCAGCGGGTTTCATTGGTTCCAATCTGGTCGAAACGCTGCTGGCGAATGGCCAGCATGTCCGCGGCCTCGACAATTTCGCGACAGGACATCGGCACAATCTCGATGAAGTGCGCGCCAATGTGGGTGAGGAAAATTGGCGACGATTCGACTTCGTCGAGGCGGATATCCGGGATCGGGCGGCATGTGCCGCAATCGTGGCCGATGCCGATCACGTCCTGCATCAGGCCGCCTTGGGCTCCGTCCCCCGCTCCCTGGCAGATCCGCTGACCACGAACGAAGTGAATATCTCGGGCTTCCTGAACATGCTCGATGCAGCGCGACGCGCGGGCGTGCGCAGCTTCACCTATGCAGCATCCAGTTCGACCTATGGCGACGAACCGCACCTGCCCAAGATCGAGGATCGCATCGGCAATCCGCTGTCGCCTTATGCCGTGACCAAAGCGGTCAACGAACAATATGCCAGCGTCTATACGCGCGCTTATGATTTCCGCGCGACGGGGCTGCGCTATTTCAATGTCTTTGGTCGGCGCCAGGATCCGAACGGCGCCTATGCCGCAGTGATCCCGAAATGGATCGCAGCCATGCTTAAGGGCGATGCGGTCCAGATCAACGGCGATGGCGAGACGAGCCGCGATTTCTGCTACATCGACAATGTCGTTCAGGCGAATATCCGCGCTGCCCTGGCAGCACAGGATGCCCGCGGACAAATCTATAATGTCGCGCTTGGCGATCGCAATTCGCTCAACGACCTGTTTCGCCTGCTCCAGTCCATTCTGGCCGAAAATGGCAAGGATCATACGGGCGCGCCGGTGTACGGCCCCGAACGGCCCGGCGACGTTCGCCATTCGCAGGCGGATATCTCCAAGGCACGTCGCCTGCTTGGATACGCCCCCACCCACACGCTGGGCGACGGCCTGCGTGAGGCGATGGGCTGGTACATTCGCCATCATAGCTGAAATAAAAGGGTGATCATGCGTAACGACGAGAAGATCGCGGTGATCGGGCTTGGCTATGTCGGCCTGCCAGTCGCTGTCGCCTTGGCCGAGGCATTCGAGGATGTCGTCGGCTTCGACGTATCCGAACGGCGCGTCGCTGCGCTTCAGGCCGGTTCGGACTGGACGCATGAGATCGACGATGAACGGCTTGCCGCCAGCGGGCTGCGGATCAGCGGCGATGCCGAGAATCTGCGGGGCTGCTCCTTCTATATCGTCACCGTTCCCACGCCGATTGACGATGCGCTGCAGCCTGATTTGTCGCCGGTGGAGTCCGCCTGTCGCCAACTCGGCGAGGTCATCTCGCCTGGCTGCGCGATCGTCTTTGAATCGACCGTTTATCCTGGTGTGACCGAAGACGTGTGCGGGCCGCTGATCGAACAGGTATCCGGCTTGAAGCGCGGCGTGGATTTCTGGCTCGGCTATTCCCCTGAGCGCATCAATCCGGGCGACAAGGAACACCGCTTGGAGACGATCACCAAGATTATCGCGGCGGAAGACGAGAAGACGCTTGCGCGCCTGCGCACCGTTTATGGCAGCATCGTACAGGCCGGCCTGCACGAAGCACCGTCGATCAAGGTCGCAGAAGCCGCCAAGGTGCTCGAAAACACTCAGCGCGATCTGAACATCGCCCTGATGAACGAACTTGCCCTGATCCTTGACCGGATGAATGTGCGCACCCGCGATGTGCTGGATGCGGCGGGCACGAAATGGAATTTCCTCAAATTCTCGCCCGGTCTGGTCGGTGGACACTGCATTGGGGTCGATCCTTATTATCTGACCCATGCCAGCGAGAAGATGGGATATCATCCCGAAGTCATTCTTGCCGGTCGCCGGGTAAACAATGGCATGGGAGCGTTCATCGCTTCCAAGGCGCTGACGCTGGTGGACAAGGCACCCGCGACGGTGCGCATCGGCGTGCTCGGCCTCACCTTCAAGGAAGACGTGCCGGATCTGCGCAATTCCAAGGTTCCGGATATCATCACCGCGCTTCACGGCGCGGGCGCAACCGTTTTCGTGCATGATCCAATGGCCGATGCCGCAGAGGCAAAGCACGAATATGGCCTTGATCTCAGCAACCCCGGAGAGTGGCACGACATCGACGTACTGGTCTTTGCGGTTCCCCATGGGTCGTTGAAGGAAAAGGCTCAGGAACTCATCGCCGAGCTTCGGCCTGCACTTGTCATGGACGTGCGGTCATTCCTCGCGCCTTCATCTGTTCCGGTCGGAATTTCCTACTGGTCGCTTTGACAAATGCTGCGCGTCACGGTGAGACAGGGCTTATGACAGACGAGATGGCACCCGCTGCTCTTACGGCTATCAGCCCCGTCCAGCTCATCCGCCCGAAGCGCCATGGCGATGCCCGTGGCTGGTTCACCGAGGTCTATTCCGAGCCCGTATTTGCCGCGCTTGGCATCACCTGCCGGTTCGTGCAGGACAATCACTCGCTGTCCGTCCCTGCCTTCACGCTTCGCGGCCTGCATTTCCAGACCCCGCCGCGCGGGCAGGACAAGCTGGTGCGCTGCATCCGCGGGCGGATCTGGGACGTGGCGGTGGACGTGCGGCGCGGCTCGCCAACCTATGGCCAGTGGGTGGGCGCGGAGCTCAGCGCCGAGAACGGGCATCAGCTGTTCATCCCGATCGGCTTTGCGCACGGCTTCGTGACGCTCGAAGCCGATTGCGAAGTGACCTACAAATGCTCGGACACCTATGCGCCCGAGACGGATGGCGGGATCCGCTGGGACTCCGTGGGCATTGACTGGCCGATCCCTGCCGGCGTGATGCCCGAGCTGTCGGAGAAAGATCGGAAGCTGCCCGGTCTCGATGAGTTCGACAGCCCCTTCCCCTATGACGGCAACCCGCTGACCCCGCTCGCCTGAAGGATCATCCAGACATGCGTATCTTCGTCACCGGCGGGGCCGGTTTCATCGGCTCGGCCCTCGTTCGGCACCTCATCGAGAACACCGATTACGAGGTGCTCAATTTCGACAAGCTGACCTATGCCGGCACGCTGTCGACGGTCGAGCGGGTAGCGAACAGCAACCGCTATCGCTTCGTGCAGGGCGACATCTGCGACGCCGACGCGGTCCGCGCCGCCATCGCCGAGTTCAAGCCGGACGTGATCACCCACCTCGCCGCGGAAAGCCATGTCGACCGCTCGATCGATGGCCCTGGCGCGTTCATCCAGACCAATGTCGTCGGCACCTATACGATGCTGGCCGAGGCGCGCAGCTATTGGCAGGGCCTGGAGGGCGACGCCAAGGCGCGGTTCCGCTTCCACCACATCTCGACCGACGAGGTGTACGGCTCGCTGGGTGAGGAGGGCCTGTTCACCGAGGATACGCCCTATGACCCGCGCTCGCCTTATTCCGCGAGCAAGGCGGGTAGCGACCATCTGGTCAGCGCCTGGGGCCACACCTTTGGCCTGCCGGTGCTGATCACCAATTGCTCGAACAATTACGGCCCCTATCACTTCCCCGAGAAGCTGGTGCCGCTGATGATCGCCAAGGCATTGGATGGTGAGCCACTGCCGGTTTACGGCAAGGGCGATCAGGTGCGCGACTGGCTGTTCGTCGAAGATCACGTCCGCGCGCTGCAGGCGGTGTTCGAGCGTGGACAGCTTGGCCGAACCTACAATGTCGGCGGGTTCAACGAGAAGCAGAACATCGAGGTCGTCCACACGATCTGCGGCATCCTCGATCGCCTGCGCCCGCGCGCCGATGGCAAGCCCTATGCGGAGCAGATCACCTCGGTCGCCGACCGTCCGGGGCATGACAAGCGCTATGCGATCGATGCGACGCGGATCGAGCAGGAGCTCGGCTGGCGGCCGCAGGAAACGTTCGAGACCGGGATCGAGAAGACGGTGCGCTGGTATCTCGACAACGAGGCCTGGTGGCGCCCGATCGTCGAAAAGGGCGCGGCGCAGCGGCGTGGGGTGGCGGCGTGATCCTGTCTAGCCGTATGATTGTCGACACGGCGACATGCCAATGAGCCGCGCGATCCTTGTCACCGGCGGGAACGGCCAGCTCGGCACCGAGCTGCAGCGTTGCGCCTGGCCGGCGGGCTATGAAGTGGTCGCGATCGACGTCGCCGATCTCGACCTCACCGATACCGCCGCGATCGCCGCCAAGGTGGCGGAACGCCCATGGGCCGCGGTGATCAACGGCGCGGCCTATACCGCGGTCGACAAGGCGGAGAGCGACGTCGTCACCGCCTGGGCGGTCAACGCCATGGCCCCGGCCGCGTTCGGCGAGGCCTGCGCCAAGGCAGGTATCCCGCTGGTGCAGGTGTCGACTGATTACGTCTTTGCCGGCGACAAACAGGGCGCGTGGGAGGTCGACGATCCCGTCGCGCCGCTCGGCGTCTATGGCGCCTCGAAGCTGGGCGGCGAGCTGGCAGTGCGCACCTCAGGTGCGCGGCATGTCATCGTGCGCACGGCCTGGGTCGTCTCGGCGCATGGCAACAATTTCGTGAAGACGATGCTTCGCGTCGGCGCCGAGCGCGACACGCTGACGGTGGTCGAGGACCAGCATGGCACGCCGACCAGCGCGGCGGATCTGGCCAAGGCGCTGGCGACGATCACCGTCCGGCTGGTCGAAGACGAGGCCGCGCCGACCGGCACGTTCCACTTCTCCAATGCCGGGCCCACCACCTGGGCGGGCTTCGCGCGCGAGATCTTTGCGCAGAGCGCTGCCCGCGGCGGGGCATCGGCCGCGTTGAAGGGCATCCCCACCAGCGACTATCCGACGCCTGCCAGGCGCCCGGCCAATTCGCTGCTCAGCCATGCCGCGATCGCCGCGGCTTACGGCATCCAGCCGCGTCCGTGGCAGGACGCACTCAGCGATATCCTCGACGAACTGATCGGAGCCACCAAGGCATGAAGGGCATCATTCTCGCGGGCGGTTCGGGCACGCGGCTTCACCCGGCGACGCTGGCGGTGAACAAGCAGCTGCTGCCGGTCTATGACAAGCCGATGATCTATTACCCGCTGTCGGTGCTGATGCTCGCCGGCATTCGCGACGTGCTGATCATCTCCAGCCCGGAATATCTCGACAATTACAAGCGCTTGTTCGCCGATGGCTCGGCGTTCGGCCTGCAGATGTCCTATGCCGAGCAGCCCAGTCCTGACGGCCTGGCGCAGGCGTTCACGATCGGCGCGGACTTCATCGGTGATGACAACGTCGCGCTGGTACTGGGCGACAACATCTTCTTCGGCGCGCATCTGACTGACCTGCTGGCGAGCGCGGTCAACCGCACCCATGGCGCGACGGTGTTCAGCTACCGCGTCGAGGATCCGGAGCGCTATGGCGTGGTGGAGCTGGCCGAGGACGGCCGTGCGCTCAGCCTCGAGGAAAAGCCCGCACAGCCCAAGTCGAACTGCGCGGTTACCGGCTTGTATTTCTACGACAATCGCGTCGTGGAATACGCCCGCAACCTGAAGCCCTCCGCGCGCGGCGAGCTGGAAATCACTGACCTCAACCGCCTCTACATGGAAGCCGGCGACCTCTACGTCGAGCAGATGGGCCGCGGCTATGCCTGGCTCGATACCGGCACCCACGACAGCCTGCTCGAGGCCAGCGAGTTCGTTCGTACGCTCCAGCACCGCCAAGGCATCCAGATCGCGTGTCTGGAGGAAATCGCTTATCTTCAGGGGTGGATCAGCAAGGACGAAGCCCGCGCAGCCGGCGAGAAGTTCAAGAAGACCAATTACGGCCGCGCGATCCTGAATGCCGTCGAGGGCCACTGATCGCTGAAGCCGGCCTTATCAGCGACTTAGGGCGCGAGGCCCCTGCCCTCGCGCCGTCTACTTCATGGATCGGCCGGCTCTACGCATATGCAACTTCGCGCGTCCGCGGTCGTTGAATAGAGGAGCGGCCAGCAAGTCGGCGACAAGCTTGCGGCGCTTGATGTTGGCGTGTTTTTTTCAGGATGGGAGACAGCGCCTGGGGGTCGACAGGAGACGACCCAATGTACGGCACTTCACGCAGGCCACCTCTCTACGGCCTCATCATCGCGTTGCCGCCATCACTGGCGTTATGGGCGGCGATACTCATTCTTCTGCTTGACTAAAAGCTACCCGCAGCCGCGCCTTGTTTATCAATGACCGTAGCGCTTGATGCCCTGGCGACGCAGTTTCTGGCGACGACGCTTTTCCCAGGACCAGGCGCCTAACGGCAAGCCGATAACCACCACCAGGATGATAAGCCCGTAGGCGATAACTTCGCGGTCCATTACTCAATCATACCTTTCACCATCCACGCCACCATTGTTTCATGGTTCATTGTGGATCACTCTCCAATCGGGCTTTCCCCGTACTTGCGTAAGACATCGTTGAACGCTTCCGCCATCAACGCCTGCAAACTGCGGTCCTGACGCCGGGCGAGCATGTGCATGGCAAAGCTCATCTCCGGCGTGAAAAAACCGGCGATCTGCTTGCGGCCGACCCGGCTTTCCGGGCGTGGTGTGGCGGGCGCTTTTGGCCTGTCTTCGGCCTCGTCCGATACAGCTGCGGCCTGTTGGCGGGGAAGATCGGCCAGCGGCGTTTTGGGCGCTGGGGCGGCGGTGCGCAGATTGGCGAAGCTCGGCTTGCGGCTCATCAGACGGCCTTTCGAAAACGCGGTGCCGGCATGTCTAGCTGTCGACATGTCCATTTGTATAGATCACGGATCTCGGCCGCGGCGCGGCCCTCGGGTTCCAACTCGGTCACGGTGCGCCCTTCGGCACTGGCATGGCGATAAGCGGCGCGATCGGGGAGGATCACGGGGGCTGGCGGCGTGCCGTAGCTGTCAACCAGCTCGCCTGCCTCGGCATAGACGCGGGCTGCGTTCGGAGGCCCCGCGGTGAAGACGACGAAGGCGGGCTTGCGCAGCAGTTGCACGAGCTTCGCCGTGGTCTGGATCGCGGCGAGATCGAAGGCGCTCGGGCGGCACGGGATCAGCACGAGATCGGCGACCTCGACCGCGGCACGCGCGGCGCTGTCGGCATGGGGCGGCGTATCGATGACGATGAGCTCGGCCCCCTGCCCTTCCGCCGCGGCGACCTTGGCGGCGAGCCGCGGCGGGGGGCTGTCGATCACCTCGGGCGGCTGATCCTGGCGCCAGGCGGCCCATTGGCTGGCGGTCGCTTGCGGATCGGTATCGATGATGAGCGCGACGCGCCCCGCCTCCTGCGCGATCGCGGCGAGGTGAAGCGCCAGCGTCGTCTTCCCCGCCCCGCCCTTCTGGCTGATGATCGCGATTGTCGGCATGGCGACGCTGCTACATGTCGACATGATGGCTTGTCGAGAAGCATTTTGGCCGGTGCCAGCGGTTTGGCCGCATCCCGTGGCGAGCGAGGCCGTGACGACCGTGCGATGCGAAACCCGGTTGTTCATCCCCTCCCCTGGCGCGCGCGTGGGGCGGCGGTTCGGGAGCAGGCAAGGCGCATGGTCTGGCGGGATGTCGGGTGTCGGGTGTCGGGTGTCGGGTGTCGGGTGTCGGGTGTCGGGTGTCGGGTGTCGGGTGTCGGGCAGGGACTATCCTGCCTGTCGATGTGTCGACAGGCCGACAAGTAGATGTCCGCTATCCCGCTGTCCCGCCCAGAAGTGGACCGGCAGGAAGC
>NZ_JAJNDU010000006.1 GCF_021043365.1 Sphingomonas sp. IC-11 | reverse complement strand
GCCAGCCCCGCCGCCGCCCGCAACGGCCAAGCGCGCGGCGCCGCCGCCGCCGCCGGTGGTTGAGCTGGCACGCGACCCGTCGTTGCCGGCGCCCCGCCGCTTCTCGCCGGTTGCCCGTCCCGAGATTCCCAAGCCGCAGCCCAAGCCCGAGCCGAAGCCGGAGCCAAAGCCCGCAGCAACGCCTGCAGCAGCGACGTCCTCTTCCACGCCGCAGCAGCGCAGCCTGCCGTCGGGACAGGCGACGCCGCGCAATGCGCCGCCGAGCCGTCCGCAGCAGCGCGACCGCAAGGGTGACGAGCGTCGCGGCGGCAAGCTGACCGTGAATCGTGCGCTGAACGAGGATGGCGCGCGCGCCCGCTCGCTCGCCGCGCTGAAGCGTGCGCGCGAAAAGGAAAAGCGTGGCTGGACCGGCCCGCGCGAGCCGCAGGCCAAGCAGGTCCGCGACGTGCAGGTGCCCGAGGCGATCACCGTCCAGGAACTGGCGAACCGCATGGCGGAGCGCGGTGCTGACCTGGTGAAGGCGCTGTTCAAGATGGGCATGCCCGTCACCATGACGCAGACCATCGACCAGGATACGGCCGAGCTGCTGGTGACCGAGTTCGGCCACAACATCGTGCGCGTCAGCGACAGCGACATCGACCTCGCGCTCGACACCGCACCGGACAGCGATGCCGATCTGAAGCCGCGTCCGCCGGTTGTGACGATCATGGGCCACGTCGACCACGGCAAGACCAGCCTGCTCGACGCGCTGCGCGGTACCGATGTGGTGCGCGGCGAGGCCGGTGGCATCACCCAGCATATCGGCGCCTATCAGGTGACGCTGAAGGACAAGTCGAAGATCACCTTCCTCGACACGCCGGGTCACGAGGCGTTCACCGCCATGCGGGCGCGTGGTGCCGACGTCACCGATATCGTGGTGCTGGTGGTTGCCGCCGACGACGGGCTGATGCCGCAGACGATCGAGGCGATCAATCACACCAAGGCGGCCGGCAAGCCGATGATCGTGGCGATCAACAAGATCGACAAGCATGATGCCAATGCCCAGCGCGTGCGTGAGCGCCTGCTGGAGCATGACATCCAGGTCGAGGCGATGGGCGGCGAGACGCAGGACGTCGAGGTTTCCGCGCTAAAGAAGACCGGCCTCGACGAGCTGATCGAGAAGATCCAGCTGCAGGCCGAGCTGATGGACCTGAAGGCGAACCCCGACCGCGATGCCGAGGGCAGCGTGATCGAGGCGAAGCTGGACAAGGGCCGTGGCCCGGTTGCCACCGTGCTGGTCACGCGCGGCACGCTGAAGGTCGGCGACGTGTTCGTCGTCGGCGCGGAAAGCGGCAAGGTGCGTGCGCTGGTCGACGACAAGGGCCGCCAGCTGAAGGAAGCGGGCCCGTCGACGCCGGTCGAGGTGCTCGGCATCTCGGGCACGCCGTCGGCTGGTGACCAGCTGCAGGTGGTCGAGAGCGAAGCGCGGGCCCGCGAAGTGGCGGAATATCGCCAGGGCGTGCTGACGCAGAAGCGCACAACCGCGGCACCGGCGAGCCTCGAGAGCATGTTCTCCGCACTGGCGGCGAACAAGGCGATCGAATATCCGCTGGTGGTCAAGGCCGACACGCAAGGGACCGTCGAGGCGATCGTTGCCTCGCTCAACAAGCTGTCGACCGACGACATCCGCGTGCGCATCCTGCACTCGGCCGTTGGTGGCATCACCGAGAGCGACGTCAACGCGGCTGCGGCCTCGGGCGCACCGATCATCGGCTTCCACGTGCGTGCCAATGCCAAGGCGCGCGAGATTGCCGAGCGGCACAAGGTGGCGTTGAAATATTATGACGTCATCTATGACCTGATCGACGAGATCCGGGCCGGCATGGCGGGCGAGCTTGGCCCCGAGGCGTTCGAAACGGTCGTTGGCCGTGCGGAAATCCGCGACGTCTTCTCGGCCGGCAAGCACGGCAAGGCCGCCGGTCTGCTGGTGGTCGAGGGTGCGATCCGCAAGGCGCTCAAGGCCCGCATCACGCGCAACGACGTCATTATCTACAATGGCGAAATTGCCTCGCTGCGGCGCTTCAAGGACGACGTTCCCGAGGTTCGCGCCGGTCTGGAATGCGGTGTGACGTTCACGCAGAACTTCACCGACATCCGCCCGGGCGACTTCCTCGAAACGTTCGAGGTCGAGCTGCGCGAACGCACGCTGTAAGGACATGAACCCTCTCCCCCATGCGGGGAGAGGGGAGTCTCATGATGACCGATCAACCAGAAAAATCCGTCCGTACCCTGCGCGTTGGCGAGCAGGTGCGTCACGTGCTGTCCGAGATCCTGCAGCGCGGCGACGTGCATGACGACGTGCTGGCATCGCACATGGTGAGCATCACCGAAGTGCGCATGTCGCCCGATCTGCGCCACGCGACGGTGTTCGTGAAGCCGCTGCTGGGCAAGGACGAGGAAGCGGTGCTGAAGGCGCTGCGCACCAACACCGCTTACCTCCAGCGCGAGGTCGCACGGCGGGTGAAGATGAAATATGCCGCCCGCCTCAAGTTCCTGAGCGACGAGAGTTTCGACGAGGGCAGCCACATCGACCAGTTGCTGCGCTCGCCCGCGGTGGCGCGCGACCTGGGCGAGGGCGAGTAAGCACCGTCATACCGGCCCTGGGCCGGCATTCCCGTTCTGCACTGTTGAACCCTGGTCGTGCGCCGGTGCCGTAGATTGCGGCACCCGGCGGGTGTCCCGGTGCTCGTCAGGCGGCGCGCTTGACGAGGCGCGGGTCGGCCGCGGCGACGCCGGTGGCGAGCACCAGCGCATCCTCGAAGAAGCCGCTCGCGGTCTGGCCGTAGCGGCGCAGCGCGGCCATGCGGATGCGCCACCCGACATAGGAACTGGCGAGCGCAGTGCCGAGCGCGACGGCGGCGCCGGTCACGCGCTGCCCCTTGGGCGCGAGGGCCGCACCGGCATAGGCCGAGGTGACGCTGCGCACCGCAAGGCCGATCGGCACGATCCGGTCGGGCGCGGTCTTCTGCTTGTCGCCGGCCATTTCCGCGGCGCTGAAGGCGACGGCGCCCCAGGCGATCAGCGGGTTCTTGAACAATTTGGCGAGCGGCATGTCGTCGGGCAGCGCGCCGCGACGGCCGGCGGCGGCGAGCGCCGCGAGCGGCACGATCCCGCGTTGACCAGCGGCCAGCCCGATGAGGTAGGAACGAAGCATCGGCGAATTCCTCGTGTGGTTCGCGCGAACAATCGCTGGCGGCGGCTTCGTATCCGCGAGGGTGCAGGAAAACGGGGCGAGAGGAAAACAGTGGCGCGGCGCGCGCCGATCGGGAACAGCAAGGGGATGGCCAAGCTCTATTTCTATTATGCCAGCATGAACGCGGGGAAATCGACCAACCTGTTGCAGGCCGATTTCAACTATCGCGAGCGCGGTATGGCGACGATGCTGTTCACCGCGGCGATCGACGATCGCTTTGCGGCGGGCACGATCACCTCGCGGATTGGCCTGTCGGCGCCGGCGACGATGTTCGACGCGAGCACCAACATCGCCGCCTGCGTGCTCGACCGCCACGCCGAGGAAACGGTGGCGTGCGTGCTGGTGGACGAGGCGCAGTTTCTGACTGCGGCGCAGGTCGACCAGCTGGCGCGGCTGGCGGATGTCGATGGCATCCCGGTGCTGGCTTATGGCCTGCGCACCGATTTCCAGGGCGCGCTGTTCGAAGGGTCCGCGCGGCTGCTGGCGCTGGCGGATGCGCTGATCGAAATAAAGTCGGTCTGCGAATGCGGCCGCAAGGCGACGATGAATCTGCGCGTCGACGCCGAGGGACGGCCGGTGGCGGCGGGGGCGCAGACGGTGATCGGCGGCAACGACCGCTATGTCGCGCTATGCCGGCGGCATTTCACCGCGGCGCTGGAGCGGGGTGCCACCGGCAACGCATGACGTGCGGGAGCGCTGGCGCTCGCTCGCCCGCCCCCCTATCTCGCCGGCATCATGACACCCGACAATCCCATCTACGCCGCGGCGGTGTGGATCATCCCGCTGATCATCGCGATCGTCTTTCACGAGGTGGCGCATGGCCTGATGGCGCGTGCGCTGGGCGATCCCACCGCGGCGCAGCTCAACCGGCTGTCGTTCAACCCGATCCGCCATGTCGACCCGATCGGAACAGTCATACTGCCGCTGGGCCTCGCGCTCGCCAAGGCGCCGGTGTTCGGATGGGCCAAGCCGGTGCCGGTGGATGCGCGGCGGCTGCGCAACCCACGCTGGGGCATGGTGGCGGTGGCGCTGGCGGGGCCAGGGATGAACTTCCTGCTGGCCGGGATCGCGGCGATCGCGATCGGTGTCCTTTATGGGCAGATGAGCGGGCCGCCCGAGGGCGCGAGCCAGTTCGTCTTCGCCAACCTCGTCAACTTCCTGCTGATCAACATCTTCCTCGCGGTGTTCAACCTCTTGCCGCTGCCGCCGTTCGATGGCGGCCATGTGGTGGAGGGCGTGCTGCCGCGGCGGCTGGCGGTGGAATGGGCGAAGCTGGCGCGCTTCGGCTTCCCGCTGATCATCGTGTTGCTGGTGGTGGTGCCGATGATCTGGCCGACTGCGAGCATCGTGGGCAAGATCGTCGGGCCGCCTGCCGACTGGCTGGTGCGCCAATATCTCGCCTTTGCGCAGCTGTTCGCCTGAGGACCCCCGACATGCATGGATGGCTGATCCTCGACAAGCCGCTGGGGCTTGGATCGACGCAGGGCGTGAGCGCGGTGAAGCGCGCGCTGCGCGAGGGCGGATATGGCAAGGCGAAGGTGGGTCATGGCGGCACGCTGGACCCGCTGGCGTCGGGCGTCCTGCCGATTGCGCTGGGGGAGGCGACGAAGCTCGCCGGGCGGATGCTCGACAGCGACAAGGTGTATGATTTCACCATCCGCTTCGGCGAGCAGACCGACACGCTGGACTCCGAGGGGAAGGTGATCGCGACCAGCGACGTGCGCCCGACGCGCGATGCGCTGGCCGCCGTGCTGGCGGACTTCACCGGGCCGATCGAGCAGATGCCGCCGGCATTTTCAGCGCTGAAGGTCGACGGGCAGCGGGCCTATGATCTGGCGCGGGCGGGCGAGGAGGTGGTGCTCAAGACGCGCGCGGTGACGGTGTTTTCGCTCAGCCTGGCCCAAGCGGCGGAGGCGGGGGCGCTGGAAGAGGCGACGCTGAGCGCGCATGTCTCCAAGGGCACTTATATCCGCAGCCTGGCGCGCGACATTGCGCTGGCCCTTGGAACGGTAGGCCATGTCACCTATCTCAGACGGACGAAGGCGGGGCCGTTCGGCCTTTCGCAGGCGATATCGCTGGACAATTTGAGCGAAGCCGCTAAGGGGCGCACCCTTGAACATATTCTCCTGCCGTTGAGGGCGGGGCTGGACGACATCCCGGCTCTATCCCTCACGCCCGACCAGGCAGGGGCGCTCCGCCAGGGGCGTGTTCTGGCCGGGATCGTTGCCGACGATGGCCAGTATTTTGCCTGCCTGCACGATGTGCCGGTGGCGCTGATCGAGGTCCAGGCCCGCGAGGGTCGTGTCGTCCGCGGCTTCAACCTATAAAGATGTCGAAGGAAAACACATGTCGATCACTGCGGAACGCCGCCAGGAACTCATCAAGGATCACGCCCGCGCCGAAGGCGACACCGGTTCGCCGGAAGTCCAGGTCGCGATCCTGACCGAGCGGATCCGGAACCTGACCGAGCACTTCAAGGGCCACGCCAAGGACAACCATTCTCGTCGCGGCCTTCTGATGATGGTCAACAAGCGTCGTTCGCTTCTCGACTATCTCCGCAAGAAGGACGGGGATCGCTACCTCGCCCTCATCGCGAAGCTCGGTCTTCGCAAGTAATAACGGAAGGGCGCCCTCGCGGCGCCCTTCTCGCATATGCGCTTTGCGTGTGACGCGAGCGTCCAACGCCAGCGGGCAATAAGGCCCGACTGGCACGAGCCAAGACTGGCTCAAGCAGGCCCCGGCTGCATAGGGCGGCCGGAGTGAAGGAAACGAAATGTTCGACAAGAAAACGGTAAGCATCGAGTGGGGCGGCAAGACCCTGACGCTCGAGACGGGCAAGGTTGCCCGCCAGGCTGACGGCGCGGTCATCGCGACGCTCGGCGAAACGGTGGTGCTGTGCGCCGTGACCGCTGCCAAGACGGTCAAGGAAGGGCAGGATTTCTTCCCGCTCACTGTCCACTATCAGGAAAAGTTTTCCGCCGCCGGTCGTATCCCGGGTGGCTTCTTCAAGCGTGAGCGTGGCGCGACCGAAAAGGAGACGCTGGTTTCGCGTCTGATCGATCGCCCGATCCGCCCGCTGTTCCCGGAAGGCTTCTACAACGAGATCAACGCCATCGCTCAGGTGCTGAGCTATGACGGCGAGAACGAGCCCGACATCCTCTCGATGGTCGCCGCTTCTGCCGCGCTCACCATCTCGGGCGTGCCGTTCATGGGCCCGATCGGCGCCGCGCGCGTCGGCTATGTCGATGGCGAGTATATCCTCAACCCGACCGACAAGCAGGTCGAAGAGGGTCAGCTCGACCTGGTCGTCGCCGCTACCTACGACGCGGTGATGATGGTTGAATCCGAAGCCAAGGAGCTGTCGGAAGAGATCATGCTGGGTGCCGTGCTGTTCGCGCACGACGCATGCCGTGAAGTGGTCAAGGCGATCGTGAAGCTTGCCGAGCAGGCCGCCAAGGATCCGTGGGAGCTGGCGCCGGTCGACGACAAGTCGGCGACCATGAAGAAGCTCGACAAGGCGATCGGCAAGGATATCGCCGCCGCCTACAAGCTGACCGACAAGCAGCAGCGCCAGAACGCGCTGAACGAGGCGCGCGCCAAGGCGCGTGAGGCGTTCGCTGACCTCAAGGAAAGCGATCCCGCCCAGTATCTCGGCACGCTGAAGCTGGTGAAGAAGCTGGAGGCGAACATCGTCCGTCAGGCGATCCTGAAGGACGGCAAGCGCATCGACGGCCGCACCACCACGCAGATCCGCCCGATCGAGGCGGAGACGCACTTCCTGCCGCGTGCGCATGGCTCGGCACTGTTCACGCGTGGCGAAACCCAGACGATCGCAACCGCGACGCTTGGCACCCGCGACGCGGAGCAGATGATCGACGGCCTGAACGGCCTGTCGTACCAGCATTTCATGCTGCACTATAACTTCCCGCCGTATTCGGTCGGTGAAGTGGGCCGCTTCGGCGCGCCGGGCCGCCGCGAGGTTGGCCATGGCAAGCTGGCGTGGCGTGCGCTGCACCCGGTGCTGCCGTCGAAGGAAGAGTTCCCGTACACGATCCGTCTGACCAGCGACATCACCGAGTCCAACGGCTCGTCGTCGATGGCGTCGGTGTGCGGCGGTTCGCTGGCCCTCATGGACGCCGGCGTGCCGATCAAGCGTCCGGTGTCCGGCATCGCGATGGGCCTGATCCTGGAAGGCAAGGATTTCGCGATCCTGTCCGACATCCTGGGTGACGAGGATCACCTGGGCGACATGGACTTCAAGGTGGCTGGCACGTCCGAAGGCATCACCACGATGCAGATGGACATCAAGATCGCCGGCATCACCAAGGAGATCTTCGAGGCGGCACTGCACCAGGCCAAGGAAGGCCGGGCGCACATCCTGGGCGAGATGAACAAGGCGCTGGGTGAAACCCGCACCGAGCTCAGCGCGCACGCACCGCGCATCGAGACGATCACGGTCGACAAGTCGAAGATCCGCGACATCATCGGCACCGGCGGCAAGGTGATCCGCGAGATCGTCGCCACCACCGGCGCCAAGGTCGACATCGACGACGAGGGCGTGGTGAAGATCAGCTCGTCCGATCACTCGCAGATCGAAGCCGCGATCAACTGGATCAAGGGCATCGTCGAAGAGGCCGAGGTCGGCAAGATCTACACCGGCAAGGTCGTCAACATCGTCGATTTCGGTGCGTTCGTGAACTTCATGGGTGGCAAGGACGGCCTCGTCCACGTCTCCGAAATGAAGAACGAGCGCGTCGAGAAGCCGACCGACGTCGTGTCCGAAGGCCAGGAAGTGAAGGTCAAGGTCCTCGAGATCGATCCGCGCGGCAAGGTTCGCCTGTCGATGCGCGTCGTCGACCAGGAGACCGGCGCCGAGCTGGAAGACACCCGTCCGGCGCGCGAACCGCGCGAGCCGCGTGGTGACCGTGGTCCGCGTCGTGATGGCGGCGGCGACCGTGGTGGTCGCGGTGGTGACCGTGGCGGCGATCGCGGCCCGCGCCGTGACCGTGGCCCGCGCCGCGAGCGTTCGGAAGGCGGCAACGGCGGTGGCAACGATGACGGCCCCGCGCCCGAGTTCGCCCCGGCGTTCCTGACCGGCGACCGCGATCGCGACTAAGCGATCCGTCGCCTTCGGGTGATACAGGAAGGGCCCCGGCAGCGATGCCGGGGCCCTTTCTCGTTTGCGGTGCGGGGGGGGGGGCGGGTCGCGTCGCGTGGCCAAGTACCGTCGGCCCGCTGACCTCGAACGGATCCTGTTAAAGCTCGTCCGCGATGTCTGGGATGCTTCGGGTATGCCGTAGAGGCGTACGGGGGGCAGGGCCGTCGCGTTCGCGACTGAAGCACCTGCATCTAGTGCTACTGCCGTCGGGCGCCCCGGGGATCTCAGACCCGCGACGCGGGCGTCCTCGAGCATGGAAGCGAAAGGCGCCCGGGTCGCGGCGAGAGGCCACCATAGACGCCATGCCCGAACGAACGTCACCCCGGGCCTGAGCTGGAGTCCCGCTCACCTCCGCCGTGGCGAAAGGAGCGGGACCCCCGATCAGATCCGGGGTGACAGAGCTTCTGAAATCAGATGCCGCTCAGGCGGCGGTCTTTGCCTTCTCGACCGCCAGGGCGACGCGGTTGGAGATCGGCTGGGCGATCTCGCCGGCCAGCTTCAGCGCCGTCTCGGTGGAGCGTGAGGTTTCGGCAACAAAGGCATCGAACGACGCGCGAGCGAAGTCGCTCTGCAGCTGGAACAGCTCGGCTGGCGACTTGACGCCGCTCAGCAGGCGGAACGCGCCGGTCGCGCTTTCATAAGAGGTCTTGAGATAGCTGGCGGCGTTCTGCCCCATCTGCTCGAAGCCCTTGGCAGCGATCTTCGAGGATTCAACCACGGCTTCAAGGTTCGCCTTCTGGAAGGCGTTCATATCCTCGAACGCCTTGGCGCTCTGTTCCATCTGCGCCTTGGCACGCTCGTTCGCCTGAGCGAAGATCGCCTTCGTCTGTTCGGTCATCGACTGAAATGCTTCGACCATTATCCGTTCCTTCGCGCTGCGGACCGCCCCTGCAGGGCGTTCGTTAGGGGCGGTCTCGTGCGGGATAATCGCCTGCCGCCTTATGCTGGTATGCTGCGGTGCAAAATAATATGCGCCAAGCTATTGTTCAAGCACATTGTGCGGTGCAGCATGACGGTAGTTATCGCGCCCGCACGTAGCTGCCCGGCGCGTCTTCAAGAGCGGGTACCGCGCCAACGCCGGGCACCCGGGCGCCGTCCGCCGGAACGGTGGCTTCGCCCTGCCGCCGCAACCAGGCGAGCCAATGCGGCCACCAGCTGCCCTTGGTCTCGGTGGCCCCGCTCACGAACTCCGTGAAGGAAGCCACCCGCGCAGTGTTGGTCCAATATTGATATTTGCCGGCGGACGGCGGGTTTACGACTCCGGCGATGTGGCCGGAACCGGCGAGCACGAACTCGATCGGACCTCGGAAATGCCGGGTGATCTCCCAGACGCTCTCCGCCGGCGCGATATGATCCTCGCGCCCCGCCTGCACGAAGCATGGGGTGTCCACCTTGCCGAGGTCCAGCGGCGTGCCGTCGATCGTGAGCGCGCCGGGCGAGACCAGCAAATTGTCACGATACAGGTCGGTCAGATAGCTGTGATGCCATCCGACGGGCAGGTTGGTGGTATCTCCGTTCCAGTGCAGCAGATCGAAGGGAACGTAATCGTTGCCGAGCAGGTAATTGTTGGTGACGTAGTTCCAGATCAGGTCGCGCCCGCGGAGCAGATTGAACGTCGCGGCCATGTAGCGGCCATCGAGATAGCCCTCCGGCGATAGCGAGGCGAGCAGCTGCAATTGTTCGTCGCTGATGAAGGTCTTCAGGTCGCCGGCACTGCGAAAATCCACCTGGGCGGTGAAGAAGGTGGCGCTCGCCACCTTTGCGGCCTCGCCGCGCGCGGCGAGCAGTGCAAGCGTGGCGGCAAGGGTCGTGCCCGCGACGCAATAGCCGATCGTGTGAACCGACGGGACGGCGAGCAGGTCGCGGATCACGTCCACCGCCTCGACTTGCGCCGAGATATAGTCGGCCCAGACGACATCCTTCATCGATGCATCCGCCGATTTCCAGGACACCATGAAGACGCTGATCCCCTGATCCAGGCACCATCGGATGAAGCTTTTCTCCGGCGTCAGATCCAGGATGTAGAAGCGGTTGATCCACGGCGGGAAGATCACCAGCGGGATGGCCAGCACCTCGCTGGTCGTCGGCGCGTAGTGGATCAGCTCGAACAGGGGCGTGCGATGGATCACCTTGCCCGGTGTGGTGGCAAGGTTCCGGCCAAGCTCGAACGCGTCGGGCGGGGTGTGAGTCATTTGCCCGCGACCGATGTCCGCCAGCATGTGCTGCAGGCCCTTCAGCAGATTCTCGCCGCGCGTCTGCAGCGTGCGTTCGATCACTTCGGGATTGGTGAAGGGGAAATTGGTCGGGCTGATCGCATCCACGAAGCCGCGCATGGCGAAACGAAGCTGCCCCCGCTTCGTGTCGTCGACACCCTCCAGTGTGTCGACGCTGCGCAGCAGGTGATCGGCGAGCAACTGGTAGGATTGGCGGATCCAGGCGAACAGCGGGTTCTGGTGCCAGGCGGGAGCGGTGAAGCGCTTGTCGATGCGCCCTCCACCAGGCTCCGGCACCGGCGCGGATGGTGCGCTCGCAGCGAGGAACTGCTGCCACATCGACAGGCTTTCGGACCAGAAGTCGCCCGTTTTTGCGGCGCCGCCGTCCCCGCCGGCCGCCTCATCCTTCGGCCGGGCGTCCAGCATCGCGAGCCCCTGTTCCAGCATCATCTGCTGCGCACGGCCGATCACCCATGTCCAATGCTGCAGATCGGCGAGGTTCGGCGGCGGGGGCTGGTCGGTCATCTGATCCTCTCCGCGCGTCACCATAGCGTGGCTATACGTGGGCGATAGTCCTCGCCTGCTTTCGCTGCGGCGGCGCAGGGTCTATGCCACCGACTCCGCAACCGAGGTTCGCATGTCCGACGAATTCTACCGCATCAAGCGTCTGCCGCCCTATGTCATCGCCGAAGTGAATGCGATGCGGGCCCAGGCGCGCGCGGCCGGTGAGGATATCATCGATCTAGGCATGGGAAATCCCGATCTGCCGCCACCGCCGCATGTGATCGCCAAGCTGGTCGAAGTGGCGCAGAAGCCGGATGCGCATGGCTATTCGGCATCCAAGGGCATTCCCGGCCTGCGCCGTGCCCAGGCGAATTATTACGGCCGCCGTTTCGGCGTGGACGTCGATCCCGAAACCGAAGTGGTGGTGACCATGGGTTCGAAGGAGGGGCTGGCCAGCCTCGCCACGGCCATCACTGCGCCTGGTGACGTGATCCTGGCGCCAAATCCGTCCTATCCCATCCACACGTTCGGCTTCATCATTGCGGGCGCGACGATCCGCGCGGTGCCGACGACGCCGGATGACCGTTATTTCGAAAGCCTGGAACGGGCGATGGCGTTCACCGTACCGCGGCCGAGCGTTCTGGTGGTCAATTACCCATCGAACCCGACCGCCGAGGCGGTGGACCTTTCCTTCTATGAGCGGCTGGTTGCCTGGGCGCGGGAGAACAAGGTCTGGGTGATTTCAGACCTCGCCTATTCTGAGCTGTATTACGACGGCAATCCGACGCCTTCGATCATGCAGGTGAAGGGCGCCAAGGATGTGGCGATCGAATTCACCTCGCTAAGCAAGACCTATTCCATGGCCGGCTGGCGGATCGGTTTCGCCGTCGGGAACAAGACGCTGATCGCGGCGATGACCCGGGTGAAGTCCTATCTCGATTATGGTGCCTTCACGCCCATCCAGGCGGCCGCCTGTGCCGCGCTGAACGGCCCGCAGGACATCGTGGATCAGAACCGGAAGCTTTACCACAAGCGCCGCGACGTGATGGTCGAAAGCTTCGGTCGTGCGGGCTGGGATATTCCAAGCCCCCGCGCCAGCATGTTCGCCTGGGCACCGCTGCCGCCGGCGCTGGCGCATATGGGCAGCCTGGAATTCTCCAAGCAGCTGCTGACCCATGCCAAGGTCGCAGTGGCCCCTGGTGTCGGCTATGGCGAAAACGGCGAGGGCTTCGTGCGCATCGCCATGGTCGAAAACGAGCAGCGGCTGCGCCAGGCCGCGCGCAACGTGAAGAAGTATCTGGCCAGCATGGGCGTGAACGTGCCTGCGCGGAACGCCGGTTGATCGCGACGTTGCCGCCCGCCACGGGCCTCGCATGACCGGCTATGATCCGCTCTATTCCCTCGCCGGAATCCTGGTGGGGATGCTGGTGGGATTGACCGGCGTCGGCGGCGGCTCGCTGATGACGCCGCTGCTGGTGCTCGCATTCGGCTTTCATCCGGCGACTGCGGTGGGCACGGACCTGATCTATGCTTCCGCCACCAAGACGGTGGGCGGGGCGGTCCACGGGTTGCGCGGCACGGTGGACTGGAAGATCGTTCGCCGCCTGGCTGCCGGGAGCCTGCCGGCCGCCGCCCTGACCCTGCTGGTGCTCAGCCGCAGCGCGGACCGGGGTAAGGACAGCGGCGCGACAATCGCCTTCGTGCTTGGCCTGGCTTTGGTGGGGACCGCCGCGGCCACCTTCTTTCGCGGGAGGATCGTTGCGGCGATTGGCCCGAAGTTTCGAGGGATGGCACCGCGCACGCTTGGCGTGTTGACGGTGGCGCTTGGCGTGGTGCTCGGCGTGCTGGTCTCGCTCACCTCGGTTGGGGCAGGGGCGCTGGGCATGACCGCGCTCCTGCTTTTGTATCCCACAGCGCCGGTCAGCCGTCTCGTTGGGTCCGATATTGCGCACGCGGTGCCGCTGACGCTGATTGCCGGCATTGGCCATTGGTGGCTTGGCTCAGTTGATGTGATGCTGCTTCTGTCGCTTCTGGCGGGTTCGATCCCTGGCATTGTGATCGGCAGCCTAGTCGCCTCGCGCGTAACAGACCGCGTGCTGACGCCGATCCTTGCGGCCACGCTGGCGGTGGTCGGGCTCAAGCTGATCCTGTAGGTGCTTCCCGCTCGTTTCGGACCCTGGCCGTAGAAGGGCTGCGGCGCCACGCTCGGGCCCGTTGTCCCGACCGGCCTATCAAGATTCAGGACTGAACCCATGCCCCGTCCCGGCTTTTCCTTTTCGACCGCGTTCAAGGTGCGTTATGCGGAGATCGACGGCCAGCGCGTCGTCTTCAATTCGCGCTATCTCGAATATGCCGATGTCGCCGTGACCGAGTTCTGGGAGTGGACCGGGATCGCCGACGCGTTGGGCGATACGTGGCGCGAGATGGAGTTTCATGTCCGCCGCGCGAATGTCGATTATCTGAAGCCACTCATGCTGGGTGATACGGTGGATACGTCGGTGCGGATCGAGCGGATCGGCTCATCCAGCCTCACCAAGCGGTTCGAGATCGCCAACCAGCACGGCGAATTGTGCAACATCATCGAGTTGGTGAGCGTGAACGTCCATCTGCCGACCGGCCGGCCGGTGCCGATCGAGGGGGAAGTGCGCAGCTTCCTGGAAGCCCTGATGGTGGCACAGCCCGATCGGGTGGCGTAAGGTAGCCGCCATGCTGGAAATGCGCCCCGACTGCGAACGCTGCGGTACCGATCTGCCGGCCGATGAGGGCGGCGCGTTCATCTGTTCGTTCGAATGCACCTTTTGCGCGGACTGCGCTGAGGCGCTGGACGAACGTTGCCCGAATTGCGGGGGCGAGTTGCTCGACCGGCCGGCGCGGGTTGGGGCCGCGCTGAAGAAGCATCCGGCATCGACCAAGCGACACTTTCAGGGCTGACGGACCGGACGGCTGACGCACCGGCCTGCTTGCGGGCCGGTGCAGGGACGGGCATGCCGCTGGCGTGCCTGTTGACGTAACCGCCGTTTCTACCGCAGCCCCCGCGGGAGCCCTGCGCACCAGCCGCATCCTGATCATCGCCGGATCGGATTCTGGCGGCGGCGCTGGTATTCAGGCGGATATACGCACGGTCACGATGCTGGGCGGCCATGCAATGACTGCGATCACGGCGCTGACCGCGCAGAACACGCTGGGCGTGCAGGCCGTGCATGCCATTCCGGCCGCCATGGTGGTCGAGCAGATGCGCTCTTGCCTCCATGATATTGGCGCCGACGCGGTGAAGATCGGGATGATCGGATCGGCTGAGACCGTTCACGCTGTCGCCGACGTGCTGGAGCCGCTGGGGCAGGCCGGCGTGCCAATCGTGTTCGATCCGGTGATGATCGCGACCTCGGGTTCCGTGCTGGCCGACCCGGAGACCATCGGTGCCTTCGCCCGGCTGATGCGGGTGGCGACACTAATTACCCCCAACGCCCCGGAACTGGCCGCGCTGACGGGCCGGGCGGTGGAAACGGCCAGTGATGCGATGGTGGCCGGCCGTGATCTGGCGCGCGAGACTGACGCGGCAGTGCTGGCGAAGGGCGGGCATCTGACGCTCGGCGCGGCAGAGCAGGCGCGGTCGAGGGAAGCGGACGCGCGTGATCTGGTCGCGGATCATCTGATCCTGCCCGACGGCACGGACAGGGTGTGGACCGACCCGCGCATCGAATCGCAACATACCCATGGCACGGGCTGTACGCTCGCCAGCGCGATTGCGGAGGGGCTTGGCCGTGGCCTGACGCTGGCCCACGCGATTGCACGGGCGCGGTGCTTCGTCCGGGTTGCGCTCCGCGAAGCGCCGGGCCTGGGTGCCGGCCATGGTCCAATGGGGCACCAGCGGGTGCGGCTGGACTGCGATATCGGCGGCGCAACGCCCAATCACGTGACGCTGCCCGCCGATGATCACGCCGCCAGCATATCCTTCTATCGGGCGCTTGGCCTGACCATGATCGTGGAAAGCGCCGGCCGCTACGCCCGGTTCGAGAGCGTCGGGGGAACCACCCTCTCGGTCGAAGCTGTGGACGAAATTGGTGACAGGCCCGTCATCTTCGTCGAGGTCGCGGACCTTGACAGCGCGGTCGCTTCAGCACGCGCGCAAGGAATTGCCGTTGCCGATCCGCGCGTGGAGCCTTGGGGCTGGCGCGAGGCGCGACTGACGGATCCGGCGGGCAACAAATTGTGCCTGTACGTCGCGGGTGAGAACCGGCGTTTCCCGCCGTGGCGGCTCGTCTGACGTTGCTGCCGCCCCGACGTTCGGGGCCGCTGCTTTCGTCAGGCGGCGTCAAGCGCCTGCTGCAGCCGATCGCGAATAGCGCGTAGAGCCGCGACCATATCGGCGGAGGGCTTCGCCGGTGCCGCTGGCGGTTGGGCGATCGCGGGCGTTTCAGCCTCTGGCGCAGGCGACGGCGCCGTCTTGCCGCCGCGGCCTTCCGCCGCCAGCAGCTTCTGCACGCCCTTCACCGTATAGCCTTCGGTTCCCAGCAGACGCTGGATACGCTCGATCAGCGCGACGTCGGCCGGGCGATAATAGCGACGGTTGCCAGCCCGGGTGACCGGGCGAAGTTCGGGGAAGCGCGTTTCCCAGTATCGCAGCACATGGGGGGCGACGCCGGTCGCGGTCGCCACCTCCCCAATGGTGCGAAAGGCACCTTCAGACTTTTCGTTAACGCTCACGCGCCTGCATTGACGATGCGATCGCGCATCATCTGGCTGGCCCGGAAGGTAAGCACACGACGCGGTGCGATCGGCACTTCGACCCCGGTCTTGGGGTTGCGACCGACCCGCTCGCCCTTGTCACGCAGGACAAAGGTGCCGAAGCCGGAGATCTTCACGTTTTCGCCACGGGCAAGCGCACCGCAAAGCGATTCCAGAATCTGTTCCACCAACCGGGAGGAATCAGCGCGTGACAGCCCCACCTGGCGATGCAGCGATTCCGCCAGATCGGCCCTGGTCAACGTGCCAGCATCACTCATGTGTAAACTACTCCCCGCCGCTTATTGCGTCAGGTTATCATCAATATGCGGGAATCGGAAGGCGCAACTGGCAACTCGCCGCGTCTCAGAACCGGACGACGGCGGCACCCCAGGTGAAGCCGCCGCCCATCGCCTCCAGCACGACGATCTGGCCGGGCTGGATACGCCCGTCGCGTACCGCGGCATCAAGCGCCAGCGGCACCGACGCGGCCGAGGTGTTGGCGTGCTGGTCCACCGTCATCACCACCTTTTCGGCGGGCAGGCCAAGCTTGCGCGCGGTGGCGTCGAGGATGCGCGCATTGGCCTGGTGCGGCACGACCCAGTCGACATGATCAGCGGTGAGGCCGGCGATCACGAGCGATTCCTCCATCACCGCAGCAAGGTTGACCACGGCGTGGCGGAATACTTCGCGGCCCTTCATGCGCAGCTTGCCGACCGTTCCGGTGGTGGAAGGGCCGCCGTCAACATAAAGCAGCTCATTGTGCCGCCCGTCGGCGTGCAGACGGCTGGCGAGAATGCCGCGGCCCTGCGCCGCATCGCTGTCCTGCGCCTCCAGCACGATCGCGCCCGCGCCGTCGCCGAACAGCACACAGGTGGCGCGGTCTTCCCAGTCGAGGATCCGGCTAAACGTCTCCGCGCCGATCACCAGCGCGCGCCGGTGCGCCCCGGCACGCAACATGCTGTCGGCGACCTGCACGGCGTAGAGAAAGCCCGAGCAGACCGCCGCGACGTCAAATGCCACGCAATCGTCGATGCCCAGCATCGCCTGCACCTTGGTGGCGCTCGACGGGAAGGTCTGGTCCGGGGTTGCGGTGGCCAGGACGATGAGGTCGATATCCTGCGCGTCCACCCCGGCGCTCGCCAGCGCGACAGTTGCGGCATCGCGCGCCAACGTGGCGGTCGTTTCCTCCGGCCCGGCGATGTGGCGAAAGCGGATACCCGTGCGCTCGACGATCCACTCATCGGTGGTGTCGACCATCTCGGCCATTTCGGCATTCGACACGCGGCGCGCCGGCAGCGCCGACCCGGTGCCGGTGATGACGCTGCGAATCATGCCGCCTGCCTCTCGAAGTTCCTCAGATCCTCGGCGATACGCCGGGTCAGATCGGCACGCACCATCTTGGCCGCGACCCCGATCGCGGTGGCGACGCCGAGCTCGTTGGCGCCGCCATGGCTTTTCAGCACCAGGCCGTTCAGGCCCAGGAACACGGCGCCATTGTGATTATTGGGGTCCAGCCGGTCGCGCAGCAGCTGGGTTGCCGGGCGCGAGATCAGGAAGCCGATCTTGGAGCGCACCGAACTGGTGAACGCGCGCTTCAGGAGATCGGCGACGAAGCGGGCGGTGCCCTCCGCCGTCTTCAGCGCGATGTTGCCGGAAAAGCCGTCGCAGACGATCACGTCATGCTCGCCGCGCGACAGCCGGTCGCCCTCGACGAAGCCGGTGAAGGTCATCGGAAGGTGCGGGGCGGCGCGCAGCGCGGCGGCAGCGTCACGGATTTCCTCCGTGCCCTTCTGATCCTCGCTGCCGATGTTCAGCAGCGCCACGCGCGGACTTTCGAGATCCATCGTCACCCGGGCATAGGCCGCACCCATGACCGCGAACTGAACGAGGTTCTTCGTCTCGACTTCGGTATTGGCGCCGAGATCGAGCATGACGAGATCGTTCTCGCCGAGCGTCGGGAGCAAAGCTGCCAGCGCCGGGCGATCGATGCCGGGCATGGTGCGTAGCGACAGCTTGGCCATCGCCATCAGCGCGCCCGTGTTGCCGGCGGAGACCGCCGCAGCGGCGCGCCCCTGCTTCACGCAGTCGATCGCGACGCCCATCGACGTCGTCTTCGCGCGACGCAGCGCCTGGCCAGCCTTTTCGTCGCCCGAAATGACATCGGGTGCGTGGACGATTTCAGCATTCTGGCTAAGGTTCGGATGGCGCTTCAGGCCGTCGCGAATCGCTGCTTCATCACCGACGAGGAGAAACTTCATCTCCTCGAATTGATGACGCGCACGCGCGACGCCCGCCAGCATGACCGCCAGCCCCTCGTCGCCGCCCATCGCATCGACGGCGATCCAGGAACTATCGGCCATGGCGGGACGATCTCCGTGCTCTAGTCAGCGTAACCGAATCTCCGGCGGGCACGCGTGTGCGGCCCACCGCAGACGGCGTCAGCCCTCGACCGAGATGACCTCGCGGCCATTGTAGTGGCCGCAGGACGTGCACAGGTTGTGCGGACGGCGCAGCTCACCGCAGTTCGGGCACTCCTGGAACGCCTCGACCGACAGTGCGTCATGGGCGCGGCGCATGCCACGACGGGAGGGAGAAGTCTTTCGCTTGGGGACGGCCATCGCGGCACCTTGATCAATATTGTTCTAAACAAATACGATTGGCCCGACGACGATCAGCGCAGGCCGGAAGATCACCGGCCGCGCCGGGCAGTCGGGCGCATCGCGAAGACCCGCGCCTATAGCGGATCGCGCGGGCGTTGCAAGCGGCGTGGCAGGCTGGCAGGCTCCCTTGCAACAAAAAGGGGGAGGATAGGATGGTGTTGCCAGTCACGCTCGTCATCGCTGCGGCCTGCGCGGTGATCAACATCTGGCTGGCCGTGCGCTTGGTGCGCGGGCGGCTGAAGGGCAAGGTGATGGTCGGGGACGGCGGCGATCCCGCGATGCTCTCCGGCATGCGCGCTCATGCCAATTTCGTCGAATATGCACCAATCGTGCTGATCCTGATGGCCTTGATCGAGCTTGCGCGTGGGCCGCAGGTGGCGCTGTGGATCATCGGCGCGGTGTTCGTCGTCGCGCGAATCGCTCACCCACTGGGCATGGGGCGGTCCGCGCCCAATCCGCTGCGGGCGGGCGGCGCCATGGCAACGTGGATCGTGACGCTCGTGCTCGCGGGCTGGGCGCTGGCGATCGTCCTGGGCGGTGAGAGCACGAGCAGCTTCACGATTGCGCCTGTGGAAGCGCCGCGCGGCTGACCACGGCGCCCGTAGCCGCTGCGCCGCCGGGTAACGGGCCAGCGGGATCAGTCTTCGCGCTTTACCCCGTCGAGCAGGCGATCGTGTCGCGCGGCCTCTGCAACGGCTGCCTCACGTTCCGCCTTGGTCCTACCGAAGGCGAGGCGATTCGCGGCGGCCTTGTCCTGGGCGTCGGCGCGGGCGCGGGCCTTTCGGGCTCGCCGCAGGTTGATCACCTCCCCCACTTAGGGGCGCACCTCGCGAGCGATTCCGTCGAGCAGGCCATTCACGAAGCCGGCCTCGCGCCGCTCGTAGAAGGCATGGGCGACGTCGACATATTCGCTGATCACCGCGCCCTTCGGCACGTCCACGCGCGACAGCAGTTCATAGGTGCCGGCACGCAGGATCGCCTTCATCGGCTTGTCGAGCCGGTCGAGCGTCCAGCCACTGGCCAGCTTGCTTTCGATCAGCTTGTCGATCTCGCCGATCCGGGCGTGGGCGCCGGTAACGATATCGTCGAAGAAGGCGACGTCCGCTTCCGCATATTCGGCGCCTTCGATGGTCGCGCCAATGCGGTGGTGGTGGAATTCATGAAGGAGGGCCTGCATGGCCGTGCCCTCCATCTCATGCTGGTAGAGCGCCTGGGTGGCGGCGAGGCGCGCGGCGGCGCGGGCCTTGGAACGAGCAGCGGTACGGGACATGGCGGCCGCCCTTACGCGGATGGGCGCGGATCGGCCAGTCCCTCGACGCAAGCCCGCGCGAGGCAGCAATGCTGCGGGCGGCGTGTTTGTATGCACGAAAGTGAATCATTCCGGGCCTGCGCCGGCCTCCCAGAGGAGCTGCGAGTCGCGATCGCTGGTCTCCCCGGCCGGAGCGCCCGCGACATCATGGATGCTCGGCTCTCTGGATCGGTGATTTACTTCCGAAGCCGCAGGGCCACCGATTGCGCATGCGCCGGGAGACCCTCCGCCTCGGCCAGCGCCACCGTTGCGGGACCCAGCTTCGCCAGCGAATCAGCGTCGAGCTGAAGAAAGCTGGTGCGCTTCATGAAGTCGGTCACGCCCAGCCCGCTGGCGAATCGCGCGCGCCGTCCGGTGGGCAGCACGTGGTTGGGTCCGGCGACATAATCGCCGATGGCTTCGGGCGTGTGCCGGCCAAGGAACGCTGATCCGGCGTGGCGCAGGCGATCGAACAGCGGCTGCGGATCGTCGACGGCAATCTCGACGTGCTCGGGCGCCAGCGCGTCCACCAGCGGCATCGCTTCGACCAGGTCGCGCACGATCACGATCGCGCCGCTACGATCCCAGGCGATCCGTGCAGTTTCACGCGTCGGCAGGTCGTCCAGCTGCCGCTCAACCGCAGCTACGACTGCGTCGGCGAAATCGGGCGAATCGGTGAACAGGATCGATTGGGTGGTCACGTCATGCTCGGCCTGGCTGAGCAGGTCGGCGGCGATCCAGTCCGGATTGTTGGCCCCATCGGCGACCACCACAATCTCGCTCGGGCCAGCCACCATGTCGATGCCAACCACGCCATAAACCTGGCGCTTGGCCTCCGCGACCCAAGCGTTGCCCGGGCCAGTGACCACATCGACGCGCGCGATCCGGTCGGTGCCCCAGGCGAGCGCGGCGACTGCTTGGGCGCCGCCGACCCGCCACACCTCGTCTGCGCCGGCCAGGTGCGCAGCGGCGAGGACCAGCGGGTTGATCGCGCCTTTGGGCGTCGGCGTCACGACCACAAGCCGCTCCACACCCGCAACCTTGGCGGGAATGGCGTTCATCAGCAGCGTGGAAGGATAGGCTGCCCGGCCGCCGGGAACATAGACACCGGCTGCATCCACCGCTCGCCACCGGGCGCCGAGGCGCACGCCGGCCGCATCGGTGAACTCGGTATCGGCGGGACGCTGCTTTTCGTGATAGGCACGGATGCGCGTTGCCGCGAGCTCAAGCGCTTCGCGCAGCAGCGGGTCCAGCGCCTCGAACGCGGCCGCGCAGTCTGACAGCGGGATCATCCAGCCGCTCTCGTCCAGGTCATGGCCGTCGAGCTTTTGCGTGAACGCCTTCAGCGCGGCATCGCCCTCATCGCGCACACTGCGCAGGATGGTGGACACGTCGCGTGCCACGTCGGCGTCCGATTCGCGGCGCGCATCGACCAGGGCTGCAAAATCCTGCCCAAAGGACGGATCGGCGGTGGAAAGGCGGATCATGCCGCCACCGCCTCATTCACGGCGCGGCGGAAGGCCTCCACCAGCGGCACCACCAGCCCGGCCCGCATCTTCATGGCCGCGCGGTTGACGATCAGGCGGGACGATACTTCGACGATCGTCTCCACCTCAACGAGACCGTTTTCCTTCAGCGTGCGGCCGGAGGACACCAGATCGACGATGCGCGGCGCAAGACCAAGCATCGGCGCCAGCTCCATCGCCCCGTTCAGCTTGATGCATTCCGCCTGCACGCCGCGGTTGGCGAAATGCTGGGCGGTGAGGTGGGGATATTTGGTGGCGACGCGCACATGGCTCCAGCCGCGCGGGTCATCCGCCTCGGCCAGTTCCTTCGGCTCTGCGACCGAGAGGCGACAGTGGCCAATGTTGAGGTCCACCGGCGCATATAGTTCGGAATAGGCGAATTCGCCGAGCACGTCGGAACCGACGATGCCCAGCTGCGCCGCGCCGTGTGCGACGAAGGTGGCAACGTCGAACGCGCGTACCCGGATCAGCGCGATGGCCGGATCTTGGGTGGCAAAACGAAGGGCGCGGCTGTCCTCATCGAAGAAAGCAGCTTCGGGCACGACGCCGGCGGCGGCGAGCAAGGGCTGCACCTCGGCGAGGATCCGCCCCTTGGGTACGGCGATGACGAGCGGTTCGGCCATGGTGGCGGGCTTTACGCACGGGCCGGAACAGGCGCAACACGTCACCATGGGCAGCGAAGCAGAGAACCGCGAGTCGTTTCACGTCCAGGCGGCCTATTGCGAGGCCATGGCCGCGCCGATCACGGCGCGCGTCTGTGTTGCGCTGGCCGATGCGCTGGATTGCGACAGCGAGACCGGGCGGCGGGTGCTCGACTGGTCGGGAGAGCCGGTGGCGGATGCGCTTGTCCTGCGCCTGGTCGGCGGACTCCATGCGCTGCATCGGCGCGGGGGCGACGCAGGGCTCGATCGGGTCTTCACCGGGGCAGTCACGGATGGGGCGGAAGTGACCGCGATCTTGCGATCGGTGGTGCGGGCGCATGACGCAGCATTGCTGCCGTGGCTGGACGGCCCGCCGCAGACGAATGAAGCGGGGAGATCAGCCGGGTTGATGACCGGGCTGCTCCATGTCGCGGAGCGATACGGCCCCGAGATGGATCTGCTGGAGATCGGGTCGAGTGCCGGGCTCAACCTGCTGATTGATCGCTACGCCTTCGATCTTGGCGGAATACGGCTGGGGCCGATCGATTCGCCGGTCCTCATCGCGCCGGAATGGCGTGGTCCGCCGCCGCCGGACGCCGCCATGACGATCCGCTCGGTCCAAGGCGTCGACATCGCGCCGGTCGACGTGGCCGATCCAGACCAGGCGGAGCGGCTGGCCGCTTACGTGTGGGTGGACGCTGCCGAGCGCCTCGAGCGTATCGAGCGCGGTATCGCCATGATCCGCGCGCATGGCGTGTCGCTGGCGCAGGGGGATGCAGCGGAGTGGGTGGAGGCGCGGCTTGCCGAACCGCAACCCGCCGGGACGACCCGCGTGCTGATGCACTCCGTGGTCTGGCAATATCTTCCACCTGCATCACAGGCCCGCATTCGCGAGGCGATGGACGCGGCCGGCGCGCGCGCGACGCCGGAGCGGCGGCTCGCCTGGGTGATGATGGAGCCCAACCGCGATCTTCACCGCCACGAAGTGCGCGTACAGACATGGCCCGGCGATCGACCGATGGAGCTGGTGGCGCTCACCCATGCACATGGTGCCTGGGTAGAGGCTTTGTCCCCGCCCTATGAAACGCGCGACTATGTGATGCGGCGCGGCCCCTACGAGCGGGATTGAGGAGCGGGCCGAACGCGTCCGGCCCGCCCGTGCCAGTCAGGGGTAGCTCACTGTGTTCGGCTGACCGGGGATGGGGATCCATTCGATTTCGTCACCGGGCACGACCGGGAATTCGCGCGCCATCCAGGCCCGCTTCGCTTCCTGGATTCGCTCGCGCGAAGAGCTGACGAAATTCCACCAGACATGGCGCGGCGTCGCAAAGGCATCGCCGCCTGCCAGCATCGCGCGCGCGCCGCCGCTGGAGCGCAGCATCGCCGCGATGCCGGGGCGAAGAACGTACAGCCGCTGCGGCTCCAGCGGCACGCCCTCCAGGGTGGCGTCTCCCTCCACCAGATAGATCGCGCGCTCGTCCGCCTCCGCGTCGATGGGCACGCTTGTGTTCGGGCGAAGCACAATGTCGGCGTAGATCGTGCCGGCATGAGTGGTGGTCGGCGCAGCCTGGCCCCACAGACTGCCCATGATGACACGGGCGCTGACGCCGCCGTCGCTGATCACCGGCAGGTCACCGGCCGCGACATGCTCGAACGCGGGATCGATCTCCTCGCGCCCATCCGGCAGGGCAAGCCACGTCTGGATGCCCGACAGCGCCGGCCCGCCGGGCCGAACGTCTGCCGGGGATCGCTCCGAATGAACGATGCCGCTGCCCGCCGTCATCAGGTTCACCGCGCCAGGCTGGATGGTGATGGCCGTGCCCAGCGAATCGCGGTGTCCCATCGCGCCTTCGAACAGATAGGTGACGGTGGCGAGGTTGATGTGCGGATGCGGGCGCACGTCGATCCCTTGCCCCGGCGGCAAGTGTGCGGGGCCCATCTGGTCGAAGAACAGGAACGGGCCGACCATCGTTCGTTCGCGATGCGGCAGGGTACGGTGAACCTTGAACCCGCCGATGTCGTGGGTCGCCGGCAGCAGCGTCAATTCAATCAGTTCGTCACGCGTCATGGTCCGTCGCCTCCAGCATCGCGAGTAGATCGTCGGGATAGATCGTTTCGTGCCAGCCGGCGATCTCGTCCCGACGGAACCATCGCCATTTCGTCATCACCCGCTGCTCCAGCTCGGTATGGCCGGATGGGTCGATGTCGCCAACCTCCACATCGACGCGGAACCAGCGTTCGTCCGCTGTCACTTCGACGCGTTCGATGGTGAGGAAGTCGATCTGCCGCCGGGCCACTTCAGGGCCGGGATCTGCGCGAATGCCGGTTTCCTCGAACAATTCGCGACGGGCCGCCTCGGCATAGCTTTCGCCCGGGTCGACCGCGCCGCCCGGCGTGCACCAGAATGGCGCGCGATCGTCGCCGGGGGCGAAGCGGAACAGGAGGATATCGCCGTCGCGGTTGACCAGCAGGATGCGCGCTGCCGGCCGCGCGACCCGGGCGATTAGCGGTTGCCCGGCGGCGCCCGCGCTGCTCACCGCGGCTCGCCGGGCGCCAGGGTTTTCATGGCCAGCGCGTGGACATGGTCGCGCAGCAGCTCGGCGAGCGCCTGATTGACCAATCGCTGTCGCGCAACCCGGTTAAGCCCTGTAAAGGCGGCACTTTCCACGACGACGCGAAAGTGCGATTCGCCCGATCCGTCGTCCCCGGCATGGCCGCGGTGATGCGCACTTTCGTTGATCACCTCGAGGTGTGTCGGTTCGAGCGCCGAAGCGAGGCGGGCGGTGATGGCTTGCTGAACGGGGCCGGTGGAAGGCGTGGTCATCGCGCCTATATAGTCGGTTTTGCTGGGGATGTTCTGATTTTGGCGAAGGATCGGCCGAACGCGCGTTTTCACGGGAGGATCGAGGGCAACCGGCCGTGCGAAGCGCCCGGATGCGAGGCGGCTGGCGAGTTCCGCGCCCCGCCGCTGGAAGGCCCGGGGGGCGATGGGCCCGGCACATATCGCTGGTTCTGCCTCGACCATGTCCGCGCGTTCAATTCGAGCTACAATTACTTCGACGGCATGACGGCGGAGGAGATCAACCGCGCGCAGCGGCCGATGGCCGGCTGGGAACGGGAGACCCGCGCCTTTGCCCGTGCCGGCGGCGGTGATCAGGGGCCGCGCTGGGCCGATTTCGCCGATCCGCTGGATGCGATCGGCGCGCGGTACCGCCGCGAAGTCGCGCCCGAACGTACCGATGGCAAGCCGCTGTCGGGACAGGACCGGGCGAGCCTGAAGGTGCTGGGCCTCGCGCCCGACGCCGACCGCACCGCGCTGCGCAAGCGGTACAGCGAATTGGTGCGAAAATATCATCCCGACCGGAACGGCGGGGATCGCAGTCATGAGGGAATGTTGCAGAAGGTGATTGCCGCGTATCAGCAGTTGCGGCAGGCGCCGGCCTTCGCCTGAGCGGCGGAATTCGGCAGAATTCTGTCGTGCGGCGGCAATGCTGGGCCCTTGCCCTCGATAGGCGACGTGCCATATTTCAGGCGGTGACGATGACCAGCTTTCAGATCGACATGGCGGAACGACGGGAGGACGGCGGTCGCGAGGATGGCGGCGGCACCGGCGTTGGCGTGGCGACTCGGACCCGCGCCAAGGTCAAGGAGCCGACCCCGTATCGCGTCCTGATGCTCAACGACGATTATACGCCGATGGAGTTCGTGGTGCTGTGCCTGCAGCGCTTCTTCCGCATGAATGCCGAGGAAGCGACCCGGGTGATGCTTCACGTTCACCAGAAGGGCGTCGGCGTGTGCGGCGTGTTCAGCTACGAAGTGGCGGAAACCAAGGTGGGGCAGGTGATGGATTTCGCCCGTGCCAACCAGCATCCGCTGCAATGTACGCTCGAAAAGGCCTGATCGCCCCCGGGCGGCCGCTATGATCCTGGCATTGTTGCTTGCCGCGGCGGCTCCCGCGGCTGCGGAGCGCGACGCCTGGTACGCGTGCCTTGAGGATTTCACGCAGGTCGCGATGGCGAGTTCCGGTACGCCGGCGACCATCGCGCTCCAGACCGAACAGGCCTGTGCCGCGGAGCGGAAGGCGTTCCAGATCGCACTGTTCCGCTCCCGCACCGTGGACGGCGATGCCGGGGCGCTGACGGCACGCTTCGCCGCCGAGGACCGTTCCGCCTACGAATATGTGATCGCTCTGGTCGATCGCCTGCGCTGACCGGCGGCGGTCGCCGGCTCTAGTGAAGGCGGCGGGCGCCTGCTCAGTCCACCATTCGCCAGCCGAGCGTTTCCCCGGCATGGAACGGGACCACGGATAGTGCATCATCGCCGATCCGGTCAGGTACGCGCACCTCGGTGCGCTTGAGCGTCACCGTGCCTTCGTTCAGCGGCAGGCCGTAGAACCGTGCGCCATTCTCGCTGGTGAACGCTTCGAACCGATCCAGCGCGCCTTCCTCGTCGAACACCCGCAGGTAGCTTTCGAGCGCAAAGGGCGCGTTGAAGATGCCGGCGCAGCCGCAGGACGATTCCTTGGCCTCCACGACGTGCGGCGCGCTGTCCGTGCCGAGGAAGAACTTGGGCGACCCCGACACTGCCGCCTGACGCACGGCGAGACGGTGCGTCTCGCGCTTGGCGACGGGTAGGCAATAGGCGTGCGGGCGAAGGCCGCCGTCGAAGATCGCGTTGCGATTGATCAGCAGGTGCTGCGGCGTGATCGTCGCCGCGACATTGGCGGGTGCTTCGGCGACATATTGCGCCGCCTCGGCAGTGGTGATGTGCTCCATCACGATCTTCAGCGCGGGAAAGTCGCTGACCAGCCGCCGCAGGATACGATCAATGAACACCGCTTCGCGATCGAAAATGTCGATGTCGCGATCGGTCACCTCGCCGTGGATCAGCAGCGGCATGCCGATCGCCTGCATGCGCTCCAGCACGGGCGCGAGCGCGAAGATGTCAGTCACGCCGTGCGCGGAGTTGGTGGTCGCATGCGCGGGATAGAGCTTGCACGCGGTGAACACGCCCTCGGCATGGGCGGCAGCAATCGCGTCGGCATCGGCCTGATCGGTCAGGTAACAGGTCATCAGCGGCGTGAAGCCGGCATCCGCCGGCCCGCTATTCGCCGACAGGGCGGTGAGGATCCGATCGCGATAGGCGCGCGCCGCATCGGCGGTAGTCACCGGCGGGGTCAGGTTCGGCATGATGATGGCGCGGGCGAACTGGCGCGCGGTGTGCGCTGCGACCAGCTCCAGCATCGCGCCGTCGCGCAGGTGGACGTGCCAATCGTCGGGGCGGCGGATGGTGATGCGGTCGGTCATGCGGGTCCTGCGATGCTTGGAATGCGCGCGCGATCCCCTAGCTTGTCGGCATGACTGATGCCACCACCCCTGCAACGACCCTGATCGACCGCGCCGTGATCCGCCTTTCTGGGGAGGACGTGCGCGGCTTCCTGCAGGGATTGGTGACGAACGACGTTACGGGCCCGCTGCCGGTCTGGGCTGCGCTGTTGTCGCCGCAGGGCAAGGCGCTGTTCGATTTCATCATCTGGGGAGAAGGCGACGACTTGCTGCTCGACTGTGAAGCCGAGCAGGCGGACGCGTTGGCCAAGCGGCTGACGCTGTATCGCCTGCGTCGTCCGATCACGATTGCGCGCGATCAGGCGCTGGCTGTCCATTGGTCGCGAGAAGGCGAGAAGGGGGTATCCGATCCGCGTCTGGCGGCGCTGGGTCGCCGGTGGATCGCGCCAGCGAGCGGGACGGCAGCGGAGGGCTGGGTAGCCCATCGCTTGTCGCTCGGCGTGACGGAGGGCGTGGCGGAGCTTGGCAGCGCAGAAACCCTATGGCTGGAGTGCAATGCTCGTGAACTGAACGGCGTCAGCTTCACCAAAGGTTGCTATGTCGGGCAGGAAAATACGGCCCGGATGAACTACCGCTCGAAGGTTAACCGGCGCCTGGTGGTCGCTCCGATAAGCGAGCCGGGCAGCCGCACCCGCGCGACCTATCCGGAGCTCGGCCTGATGGTGGAGCATCGCCGCATCGAATCGCTCGCCGATGCGCTGATTCCCGCATGGCTGGCCGGGGCGCTCGCGGAGTAGACGGACCGGAACTTCCCGCCCGCCCGTCATCCCCGCGCAGGCACGGATCCATATGCGCCGGTCTCGCGAGAGCGCTCTATGTCAGGTCATGGATTACCGCCTGTGCGGGGATGACTCGCGGTGATTGCCCACCCAGCACCGCCGGCCCTCAGCTTGTCGAAGACCGTGCCCACAGGAAGGCGCATCGTGAAATGCGCGTGTTACAACAGCGCAGCGGCCGCTGATCTTGCGCGCACGCATCACGCCATTCCGAACGGCACCACCCGATTGGTTTGCGTATGGCCGATTTCCGCTTGCCCCAGGAACGGCACGCCCATGTCGCGGCACCAGCGCTCGATCATCACCGACAGCGTCTCACCCCAGGGCGGGTTATTGTCCTTCACCCCAGTCACCGCGCCCAGCCGCACGCCGGCAATGCCGCGCAGCTGCGTCGCGTTCGCCATGGTGAAAAGCAGTCTGTCGATGTTGTACATCGGCTCCGACACTTCCTCGATCAGGATCTCGTGGTCGGTGAGGTCCGGCAGCCAGGGCGTACCGATCAGTGCGCCCAGGATAGCCAAGTTAAAGGCCGCCGCCGGGCGCTTGCCAAGCCCCGGCTCCAGTCCCTGGCGCTCGCCCCCCGCGATCCAGCCGAGCGATCGTGCGACCGTTGCATCGCCCCCGCCGGCGCTGCGCAGAATGTCGGTCGGCATCGGTCCATGCGCCACCCGCCCGATCCGGCGGGCGTAAAGCGCGCCCAGCATGAATCCCATGTCGGAATAGCCGACATATTTCTTGCGCCGTGCCGCATCGTTCAGCCGCGGCATGACGTGATCGAGGATCCTGTTGGACCCATAGCCGCCGCGCGCGAACCAAATCGCCTCGAACCCCGGGTCATTGGCGAATTCGAGAAAGGCGGCCGCACGCCGCGCGTCCGGCCCCGCGAAATGGCCGTCGCTTTCCCAGCATTGCGGATGAAAGATCAGCTCGACATCGGGATAGGCAAGCGCGGCGTAAGCGGTGAGCGGCGCCACCATCTGTGGGTTGGCGGTGTTCGCTGGCGCGACGATCCCGATTTTCATGAGGGCCCGATCTTCATACGTGTCGCCGCCTTCGCCTTGCCCGAATACGCCGGCGGCGATAGCCCGCTGCCATGCAGGACGGCAACATCGCAGGACAATCCTTCTTCTTTGTGGGCGTGGGAGGCTCCGGGATGATGCCGCTGGCGATGATCCTCGCCGGACGCGGCGCAGTCGTTGCCGGATCCGATCGCGGGCTCGATCAGGGGCGGGTGCCGGCGAAGTTCGCGGATCTGGAGGCAAAGGGCGTGCGCCTCTTTCCGCAGGACGGCAGCGGGATCGTGTCGCCCGACCAGATCGTCGTCGCCTCCGCCGCGGTGGAAGCCACGGTGGCCGACATGGTGGCGGCGGACCGGCTCGGTTGCCGCCGGATGAGCCGCGCGGAGCTGAACGCTGCCCTGTTCAACGCCAGCCGTTTGCCGATCGGCGTGGCCGGGACCAGCGGCAAGTCCACCGTCACCGGGATGATCGCGCGCATCCTCCACGATGCCGGGCTTGATCCCACCGTAATGAACGGCGCCGTGATGAAGGATTTCGCCGGCGCGGATCGCCCTTTTGCCAGCGCGCTGGTCGGGACGGGCGAACCCTATCTCAGCGAGGTGGACGAAAGCGACGGCTCCATCGCCCTGTACGCGCCGCGCATCGCAGTGCTGAACAACGTCAGCCTGGATCACAAGTCGCTGGAGGAGCTGAACGTCCTGTTCGGCGATTTCATCGGCAAGGCGGCTCATGCCATCGTCAATGCCGGCAACCCCGATGCCGCCGCCCTGGCGATGCGCTTGCCGCGTGATCGCGTCACGACCTTTGCGCTGAACGGCGAGGCCGATCTGACTCCGCTCGATATTGAGGAGGAGCCATTTGCGGTCTCTTTCACCCTGCGTGGCACGCGCATTCGGCTGAATGTGCCCGGCAAACACAACGTCGCGAACGCGCTGGCGGCAATCGGTGCAGCGCTGGCGGCGGGCATTGCGTTCGATACGGCAGCAGCCGCGATCGCCCGCTATACCGGGTTGAAGCGTCGATTTGACCTCGTCGGGGAGGCGGGCGGCGTCGCGGTGATCGACGATTTCGGGCACAATCCCGACAAGATCGCCGCTACCCTGGCGACACTCCACGCCTTTCCCGGCCGCCTGCTCATGCTGTTCCAGCCGCACGGCTACGGGCCCCTGAAAACCATGCGAAAAGAGCTGGTTGAGACCTTCGCCCAAGGCCTCGGCTCGGACGATCTGCTTGTCCTCCCGGATCCGGTTTACCAGGGCGGGACAGTGACGCGGGAGGTGACCAGCGGCGACATCGTCAACGATATTGCCATCGGCGGCGGCAACGCCCGCCACATTGCAGATCGCGCCGCTGCCGCGGCGCACCTTGTTGCGAATGCGCGTGCTGGCGATCGCATCGTGGTGATGGGCGCCCGCGACGACACCTTGCCGCTGCTGGCGGCGGAGATGGTGGCGCAGCTCGGTGCGCGTGATACTATCGCCTGAACGACGACGAATTCACTAGGGAACCCTTCCTATGCTGCGCCGCCTGTTCCTCGATCATCCCGCCTCGGTCGGGGAGAGCTATGCCGAGCATTTCGGCGTTGCCTCACGCTTTGGTGCCCGGATGATGGCGGGCGGTGTCGGTGCCCTGGTCCACGCCGTGCTGCCATTTGCGTTCAAAACCACCGGCAGTCGCACCATCGCTGAGCTGCATGCCGAGATGGTGGCCAAGCGAACGGCGAAGCGGGACGCCGAAACGCAGCTCAAGACGGTCGAATATGTGATCTGACGAGGGTGGGCCGGGTGGCTCGGCGCAGCTACCCGGCCCTCTCGCCTTTCACTCGCCGCTACCCGTCGCTACATCGCGAAGGATGACCTCCGCACAGCGACCCCGCCTTGCCTATCACCTCACCGAAGGCGCCGGCCCAACCATCGTCTTTCTTCCCGGCTATGCCTCCGACATGACCGGCACCAAGGCGCTCGCGCTGGAAAAGTGGGCGCAGGACAGCGGCCGTTCCTTTCTCCGGTTCGATTATGGTGGCTGCGGCGCCAGCGAGGGGGCGTTCGAGGAACAGTCGCTCATCGACTGGCGGGACGACGCCCTCGCAATGATCGACCATGCGGTTCAGGGTCCGGTGGTACTGGTCGGTTCCTCGATGGGCGGATGGATCATGCTTCTGGCGGCGCTTGCCCGTGCCGACAGAGTCGCTGCCATGGTAGGAATCGCCGCGGCGCCGGACTTCACCGACTGGGGCTTCAGCCAGGAAGAAAAGCTCTACATCCTTCAGCATGGTCGGCTTGAGCGACCGAACCCGTACGGTCCGCAGCCGACGGTCTACACCCGGCGTTTCTGGCAGGCGGGCGAAGCCAGCCGGCTGATGCATGGTCCGATCGCCTTGGACATGCCGGTGCGGCTGATCCATGGGCAGCGCGATGCTGACGTGCCGTGGGCGCAATCGGTTCGGCTCGCAGAGCTGATCCGCTCCGACGATGTTCAGGTGACGCTGGTCAAGAACGGCGACCATCGCCTGTCGCGCGACGAAGACATCGCCTTGTTGATCCGCACGGTCGAGGATGTGCTGCGATGATCCTGCTCGGCCTTGCTTTGCAGGCCGCCGCCCTGCCGCCGGCAGAAAACTGTGCTGCAATGGCCGCCAGCGACCCGGTGGCGGCAGAGCGGCGCGCGAGCGCGGATCGAAGCGCGAGCGGGCGTGCCTGCCTGGGCATCGCGCTGACGGGGCAGGATCGCTTCGTTGAAGCGGCATCGGCATTCGAGGAGGCCGCCCGGGTGTCCGAGCTCGCCCGCGACGGCTCGGCAGCGCGATACTGGGCACAGGCGGGCAATGCCTGGTTGGCGGGACAGGATCCGACCAAGGCGCGCGCTGCGCTCGACGCTGCTCTTGCGGCGGGAACCCTGACCGGCCTTGAGCGGGGGGAGGCTGCCCTCGACCGGGCTCGCGCTCTTGTGGCGCTGGGCGATGTCAAAGCCGCGCGTGGCGATCTTGATCTGGCGCTGAAGGATGCGGCGGACGATCCGCTGGCTTGGCTGCTTTCCGCCACGCTGGCGCGGCGTACCGGCGATCTGGTGCGGGCCAAGGCGGATATCGGCCAGGCGCTTCGGCGCTCCGCTGACGACGCGCAGGTGCAGCTGGAAGCCGGCAATATCGCGGCAGCGAGCGGCGACGAAGCAGGCGCCAAGGCTGCCTGGACCGAGGCTGCACGGCTCGCGCCCGATCGCCCGGCGGGCCAATCCGCCGCTCGTGCGTTGACGCAATTCGCTGCCGACCAACAGAAGTAACCTGGAGGATAGATGCGTTATCTCCACACCATGATCCGGGTCGCCGATCCGGAAAAGACCATTGCCTTCTTTGAGGTGCTGGGGCTGAAAGAAGTCCGCCGCATGGATAGCGAGGCAGGCCGTTTCACCCTGATCTTCCTCGCGACGCCGGAGGATATGCGCGGGCCAGGCGAGCGTGCGCGTGCCGAGGTGGAACTGACCTACAACTGGCCTGCCGAGGACGGCAGCCCGGCGGAGGAATATACCGGCGGGCGCAATTTCGGGCATCTCGCCTATGATTGCGACGACATCTACGCGACGTGCCAGGCGGTGCTGGACGCAGGCTACACCGTTCACCGCCCGCCGAGGGACGGCTATATGGCGTTCGTGAAGACGCCGGACGGCATTTCGATCGAACTGCTGCAGCTCAATGGTCCGAAGCCGCCACAGGAACCCTGGGCGTCGATGCCGAACACCGGCACCTGGTGATGCCGGCGCCCGCGCGACTGATCGTGAACCTTGATGTTCCCGATCTCGCGCGGGCGGAGCGTTTCTACTGCGACGTATTCGGCGTGACCGTCGGTCAACGGCTTGGTGGCGGCGCGGTCGAACTGCTTGGCCTGGAAGCGCCGCTGTATCTGCTGGAGGTGGCCGGTGGCAGTGTGGCAAGCCGCGCTTCCCCGGCGGTGCGGGACTATCGCCGTCACTGGACGCCGGTGCATCTGGACGTGGCAGTCGAGGATATCGACCGTGCCCGTTCCGTCGCGATTGCCGCAGGGGCCGTGGACGAAACTGGCGTGCGCGATGCACCCTATGGGCGGATCGCAACCTTTGCCGATCCGTTCGGCCACGGCTTTTGCCTGATCGAATTCAATGAAGGGGGCTATGATGCCATCGCCACTTGAGATCGTCCGCGTGCCCGTGCTGAGCGACAATTACAGCTGGCTGGTCCACGATCCGGACAGCGGCGCCACCATGGCGATCGATCCGGGCGAAGCGCAGCCGTTGCTTGATGCCGCTGCGGCGCGGGGGTGGACGATTGGCGAGATCTGGAACACGCACTGGCACCCCGATCACGTGGGCGGCAATGCGGCAATCGTCAGCGCCACGGGCGCGAGCGTGACCGCACCGGAGGCCGAGCGCGCAAAGATCGGCGCAGTCGACCGGGGTGTTGGCGAAGGTGACACGGTAATGCTCGGCGATCATCGCGCAACGGTCTTGGCGGTACCCGGCCACACCCAGGGCCATGTCGCCTTTCATTTCGCCGACGATGCCGCCATCTTCACCGGCGACACGCTTTTCGCCATGGGCTGTGGGCGGTTGTTCGAGGGTACGCCGGCCGACATGTTCGGCAACATGCAGCGTTATGCCCGATTGCCGGCCGAAACGCGCGTTTACTGTGGCCACGAATACACCCAGTCTAACGGCCGCTATGCGCTGGTCGCGGAGCCGGAGAACGCCGCAATCAGGGAACGGATGACTCGGGTCGACGCAGCGCGCGCCGCTGGAGAAGCGACCATCCCAACCACGATCGGGGAGGAATTGGCCACCAACCCGTTCCTGCGCGCGCAAAGTGCCGAGCAATTGGGCGAACGCCGCACGGCGAAGGATAATTTCCGCGGGTGACGGCGTTATGCGGATGAGCGGCGGGCAGGAGTGACGATGATGGCCAAGGTACTGATATCCTTCGCGCTCGCGGCTGCCGCTGGGGCTGCTGCCATGTCTGCCGCCAGCGCGGCCGACGATCGCCGGCCCGGTCCCTACACACGCGAACAGATCCGGGTGGAAAAGGAGCTTGCGCGTCTGCAGCCGCAGCAGCCGGTCGATTGCATCGACACGCGCTTCCGCAACATCTCCCTTCGGGCGATCGGTGACAAGCTGATCTATCGCGAAAGCCGCAATCGCATCTTCGTCTCCCAAACCGCTGGCGGGTGCGAGAATGTCGCGCGCGGCGACGCCTTGGTCACGCGCCAGTTCGGCCCCCGGCTGTGCCGCGGCGACATTGCCACCACTGTCGACCGTGCGGCCCGTTTCCCGACCGGCAGCTGCGCCATCGGCCCGTTCACGCCTTATACTGCCGGTTGATCGCCAGTTCGGGGTGTTGGTGCTAGCTGCAGCGTCTGGCGCTGAATGCGCCCCTATTTCCTAGCGGAGCCAAAGAATGACCAAGGAAACCGAAGCCGATCTTACCGGCGTTGCGCCGCGTGTATCGCCCAAGCCGGCGGTGGACGAGATCGGCGGACGGAAGCTGAAGCCGGCAACGCTGATGATGGGGCATGGCTATGATCCGGCCTTGTCCGAAGGCTCGCTGAAGCCGCCGATCTTCCTCACCTCCACCTTTGTGTTTCCCAACGCCGCGGCCGGCAAGCGCCACTTCGAGGGTGTTACCGGCAAGCGGCCGGGCGGCGCGGAAGGGCTCGTCTATTCGCGCTTCAACGGGCCGAACCAGGAGATCCTGGAGGATCGCCTTTCCGTCTGGGAAGATGCCGAGGATGCGCTGATCTTTTCAAGCGGCATGTCGGCGATCGCCACCTTGTTCCTGTCCATGGTGAAGCCCGGCGATACGATCGTCCACTCCGGCCCGCTTTACGCCGCCACGGAGACGCTGATCGCCCGCATCCTCGGCCGCTTTGGCGTGCACTGGCTCGATTTCCCCGCCGGCGCGACACGCGAGGAAATCGATGCGGTGCTGTCGAAGGCGGCGTCGGGCAATGTGGCCCTGATCTATCTCGAAAGCCCCGCAAACCCGACCAACGCGCTCGTCGATGTGGAGGCAGTTGCGGCGAGCCGCGACGCGATCTTCACCGGCGCGAACAAGCCGCCGATCGCCATCGACAACACCTTCCTTGGTCCGCTGTGGCATAAGCCGCTGCGCCATGGCGCCGACCTCGTCGTGTATAGCCTCACCAAATATGCCGGCGGCCACAGCGATCTCGTTGCTGGCGGTGTGCTTGGGTCGAAGGCGCATATGGACACGATCCGGCTGATGCGGAACACCATCGGCACGATCTGCGACCCGAACACCGCCTGGATGCTCCTGCGCAGTCTGGAAACGCTGGAACTGCGCATGAGCCGTGCTGGCGAGAATGCGGCCAAGGTCTGCGCCTTCCTGCGTGATCACCCCGCGGTCGAGAGGGTCGGCTACCTCGGCTTCCTCGAAGGCGGCAGCGATCAGCGGCAGGCCGACATTTACCGCCGCCATTGCAACGGTGCCGGCTCCACTTTCTCCCTGTATCTGAAGGGTGGTGAAGCGGAGGCGTTCGCGTTCCTGGATGCCTTGAAGATTGCCAAGCTGGCGGTGAGCCTGGGCGGCACGGAGACGCTGGCGAGCCACCCGGCCGCCATGACTCACCTGTCGGTGCCGGATGCGCGCAAGGCCGCGCTGGGGATCACCGACAATCTGGTGCGCATCTCGATCGGTGTGGAGGATGCGGACGATCTGATTGCCGACTTCGCCCAGGCCCTGGACGCGATCAGCGGCTGAGGCCGCGCATCGGCAACTCGCGTGATTGTCGTCGCGCCGGGCAAACCGGCGCGACGGCAGTATTATCAGGCTGCGGCGAGCGGCGTTACACGATGCCGTAGCAGGTCCTTTTGATAACCATGCAGTCGACGTTCCAATTTTGCTGCCGCCGCGTCGCTTGCTGCGCCGCGCAATGTGAGAGCGTAGCCGTAGCCAACGTGCGCTTCGAGCTCGTGAACTTCGACGCTCCCGAGCACCCACGCCAGCATTGCCGCGACATAGACGGAATCAAGCGCGCGCAAGAGTGGGTCGATCTCCAGATCCGGGAGCAGCGCACCCTCGCCGCTGGCTTCGTTCAGAAGCGCCCACCAGAAGCCGTAGCGTTGCGGTGTTTGCAGTTCGCCGCGCAATTCCTTGCTGTCGAAGCGCAAGGCCTCGGTCCACAAGGTACGATAGAAATCGGGATCGTCCGCGAGGTAGGCGAGCGAGATGGACACCGCCTGAAAGATCCGGTCGATCGCGCCGACACGATGGAGTTGCGAAAATCGTTCGTGGAATTCGCGAACATCCTCAAGAAGCGCGATGACAATGGCGCGCTTCGATCCGAACAGGTTGTAGGGCGTCGTCAGTGACACGCCGGCCCGTGCCGCGATGGCGCGCATCGACAGGCCCGTATCGCCCGTTTCCTTGATCAGATCGCGTGCCGCGGCGATGATCCGACGACGACGTTCTGCCTTGGCGTCCTCTCGCCGGCTCATCCCTTTATCCTTCGCATCTGCAGGGCAGTAGGCCGCGGGGCGGCCGGCTGCAACGCCGCGGCGCCCCTGATTACCATAACGCGTTCAAAAAGTGTCTAGTCACGCGAGCATGCCCGCCCTAGCATCCGCCACAAAGATGATCGGAGGAGAGAGAGATGGCCGGGGACAAAATCCGTTTCGGCGCCTTCATTGCGCCGTTTCACCCGCTGAACGAAAATCCCACGCTTGCGCTGGAGCGGGATCTCGACCTCGTCGTGCATATGGACAAGCTTGGCTTCGACGAGGCCTGGTTGGGTGAGCACCATTCCGCCGGCTACGAACTGATCGCCAGCCCGGAATTGTTCATCGCTACGGTTGCCGAGCGTACCCGCCACATCCGCCTGGGGACGGGCGTGTCGTCGCTGCCCTATCACCATCCGTTAATGCTGGCAGATCGTATCAACCAGCTGGATCATATCACGCGGGGTCGCGTGATGTTCGGCGTTGGCCCAGGCGCGCTGCCTTCCGACGCCTTCATGATGGGCATTCCGGTGTCGCGGCAGCGCGATCGCATGGACGAGGCGCTGGACGTGCTGGTGCCCTTGCTGCGCGGCGAGCAGGTGACGAAGAAGACTGACTGGTTCGAGCTGAACGAGGCGCGGCTGCAGATGCTGCCGTACAGCCGCCCGTCGGTGGAGATCAGCGTTGCCAGCCAGGTGTCGCCATCAGGCGCGACGGCGGCTGGCCGGCACGGGCTTGGGCTGTTGTCGATTGGTGCGACCCAGACCGGCGGGTTCAACGCACTGACCTCGAACTGGGCGATTGCGGAGCAGCAGGCCGCCGAAAGCGGGACAAAGGTGGATCGCAGTCAGTGGCGGCTCGTCGGCCCCATGCATGTGGCGGCATCCCGTGAAGAGGCGCGCGCGCAGGTTCGCGCCGGCCTGGACAAGTGGCTGTATTATTTCCGCGAAGTGGCGGCTTTGCCGCTGGCGCCCACCGATGGCTCGGATCCGGTCGATGCGATCGTCAACTCCGGCATGGCAGTTGTGGGTACGCCGGAGGATGCGGTGAAGCAGATCGAGCGCCTGCGCGAGCAGTCAGGCGGCTTTGGCGCCTTCCTCCTTCTCGATAACAATTGGGCCGAATGGGAGAACAAGAAGAAATCCTATGAAATGATCGCCCGCTATGTCGTGCCGGAGGTGAATGGCATGAACGCCAATCGCCAGGCTTCGATCGAATGGGCGGCCACCAACCGGCCACGGTTCATCGGCGAGGCGCAGGCTGCCGTCGGGGCGCGGCTGGCGGAGCATATCCAGAAGAAGGGAACGGAAAACATCCGTCCCGAAATTCTCGCCGCGATGGGCCTCGACAAGAAGGCGGAGGCCGCGGAGTGAGCGCCGCCGCAAACGGCCGAAAGGCGATCTTCATCACTGGCGCGGCCTCCGGCATGGGGTTGGAAACGGCGCGGCTGTTCGCCCGGCAAGGCTGGTTCATTGGCGGCGTCGACATCAACGAGGCTGGGCTGGCACGGTTGGAGCAGGAGCTGGGCAGCGACAACTGCTTGGTCCAGCGTCTGGATGTAACCGACCGTACGGCCTATGCGGCGGCACTGGATCGGTTCGCCGCGGCCAGCGGGGGTCGGCTCGACATTCTCTACAACAACGCCGGCATCGGCCGCGGCGGGCCCTTTGCGGATCAGCCTTGGGAGGACGTGCTCGCCGTCGTGAACGTGAACTTCGTCGGAGTGTTGACCGGCATTCACCTAGCGATCCCGTTGCTGAAGGCTACGCCGGAGTCGATGTGCTTCACCACATCCTCCTCGTCGGCCACTTATGGCATGCCGATGATCGCGGTCTATTCGGCCACCAAACATGCGGTGAAGGGGCTGACCGAGGCGCTGGCGATCGAGTTGAAGCCATACGGTATCCGCGTGGCGGACGTGCTGCCGGCGCTGATCGACACGCCGATCCTTCCCGAAGGCGCAGCAGCAGCAGCACCGAAGGCAGGCGTTTTCCGTGCGATCCCGCCGCGCGAAGTGGCCGAGACGGTCTGGGAAGCATATCATAGCGATCGCTTGCACTGGTATGTTCCGCGCGAGCTGGTCGCGCTGGACCATATGGCCACGTTGCACCCGGAACAGACCCGCGACGAGATGGCGGAAGGCCGATTGTTTGCCACGATCGACGCACAAGTGGCCGCAGCCACACCGGTCCCGATCGGCGCTACGGCAGGTTGAACACGGGTGCGGGCGCGGAACGGCGCCGCTCGCTCATCCTCCGGTGCGTGTTGAGGGCAGAATAGTCATGGCAAGATGGGTGCTTAGCTTGCCGCGAAGCAGTGTCGGCGACTACCTTCGCTGGCAACAGCGTTGCAGCGTTTAAGTGGTGCTCCCTCGAACCCCGCCCGTTACTCGGCCTCTCTTCAGTACCGCTTTTCGTTGGTGATGCGCTCTGCCCTTAGGGGAAGTTGTGCCGTAATCCTGCGTGACTCGAGCAACGAAGTGACCTAATAGATTGTGAGCGATATAAGTCCGTCGGGTCGTGTAGAGGTGATGTGGGCATATGTTCCAGCACGACTCCCTGACGCGAATGCTTGTTCCAGTCACTTCGATTGCTGTTCCGGAGCCTGGCGCATCGCGAATTAGCGTCGGTACATCCGCTGCCTTATCTGCTAAGTCGGGATCTCAGGCGCTCGGCGGAGCGGTCTTGTGGTCATGCCGGAACGATTGCTCCCCAGACCTGAATGGGGGAGAAAACCATGGCTGACGATACACTGGCCGAGCTGGCGCGCGCGATACTGGCGGTTCGGCGCGATCGCCGCCGGGAATTGCCAGCGGAGCTGTTCGGCGGCGAACTCGCCTATGAACTGCTTCTCGTCCTGTTCGTGGCAGATGCGCGCGGCGAGCGGTTGACCGGCTTCACCGCACTCGAGCAGATCGGCGGGGTGAGCGCCACGGGCCGCCGATGGATCGAGTATCTCACTCGAGAGAAGCTGATCCTCGGCGACGGCGAAGGGGACCTGAGCGATACGCTTACCCTGACCGCCAAGGCGCTGAACGCCCTTGAGGGCTGGCTTTCGCGGGCGCGCGAGACGTTGGACGGCTTTCCCGGGGATAATGACCCAGCTTGGGCGCGCATATCCCGGTGACGTTCGGAACGATATCGGGAGTGATTGGCCTTGATCCGGAGGTGCTTGGCCTCGACCGGTTGTTCGTTGGAGCACCGTCGATGCTGGCCGATCATCGCCGCGGCCGGCCCGGATAGCGCGGCGCGGCGTACCAAATCGTCGGTTCGGAGCTCGCTTCGCCGATCTCAGGCTGCCTCCAGCAAATCGGCGCGGGCATCAAGGCCGATGGTTGCCATCAACTCGGGACGGTCAGGCCCAGGCTGCGGCGCATAGGCATCGGCGTTGAGGCGTCGCCCACGCGCCCAATAGCCAAGCACCTTGCTGAGATTCTGCGGACGCTTCAGCCAAGCCTCAGGATGTTCGAGCATGTGGAAGCCGCGCATCATTGCCCGCATTAGCTGAACATCGGACCGGGCTGCGATCGTGATGCCGTCTTCCACGAAGCTTTTTGCCAATCGTGCCTTGAGCCGCGGCCGATGGTCCGGCGTGAGGGTGGCGCGGGCGCGGCGAATGGCGGCGCGATCCTGCTTCAGCATGAGATCGTAATAAGGCCTAACCTCCGCCAGGATGCCGCTGTCATAGATGCCCAGCCGGGCAGCAGGATCGCGCGTGCTGTCCAACGCGCGGCGCAGGACTCCGGCACTGACGGCGGCGAGCGAACAGCCCCGTCCATAAAGTGGATTGGTGCGCACCAACGCGTCGCCAATGGCGAAGAAACCCAGCACTGCCGGTCTGCCATCCACCATGAGGCTACGCCATCGGCTGTGCAGATCGCCCATGCCGATGACCTTGCCCACCGGCTCCGATGTGGCGGGATCCACCCATGGGGCCATGCCGGGCATGGCCATGCAGATGCGCTGGAAAGTGTCGCCGTCCATGACCGCCTTGCGCAGCTCATGCTCGATTTCCGGCACGCAAAGGGTGATCGAGAAGCGGCGATTGTCCGCAGGGAATACGCCGAACTTGAGATAGCCAAGATCGCCCGAGGCGGGCACGTCGCCCCGCGGCGGCTCCTCCTGCCCATCGCGCAGGCGATAATGGCGGGTGAAATAAAGGACGCCCGCCGTCTCCGCCGTTTCGGCGATCGGGGCACCGGCCTTGATGAGCTGTTCGATAAGGTTCGCCGCCTTGCCGCCAGCGTCGACTACCATTTCGGCGGTGATTTCCTCGCGCCCGTTCGCCGTATCCGCGGCGACACCCGTCACCACCATCGTGCCCTCAATGTTCTTGTGGAACAGCGGGCTGCGCACCTTCACGCCGCTGCGGATCGATACGCCGGGAAGACGCTCGACATAGCGGCGGATCACCAGCTCCAATGTGGTGCGGCGGCTGGTGAGAATGGTGAGATCGCTGTCACCCGGCGCCGGCACATAGGTCGCCTTCAGCTTGGGCGGCAGCATATCCTGAAAGGTAATGTCGCGGCAGCCGGCGGCGTAGAGATCCTCCAGCAGCCGGGGATGTTCGTCGCGGATGATGTTGCGCAATCGCGCCAGAAAGGCGTGGCTCTGACGCAGCTGGCTGACGCCGCGGCGCTGCCATTGATCGAACGCGACATCGGGCCCACCCTCCGGCGGCGCTTCGTCGCGCTCCAGCAGGGTAACGCGACGCGATCCGCCGCCGAGGCGAAGCGCCGTGCACAGGCCCGCGATGCCGGCCCCGACGACGATCACCTGCTCGCCCGACGCGCCTGAAATGGTGCTGCCCGACATTCATCCCTCCGACATTTTGGCGACATATATTTCCAAAAACGATCAGCCGCAATAAATTCGAACGCGTTATGAATATGCGGCTTGCGCCCGCCAACGGCAGGGGCCACGATGCGGCAACGATCCGGCGATCACGTCGGACAATCGGAGAGGGAGGGGCTGCGATGCGGGCCGTGGTGAGACGCAACAAGCAATTGATCTGCGACGAGGTGCCCGATCCGGTACCGGGCCAGGGCGAAGTGCTGGTGAAGACGTTGGCTTGCGGCATCTGCGGATCGGATCTTCACGCCGTCCATTCATTCGAAAACATGCTGGAGCTTGGCGCGCGCACGGGTGAAAAGCCGCGCACGGATCCGTCCAAGGACATGATCTTCGGTCATGAATTTTCGGCCGAAATCCTGGATCACGGCCCTGGTTCGGCCAAGACGCTGAAAACGGGTACGCGCGTCGTCTCCATGCCGATCGCGATGAAGCCCGAAGGCTATGAAGCGATCGGATATTCGAACACGTACCCGGGCGGTTACAGCGAGCAGATGGTGCTGAGCGAGGCAATGCTCCTCGAAGTGCCCAACGGCCTGTCCGATGTGCAGGCAGCCATGACCGAGCCGTTTGCAGTGGGCGAACATGCCGTCGCCATGTCTGCGGCTGGCGCGGATACGGTGAACCTGGTCATCGGCTGTGGCCCAGTGGGCCTGGCGGTGATCGCGGCGCTGAAATCGCGCGGGCTGGGGCCGGTGGTGGCGGCGGATTTCTCGCCTGCCCGGCGCGCGGTCGCGGAGAAGATGGGCGCCGACATCATCGTGGATCCAGCGAGAGAATCGCCGCACACGAAGTGGAGTGAGCTGGGCGTGCCGCGCACGTCCTCGGAACGGATGGCCGCCATGATGACCGGCCAGACCGGCAAGCGCGCGATCGTGTTCGAATGCGTCGGCGTGCCAGGCGTTCTCCAGAACATCATCGAATCGGTGCCGGTCAGCACCCAGGTGATCGTGGTGGGCGTGTGCATGGAAACGGACAAGATCGAGCCGTTCCTGTGCATCAACAAGCAAATCGATTTCCGGTTCGTGCTTGGCTACACGGCGGGCGAGTTTGCCGCGACGCTGACCAACATCGCCGACGGCAAGATCGACGTTCTCCCGGCAATTACCGACGAGGTGGGCCTCGACGGCGTCGCCGCTGCCTTCGCCGCGCTCGCTGACCCCGAACAACAGTGCAAGGTCGTCGTCCGACCGGGAGTGACCGCATGAGCTCGGCCGTGAACGATGTGATCGAAGCGCCGCGGGCGCTCGCGGAGGCAATGCCACCGGTACAGTTCGTGGAAACGAACGGCATTCGCATGGCCTATTACGAGGTCGGGCCGAAAGGCCAGGGCGTGCCCGTGATCTTCTGCCACGGCTTTCCCGAGCTCGCCTTTTCGTGGCGCCACCAGTTGGACGCATTCGAAAAGGCAGGTCGTTGGGCAATCGCGCCGGACCAGCGCGGCTATGGCCTGACCAGCCGGCCCGAGAAGATCGAGGATTATGACCTGGAGCATCTGACCGCCGACATTGCCGGCATGATGGATGCGCTGGGCGTCGAAAAGGCGATCCCCTGCGGCCATGACTGGGGCGGCATGGTGGTGTGGCAGTTCGCACTGCGTTACCCCGAGCGATGCGCCGGCGTGATCGGGGTGAACACGCCGTTCCTGCCCCGCGGCGAGATCGATCCGATCGCCGGCATGCGCGCGGCCTATGGCGACGACATGTACATCGTCTGGTTCCAGAAGCCGGGCGAGGCGGATGCGGCGCTGGCAGCGGACCCGGAGCGGTCGATGCGCTTCTTCATGCGCAAGCCGCAGATGACGCTGAAGGAATATGAGCAATTGCCGGCCGAGCAGCGCACGCTGGCGCTGGGCGAGGGGCTGAAGCTCTATGATCCAGCGAACGATCCGCAACAGTTCCTGAGCGATGACGAGATCGCTGCATTCGCCGGGACCTTCGCGGAAACGGGCTTCACTGGCGGCATCAACTGGTATCGCAACTTCACCCGCAACTGGCAGAATTCCGTCGATCTGGTCGAGAAGGTCGAGGTGCCGTCGCTGATGGTGATGGCGGAGAATGACGTGGTGCTGAGCCCCGCGATGACCGAGGGCATGGAGCGCTACGTCCCCGATCTGGAGCGGGTGCTGGTGGAGAAGTCCGGGCACTGGACCCAGCAAGAATTTCCCGAGGAGGTGAACCGAGCGCTGCTTGGTTGGTTGGACAAGAGGTTTCCGGGCTGACGCCGGCCCGAGTGTCTCGGGCCTAGCATTTGGCGGGTTGCTTGATTCTGGGCTGAGCTGGGGGGAGGAGCGGAACTCCGCCCGTTCGGATGAGCCGGTCGGAGGTACAGGCCGCGGCACTCCACGCGGTTGACTTCGGCAGGCTCGGCTCGTTTCGGCGAGTGTGAGGGTATGGCTCGTGTCGGCAGATGGATGGCTGTCGATGCGGGCTGTGCCTTTGCCGGGGGCACAAGCGTGGATGATGGGGGTTGGTCTGCAAACGTTCAGTTGCGGACATACCCATTTGCGGGAACCCTACGCGTCTTGGCAGGGACTTGTTGATGCGGGGAAACCGAATGGCGCGCGGTGTGATGCTGGCAGTTGCGGTTGCTGCCGCCGTCGCCGGTTCCTTCATCGCTCTTGGAACGCGCCCGGACGGCATCGCTGACTACTATCGTGACACGCTAACCAGACCGGCGTTTACCGTTTGGGTCTTCGGCCTAGTAGTAGCCACGCTGTCCCCACCCATCATAGGGATAACCTTCTGGTTCAGCTCGACAAGAAGTCGCCGCGGCTGGCTTCTTCACTTTCTTCTTTTGCCCGCTAGCTACGCAATTGTACGCGGGGCCATTGCTATCATGCTGATGGTCGCCGGTGAGCCGGACAATGATGGTCTGACAGGATGGGCTACCGAACCCGCCGTCATGCTGATGCTGCTTTGCCCGCTGGTGTACTTCGCCGCTCTTGCTTTCACAAAATCGCATAGGCGCGCGCCCGCGCACGGCAGCTAACCAAAAGCCGCCATTTCGCTCGTGCTATACCCGGCTTGCGCGCAGCGCTCTGCCTAGTCCGCAAATCCCACGAAGCGCGCCGCTTCGCTGACCGACTTGCGGCGGGAGACGACGGCATTGGCGGGGAAGCTGTCGTCGGGCCAACCCATGGCGACGCAGGTCTGGATCACCTGATCGTCGGGAATGCCGGCGTGTTCGCGGACCACCGGCGATTGCATGATGCCCTGGCTGTTGATGACGCAGCCCAGGCCGCGCGACCAAGCGGCGTTGACGAGGGCGGTGGTGACGGCGCCGCAATCGAACGGTGCAATGTCGCTGCCGAGCAGGACGCGATCATAGGTGACGACGATCGAGACGGGGGCGTCGAATTGGCGAAAGCCGCGCAGCACCCAGTCGTGGCGCTTCGCCTTGTCCTCGCGCGCGATGTCCATGGCGCCGAAGAGTTGCTTGGCGATCTCGATCTGCCGCTCGCGGTGGACCCCGGCATATTCCTCGCCCAGGCGGAATTCGCGCGAATGGGGCACGCCGGCGAGGTTGCGCTCCGTGTTGCCGTGGCGGATGCGGTCGAGCGGTTCGCCGGTGACGACGGTGAAGTTCCACGGTTGCGTGTTGAGCGAGGAGGGGGAGCGCATCGCCAGCGCTAGCACTTCCTCGATCAGCGTGCGGGGGACGGGATCGGGCTTGAAACCGCGGATGCTGCGGCGGCCGTTCACGACGTCGTCATAGGTCTGCATTGATGCCTCTCCCGTATTTTCCTCCGCACATAACCAAGTCCGTCATCCCCGCGAAGGCGAGGATCCATAGACGCTGAGGCTGGCGAAAAAGCCGGTGCGGTAGCGCTCATGGATCCCCGCGTGCGTGGGGATGACGGATCGAGTGGTCAGGCCTTCAGCATCCGCTCCGTCACCATGCGCTCCAGGATGGTCAGCGGCATCGCGCCGTCGAGCAGTACCGCATGGAACTTGCGCGGGTCGAAGGCGGCGCCCTGCTTCTGCTTCACCGCATCGCGCAGGCGCACCCACACAGTGTGGCCGATCTTGTAGCTGCACGCCTGGCCCGGCCAGCAGGTGTAGCGATCGATCTCATTCTGGCTGCGACCCCGCGCGATTCCGGTGGTTGCGATGAAGTAATCGGTCGCCTTCTCCCGGCTCCAGCGCTTGTGGTGCATGCCGGAGTCGACGACGAGGCGCGTCGCGCGGAACAGCAGCGACTGGAGATAGCCGACCTGGCCGAGGGGATCGCCCTCGTACATGCCCATCTCATCCGCCAACTGCTCGGTGTAGAGCGCCCAACCCTCGGTATAGCCGCTGAAGCCGCCGCGGCGGCGGATGAGCGGGATGTCCTGCGATTCGAGCGCGGTCATCACCTGCAGGTGATGGCCCGGCACCGCCTCATGGTACGACAGGGTTGCAAGGCCGAACTTCGGACGGTCGAAGCTATCGCGCAGGTTGATGTAATAGATGCCCGGGCGCGACCCATCGAGCGAGGCGTTCTGGTAATAGCCGCCGGGAGCCCCCGCCTCGATCGACTTGGGCACGCGGCGGACCTCCACCGGCGCCTTCGGGATAAACGAGAATTGCTCTGGCAGGCGCTTCTGCATGGCGATGACCTGCGAATTGAGCTGCGCGATCAGCTGCTCCTTGCCGGCATCGGTATTGGGATAGACCTGATCCGGGCGCTTGTTGAGCGCGACCAGCCGCTCGCCGACGCTGCCCTGCGTCATGCCCTGCGCCTTGAGGATGCCGTCGATCCGGTTGCTGATTTCTGCCACCTGCGCGAGGCCAAGGCGGTGAACCTCCTCGCCCGGCATGGCGACGGTGGTCGCAGCCTCGACGGCGGCGGCATAATAGGCCTCGCCGTCGGGCAGGCGCCACGCGCCGGCGTCGTGCGACGCGCGGCCGCGCAGCTCGGTCACCAGCGCACGCTGGCGATCGAGCGCGGGGAAGACCTGATCGTTCATGATCTTCGTGACCTCGGCGACGCGTGCGTCGGGGAGGTTAGCGGCCTTCAGCTTGCCGGCCAGCGCCGTGACCGGCACCGTGGACGCTGCCGGCTGATCGCGCAGGCCGCCCATCAGCTTCAGCGTGGTGTCCAGGATGTAATCGGGCGCGAACACGCCGCGTGCGGCGTCTGCCCGCTGGCGCTCGGTATCCTGATCAATGGCGGTGGCGAAGGCGGCGACACGGGCGACATAGGCGTCGGCGTCGGCGGCATCCTTGATGCGGTGCTGCGCGTCGAGGAAGTCGGGCACCTCGCGATAAGCGCCGGTGAGCTGGGTCAGGATGTAGGGCGCGAAGCGGCCCATGCTGGCGCCGTACGTGAACTTCTCACCACCTGCGATGCTGCGCTGGAGCTGGTACGACACGACCTCATAGTCGAGCCGCGCCGCCGGGGAGAGCGAGGCGGGGTTGATCTTGCGCAGTTCCGCCAGCTCGCGCTTGGAGCGGGCAAGATCCTGTTGCGCGCCAGCGGCGGACCCGTCGTTCAGCTTCGACTTGAGGCCGGCACGCTCGCCGGTGTCCAAGCCCAGCGCAGTGGCGCCTTCTGGGTTTTCGCCGATGCGATCGTAGAAGAAGCGGTCCAGCAACGTGCGCAGCTTGGCGTCGTTCGCGTTGGTGCCGGCGGCGGCAGCCTTTTGCGCTGCAGCCGGAACGGCGGTCGCCAGAGCGGCAGCGCCGGTGCTGCCAAGAAAGGTGCGACGATCCATGTTTCTTACTCCTGGGGGGACTGCCTGTTCGTCCCGAAGCGGATCGGGACGAAACGGGAAGGGTGAGCGGTTAGAGCCGGAGAGCGGCGGTCATTCGGTGGTGGCGCCGGCCTCCCAGAAATAGCGGCCGCGCTTGGCCGAGCCAGTCGCGACCTCGTTCAAGGTGGCGGCATCGTAGAGACGCCCGCCCAGCATGACTTGGCGCACCTTGTCGCTGTTGCGGATGTCGGCGGTGGGATCGGCATCGAGCACGAGCAGGTCGGCGAGCTTGCCCGCCTCCAGCGAGCCGATGTCCTTGGACATGCCCAGCGATCGGGCGGAGACGATCGTGCCCGCGCGCAATGCCTCCAGCGGGGTCATGCCGCCGCGCACGAAGGACCAGAGCTCCCAATGCGCACTCATGCCAGCCTGCTGGCCATGAGCGCCGATCGACACCAGCACGCCGCGCTTGGCGAGCTTGTGGGCCTCGCGCGCATTTTCATCGTCAACATAGTCGCTTTCCGGCGCCATCAGCCGCCGCGCCGATTCCGCCCTCAGCTGCGCCGGCGGCGTATGCGCCTGAAGCAGCGGGTGAGCGAACAGGTCGGTGTGCTGACGCCAATAGGGATCGGCGGCGAGCCCGCCGAAGGTGACGACCAGAGTGGGCGTGTAGTTCGTCTTCGAGCCGGAGAAAAACTGCACGATATCCTCGTAGAACACCTCCAGCGGGATGTTGTGCTCGATGGTAGAATTGCCGTCTGCGATGTGCGTGACGTCCAGGCCGTAGATCGAGCCACCTTCGGCCACGACCTGCATGTTTTCGCGCCGGCCGGCCTCCGTCACCTGCTGGCGCTGTTCGCGCCGCGGCTGATTGTAGTTCTTCACACTATGCCCGCCCTGCGCCTTCAGGCGCCGGACGTGGGCGAGCGCATCGTCGAAGCTGTCGATCTGAGCGTAAACGTCGGTCGCCTTGGCGCCATAGACCGCTTCACCGGTAGAGAAGATACGCGGGGCGAGGATCAGCCCGGCGCGCTGCATTTCCGAAGCGACGAAGATCTCGCTGGCGCGGTTTGAGGGATCGTGCAGCGTCGTGGTGCCGAGCGCGAGGTTCTGCATCATCGACCAGTTGCGCTGTGGCACCAGTTCATCCGTGCCCGCCGGGCCGTGGGCGTGCGCATCGATCAAGCCCGGGATGATGGTCTTGCCGGTAGCATCGACGGTGGTCGCACCCGCCGGAATGGCGGTGGACGCGCGCGGGCCGACCGCGATGATGCGGTCGCCGCGGATTACCACCACGCCATCATCGATGATGCCGCCATCCTCGCTAGCCATGGTGACAAGCCGTGCGCCGGTGATCGCGACGGTGCCGGTCGGCTTGGCCGCAGTTTGCTCCATCGCCAGCGAAATGCCGGTTGTCGGGGGCACGAACGAAGGCGTGCCATCGGCGCGCGGTGCCGCGGCGAACAGGCTAGACGTTTCCACGGTGTACAGCGTCGGGCCGAGGCTCCAGTGCAGACGTGTGCCATCGTTCGACCAGTTCATATAGTCCGCGCCGCCGGCGCTGACCCGTGTCACCGGCAGGGCGCGCGCTTCCGGCGACAAGGCAATGGTCTGCCCGCCTGGCATCAGCGGCACGACATAAGCGGCGTAGTTCTGTCGGAAGGCGACATATTCGCCCGTTGGCGAGACGATATAATCGGTGGCCAGTTCACCGTTGGCGTGAACGCGCTTGTCCTGCCCGGACAGATCGGTGCTGACGAGCTGACGCACGGCCTTGCCGTCCTTGCGCTCATCCTCCAGCATGAAGATGCGATCGTTGCCCGCGCCGAATTGCGGCGAAGCGGCGCCCCGCGCCACGCGTGTGACGGCGCCGCCGGTGGTTGGGACGCGGTAGACGCCCGCATCCGCCGCCCATTTTGGGCTGGTCAGGCCGCCATGGCTGGTGCGTTCGAAGACGATCGTCTTGCCATCGGGCGAGAAGCGGGGACGCGCGTAATGGCCCGGCTGACCGGTCACGTCGCGCGCGGTGCCGCCGGTGGCAGCGATCACCCGCAAGCGGCCCAGGCCCTCATCAGTCCAGCTGACGAACACGAGGCTCTTGCCGTCGCGCGACCAGCTGGGGAAGAGTTCGAACCCGTCATCGCCGCGGGTCAGCCGGCGCGGTGCGCCTCCCGCGACGGACTTGACCCACAGTTTGCCAAGCGTCTCGAACACGACCTGTCGTCCATCCGGCGACACGCTGGCGAAGCGCGGCATGGACGTCGTGAAGCGATCAGGCGCGACCGCAATCTGCGGGTGCGGCCCGTCAATGACGCCGCGGCTGTCGTCGATGGAGAAGGGGATCTCGCGCGCGTTGGTGCCGTCCGCATTGATGCGGCGGATCTTGCCGCGCGCCCAGAATACCAGACCGCTGTTATCCGGCAGCCAGGCCATGTTCGGATAGACGCCCGTGACCGCCCAGGTTTCCTGCACGTCCTGATCGAGATCGTCATAGATCTTGCGCTCCTCGCCGGAGGCGAGATCCTTCACGTACAACTTCGATCGGGTGGCTTCGCGGCGGACAAAGGCGATCTTCTTGCCATCGGGCGACGGCGTCGGGCGCACCGAGCCGCCAGCGCCCGTCACCGCCTTGGTCACTTCGCCGGTTTGCAGATCGTAGCGCTCGATGTCGAACAGGTCGGTGTTTGAATCCTGCGCATATTCGAAAATCGGGCCCGGCGTCACGTTGCGCGTGTAGAAGACGGATTTCCCGTCGGCGGCGTAGATCGGCTCGCCCAGTTCCTTTTGATGCGCCTCGTTCGGACGCTTGACGAGCGGCACGCCGGCGCCCCCGGAAACATGGTACATCCACACTTCACCGGTGCCGAGCGAGCGGCCGGTGGTGAAATGCTTCTTGGCGACGATGAAGCGGCCGTCCTTGCTCCAGCTCGGCTGGTTGAGGAGGCGGAAATCCTCCTTCGTCACCTGGCGCTTGTCGCTGCCGTCGACGTTCATCACCCAGATGTTGTCGCCACCGCCGCGATCGGAGGTGAAGGCGATGCGCCGGCCATCCGGCGAGAAGCGCGGCTGCACTTCATAAGCGAGCCCTTCCGCGATCCGCGTCGGCGTGCCGCCGGTGATCGGCATGGTGTAAATATCGCCCAGCAGGGTGAAGGCGAGCGTGCGGCCATCGGGGCTGACGTCCACGTCCATCCAGCTGCCTTCGTTCACGCGGATCGGAACCTGGCGAATGATCGCCCCGGGAGGAGCGTTCACATCCCACTTCGGCTTGGCAGCGGAGGTACGGTCCGCGCTCTGCGCCGAGGCGCCATGCGCAACAAGCGCGGCCAGAGAAACGAGCGACGCCGCGTAAAACTTCATGAATTCCCCCGGAAACGACAAGATGATTGCCGTACTATCCGGCTGCACGGCGAACTGGCAATGCCGTACGGTCAATGTTCGCCGGTGCACCGAAAGCGGGCGTCGGACGATTTGGGAGAGGGCCGATGAGCGAGCGAACGGTGCTGATCGCAGGGGCAAGTGGTGTGATCGGCCAATCGGCGGTTCAACGCTTTGCCGCCGCCGGGTGGCGGGTGATTGCGGTTTCGCGGCGAGCGCCCGATGTGTCGGCCGACACGCCTTTTCAGCATCTGCCGCTGGATCTGCTCGATAGCGCTAGGTGCCGTGCAGCCGCTGGTGAGTTCGGCGGCGTGACGCACGTGGTTTACGCCGCGCTCTACGAGAAGCCGGGTCTGTACGCCGGCTGGTTCGAACAGGACCAGATGGACACCAATCTCACCATGATGCGCAACCTGATGGAGCCGCTGATCGCCGCAGCGACCGGGCTTCGGCACGTCAGTGTATTCCAGGGGACCAAGGCATATGGCGCGCACGTCCACCAGATCGCGCTGCCGGCGCGTGAACGGTCGGCACGTGATCCTCATGCCAATTTCTATTGGTTGCAGGAGGATTTTCTGCGCGAGCGACGCGCGGAGGCGGACTGGTCGCTGACGATCTGGCGACCGCAGGTGGTGTTTGGCGGCGCGACGGGCGTGGCGATGAACATCGTGCCGGTGATCGGAGCCTATGCCGCGATCCAGCGCGAGCTTGGCCAGCCGCTGATCTATCCGGGCCGGCCCGGCGGCGTAGCGGAAGCGGTGGACGCGGACCTGATCGCGGACGCGCTGCTATGGGCGGGCGAGGCAGAGGCGGCGCGGGACGAGACGTTCAATATCACCAATGGCGACGTCTTCACCTGGGCCGATACCTGGCCGGCGATCGCCAGCGCGCTGAACATGGAGCCGGCATTCGGCGAGCCATTCTCTCTGGTCGATTACCTGCGGCAGCATGAGGGCGTGTGGGACGATCTTGTCCGGCGGCAGGGATTGCGCGCCACGCCGCTGCCCGAATTACTAGGCGAATCGCATCATTATGCCGATCTCTTGTTCGGCGTGAACGCGCCGGCGGATGCGGCCCGTGCAGCTGTGCTGGTGAGCACGATCAAGCTGCGGCAGGCCGGCTTTGGCGAGTGCATCGATACGGAGGAGATGTTCGCCAAGTGGCTGTGGCGCCTTGCCGAGCGCAAGGTCATTCCGGCCGCCTGACCGGTACCGGACGCAGCGGAAAGCTGCGTCACCCCAACGAGGCCGGGGTGACGCCAATCGTTCAGATGTCGAGGCAGATCTTGCCGAAATGCTTGCCCGATTCCTGATGGCGGAAAGCATCCGCGATCTGTTCGAGCGGGAAGTGGCGGTCAATCACAGGACGGATCCCGTTCGCCTCGATGGCGCGGATCATGTCCTGTTGATGCCGGCGCGCGCCGACGGTGAGGCCGATGATGCGCTGGTTGCCCTGCATGACAAAGACGGTCGGCACATTGCCGCCGACCCCGGCGAGGACGCCGATAAGCGAGATGTGACCCCCGATCCGTGTTGCGGCGATCGATTGCGGCATGGTGCCGGATCCGCCGATCTCGACGACATGATCAACGCCGCGGCCGCCGGTCAGCTTGCGTGCGGTTTCACCCCATTTTTCGTCCTGACGATAATTGATGAGGTGATCAGCGCCCATAGCGCGCAGACGCTCCAGCTTCTCGTCGGAAGAAGAGGTGGCGATCACCGTGGCGCCAGCCGCCTTGGCGAACTGCAACGCAAAGATCGAGACGCCGCCAGTGCCCTGAACCAGCACGGTCTCCCCGCTCTTCAACTGTCCGTTCACGACCAGCGCGCGCCAAGCGGTGAGGCCGGCGCAGGTCAGCGTGGCCGACTCCGCGTCCGAAAAGCCCTGGGGCGCGCGAGTGAATGACGTCGACGGAGCAGTGACGAATTCACGTGCGAAGCCGTCGGCGCCGTCGCCGGGCACATCGCCCATGACTTCTCGGGCGGGCTCGCCATCCATCCAGTGCGGGAAGAAGGTGGATACCACCTTGTCGCCAACCGCGAACTCGGTGACGCCTTCACCGACCTCGACCACCTCGCCCGCGCCATCGGACATGGGGATGCGACCGTCCGGCGTCGGGATCATGCCGGTGACAACGGCGTAATCATGAAAATTCAGCGAGCTGGCGCCTACACGAACAACGATCTCGCCGCGGCGCGGCGCCTGGCGCTCGGTGTCGGTTACCTGGAGGCGGTCAAGCCCACCGGGCTTCTGCAACTGGATTGTGCGCATCTATCTCTCCCTGGCACTGATGGCCTTTGGGAGAGGGCGTAGATGGCCCGCGTACGAGGCGCAACGACAATTAAGTCGGACCGATTAAAGTGCCACTTTCCGCAGCTGCCACCCTGCTGGCGGTAGTCGCCGGCAGGGTGGGGCAGAAGCGATCAACCGGCCAGATCAGCGTCGATCGTTGTTGCCACGCCGGGGGCCGCCCCGGGCAGGGCCATCGCCCTGCTGACGCGCGCCATGCTGACGGGGCGCATGCTGACGAGTGCCGGCGGGCGCGCGTGCCGGGGCAGGGGCGCGGTCGGACGGCTCGATCAGCACATCATCGTCAGCGGTTGCCGTCTTGGCCACTGCGGCCATGAACTTGTTGGCAAGCGCCCGCGGGATCTGGAACGCCGTTTCGTTCGGGCCAATGCGGATCGCGCCAACATCGTTCTTGGTCAGATTGCCGCGGCGGCAGATCAGCGGCAGCACCCAGCGGGGATCGGCGTTCTGGCGGCGGCCAAGGTTCATACGGAACCACAGCACGTCCTCAAAGCCGGGGCGGTGCTTTTCGCGTTGGGCGGCGCGATGCGCCTCCGGCGTCGCCGCGATGATCTCCTCCGGCTCCGGCATGGCGGCACGATACGCGCGGACCAGCGCGGCCGCGATATCCTCGGGGCTCTTCTCAGCGATCAGCTTCTCGGCAAGGGCGCGATCCTCGTCCTCCACCTCTACGGGTGCGAGCAACTGGGAGAGCAGGCGGTCCCGATCCTTGGCGCGCACGTCCTCGGGCGTGGGCGCGTCGACCCATTCCACCGGGATGCGGGCGTTGCGCAGCATCGATTCGGCCCAGCGGCGGCGCTGATACGGGACAATCAGCACGGCCGTGCCCTTCTTGCCGGCGCGTCCCGTCCGGCCGGAACGGTGCTGAAGCGTTTCGCCGTCGCGCGGCAGTTCAACGTGAATGACGAGGCTGAGGCTCGGCAAGTCAATGCCGCGAGCGGCCACGTCGGTGGCGACGCAGACACGGGCGCGGCGATCGCGCAGCGCCTGGAGCGCCGCGTTGCGCTCATTCTGGCTGTGCTCGCCAGAGAGCGCGACCGCCGCAAAGCCGCGCTCGACGAGGCTGGCATGGAGGTGGCGCACGTTATCGCGCGTTGCGCAGAATAGGATTGCGGTCTCCGCCTCGTGCAGTCGAAGCAGGTTGATGACGGCATGTTCGATGTCGGACGGGCTGACCGCCACAGCCTGATAGCTGATGTCGCCGTGGCCGCGATCTTCCTCGACCGTCGAAATGCGCAGCGCGTCCTTCTGGTAGCGGCGGGCAAGCTGAACGATCGGCTTCGGCATGGTGGCCGAGAACAGGAGGGTACGGCGACCATCGGGCGTCGCGTCGAGGATCTCTTCCAGATCCTCACGAAAGCCCATGTCGAGCATCTCGTCCGCCTCGTCGAGCACCGCGACCTTCAACGCCGACAGTTCCAGCGCGCCGCGCTCCAGGTGGTCGCGAAGCCGCCCCGGCGTGCCCACGACGATATGGGCGCCATGGTTGAGATTACGCCGTTCCTTGGACGCATCCATGCCGCCTACACAGGTGACGATCCGCGCGCCCGTGGGGCCGTAGAGCCAGATCAGCTCGCGGCTGACCTGAAGCGCCAGCTCGCGCGTGGGCGCGATAACCAGCGCGTGCGGTTCCCGGGACGGAATGATGCGATCGTCCTCGCCAAGCAGCTCCGCGGCCATCGCCATGCCGAACGCGACCGTCTTACCCGAGCCGGTCCGGGCCGAAACAATGAGATCGCGACCAGCCGCGTCCGGTTCGATGACGGCAGCCTGGACGGGAGTGGGCGCCTTGTAGCCACGCTCGGCGAGCGCACCGGCGAGCGGCGCGGGTAAAATGTCAAATGTCATGATTGGCCCCTAGATGGCCCATCTGGCGTACACTGCAACCCTGATTGTGGTTGAAGAGGGCGAACCGTTGCCCGGTTGCATCAGATAATTCGCCGCGGCCGCGGGCGCATTGCGTGCCGGCATGGGCCAGCGCACAAGTGCCGCGCCCTGCCATGATCAATCCTGCCATCACTACCGCATCCTCCCGCAATGCCGGGCAGCGATCCTGGCTATTCCTGCTGGCCTATGCCCTGGCCAACGCCGGGGGTGTCATCGCCTATATGCCGCTGCTGACGCTGCTGCTGCCGCTCAAGGTGGAACAGCTGGCTGGCGCGGAACGGATCGGCCTGTTCAGCGCCACCGTGATTGCCGGCTCGCTGGCGGCCAGCATGTGCAACGTGCTGTTTGGCTGGCTGAGCGACCGCTCGCTGCGGCGCGGGGGAGGGCGACGCCGGTGGGTCGTTATCGGGCTGGCAGCGACATGCTGTTCCTTTCTTGGCGTTGCCCTGGCTGATTCAGCGGCAACGATCATCGCTGCAATCGTGCTGTTCCAGGCATCAGTGAATGCGCTGCTCGCGCCATTGACGGCGATCATGGCGGACGAAGTGCCGGATGCTCAGAAAGGGGTGGCGGGCGGGTTGCTGTCGGCCGCGATCCCGATCGCGTCGGCCGTTTCAGCCGGCATCGTGGGGCTTGCCTGGGCGGGCGAAGGCATGCGGCTGACGATTGTCGCGGCCGTTCTGATTGCGACTTGCCTGCCGCTGCTGCTCATCCCGGCGCAGGCCGCGCCCCTTGCGCCGCCGCCTCCGCGCGAGGCCGACATTCGACGCCGCGACCTCGTCACTGCATGGGGCGCGCGATTGCTGGTGCAAGTCGCGGGCAACGCTTTGTCGCTGTATCTTCTCTATTATTTCCAAAGCATCGTGCCGACCATGGCGGGGCGTGAACTCGCGCCGCGGGTCGGCAACCTTCTGACCCTGGCCTATGTGCTCGCCCTCCCGATCGCACTGGTGGCCGGGCGCGCTTCCGATCGCTTCGGCCGGCGCAAACCGGTGCTGCTGGCCGGGGCAGTGATCGCTGGGGCGGGGCTGCTTGGCATGGCCTTCGCGAGCGACTGGCGCTGGGCGGCGGTGGCCTTTGCCGTTTACGCCGTCGGTTCGGCGGTGTTCCTCGCGCTTCATTCAGCCTTCGCGATGCAGCTTCTCCCGACTCCGGCAAACCGGGGACGGGACCTGGGGCTGCTCAACCTGGCCAATACATTGCCCGCACTGCTTGGCCCGTTCCTTACCTGGGCACTCGCCACGCCGGAGGATTTCGCCGCCGTCCTGCTGGTGCTCGCCTTCCTGACCCTCTCGGGGGGAGCGGCGATGATCGGGGTGCGCAGCCGTAGCTGAGCCGCCGGGCACAGCCCCGCGGGTGGCCGGCAAAGCGGGGTGATGACGTCGATCAGCCGTCCAGGATAGAATCAATAGCGGCAGCGAGCTCCACGTCGCGTTCGGACAGACCGCCCGCGTCGTGCGTCGTCAGCGTGATTTCGACACGATTCCAGACGTTGGTCCACTCCGGATGATGATCCGCCCGCTCGGCGATCAGCGCGACCTGCGTCATAAAGCCGAACGCTTCCGCGAAATCGGTGAACACGATGGTGCGGGTGATCGCATCGCGCCCTTCGTCATAATCCCAATCGGGCAGGCTATCGAGCGCATCGGCCCGTTCGGCTTCGCTCAGTTGATCGACCACAGTTTCTATCCTTCCGACAAGCTTGTCGCGTGGGAGGCGCAACGCCTATGGCGGTAGCGATGAGCGGACAAGACCTTCCCGGCGAACCGCCCTCCCTGGCGGCGATCGAGCGACATGCGCGGCACGTGATCGAGCGCCTGCCAGAGGCGTTTCGCGCGCATCTGGGCGATGTTGTGCTGCTGGTGGAGGAGGAGGCGGATGTCGAGACGCTCGCCAGCGTTGGGCTGGAGCATCCGTTGGAGCTGACCGGTGTCTATCACGGCCGTCCGATCGGGGAGAAATCAGCTTTCGATTCAGGGGCGATGCCCGACCGCATCCATCTGTATCGGCAAGCAATCCTGGCGGAATGGTGCGAAACCGGCGTCCGGCTCGATGATCTGGTGGCGCATGTCACCATCCACGAGATCGGCCATCATTTCGGGCTGAGTGATGAGGACATGCACGCGCTAGAGGACGCGGTGGCCGATTGAGCCCGGCACTGGCGCTGACAAATGTAGCCTGCCGACGTGGCGGACGGCTGTTGTTCACGGGTCTGTCGCTGAACGCCAGCGCGGGCGGCGCGCTGGTGGTAACGGGCGCGAACGGCTGCGGCAAATCGAGCCTGTTGCGCATGATCGCAGGCCTGCTGTCGCCATTTGCGGGAGACGTGCAGGTTACCGGGCGGATCGCGCTGCTGGGCGAGGCAAGCGCACTGGACGGCGATCGCTTGCTAGGCGCTGCGCTGAATATCTGGGCGAAGCTCGACGGGTCGGCCGACGAGCACGCGAGGGTTGCCGCCGCATTGGCGGATGTGGCGCTGCAGGATCTCGCTGACGTGCCGGTGCGGTTGCTGTCAACGGGGCAGCGCAGACGAGCTGCGCTCGCGCGGGTAATCGCCAGCGGTGCCGACCTGTGGCTGCTGGATGAACCCGCGACCGGGCTGGACAGCGCCTCGGTGGCGTTGCTCGAAGCAGCGGTGGCGCGGCATCGAAGCGGAGGCGGCATCGCGATGATCGCCACCCACCAACCGCTGGACCTGCCCGGCGCGGCCACGATCGATCTCGCCCTTTTTCGCGCGGAGGTGGCATGATCGCCCTGATCCTGCGCGACGTTCGTCGCGGCTATACAGGCGGGGGAGCCACGCTGACGCTTGGCTTCTTTCTGCTTGTCGCCATCCTGTTTCCCTTTGCAATCGGACCTGATGCCAAGCTGTTGGCCAGGGTCGGCGGCGGTGTGATCTGGGCGGCGACGTTGCTGGCGGCGCTCCTGCCCGTGGAGCGGCTGATCGGGCCGGATCTGGAAACGGGAGTGTTCGATCAACTGGCGGTGCGCGGACATCCGCTGCCGATCGTGGCAGCGGCCAAGATGGCCGGTCATTGGCTCGCCTTCGCTCCGCCGGTGATGGGCGCGGCGCTGCTATCGGCCGCGCTGCTGGGGCTGGATGGCCCGACGATCCTGGCGATAATGGCCGGGCTGGCTATTGGCACGCCGGGGCTGGCCGCGCTGGCGGTGGCGACAGGCGCGCTTACCGCCGGGCTGCGGGGAGCCGGGGCAATCGCCGGGCTGGTGCTGCTGCCGCTCGCCATTCCGCTGCTGATCTTCGGCGCGGGCGCCATCGAGAGCGGTATGGGCGGGTTGAAGCTGCTCGGGGCCGTCAGCCTTCTGCTGGTCGCGGGGGCGCCGTTCGTCAGTGCGGCGGCAATTCGTATCGGAATGGAATAACCGCTGCGCTGCTCCACGGACGATTAGAGTACGAAGTCGCCCCCAACACTAATGTCTGCGGTTCGGAAGCGCGCATAGGGCTTGGCTGAGGCGTTCGCCCCAAGTCGGCGGCCCGTCGATCTGCCACGGCCCCCAAGGCCATAGCCACGGCAGAACGTGCGTGATGGTCGGCAGCGCGGCGGATCAGCGCAAGGGCTTGCCGCTGTCCTTCCAGCGATCGAGAATTTGCGATTCCGGCAGGTTGTCCTGAGACGGGGGTGGCGGCAGGGGCGCGCTATTCTCCGCAGGGTGCGGCTGGACCTCGTTTGCTGCGGGGAGCGGCGGCGCGACAGCCACGGCGCGGTTCAATGCGATCACCGGATCGACGGTGCGCGACGGCGGCCCCGGCACGGGCTCGTGACCAGCATAGGCCTGATGAAAGGCAGCAGAGGTACCCCAAACGCCCTTCCAACGATGGAAGAAATGCGCGCCGATGGCGTCGGTCATCACCAGCGAGCGGTTCCACGTCGGGGTGACGGCGTAAGTATGGTAATGGGTGGCCAGGCCGACTGGGGCAAAGACATAGCCTGCCAGTGCGGCCGCTGCTGTCCGGGTGGCACGAGCCCAAGCTGCGCGGGCAGGAACGCGCGCCATCGCGCCGTCACAGGCGAAGCTGAACTGGCATCCGCTCGCCCGCTCCGCACCCTGGTAGACGACGCCGCACACTGTTGCCGGGAAGGCTGGGTGGCGGACGCGGTTGAGCACCACTTGAGCCACGGCGCGTTGCCCGTCCTCAGCCTCGGAAGCGGCCTCGTAATAGATTGCTGCGGCAAGACATTCGAGCGCGCGGCTGCGATCCTGGGCGGACGCGCCGCGCATGGCGAACGGCCGAGCCGGCACAACGCCGGTCGCAAGCGTGTCAGACAGCCCGCGCAGCGCGGCGGGGAGCGGAGGCAGCGGCGCGGTGCCGGTCGTGCCATCACCCGGCGAGGCAAGGGCCTCCGGATCGCGGCTACTTGGTTGGAGCGTGGTTTCTGACGACAGGAAGGGGCGATTGGATGCGGCGGCTGTAGGCCAGTCAAACAAGTTCAGGGTAGCAAACACCACGCCTGCAATAACAGCGACGATCGGCGCAGCGATGCGGGCGGCCTGATACCAGGCACGCCGACGCGCCGGGCCGCTCAATCGGCGCCGCGCAGCGCGTTCGCTGGGATGCAGCGCGATCGTCATGGCCACCCTCCCCCTTCGCGCGCGGCAAAAGCGCCGCGCGCGAGCGCATCTAGGCAATCGGTCGCGCGATTTCTCGGGTGAATTCAGCAGTGTCCGATAGTTGGACGGAACAGGGTTAACACGTAATGCCTTATTTCGGCTCGGTCGGCGGCGGCGAGGCCGAGTTACTCAGCATGTTGCGGCTGGGATCGTTACTGTCGGTTCCTGGAACCGGCATGGTTGCGTTGCCCGGGCCGCTGGCGTTGTCCATGATGTTGCCCTCCGGAGGTGGCGAGGGATCCGAAACCTGGGCGAGTGCGGCGGTGGACAGCGCGATCAGCGCAGCACTGATAGTGGTAGCGAGGCGCATGGTGAGTGACCCTCTATCTCGGTTGAGAAACGATCGTGGGTGGCGAAGCCGAAGGAGCCGGCGCCGCACCCGAGCCGAGCCGCTGAACGCCGGCGGGACCGTCGATCAGGGTCGATGTGGTCGGCGGTGCGCGGCGTGCAGCGGCATCGCGCGCAGCCTGTTCAGCGCGCAATCGATCGACCTCGGCCGGACTTGCTGACTGAGATTGGCTCCGCATCGCACCGCCGGAACTGAGCGACCGAGCGATCGCGTTCGGCTCCATCCCACGGGAGAGGCGATCGGCAACCTGGGCGGCGGCATTACCGCTGACGAAAGCGGCGACGGCGACCAGGACGGCGAGGCGCATGGCTCATCTCCCTCTGATTCTCGGCGATGATAGCACAAAAATGAAAACCCGGCAGCTGGGCTGCCGGGCTTCCGCCCCGTAGTAACTGTCTTAGCGGTGTGGCGGGACCGTAGGTGTGGTGGTCGACGGCGAGGTTGGGCTCGCCGTGCTGTCAGCACTTGGATCATTCAGATCGCTGCTCGGCTGTGTCGACGAAGGAGCCGTACTTGGCGAGCGCGTCGATGACGAGGTGCCGGTCGTCGGATCCTGCGTCGAAAGCGTGGAGTCAGTCGCGGTACCTGCCGGGGCTGTGGTCGTCGACTGCGACGGCGAGCTAGTGGTAGACTGGGCCAGCGCTGCGCCCGGAAGCGCCAGCGCCGCGGCGGCAATAAGACCAAAGGTCTTCATTTTACTCTCCTATGAGAAGTCTGAAACTTGTAGGAGTAAAATGCGCGGCGACGGGAAAGGTTCGCCCAGTCGTCTCCAATCAGGCTCGTTTCATCTCAAGATCAGAATCAAAATAGAGAGCATATTTCGAGGGCCCTGTTCATCCGCATTGTGCGCGATGAAGCAGGAATTGATCGGCGAGCACCAGTGCCATCATTGCCTCAACCACGGGAACACCGCGGATGCCGACACAAGGATCGTGACGTCCACGCGTTGCAATTTCGGTGGCCTCGCCCGTTCGCGATATGGTTTGCACCGGCGTCAGGATCGAACTCGTGGGCTTGAACGCGGCTCGAACTCGGATGGGCTGCCCGGTCGCGATACCGCCTGCGATGCCGCCGGCGTGGTTGGCAAGAAATGCGGGACCATTTGCGCCGGGACGCATGGGATCGGCGTTTTCCTCCCCGCGCAGCGCCGCGGCGGCAAAGCCGTCGCCGATCTCCACGCCCTTTACCGCATTGATCGACATGATTGCTGCCGCGAGCTCGCTGTCGAGCTTGGCATAAAGCGGCGCCCCCCAGCCTGCCGGCACGCCAGTCGCTTCGCAGGCGACGACGGCACCAAGCGACGATCCGGCCTTGCGGGCGGCATCCACCTGTTCCTCCCAGCGGGCAGCGGCGGCTGCGTCTGGGCAGAAGAAGGGGTTGGCGTCGATCTGGTCATCGTCGAACGCGGCGGGATCGATCGCGTCGCCGCCGATTGCCTCCACCCACGCGCGGATCCTGACGCCGGGGATCACCGCCCGTGCCACTGCGCCCGCGGCAACCCGGGCCGCCGTTTCACGCGCGGAGGAGCGCCCGCCGCCGCGGTAATCGCGAAAGCCGTACTTTGCGTCATAGGCGTAATCGGCGTGACCCGGGCGATAGGCTTGGGCGACTTCCGAATAATCCTTCGACCGCTGGTCGACATTCTCGATCATCAGGCTGATCGGAGTGCCGGTGGTGCGGCCCTCGAAAACGCCGGACAGGATGCGCACCTGATCGGGCTCACGCCGCTGCGTGGTGAAGCGCGACGTGCCTGGACGCCTCTTGTCCAGCCACGGCTGGATGTCCGCTTCGGTCAGCGAAATCCCTGGTGGGCAACCATCCACAACCGCGCCCAGTGCAGGGCCGTGTGATTCACCCCAGGTGGTGAAGCGGAAGACGCGGCCGAACGTGTTGAAACTCATGCTGCCCCCAAGCGCGAAAAAGCAGGCGCGTGCCGGGCGGCTTCACGAACGCCGCATGGCACCAAGCCACCCTGTAGCGGCAGGGCCATGAAATATTCACCGGAATAGGGCGAGTCGAAGTTTCGAGCGACGGCGGGATCATAGCCGAACCGCCCGTAGAATTCGGGATCGCCGAGCACGAAGCTGAGCACCACGCCGACGGATTCCAGCCGCTCATGCGCGGCGTGGACCAGCGCGTCGGCAACGCCCTGGCGGCGATAAGCAGGTGCAACGGCAAGCGGCGCCAGCGCGACCGCGGGAACAGCCTGACCACCGACCGTCACTTCCATGCGGCTGAAGACGATGGCGCCAACGATAGCACCGCTATCCTCGTCATCCGCAACGAGCGTCAGGACCATATCGCCGGCGATGCAGAGCTCGCGAACGAGATCGGCCTCTGCAGGCTCGGCAAAGCTGGTCCGTAGCAGCCCGTCGATGGCAGCGACGTCGGCCGCACCCGCGGGGCGGATCGCGATGGCCATCCGGTCAGGCCAGCGCGATGTCCGGCGCGTCCTCCGCTTTCATGCCGATGACGTTGTAGCCGGCGTCGACGTGGTGAACCTCGCCGGTCACGCCGCTGGCGAGATCGCTGAGCATGTAGAGGCCCGCGCCGCCGACATCCTCGATCGTGACATTGCGCTTCAGCGGCGAGTTCAGCTCGTTCCACTTCAGGATCAGGCGGAAATCGCCGATCCCGCTGGCCGCCAGCGTCTTGATCGGGCCGGCCGAGATGGCGTTGACCCGGATATTGTCGCGACCGAGATCGACCGCCAGATACTGGACGCTGGTTTCCAGTGCTGCCTTGGCAAGGCCCATCACATTGTAGTGCGGGATCACCTTTTCGGCGCCATAGTAGCTCAGGGTCAGCAGGCTGCCGCCCTCCCGCATCATCTTCGCTGCCCGCTGCGCTACCGCCACGAACGAATAGACGCTGATGTTCATCGTCATCAGGAAGTTGTCGAGGCTGGTGTCGACAAAGCGCCCGCGCAGCTCGTTCTTGTCCGAAAAGCCGATGGCGTGGACGACAAAGTCAATGGTTGGCCAGGTTTCGGCCAGCTTGGCGAACGTGGCGTCCAGTGCGGCCATGTCGCTGACGTCGCAATCGAACAGGTGTGGTGTGCCGAGTTGTTCGGCGAGCGGGCGCACGCGCTTTTCCATCGCCTCGCCTTGATAGCTGAACGCCAGCTCCGCGCCCGCCTCCGACAGCTTCTTGGCAATGCCCCAGGCCAGTGACTTGTCGTTGGCGAGCCCCATGATGAGCCCGCGTTTGCCTGCCATCAATGCGTTCACAACACTGCCTTTGCTTCCGACCCGGGGGGCGCCCCCTCTAGACCGTTCTCCGGGGGTTCCGCCAGTGCTGCGTTAAGATGAGCGCCAAACACCATGCCGAGGCCGATGAGATAGAAAAACAACAGCATCACCACGACGCCCGCGAGGCTGCCGTAGGTAAGGTCGTAGCCGCCGAGGTTCGACAGGGCCCAGGGGAGGCCCGCCGTCATGCTGACCCACCAAATCGCGGTGAACAGCGCGCCGGGCCATTTGCGGCTGTCCGAGTAGCGGTATTTCGACGGCGTGACGAAGTAGAACAGCATGTACAGGGCGCCAAACATGACGAGGCCCGGGATGGCGCGGCTGATGCCGATCCAGCCAGCAATGTCGCGGGCCCAGGGAAGCAGCTGGTAGATGAACTGTTCCGCGGCAACGAGGATGCCCTGCACGAGGAATGACAGCAGCGCGACGATCACCGAGGCAACGATACCAAGACTGAGACCGAGACGCGCACGCCAGAGCGATTGCGAGCTTCGGGTGCCATAAGCGCGGCGAAAGATCTCGCGGATGGTTTCCACGAAACTGCCGACTGTCCACAGGCCGACGAAGGCGCCAAACCAGAGCAGCGATCCGGTGCGCGCCGCCAGCACGTCCGCGATCGGTTTTCGGAGAATCTCGGCCACGTCCGACGGCAGGACATGGAGGAAGGACTCTACCGCCTGGCGTGTCTCATGGTTCTGTCCAAACACCGCAAGCACGGCGGCCGCGACAATGAAGAACGGGAACACCGTCATCAGCGCCAGATAGGCAAGGTTGCCGGCATGAATGAAGCCGTCGTTGTATACGCCCGTGCCGGCCCGTTTCAGAACCTCATAGGCGAAACTGCCCGGCTTCACCTTGGCAAGCTGGCGATCAAGCCGCACCCGTGCCGGCCCGTGATGCCTGCGATCCTCGGGCGTCAGCGTGACGGTCTCGTCGCTCAAGATCTCTGCCCCTTTGTGATAGGGATCAGACGCCCATGTCGGCGCGCGGGTTCCCCCCGCCGGACCAGCCCTCCACGAAGCTGGCAAGCGCAGCGTCATTGGCGGGCACATCGATCATCAGTGTGACGAGTTGGTCGCCGCGCGTGCCGTCCTTCTTGTGGAAGCCCTTGCCCTTGAGCCGCAGCGTGCGGCCGGAGGTAGAGCCCTTCGGCACCGTCAGCATCACCGGCTTTTCGACGGTGGGCACCTTTACTGGGCCGCCGTTGACCGCCTCCGCCAGCGTGATCGGCAGATTCAGGCGAACGTCGTCGCCGTCGCGCGTGAAGAAACGGTGCGGCTGCACGTCAATGGTGACGATGGCGTCACCCGGTCCGCCGGGGCCCTGTTCGCCCTTGCCGGGCAGGCGCATCTGCGTCCCGGTTTCAACGCCGGCGGGCAGCTTCAGGTCAATCGTCTTGCCATCCGCCAAGGTGATCCGCTGCGGCGCGCAGGCGGCGGCGTCAACAAACGGCACGCGCAGGCGATAAGCAGCGTTGGCGCCCTTGGGTGGTGGCTGACGCCGGCCGAAACCGCCAGAGAAACCACCCCCGGACCCCCCGGCTCGGCCGCCGAACAGCCCTTCAAAGATATCCGACATATCAACGCCCTCGGCGCCGCCGAAATCCTGGCTCCGAAAGCCGCCGCCGCCGGGGCGCGCACCACCGAATCCTGCGCCGAAGGGGGATGCCGGGTTGCCGTCGGCATCGATCTCGCCGCGGTCGAACCGGGCGCGCCTGTCCTTGTCGCTCAGCAAGTCGTAGGCGGCGGTCACCTGACTGAACTTCTCGGCCGCCTTTGGATTGTCCTGATTGCGATCGGGATGCAGCTCCTTGGCGAGCTTGCGATACGCCTTCTTGATATCAGCCTCGGTGGCGCTCCGCGCCACGCCGAGCGTCGAATATGGATCCGCCATTGTTGCCCCAGTTGGTGTATTACCCGACTATGTGGGGGAGGCGCCGAAGGAGTGCAATGCGGCTGAGGAACCTTCGCCTAAACGGTGGAAAGGAGCCGCGATGGCGCTTTAACCATCTTGGCGCCTTTTCGGTCGAAGCCGCAGTGGGCAGGGCGTCGCAATGCGTAAGGAAGCGAGTGTGCATCTGATCGATGCGGTACGGCGGGCGTTGCGGGTGGCAGACGGGCTCGGGTTGTCAGAGACGAGCCTTCATCTGAACGCGGCTTTGGTCACGCTGGACGGGCGCGGTGTCCCGCCGCAGCCGATGCCGAGCCGGGCGGTTCACTGAACCTTGTTGCGCGAGGCCGCTGCCGCCGCTGGCACATCAACGGTTGCGGCGGCGCCAGGCGCGTCGCGCAGGTAGAGGCGCAGCTTGCCATCGGCGGGACGCGGCACCTGCAGCGTGCTGCCCGTGAAGCCATCGGGCACAACGGCGTCGGCGGCCCCCGTGATCCGACTGATCAGGAATAGCCCGGTGCCGGCGAGCGTGCAGGTGTTGTTGTCCGCAGCACAGGAAATCGAGCTGAGGCGCGGCAGGCGTACCAGGGTCGCCAGCGGCTGCCAGTCACCCACCACGTCGCCCTGTACCAGCCGGAAGCGCAGGGGCCCGCGCGCTGATTCGCCCAGCGCGGAAGCGGGATCCAGCGTAGCGATCGCCACGCGATCGTCCTGAAGGCGGATGGGGAGCTGCGTCGAGGCGCCGGTCTCGATTGCTTCCACCTCGATCCGGTCGCCTGCCGCGAAGCGGGTGGAGCCGGCAGCGCGCAGCGAAAAGGTGAGCCGAGCATCCTGAGGCACCAGCCCGGCGTCGGCAAGCGTCAGCGGGACTGCCGCTGCAGGTCCAACGCGTTCCAGCGATGTGGATATGGGTGTTGAGCGGGGACGCGCCGGAAGGATTCGGACAGGAACGCGCACGGTTCGGCCGTCGGCCAGCGTAGCGCGGCCAGTTAGTTCGCCGGGCTTTAACTGCTCCGCCGCGCTTTCCGCGGCCATCTCAAGCCGGTCGGCAGTCCCTTCGCGGCCCAGCTTTGCCGCCTCGAAGATCACCGCGCCGATTTCCAGCACCTTCACCTGATCGAGGCGAGTGCCCGCGAGCATGCCCGTGCGGTCACCGGCGTGGAGCGTGAAGCCGGTGATGCGGGAGGCCTCGGCATAGGCCCGTAGGTCCAATCGCCTTGGCCGATCCATGCCGTGGCTGCGGATCAGCAGTGCCACCGGGCCGGGCTCGATGCCGGCAAGCGGAACCTTGAGCGAGAGCGTGCCATTCGCTTCCGCGTTCCAGGCCACGGCGCGTTGCTCGCCATCACGCTCCAGCCAGACCTGCGCCACACAGGCTGCCGCACCGCCGGACAGGGTAAGCGGCGTGTCGCGTCCGACCACCAGGGTGGCACCATCCGCACGCCATGCGTCCTGCGCCGGGCTGGCAAGGCGAAAGCGTGGGCCGTCGAAGGGCTGGAACCCCCAAAAGCCCTGCAGCCGCGCCTCAGCTCCCTCAGCGAGCGTCACCGGCGGTGTCCCGACATCGCCAACGACAAAGCCGCCGGCTGCCGGATTAGCCGTGACTGGCAGATCGAGCGTTGTTCCGGCGGCGGTCGGCACCCGGAGGGTCATCGCCCGCGCGTAACCGGTGGAAAAGACCAGCGGCGCACCGCCGACCGGGAGGGTGAGGGTGGGCGCCGTCAAACAGCGCGGTCCGATATCCTTCACGGACAGGACCGGCAGGATCGGCGGCGCGACCGTCGGCAGCGCGGCGACAAGCACGGACTGCGGCTTGCGGAACGAAGGCACGGTATTGAGCAGCAATTCCATCCGGCCCTCGCGCGGAACGCCGAGTGCCGGGATGAACCGCAGCTGCGCCGATTGAAACGCGCCGAGCATGCGGGCGAGGTCACGGACCACGCCGATGTAGCCGCTGTAATAGCCAAAGCCGCCCTGCGGGGTGGCACTGAGTTGCAGCGCGATATTGGCCGGGGCGCCGGCGAGCGTCTGCGCGATTGAACTGGTCTGGCTGTCCGCCAGAACGGCGGCATTGCCGCTCTGCGCGAGGCAGGCGGCGCGCGGATCCGGCTGACGTAGGAGGCAAGCGGAATCGAGCTTGATGGCGAGGCTATCGGCCAGTTGGGGAGAAATGCGGGCGACCTCGGCCGGTTCGCGGCGGCGCACCTGATCGAGAAATGTTTCCAGCCGGGTGCGATCGAGCATCGCCTGGTTCAGTTCCTGTGACGCGCGAACAAAGGCGCCGGGCTGCTCGCGCACCGCCTTGGCCACGCCGTCGATCGCACCGCCGGTCTCGGGCACCAGGAAGATCAGCGCTTGCTGCGCCCCTTCCGGCACGCGCACGTCAATGGTCGCTTCTTTTGGCTTCCACGTGCGTGCTTCGGCCAGCCAGTCCTTGGGCGGCGGATTGGTCGCGCCCCGCAGGAAGGCGAGCACCATCCGATATTGTGCGCTTTGCTCCGCCGGCAGGTCAGCGACGACGCGGATGCGATCGCCCGCCGACAGGTTGGGCACCTGCGACAGCGGCAGCGTGATGTCGCCGTGGGTGACCAGTACGCGCAGCGAGGGGCCGGCAAGATCAAAGGCGGTGGTTTCCGCGCGCAGCACCGAAGCGGCGGGAGCAAGCAGGAGCAGGCAGGCGAGTGCGGCATGGCGAAGAGCCGTCCGCAAGGGGGAGGGGGTAAGCGGCACAACCCCGTGTAGCCCGCTTTGCCAATGCTGCAATCGCTGGTGGCGCTGTCGAAAAGCAGTCAGCAGCGGTTCAGCGGGCGGAGGGTAAAAGCGATGCATGAAACGCATCGCATCCCTGCTTGCTGCGGCCGTCGTCCTGGCCGCGCCCGCCGGTGCCGCGGCCCGCGACACTGCCGAAACCAAGTTCGAAAAGGCGCTTGCCGGCCGAGTGGCGGGCGCCCCCGTCCGCTGCATCAGCCTGGGCGGTATTACCTCCAGCCAGATCATCGACGGCAAGGCGATCATCTACCGCGTCGGCAGCAAGATGTACGTCAATCAGCCACGGTCCGGTGCGGACCAGCTGGATGACCGCGACGTCCTGCTGACCCGCAATGTCGGCACGCAGCTGTGCGGTGCCGACACTGTGCAATTGATCGATTCCAGCTCACGCGCGATCCGCAGCTTCGTCGTGCTAGGTGACTTTGTCCCTTATACGCGGACGAAGGCGAGCTGAGCCGTGGTGGCGAGCGCGCTCAACTGAGCGGCTCGCCAGAGATGGTGATGCGGTGCATCAGTCGGCGGTGGCCGTGATAGTCGTTCATGGCGTGGTGCCAGGTTGAACGATTGTCCCAGATGGCGATCGATCCCGGTGCCCATTGCACCCGGCACTGGAACTCCTCGCGCATGCCTAGCTGATAGAGGTAGCTGAGCAGCGGCAGGCTTTCATCGCGCGTCCACCCGTCGAAGTGCAGTGTGAAGGCCGGGTTCACGTAGAGGATCTCCCGCCCGGTGCGCGGATGCTTGATGACGACGGGATGCACCGCACGGGTGCGCAGATCGTGCCCCTTCAGATCGGCGGCCTGATCCGTCTTCGAGTAAATGCCGTCCTTGCTGTAGATATGATCCGCCGAATGCACCGCGCGCATGGTGCGCAGCGTGGCCTTCATTCCCTCCGACAGGGAGTCGAAAGCCGCTGACATGCTCGCGAACAACGTGTCGCCACCGGTCGGCGGCGTTTCGCGAGCCAGCAGGATCGATCCCATCGCGGGAACTTGATCGTAGCTGTGATCAGTATGCCAGCCGCCACCGATATTGGTCTGCTGGTTTTCCGCCTTGCGCACCTCCGCGATTTCCGGGTGGCCGCCGTTGGCGGGGAAGTAATTGTTGATGTCGATCGCGCCCCAGCGCCGAGCAAAGGCGATATGCTGTTCGGGCGTAAGCTGCTGATTGCGAACGAAGACGAGGCCGTGGTCGGCGAGCGCGGTGCGCATGGCGGCGAACGTCTCGTCGTCCAGGTGGTTCAGATCGACCCCTTCGAACTCTACCCCGACATTGGCCCCGATCGGGCGCGTGGTGACGCGATCCTTCAGCTGCGTTGCCATGATCCACTCCTGCTTATGTCTGTTGCCGGTTTTATCGGATCGGCTTTGCGGATAATGTCACCAAGGTGACAGTTGATCATGGCACCGTCGCGGCGCTGGCCCGCAATGGCTGGTTCGCGCGACAGCCGGCCGCCTTGCAGAACCGGTTGGCAGAGGCAGGGCGGATGGTGACCTTGCGGCGCGGCCAGTGGGTGTACAGCCAGGGCGACGAAGGAACCGGGCTATGCGCTGTTATCGAAGGGGCTGTGCGGCTCGAAGTGGCGCTGGGTGCCGAGCGGGACGTGTTGATCGGGCTGGCGCCGGCGCCGGCCATCCTTGGGCAAACACGACGGAGCGGTGGCGGGCCACGCTTGCTGACGGTGCGGGCAAACACCGCCTCACGGGTGCTGATGATCACCGACGATGCACTGGACCGTGCGGCGGCACGCGACCCGGGATTGTGGCGCGCGATCAACGAACTTGTTTACGCTCAGCTCGAGCAGATGACCCGGCTGGCCGCGCATCTGCTTATCCAGACGCCCGGCGGGCGGGTGGCGATGCGGCTGCTTCAGTTTGCGGAAGGGCATGACGTTCCGGTGAGCCAGGCCGATCTGGCGGAAATGACCGGCCTGTCCCGCAAAACCGTGAACGGCCACCTGGCTGCACTGGAGCGTAGGGGCGTGATCGCGCGCGGATATCGCGCGATCACGCTGCTGGACCGACAGGCGCTGGAACGGATTGCGGCTCGCTGAGGGTCAGCCGGCCTCGCCGCCGCTGCCGATCGGCATGCCCGGCGGGATGCGCGGCTCGGCTGCCTCATCCTTCAGAGCTGCCGCCAGCGCTTCGCGATCCTGCAACAGCCGCGCGGTGGCGAGCGCCCAGGCGCGATCATCGGCATCGGCGAAGCGGCGTCCGACCTGCGCCGTCGCCCAATCGACCAGCGCCTGGTCCAGCCGGTTGGCCGCCGCACTGCCGGTGGCCGGTGCACGCGCGGCACGGGCGAGGCTGAGCACGATCCGGGTACCGACAGCGCGGCGAACCGCGGCGAGGCGCGGATTGGCGGCAGGTGCGTTCGTCAGGGCCAGCAGCCGTTCAGCCAGCATGCCTGGCCCTGGCACCGCGGGATCGCGGCGTTGCTGGTCCGCGAGCCGCGCCAGCCGCTCGGGCGACAGCAAGGCGTCGAGCGTGATCTGTGCGGATACCTGTGCCGCCACCAGGGGATCAAAGGCGGTGCTGCCGGCGGTGCGCATCACCTCGATATCGAACTGCCGATCGCGATCGCCGGACCAGCCGGCGGAGAGGAAGGGGATCAACCGCTCAGGAACGTCCAGCGCAGCCGGCTCAAGGGTGGCCAGCAACACGCGCAGCGCTTCTGCCTGCGCCGAACCAGCGACGTGGCGTGACGCGCCGTGGCCGTCACCCGCCATTGCATATTGGGACTCGATCCCGCCCAGCAGCTTGGCGGCAGCTTCCACCTGATAGCGATGCAGCAGCCAGATCGGCACGAACTTGCGGCGCAGATTGGAAGCCGGTTCGTCGGCCGCCAGCACTTCGGGCCCGAATCGCGCGACCGCGGCGGCGCGCACCGTCATCATCCGCGTAAGTTCGGCGGCGGGGTCAGCGCCATCGTCCCACAGGCTGCCCCAGGGCTGTGATGCGGAAACGACACGGGCGTTTTCGTCGGCGACGAAGCGCAGGCCGCGGCGCTGAGCCGCCGCCGCCTTGTCACGGGCGAGGGCATCGGGATCGCTGCCCGGACGATCGCCATACAGCCAGTCGATCGCGTAAAGGTCCCAGCCGCCAAGGCCGACGCCATAAGCGTCCGACAGGTCGGGCGCGCCGTTGACGAGCCCGATGCGCGGTGCGGGATAATCCATCACCGATGCGCGATCCTGTGTGCTGCCCGCGAAATTGTGAAGTAGCCCAAGTGCGTGACCTACTTCATGGGCGGCGAGCTGCCGGATGCGCGCCAGCGCCACCTCGCGCGGATCGTTGGGGCCGCCCTTGCCCGTGGCGGCGGCCCCAACCAGCCCTTCGTAGATCAGCATGTCCTGCCGCACGCGCAATGATCCGAGCAGCACCGATCCCTTCAGGATCTCGCCCGTGCGCGGGTCTGTGACCGCATAGCCATAGGACCAGCCACGCGTCGCCCGATTGACCCAGTTGACCACATTGTAGCGCAAATCGAGCGGGTCAGCGCCGTCGGGAAGGATTTCCACCCGGTAAGCATCGATGTAACCAGCTGCTTCGAATGCCGCTTTCCACCAGGACGCGCCTTCCAGAAGGGCGGTCCGGATCGGCTCCGGCGCGGCATTGTCGATGTAGAAGACGATCGGCTTCTTCACGCGGGAACGGGGCGCATCCGGGTCCACGCGTTCCAGGCGGAACCGATTGGCAAGGTTGCGCACGATCTGCCGGCCGAGCGGCGCCCCGAAATCGAGGATCTGGCTGGAGAAGCTGCCGCCGCGGGGATCGAATTCACGCATGGTATAGCCCCCCTGCGGCAAGGCGGCGAAGCTGTGGCGGACCACCAGCGTGAACTGACGCGGGTCCGGGGCAATATTGCGTACCTCCGGCCCCGGGGAATCGCTGGCAAAGGTCTGGCGTGCCTCGAACACGAGGTTCAGCGGGAAGGCGCGGACCGCATTGACGTCTGCCGCGCTGAGATCGCCGACCAGCTTCCAACCCTTTCGCCGCCATCCTTCAGCTGATCGGCGATCCCCTTGGTATCGCGGGCGAGGAACGGCGCGATATCGACGAGAAAGCGCCCATCGGCCCCAGGGATGACATCGCCCATCCACAGGATTGAGGTGGCAAAGGCGTCGCTGGCCGCCGCCTGCTCGGCGGCGGAGCCGCCAGTGGCGCGGAAGCGTGGGTTTTCGAGCTCGAAAGCGACCTTCTTGCCCAGGCGGCGGATGACCAGGATCTGTGCCGGGCCGGGTTGGGCACGATCCAGGCCGATCGGCGCGGAGCCGAGGCCGGTGCGCAGCGCCGTCATGTAGAGCAGGCGGGCGGAGACGCCGTCTGCCCCTGCTTCAGGAAGCGACAGCAGCCATGCGGGTGGTGCCGGCCAGCGGATCCCTGGCCGGTTCGGCCAGCGCTGGCAGCGGCGCGAGGCCAAGCATCAGGCCCATCAGCATCGTCTTGCGGATCATCGGCGTCCCCCTTTTCGCTCACCCTAGAAGTCGGCCGTCTGCTTGGCGAGCGGTTGCTTCCTTGGGGTGAGCGGGAGATATGCCGCGCATGACCGACGCGACCGACGATCACGCCCGCCATAATGAACGGATGCGCCGCATGAAGGTGGCGCGGGACCGGATGCAGGCCCGCCGCACGCTCGAACGCGGGCTGCTGATCGTCCACACCGGCAACGGCAAGGGGAAGTCCTCCGCCGCCTTCGGCATGGCGATCCGCTCGATCGGCTGGGGGATGCGCGTCGCGATCCTGCAGTTCGTGAAGGGCACCTGGGAAACGGGCGAGCGCAACTTCTTCACCGATCACCCGTCCGACCTGGTCACCTTCGAAAGCATGGGGGAGGGGTTCACCTGGGACACGCAGGATCGCGCGCGCGACATTGCTGCCGCGCGGCGCGGCTGGGATCGCGCAAAGGAGCTGATCCTCGATCCCGAGATCGACTTCGTGATCCTCGACGAACTCAACATCGTGCTCGCCGATGAGACCTTGCCCTCGGCGGAGGTGCTGGCGTTCCTGAAGGAGCGGCCGCTGACCAAGCATATCTGCGTCACCGGGCGCGGCGCTCGGGCAGAGCTGGTCGAGATCGCCGATCTCGTCACCGAGTTTGGCGAGGTGAGACATCCGTTCAATGCTGGGTTCAACGCGCAAAAGGGCGTCGAATATTGACGGATCGGCCGTACCCGCTCTAGGGGCGCGGCCGCGAACGGTTCCCGGAGACGGGATGAAAAGGGAAGTCGGGAAAGGCTGCTGGCCTGATCCCGCGCTGCCCCCGCAACTGTGATCGGCGAGTGTCGCCCATCCGCGCCACTGGGGTCTTCTGACCTCGGGAAGGCCGGGCGGCACGCTGACCCGAGAGCCAGGAGACCTGCCGGTCGCACGTCGATCCATCGCGCGGACGGGGTGTGCCGGGCGGACGAGGCCGAAACCCTCGAGCGAGCGACAAGAGGGATCGGCTGACGGACGGCGCCTGCATGGTGCCGGCCGCAGCCCTGTTGTTGGGGCAAGAACAATGAAGACAATCTATTGGCTGGCGGCATCCGCCACCCTGATCGCTGCGCCCGCGCTCGCACAGGAGGGGGCGCAGGACGCATCGCCGCGCGGCGACATCGTGGTGACGGCGAGCGGCGTTCCGCAGGATGTCGACACCACCGGGCAGGCGGTGACGATCATCGACCGCGACACGATCGAGCAGCGGCAGACGGTGGTGCTGAGCGACCTGTTGCAGACGACGCCGGGCGTCACGGTGACGCGCAACGGCGGTGTCGGCACCGTCAATTACGTGCGGATCCGCGGCGCGGAGGCGGATCAGACGCTGACGCTGATCGACGGTGTGCGCGTCAACGACCCTTCCTCGCCCGGCGGCGCGTTCGATTTCGCCAACCTGCTCAGTGCCTCGGTCGAGCGGGTGGAGGTGGTGCGCGGGCCCAATTCGGTCCCCTGGGGCAGTCAGGCGATCGGCGGCGTCGTCAACGTCATCACCCAGGCGCCGACGCAGCAGCTGCGCGCGCGCGGCAATGTCGAATATGGCGCGATGGACACGCTGTTCGCCAGCGGCGGCATTTCGGGGGGCAGCGGAATCGTCTCCGCCGCGCTCACCGGCGGATACCTGCGCACCGACGGCATTTCCGCTTATGACCGTGGCACCGAGCGGGACGGCTATCGCCAATATGGCGCCAGCGGGCGGGTGGAGGTGGCGTTCGCGCCCAACATCCGCCTCGATCTGCGCGGCTATTGGGCGGACAGCCGCACCGACCTCGATGGCTTTCCCGCGCCGACCTTCGCCTTTGCCGATACGCGTGAATATTCGACCGCGCAGGAATTGTACGGCTATGCCGGTCTGAACGCCGATTTCCTCGACGGCCGGTTCCGCAACCTGCTCGCCTTCCAGATCGCCGATATCGACCGCGACAATTATGATCCCGACCTCAGCGCCGCGCCGCAATTCCTGTCGCGCGGGCGTAGCGAACGCTACACCTACAAGGGCGATCTGCAGGCAACCGACGAAATCCGCGTCGTGCTGGGGGCAGAGCATGAGACGACCCGCCTCGCCGATGGCACCGATCGCTTCAGCCGCGGCACGACCAGCTTCTGGGGCGAAGTGATCCTGACCCCCGTCGCCGGCCTCGCCATCACTGGCGGCGTGCGCCACGACGACGACGATGCCTTTGGCGGGCGCACTACCTTTGCCGCCAACGCCGCTTATACGCTGCCGACCGGCACCACGCTGCGCGCCAGCTATGCCGAGGGGTTCAAGGCGCCGACCCTGTACCAGCTGTACGCGCCCTTCTACGGCACGCCGACGCTGGACGCGGAAACCGCGAAGAGCTGGGATGCGGGAATAGAGCAGAGGCTTGTCGATGACCGGTTGGTCGCCAGCGCGACCTATTTCAGCCGCCATACCCGCAACCAGATCGATTTCGACGCGCTGACCTTCACCTACAGCAACATCGCGCGCACGCGGGCCAAGGGCGCCGAGTTCGCGCTGCTGATGCGCCCGGTCGATCGCTTCACGATCAACGCATCCTACAGCCATATCGACAGCGAGAACCGCAGCGCCGGGCTGGTCGGCAATGAGCTGGCCCGCCGCCCGGCGGACAGCGTCAGCGTGTCGGCAGACTATCGCTTCCCCTTCGGCTTGGCGCTCGGCGCGACCGTGCTGACGTTGGGCGACAGTTTCGACGACGCCGCCAATCGCGTGCGGCTCGACGGCTATACATTGACGAATCTGCGCGCCGAACTGCCGCTGAATGATCGCCTGTCGATCTATGGCCGCGTCGAAAATGTGTTCGACGCCGATTATCGCGTGGTCGCCAATTACGGCACGATCGGGCGCGCGGCCTATGGCGGCCTGCGCGTGAAACTGGACTGAGCCGTCATCGCTCCGGCTCCCGCCCGTCGCGCTCATTTTGGTCGCGACGGGGCGGGGCCGGGGACGGTAGGCTGGTGATCGATGCGGTTGATCCTGCTCCTTGCACTGTTGCTGGCCGGCTGCTCCGGCGCGGCGCCCGCGCGCGGTGGGGCGGGCGGCGGCATCGTCTCGCTCAACCCTTGCGCGGACCAGATGCTGCTCGCGCTGGTCCCGCCGCAGCGGATCGCCGCGATCAGCCATTATTCGCAGGATCCCCGCGCCACCTCGCTCCCGCTCGACGTGGCGCGCCGCTTCCGCGCCACCGCGGGCACTGCGGAGGAGGTGATCGCGCTCGCCCCCGATCTGGCGATCGCCAGCAGCTTCACGCCGCCCGCGACCCGCGCGGCGTTCGCGCGGGCGGGGCTCCGCACCCTGTACCTTGGTTCCCCGACCACCATCGCGGCCAGCCGGGCGCAGATCGCTGAGGTTGCGGCAGCCGTCGGCGCACCGGCGCGTGGCCGTGCGCTAGATGCACAGATCGCCGGCGCGCTGGCGGCGACCCGCGGGGAAGGGGCGCAGCCGTCCGCCTTGCTGTTCATCGGCGGCGACCTGGCCAATGGTAACGGCACGCTGCTGCATGAGATGATGCGCCATGTCGGGCTGCGCGATGCCGCCGCCGATTACGGCCTGTCGATGACCGGGCGATTGCCGGTGGAGACGATCATCGCCGATCCCCCCGCGCTGATCATGTCGCCGGACGCTGGCGGGCGCACGGCGGCCACGCGCCGCCGCCTGCTTGCCGCCACCGGCGCGACGACGCGCGACCTTCCCTTTCCCCGCAGCCTCGTCAATTGCGGCGGCCCGACGATCCCGCTGGCGCTGGAGCGGCTTGCCGCGATCCGCCGGGGCCACGGCGCATGAGCCGCGTGTCGCTCAACCCCGCGCTGCTGCTGCTGGTCCTGCTGCTGTTCGCCGCTTCGCTGATGGCGGGCAAGGCGTGGGTGCCGCTGGATGCGTGGTGTTCGGGCGACCCGCGCTGGATGATCATCGTCGAACTGCGCCTGCCGCGCGCCCTGCTCGCCCTGGTGCTCGGCGCGGTGCTGGGCCTGTCGGGCGCGGTGCTTCAGGGGTGGCTGCGCAACCCGCTCGCCGACCCGGGCGTGCTGGGTGTCTCCTCCGCCGCGGCGCTGGGCGCGGTTGCCGCGCTGGTGCTGGGAGTGGGGAGCCAATGGGGCGTGTTCGCCGCCGCCATGGCCGCCGCGATGGGCGCGATGGCGCTGCTCGCCGCGCTCACCTGGCGCGCGGAGAGCCCGGCCGCCTTCGTGCTGGCGGGATCGGTGCTCGCCAGCCTCGCCGCCGCGCTCACCGCCTTTCTCATCTCGGTCGCGCCTAACCCCTATGTGGTGGCCGAGGTGCTCGACTGGCTGATGGGCGCGCTGACCGATCGCAGCTTCGCCGATCTTGCCCATGCCGCGCCCTTCATGCTGGCCGGCGCGATGCTGCTGCTCATCACTGGGCGCAGCCTTGATGCGCTGACGCTCGGCAGCGACGCGGCACGGTCGCTGGGGGTGGACCTCAGGCGCCTGCAGGCGCTGGTGATCGCGGGGACGGGGCTGGCGGTCGGCGCAGGCGTCGCGGTGACCGGGGTGATCGGTTTCGTCGGGCTGGTCGTGCCGCATCTGCTGCGCCCGCTCGTCGGTGCGCGGCCCTCGGCGTTGCTGGTGCCGAGCGCGCTTGGCGGCGCGGCGCTGGTGCTCGGCGCGGATACCTTGTGCCGGCTCGTCCCCGGCGCGGGCGAGGTGCGGCTGGGCGTCGCCATGGCGCTGATCGGTGCGCCGTTTTTCCTCGCCTTGCTGCTGGGCGAGCGAGGGCGGTCATGGGGCTGATCGCCAGCAACCTTGCCGTCACGCTCGGGCGGCGGCGCATCCTCCACGGTATCGACGCTGCCTTCGCGCCCGGGCGGGTGACGGTGGTGCTGGGCGCCAACGGCGCGGGCAAGAGCACGCTGCTGCGCGCCGCCGCCGCGCTGGTGCCGGTGGAGGCTGGCGCGGTGAGCATCGAGGGGGTCGACGTCGCCGCGCTGCCGCCGCGCGATCGGGCGCGAACGATCGGCTATCTGCCCCAGGATGCGGTGGTGCATTGGAACATGCGCGTGCGTGATCTGGTGGCGCTTGGCCGCCTGCCGCACGGCGACGACGACACCGCCGCCGTTGCGCGCGCGCTCACCGCCACACGCACCACGGGCCTTGAGGGCCGACATGTGCGCGACCTGTCGGGCGGTGAACGTGCCCGCGTCTTGCTGGCCCGCGTGCTCGCCGGGGAGCCGCGCTGGCTGCTCGCCGACGAGCCGCTCGCCAGCCTCGATCCACTCCATCAGCTGGAAACACTGGCACTGCTGCGCGCGGCGGCGGCGGGCGGCATGGGCGTGGTGGTGGTGCTGCACGATCTGACGCAGGCGGCCGCAATCGCTGACGCGGTGTTGCTGTTGAAGGACGGCCGCGTCCTGGCACATGGGCCAACCGATCTGGTGATGACCCCGGCGCACCTCGCGGACGCTTATGGCGTGGGCGTGGAGGTGCTCACGCGGGCTGATGGCCGCCGCGTGATCGTGCCTGCCGGGATGCTCTGACCACTTGGCTTGAACATATAAAGATATCTTTATATGCTGCGCTTCATGCCCAGCCACGCCCAATCTGCGCCCGAGGGCGCCCGCGAAGCCCTGCTCGCTGCCGCACGCGAGCGGATCCTCGTCACTGACGGGGCATTCGGCACCGAAATCCAGAACTGGAAGCTGTCGGAAGCGGATTATGCCGGCACGCTCGACCTCAGCCATGACCAGAAGGGCAACAACGACATCCTCGCGCTGACCAAGCCGGAGGTGCCCGAATCGATCCACCGCGCCTATTTCGAGGCGGGCGCGGATATTGCCGAAACCAACACCTTCTCGGCCAACCGCATCAGCCAGGCCGATTATGGCGCCGAGAATTTGGTGCGCGAGATCAACGTGGAAAGCGCCGCCATGGCGCGTCGCATCGCCGACGAATATGCCGCGCGCGACGGCCGTCGCCGCTTCGTCGCCGGCGCGATCGGGCCGACCAACAAGACGCTGTCACTGTCGCCCGACGTCAACGACCCCGGCTTTCGCGAGATCGACTTCGATTATCTGAAGGAGGTGTACCGCGAGCAGGCCGACGCGCTGATCGCGGGCGGCGCGGACTTCATCCTGATCGAGACGGTGTTCGACACGCTGAACGCCAAGGCCGGCGTGATGGCCGCGCAGGAGGCGGGCGCCGCGATCGGCCGCGACGTGCCGATCATGCTGTCGATGACGCTGACCGACCTGTCGGGCCGCAACCTGTCGGGCCATACGGTGGAGGCGTTCTGGCACGCCGTGCGCCACGCGAAGCCAGTGACGATCGGGCTCAATTGCTCGTTCGGCGCGCAGCAGCTTCGCCCGCATGTGAAGACGCTGAGCGAGATCTGCGACACGCTGATCATGGTCTATCCCAACGCCGGCCTGCCCAACGAACTGGGCGCCTATGACGAGGCGCCGGAGACGACCGCCGGGCTGGTCAGGGAATGGGCCGAGGCGGGGCAGGTCAACGTGCTGGGCGGCTGCTGCGGGTCGACGCCTGCGCATATCAAGGCGATCGCCGACGCGGTGCGCGGCCTTGCCCCGCGCACGATCCCGGTGCCGCCGGTGCGCACGCGGCTCGCCGGGCTCGAACCGTTCACCATGGCCGCCTAGCCGCGGCTTCGCTGTCGCCGGCCGCCCCCGCGCGGCCGTGTCGCGGGCATGCCCGGCACGCACGGAATATACTGGATATCATGGCCTCCCAACCGACCTCCTCCACCCAGTTCGTCAACATCGGTGAGCGGACCAACGTCACGGGCTCCGCGGCGTTCAAGAAGCTGATCATGGCCGGCGACTATGACGCGGCGGTCACCGTCGCGCTCAATCAGGTCGAAAACGGCGCGCAGATCATCGACGTCAACATGGACGAGGGCCTGCTCGACGCGGTCGAGGCGATGACCACCTTCCTGAAGCGGATCGCGGCCGAGCCCGACATCGCGCGCGTGCCGGTGATGATCGACAGCTCCAAGTGGGAGGTGATCGAGGCCGGGCTGAAATGCGTATCGGGCAAGCCGATCGTCAATTCGATCAGCATGAAGGAAGGCGAGGAGAAATTCCTCGCCGAGGCCAGGAAGTGCATGGCCTATGGCGCCGCCGTCGTGGTCATGGCGTTCGACGAGGTCGGGCAGGCGGATACCGAGGATCGCAAGGTCGACATCTGCCAGCGCGCCTACACGCTGCTGACCGGCATCGGCTTCCCGCCGGAGGACATCATCTTCGATCCCAATGTGTTCGCGGTGGCGACGGGGATCGATGAGCACAACAATTACGGCGTCGATTTCATCAATGCGGTGAAGCGGATCAAGGCAAGCTGCCCGCACGTCCATTTCTCGGGCGGGTTGTCGAACCTCTCGTTCAGCTTCCGCGGCAACGAGCCGGTGCGCCGCGCGATGCATTCGGTGTTCCTCTACCATGCGATCCCCGCCGGGCTCGACATGGCGATCGTCAACGCGGGGCAGCTCGACGTCTATGACCAGATCGACCCCGAACTGCGCGAGGCGTGCGAGGATGTGATCCTCAACCGGCCGGCGCGCAGCGCGGACGAGACGCCGACCGATCGTCTGATCCGCATCGCCGAACGCTACAAGGGGCAGAAGGGCGCCGGCGCCGACGACACCGCCGCGCTCGAATGGCGGACGTGGCCGGTCGAGAAGCGGCTGGAACATGCGCTGGTCAAGGGGCTGGACGCCTTTGTCGTCGAGGATACCGAGGAGGCGCGGCAGCAGGCGGCCAAGCCGATCGAGGTGATCGAAGGCCCGCTGATGGACGGCATGAACGTCGTCGGCGACCTGTTCGGATCGGGCAAGATGTTCCTGCCGCAGGTGGTGAAGTCCGCCCGCGTGATGAAAAAGGCGGTGGCGCACCTGCTGCCCTTTATCGAGGCATCGAAGGAGCCGGGCGCCAAGGGCAAGGGCAAGATCGTGCTCGCGACGGTGAAGGGCGACGTCCACGATATCGGCAAGAACATCGTCGGCGTCGTGCTCCAGTGCAACGGCTTCGAGATCGTGGACCTCGGCGTGATGGTGCCCTGGACCCGAATCCTCGAGGCAGCGGTCGAACATGATGCCGACATGATCGGCCTCTCCGGCCTCATCACGCCCTCGCTCGACGAGATGGTGACGGTCGCGGAAGAGATGCAGCGCGCCGGCATGACGATGCCGCTGCTGATCGGCGGCGCGACGACGAGCCGCGTCCACACCGCGCTGAAGATCGACCCCGCCTACAAGGGGGCGGTGGTCCATGTGCTCGACGCGAGCCGCGCGGTCGGCGTGTGCACGTCCTTGGTGTCCGACACGCAATCGACCGAGTTCGTGGCCAAGACCAAGGCGGAATATGAGGAGGTGCGCGTCAAGCGCGCCAATGCCAGCGGGTCGAACCTCGTGCCGCTGGAAAAGGCGCGCGCCAATGCGTTCGTCGCCGACATGGCGCTGAAGCCGCACGCGCCGCTTCAGCCCGGCGTGCACCGGTTCGACGATTGGGATCTCGCGGACCTGCGCGAGGTGATCGACTGGACGCCCTTCTTCCGCTCCTGGGAGCTGGCGGGCAATTTTCCCGCCATCCTCGATGACGAGATCGTCGGCGAAAGCGCCCGCTCTCTCTACGCCGACGCGCAGGCGATGCTCGACACGATCATCGCGGAGAAGTGGCTCACCGCGCGCGGCGTCGTCGGGCTGTGGCCCTGCCACCGCCATGGCGATGACGTCTTCGTCCAGCACCGCCATTCGGACGATCACCGTACTCCCGATGGCGGCAGCGTGCCCGAGCATATCCGCGTCCCCGACCTCGATCGCCGGAACGAGGACAGCCGCCGGCTATGCTTTCTTCGGCAGCAGGTCGCGAAGCGCGAAGGGCGGGCCAACATGTGCCTTGCCGATTTCATCGATCCACACGGCGACTGGATGGGCGGCTTCGCCGTTGCCATCCACGGCATCGACCCGCATCTCGCGCGGTTCAAGGCCGATACCGACGACTATAACGACATCCTGCTGAAGGCGCTGGCCGATCGTTTTGCCGAGGCCTTTGCCGAGCGGCTGCACCAGCATGTGCGCACGACCTTGTGGGGCTATGCGCCCGACGAGCAGCTCACCAATGAGGCGCTGATCCGCGAGCAATATCGCGGCATCCGTCCGGCGCCGGGCTATCCCGCCTGCCCGGATCACACGCTGAAGCCCGAATTGTTCGCAATGCTGGCCGACGAGGCGGGCGATGTCGCGGGTATCACGCTGACCGAGAGCATGGCGATGCTGCCGACCGCGGCGGTCTCCGGCTTCTACTTCGGCCATCCCGATGCGGCCTATTTCGGTGTCGCGCAGATCGGGCAGGATCAGGTCGCGGACTATGCAGCGCGCCGGGAGCGGCCGAAGGACGAGGTCGAACGCTGGCTGCGGCCGAACCTCAGCTGAGTGCCGCTGCCCGTTCTTCCCAAGTTAGCGGACCGGGGGTGCGGTCAGGCTCGGCTGGCGCGAGGTTGGCTGGGCACGCATCAACCAGGGGCAATGACGCCGCCGCGCGGGCCGGATCCGCGGGTCACCGCAGGGCCAGCGCACCACCGGCCTGCGGCACGCCATCCAAGGTGATCGTTGGGGCGTCCGTTCCGTTTTTCCGAATGTCCAGCACGCGCCCGTTCGCCAGCCGGAGCGTCGCACGGTTCACAAGTGGCGCGGCAACCGCCCATTCCGGCTTCCCCGGCACCAGGGGGTAAAGCCCGAGGCTGCCCCAGACGTACCACGCCGTCATCGCGCCGGCGTCGTCATCCATGCCGTCCGCAAAGCCCTGCGGCGCGAGCGCGAAGCTGCGGCCGTGCCACGGCTGCGGGCGCTTGCCCTCGTTGGCATAAGGGTGATCGACCGGCTGGGTGAGGTAGCGGTGGACGATCGCGCTGGTCGCTGCGGGGCGGCCGAGCGCGGCGTAGAGCCAGGGGACGTGGATGTCCGGCTGGTTGGTCATGTTGTAGAGGCCGCGGGCGAAGAAGGTGTCGAGTTCGCTGAGGAAGCGGGCGCGGCCGAGCGTCTCCACCATCCAGTCGAGATCGAACACCGGCGCCCAGCGATATTGCCACAAGGTGCCCTGGTAGAGGCCGCGCGCCTTCACCACGTCCGCGTCGGCGCCGAGGGTCTCGAAAGTGGCGCGCCACATCGGGCGATACGCGAGCGCCTTGGCGCGGAAGCGGGCGGCGGTGGCGGCGTCGCCGAGATCGGCGGCGAGCTCCGCGATGGCCCAGTCGTCATAGGCGGCCTCGATCTGCTGATCGGGCGTGTCGCGCTGGAGCGTGTCGGACTCGCGCACCATGCCGGTGAGCGCGGCGCGGGCGTCGAAGCCGGTGATCCCGCGACGGCGGAAATCGAGCAGCGCGACGCCGGCATGCTCGGTGCGGACGGTGAGGAAGGGCTCGGTCTTCGTCGCCCAGCGCTGCTTGCCCTCGCCGTAGAGCGCGACAAGCGAGCGGGCGATGTCCGCGGCGCGGGCGGGATCGATGAGCGCGATGAGCGGGAGCTGGGTTCGGTAATTGTCCCACAGCGCCCAGCTGGCGTAGCGCGTCTCGCCCGGGGCGGAGCGGTGGATGCGCCCGTCGCTGCCGCGGTGGCGGCCGTCCGGATCCTGGATCGTGACCGGCGTCTGCATCACCCGGTAGAGCGAGGTGTAGAAGAGCGCGCGGCGATCGCGCGGGGCGGCGACGTCGAGGCGGGAGAGCTCGTGCTGCCAGCGCGCGCGGGTGGCGGCGAGGACGGCGGCGAAGGGGCGGGCGCCGAGCTCGGTATCGCGCACCATTTCGGCGGCGGTGGGATCGACGGTGGAGAGGCCGGTGCGCACCTCCACCACCGCACCGCGCCTGAGGGTGAGCGGCAGGGTGGCGACGGCGCCGGTAACAGTGGCGAGGGGGGCTGGCCGGCCGTCGAGCGTGACGCGGCTGGCGCTGTGGATGGTGTACGCGCCCTCGTCGCACACGGTGCCCGCGGTCATGCTCGCGCGAAGATCCGCGGCGATGGTGGCGGCGTGGCGGCGGGTATAGGCGTTGGCCGCGTCGAAGCGGAGGACGTAGCGGCCCGGCTTCGCGACGGTGAAGCGCAGCAGCCCGGCGCCGCGCGTCGCCGTCATCTCGGCGGTGATGCCGTTGGCGTAAGTGACGCGGTAGCGGCCGGCGGAGGCGCGCTCGCTTGCCTTGTCGAACGCGGCGAGCGGCGGGGCGCCCTCCGGGAGCAGCGAGACGAGCAGGTCCCCGCCGCCGCCGCCGCAGCCGACGCCGACCGCGCGGGTGTGCGAGAAGCCGCGCAGCTGGCGGGCGGCGAAGTCATAGCCTGCGTGGTTCTTGGGATGCGTGTCCGGGCCCAGCTGCACCATGCCGTAGGGCGCGACGGCGGCGGGGGTGAGCTGGCCGAAATCACCGAGCGTGCCGACGAAGGGATCGACGAGGTCGACGGCCTTCTCCCGCGCGGCCGCGGGCGCGGCAACGAGGAGGGCGGTGGCGGCCGCAAAAGCCGTGCAGACGCGGCGCCATCGCGCGCGGCAAACGAGCATCATCGGTATCACTTGTGCGGCGGACGGAAGAAACTGGGCGGGAATGGCGCCATGGCGGGGCCGTTTGGATCGCGCCGTTCGTTGCGCTCGCCAGCGTCGGCACTGAGCGGGATCTGCATGCCGTTGGTTTCTTCGAGCAGCCGGAAGAGCTTCGCGCTCATCCGTTCGGCGAGATCCTCGTGGCCCGGGCGGGCAAGGAGATTGTCGTTCTCGTGCGGGTCGGCGGCGAGGTCGTAGAGCTCGTCGAGATCCCAGATGCCATGGAAGTGGATGTACTTGTAGCGATCCTCGCGCAGCGCGTGGACGGTGGGCGTCTGCGGGAAATTCCGTTCCCAATAATATTCGTACATCAGCTCCTTGCGCCACGGCACGTCGGCCGTGCCGCCACTCGCCGGGGGGACGGTGACCAGCGGCAGCATGTTCGATCCCGCGAGCCCTTCGGGCGCCTCGAGCCCGGCGGCGGCGAGCATCGTTGGTGCGACATCGATGTTGGCGACGACCTGTTCGACGGTGCCGGCGCCGAACAGCGACGGGCAGCGCATCAACATCGGCACGCGCATCGATTCCTCATAAGCCGCGCGCTTGTCGATCAGGCCGTGTTCGCCGAACATGAAGCCATTGTCGCCCATGTAGAGGATCAGCGTGTCATCGAGCTCGCCGCGCCGGTCGAGCAGATCCATGATCCGCGCGATGCCTTCGTCCACCGCGAGCAGCGTTTCCATGTAGCGCTTGTAATAATCCCCGATGTCGAGCGTGCCGTGGTACGGATAATCGACGCCGTGCCAGCTGTTGCGCTGGTTCTCGACCCACATCGGGCGGCCGGGAACGCCCGGCTTCATGTTCGCCGGATAGCGGAACGTTTCCTTGTCGTAGCGGCCCTGGTGCCGTTCCGCCGGGATGAATTCGGAATGCACCGCCTTGTGCGCCAGGTGCATCATCCACGGCTTCTTCCGATCGCGCTGGTCGATCCAGGCGAGCGCGTAATCGGTCAGCTCGTCAGTGATATAGCCCTTCTGCGGCACATGCCGCCCGTTGACGTTGAGCCCGTCGGGGTGCGGCAGATAATAGCCCTGGCCTTTGAAGCTGACCCAGTGATCGAAGCCGGGCTGCGGCGCATCGGTTTCGATGCCCATGTGCCATTTGCCGATGAACGCGGTCTCGTAACCCGCGGCTTGGAGATATTCGGGATAGTAAGTGAGGCCGGGCGGGATCGGGTGGTTGTTGTCCACCACGCGGTGCTGGTGCGCGTAGAGGCCGGTGAAGATCGAGGCGCGGCTGGGCGAGCAGAGCGCGGTGGTGACGAAGGCGTTGCGGAAATGAATGCCCTCGCGCGCCAGGCGATCGAGCGTCGGCGTCTCGCCGAAATCCTGCGCCTTCATGAAGCCCATCGCGTCATACCGATGATCGTCCGTCAGGATGACGAGGATGTTCTTCGGCTTCACGCCGGCCCTGCGGTGCAGCTTCAATTGCTTCGTCGCAGGCGCGGCGCCGGCGGCGAAGCTGTAGAGGCCGAAGGCGCCCCCGGTGCCGGCGAGAAGCACGCCGCGGCGGTCGATACCCTTGGTCATCAATGTTGGCCCACGTGGGAATAGGGATCGGTCTGCCCGGCGAGCCAGGGGTCGCGGGTCTCGGCGCGGATGGCGCGCAGCCGCTCGGCCAGCTGCGCCTTGATCGCGGCATAGGCGGGGTCGGTGGCGACATTCACCAGCTCGTCGGAATCGCGGGTGAGATCGTACAGTTCCTCCGCCGGGCGCTGAAGGTACGCCGCCTGGCTGCGCTTGCCGAGCGGGATCGCGGGATCGGCGCTGATCGCCTTCCATGATGGCGAGCCCGCCACGTCCCCGGCGATCGGATAGGGCAGCTGCCAGGCGAGGTTAAGGATGTAATTGTGCGTGCGCGTACGGATGCTGCGCATCGGATAATATTGATTGATCTCGTGAAAATCGTGGCTGGCGACGATTGCGTCGCGCGCCGGATCGTCCGGCTTGCCGAGGATCGGCAGCAATGACGTGCCGGACAGCTTGTAGGCGGCAGGCGGGGCGACGCCGGTCCAATCGAGGACGGTGGGGGCAATATCCGTCCAGCTGACCATCGCGTCGTTCACCGCCGGGGCGCTGCCCGGCGCGTGGACGATGAGCGGGAGGTGGAGGCCCGCATCGTAGAGGTTGGTCTTGGCGCCGGGGAAGGGCCGGCCATTGTCGCTGAGGAAGATGACCAACGTATCATCGGCGCGGCCGGTGGCGGCGAGATCGTCGAGGATCATGCCGACGCCGGCGTCGAGGCGGCTCAGCGATTCATAATATTCGGCGATGTCCTGCCGCACGGCAGGAAGATCGGGCAGATGCGACGGGATCTGCACGCGGCGCGGATCGTAGCTTTCGGGCTTCACGCCCGGCCAGGCGCGATCGTTGCCGTAATCCACGGCGGCGCGGTGCGGATCGCTGTACGCGATGGTGACGAAGAACGGCCGTTCGTCAGTCGAGCGGATGAAGCTCGACGCGGCGATGGCGAGTTCGCGCACGTCGCGGATGCCGCCGCGCTCCGGCACCAGTTCCGCCTCATAAGGAAAGGCGCTGTCGGGCCCGACATGCTTCTTGCCGACGAGCGCGGTGGCATAGCCGGCACGGCGCAGCATTGACGGCAATGTTTCAATGCCCGGCAGCAGCGACTGGTGATGCACGTCGTGCTGCAGGCCGTACATGCCGTTCTGATGCGTATAGAGGCCGGTGTTGATCACCGCGCGGCTGGGGCTGCACGAGGAGACGGCGGCATAGCCGTGGCGGAACAGCGTGCCGCCCCGCGCCAGCCGGTCGAGCCGCGGAGTCTTCACCGCAACGCCATAGCAGCCAAGATCAAGGCCCTGATCGTCGGAGATCAGCAGGAGGACGTTGCGCTGCTTCTTCCCCGGCGGGACGGCGGCGTCAGCAAAGGCCGTGGCGGCGCTGGCGGCGGCAATTCCGGCCATGCCCTTCAATACGTTACGTCTGTCCATGGCACGGACGATAGCGTTTTCCATCATCCACGCGAAGGCGGGAAACAGCCGTCGGAAGTGCCGCGAAAAGAAAAAGGGCGGCGCTTCGTGTGAAGCGCCGCCCCGATTTTGGCAGTGGTCAGATCAGAATTCGAACGCCGCGCTGAAGCGGAACGAACGACCCAGGATCGGACGAGCGAGGATCACGCCCTGGCCCTGGCCACCGATGATGCGCGGGTTCTGTTCGGTCAGACCCAGTTCGTCGGTCAGGTTGTTGCCGGTCACCTGCAGACGGATGCGATCCGCCACCGTCACCGAGACACCGGCGTCGAGCTGATAGAAGCTCGGCAGGATCTGGTTGTTCTCCGGATCGGAGAAACGATCGCCGGTGTACTGCAGGGTAGCGAACAGCGACGGCCGCACGCTGCCGATCGGCAGTTCGTAGGCCGGGGTCACGCGCCACATCCACTTGGGCTGGCGCTGCACGCGATTGCCCGTGTTGTCGATGGTGCCGTTGCCCGTGAAGAAATCACGGTAAGTGCCATCAAGGAACGTGCCGGCTGCGGCCAGGCTGAAGCCCTGGAACGGACGAACCACGCCTTCAACCTCGACACCGGTCGCCTTCGCGCCGCCGTTGGAGCTGGTCGGCACGTCGTTGATGATCGTCGTGGTCGCCAGACCGTCGAAGCGGTTGTGGAAGACGGTGGCATAAAGGTTCGCGATGTCGGTCGAGACCTTCAGGCCGGCTTCGTAGGTATCGACTTCCGCCACAACGGCCAGGCCGGTGTTGTTGGCGATGTCAGCCGCGCTGGCTTCACGCAGGTTGTCGAACTGCGGGAAGCTGTTGCCGCGGCTGTAACGCGCGAACACGCCCACGTTGCGGCTGAAGTCGTAGTTGACGCCTGCCGTCCACGACCACGCATCGTCGCGATAGCGGATGTTGCGCAGCGGACCGAGCACGGTGACATTGTTGTCATACAGCGTGTTCGGGTTGCCATCGAGGTTGACGTTGCCGCCCTGCGCCGCCGAGCGCGGGGTGCTGAGTGTGCCGTCCACGATGTGGCGCTGCCAGCGAATGCCGCCATCGACGCGCAGTTCCGGCGTGATCTGCAGTTCGTCCACCGCATAGAAGGCGAGGTCCTGGCCTTCATACCAGCCGCGGACCTGGAAAGCCGGGCCGCTGGTGAAGCCGCGCAGCGTTGCCTGCTGCGGCGTGCCGGCCGCACTGGTAACCGTCAGGTCAAGCCGGCGCGCGTTCGGCTCTGCCGTCAGCAGCACCTGGTTGCCCAGCGCCCACTGATCGCGCGAGGTGTAATTGGTGTAGTAGAAGCCACCGGTCAGCTTGTTGTTGCCGCTGGTCCACTCCAACGCGGAGTCCGTCACAAAGGACGAGATCTTCTTGCGTACTTCCCAAATGCCCGCACGCAGCACCTGCGTGTTAGCGCCGGTCGCCAGCGCGCCGCTGCCATTGGCATAGACCAGCGAGGATACCGTCGCGCCAGCACCCGCCAGACGGGTCGCCATCACGGAAGCAGCCACTGGTGCTTCGGTCGGGACGAGGCCCAGTGTGTCGGCATTGCCGCCCATGTAGCTCACGCGCTCACGCACGCGCAGGCCGTCCAGCACCTCGTAATCGAAGGTGAAGCCGGTGTTGATGACCTTGGCGCCACGGCCGTCCTTCAGATCGACCGTGCGGCCGACGACGTTCTGCACAGCGCGGGTGTCCGGGCCGTTCAGCGTGCCGGTGCCGTGATCGAAGCCGGGATATTGGCTGGTGTTATCGCCATCCACGACCACCGGGATCGGCAGCAGCCACTGGCCGCGGTCGTTCAGGTAGCGGGCGTAGATTTCCACCGAGCCCTTGTCGCCGAAATCATGGTGGATGTTCGCGGTGATCTGACCACCCTGTTCGGCACGGTAGCGCGGGTCACGGATGCCGTTGCTCTGCGCGTAATAGCCGCCGATCATGAAGCCGGTGTCCGGGCCGATCGGGCCGGAGATCCAGGCGTCGCCGCGGATTTCGTCGAAATCGGTGTAGGACAGCTTGGCGAGGCCGTGGAACTCGCTGCCGCCGATGCGCGGCACGACGTTGACGGTCAGGCCCGGCTGGCCGTTGGAGAACAGCGAGCCCGTGCCACCACGCACAGCCTCAACGCGCTGCACCGTCTCGTCGAGGCGGATCAGCTGCGAGTTTTCAAGGAACGACAGCGTCGGCGGCGCGAAAATCGGCGTGCCGGCATATTGGAACGTCACGAACTGAGCGTCGCCGCCCGAGGGATAGCCGCGCACGAAGATGTTCGCGCCGTTCTGGCCGCCCGAGCTTTCCGCCATGACGCCCGGAACGGTGCGCAGCAGGTCCGCCGTGCTGTTCGGGGCCGCGCGCTCGATCGCGTCGTTGCCAAGCGTGGTGACGGCGAAGGATGCGTCCTGACGGCGCGTGCCGCCGCCGGCGGTGCCGACAACAACGATATCCTCGCCGTTCTGAGCGGACGTATCGACCAGACCGGTTTCCGGCTGCGCGCGCTGTGCGCTATCCGCGGACTGAGCGGCAGACGTGTCGGTCTGCGCGGCAACTGGCCCGGCGGCGAGCATGGCGCCGACGGCAGTGCCGATCATGAGACGGCCCATGAAGGTGGAAAGCATGATCTTTACCCTTTTGCTTCGGCCGCTCCTCCCGGTAGCGGCCTGATGCGCGCGAGATAGGAACGGGGCTTGTTCCCGTCGAGGCGTGCAAAAGGGGTGTTGCGCAATCCCGCATATAGTGCAGCCTTTCTGCAACAGTTCACGAGGAGGCAGTGGTGAAGGCAGGCTTGGTGATGACGGCGCTGATGCTGGCGGCGCCGGTGGCGGCGCAGACGGTGAACGTGCCGGCAATGACGCTGCCGCCATCGACGTTGCTGAGCGATGAGGCAAAGCGCGTAATCGTGCAGCAGCAGGCGATCCGCCCCCCCGACTTCGGCAACGACATTGCTGCGGCGCGCGCCTTTTGGGGGCGCTACAATGACGATCGTCTCGCGGAAATGCGGCGCCATTTCCGCACGGTTGAGCGTCGTGAGCGTATGGCCGGCGTGATGGTGGACGTGGTCACGCCGGCCAATGGCCCAGCCGCCCGCAATGCGGAACGCGTGCTGATCAACGTGCATGGCGGCGCCTTCATGTGGGGAAGCGGCAGCGGGGCGCTGGTCGAAGCGATCCCGATCGCGGCAACCATGGGCATTACCGTGGTGACCGTCGATTATCGCCTGGCGCCCGAGCACCGCTATCCCGCCGCTTCGCAGGATGTGGCTGCGGTTTATCGCGAATTGCTCAAGCGCTTTCGTCCGCAGAATATCGGCATCTATGGTTGCTCTGCGGGTGGGATCATCACCGCCCAGTCAGTCGCCTGGTTTCAGCGCAATGGCCTGCCGCGGCCGGGCGCCATTGGAACCTTTTGCGGTACCGGCAGCCCCTATGCCGGCGATAGCGCGTACCTTTCCGATCCGTTGACCGCGGGCAAGCCGATGCGGCAGGGCGCGCTGCCGGCCGACCTGCCCAGCGTCTACATGACCGGCGTGCCGGCGTCCGATCCGCTCGCCTATCCGCTTCGCTCGGACGAGGTGATGCGAACATTTCCGCCGACGTTGCAGCTTGCCGGAAGCCGCGACTTCGCTGCCAGCGTCCTGACGTGGCAGCACCGTCGCCTGTCCGCGCTGGGGGTCAAAAGCGAACTCCAGATCTTCGATGGCCTCGGCCATGCCTTTTTCGTGTGGCCGGACATGCCAGAATCGTCAGAGGCTTTCCGGCTTGTTTCGGCCTTTTTCGATCGGCATCTGGGGACCGGGGCTGCGGCTCCGGCGAATAAGGGTAAGTAACGATGAAGCTTTGGCAATCGCTGGTTGGAACATCGCTGGCCGTATGCGCGCTGGTTGCGGAGCCGATCGGCGCGCAGCAATCGCCGGCGGCGCTCTATGGTGATTTGTTCAGCGCCGTGCAGACGGGGCGTCTTTTCCCGGACGGCAAGACGTTCGTCGATGCGGTGCCGAAGCGCGATCCGCAGGCGATCATGGCGGATTACCAGCGTGAGCGGCCGGCAACGCCGGAGGCGCTGCGCACTTTTGTTCTCGCGAACTTCTCTGTCCCAGGTGTCAATGATCGCGGCGCAACGGACCTCCGGCGGCATATCCGCAATCTCTGGCCCATGCTGGTGCGCCAGCCGGACGAGGCCGTGGCAGGGTCATCGTTGCTGCCGATGCCACAGCCGTACGTGGTGCCGGGGGGCCGGTTCCGCGAGATGTATTACTGGGACAGCTATTTCACGATGCTGGGCCTGGAGGTGGATGGGCAGCAGCCGCTCGTCGAATCGATGCTCGCCAATTTCACCGACACGATCGAGCGGTACGGGCACATCCCGAACGGCATGCGCACCTATTATCTGGGCCGGTCACAACCGCCGTTCTATGCGCTGATGCTGGACGTCTCGAAGAACACCGACCCGGCGATCGCGGCCAAGCGGCTGGCGGCGTTGAAGAAAGAACATGCCTATTGGATGCAGGGCGCCGACTGCCTGGACGCGAGCGGCGCCTGCGGCCGAGTCGTGCGGATGCCGGACGGGACACTTCTGAACCGCTACTGGGATGATCGACCGCTGCCGCGCGATGAATCCTTCGCCGAGGACGTGATCACCGCCAAGGAAGACCCGAGCCGCCCGGCCGAAGAACTGTATCGCCACTTGCGCGCGGGCGCCGAAAGCGGCTGGGATTATAGCAGCCGCTGGCTGTCCGACCCGCAGCGGCTTGCCTCGATCCGGACCACGGACATTGTGCCGGTGGATCTCAACAGCCTGATGCTGATGATGGAGGAGGCGATTGCCAAGCGCAGCGCCGCTGCCGGCGACCAGGCGGGCGCAGCGTCGTTCACCGCGATGGCGAACAAGCGGCGCGCGGCGCTGAACCGCTACTTCTGGGTGGCCAAGGAAGGGCGCTACGCCGATTGGGATCGGATTACGCGCAAGCCGACACCGCGCGTGTCCGCCGCTATGCTCTATCCGCTCTTTGCCGGCGCAGCATCGCCGCAGCAGGCGGCCGCCGTGGCGAAGAGCGTGCGGCGTGACCTGCTGGCGAGTGGAGGGCTGCGCACCACGCCGATCCGTACCGGCCAGCAATGGGATTCCCCTAACGGCTGGGCGCCGCTGCAATGGGTAGCGATCGCTGGCCTGGAGCGTAGCGGGCAGGCCGAACTGGCCCGCGACATTGCGAAGCGGTGGCTGGACACGGTGTCGACCGCTTATGCCGAGACGGGCAAGATGCTGGAAAAGTATGACGTGGAGGAGCGCAAGCCGGGCGGCGGCGGAGAATATCCGACACAGGATGGCTTTGGCTGGACCAACGGCGTGACCAGCGCGATCATGGAACGGTATCCCGACCTGTAACGCGGGTTGCTGTTATAGCCCATCATGCCCGGGTCATTCCGGCGTGATGGGCATGACGGTTATGATCGTCGGACGGTCAGCAGCAGCGACCCCCGCCGTTGCCGTAGCGCGCCTGTTGGCGATCGCGGAAGAATTCGGCGCGGGTCATCGGCGTGGCGCCCGGGTGCCGATCCGCCATGTGCCGGCAATAGGCATCATAGTCCGGCAAGCCGACCATCAGCCGGGCGGTTTGCGCCAGACGTCCGAAGATGCTCATCGCGCCACCTCAAGCGTGGGCGGGATCTCCCGCACGCTGGGGCGATCCAGCCGACGCGCGGCAAGGCACGTGCGCACCGTGTAGATCAGGATGGCTGCCACCACCGCCAGGAAGATGGCGCATAGGGCGGCATCGATCCGATCGTTGAAGACGATACGGCTCATCTCCGCCATGGAGGCGGCGGGCTTCAGCACTTCGCCGCGCGCGATGGCGCTGGAGAAGACCTCGGCATGGGCGAGGAAGCCGATCTTCGGATCGGGATGGAAAAGCTTCATCAGGCCAGCGGTGCCAGTGCACAGAACCAGCCAGCCCGCCGGGATGATCGTGACCCAGGCGAAACGCTCCCGCTTCATGCGCATCAGCACCACGGTTGCGAGCATCAGCGCCACGGCCGCCAGCATCTGGTTGGAAATGCCGAACAGCGGCCACAGCGTGTTCACACCCCCGAGCGGATCGGTGACCCCCTGGTAGAGGAAGAACCCCCACGCGCCGACGCATAGCATGGTGGCAATCAGGCCCGGAACGAAGCTGGAGGTGTCCTTGAACCGGGGAGCGGCGAGGCCCAGCAGATCCTGAAGCATGAAACGGCCAGAGCGGGTGCCCGCGTCCACCGCCGTCAGGATGAACAGTGCCTCGAACAGGATCGCGAAATGGTACCAGAAGGCCTTCATGCCAGGACCGCCCAGCACGTTGCTGAAGATTTCCGCCATCGCCACCGCCAGGGTTGGCGCGCCGCCGGCGCGGCTGACGATCGTCGCCTCGCCCACTTCGCGCGCGGTGGTGGCCAAAGTCTCGGGGGACACGGGGAAACCCATGGCGGTGACGGCGGCAGCGGCTGTCACGGGATCGCCGCCGGTGATCGCGGTGGGTGCGTTCATGGCGAAATAGATGCCGGGATCGAGGATCGATGCCGCGATCAGCGCCATGATCGCGACGGCGCTTTCCATCAGCATCGCCCCGTAACCGATGAACGGCGCATCACTCTCGCTGGCGATGAGTTTGGGCGTGGTGCCGCTGGAGATCAGGGCGTGGAACCCTGACACGGCCCCGCACGCGATGGTGATGAACAGGAACGGGAACAGCGGCCCAGCCCACACAGGTCCGGTGCCAGTGAAGGCAAACTCTGTCAGGGCCGGCATCTTCAGCGGCGGAGCCAGCACGACGATGCCGATCGCCAGCGCCGCAATCGCCCCGATCTTGAGGAAGGTCGACAGATAGTCGCGTGGCGCCAGCAGCAGCCAGACCGGCAGCAGCGACGCGATGGCGCCATAAGCGATCAGGCCGAAGCAAAGCTGTACCGGCGTCAGCGTGAAGATCGGCCCCCAGACCGGGCTTTCCGCCACCGACTGGCCAAAGATGATCGCAGCGATCAGGCCGATAAAGCCGATGATCGACACCTCGCCGATCGCACCGGGACGGATCCAGCGAGTGTAGGCGCCCATCACCATCGCCAGCGGGACGGTGGCGATGACAGTGAACAGCCCCCAGGGGCTTTCCGCAAGCGCACGCACCACGATCAAGGCGAGCACCGCCAGGATGATCACCATGATCATGAAGGCGCCGATCAGCGCGATTGTGCCCGGGATCGCGCCCATTTCCATGCGGACGAGCTCGCCCAGCGACTTGCCATCGCGACGCATGGAAATGAACAGGATCATGAAATCCTGCACCGCGCCGGCGAGCACCACGCCTGCCAGAATCCACAGCGTTCCCGGCAGATAGCCCATCTGCGCCGCGAGCACTGGTCCCACCAGCGGGCCAGCACCGGCAATCGCCGCAAAGTGATGACCGAACAGGACGCGCCGGTCGGTCGCGACATAGTCAAGGCCATCAGCGCGGCGAACCGCCGGCGTTGGGCGGGATGGGTTGATACCGACCACCGCGCGCGCAATGAACAGGGCATAATAACGATAGGCCACAAGATAGACCGACACGGCTGCTGCCACGATCCACAGGGCGTTGACCGGCTCGCCGCGCACGGTCGCGACCACGCCCAGGCTTCCCGCGCCGACCATCGCCAGCGCAATCCATGGAAGATGCCGCGTCATCAACAATCCCCTCCGCGCGTCGCCTTGTTGACCCGCCCGTAGTGCATGGCACGGCCGGCGACCAGCGCCAGGGGCACCGGCAGCGCAATCATCCCCGTTGCGGAACCCTCGCGTGGGTTCCGGCGATTGGGGGCAGTAACGGAACCGCGCGGGAGACGCAGCATGGCGGAAGCCACCTGGGGCGATGCACTCGACCCCTCGATCGACTGGAAGATGAGCGCTTCGCTCGAAGACGTGACCCGCGCAGGCGAAGCGGTTCCCGAGGTGACAAACCTGGAGGCGGCCGTGCGCGCCTGGCAGGATCTGGACGATGCGATGAAGAGCGACGCGGTACTGACCCTCGAACGGCCCGTGCACCTGGACGGCGCCATGCCACTCGACAGGTTCGTCGGCGAAGCTATCGGCGATCTCGCACAACGCCTGCCGGCCTGAGCCGCCGGCCACGCACCAAAGTAGAAGGAAGTAACTGATGGCAGACGGCCAATTGGAAATCGACACCAGTTCCGTCCTCGACAACATCGATGCCGAGCTCGTGGAGTTCACTGGCGAGGTCGACGGGGACGATTACGAATTCGCGGTTCAATATGATCTGCTGGAGGCGTTGAGCGGCGATCGTCCGGATGGAGACGCAGTGGACATGTTCAACCGCTTCATTGACCAAGTGGCCGAGGCGGCGCTGTCGGCGCTCGGCCGCAATTCCGACGCGAACCCGATCGTGGTGAGCGAATCGGATCTGGAGTAGCCCCGCAGCCGGGTTGCGCGATGCCCCTACGCACGTAAGACCTTCCTTCATGAAGCGAAGGGTTCATCGCGCTATCGGCAAAGGAACGCTCCGGCGCCCCAGCTACGGGATTGCCGAGCAGGGTTCGTCGCGATGAGGAGTGACATACGTCCTCCGCGCGGCGGGTTCACTGGGCCCGTCAAGCGGTCGATCACCATCGCCGGGCACCCGACCTCGATCAGCCTGGAACCATTGTTCTGGAAGGCATTGGAGCAGGCGGCGGTTGTGCACCAACTCCCGCTGTCTGCTCTGGTCGCCGAAATAGACGCCGTGCGCATCGTCGTGCCCGATCCTCCCAATCTCGCCAGTGCCCTGCGAACCTGGCTGCTCGACGACAGCATTCGGCGGTTAGATGATAATCAATCGCAACAAGATTGACATGACGGCAGTTCGCGGGCCATCGGGCGTTCAAGCCCGTTAGCAGCGCTGGCACCGGTCGCAGGTGCCCGGCATTGCTCGTTCGTTCCGGCGTGCGTGCCGCCTTCCGGAGGGCCGGGCGAGTCGGCGGCCGCGGGCGAGACGGGCGCCATCACCTTGTCGGAAGAGCCGTTCATGCTGATCGCCATCCCGGATGTTCTCGATGCCGATGAGCTCGGCCAAGTGCGCCGGATCATCGACGCCGCTGAATGGGTCGACGGCAATGTCACTTCCGGCCACCAATCGGCCCTTGCCAAGCGCAACGAGCAACTGCCGGAAGAAGGAGGCGCTGCCCGTGAAGCCGGGAGGATCGTGCTGGACGCGCTCGGCCGGTCGCCACTCTTTTTCGCGGCGACGTTGCCGTTGAAGGTGTTTCCGCCCTTGTTCAACCGGTACGGCGAGGGCCAGACATTCGGCACGCATGTCGATAATGCCATCCGCATCCAGCGTGGCACCGATTTTCGCATCCGCTCGGACATTTCCTGCACGCTCTTCCTGGCGGATCCCGCCAGCTATGACGGCGGCGAGCTGGTAATCGAGGATCTGTTCGGGGAGCAGCAGGTGAAGCTGCCGGCGGGACATGCAGTAGTGTACCCCTCCTCCAGCCTGCATCGCGTGACGCCGGTCACGCGCGGCACGCGTGTGGCTTCCTTCTTCTGGCTGCAATCCATGGTGCGCGCCGACGCCGATCGCCGCATCCTCTTTGAACTTGACCGCAGCATTCAGTCGGTTGCCGCGGAGCGGGGGCAGGGCGATCCCGCCGTGATTCAGCTGACCGGCGTTTATCACAATCTCCTGCGGCGCTGGGCGGACGCCTGAGCTGAGGTGCGTTCTCTTCCTGACATTTCCTTGGGCGCACTTTCGCGCTAGCGCGTTCCTGTCGATCCGTTCAGGAAACCGACAGCGAAACGAGTTACGCACGGGCCCGGGGGCATGCCGCCCGGTGCGCGTTAGAGAAAGAAGGAAGCCGCGATGTCGCAGACGGAAACGTTGATCGAGACGCCGGAGGCGCGCGGCCCGCAGCGCGCCGATCGACGCGCCTTCTTTGCCACCGCATTCGGGGCGGCGGCGGTTGGAGCGGGCGCCCTGGCGCTGACGACACAGCCGGCCGCGGCACAGACGATCGCCAGCGAAGTCGACGTGCTGAACTTCGTCCTGAACATCGAATATCTGCAGGCGAACTTCTTTGCGGTTGCGACCGGTGGAGCCGCTCTGGCGACGGCAGACATTTCGGGCAGCGGGACAGCAGGTGCGGCCAGTGGCGCACGCGCCGTTTCCTTCACCGATGCGGTGTTCGGCTCTATCGCCAAGGAGATGGCGGCCGACGCGCTTGCCCATGTCCGATTCCTGCGATCCTCGTTGACCACCGCTTACGCCGTCGCGCAGCCAGCGATCGATCTGGGATCGACACCCACCAGCGCGTTCAGCGGCTTGGCGCGTGCGGCCGGGCTGGTCGGTGCAGGGCAAGCGTTCGATCCGTATGCGAGCGAGGAGAATTTCCTGCTCGCGGCGTTCATGGTAAAGGATGTGAGCGTCACGGCCTATGGCGGCATCATGGGCCTGATCACGACCCGCGCCTATCAAGAAGCGGTCGGTGGCATGCTCGCCGTGGAGGCGCATCATGCCGCCGCGATCCGTGGCCTGTTGTACCGCCGCGGCTTGAGCACCCCGTCACTGATCGATGCCAGCGAGGCAATTTCCAACGCGCGCGACACGCTGGACGGCGCCGCTGCCGACCTGGATCAGGGCGTCCGGCCGAGTGCCTCGGCCTCCGGCGCGGCGATTGCCAATGTCGCGCCGCTGAACGCCAACGGCCTGGCAATCAGCCGTACGCCGCAGCAGGTGCTCAACGTCCTTTATCTGAACAGTGGCACGGCGACGAGCGGCGGCTTCTTCACCGCTGGGGTGAACGGCACGATCAAGTCAACCGCGACGAGCTGAGGCGACCCCGCTTCGCCCGCTTCTTAGTTTCCAGGACCATTCGCCATGACCGATCACGACAACCTGCCCCAGCCGCTCGAAGCCACCAGCCGGCACGCCGAGCGTCGCCGCTTTCTTCAGCTCGCCGGTGGCGCCTCGATCGCCGCTGGAGGGCTCGCACTGCTCTCCGCCTGCGGAGGCGATGACGACGACGATTCCGGGCCGTCCCCAACACCGTCCCCCACTCCGACGCCTACGCCCACCTCGACGACGAATGCCGACCGCGCGGCTGTGAACTTCGCGCTGCAGCTGGAATATCTCCAGGCACAATATTTCGCCTACGCAACGACGGGCGCGGGCGTGTCGGCCGACCTGCTGACCGGTACCGGCACCCCCGGTGGTGTGACCGGCGGCGCGCCCGTAACCTTCAGCGACCCGTTCGTTGCCGCCTGCGCGCGTGAGATCGCTGCTGAGTCACAGCGGCGCATCGCTTATCTGCGCGGTATCATCACTGCCGAAGCAGTGGCGCAGCCGGCGATCAACATCTCGGGCGCCGCGGACGGCCCGTTCTCCGCGGCGCTGAAGGAGACGTTCAATCCCTACTCGGGCGACGGCAACTTCCTGCTGGGTGCGTTCTTCCTGCAGGACGTGATCGTCACCGCGTACAAGGGGCTGCAGCCGCTGATCAATATCGGCAATACCCGCACCGGCTTCTTTGGTCTCCTTGGCGCGCAAAGCTATCATGCGGGGCTGATCCGCACTGCGCTCTACAGCGACCCCGCGCTTCGCACGCTGGCCGGTCGGTTCAGCGATGCTCGGGACTCGCTGGATGGCAGCAGCGATCTGGATCAGGGCGTTTCCATTGATGGCGCTGCGAACATCACCCCCGCCGATGGGAACGGCATCGCCTTCAGCCGCACCAATCCCGCCGTGCTGAACGTGTTGTACGTGAACAAGGCGTCCGTCTCGTCGGGAGGGTTCTTCCCGGCGGGCCTCAACGGCGACCTCAAGACCAGCGCGGCCAATTGATCCGCTTTCCCGGGCGCGGCGTCGGTCGCGCCCGGCTTTACCACGTCCGTGAAGGCGCGTAGAACGGCCATATCCCCGGGGGACCGCTGACGGCGGTTGAGAGGGGGGCACGAGCCCCCGACCCGCTGAACCTGATCCGGTTGACACCGGCGGAGGGAGGGAGCGGCGCGCCACCACCGGCAATCCGTCTTTCGCTCTTCGGCTATTGGAGAGTGAGACATGGCCGACGTAGATTCCCCCATCGAAGCAGCGCGCGGCGCCATCGGCGTCACCACCGGCCCGATCCGCGGCTCGCGCAAGATCCACGTCGGTCCGCTTAAGGTCGCGATGCGCGCGATCGATCTGGAGGCGGGCTGCGGCGAGCCCCCGCTCAATGTCTACGACACGTCGGGGCCGTACAGCGACCCGAACGTCCGCATCGACATCAACGCCGGCCTTGCGCCGCTGCGCCGCGACTGGATCATGGGTCGCGGCGATGTCGAGGCGTACGACGCGCGCGAGATCCGCCCGGAGGACAACGGCCAGCTCGGCCCCGACCGCTCCGGCGGCGTCCAGCCCTTCCCCAACGTCGTGAAGCGCCCGCTGCGCGCGAAGCCCGGCGCCAACGTCAGCCAGATGCACTACGCCCGCCGCGGCATCATCACGCCCGAGATGGAATATGTCGCCACGCGCGAGAACCTCGGCCGCGAGATGCTGCGCGAATACGTTCGCGACGGCGAGAGCTTCGGCGCGGCGATCCCCGATTACGTGACGCCCGAGTTCGTCCGCGACGAGGTGGCGCGCGGCCGGGCGATCATCCCCAACAATATCAACCATCCTGAATCCGAGCCGATGGCGATCGGCCGCAACTTCCTGGTCAAGATCAACGCCAACATCGGCAACAGCGCCGTCGCGTCGAACGTCGCCACCGAGGTCGACAAGCTCGTCTGGGCGATCCGCTGGGGCGCGGACACGGTGATGGACCTCAGCACCGGGCGCAACATCCACGACACGCGCGAGTGGATCATCCGCAACTCGCCCGTGCCGATCGGCACCGTGCCGATCTACCAGGCGCTGGAGAAGGTAGGTGGCATCGCCGAGGACCTGACGTGGGAGATCTTCCGCGACACGCTGATCGAACAGGCCGAACAGGGCGTCGACTATTTCACCATCCACGCCGGCGTTCGCCTGCCGTACGTGCCGCTGACCGCCAAGCGCGTCACTGGCATCGTCAGCCGCGGCGGCTCGATCATGGCGAAATGGTGCCTCGCGCACCACAAGGAGAGCTTCCTCTACGAGCGGTTCGACGAGATCACCGAGATCATGAAGGCCTATGACATCGCCTATTCGCTCGGCGATGGCCTGCGCCCCGGAAGCATCGCCGACGCCAATGACGAGGCGCAGTTCGCCGAGCTCTATACGCTCGGCGAGCTCACCCACCGCGCCTGGGCGCAGGACGTGCAGGTGATGATCGAGGGCCCCGGCCACGTGCCGATGCACAAGATCAAGGAGAATATGGACAAGCAGCTTGAGGCGTGCGGCGAGGCACCCTTCTACACGCTCGGGCCGCTGACCACCGACATCGCGCCCGGCTATGACCATATCACCAGCGGCATCGGCGCGGCGATGATCGGTTGGTATGGCACGGCAATGCTCTGCTACGTGACGCCGAAGGAGCATCTCGGCCTGCCGGACCGCGACGACGTGAAGGTCGGCGTCGTCACCTACAAGCTCGCCGCCCATGCCGCCGATCTCGCCAAGGGGCACCCGGCCGCCAAGATGCGCGACGACGCCCTGTCGCGCGCCCGCTTCGAATTCCGCTGGCGCGATCAGTTCAACCTCAGCCTCGATCCCGACACCGCGGAAAAGTACCACGATCAGACACTGCCGGCGGAAGGCGCCAAGACCGCGCATTTCTGCTCGATGTGCGGCCCCAAGTTCTGCTCGATGAAGATCACGCAGGAAGTGCGCGACTTCGCTCGGCTGCAGAACCAGGGCAGCGAAGGCTTCCTCGCCACCGAAGAGGCGGAGGCCGGCATGGCCAAGATGAGCAACGTCTATGAGGAAACCGGCCGCGAACTCTACATGGGCGCCGGCGACCGCGAGCATGACTAGGCCGGCCGCACACCGCTGAAACCTCACGTACCCGCGGCCCACCAGCCGCGGGTACAATCGTTTTGGGGTCACGCCCGGCGGATGCCCCGCTAGCCTTGGCGGCAAGATCAGGTTGGATGGCGTTAGGTTTGATGGCCCCGGAGTTGAGGCGCTGACGGAAAAAGGAGAGGCTTCGCCTGCTCCTCGTCTGGCACGACGCCAAATCCATGGCGCGGCATTTCGACCTGTCGGTGCATACGATCAACGAACGGCTGCGCGACGCCCGCCGCAAGCTCGCCGGCTCAAGCAGCAAGAAACAGCGCGGCTGCTGCACGAAGCGAAGGGCGACACGTCGCGCCAGTGCGCAAGCCCCGCCGGATCCACCTCTCGCACCGGGCCTGCCGCAATCTGCCGTGCTGTGCAAAGGTCCCGGCGATGCCATCCTGCCGGCCATCATACCATTACGCGATCAGTGCAGCCTTTCCGCATATCCCTGCTACATCCGCCACATGCCTCCCGAATCCACGCTCGAGCATCTCGCTGACACGCCCGCCACGCCGGACCAGACCGCGCCCGAGGGCATCTCACACCCACCCTATGCCTTCATCGCGCTGGCCGCCCTCGCGGGAGCGGTGCTGATCGTCACGCTGCTCGGCGGGACGATCGCGCGCGGCACGCAATTCGATTTCGACCATGCGATCATGCTCGCGCTGCGTACGTCCGGCGACGCCGCGACGCCGATTGGGCCGTCATGGCTGCAAGGGGCCATGATTGACATCACTGCGCTGGGCGGCGGCACGGTGCTGACGCTGATCGTCGCGCTCACCGTCGGCTTCCTCGTCGCCTGCCGCCATTTCCTTACCGCCGCGCTCGTTTTGGGCGGCACGGTGTCGGGCTCACTCGCGATCTCGTTGGGCAAGGAACTGGTCGGGCGGGATCGGCCAGCGCTGGTCGATCACCTGGTAGAGGTCGCCTCCGCCAGCTTCCCAAGCGGCCATGCCGGTAACAGTGCGATCGTCTATTTCACCATCGCGCTGATGGTGATGCAGATCGTGCCGCGCGCCGCCGCTCGCTGGTTCATCTTTGCTGCAGCGATCGCGCTGGTCGGGTCGGTCGGGTTCAGCCGCGTCTATCTGGGCGTGCACTGGCCAAGCGACGTGCTGGCCGGGTGGAGCGCGGGCGCGCTTTGGGCGCTCGCCTGGTGGGCGCTCGGCTCCTGGCTGCGGCTGCGGAAGGTTCACCGCTAAGAGCCTGTCCTACAAGCATGGCTTCATGTCATGGCACCTGCATCGAACATAAGGAGAACAAAGATGCAGATGCTGGTGGAGCGTGGGATCGACGGTGCGGGCCGTATTCTGCCGCGAGGCGCCCGCAAGCAGGGGCGCAGTGTCACGGTGAACATTGCGGAATCGCCGCTGTCATGGCTTGGCGCTCGCGGACTGCTCGACGCTCGGCAGATTGCCGCCGGTGAGCGACTGCGTGCCGATTATGAACGGGCGGCAATGGCACCCGCGGTGACGATGCGATGGTCCGTTCGGGTTGATGGCGGCGCGGGGCAGGGACTGGATCCGACGAGTGCTCACCTGGCCGCGAAGCGTCGCTTCGATGCCGCCGTGGCGGCGGTCGGACGCGGCCTCAGCGACGTGCTGTGGCGGGTGGTATGCGCGGGCGAAGGGCTCCCGGTCGCGGAAAAGTCGCTGGGCTGGCCCGCGCGGTCCGGCCGACTGGTGTTGACCATGGCGCTCGACCGATTGGCGGATCATTACCGGCTCGATTGATCCGCGCGTTCCGAGGCGGCTAGGGCGGTGACTTGGGACAAGGCTTGCGGCATCGGTACGGGGCGCAGATAAGCCGCAGCCATGCGCTTCGACATCACCAAATGCCATGGCTCCGGCAATGATTTCGCTCTGATCGACGCCCGCGACATCGGGTTGTCGGACGGTGAGTGGGCGCAGGTCGCGCGCGCCCTTGCGGATCGTGCCGGGCCGGTCGGGGGCGACGGCATCCTTCTGCTGACGCAAGGGGATGATCGTGCAGCCTTTGGCATGCGGATTTTCAATGCGGATGGATCGGAGCCGGAAACGTGCCTCAACGGCTTGCGCTGCGTGGCGCGGGCGGGGCTGGAGGCGACTGGCCGGCGTGAGGCATTCGTGCGGCTGAAGACGAGCGAGGCCGAGGTTGCGCGTGACGATGATCTGGCCCCGGGCGTCTACACGGTTCGTGAAACGGCAGGGCCAGCGACGCTGGGCGTGCGCGATTGGCCACTCGAGGGTGAGGGCGACCAGATCCGCGAAGCAGTGATCGAGCGGCTCTCGCCAAGCCTGCGCTTTACCGCGGTCGCCTTGCCCAATCCTCATCTGATCGCCTTTGTCGATCGCGTTGACGAGGCCGAGCTGGTCCGCATCGGGGAGATCTGCGAAGCCGCGCCCACCTGGCTGCCAAATCGTGCCAATGTGTCGTTCGTTGAGGTTCGCGATGGCGCAGAGCTTTACGTTCGTACCTTCGAGCGCGGGGTCGGCCTGACTAATGCCTGCGGCAGCGCGATGGGGGCAGCCACCTTTGTGGCGGGGCTGACGGGGCGCTTGCCGTTCAATCAGATCGTAACGGTGCGCAATCGCGGCGGCCTGGTGCGCGCCGCCGCCAGCGAAGCGGGCATGGTGACGCTAAGCGGCAATGCGACGGTTGAGTGGACCGGCGAAATCTCGGTCGATCTGGCCGAGGGGAAGGCAAGCGGTCTGCTGATAACGCGCCGGCATGAGGACGAAATCGCCGCCTGGGCGACAATCTAGCTAGTCGCTACACCCGAGCGCCGCTTCGTGCCCCGCCGGCGCCTAGCGCCCGGCGCCCGGCGCCCAGCGCGCGGGCCAAGCGCCCAGCGCCCGGTCGCGCTCCGCATGTTCCGCGGAGCGCGACAAGGCTCAAGCGGCGCTATGCACCGTCAGGTTCAAGCGCCGGCTGCCTTCAGCGCCTGCTCCACCTGCGGCCAGCTTGCCGCATCGAGCTTCTCGCCGTTCAGGATGAAGGTCGGCGTGCCCGTCACTTCCTTGTCGCGCATGGCGACTTCGGAAACCTTGGCGAGGTCCTCGATGCGCTTGCTGTCAGACAGGCACTGACGCGCCTGCGTCTCGGTCAAGCCGCGCTGCTTCACCCAATCGACATAGCCGAGATGCTCCACCCACGCGGTTGCCTGCTGGGCGGGGCTCATGCCTTGCAGCCGCTGCTGGAAGTCGGCCGGCACGCTTTCGAGCTTTTGGAGAAACTGGTCCTGCTCGACGAACATCTGCTCCAGGATCTGGAAGAACGGCGTCTCGCCAGCGCACTGGCCGAGGATGGCAACGCCAAGGTCGGGCGCGTGAACCAGGAAGTCGCGGAATTCGTAACTGACCTTGCCGGTCTTGATGTAATTGTCCTCGAGGGGGCGCGTACCGGTGCGGCCGAAGTTGCCGCAGGTCGGGCAGGTGCGCGAACCATATTCGACCAGCTTCAGCGGCGCGTTGGGATTGCCCATCACGAAGCCGCCGTCTGCCGTCTTGGAAACGACCTGCGTCCAATCCTGGCCCGCGGGTGCCGGTGCTGCCGCAATGGAGTTCGGCGCAGCGGCATTGGTGTTGCCGCTCTCTCCGCACGCGGCCAGCATCGCGAGCGCGCAAGCCAGGAGAGGGGTGGACGCGGCAAAACGCAGTTTCATGCTATCACTCCGTATCAATCACTTGGCGCCGGCGGCGCGCAGCATCGGTTCAAGCTCCGCCCAACCGGTGTTCTGGATCAGCTTGCCGTTCAGTTCAAAGGCGGGCGTGCCGCTGATCTTGCCCTGAATCGACTGTGCCACCTGCAGTGTTTTCGCGACATTCGACTCGTTGGCGAAACAGGCGGCGATCGCGCCGTCAGTCATGCCCGCCGCCTTCGCGATGGCAGTCAGCCCTGCACCGTCGGCCAGCGCGCGCATGATCTGGGTCTGCGACTTGCCGGCATTGGCTTGCCCCGATGCCTGATCATAAGTCGCGGCCTGCTTCAGCCACGCCTCCTGCCGGGTGAACAGCAGGTCATGGATCTTGGGAAACAGCGCAGGGCCGGAGCAGCGCGCCAGCGTAGCCGCCACCAGATCGTAGCGATCGTGGATCGAGCTGCGCACCTCGAGGCTGGTGGAGCCCGACGCGATCATCTTGCCCTTCAGGACAGCGGCGGAATCGCGGGAAAAGTGGCCGCAATGAGGGCAGGTATAGCTGACATATTCGATCAACTTCACCTTCGCCTTGGGATTGCCGATGACATAGCTGCCGGAGGGCGCGACAGCCGCAGTCGCCGTCCACGGCTTCTGGGTCGCGGCGGTCAGCGGCGCGGCAAGGGCGATAGCGGCGAACGCGAATAGCTTTTTCATTTGACGATGGGCAGTCCGCTGGAGGCGCCAACGCTGGCGGCGAGCGCCTCCAGCACGGCCTTGAGTTCGGGATCTTCGATGGTCTTGAGGCTGTGCCCCAGTTCGACCGGCACCGGGCGAGGCTCCGGTACCGGGCGCGGCTTGGGCCGGGGCGCCAGATCGCCCTGGCGAATGGCCACCTTGGCGACAGCGGGATAGCCGAAGAACAGGTTCACCCGCTCGATGATTTCCGGCACGACATGCTGGATCATCACCGCATGGGCACTTCGCACCATCAGGGTCAGTGTGCCGTCCTGCTTCTTGCCGATCGGAAACTTGATCGATTCGGGTGCGCTGGCGGCGGCCAGCTTTTCGCCGACGATCTCGGGCCAGCGGGTCACGATGGACGATTGCACGAAGCCGAATCGACGGAATGCCGCGCCGCCCACAGAGGGCAACAGTTCGGACACCGGGCGCGAACGGTTCGACCGCGCGGGTTCCGGTTGTGATTGGGACGCTCGCACCCGCTTGCTCATCTGGCGCCCCATGCCATAGCCGGGCCGTGGACGCCAAGCGCTCGATCGCCGACAAGCTGCTCGATTGGTATGATCGGCATGCCCGAACCCTGCCGTGGCGCGCGCCGCCTGGTGTGCGCGCGGATCCCTATCGCGTCTGGTTGTCGGAAGTGATGCTTCAGCAGACGACGGTCGCAACGGTGCGCCCGCGCTTCGAGGCATGGGTCGCGCGCTGGCCGGACATTGCCAGCCTGGCGGCGGCGGACGAGGCGGAGGTGATGGCCGCTTGGGCAGGCCTTGGCTATTATGCGCGTGCCCGCAATCTCGTGCGGGCGGCAAAGGTGATCGCTGCCGATCATGGTGGGCGCTTGCCGGCGACGGAAGCCGCGCTGCGCGCCTTGCCGGGGCTGGGTGACTATACCGCGGCGGCAGTGGCGGCTATCGCTTTCGGTCAGCGCGCCGTTGTGATCGATGCCAATGTCGAACGGGTGGTGTCGCGCCTGTTCTGCGCTGCCGGGAAGCCGGCGGTACGCGCCGCGGCGGAGCAGGTGACGCCCGATCAGCGCGCCGGTGATTTTGCGCAGGCGATGATGGACCTGGGATCGGCCATTTGTTCGCCGAGAAGGCCCAAGTGCCTGCTGTGCCCGCTCGCTGATGATTGCGCCGCCCATCGCGCTGGCATGGAAGAAGCGTTCCCGGTCAAACCGGCGAAGAAAGCGCGGCCAGCGCGTTTCGGCACGATCTTCTGGCTGGAGCGCGAGATGGGCGCGGCTGACAGCGCAAACCGACGCGAGCTTCTGCTGGTCCGTCGCCCGTCCAAGGGGTTGTTGGGCGGGATGCGGGCATTGCCGACCGGGCCGTGGGAGCTCTCGGCGCCCGGTCTCGCCGAAGCGCCAGCGCCTGCCGACTGGGTGATGTTGAACCGTGCCGTCAGCCATGGTTTCACGCACTTCACCCTCGAACTCGCGCTTGCCGTGGGGCGCTGGGACGCGCATTCCACGCATGCCGAGGGCGAATGGTGGCCGGTCGATGATCTTGCGTCAGCGGGGTTGCCGACCGTCTTTGCAAAGGCCGCAGAGGCGATAGGGAGGACGCGATGAGGGCGCATTGGCTTGGCGGCACGGCCGCGTTCCTGGCATTCGCTGCCACGGTCGGCGACGCGCGGCAGGCCCGCCCGGCGGTGCAGCCCGCGCCGGCCGCGGCCAGCGCGACGCCTGCCCGCAATGCGCTGCTGCCTGCAACTCAGGCGCTCTTCGACGGCTATGTCGCCAGTGGAAAGATGCCGGGCATCGTTGCTGCCTTTGGACTGGGGGATTCCCCGCCGCAGTTCGTTGCCGCCGGCCGTATCGCCGATGATGCCGGCGCGCCGATCGCCGGCCCGGACAGCTTGTGGCGGATCTATTCCATGACGAAGCCGGTCACTGGCATCGCCGCCATGCTCCTCGTTGAGGACGGACGAATCAGTCTTGATGATCCGGTCAGCAAATATTTCCCGGCCTTTGCCAACATGCGGGTGCTGACCAGTCCGGATACGTCGCTCGACAGTGTTCCGGCGAAGAACCCAATCCTGATCCGTCATTTGCTCACCCACACGGCAGGCCTGGGTTACAGCATCAGCGCCAAGGGGCCGCTGCTGCAGGATTATGAGCGGCGCGGCATCGTGCCGGCACAGGTGAATGCGCAAGTGGAGGTAAAGGCGCGCCTTACGCGCCCCACGAGCCTTGCCGAATTCGCCAACCGGGTGGCCGCCGTGCCGCTGATCGCCGAGCCGGGCACCAAATGGCACTATTCCATCGGACTCGACGTGATGGGGGCGGTTATAGAAAAGGCGAGCGGGATGCCGTTCGACCGTTTCGTGCAGGCGCGCTTGCTGGATCCGTTGGGCATGCGCTCTACCTATTGGAGCGTGCCGGCAAGTGAGGCTCGGCGCCTGTCCACCAACTATGTCTTCGTCGGGGACAATCGGGCGCCGATCGATGCGGGTGCGACCTCGGTGTACCTGAAGCCGCCCAGTTTCCCCTATGGCGGCGCAGGCCTCGTCTCCAGCGCGCGCGATTACGACCGCTTTCTTCACATGCTGGCCAATGGCGGCACGCTGGACGGACGCCGCGTGATGAGGGCGGAAACGGCGGCGCTTGCCATGTCGAACCTCTTGCCCGCTGGCGTTTCGTTCGCCGGATTGGGTGATGGAACAGGCGGCGCCATGTCGGCCCGCATGGGCTTTGGCGCCGGCGGGTCAGTCTATCTCGAGGATGCGCCCGGCGGCGTACCTTCCAAGGGAACATTCGGCTGGGGCGGTGCCGCTGGCACCATCGCCTGGGTCGATCCGGTCAAGAAGATGCGAGGAACGGTGATGGTGCAATATTTTCCGGCGGAGAAATGGGGTCTGCGGCAGAGCGTGCCCGCCGCTTTGGCGCGCGACATGCAGCGGCTTGCCGCACGATGAGCGTCCCTGGCTTCACCGGCGGCACCCTGACCCGCGTCGCCGATCACCGCAACGATGCCGAGGCATTTGCCGCCGCGCTGGGCGACTGGCGCGCACGGCTGCTCAAGCTCGACGGCTATGATCCCGAAATCACCGAGGACGGCCGCCTCGGCTGGACGATGGTGACCGAGGCCCCGGACGATGCCCATATCGTCCTGCTGGGTTTTGATGAGGGCCGCCCGCGCTTCGCTGCCGCGCCCGAGGGCGTGCCCGCACCCCCGCTGCGCTCGCCGGCGCTGTTCCGTGCGCTGGACCAGCTCGCGCCGGGGGAAGCGGCGACGTATGCCATGGCCCGTGCGGTGCTCGACTGGAATGCGCGGCATCGTTTCTGCGCAAACTGCGGCACCCAGACGGAGGCGTTCCGAGCCGGCTGGGGTCGCAAGTGCACTAACTGCTCCACCGAGCATTTTCCCCGCGTCGACCCGGTCGTCATCATGATCGCGGAGCATGAAGGGCGCGCGCTGCTCGGCCGGCAGCCAAGCTGGCCGGCCGGCCGCTATTCTGCGCTGGCAGGTTTCCTGGAGCCGGGCGAATCGATTGAGGAAGCGGTGGCGCGCGAGATCCAGGAAGAGGCCGGCGTGCGCGTCTCCGGCGTGCGCTACGTCGCCAGCCAGCCCTGGCCGTTTCCGTCACAGCTGATGATCGCCTGTGTCGGCGTGGCAGACGATGATGCAATCACGCTGGACGAGAACGAGCTGGAAAAGGCCGGCTGGTTCACCCGCGAGGAAGTCCGCGCGTCGCTGGCCGGCGACGGCCCGTTTGTGGCGCCGCCGACCTATGCCATCGCCCATACTTTGTTGACACTCTGGGCTAACGAAGGCTGATCGCGGGCCCGCCCTTCCCGGTGGTGACCGGGACGGGCGGGCAGCCGCTTATTTCACGACGTTCAGCTGCTGGAGCACGAAGGCGCCCCATTCGGCATTCTGGCGATATCGTTCGAAGCGGCCGGACTTGCCGCCATGGCCTGCTTCCATGTTCACCCGGAACAGCAGCGGATTGTTGTCCGTCTTCTTGTCACGCAGGCGCGCCACCCACTTTGCGGGCTCATAATATTGCACCTGGCTGTCCCACAGGCCGGTGCCGACATACATTGCCGGATAGGCCCTGGCCGCGACCTGGTCGTACGGTGAGTAGCTCAGCATATAGTCATAATATTGCTTCTGAGCCGGGTTGCCCCACTCGTCATATTCGAAGGTGGTGAGCGGGATGGAGGCGTCCAGCATCGTCGTTACCACGTCGACGAACGGCACCTGTGCCACGATCACCTTGTAATCCTCGGGTGCCATATTGGCGACGCCGCCCATCAGCAGCCCGCCCGCCGATCCGCCCATCGCGGCAACGCGGCCTTTGGCGGCATATTTCTGCGCGACGAGATAGCGGGTCACGTCGACGAAGTCGGTGAAGCTGTTCTTCTTGTTCAGCAGATGGCCGTCATCATACCATTGGCGGCCCATTTCCTGTCCACCCCGGATATGGGCGATGGCATAGACGACCCCGCGGTCGAGCAACCCGATCCGGCCCGGATCCACCGCCGGATCCGTTGAGATCCCGTAGCTGCCATAGGCGTATTGGAACAACGGCGCCGTGCCGTCGCGCTTCACGTCCTTGCGATGAACCAGGCTCACCGGGATCTTCGTGCCGTCGCGGGCAGTCGCCCACACGCGTTCGGTGATGTAATTCGCGGGATCGTAGCCGGGGACCGGCGCCACTTTCAGCACGCGCCGCTCGCCCGTCTTGGCGTTCACCTCATAGGTGGTCGTCGGGGTGACGAGCGAACCATAGGTATAGCGCACCCAAGCCGTGTCCGGCTCTTCGTTGACGTCCAGCGCCATGCGATAGGCGGGCTCGTCGGCCCTGACCGGCAGCGACTTGCCAGTGGCATCGAGTACCCGGATCATCCGGTTGCCACCTTCGCGCTGATCGATGGCGATGAAGCCGGTGAACGGCTTGAACCCTTCGATGAACACCGTGTCGCTGGCGGGGGTCAGATCCTTCCACGCGCCGGTGCCCCGGGCAGCATCGCCATCAGCGACCGTCATCAGCGTATAGTTTTTCGCCCGCAGATTCGTGCGGACGATCCAGCGACCGTCCATGTGATCCGCTTCGTAGCGCAGCTCACGCTTGCGGGGTGCCAGCGTCTGGAAGGCAGCGGGGCTCGTCGCGGGCGCGCAGCGCTGCTCATCGCTGACGGTGGACTGGACGATGATGCAGACAAAGCGATCATCGCTGGTGCGCGTGATGCCCATCTGGAAGGTATCGTCCTTCTCCTCGTAGAGCATCTTGTCCTGCGCGACAGGGGTGCCCAGGACATGCGCCATCACCTTGTAACCACGTAATGTGGTCGGATCCTTGGCGACGTACAGGATCGTGCGATTGTCGTCGGCCCAGACGATGTTGGGTTCGGCGTTGGTGATCGTGTCGGCCATCAGCTGACCGGTGGCGAGATCCTTGATCTTCAGCGTGTATTGCCGGCGTCCGACCACATCCTCGGCATAGGCCACCATGCGGTTGTTCGGGCTGACGGCCCAGGCCGACAGGGCGAAGAAATTATGCCCCTTGGCCATCGCCGGCTGATCGAACATCAATTCTGCCGGTGCGTTGCGATCGCCCTTGCGGCGCTCGATCACAGGATAGTCTGCGCCCGTCTCGAACCGAGTCTGATACCAATAGCCGTTCTTCAGATAGGGAACGGAACTGTCATCCTGTTTGATGTGGCTGACCGTCTCCTGGTACAATGTGTCCTGCAGAGGCTTCAGCGTCGCCAGTTGCGTGTCCGCATAGGCGTTCTCGGCCTGCAGGTAGGCGAGCATCTCCGGGTTCTTGCGGGTGTCGTCGCGCAGCCAGTAATATTCGTCGCTGCGGATGCCGTTGGGGGAGGAAACCTCATGCGGCTTCTTCGCGACGCGCGGCGCACTGGGCGCCCCTTGCGCAACCGCACTTGTAGATACGGCGAGGGCCACGCCCGCCAGCAACATCTTACGCATCGTCATCCGCTCGCCTTCTCCTTGTCGTATCGGGTGATACGACAGCGCGGGCGCGACGCAAGCTGCGGCGTGGCGGCGATGCGACCAGTTGCAGCGGCCTAGCCGCGCTTGCGCGCCTGCCGATAGGTGCCCAGCACGCGAACCCACTTCGTCTGGAAACCGAGTTCTTCCAGCGCGCGGTCCACATTCTCGTCGCCCGGCTTGCCTTCGATATCGCAGTAGAAGTCGGTCGCGGCAAAGGTGCCACCGCGCTGGTAGCTTTCCAGCTTGGTCATGTTCACGCCGTTCGTGGCGAAGCCGCCAAGCGCCTTGTAAAGCGCGGCGGGCACGTTCTTCACCTCGAAGATGAAGGTAGTCATCCACGGGCCGTCACCCACCGGCGGCTTGCTGCCGCGCGCCAGCACGACAAAGCGGGTCATGTTGTGATCGGCATCGGCGATATCGGTGGCGAGCAGGTTGAGGCCGTATATGTCCGCTGCTGCGGGCGGGGCGAGCGCGGCGATGGCGGGATTGGCCTGTTCCGCGACCATGGCCGCCGCACCCGCGGTATCCGGGTAGGAAATCGGTCGAATGTCATGCGCCTTCAGCCAGTGGCGGCATTGTCCCAGCGCCTGCGGATGGCTCATCGCCTCGCGGATGTCGTCCCGTTCGCCCACTCCCATCAGGGCGTGCCGGATCGGCAGGAAATGCTCGCCCGTGATCACCAGCCCCGATTCGGGCAGCAGGAAATGGATGTCGGCGACGCGGCCGTGCAGCGAATTTTCGATCGGGATCATCGCTCGGTCGGCCGTGCCGCCCTTCACCGCGTCGATCGCGTCCTCGAAGGAAAAGCAGGGCAGCGGCAGCGCGTCGGGGAACACTTCCGTCACCGCGACATGGCTGTTTGCCCCCGGCGCGCCCTGGAAGGCGACCGTGCGTTCGGGTGCTTCGGAAGCGGCGGCGATCATGTTGGCGACGATCGGGCGAGCAGGCGCTGCGAAATTTTCCATCGATCTGACCGCTAAGCGACGATCAACTTCCTCTCAAGCGCTTGCCGTCCGATGACGGCTTTTCTATGGACGCACGACTTTGGAGGGGTAACCGCACGACATGGATGATCGGACCAACACGATTGCAGGCTGGGTTCTTGCTGCCTGCGGCGCCGCGCTTGGGCTGTCGATCGTCGGCGGCATGGTCTTCCACTCGGGCGAGGCCGAAAAGTCGGGCTATCCCATTGAGGCCGCCGAGGAAGCCGGTGGTGGCGCCGCCGCCGAAGTGCCGATCGCGTCGCTGCTCGCCAGCGCGGACGCGGCCAAGGGCGCCGACGTGTTCAAGAAGTGCGCGGCCTGCCACACCATGACTCAGGGTGGCGCAAATGGCATCGGCCCGAATCTTTACGGCGTGATGGGCGAAGCGGTGGCGCATGGCCGCGGCGGTTTCGCTTTCTCCGACGCGCTGAAGAAGGTGGGTGGCAACTGGGACTTCGACAAGATGAACGCGTGGCTCACCAGCCCGCGTAAGTTCGCGCCGGGCACGAAGATGACCTTCGCCGGCCTGTCGAATCCGCAGGATCGCGCGAACCTGATCCTGTACATGAACCAGCAGGGCTCAAACCTGCCGCTCCCGGCCGCTCCGGCGCCCGGCGCTGCGGCGGAAACCGATGGCGGAAACGCGGTTGAGGGCGCCGGTGGTGCCGCGCCGGATGCCGTGAACGCGGTGGACGCCGTTGAGAAGGACGTGCGGGGCCAGACCGGCGATATCGCCAACACCGCCACACCGGCCAGCGGCGCGCCTTCGGTGGATCCGGCAGCGCAGAAGCAGACCGGTCGCTGATCAGAACTGCTTGGACCCGCCCGGTGCGTCAGCACGGGCGGGTTTCCAGGCTTTGGCCTGATGTAACAGGCCGCCGGGCGGCGCCCACTCCTCCACTCCGTTTCCTCGCCGTATTCGCTTATGCTCCTCAGGGCGGTGACACGGCTCGCTTGTCCACCGGATATCGCCGTGCCATAGGCCGCGCCCCGCACGGCGGCTCACCCCGGCGACAAAGGAGCAGGTCGTGGACAGCGGCGTCCCAGCGCTCGGCATTGATTTCGGCACCACCAACACGGTCGTGGCCCGCGGTGGCGGCAATGGCGAATCACGTCTGATTGACTTCGCCGGTGATGCCGCCAGTGGCCCGGTATTCCGCTCCGCGCTGTGCTTTTGGGAGGATGATTCCGCCTGGAACGGGGTCGCTCACGAAGCCGGGCCCTGGGCGATCGAGGAATATCTCGAGGCACCGCTCGACAGCAGGTTTGTGCAATCGTTCAAGACGGTCGCCGCCAGCACCACGTTCGAACGCGCGCTGATCTTCGGCAAGCCCTTCCGCTTCGAGGATCTGGGCCAGCGATTTCTCCAGAAGCTGATCGGTCACGCTGGCGGTCAGCTGGACGCGCGGCCGCAGCGGATCGTGATCGGCCGACCCGTGCAATATGCCGGCGCCCGGCCGGACGAGTCGCTCGCTCGCCAGCGATACGGGGCGATGTTCGAGTGCCTCGGCGCTGATCTCCACTATGTCTATGAACCGCTAGGTGCGGCCTACAGTTATGCGTCGCGGCTGACCGAGCCTGCGACGATCATGGTTGCGGATTTCGGTGGCGGCACCACTGACTTCTCGATCGTACGCGTGGCAGAACCGGGCGCCATGCGTCGCTGCGTGCCGCTATCGTCGGCAGGAATCGGCATCGCGGGCGATCGCTTTGACCAGCGCATCGTCGACCAGCTGGTCCTGCCGCTGATCGGCAAGGGAACCACCTATCGCTCGTTCGGCAAGCTGCTCGACATCCCCGGCGGCTATTTCGCCGACTTCGCCGATTGGTCGCGCCTTGCCCTGATGCGAAACCGCCGAACGCTTGAGGAACTGCGCCGCCTGAAAAGGGACGCAACGGACCCTCAGGCAGTCGGGCGGATGATCGCGCTGATCGAGAACGAACAGGGCTTTCCGCTCTACGACTCGGTCGGCCGAGTGAAACGTGCCTTGTCGGGATCGGAGGAAGCGGAGTTTCGCTTTGAGGGCGGCGGCGTATCCATCGCCGCAACGGTCCAGCGTGCCGAGTTCGAGCAATGGATTGCCGGCGATCTTCTTCGCATCGAAGGCGCGATGGAAACGGCGCTTACCCGTGCCCAGCTTGACGGGCGGGCGATCGACCGGGTGTTCCTGACCGGCGGCTCGTCACTCATTCCAGCGATCCGCGCGATTTTCGAGCGGCGCTTCGGTGGGGAGCGGATCGCGGCCGGTGATGAACTAACCTCGATTGCCCACGGACTCGCACTGATCGGCGAGCAGCCGGACGTCGCGGAATGGAGCGCGTGATCAAGGCGTAGGTGTCGGCCCTCGTCGCGCCACTGGCCGTTTACCAGAAGCGTTTTGCCTTGATCAGGGCCGCATGCGCCTTGGTGGCCTTTGCCAGCAACGCTTTGCGGCGATCGGGCGGGAGCGAACCGTGGTCCAGGCCAAGGTCCCTCATCAATGACGGCGCAGTCGCCAAGTCGTTCAGCTCGCCCAGATGCTCCTGAAGCCTGGCCAGCCTTTTTCGGAACTTGGTGTATCGCCGGCGGGCCCTCTTGCCCGTGAACAGACTTTCGAAGAACTCAGCGGCGTAACGCAGCTTCTTGGCCTGGATGCGGACGCGGTGGCGGTCTTCGTCTTCAAGCGTGCCAAGCTGGCGACCGCGCTTCTTGAGCCTGCCCCGCAACTTCTTGAGCGCCGCGGCCGCGAATTCGCGCGCCGGCTGGGTGATTGCGCCGGGATCCGCCGGGTGCGTGCGCCACGCGCCAAGCGAGATCCATTCGATGAGATCGATCATCAGATCGCGCGTTCGCTGCGAGTCCAATGTGGCGAGGGCCGCGGCATAGGCTTGGCCATGGGCAGCCTGGATGTTCACGTCGGCATTCGGGCCCAGTCTGCCGACGAGAACGTCGAGGTCGCGTGCCTTGCCGAGCGACCGGGCCAGCAAGCGCAGCTCATCGGCGAGATGGGCGAAGCGATCATCCGTGATGACCGTTCTGAAGATCGACAGCGCCGAGCGGAGCCGGCGCAACACAACCCGGGCCTGATGAAGCGCATCCGCCCCCGGATTGGTGCGCAGGGCCTCCTCGTTGAGGCGGAACTGGCGCAGGCATGCACCCACGATCGCGGCAAAGGCCTCCGCGACGTCCATGCCCGGATCAAGCAGCACGCGCTGCGCTTTTGCAGGCTCGTTCAACTGCCCGCCGGCCAGGCGAAAGCCACGCTCCGCCTTGGTCAGTACGCCGAGCCGTACGGGTATGTGCTGGCCAATCGCACGCGCAAGGGAGAACAGGGCGTCCGGCGAGCCGCATTTCAGCTCGGCTTCGATCTCCGCAACTGGAGCCTGGCGGCCGTTGGCGTTCGCCGTCCCTTCGTCCGCGACGAGCTCGATGGCGGCGCCTGCCCATTCGACCTGCCAACTTCGGCGCCGTACCGCGACTGAAAACGCGGGGCGGATTCGCGCAACCACGCTGTCATCCACCAGCGCGCGAAGCGGCGATGATTCACCCACATCGGGATCGGGCCCGGCGAGGTCCTGTTCCCACTCGGGCCGCGCAAACATTCCCGCGGTCGCCGCGCCGCCGGCCTTGATCGTCTGGACATGCCGTTCGCCGGTGCGGCGGACGCGAAGCGAAATGCCCGCGGCGCTTAGCGTTTGGTCGGGCGTGTCATAGTAAGTCGCCAGCTGCTCGCGGTCGTCAGCGGCAATCCCCGCCAGCACGGGTAGCCGGCAAAGCGCCGCGAACGCACCGTGACCGACCTCCAGCTTGAGCTCGATCTCCGCGGCCGGACTGCCTGACGTTGTGGTCATGGTCAGACAATCACTACTGACCGGCTTTGATCCCTTCTGCCCCGGCGGCGGGTCCGCGTCGCGTCACTTCTGCGCGGACGGGTCCGGCAGTTCCAGCCAGTCGGTGGGGGCAAGCCCGTAGAGCATGTCGAAAAATTCGAGCTGAAGCCGCGCCGCCACGTGGCGGTTGCTGTTCCACAGCATCACGATCCCGCTCCGATCGGCGGGGTCGAACAGGATCAGTGATCCGTAACCGTCGACCGAGCCGCGGTGGCCGACCAGTGTGTGCCCGGCATAGTGAAAGCTGCGCCAGCCCAAGCCATAGGATGCGTCGGCCAGCGCCTTGTCCATTGCCGCGCGTCGGCCATGCGGGGGCGTCGCGATTCGGGGACGGTGCATGGTGTCGAGCATTGCGGGCGGCAGCACCTGGGGCGCCGCGCCCATCTGTGCCAGCATCCAGCGCGTCAGGTCCCGCACCGATGAATTCACGCCGCCCGCGGCGGGAACGCGGTAATAATAATCATTCACCGCGGTCGGCCGGCGACCCATGTGATGCGGTTTGGCCCAGCGTGCGGCGGACTCCAGTCCGGCACGCCCGACGCTCGCGTTGCTCATGCCCAGCGGGGTAAACAGCCGGTCACGCGCCGCGGTGGCATAATCCTGTCCCGTCGCTCGCTCGACGATCTCCGCCGCCGTGTCATAAGCGATGTTCTGATAGGCGTAACAGGTGCCCGGCTTGCAGAACGGCGCAAGCGTGTGGAGTTCGGATCGGATTACCTTGGGATCCGCGCCTGCCTCCAGACGATCGTCCCAGGCATTGCGGACAAGCCCCAGGCGATGCGACAGCAGGTCAGCAACGGTGGCGTTGCGCGTGTCGCCGGGCAGGGTGAGGGTGGTGCCCATGTCCGACAGCGGCGCGTCCAGCGAAAGGCGACCTTCCCCGGCCAGCTTGGTGACCAGCGCGGACGCCACGCCCTTCGACAGCGATGCCCAGCGGAACACCGTATCCGGTGTCACCGCCTCCCCAGATCCGGCGAGCGTCTCGCCATAGCCGCGGATGAAGCGCAGGCGGCCGCGCTCGACCGTTGCGACTGCCAGGCCGACCATGTTCGGCTCCTGCATCACCAGGGCGATCCGCTGATCCAGTTGCTGGTAGTTCACGCGGGGAGGATCAGCGGCCTCTGGACTCGGCGGCCGCATCTTCGCGGTGATCGGATCGGCTGCCCCGCTCGGCTGCTTCGATGTGAACGCCAGCGTTGACCCGACGCCGACGAGCAAGGCGACGGCGGCGGCTATAGTGATCCCTTTACCGCGTTTCGGCTTTGTCCACGTTCCGTGCATCAATCTTCCTGAGTGAGCGTGACGGCGAACCGGTCAAGCGCTGCTGCGGCCCATTTCATCCAAATTGCGCCGCGTCGAGCCAGAAGCGGCCAATATCGATGTCTTTGTCGTTCAATGGAGCGGGCGCACCAGCCGAACCGGGATTGATGGCGCCCGCCGCGGCCGCGCGCGAAAACGCGTTTCTGATGCCAAACGGGCAGGGCTTTGCGTCGCCGCCCGGCGCCATCGCTGCCCCGCCAATAGGAGGTAAACGGGATTAAGCCTTTCTCCGGCGCCGAATTCTGCTAACGAGCGCCGGCATGGCAGGAGCTAAGATTCCCGACTTCGGCGAACGCGCGTCAGCGTCCCGAGAAGCGAAGCAGCGCGCACTGGAGAAATTGCGCAGCAAACCGGCACTCGATCCCGAGGCAGCAGCAGCCCGCACCGCCGCGCTGGAGGCGCGTGAAGCGGCTGCCGCAGAGCGTCGTGCCGCTCACCGCGCTGCGATCGAAACCGAAAAGGCTGCGCGGGCGGAAGCGCGTGCACGGGCGCAGGCAGAAGCCGACGCCGAGGCCGAGCGTATTGCCGCTTCGCGCCGCGCTACGCCCATCAAGGTGCCCACCCCGGCCGAGCTGAAGGCGGCTCGCGATGCCCGCTACGCCGCACGCAAGGCCCGCCAGCGCGGGTGACCCCGCGTGAGTTGATCGGCACTGCCGAGGTGCCCGGTGGCCCGCCGCTGCGGCTGTTTCGCCGCGGCGCGGACTTCATGATCGTGCTTGAACGCAATGAACTGATGAGCACGCGCATGAGCGGCTCGGAAGTGGCGCTGGGCACCATGACATGCGATCGGCTTTCCGACCGGCCGGCACCCCGGTTGCTGATCGGCGGCTATGGCATGGGATTCACGCTGCGTGCGGTGCTGGAGCGGCTCGGTGCGGATGCGCGGGTCACCGTCGCCGAACTGGTGCCCGGAATCATCGAATGGGCGCGGGGCCCGATGGCGGATCTGACCGCCGGGTGTCTGGATGATCCGCGGGTCACGCTCGACATGGGCGATGTCGCCGAGTCGATCCGGCGCGCCGGTGGCGATTACGACGCTATCATGCTGGACGTGGACAATGGCCCGGACGGTCTGACCCGTCCGGCCAACGATGGCATTTATTCCGCGCGCGGCCTCGCCGCGGCCATGCAGGCGCTGAGGCCGGACGGAACGCTCGCGATCTGGTCCGCCGCACCCGATCCGCTTTTTGCGCGACGCTTGGCGAAAGCGGGTTTTGCCGTGGACGAGGTGCGCGTGCGGGCGCGGGACAATGGAAAAGGCGCCACCCACATCATCTGGTTCGCTCGCCGGCCCTGAGGCCAGTGCGGCCTGGGGACATCTCTGCCCCTCTTGCAACCGCGCGGGGCGGATTGCCGCCCGCTGCTTGCCCGTCAGCTTGATCTGAATCGCATCGGTCGCCGGGAACTCTCTGCCGCCGCCGTGCTTGGACATGGGGATGATGGAGACGGACCGGTAATGGCGATGATCAACGATCCAGAGGTGAGCGATGGCCGGTCGCTGGCCTGAACGGCTCTGGATCGTGCGCCACGGCGAAAGCGCGGGCAATGTGGCGCGGCAGGCGGCGTACAGCGCCGGCGAAGAACGCATCTCGCTCACGGCGCGCGACGTGGATGTGCCGCTGTCGCCCCGCGGCGAGGCACAGGCGGCGGCGCTTGGCGCTTGGTTTGCGGGACGGCCGGCGGAGGAGCGGCCGGAAGTGCTGCTCGCCTCTCCTTATGTGCGAGCGCGCGAAACCGCCCGGATCTTCCGCGATGCGGGCGGCGGTGTCGGTGACGAGCCGATCTGCCTTGATGAGCGGCTGCGTGAGAAGGAGTTCGGGATCCTTGATGGGCTGACCACCCGCGGGATCGCCGTGAACGAGCCTGAACAGGCTGAATTCCGCCGGCTGCTGGGAAAATTCTACCACCGCCCCCCCGGCGGGGAGAGCTGGTGCGACGTGATCCTGCGGTTGCGCGCGCTGCTGGATACGGTCGCCCTGCATCACTCGGGGCAGCGGGTCATGATCGTTGCCCATCAGGTGGTGGTGCTTTGCTTGCGCTATGTGATCGAGAACATGACGGAGGAGGAGATCATCGCGATCGACCGGACTGGTGAAGTCGCCAATTGCTCCGTCACAGAATACCGGTTCGATCCGTCGCTCGGGTCCGCCGGGAAGCTGGCGCTGGTGCGATACAATGATGTGCGCGCGGTGGATTCAAGTGCGGTGCCGGTGACGGCAGAACCCGATGCCGCAGCGGTGCGGCGATGATCGAGCTCGATGCAGGCTGGCGCGCCAGCCATCCGATCAAGGCGGCTGAAAGGGGCACGGACAAGGACGCGCGTGGCCGCCTGCTTGTGGTTGGTGGGTCGATCAATGTGCCTGGCGCCATCGCCTTGACGGGCGAGGCGGCGCTTCGCGTCGGTGCGGGCAAGATCCAGCTGGCCACGGTTCGATCGGCGGCGCTGCCGCTGGGTGTGCGCTTCCCGGAAGGGCGGGTGCTCGCACTGCCCGAGGACGACGCGGGCGAGATCGCGATTGATCCGCCGGAGCCACTGCATCAGGCGCTCGGCCGCGTGAACGTCGCGGTGATCGGGCCTGGAATGACCGATAATGACGCGGCCGCGCGGTTAGTGGTGCAAGCAAGCAAGGCAGAGGTCGAGATCCCGATCATTCTGGATGCGGCGGCGGTGGCCTGCATTCACGGCATGGAAGCGGCGCTGGACCCGCTGCGCGGGCGGCTGATCATGACGCCGCACCCGGGCGAAATGGCGGCGCTGCTCGGATGCGAGGAGGATGAGGTCCGCGAGGATCTGCCGCGCCACGCCACCGCTTCTGCCCGGCAGTTTGGCGCGGTGATCGTGTTGAAGGATGCGGAAACCGTGATTGCCTCGCCCGACGGCAACCTGGTGCATTACAGCGGCGGCGGCCCGGGTCTCGGCACGGGTGGGTCGGGTGACGTGCTGGTCGGCGCGATCGGCGGCCTTGCCGCGCGCGGTCTGCCGCTGTCCGATGCCGCGGCTTGGGGCGTGTGGCTGCACGGCGAGGCAGGGCGAACGCTGGCGATGCAGACCGGCCCGATCGGCTTCCTCGCGCGGCAGCTGCTCCCACTGCTGCCGGCTCTGCTGCCACGGTGAGGAAGGACGACCCGGGCCGCGAACGCGGCTGCCTTCAACGTCAGCTTTGTCAGATGCGGTGAAGACCGGCCGCGCGACCGGCCGGGTCAGCCTTTTTCCGGTCGCCCCGCGGCTGGCGACCGGGGCCAAGCGTCAGAAGCGGGCAGGATGCAGACGGATCGGGATCGGTTCCGCCAGCGCTCGCCAGCCGAGCCGGGCGATCACCTCGTTGCTTTCCTTGGCGCGGCGCCCGCGCCGGCGGTCGAGCGACCAGGTGATGTGGAAAATGCCGTCGTCTGCCCGGACACAGGATCCGCCGATCCGCACTACGAGTGCCTGAACGCCGTCGCGGTCGTCGATCTCACCGATGATCTCGCCACGCTCGTCCTCCGGGAGCGGCGTGTTGGCGTCGGTACCGGATCGCAGCGTCACATGATCAGCGACCACGTCGGGGAACAACGGGGGGAAACGCGCGAGCAGGCCGGCACGGTCGACCCGGTCGAGCTTCCAGCCGGTGACAAGGCGCGGGGGCGGGCCATTGCGTCGGAACGTCAGATGCATGTTCATCGGCCACCCTTTGCGGTGTTCCGGACGCCGCCTCCCCACGGCCCGTTGGTTGTCGATCGCTCCGAAAGAGAGCCGCCCCCGCGGCCCCCTTTTCGGAAATCACCTCAAAGCAGATCACCGCCGCATGCGGCGGCAGTGGTGCCGTCGCGCTGGAACGCCTTGATGACGTTACGGCCCACCGTCCAGCGATGCACCTCGTCCGGCCCGTCAACCAGCCGCTGCGAGCGGATATGCGTGTACCAGGCGGCGAGCGGCGTATCGAGGCTGAAGCCCAGCGCGCCGTGCAGCTGGATCGCGGTGTCCACCACCTGATGCACCATGTTGGCGAGGAAGATCTTCGCGATCGAATTTTCCTGCCGGATGTCGGCGCCCTTTTCCGCCTTGTAGGCGATGTGGAGCAGCATCAGCCGCGCCTTGTAGATTTCCGCCGCGCAATCCGCGAGCATCCACTGCACGCCCTGACGCTCCGACAGGAGCTTGCCGAACGTCTCGCGCTGGGTGACGTGCGCGGTCGCCAGATCAAGCGCGCGCTGCGCCATGGACACGTTGTGCATGCCGTGGCGCAGGCGGCCATAGGCGAGGCGATGCTGGCCCATGTTGAAGCCGTTGCCCTCACCACCCAGCAGGTTGTCGGCGGGAACGACAAGATCCTTGATCTCAACCTCCGAATGCCCACCACCCAGTACCTCGCTCAAGGGGCCGTGCACCGCCATGGTCTCGATATCGCGAACGATACGATAGCCGGGGTTGGGCAGTTCGACGATGAAGGTCGAATAACGCTGGTGCCGCGGCGCATCGGGATCCGTCATCGCCATGACGAGCGCGATGTCGGCGACGCTGGCGGCGGACGAGAACCACTTTTCGCCGTTCAGCACGTAATTTTCATTGCCGTCCTTCACCGCGCGGGTCTGCATGCCGGTGGCGTCGGCGCCCGCCGCCTTTTCGGTCATCGAATAGCAGATGCGCTTTTCACCGTTGAGCAGCGGCTTGAGGAACTTTTCTTTCTGATAATCGGTGCCATGCGCCAGCAGCGTCATCATCGTGGCGTCATCGGGCCCTTGCGTGTTCATCGACAGCGCGCCGAGGTGGCTTTCGCCAAGCTCCATCTGGACCAGCGCATTGGCAAGCGGGCCTAGGCCCATGCCGCCATATTCCTTGGGGATGAACGGGCACCAAAGGCCCTGCGCCCGCGCCTTGGTGCGAAGCTCGCCCAGCACCGTCTTGTAATCCTCGCCGGCCAGCAGACGCTGCTCCGCCGGCTTGCACTCGTCCTGCACCCATTGGCGAACCTTGGCGCGGATCGCCTTGGCATCTTCTGGTATTTCGAAATCGATCGACATGCGGCATCCTTTCCTGGGGGTTATTGTCGCCGTGATCGACGATCAGTTCTTCAGTGCTTCCGCGGCCTTGTTAAGGTCCGGCGCATTGGGGGAGCGCATCGCGACCCCGCCTTCCTGGCCTGCCTTGAGCGCGGCGGCGGCGCCCTCGTGCGCCATGATCTTGGAGAGAACGGCCTGGCCGGCGCGTTCGAAGGACTCCCGGTGATCGATCACATACTGGCGCGAGGTGCGATATCCGTCGAGCAGGCCGTGGATCTCCGGGATCACGTAGCGGGCGACGAGGTCCCAGCTGCGCAGCGTATTTTCCCGGTTGGCCCAGTCATGGGCAAAGCCCAGTACGGTGCCAAAGCCGCCCGCGGAGGCATGAAGCTTGCGGATCGCCGCCACCAGATCGTCGGGCGTGCCGATCACCGCCGCCGCTCCATCCACGAACGCGGTCTGGTCAACCGCGTGGTCCGGCGACGTGAAGGGCTGGGCACCCGGGCGCATCAGCGTGCCGACCGTATATTCGTTGTGCCAGCGCATCAGCCCGGCGCCGGCCTGCGCCCGCGCTTCCTCGCGGGTTTCGGCAATGTGCCACGACATCAGCACGCGCCAGTCGTTGCGGCTGACCGTCTTGCCCGATTTCGCCGCGGCTTCCTCGGCAAAGCCCCATTGCGTGGGCAGGGCGGCGAGCCCGGCCTCGGAATTGGACCCGATCGACAGGGCGCCGATGCCGTATTTACCCGCCAGCGTCATGCCCGAAGGGCTGATCGATGATGCCACGACGAACGGCAGGTCTTCCTGCAAGGGGAACAGCTGCAGCCGCGCGTCGCGCAGCGTGAACCAGTCGCTCTCATGGGTCACCCGTTCCCCGGCGAAAAGCCGGCGGATGACGCCAATTGCCTCATCCTGTCGATCGCGCTGGGTCATCGGATCGATGCCCAGCATATAGGCGTCGGATGGCAGGGCGCCGGGCCCGGTGCCGAAGATCACGCGCCCGCGGGTCATATGATCCAGCTGGACGATGCGCTGCGCCACGTTGAACGGGTGATGGTACGGCAGGGAGACGACGCCGGTGCCAAGGCGAATGCGCTGGGTCTGTTCGCCGACCGCAGCCAGAAACAACTCGGGCGACGCGATCACTTCCCAGCCGGTGGAATGATGTTCGCCGACCCAGAATTCGTCGAACCCCAGTTCGTCGAGATGCTTGGCCAGCTGAATGTCGCTGCGCATCTGAAGCATGGGATGCTCACCAATGGGATGGTGAGGGGCTATGAACGCGCCAAATTTCAATCGAGCCATGAAAGCCTCCGTGATCAATCCATGAAGACGTCACGGCCCGGCAAAGGAACGCGCACGCGCCCCCTGATCGAACACTCAACATCCTCTCCCTTGTGCCGTGAAGACACTTTGGCTGGCTCCTGTCACCTGAACGGTGCGGATCCTTGTCGTTACGGAAAGCTGTCATTGCCGGGGATTGGTTTGTCAATACAAGGAGCGCCCGTCCGCTTGCCGTCGTGCCGGCCGCGGACCCTACGGGCCGGCACTGTGGTGCCTGTGCCCGCACGTTGGCGCAGCAGTGGGATTACGACTTTCGAGCCGGTTCATTGTCCGGCCTCGAGGGCCCGATGAAACGGCAGGGCGCGCCAGCCCGCCAGGCTGACGCGCCCTGTTCGTTCAACACGTTCCCCCAGCGGGGGGCAGCGGGAACGATCGTCAACGGATCACGGCAGAATGGTGGTGCCGGCATCCTGGACGAAGAAGCCTGCATTGAGGCCAAAGCTTGCATCAAACGCCGCGGTGCCGCCGCCAGTGACCGCATCCTGTCCCGCCACGGCGAACACATCTTGCGCCACCAGGGATGAAACGCCGTCCAGTTTGATCTGGATGTCCAAACCGTCGAGCACTCCGTCGTCGTTGACGTCCGCCCACAGGATGCTGCGGCTTGTTTCGAAGACCAGCTGAAGCGCGCCTTCCCCCGCCGTCACCGACGTTTGGGCGTCGGCGAAGTCGAACACATTGCCGAGGAACTCGACATTGCTCAGGCCGGTCGCTTCCTGGAGCCAGCGCAAGTCGATCCGGTCGGTGCCAGACAGGAAGTCCGTAACCGTGTCGCGGGTCTGCGGCGTGGCGCTGTCCAGGCCGGAGGTAAAGACGAACACGTCGCTTCCGCTCCCGCCGGTCAACGTGTCGGCGTCGGCGCCGCCGTGGATCACGTCGTCACCTCCATCGCCGGTGATCACATCCTGGCCAGTGCCACCGCTGAGCACGTCATTCCCGGCACCGCCAAACAGGGTGTCGTTGCCAGCATCGCCCTGCACACGGTCATCCCCGCCGCTGAGGGTGGCAACATCGTCCCCGCCGCCAAGGTTGATGCGCGAATCCTGGTCGGTGGTGGCGCCGCTGAGCAGCACCGTATCCGCGCCCGCGCCGGTCGAGATGGAGCCCGCAACACCCGTGACCAGATCATCCCCATCACCGCTCGCGACGCGATCCTGGTCCGCCGGAAGTGCAAAGCCGTAGGTGGAACCGCCCGATCCTGCAGCACCGAGATTGATCACGTCATTGCCGGTGCCGGTGATGACGTAATCGACATTGGGCGTATCGGCCGTCGCCAGGTTGATGACGAGGTTGGCCGTCGCCGCCGCAGCACTGATGAAATAAGCGTCGCCGAAGGAGCCGGCATTCGTTGCGGCAGAAATCGTCTGTGTGTCACCGGCGATATCGTTCGCGCTGGTATCGAGAACCAGGGTCGTCGACGTGAAGACCAATGCGGCAGAAGCGCCGACCACCATGTTGATCGTTTCCACCTCGGTGAGGTTGGTGAGGTCGGCAACCTCATTGTCGCTGGTGACTGTGATCCGGGCGATGTCGCCGATGCCGGCGCCGCCCTGTAGATTGTCGCCCGTGGTGAACTCACCGGTGTCCCCCACGAAAGTCACTGCGGCACTTGAAACCGAACCGTTGAACGATCCCACCACTGTGTCGTCGCCCCCGGCCAGGTTGATCGTCAACGCTGTGGTGAACCCGCCGTCCAGCAGCACCCGGTTGTTCCGGTTTGAGAAATTGACGGTCTGAAGCCCGGAGGCCGACGCGCGGTCTCCCAGGATCGCGTTCACGCCTGTCGTGGCTGTGCTTTCCAGCATCTCCACGCCGCGCACGCCGACAGTGTCGTTATTCGCATCGCCATAGCTATCGTCGGTGATCAGGCCGCCCGTCTGCACCACTGCGTCGATGCCGCCATTGCCGTTGAACGTGATCGTCGAGCCAAGATCGCCGCCGCTCACGTACAGGCGATCGACTCCGCTGCCGCCCTGGAAGCGGATGTTGTTGTTTGTCCCGACGTTGTTCTTGAACACTTCGGTGGTCGCTGCCGAGCCGCGGATCGTCAGCTGATAGTCGGCGTCGCGCAGATCGTCGTCCAGCGTGACTCGCATCGTGTCGAGCGTGTCGATCAGCAAAGAGGAATCGACCGTGATGTTGACGAGCGATCCGACACCCCCCGCCACGCTTCCCTGGAAGCTCAGCGCATAGACATCGGCGTCGTCGCCGGCCGGCGGGGTGGACGGATCGCTGCCATTGCCTGCCAGGCGATACAGTTCGACATTGCGGACCAGGTCGAGATTGACCGCGGCACTTACAGCACGCCCGTCGCCTTGCGCATCGATGTTGTTGAGGAGCACGGTGTCGTCGCCAGCACCGCCGTCGAAGCCGTCGCTGATATCCAGTTCGTTGCCATCGACGATCAGCGTGTCGTTGCCGGCCCCCGATGAGACCGACTGACTGCCGACACCAGCCTCCACCGTGTCATTGCCGCTGCCAGTGATGATCCGGTCATTCCCGCCCGCGGACGCGACGACCAGCAAGTCGGCGGCATATTGCCCGGCGTCCAGCGTGTCGCCGACTCGGCCGGCATTGTTGAGATAGACCGCGCGAATGCCGCCTTCTTCGGCTTCCCTCCCGATCTGAACGTTGCTGCCGGTCCCCAGAACGATGAGGCGCTCGATGTCGCTGACGTTGGTGAAGGCAGTATCGCCCAGCGCTGCGCCCTGCACGACCAGCGCGTCGTTGCCGAGTGCGCCCCCGTTGATCGTGTCCGCCGCCGTAAGCTGGTCGGCAATAGTCCGATTGCCCGAGACGATCGTGTCGTTGCCGGCGCCTCCATCGACATTGTCGCTGCCGGTGCCCAGGGTGATGCTGTCGGCACCGCCGCCGCCAACGGCGACGTTATTGCCGGACACCAGGATGATGGTGTCGGAACCGGCCTGGCCGTCGACGATGTCGCCGCCCACCGCGAACACGGTATCATCGCCTTGTCCGGCGGCGATGGTGTCGGAAAGCGCACCGCCCTGGATCACGTCGTTGGCGCGGCCGCCGGTGACGTTGAAGGCGAAGCTGGTAACCGCTGAGCCGTCGAGCGTCAGCGTTTCCGCACCCAGCGGCCCATCGGACAGCTGGACCGCCCGGATCGTCAGCGTGCCGCCGGGGGTGGGCGCGTTGTCGTTGTCCAGAACCAGATTGTAGGTCGCCGGCGCGTTGCGACTGCCATAGCCGCTGAGCAGATTGATCTGTTCGAAATTGCTGATGAGGCTGGCGGTGGTCAGCGCGGTGGTGAAGTTCACCGTCAGCGAATCCGTGCCTTCGCCGCCATCCAGATCATCGCCGTCCGTCAGCTGGTCATTCCAGGTGAAGCCATCGTCGCCGCGACCGGATGTCACCGTGTCGGCACCGCCTGCACTGGTGCTGATCTGAAGGCCGCGGTCGAAACTGCTCGCATCAACAACGTCATCGCCGCCGCCGAGCAGGGCAAGACGACGAATACCGGCTTGTTCTGCATTGTTCAGTCCGCCCTGGTTCAAGGCGTTGTTGTTGCCGCCCAGCCAGGTGTCGCCACTGGTGAGCAGCTGCAGCGTCTCGATGGAGCTGACATTCTCCAGGCGAGCGTCGTCGTCACGATCCGACCCGCCAAGGGCATTGATCTGCAGCGTGTCGTTGCCCGCGCCGCCGTTCACGATATCCACCGGGATGCCCGACACATCGTTGCGCGCATCCAGGCTGTCGCCGACATTGATCGTATCGTTGCCGCTACCGCCGTCCACATCGTGCCGGCCTGTGCCCACGACGATGACGTCGCTGCCGGCACCTGCGTCAATCTCTTCGCGAAGCAGGCCGAGGGCGGGTGCGTCGCCGCTATCGATGTAATCGTCGCCATCGCCGCCGTCGATCATGTCGCGATCGCCGCCCGAGAAGATCACGTCGCGACCAGCGCCAGCGTTGATGACGTTGCGCCCGGCCCCTGCGGAAATCCTGTCGTCGCCAGTGCCAGCATCGATGAAGTCCTCGCCGCCGCCGGCGTCGATCACGTCGCTGCCGTCGCCAGTGAAGACGGTGTTGTTGCCCCCGGCGGCGTTGACGTAATCGTTGCCGCTGCGCGTATCGATGCGGTCATCGCCATTGCCGCCGATGATCGTGTCCGCGCCCGTGCTGCCGATCACCGCAGCGCCAGCCAGATTGTTCGCGAAGCTGAGGCTCAGTCGTCCCGTTGCGGCGGTGGCGTCGATGACCCGCACCGTGTCGTTGAGCGCGGTTGCGATCGCGATGCTGCCAGTGCCGCTGATGTTCAGGGTGGTGAGGTTCGTATCCAGACGGTCGATGACGGAGTTGCCCCGCACCATCAGGTTGATCGTTTCGATCCCGGAATTGCCCGAGCTGACGCTACCGATTCGGATAGCGCTGACGTCGGTGCGGGTGATGTTGACCTTGACCTGATCGTTGGCGCCGGTGACCACCCGGTCGCGAAACAGCATTTCAACGTCCGTGGTGCCCGCTTCCGTCGTATCGACAACATCCAGCGATGTACCGGCATTGATCTTGGCGATCTGGGTGAACCGGACCGAATTCGTACTGTTGGTCACGGCATAGCGGCTGGTCTGCGCCGAACCCGACATGTCGAAGATCAGCTGCGCGGTTGAATCGTTGGTAACTTCGAACCGCTCAATGCTCCTCAGCTCGAAAGCGCCGTAGGTGACCTGGGTCCGTCCTCCGTAATCGCCATCGGCGAAGAAGCGGAAGCGATCAAAGCCGGTGTCGCCGAAAAGGATATCGCCTGCGTCGAAATTGTCCTCGTTCCCGATGAAAATATCGTCTTCGTCCGGATTGCCGACGGCCAGTTCCTGACCATTGGTAAGAGTGATGTTCGCCAAGCTTCTTCTCCTGCCCGTTGCGGAGGCGGCTTTCAGCGGAGGGGCCAGGATCGGCGCCAAGACTAGGTATAGAGTGCGTCTATCCTGGAAATCCTTGCCTCGGCTCGTTCCCTGTTGAAGAAGACCGTCCGACAAGATGAGTCGTAAGATCAACCGAGGACGTGATAGTTGATGTCGTGATCGTTCACATACATCCCAGTGATCGGATAATAATCGTAAACCGATGTAATTGGGTCTGATGAATATAGTTAAGGAGTATGGGTCCGCGCTTGGCCCGCGGCGTACCTTTGCGATTGAAAGGTTTTGCCCTGCGCGCCGCGGATCTTCTGTCGCGGACCGGTGGCGCAGCGGATACTATCAGGTGGTTGACGCCGGCGCCTGCTGCCTTACCTGGGAGTGGACCCCTACGGCTCGAGGGTTCCTTGCGCCGTCGCCTGGTCCGGCCGATCCTGGCGGGGTTCGATGAGCCCCATCGCCGAAAGCACTTTCACGATCGCTCGTGCCATGGCGCGGATGAGGACCGCAGTCCGGAATGGCCGGGCCGGTGGGTAGGGGGCGGCCGAAGCTGCGCCACTGAGCCCGTCCCGCTGCGCATCTCGCTGGCCCGCCTGCGATGTGCCTGGACGGGGCGGCAATGCGGGGCGTGCGGGCGCGTCGCCTTCCCAGCAGTCGTGGCTCGCGGCCGGCGCGCTCATTGCCCGACCTCCGCGAGAAGCGAGAGGAGGACGGCAACGATCCCGTTGCGCCCAGAGGGGGTGAGGGACAGCAAGCGCCGGCGGCGATCTGCCGGGTCCGGCCGGCCGACGATCAGGCCGCAATGCTCCAGTCGCCTGATCCACTCCAGGGCAGTAGTATCGGGAAGTTCCGCCCCGACCGTCACACTCTTGACGTAGGACGGCCGCGAGCTCCCCTCATCGATGAAAATGCTGAGCAGAATGTCCCAGGCGGGATCGCTGAACATCCCCGCCTGACCGAAGAACAGCTTCTGCTTCCTACGAAGGTCGCCAAGGCTTCTTGCGGCTGAGAGAAGGCGCTTGTGCAGGTGGGTATTGTCTACGACCGACAAGGGCAAGTCTAGCGAGCGCAAACTGCGGTAAAGGTGCGCAGTTTGTGCTAGTCCAGGGTCTGGCGAAAGCATGCCTAGTGTCTCCCTTGGTTCAGGGCGACTCGCTTTATTTTTGTTATAGTGACGACACTAAACAACTATCGCTATTCGGCAAGACGAATTGTCGATAATAAAAGGTAAGAAAGAGGTGGGGAGGGCGCAGTCACTCCACTCAAGAACTATTTCTATTCGATGAGTGGCAATGACTGTGCTCGATTGATGAGCGTCAGGCGCCGAGACGACTAATATACCACGGTTCACGTGCGGGCCGTTCGCCTCCTGCATCCGTAATGGATGCAAAACGGGGGCGCCTCCAAACCATCTTACTCCCCGTCACTCCTCCTCTGATGAAGTTTCGGAGAGTGCCTCTGTGATCTGGTCGATCGTCAGGCCAAATACCGAGGCGAGGCTTGCAACGGAGGCGCCTCGTTCGGCGAGCGTTCGGATCCGGTCGGCGTTGACGACCATCGTGTAATTGCTGGTGTCGCGTTGCACGCGCACGATATCCTTGCGGCCCGAGCCGCGCTTGCGCTGGCTGGCTGCCTTGTGCGGATCACTCAGCGCCAGTTGGGCCTCGGCTTCGCGACGCTCCTGCCTGATCCGCTCGCGTTCGGCGGCCTGTGCCTCGCGTGCCTGGGCCCGCGCGTCCAGCCGTTCGGCGGCCGTATCGACGCGTGCGCGTGCCCGTTCTTCGCGCGCCCGCGCCCGCTCGGCGGCACGTTCTTCGAGGCTGTCGTTCGTGCGGATGCGAAAGCCCGGAGACGCCGCGCTGCCCCAACTCTTATCAACCACGAACCACTCTCGTCTCGTTACTCGTCGCCATCAGGCAACCATGCTGAGGGCTGGCCAGCTACCTTGGCGCAGATTGGATTGCCAGAGCATGGGCGATGATCGTGGAACGCCCGGCGATCCGCCGCGCTTGGTTCCGGTTGCGTCTGCTGCGCAAGCGCGGCTGCACGCAGGATCAGTGAAAGGAAGACCATGGCCGACGATCGACGGGGGCGGGCGGTGCCAAGCGGGCGATTGTCGCGCTTTGGCCGCTTTGGCCGGCTGGCGGGCGGAGTCGCTGGCGGCGTCCTGGCCGAAGGCACGCGCCGGCTCGCCTCGGGCGAGCGCCCCCGGATGAGCGACCTGCTGCTCACGCCGGCCAATGCCGCGCGTGTTGCGGACCAGCTGTCCCATTTGCGCGGCGCGGCCATGAAGCTGGGCCAGATGATTTCTATGGACGCGGGCGAGTTGCTGCCGCCGGAGCTGACGCAGATTTTGGCGCGGCTGCGCGACAATGCGCATCACATGCCGCCAGCGCAGCTTGAGCGGGTGCTCGCGGCGGAATGGGGCCGTGACTGGCGGCGGCGCTTCCGGCATTTCCAGGCGCATCCGATTGCCGCCGCATCGATCGGCCAGGTCCATCGTGCGGAACTGCCCGATGGGCGCGTGTTGGCGATCAAGGTGCAATATCCCGGTGTCGCCAGCAGCATCGATGCGGACGTCGACAATGTCGCCACGTTGCTGCGGGTGTCCGGGTTGCTGCCGCGGGAGATCGACATCGCCCCGCTGCTCGCCGAAGCGAAGCAGCAGCTCCACGATGAAGCGGATTACGAGCGCGAACTCGCCATGCTGGAGCGCTACCGCCAGCTGATCGGCGATAATCCCGCTTATGTCGTGCCCGGTGCCGTGCGGGAACTCAGCACCAGACAGGTGCTGGCGATGGATTTTGTCTCCGGCGCCCCGATCGAAGCGCTGGAGGGCGAGCCTCAACCGGTTCGCGACCGCGCGGCCAGCGCGCTGATTTCGCTGGTGCTGCGTGAGTTGTTCGACTGGGGCCTCATGCAGACCGATCCCAATTTCGCCAATTACCGGTGGCAGGCGGAAACGGGGCGGCTGGTGTTGCTCGATTTCGGCGCGGCGCGGCCGGTGGAGCGCGCGACGCGCGCCGGCTACCATCGATTGCTCATGACCGCACTGGACGATGATCGGGAGCGGGTGCGCGAGGCGGCGATCGCGGCCGGCTTCCTCGGCGAGCAGGCGGCACAGCGGCATGACGCGATCGTCGCGCGAATGATCGACGTGATCGTGGCGGAACTTCACCGGCCCGGCCCTTTCGACTTTGGCGATCGCGGGTTTGTCACGGTGGTGCGCGAAGAGGCCGTGCCAATGGCCCGTGATCGGGAGACTTGGCACGTCCCGCCGGTGGACACCTTGTTTGCCCAGCGAAAGGTGAGCGGCACCGCCCTGCTATGTGCGCGGCTGAAGGCGCGGGTGGATCTGCGCGCGATGATCGAATCGCATCGCGATGCGCCGGCCGGCCGGGAATCGTAAGGCACAGGGAACGCTGCCTCGCCGCGATCGTCCTTTCCCATGACAATCGAAAGGACAGCGACATGGCGATCTTCAACAAGGATATGATCGATCTCACGAGCCGGAACACGCTCTGGCAGAAGGAAGTGTACCGCGATCGCAAGGTGCAGATCGTGCTGATGAGCATTCCGGCCGGCGAGGAGATCGGCATGGAAACTCACCCTGCGGACCAGACGACCTTTATTGTCAGCGGCGAGGCGCAGGTCGTGGTCGATGGCCATTCCACGAAGGCGGGCGCCAACCATATGGTGGTCGTGCCCAAGGGATCGGAGCACAATATCGTCAACAAGGGGTCGGGGGATCTGAAGCTCTTCTCGGTTTATGCCCCGCCCGCCGAACCCGAGGGCGCTGCCTTCAAGACCAAGGAAGAGGCGGAGGAAGCCGAAAAAGGCCTGCTCGCGAAGGCGGCCGACAAGGTGAAGGAAGCGGTCGGGCGATGAGCGGCCAGCACCGCGTCGTCATTACCGGCGCATCGAGCGGGATCGGCGCGGCCACCGCGGTCGAGTTCGCCCGCGCTGGCGCGGCGCTGGTGTTGGCGGCGCGCGGGGAGGCTGGTTTGGCCGACATTGCCGCGCGGTGCCAGGCGGCCGGCGGCACTGCTCATGTCCGGGTGGTGGATGCGACCGACGCAGCCGCCGTCGCGGCTCTGGCGGCGGAGGCGCGAGACCTTCTCGGCGGCATCGACCTTTGGTTCAGCTGTGTCGGTGCGGGCGTCGTCGGCCGGTACGAAGACGTTCCCATCGCCGATCACCGCCAGGTGATCGAGACCAATCTCATCAGTCATATGAACGACGTGCACGCCGTGCTGCCGATCTTTCTGGCGCAGGATCGGGGCACGTGGGTGAACATGATTTCGGTCGGGGGCTTCGTCGCGACGCCTTATGCCGCCGCTTATGCCGCCAGTAAGTTCGGCCTGCGGGGTTTCAGCGAGGCGTTGCGGGGCGAGCTGTCGAAGAAGCCGCACATCCACGTGTGCGATATCTATCCGACCTTCGTCGATACGCCGGGTATTGATCATGCCGGCAATTACAGCGGCGCAAGGCTGTCGCTCCCGCCCGGCGCCTTGGCGCCGGAAACGGTGGCAAAGGCGGTGGTCAGGCTGGCCAGTCGTCCGCGGAACACGACGGCGGTGGGCGCGCCGGCGCTCGCGCTGAAGCTCGGACAGTTCGCGGTGCCGAACCTGTCGGCGGCGGTGATGAGCGGCTTCATGGACACTTGGTCTGACAAGGCGCCACCGGGCGAGGATGGACCTGGCGCATTGTTCACCCCGCCGGGATCGGCCAGCGGCATCGACGGGGGCAGGCGCCGTCCCGATCAGCGCCGCGCTGCCGGTGTGGCGATCGGCGTCACCGCCGTGGCCGCTATCTGCGGCGCGGCGCTGTTGTGGCCGCGCCGCCGCTGACCCGCGAACCGCGGAACGATCGGCGGTCGTCCGACCCGCCCGTTACACCGGACGGCCGCTATCTCGTGGTCCGCGGCCGGCTGTGGCGTCGCGCCAATCCCGACCTCCCTTCGCCCCGGCGCGACGCGCTTGTGGCCGAGCTCATGGCAGCGCGTCGGGCAGTTCGAGCAGCCCTTCGTGGCGACGATCCGGCGGCGCTCGCGGCCGCCCGCGCCCGCGTCGATGAAACCAAGATCGCGCTAGGCGAACGTGGCCCAGTGTGGTGGGACGATGGCGCGCCGGACGAGAACCGGCGGATGGCCCGGAACAGCCGCTATGCCGAGTGGTTCGAGGCGCTGGAGCGTGCTGGCCGAGACCAGGCGGGTTCAGGCCGTTTTAGTCCGGAACAAGGCCAAGAAACGCCGCGCCCGGCACGTCGGCGCGGTCCGCCGGACGCTGCGGCAGGCCGTCCGCGTCGACCGGTAAAAGCGTGACGCCGCCCTCCTCCTCATGGGCGACGAGCAGGCGCTGCTGGTCCGGCAACAACAGCAGATAGCGCGGCGAACTGCCGCCACAGGAACTATGGCCGAGGAGCGTCGCTTGGCCCTTCGCATCGAGAGCAAAGGTGGCGACACTGTTATGCCCGCGGTTGCTGACATACAGACGGCGGCCGTCAGGCCTGAGCGCGATGGCGCCGCCAAGGCTCTCCCCGGCGAAATCGTCCGGCAGTGTGGAAAGCGTCTGACCGACCGCGAACCGTTCGTCATCAATACTCAGGACAGTGAGCGTCGATGCCAGTTCGCTGACCAGATATGCGATCGGCAGCCTCGGGTGAAAGGCAAGCTGGCGGGGCCCCGAACCCGGGGGTGCGCGCAGAACCGGCGCCGGCTCTGCCAGCGGAGATGCCGCTCCCGGTACCCGAAACGCCAGCAGTTGATCGATCCCGAGATCCGCCACGTACAGGCGGCCATCAGGGCCGAAGCCGACCCAATGTGCATGGGCGCTCTCCTGACGATCTGGATCGGGGCCGTGGCCCCGGTTCTGGTGCAGCACCGGCGGGGTGAGCGGATGGTGAGCGGCGTCCAGCTCGAACAGCGCAACCGTGCCGCTGTCATAATTGGCCGCCGCGACACGGGTGGCATTGGCGTCGAGTGCCAGGTGGCAGGGACCTTCGCCCCCGGATGGCACTGACGCGAGCTCTCGCCACTCGTCGCTCGCGTCTGCCAGCCTGACGCACCCGGCGGCTTCATCGACGAACAGCCATTTGCTCGACGTGGGTATTCGCACACCAGCGGAAACGTTCACGATCGGTGTGACAAGATCGTTCCGGGTAAACCGGTCACCGTCGATCTGAAGGAGGCGCAGACCCTCCGCGCCCTGCTCCGCATAGCCGCCGGCGATAACGCGCGTGATTGCCAAGCGAGAGCCTCCCGGCCGATGTCGGCCTGTTGTCGAACGACGATGTGGCGCAAACGCCGGCGCTTCAACGAGCGGACCCGGTTTTGGATCAACACGCCGCCGCGAGGTGCAGCGATCTGCCCGAAAAGACAGGTTCCGCCACTACGCGCGGAGCGGACGCGCGCGTCACCCGTTGGGAAGCGCTCCAAAGGACGAATGCGTGACCAAGCCCTTGAAATTCCTGATTGCGGAAAGCGAGCCCCCGGAAGCTCGCGACAAGCGCCGCGCGTCGGTAGGCCGAAGTTCCGGCGAGACGTACCAGGCGGTCTTGCGCCACATCGCACCGACTGCCGAGCTGGCCCGCATCACACCGGCGGACGGTGCCGTGGATCGGCCCGCGCTTGATGCACTGCAGGCGGCAGACGCCATATTCCTCACCGGCTCTCCGCTGCACCTTTATGACGACACGACGGAGGGGCGACGCGTGGTGGAGTTCATGCGCGCGGTCTTTGACTCAGGTACCCCCGCTTTCGGATCCTGTGCTGGCCTTCAGATCGCGACAGTCGCCGCCGGGGGAAGTGTTCGCCCGATGGAGCCGCGCCGGGAGGCGGGGTTTGCAAGGCGCCTTTACTTGACGGGTGAGGGTGCTGGCCATCCCCTGATGAACGGGAGGCCGCCGGTGTTCGACGCACCCGCTATCCACACCGACGAAGTGTCCTGCCTGCCGGAGGGAAGCGTCCTCTTGTGCACGAACGCGACCACCAGTGTTCAGGCGGCCGAGATCAGATGCGGGCAGGGTCTCTTTTGGGGCGTGCAATATCATCCCGAAATCAGCCTGTTCGAGGTGGCTGCCGCCTTGCGCCGGCAGGCCGACGACCTGATCGAACACGGCCTTGCTGCCGATGAAACGGGGGTGGCGGCCCATGCTGCGCTGATCGAAGCGCTGGACGAAGCGCCGGATCGTCTCGACCTCGCCTGGCGCCTCGGCGTGGATAGCGAGATCATCGTTCCGGAACGTCGCACCAGAGAGATCCGAAACTTCGTCGAACGGCTGGTTCTGCCCACACAATCACACCGTGGCCGAGCCTGACAGGAAAGGTGCGCTGACCGCCCGGCCAGGGAAGTGGGCCGTGCCTGACGAGGCACCGGCGCATGAAGAACCCCCACGTCACCGTGCTGGTGTCGAGCCTTCCGCTCTGCCAACGGTGTCAGCATGAAACTGCGCGACTTCCTCTTGCTGGTGCTGATCTGCCTCGTCTGGGGCTACAGCAATGTCCTCAGCAAGATCGTGGTCGGCAATTGGGGCGTGCCGCCGCTGTTCTTTGCTGCCGTCCGCTTCGCGGTGGTGATCGCAGCGACGGTCCCCTGGCTGTTGCCCATGCCGCGGCCGCGTTGGCGCATTCTCGTGATCGGCCTGCTGATGGGCGCGGGCAACTTCGCATTGCTGTTCATCGGTCTGCAGACGGCGAGCCCTTCGGCAGCGGCAGTGGTGATCCAGATTGGCGTTCCCTTCACGACGTTGCTCTCCATCGTGATGCTGGGGGAGCGGATCCATTGGCGCCGTGGGCTCGGCATCGCGCTCACCCTGGCAGGCGTGCTCTTGGTGGTATGGAATCCGGAGGGCGTAGCACTTTCGGCCGGGCTGTGGTTCGTGGTGGGCGCTGCTTTCACGGGTTCGCTGGGCGCGGTGCTGATGAAGCAGGTGGAGGATGTCGCCCCCTTGCGGTTCCAGGCCTGGGTGGGCCTCGTCTCCTTCCTTCCGCTGGCGCTTGCCACCGCTCTGTTCGAGCAGGGACAATGGACCAGTGCATCGGCGATCGGCTGGCCATTCGTCGGCGCCGTGCTGTTTGCGGCGTTGGTGGTCTCGGTCATCGGCCACACCAGCTATTACGGGCTGATCCGCAGGTACGAGGCCAATCTGCTCGCTCCGCTCACCCTCATGACGCCCCTGTTCACCATCGCGTTCGGCGTGATGCTTACCGGCGATCGACTGGATCTCAGAATGGTCGCGGGTGCGATGCTGGCGCTAGCGGGGGTGCTGGTGGTCGCGCTGCGCTCCCGACCCGAAAGCCCGCTGCTGGCGGAGCGGGAGCAGGCCTGAAGCGCTAGAGGTCAGGCGCGGGCTGTCGTTTTGCCGAGATGATCGCGGACGAAATCGAGGTCTGACGGCTTGTCCACGTCTACGGCGGCGAGACCGTCCCGGCACTCAACCACCGCAGCGACAACGCCCGCGCGCCGCCCAAGTGCTGCAATCGCGTCCGACAGCGACAGGCGACCCATCAGATAGCGCAGCAGCAGCCCCGGGCCGAGTCGTCCGACGATACGCCATGGACGCTTGCGATCGCGTTCCACCGCCTGCCACAGCCGAACTGCCGCTTCCGCCTGGGGCGTCGCCAGCAGGAAGAGGTTGCAACCGGACCAATGGCCGTCCGCAAAGCGCAGGTAGGTTCGTCGCGAGCCGGGCGCGGCCCGTTCTACCGACTCCTGGCGCGCGAGCAGCACCGCAACGTCCGTACCCGCCGGCACGTCAGCGACAAAGCTGCGCACCCACTCGGGGCGGAGAAGTGCATGATCGCCGGTCGTGACCAGCAGGGGCGCGCCCAAGGCGGCAAGCGCCTCGGCCGTGCTCGCGCTGGGGCCAGCGGCCGCCGGCAGCATCCGCGCGCCGTGACGCTGGGCCTCTTCTGCTACCGCAGGCGCGTTCGCGGCCACCGCCACATCAGCCACGCCTGCATCACGCAGTGCGCGAAGCACGCGCGCGAGCATCGTCTCGCTGCCGAGTTCAATCAGCGCCTTATCGGAAATACCGGCATATTGGGCGACAGGGTCGGTGCCACCGCGCGAGCCGGCGAGCACGACCGCCGCCGGCATCATCGCAGCACCGTGTGGCGCCATAGCTGCCAGAGCACACCCGGCGCCGCCATGATCGGGTGCCGCTCACGAAATGGGGTCACCATCACTTGCATGCCGGTATGCCGCTCGATCTTCCAGGCAGCGTAGCGGGTGGCCCCGTCAAAGGTGAATGCCGCCTTCATCAGCCGGGCCAGGTTCAGGCGCTTGCCCGCCCGCTCCAGGCGCAGCCAAGCCGAGGCAAGCGCAATGATCTTCGGCTCGGGCAAGCGAGGGGAAAGATCGTCGCCATGCTGCTCGAAATCGACCCCCGCCTCACGCCAGGCGAGCGGCAGGAGCGTCTTGTAGCGAAGCTGATCATATCCCAGGATTTGATCCTCCCGCCCGGGCGCTTCCACGCGCAACTCGGCCGCATAGGTCGCCCGGAACAGGGCACGCCAGAAGGTAATGGCATCGGCGTGTTCCGGCCCGTGAAGCGCGGCGAAGCGCGATGCGGTCATTGCCGCGTCCGCCACGGCCTCGATCGTCCTGTGCCGGAAGCTCGCCCCCTTGGCCCAGACCAGAGCGGCTGGCTGAACGAACCGCGCCCACACCGTCGTGTCCAGCGTTTCGCCCTGTGCCGCGCGGGCGAACGTATCCAGGGGCATGGTCGCGACCTTCGCCCGGACTACCTTGCCCCCGACGTTTACCTCATGATAGCTGACGTCCGGCCACAGCAGCCGACCCACTGCGCTGCGCGAGCGGCCCTCCCGCAGGACGTAGAAGTCGAGCAGCCCGGTCAGGTCGCCGGTGCGAAGAACCGATCCGTAGAACAGCACCGCAACGCCGCCCAGCCGGCTGGCGATCACGCGGCCGGCCTGCTCCACCTCCGGAGGGACCGGCCGGTCCAGCTCGGAGGCAAGGAAATCGGTGAGGGGGTTCACGGCGTCACGAACCGGATCGGCGCGCCCGTCCGCACATCGATCGTGCCGCCAGGGAACATCTCGCCATCAAGGATGAAGCCGCGTTCCAGCTTCAGCTGAACCGGCGGTATGTCATGGCCATGATGATAACCCAGCCGTTGCAGCCAGCCGCCTTCGCGGCCGGCGACAATAGCAGCAGCAGCCACGGGCAGGAGGCGGGGCGGCGCATCGACCGCCAGCACGTCAAAGCCGGCTCCCGTCTTGCCCAAGGGCTTGATGCCAAGCGGCATCCGCTGGAGCGTGGAGCCGAGCAGCAGGTACAGATTGCGGACGCTGGTCTCTCCGGTCTGATAGTCGAGGATCTCGACCCGCTCACCGACCCGCCAGCGGTTGGCCAGGCTGCCAAAGCACGTCTGCGCCACCGCCCCAATGAGCGAAAGACCCACGGCCAGACCATCGATCGCGCCCAGACGGTGCGTTCCTTGTGCCAGTTCGGTGGCCATCACAAAGCCACCGACGCCAAAGATGAAGCCGCACAGCGGCTCCTCGGCGTCGCGGCGGATCTCGATCGGAGCACGTGTCTGGATACGGCCGGTCGCTTGCGCGGCAACGGCGTCCTGCAGCGACCAGCCGACCGGCACTCCCAGATCCAGCGCCAGCGCGTTCGTCTTGCCTGACGGAAGGAGGGCGAGCGGAGGCAAGTCATTGCCGTAGATGCCGGCGGCCGCGCTCAGGACATCGCGCACGGTGCCGTCGCCGCCGTCGATGACGAGCAGCTCGAGTTCCTGCTCGGCGAACGAACGCAGGGTCTTCACCAGTTGCTCGTTGGTCGTCGGGGCAGCGGCCAGCACACCCGGGCCGATCTTGCGTTCCAGATCGACCGTCCAGTTGCGGCGGCTGCGAGGATTGCTGATGATTCCCACGCGCGCGGCGCCGCGTTCGAAGCGGAACGCGGAATTTGGCGTAGGCGCGAGCTGTTTGCCGCCCGGATCACTCATCAGATCCGCGCGCGGCCCTGGCTTTGGAGGAAGTGCGACGCCGGTCGGAAAAGGCACTTTCACGAAATCTGACGTCCTCACAAATGCGTAACAGGGAGTGTTACCTACCGTACCGCAGAGTTGCCAACGCAAGTGGGCGCAAATGCGGCATTTCCGGTGCGGAAGTGGAACTGACCGTTTCTTCCGGGCGATGGTCTGGCACGTTCGATCGCTTGGCAGGGCCCGTGTTCACATGCGCCGACCGGCTCCTTCAGCCTTGTAGGTCGCAACCCGAGCCGGTGAATTCAAGGCGCGAGGCTCGCCGCCCCCTCAGGCGCGCGTCAGGACATAGGCGCTGCGCATCAGGGCGATCAGCGCGACGGCTGATGCGATCAATGATGCCGCGCCTGCCCCGATGATCCCGAAGGACGGCATCAAAAGGATCACGAACGAGAAAAGCACCGCGGCCGAAAGCATGCGGATGCGCAGCGCGCGTGCCGCGTGACCTGTTCCCAGCAGCACCGGTTCGAAGCCGACCGCCATGATGTCCAGTCCGGCGGCAAGGCCCAGCAGTACCAACACCGGGTAAGCGCCAAGATACGCCTCTCCAGCGATCAGGTAGAGCGCGGGCTTGCCGAGCAGCGGCACCAGCACGCAGGTTGCGAGCCCCACGCCCATTGCCAGCTTGGCCGATTGACGCACCAGCTTGCGAAGCTCGCCGGCGCGCTGGCTGGCGTGGGCGCGGGTCACTTCGGGGAACACACCGCGTGCGAACATGTCGGCGAGGCGGACCAGCGATTGGCTGAGCTGATAGGCGAGCCGGTAATTGCCGGCCGCCGCCGCTCCGGTGAGCAGGCCGACCAGCACCACGGCGAACTGCCGGCTGGCGGCGTTCAGGGTGGAGTTCAGATTGGTGACAAAGGCGAAGTGCCAGATTCCCGGGTTTTCCGAAGGGGCGAGCGTGGTCCCTCGCCAGCTGCGAAGCGCATGTGGCGCAACCCGCGCCGCACTGATCCAATAGCCGACCGCCGTCAGCACCTCGGCCGCTGCCCAGGCGATCAGAAAGCCGGTCAGGGTGGCGTCCTGCCAGACTGCGATCAACGCCCCGACGAACCGAGCCATCGGCGTTACCGCATCCGCGCCGGCGCCGATCGCAAACCGATCATGCAGGCGCAGGACTCCGACTGCCGTGGAGCGCACAGACAATAGAAGGACGACCGAAAACGCGAATGCCTGCCACGCAAGCGACGTTGACCAGTCGAAATGCGCCTGCATCAGCCACAGCGCCGCGCCCGCGATGCCGATGCCCACCAATGCCCCGCCAATATCCAGTGCCAGGCAGAAGCGAACGAGCCGGGATAGTGCCGCCGAGGCGCGGCTCTCGCGGTGCACCATCCCGAACCGCACCACGATCTGCCACGTCTGGAAGCCGACGAGTGCCGCAACCGCCTGAGCCGTGCTGAGGATCAAGGTGAATACACCGAACGTCTGGACGCCAAGCGAGCGCGTCGCCAGCGCCAGATAGACGATGCTGAGCACGGCGCCGAGGCCTTTGCCGGTCAGCAGCCAACCGACATTGCGCAGCGCGCGGCGAAACGGGGATATTGCTTCAGGGGGGGACGTCAACGGCTGTCTTCCAATCGCCACCGCGCTATGGGCCACGCGGATGCGCATTGCTTTCCTCTATATCGCAGAAGCCTATCAGTGCTACCATGGCGCAGCCATCGCGCTCGAGCTTGCACGCCGGACCGGCTGGACGATCGTCAATTACTTCAACGATCCAGAGACGCCGCACCACTTGGCGCGGATCACCCAGGCATGGGGTGGGCCAGAGCTGGAGCAACGTCCATTGCGCAAGTCGCGGCTCACGCGGGGGCTGCAACGGATGAAGCGGCTTGGCATGTTCAAGGACATGGTGATGCGCGACAACATCGCCGAACTGAACGGCTATGACGCCATCTTCGCGGTGGAGAATACCGTTGCCGCGCTGCGCCGTCTGGGCGCCACCCATCCCCGGCTGATCTACAGTCCCCACGGCTTTGGTGATCGCGCACGCGGCTTCATCCCGAGGATCGCGACCTTCGACCTCGTCCTGCTCGCCGGGCCGAAGACCGCCGCGCGAATGCTGGAAGCGGGGCTGGTCAGGGAAGGCGGCTATGCGCTTACGGGATCGGTGAAGCTGGATACGGCCGAGCATATCGCCCGCACCACCGCGCTGCCGTTCGCCAAGACGCAGACCACCGTGCTCTACAATGCCCATAAGGAGCCCAAGCTCACGTCATGGCATCGCTTCGTGGAGCCGATGCTCGCCGGCTTCGCCGCCGACCCATCCATGAACCTGATCGTCGCGCCCCATGTGAAGCTCTTCCGCAGGCGGAGCGACACACTGCGCAGTCGCTGGCGGGCGCGCAGCACCCCCAATGTGCTGATCGATCCCGGTTCCGACCGCTCCGTCGACATGAGTTATGCGGCCGCCGCAGATATCTATGTCGGTGACGTCAGCAGTCAGGTCTATGAGTTTCTCGCCAGCCCAAGACCGTGCGTGTTCCTGAACGCGCACGGCATCGACTGGCGGGATGACCCGAGCTTTGCACATTGGCATCTGGGCGATGTGGTGGATGATCCCGCCGACCTGATGACCGCAATCCGCGCGGCGCCGGAGCGCCATGCGCTCTATAGAGAGCGTCAGGAGGCCATGGCGAAGGCCAGTCTTGGCGATACGTCGCCGGGCGCGGCGGAGAGAGCCGCCGAGGCCGTCATCGCCTATCTGGAGGGCCAGGCCCGGGCATGAAGGTAGGTTTTCTCTTCAACCACGACGCCCTGCATCAGATCCGCCATACAGCGCCCGTGATCGGGGAGATCGTGCGCTATCCTCAGGTGGAGGCGGTGGTTCTCACCTCGTCTGCGGAGCAGGAACGCGAAGTTCGCGCGCTTCTGGGCGCTGCAGCGGCAAAGGTGAGGTTCGTTTCCCTGAAGATCGGGAAAGTCGCTGCGGCGCTGGACCGGGCGCTGCGCTTTGTCGCACCATTTCGGCGCATCGCGACGCTTCGCGAGAACCTACCGGCTTTTGCCGCGCTCGATGTGCTTGTGGTGCCCGAAACCACCTCGCTTCTGCTGCGCGACCGCTTCGGACTCGATCAGCTAAAATATGTGTGGATCCCGCACGGCGCAGGCGACCGGTCCGTCGGCTTCCGGGCGGTGATGCGCGGGTTTGATCTCGTGCTTCTTTCCGGTGCGAAGGTACGCGACAGGATGCTCGCCGCCGGCCTGATCACGCCCGACAATCACGTCATCGTCGGTTATCCGAAGTTCGATACGATCGATAACGGGCCGCCGCCGCGCCTGTTCGCCAATGATCGACCAACGGTGCTGTACAACCCGCACTTCGATCCCTTGCTCTCATCCTGGTATTCGATGGGCGAGGATGTGGTTGCCTGGTTTGCAGCGCAATCGGACTACAATCTGGTGGTCGCGCCCCATGTGATGCTGGCGCAGCGACGGGTCCACGCCTCCGTCGAGCACCGCGTGGTGCACTGGCGCCGCGACGTTGCAGAGCGTTATCGCAGCTTGCCCAATATTCATGTCGACATGGGCAGCGAAGCTTCGGTGGACATGACATATACGCGCGGCGCGGACATCTACCTCGGCGACGCCAGCAGCCAGATCTACGAATGGATCGTGCGCCCGCGCCCCGCGATCTTTCTCGATGCGAGCAAGGCGGAATGGCAGGACAGCCCCGATTTTGCACATTGGCGTCTGGGGGAAGTGATCGGCGACATCCGGGAATTGCCGGGTGCGCTGGACCGCGCCGTCCGCGAACCTGACCGCTTCCGCGCGGCGCAGGAAGCCGCCTTCGCAGCAACCTTTTCGCTGACCGATCAGCCCGCGTCCGCGCGCGCAGCGGCCGCCATTGTGACGCGCTTCGGCGGCGCTTAGCCGGCCCCCCAGTCCGCGATCTGCCAGCCGCGCTCGCCGGCCAAGGCGCGCAACTTGCGGTGCGGATTGACTGCTACTGGCTCGTCCACCCACTCGAAGGTCGGCTGATCGGTCGCATGGTCGGAATAGAAGCGGATGTGCGTGTTGGCACGGTCCATCCCGCTGCGCGCGAACCATGCGGTGATCATGGCGTGCTTTGCCGAACCGTAGCAGTTCGGGCCGCTCAGCGCCGGTAAGATGTCGCCACCGGCCCCGCGCGAAGCCTCGGTTGCGACCAGATCTGCGACACCCAGGCGGCGTGCGATCGGCTCCGCGTAGAAGCGGTGCGCCGCGGTGGCGATGACGATGCGCCGCCCCTCTCCTTTGTCGGCGGTCAATTGCGCGCGCGCACCCGGGCGGACGTGATTGCGCACGATCCATTCGGCGAACGCTTCGGATACCTTCGCCAGCCGGTCCGGCGGCACGGCGGGGCCCAGGAGCAGGCGATGCATCGCCTCCTTCAACTGGTCACGGTTCATGATACCGAGCGATCGCGTAGCGGCGGAGGCGACCACGGCCGGCAGCAGCGCGAGCCGGGCCGGCTCGAGCCGCCGCGCAGCAAACAGCAGATAGGGCGTCCAGGTGGGAAGGCTGGTGATGGTGCGGTCAAGGTCATAGATCGCGAGCGGGACCGGCGGCGTCTTAGTCATCGCCTGTGCCGTGCAATGCCGCACGGGCGAATGTCAAAAGGGGCGCCGGTGCGCCGCGCCAACCGTTGCGCGGATCGCCTCAGGAAATCTGATAGGCCACTTCGCTCAGCAAAAGGCGGGCGATGGCCCGATCGGCGATTTCCACGTCGACGCTGCCGCCAATCGTCCGCTGCCCGCGGCGCACTGGGGTGCGCACCAGTGTGCGGGCAAAGCGTTGCGCATGAGCCATAGCCGCGTCGAGGTCAGGCAGTTCATCACGTTGCACACGATGGGTGACGTTGTCAGGGGTACGGACACGGAAGACATAGCTCGGCATGCCAGCTAAATGCCTGAGAGACGGTGGAGTTTCAGGCTTCAACATAGATTGTGATGAATCCCGCAAACCAGACTGCGTGGGCCTCGCCTTGGGCTGAGCAATACTGTTGCAGACAGGTCACGCCGAGTGATGCAGCCTCACCGCCGGCGGGCGGATTGCAGCCTTGTTCGCCCGCGCTTCTACGTCAGAGACATTGCCGCGCTGGCTGATCCCGGCCGCGGGCGCCTGCGTTGCATGTACGATCCGCCGACGTTGCCGATCGCGACTATGGACAAGCTATTGAAAACACGGGCGGGCGTCCCACATTCCTGTTATCGTTCAACAACGGAAAGGAGGTGGTCGAATGTCTCATTGTCTCACGCCGCTCGCGGCAAGTCTGATGGACGTGACCTCCGCCGCGGAGGTTCTCGCCTGACGAGAGCCGCGAATGGCTGACAATGGAAAGGCCGCTCTCGCAAGAGGGCGGCCTTTCGATTTTGTGGATGTTGGGAGGCGCTGATCAGCCATCAGGCAGGGTAGCGCCGACGCCTTGCTTCCCCGTTAAGGTCGCGCCGCTCAATACGGGATGTGTGGCACCGAGTCCGGATCTGTCGGCGTCGCCACTGCCGGCGCGGGCTGATTGTCCCGCCGAGATCCGCCGCGACGGAACGCCGCGACCAGCGCGATTCCCACGGCCAGGGTGGCACCAGCCTTCAGCACGAACCCTTTCTTGTTGTGCTGCCACTCCGAACGCGCGCCCATTTCACCGGGGATGTTGGGCAGCTTGCCGCGCGTGAGATCTTCCACCACGCCTTCGACCACATTGATCCGGTCGGCACCCATCAACAGCAGCCAGTGCCACCAGTCGGATTCGCTGCGGCGAAACGCGTAGCGGCGGATCGCACCGGACAGACCGCTCGGCGGCGTCGACGTGCCGATCACCGCCGGCAGGCGATTATGCTCGATCGATCGCAGCACTTCGACCTGAGGAATCTGTTGCGACGGGCGCGTCCAGGTGAGCCCGCGGTCCTTTTGGTCCTCGATATGGCGGATCGGATAGGTGGGATTGTTCTTCGGATCCGCATCCACGCCCCAGCCGGGGATCTTGGACGTGTCGACCAGTTGCTTTGTCATCGTACCTCTCCGCTCACTGGCCGTTCGGCAGCAGCACCGGCTTGATGCAGCCGTCGAGCTTCGCCGAGAACATGTGGTAAGCATCCGCGATGTCGGTCAGCGGAACGCGATGGGTGATCATGGCCTTGGGATTGAGGTGCCCGGCCTTGATGTGGTCCACCAGCCGGGGCAGCAGCCGCTTCACCGACGCCTGATTGGCGCGAACGGTGATGCCCTTGTTCACGACATTGCCGATCGGGATCATGTTACCCGTCGGGCCGTAAACGCCGACGATCGACACGATCCCGCCCTTTTTCACGGAGTTGATCGCCCAGTGGAGCGCGATGGCGTTCCCGGCCTCCAGCTTCAGCTTGGTGCCGAATACATATTGCAGGGCATTGCCCGCAGCATCGCCGCCTACCGCATCGATACAGACATCCGCGCCAAGTGAGTCCGTCTGCTTCTTCAGGAACACGACGACGTCGTCGATCTCGCGGAAATTGTACACTTCCGCAGGGGCGAAGACGCGTGCGAATTCCAGCCGATAATCGAGATGGTCGATCACGATCACCCGTCCGGCGCCGAACAGCCAGGCGGAACGCGCCGCCATCAGCCCCACGGGGCCAGCGCCGAACACCACCACGGTGTCGCCCGGCTGGATGCCGCCCATCTCGGCCGCCTGGTAGCCTGTCGGCACGACATCGGTGAGCAGGACCGCATCGTCCGGGTCCATCCAGTCCGGGATCACCATCGGTCCGACGTCGGCATAGGGCACGCGGACATATTGGGCTTGGCCACCGTCATAGCCGCCTGCGGTATGCGAATAGCCGAAGATGCCGCCTACCGCCGTCGCCTGGGCGTTCGATTCGTGGCAGTTGCCGTACAGGCCCTGCTGGCAGAAATGACATTTGCCGCACGCGATGTTGAACGGCACGAGCACATGATCGCCTGGCTTCAGGTTGCGGACTTCCGGCCCGACCTGTTCCACGATCCCGCAGAACTCATGCCCGAAGGTCATCCCGATTCGCGTGTCCGGAACCATTCCGTGGTAGAGGTGCAGGTCCGATCCGCAGATGCACGATCGGGTCACACGGACAATGGCGTCCTCCGGGTGAAGGATCTGCGGCATCGGTTTCTCGTCGGCACGGACGCGATAGGGTCCGCGATAGTTCATCGCCAGCATGCAAGGGCTCCCATGCGAGCGGCGTTGCTCGCCTGACGCCTTCAAGTCGGAACGCCATCTTGGGTTCCGCCACTTGCTTCAGATCAAGGCTCGCAACTACCCACCGGCGCGTCCCCTTGATCTACGTTAGGCAGAAAGCAGCGCAGCGATCATCGCGGCAGGAACACCCCGCACGGCTTGTCGTTGCTACTCCAGCAGAGGAGCAGGAACATGGCGACATCAGGCAATGTGTCAGGCACGGGCACGAACCGGCAGACGGCGGCGATCGGTGCCGCGGCTGGAATTGCGATCGGCTTGGCAGCGAACCTGCTGCGAAAGTCGGCAGTGCAGGCCCCGACGATGTTCGCCGGAAACTGGGACAAGGCACTGGCGGCGGAGCATGCGGCAGCACTGAAGATCTTCGATCTCCTGGAGGAGACTGAGGACACGGCAGTTGCGCGTCGGACAATGCTGCTGACGCAGCTGAAGCACGCCATCAGCAAACACGCCTTCCAGGAAGAGAATGTTGTGTATGCGATGATGCGCGATCACGGGCTGACGGAGGCTGCGGATCACCTCCATCACGAACACGGCTACGTGAAGCAGTATTTCTTCGACTTGGGGGAGATGCCCAAAGACGACCCGAACTGGCTGCCGAAGCTGAAGGAGTTTCGCGCCATGATCGAAAGCCACATGCGGGAAGAGGAGAATGACCTGTTCCCGCGGCTGAGTTCAAAGCTCACCGAGGAGCAGAACAAGCACATCACCGCCGCGATGAACAAGGAAGGTTTCAAGCTGGCCTGAATGTTCCGGCCGGGCCCATGGCACCATGAGTCCGCCAACGCGCGCCCGCGAGATTCTGGAGGATGATATGACCGATAAACAGCCGATGCAGGCCGATGGCAGCGGAACCAAGCCGCACGTTCCCGATGAGAATGGGGAGGTCGCCAGCCGGCGGGATAGCAGCGGTGAAAGCCAGGGCGGCGCCTACCCCAATCCACACACCGGGAAGAAGGGCGGCCATTTCGACGGCGGGCAGTCGGGACGCGCCTATCATGGCACCGGCCAACTCGGCGATGAGAAGACGGGGGAGCAGCCCAACTCAGCCTCGACCGAATAAAGGTCGGTCACAGCTGTTTCTACCGCGTAGCATTCCGCGGGTGCCTTATGGTCGCGGGCGCGCTCTGGCTGCACGACCTTTCGCTTGGCCGCCAGCGTTTGTTCTGATCAACGATAGCGCGGCAGGATCATCGGGAGAGGCCGGATGGAATATGTGAAGCTTGGCGCCACGGGCTTGGACGTGTCGCGGCTTTGTCTCGGTTGCATGACCTTCGGGGATCCCGGGCGCGGCAATCATGAATGGACCCTTCCGGAGGAGCAAAGTCGTCCACTGCTGCGCCAGGCGATCGAGGCAGGGATCAACTTCTTCGATACCGCTAACGTCTATTCCGACGGCAGCTCCGAGGAGATCGTAGGGCGAGCGCTGAAGGAGTTCACCCGCCGCGAGGAGGTGGTCATCGCCACGAAGGTGCATGGCCGGATGCGGCCCGGTCCCAATGGCGCTGGCTTGAGCCGCAAGGCGATCATGCAGGAAATCGATGCCAGTCTGACGCGCCTCGGGACCGACTATGTCGATCTCTATCAGATCCACCGTTTCGACTATGAAACGCCGATCGAGGAGACACTGGAGGCGCTCCACGACGTCGTGAAGGCCGGAAAGGCGCGCTATATAGGTGCGTCCTCGATGTACGCTTGGCAATTCGCGACCATGCTGCACACGGCTGACGCGAACGGATGGACGCGCTTCGTCACCATGCAGAATTATCTGAACCTGCTTTATCGGGAGGAAGAGCGCGAAATGCTCCCGCTGTGCGAAGCGGAGGGTATCGGAGTCATTCCGTGGAGCCCGCTGGCACGCGGGCGGCTGACACGAGACTGGGGGGAATCAACCAGTCGGTCGGAGACCGACAAGTTCGGCCAGACGCTCTTCGCCCATACTGCCGACGCGGACAGGAAGGTGGTCGAAGCGGTGGCCGCTGTAGCGGCTGAACGCGGCGTGCCACGCGCGCAGATCGCACTGGCATGGGTCTTGTCGAAGTCGGTTGTGTCTGCCCCGATCGTCGGCGCCTCGAAGGAAGGCCATCTGGAGGATGCCGTCGCTGCTCTCGACATCGTTCTGAACGATGAGGAACTGCGTCGCCTCGAGCAGGCGTACGTGCCGCACGCGGTGGTCGGCTTCCAATGACACCGCTCGATTCGAGCTCGCGTCGATGCGCCAGCTCGAATCGAAACGCGCAGCTGAAAGGAGCCTCCGGTCCAGATTCGGAGGATATCGTCGGAATCGCGGGCGAGATTCGCGTGCTCGGTCAGATTCACCCCTGCAGCCTCCCAAAAGCACGGCGAGTCTCGGACATGCGATGGCCTTGAATAGAAGGGTCTCCGTCGGACAGGCGCCTCGTAACTCTCGAGGAAGCAGCCACTTTTTTATGAAATCTGACGGCTGCCGGAAAAACCTGTTGACGGTTGGGGGCGGTCCGCCTAGATGGGTGTCACCGCAGCGGTGGCCGGCACGGTTGCTGAGGCGGTTAGCGAAAACAAGGCGCCATGGTCGCCCCGAGAAAAAGGGGTTAGCCGAGGCGTCGGTTTTTGTCGCTCTTTGACATTGTTGGTCAAGATGAAGGGACATGTGGGCGGCGGCTCCGGGTCCG
>NZ_JAJNDU010000005.1 GCF_021043365.1 Sphingomonas sp. IC-11 | reverse complement strand
GGCTTCATCGCCCCGCCAGGATTTGCCCGATCAGCGTCTTCAGCGGCGCCATGGCGGCGGTCAGCCCTTGCGCGGTCACCGCCTCGCCCAGCATGTCGCGCGTCAGCGCCGCCGGCCGATCGCGCAGGCAGTGCCAGAACAGCCCGATGATCTCGCCCAGCGACAGCCGGCCCTCGGCGGCCCGCTCGACCAGCGCGAACAGCGGCCCCAGTTCCGCCTCCGCCGCGACCAGCGCGGCAAAGCTCGGCCGCAGCACCAGCGTCTCGCCCGCCACGCGCAGGCTCGCCTCGCCGCGATGCGCGTTCGCGCCGCTCATGCCGCCACCACCGGGCCGGAGCTTTCCAGGTTCACGGTGTAGCTGCGCTCGCCGTTGAAATCGCCGGCATAGTCCAGCCGCGTGACCAGGAACCGCCCGGTCAGCGTCTCGCCGCTTTCGAAGCTCAGCCGATAATCGTCGATCGTGCCGGCCAGCGCATGGGACTTCACCCGCGTTTCCGCCGCCGATCCGGTGAACACCCCCGCCGCCGACACGCTGACGCTGCGCACGCCTGCGCCCGACAACAGGTCGCGCCACCCGCCCGACCCCTTGTTGGTCACCACTACCGCCTCGCCGTTGATGCTCAGCTGCGTCGTGCGCATCCCGGCCACCGTCGCGAATGCCGGCGTCGCCGCGCCATCGCCCACCTTCAGCAGGAAGGCCGATCCTTTCTCCACCGCCATCTCATCTCTCCCGATAGATTGTCACCGCGAACTCGCCCGTCGCGGTCCAGCGATCGCCCCCGCTTTTCACGCCACCGCTCTTCACGATGCGCGACCGCACCAGCCGCAGCGCCACGACGCGCCACCCGCCCCCGATCTCGCCCGACAGCGCGGCGCATCGAATGTCGCCACAACGCTGCCGACCGCGGCGACCAGCGCGGCCTGTAGCGCCGTCCCCGCATCGCTCCCGCCGCCCGTCATGAATGCGCCTCCGCCATCAGCCGCATCCGCCGGTACGGCCGCCACAGCGCGGCCACCGCCGCCGGCGGCGCGCGCCCCGCGTCGCGGTCATTGAACAGATGCGCGATCAGCATCGCGACGCCCTGCGCCAGCGGCGGGGGCAGCGCGGCCCAGTCCGCCGCCAGCCCCGCGGTATAGCTCACCGCCACGCGCCCCGCCGCGCCCGGCGCGATCACCCGCACCCAGCCGCGCGCATCGCCGTCGACGTCCACCGCATAGGCGTCCGCCGGCAGGACGAAGGGCGCGCCCTCTGCCGGCAACCCCATCACCCCGTTGATCGCCACCACCGGCGTCGCGGCCAGCAACTGCCACGCGCGACCGGAAGCGGGCAGCACATCCTCCGCCGTGCGCGTCACCAGCAGCGTGCCGGTGAACGCCTCCGCCAGCACGATCGCGCTCGCCGCGAGCCGCGCCAGCAACGCCGCTTCCACCTCCCCCTCCAGCCGCAGAAAGCCGCGCGCCTCAGCCACCGCCGCGGCGATCGCGGCGGGCGACACCCCCGAAACCGTCATGATCCTCTCCCTTCAGCAACGACACGCCCCTGCCGCGCGAACGGGAGGGGCCGGGACGGATCAGGATGCGGCGAACTTCATCACCTTGATCGCCTCGCTGTTCGACACGCAGCCACCCACGCGCTTGGTGGCGTAGAAGCTGACAAACGGCTTCTTGGTGTAGGGGTCGCGCAGGATCGCGGTCTCGGCGCGCTCGGCGATCAGATATCCCGCCTTGAAGTTGCCGAAGGCGATCGACAGCGTGTTCGCCGCCATGTCGGGCATGTCCTCCGCCTCGACCACCGGATAGCCGAGCAGCGTCGCCGGCTGCCCCGCAGCCAGGCTCGGCTGCCACACGAATGCGCCGTCGCTGGTCTTGAACTTGCGGATGCGCGCCAGCGTCGCCGCGTTCATCACGAACACCGCGCCCTGCCGGTACGGCGCGCGGAGCGACTGGACGAGGTCGATCAGCCGCTCCTGCGGATTGCTGCCGAAATCCCCCGCCGCGCCCGATAGCACGTGCTGCAACGTGCCGAACGGCCGCGTCGCATCGCCGGTAGTGGCGGTCGGCTGCTGGATAAAGCCTTTGGGCCGGTTGATGCCGTTCCCGTTCACGAACGCCGCACCCTCTGCCTTGGCGAACTCCGCCGCGATCTCGCCCGCCAGCCATTCCTCGACGTCGAAATGCGCGTCGTCCAGCATCGCCTGAGTCGCCGACGGATTGGCGAACAGCTCGCCCATCGGCGGCGCGATCTCGACGAAGCTCGGGGTCGCCGTCTCGGCCCGCTCGCCCGTCTCGGCGGCCCAGCCCGACGGCGTGCCGCCGGTCGTCACCAACTTGCGATAGCCCGCGCTGCCGACCTGCACGACATTGGCGATGGCGCGGATCGGCGAAGCCGCCTTCAGCGTCGCATCGATCACCGCGTCGAGCTCCCTGGGCACGGCATAGCCGCCGCTGTCGCCCGTCACGCCGGAGAACGCCTTCATCTCCAGCACCGCGCCGCTGCGCACGAAGGCGCCGAACGCCGCATCGCGCCCCGCCCCTGCCATCGCCGACGCCCCGTCCAGCACCGGCCGTGCCACCATCATCTCACCCATGTTCTTCTCCCACGCGAAAACCCTCCCCGGCCACGCTCGGCCGGGAAGCTGCACCCACCACGGGCGCGCACCGTCAGATCTCGATGATCGTCTCCACCCGCGCCGCCGCCTGCATCGGCACGGCCACCAGGCTCACTTCGGCAAGGCTCGCGCGCAGCACCTCGCGCCGCGCCCCCTGCCGAACGGACGTCGCGCGATAGCCGACCGACAGCCCGCGCAGTGCGCCCCCACGCACCATTCGCGCCACCTCAGCGCCGGCCACGCACGCCTCGATCCACAATCCGCGCGCGTCCTCCCCGATCGCCCAGATCTCCCCCACCGGTGCGCCGCCATGCTGCATCAGCAGCGGCACCGGCACCGCATCGGCAAACACGCCGGCGCGAAACACGTCGCCCGCGCGGTCGACCCGGTCGAACACCGCGGCATAGCCCTGGATACGCAGGCTCATTTCACCCACTCCCCAAACCCCAGCTTCACCGCCAGCACGGCCAGCAGCAGCGCCGCCGCCCACCCCGCAAACGCCTTCCACGCGCTGCGTTTGGCATCGCGCCACGCGCTCAGTAGCTCGCGCAGCTCGGCGAGGTCGCGCGAGGCCGCATCATCGGCCAGCCCCAGCCGGGTCATCGCCCGCGTCGCCCCCAGCTCGCCCGCCTCCTCGGCGATCGCGCGCAGCGTCGCCATGTCCGCGCCGCCCGCGCTCCCCTGCGCCAGCAACTGCGCCAGGACACTTCCCGTGCCCGAAGAACCGCTCATTGCGCCCACCCCACCATCTGCCGCTTCTCGTCGGCGGAAATGAAATCGGCCGCGGACACCATCGCCCACAGCCGCTCGCGATCCTCCACCAGCGCCGGCACGCGATCGGGATCGATCTCGATCCGCGCCCCCGCGAACCAGTCGCGCAGGCCAGCCGCCAGCGCGCCGAACACCGCATCCGCCAGCGGGAGCACGGTCAGCCGCCACAGCGCGCGATTGGCCTCGCGGTAATTGGCGTAAGTCGCGTCCCCAGGCAGCCCGAGCAGCATCGGCGGCACGCCGAACGCCAGCGCGATCTCGCGCGCCGCGGCCGATTTCAGCCCGACGAAATCCATGTCGGCTGGCGACAGGCTCAGCGCCTGCCACTTGAGGCCCCCTTCCAGCAGCATCGGCCGCCCGGCATTGCCCGCACCGGCAAACCCTGCGTCCATCTCCTCGCGCAATCGCTGGAACTGGTCGGCCGACAGCGCCGATCCATCGCCGGGGTCATAGACCAGCGCCCCCGATGGCCGCGCCGCATTGTCGAGCAGCGCCTTGTTCCAGCGCCCGGCGGCATTGTGCACCGCGATCGCCCCCGACGCCGCGCCCAGGCACCCCAGCCCGTAATGATCGTCCAGCGGGTGGAACCCGCGCACATGGATCACGGCATCAGGCGCGATCTCGCTCACCCGCCCGCCGACGGTATAGCGATAGCCCGCCGCCCAGCCGCTGGCGTCCAGCACCACGCCGACCCGCTCGGGCCTGAGCGGATACAGTTCCGCGACGTCGCCCGTCTCGTCGCGCAGCACCTGGACGAAGGCATTGCCGTGCAGCAGCACCTGCGCCGCCACCACTTCGGCCAGCCGCCCGCCCCCGGCGCGCGCCGTCACCAGCGCCAGCAGCGCGGGATCGCTCGCGTCGAGCGGCGCCGATCCCACCGCCTCCGCCACCAGCCGCACCGCGCGCTGCGCCACCGCATTGCCGAGATATCCCGCGCGCACCTGCGCCTCATAGCCAGACGGCCATTCCCCTTGCGCAAGGGCCTGCCCCGCCCGCGACCCCGCCCCACGCGAAAGGGCCGGGCGCGATTCCTCACGCCCGGCCCTCATGCCGAACCACTTCATGCTCATCCCTCCCGAATTGTCAGGTCACGCCGCGCCGCCGCGCTAGATCGCCCGCACCCCGGCCTGCACGCGCCGCCCCAGCATCAGTTCATGCAGCGCCCAGACCAACGCATCCGCGCGGTCGGGCGACCGCCCCGGCCCCTCATAGCCGCCACCGATCACCAGCCCGCACAGCTCGTCCTCCAGCATCGGGAACACGCCCGCATGGCGCACGCGCCCGGCCTCATACAGCGCCGCCACCGGCTCTGCGCGCGCCACCTTGCCGCGGCTGGCATGGACCAGCCTCACCGGCAGCCCCGTGTCGGCGGCATGCAGCACCGATCGCACCATCTCGCCGCCCTGATTGGCCTCCGCCACCACCCGGTCGGCGCCATGCCGCGCGGCGCAGCCCGCCACCGCGCGCGCCCAGCCCTCCGGCGTCGCGCCGGTGACGCTGGCGTCCTCGATCACATGGCCGCCGCCCGCGGCATCCACCCCCGCGGCCACGATCCCGCAGGCGTCACCGCCGACGCTCGCCGGCGGATCAACCCCAACCACAACGCGCACCAGCACCGGCGCCGCGACGATGCGACAATCCTCGATCATCGCGCGCGTCCACAACGCGCCCGCGACCGTCTCGATCATCTCGCCGTCCAGCTCCTGCCGGCCCAGCGCCGTCCCGCCATAGCTTTGCGCCATCGTCTCGACGAACGCCGCCGGCAGGTGGATGTTGTCGCCCGTCCGCCCGGTCGTCTGGTGCAGCCCCGGCAGCGCCATCACCCGCCGCATCAGCGCGGTCGATCGCGGCGTCGTCGTCACCATCACCTGCGGCTGCTTTCCCAGCCGCATCGTCATCATCAGATTGTCCCAAGCCGCCTCGCCGCGCCGCCATTTGCCCAATTCGTCGCACCAGGCGGCATGATGTTCGGGCCCACGCAGCCCCTCGGGCGAGTCCGCCGAATAGACGGTGGCGATCGCCCCGCCCGGCCAGCGCACCTCGCCCTTGCTCGCCGCCCAGGCCGGCCGCATGTCGAGCCGCGCGGTGGCCAGCACCCCGCTCGGCCCCTCCACCATCACCCGCCGCGCCTCGTCCGCCGTCGCGCCGACCAGGGCGATCCGCGCTTCGGGACGGGTGCGCGCAATACCATTGACCCATTCCGCCCCCGCGCGTGTCTTGCCGAACCCGCGCCCTGCACGGACCAGCCACACGCGCCACGCCTCCTCTGGCTCATATTGTCCCCCATGCGCGAAGGTGTGCCAGCGCCCCGCCATCTCCACCTTCATCGGCATCGACAGTTCTGCGATCACCCGGTCGCGCTCGTCCGGCGGCAGCAGCGCCAGCCTCAGCAGCAGATCGTCGCTCATGACGGCGCCCCCCGCCGCGCCAGCCCGTCCAGCGCGCGTTTCAGCGCCGCGTCGCTCTCCGCCTCGGTCGGCATCCTCACCGGCAGCGTCCGGCCCCGCCGCCCGGCATCGGCGGCGCGATGCCGCTGCAACATGCCGACCGCCAGTTGCAGGTCGCCGTTGCTGATGCTCGCCCCCACCGCCCCGGCGGCCACGCCGTCAACCTTGCCGATCGCATAGACCAGCAGCGCATTTTCCAGCCGGTCATATCCGATCGCCAGCGCCTCTTCCCAGGCCGCGGCGAAGGCGGCATCGACGCTGCGCCAGCGGTGCACCGTCGCCAGCGTCCGCCCCGCCGCCGCGGCCGCCGCCGCCACGTTGCACGTCTCCGCCAGCACCTTGGCAAAGCGCAGCTGCCGCAGCCGCGTGGTGTGCCCCGCGATCCGCTCGGTGCCGCGCAATGCCTCGTGGCGCGCCGCCGCGCCAGCCGCCACCCCGCCGCTCCTGTCGTCCGATGCGGACGCGGCGCGCGCCTTACGCGGCCGCTTCGCCCCGCCTGCGATACGTTGGGCGCTCGGCGTACCGTCATCACGCCGAGCCACTGCATCCTCCATCGGGCCAGGCGCGCGCGCGTCCGCCACCGCAGCCTCACCGGAACCGCGGGAGCGACCAGCCGCCGACCGCCCCCGCGGTGCCGCCGTCCTCGTCTCGCCCGATCCGCCGAGCCCCAAACGCCGACGGGCCGGGAGCGGCAGGGTGCATCCCCCGCGCTCACCGGCCCGTCGGCTCATCGAGGCTGGCGGCGCTGCCCAACCGCGCCTGCACTTTCTCGATGTTCCTGTTTTGTACACATTGAGCGTCGCGCTGTCAAGCGCGTTTCGCTTGCCCTCGCGCCCCCGCCGACGCAGGACCGGCACGAACACATCGCGGGGAGGATGAATGAGCAGCTACGACGTGGTGATCGTCGGCGCCGGCCATGGCGGGGCGCAGGCCGCCATCGCGCTGCGCCAGGCAAAGTTCGACGGGACGATAGCGGTGATCGGTGCGGAACCGGAACTGCCCTATGAGCGCCCGCCCTTGTCCAAGGAATATCTCGCCGGCGACAAGACGTTCGACCGCATCCTGATCCGTCCGGCGGCCTTCTGGCAGGAACGCGGCGTGGAGATGCTGCTCGGCCGCGAGGTCACCGCCGTCGATCCCGCCGCGCATACCGTCACCACCGCCGATGGCCGGGCGATCGGCTACCGCCACCTCGTCTGGGCAACCGGCGGCAGCCCGCGCCGCCTCGCCTGCGCCGGCAACGATCTCGCCGGGGTCCATACCGTGCGCACCCGCGCCGACGCCGATCGCATGATGGCCGAGCTTCCCGGCGTGACCGACGCGGTCGTCATCGGTGGCGGCTATATCGGGCTGGAGGCGGCCGCCGTCCTTGCGAAGTTCGGCAAGAAGGTGGTCCTGCTCGAGGCGCTCGACCGCGTCCTCGCCCGGGTCGCCGGCCCGGACCTCTCGCGCTTCTACGAGGCGGAGCATCGCGCGCATGGCGTCGACGTGCGGCTCGGCGCCGCGGTCGACTGCATCGTTGGCGAAGACGGCAAGGCCAGCGGCGTGCGCCTGTCCGACGGCAGCGTCATCCCCGCGCAGCTCGTCATCGTCGGCATCGGCATCATCCCCGCGGTCGAGCCGCTGCTTGCCGCGGGCGCGGTCGGCGGCAATGGCGTCGCGGTCGATGCGCAATGCCGCACCAGCCTCCCCGACATCTTCGCGATCGGCGATTGCGCGCTCCACACCAACGGCTTTGCCGACGATGCCGACATCCGGCTTGAATCGGTGCAGAACGCCAATGACCAGGCCAATGTCGTGGCGAAAACGATCGCCGGGCAGGACGCCGCCTATCACGCGGTGCCGTGGTTCTGGTCCAACCAATATGATCTGAAGCTGCAGACCGTCGGCCTCTCGATCGGCCATGACGCCACCGTCCTGCGCGGCGACCCCGCCACCCGCAGCTTCTCGATCATCTACCTGAAGGCCGGCCGCGTCATCGCGCTCGACTGCGTCAATGCGGTCAAGGATTACGTCCAGGGCCGCAAACTGGTCGAAACCGCCGCCACCCCCGATCCCGCGCGGCTCGCCGATGCCGGCACGCCGCTGAAGGAACTCGCCGCCTAATCACCGCCAACGAAAAAGGGGGCGCCGGCCCATCCGCCAGCGCCCCCTTTCGGGTCCGTCCAGGTCAGCCGATCAGATGTGGATCGGCTTGCCCTGCACCGCCATCGCGGCTTCCTTGATCGCTTCCGAATGCGTCGGGTGCGCGTGGCAGGTGTAGGCGATGTCCTCGCTGGTCGCGCCGAACTCCATTGCCTGCGCCGCCTGCGCGATCATCGTGCCCGCAACGCTCGCGATGCACCACACGCCCAGCACGCGATCGGTCTTGGCGTCGGCGATCACCTTCACGAAGCCGTCGGGCTCGTGATTGGTCTTTGCGCGGCTGTTCGCCATCATCGGGAACTTGCCGACCTTGATTTCGCCCTTCTCCTTGGCGGCTTCCTCGGTCAGCCCGACGCCGGCGATCTCCGGCCAGGTGTAGACGACCGACGGGATCACGTCATGGTTCACGATGCCGTGCTGGCCGGCGATATTCTCCGCAACCGCAATGCCCTCGTCTTCGGCCTTGTGCGCCAGCATCGGGCCTGGAATGACGTCACCGATCGCCCAGACACCCGAAACCGAGGTGCGGAAATCGTGATCGGTCTCGATCTGGCCGCGGTTGTTCGGGGTGAGGCCGATCTTCTCCAGCCCCAGGCCGTCGGTGTTCGGCTTGCGGCCGATCGACACCAGCACGCAATCCGCCTCGATCGTCGATGCCTCGCCGCCAGCGGCCGGCTCGACCGTCAGCGTCGCCTTGTCGCCGTTCACAGCAACATTGGTCACCTTGGTGCCCAGCTTGAACTCGATCCCCTGCTTCTTGAAGATCTTGTTGGCTTCCTTGCGCACGTCGCCGTCAAAGCCCGGCAGGATCTGGTCGAGGAATTCGACGCACGTCACCTTGGCGCCCAGGCGCCGCCAGACCGAACCGAGCTCCAGCCCGATCACGCCGCCACCGATGACGACCATGTGCTCGGGCACCTTGGGCAGCTCGAGCGCGCCGGTCGAATCGACCACCACCTTCTGGTCGATCGTCACGCCCGGCAGCGGGGTAACGCTGGATCCGGTCGCGATGACGATGTTCTTCGCCGTCACCTTCTGCCCGCCGACGGTGACGCTGTGCGCATCCTCGAAGCTGGCGCGGCCCTTCAGCCACGTCACCTTGTTCTTCTTGAAGAGATATTCGATGCCGCCGGTCAGGCTCTTCACCGACTCGCGGCGCTGGCCGTGCATTGCGTCGAGGTCCAGTTCCGGCGTCACCTTCACGCCCATCTTCGCCATCGAGCCATTCGCGGCCGCGTCGAAATACTCGCTCGCATGCAGCATCGCCTTGGACGGGATGCAGCCCACGTTGAGGCAGGTGCCGCCCAGCGTCTCCCGGCTTTCGGCGCAGGCGGTCTTCAGGCCCAACTGCGCCGCGCGGATCGCTGCGACGTAGCCACCCGGACCGGCACCGATCACGAGAACGTCATAATCGAATTCGTCAGCCATCGGGTGCACTCGCCTCTGGATTAGGGAAACCGGCTGCGACATAGACCCTCATGACGGGGGTGCAACCCCGCGAGGACATAGGAGAGGCCGGATGGACCTGAAGTGGAGCCCTGAGGAGCAGGCGTTCGAGGCCGAGGTGCGCGATTTTCTCGCCACCGCGCTCACCCCCGACCTGCTGCGCGCCGGCCGCCTCTCCACCAGCGTCTATGCCGATCACGAAGCCAGCATGAAATGGCAGGAGATCCTCGTTGCCAAGGGCTGGGCCGCGCCGCACTGGGCGCCCGAGCACGGCGGCACCGACTGGACGGTGGCGCAACACTACATCTGGAACCGCGAGCGGATCGCCGCTGGCGCCCCGGGCCTCTCGCCGATGGGCATTTCGATGGTGGCCTATGTCATCATGAAATACGGCACGCCCGAGCAGCAGCGCTTCTTCCTCCCCCGCATCCTGTCGGGCGAGATCTTCTTCTGCCAGGGCTATTCGGAGCCCAATTCGGGCAGCGACCTTGCCTCCCTGCAGACCAGCGCGGTCGAGGATGGCGACGACCTCATCGTCAACGGCCAGAAGGTGTGGACCACGCATGCCAACGAGGCGAACTGGATTTTTGCGCTGGTGCGCACCTCAAAGGAAGGCCGGCCGCAGCAGGGCATCACCTTCCTCCTCATCGACATGACGACGCCCGGCGTGGAAGTCCGCCCCTTCACCATGACGTCGGGCGAGCAGGTGCAGAACGCCGTATTCTTCACCGACGTCCGCGTCCCCAAGGCGAACGTGATGGGGGAGATCGACCGCGGGTGGAGCGTCGCGAAATACCTCCTCGAGTTCGAACGTGGCGGCAACGCTTATGCGCCGGCATTGAAGGCGCGGGCGGACGCGATTGCGCGCCATGCTGCGGAGACGACCGGCAGCGACGGCGCGCCGCTGATCGACGATCCGGTGTTCGCTACGAAGCTTGCCCGAGCCCGCGTGCGCGCCGACGTGCTCGAGATCATGGAGCTTCGCTTGCTCTCCGCTGCCAATGATGACGGCAGCGTTGGCGCGCTCTCTTCGATGATGAAGATCATGGGTACCGAACTTGCCGGTACGCTCACCGAACTGGCGATGGAGGCGGCTGGGGATCGCGGCCTCGTTTATCAACCACATGCCACTATGCCCGGCGGCGCCGTGCCGGGCCACACACCGCCGGAGGACGGTTATGTCAGCGGGGACGAGTGGCACGCCTTGGCGCCACTGCGCTATATGAACGAGCGGGCCGGCCCGATCTACGCCGGCTCGAACGAGATCCAGCGCAACATCATCGCGAAGCAGGTGCTCGGCCTCTAACGCGGCCCTACCGCACCGACACATAAAGGGGCTCCGACCACAGCCGGAGCCCCCTTTCTTATCCTTGCGGCAAGGATCAGAAGTGCCCGATGACACCCACCATCGGCCGCACGGTTTCGAAGTCGCCGGTGGTGGCGATCTCCGCACGGATGCGTACGCCTTCCTTCTTCACCAGCCCGTCCAGGCCGATCGCCGACGGGCCAAATTCGCCGCCGATGCCGTAGGAAACACGGCCGAAGTCGCGGCTGTCGTTGCCGTACCGGTCGAAGTTGACCCAGCGATAGCCAGCCTTGACGTAGATGAGGCCGGTCTCACCAGCCCGCGCGCCAACCCGGCCATGCACGCCATATTCCCAGTCGATGTCGCCAGTGAAACCCTTGGCGGCATTACCCTCGACACCGATGAAGAAGCTGTTGAGCGGCACGTTCACGCCCACCACGCCTTCGACCAGGCCGCCCTTCAGGCGGTTGCCCGGCTGCGACACGGGGATGCCGCCGCCCGGCGCGCTTTCGAACCCTTCATAGCCGCCGAGGACGCCGACATAGGGATCAATCCCGAACGCGCGCGAACCGTCGGTGGTGGTCTCCTGCGCCGCGGCGACCGAGGGGATCACGAAAGCGGCAGCTACAGCCGCCGAAAGCAACTTCTTCATAACAATACCTTTTACCAGGCCGCTGGTCTGATGCGCGGTCCGCACGTTCAAACCCGCGGTGCTCAGGCCGGTTGCCAAGGCGGCCAGGTAAAGTCTTCGTGTTGCCCTGCAGCAACACTCGTCAGAAGCTGAAAGAACCTCGATTAGAACAGCCGCCCGCCGTCTGGTACGCTCAAGGTCGGCGCTGCCAAGACGACCTTTCCGTCCGCGTCCGGGAAGCCCAGCGTGAGCACCTCGCTCATAACCGGGCCGATCTGGCGTGGCGGGAAGTTCACCACCGCCATCACCTGCTTGCCTACCAGATCGGCCGAATCATGATTCTCGGTGATCTGCGCGGAAGACTTCTTGCGTCCGATCACGGGACCGAAATCGATCACCAGCTTCAACGCCGGCTTGCGCGCCTCCGGAAACGGCTCTGCCAACACGATCGTGCCCACTCGAATGTCGACCTTCAGGAAGTCGTCGAAGCTGATCGTCTCGGCCGCAGGCGCTGCCGCATCATGGTTGGCGTGCATCAAAAATCCGGATTCTCGTAATAGTTCGGCGGTTCGATCCCGCTCATCCGCTCCGCCAGCAACGGGCGGAAGCTGCGGCGGCTCTTGAACGCCGAATACCAGGCTTTCGCATGGGTATGCCCGGACCAGTCGATTCCACCCAGATAATCTGCGACCGAAATATGAGCCGCTGCCGCAAGATCGGCGAGACTGATCGTTGCGCCGCCCATCCATTTTCGGTGATCGAGCAGGTAATCGATATAGTCCAAGTGGCCGATGGCGGACTTCATGGCCTCGCGCAGCCGCGCCGCGTTCGGCGACTGGCGCAACACGAGCCGCTTCACCATCCGCTCCTCAATCAGCGGTTGGCTGACGTCGCGATAGAATTGCGAATCGAACCAGGCGACCAGCCGCCGGATTTCGGCCCGATTGGCCGCCGATCCGTTGATCATCGCCGCGCGGTCCACCGTCTCCTCGAAATATTCGCAGATCGCCATCGAATCGATCAGCACGGTGCCGCGCTCGCCATCCACCATCACCGGGGTCTGGCCGGCCGGGTTCATGTCGAGAAATTCGTCGCGGCGCGTCCACGGGATCTCCCGCACCAGCTCATAGCCGACGTCCTTCTCGCCCAGAAGGATGCGGACCTTGCGAGTGAAGGGGCACAAGGGAAATTGGTAGAGCTGCCACATACCCCCTCGTTAAGCCGGGCGGACGATACGGGAAAGCCGCTTTGGCGATCTCAGCGCACCGCATGGCGCAAGGCAACGGGACAGGTTATGCGATTGAAGAAGCGGGCGCACATGATCCGCAGGCAAGGAGAGGCCGATGACCTTTGAACAGATCCGTTACACGATCGACGGTCCGATCGCGACGATCATGCTCGCCCGTCCTGACAAGCTGAACGCTTATACCGCCGTCATGGGTGCCGAACTTGCGGAGGCCGTGCGCAAGGCCGGTGCCGAGGAAAAGGTGCGCGCCATCATCCTGACCGGCGAGGGACGCGGATTCTGCGCCGGTGCGGACATTTCGGGCGGGGCCGACAGCTTTGGCAGCGGCGGCCCCAATTTCGCTGCGGAAGGCAAGCCTCGTCAGGACGGCGGCGGCTTCGTTGGCGCCCTCTTCGACAGTCCCAAGCCAGTGATCGCCGCCGTCAACGGCGCTGCGGTCGGGGTGGGTGCCACGCTCACCTTGCCCTGCGACATCCGCATCGCGGCGGACACGGCACGCTTTGGTTTCGTTTTCGCCCGCCGCGGCCTGGTACCCGAAGCCGGGAGCGCCTGGTTCCTGCCGCAGATCGTCGGACTTCCCCAGGCATTGCGCTGGTGCCTTTCGGGCAAGCTGTTCGATGCGGCGGAGGCCCTTAGGGGCGGCCTGGTCAGCGACGTGGTACCGGCCGATAAGTTGCTCGAGCGCGCGCAGGAAATCGCGCTGGAGATCGCGGAGAATACTGCTCCCGTGTCGGTCGCGCTTACCCGGCAGATGCTGTGGCGCTTCGCTGGCGAGGCCTCGCCCGCTGGCGCGCTCAAGGTGGACGGCGGCTTCGCCATGGCGCTGGGTGCCGGGCCAGACGTGCGAGAAGGGGTGGCTGCGTTCCTGGAAAAGCGTGCGCCGGCATTTCCCGGCCGCATTCCCCACGACATGCCGCCGGGCTATCCCTGGTGGGGCCGTTGATCGCGGCTCGCCGCTCAGCGGACGCGCACGGATCATGGGGCGTTCGCGGCCCCTCGACCTGACCGGCTTTGCTCTCTAACGTCCCGCGAAGGTGGATGGTGCCACCTTCGCAACAAGGGTCTTTTCTGCCGCTCGATCGCTTCCCGCTCGCCGTCCGTCCGTTATTGGCTTGGGCAGCGACCTTCGCGGCCGTCGCTGTTGCCTTCTGGATCCGTTACGCGGCGGACAGCACGCTTCCGCCAGGATTTCCGTTCGTCAGCTTCTTTCCCGCGGTGATCCTGATCTCCGTGCTGTTCGGCGCACGCTACGGCGCCGCGGCTGCGATGCTGGGCGGCGTGCTCGCCTGGTATTTCTTCATTCCGCCCAAGAGGGCGTTCAACCTAGATGTGGGATCGCTGGCGGCCATGGGATTCTACGCCCTGATCGTCGCCACAGAGGTCCTGATCATTCACTGGCTGCAGCGCGCCAACGGCCATCTGGCAGAGGAGCGCGAACGAAGCACTGCACTTGCGCGGACTCGCGCCCTGCTGTTCGACGAGTTGCAGCATCGTGTGTCGAACAATCTTCAGGCGGTTGCCGGCTTGCTCGCACTTCAGCGGCGCCGCCTTGCCGATCCCCAGGCCGCCGAGGCTCTGGCAGAAGCCTCGCAGCGGGTTGCATTGATCGGCCGCATCAGCCGCCGCCTCTACGATGCCGATGAGAACGGCAAAGGACTCGCCGCCTTTCTAACGGCATTGCTAGACGAAGTGGTGGAGGCAAACGGCCGCAGCGACATCGCTCGCCGGGTTGATTGCCCGCCCGATCTGCGCCTTTCCACCGAACAGGCACTGCCCGTCGCGCTCGTCGTCGCCGAATCGATCGCCAATGCCATTGAACATGGTCTCGGCGAACATTGCGCGCCCGCTATTGCGATCGAAGTGGTTACGGCCGGTCGACAGCTCAGCATCACCGTCGTCGACAATGGCGGAAAGCTGCCGGCTGCCTTTTCCGCGGAGGCGACCAACAGCCTCGGCCTTTCCATTGCCACCATGCTCGCCCGGCAGACGGGAGGGCGCTACGTGATTACCGGCGGGCCTGAGACCCGCGCCTGCCTCATGATGCCACAGGCATCCAGCGGGCAGGACGTTCGCCCTCATACCGAAGACGAACGTCAGCGCCGCTCCGCTTAGTTGCGGAAGCTGGGATCGATCCGGTCGAGCTTGCGCAGCAGTGCCGGCCAGGCGAGCTTTTCGGCCAGCTTGCCCATGCCCGCCGGCGCGCTTTGCCCGGCGACCTTCTCCTCCACGCCCTGCGGCGGATTGTTGAGGTTCTCGCGCCCCGCCGACAGCATCAGCACCTGCGCCTCGCACGCGCGCTCGAGGAAGTAGAGCCGCAGGAAGCAGGAAGCGACACTGTCGCCCACCGCCAGCGTGCCGTGGTTGCGCAGGATCATCGCGTGCTTGTCGCCAATGTCCGCCACCAGCCGCTCGCGCTCATCGAGGTCAGTCGCGATGCCCTCATAGTCGTGATAGGCGACATTGTGCTGCGCGATCATCGCCGTCTGGGTGTGCGGCAGAAGGCCGAATTCCATTGCCGACACTGCCTGGCCGTGCGGAGTGTGGAGGTGCATCACCGCCGCGGCATCCTCGCGCGCCATGTGGATCGCCGAGTGGATGGTGAAGCCCGCCGGGTTCACCGGGTGATCGGTATGGCCGACCGGATTGCCCTCGACATCGATCTTGACCAGGCTCGAGGCAGTGATCTCCTCGAACATCATGTCATAGGGGTTGATCAGGAAGTGATGCTCGGGCCCCGGCACGCGGGCGGACAGGTGCGTGAAGATCAGATCGTCCCAGCCGTACAGCGCGACGAGGCGGTACGCCGCAGCAAGATCAACCCGCGCCTCCCATTCACCGGGGGCATATTGGGCGGTGTTGTCGACCGGTGCCAGCGTGGCCATGGCGTGCTCTCCTGATTGCGATTTGCGCGGGATCATAACGGCGCGCCGGGACAGGGGCAATCGAACCCGGATCGGGGCGCGATCCCGGCGATAGCGCGACCGTTCGCGAACGATTGCAAAAAACGAATGTTGAGGAAGTTGAGGCGATAGCGCGTTTTTCTCCAACACCCTCAACATTGGCGATGATCGGCGACAGGCGAGGAAACGAGGTCATCATCGCCGGCGGTTAGACCATGATCCGTGCCATGTAGGACAGACGCGAACGGATCACTCCGGCGTCATTACCACCTTCAGCGCCTCGCGCCGGTCGAGGATGGCGTATGCCTCGGCGCCTTGCGACAGCGGCAGGCGGTGCGAGATATAGCGTTCGGGCCTGAGCTGCCCTTTCTGCACCATCGGGATCAGCTCCTGCCACCAGTGCGGCACGGAACAGGTGCCGGTGCGGAACGTCAGCCCGCTGGCGAAGGCGCGCTCCATCGGGAAGGGGAAGCGCCGCGTCTGGTTGACGCCAAGGCAGGAGACGGTGCCCCATTTGCCGACCAGCCGAAGCGACAGGTCGATCGTCGCGTCGGCGCCCACCGCCTCGACGACGCCGCTGCACATCCGGCCCTTGGTGTCTTCGCGGATGAACGGCACCGCCTCCGCCGGATCGACGCCGACCGCGCCCAGCCCTTCCGCAATCGCGCGCCGCTCGGGCACCAGATCGATCGCATAGACCCGCCCCGCCCCCATCGCGAAGCACCCTTCCACGGCCATCAGCCCGATCGGGCCGAGACCGACCACTGCGACGCTTGCGCCCGGCTTGATGTCGGCATTGCGCACCGCCATCCAGCTCGTCGGCAACGCATCGGTAAGCATCAGCGCCTGTTCGTCGCTGATCCCTTCGGGGACGCGCCGCGCGTTCACGTCACCCGCCGGCACGCGCACCGCTTCCGCCTGGCTCCCCTGCAGCGCGGCGGACAGCCCGTAGCAGCCCGAGCCATTGTTCTCGCATTCATGCACCCGGCCCATCAGGCAGCCGGGGCAGGCGCCGCAGCCGACCGCGGCAGAGATCATCACCCGGTCGCCCGTCTTCAGGTTGCGCACTGCCCGGCCGGTCTCGACCACTTCGCCCACCGCCTCATGCCCGACGCAAAAGCCCTTGTCCTCGGAGAAGCCATGGCCGTGGTAGATATGAAGGTCACTACCGCAGATCGCGCAATGCTTCACGCGGACCAGCACGTCGCGGTCGTCCTGCAACGCTGCATCCTCGGTCGACCCGTACTGGATGTCGCGCGCGCCGAAATACCGCAAAGCCTTCATGATCCGCTCCCGTCTTCTTTGCGCCGAACGGAGCCGATCGCTCTTCGCGCGTCAACCTCTGGACGCGCGCGCCCTGTCTCTCCATCTTTCTGAAAGACCCACCCTTGTGTTGCATAACGGCAACACCATCTGATGCTCGAAGGAAACAGGGACACCCATGAACCTCGAGAAATTTACCGACCGCGCCAAAGGCTTCCTCCAGTCGGCGCAGACCGTCGCGATCCGCATGAGCCATCAGCAGATCGGCCCCGAGCATCTGTTGAAGGCGCTGCTTGAAGACGAGCAGGGCATGGCCACCGGCCTCATCCAGTCCGCCGGTGGCGATGCCCGCCGCGCGGTGACGGAGACCGATGCCGCGCTCGCCCGCATCCCCGCGGTCAGCGGTTCGGGCGCGCAGTCGACGCCGGGGCTCAACAACGATGCCGTGCGCGTGCTCGACCAGGCCGAGCAAATCGCGCAAAAGGCTGGCGACAGCTACGTCACCGTCGAACGCCTGCTGGTCGCGCTCGCGCTGTCGCTCAACACTGCCGCCGGCAAGGCGCTGCAGGCGGCCGGCGTGCGCGCCGACGCGCTCAACACCGCGATCAACGACCTGCGCGGCGGGCGCACCGCCGACACCGCGACGGCGGAGGACCGCTACGACGCGCTGAAGAAGTTCGCCCGCGACCTCACCGAGGCGGCGCGCGACGGCAAGCTCGATCCGGTGATCGGCCGCGACGAGGAAATCCGCCGCACCATCCAGGTCCTCGCCCGCCGCACCAAGAACAATCCCGTACTGATCGGCGAGCCCGGCGTCGGGAAGACCGCCATCGCCGAGGGGCTGGCGCTGCGCATCGCCAATGGCGACGTGCCCGATACGCTCAAGAACAAGACGCTGATGGCGCTCGACATGGGCGCGCTGATCGCCGGAGCAAAATATCGCGGCGAGTTCGAGGAGCGGCTGAAGGGCGTGATCGACGAGGTGAAGGCCGCCGAGGGCGACATCATCCTCTTCATCGACGAAATGCACCAGCTGATCGGCGCCGGCAAATCGGAAGGCGCGATGGACGCGGGCAACCTGCTCAAGCCGGCGCTCGCGCGCGGTGAGCTGCACTGCGTCGGCGCGACCACGCTCGACGAATATCGCAAGTATGTCGAAAAGGACCCCGCGCTGCAGCGGCGCTTCCAGCCGGTGTTCGTCGGCGAGCCGACAGTCGAGGACACGATCTCGATCCTGCGCGGGCTGAAGGAGAAGTACGAGCTTCACCACGGCGTGCGCATCACCGATGGCGCGCTGGTCTCCGCCGCGACGCTGTCGAACCGCTACATCACCGACCGCTTCCTGCCCGACAAGGCGATCGACCTGATGGACGAGGCCGCGAGCCGCATCCGCATGGAGGTGGAATCGAAGCCCGAGGAGATCGAGACGCTCGACCGCCGCATCCTTCGCCTCAAGATCGAGCGCGAGGGGCTGCGCCGCGAGACCGACGAAGCCTCGCAGGACCGGCTCGAGAAGATCGAGGAGGAACTCGCCAATCTCGAGCAGCAGTCCGCCGAGCTGACCCAGCGCTGGCAGTCCGAGAAGGACAAGCTGGCCGGCGAGGCGAAGCTCAAGGAACAGCTCGACGCCGCCCGGCTGGAGCTGGAACAGGCGCAGCGCCAGGGCGATCTCGCCAAGGCGGGTGAGCTTTCCTACGGCCGCATCCCGGCGCTCGAAAAGCAGCTTGCCGAGGCGCAGGGCGCCGCGGCCAATGCGATGCTGCGCGAGGAAGTGACCTCGGAGGATATCGCCGGCGTCGTCGCCCGCTGGACCGGAATCCCGGTCGAGCGGATGATGGAGGGCGAGCGCGACAAGCTCCTCAAGATGGAGGAAGTGATCGGCAAGCGCGTGATCGGCCAGGCCGATGCGGTGCGCGCCGTCTCCACCGCCGTTCGCCGCGCCCGCGCCGGGCTGCAGGATCCGAACCGGCCTCTGGGCTCGTTCCTGTTCCTCGGCCCGACGGGCGTCGGCAAGACCGAGCTGACCAAGGCGCTCGCCGAATTCCTGTTCGATGATCCGAACGCCATGGTCCGCATCGACATGAGCGAGTTCATGGAGAAGCACGCCGTCGCGCGGCTGATCGGCGCTCCTCCCGGCTATGTCGGCTATGAGGAAGGCGGCGTGCTGACCGAAGCGGTGCGGCGCCGGCCGTACCAGGTCGTGCTGTTCGACGAGGTGGAGAAGGCGCATGGCGACGTGTTCAACGTCCTCCTCCAGGTGCTCGACGATGGCCGCCTCACCGATGGCCAGGGCCGCACGGTCGACTTCTCGAACACGCTGATCATCCTGACGTCGAACCTCGGCAGCCAGTATCTCGCCAATCTCGGCGAGGGCGAGGACGTCGAAACGGTCGAGCCGCAGGTGATGGAGATCGTCCGCGCTCACTTCCGCCCGGAATTCCTCAACCGGCTGGACGAGATCATCCTCTTCCACCGGCTGGGTCAGGCGCACATGGGGCCGATCGTCGACATCCAGGTGGCGCGCGTCGGCAAGCTGCTCGCCGATCGTAAGGTGACGCTCGACCTCACCGATGCGGCGCGCGCGTGGCTCGGCCGCGTCGGCTACGATCCAATCTACGGCGCCCGCCCGCTCAAGCGCGCAGTGCAGCGCTACCTGCAGGATCCGCTCGCCGATCTCATCCTGCGCGGCGAAGTGAAGGACGGCAGCACGATCAAGGTCGACGAAGGCGACGGGAAGCTCGCCCTGTCGGTCGCCTAGGCATCGTCGGGGGAGGGAGCAGGTGCGCCCTCCCGCTGACGGTTCATCCCGCCCTCAATGATCGTGGCCGTGCCCATGCCCGTGATCATGGTCGTGCGCGCCGGGCGCCGCGTGCAGCGCCTCCAGCACCTCGTCCATCCGCGCCGGATCGCCGATCGCCAGCACCTGCCCAGTGCTCGCCTGAGTCAGCGGGTCCCCGTTCCAGTCGCACATTCGTCCGCCCGCGCCTTCGACGATCGGCGCCAGTGCGGCGAAATCGTACAGCGCCAGCCCGGCCTCGCACACGATGTCGAGATGCCCGCTCGCCAGCAGCCCGTAATTGTAGCCGTCTCCGCCATAGACCGGCCCCTGCCGCGCGTGCCCGCCTGAAACCGCTGCGACCAGCGCCATGAAATAGGGCACTTCATCGTCGTTGAAGGCGTGCGGGCTGGTCGTCGCCAGGATCGCGCCCACCACCTCGCGGCAGGCGCGCGTGCGCACCGGCGATCCGTTGAACAGCGTCGGCCGCCCCGCCGCGCCGATCCACCGTTCACGCTGGATCGGCTGGTCGATCACGCCCATCATCGGCCAGCCATCCTCCACCAGCGCGACCAGCGTGCCGAAAATCGCCCGCCCCACGGTGAAGCTGCGCGTGCCGTCGATCGGATCGAGCACCCAGGTGCGCCCGGTCACGCCCTCCTTGATGCCATATTCCTCGCCATGCACCGCGTCGCCCGGTGCCTCGGCGTCGAGGATCCGGCGCATCGCCGCCTCCGCCGCGCGATCGGCCAGCGTGACCGGCGAATGATCGGCCTTTGTCTCGATGCCGAGTTCGCCGCGGAAATAGGGGCGGATCGCCTCCCCCGCGGCATCGGCGAGGCGGCTGGCGAGGTCGAGGTCGGCTTGGCGGATCGGCATTCCGCATGCCCTATCGCCCCGGAACGCGCAGCGCTAGAATGCAGGCTTCATTCGGGAGAGCCCCATGCGCCACATCCTTGCCGCTGCCGCCGCCATCGTCTCGTTCGCCGTTGCGACTCCGGTCGGCGCCGTTCTCCCCGTCGGGGCAAAGGCACCCGATTTCACCACCCGCGGGGCGGTGGCCGGCAAGGTGGTGAACGTCAATCTCGCCCGCCAGCTGAAGAAGGGCCCGGTCGTGCTTTACTTCTTTCCGGCGGCATTCACTGCCGGCTGCAACGCGGAAGCACGCGCCTTTGCGGAAAACATCCCGGCCTTTCGCGCTGCCGGCGCGACGGTGATCGGCATGTCCGCGGACACGGTTGAGGATCTGACGAAATTCTCCGCCGCCGAATGCGCGGGCAAGTTCCCAGTGGCGAGCGCGGGGCCTCGTGTCGTTGCCGGCTATGATGTCGCGCTCGGCCGGCAAATCAAGGGACGCGATGCGACCCGCCGGACCAGCTATGTCATCGATCGCGGCGGACGGATTGCTTATGTTCATGACGATCTGTCAGCCGATCGTCACGTCGCCCTGACCCTGGAAGCAGTCCGGCGCCTTCCCCGTAGCTGATTTTAGGTCAGCAACAGCAACGCAATTTTAGCTTCTCCGGCACAAAGTGAGGGATCGGAACGTGCAGCGCCGGCTGATGCCGGGGCGAGACGGGGCGCGAGATAGATGGTTGAGTTCCCCAGGCAGAAAGATGCCGAGCTGTACGAAGCGGTTGGCCAGTTCCTGGCCGACCACAAGCTGAGTATCGAGCCGGCCAATTACGCCTTCGCCTATCGGGTGTTGGTTGATCCCGCCGGCCCGCTGGCCCGTTCCGTTGCCGATCTGACGGATGGCGGTGTTCGACTGACGGCGCAGGACATTGCGCAGCTTGGCGGCCCAGCCCCGACCAACGCGGCGCCCGCCGGGAATGGCGACGCCGCTTCCTCGCGCCCCTCCTCCGAACTGATCGTCCAGGCGGACGCGATGATCGCGCGCGCGGAAATGCAGGTCGCCGACTTCTCGCAGGCCGTCCGCTCCATTCACGCGGAAACAAGCGGGTTCGGCCGCGATCTCGCCGCCAGTGCGGCCGCCATGCGCCAGGCTGATCCGGTCACCGGCACCGATGAAGTATTTCGACTGACGGCAACGATGATCGACCGGGCCAATGTCGCCGAACGTCGCATGGCAGCCGCCGAGCAGGAAGCGGAAGCGCTGCGCAGTGCGCTGGATGAAGCGCGGGGCACGGCGCGGCTCGATCCGCTGACCGAACTGGCCAATCGTCGCGCCTTTGACGAAGCCTATGATGCGGTGCCGCCCGGCACCCCCATTGCGCTGGCGCTGTGCGATATCGATCACTTCAAGCGCGTGAACGACGATTTCGGACACGCGGTCGGTGATCGCGTGCTGCGCGCGGTTGGCCTGACCATCGCCAGCGAAAGTGCTGGCGCCGTGGTCGCCCGCTATGGTGGTGAAGAATTCGCCATATTGTTCACCGGCGTGGACCTCGATGCGGCCGTCGCCCTCGTCGATCGCGCCCGCAGCGCGGTCGCGGCCCGCCGCTTCCGCTCGCGCAAGACGGACGCACCGATCGGGGTGATCACGATCTCGGGCGGCGTCGCCGCTGGCATGAGCGACGAACCGCGCGAGGTGCTTTATGCGCGCGCTGACGCCGCTTTGTACCGCGCCAAGGCAGCCGGCCGGAATCGCGCATTTTCCGCCGCATGATGGCGTGATCTACCAACCCGATTTGGCACATCCCGCCGCCTGAGTCGGCAGACACAGCTAAGTCATTCAAATTCCTTGAGCGCGCAAAACTGGCACGCCGCCTGCAATGCATTGGGCATCGGCGGCGGATCACCCGGCGCCACCAACAAGGAGATCGACAATGGCTTACCGTCTGAACCAGCTTCACCTGCATGTCGCCAGCTTCGTTGGCGCGATCGCTTTCGCCGCACTGATGGTCGGCGCGGCCGTTCCCGTTGTTCCGGTCGCCTGAACGGACGCTTCTTCAATTTCAGCCAGGGTGACAGCATTATGATCCGCTCTGCCTTCGCCGCTCTGGGCGCCGTCGTGGGCGCCTGCGCACTACTTGCCTATGTGGATGTCGCGGCCACTGTCGTTTGAGCGTGCCCGACCAGGGCTTCCTCACCACGGGAGTAGGTGCCGATCAGCAGTCCGGCAGCCAGCACATGCCCGGCCATGGCCCGTACGAGGGCCGAACGGCCGGGCGACTGGCCGGGATCTTCGACCCCTTCGTCCAGCGCGAACAGCTGGAACACATAACGATGTTCTCCATGGCCCGTCGGCGGGTCCGGCGGGAGCCAGCCTTCGCCAAGAAACGAATTGCGCCCGACATCTCCGGTGTCAGACATCCCGGCGCCGTCTGCGACGATCGCCCCTTCGGGTAATCGCCCGGTATCCGGTGCCATACCCCAGACGATCGCATGGACCAGCGGCTGCGGCGCAGGCGCATCTGCATCCTCGACCAGCAAGGCCAGCGACGCGGTGCCCGCGGGCAGCGCACCCCAGACCAGCGGCGGCGACACGCCCTCCCCATCAGCGGTGAAGCGCGGCGGCAGGCGTGCGTCCTGCGCAAAGGCCGGGCTGGACAGATCAATCGCCGCGAAACGTCCGCCGAGTTCAGGTTGAACGATCGCGAGCTTGCTGGCGCCGGCACGCACATTGCCAAGGCTGCGCCCCAACCAGGCGGGAATATGTTCAAGCATGGCCACTCCTTCAGCCGGATCAACGCACCAGCCGCATCTGCGATGCGCACCATGCGTTCAGCGGTCATGGCCGACCCGTTCGATCTCGCCCGCTTCCTGGAAGCGCAGGAGCTCACCTACCCCGCCGCTCTGGCGGAGCTGCGCCGCGGCCGGAAGACGACCCACTGGATGTGGTTTGTCTTTCCGCAGCTGCGCGATCTCGGCCGAAGCACTACCGCCCGCCATTTCGGCATTCGGTCGATCGCGGAAGCACGCGCCTATCTCGAGCACCCGCTGCTCGGCGCTCGGCTGATCGAGGCCTGTGACGCGCTGCTCGGCGCCGAGGGTGAGGCAGAAGCGATCCTCGGCAGCGTCGATGCGATGAAGCTGCGCTCGTCGATGACCCTGTTCGCCGCGGCGGCTGACGATCCGTCCGCCTTCGAGCGCGTTCTTTCCCGCTTTTTCAACGGCGAACGCGATCCGCTCACGATCGATTTGCTTGGCTGATCCACCCCGGCTTGTTGCGCTGGCGCCGACAATCAGACGTGCTACTCCCTGCGCAACACGGGGGGAGCCAAGTTAGTGACACGTCGACTTACCGCAGCGGTTTGCGCCATGAGCTTGCTGGCAGGATGCGGGGGCGACGGCGGCAGCAGCAGCACCCCGATAGCCAACTCCCCCTCACCCACGCCGACGCCGACGCCCACCAGCGTTGCCGGCTGTTCGCTTCAGGATCGAAAGGCATGGGCCGCAGCCGAGCTGCGCGAATGGTATCTGTTCCCGGACACGCTGCCCACCAGCCTCGACCCGGCGCCCTTCGCCAGCGTCGATGACTATATCGATGCCATAACGGCGACGGCGCGCGCCCAGAACAAGGACCGCTATTTCACCTACCTGACGTCGATTGCCGAGGAGAATGCCTATTACGACTCGGGATCGAGCGCGGGTTACGGCTTCCGGCTCGGCATCAATGCAAGCGTCGGACGAATGTTCGTGATCGAAGCGTTCGAGGGCACCCCCGCGCTCGAAGCCGGCCTTGACCGCGGCACGGAGATTGTCGCGATCGGCCAACCCGGCGGTACGTTGCGGACCGTCAGCGCGCTTTTCGCGGACGGCGGGGCGCAGGCGGTCAGCAATGCGCTGGGTGGCTCGACCGCCGGTGTCGCGCGTGTCCTGCGGGTGCGCGCGCTCAGCGGCAGCGAACGCGAGGTGACACTGACGCCGCGCGACTTTGAACTCAGCCCGGTATCGTCCCGCTACGGCATCAAGATTCTGGAGGATGGTGGCCGCCGCGTCGGCTATATTAATCTGCGCACGTTCATCTCGACCGCAGATCAGCCGCTGCGCGACGGCTTTGGTCAGTTGCGCGCTGCCGGGATCACCGAACTGATTGTCGACCTGCGCTACAATGGCGGCGGGCTGCTTTCCACCGCGCGGCTGATGAACAACCTGCTGGGCGGCAATCGCCAGACCAGCGACGTGCTTGGCTACACCACGTTCCGGCGCGAAAAATCGTCCGAGAACAGCACGGACTATTTCCTGCCGCAGCCGCAATCGGTGTCGCCGACCAAGATCGCTTTTATCGGCACGCAAGGAACCGCCTCGGCAAGCGAAGTGGTGATCAACGCAATGATCCCGTACCTGCGCGGCAATGTCGCGCTGATCGGCACCAATACCTATGGAAAGCCGGTTGGGCAGACGGCGCGCGACAAGCCGGCATGTGACGATCGCCTTCGAGTGGTGGCGCTCACCACCCAGAACGCCGATCGCCAGGGGGATTACTACAACGGCCTCGCGCCGTTCATGCCGGCGACCTGCGAGGCGGTGGACGACCTGTCGTACCAGCTGGGCGACCCGCGCGAGGCGTCCGTACAGCAGGCGCTGGCGTTCCTGAATGGCCGCAGCTGCACCCGGATTGGCGGCGCCGCGGCCACGGCTTCGGCGGCAAGGGTGCGGAATGTCGCGGTGAAGCAGGCGCTGCTCACCCCGATGCGCCCGAGCACGATCCAGCGGGAAACGCCGGGCGCATTCTGATTTTGCCGCCCTGCCGTTGCTAACGGCAGGGCGCACAGCGTTGGCGCGGTCAGCCCTCGAGGCTCTTGGAAGCCTGTTCGAACAGATCCTTGGACAGGCCTGGCGTACTCACGATCCGCTGCAGCTCGGCGCGCATCAAGGCCGCGCGGGCCGCATCGAAACGGCGCCAGCGTCCCAGCGGCGGCAGCAGCTTTGCCGCCGTTTGCGGATTCAGCCGGTCGAGCGCGATCAGTTGATCGGCCAGGAAGCGATAGCCGGCGCCATCGGCCTGATTGAACGCCCGCTGGTTGACCGCGAAGGCGCCGATCAGGCTGCGTGCCCGGTTCGGATTGGCAAGCGTGAAGCTGGGATGTTCGGCCAGCGCCTTGACCGCCGCAAGCGTATCGTCGCGCGTGGACAGCGCCTGGGTCTGGAACCACTTGTCCAGCACCAGCGGGTTATCGGAATAGCGGTTGTAGAAGATATCCAGCGCCGCCTCGCGCAGGTCGCTACGCCCGTTCACCAGCGTGCTGAGCGCACCCTGCCGATCGGTCATGTTATCGGCGCGCTCGAACTGGCGGAACGCCAGCGCTGCTGCGTCGCTTGCTCCCGATGCGGCGATATAGCCGAGGGCCACGTTCCGGATCCGGCGCGCGCCCTTGGCCGCCGGCGTATAGGCGTAGGCCGCACCGGTGGTGTTCGCCTCGTAAATGTCGCGCCAGCGGTCGCCCAGCATTCTGCCGAGATCAGCGCGCAATGCCTCGCGCGCCCGATAGATTGCCTCGGGATCGACGACGTTGAGCTGATCGCCGACGAAGCTTTCGGACGGCAGCAGAACCGCTTCGGCGATGAAGGCCGGGTCAAGCGCCGGGTCATCCAGCGTGTCGGCGACGGCATCGATGACACCGCGGTGGTCGGCGCCGCCTTCCACCGCACCCGCCACCAGCGTGTCCAGCATCAGCTGCTGCATCGCCTCGTACCGCGCGAACGGATCATCATCATGCCGGGCAAGGAAGGCGAGGTCGCTGGCCGTCCGGTCGCTTTCGATGGTGACCGGTGCAGAAAAGCCGCGGTTGATCGACAGAACAGGCCGTTCGGCCACCCCTTCGAAGACGATGGACTCATTCGCCTGATCCAGCAGCACCAGCTGCTCCGGCCCCAGCGGCTGGCCTGTCTCCGCACCGAACAGGCGGATGCGCAACGGCAGCACCATCGGCTCCTTGCTCGATTGGCCCGGGGTCGGCGGCACATGCTGCGCCAGCCGAAGCGTCGCGCGACCACCCTCGTGATCCAGGCTGGCCGAAACCCGCGGCGTGCCCGCCTGGCTGTACCACAAGCGGAAGCGCGACAGATCGACCCCGCCGCCCTCTTCCATGCAGCGGACGAAATCCTCGCACGTCGCGGCGGTGCCGTCGAAACGATCGAAATACAGGTCGCACGCCGTCCGGAACCGCTCGGGGCCGAGGATGGTGGCCATCATCCGGATCAGCTCGGCGCCCTTGTTGTAGATCGTCGAGGTGTAGAAATTGGAGATCTCGATATAGCTCTCCGGGCGTACGGGATGCGCGAGCGGCCCGGCATCCTCCGGAAACTGGCTGGCGCGCAGGCCCCGCACATCCTCGATTCGCTTCACCGCGGCCGACCCCTGATCGGCCGAAAAGCCCTGGTCGCGAAAGACGGTGAAACCTTCCTTCAGCGACAGCTGGAACCAGTCGCGGCAAGTGATCCGGTTGCCGGACCAATTGTGGAAATATTCGTGGGCTACCACCGCGGCGATGGCATCGTAATCGTAATCGGTCGCGGTGTCGGGATCGGCCAGGATGTAGCGGCTGTTGAAGATGTTCAGCCCCTTGTTCTCCATCGCGCCGAAGTTGAAATCGTCCACCGCGACGATGTTGAACACGTCCAGATCATATTCGCGGCCATAGACACGCTCGTCCCAGGCCATCGACGTCTTTAGCGCATGGAGCGCATGATCGGTCTTGGGCAGATCGGCCGCCCGTACCCAGATGCCAAGCTGCACCTCGCGTCCCGACCGCGTCGTGAAGGTGCCCGCATTGCAGGCGAGATCGCCTGCCACCAGCGCGAACAGATAGGATGGCTTGGGAAACGGGTCGTGCCACTCGGCCCAGTGCGTTCCGTCACCGTTGTCGCCGCTGGCGATCGGATCGCCATTGGCCAGCAGCACGGGGTAACGCGCCTTGTCCGCTGTCATCCGCACCCGGTACGTCGCCAGCACGTCAGGCCGATCCGGGAAAAAGGTGATGCGCCGGAAGCCCTCCGCCTCGCATTGGGTGCACAGATTGCCGCCTGAGGAATAAAGCCCCATCAGCTGCGTATTCTGGTCGGGCGCGATCTCCACCTCGGTTTCGATCACATGCGCTGCCCCGCTCAGCGGGACGACGAGTTGATCGTCCTCGATGCGCCAGTCGTTCACCGCCACGCCATCAACGATCACCGCCAGCGGGGTGAGGCCATCGCCATCCAGCCGCAGCGGCTCGTCACCGTCGCCATTTCGCCTCACTTCCAGTCGTGCGCGCACCCGCGTCGCGCTCGGGTCCAGCGCAAAGTCCAGATCCACAGTCGGCACCAGCCACGCAGGCGGGCGATAGTCCTGGCGGCGCTTGATCGCAGGAGCGGCTGGGGCGGTGAGAACGTCGAGCATGATAGGAGATATAGACGGGGCGGCTTGTGGTTCCATCGCTAAAGCTTGCGGTGAAAGTCTTGGCTGCTACGTCTGGCGATCAGGTCCACTCCCCTTCGTTCGTGTCGAGTGCGGTGGAGACGTGTCGCAGGCTTTGACGTGCGGCACTTCTTCGAACGATGGCTGCCGTCATCCTGTGCGGTATGCGATCGAGCGTTTCCCGATGAACAAGGCTTTTTGGAAGCACGAATGCGCCGTTTGATCCTGGCCCTTTGCCTCACGTCCCTTCCCGTTTCCGCCATCGCCCAGAATGCCGCAGCCCCAGCTGCCGAAGCAGCGCTGTCCGCCGAGGCAGCCGCGATCAAGTCACACGTGATGTTCCTCGCTTCCGACGCGATGCGCGGGCGTGAGGCGGGCAGCCCGGAATATGACATTGCCGCCCAATATGTTGCCGCGCAATTCTTCGCCGCCGGGCTGAAGCCGGGCGGCGAGAAGGGCACCTACGCGCAGCAGGTGCCGCTCGTCGCCTACAAGCCCGATGGCCAGGGCACGCTCAGCATCACGGGACCGGCTGGTCAGACGGCGCTTGCCTTCGGCACCGACTACATCCCCTCGGCAAACCCGCGAGCCACGGAGACCAACGTGTCGGCGCCGGTCGTGTTCGTCGGCTACGGCATCGTTGCGCCCCAATATGGGCGGGACGATTACCGCGGCGTCGATGTGAAGGGGAAGATCGTCGCCTTTGTCAGCGGCTCGCCCTCCAAGATGACGGGTGAGGAGCGCGCGTGGCTCGGCTCGCCGACCACCAAGGCGCGCTTCGCCGCCGAGCGTGGCGCCGTCGGCACGATCACCCTCGTCACGCCCCGTTCCGACAAGCAGCGCCCGTTCGCACGGCTGGTCGAGGCGAATGGCCACACCCGCATGACCTGGGCCAATGCTGATGGCACCGGCCATGTCGAGGAAGGCGGCATCCCCACCCTTGCGACGCTGAGCCTCTCCGGCGCTCAGAAGCTTTTCGCGGGCGCTCGCACTCCGTGGGCCAAGGTCGCGCGTGAAGCCGACAAGGCGGACGCCAGCTTCAAGGCAGAGGCGCTTCCGACCGCCCTCGCCGTCACGACCAAGACCCAGTTCGACAAGGCACAGTCGTCCAACGTGGTCGGCGTGCTGCCCGGCAGCGATCCCGCTCTCGCGCGCGAGGTGGTGGTCCTGTCCGCGCACCTCGATCACGTCGGCGTCAGCGGCAAGGCGGATGACAAGATCCACAATGGCGCCCTGGACAATGCGATCGGCATCGCCAGCCTGATCGAGGAAGCGAAACGCTTCCAGAAGGAAGGCGCGACGAAGCGCACCATCCTGTTCCTGGCCGTCACGGCGGAGGAGAAGGGCCTGATCGGCAGCGATTATTTCGCCAACCATCCGACGGTCCCGGCGGATTCGATCATCGCCAACGTTAATCTCGACATGCCGATCCTCACCTACAAGTTCGAGGACATGGTGGCATTCGGCGGCGACCGCTCCACGCTCGGCCCGATCATCCGTCGTGCCGTGGAAGGTGCCGGCGTTGCGCTATCGCCCGATCCGATCCCGGACGAAGGCATTTTCGTGCGCTCCGATCACTTCCGCTTCGTGCAGAAGGGTGTGCCTTCCGTGTTCCTGTGGCCGGGCCAGAAGGGACCGGGCAAGGCAGCGGTGGAGCATTTCCTTTCCACCAATTACCACAAGCCCTCCGACGACCTGTCGCAGCCGATTCAATGGGAGGAAGGCGTACGCTTCGTGGACGTGAACTATCGCATCGCGCGCGACATCGCCGATGCTCCGTCGCGGCCGGTGTGGAACAAGGGCGATTACTTCGGCACGCTCTTCAAGGGGCCGATGGGGCAGTAATTCCCACTCCACCTCATGCGTTATGCCGGGCGCATCCCGGCATAACGCCCCGGACCCCGAACGCCTGTCGCAGAAACGCTCCGATGGCGCGGGGCGCGAACCGCGCATTCTGGCTGTCACCCCGGCCATGCGGCGAAGCTCAATCCTTTCGCCCACGCCGAGCCGCACGCGAAATCCGACACGTCACGGCGAACACCATGATGGGGTGACGCAACGCTCATCGCTGCGATAACAGGCCCCATGCGCCTGTTCATCTTCGGCCTCGGTTATGCCGCCAGCGCGATCGCCGATGCGAGCGGCTGGCCGATCCTCGCCACCACGCGCGATGGTCGCGCCGGCACGATCCGGTTCGACGATGATGCCGCGGTCCGCGCCGGCCTTGCCGCTGCAACGCACGTTCTCTCCTCCGTGCCGCCGGGGGAGAATGACCCCGTCCTCGCCCGTTATGGCGATGCGCTGGACGGACGCTGGCTCGGCTATCTCTCCTCCACCGGCGTCTATGGCGACGCTGGCGGCGCATGGGTCGACGAAAGCGCGCCTATCCGTGGTCGCCGGCCGGCGCGCAATGCGGCGGACGCCGCCTGGCTCGCGCACGGCGCGCGCGTCTTCCGCCTGCCCGGCATTTATGGACCGGGTCGCTCGCCACTGGACCGGGTTGCTGCCGGCACCGCCCACCGCACCCGTCTTGCCGATCAGGTGTTCAGCCGGATTCACGTGGCCGACATCGCCAGTGGCGTCGTCGCCGGCTTCACTGCGCCGCCGGGCGCCTACAACCTCGCTGATGACTTGCCGACCAGCCAGGATTGCGTGATCGAGCAAGCCGCCGCCATGTTGGGCGTACCGCCACCGGCAGTTGTCGAACTGGCGAGCCTGTCGCCCGCCGCCCGCGCCTTTTATGCGGAGAACCGGCGTGTCGCGAATGGAAAGGCAAAGCGGGTGCTCGGCTGGCGCCCGCTTTATCCCGATTACCGATTGGGCCTGCGCGCCGTGAGCGCGACAATGAGCCCAGCTGCGGCCAGCGCCGCGCCGGCCGCCGCCAAAAGCGACCAGCGATAGCCCTCGAACATCGTCGACAGCGCCATGGCGATCACTGGCACGATGACGCTGGAATAAGCCGCCTTGGCCGGCCCGATGATGCGGATCACCCCGAAATAAAGCGGAAAGGCCAAGGCCGAGGCGAAGATCCCGAGGTACAGGATCCCGGCGACATAGCCGAGCCGCCACTCCATCACCGGCGGACCCACCGTGAACCACGCCCACACCGCATCGAATGTGCCGCCCAAGAGCATGGCAATGGCCGTGGTACGCAGCATCGGATAGGCCCGCGCCGTCTCCGTACCCTGCATCACATTCGCGCTCGAAGCGGACAGGATGGCACATAAGGTCAGGCCGATCCCCACCAGCGAGGCGGTCGGCCCATTGGGATCGCTGCGGATCTCGTGGATGAACAGCAGCGCGACGCCCGCCATCGCAATCGCGGAGCCAATGACGAGCTGCCGGCCCAACCGCTGCCCCAGGAAGATCCGGCCGAACAGCGAGTTGGGAATCAGCAGCAGCGCAAACACCACCGCCACGAGGCCCGAGGTGATGAACTGCTCGGCGCGATAGACGAAGTTGAAGTTAAGGACGAACTGCGCAAGGCCCAGTGCGGCGGCGAAGGCAAACCCGCGCGCGTCGATCTTACCCGGCTCCCGCCGGATCGCCGCCCAGATGAACAACGCCAGCCCGGCCACCAGAAAGCGGTAGCTGACCGACCACGACGGCGGCACCACGCCAAGCTGATCGCGAATGACCAGCCAGGTCGATCCCCAGATCAACGTCACGATCCCGAAGGGGATCAGCACGCGGGCGCGTGTCGATTGCGGGGGAGGTTGGGCGGTCATGATCGTGCGCTATGCCGCCGCCACCAGAAAAACAACGTCACGCCGGTCAGTTGGCGCAACTCGGCACAGGGGTGATCCTGCATCCGCGGACCCGTTGCTTCATCGCCCGGCTATTCCGCATGCCGTGAACGCCGGGACAAGGCCGCCGGATGGCGCCGACAGCCCCGGCGAATGGGTCACCCCAGCGCCGCGATCGCCTCCGCCAGCGGCCGGATATCCTCGGCCCGCTGGTTCCACGACACCACCAGCCGCGCCTCGCCGGGACTCCAATCGTAAAAGTCGAAGCCCTTGCTGCGCAGCGATGCCGCTTCCTCCGCGGTGACGCGCAGGAACACTTCGTTCGCCTCCACCGGATGCACCAGCCGCGTGCCGGCGGCGGCGGCGATCAGCGCCGCGCCCTCGTTCGCGTTGCGCGCATTCGCCAGCCAGCGGTCCTCCTCCAGCAGCGCGAGGATCTGCGCGGCGAGATAGCGGCCCTTGGAAAACAGCAGGCCCGCCCGCTTGCGGCGATATCGGCTCGCCTCAACCAGCCCGCGCTTGAAGAACACCAGGGCCTCGGCGCCCATGCCGCCGTTCTTGACGAAGCCGAAGCTGAGCGCCGTGACGCCCGCGCGCCACGTCATGTCAGCGGGCGAGCAATCCGCGTGAACCAGTGCATTGGCGAAGCGCGCGCCGTCCATGTGAAGCGCGAGGCCACGCTCGGCCGCCAGCGCGCCGATCGCCGCGACCTCCGCCGGCTGATAGACGAGGCCATATTCCGTCGCATTGGTGATGGAGATCGCATGCGGCTGCACCTGGTGAACATCGGTGCGGATCGTCGCCAGCAGCGAGTTGAGGCTTTCGGGCGTCAGCTTCGCGCCCTCGCCGTCCGCCAGCAGCAGCTTTGCACCATGGGTGTAGAATTCCGGCGCGCCGCATTCGTCATTCTGGATATGCGCGTCATGGTGGCACAGCACCGCACCATGCGGGGGGCAGAGCGCGGCGAGCGCGAGGCAGTTCGCCGCCGTGCCCGTCGGTACCCACAGCACCTCCACCTCCGTCTCGAACAGCGCCGACAATCGCGCGTCCAGCATGCCGGACCAGCGATCACCATCGTATGCCGTGTCGAGCACATCCGCCTGGGCAATGGCGGTGAGAACGGCGGGATGGACGGGGGCGGCGTTGTCGGAAAAGAAGCGCATGCCCGGCGCCTTGCTGCGGCCACTCCGCCTCGTCAATCGATACAGATCAGCTTTCCGGCTCGTCCGCCTCGCGCGATGCGATCGCCGGCCCGCGATAGCCCGTAACGGTGGCCGCCACCGCCTGGATCAGCTGCTGACGATCGCGCATCGGCCGCTGGGTATCGCCGATCATCACTGCCACGGCGTAGCGGCGACCCTCGGGCGAGGTCAGCAGGCCGACATCGTTGAACCCTGCGTTGCGTCGGCCCAGTTCCTGCCCGGTTCCCGTCTTGTGCGCCAGCGTCCAGCCGGGCGCCGCACCCGCCCGCAGCCGCGCCCGCCCGGTGCGGCTGGATTCCATGGTGGAGATCAAGAGGCGCGTCGAGGTTTCGGAAAGCAGCTCGCCACGGGCCAGCCTCGCCAGCGCGTCGGCAATGGCCAGCGGGGCGGCGCCATCGGGGGGATTGTCGATATACGCCTGCAAGGCCGCCTGACGCACGGCAGGATCAAGGCGGGCGCGCATGATCGAGAACGTGTTGCCGACGCTCATCGACTGGTCCCACGTCAACCCGGCCGTTTTCGCCTGCAACATCCGCTCGCCCGGTCCGAAGCGGATGTCGCCCAGCTGCTTGCGCTCAATGAAGGCGCGCACCGCGGACGGCCCGCCCACCAGCGTCAGCAGCCGATCGTTCGCCGTATTGTCGCTCTGCGTCAGCGCGCGGTGCAACAGGTCGCCGACCGTGGTGTTCCAGACGCCGTTCTTCACCAGATAAGCGATCGGCTGGTGGAAAACCGTCAGGTCGGACGGCGTCAGCGTCACCGCATCGTCAAGCCGCAACCGGCCGGCGTCGCGCTGATCGAGCACCGTCATCGCGACCCACAGCTTGCTTACGCTTTGTTGCGGCAGGGGCCGCCGCCCCCCCGCCTCCACGGTCCACCCTTCGTCCACCGCACGCACCGCCACGCCCGCAATCCCGGGGAATTCGCGCACCAGCTGGCTGATCGATGCTTCCAGCGCCCGCGGCGCCCGGTTCACCGGCAGCGGCGTCGGCTTGGGCACGGGGATCGCAACGACATAGGCGGGCGCCGGGGCCACCGGCCCGGCGGCATGCGAGGGACGCTCGTCGACACCGCAACTGCTCAGTGAAAGCAGCGCCACTCCAGCGATCAATCGTCCGATCATCGTCCGCTGTGCCCCCGAGCAGTCGTGAGCAAACAGGCTATCCCAAAAGTCACCATTGAAAACCGGCACTTACCGGCTCTGCGGTGAACCGCGCCTGACGCGCGACCAGAGGAGTCGGCGACTACGGAACCAGAACGGTATCTACGGGCACATCAAGTGTTTGCGGATAATCGAGGGTGTAGTGGAGCCCCCGGCTTTCCTGCCGGTGCAGCGCCGAACGCACGATCAGCTCCGCAGTCTGCAACAGGTTGCGCAGTTCAATCAGGTCCGGGGTCACGCGGAAGTGGCCGTAATAATCCTCCACTTCGCCCGTCAGCATCTTGATGCGGTGCTGCGCCCGCTGAAGCCGCTTGGTGGTGCGCACGATGCCGACGTAATTCCACATGAAGCGCCGGATCTCGGTCCAGTTCTGCTTGATCACGACTTCTTCGTCCGAATCGGTGACGCGGCTTTCATCCCACGGCCGGATCGGCGGCACCGGGCGCAGATCGTCCCAGCAGGCGGCGATGTGATTGGCTGCAGCCTCGCCGAACACGAAACATTCCAGCAGCGAGTTGGACGCGAGCCGGTTGGCGCCATGCAGCCCGCTTTCGGTGCACTCGCCGGCCGCATAGAGATTGGGCAGGTCAGTGCGCCCGTCGCGATCCACGATGATCCCGCCGCAGGTGTAATGCTGCGCCGGCACGACGGGAATGGGCTGCATCGTCATGTCGATGCCCAGCCCCATCAGCTTGTCGTGGATATTGGGGAAATGCCCGCGCACGAAATCGGCAGGCTGATGGCTGATGTCGAGATGGACGTAATCAAGGCCGTAGCGCTTGATCTCGGCGTCGATCGCCCGCGCCACCACGTCGCGGGGCGCCAGTTCCAGCCGCTCGGCATCATAATCCACCATGAAGCGGTGGCCGTTCAGCGGATTGATCAGCCGCCCGCCCTCGCCGCGTACCGCCTCGGTGATCAAGAAGTTCTTGACGTCGAGATTGTAGAGGCAGGTAGGGTGAAACTGCATCATCTCCATGTTGGAGACGCGGCAGCCCGCCCGCCATGCCATCGCGATGCCGTCCCCGGTTGCGCCGCGCGGCGCCGTGGAGAACAGATACGTGCGCCCCGCCCCCCCGGTGGCGAGGATCGTCGCCCGCGCGGTGTACAGGTTCACGCGCCCGGTCCTGCGATCCACCGCATAGACACCCCAGACATTCCCAGCGCCGGAATAGCGCTCCTCATGCCGGCTGGTGGCAAGGTCGATCGCGACCTGATCGGGCACCAGAGTGATATTGGGATGTGCCTCCGCCGCCTTCTGCAACGCTTCCTGCACCGCCCAGCCAGTGGCGTCGTCGACATGCACGATGCGGCGGTGCGAATGCCCACCTTCGCGCGTCAGGTGGAGCGCGTCCCCATCCTGCGCGAACGGCACACCCAGCTTCTGCAGGCGCGCGATCGCGGCGGGCGCATTTTCGACCACGAACTCCACGATCTCGCGGTCGTTGAGCCCGGCGCCCGCGACCATCGTGTCCTCGACATGATTTTCGAACGTGTCGCCCGGCTCCAGCACTGCGGCGATACCGCCCTGCGCCCATGCCGTGGAGCCTTCGTTGAGCGCCCCTTTGGCAAGCACCGTCACCTGAAAGCGATCGGCGAGGTTGAGCGCTGCGGTAAGCCCGGCGGCGCCGGATCCGACGATCAGGACGTCGCTGCTGGTCATGCGTCTGGCGAGAAGAAGCGGAGCATCGGACCTGCATGGCACGAAGCGCGCGAACCTGCCATATCGGGCGCGCAACCAACCGTTCGTTCCGAACCAGCCGCCGGCGATTGCGCCCGCCCTCCCCCGTCAACGGGCGCCGCTGCGGCAGGCTCGGGCATGAACGCAACGACAGGCTCGAAGGAAGACGATGTCCACCCATTCCGCCCGCCTTGCCGCGCTCCGCGACCAGCTTTCGCGCCAGCAGCTCGACGGCTTCGTCGTGCCGCTAACCGATGAGCACATGAGCGAATATGTCGGCGCCTATGCCCAGCGGCTCGCCTGGCTCACCGGTTTCCAGGGATCGGCAGGCACCGCCGTGGTGCTGCCTGCCGAGGCCGCGATCTTCACCGATGGCCGCTACACGCTGCAAGTGCGCGAACAGGTGTCGGGCGACGATTGGCAGTTCGTGGGCGTGCCGGAGACCAGCGTTTCCACCTGGCTGGCGGGCCACGCCAAGCAGGGCGCGCGCATCGGCTATGATCCCTGGCTGCATACCCGTGCCTGGGTGGATGAGGCCGGAAAGGCGCTTGCTGCCATCAACGCCACCCTTGTCGCGGTGGACACCAACCCGGTCGATGCCGTGTGGCCCGACCAGCCCGCGCGCTCGGACGCGCAGCTCAGCGTCCACGACGACGCCAACGCCGGCCGCTCCTCCGCGGAAAAGCGTGCCGCCGTCGCCGACTGGCTTGCCGAGCAACAGGCAGATGCCGTGGTGCTCGCGTCGTTGGAATCGATTGCCTGGCTCCTGAACGTGCGCGGCGGCGACGTGTCCCGCACGCCGGTCGCGCTCGCCTATGCGGTGGTAAACGCCGACGGCACCGCCGATCTCTACGTCTCGCCCGAAAAGATGACGGACGCCGTGGCCCAGCATCTCGGAAACGCCGTGCGGGTTCATGACCGGCATGCGTTCGGCGCTGCCCTCGGCCGTTTCGCCGGCAAGCGCGTGGCGGTCGACCCCGCGCTGTCGGTTGCCGCCATCCCGCTCGCCATTGAGGCCGGTGGCGGTGAGGTGGTGGCGATGCGCGATCCCACCGTCATTCCGCGCGCCACGAAGAACGCGGTTGAGCGCGCCGGCCACCGCGCCGCCAGTATTCGCGACGGCGCGGCGCTGTCCCGCTTCCTGCGCTGGATCTCGATCGAAGCACCCAAGGGCGGTCAGACCGAGCTGTCGGCAGCGGCGAAGCTGGAGGAGTTCCGCCGCGAAACCGGCGTGCTGAAGGATCTGTCGTTCGACGCAATCTCGGCCACCGGCCCGCACGGCGCGATCCCGCACTATCACGTTACCGAGGAGTCGAGCCTGCCGATCGAGCCGGGCCAGCTCTACCTGATCGATTCGGGCGGCCAATATGTGGACGGCACCACCGATGTGACCCGCGTAGTGCCGATCGGCACGCCCACGGCGGAAATGCGCGATCGCTTCACCCGCGTGTTGAAGGGGCATATCGCGCTGGCCACCGCCGTCTTCCCGCATGGCACCACCGGCGCGCAGCTCGACGCGCTCGCGCGGCTTCCCTTGTGGCAGGCGGGGCTCGATTTCGCGCACGGCACAGGCCACGGCGTCGGCAGCTATCTGTCGGTGCATGAAGGGCCGGCGCGCATCGCCAAGCCAAGCTATCCCGGTAGTGGACCGTCGGAGCCGTTGCTGCCCGGCATGATCCTCTCCAACGAGCCGGGCTATTACAAGGCGGGCGAATACGGCATCCGCATCGAGAACCTGCTGCTGGTCGAGGAGCGCGACATCGCCGGCGGCGAATCCACGATGCTTGCGTTCGAAACGCTCACCCTTGCGCCGATCGACCGCGACCTCATCGATCCTGCCTTGATGACGCCGGCGGAACTCGGCTGGCTGAACGATTATCACGCCCGCGTCGCCGAAACGCTTGCCCCCGTGCTGGAGGGTGACGATCGCGTCTGGCTCATCGAACGGTGCGCGCCGATCGTTGCGGCCTGAATGCGGCCGGGCGGTGGTGGGCAGTGTTCAGCCGGCCGCCGCCTCCCGCAAACCGAGTCGCTATTCGGCAGGCGTCCCGCTCGACTCGGGTGGATGTGCCTCGCCATCGCTGGCCGGGGCGCCTGCCGTGCCCCGCGCCTGCGCCTTGCGCCGCCGCAGGTTGGCCCGCAGCGCGGCGGCCCGGCGGGCGTCCCGTTCGTCCTTGCTTTCCATGAACGCCGCTATCGCTTCGTGATAACGCCTTGACAATCCGTTCCCGCTCGTCTCTAGGGCGCCCTCGCCTGTGAACAGCGGGTCGAGTGCTGCCGTAGCTCAGTGGTAGAGCGCATCCTTGGTAAGGCTGAGGTCGTGAGTTCAATCCTCACCGGCAGCACCATTTTTCTTCCCGTCAGCCGGGCTGGCCGCTTTCCCGGTTCCTGTTGATCTTCTTGATCACGCCGGAAAAGCTCATCACCGCATCGCCTTCGTCGTCGATCGTACCGCGCACGAAGATCAGGCTGCGGCCTGCCTTCACCACCTCGCCCCGCGCGGTCAGCAGGCGATCAGGCCGCGCGCCACCAACGAACTCGGCGTTCAGCGTCGCCGTCACGCCATGAAACTCCGGCAGCACGGCCGAGGCGATCATGAACAGCGAAAAGTCTGCAAAGGTCAGCAGCGCGCCGCCATGGACATTGCCGCCGCCGTTGCGGTTCTTCGCCTGCGGGCGAAAGCCGCACTCAATGGTGCCGTCCGCATCATAACGCGCGAAAAATGGTCCCGTGTGATCCTCGAACGGATCGGTGCCTGGCCAGCGCAGCCAGCCCTGCCACTCCCCGTCCGTCACTGGCGTCAGCTTCACGCCGGCGGTTGCTGTGGTGGTATCCAGGATCATCCTCCTCTGCTGCCCCCGGGGCGCGCCGGTGTTGTCGCTGCGCGCAGAAGAGGAAAGCGGCCGGCGGGGTCAAGCCTGCCGATGTGGGGCCGCGGAGTTCAGCGGGCGGGCGCGCCCACGTTCGGCAACGTCGCCTCCTCCGCACTCGGCATCTTGCCGAACAGCGCGCGATCAGCCGGACCGAACGCCCAGCGCCACAGGATGAAGAGATAAACGCCGGCAATCGCCGGAATGCCGACCACGACCTCCACCCACTCCAGCCGGTGCGGAAGCGATGTGAAGGCGGCGCCAACCAGGATCGCCGCCAGCGTTGCCCACACCAATGGCCAGCGCAACGGTGACACTGGTGCGGCAAGGATCCGCCCCAGCAGCCACGCCTTGATCACCGACGTCAGCGCAAGGCTGATCATCAGGGCAATCGCCGGTGCCGCTGCCTGGTAGGCCGCAGGCAGCCCAAGCCCGCGCATCCAGAAGATCAGCGCGAAGCTCAGCCCGATCTGGAACGCCAGCATCACCGCCGAAATGAGGAGATTGCGGTGTCGCGCCGTGTACACCAGCGCGGTTTCGCAAACCGCCCCGGTGGAGGCCAGCACCTCGGCCGTCAGCAGGAACACCAGCGCTGCCGTGCCTGCGACGAACTGCGGCCCAACGATCCCCATCACCGCCTCGCCGGGGATCGATCCCATGAGGGTGAGGCAGCCCTGCGCCGCGATGATCCAGAACGCCACCTGCCGCACCTGCCGCGCGATCGCCGCCCGGTCGTTCACCGCCAGGCTCTGCGTGATCACCGGGCCAAGGATCGGGTCGAACGACGTTTTCAGCTTCTGCGGCAGGCTCGCGACCTGCTGCGCCATGTAATAGATGCCGACGATCTTGGGCTCGAACATCACGCCCAGGATGAACCGGTCGACGTTGCGCGTGCCCCATTCGAACGCATCCGCCCCGGCCAGCGGCACGTTGTCGCGGATCATCGCCAGCAGCCCGCGCACATGCGGGGACCAGCCACGCGGCAGGCCGTAGCTGCGCACCAGCGGCACGATCGATGCGATCAGCGCCGCGATCATCGACGCGACATAGCTCAGCACCAGGCCGTCGCGCGTCGTGAAGAAGGAGAACACCCAGGCCGCGATCGAGATCGTCCAGGGCTCCACCACCGCGCGCGCCGTCACCGCCGCCTTCACATTGTGCCGATAGGCCAGCGCCGCGAGGCTCACGTCGGACCAGGCGATCGCCAGCACGATCAGCGGCAGCCAGCGGTCGAGCCCCACGATCGGCGTATTGGGGTACATGACCTCGGGGAAGGTCCACAGCACCGCGCTCGCCAGCAGCGACAGCAGCGCCGCGACGACCAGCCCGTCGGCAACCACATGCACGTGCGGCCGATCCGTCCGGCTCAGCGCCTGCGCCAGCCCGCGCTTCAGGCCAAGCGTCGCCAGCAGCGCCGCCAGTTCCACCACCACCACCGCAATGGCGAACCGCCCGACGAGCTCCGGGCCATAAAGGCGCCCGGCAATGAACAGGAACGGGATGCGCGCCGCCAGCCGCAGGATGAACCCCGCGACATTGGTGCGCCCGCCCTTGGCAAGCTGCGCAATATCCTTCGACGTTTCGGTCACTGAGGCGTCCTGCCGGCCCCGCGCGGTTGGCGGGTCAATGCGCTGCCCCCCAGCTCGCGCCGGTGCCGATCTCCACCGCCAGCGGCACGTCCAGCTTCACCGACGGCTCGGCTGCGGTCGCCATCACGCGTTCGATCACCGGCTTCGCCGCGTCGACTTCGCCTTCGGGCACTTCGAACACCAGTTCGTCGTGCACCTGCAGCAGCATGCGCGTGCCGGTCAGCCCGGCCTCGGCCAGCGCCGGCTCCATCCGCGCCATCGCGCGCTTGATGATGTCGGCGCTCGTGCCCTGGATCGGCGCGTTGATCGCCGCACGCTCGGCGCCTTGCCGCTCGTGCTGCACCTTGCTCCTGATTCGCGGGAAATGGGTCTTGCGGCCGAACAGGGTGGTGGTGAAGCCCTGCTCGCGCACCGCCTGCAGCGTCTCGGCGATATAGCGGTTGATGCCCGGGAAGCGCTCGAAATAGCGGTCGATCATGGCCTGCGCCTCGTCCGCCGTCACGTCCAGGCGCCCGGCAAGGCCCCAGCGGCTGATGCCGTAGAGGATCGCGAAGTTGATCGTCTTGGCCCGCCCGCGCGTGTCTCGATCCACCGTGCCGAACAGCTCCTGCGCGGTCAGCGAGTGAATGTCGTCGCCGCGCGCGAAGGCTTCCTTCAGCGCCGGCACGTCGGCCATGTGCGCCGCCAGCCGAAGCTCGATCTGCGAATAGTCCGCCGCCAGGATCACATTGCCCGGCTCTGCCACGAAAGCGTCGCGGATCTGCCGGCCGATCTCGGTGCGGATCGGGATGTTCTGCAAATTGGGGTCGGTGGATGACAGGCGCCCGGTCTGCGCGCCGGTCAGCGAATAGCTGGTGTGGACGCGGCCCGTCGCCGGGTTGATCTGCTCCTGCAGCGCATCGGTATAGGTGGATTTCAGCTTCGACAGCTGGCGCCAGTCCAGCACCCGCGCGGCGATCTCCTTGCCCGGCGAATCCTTGTCCGCCGCGATCCGCTCAAGCTCGTTGACGTCGGTCGAATAGACGCCGCTCTTGCCCTTGCGCCCACCCTTGATGCCCATCTTCTCGAACAGGACATCGCCCAGCTGCTTCGGGCTGCCGATGGTGAAGGGCGCGCCGGCGATGCCGTGGATCACGCCTTCCAGCTCGGCCATCTGGGTGGCGAATTCCTGCGACAGCCCGGCCAGCCGCTCGCGATCCACCTTGATCCCGTGGCGCTCCATCCGCGAAATCACCGCGACGAGCGGCCGGTCGACCATCTCGTACACCCGCGTCACGCTTTCGATCGGCAGCCTCGGGCGGAAGCGGCGCCACAGTCGCAGCGTCACGTCCGCATCCTCCGCGGCGTAGCGGGTCGCGGCCTTCAGATCGACTTCGTGGAAGCCGATCGCCTTCTTCCCCGTGCCGGTCACGTCCTTGTAGGCGATGCAGCTGTGCGACAGATGCGTCGCGGCCAGCTCGTCCATGCCGTGCCCGTGAAGCCCGGCATCGAGGTCGAAGCTCATCACGATCGTGTCGTCATAAGGCGCAAGCTCCAGCCCAAGCCGCCCCAGCACGATCAAATCATATTTCAGATTGTGCCCGATCTTCAGGACCGACGCGTCCTCCAGCAGCGGCTTCAGCTTCGCCAGCGCCACGTCGCGGTCGAGCTGCGCCGGCTTCTGCGCAAACATGTCGCTCGCCCCGCCCTCGCCGACATGGCCCAGCGGCACGTAGCACGCGCGGTTCGGCGCCAGCGCCAGCGACACGCCCACCAGTTCGGCCAGCATCGGGTCCTTGGCGGTCGTCTCGGTGTCGATCGCCACCCAGCCCTGGTGCCGCGCCGCCGCGATCCAGCTGTCGAGCGCCGCTTCGTCGATGACGGTCTCGTATCCGTCATGGTCGCACGGCGGATCTTCCTCGTGCGGCACGCCGGCGGGCTCGGGCGGCGTCGGGTCCACGCCCTCGTTCTGCTCCGCCGCCAACTTCGTCAGCAGCGATTTGAAGCCATGATGCTCCAGGAACGCGCGCAGCGGCGCTTCCGGGATGCCGTCGAGCGCCATCTCCTCCAGCGGATGCGGCAGCGGCACGTCGCAGGCGAGCTCGACCAGCTTGCGGCTCAGCCGCGCCATCTCGGCATGCTCGATCAGATTGTCGCGCAGCTTGCCCTTCTTCATCTCGGGCGCGGCGGCCAGCACCGCCTCGACGCTGCCATGCTCCAGGATCAGCTTCGCCGCGGTCTTGGGGCCGACGCCGGGCACGCCCGGTACATTGTCGACGCTGTCGCCCATCAGCGCCAACACTTCGCCCAATTTGTCCGGCCCGACGCCAAACTTCTCCACCACGTCCTCTGGCCCGAAGCGCTTGTCCTTCATCGTGTCGAGCATGTCGATGCCCGGCTCGGTCAGCAGCTGCATCAGGTCCTTGTCGGAACTGACGATCGTCACTTGCCAGCCCTGCGCCAGCGCCGCCTTGCTGTACGACGCGATGAGGTCGTCCGCCTCCCAGCCCTGCTCCTCGATGCACGGCAGCGAGAAGGCGCGGGTCGCGTCGCGGATCATCGGGAATTGCGGCTTGAGATCCTCGGGCGCCGGTGGTCGATGCGCCTTGTACTGGTCGAACATCTCGTTGCGGAACGTATGCTCGGATTTGTCGAGGATCACCGCCAGGTGGCTGGGGCCATCGGCCTTGTGCAGATCGTTGGCCAGCTTCCACAACATGGTGGTGTAGCCATAAACGGCGCCGGCCGGCTCGCCGTGCTTGTTCGTGAGCTTCGGCAGCACGTGGTATGCGCGGAAGATGAAGCTCGAGCCATCGACGAGGTAAAGGTGCGGCATGTTGCGCCGCTTAGCGGATCGCTGCGCCCGGAACAAACCGTGCGCAGCGCAACGTGTTCAAACCGTGATGATCAGAGCTTGCCGAAGCGCGCTTCAAATCCCTTGATGTCGCCGGCGGCCAGCAGTTTCGCCTGCTCCAGCCAGCGATCCCGGCCCATGCGTCCGGTGAACGGCCCAAGCCGCGCGTCCAGGTCCTCGGCGGCGCGCTGGTCCAGCGCGGCCAGCTGACCGACGTTGGTAATACCCAGCTCCGCCAGCATTGCGGCGACCTTCGGGCCAAGGCCCTTGATCTGAGTCACCGGGCCCTCACCCGGAGGCGGACCCGCAGGAGCGACCGGGGCCGGCGCAGCAGCGGGCTCCACCGGCGTTTCGACAGGGGTCGCGGGCTCGGGCTGAGCCTCGACCGCCGGAGATGCCTGCTGCGGCGCGGCTGCCGCAATCGGCTCGTCGGCCAGAGGTGCAGGCTCGCTGGTGGCTGGCTCGGCCGGCACCACCTCGGGCATATCGGTCAGCGGCGGTGGCGGCGGCGCTACCGGGACAGGCGTGACAGGAGCAGCCGGGGCGGCCACCGGCGCGGCACGGCGTTGCTCCGGCTGCGCTTCAGGCCGGGCTGCGGCGCGCGGCTGCGCTGACGCAGTCGGGACATCAGTGGCGTCGTCATCGCGAAGCGGGCGATTGCTGACCGGGCTCTGCGCCAGCCGCTCCTGCTCTGCCTGATCGGCCTGCGTACGCGTGCGCCGCTTGCGAACGCCGACCATGATGGCGACGATCGTCAGCACCGCGACAATCGCGATGATCGCCAGCACGATGCTGGTCATTGTGTTGTCCACCGTGGTGGGCTGCATGAAACACTCCGCTACGCCTGGCGCCAAGCCTTAGGCGCGGTGCATGGTTCCCGCAACGGGCGGGAAGTTGCGTATTCTGGCCGGGCGCCGCGGGCAAGGGCTGCCCGCAGCGCGGCACGTCACTTGATCGCGCGCCACCCGATATCCCGGCGGCAGAAGCCGGATGGGAAATCGAGCGCGTCGACGCCGGCATAGGCGCGGCGCTGCGCCTCCGCGACATCGCTGCCCGTCGCGGTCACCGCCAGCACACGGCCGCCTGCCGCCACCAGCTTGCCGTCCACTTCACGCGTGCCCGCCTGGAACACCACCGCGCCCGTGGCCTCCGCCGCATCGACGCCGCCGATCACCCCGCCCGTCTCCGGCGTGCCCGGATATCCGCTGGCGGCCATCACCACCGTCAGCGCCACCGCATCCGCAAAGGCCGGCGCCGGTGCATCCGCCAACCGGCCTTCCGCCACCGCCCGCAGCGTTTCCAGAAGATCCCCGTCGAACCGGGCCATCAGGACCTGGCATTCGGGGTCGCCAAAGCGGACGTTATATTCGATCAGCTTCGGCCCCTCGGTCGTCAGCATCAGCCCGGCGTAGAGCACCCCAACGTAAGGCGTGCCCGCGGCTGCCAGCGCGTCGATGGTCGGACGGACGATCTCGCCAAGGGCGCGCTCCTCCAGTTCCGCGGTGAGCACGGCTGCGGGAGAATATGCCCCCATGCCGCCGGTATTGGGGCCGGTGTCGCCGTCGCCGACACGTTTGTGGTCCTGCGCGCTGCCAAAGCTCGCGGTGCTGGTGCCGTCCGACAGTACGAAGAGGCTCGCCTCCTCGCCTTCCAGGAACTCCTCGATCACTGCCTCTGCCGGTCCGCCGCTGAACAGCGCGGCAATCGCGTCCTCCGCCTCGGCCCGGGTCATCGCCACGACCACGCCCTTGCCCGCCGCGAGGCCATCCGCCTTGATGACGCAACGCAGCTGTTCACCTTCCGCAAAATCCTCCAGGCAGGCGAGCGCGCCATCCTTTGACGTCACGCGGAAATAGCGTGCCGTCGGGATACCGACCCGCGCGCACAGATCCTTGGTGAAGCCCTTGGAGCCTTCCAGCTTGGCGGCCTCGCGCCCCGGCCCGAACACCGGCACGCCGATGGTGCGGATGTTGTCAGCCAGCCCTTCGACCAGCGGCTGCTCCGGGCCGACCACCACCAGTCCAATCTGCTGCCGCCGGATGAAATCGATCACGGCGCGGTGATCCGACACGTTCAGATCGGCAACCGTCGCATGTTGCGCGATGCCGGGGTTGCCGGGCGCGGCATAGAGCGTATCTAGGCGTTCAGATTGCGCGAGTTTCCATGCCAGAGCGTGCTCGCGCCCGCCCGATCCGATCAGCAGGACGTTCATGCCCGACCCCTTTTTCGACGTTCCCGCGCGGCTGGTAGCGGACCCGACCCCCGGGGACAACGCCGCCGCCATGTCGGTGGGCGAACTCTCCAACCGGCTGAAGCGCGTGGTGGAGGGCGAGTTCGGCCACGTCCGCCTGCGCGGCGAGATTTCCGGCTACAAGCGCGTCGCCTCGGGCCATTGCTACCTGTGCCTGAAGGATGATGCCGCGGTGATCGACGGCGTGATCTGGAAGGGGCAGGCCTCTGCGCTCGCCTTCCGGCCCGAGGACGGGATCGAGGTGATCGCCACCGGCCGCCTCACCACCTATCCCGGCCGCTCCAAATATCAGGTCATCATCGAGCGGATGGAGCTGGCCGGCGCCGGCGCGCTCATGGCGCTGCTCGAGCGCAACAAGGCGCGCTTCGACGCCGAGGGGCTCTTTGCCAAGTCAAAGGCGCGCCGTCCGCTGCCGTTCCTGCCGCGCCGCATCGGGGTGGTCACTTCACCCACGGGCGCCGTGATCCGCGACATCATCCACCGGCTGGAGGATCGCTGCCCCAGCCATGTCCTCGTCTGGCCGGTAAAGGTGCAGGGCGATGGCGCGGCGAACGAAGTGGCTGCGGCCGTGCGCGGGTTCGACGCGCTGCCCGATCACCTTCGCCCCGATCTCGTCATCGTGGCACGCGGCGGCGGCTCGATCGAGGATCTGTGGGCGTTCAACGAGGAAGCGGTGGTCCGCGCCGTTGCCGCCTGCACCATCCCGATCATCTCGGCGGTGGGCCACGAAACCGATACCACCCTGTGCGACCACGCCGCCGATCTGCGCGCGCCGACACCGACGGCAGCAGCCGAACTGGCCGTCCCCGTTCTCGCCGACCTGCGCTTCACCGTTGGCGCCCACGGCCAGCGGATCGAACGTTGCGCGCGCCGCTATGTCGAGCGCGGGCGCGAGCGGCTTGATGCAATGGCGCGCCTGCTCCCCACCCGGGATCGCTTGCTGGGGCCGCAACGGCAACGCGTGGATGATCTCGGCGCTCGGCTCGACCGCGGGCTTGAGCGGCGGGTGGTGCGCGCACGCGGCGAACTCGATCGGACCGGCGCGGTGTTGCGCCCGGCGCTGCTCCAGCGGCGGCTGGAAGGCGCCCGGCAACGTCTGGAGGATCTGGGCCGGCTATTGGCCTCGGTCGATCCCGATGCGCCGCTTGCCCGTGGCTATGCCCGTGTCACGGATCGCGCCGGTGCGACGCTGACCAGCGCGGCGGCGGCACGCGCCGCTGGTGGCCTGACGCTCAATTTCGCCGACGGCGCGGTGGACACGAAGGTTGAGGGCGCCCGTTCGCGCTCCTATCCCCCAGCAAAGCCCGAACAGCCGACGCTGTTCTAGGAAGGTTGCATATGTTGATGTCGAAGACGGACCGCCCGGCGCGGATACACTACATGGCCAATGGCTTTCGCGTGCTGACTCCCGGCGATCACGTCGTTTGCGGCGTCAGTGGCGCGCATATCCCGATCGAGGATCTGCGCTATTGGGATGTCGCCACCCAACGTGCCTTTGCCAGTGCAGCGCTGGCGGCGGAGGCAATGGCGCCGCGATGAAGCGTGCCGCGCTGGCAGTTCTGCTCCCCCTGGCTGGCTGCGTGGTGCCGGCTGCCGACGCTCCGCCCCCTGCACCTGCACCTGCGCCTGCTGCGGCGCCTCGTCCGGTGGCGCCCTCCACGCCGCTGCCTCCGCCCCGGTTCGCCGTCAGCGGCATGGCCAGTCAGGGCGGCCTGATGCTCGGCACCGCGCCGACCGGCACGGTCCGGTTACTGAAGGACGGCGCGCCCATTGCGCTCGCCGCGGACGGCCGGTTCGTCATTGCTTTCGATCGCGACGCAGGGCTGACCTCGGTCCTGACCGCGACGCTGAGCGATGGCCGCACCGCGACTCACCAACTGTCGGTCGCCCCGCGCGCATGGCGGATCGAACGCCTTGACCGGGTGGCCAAGGTGCCGGTGCCCAGCGCAGACTTCCAGCGCCGTCGTCCGGCCGAACTCGCGCAGATCGAGGCCGCGCGTAGCCGGAACGAGGCCGCAGACGGCTGGCGTCAGCGCATCATATGGCCAGTCACGGGCCGAATTTCCGGGCTGTTCGGCGCCCAGCGCATCTACCGGGGCGAGCCAGGCTCGTACCATTCCGGGGTCGATGTCGCCCGGCCCACCGGCACGCCCGTTGTCGCCCCCGCCGATGGCGTGATCGTCCTTGCCGCGGACTCGCCGTTCACGCTGGAGGGCAATCTGCTGATCATCGACCATGGCATGGGCCTGAACAGCGCGTTCCTTCACCTGTCGCGCATCGACGTGTCCGTGGGCGCGCGCGTCCGACAGGGCCAGGTGGTTGGCGCGATCGGCGCGACCGGGCGCGTGTCCGGGCCGCATCTGCATTGGGCGATGAAGTGGCGCGACGCGCGGATCGATCCGTTGCTGATCGCCGGCCCCATGACGGGTTCTGGGCCGGATTGATCAGGCCAGCCGCGCCTCCGCTTCCATGCAGGCGCAGCCATCCCGGTCGGTCGTCCACAACGACAGCTGGCGGTCACCGGCCAGATTGAGCGCGGCCGGGCGATCGACGAACAGCGGCCGCGCGCCACGGAACGAAAAGTGCGTCAGCCGCGCGCCGGGCCGGTGGCGGAGCAGGTGATCGGCGAGCAGCATCGCCTGGTAAGGCCCATGCACCACCAAATCGGGATACAGCTCCTCCGTCGTCGCATAGGCACGATCATAATGGATGCGGTGCGCGTTGAAGGTCAGCGCGGAAAAGCGGAACAGCGCGGTTGCATCGAAGGTCACCTCGCGGCGCACCTCCGCAATTCGTGGATCCGCGGGCGCGGGCGCTGGCGTGCCATTGCCTGCGCCGCGGAACACCAGATCCTGCTCCTCCACCACGGCGATGGCGCCATCCACCAGAATGTCGTGTCGCACCGTCACAAAGGTCAGCCGGCCCGAGCGCCCGTCCTTCACCTTCACGTCGGTAACGATGCTTCGCCGGGTGGCAGGCGCACCAATCGGCAGCGGCGCGTGAAAGGTAAGCCGCCCGCCGGCCCACATGCGCCGCGGCGCCTCCACCGGCGGCAGGGCAGCGCCGCGCGCCGGATGGCCATCCGCGCTGATCGTCGACTGCGGCGCCTCGGGAAGGAAGAACAGCCAATGGGCGAGCGGCGGCAGCTCGCCCGCCGGCCAGTGCGCGCCATCATGATCGAACAAGGCAGCAAGGCGACGCAGCGGAGCGGCGACGAGATCGTCCTGCTGCTCGGTCGCGACCGGCGACCAGCCCTCGAATTGCTGCATTCCTCTTTCTCCAGCGGGGTTCCGACAAGCCGTAACGCTCACGGGCGGCCCCGTCACCCTCGCGCCGGTGACAGGAGCATGCCTCCTCAGCGGCCCAGGCGGGCGATGTTGAACCCCGTTAGTGGCGCGGCGTTATCCCTTTCATGGCCGGTGACTTGATGCATCCCCGCTACCCCTTGCCGCCCGCGCCGCCGACGCATCACCGCGCGCGTGCGACGATCCGGCTCGGCAAGCGCCGCCGATTCGATGCGCGGGTTGAGGTAACCAGCGGCGGACTGCTCGCCATTGGCGGGCTGGTTTCCTCCATCCTTCTTTCCACGGCGGTTCTTGTCCGCGTGGCGGTGCGAGAGGGCGGCAAGGCGCATAATCAGCACTAGGAGAAAATAATACGCCTGGCTTATATCGGGTCAAAACTAGGAGAGACCCGATGGCAACCGCGCCCGCCATGCCCACGCAGCCGCCGTTCAAGCGCCTCCCTCAGAAGGGGCCGGACATCACCGTTGAGCGTCGCTCCGACGGCACGATCCTGATCAGCTCGAATCACGCCATGGGCACGCCTGCCCGCTCGATCCCGCACCTCATGGCAGAGCGGGCCGCGCTTCACCCCGATCGTCCGTGGCTTATGCAACGCGCGCCCGGCCATGGGCCGTGGCAGGGCGTCACCTATGGCGAGGGCAAGAAGGCGGCCGACAGCGTGGCGCAATGGCTGATCGATCGGGGGCTTGGCGCCAATGACGCGGTGATGTGCCTCAGCGCGAATTCGGTCGCGCATGGCATCCTGATGCTGGGCTGCTTCACGGCCGGGGTGCCGATTGCGCCGCTCAGCCCCGCCTACAGCTTGGTATCCAGCGATCATGCCAAGCTGAAGCACTGCTTCAACACCGTGCGCCCGCGCATCGTCTTTGCCGAGAATTCGGAGTTGTTCGCGCGCGCGTTCGAGACACTGCGCAGCCTGGACCCGACGCTCACCTTCGTCACCATGGATGGTGGCGCTGGCACGATTCCGTTTGCCGAACTGACGGACACCGTCGCAACCGAGGCGGTGGACGAAGCACGTGAGGCGCTGACCCACGACACCGTCGGCAAATATCTCTTCACCTCCGGCTCCACCGGCATGCCCAAGGGCGTGCCGCAGCATCAGGGCATGTTCGTGAACCTCATCGCCGCCTCCGAAGGGCTGCGCGACGATCCCGATCCCGTTGATCACCCGATTTCGCTCGACTGGATGCCGTGGAATCACATTTCCGCCGGCACGATCCATTTCAACGCGAACATCGCCGGCGGCGGCACGCTCTATCTCGACGAGGGCAAGCCGGTGCCGGGCCTGTTCGAAACGACGATCAAGAACCTGCGCGAGATCTCCCCGATGAGCTTCGGCTCGGCTCCGGTCGCCTTCGCCATGCTGGCCGATGCGATGGAGCGCGATCCAACGCTGCGAAAGGCGTTCTTCAAGAACCTCCGCGGCATGGGCTACGGCGGCGCGACGCTGTCGGACGACCTTTATGATCGCATGCAGGCGCTGGCGATCGCGGAAACCGGCGAGCGCATGCCCTTCACCACGATGTATGGCGCGACCGAGACGCTGGGCGTCACCGTCGTTCACTGGGCATCGGAACGCGTCGGCCTCATTGGCCTGCCGCTGCCGGGCTCGACGCTGAAACTCGTGCCCAATGGCGCCAAGCTGGAGGTGCGCGTCAAGGGGCCGACCGTCACCACCGGCTATCACAATGATCCGGAAAAGACCGCCGCAGCCTTCGACGAGGAAGGCTATTACATGCTCGGTGACGCGGCCAAGTTCATCGATCCCGAGCGGCCAGAACTCGGCCTTGTGTTCGACGGCCGCGTGACCGAGGATTTCAAACTGTCGACCGGCACCTGGGTCTCGGTCGGCACGCTTCGCCCGGACATCTGCGCCGCCTGCTCGCCGTATCTTCAGGACGTGGTGATCGCCGGCCAGGACGAACCCTATATCGCCATCCTCGCCTGGCCCTCGCCGGCTGCGCTGCAGACGCTGGCGGAGGCGTCGCCCGGCTCCGATCCGATCCCGACGCTGGAGGGCCTGGTGAAGGAGAAGCTGGAGGCGTTCAACGAAACCGCCGGCGGCTCGTCTCGCCGCGTCCGCCGCTTCGCCATCCTGCGCACGCCGCCGTCGATTGACGCCGGCGAGATCACCGACAAGGGCTACGTCAACCAGCGCGCCACCCTCACCGCGCGCGACGATGTGGTGAAGGCGCTGTTCACCGAGGAACTGAGCGACGGCGTGATCGAGGTCGACGCGTAACGCCCGACCGACCCATCATTCCCGCGAAGGCGGGAATCCTATCCTTCAACGCCGCGGCTCCATCAGGACCGCGGCGTTCATGTATCGGCTATTCGCGACGCGCACGCTTAGAACAGCCCGAGCGCCGCGACATCCTCCTTCGACAAATCGATGCCGAACATCATGCTCAGCCGCATGCGATAGACGCGCGGATCCTCGATCACCGCCGCCGTCTCCTCCTCGCCCGCCCGCCGGCGATACTGCCGGTCGGTGAGCGTCGCGAAGCCGTGCGGCAGGACGATGCTCACCACCTTCAGCGTGGTGAACCGCGTGTCCGGCGCGGTGGACGTCCAGCGGTTCGCCATCTCCAGGTCCGCCGGCCACACCGTGTCCGTGGTGAAGCTGTATTGCGGCTGGAATCCCTCGCCCCCGCCGCGGCCATCGGTGCTCGCGCTATGACCATCGCGCAGCAGCATCCAGCCATGATCGTCGTCGCGCGTCAGCCGGAACGTCGCGCCATCAGGCGCCTCTGCCTCGGCGCCGTCCACCAGCGGCATCGGTGGGGTGTAGCTGCCGCCGAAACCCGGATCGGCGATCCATTGCTCATCCGCGAAGGTGACGAGGCTCAACGTGTGCGTCTTGGGCGGCACCCCGCCGCCGTTGAGCCAGACGCGCGCTAGCAGCGGCCGCGCCTCGAACCCCAGCGCCGCCAGCGCATCGAGGAACAGCCGGTTATGCTCGAAGCAATAGCCGCCGCGCCCGGCGACGACGAGCTTGCCGAACACGGCGTCTGACGAAATGTCGATCCCGCGCCCCAGCGGCACGTCGAGATTCTCGAACGGGATCGCCAGCCGATGCGCACGCTGCACCGCGGCCAGGCCATGGTGATCGACCGTCGCACGTGCCGGCAGGCGGATACGTTCCAGATAGGCGGGCAGGTTGAAGGGCAGGCTCATGCGGCAAACGCCTCCGCCTCGAGCGCGTAGAGTGGCGCGGCGGGCGCCTCTGCCGCCGCGCGCAGGCCCAGCGCCTCGGGCACGATCTGGTCGAGGTAGAAGGCAACGACTGCCTTCTTCGCCTTGCCGAACGAATCGTCGCCCGCCTCGGCCGCCTCGCGCTCCAGCAGCCAGCCGCACGTCGCGACCGACAGCATCGTCAGGAACGGGTAGCTCGCCGCCAGCCGGTCGTCGGCGTCCGCCGTCTGCAACCGCCGGCCGACCGCGTCGCACGCCGCGACCAGCTCGCCCAGCGCCGGGTGCGATGCCCCGCGCAAATCCTCGATCAGCGTCGCGAACGCTGCCCCGTTGGAAAGCGACAGCTTGCGGCCCACGAGGTCGGCGGCCTGGATCCCGTTCGTCCCCTCGTAGATCGGGGTGATGCGCGCATCGCGGAAGAACTGCGCCGCGCCCGTCTCCTCGATATAGCCCATCCCGCCATGCACCTGCACGCCGACGCTCGCGACTTCGTTGCCGATGTCGGTGCCATGCGCCTTGGCCAGCGGCGTCGCGATCTCCAGCCGGTCGCGCGCCGCCGCATCGCCTAGGTTCGCACGGTCCACCTGCCCCGCGGCATAATAGACCAGCGCACGCGCCGCCTGCGTCTGCGCCTTCATCCGCATCAGCATGCGCCGCACGTCGGGATGCTCGATGATCGCCGCCGGCTGCCCCTCGCGCGCGCCCTGGATGCGCTCGCGGGCATATTCCACCGCCTTCTGCGTCGCGGCCTCCGCCACCTGCACGCCCTGGAGGCCGACGTTGAGGCGGGCGTTGTTCATCATCGTGAACATCGCGCGCATGCCGCCGAACTCGGACCCGATCAGCTCGCCGATGCAATCGTCATGGTCGCCGAACGACAAGACGCACGTCGGCGAGGCATGGAGCCCCATCTTGTGCTCGATCGAAACGACGCGAACGTCGTTGGGCGTCCCGTCGCTGCGCACCTTGGGCACCAGGAACAGCGAAATGCCCTTCGTCCCCTTCGGGGCATCGGGCGTGCGCGCGAGCACCAGGTGAACGATATTGTCGGCGAGGTCATGGTCGCCGAACGAGATGAAGATCTTGGTGCCCTTGATCGAATAGGTGCCATCGCCGCGCGGTGTGGCAGTGGCGCGCAGCGCGCCGACGTCGCTGCCCGCCTGCGGCTCGGTCAGGTTCATCGTGCCGGTCCACTCGCCGGTGGCGAGCTTGGGCAGCCACGTCGCCTGCTGCTCGGGCGTGCCGTGATGCTGCAACGCCTCGATCGCACCCACCGACAGGATCGGCGCCAGCGCGAAGCCCATGTTGGCGCTGCCCAAAGTCTCCAGCACGGCGCACTGCACCGCGAACGGCAGGCCCTGCCCGCCGAATCCCTCCGGCACGCCGATCGTGCCCCAGCCGCCCTCGACATAGGCCTTGTACGCCGCCTTGTAGCCGTCCGGCATCACCACGCCATCGGGCGTCCACTTCGCGCCCACCGTGTCGCCGGCACGTGCCAGCGGCGCCCATTCGCCCTCGGCGAGCTGCCCGATTCCCTCCAGCACCGCCTCGATCACGTCGGGACTGGCGGCATGGTAGCGTTCCGTAGCGGCAAGCTCGGCGATGCGCACGATATGCTCGAGCACGAAACGCTGCTCGGCGACCGGGGCGGTGTAAGGCATGTTCTTCTCCAGTGTCGCGCCGCTATACCGTCCGGCGATGACGGCTCAAATCCCTCGAATTTTGCCCTTTGGTGATGCTGCGATCACCGAGGCGGCGGCGCTGATCCACTCGGGCGGGATCGTCGCCGTGCCGACGGAAACGGTATATGGGCTCGCCGCCGACGCAACCAATGCCGATGCCGTCGCGCGCATCTATGCCGCCAAGGGCCGGCCGAGCTTCAACCCGCTGATTGTCCACCTGCCGGATCGCGCGGCGGCGGAGCGGATCGCTGTGTTCGACGATGAGGCGCTGGCATTGGCGGATCGCTGGTGGCCCGGCCCGCTCACCCTCGTCCTGCCGCTGCGCACCGATGCCGGCATCGCCGGCCTCGTCACTGCCGGGCTCGAAACGATCGCGCTGCGCGTTCCCGCCCACCGCGCGATGCAGGCGCTGCTGCAAGCCTCGGGCCGCCCGCTCGCCGCCCCGTCTGCCAACGCCAGCAACGCGATCAGCCCGACCCGCGCCGAACACGTCGCCGCCAGCCTCGGCAACCGCGTCCCGCTGATCCTCGACGACGGGCCGACCACGGCGGGCCTTGAATCCACTATTGTCGGCAAGGGCGCGATCCTGCGCCCCGGCCCGATCACCGCCGAGCAGCTCGGCCTGTCAGCCGCCGCTCCCGGCGCCAAGGTCACCGCCCCCGGCCAGCTCGCCACGCATTACGCCCCAACAAAGCTGCTGCGCCTCGACGCGACCGAGCGTGACGGTGACGAATGGCTGATCGGCTATGGTGAGATCACAGGCGACGACACCCTGTCCGCCACCGGCGACCCGGTCGAGGCCGCCGCCCGCCTGTTCGACGCGCTCCACCGCGCCGACGCCGCCCCGGCCAGGAAGATCGCCGTCGCGCCCGTGCCGAACGAGGGCATCGGCACGGCAATCAACGACCGCCTGCGCCGCGCCGCGCACCGGTAAGTTTCAGGCAAGCCGATAGGGCGAAGGATCGCCCACCTCATCGATCAGTTGCGCCCGCGCCTCGGCAAGGCTGCGCCGATAATCCGCCGCCAGCGCTCCGGGCGGCAGCCCGCGCGCCGTTTCCAGTTCCGCCACGATCGCGGCATCATCCCCGCGCACGATGCGGGCGACCAGCGCATCGGCATCTTCCCCGATCCGCCCCGCGAGCAGCCGCATGGTGCGGGCGCGCAGCCGGAACTCGAAGTCCACCAGCCGCGCGGTTTCGACCTCCGCTTTCTTCAGCAGCGCTGCGCGGAGGTCGAAGGCCATGGTCGTCAGGCGGTAACGGTCGCCGCCTTGGACCGCGCCGCGAAGCTCTTGCGCAGCTTCTGCAGCTTGGGCGGGATCACCGCCAGGCAATAGGGGTTCCGCTGCCCCTCGCCGTCCCAATAATCCTGGTGGTAATCCTCAGCCGGATAGTATTCGTCGGCCTGCTCGATCGTTGTGACGATCGGCTTGTCATGATCGGCCTGCGCCCGCTTGATCGCCTGGTTCGCCTGCTCCTCCTGCATCACCGTCTCGGGGAAGATGGCGGAGCGATATTGCGTGCCGACGTCATTGCCCTGGCGGTTCAGCTGCGTCGGATCATGCGTCGCAAAGAAGATGTCGAGCAGGTCGCCATAGCTGATTTGCGCGGGATCGAAGCCGACGCGGATCGCCTCGGCATGGCCTGTATCGCCGCCGCACACCTGCTTGTACGTCGGGTTGGGCACGGTGCCGCCGATATAGATGCTTTCCACGCTCTCGACGCCGATCACGTCCTTGAACACGGCCTCGGTGCACCAGAAACAGCCACCGGCCAGCGTCGCATATTCGGTCATGGGGAAGGTCTCCTTTGCGGCCAATGTAGGAAGCCGCTAGGGCGCGCGCAAAGAGGGAGATCGGCATGGCATTGGGCGGCAAGGTGATGGTGACGGGCGGGGCCGGCTATATCGGCAGCCACGCCGTGCTGGCGCTGCTCGACGCCGGCCATGACGTCGTGGTGATCGACAATCTCGTCACCGGCTTCGACTGGGCGATCGATCAGCGCGCGGCCTTCGTCAACATCGCGGTCGAGGATCCGGGCGTGCGCGACGTGATCCGCCAGCACAACGTGCGCGCGATCATGCATTTCGCCGGTTCGGTGGTGGTGCCGGAATCGGTCGAGAACCCGCTCAAATATTACCGCAACAACACCGCCGCGACGCGCAGCCTGATCGAAAGCGCGGTGGTGGAGGGCGTGCCGCACTTCATCTTCTCCTCGACCGCCGCGACCTACGGCAACCCGACCAAGGTGCCGATCACGGAGGCCGACCCGCAGCTGCCGATCAATCCCTACGGCACGTCGAAGCTGATGACCGAGGCGATGCTGCGCGATGTCGCGGCGGCGCACCCGATGAACTATGGCGCATTGCGCTATTTCAACGTCGCCGGCGCTGACCCCGAGGGGCGCACTGGCCAGTCGACGGTCGGCGCCACCCACCTCATCAAGATCGCGGTCGAGGCGGCGACCGGCAAGCGCGCCGCGGTCGGCGTATTCGGCACCGATTTCCCGACCCGCGACGGCACTGGCGTGCGTGATTACATCCATGTCTCCGATCTCGCCGACGCGCATGTTGCCGCCTTGAAGCAGCTGATCGCCGCTCCGACCGAAAGCTTCACCTTCAACTGCGGCTATGGCCGCGGCTTCTCGGTCCTCGAGGTGCTCGACGCGGTCGACCGCGTCACCAACATCACGATCGAGCGCCGCATCGAGGGCCGACGCGCGGGCGACCCGGCGGAACTGGTGGCGGACAATAGCGCGATCCTCGCCGCGCTCGACTGGCAGCCGAAGCGCGCCGATCTCGACGGCATCGTGCGCGATGCGCTCGCCTGGGAACGCAAGCTGGCGGAGATGGGCAAGTGAAGCTGCGATCGCTCCTGTTCGTCCCCGGTGACCGGCCGGAACGCTTTCCCAAGGCGGCCGCGACCGGCGCCGACGCGCTGATCCTCGACCTCGAAGATGCCGTCGCCCCGGATCGCAAGCCCGAGGCGCGCGCCGCCGTCCGCGCCTGGATCGAGGCGCCGCGCGAAAATGGCGCCCCGGCCATCTTCGTGCGCATCAACCCGATCGACAGCGATGAGGTCGCCGCCGACCTGGAGGCGCTCGCCGGCCTGTCGCTCGACGGCATCGTCCTGCCCAAGGCAGAAGGCGCATCGTCGGTCGCCACGCTCACGAATCGCCTGCCCGGTGACTATGCGATCCTTCCGGTCGCCAGCGAGACCGCGGCGGCGGTGTTCCAGCTCGGCACCTTCGGCAGCGTCGCCGGCCGGCTCGCCGGCGTCACCTGGGGTGCGGAGGATCTCCCCGCCGCGATCGGCGCGACCAGCGCGCGCGAGGAGGACGGCAGCTACACCGATCCCTATCGCGTCGTGCGCGCGCTCACCCTGTTCGGTGCGCACGCCGCCGGGGTGCCCGCGATTGAAACCGTGTTCCCCGATTTCCGCAACCTCGACGGCCTCGCCGCCTATGCCGCGCGCGGCCGGCGTGACGGCTTCACCGGCATGCTCGCGATCCACCCGACGCAGGTCGCGGTGATCAACCAGGCCTTCACCCCGAGCGAGGCCGAACTCGCCCATGCCCGCGCCGTGATCGCCGCGTTCGAGGCGAACCCGGGCGCCGGCGCGCTGCAGCTCGACGGCAAGATGATCGACGCCCCGCACCTGAAAAGCGCGCGCCGCCTGCTCGCGCTGGTGGAGTAAGGAGCAGCGCCCTCGCGCTACCTGCCCGCGCGGCGGAGCGTCCTGTCGATCAGCCAGACGTGCAGCAGCTGGATAGCCACGAACAATGCGCCGATCCCGACAAACACCGGGAACACCAGATGCTCCTGGCCCGGTCGCGGCGCCACGTTGAGGAACAACCAGATCAACGCGGCGAGCATCGGGATCGACAGCGCAGGCATGAACGCCAGCGCCATCCGCCGCGGCGCGGACCACGTCACGTCCCCGTTCAGCAGCCATTGCATCGGCAGCCGGTCTTGACCGCGGAACCGCGCATCCGCCCACCACGCCACGCCGAGCATCGCCGCGCCATACATGACCGCAATGATGATCATGATCATGCGTCGATCTCTCCTGCGCCAAGCCTATCACGGCATGTCATCGCGCGGAACGCACCGCTTGCTGCGCGCCGATAGGGCTGGCGACACGAAACGAAACACGACATTAGCGCCCCCATCTGACAACAATCATGCGGGAATGGGGATGACGAGAGGCCAGGAAATCGCCGCCAGGGTCAAGGCGTTCGTGCGCGAAAAGATCGTGCCGTACGAGCGTGATCCGCGCTGCGGCACGCACGGGCCATCCGACGAACTGGTGCAGGAAATGCGCGGGCTGGCGCGCGCGGCTGGCGTGCTGACGCCGCACATCCTGCCCGATGGCGGCCACCTGACGCATCGCGAGACGGCGGACGTGCTGCGCGCGTCGGGGCTGTCACCGCTCGGCCCGCTGGCGGTCAACGTCATGGCGCCGGACGAGGGCAACATGTACCTCCTTGGCCAGAAGGCGAGCCCGGAGCTGAAGGAGCGCTTCCTGAAGCCGCTGGTCAGCGGCGAGGCGCGCAGCGCCTTCTTCATGACCGAGCCCGCAACCGATGGCGGCGCCGGTTCCGACCCGTCGATGATGCTGACCACCGCGGTTCGCGACGGCAATCACTGGGTCATCAACGGCCGAAAGACCTTCATCACCGGCGCGGACGGCGCCAAGGTCGGCATCGTCATGGCCAAGGCCGATGAGGGCGCGTCGATGTTCCTCGTCGACCTGCCCGATCCGGCGATCCGCATCGAGCGCGTGCTCGACACGATCGACAGCTCGATGCCCGGCGGCCACTCCGTGGTCACGATCGACAACCTCCGCGTGCCGGCCGACCAGATGCTGGGTGATCCCGGCGACGGCTTCAAGCTGGCGCAGGTCCGCCTGGCGCCCGCGCGGCTGACGCACTGCATGCGCTGGCATGGCGCCTGCGCCCGCGCGCACGAGATCGCCACCGATTACGCCAACCGCCGCCACGCCTTTGGCAAGCCGCTGGTTGACCATGAGGGCGTCGGATTCATGCTGGCGGAGAACCTGATCGACCTGAAGCAGGCCGAGCTGATGATCGACTGGTGCGCCGACGTGCTCGACACCGGCGTGCTGGGCACGGTGGAAAGCTCGATGGCCAAGGTCGCGGTGTCGGAGGCGCTGATGCGGATCGCCGATCGCTGCGTCCAGGTGATGGGCGCGACCGGGGTCAGCGGCGATACGATTGTGGAGCAGGTGTTCCGCGAAGTCCGCGCGTTCCGCATCTATGACGGCCCCACCGAAGTTCACAAATGGAGCCTCGCAAAGAAGGTGAAGCGCGACTGGAAGGCCGCGCAGGGCTGAACAACGCTTCCGTCACCCCGGGCTTGACCCGGCGTCCCGCTTCTTCTTCTCTCGGGCAGAACTGGCAGGCCCGGATCAATTCCGGGGTGACGACAAGTAGGAGAGAGTAATGCTGGGCCTGATGCAGTCGGGGCAACTGACCGTCGATACCTTCCTCGATCATGCCGCCACGTGGCAGCCGACGCGCGAAATCGTGTCGCGCGACGCCGCCGGCCATGTCACGCGCAGCAATTACGCCAGCATCCGCGACATGGCGAAGCAGGTGTCCGCCGCGCTCGCCCGCGCCGGCATTCGCCAGGGTGATCGCGTCGCCACCATGGGGTGGAACACGCATCGCCACATCGCCGCCTGGTATGGCGCCACCAACATGGGCGCGGTGCTGCACACGCTGAACCCGCGGCTGTTCCTCGAACAGATCGCCTATATCGCCAGTCACGCCGGCGATCGCATCCTGTTCGCCGATCCGAACTGCGCTGACACGGTGGCGCAATTGCTGCCGCAGGTGCCCTCGATCGAGCGCGTCATCTTCCTGTGCGACGCGGCCTCGATGCCGGCGACCGACTATCCCGCCACCGCCTTCGACGATTGGATCGCTGGCGAGCCGGCGGAATATGCCTGGGGCGGGTTCGACGAGAATCTCGCCTGCGGCCTCTGCTATACCAGCGGCACGACGGGTAACCCAAAAGGCGTGCTCTATTCGCACCGCTCCAATTACCTCCACACCATGCTGACGCTGCAGGCCGATGCGCTGGCGCTGTCGGGGCGCGACACGGTGCTGCTGGTCGTCCCGATGTACCATGCCAATGCCTGGGGCGTGGTCTATTCCGCCCCCGCCGTCGGCGCGAAGCTGGTGCTGCCCGGGCCGCGGATGGACGGCGAGTCGATCTGTGACCTGATCGAGGCGGAAGGCGTCACGTATTCCGCCGCCGTGCCCACCGTCTGGCAGGGCCTGCTGCAATACCTGCGCAGCTCGGGCCGGCGGATCGATTCACTGCAGCGCGTGACGATTGGCGGCTCCGCCGTGCCCGAGATGCTCGTCCGCGCCTTCCGCGACGAATATGGCGTCGAAGTCACGCAAGGCTGGGGGATGACCGAAACGTCGCCGCTCGCCACGCTCTCCACCCCGTCCGCGGAAGTCGCGGCGATGGATGAGGACGGCCGCGTCGCGCACACCATCAAGCAGGGCCGCCTGATGTGCGGGCTGAAGTTCAAGCTGACCGATGATGACGGCAATCCCCTGCCGCACGACGGTGAGACGTTCGGCCATCTCAAGATCAAGGGGCCGACGATCGTCTCCTCCTATTTCGGCGGCGAGGGCGGCGAGATCCTCGACGAGGAAGGCTATTTTGATACGGGCGACGTCGCGACGATCGACCAGCGCGGCTATATGCAGATCACCGATCGCGCGAAGGACGTGGTGAAGTCCGGCGGCGAGTGGATCAGCTCGATCGAGATCGAGAATATCGCCATCGGCCACCCCTCGATCGCGCTTGCCGCCGTCATCGGCGTCGCCCACCCCAAGTGGGACGAGCGCCCCATCTTGCTGTGCCAGCTGAAGCCGGGCGAGGCGGCGACGGGCGACGATCTGCTCGCCTTCCTCGAAGGCAAGATCGCCAAATGGTGGATGCCCGACGATGTCGTGTTCGTGGAGGAAATCCCACTCGGCGCGACGGGCAAGATCGACAAGAAGCTGATCCGTCAGCGCATGGCAGATTACACGCTGCCCGTTACGTCAGGCTGAGTTCGATCGGCTGCAAGCGCGGAACAAAATCACGGTAAGTCCGCTCTGCCACCCATGGGCACCGAGTGGAAAGACGTCACGGCCGCAGAGTGCACCGCGATGTTGCGCCTGATCCTTGATTGCCTGGACCGGACCGCACCGGAAAAGAACGGGCCGGACGCACAGGCGTTATCGCTTGCTGCCCTGCATGTGCAGCAAGCGATTGATCTAATTCATCACCCGAACGCGCTCGATTCCTAGCTGGCGATTGCTCTCCATCGTATCGTCAAGGGCGCGCTCCACGCGCTCCACCGCTTCCATCGTCAGGCGGGCATAGCTCTTGCGCTTGTCGAACGGATCCGCCTCACGCACCACCAATCCGCGCTTTTCGAGCAGCGCGACCCAGCGAAGCCCCGTGCTGGGCGGCACCTTGGCCGCAAGGCACAGCGACGTGATCGACGTGGCGGTGCGCTGGCGGTGATGGACGTAGAGTTCGAGCAGGATGCTCCATGCGGGATCAAAGAACAGATCTTCGCCGAATGCCTGGTCGCGCCGCGCACGTGCCCGGATCCAGGCAATGGCCGTGTTCAGCCGCTCGGCCGCGATGGACGACGCACCCCCCTCTTGCGCGGGCGAACCCGCCGCATTCGTGCCGGCTCCTTCGCCGACCGCCGGATTGGGTGACGCGATCGTCCGCGAGAGTTCTGCCAGCACCTTTTCGATTCGCTCAAGAATAGGATTCTCGTCGGATCGCATGACCATCTCCCGAACCTCCCCATTGCCGGCGTGTTTCCGCCGTTCGCGTCTATTCGTACGCTTGAACATCACATCCGTTCCGGCAGCAATCAGGGTTGTCGCCATTATTCAAGCATAATCACGCAGTTAACGACACTGCGCGCAGTCCCTCATGACGCGGCGATCGGTCGGCGCTAAGCGGTGCCGATGATTTCGCGACGCTCTCTGCTGGTCACCGGCGGGGCCGGTATCGGCCTCGCTGTGGCCTGGGCTGCGTGGCCGCGCCGCTATGCCGTCGATCTTGCCCCGCAAAAGGGTGAAACCGCGCTCGGCGCCTGGTTGAAAATCGCGGAAAGCGGCCGGATCACCATTGCCGTGCCGCAAGCCGAACATGGCCAGGGCGTGTACACCACCCTGCCGCAGATCCTCGCTGACGAACTCGGCGCAGACTGGCGGACCATCGGCGTCGAGGCCGCGCTGCCGAACCCGATCTACGCCAATCCGCTCGCGGCAACCATGTTGTTCGGCGGTGGTCTCACCCATGTTCCGGAGCCCATCCAGCGCGAACATTGGGTCCGCTCGGCGCTGCTGCTGACCGGCGGCTCCACGTCCGTCCGCATGTTCGAGGCGGCGCTACGTGACGCCGGCGCCGCAGCCCGCGTGCTGTTGGCGAAGGCAGCGGCTGCGCGCTGGGACGTCGACTGGGAACAGTGCGAGACCAGCGAGGGAATGGTGGTCAACGCCGGTCGCCGCCTGCGCTTCGGCGAACTCGCGGCAGAGGCGGCCGGGTATGATCTTCCGGCGGAATTGCCGCTGCGCATCGGTGACGAGGGGCGACTGACCGGCCAGTCCGTGCCGCGCCTCGATGCGCCGGCGAAGGTTGACGGATCGGCGAACTTCACCGCTGATGTGCGGCTGCCCGACATGGTCTTTGCCAGCATTGCGCAAGGGCCTGCCGGCGGGGAAAGCCGGTTGGTTCAGGTCGAAAAGGCGGCAGCGGATCGCGTGAGCGGCGTCATGGCGGTCATCGAGAACGACCGCTGGGTCGCCGCCATCGCCAATAACAGTTGGGCTGCGATCCAGGGCGTGGCGGCGCTGCGCCCGCGCTTCGAAACCCGCGGGCGACTTGCCGACAGCGCGGCCGTTACCCGGGCTCTCGACAATGCCTTCGCCGCTGAGGGCGACCGGCTTGCCGCCGTCGGGGACATCGCAGAGGTGCTGCGCGGCGACGTTGCCCGCGCCGAATATTCGATCGGCATCGGCGCCCATGCCGCACTGGAGACGCCCACCGCCACTGCCTGGTGGCATGCCGACCGGCTGGAGCTGTGGATCCCTACTCAGGCGCCGGGCCTGGCCCGCGCCGCTGCGGCGAGGGCCGTCGGTTTGCCGGAAAGCGCCGTCACCGTTCATCCGATGCTGATCGGCGGCTCGTTCGGTCAGGCGCTGGACCATGATGCCGTGGCGCAGGCCGCTGTCATTGCGCTCACCGTGCGGCGGCCGGTCCAGCTCACCTGGTCGCGGCGGGAGGCGATCCTCCATGATCGCTTCGGCGCGCCGGCCAAGGCACGCATGGCCGCGCGCCTTTCGGCCGATGGTCGCATCCTGGGATGGCAGGCCCAGATCGCGACTCCCGCTACCGGTGCAGCACTGGCGCAGCGGCTGCTGAGCGCTGATCCGCTCACCCGGGTGGCCACGGCATTGCCGCGCCGAGCAGACGCTTACGCCATGTCGGGCGCCTTGCCGCCCTATCGCCTGCCCGCCATGGCCATTGACCATCATCGCGCCGACATCGCCCTCCCCGTGGGGCACCTGCGCGGCGGCGCGGACCGAGCGAACGCCTTTTTCACCGAATGTTTCATCGATGAACTGGCCCATCGCGCCGGTGCCGAGCCCATGTCGTTCCGCATCGGCATGCTCGGGCATGACCCGCGTCTGGCGCGCTGCCTTACCACCGCCGCCTCGCTGGGTGGCTGGGACGGCGGGCGCGCGGGCAGCGGACAAGGGCTTGCCTGTCACGCTATGGCTGGCAGCATGATCGCCGTTCTGGCGGAGGCGCAATATGACGCGGCGGGGCGTCCCAGCGTCAGCCGTATCGTCGCCGCCGTCGATTGCGGCCGGGCGATCAACCCCGACATCGTCCGCCAGCAGGTGGAGGGCGGCATCGTCTTCGCCATCGCGCTTGTCGCCGGGCGAGCGCCAGCCTTTACGGCCGGTCTTACCGACGCCCGCACCTTGGGCGACTTGCAGCTGCCGCGCCTTTCCGACACACCTGAAATCACCGTTGAACTGATCCCCAGCGCGGCGGACCCTGGCGGCGTCAGTGATCTGGGCGTTCCCGCCGTGGCACCCGCCATCGCCAACGCGCTTGCCTCCGCCACCGGCAACCGGCCGCGCCACCTTCCGTTTGGACTTCCATGAACAAGCCAGCCGATCACCCGCCGATCCCTCCCCGCCGCGTCGGCGTGCTGCTGATCAATCTCGGCACACCCGATGCGCCGGATGCGCCCGCGGTACGTCGCTATCTCGCGGAGTTCCTCTCCGATCCCCGCGTGGTGGAACTGCCCAAATTGCTGTGGCAGCCGATCCTGCGCGGTGCAGTGCTGACGACACGGCCGAAGAAATCGGCCCACGCTTATCAGCAGGTCTGGCGCGAGGACGGCTCGCCGCTCGCCGCGATCACGCGCGCGCAAGCCAAGGCGCTCGAAGGGGCATTCGGGCCGGACGTCGTCGTCGATTACGCCATGCGCTATGGCCGTCCCGCGATTGGCGATCGGGTGCAGGCGCTGAAGGATGCGGGTTGCGAACGGATCCTGCTGGCGCCGCTCTATCCGCAATATTCCGGCGCCACGACCGCCACGGCGAATGACAAGGCGTTTGCCCAGCTCGCCGCCATGCGCTGGCAACCGGCCGTGCGAACCTTGCCGCCGTATCACGACGATCCCGCCTATATCGGCGCGCTCAAGCGCTCGATCGAGGAAAGCCTGGCCGCGCTCGACTTCACGCCCGATGCGCTGCTGACCAGCTTCCACGGCATGCCAGAGCGCACGCTGCGGCTTGGCGATCCCTATTATTGCCAATGCCACAAGACGGCCCGGCTTGTGCAGGAAGCGCTTGGCCGTGAGGTAATCCTGACGTTCCAGTCGCGATTTGGCCGCGCCAAATGGCTGGAGCCCGCGACCGACGTGGTGCTGGAGGAATTGCCGGCCAAGGGCATCCGCAAGGTCGCGATCGTTGCACCCGGCTTTTCTGCCGACTGTCTCGAGACGCTGGAGGAACTGGCGATCCGTGGGCGCGAGAGCTTCATGGAGGCTGGCGGCACTCACTTTGCGTATCTGCCGTGCCTGAATGACAGTGCGGTCGGCATTGATTTGTTACGTGGCCTGATCGCCCGGGAGCTTGAAGGCTGGGTATCGCTTCAATAGCCTCTTCTCGCCTGAGCGAGGGAGAACGGAGCATGAAACGGGTAGCGGTCGTCACCGGCGGCACGCGCGGCATCGGTGAAGCGATCAGCCTCGCCCTGGAGGACATGGGCCTGACGGTCGCGGCCAATTACGCCGGCAATGACGATCGCGCGGCAGCCTTTACGGAACGAACCGGTATCCGGACCTACAAATGGGACGTCAGCGACCATGACGCGTGCCAGGCCGGCGCTGCCCGCGTGGCCAAGGAGCTCGGGCCGATCGACGTTCTCGTCAACAACGCCGGCATCACCCGCGACGGCACGATCCTGAAGATGACCTATGAAATGTGGAAGGAGGTCATCGACACGAACCTTGGCGGCTGCTTCAACATGGCCAAGGCGGTATTTCCCGGCATGCGCGAGCGCGGCTGGGGCCGCATCGTCAACATTGGCTCGATCAACGGCCAGGCCGGGCAATATGGCCAGGTGAACTATGCCGCCGCGAAGAGCGGCATCCACGGCTTCACCAAGGCGCTGGCGCAGGAAGGCGCGCGGTCGGGCGTGACCGTGAACGCGATCGCGCCCGGCTATATCGATACAGACATGGTGGCGGCGGTGCCTGAAGACGTGCTCGACAAGATCGTCGCGCGCATCCCTGTCGGCCGCTTGGGCCAGGCCCACGAAATTGCCCGCGGCGTGGCGTTCCTCTGCTCCGAGGAGGGCGGCTTCGTGACCGGCTCGACGCTTTCCATCAACGGCGGCCAACACATGTACTGAGCACCGCCTACGGGTGGCTGCTCAGGCAAGATCAGGAGTGCGCCGCCACCTTCCGAAGTGCGCGTGGCCGCTCGCCTCGTCATGCAAACTGACGTCCAGATGACGTGAGACAATCCCGCATTTGACTGCTGAGCGTCGCGGCACGCACCGCAGGGATTACACCCGTTTCGGACCTATATAGATCCGTCGCAGTGCAGCAAAGCAGGGCGTCGTCCGGGCAACCAAGATCGAGTGCGTGCGTTTTCCGCTTCAGCCTGCGCTGCTCTGTCGACTGAAGCCCGACCGCTCGCCGGCGATATGATCGATAAATTCGATCACCGCGAGCGATTATAAACGGTTCAATCGTTTGCTGCGGCGCACTATCTACGCCTCGCACTTACGCAAGGAGTTACGCATGTCGCTTATCGGCACGACCATCAAGCCGTTCGAGACCCAGGCCTATAAGGAAGGCAAGTTCGTCACCGTCACCGACGCGGACACGCGCGGCAAGTGGGCGGTGTTCTTCTTCTATCCGGCCGACTTCACCTTCGTGTGCCCGACCGAGCTTGAGGACCTCGCCGATCACTACGAGACGTTCCAGAAGATGGGCGTTGAGATCTACTCGGTGTCGACCGACACGCACTTCAGCCACAAGGCGTGGCACGACACCTCGCCCGCGATCGGCAAGATCAACTTCTACATGCTGGGCGACCAGAACCACACCATCTCGAACAACTTCGACATCCTGCGCGCGGGCCAGGGCCTGGCCGATCGCGGCACCTTCGTCGTTGATCCCGATGGCGTGATCCAGCTGATGGAAGTCACCAGCGAGGGCGTCGGCCGCAATGCGGTTGAGCTGCTGCGCAAGATCAAGGCGGCGCAGTACATTGCGGCGCACCCGGGCGAGGTTTGCCCGGCGAAGTGGGAAGAGGGTGAAACCACGCTCGCCCCGTCGCTCGACCTCGTCGGCAAGATCTGAGCCTTACCGCTCGGACCAGGGACGGGGCCGCGTACCAAGCCCCGTCCATCCCACACCGTCATGCCGGGCTGGCCCCGGCATCCACGAAGCTGCAGGCGTTTCAGGCGCCCGGTAAGCGGCACCGTGGACCCCGGGCGAGCCTCGGGGTGACGAGGTGAGGGAACGATAATCCCGCTACATCAACAATACCTGCCCTCACGCCAGCGGTGCGGCGCCACTCCCCCCGCGTCCCCTCCCCCCTTGCGCGGGGCCGCACCGCTGACGTGAAGGCAGCCAGCAATTCCCAGGAGGGCTAGATGCTCGACAATAATCTGAAGACCCAGCTCAAGGGCTATCTCGCCAATATCCGCCAGCCGATCGAGCTGGTCGCCTCCGCCGACGATCGCGCCAAGTCACGCGAGATGCTGGAGCTGCTGGACGAAATCGCGGCGCTCTCCGATCAGGTCAGCGTCGTGCGTGCCGACGACGATCAGCGTCGCCCCTCGTTCCTGATCCGCCGTGTGGGCACCGACGTCGCCGTGCGCTTCGCCGGCGTCCCGATGGGGCATGAATTCACCTCGCTCGTCCTCGCCCTGCTCCAGGTCGGCGGCCACCCGTCGAAGCTGTCCCAGGAAGTGATTGCGCAGGTCCAGGCGCTCGACGGCGATTATCAGTTCGAAAGCTATTTCTCGCTCACCTGCCAGAACTGCCCGGACGTCGTGCAGGCGCTGAACCTGATGAGCGTGCTCAACCCGCGCATCCGCCACGTCGCGATCGAGGGCGGCGCGTTCCAGGACGAGGTCGAGGCGCGGCAGATCATGTCGGTCCCGGCAATCTTCCTCAACGGCCAGCCGTTCGCGCAGGGCCGCATGGACGTGGAGCAGATCCTCGCCAAGCTCGATACCGGCGCGGTTGCCCGCACCGCGGAGAAGATCTCGGCCAAGGAGCCGTTCGAAGTGCTCGTCGTCGGCGGTGGCCCGGCCGGCGCGTCGGCGGCGATCTATGCCGCGCGCAAGGGCATCCGCACCGGCATCGCCACCGAGCGGTTCGGCGGTCAGGTGCTCGACACCATGTCGATCGAGAATTTCATATCGGTCAGCCACACCGAGGGGCCGAAGCTCGTCGCGCAGCTGGAGCAGCATGTCGGCGACTATGACGTCGACGTGATGAACCTGCAGAAGGCGGCGAAGCTCGTCCCTGCCAAGCAGGAGGGCGGCCTCCACGAAGTGACGCTGGAAAGCGGCGCTACCCTCAAGGCGCGCACGGTGATCCTGTCGACCGGCGCGCGGTGGCGCCAGATGAACGTGCCGGGCGAGGACCAGTATCGCAACAAGGGCGTGACCTACTGCCCGCACTGCGATGGCCCGCTGTTCAAGGGCAAGCGGGTCGCGGTGATCGGCGGCGGCAACTCAGGTGTCGAGGCGGCGATCGACCTTGCCGGCATCGTCGCGCACGTCACGCTGATCGAGTTCGACCGCGAATTGCGCGCCGACGCGGTGCTGCAGCGCAAGCTCGCCAGCCTGCCCAACGTCAAGGTCATCACCTCGGCACTGACCACGGAAGTGAAGGGCGACGGCAGCAAGGTGACCTCGCTCACCTACAAGGATCGCAATCACGACACGCTGCACGAGATCGAGCTGGAGGGTATCTTCGTCCAGATCGGCCTCGTCCCCAACACCGAATGGCTGAAGGACGCGGTGGCGCTGTCGAACCGCGGCGAGATCGAGATCGATCACCGCGGCGAAACCTCGCGCCCCGGCATCTTCGCGGCCGGCGATTGCACGACCGTGCCCTACAAGCAGATCGTGATCGCGATGGGCGAAGGGTCGAAGGCGTCCTTGTCGGCGTTTGATTACCTCATCCGCCTGCCGGCCGAGCTGGCCGAGGCCGCCTGAACCAACTGGCCCGATGCTTTCACCGGCATCGGGCCCATTCCTCAGTACGCGGCGACGCCAGACCAACTTTTCGCGGCAATCCGCGCCGTTGGTACTTCCGATGCTCCGCTCGCCAATCCTCCCTTGTCACGACGTCGCCGTAATGCTCCTGCCATAAGCGGGGCGGCAGAAGGGGAGCGACACCATTGGCCTATCTCGTCACCGGCGCGGCCGGCTTCATCGGCGCGGCAGTTGCGCACCGGCTGCTCGACCGTGGCGAGCAGGTCGTCGGCATCGACAATTGCAACGATTATTACCCTGTCCAGCTGAAGCGTGATCGCCTCGCGCGTCTGGCGGAACGCCCCGGCTTCACCTTTGCCGAGGTGGATATCGCCGATAATGCCGCGCTCACCGCCGCGCTGGCGCCGCACCGCATCACGCACATCATCCATCTCGCCGCGCAGGCGGGGGTCCGTTACTCGCTGACGAACCCGCATGCCTATGTGCAGTCGAACCTGGTCGGCCAGGTCAACATGCTTGAATATGCGCGCGCGCTCGATGGCCTGGTGTCGATGAGCTACGCCTCGTCGAGCTCCGTTTATGGCGGCAATACGAAGCTGCCGTTCGCCGAGGAGGATCGGGTGGATGGGCCGATCTCGCTCTACGCGGCGACGAAGAAGGCCGATGAGCTGATGGGCAATGTCTATGCCCATCTCTACCGCCTGCCGTTGACCGGCCTCAGGTTCTTCACCGTCTATGGCCCGTGGGGCCGGCCGGACATGGCGCTGTGGCTGTTCACCGACGCAATCCTGAAGGGCAAGCCGATCCGCGTGTTCAACAATGGCGACATGAGCCGCGACTTTACCTTCATCGACGACATCGTCTCGGGCGTGATCGCGGTCACCGACAGCCCACCCGCCGATGACGGCAGCAACCCGCCGCATCGGGTCTACAACATCGGCAACAACAAGCCCGAACAGCTGCTGCGCATGATTGACGTGCTCGAGGACGCCATCGGCATCAAGGCGGTGCGCAGCCTGGAGCCGATGCAGCCCGGCGACGTCCCCGCCACCTATGCGGACATCACCGCAATCAGCCGCGACCACGGCTTCGCTCCCACTACCCCGATCGAGGTCGGCATCCCCAAATTCGTGGACTGGTTCAAGGAATACCACCGCCTGAGCTGAGCAGGACTGCATCCGACTCGGCACGTCATCCTGAATCCAGTTTCTGGCGGGTCGCGACCCGTCAGCTGCCGCCTTCCTGTATCCCCTCGATCCTCCGGAGCGGCGCTGCGGCTGTCGCCACCATCGTCGCTGTCCTACACGCCGGCACCCGATGTATGTTCCCTTTCTGTTCACATGCAGGAGAGGGCCATGATCAACGATCTCATCCACGCCGTCATCGACCGCGAGGGCGGCTACATCCATCACCCGGCGGATCGCGGCGGCGCGACTCGTTGGGGGATTACGGAGGCGGTGGCGCGGGCGAACGGCTATGCCGGCGACATGCGGCATTTCGCGCGTGAGGCTGCCGCCGCCATCTATCGCCGCATCTACTGGCAGCGCCCGCGGCTTGACGATGTCGCAGAGCGCGCGCCGCTGATTGCCGCCGAACTGTTCGACACGGGCGTCAATATGGGGCCGGCGGTCGCGATCGGCTTCCTTCAGCGCGCGCTGAACGCGCTCAATCGCGGCGCGCGTGATTATCCTGACGTGCTGCTCGACGGCCGCATCGGCCCGCAGACGCTGGGCGCGCTCGACGGCTTCCTCGCAATCCGTGGGGCAGCCGGGGAAACCGTGCTGCTCAAGGCGCTCGAGGCGCTGCAGGGCGAACGCTACGTCTCGCTCGCCGAGCGTCGTCCCGCGAACGAAGCATTCCTCTACGGCTGGCTCGCCAACCGCCTCGCCTGAAGGAGAAGGGCACATGGCATTGCTCGACACGATCATCGGCCCGGTCGCCGGGCTGATCGACAAGATCATCCCCGATCCCAAGGCGCGCGAGGCGGCAAAGCTCGAACTGCTGCGGCTCGAAGGCTCGCAGGAGCTCGATCGGATCAGGACGCAAATGGCCGCCGTGCTGGCCGAGGCGGAGTCGCCCGATCCCTGGACCAGCCGGGCGCGGCCGAGCTTCCTCTACGTCATGTACGTGCTGCTGCTCTGGTCGATCCCGATGGGGATCATCGCCGCGGTCAGCCCGGCGACCGCGCGGGTGATTGCCGGCGGCATGAACGCCTATCTCGCCGGGATCCCGGAGCCGCTCTACGCCCTCTTCGCCACCGGCTACCTCGGCTACACCGTGGCGCGCGAATGGGGAAAGGCGAAAGGCCGCTGAACTTCATATCCGTGCAGCATTGCGTCTGTGCGCAAGGTTCGAGAAGTTTGCCCCCGGGGATCGTCGCGCTGGCGCTTTCCGGGGGTCTGTTCCGCGATGGTCATCCACCCTACATCGCGCGCCATGAGTGAACAAAGCAGCATGCCCGTCTGGCACGGCACCACCATCCTGTCGGTGCGGCGTGGCGGAAAAGTGGTCGTCGCGGGCGACGGCCAAGTATCGATGGGCCAGACGGTGATGAAACCGAACGCGCGCAAGGTCCGCACGCTCGGCCCCGAAGGAAAGGTGATCGGCGGCTTTGCGGGCGCGACCGCCGACGCCTTCACCCTGTTCGAACGGCTCGAGGCAAAGCTCGAACGCCACCAGGGCCATCTGATGCGCGCCGCCGTGGAACTCGCCAAGGACTGGCGGACCGACAAGTACCTGCGCAACCTGGAGGCGATGATGATCGTCGCCGACAAGGAGGTGACGCTGATCCTCACCGGCAATGGCGACGTGCTGGAGCCTGAGGCGGGGATCGCCGCGATCGGCTCGGGCGGCAATTACGCGCTCGCCGCCGCCCGTGCGCTGGTCGATTACGAGCAGGATGCCGAAACGATCTGCCGCAAGGCGATGGGGATTGCCGCGGAAGTGTGCGTCTACACCAATGATCGCCTCGTCGTGGAGACGCTCGACAGCGCGGCATGAATCAGCGCGCGTGATTGCGACGGATTGCGCTGGAGCAGCGGCTAAGCGCTTGTCTTCCGCCGCGCGTCCGTCCAATCACGGCGCCCATGATCCTCCGTACCTCCACCGCCGGGCGCGTGCTGGCAGCCGGCCTCGCCGCGCTGTCGCTGGTCGCCTGTTCGCAGGGCGATGCCCGCCCCAAGACGGCATCGTCCAAGGCGCCGCCCAAGCCTTATTCGCGCGATCCGTACCCGTCGACGTACCGCGCTTATCCGGGCGTCCCGACGGTGGTGCGCAACGTCACGATCTTCGATGGCGAAGGCGGCCGGATCGACAATGGCCAAGTGCTGTTCGCGGACGGCAAGATCGTCGCCGTGGGCGCGAGCGTGGATGCCCCGGCGGACGCGCAGGTGATCGACGGCACCGGCAAGTGGGTCACGCCGGGCGTCATCGATATCCACAGCCACCTCGGCGATTACCCGACGCCCAGCGTCCAGGCGCACAGCGACGGCAATGAAGCGACCGGCCCGATCACCGCGGATGTCTGGGCCGAACACAGTGTCTGGCCGCAGGATCCCGGCTTCAGCCGCGCGCTCGCGAACGGCGGCGTCACCACGCTGCAGATCCTGCCGGGCTCGGCGAACCTCATGGGCGGCCGCTCGGTCACGCTGAAGAACGTCTATTCACGGACCATGCAGGGGATGAAGTTCCCCGGCGCGCCTTATGGCCTGAAGATGGCGTGCGGCGAGAATCCGAAGCGCGTCTATGGCTCCAAGGGGCGCCAGCCCTCCACGCGCATGGGCAATATCGCGGTCGACCGCGCCACCTGGGCGAAGGCACAGAGCTATCGCCGCAAGTGGGACAAGTATGACGCCGACGGCGGCGACATGCCCGATCGCGACATCGCCATGGATACGCTGCGCGGTGTGCTGGCGGGCGAGATCCTGATCCAGAACCACTGCTACCGCGCCGACGAAATGGCGATCGTCGAGGATATGGCGAAGGAGTTCGGCTACAAGGTCACCGCCTTCCACCACGCCGTCGAAGCGTACAAGATCGCTGACGTACTGAAGGCGAACGGCACCTGCGCCGCCGTCTGGGCCGATTGGTACGGCTTCAAGATGGAAAGCTACGACGGCATTGGCGAAAACCTCGCCATCCTCGAAAAGGCCGGCACCTGCGCGATGATCCACTCGGATGACGAGAACGGCATCCAGCGGTTGAACCAGGAAGTCGCCAAGGTGCTCGCCTCCGGTCGCCGCGGTGGCATCGATATCGCACCGGAAGTTGCGTGGAAGTGGCTGTCGCTTAACCCTGCGAAGGCGATGGGCATTGCCGACAAGACCGGCAGCCTCGTCCCCGGCAAGATGGCTGACGTCGTGCTGTGGAACGGCAATCCCTTCAGCGTCTACACCCGCCCCGATAAGGTCTGGATCGACGGGGCGCTCCTTTATGATGCCAATGATCCCAAGCGCCGTCCGGTGAGCGACTTCGAACTTGGCCAGCCCGGCTCGGGAGACGTCAAGTGAAGCGCGCTTTTCTCCTCCTCGCCACGATGCTGGCGAGCCCGGTTGCGGCCCAGACGGTTGCCATCACCAATGCGACGATCGCCATCGGCGACGGCTCCGCTCCCATTGAGAACGGCACGGTCGTCTTCCAGAACGGCCGCATCGTCTCCGCGGGCAAGAGCGTTGCCGTCCCTGCTGGCGCCGAAGTGATCGACGGCAGCGGCAAGTGGGTAGCACCCGGCTTCGTCGCGGGCTTCAGCGATCTGGGGATCGCCGACGCTGGCGGCGTGTCCGAGAGCAATGACGCCGGCGCGCGCTCCGCGCCTTTCAACGCCGCGATTGACGTATCCGTCGCCATCAATCCGGCGGAGGTGAAGGTCGCCAATGAGCGTCTCGGCGGCGTCACCCGCGCGTTTGTCGCACCGGAGGCTGCCGGATCGATCTTCGCCGGCCAGGGCGCCGTCATCGATCTCGGCAACGATCCACAGCCGGTTACCCGCGCGCGCGCCTTCCAGTTCGTTGAGCTGGGGGAGACCGGCGGGCGTCTCGCCGGTGGCAGCCGCCCGGCGGCTTATGCCATGCTGCGCGATGCCCTGGCGCAGGCGCAGGACTTCCGCCGCAACCCTTCCGCTTTCGGCGGTCGGGAAAAGGACTCGTTGGTGAAGCGCGGTGATGCCGAAGCGCTACTGCGCGTGCTCGACGGCGAGACCCCGCTCGTCGTCCATGTGGAGCGCGCAAGCGATATCTTGACGGTGCTCGCGCTGCCGCGTGACTATCCCAAGCTGAAGCTGGTACTGACCGGCGTGAGCGAAGGCTGGATGGTGGCACGCGAGATAGCTGCCGCTCGCGTCCCGGTGATCGCCGCCGCGCTCGCGGATCTGCCGGCGCAATTCGAGTCGCTCGGCGCAACCGAATCGAACGTCGGCCGCATGCGCGCCGCGGGCGTCCAGGTTGCGCTTGCCTCGACCGGCAACAACGGCGGCGAGCATAATCTGCGTCAGTACGCCGGCAACCTCGTCGCGATCACTCGCGTACCCGGCCACACCGGCCTCAACTGGGGCGAGGCGCTGGCCGCGATCACGTCCGGCCCGGCCGCCGCGCTCGGCATGGACGGTGAGCTCGGCTCGCTGCGCGCCGGCCGCCGTGCCGATGTCGTGCTCTGGGATGGCGATCCGCTCGAAATCTCCTCGTCGCCCACCGCGGTGTGGGTTGATGGCGTCGCCCAGCCAATGCGCTCGCGTCAGTCGCAACTGCGCGATCGTTATCTGGTCCCGACTGAGGGGGCGCTGCCGAAGGCTTATGAGCGCTGAGTATCCGTGACTGAGGAACTGGCCATGCCGGCTGGCAACCGGCACGCCGCCCTTGGCGCGGCCAGCGTAGCGGGCCATGGCCTGCGGCCCTGCGGAGCACACGCATGACCGCCGAAGCAGGCCTCGTCGCGCTCTGGCTGGCCGCGGCGCTGGCCGCGATGCAGCTGGCGCTGGCGGCACTCGCGGTGCGGCGTCGCGACGACCTGTTGAGCGCCGCCGTCCGGCCGGTCGCCATCGTGCAGGGCCTGCTGGCCGTGCTGGCGATGGCCATGTTGATCCGAGTGTTTCTGCTGTCGGACATGTCGGTCGCGTTGGTCGTCGCGAACAGCCATTCTGCAAAGCCCTGGCTTTACAAATTCGCTGGCGCATGGGGCAATCACGAAGGATCCATGCTGCTGTGGGTGACGATCCTTGGTGTCGCTGGCGCCGCCGTCGCCTGGCTGGAACGTCGCGTCGCCGAACGCACCCTTACCGCCACCCTCGGGGCGCAGGCCGCCATTGCGCTTGGTTTCTACGCTTTCCTGCTCTTCGCCTCGAACCCCTTTGCGCGGCTCGCGAACCCGCCGCTGGACGGTCAGGGGCTCAATCCGCTCCTTCAGGATCCCGGCCTCGCCTTCCACCCGCCGACCCTCTACGCCGGCTATGTCGGCCTGTCGGTTGCCTTCTCCTTCGCGGTCGGCGCGCTTCTCACACGTGACGTCGGGCCAGCCTTCGCGCGTGCCATGCGCCCTTGGGTGCTCGCCGCTTGGGTGTTCCTGACGATCGGCATCACCGCCGGCAGCTACTGGGCCTATTATGAGCTTGGCTGGGGCGGCTGGTGGTTCTGGGATCCGGTCGAGAATGCGTCGCTCATGCCGTGGCTCGCGGCAACCGCCCTGCTCCACTCAGTCAGCGTGCTCGCGACCCGCGACGGCCTGCGGGCCTGGACGGTGATGCTGGCGGTGGTCGCATTCTCCATGTCGATGCTGGGGACTTTCCTGGTTCGCTCGGGCATCCTGACGAGCGTTCACGCCTTCGCCGTCGATCCGGAGCGGGGCACCTTCATCCTGATCCTGCTGGCCATTTACATCGGCGGCGCGCTGACGCTCTTCGCTACGCGGATCGGCCTGGTGCGGGCAGGAAATACGTTCGAACTGGTCAGCCGCGAGGGCAGCCTGGTCGCCAACAATCTGCTGCTCTCCGTGATCCTGGGCATCGTCCTGATCGGGACCTTCTACCCGATCGTCGCCGCCGCTATGGGTACGCAATTGTCGGTTGGACCGCCCTTTTTCGAAAAGGCCGCGGGCCCGATCGCGCTGGTTCTCGTCGTCATCATGGCCGCCGGGCCCTTGCTCCGCTGGCGACGCGATAGTGCCGCGGCGCTGGTGAAGCGGATGACCTGGCCGATCGCGGTCACCGGTGTCAGCGCCGTTTCCCTCGTCGTGCTCGCCGGCTGGTTCGGGCTGCTGCCGATGTTCGGGCTGGCGCTCGCTGCGGGCTTGGCCGTCGCCAGCATCGTGCCGCTGTTCGGGCGCAATCTCCTGCGCACGCCGATGTTTGTTTACGGCATGGTGCTTGCGCATCTGGGCATCGCCATCAGCCTTGCCGGCATGGCTGCCTCGACCGCCTTCACCAAGGAAACGCTGGTAGCGAAGGGCATTGGCGAGGCAGCCAGCGTTGGCCCGTACCGCGTCACGCTCCGCGGCATCCGTCCGGTCATCGGGGATAATTGGTCGGCTCTTGAGGCCCGCCTCGAGGTGCAGCGCGGCGAGGCAGCGAGCGCGCTGCTGACGCCGCAGTCGCGGTTCTTTTCCAACCCGCCGACCACGACCAGTGAAAGCGCCATCCTCACCGCACTGGATGGACAGCTTTATACCGTGCTGGGCCAGCCTGATGGCCAAGGCCGCTGGCAGATCCGCTTGTGGTGGAAGCCTTGGGTGACCCTCATCTGGTTTGGCGGGCTGCTGATCGCCGTGGGCGGCGCGCTTTCGATCCTCGGCCACTGGTTGCGGGATCGTCGGCAGAAGCGCCGGGCGCACGATGCGGCGGAAGCAGCGGCTTATCGGGAGGCGTGGGGCGCATGAGGCGCTGGCTGCTTTGGCTTCCCCTCGTCCTGTTCGCGCTGGTGGTGGTGTTTGCCGTGCGCGAGTTGCGAAAGCCGAGCGATCGGACGGTATATTCCGCGATGGTCGGGAAAGCCGTTCCGGACTTCACACTGCCGCCGATCCTGTCTGGCCGACCAGGCCTTTCCGCGGCCGATCTGAAGGTCGGCCAGCCCCGCCTGCTCAACATATTCGCCAGCTGGTGCGTCCCCTGTATCGCAGAGGCGCCGCAGCTGATGAAGCTGAAGGCGATGGGCATCCCGATCGACGCGGTTGCAATCCGCGACAGCGAGCCGGCGATCGCTCAATTTCTGAAGCGCTATGGCGATCCGTACGCGCGCATCGGTGACGATCGCGACAGCCGCGTTCAGCTCTCGCTAGGCTCATCCGGCGTGCCTGAGACCTTCGTGATCGATGGCCGCGGGATCATCGTGAAGCAACATGTCGGCGATATTCGTGACGAGGATGTCGCGGCGCTGGCAGAAGCATGGCGGAACGCGCGGTGAAGACGGCGCGCGGCATCCTTCTCCGTTCCCGTGGCCGCGCCGCGCTGCTCCTGCGGCGGATCGTCGGAGCATTCGCCGCAGCCGTGCTCGTGCTGGCCCTGGCCACACCGGCTGTTGCGCAGAGCCGTGCGCCCGCGCCCTATGCCAATGTCCAACTCCCCGATCCCGCCAAGGAGGCGGAGGCGACCGCATTGATGGCGACGCTGCGCTGTCTGGTGTGTCAGGGGCAGGCGATCGTCGACAGCGATGCCGACATGGCCGGCGACATGCGCAGCTTGGTGCGGCAGCGGATCGCCGCTGGCGAAAGTGCGGACGAGGTTCGCGACTGGCTGATCGCGCGCTACGGCGATTACGTCACTTATGATCCACCGATGAGCGCCGTCACCATCCCGCTCTGGCTCACCCCGCTGGCGCTCCTGGGGCTTGGCATCTGGATCGCCAGCGCCAGCTTCCGCCGCCGCCGGCCGCCCCGCTCATAGCCTCGCCGCATAAATCTCCCTGCTGGCCGCTTCAGCCGCATCTCGACCGCGGGGCACGCCCGCCCAAGCATGAGGCATGGCCGCATCGGCTGGGCCTTCTCAACAAACCGCGGCTCGCGCAGCACTGCCCCGAGCGCGGATTGCCCGCGAATAGCCTGACAAAAGCGACGGTAGCTCGAGCGTTTGGAGTCCATCCGCCTCGACGTGCTTTGCCGCCTCGGTAGCGATCCGTCCCCACGCAGCCCGGCTCGGCCAACAGCCCAGTTCCGCAACTTCCCAGCCCGTCCTTACCTGGACGGGGCGCCATCCGCTTAGCGACGGTTAATGCGGACGCGGCGGCGGGTATCAGGCCGACTTTCGCCATGTCAGTCCCACGATGGGCCGAGCTTGCAGATTGGAAGGCCGACACACCACCAATTCGCACTGGAATTTGCCCGCGCCTACGCATAGCGTCACACCCAGAACAAAAGTTATGGAGAGGGCAGCCGCATGGCCGTCACGTTATGGGATCACCCGCTGTCGCCTTATGCGCAGAAGGTGAAGATCGCGCTGCGTGAAAAGGGCGTCGGGTTCGACACGGCCGTGCCCGGCGGGATCGGTGTCGGCGGCGCGGCCGGCGATTTCGTGGCCGCCAACCCCCGCGCTGAAGTCCCCGCGCTGATCCACGACGGCGTCGGCATCTTCGATTCCACCATCATCCTCGAATATATCGAGGATGCGTGGCCGCAGCCGGCGCTGCTGCCCACCGCCCCTGCTGATCGCGCCCGCGTGCGGATGATCGAGGAAGTGGTGGACACCCATCTCGAGGCGGTGAACTGGGGCCTGTCTGAATTGCGCTGGTTCCGCCGCGCCGAAGGCCCGCTGGCCGACACGTTGACCACTCGTGCGAGCCAGCAAGTGCGGGGATATTTCGGCTGGCTGGAACGCGAACTCGGCGACCGGGAGTGGTTTAACGGCGATACGTTCGGCTGGGGGGACCTGTCGGTGGTGCCCTATGTGAATGGATCTGTGGGCCATGGCATCGCACCTGAGCCCGGTTCCCGCCTCGCTGCGTGGCTGGCACGTGCGAATGAACGCCCTTCGGTGCGCGAAACCGTTGCCGAAGCTGCCACGACTGCCTCTTCCGGCGGGATGGGCGACGTCGCCAAGCTTTTGGAACAAGGGCTTTTCAAGCGGGAATACCGCGATCACCGCCTGGAATGGATGGTGAAGTCCGGCGGATTGGAAGTCGTCTCGCAGGGCATGGCGCGCGGCAACATCCGCTTCACGCCAGATCTTGCCTGAAATCGGAGCAGCACATGCATCTCGTCAGCGATCACATCATTGAAGGCCGTCCGGGGCCGACGTTCGAACAGGCGTATCCCACCCTTGCGGGCGTGGACCTGACCGACATTCGTCGCTTCACTTCCGGGCAGCCGTGGGCCGATTACGCGCGGATGCGTTCCGAAGCGCCGGTGATGTGGCACCCGATGCCTCGCGATGGCGTCGGCTTTTGGGCCGTGACCAGCTTCGAAGGCGTAAAGCGCGTTAACGGTGACCCGCAGACCTTCAGCAGCGAAAAGGGCGGCATCCTGATGGCGCTTGGGCCGCAGGAAACGCGGCATCCGATCCTGTTCTCGGCCTCCACCAATTCGATGATCAACCTCGACGCTCGCCCGCATCGTGAGCTCAGGCGCGAACACATGCCCTATTTCACCGCCACCTATATCAAGGGGCTGCGCGATCGTGTGTCAGCGGAGGTGACGCGGCTGCTCGACACCATGGCGCCGCTCGGCAAATGCGACCTTGTTGAAAAGTTTTCGCAGCGGCTGCCGATCTTCACGCTGTGTGAAATGCTGGGTGTGCCGGAGGCCGATCGCGAGAAGTTCATCGGCTGGATCCACTTCCTTGAAATGGCCCAGCAAATCGCCACCGAGCAGGCCGAACAGATGGCCGGCGGCGGTCAACTTAATCCGCAGATTTCGGCCTTTATCGAGCTGTTCAACAAGAACGTCGGAGAGATGTTCGAATATGGCCGGTACATGCTGGCGAAGCGCCGCGCTGAACCGCAGGCGGATCTGATGAGCGCCATTGCCAATGCCGTGGTGGAGGGCGATCCACTGCCCGATCCCTATCTGGACGGGGCATGGCTGCTGATCGTGTTCGCGGGGAACGACACCACCCGCAATTCGATCTCGGGCGCAATGAAGCTTTTCACCGAGAACCCCGGCGAGAAGCAGAAGCTGCAAGCCGACGGCAGCTTGCTCACCAACGCCGTGCACGAAATCACACGCATGGTTTCTCCCGTCATCTACATGCGTCGCACCGCTACGGTCGATACCGAGCTGGAGGGGCAGCGCATTGCCGAAGGCGAGAAGGTAATCATGTATTATGGAGCCGCCAACCGCGATCCCCGCATGTTCGCCGATCCCGACCGGTTCGACATCGCTCGGGCCAATGCGGAACGAAACATCGCCTTTGGCCATGGTCCGCATATTTGCATCGGTCGCATGACAGCGCAGTTGCAGCTTGAGGAAGCCTATCGTCAGATCTTCGCGCGCTTCCCGGACATTCGCTGGACGGGCGACATGGACATTGCCCCGAACAATTTCGTGCATGCCGTCCGCCGGCTCGAGGTGGAGTTCACGCCGGAACGGGCGGTCAAGGCAGCATGAGGGCCACCGGCATGGCCGCGCCGCGCTGGGTGTCGTGGTGGTTCCGTGGCGCGGCCGTGTTCGGCCTCATCGTGCTGCTGCCGCAGTATCTGCTTCCGCAACCGACCGGCGCAGAGTTGGTCGGTTACGGATTCATCGGCACGGCGGCGGCGTTTCAGCTCGTCTTCTGGGTCATCGGTGCGGATCCGTCCCGTTATCGCACCCTGATGCTGCCCTCCGTGGCGGAAAAGCTGGCCTTCGGTGTTCCCGCGGTGGCCCTGTTTCTGGCCGGCAAGGTGCCCCCGCCGGTTCTGCTGTTCGGATGTATCGATCTGATCCTTGGTTTGGGATTCCTGCTCGCATGGCGTGCAACGTCGCCAGCATCGACGCTGGCGACGGTTTAGCGTCGTTCCGCCCGGAGGAGCGCAGCGGCTAAGACATACGACGGGATCACAGCTCAATCTGCTCCCGAACGCTCGCGAGCGGGAAAGCAGTCGCCGCGAGATAGCGCGGCTGCGATCACAGGTGAACGCCCGCTGCGGGTGCGACAATCGATACAGCCGTATCGGCTTCGCTGGACGCGCACGACGCTCTTGTCCTTACGCCACCACTGAACGACACTGTTCGCTCTATCGACGATGCGCCGTGGCTTGACGGCGCCTCGCGATGATCCCCACCCTCGCGCGTACGTGTGAGACTTCCTAGTTAGGCGCCAATGCAACTCGTCATCGTCGAATCGCCCGCCAAGGCGAAGACCATCGAAAAGTACCTGGGCTCGGATTTTCGCGTCCTTGCAAGCTACGGCCACGTTCGCGATCTGCCGGCCAAGGACGGGTCGGTGGATCCCGATGCCGGCTTTACGATGGAATGGGAAAATTACGCCGACAAGGCCAAGCAACTGAAGGCGATCGCCGACGCGGCAAAGGGGGCTGACCGCCTGATTCTGGCAACCGACCCTGATCGGGAAGGCGAAGCGATCAGCTGGCACGTCCAGGAAGTGTTGGCGAAGCGCAAGGCGTTGCCGAAGAAGGTTGATCGCGTAACGTTCAATGCCATCACGAAGCCGGCGGTGACCCAGGCGATGGCCAACCCCCGCGAGCTCGATACCGATCTGATCGACGCTTATCGCGCGCGCCGCGCGCTCGATTATCTCGTCGGCTTCACGCTCTCGCCGGTGCTATGGCGCAAGCTGCCGGGCGCGAAGTCGGCTGGCCGCGTGCAATCCGTGGCGCTTCGGCTGATTGTTGACCGAGAGCGCGAGATCGAAGCGTTCCGCGCGCAGGAATATTGGTCCGTCACGGCTGGTCTGGAACAGGACGGCACGTCCTTCACCGCCCGGCTGGTGCAATGGGAGGGCAAGAAGCTCGACCGGTTGTCGATTGGAAACGAGGGCGATGCGCTCAAGGCCAAGGCGGCGGTCGAAGCCGGGCTTTTCTCGGTTGAACGGGTGGAGACCAAGCCCGCCACGCGCAATCCCCCGCCGCCCTTCACTACCTCCACGCTGCAGCAGGAAGCGGCACGCAAGCTTGGTTTCTCGGCCGATCACACGATGCGGATTGCCCAGCAGCTCTACGAAGACGGCGCGATCACCTATATGCGTACCGACGGCGTGCAGATGGACGGCAGCGCCATCGATGCAGCGCGGGGCGCGATCGCTAATCGGTATGACGCGAGCTACGTGCCCGACAAGCCGCGGCAATATCAAACCAAGGCCAAGAACGCCCAGGAGGCGCACGAGGCCATCCGGCCGACCGACTTCTCGCGCGATCGTGTGGGGTCCGGCGATCACGCCAGGCTGTACGAACTGGTCTGGAAGCGCGCGTTGGCGAGCCAGATGGCCTCCGCCCGCATGGAGCGAACGACCGTTGATCTGGCGGACGGCACGGGCCGCAACCTGCTGCGCGCGACTGGACAGGTGGTGCTCTTCCCCGGCTATCTTGCGCTCTACGAGGAAGGTCAGGACGACACCGCCGACGAGGATGCGCGGCGTTTGCCCAAGCTTCGGGAAGGCGACGCTCCGGCAAAACAGTCGGTCGAGGCCGAGCAGCATTTCACCCAGCCGCCGCCACGCTTCTCGGAGGCCTCGCTGGTCAAGCGGATGGAGGAACTCGGGATCGGCCGTCCCTCCACCTATGCCTCGATCATCAAGACGCTGAAGGACCGCGCCTATGTGCGGGTGGAGAAGAACCGCTTCTTCGCCGAGGAGAGCGGGCGGTTGGTGACGGCGTTCCTGGAACGCTTCTTCGAACGCTATGTCGCCTATGACTACACCGCCGAGCTCGAGGAGGAGCTTGACGACGTGTCGGGCGGACGCGCCCAATGGCAGGCCGTGCTTGAGGCATTCTGGCGCGACTTCAAGCCGCGCACCGCTGAGGTTATGGACTTCAAGCCGAGCGAGGTGACGGAACAGCTCGACGCGTTCCTCGCGCCCTACCTTTTCCCCGACAAGGCGGATGGCACCGACCCGCGGCTGTGCCCGAGCTGCGCGACGGGCAAGCTTGCCCTGCGGGGCGGTCGCTTTGGCGCCTTCATCGCCTGCTCGAACTACCCGGAATGCAAATACACCCGCCGCTTCGCGCAAGCGGGTGGAGAAGCCGCAGAGAGCACGGGACCAGAGCAGCTCGGCCAGGATCCTGAGACAGGGCTGCCGGTCGAGCGGAAGTCCGGACGCTTTGGTCCGTATATTCAGCTTGGCGAAGGCAAGGACGCCAAGCGAGCTTCCATTCCGAAGGACATCGGCGAACTCGATCTGGAAATGGCGCTCAAGCTCCTGAGCCTGCCGCGCATCATCGGTCAGCATCCTGAAACGGGCAAGGACATCGTGGCGTCGATCGGCCGCTATGGCCCCTATCTGCAGCATGACGGCAAATATGCCCGGCTCGCCGGCACGATAGACGTGTTTGAAACCGGCATGAACGCCGCGGTGGTGAAGCTAGCGGAGGCAGCGAGTGGGGCGGGGCGTCCGCAACGCGGAACGCGCGAGCCGCTAAAGGTGCTTGGAAAGCATCCGCGCTCGGAGGCCGAGATCAAGTTGATGGAGGGCCGCTACGGCCCGTATGTCACCGATGGCGAAACCAACGCCACGCTGCCCAAGACGATCGCCCCCGACCAGCTGACGTTGGAAGAGGCAGCGGAATTGATCGATGCCCGGGCTGCCATGCCTAGCAAGGGCAAGACGGCCAAGAAGAAGCCGGCCGCCAAGAAGCCTGCGGCCAAATCCGCGGACAAGAAGCCCGCCAAGAAAGCGGCCGCCAAGAAGTAGGCCATCAGTCCAGGCGTGAACACGGCCTCCGCCGCGCTCACGCCTGGGCGGGCGTGGCAACGGCGGCGCCGCAGCTGACTTTTCCCATGTGGAGTAGCAGCGGATATCCGGTCGCACCCGGCAGGTCGGAGCGGCCCGGTGATCGGCTTTGCCACTCTACGCGCTGCCGTCCTGCTTCTTATGCCGCGTTCATTAGCCCTGCGGCAGCACCGTTGACCAACTCCGTTGGGCCACAACCGCGCACAACTCGCGCTCGAACCCCTCCAGAATAGCTTGCTTGCTCCAACGCTCGACAGCCTTGCCGTGAGCAGCCCGCCCCAGCGTGGCGCGCAGCGGTTCATCATCCAGGAGGCGACTGATCGCCTCGGCAAAAGCATGCGCATCGTCCGGCGGCACGATCAGTCCGCATCCGCTCAACTCACGCCCAAGGTCCGTCTGCGGCGAGACCGTGGCCACGACGGGGCGACCCGACGCCAGCATGTTCGGCAGCTTCGAAGGCAGAACCAGATCGGCTGCCCCGGCGATCTGCGGCAGCAAGTGGATCGTCGCCAGGCCCAGCAGGTCCGCAAGGCGATCGGCCGGCTGCAGGTCATAGAACCGGATGTTGTCGCATTCGGCGACGCTCTCGGCCAACTCCCGCTTCCGCGGCCCGTCACCGCAAACGATGAACAACAAGTCACGCCGGTGCGCCAGCAAGCTTGCGGTCTGGGCGATGATCTCGACGCCCTGTTTCGCGGCGATGTTGCCGGAGTACAGCGCGACAAACGGACGATCGACCTTCCACTCGGCCCGGTACGGCGATGGCCGGTCAATTGGCGCGACGTCCGGGCGCGCCCAGTTCGGAAACTCAACGATCTCGTGGCGGGACACGCGCTTGTTCGCCAGATGGCGACACATGGCCGGCGAAATGCTGCTTACCCTGTCGCCACGGAGGGCGAGCCGCTGGACTGCGCGGGCGAGCCGGGTGACCCAGGATGATCCGCCGATCTGCCCGGTGGCAATCGCCATCTCCGCCTCGAGGTCCTGCACATGCACCCAGAACGGCAATCGGAACAGCTTGGCGCAGAAACGGGCGGCGATTGCCGCCATGGTTGACGGGATGATCGCAACGACGGCGTTAGGACGTCGTCGCAACATCAGTGCACTCACGACGAGAAAGGCGAGCACAGCAAAGCTGCCCAAGTGCAACAATCGTCGCAGGCCATTCGGCACCGACGGCACATAGTGGGGGAGGCGGATTATACTGACGCCGTTTTCGACAGCCCGCCAGATCCTAAGTCGTCGATAAGCGGGGATGATTTTCCAGTGCGGGTAGGAAGGTGTTCCGCATACGACGCGGACTTTATGACCTGCGTTGGCAAGCATTTCTGCCATGCCTGTTGTACAAGGTCCGACACCGACCGGCTCGGGGGCATAGTTTGGTCCAACGATGAGGATCTCCATCCCCTTTTTCACGACGCACAAACCTGTCTGGCGGCGGTATCAACGCATAAGACGATGCTTACCTTACTAGGTGACATGGAAGTCTCCCCCGTTTTCTTGCGGCTTTTACCGCCCCGGGCATGTTCTTTATCTCCGCCAATTGATTGTCCAATAACTATTAATTAACCTGGATCAATATCATGATTCCGTAGCTAGGTCGGGAACCCGGCATGCCGAGGCGCGCTGCGGGCTGCTTGACCGCCGATCAAGATCTCCATAGCGGGCTGCCGCTTTGCACATGGACCTTGTCGGGAATGAATGACGTGCGAGCCTTGATGATCGTGGCTTGCGTTGCTGGTGCGCCCGCCGCGGCCCAGCCATTGTCCGAACAGAAGGAAACCGTGGCCGATATTCTGGTCACGGCGGAGCGCCGTGAGGAGCGCGCGCAGACCGTGCCTCTCGCGCTTTCCGTCCTGCCCTCCTCCCGGCTCGAGGAGGAGGCGATGGCGAACCTGGACCGGATCGGCGCGGCCGTGCCCAACCTTTACCTGGCGCGGAACTTCGGGACGAGTTCTGGCGCTCTCGTGTTCTTGCGCGGCGTGGGCGAGGGAGACTCGATCTTCACCAATGATCCGCCGGTCGGAATCTATGTCGACGACGTGATAATGCCGCGGTCCACCGGCGCCCTGCTCGACCTTATTGACGTGGAGCGAGTGGAGGTGCTGCGCGGGCCACAAGGCACGCTTTACGGCCGAAACACCAGCGGCGGCGCCATCAAGCTGGTAATGAAGCAGCCCTCTTTCGACAAAGTGAGCGCCCAAACGGATGTAACCGTCGGAAGCTATGGGCGGATTGATGCGAGGACGACGGCCAATCTGCCGCTGACCAGCAATCTCGCGACGCGCTTCTCCGCTATCTCGCGCAACCAGGACGGCTGGGGGCACAACCTAACCAACAGAGAACGCGTGAACACCCAGGATCTGCTGGGCGCGCGCGCGTCGATCCTCTGGGAGCCATCCCCAGCTGCAACCATTTACGCGACCCTCGATCTAACACGCGACCGTTCCAGCCCGCGATTTCCGCAGCGGTTCAAGCCCGATCCGGAGCACGCCGGGCGCTATACCAGCATGTTCATTGCCCCTGACGGCGATATCGACGCCTTCGCCTCGGCTGACACCGATCCGCTCAATCGGACCGACACCGGCGGAGCGTCGGTGCGAGCAGAGTATCGCTTCAGCCGCGCAACACTGACGACCATCACCGGCTATCGCGCACTCCGCTCACGGATCGGGTTCGACCAGACGGCCAATCCGCCGGGTGCCCGGGCAAATGTGATCCTTCTTCAGGATCAGGATCAGCATAATTTCACCCAGGAAGTGCAGCTTGCGGGGGAAGCGTTTGCACAGCGCCTGGAATGGCTCGCCGGGGCCTATTACTTTCACGAGCGTAACGATCAGCTTACCGCGATAAGCTTCGCCACGCCCGCTGGCACAGGTGCGCGGTTCCGCAACCGGGACTTCTTCAACGCGCCATCGCGTGGGGTCGGGCTCACGGGCAATTGGTCACCCTATCAGCCACAGCTGGATACGCGCAGCTACTCGCTGTTCGGATCCAGCACTGTTCTGCTTGGCAATCATGCGCGGATCACTGCGGGCCTTCGCTACACCGATGAGCGTAAGCGGTACGACGTTTCGTTTCTCTCCGGGCCCGACACCATCCTGATACTGCCGGATGGCCGTGTCGCCCGCCGCCGCATCGCGGAGCGCTGGAGAGATGTGTCGCCCCGTCTCGGCCTGGACTATCGAATGGATACCGGCACCGGCGAGACCATGATTTACGCCTTGGCTGCCAAGGGCTTCCGCAGCGGCAGCTTCGACGGACGCGCACGTAACGTCGATTTCGTGATGAACCGACAGGCTGCGATCGCGCCTGAAACCGTGTGGAACTATGAGCTTGGCGTGAAATCCGACTGGCTGCACCGCAAGCTGCGCCTCAACGCGACTTATTTCATCAACGACTACCGGAATATCGCCTTCTCTGCGTCCCGGGCCACCGCCGGGCCACCCGACATCTTTCGCCAGAATGTCGGCGACGCGCGCATCCAGGGTCTGGAACTGGAATGGACCGCACAGCCGCTGGCGGGCGTGGAGATAGGCGGCTGGGTGGCCACGCTGGCGGACCGGTTCACCACGCTTGCCTCCAGCCCCGGCTGCACCGCCTTTGTTCCCGATGAACGCGATCTGGACCTGCGGTTCACGCCTGCCTTGCGCTATCAGGTACGGGCGAGCTTCACACAGGAGCTAGGGTCCGCGCGTGTGCGGCTGGGCGGCGATTACAGCGCATCCTCCCCTTATTCGATTGCGCTGTGCAACGAACCGCAGCATCGCGTGACCAACGCAGCGCAGCTGAACATGCAGGCCGGCGCGGATTGGCGCGACTGGGGACTTCTGATCGCCGCAACCAACCTGGCAGATCGCCGCTACAATAGCGGAAGCGTCGGCTCGATCGGATATCCCGTCGCGCCTCGGGAGCTGATCTTGCGGCTCAGCCGAAGCTTTTGATCCGATTTGCCGGTGGATCCGGGTGACGGCCGAAAGTACCCAAGCAACTACGTATTCCTACCTACGGTGAAAACCGTATGACTCAAGAAACAATCGACTCGTCGCTAAGATATTGAAGCGAATCAATTTCCTTTCCCTTGCGCGCCGACAGGTTTTTCACAGGAATCATTATGCGCGCCTTGGCCGTTACGGCTCTTTTGCTTCTCGCCACTCCCGCTATTGCTGGCCCCGTCAAATCCACAGCGTCGAAGAACATCAACCTCAGCAGCAGCCCCCTGATGGGCGTCAATCTTTCCGGCTGTGAGTTCGTGGACAACGGCGCACTTTGTCCGACCCCGTCGGCCATCAACACCTATATCGACAAGGGTTTCAACGCCTTCCGCATTCCCTTCCGCGGCGCACAGGCCAGCAATCCGGTCGTGATCGCGAAGATCAAGGCTGCTGCCGATGCTGCTGCGGCTCGCGGCGCCTATGTGATCCTGGACCGCCATGATTATGGCAACACATTCGATGCCGCGGGCGCCGCCTGGTGGGCCGCCCTGATGAAGAACTTCCCCGACGATCGCCATGTTCTGGTTGATACGATGAACGAGCCCAAGAAGGGCCGCTCCTATGAAAAGGACGCCAGCGGGAAGTCATACGCCACTGACGTGAACGAGGGCATCGCGGCCTTCCGCAAAGCAGGCTTCAAGCATGTGCTGCTGATCGAGTGGCGCAACTGGGCCGGCATGCAGAACTTCAACAAGAACGAGACCGCGGACAAGCCCTGCAGCAGCCCTGCATGCTCCTTCGACCGCGCTGGCGGCCTCAAGGATCCGCTCGGCCGGACGATGATCTCCGGTCACCGCTATCCCGACTCGGACGGCTCCGGCACCAGTGCCACGTGCGTGAGCAATACAACGGCGTCGAAGCTGGTCGGAAACACCACGGCGGCTGCACAGGCCCGCACCATGAAGGTGTGGATCGGCGAGTTCGCCTTCGGGAATGCGCTGGGCGTGAATGCGACGTGCAAGGCGATCGGCGCCGATCTGGTCCGCTACATGCGCTCGCTGCCGAAGACCTATGTTGGCGTCAGCTGGTGGGGCGGCGGCGCCGGGTGGAAGGAAGACTATCACTACAAGGTAGAGCCCAAGAAGGGCACCTTCGCCTCCGCGCCCGATAGCGAATATCTGAAGATCCTCGTGGGCAAGTAAGGTGGCGGTTACTTCGCGAGCCATTGGTTCGGGCGGAGGCCGGGCCCGTCCGGCGCTTCTGCTCGGCGCCGCCGCTGTTGCGGCACTACTGGGCGGCTGCGGCAGCCGCAGTGAACCGGCCGAGCCGCACGGAATCGTCGTCGTCAAGGGCGGTGGCGATTTCGGGTCCTTGACCGCAGGGCAAGCCCGTCTCGCGGCGGGTGACCCGACCGCCTTCGCCGGAGCGGCCGATGGCAGCAGCTCTGACGTCGGCGAGCCGCTGGCACCAGACGTTGCGGCCCTTGATGATCCCATCCGGGATGCGGCCATCACGGCAAAGCGGGAGGCCGATCCTTATCGGATCAGCGCCGTAGACCCCGACGCGCTCGCCGCTGCCGGGATCAGCGGCTGAGGCGTAGGAAAGTGGGTGCCGACGACATGCCCGCAGATGAGCAAGTCGCCGGCACCGCCCCGCTCTGGCCGCCAGCATGGGCAAAGATAGCGGCAACAAGCACCTCGTCCCTCCATTCCCCTCCGCGATGGCGTAGGGGGAAGATCGATCCTTGCGTGGTCCGGCGAGCGCGATACCTTCGGCCAAACAACGGGGGGAGCCGAAGGTCTGCTATGCTTGACCAGATTGACCGGAACATTCTTCGGGTGCTTCAGCGCAACGGCCGCATCACCAATCAGGACCTCGCGGCCCAGGCCGGGATTTCCCCATCCGCGTGCTTCGATCGTCTGCGCAAGCTTCGTGAACAAGGATATGTCAGCGACATCGTCGCGTTGCTCGATCCTCAGAAGCTCGATCGCGCGCTGCTGGTCTTCATCGAAGTAATGCTGGATCGCACCACCAGCAACGTGCTGGAGGATTTCGCGGTGGCGGTTCAGGATATGCCCGAGATCCTGGAATGCCACATGGTCGCCGGCGGCTTCGACTATCTGCTGAAGGCGCGGGTGGAGGACATGGCCGCTTACCGCACGTTTCTCGGCAATTCGCTGTTCCACATGACCGGCATTCGCGAGACGCGAACTTTCGCCGTGCTGGAAGAAGTGAAGTACACCACGGCGCTCCCGATCTAAGCGGGTCTTTCGGGTGCCCTCGCTGACGAGGGCACCCGCATGGTTCAGGACACAGGGGTGGGCTGCGGGGTTGTGGCGAAAGGCGGCTCCTGCGGGATGACCGGCGGCGACACTGGCGTCGGCACCACCTGCTTCTCGCGTTCCACCATGGCCGCGACGTCGGCGAGCAGCCGGGGCGCGTCATACACGATACCGTCTTTGATCGTGTAGCGAACGCCGCCAATCCGCTCCTGCTTGTTCGTCTCCGGATTCAACCGGACATAGCCGGTGCCGTACAGCGTCTTGAGGTTGGCGAGCGGGTTTTCCGGCACGATCACCAGGTCGGCCAGCATGCCGCGCCGCACCGCGCCGAACTCCGGCTCCTGCCCCTTGGGCTCCATCAGCGTCTTGGCGCCATTGACCGTGGCCGCGCGGAAAATCTCCAGCGGCGTCAGCCCGGCCTCCTGGTACAGCTCCAACTCCTCGACATAGGCGAAGCCATAGACCTTGTAGATGAAGCCGGAATCGGTCCCCACCGTCACCCGGCCGCCGATCTGGTTATAATCATGGATCAGCTGGAAGAAGTTCTTGTAGAATCCCTTCCAGTTCGTCTCGATCTGGCTGGTCCAGTCGAAGAAATAGGAACCGTGATTGTCGCGGGTGGACTGGAAGTAGTTCCATAGCTGCGGCGTCGTATATTTACCCTGCCAGTCGGCATTGCGCGCGCGCATCAGGTCGCGGGAGGCGGCATAGATGTTGAACGTCGGGTCGAACGTGACGCCGTTTGCCTTCTGCTCCTTTAGATAATCCCACCATTGTTCGGACCCGACGTCATAGATCTCGTCCTTGATGTCGGCGACCTGCGCGAAGCGATGCAGCTCGTTGTAGAAATTATAGTCGGGCGTGAACTTCTGGATCGTGTGATTCTTCAGCAGCGATTCCATGTGCCCATAGAAGTGGGTGATCGTATCCAGCCCGGCGCGACCGGCGATGATCCCGTTGAAATCGGACACGCCCGTCTGGCTGAGGTGGGCGACGGTGCCCATCTTGTTCTTGTGCGCTTCGTCGATCGCTGCGGTCATGACGGCCGGGGTTTCATCCTCCCGCCCGAAGAACTTGATCCCGTCGATGTCGTTTTTGGCCGCCCAGCGCACCCATTCGCGCGCCTTTTCGGGGCTGGAGATGCGCCCGCCGGACCAGCCTGCGCCCAGCGTCTGATAATTGAAAATGCGCGGCGCCGCGATCTCGTTACGCGCCGATCGCGCCTTTTCGTTGCTGGTGAAGGACGGGGAGGCGAGCGACACGCCGCGCACCGTGGTCACGCCATGCGCCAGCCACAGCTTGTAGGCGTAGGATGCGTCGGGTGCCTTGTCCTTGGCGGGCAAATGCGTGTGCAGGTCCACGAAGCCGGGCAGCACGTACATGCCGGTGGCGTCAATTTCCTGGTCGAAATCCTGCGGCGCACGGTTCTGCGCCAGCGCCATGCCCGGCCAGCCGGCCTGGCGGATGTCGGCGATGCGATTGCCTTCGACGATGATGTCGACCGGGCCGCGCGGCACCGATCCGGTGCCGTCGATCAGCGTCGCGCCGCGAATGACGAGGCGGCGGAACGGCCCCGCGCCCTCGCCGGCGACGCGTGCCGGCGCGGCCCCCGGCTGGTTCCCCGCAGGGGCGGCGGCCGCGGCCGCGCGTGGTGCCTTTTCCTCATGCGCCAGCGACTGGGTGGAGAGCGAGGCAATACCTGCAACAGCGGACGTGATCAGCAGGCGAGCGTTGAATCGGCGGAACAATGCCATGGTCGATCCTTGAAAGAATGGATGGGGCGTGACGCGGCGGATCAGAACCGCCGCATCAGGTTGAGCCCATAGGTGCGCGGCGCGATGCTGACGGCGTTGGTGATGCCGCCGGAGTTCGCACTGGCGCTCATCTGATTGATGGCGGTGTCGTCGAACAGGTTGTTGGCGAACAGATACACCCCCCAGTCACTGTCCACGCCCTCGATGCCGAAGCGCAAGTTGACCACGTCATACGCATCGATTTTCCGACGGTATATGTCTGTCGGGCTAAGCGTGCTGTAGAATGATCCGACATGGCTCGCGTCGATGCGGGCAGTGCCGGTCAGCGTGTCGGACAGCGGACGCTTGTAATCGAGCGAGGCGGAGGCGGTGATCCGCGGCACATTGGGGATACGGTCGCCGCGCCGGCCGGTCGCCACCACGAAGTCGCTGACTTGGTCCTCCGACAGCTTGGCATCGGTGTAACCGAACGCACCGCTGAAGGAGAGGCCCTGGAAAAGGTTGGCCGACAGCTCGGCCTCCGCACCCCAGACACGCGCCGCACCCGCGTTCGAGATCAGGCCGAATACCGAACCGGTGCCGGCCGTGCGTGCCGAGACCTGCAGATTGTCCCAGTCGATGCGATAGCCGGCGAGGTTCAGGTACACGCCGCGCGCCAGCGTGGTCTTGGCGCCCACCTCGTAGTTCCACAGGCTGTCGGACGTATAAGCCGCGCGCTCGGCGGGCAGGCCGATCACCTGGTTCACGCCGCCGGGGCGGAAGCCCTGTGCCGCCTGGGCGTAGAACAGCAGCCGCGTGGTTGGCTGCCACGACACGTTGAACTTGTAGATCAGGCCGTCTTCTTCGTAGCTCGCCTCGGTATAGGGCGTCACGCGCGAGCTGTAGTGGATCTGGCCGACGTCGATCCGCCCGCCCACCGTACGCTCGAAGTTGAAATAGCGCGCGCCCGCGGTCAGCGTCAGCTGATCGGCCAGCTTGTAGCTGAGTTCCGCATAAGCCGCCTTCTGGCGCAGTTCGTCGTTGATCGTGCGGTCATAGGCGATCGCGCCCGGCGTTGACGGGCTGTACACCGCGCCAGTCTCCGGGCTGGCCACCAGCAGCAGCGATCGCACTTCCGTATCGCGGCTCTCCAAGAAGCCGCCGACCGTCCACTGGAACGGGCTTTCGTTGTTGGAGCTGAGGCGAAGCTCGTGCACCCAGTTGTTTAGCTTCTGGGGCTGGTACAGCGCCGACGTTTGCAGTGGCACGGTGGCGTTGAAATAGCCGGTCAGCTGATCCGCGGTACATTGCGTCGTGTTCGCGGCCGCGGTGATACCCAGCTGGTAGCGGCGGCACCCCTCACGCGTGCCGGCGGAATTCAGCACGTTAACGAAGCGCCCTTCCGCATTCTGCACCGTGCCGACGCGGCCGTTGAACGTGTCGCTGACGTCATAGGTGCGCGTGAAGTCGCGGTCGAAATAGCTGGTGGATCCGGTCACGCTGAACCCGCCGAAATCATAGCGGATCGTGCCGTTGAAGATGCGGTTGTCATCTTCGTTGATGTTGTCCGCGTGCATGTTGCTGGCGAAATCGAATCCGTTGGCACGCGAGAAATCAGGCCGCCACAAGGGGATCGGCGCATCGACATGCTCATAGGTCGCAGACAGGTCGATGGTCAGGTCTTCGGTCGGCGTGATGCGCAGCAGCGCACGGCCGCCATAGCTTTCGCCGTCATTGATGTTCTTGACGTTGCGCAGATAGCGCGGATCAGGGCTGGTATCGACGACGTTACCGGCATTCGGATCGTTGGTAAGAATGATATTGTCGACGTAGCCGGCGAACTTGTTGTAATTGCCCACGATCCTGAGCGCGATCTTGTCTTCGACGATCGGCAGGTTGATCATCCCGTCCAGCGAGAACCCGGGCCCGCCGCCTTCCACGGTGGTCATGTTGCCGCTGAATGCCGCCTCCAGACGATCGGCCTTCGGCTTTTCAAAGATGATGCGCAGCGTGCCGCCCATGGACCCGGATCCGAACAGCGTTCCCTGCGGCCCGCGCAGCACTTCGGCGCGCTCCACGTCGAACAAGCGGAAATCCGGGGTGCTGCCGCCCGAATCCGACGTGGTGCCGACCGAGCCGGACACCGGCGTTTCGTCATAATAGACGCCCACGGTGGGCTCACCGGCGGAGGTGATGCCGCGGATCAGCACCCGGCGGCTGCCCGGTCCGCTGTCAACAATGCGCAGCGACGGCGCGGTGCGGGTCAGTTCGGTGAAGCTGGTTGTGCCGGACGCGGCGAGCGCCTCGCCGGAGGTTGCCGAGATGGCAATCGGTGTATCCTGGATACGCGTGTTGCGGCGAAGAGCCGTGACGACGATCTCGCCATCAGCTGCTGCATCCTGCGCGCCCGCCGATGCTTCTACAGGCGCTGGCTGATTGGGGACCTCCTGAGCCGCCGCAAGGCTCGGCGCAAATGCCATCGCCCCACCCAGCAGAAACGCCCGCATGCCCGGCATACGCCGGCCAGCACTGTTCAGTGCTACCATTTCACCCCCCTTTGTGACCTTGCGTCCTCCCGCCACGCGGGATCGGCAATGATGCTGCGCAGCGTAAGCTTTGTGCGACCGAAAGTGCTGCGTTTTTACGGCCGTTCAGGAGAATTATTGCGTCCGGCATGCGGCAGCCGCAAAAGGATGTTCTTTCCGGACGCCGCACGCCGAAAAACTGTCGCCCGAACGACTTCGTCGCGGCATGAGCATTCGCCGCCCCCATTGCCGGCGTGAATCATCAGGGGGCTGGGCGTGCGGATCGCACGAAACGAACGACAAAAGGGGCTGCAATGCTGATCCGGGAAGCACGAGAAGCGGACTGCTCTGCCATCGCAGCGATCATCATGCCCACCATTGCGGAAGGCGCGACCTATGCGCTCGACCGGGACATGAGCGTAGCCGATGCAATCTCCTACTGGATGGCCGCGGACAAGGAGACGTTTGTTCTCGAGGATGACGGTGACATCATCGGCACCTTTTATCTTCGGGCCAATCAGGCGGGCGGCGGACGGCACGTCTGCAACTGCGGCTACATGACCCGGCAGGATGCCGGCGGTCGCGGTGCTGGCCAGTTCATGTGCGAACAATCCATGATGATCGCCCGGGCGCGCGGCTATCGCGCGATGCAATTCAACTTCGTCATCAGCAGCAATGCGGCAGCCGTTCGCCTCTGGCAGCGGCTCGGCTTTGACATCGTCGGCCGCCTGCCCGGCGCGTTCGATCACCCGGACCATGGCCTTGTCGACGCACTGGTGATGTTCCGCACCCTGTAGCCCGGACCGAAGCCTCGTGCTGGCTGTATCATCCGCGCGGCGTCACGGCCGGTTGGGGAGCGCCGCGGCAACAAGACTGTGCGAGGACACCGCGCCGCTGCGCCAGAGGGTGCCCCGCCGACGCCTTACCGCCGGCGCTTGCCCTCGCCCGGCCCGGCGGGATCGTCGCTCCGGTGCATCTGGCGCCACATCGCCACAACCTTTTCGACCGGCAAGCGATCAACGGTGCCGCGATATCCCTTCACCGTTTGGCCAGCGAACAACGAGTTGATGACCGCTTCCTCGGTCGCTTCGCTCACTGCCTGGAAAAGCGGCGTCATCTGATCGTTGCCGACATCGGGATAGCTGCTGACGATGCCACGCCGCTGCTGCGTACGACGCACGTCCGCATGGGTGGAAAAGGCGATGGCATAATCGCCGGAGCCGTTGGTCATCGGCGATCCGGTGCGGGCGATACCAAGAAAGGCGCGCGCCGCGAGCCGCTTCAGATTGCGATCGGACAGCGGAGCATTGGTGGCGATCACGACGATGATCGAGCCGTCGCCCTGCTTGCGGTCCACGGCATCCTCGAACAGATAACCGCCCAGCCGCTCACCCACTGGCATGCCGGCGATCGTGAGCACCCCGCCGTAATTGCTCTGCACCAGCACGCCAATGGTATGGCCACCCAGCGACTTGGGCAGCACGCGCGAGCTGGTTCCGATCCCGCCCTTGTAGCCGAAGGCCACCGTGCCGGCGCCGGCGCCCACGGCGCCTTCGGCGACCGGGCCGGGCTTTGCCGCGGTGATCGCCTCACGCGCGGTGGCGATCGTAACCGTGCGTGCGCGAATGTCGTTGAGGAAAGAGTCGTTGGTCTCGCCGACCACCGCATTCACCGATTGCACCTGATCGTTGCCGGGTTGCGCCAGCGTCCATTCGATTGTGGCGGCCGCGGCTTCGGGCACAGAGAGCGTGTTGGTGAGCAGGATCGGCGTCTCGAGCTCGCCCAGTTCCTCTACCTGAGTGCTGCCGGCGAACTTGCCAAAGCCGTTGCCGACGCTGAACCCCGCCGGCACCTTGTTCTGGAACAGGTTGTCGCCGTGCGGAAAGATGGCGGTCACGCCGGTATGCACGCGCTCCCCGTCCACCAGCGTCGCGTGGCCGACCCGAACGCCCGTGACGTCCGTGATCGCGTTGAGTGGCCCAGGGGTCAGAATGCCGAAGCGAATGCCAGCCTCCCGCGCTCGGGTTGGCGCCGGCTGCGCCGGATCGGCCCGCAAGCCCGTGCTCATCGCCAGCAACCCGCTACCCAGCATCGCACATCCGATCAGCCGCCCAAGCCGCCCCAGCTTCGCCATTGCCTGTCCATCCCCCCTGAACCCGCCAGTGCCACCTCACCAGCGTCAGGGCGCGTCTTCGCACATCCGCCGTCACTGTCCAGCGCCGGCGCTGGCACCGGCTCACCGGCAGGTCACCGATCCTGCCCGCCATCGACGGGCACGATCGCGCCGGTGACGAAGCTCGCGAGCGGGCTGAGCAGAAACGCCGCTACGCTGCCGATCTCCTCTGGCCGGCCAAAGCGCTGCAACGGCACCTCGCGCCGGATCCAACGCCACCAGCTTTCGGCGCGCGGGCCCGTGGAGCGCTCCTCCCAATCGCCGCCGGGAAAGATGATGTTGCCAGGCGCGATGGTGTTTACCCGAACCCCTTTTGGCCCGGCGATCACCGCCAGTTCCTTGGCGAGGTGCCCCATCGCAGCCTTGGCGGTGCCATAGGTCAGCGGTGTGCCGAGTGCGGCGAGCCCAGCGATGGAGCCGATCATCAGCAGCGAACCTTCACCGCGTGGCGCCATCCGGCGCAGCGCCGCTCGCGCCAGGTAAAAGGCGGAGTCGAGATTCTGCGCCATGCCGCCGCGCCATGTTTCATCATCCACCTCGAACCCTGGCGGGCATGGATGCAGGCCGACATTGGCGACAGCGCCCCACAACGGCCCCATCGCCGCTTCGGCATCGGTGATCACCTGCTCCACCTGGTTGGGATCGGTCATGTCGCCGGCCGCGCTCCAGATCGCGTCGGCGCCATAACGGTCGGCGAGCGCCGCATGGGTCGCGGCCAGAGCCTCGGCACCCCGCGCCGTCATGGCCACCCGCGCGCCTTCCCCAAGGCACGCTTCGACAATGCCGAGGCCAATGCCGCGGCTACCCCCTGCCACGAAGATCGTCTTTCCGGTAAGCTGCAGGTCCATTCGCCTCTCTCCTGTTCCGCCGCTCTCGATCGTGCCGGCATGCGGGATCTTCTGCCCGCACCTGCATCGCCCCACCGCGTGCGCGATGGCAAGCACGTCTTGCCTCTGACACCAGAGAGGCACCGTCCGCCCCCTCATGCGCCTCTCGGCGTCCGGCGCCACGCAGCCAATCTTGCGCGCCCGGAACGAACTCCGCGTCCCAGCGGTTTGCGGGATCGAGAGGACATCGCCGATGAATGCCAGCGCACGGTTGACGACACTAACCCGGCTGGGGTTCGCCACCCGCGGGGCGCTCTATATCGTGATTGCGGTGTTGATCCTGCGCACCGGGCGGGCGGAAGACCCCGCCGGTGCCCTTCAATATCTGGGCGAAAGCGGCGGCCAGTTGCTGCTGGGCGTAATGGCCGCGGGGCTGCTGGGCTATGGCATCTGGAGACTGTCCGACGCTGCCTTCGACATCGAACGCCATGGCAGTGATCGCGACGGTGCGCTCGAGCGCGTGGGCGCGGCCGCCAGCGGAATCGTCCATCTGTTCCTTGCATGGCAGGCGGTGCGGCTGATGCAGGGCGCGGCGTCCTCGGGCGATTCCACCCGTGAGGGCGCCGAAACCGCGCTATCACTGCCGGGGGGAAGCGTGATCGTGATGCTGGGGGGCGTGGTGCTCGTCGGCGTCGGGATCCTGCAACTGGTCAAGGCGGTGAAGGCAACCTTCCTGGAATATCTCGACCCCGCCGTGGCTCGCCAGCCGTGGGCGCAATGGAGCGGCCGCATCGGCTATGCCGCTCGCGGCTTCGTGTTCATGATCAGCGGCTATTTCCTGTTGCGCGCGGGATCCGAGGAACAGGGCAACGCAGCCGGCGGCATGGACAAGGCGCTGGCGTGGCTCACCAACCCGTGGGACCTTGTGATTGCCGTGGGGCTGCTCGGCTTCGGCATTTTCGGCTTGGTCGAGGCCCGCTATCGACGGCTGCACGACGCGCCCGTGGACGGCATCGTGCGTCGCGCCACCGGTCGCGCATAGTCGAGCGCAACGCCGCGGGGGCGCAGCACGACACCTTCTGTGGCAAGAGAGAGCGATGACCCTGCCCAGAATTCTCGTCGATGCCGATGCCTGCCCCGTGAAGGAGGAAATCTACCGCGTCGCGTATCGCCGCGAAGTACCGGTAACATTAGTCAGCAACGCTTATCTGCGCGTACCCCAACATCCGCTGATCAACCGGATCGTAGTGGATGGCGGCTTTGACGCCGCTGATGACTGGATTGCCGATCATGTTGATGGCGCCGCCGTGGTCATCACATCCGACATCCTGCTCGCCGATCGCTGCCTCAAAGGCGGGGCAGGTGCGGTGCTTGGCGCGAATGGCCGCCCGTTCACGACCAGTTCGATCGGGAATGCCGTAGCAGTGCGCGCGATCATGAGCGATCTTCGCGCCGGCGGGGACCGCGTGGGCGGCCCGCCCCCGTTCAGCAAGGAAGACCGCTCGCGCTTCCTTTCCGCGCTGGATGAGGCGCTTGTACGTTTGAAGCGTTAGCCGCGCGGCCCGTTCGCAGCCGCGGCCAACAGCCCGTCCGCCGCACCTGTACCTATGGGCAGGTCACCGGCGCGCAATCCGATATTTCCTAGATTTGGCAGCAGGATAGCAGATTTTTCGCCGCGCGCGGCCGCTCTCGCGGGACGAAACAACTTAGCGGAGCGTGCATTCAGCGGGATCAGAACAAGCATCAGATCCCAAAGGAACGGATATGCCAGCGTTTCGCCACCTCATGATCCTCGCCGCCAGCGGTATGGCTCTCGCCGCCCCCGTCCACGCCAATGCCCAGGCCGCCGCCACACCGCAGGCATCGCGGACCATCGTTGAGAATGCCGCCGCCCTTCCCGATCTCAGCACATTGGTCGCGGCAGTGAAGGCCGCCGGACTGGTGGACACGTTGAGCGGCCCCGGCCCGTTCACCGTATTCGCCCCCACCAACGCCGCCTTCGATGCCCTGCCGCCAGGCACGGTGGACACGCTGCTGAAGCCTGCCAACAAGGCGCAACTGAGCTCTGTCCTCACCTATCACGTCGTGGCCGGGAAGGTGACGGCGGCTGATCTTGCCCGCCAGATCCGCGCCGGCGGCGGCATCGCCACTCTTACCACGGTTCAGGGCGCGAAGCTGAAGGCCAGCATGTCCGGCAGCAATGTGATGATCACCGACGCTGCGGGCGGCAGCGCGACGGTCACCACCGCGGACGTGCCGCAATCAAACGGCGTCGTGCACGTCATCAACAAGGTGCTGCTGCCCAGCGCTTGACGCTTCATCTGCCCTGCCCCGGGCCTGTCCCTGGATGCTCCCCCTGCTCAGGGACAGCGGATGGGGAGGCGCCTCCCAACGCCTCCCCATCACCCCTCGCTCAAAGCCCCGCTTCCACGGCCGCCCGGATCGCCTCGGCCGCGGTGCGACAGCCCAGCGCCTTCAGCAGCGCCGCGCGGTGCATCTTCACCGTTCGCTCGCTGATCTGCAGTTCATAGGCGATCTGCTTGTTCATGCGGCCGGCGGCCATCCTGACCAGCACGTCGCGTTGCCGGGTTGAGAGTCGCGCAATGGCGTCACGCGACGGCGAGGCCGGATTGTCTGCGGAAACCGGATATTGCGATCCGAGAATGTACCGCAAGGCGCCGTCCGCATCGAATATCGGCGCCAGCATCACGGCATTGCGAAAGGGCGTGCCGTCCTTGCGGTAATTGAGGATCTCCACCAGCGTGGTTCGCCGCTCCTGCACCGCGCGCCTCAGCTCGTCGGTCAGATCCGCCTCGGTGTCAGGTCCGCGCAGGAAGCGGCAGTTGCGGCCCACCACCTCCTCCTGCGCATAGCCGGTAAGGGCCACGAAGGCTTCGTTGCAGGCGATGATCGGTGTGTCCGGCAGATGGGGGTCGCTGATCACCGCAGCGACGGAACTGCCTTCGATCATGGCGTGCGGGGACATTGCTTCATGTTAGCCGGATTCCGGCATTTCTGGCAAACGCGCCGATGGTGAAGCGGCGATCGACGGGAGCCGCCGTCATCGCGCTGGTATTGGGCGGGGCGCCAATCCGGTGCGCGCGCCGGGCGACAATCCGCTGAACAGAAGCTGCAGCACGGCATGGCGCCTGATAACCAGCCACGCGGCCCAGCACAGCGTGAGCGTCCCGATCGTGAGCAACAGGAAGCGCGCGGTCACCGGAAGCGGAAGGCCGTCGACCGCCCAGAACAGGAACACCAGCGCCGGCAAGTGGAGCAGGTAGATGGCGAAGGACGCGTCCACCACCTCCTTCACCCAGGGATGTTCGCGATTGAACAAGGCAAACACGCCAGCGATCAGGAACTGGCTGAGACCGATCGCCGCCACCGCGCGCAGGATACAAACGAGCGCCCAGGGCAGCGCCGACGTCCGCGTCAGCAGGACGAAAGCCGCACCCGCGCCGATCACGGTGAGCGGCCACATCCAGCGGGTAACGGCGCTCCGCAGCCCTGCTGTGCGCTGGATGATCATGCCAAGGGCGAAATACGGCCCATACATCCAGGCAAAATGCAGGGTCAGCACGTCGGCGGCGAAGGAATCCTCGGCCATCACCCGCCCCTCCATCTTGCCGACCAGGAAGGTGAAGCAGCCGGTCGCCACCGCGTAAAGGAAGAGCAGCAGGCCCGCGTGCCCGGCAATCCGGCGATCCAGCGACGGGGCAATCGCCACCAGCCGGCGCCCCGGCATCAGCATGACCAGCCCGGCCGCAAGTGCGCTGTAGTAGATCAGCACGATCAGGAACCAGAGATGCTCAGTTGTCGATCGGCTGAGCGGCAGCGTCTGGTCAGCCCAGCTGGCAAGAACGCCGCCGGGCGGCGCGCTTTGCAACGCAACGCCCAGGTGCATGATCGGCACCAAGACGATCAGCCCGAAGACCAGCGGAATACCTAGCCTCGTCATGCGGCCGCGCAGCCATTCGGCCGGATCGCGACGCGCCAGCAGCATGGCCGCGAAATAGCCGGCGATGACGAAGAAACCATGCATCCTGAACAGATGCAGGAAGTGCATGACATAGGTCAGCGGGACGGATTGATCGGGGCTGCTGATCATCCAGCCGCCGCCCGCGCGAAACGGATGCGTTGCGTGAAACGGAATGCCCAGCAGCATCAGCAGCGCGCGCAACGCATCCCAATGCGGCTCACGCGTGGATGGCGACGGCGCCGGGGACGATAACTGATCCGCGCCGCGTACCGCTGCAACTGCCACTTGTTCGGACAGGCTGCTCCTCCCTCCCTCGACGCCGCGGCGGGCCGATGACGATCGGCGGCGGTGAACGGCGTCAATCTAGGGCAAGTGCCGCCATGATCCGGTGCTTATATGGACGTAATCCCGAATGGTTGGGCAATGATCGCCCGCCGGGTTCACGCAGCGCGGTAGCGCAGCGCTTCCACGATGACGGCAAAGGCCGGGGTCGGCTGGCGACGACTGGGATAGTAAAGGTGATATCCCGGAAACGGCGGTGACCATCGGGTGAGCACGGCTTCCAACGCCCCGCTGTCGATATGTGGCTGTAACAGTGACTGCGGCAGGTAGCAGATGCCGAACCCCGCCCGCGCCGCAGCAAGGATCGGGAATACCGATGAAAAGGTCAGCTGCCCCTGCACCCATACCCGTCGCTCATGCCCGTCCTGCTCGAACTCCCAGGCATAAAGGCCGCCGTAGGTGGGCAGGCGCAGGTTGATGCAGACATGCGTGGTCAGATCCTCCAGCGTCTCTGGCCGGCCGTGAGCGGCGAAATATCCCGGAGAGGCGGCCGCAATCATGCGGGCTTCCGGCCCGATCGGCACCGCGATCATATCCTTGGCGATGATGTCGCCGAAGCGAACGCCGGCATCGAACCGTTCGGCTACGATGTCGGTCAGTCGGTAATCCGTGTCGATCTCGACCTGGATGTCGGGGTAATCGCGAAGCACCGGTTCCAGGGCGGGCCACAGCACCGTGGTCAGCGAATGTTCGTCCGCGCTGATCCGCACCGTGCCGGCCGGACGTTCACGCAGGGCGCTCAGCGCCGCGACTTCCGCTTCGATCTCTTCGAAACGCGGCGCCAGCGCGCCCAGCAGCCGTTCTCCCGCCCCGGTCGGAGTGACGCTGCGCGTGGTGCGGTTGAGCAGGCGAATGCCTAGCCGCTCCTCCAGCGCGCGCATGCTGTGGCTGAGTGCGGAGGGCGTGACCCCCATCTGCGCCGCCGCGCGGGTAAAGCTCCGCTCCCGCGCAACCGCCACGAATGCCGTCAGCTCGGCCAGGTGCTGCCGGTTCATTCTTGAACTCCATTCACAACTGCATGCAGATCATCGCTTCTAATCGCCGGAACGCGCCGACGCTATGTTGGGGGGCACATGGGAAGACGGGCCGCATCCCGGCCGCTCTGGCCGCCGGGTCAGCGCTCATCCCCAAATCACAGCAAGGAAGGAGCATCACCAATGGCTACCATTGCCTATGGCGCACATGGCGCGGACAAGCCGGTCGAGCGCATGAGCATCGAACGTCGGGCACCCGGCGCCCACGACGTGCAGATCGACATCGCATATTGCGGCGTCTGCCATTCGGATCTCCACCAGATCCGGGCCGAATGGAGCGGCACGATCTACCCCTGCGTGCCCGGTCATGAGATTGTCGGCCGGGTCAGCGCGGTAGGCGCGGACGTTACCAGGTTTCAGGTCGGCGACATCGTCGGCGTCGGCTGCATGGTCGACAGCTGCCAGCATTGCGCCTCCTGCGGCGAAGGGCTGGAACAATATTGCGAGAACGGCTTCACCGGCACCTATAATTCACCGACCCCCGACGCGCCCGGGCACACGCTCGGCGGCTATTCGCAGCAGATCGTGGTCGACGACAAGTTCGTGCTGAAGGTACGCCATGCCGAGGAGCAGCTTGCCGCTGTGGCACCACTGCTGTGCGCCGGCATCACCACCTATTCGCCGCTGCGTCACTGGAACGTCGGCCCCGGCAAGAAGGTGGGCATCGTCGGCATCGGCGGTTTGGGCCATATGGGCGTGAAGCTAGCGCACGCGATGGGCGCGCATGTGGTTGCCTTCACCACCTCCGAGAGCAAGCGGGAGGATGCAAAGGCGCTGGGGGCAGACGAAGTCGTGGTGTCGCGCAACGACGAGGAGATGGCGGCGCACGCTGACAGCTTCGATTTCATCCTCGATACCGTGGCGGCGAGCCATAATCTGGACGCGTTCACGGCCCTGCTGAAGCGCGACGGGACGTTGACGCTGGTCGGCGTGCCCGAACATGCACACCCCTCGCCGGATGTGTCGGCGCTGATCTTCCGCCGACGTGCCATTGCCGGTTCGCTGATCGGCGGCATCGCGGAAACGCAGGAAATGCTCGATTTCTGCGCCGAGCACGGCATCGTCGCTGACATCGAGATGATTTCCGCGCAGGAGATCGACGCTGCCTATGAACGGATGCTGCGCAGCGATGTGAAGTACCGCTTCGTCATCGACAACGCGACCATGGCTGCCTGACACGATCGGGCCGCGGCGGCGCCTCCCTGTCGGGGCGCGCCGCCGCTCGCGGGCGCCGGAGCGGCGTTACGCCGCGGCTTCCAGCACCCGCATAGCCGCAGCGCCGGTCAGGTCATGATTGGACATGCCGTCCGCGATGAACTGGTCCAGGCTCTGCAGCGCGCGCGGGAGGATGGTGATCTGGCGCGCGGCCTGGCTGATCTGAACGAGACCCTGAGTCTGCGCATCATTGAGCAACTGACGAACATGGGTCCGTGAGATCGAACAGCTTCTGGCGAGGTCGGCCAGCGAAAGCGATACGGTGGCTGACCCCGCCACCAGCGTCGCGCTTACCAGTCGGAGCAGCACCAGGATGCCCGCATCGCGCGCCAGGAACAGCATGATGTCCGGGTTGCGGAGCAACACCATCGCGGATTGAACGAAGAAGTCGCAGGCGACGCCGCGCTGCACCCGCTGGAACGCCGGATCGCGTCCCAGCGCGCGCGCATAACGGCCCTCCCCGAACAGGATCGCGAGCGGCCGGTAATGGCTGATCAGCCATTCCTGATCGTGCGCAAGCATCTTGGGCGTCGGCGCCAGCAGCCGCACCCGTGCGTCGTGCGGCGACACGCGGCTTTCCAGATAACCGGTCTGGATCAGACGGGAGACGACCTGCTCGATCCGCCGCGGGCTCGCCAGCCCGAAAGGGGCAAGCGCCTTTTTCAGATTGCTGATCGTCGGCCAGGTATCGCGATCTTCTTCGCGAAAACCGGCATCCAGGCAGATGGCCACCGCGAAAATCACGGTCCGCGCCCCTTCCAGCAACAACCGGTTGAGAAACACGTCATCGCCATATAGCGCGAGAACACCATTCAAATAGGCAACCCGCGCTTTTGAATATTCAGGGTGCGCCAGGATTGATGCTGCCGTCCGGTATTTCACCTGAAAATGTGAATCGTACACCTCTTCGCACACGATCGAGACGCCCCCACCCCTGAACGGCGGGGGGAATGACATACCTGTACTGGAGTTGGAAGAAGTCGTGCAATGCACGGGCAAATTCTGTCTTCATCAAGTTCAACGATCCCGTCGCTGTACTGATTACTAGGCTCAGGCAGGGATCGCGCGCTTCGATCCCTGATCGTCATCGCTCGACCTGCGTCCGGCGCGGCCACCGCGCCGGCCTCGCCAAGGAACATGATCTGCAGGCCGATCAAGACGGGCGTGTGGCTGGAATTATCAACAGCCCGGCGCTAGTCGCAGGTCGATGAATCCGGAGCCAAGGTATTGACGATCCAAGTTCCCGGTCACGGCACTCTTGCCGATGTCTTCGTCGGAGACGGCGAAATGGCGCGGCTCATGCGGGCGCACGATTGGTCCGCGACCTCGCTCGGAACGCCGGAAAGCTGGCCCAATGCCCTGAAGGTTGCCCTTCGCCTGCTGCTCACCTCACGGTTCGAGATGTGGCTTGGCTGGGGCCCGGACATCAACTTCTTCTACAACGATGCCTATCGGCCCACTTTGGGGATCAAGCATCCCCGCTCGCTGGGTGTGCCAACACAGGTCCTCTGGGCCGAGATCTGGGACGATATCAAGGACCGGCTGGCAACCGTTTACCAAACGGGAGAGTCGACCTGGGATCGCGCGCTCCTGCTGGTGCTCGAACGCAATGGCTATCCCGAGGAAACCTACCACACCTTCTCCTACAGCCCGCTGATCGGTGACACCGGCAAGGTCGAAGGCGTGTTCTGCGCTGTGTCGGAGGAAACCGACAGGGTCATCAGCGAACGGCGGCTTGCGTCCCTGCGGGAGCTCGCATCCGGGCTTGCCGCGGCGCAGGAGCAGCAGGAGGTGTTCGAGGCGATCCGCGCCGGCCTCGCCCACAACAGCCACGACCTGCCGTTCAGCCTGGTATATCTCTTCCGCGAGGATGCGGCGCCTTCGCTTGTCGCTGCAGCGGGCATGGCACCGGATCACGCGCTGGCAGCACCCGATCACTGGAATCTGGCGCGGATCTCGCGCGACAAGGGCGTAATCGTCGAGGACGCACCCGAAGGCGATCTGCCGCGCGGCGCCTGGAACAAGCCGCCACGTCAGGTGGCCATTGTTCCCCTCGCCGGTCAGCGCAGTGGCCGTCCACGCGGCGCGATCGTCGTCGGCCTCAATCCCTATCGCCAGGTCAGCGACGAATATCTGAGCTTTCTGGAGCTTCTCGCCGGCCAGATCGCCTCCCGGCTGGCCAGTGCCGAGCTCATGGAGCGCCGCACGCGTGAGCGTGACCGGGTCCGCGAATTGTTCCGGCAGGCGCCCAGCTTCATGTGCATTCTCGCCGGGCGAGAGCATCGCTTCGAACTGGTCAACGACGCTTATCTCAGGCTCGTCGGCCATCGCGACCTCATCGGCCTGCCCGTCCGCGAAGCACTTCCGGAAATCAAGGGACAGGGCTTTTTCGAACTACTCGACAGCGTGTTCGCCAGCGGGGAGCCGTATGTCGGCCGCAACATGCCGGTCGCGATTCAGCGCACCCCCGGGTCAACGCCCGAGGAACGCTTCGTGCATCTGGTCTATCAGCCGATCTTCGATTCCGAAGGCGCGGTCTCCGGCATCTTCGTGGACGGCTATGACGTCACCGATCAGAAGCGCGCGGAGGACCAGCTCCACCAGCTCAACGACACGCTGGAACAGCGGGTCGCCGAGCGGACCGACGAGCTTCGCATGGCGCTGGAGCAGCTTCACCATGAAGCGAAGGAGCGCGAGGCCGTCGAACAGGCACTGCGCCAGTCGCAGAAGCTGGAGGCCCTGGGCAAGCTGACCGGCGGGGTCGCCCACGATTTCAACAACCTGCTGCAGGTGATCAGCGGCAATCTCCAGCTGCTGACTCGGGACGTGGCGGGCAATCCGCGCGCGGAAAAGCGGGTGGAAAATGCCATGGCCGGCGTCACGCGCGGCGCCAAGCTCGCTTCACAGCTGCTCGCCTTCGGCCGCCGTCAGCCGCTCGAGCCCAAGGTGCTCAACCTCGGCCGTCTGATCGGCAGCATGGACGACCTGCTTCGCCGCTCGATTGGTGAGGATGTGGAAATCGAGACGATCATCGCAGGCGGGCTGTGGAACACGCTGATCGATCCGGGCCAGATCGAGAATGCCATCCTCAATCTCGCGATCAACGCGCGCGATGCGATGGCGCACGGCGGTCGGCTCACGATTGAGGCGAACAACGCCTTCCTCGATGACGGATATTGCCGGCAGCATGACGACGTAACGCCCGGCCAATATGTGATGATCGCGGTGACCGACACCGGATCGGGCATTCCGCGCGACATCATCGACCAGGTGTTCGAACCCTTCTTCAGCACCAAGCCGGAAGGCAAGGGCACTGGGCTTGGGCTGTCGATGGTGCACGGGCTCGTCAAGCAAAGCGGCGGGCATGTGAAGATCTACAGCGAGGTGAACGAAGGTACGACCATCAAATTGTACCTGCCGCGCGCCGTGGAGGACGAAGACCTGATCACCGACACCAGCGCCGCGCCGGTGCGGGGCGGATCCGAGACGGTCCTGGTTGTCGAGGATGATGACGAGGTGCGCGAAACCGCCGTCGCCCTGCTGTCGGAACTGGGCTATCACGTGCTGAAATCCCGCGATGCGTTGAGCGCGCTGAACGTGATCGAAAGCGGCATTGCCATCGATCTCCTGTTCACCGACGTGGTGATGCCGGGGCCGCTCCGCAGCCCGGAGCTGGCGCGCAAGGCAAAGGAGCGGCTGCCGCAGCTCTCCGTGCTGTTCACCTCCGGCTATACCGAAAACGCCATCGTCCATCATGGCCGCCTCGATCCGGGCGTGGAGCTGCTGTCCAAGCCGTACACGCGCGAGGCATTGGCGCGCAAAGTCCGCCACGTCCTGGGCAAGCACGACGAAGAGGGGGATGGTTCTCTGGCACAGCGCTGAGCGATCTCGCCGTGCAGAGCCGGCGGGCCATCACGGCCGCCGCGCGCCTGGGCACGTCGCCGACCGCGCTTCCTGCTTGACGGCATAACCATCGTCATCCGATCAGGGTGGCATGTTCAAACACTTTGCAGCCTCGCTCACCCTCGTCGCGCTTGCGGCCGGCGCCTCCGCCCAGACCATCGCTCAGCAGACCGCCAGCCCGCAGACTGCCGGCGCTCCAGCGGTCAGCCAGCGCCAGGTCGGCAGCGCCACCCTGTCGGGCGTGCCGGAAATCCCGGCCGATGTGCGCGAGGCGGTGCAGCGGTACCAGAACAGTCGCGCGGCGCAGTTCGAGGATTGGCTGCCCGATGGGTCGATGCTGATCGCCACGCGCTTCGGCGCGACGCAGCAGCTGCATCATGTGGCAAAGCCCGGCGCGACGCGCACGCAGGTCACCTTCGGCGCGGAGCCGATCGCCAGCGCCACCGTGATCCCCGGCACCGACCGTTTCGTAATGACGCGCGACACCGGCGGCGACGAGTGGTTCCAGCTCTACACCCGGGGCCTGACCGGCACCGCGCAGCAGCTGACGCAGGCGGGGACGCGCAACGGCTCGCCCGTGTTCAGCAAGGACGGCAGCCTCCTCGCCTGGGCGCGCGCCACCAAGGGCAGCGCGGCGTACACGATCCTCGGCGTCGATCCGAAGGCCGGCGGCACGCCGCGCACCTTGTATCAGGCGGACGGCGCCGTGGCCCCGGCGGACATTGCGCCCGACAAGTCGCGGCTGATCTTCGTGCGCAGCCTGTCGAACCGCGAGGACCAGCTATTCGAACTCGATCTCGCCACCGGCAAGGCACGGCGCATCGCGCCCAAGGCAGGAGTCGCCGTCTATCAGTCCCCGCGCTACCTGCCGGGCGGCAAGAAGCTGATCGCCATTTCGGATCGCGGCAACGACACCCGCCAGCTGGTCGAGATCGACCTCGCCACCGGCGCGCAAGTGGTGCTGACGCCGGGGCTGAAGTGGGACGTCGAAAGCTATGACCTGACCGATGACGGCCGGGTGCTCGCTTATGCCGTGAACGAGGACGGCTTCTCGCGCGTCGTCGTGCAGGATCGCATCACCCGCCGCGCGCTGCCGCAGCCGACGCTGCCCCAGGGCGTGCTCACCGCGCTGAAATTCTCGCCGGACGGCAAGCAGCTGGCGATCGGCCTGACCTCTGCCACCTCCGCCGGCGACGTATGGAGCTGGGACGTCGATGGCGGGGAGCTGACGCGCTGGACCACGTCCGAACTCGGCGACCTTGATCCGGCGCAGCTCGCGGAGCCGGAGCTCATTCGCTTCAAGTCGTTCGACGGCCTGTCGGTGCCGGCGTTCGTCTATCGGCCGAAAGGCGTGCCCGCGGGGACGCGGACGCCGGTGATCATCGACATCCATGGCGGGCCGGAGGCGCAGACGCGGCCGATCTGGAATTACGGCGCGCAATATTTCGCCGACGTGCTGAAGGCGACGGTGATCCTGCCCAACGTCCGCGGCAGCGACGGCTATGGCAAGCGCTACCTCAACCTCGACAATGCCGAGAAGCGCGAGGATTCGGTGCAGGACATCGGCGCGCTGCTCGACTGGATCGCTGAGCAGCCGAACCTCGATGCCAATCGCGTCGCGGTCTACGGCCAGTCCTATGGCGGGTACATGAGCCTTGCCGTGATGACGCATTATTCCGACCGGCTGGTCGGCGGCGTCGAGCGTTATGGCATCAGCAACTGGATCACCTTCCTCGAGAATACCGAAGCCTATCGCCGCGACAATCGCCGCGCCGAATATGGCGACGAGCGTGATCCCAAGATGCGCGCCGTGCTGGAGCGCGTGTCGCCGATCACCAACGTCGATCGCATCAGGAAGCCGATGCTGGTGATGCAGGGCGCCAATGACCCGCGCGTGCCGCAGCTCGAATCCGATCAGGTGGTGGAGAAGCTGCGCCAGAACGGCAATGAGACCTGGTACGTCCTGTTCGCCGACGAGGGCCATGGCTTCCTGAAGAAGCCCAACAACGATCTTCGCCGCGAGGTGGAGACGGTGTTCCTGCGTCGCCTGTTCGAGCAGCAGCCGGCGCGCTGATCCCGGCAATCGCCCAAAATTGCCCCGCTCGATGCCGGCCGGGGCAACAGGCCAATCTGACCCGCTAACAGGCCGGAACCCGGCCGAAAGCCGCCGCCGCGGTCCTATTACCGGCCGATACGCTCCGCTCGCGCTACGGATCGCACCCCTGCTCCCGCACGTTGCGCTGCTCGACGTGGCAGGTGATCGGCAATGAAGGATGAAGTCGACGTCGTGATCGTCGGCGGCGGCGCAGCCGGGATCGCGGCCGGTCGGTGGCTTACCGACGCGGGGCGATCGGTTCTGATCATCGAGGCGCTGCCGCGGCTGGGCGGGCGGGCGCACACCGTGCTGCTGGGCGGTTATCCCGTCGATCTCGGCTGCGGCTGGCTACATTCCGCAGAACGCAACCCGTTGAGCGCGCTGGCAAATTCGCTCGGCGTGGCCGTCGATCGCAGCAAGGCGGCCTGGGGTGATCAGCTGGGCGCGATCAACTTCCCGAAACAGGCGCAGCAGGAAGCCTGGCAGGCTTATGAGGCGTTCACTGATCGGCTCGCCAAGACACCGCCCGCAAGCGACCGCGCGAGCGACGCACTGACCGAGTGGCAGCCGTTCATCAACGGGCTTAGCAGCTTCATCAATGGCGTCGAAACCGACCGCCTCTCCGCTCGCGATTTCACCGCCTACGAGGATGCGGCCAGCGACAATAATTGGCGCTTGCCCGACGGTTACGGCGCGTTCATCGCCGCGCTTGGCCGCGACGTGCCGATGATGCTAGACACTCCCGTCAGCGCCATTCGAGCGGGCGTCGTCGAGACCGGGCGAGGCGCCATCCAATCCCGTGCCGTGATCGTGACCGTGTCCGCCGAGGTCCTGGCGCATGGCGCCATCCGCTTTCCTTCGGCAGCCGCGGATCATCTCCACGCAGCCACGCAGCTACCCCTGGGGCTGGCCGATAAGCTATTCCTTTCGCTTGCCGATCCCGAAGCCGTTCCCGCGGAATCGCACCTGCTCGGCCGGTTCGATGATGAAGGTACCGGAAGCTATTATCTCCGGCCGTTCGGACGACCGATGATCGAATGCTTCCTGGGCGGCGCTCATGCCCGCGCGCTGGAGCAGGGTGCGGCAGTCGATTTCGCGATTGGCGAATTGCGCGCGCTGCTCGGCGCGGATTTCGCGAAGGGACTGCGGCCACTGCTGGCAACACGCTGGGCGAAGGAGCCGACGATCCTGGGCTCGTACAGCCATGCCTTGCCGGGCCACGCAGGTGCGCGCGCAACGCTCGCGCGACCGATCAACGATTGGCTTTGCCTGGCCGGCGAGGCCTGTTCCCCGCACGATTTTTCCACCGCGCATGGCGCGTGGCAGAGCGGGATTGTCGCCGCTCGGCACGTCCATCAGGCAATGCCGCAATGACTTTCTTCGAAAGCCTGCTTGCGCTGCTTGGCATCGCGATCGTGCTGCTCCAGGTCGCGAGAAGAAGCGGGATCCCCTACCCGGCCCTGCTCGCCGGCGCTGGTGTGGCGCTCGCCTGGATTCCTGGTGCGCCGGTGATTGCGCTCGATCCGCATACCGCGCTGGCGCTGTTCATCGCCCCCGTATTGATCGACGCTGCCTATGACTTCCCGGTCGGTACCGCGCAGCGCCTGTGGCGGCCGCTGTTCGCGCTGGCCGTGATCGCCGTGCTGCTGAGCGCCGGCGTGGTAGCGTGGCTGGGCATGACCTGGGCGGGCCTGCCCTTCTACGCAGCCCTGGCGCTGGGCGCGATCGTCGCCCCGCCCGATGCCGCCGCCGCGACCGCCATTTCGGGCAGCGTCCGCATGCCTCGCCGCACGGTGGCGGTGCTGAAAGGCGAAAGCCTGCTCAACGATGCCGCTGCCCTCCTGCTGTTCAGCACCGCCATCCTGATTCAAAGCCATGGCGGGGTGGATGCCAGCCTGGTGCTCACCGTCAGCCTGGCCGCCCCCGGCGGCATCGCACTAGGCTTCGCGCTGGCATGGATCATGCGGCGGGTCCAACCGCTGGTTTGGGGCACGCTCAGCGGAAACATTCTGCAGTTCGTCACTGGCTTCGGCGCCTGGCTGCTTGCCGAACGGCTGCACCTTTCGGCGGTGCTTTGCCTCGTCACCTTCGCGATGACGATCGCGCGCTCGGCGGGCCTCGCAACGCCGCCGCGCGCCCGCATTCACGACTTCGCCGTCTGGGACAGCGCGGTGTTCCTGCTGAACGTCTTCGCTTTTTTACTGATGGGATTCCAAGCGCGTACCATCATCGGCGCCATGAGCGCGGCGCGGCTGGCGGATGCCGCCTGGTTCGCGGGCGCAGTGGTCGCATCGCTGATCGTCGTGCGTCTGGCGTGGGTGCTGTTCTACAACCGGGTCGCGCACCATTTCCCCCGATTGCGTGGCGACGTTTCCCCCGCGCGCTTCGGCGAAGGGGTGCTGGTCGGATGGTGCGGCATGCGCGGCCTGGTAACATTGGCCACGGCCTTTGCCCTGCCCGCACAGTTTCCGCAGCGCGATCTTATCGTCCTCACGGCCTTTGCGGTCGTGCTCGCGACATTGGTAGTTCAAGGGCTCACGCTTGCTCCGCTGGTCCGTCGTCTGCGGCTGGACGGCGACGACGGGCTCGGCGAGGAACTGGCCAGGGCGCGGCGCGAGATGGCCGAGGCGGCGCTCACCGCGCTACGGGACAGCGGGGGGCCCGCAGCCGATCACTGGCGCTGGGGCTATCGCCTGAAGTTGACCAACGACGCGGCGACGACCGCACAGAAGCGCTCGCTTGGCCTCGCCGCCATCCGTCACCAGCGCGAGCGGCTCGAAGCGCTGCGTGACGCTCAGCGGGTTGGCGCGGATGCCTTCCTGGTGCTGCAGGAAGAGCTCGACTTTGCCGAGGTAAGCCTGCGCACCGAGGAGGAGCGACGCATTGAGGAGGCTTGATGACGTTGATTGTACGGCGCCGCTGAGGAGACGCTATTGATCGAAGTCGCTTTGCTCGGGATCGGTGCCGTGCAGTTGCGCCCAGAGCTTGCGGGTCCCCGCCTCCTGCGCCCGGTTCACATATTGCGACGCGACCAGCCATCCCTTGATCGGCCGCAATGGGAGCAAGGTACCGATCGCCATGAACGGCACGGAGGTTAACAGGTGAACCCATGCCGGCGGATCAAACGCCACTTGCACCCAAACGACAAAGGCGATCAGCGGCAGCGCGCAAACGCACAGTGAGAAGAACGCCGGCCCGTCATCGGGCGCAGCAAAACGATAGTCGAGACCGCACGTCCCACAACGATCCACGATCTTCAGCCACGACCGAAACATGCGCCCCTGCCCGCAGCGGGGACAAAGCCCCTTCCACCCGCAACGCATGATCCAGCGAAACTTGGCGCCGTCGGTGTCGTGCTCGACAGGCACAGGATGATTGTGTTCCACGCTGGACGAGATAGCGCGCGAATTTGCTGGCAGGATTGGACAAATTGTCCATCCGGCGCATTCCGGCAAGTGGCGCCGGAACTACACCGGATCTGGTGTGGCCTACTGCCGCGGGACGGCGGGCGTTAGCTCCCGCCTAGCCGAAGGACTTAAAAGGGGTGTCGGCCGCGCGTCACGGCTGTGGAGCCGGCGCGTGTTGTGATCCTCTCAGCACGCGGAGCGCCGGGGAACAGCCCTGTTCCCCGGCACCACGCTGGTGATGCCCTGCTACATCGGGCGTTCGCGCGATCAGTGCAGCGCCAGCTCGTTGCGACCCACCACCATGTGGTGCACCTCGTCCGGCCCATCGGCGAAGCGCAGGTGGCGGACGTCGGCATACAGCTCTGCGAGCGGGGTGAACTGGCTCATGCCATAGGCGCCGTGGATCTGAATCGCCTGGTCGATGATCTGGCAGGTCTTCTCCGGCACCATCGCCTTCACCATGCTGACCCAGACGCGCGCCTCGCGGTTGCCCAGCACGTCCATCGCCTTCGCCGCCTTCAGCACCATCAGGCGCATCGCCTCGATCTCGATCCGCGCGCGGCTGACGAGCTCCAGGTTCTTGCCCAGCATGATCAGCGAGCGGCCGAACGCCTCGCGCGAATTGCCGCGCTTCACCATCAGGTCCAGCGCGACTTCCGCCTTGCCGATCGTGCGCATGCAATGGTGGATACGGCCCGGGCCGAGGCGAACCTGCGAGATCTCGAAGCCGCGGCCCTCACCCAGCAGGATGTTCTCGCGCGGCACGCGCACGTTGTTGAACTTGAGGTGCATGTGGCCGCGCGGCGCGTGATCCTTGCCGAACACTTCCATCGCGCCGATGATCTCGACGCCCGGCGCATCCATCGGCACCAGGATCTGCGACTGCTGCTGTGACGAAGGGGCATCGGGGTTGGTGCGCACCATCGTGATCATCACCTTGCAGCGCGGATCGCCGGCGCCCGAGATATAGTGCTTCTCACCATTGATGACCCATTCGTCGCCCTCGAGCCGCGCGGCGCAGCGCACGTTCTTGGCGTCCGACGAGGCGACGTCGGGCTCCGTCATCGCATATGCGGATCGGATCTCGCCGGCGAGCAGCGGCTCGAGCCATTGCTTCTTCTGCTCGGGCGTGCCGACACGCTCCAGGACTTCCATGTTGCCCGTATCGGGCGCCGAGCAGTTCAGCGCTTCGGACGCAAGCGGCGACTTGCCGAGCTCGGCCGCGATATAGGCATAATCGAGGTTCGACAGTCCCTCGCCCGTCTCGGCGTTGGGAAGGAAGAAATTCCACAGGCCGGCGGCCTTGGCCTTGTCCTTGGCGCCCTGCAGCAGCTCCAGCTGCCCCGGTGCGAAGCTCCAGCGATCCTCGCGCTCTTCGCCGAGCCGCTCGAACTCGGGATAGATCGGATCGACATGGTCGCGGATGAACGCCTTCACGGCGTCGAAAAGCGGGCGGGCGCCCTCGGACATGCGCAGGTCGTCTAGTTCGGGAATGGTGAAGATATTGGACATGGGGCCCCACTCTGGTGCTGGAAAGCCACGATCCTACTGCTGCCCCGATCATCGGCGGTAATGATCATCCGCGATCACTGCCATGAGCGTCGTTCATGCCTTCAGGCGCCCGCGACATGCTCCTGCACCAGTCGCCGCAGCCAGACATTGCCGGGATCGCGCTCTGCCGCCGGGTGCCACAGCAATTGCAGCGGCCGGGGCGTGATCGCGAACGGGAGCGGCAGGACCTGGTTGTCCGCCACCGGCAGCAACGTAGCCGCATGGGTGCCGAGCAGGGTCAGGATCAGGTCCGACTGCGCGACCACCTGCCAGGCCGACCAGATGTTCTGGCAGCGGATCGCCACTCGCCGCGTCTCGCCCAGCGCCGCCAGCCCCTCGTCCTCCAGCCCGGGGCCCGAGCGGCGCGGCGACGCCTGAACGTGATCGGCGGCAAGATAGGTGGCAAGGTCGATCGCGCCGTCGATGCTTGGGTGCCCGCGCCGCGCAGCCACCACCATCGTGTCGGTCTGCAGCGGCACCGCACGCAAGCCGACCGTCGCATCGCTCGCCACGTCGATCGCGAGGTCCAGGTCGCCGCGCGCCAGCTCCTCCGCCACTTCGCTGCGGCGGAAGTTGACGCTGGCCAGCGTCACGCCCGGCGCCGCGCGCGCGACATGCGCTACGATGCCCGCGAACACGCGCGCCTCGTTCGCCTGGCGCAGGCCGATGCGGAAGGCGCGCGTCGAGGTTGCCGGATCGAAGCGCGCCGCGGCGACCAGCGCCTGCTCCACCCCCTGCAGCGCGTCGCGCACCGGATCGATGATCGAGCGCGCCAGCGCGGTCGGCACGATCGCATTGCCCACCCGCACGAACAGTTCGTCGTCGAACGCGACACGCAGCCGGGCGAGCGCGTGGCTGATCGCCGACTGCGACAAATGCAGATGCCGCGCCGCCGCCGTCACCCCGCCGTGCGTATAGATCGCCTCGAAGGTGCCGAGCAGATTGAGATCGATGCGGTTGATCGGCCTTATCGCGCGTCTCCCGCGGGGACGCGCGCGGGATCGAACGCCGGCCGCGCCATGGTGAAGGTGTCGGTGTTGCGCAGATAGGTGCCCGCGCCGTGCATCCGCCCGATCAGCTGCATCGCGGCGGTATCGATGTGGAGCTTCGCGGGATCGGCGATGAACTCGTCGCGGATATGCGTCACCAGGATCTCACCGACCGCGATCACTTGCCGCGGGCCAATCTCCAGCACCTCGCGTTTCACGCATTCGAAGCTCACCGGCGCGGTCGCGATCAGCGGCGGCGCGACGCGTGTCGCCTGCGCGGTGGCGATGCCGGCATAGTCGATCTCGCTCACCTCGCGCGGTGCATCGACGCACGACAGGTTCATCGTCTCGGCATCCTGCTCGCTGACGAGATTCACGACGAACTCGCCGGTCTCGATGATGTTCGTCGCGGTATCCTTGTCGGCGCCGTTCGCATCCTTCAGCAGCCCCAGCACCAGCAGCGGCGGATCGTCGCCCATCGCGTTGAAGAAGCTGTAGGGCGCGGCATTCACCACGCCGTTCGTGCCCCGCGTCGTCACCCACGCGATCGGCCGCGGCGTGACGGTGGAGACGAGCAGCTTGTAGCGCTGCCGCGGCGGCAGATCGGCCATCACGAATTTCATGGCCGATGCCTTCCACTAAATTCCTGCAAAGGAAAGACCATCGGCACCCCCGGGGCAAGCCGCTAAACCAAGCGACGAAGCCAGCCCGCCGGTGGCAGAGCGCCGATATGCCTTCCCGGTCTGCGCGAATACATAGGGTCGACAGGGTCTGGGTGGAGTGCGGCGATGCTGCGGTACGATCGCGAGATGCAAGCATTGGCGATGGGATATGCCGCCCTCGCCGGCGCCGTCGACGCCATCGGCTTCCTCAAATCTGGCGGACTGTTTGTATCGTTCATGACCGGGAATTCTACCCGACTTGCGATCGGAATAGCCGAGGCCATGTCAGTGGCGATCACGGCGGCCGCGCTCATCGCGCTGTTCGTCACTGGCGTCATCCTCAACGTCCTGGCCAGTGAAAGCGCGACCATCATTCACCGTAAGACCGCCGCCACCTTGGTTGTTGCCATGCTCCTCGTGACCGCCGCGGGCGTGGACAGCTCAGGGGGCCATCTGCCCGCCCTCGGTTGCCTTTGTCTTGCGATGGGCGCCGCCAATGCAATCTTTAGACGCGAGGGGGAGGTAGGCATCGGTGTCACCTACATGACCGGAACCCTGGTAAAGCTCGGGCATCGTGTCGCAAATAGGTTGCGCGGCTCGGATGACTCGCCGTGGCTGCCTTACCTGCTGCTCTGGCTTTCGCTGGTGATGGGCGGGGTAGCTGGTGCGGCAGGCTTTGCATGGTCACCGAAAGTCAGTCTCTGGTGCGCAGCTGCCGCATCGATTGTCCTCGCCGGCGTGACGACACGGCTCGTGAGGACCGGAGACGTCGCGTCGGGTTGAGTCACGATTGCGGGCGGCAGCCACACCATGCGGTTTGATGCGTCAGAGCTTCTCCACCGGAACACGCGCCGCGCCCGGACGCGCACGATAGGATGCGACCACCTGACGATGGAATGGCTTGGCTAGGATCGTGGACACCGTTACGAACTGCGCCGTCGCCGCCGTTCGCGTAAGGGTCAGCAGGGTATAACCCTTGCCGTCCTGATCACAGAACGCGACCTCCCGATTCACCTCAGCAAGCACGCTGCCAAGCCCCGGGAGAAGCGAACCGTAGGATGGGCTGGTGATCGCCGTCGCGCCGAATTCCGATGCGACCAGGGCTCCACCATCATCATAGAGGTCGTTTGCCCAGGCAGCGTGACTATCGCCGGCCAGCACGATCGGTCTGGAGCCAGCCCGCTTGAACGCCGCATACAGGCGCTCTCGCGCGGCGGGATAACCGTCCCACGCATCGAAGTTGAACGGCAGACCCGCCTTGTACCCTGCGGCGGCCTGCTGAAGCCGCTCGCGATAGACCGGCGGCAGCTTGGCGATCCGGGCTCCAAAGGTGGCAGCATAGGGCTCCGCCGTCAGATCCGGACCAGCGACGCGTGCCATGATCACTTGATTGCCGAGCACTTGCCAAGGCTTGTTCGCACGAACGGACGCCGCCAGCACCTCCTCGAGCCAATGTTGCTGATCAGGGCCGAGCAATTCACGATCCGGTCTGGCGCGCTCCACCATGACGGCAGCAAACTGTTCGGGCCCCGGCGCCCCGCCCTTCACCTCGGCCTGTTTGGAACGCGCAAGCAAGCGCGTTTCTACCATGGCGAGGGTCGCCAGATCGCCGAATTCGAAGCTGCGGTTGATCGCTTCCCATGACCTTCCGCCCTTGGGATCACGGATCGGCATCCACTCGAAATACGCCTGCATCGCCGCTGCCTTGCGGGCTTTCCAATCCCCTTCGGTTGCAGGATCGTGGTTTTCCGCGCCGCCGATCCAGCCGTCATTCGCGACTTCGTGATCGTCCCAGACACAGATGAACGCTGCGCGGGCATGCGCTGCCTGCATGTCGGGATCGGCCTTCACCTGCGCATGGCGACGCCGGTAGTCAGCAAGGCTCAGGATTTCGTGCGGCGGATCGGGTAAGCGCCCGAGCTTGCGTCCGATCTCGCCACCATAACCCTCGGCGCCATATTCATAGATATAGTCGCCAAGGTGCAGAACCGCATCAAGCCGCGGCAGCGTCGCCATATCGGCATAAGCGTTGAACAGACCGCCGGGATAGAGTTGGCACGATGCGACCGCGAGCACGAGATCGTCCACCGCGCCCACCGGCAACGTGCGAAAACGGCCAGTGGGCGAGCGTTCTCCCGCTGACCCGGTGAACCAGTACCAATAGTCACGGCCGGGCTTCAGCCGCGCCACCTCCACCTTCACCGTGTGATCAGCGGCGGATCGTGCGGTCGCCTGGCCCGAGGCGACGGGAGCGCCGTTCGCCGACGTGGCGACATGCCATGTGACCGGAACATCGCCAGCGCCCGTCGCCAGCGTCACCCGAGTCCATATGACCGCGCTATCCGCAGCCGGATCTCCACTTGCAACACCATGGTCGAAGCGGATCGTGGCACCGTCTGCGGCTTGTCCGGCTCCGGGAAGCCCGAGTGCCGCACTGCTGCCAATCAGGGCAAGAGCGTTGCGTCGATTGAGCGTCATTCCCGTGTCCTCAGAAACGGCCGGTGAGCTGGACGCCGTAGAAGCGCGGCTCCGCCGGAATGAAGGTCGGCGTTCGGAAGCTGCCACCGGTGTTTCCGGCGTCAAGTAAATAGCGTTCGTTCGTTGCGTTGCGCACAAAGCCCGCCAGTTCGAAACGCTCGTCGGCAAAGCTGACGCCCGCGCGCGCGTTAACCAGCGTGACGGGCCCTTGTGACAAGGCGATGTTGTTGGGCACTTCAAAGAAGATGCGGCTGCGGTAGGTGACCGTGGGAGTCGCGAAGAAGCGCATGCCGCCACCGAATGGCGCGTTGATGGTGAAGCCGGCTGCCGCTTGCCATTCGGGCTGGAGGCGGAAACGCGCCCCGGAGAAGGTCGAGGCGAAGCGATCGTTTTCGTCGATGCCGCCGTCGATATATCCAAGATTGCTGAACACGTTCAGCCACGACGCGGGACGCACATTGAGCTCGGCTTCCACGCCAAGATTGCTTGCCGTGCCAGCGCTCTGCGTGAGCGATGTTCCGTTGGGCTGGAGTACGCTCACCTGGAAGCCGTCATACTTCTGGTAATAGACGCCCAGCGAACCCGAGACTGGGCCGAGCGCCCCCTTGAGCCCGGCCTCGTAGTTCCAGACATTTTCTTCCGGAACGAGCTGAAGGTTGGGAACCCCGCGACCACTCGCGAGGCGAGCGCCGAGCTGTACCACCGGAGAGCGCCGCCCCTTTGAGATCGTGCCGAAGACGTTCACGTCCGCGTTCAGGCGGTACAGAGCGTTAAAGCGCGGCAGCACTGCCGCATAGGATTGTTGGGCGGTGAAGGTCTGCCCACCGGTATCGATCTGGCCGGGGACAAGCGAGGTTGCGGCGGGGTTCAAGACAGGACGCGGAACGCGGGCAAAAAAGCCCGACTTTCGCTGTTCGATCAGCAGGCGAACGCCAGCAGTAAGTTCAAGCGAGGCGGCGGGGATCCAGGTCGCATCCGCGAACATGGAGTAGCTATCGTTCTCGCCCTGGTTCTCGAATTCCGATGAATAAGGAATCTGGCTGGCCGCGCCGCGAGAAGCCAGCGCGGTGGCCTGCGCTGCGGTGACGACGCCAGCCGCGTTGATACAGCCGAGGCCCGGGATCAGCGGTGCACCCTGAAGCACTGACGCGCATTGCAGGAAGGTGCCTTCCTCCGAGGAGAAGGGCACGTTCTGGTAATTGTCCTCGACAAAGACGTTCCAGCCAAACGACGCGCGCCACTGCGGATCGGCGTAAGAGAAGCGCCCCTCGTGGGTGGCCTGCCAGCCCTTGGCGATCTCAGCAAACTCGAGGAACCAGGCTGCTGAGCCATCGGCATCGAAGACCTCGCGGCTGTCGAACCGGCGGTAGCCATTCACCGTCGTGAAGGTGAAGCCGGGCGCGAATTCATAGCTGGCAGTGAGATTCAGGTCGTACACCTCTCGGTTGAGGCCCAGCCGGTCATCACCAAGCACCTGCGCCGACAGCGGCGAACCACCGAGATGTGCCTTGGCAAACGGGTTGCCGGGTCCAGCCTCTGTCGGCAGCACGCGCGAGATGAAGGGGGTCCCGCCGTTGCGCTGCTGATCATAGGTGCCGATCAGGTCGACGGTCAGTGCATCGCTGGGCGTGAAGCGAAGCGAGGCGCGCACGCCGAGCTGATCCTGCGAATACAGATCCTCATCCTGGCGTGGCGACAAATTCTCGACATAGCCGTCGCGCTTCTTCCACTCGAAGGCCAATCGGCCGGCCACCGTATCGGAGCCCGCATTGATGAAGCCAGACAGCAACGTGGCGTCGTAATTGCCGTAGCCAGCCGTGAGCGCTCCGGAAAAACCCGCGCGGGGACGAGCGGACGTGAGGCTGATCGCACCAACCGCGGAAGCAGTGCCGAACAAAGTTGCCTGCGGCCCCTTGATCACCTCGACGCGCTCGAGATCGTAGATCGCCTGATACGAACCGCGCGAGCGGGAGATATCGACGCCGTTGTAGTAAAGGGTGACGCGAGGGCCCTGCTGCGACGATCCGGAATCCGAGGTGATTCCGCGAATGACGATGCCGGGATTGTTAGCGCTCTGCTCCTGGATGTTGAGCCCGGGGATGTAGTTGGACAGTTCATCGAGATCGCTCACGCCGATTTCCGCCATGCGTTCTGCGGTCACCGCAGAGATGGTGATTGGCACATCGGTTACGCGCTGCTCGATCTTCTGCGCGGTGACGATGATGTCGCCGCCTTGGCTTTCCGAAGTGGCCGGGTCCTGAAGCGCGCTTTGCGCCGGTGCCGGCGCGCTCACGAACGCGGTGGTGGCGAGCAGAGCCGCGAACGAAATCCGATAGGTCATCTTGTCCCCCGAGTTGGTTCCGGGCGGTTGGACAAGGAATGTTAAACGGCGGCGGCGGCTTGGTTACGATTGCGCGACCCTCGTTCATTTTCGGGGACCGGTCGGCCCGGGCCGACAGGATCTGGGGCGGTGGCGTGGCCCTGAACCAACTGGCGATCGGCTGCCTTGCGATCCCCGCGCAACGCGGGTGAGATAAGTCTCGCTGACTTCTCGCACTCTGCACGCCCGCGTAGGTCGGGCTAGCGCTCCCGCAGTTCCTGCCAGCCAACGTCGCGATCAGTCACCCCTCACAAGCTCAGGTGCCGAGATCCGGCCGCTGACGGTTCTTCTTTTGGTCGATTCCTTTGCCGCACCGCCCGTGTGAATGAGCTACCATGAACGGGGTAGTTGGTCAGTGCGACTAGTCCGGTGCCGCCCAACGGAGCGATCCTACTCGTCGACTTCGGAGTCGGCCGAGAGGGTCGGCCTCCCAAGCTCAAGCCGTATCGTGCGGAGGAGCCCAGACCATGTACGAAACCCAGACCTATGGCGAGATGGAGGCCGACCCCTTTGAGCTGAATGAAGCAGACGGGTACGGCTTTATGCAAGCCGAGAGCGAGAATGGCGGCGGCAATGGCGCGCTTGCTGAATATGAATCGCTCAGCGGCGGCAGCGGCGCCGATGGATATGATGGCTTTGATGGCTTCGACCAGGAAGCCTGGGAGGGCGAAAGCTTCGACCAGTTCGAGCCGTTTGACCAGTTCGATCAATTCGGGGACATGGAAGGAGACCCGTTCTTTGGGAAGATCTGGAGCGCGGCAAAGAAAGCCGCCAAGGTCGTGGCTCCGATCGCCAAGAAGTTTGCACCAGCCATTGGCAGCGTCATCGGCGGAGCGCTTGGCGGCCCCGCCGGTGCTGCGATCGGCGGCAAGCTGGGGGGCTTCGTCAAAAACATGGAGTCGGAAGACGAAGGGGAAACCGAGGACGAGCTGAACGCACCCGTGCGCGTGCCTCCCACGGACGACCAGCTCTCGGAGGCAATGGCGGCGGCCGCGGCCCGGTCAACGCCGCTTGACGCCAGCGCGCTCGGTTCCGCGCTGACCGTGACGATTGCAAGCCGGGCACCGCTTCCGGTGAAGGCGGTCATGCCGGTTCTGGCAAAGGCCGGCAGCGATGTCGCCCGGCGTCTCGCCACCAGTCGCGACCCGCGGGCAAAGGCTTTGATCCGGACCCTGCCGACCATTCAGAAGAAGACGGTCGCGACCCTGACTCGCAAGGTCCAGTCCGGCCGGCCAGTCACGCCGCGCACAGCAGTCCGGGTGATGGCGCGTCATGCCAGCCGCACGCTTTCCAATCCCCAAGTGATAGCGAAGGCACTCGCCGACAATGCGACCAAAAAGCGGGGTATCGACAAGAAAGCCGTGGCCGCTGCGGAGCGGTTCTTCTAAACTGGATCCACCCCGTAAAAGTGGGGAGACGAGCCGTGAGAGTCGAGGATGTCGACCGACTGGTGAGTGACGCAGGGCTCGCCCTGGTCAATGCCAGGCATTACGCGGCAACAGCGGCGAACATGACCCCGCGTCAATACGCCGCGCGGCGGCTTGGTGTCACTCGCGAGGTGCAGGGCAATTTCGTCGCCAAGCTGCAATGGCGGCTCGGCGCTCTGGCGCCCATCGCTCCACAACTGGATGGCGCTCGGCGGCAGGCGCTGGGACGGGCGTCGGCGATGCTGACCCACGCGCGTCAGTTGCTTGCGAGCCGGCCCGGCAGAACAGACACCCTGCCGGGCTTGGGGCTGCCGACGCCAAGGGGCAAGGGCAATACCGAGCTGCTGCCCCGAGCGCCGGGCGAACCTGACGAGGAGCTGCGGCCGGGTGCCCGCCAGCGCGGCGGCCTTCCGCCCTCGCGCGAACGCATCCGCGTGGACCGGCTTCGCACCACTCGCGCCCAAATGCGAGGCCAGGCGGCGAGGAGCAAGCGCGACCATCGCCACGCCATGCTGACCCGCTATCGTCGCATGGCGCTCCCTGCCTTTCGCAAGGGCGTGGAAGTGGCGCTGAGCCCGCGCCGCTACCCGCCGCAAATCGTCAACTTACTCATATCCAGCGCGTCCAGCGATTTCGTGCAGATTCTCGGCAAGCTGTTGAGCGACGCCGATGGTTCCTCTTCCCTAACCGAAACGGTTCTGAACGCGGCAATCTCCTCGGCCCTCGCGGTCGCGGCCAATCGTGTCGGGATCATCGACCAGCAAGCGATCGAAGCGGCCGCCAAGCTGATCAGCCAATTCTTGTCCGCCGCCTCCATCCTGCGCGAGCAGGAGAGCGAAGCCCGCAATGTAGGGCGGCCGATCGGTCAATGGCCGAGCGGTCTGGATGTGGCATCATGACCAGCCCTGCCCTCCTTCCGAGCCATGCGCTCGTGGAACGCAGAAGCACGGCGGCAGCGCGCGTCGCTACGCGTCCGACTGCCACGCTCGCTCTTCGCACCCCGCCTGCCGCGCTGACCTATTTTGCTTGGCGAACGGCCGTCAATTCACGTCGGTACGTGAATGGGTTGCGTCCGTTCCGCGCGGGCGAGTTCGGCACCGGCCCATCGTCCCCCAGCGCCGCTCACCTTGATGCGGTGAACCGGATGATCGCCGCCGCTCGGCTGCGCCAGGAGCGCGAGGAACGAAAGCTGGCGATCCATGCGCGTAACGTGCTGACCGGGGGCGATACCGAGCGGGACGCGCTGCTGACCCTCAAGGAGCGCAGCGAAACGCTGGCGCGCGAGACAGAGCAGGTCTGGGAATTTTATCTCAACATGTTCGGGCAGCGCACCGGACCTTTTGCCAACTGGCTGGGTGCGCTCGATCGGGTAGCGCTCGATTGCTACCAGGCCGTCTACCTCGGTCTCGGCCGCGCGCGTTCCATCCCGTCGCCCTCACCGTTCTCCTATATGGAGACCGGCTTCGGCCCTGCCACCTTCCGCCGCGGGGTTCGGCTGGCGCGGCTCGGCCGGCAGCCCAATCCATTTCCACTGGTGAAGGTACCCTATCACCGCTTGCTCAACCCTTGGTCGCTGGGAGCCGTGCCGCATGAGGTGGCGCACAATCTTCAAAGCGATCTTGGTCTTTGGGAAGTGATGCCTGGCCGCATCGGGGCGCAATTCAAGGCAAAGGCTCTGCCGGCCCGTAATGCCGCGGTGTGGCAGCGCTGGCATAAAGAAACCTATGCGGATCTCGCCGGCGTGCTGCTGATCGGGCCCGCGTACGTCGGCTCGCTGATGGACGTGGTCGGGCGTTCACGAGAGTCGAGCGCCGCCTGGAACGATGAGGCAGTCCATCCGACGCCGGTGATCCGCGTCCCGCTCGGGCTTCGGCTGCTCGAGCGGATTGGGTTCGGCGGGGACGCACGGGCATTCCGCCGCGCCTGGGACGCCCTCTACCCGCCTGCCGTCTGGGCACCGATCCCTGATTGGGTTCGCGCCCGGCTGAACGAACAAATCGATGCCGTGCTCGATGCTATCTGTTTTCAGCCGTTTAACCAGTATGGCGGCAAGGCGCTTGCGGATGTCATCCGGTTCGAGCCCAAACACGCCATGCTGGTGCGCGAAGCGGCGGAGCGGCTGCAGGTGGGAATGGACACCGGCGTCCTGCCGGAGCGGTTCTTGATCGCCGCGGTGCGCCAGGCGCTAGCTTGGGGAAAGACGCCGCCAGAGGTGCTGGCGCGCAACTTCTATGCAGCGTTGGGGAGAGGTTGAATGATCGACGCCCCCCTATCCGCACAGGAAACGGACGCACTGCCGCTTTCCGGTTTCCGCGAGGTTCTGGAAGCCGTGTTGCGGCAGATCCGACAGGCGCGCCTGCCGATCGGCAAGCTGCGGCAACGCGGCGACACCCGGTTGCTCGCCAATCTGATCGAAGGGCTGCGGTTGGCCGAGCGACGAGGAACGGAGGCGTTGGCGGCGCTGGCAGACGAGCGACCCGGCGCGGCAGTCAGCCACGCGGTGGAATTGTGCGACGTGCTCCGCGACGGCGTGCTGAGCCGCGACAATTCCGATGACCTGGACCGGGAGCTGCAAGGCGACGGCGCGGCCGGTCAGAGCGCCGCACTCTGGTCACTTACCGAGCGCCACTTCGAGGCGCTGCAGAAGAGCTGCGGCGAACTTGCTGAAACGATCGTGGCGGTGTCGCCCGGCCTGGATGTGAAGGAGGCAATTGTCATGAGCACGACGGACGATCCGGTCGGACGGCAGTTTAGCGACGTGAGCGAGATCGCCGCCGCGGTTGCGCTTCTGGGCGGTGGATCGATGGGGCCGGGGCGTACGTCAGGGCACCGTTTCGACAGGGTGTCAGATCAAATGGCGGCCACACTGGATTCTATCGGTCTTCCGCATGACGGCGTTCAGCTGCCGGCGAGCAGCAATCCGGATGCCGCCCGCGCACGATTAATCGACGCGCTGTCCCGCAATTTCAGTTCGCGGGACAGGGACGGCAACCGCGTATACCAGCGCACTGATCCACAGCCCTTCAGCCGCGACCCCTATGGCTCAAGCCAGCTGCTGCGCGGGCGCGGTCTGGTGAACGCCAACCTGCTCCGTGCCGAGGCGGATGCGCTGCTCGGCATCCTCGATCGCTTGCCCAGTATGGCGCGCTTTCAGCTTGCCTCACCATGGACCGAAGGCTCGGTGGAGCGAGAGGTCATCCGCCGTGAGCTGGACGCCCTTGTTGAGACCGCACGCGATCCGATGGGCGTGAACCCGCCGCGCGCCAAATTCCAGCTCCGCCGGCTGAACCAAGCGATCGGCGACTATCTAGACAATGCCGAGATTGTGGAAGTGGACGGCACCGCCCGCTCCCGCCTTTCCGACGCGCTCGCCAACGCCTCCGGCGTGGAGGAGCAGATCGACATCATGACGAGCTTCCGCGACGACGAATTGTGCGCACCGACCAGCGTGGTGCGCGATGAAGAGGTTCGTACCGAGCTCGCCAACCTGATCTCGCTCCAAGAGTCCATCTGCAAGCGCCTGACCGCCAGTCAAAGCGGTGCGCAGCTGGGCGTCGCCGCGGCGCGGCTGGAGGAATTGCTGACCGCAGCGCTCGCCTCGGCGGATCAGCTCGAAGCCTATCTGGAGCGATCGGGTACCGACATTCCTGAACAGGACGTCCAGCTCGAACCCAAGAGCGACACGGGAACGGTGCGCCTGTCGATCGGCCAGTTCATCCGCTGGGTTCGGTCAGTCGCGCTTGCCTATGCCGGCGCAGAGAACCGCGCCGTCACGCTGCGACGCAATCAGGCGCAATTGCTCGCCGGTGAGCTGGACAGCCTCTCCAAGGCCGCGGGGCGCTTCGCCGAAAGTCGCCGCCTGGGTCTGTCACGGCCGCTGCCACGCATCCAGCTGCTGGAGCTTGCTGGCTATCTCGCGTCGGCAAGCGAGCAGGCGAATGTCCTTGCCGGCAAGCAGGGCAGTGACAGCGACGATTGATCCCATGCGTTGTTCTCGAACCGGAGCCGCACATCATGGCCAACAATCCGCAAACCCTCGGTGAGCTGAACGACCTCCTCGCGAAACTCCAGGCGCTACGGGCCACCATGGTTCGTGACGCGCGCGACGAGCTGGCCAAGACGCCTGCCCAGGCCGAGCTTATCAACCAATATATCAGCGATGCCGAAACGCTCCTGATGGACGCGCTGAAGGCAGTCCCTGGTGCTCCGGAGGACGATGGTGGCCTCGCCAGCCTGATCGGCCTGGGCGATCGTGTCGCCAGCCGGCTGGACGAGGTGCGTCCAGCGCCGCTCGTTCCCACGTATGACGACCAGATCAGCCGCGACCGGCTCACAGCGGTTGCGGACCTATACTACATATACCAGCATGAGCGGGCCGGCGTGTTCCGCGGCGTGCTGAAGCTTCAGCAGCTGTTCCAGTCTGGCGAAGTGCGTTTGTCGGACGGGCCAGGTGCGCTTTCGCTATACCAGTTCGATCGCAAGCGCGTGCTACGCTACACCCAGCGCGAGCGCCGATCCGTGTATCGGAAGGTGTTTGGATATACGGAATCGCTGCCTCCCAGCGGCGCAGAACCGAACACCGCCTTCCATGCGCTGCTGAGCACCTTCTGCCAGCATGTGTCACGCTTCTTCGAGGACAAGCGGGTGTCGGAGGTGCTTCGTCCCGATGGTGGGCGCGAGACGTTCGGCAGCATGGCGGTGGTGCGTCGGTCCGGGCTCGACCTTCGCCACAATCTCAAACAGGTATCCTACGGCCATGTCGCGGTGCTGCGCAGTGAAGTGATGACGCTGTTGCAGGAGGCGTTCGATATCCTTGGCTCGAATGATGTCATCAACCTCTTTGGCGCCGACAACGCGTGGGATGCTCTGGAGGAGATCATGAAACGGTATCTGAAGGAGATACCCGTGACCTCGCAGCGCAGCCGGATGGCCGTGACCGGTCGGGAGATCCTGCGCTGGCTGGCGGAGGATTACCTCCTCAACACAGTGCGGATCGACTTTGAATCGCTGCTCGAAGCGATCGTCGATGCCTGCGACGACTGGCTGACCAGCGCGGAGTCGCTGGGGTTGCGCAATCAGCCCGGACCTGGCCGGGACAATGTGGTGACGTTCAGGCCGGCGGCACGGGTCTCGCGCGGGCTGTCGGCTTAGGATGACAACGGCAATCAGGGACGCGGAACATGCGAGCCGGAATGCAAGTAGCGGGGCAGGAGCCCGCTGATCTGTGGCCTTCCGCCGCGCAAGCGGCCTGGGGTCACCGCGACACAATGCCGGTTGCGCCCCGACACGATGCCCTGCTGACCTCGCTTGACGCTCTTTCCCCGCGCGAGCGGGAGATTGCGGAAATGGTGGCGCGGGGGCTTTCCAATAAGGCAGTCGCGATCCACCTTGGGATTAGCCACTGGACCGTATCGACGCACTTGCGGCGCGTGTTCGCCAAGCTCGACATCAACGGACGTATTGAACTCTGCCGCTTGGTGCTGACCTGCGGGCAACAGGCTCACGGCTAAGCCGATCAAGAGGGTGGTGTGCGTTGTTGTCAGATGGCGCCGAAGCGAATGGAGCCAGACATAGAAGAATGACGAACCGCAAGGGGTCACCGGCCTGCTTTGTTAGGTGTGCGAGCTTTGGTTTGCAGCGTGACCGTGGGACCAAGCACCAGCGCTGCACAAGAAACGGGCGATGTAGAACCGGCGGAGGGTGCCAAAGGCCCAGTTCAGCTCCGTCCTCGGTGCAGCGTGCGTAGTGATGACAGCCGCGGACCCCCTCACCGACCACCCGAGGCTTCACTCAAGTCTCGAGATGGTCTTGCTATCGGCTATCCTCCTAAGCGGTCCGCCTCGCCCGTAAGTTGGGAGGCTGGCGAAATGCGCCGGCCGCTCCGAGCGGTCACGCCGTGACCATCAACTCCTCCATTCCGCGGAAGAACGGCAGCGTGCGCCAGGCGGGCACCGCATCGGCATCCACCATGCGCAATTCAGGAAAGCGCTGGAACAACTTCAGCAACGCAATCTGACCTTCCAGTCGGGCCAGAGGTGCGCCGATGCAGATGTGGCTGCCGCCGCCAAAGGCAAGGTGGGGCGGGCGCTTGGCGTCGATGAGAAACCGGTCCGGTTCTTCGAAGATCTCAGGGTCGCGATTGGCCGCACGTAAAACGGTCGATACCACTTGGCGTGCGGCAACGGGACAACCGCCCACCACCACGTCCTCTCCCATGATCCGCTGCGTCATATCGACGGGGCCTTCGTAACGGAGCACTTCCTCGACCAGCGCGGGGGCGAGCGCGGGATCGGCGAGCAGTTTGTCGCGCTCGCGCGGGTTCAACATCAACAGCCGAGCGCCATTGCCAATAAGATCGGTCGTCGTGAGATTGCCGCCAACAAGGAGGGCAATGAGGTTTACTGCCAGTTCGTCCTCATTGATGTCAGCGCCCTCGGCCTGAAGCGCGACCATGTCGCTGATGAGGTCGTCGCACGGGTGATCCCGCCGCGCCGCGATCACCTCGTGGAAATAGGCGTGGAGCGCGGCACGACAATGTTCCAGCGTCGCCGTCTGCTCGGGTGAGCGGAACGGGTTTAGCCCGAGGATCACCCCCTCAGACCACGTGCGAAAGTCGGACAGCCGCTCATGATCGACACCCAGAATGACCGCAATCGCCTCAACCGGGATCGGCACGCAATACGCAGCCATGAGATCGAAGGGCTGACCCGGATCAATCGCGTTGAGCGCCGCGTCAACAACTGCCTCCACGCGCGGCCGGCAGGTCCTCACCCGCGCATGGAAGGCGCGTTGCAGCGGTCGCCTGATGCGTGTGTGATCGGGATCGTCGAGCTGAAGGATAGATACAACTTCGGTCCGCGGTATTTCTGTCGGCAGCTGCGCAGCCTGGCGACGCGCCAGATGGGCGCCTTCCTCTGCCTTCATGCCGTCACGCGACGTGCGTCGATCGATGAGGACACGACGCGCGTCGGCGTAGCGGGTGACGATGAAGGTACCTGCTTCATCGTCGCGAGCCACCGGGCAGTGATGACTTAACGGACGTAGCACTGCATGAGGATCGCGTTGGTACGCCGGGTTCATCGGCGTCAATGCGATTAGTGACGCGCGCAGGTCTTCGCCGCTCATGCCGCCCTCTCCTGTTTCTTAGCAGCGTAACAGGTACGCGCGGCAGGGAAAGAGGGGCGACCCGCCAGCTGGACTCAACTTAGTCGCGTGAACACGATCCCGTGAGCGGCGCGACCCCACGTGCGCCGAGTTGCGTCCCGGTAAGTGTGTATGTCGGCACACGGGTGAAGCATGTGCCTGACGTCCCGGGGGAGGCCTCTCATTTCCAAGGTGTTCACGCATCAACCGCCATCGGCAAGAAGGATTGCCCCTGCTTCTTCCAGCAAGGGTCGATTGACGGTCCGACCAGCAGCATCTTGCCTGTGACGCCGGCCCGCTGCTTGCCGGCGAGAATCGCCTCGATCACTTGCGCTGACGGAAGGCGAGCCTGACGACGCGCTTGAGATAGGTCGCGCCGACCTTTTCGCGTGCACCGTTGTAGTGCTGGAAGGCCCCCGTCGCGCGTCACCGACACCACCGAATTGTGGACGTTCAAGCGCGAGCCGCAGGGACAGTGGCACCTGTCGGCGATCCAGCAGATCTGAGCCACTGGTGCAGCGAAGGTGACCCGGCTCGAGAACGCCGCTCGCCTGAGCCTGTCGAACCACACGCCCGGAGCGAGTGTCTGTCGGCGTTGCTCTGGCGATTGGGACGGGATGAAACCCTGTCCTGCGCAACATGGCGATCACCCTCGCGCTGCCATGCCCGCCGCCGCTTCCTTCCGGATAGCGTCCGCGATACAGGCGACGGAAATCGCCTCGTTCGCCCCATATTCGCCGACCACGCCGTTCAGCCTTGGCATGCCGCTTCGCCCGCCCTTGTGGTGAACGGCGATCACCTCCCAACTCCCATAGTTGAAGACCGGGCTGCCGGAGCTGCCGCCCTCAGTCGGCGCGCGGTAATGCACGCGGCATACGCCCTCGATTTGCGGCCGGCCGCTTGTCGGGCCCTCATGGTCCAGCAGTTCATTGTCCTGGAAGGAAAAGGCGAGGTCGCGCCCGCCGGGATAGCCGATCACATAGACGCGCGGCACCGTGCCATCGCCCAGCTCCTCCGCGCGGAGCGGCAGCTGCGTGTTGGTCCTCAGCGGCCGCACATTGGGCACGCGCTCGGCCAGCCGAAGCAATGTCACATCGTGGCGCTGATTGTCGGATGACCAGAGGATCTCCGCCACCTGATAGGGGGTGCTGTCCACCGCTTCGAACACCACCTCCGCCTCGTCGGGCTTCAGCGCGCGCTGGCGGGTGTTGCGGTCGACGAACTCGCCCGCGGCGTTCACCACGTGATAGTTGGTGACGATCAGCTGATCGTCCAGCGTTTCAAGCCCGAAGGCGGCCGCGGTGGTCAGAAAGGCTGTGCCGACGCGCTGCCCCGTCACGTTGTCTCGCACGGAGGCGACCGCCTGCGCCCGTTCCATGCCGTTCTTCCACCATCGGTAGGATTGAAAGCCGGCATTACCCAGCACCGCCTCGAACCGCCCGGCCTTGTCCTTGTCATCCGCCGCGTTGAGCCGGGCGGTTTCCGCCCGCACCTCGTCAACGGACAGGTCGGCGGCGCCGTCCGGTTCCTGCGCCATGCGCACGTTGAGCGCGGCGACCAGATCGCGGCCGCCGCTGCGCCCCTCGATATTCCAGGTCCGCAGCAATTCGCGCAGCGTACTGCCGATCTGAAAGGCACTCGCCCCCTTGTCGGTGAGGAAAACCTTGAAGCGCTCCTGCGCCGCTTGCCAGTCACCCAGCGCAAGCGCCGCCGTGGCCGCCGATGCGCTTTGCCAGGGGCTGCGCTGCTCCTCGGGTAGAGCATCGACATGCGCGAGGATGTCGCGCGCGATCGCCGCCGGATCCACCGGCACCGGCCGGCCGATCTCCCGCGCCTTCGCCGACAGGCCGAGCAGGTTGACGCCCTGCCACGCATTGGCGACCGGATCATTTTCATAGGCGAAGCGATAGGCGGTCAGCGCGTGATCCAGCGCCCAGCCGGCCAGCGCCGCATCATCGCCAGCGTCGAAGAACATCTCCTTGAACGCGCGCCCGATCAATCCCGCCGCCTTCGCGCGTTCGGGATGATTGGGCGGCAGATCGTCTCGCAGCCCGCGCAGCACGTCGATCGCCACCGTGGGCCGGCCGCTCTCGATCAATGCCTGGCCGTAGAGCCGCCGCGCACGCACATGAGCGGGATTTCGCCGGCGGATCTGTTCGGCAAGCTGCTCCACCTGCACGAAGGCGCGTACCGCGCGGAGCCGGTCCAGCAACGCGACCGCCTCGTTCACCGTTTTGTCGTCACTCGCCGCTTTCAGCCGCGCAATCATCGCGTCCGTGGCGTCCGGAGGATCGAATGGCTCGGTAGGATCGGTCATGCCGCTATTCCCAAAAGGATGCGCAGCGCACGGCGCAACGCCGGCTGGCGCAAATATTTGGTGCCCGAGTGCCGCCAGGCGCCGTCATTCTCCACCACCAGATCCTCCACCAGCCGCTCGCCACCCGCCTTGAAGTCATTGGCGAGCGACGGATCGAAGCCGCAGACCGGGTCCAGCCGATCGAATAGGTTGATCCATCCGCCGCGCAGCCGCTCGTGAGGGAAGCCGTCCTCGCGTGACCATTCGGGGGCGAGCTGGTCCTGCACCTCGTCCAGCCCCAGTGGGCTGCCGATCGTGATGAGCCCGTCGATCGCGGGGCAATCCGCCACCCGTTTCAGGCAGTCGTAAGCGATGACCGTGCCCAGGCTGTGCGAAACGACGACATGCGGCGACGACCGCGAGGCACCCAATGTCGCGACCGCCCGGTCACGGATCGTCTTGCGGATCGGCAGCGGCGGCGGGCGGCCGGGCGGGGCGTAGGGCGTGTCGAACAGATAGTGGTGCACGTCCCGCAGATAAGCTTCCAGAAAGCGCTTCTTCAGGAACCAGGGCAGCGGAATGCGCTCCAGCGCCGCCGGTGGGGCATCTTCGGCCGCCATCCCGACCGCCTCGTCCACCATCGCCGCGCCGCTTACCGCCGTCATCTTCGCGCGCAGCCCGATCAGAAAGGCTTCCTCCTCGACGCTTTCCGGCCGGACGGGCGCCACGTCACCACCCGCATCAATCGCCGCCGGGCTGTTTTCCAGCACGCCTTCATAGGCCGCCAGATTGTCGTCCGGCGCCTCATAGAGCAGGTCCGCCCAGTAAACGACGTCGCTGGTGATGCCGAGATCGCCAAGCAACAGCCCGTCCGTGCCGTCGCCCACCGCCGCGCGCCAGAGGCGGAGTAGATCCCTGGCCGGGGGCTTGTTCGAAATACCGTGAATGAAGGTGATATGGGGCATGGGCCCGGTGCTCCCGCGCGATGCTCAGTCCAGCAGCGGATCCCCGCTTTCGTCCTCGGGCACCCGGGCGATGTAATCGGCCTCGCCGAAGTCCACCACCGCGCCCACGCTTTCGAAACCAGGCAGCCCGGCCGCCCCGCGCAGCGCGTTCAGTCGGTTCATCCAGCCTTTCAGGAAGACCCTCTGCGACGGCTTTTTCGCCACGATGGCGTGGTAGAAGCGCTGGCGCCGGTCGCAATAACGCGCCACAGCGCCGCCATCGGCGCGCTCCACCGCCCTGCGGGTATTCTCCCCGAAGTCCCCGTCCGGCACGGCGCCCACCGCATGTTGCAGGAACTTCACCGCCCGGCCCGGCCCCATGTTCACCGCCGTGTCGAACTGTACCAGATCGAGATCGACCGGCAGCAGGTCGCAGCGCGGCGGCACCCAATAGCCCTGGCGATAGATGGCGTTCATCTCGCCTTCCCCCAGCTGCCGGACGGAGCGGGGCTCCAGCCCCTGACGCGTGCGCCAGCGATCGTAGACCGCCTGCGTCACCCCCTTGTTGGTTGCGCCGCCCGGATCGGCGGGATGGTCCACAAATCCGCCCTCCCATCGCAAGATGAACGGCATGGATCGCATGAAACCGTCGGTTGACATGTTAACCCCAGCGGATTTCTCATCTACCACTGTCCGCCAAGTCCAAGTGATTTGCAAGTGTTGCGGCGGCATGGTTATTTGCGTTCACCCATCTGGCTAAGGAACTGTTCTATGCTGAAAAGCAGTCCTGTAAAGGTTCGCGACTATGTTCGCGCGCTCGACTTGCCCGAAAGCGGCGCTTTCTTGGAAGGTGTTGAAAGTGTTCCCATAACGGGCGCTGGGCAGGAAGCGCTGGCCATCGGCACGCAGCTTACCGAATTCACCGCCGCCGTGCCCGCCGACCTGCGCCACCGCGTGGCGGACACCATGTTGCTGGCGCAGCTTGCCGCCGACAAGGCGATGAAGACGAGGCCGGATGCCGAACCCTTCGCCTGGTACGACAAATATTCGGAGGTATTGCAGACGGTCGGCTGGCGGCTGGCGGATATGGAGCAGGTCGAACGGCGGCTGGAGGAGCAGGGCGGCGACGTGCACCGCGCGATCATCCCCGTCGTCACCGCCGCGCTGGCGCCCGGTGCCGCTGCCGCCTCAATCGTGCTCGCCGTGTTGAAAGGGCTGGGCGACATGGACGAGGATGCGCCCTGGATCACCGTGTTCGATCGGTCGAGCGCCCATGCGCGCGGCGCCAAATTCCAGGTCGGCCATGTCGATGTGGACGATGTCGGCAATCCGCAGATGACGCTGGTGTGTTTTTCCATCGACGCCAAGCGCACCATTACCCAGGTGCTGTTCTTCAAGTTCAAGGATGGGGAAACCAAGGTGCGTCAGGCGGTGCGCAAGCTCAGCAGCACGCCTGCGCATCTGGCGCTTGCCGGTGACGAGATCGCGGAACGGGTGCGCCCGTTCATGGTCGATTTCGTGCGCGCGATCGACATCTAGGCGCCCCCAGGGGCCGGGAGGACAGGCCGGGGCAGTACAGGCGTTGGCAGGGAAGGTGCGGATCGCTTCATCCGCCCCGGTCAGCCGACGCGCCCCCACACCGGGCCATATGGCGTGCCGCAGAAGCAGGATACGCCCATCGGCGCGTAACTGGGCAGCCAGCACCAGAATTGCGGCGTGAAGCAGCGGTTGCCCATCGGCTGCGCAGTGGAATCGGCGCCAACGGTCAGCGCGGCGATGGTGGCCGCCGCGATCAATCCAGGGCGGATCTTCCTCATTTCTTGTCTCCGGATTGCGGCGCCCTAGCCAAGCCTGGAACGCCGCCGATGAAGGGGGAAAAGGCCGTTCCGGTGGGCGGCGCTGCTTGCTGCGGAAGGACATTGGCCGCCCGCGCGTTGCGCGCGAGTTCCTGCAGATAGGCGCGTTTCTGCCGCTCGTAGCAGGCCAGTTCGACCGTATCCCCGCCGGAAGCGCCGGCGCAATAGCGGCGTGCCATCGCCTCGGCAGAATCCAGCTGGATCTTGTACAGTTTCGACAGTGCGGCCGCAGCCTCAGAGTTTTCCTGCTCCGCCCGGGATTTCTCGTCGACGGCCCTCAAGATGAGCAGCATCGCCACCAACAGTGTCAGTGCCACAATGCTGACGGCAAAAATGCTCACCAGCCGCTGGTTGCGCCGGAGCCGGGCCACCAGATCCTTTTCGCGCTGCAAGTTGCGATCACTGGCGGCCATCAGATCGGCGACGCTGGCCCAGTCCCCGGTGGAGCCGGCGCCGAGCACCCCCTGCGGCGAGTGCCGGGCGATCCATCCCGGGCGCTTCTGGAGGTCGCGATACCAGGGCAGCCGCTGCTCGGTGGCGGCGGCGCCGAGCACGATGGTGTCATCCTGCGCATGGCTTTGCGCCTGGATGGCGAGCGAGCGCCAGATCATGCCGTCCTGGAATTCACGATAGACGAGGCCGCGCGCGCGCAATTTCCGGTCGAACTGGCTGTCGGCGACCCGCTCCCACTGCCGCAGCAGCGCCTCATGGCTGACGCTGACGATCGCATCTTCGTCCAGCGGATCGGGCGGGAACGGCATGACGAGGCTGGCGGCGCGCGCGCGGAACGCGTCAAGAATCGCGCAGACCGTCTCCCTTTCCGCGCCCGTTTCCGCCATCAATTGCCGCAGGCTGACCGATCGCCGAATGATCCGCCCGTCGGAATCGAGATCGCTGAGCGAGCGAAAAATCCAGTCCGCCGCCTCGGCGCGGGAGGGGTCGTCGCCCACCGCCACCGCCAGCGTTTCGTCCGCATGGCGGGAAAGGGCGTGCTCCGCGCCGCCTACCCCCGCCAGTGCCGCCCCGTTGACCCGGCCGTCTTCACTGGCATGCCAGGCGCGCATCAAGGCGTGCTGCAGGATCGGCAAGCCGTCGATTTCCCGCGAGATGACCGGCATGAGGAGGTCGGCCGCGCCATCCGTCACCGAGCCGCCTGCCCGCCGCGCTGGTTCGTGGATGGCGCGGATCAGCCCCACGGTGGAAATCCGCGGCAGCAGATACTGGCAGCGGTTCACCGCCTCGGCGAACCCGTCCCATATTGCGCAATGGCCCAGGTAATCCGACCGCATCGTCACGATCACCGACAGGCTGCGCTTGCCCAGCGCGGTACCCTCGGGCGCCGGCTCGCCCAGTGAGATGAGAAAGTCGATGACCCGGCGCACCTCAGCGGCGGAGCCGGTGCGGTTGACGGCGAAGATCTCTTCGAACTGATCAAAGACGATGCACAAGGTAGCGTCGGCAGCGGCGGCGATGGCCCCGATATCCTCCGCCCAGTCCGGGCTGACGGCGAGCAGGGTGGGCCAGGGCATGTCGTCATCGCCTAGGTCGGCCGCATCAGCCGCCGCTTCCTCGTCCCGCTCACGCGGGAATTCCAGTTCCAGCTTGCGCGCGAGCGCCTGAAGCGGCCCGCCGGGATCGCCAGGGCGGACGATGATGATCCGGGCGTCCATCGAGTTGGCCATCGCGTCGAGCCGGAAGACCGGGATTACGCCGGCGCGCACGACCGAGGACTTGCCGCAGCCGGAGGCGCCATGGACAACGACGAGTTGGCGCTCCTCCAACAGCCCGGTGATTGCCGCAACCTCGCCCTCGCGCCCAAAAAAGACGCGCGACTCCCGCTCGCTGAACGGGCGCAGCCCCGGATAGGGGCAGACCGGCGCGATCGTGTCGCGCGTCTCGGCCTGCGGCGCATCGATCGCGAGAACACTCATGCTTCGCGCAGCGCTCCCCTCAGTACCGGTAGCCAATCGCCCTTCAACGGCACGCGCGGCAGGTGAAAAGCGTCGCTTTCCGGCGGTGGCTCATCGAACAGGTCGAGCAGCGCCCAGGGGATCGCCTGTTCCTTATCGCGATACAGCTTGCGCCGGGACAGATAAGCCGCCTTGATGCGGCGCCCGATGTCGTCGTCCACGCGGCTGCGCAGCAGAAGCAGCGCCTCGCACCCGTCATATTCCTCTCCGTTCACCACCGCCGTGGCGGGCACGGGCGCGCGTTGCGGCCAGATGATGCTGGGCACCGCCCTTAATTGCGCGCTGCACCACATCCATTGTTCGAGATCGGCCTGTTCCGCCTCGAGGAAGATCACCGGCTCATCGGGCAGCTTCTGCGAGCGAACATAGGCCTCGCGCGCGCTGATCCTCTTCTGCATCGCAGTGATCTTGTCGGCGATCTCCACGACGGCCCGGTTGATCGGAGTGACGAGATCGGCAAGCGATCCGCTGAGAATGAACCCGGCCATGTTGATCGGTTGACCGCGCTCGTCGCAGAAATCGATGAACAACCGGGGCTTGGCGTCGGTACCCAGCAGCGCGGTCGGCCACTTGCCGTCTCTGACCTCCTGCATCCGCAGGATACAGACGTGATCGGCGAAATTGGCCTCCGTCAGCCCTTCACAGAACCAACGCAGCTCCTTTTGACAATAGTCGGACGCATAATGATCGCTGACCATGGCGACAAGGATGCCGGATCGCTGCACAGCGGATTTGAGCTCCCGGTCGAGATCCTGCCCGCCTCGCAGCACGTCGCGATCCAGAAAGGCGTTCAGCCGCACATCGCCGCGATTGAACCGCTGGCTCAGCAGCGTCCCGATCGTGTCCGCGATCTTGCGCGACCATTCGCGCATGTGCTGGTCGCCAGTATCGCCCGCCCAGGCGTAGCTGAAGAAGACATCATAGTCGTAGGCGTCACCCAGTACTGACATCGTCTCCCCCAGATCCTGCACCCGTCAATCGGCGTTATGCGCGCTCCGCCCTTGTCATTCGCTGTCCAGACATCCCAACGCCGCCACATAGGAGCCGCCTTGCTGCTCCCCGGCTTCCCGGCAGCGAGCCTTCTTCTTCTTGGAAGCCGCCGGCCAGCGCGCGGCCAGATCCGCCTTCGCCTGCGTTTCCAGCAGCACGCACCCTTGCTTGTCGGCGATGGGGGCGCAGGACTTCGCCAGATCGTAGCGGGGGAAGCCCACCTCCGGTGCCGCGTGCGCCGGAGCGGGGGCCAGCAACAACAGCGCCGCACTACAAGGTAGCGCTCGGCTAACGGCCCTGATCCTTCTCAAACCGGAGAAGCCTGCAACAATCACGTCCAACGCCGCCTCCTGCAGCGGCAGGATAGCGCAATTACGAGTGCGATAGAAGAGGCACGACTACTTGGCGGGCTTAGTATTCTCCAGCTTCGCCAGGGATAGCAATGGCACGGTGGACTTGGTTACGTGACTTTTGTGGCGAATTATGGGATATCAGGACTGGCACATGAGCCGGACGGCATTTCGCTCCATTATTGCGTAGTCCTTCTTGATTACGTCCGGGGCGGTGGCGATTGATGCGGTTCGCAGAGCGGGAAGCGTGAGCGTGCCCGGCGCGCCTGGCGCGATACTTTGACAGCCCGAACCTGCCGAGTCTGTTCCAGCCGCGCGGCGTATCGGTAGCGGCGAGGTTTCAGCGCCGGCCGGCTCCGCATAGCTGCCCTCCAGCTCACCCGTAGCCAGAACAGGTCGGCGCCGGCCGCCAGCAGCTGGAAGCGGTAACGATGCGGCTTGTCGCCCTTGGACGGGCGCGGACCGTACCAGCCCAGGGTGCGACGGGTGGTCGCGCCTGGCATGATGCCATCGAGCGCGCCGCCGGTCAGCCGATCACGCTCGCTCAGGCCAGCCGGAAAGGCCGTGGTCGTCGCCGGGATGTTTCAGAGCCGTTACCATCGCGCGATCAAGGGAACCTGAGATGTCGCTGCTCACAACACTGCCCCCTCAGCCAACGTCTATTCAAGCAACTCAAGCTGGCGGCGTTGCTACGGAAGGCGCCACTCGCTGATGCGAAGCGCGGGAAGAGCGGGGCCCCCGACATTGGGGCGATCTGAAAGGCGGTGACACAGCGATGCGGTCCGTGGCGGTAACAGGGTCGATCAGCAGGCGGCCCACATAGATTGCGTCAGCCACACCTCGCACCCGCTGGCGTCGCCACGCGAGGCCATGTACGGCAGGAGATCGTGAGGATCGCGATCATCGACACCAGCACCACCCGCGCGGCGATCATTTCCGAGGGGCTGCGCGATGCTGGACTCACCGATCTGGCGGTGATCGATCCCACCGGGCCGCTCGTCGCGCAGATCGAGGCGTGCGCGCCTGAGGTGGTGCTGATCAACCTGGAGAACCCCAGCCGCGATCTGTTGGAGGATTTCTTCGCCGTGTCGCGCGCGCTCGATCGGCCGATCGCGATGTTCGTCGACCAGTCGGATGCGCAAGCGACGATGGCGGCGGTGGACGCGGGCGTGTCGGCCTATGTCGTCGATGGCCTGGCACGGCAGCGGATCAAGCCGGTGCTCGACTTGGCCGTACGGCGCTTCCAGGCTTTTTCGCGCTTGCAGGCCGAGCTGGCGGAGGCGAAGTCCGCACTCGCGGACCGCCAGACAATCGACCGCGCCAAGGCGATCTTGATGAAGCGCCGCGGGCTGGACGAGCCGGCCGCTTACGCGCTGCTGCGCGGCCATGCGATGAAGTCGAACCGCCGGATCGCCGAGGTGGCCGAGGCGATCCTCACCAGCGAGGCGCTGATGGGAGACCTTTCGTGAGCGCCGAGACCTTCCGCATCGGCTTTCTACCGCTGGTGGATGCCGCCTTGCCGATTCTGGCGCAAGAACTGGGCTTCGCCGCGGCGGAGGGCGTGACGATCGAGCTGGTCCGCGATGTCACGTGGGCGACGGTGCGCGACCGCCTGCTCTATGGCCATACCGATGCGGCCCACCTCGTTGCGCCGCTCGCGATCGCCACGACGCTGGGGCGCGACCGGCCGGCAGTGCCGCTGACCGTGCCGTTCGTGCTGGGGCTGAACGGAAATGCGATCACTTTCTCGACCGCACTCGGCGAAGCCTGCGGCCTTGGCGACACGCTCGGCGATCCGGCAGCAATCGGCGCGGCACTAAGGGAGGTGGCAGCGGAGCGGCGCGCGGCGGGGCGCCCGCTGCGCTTCGGCGTGGTGCATCGTTATTCAAGCCACAATTACATGCTGCGCTATTGGCTGGCGGGCATTGGCATCCGCCCGGACGAGGAGCTCACAATCACCGTAACGAGCCCGCCGTTCGCCGCCGATGCGCTGGCGGCGGGCGAGGTGGACGGGATCTGCGTTGGCGAGCCGTGGAATTCGATTGCGGTTGATCGCGGCGTTGGAAGGATCGCGCTTGCGACTGCGCAAATCTGGCGGCGCGGGGTGGAGAAGGTGCTCGCGCTTCGCGCCGACACGGCGGCAGCGCGACCCGCCGCGGTGGCGGCGCTGATCCGCGCTCTGCACGCAGCCGCCGAGCATTTCGTGCGGCCCGAGACGGCGGCGGACAGCGCAACGCTGCTCGCCCGGCGCGAGTATCTCGACGCCCCCGTGGATGCGATTCTGCGCGCGATCACCGATCGTATCCGCCTCGTGCCCGGCGGCACGCCGGTCCATTATCCCGACTTCATGTTCCAGCATCGCGAGGCGGCGAACTTCCCGTGGCGCAGTCAGGCGGCGTGGCTCTATTCGCAGATGGTCCGCTGGGACGGGCCGGCCTTTTCCGAGGAGGACGCCGCCACCGCGCAATCGGTGTTCCGCCCGGACCTGTATCGCACGGCGCTGGCCGGCTCAAACGCGCCACTGCCCAATGCCAGTTCCAAGCTGGAGGGCGCGCTTCACGAACCGATCGGCGCGGGCTCGACGCAGGGGCGGCTGATGCTCGGCAGCGACCGCTTCTTCGACGGCCGCGCCTTCGATCCAGAGGACGTTGCGGGTTACCTCGCTCGGCTGCCGTGATGTGCTGCGGCTGCGAAAGAGGCTTGTGCGCGGGGCGCGAATCAGGCAGCTTACTCCTCGTTCGGCAATGATGCCGGGCACGAGATAGCAGCGTACCGCCTCTCCAGCGCCGGGGAGGCCCACGCTGGCGGACGGGCAGGCGCCCGTATCCGCATCGAGGCAACGAAGCCGCCAGGACGCACCCGAAAGGGTCGCCGTCCTGGCGGCTTTTCGTTTGGAGAACGGACGATGGCGACGGCGTTCTGGGAGGCAAAGAAGCAAAGCGACGGCGGGTTCTGGTCGAGCGGGCATACGCCAACGCTGATCGCCGCTTTCCTCTATTTTGACCTGGCGTTCATGGTGTGGGTGCTGTTGGGGCCGCTCGCGCCCGACATCGCCCAGGCGCTGGCGCTCAGCCCGGCGCAGAAGGGGCTGATGGTGGCGGTGCCGACGCTCGCCGGAGCGGCGCTCAGGGTCGTCAACGGTCTGCTGGTGGATCAAATCGGGCCGAAGCGGTCGGGCGCGATCAGCCAGTTGATCGTGATCGCGGGACTGTTCGCGGCCTGGGCGATGGGGGTGACGACGTTCGCCGGAACGCTGGCGCTGGGCGTGATCCTTGGGTTCGCCGGCGCAAGCTTCGCCATCGCACTGCCGCTCGCCAGCCGCTGGTACCCGCCCGAGCATCAGGGCAAGGCCATGGGCCTTGCCGGCATGGGCAATTCGGGAACGGTGCTGGCCGCATTGTTCGCGCCGGCACTGGCCAAGATGTTCGGCTGGAATGCGGTACTGGGGCTCGCCTGCATCCCGCTGGCGATTGTGTTCGCCGCCTATATGGCGATGGCGCAGGACCCGCCGGGTGCTCCCGCCCCAAAGAGCTTCAAGGAATATCTCAGCCCGCTGAAGCAGGCTGATGCCTGGTGGCTGATGGGCTTTTACTCGGTCACCTTCGGCGGCTTTGTCGGACTGGCCGCCAGTCTGCCGATCTACTTTACCGACCGGTTCGGGCTGACGACGATCCAGGCCGGCTATGCCACCGCGGCGTGCGTGTTCGCAGGATCGCTGGTGCGGCCGATGGGCGGCGCGTTGGCGGATGCGATCGGCGGGGTAAAGGCGCTTACCGCGGTGTTCGCGATGGCCGCGCTGGCGCTGGTGGGGGTGAGCCTGTCGGCAACCTTCACCGCCGCGCTCGCCTGCTTCGTGATCGCGATGCTAGCGCTGGGCGTCGGCAATGGCGCGGTGTTCCAGCTGGTGCCGCAGCGGTTCGCGGCGCAGATCGGCGTGATGACCGGGCTGGTCGGCATGGCGGGCGGCGTGGGTGGTTTCTACCTCGCTTCCTCGCTGGGCCTCGCCAAGCAGTGGACGGGCAGCTTCGCGCCGGGGTTCCTGATCTTCGCCGGGCTTGCGCTGGCAGCGCTGATTGCCCTGGCGGTGGTCAAGAGCGGATGGCGCGCGCGCTGGGGTGCGGCGGAAGGCGTGCGGATCTGATGCGCGCCGCGCTTGCCCTCCTTCCGCTTCTGGCGAGCCCAGCCGCGGCGCAGACGATCGCGCCGCTGGTCGAGGCGCGGCTGCGCCACGAACACGCCGACCAGGATGGCCTGCCCGAGAAGGCGAACGCCGTCACCACCCGCATTCGCGCAGGGGTGCAGGTGAGCGAAGGGCGCTGGTCGGCGCTGGCCGAGGCACAGGGCAATCTCGCGGTCGTGAGCGATGATTATGACGGGCTCAGCAGCGTAGCGACACGGCGCCCGCTGATCGCCGATCCACAGAATGTGGCGCTGTACCGGGCGCAGCTCCAGTATCGCAGCGCTCCTGTGACGATCACCGTGGGGCGCCAGCGGATCGCGTTGGACGACGAGCGCTTCGTCGGCGCCATCGCCTTTCGCAACAACGCCCAGACGTTCGACGCGGTGCGCGCTGAGGTGACGCCGCTCGCCGGGCTGAAGGCCGACCTCAGCTACGTCTGGAGCGTGCGCACGATCTGGGGGATTGATGGTGCGGGCGCACGGCAGCAGGCGGTGTCGGGCGGCAATGTGCTGGCGAACCTCGCCTGGACCTCGCCTGTCGGGGCGCTGACCGGCTTTGCCTATCTCGTCGATCAGGACGAGGTAGCGGTGCAGGGCTATCGCCTCGCCAGTCAGACCTATGGTGTGCGGCTTGCCGGCTCGCAGCCGATTGGCAGGGCGAAGCTTAGCTATCAGGCGAGCTGGGCGCGGCAATCGAGCTGGCATCGCAACCCCAATGATTATCGCGCGGATTACTGGCTGGCCGATGTGGCGCTGGACCTGAACGGGCCGAGGCTGGGGGCCGGATATGAAGTCCTTGGTGCGGATCGCGGCGTGGCGCTGACCAGTTTTCAGACGCCGCTCGCCACCGCCTTCAAGTTCCAGGGCTGGGCCGACAAGTTCCTGACGACCCCGCCCGATGGCGTGCGCGATCTCTACGCTTCCGCCGGCTGGGGCTGGACGACGATCGGCGCGCTGCAGGCGGTGAGCGTGGGCGCGACCTATCACCGGTTCGAGAGCGACCGGATGGTGCGCCGCTATGGCGGGGAGATCGATCTTCTGGCGCAAGCGAAGCTGGGGCGGACGACCGCCAGCCTTCGCTACGCAGCCTACGACGCCGACCGGCTGTTCACCGACACCAGCAAATTCTGGCTCCAACTGGACTGGACCCTGTGATGAAACACGAACCGATCCGCATCGCGGAGACCGACACGCGGCCGCATTTGATTGTCGTTGGCAATGGTATGGCGGGATGCCGCGCGGTGGAGGAACTGCTCGCCCGCGATCCGGCGCGATATCGCGTGACGATCTTCGGCGCCGAGCCCTTGGTCAATTACAACCGCATCATGCTTTCGCCAGTGCTAGCGGGGGAGAAGACCTTCGACGACATCGTGATCAACGGCCGCGCCTGGTATGATGATCACGGCATCGCCTTGGTGTCCGGCGATCCGGTGATTGCCATCGATCGGGGGGCGCGGACCGTCACGTCGCGCGGCGGGATCGTGTTGGATTACGACCGGCTGCTGATCGCGACCGGCTCTGATCCCTTCATCATCCCGGTGCCAGGCAACGACCTGCCGGGCGTGATTAGCTTCCGCGACATGAACGACGTGGATGCGATGCTCGCCGCCGCGGCGAAAGGCGGGAACGCGGTAGTGATCGGCGGTGGCCTCTTGGGGCTGGAGGCGGCGCATGGCTTGAGCCTGCGCGGCATGAAGGTGACGGTGATTCATCTGATGCCGACGCTGATGGAGCGACAGCTCGACGAAGCCGCCGGGTGGCTGCTCAAGACTGCGCTGGAGGCGCGCGGGCAGACGATCCTGACCGGCGCCGATACCGCCGAGATCGTCGGCGACGGGCGCGTCGAGGCGGTGCGCCTGAAGGACGGGACCGAGATCCCGGCCGACCTGGTGGTAATGGCGGTCGGCATCCGGCCATCGGTTGCGCTGGCCCGTGAGGCGGGGCTGGAGGTGGGCCGCGGGATCACGGTGGACGACCATATGGTGACGTCCGATCCCGCGATCCTCGCGGTGGGCGAGTGCGTCGAGCATCAGGGCCAAGTCTATGGCCTGGTCGCGCCGCTGTGGGACATGTGCCGCGCGCTCGCCGATGGGTTGGTCGAGGCACCACGCGGATACCAGCCGGCGCCGACCTCGACCAAGCTAAAGGTTGCAGGACTCGACGTCTTCTCGGCCGGGGACTTCGGTGGTGGCGATGGCGCGGAGGATATTGTGCTGCGTGATGCGAGCCGCGGCATCTACAAGCGCGTGGTCGTAAAGGACGATCGGATCGTCGGGGCGGTGCTCTACGGCGATACGGCGGACGGCAATTGGTATTTCGATCTGCTGCGGCGGGGCGAGAGCCTCGCCGATATCCGCGACGCGCTGATCTTCGGCCAGGCCTTCGCCTCCGGAGGTGGGCAGGCGGACCCTAAGGCAGCCGTTGCGGCGCTTTCCGAGGATGCGGAAATCTGCGGCTGCAACGGCGTTTCCAAGGGGCAGGTGGTCGCCTGCATCGGCAAGGGCGCGCACAGCCTGGATGCGGTGCGCGCGGGGTGCAAGGCCTCGGCAAGCTGCGGTTCGTGCACCGGCATTGTGGAAAGCCTGCTGGCGCTGACGCTCGGCGGCGAGGTCGAGGCGGGCCCCAAGACGATCTGCAAGTGCACCAGCTTCGGCCACGATGACGTGCGCCGCGAGGTCGTGGCGCAGGGGATGCGGTCGATCCCTGAAGTCATGCAGAAGCTGCACTGGTCGACGCCCGATGGCTGCTCGTCCTGCCGGCCGGCGCTCAATTACTACCTGCTGTGCGCGCTGCCCGGCGACTATGTCGACGACCAACAGAGCCGTTTCGTCAACGAGCGGATGCACGCCAACATCCAGAAGGACGGCACCTATTCGGTGGTGCCGCGCATGTGGGGTGGCCTGACGAACCCGCGTGAGCTGCGCGCGATCGCTGATGTGGTGGAGAAGTTCAACGCGCCGATGGTGAAGGTGACGGGCGGTCAGCGGCTCGACATCTTTGGGATCAAAAAGGAGGATCTGCCCGCCGTTTGGGCCGACCTCAACGCCGCCGGGATGGTCTCGGGGCACGCTTATGGCAAGTCGCTGCGCACGGTGAAGACCTGTGTCGGGAGCGAATGGTGCCGGTTCGGCACGCAGGATTCAACCGGGCTGGGCGTGAAGCTGGAGCGCGCCACCTGGGGTAGCTGGATGCCGCACAAGTTCAAGATCGCGGTGAGCGGCTGCCCGCGCAATTGCGCGGAGGCGACGATCAAGGACTTCGGCGTGGTGTGCGTCGACTCCGGCTATGAGCTGCACGTCGGCGGCAATGGCGGTATCAAGGTGCGCGCGACCGATCTGCTCTGCAAGGTGGCGACCGAGGCGGAGGCGATGGAGATGTGCGCCGCTTTCATCCAGCTGTACCGCGAGGAAGCGCGTTATCTGGAGCGCACCGCGCCGTGGATTGAGCGCGTCGGCCTCCCGTACATCCAGTCTCGGCTGCTGCCCGATGCCGAGGCGCGGGCCGACCTCGCGCGGCGGTTCTTCTTCTCGCAACAATTCTCGCAGGACGACCCCTGGGCGGCGCGCGTCAAGGGAGCCGAGCACGAGCAGCATGCGCCAATGGCGCGCTTTCAGCCGGTCACGGCGAGGCAGGAGGAATTGGCATGATCGGCGAATGGCTCGATATCGGCTGGGTTGAGGAAATCCCGCTGCGCGGCAGCCGCACCGTGCAGGTCGCCGGGGGTCAAGACATCGCGGTGTTCCGCACTGGCGAGGGCAAGGTCTTCGCGTTGCTTGATCGCTGCCCGCATAAGCACGGCCGCCTCAGCCAGGGTATCGTCCATAGCGGCGCGGTAGCGTGCCCGTTGCACAATTGGCGGATCAGCCTGGCGACCGGCGAGGCGCTGGGCGAGGATAAGGGGTGTACGCCGGTGGTGCCGGTGAAGCTCTCGGGCGGTCGGGTGCTGATCTGCCGCGCGAGCACGTTGCGGGCGGCGGCGTGAGGGTGGTGTCCACTCTCCCTCTTCGTTCCCTGAAGAGGGCCGGCGAGAGGGCCGGTCCGGTCCGGTGTCGCTCGTGACTGCCCCTTTCTCAACTCCCGCCCACGAAGGGAAAGGGCCACCCGCAATCCGCACCACCTGCGCCTATTGCGGCGTCGGCTGCGGGCTCAGCGCCGCGATCACCGGCGAGCGCTCGGTAACGATCGAGGGTGATCCCGATCACCCCGCCAACCGCGGCAAGCTGTGCTCCAAGGGCACGCACCTCGGCGAGACAGTGGGGCTGAAAGGCCGCCTGCTACACCCGACGATCGGCGCCAAGAGCGCCACATGGGACAAGGCGCTCGACCTCGTCGCGCGTCGCTTCCGCGAGACGATCGCACAGCACGGACCGAACAGCGTCGCCTTTTACGTGTCCGGTCAGCTGCTAACCGAGGATTATTACGTCGCCAACAAGCTGATGAAGGGCTTCATCGGCTCGGCCAACATCGACACCAATTCGCGGCTGTGCATGTCGAGTGCGGTCGCCGGCCATATCCGCGCGTTCGGCGAGGACGTGGTCCCCGCGAGCTACGCCGACATCGATACCGCGGACCTCATCGTGCTGATCGGGTCGAACACCGCCTGGTGCCACCCAATCGTTTATCAACGCATCCGCGCCCGCTGCGAGGCCGGCGCCAAGCTGGTGGTGATCGACCCGCGCCGCACCGAGACCGCGGAAGAAGCCGACCTTCATCTCGCCCTTCGCCCAGGCACCGATGTAGCGCTGATGAACGGCGCGCTTGCCTGGTGCCGGGACGCGGGGGTGTTTGACGCGCGCTTCCTCACGGACCACGTCGCCGCACCCGAGGGCTTCTGGGAGGCCGTGTCGGACGGTCATGATCTCTGGTCGGTCGCACGCACCTGCGACGTTCCCGCCGCGGACCTCAAGCGCTTTTACGAATTGTTCGCCGCCAATCCGCGCACCGTCACCCTGTTCAGTCAGGGGATCAACCAGTCGCTGGCAGGCACTGACCAGGTGAATGCGATCCTCAACCTCCACCTTGCGACGGGGCGAATCGGCAAGCCCGGGGCGGCGCCCTTCTCGATCACGGGCCAGCCCAATGCGATGGGCGGGCGCGAGGTTGGCGGGCTCGCGACCACGCTGGCCGCGCACATGGACTTCGCGCCCGAGAACCGCATGCTGGTGCAGCGCTTCTGGAGCTCCCCGCCGATCGCGGAGAAGCCGGGGTTAAAGGCCGTGGACCTCTTTCGCGCCGTCGGCGAGGGGCGGATCAAGGCGCTGTGGATCATGGCGACCAACCCGGCGGTGTCGATGCCAGACGCCGGGCGCGTGCGCGAGGCGCTAGCGGCTTGCCCCTTCGTCGTCGTGTCGGACGTGATGGCGGATACCGACACGGGCGCGTTCGCGCATGTTCGCCTGCCCGCCGCCGCCTGGGGCGAGAAGGACGGGACGGTCACCAATTCGGAGCGGATGATCAGCCGCCAGCGCGCTTTGTTCCCGCTGCCGGGCGAGGCCAAGCCCGACTGGTGGATCATCAAGGAAGTGGCCCGGCGGATGGGGTGGAAGTCCGCCTTCGCCTATGATCGTCCCGCCGATATCTGGCGCGAGCATGTCCGGCTGGCCAATTACCAGAACAACGGCACACGCCTGTTCGCGCTGCCGGGACAAGGCGGCGGCGGCAATGCCGGCTATGACGAGATGGCGCCGTTCCGCTGGGGCGGGACGCCGTTCACCGATGGGCGCTTCCCGACCCCGGACGGGCGCGCGCGGCTGGTGCCCGTGGCGCAGAAACCGCTCGCCCCACCGCTGACGCACTGGCCGATGACGCTCAACACCGGCCGTTATCGCGATCACTGGCACACAATGACGCGCACCGGCCTGGCTCCCAAGCTGGCGCGGCATCGGGCGGAGCCGCTGGTGGAAGTGCATCCGGACGACGCCAAGCGTCTCGGCATCGCAGACGGCGGGCTGGCGCGGGTGGCCACCCCACAGGGCGACAGCATCTATCGCGTGAGCATCACCACTGGGCAGCGGCCGGGCGAGTTGTTCGTGCCGATCCACTGGACCGATCGCACGTCGAGTGGCGGGCGTACTGGACTGCTGCCGCGGCCGCTGGCCGATGCGATCTCCGGCCAGCCAGGCTTCAAGGCGACGCCGGCGGTGATCGCGCCGATCGCCACGCGCTGGCGCGGCTTCGCGTTGTTCGCCGACGAACCGAAGCGGTCGCCTGATTGCCTGTGGGCGACCCGCGTCACGGTACCGGCAGGCAGCCTGTTTGAACTTGCCGGTGACGGTGATCCCGCGGCACTTGACGCGATCCTGCCGGGCGGCGAGCGGATCGAGGCAGTGGACGCCGCGCGCGGCACCCGGCGGGTGGCGGTCCTGGCGAACGGAAGGCTCATCGCCGCATTGTTGCTCACGGAAAGCGGCGAAGTGCCTGGACGCGACTGGCTGATCGCACAGCTAGCCGAACCGCAGGCCGCGCCTACCCTGCTCGCCGGCCGCGCGCCGGGCGTCTCGGCCGATAGAGGACCGATCATCTGCACCTGCTTCGATCTTGGCCTGCGCACGATCCTCGCCGCCATCCGGGACCAGCACCTCGCCGATGTCGTCGCAATCGGCGCAGCGATCGGCGCCGGTACCAATTGCGGCTCGTGCCGCCCCGCGCTCGCGCGCCTCATCGCAGAGGAGACAACCGATGCTGCATGAAGATTTCCCGCCCGGCAGCGTGTGGCTGGTCGGCGCCGGCCCTGGCGATCCCGAACTGCTGACGCGCAAGGCGGAACGGCTGATCGCGGCTGCCGACGTGGTGTTTCACGATGCCCTGGTCGGCGCCGGCGTGCTCGACCTCATCCCTGCCAGCGCCGAGCGCATCAGCGTCGGCAAACGATCTGGCCGCCATTCCAAGGACCAGGCGGCGATCGACGCCCTGATCGTGGCGGCGGCGAAAGCCGGCAAGCGCGTCACCCGGCTGAAGGGCGGCGATCCCGCGATCTTCGGCCGCACCGCCGAGGAGGTAGCGGCCTGCACCAAGGCGGGCGTGCGCGTTCGCATCTGCCCCGGCGTTACCGCGGCGAGCGCCGCCACCGCCGCTGCCGGCCTCTCGCTCACCCTGCGTGATAGTGCGCGGCAAGTGACGTTCGTGACGGCGCATGCGCGAGCGGGCGTGGCGCTCGACCTCGATTGGCAGGCGCTTGCCAGTTCAGCCACGACGCTGGCGATCTACATGGGGCGCGCCGCCGCTGGCCTGGTCGCGCAGCAGTTAATGGCGAGCGGACGAAGCGCGGACACGCCGGTACTGGTCGTGGTCAACGCGTCTCTCCCCAGCGAGCGTCTGATCCGCGGAAAGCTATCGTCGCTCGCCTTTCTGGTGGAGACCGTGGGCCATCACGATCCAACGATGCTGATCGTCGGGGAAGCCGTTCGGCCGAGCGACCCGCTGGCGAGGGGCGACATGCTCCGGCACTGGCCGCAACGGCATCGGGTTGAACCATGAAGAAGGCTGGCCGGTCGATGCTCCGTCACATCGGGGCGGCGCCCTCCTGTGGATGGATGCGCTTCAACGTTTATGTCTGGATCTGTTGCGGCATCGTCATGCTCATGGCGCGTTGAACGATCGCCGAAGTAGCTTGTACGCCGCTGCTACGGCGTAGCGCGGCGACGGCAGGTGCTCGGCAGCTGGCGCTCGGGCGTATCGACCGCGAGCATGGTGAACTGACTGCGCGGAGGCGACACGACTCTGGAAAGGGCGATGATCGCTCGCCGCGCCTCAGAGAACGGACTCGACCTCCTCCGCGCGATCATGGGACAGGAATCTAGCGATGCAGGAACAGCCGACTCCTTAAAAGATCCTGGCAACGGTCGCCACCTTTCTGCGCGATGTAGCAATGCCGCAGCTCCAGGGGCGCGCGAGCTTCACGGCCTTGCGATGAACGCTGTGGAACTGTTGCGGCGGGAGATTGAGTTGCGGCCGGCAGCCGAGGATCGTGAGTTGGCTTGCCCTGAAGCGTTGCTTTGCCAACACGGCTCGCCGGACGGGTTGGACCAGGAGCTAGCAGTTAGGATACGGAACGGTCTGATCGACATCCGCAGTTCCGATCTGCTCGACTGACTGATCGAACTTGCGGAGAGCGCAGGAGCGATATTCGACCGATACATCTTTCTAGACCCTTGATCCGCCCTCAGAGTTTATGGTTGAGAACCTGACATCGCTACGCTTCATCTCGATGGCGACCGTGATCGGTTCGACTCGAACGGACGGCGCCGACCCGGATCTTTGCGGCATCGTGATCGCCCCGCTGCTCCGGCTTATTCGCGTTCGGCAGCCGCCGTCGCTAGTGGGCGCTGCCCCGTTGCGGGCACTTCGGTGGCGCCGGCAACCGGCCCACGTACCACCTGAGAACTGGTAAGTCGGCGACATGCAGCAATCAAAAGGCGATCGCTGCCGGTCGATTAACCCGCCTCAAAGGGAATGGCAATTTCCCTGGCCACTCCGCGGGACCCGCGCGCTCGGTCAGCATACCCGCCTTTCGCTCGCGCGAAATTCGCGCCGAGGCCATCATCGCGCTTTGCTCCTGGGCCAAGTCACGGATGGATTAGGCGTGATCAGCCGTGCGGTAGTGGTAGCGACAAACGCATGCTAGAACCGACAATGCGCGATGGAGTGCTCTACTGAGCATCCTGGCTGCATAAATTAGCGGATTTGTTCGGTCGTTCGGTCAACAGAAGACTTGCCGGTCTTAACATTAAATAAAATTGTGGAGCACTGCATTATATCAAACCTTTGCAGGCACTTAATTCCCATTGATATCTGTACGATACTATATAGTCTTTTATGGGATTAGGTAAGATTCTCAGTATATGACACTACGGGGGGTATACTATGTTGTATCCCTACAAGACTCAGTTCGCGGTGATTTCACTTTTATTCACCACAATCCCGGCAACGACGAAGCTGGACGCAGAAGATACTGGCAGTGCATGCTTTAAGGTTTACGCGCACCCACAGCGGGCGGAGCAGGCTCTTGCCGAACTCCGGAGCATATTAGCCGCGGGCGGAAGGCTGTGCATTCTTGTCTCTGGGACGTTTTTTCTTGATCACCCCTTGCGGCTCACCAGCGGGAACGCTGGGTCCAAAATCGTGTCGGCCCCGGGCAACATGGCCACGTTCATCGGCAGGAGCGGGGCGTCACGCGGGCTGGAGATCATCGGCGCCGATGATGTTGTGGTGCAATCGATAAAGTTCTCCTCCTTCCAGAGGGAGGGAGTCTACGCGCAGAACGCCCGTAGAGTTACCATCAGATCGGTGGCTGTCGAAGATATTAGAAGTAATGCCTGGAGCCAGGGAGCCGTTCATCTCACAGGTGTCAGCACCGATGCGCTAATCGAGAACAGCACGATCGATGGCGCCGACTATGCCGGCATCATCATTGATACGGATGCAACGTCGGACATAAGCGGCACCCGAATCTTGAACAATCGAGTGCAGCATAGCTGCCGTCGTATCCACGACTGCGGCGCGATCTACGTCAATGACCGAGGACGGGTTAGCCGTAACATTGTGATTGCCGGTAATGTCGTCACGGACTTTGGCCCGCTGTCGTCAGGGGGGCGTGGCATCTATCTTGATGATTGGGCATCGCATGTGGCTGTACGCAACAATTACATATCAGGGCCAGGACACTTTGCGTTCCAGATACACGGCGGTCGTGACAATCGCATCACACATAATATCGTCGACATGGCTCACATCTACACTGCTTTACTGTATCAGGCGGCCGCGGGCAGCACTCGCGCGGCTATGATGGGTAACGTCGTAGCGGATAACATTTTCACGCGTCACGCTGCTCCGGGCCCCGTCTTCAAGGTAACGGACTACACCGGCGCCGGCGGTGTTAGCCTCCGCCGAAATCGCCAGTGCATCGTTAAACAGTGCATCCCCACCTGTCGGGCTAAGCGTGCCCACAGGGGCGAACGGGAGGCGAGTTGCCTTGCCCCGGAAGGTGATTATACCGCGAGCCGCAACGGCGGGGACCCCGGTGACACTTTCCTCACTTTCGATCCTGGTCCTGATGGTTTGTCGCAACCGCCGGGAGACAACACTGGCGGCTATTGACCGCATCAAGCGGCAGCAAGGCAGTACAGCGGTCACGATCGCGGTGTTCGACGACGCGTCAAAGGACGGCACTCCCGAAGCGATCGCGCAACGCTACCCCGACGTTCGGCTGGTCCACGGGGACGGCAACGCGTTCTGGAACGGCGGATTGTACCAATTGTGGTCCGCTGTTCGCGATGCACCAGTCGATGCTTTTCTGTGGCTGAACGACGACACTTTCCTAGATCCCGATGCTTTCGTGCGATTGACAGCTGCGTGGCAGGAGACCGACAGCGCTGACGCGCGTTTGATCCTGGTGGGTGCGACGCGTGAGTCGGACGGCGCCATTTCCTATAGCGGCTATGATGTAGTGCCCACGCCTTTCGCGTTTCGGCTCCAGCGTGTGGCACCCGACGCAACCGAAATGACGCCAGTGGCGACGTTCAACGGCAATGTCGTGCTGGTCGGCCGCGGCGCCGTCGCCGCGCTCGGGCTTAACGATCCCGGCTTCTTTCACAATCTTGGTGACGTCGACTATGGCCTACGCGCGCGGCGCATGGGCGTACCTGTATTCCTGCTGCCTAGCACGTTGGGAGTTTGCGATAGCAACGCGGCCAAGCGCGATCGCGGCTATGGCTCACCGAAACTGGGCGTACACGATCAATGGCGCAAGGTGAATACTCATCACGGCTTGCCGTTTCGCAGTTGGTGGCGATTCACCCGGCGCCACTCGGGCAAATGGTGGCCGCTCCATTTTGCGCTGCCGTACCGCCATCTCCTCCGCTTCTGGAAGCTCCGCTCATCGGCATAGACACGGTGCCGCCCACTCTCAGCTTTTCGGGCGACACGAACGCCGAAGGGCGATACTCGATGGCAAAGCCGCGCCGCTCGCGTCGAGGAGATCATGACAACTCGCCTGGAACAGCTTCTCGATAAACGGATAGGCATTGCGCGGCGCATCGATACGCTGGTGATGCGCACTGTGGCGGCTCGCCTTGGCGTGACGGTGGGCGCGAGTACGACTTGCACCGGACGTGCGGTGCTGCGCCCGGGAGGAGGACGCATTATAATCGGCGAGCGCGTATCTCTCGTCAGCCGTTCCGACGCGACCGCACTGGGCGTGGCACGACCGATAATCCTCCGCTGCCTAACGAACGAGGCAGCCATCGAGATCGGCGACGACACGGGGCTGAGCGGCACCGTCATATGTGCTGCGACCCGGGTGACAATTGGGAAGCGGTGCCTGATCGGAGCAGACGTGACGATCTTCGACACCGATTTTCATCCACACGAGCCGGAAGGACGCCGCTATGCTGCGCCCGACTGGCCGCGGATAAGCGAACGGGTGACGATTGGGGACGATGTGTTCGTCGGAACGGGCGCGTTGGTCCAGAAAGGGGTGACAATTGGTAACGGCGCAATAATCGCGGCGAGATCGGTGGTAACCAAGGACGTTCCGCCCTACTCTGTGGTAGGGGGAAAATCCCGCCAAGATGATTAGGATGATCCGCTAACGGGCGCGCCGTCCGATACAATGCAATCCTTGTTGGTGATACTTCCTATGCTGATCGCAGCGCTGATCTTTCCGGTTCTTTTCCTCGCTGCCTATATTATTCTGTCTATTGCCCAGCCGGACGTCATATACCTTCCTGACACGCTAAACATAGTGACGGTGTTTCTCACTTTGTGGGCCAGCATCCTCATCCGAAACGGCTATGCGAGAGGAGTTTGTTTCTTTTGGTCGATCTGGTTCATGCTAGGGTCGGTTTCACTTTACGCACAGAATCAAGTCCAAGGTGGGCTGAACTATAAGATCGATCCGACAAGTGCCAACCAATATTACCTATATTGCGTTGCCGCTGCGGTAGCGATGATCCTCGTTTTGGAAAAGGTGATCGGCAGACGCGCGCCGGACGCGCCAGTCCGTTTGGTTCGCGGCTCCAACCAGTTGGTTTGGCTTTTGGTACTCGCTTTTCCGCTATTCTATGCTGCGTCTATTTATCTTGCCACTGGTGACATCCCGATATTCTCCGGGCGCAACGTATCGGCCGCCATGTATGAAGTGGATTATGGGCCGTTGCATGGCTTCGGCATCTTCGTGACAATCGCCGCCCTGATGGCGTGGGAGAAAGCGGGTGACCGCGCCAGCATCGCCGGGCGTAGTCCCCTGCGCCTAGCGACCTTGGCACTGGTCGGTTTTCTCTTGCTGGTTGCGGCGATGGATGGCCGGCGCGCTTTGGCGATCTTCGCCCTGTTCGGTATCATTCTGTTCGCAAGCGCAGAACCGGCTCGCCCCGTGGAACGCATCAAGGTTGTATTGATCGCAGCGCTTGCGCTGCTTGGCTATGTTACCGCGGCTACAGTACGTACCGGAAGCGAGGCATCGAAAGCGTTCGCCAGCATCTGGGAGCCGCTGTCGACGATCGGAACCGAATATCGCGACTACGTTTATGGCTTCGTACGGCTCTCACGCGACGACGTGCTCGGGGCGGGTTATGACTGGCTCGGCAGCACCTTGGCGGCGCTTACGCCTAGCGTGTTCCTAAATGCGTTAAGCATCGACAAGGCGGCCACCATACAGACAGACAGCGCGCGCATTCTGATGAACTTCTGGAACGTGAAACTCGGCATCCTCATCGGCTTGCCGGGTGAGCTATGGTTCGCCTACGAATGGGCCGGCGTCGCCGTTTTCGCGTTCTTCGGTGCTGCGGTATATGGCGTTTCCGCCCTTGCGGTCCGAACCAATCACTTCGTCTATCGTGCCATCCTGCTCAGTTTGTTGGGCGTCTGGGCAACCTCGGTTCAGGGCCAATCGACTGTCACGTTCGGCCTGCTGCTACCGCTACTCTATTTCTCGTTTTTCATCCTGTTGATCGAGTTCGTGTCCAACCGCCGCACGCACGTGCCGACAGCCGCGAATGCCGCGCGGCGGCCCCGCTGGTGACCAACGCTTGGCGCGGAGGCGCAACGCATATCCTGCGCAGCCGCGTACTGGCCAGCGCGCTTGACCCACTGGTCACGAGCGGAACCATGTTCCTGGTGCAGGGCGCAGTGCTGCTAACAGTCAGCAAGACGGCGTTCGCCAGCTACAGTCTTGCCTATTCCTATGTTGTGATGGGACAAGCTGTGTTGAGCGCGCTATTCGGCGGACCGCTCATCACACTGCTGAGCGGCTTGCCGGACGAACCGGCTCGGGTCCGAGCCGCGGCAGCAGCGTTGCGGCTGCAACTCGTCTTCGCCGTGATGATGGGGTCGGCTGGCGTTGGATTAGCAACAGCGATCGGCCTTCCTGCAGCGCCGGCTGTTCTGGCTGCACTTAGCATGATTGGGTTGTCATTCCGGGATGCAATGCGCAGCGTACTTGCGTCGCAGCTTCGATTTTCCGCCGCGCTGGCGATCGCCTTGTGGTTCGCTACCATAACTGCGTTGGCGCTTGGCGCCGTTTGGCTGCTCACCGGCCATGTCACGGCTGAAGGGGGGCTGTTGGCGCTTGCGATCGGCGCGCTGGGCACTGTTTCAAAGGCCATCGTCCGGACATTGGCGGAGCACGCACGCTTCCCACCAGCGGCGGGGCGCCAGTTGATGCGGATGGCCATATGGTCCTTACCCGGGGCCACGTTCAGCTGGCTACAGAACAGCTTCTATCTAACGTTGGTCGCGGTGAATCTGTCCTTGGATGCGGCAGGGGAAATCTCTGCGGCCAGGATGATTGCGGTTCCAGTTCTCATCACCGCCTCTGGCCTTCTGCGGCTCTCGCAGGTGCAAGCGACCCGAAAACTATCGAGCGAGGGCCTAAGCAGCGCACTCCGCAGCGCGCGAAGGTTTGCACTAGCTTGCCTTGCTGCAGGTGCTATCGCCGCGGGCGCTTGTTGGAAGGCAGATGCAGCGATCAGTCGAGATTGGCTGCCGCACGCCTATCCGCACCTTCTCCAACTAGCTGGCGCGTGGCTGGCCTTCGCAGCAGCAACCACCGCCCGGGGATTCTTCACGTCGCTGTTCCAAGCCATGGGGCGGTATCGCGAGTTATTTGTTTGCGGAGCGATCATCCTTCCATTCGTGCTTGGCGGTGTCCTGCTCGGTCCCTTGGCGTTCGGGCTAAGCGGCGCAGTGGTACCGATGGCGGCGGGCGAGCTGTTGCTGCTCTTGCTGCTCGCCGCTCGCGCGCGGCGTGGGGACGCTACAGGAACTAGTACTTCCAGGTCTGACTGACCTGATACGGCGCGGTACTCAGGTCGAAAGCGCCTTGAGCACTCCTTCGGCGAAGCAGTCAGCCATCGCCTCAATGGTCAGTCGTTCCGCCATTTGCGCGGCGGCGCCCCGCATCGCAGCGAGCCGAGCGGGATCCGCAAACAAATCGACAACCGCATCAGCATAGGCCTGTTGGTTTTTCCAATCCGGTACGATCACTCCGTTCACGCCATGCTCGACATAGGCTATTTCGGGGCTGTGGTAAGGGAACGACGTTGTGACCGTCGGAAGCGATGCGGCCCCGGCGTCTACGACCGCAAGGCCAACCAGTCCCGGCATCAGAAACAACTGTCCAAGCAGCATCAGTTCCACCTTGTCGGCGCCGAAGCGGGGACCAAGTACCTTGATCCAAGGACGGGTCGCTGCGAGGTCCTGCATCAACGACAACTGCTCGCCGCCGCCTGCGACGATCAACTCAAAATCGTGCACGCGCGCGCGGATTTGGTCGGCGGCGTCCACGAGGAAGGAGAGGCGCTTGTCTTCATAGAGCCCGCCGACAAACACGCCGACATGCTCGCCTTTGATCCCGAGTTCGTCTCGTCGTGCCGCAAGCCGTTCGGGCGTAACCGAGGCGATAAAAGTGCGCACCTCGCTCGTATCAACGGCGTTGTTAAACACTGTTATCCGTTCGGGCGGAAAGCCAAGTGATGCTACGTGGCGGTGTGTCTCATCGGTATAGGCAAACCACCAATTGACCTTGGTCGCCCAGAAGCGCTTCCACCGCTCGGCCCCGCTATTCGGGTCGCGTGACTGGAAGTTGCGGCCGTGACCGAAATACCCCACCTTTTTCGCACGCACCATGGACGCAAGATTTAGCAGGTAGTTGAGGGCGAGGCTGTTTTCCTGTTGCACAATAACGAGATCGCAACTCAGAGCCAGCCGTAGCGCTTGCTGATAAATTAGCCCCCCCGGCAGCACGCTCCGCGGTACCTTGGTGCCCCAAGGGATATCAACCGTGTCCCCCTTCCGAACGTTCTCCTCCGCAGGATCGCAGTAAATCACGGTGTAATCGACACCATGCGCGGAAAGTCGCATGCGCAGCCGCTCGTGAAAGGGCAGCCGGTAATGGTGCGAGGTCGGAAAGATATAGCAGACGCGCTTCACGACGCCGCTCCAGATGCTTGCCCCAGCGATGCCTCGTGAGCGATGATCTGCGCATCGGTGAAGCGTCGACCAACTACGCGTGCGGGATTGCCTGAGACGATGTCGTATGACGCGACATCTAGCGTGACCACGGCGCCGGCAGCCACGATGGCGCCGCGTCCTACGGTGATGCCGCTCAGGATCGTGGCGCCGTAGCCGACCCAAACATCGTCGCCTATCTCGATCGCGTTGCGGGGGTGGGCTGCGAGTGCGGATGTGTCGCCGATCCACGGTGCGCGGCGGACCGATACGCCGATCGCGCGCATGTCATGATCACGCCGGCCGACGATGCCGACATTGTTGGCGATCAGAACACCATTGCCAATTCGCCCGTTGACTTGGATCGAACAGAACTTGCCAACATAAACATCGTCGCCGATCGTCAGCCCGCCAGCGCTGCTGATGTAGCTTAGCATGCCAATGTGGAATCGCGCGCCGATCGCCACCTTGCCGCTGACGAACGCCTGCTGCTTAGCCCGCTTCCAAATTCGCCCGATCACCGGCCGTCCCTGATCACGCGCCTCGACCTAAGCCGCGCCGGCCGACCATCAGCACGAACTTGGGCGCAAGCACCAGATAGCGGCGCCACAGCCGGCGCGGTTCGCTGGCGAGACGATGGAGCCATTCGAGCCCTCGGTGGTGCATCCATTCGGGCGCTCGCTTCACGTCGCCAGCGTAAAAGTCGAAAGCCGCGCCCACGCCGATCAGCGTCGCGCCCGGAATACGATCAACATGGTCGCGCATCCAATATTCCTGCTTCGGTGTGGAAAGCCCCACCCACACGATGCCTGCCCCCGATGCCGTTATTTCGGCAGTATGGGCGGCGTCTTCTTCCGCGCTCATGGCGCCGAACGGGGGCGTGTTCGTTCCAACAACCTTGAGCCCCGGGAAGCGCGCCATCAGCGCCGCCGCCATGCGCTCGGCAACTCCGGGCTTGCCGCCATAGAAATAGTGGCCGATGCCATGCTCAATGCTTGCCGCGCACAGCTCCGCGACCAAGTCGGCACCGCATACGCGGCCGACATGGCCATGCCCACGCCAGCGCGCTAGCCATACGAGCGGCATGCCATCGGGCGTCACCAGCCCCGCGTGATCGTGAATCTCGAGAAGTTCCGTTTCGTCCTGCGCCCGCATGATCCCGTGAACGTCCCGCACACAGATGTAATGCGCCTTCCCAGCCCTGAGCCAAGACAGCACCACGGCGATCGCCTGCGGCATATTGACGGTGCTTACCGGCACACCGAGCACACGCGTCGCAGGCGTGCCTGAGGCCGTCACTGTCTGATTTGCATCAGGAGAGTGGATCACGTCGCACTTCCACCTTGCTTAGCTTCAGCATCATCATGGGAGCCAGTCTGAGGCAAACTTCCAGTCAGGTTCATGGAGAACGAAAGATATTTTATGACCACGTTCGTCACGACTTAACGTTGAGCTTGAACCACTCATAGGCATCTCTGATGCCTTCTTCCAACTTCACGGTGGGCGTCCATCCCATGGCGGTCAGTCGGCTGGAATCCATCAGCTTGCGCATGGTGCCGTCGGGTTTGGACGCGTCGAACACGATCTCGCCCGTGAAGCCGGTCACTTCCGCCACAAGCAGCGCCAGCTCGCGGATGGTCACGTCCTCGCCATAGCCGACGTTGATGTGGCTGAGCATTGGCTGGGTGTTCGCCTCATAGCGCTCCTTGCGCAGATCCAGCACGAACAGCGATGCCTCCGCCATGTCATCGACATGCAGGAACTCGCGCCGCGGCGTGCCGCTACCCCAGATCGCCACTTCCTTCGTCCCGCTCTGAACCGCCTCGTGAAAGCGCCGGATCAGCGCGGGCATGACGTGCGAGTTCTCGGGGTGGAAATTGTCACCCGGGCCATAGAGGTTGGTCGGCATCACGCTGCGATAGTCGGTGCCGTACTGCCGGTTGTAGCTTTCGCACAGCTTGATCCCGGCGATCTTTGCGATCGCATAAGGCTCGTTGGTTGGCTCGAGAATGCCCGTCAGCAGCGCATCCTCACGCATCGGCTGCGCCACGTCGCGCGGATAGATGCACGAGGAGCCCAGAAACAGCAGCTTCTGCACCCCGGCGGAGAACGCCTGATGGATGACGTTGCACTCGATCATCAGGTTTTCGTAGATGAACTCGGCCGGATAGGTGTTGTTGGCGTGGATGCCACCCACCTTGGCCGCTGCCAGCACCACGGCATCGACCCTTTCGGCCGCGAAGAAGGCCCGCACGGCTTCCTGGCTGGCGAGATCAAGCTCGGCGCGGGTGCGCGTCACCACTTCGGCGCCACGCTCGGTCAGCTTGCGGCTGATCGCCCCGCCAACCATGCCGCGATGGCCTGCGACAAAGACGCGCATATCCGGCACTCCTCACGATTCCAGCGAGACGGGGACATTATACCCGTGCTGTTTCAGCAGCGCGTGGCGCTTGGCGACCTTGAGGTCCTCGCCGACCATTTCCTCGCACATGGTCTGAACGGTGATCTCGGGTACCCAGCCCAGCCGCTCCTTGGCCTTGGACGGATCGCCCAGCAAGGTATCGACCTCGGCCGGGCGGAAGTAGCGTGGGTCGATGCGGACGATCACGTCGCCTGTCTTAACCGCCGGCGCATCATCGCCGGTAACGGCATCCACGATGCCGACTTCCTCGACGCCCTCGCCCTCGAACCGGAGCGTGATGCCAAGGTGCTGCGCCGACCAAGTGATGAACTCGCGCACTGAATATTGCGCGCCGGTAGCGATCACGAAGTCCTCGGGCTGATCCTGCTGCAGCATCATCCACTGCATGCGGACATAATCCTTGGCGTGGCCCCAGTCGCGCAGTGAATCGATGTTGCCCATGTAGAGGCAGGGCTCCAGCCCTTGCGCGATATTCGACAGACCACGGGTGATCTTGCGCGTCACGAACGTCTCGCCGCGGCGCGGGCTTTCATGGTTGAAGAGGACGCCATTGCAGGCATACATGCCATAGGCTTCGCGGTAATTGACCGTGATCCAATAGGCGTAAAGCTTAGCCACGGCATAAGGCGATCGCGGATAGAACGGCGTGGTCTCGCGCTGCGGCGTTTCCTGCACCAGACCATAAAGCTCGGACGTGGACGCCTGGTAGAAGCGCGTTTTCTTTTCGAGCCCCAAAAAGCGCACCGCCTCGAGCAGGCGCAACGTGCCGATAGCATCAACATCCGCGGTATATTCGGGCGCCTCGAAGCTGACGGCGACATGGCTCTGCGCGCCAAGATTATAGATTTCGTCGGGCTGTATCTCCTGAACGATGCGGGTCAGGTTGGATGTATCTGACAGATCGCCATAATGCAGCTTCAGGTCGGGCGACTGCGCGTGCGGATCCTGGTAGATGTGATCGATACGCTGCGTGTTAAACAGGGAGGCGCGGCGCTTAATCCCATGAACCTCGTAGCCTTTCTCGAGCAGGAACTCTGCTAAGTAGGAACCATCCTGACCGGTGACACCGGTGATGAGTGCTACTTTCTTTCCGTTCAACTTTCGCCTCCCTGATGAAACCACCGCTTCGGACCCGGGTTCAGCTCAGCCCGAACAGCGTACACGGCGGTGCGTGCGAGGTTTGCGAGTGCCGACCATGGTCTTCTAAGCTTACGTGAAGCCGACCTCAGCCACGCCCAGCACGGAGCAGGAATCGGAGCGCCCTACGACGCAAGATCGCAACCACATCTTCTTGCTGACCCGTGATCTTCCGTAAGTATGCTGCACTTGCACAGTGCCTATAGGGCCTCTACAGGCGGCCGACCAGAGCTTTATCTGTCTTGTCTTAGATCACCCCCTCCCCAAGCCGCTGTAGAGGCGCTTTGACAGCGGGGCCGTGATTGGAAGGATGGGTTGCTGAGGTGGGCCAACTCGCGCGCTTGCTCAACTTGGATAGGGTCACGGTGCGCTCGGTGCTGGACGACTTCAGGGCGAACGCAAGCGATGCCGCGCCTGAGCTCGCTCTCTGAAGCGGGGGGCGACGGTCGTCCTCCGATGCCAGCGTCACGATCAATCTCTGCGCTAGCGGCGCGGCCGGCGCGATCCTTGCCGCGCTTCCTCGACGGGCGGCGATAGCGCCAGAGGCAACTGCCAAGGTCACCGGAGACCGGCGGACGGGGCGTGCCGATCACCTTCTACAGCGATATCTCAAGCCGGTTCAATCGAGCCCCTCGCGATCGACGGACACGCCAAGGAAATTTTTGCAGGCCTCGTGATTGGCGCTGCGCGCCGATATCCCGGATGATGGCGAGGGAGCAACGATCGCGCTCGGGATCGCGGAGGGAATGGCGGTTGTGATCGATGAGGGCAAGGCGAATTGAACATGCGAGCGAAGGTTCCCGAGTTTGGGCCGATTGCCAGTTCGCACCTGTTCATGGCGCAAGGCGTCGCAGCCGCACGTGGGCCGGATGCGCATTATGCCGGACTGATTGACGCGCTGCGGTTCGCGCGCATGCGGGTCGATGAGCAACAAATAGACGAGGTGGCGCAAATGCTCGGGGCTACGCAGCTTGCCGAATGCCCGTCCTTGCCCAGCGCAATGCGTCAGCGCGCAGGAACGCCGCTGGGTCGCGATCTGATCCTTTCGCTAAGCCACATCGCGTTGTGCGGGTCCATTGCAGTTATCGGTCGAGAAGATTGATCGCCAGACGAAGCGTGAATTGCTGCTGAGAATGGCCGCTTCCGGGAAATCGGACCGGGCAGTTCAAGGACTGCCTCTGGGGCGCGTAGCTGCCGGCCGGCAACATCTGAACGAAAGGCTGTTTACGCCACCTCAGCACCCGAAAGCAGCCGGGCCGTAATCCACCAAGTTTGCCTCGGACGCAGACGTTCTCTCGACGACACAGGCGATTTGGTAAACGGCTTCTCAACGTCCGTCGAGCAGAGCGCCGGCGGTCACCCCAAGCGGCGCCGCAAGCTTCTCAACGACGGTGATGGTCGGGTTGCGCGCGCCGCGCTCGATGTCGCTGACGTAGGTGCGGTGGATGCCGGCTTCGTCGGCATACGCCTCCTGGCTCCACCCTTTCTCCAGCCTGAGCCGGCGAATGTTGCCACCAAGACGCGCGCGTATGTCCACGTCTCAGCAGAGACGCGTCTGTCGATCATCGATCTACAGACGATCAGTGACAATGCGGTTGACTGGTGGAGGACGTAGAGTGACAGCCGTGTCACTGATAGTCGACACGAGGGGCAGGGATGAGCCGGTACAAGTCGCAGGTGCGCGAAGTCATCAACCGCAATGCGCTGGTGACGCTTGCACTCGAGAATGGCTTCAACGCCTTCATCCCGGTGTACGATGGCGGAGTCGACTTCATCCTCTATCGTGAGAGCGATGGCGTGACCTGCAAGGTCCAGCTGAAGGGACCCTGGTACATCGATCGCAAGTACGTCGGGCGCGACATCTGGATCGCCTTCCATGTCGATGGCGCGTGGTATGTCGCGCCGCACGATGATCTTGTCCGCTTCGCCGAAACTTATGGGTTCACCAAGACGAAGTCGTGGCTCGAGGGCGGTGCCTATAGCTGCCCTCGTCCATCCAAATCGATGACGCTGGATCTCGCTGCATATCGTTTTGGCGACGTCGAAGCGGAGGTCGCCGCGGGCTAGCGCTTTGTATCTCTGCGGCCGAACATGGGCATGCAAACGACGGACGGGCCCCTCATGCGCTGCCGTTCAGCATATCCCAAGAACTGCGTCACGCTGTCGATCTGGTCGTCGTATTTGCCATCAGGGAATTGTATCAGCTCAAGCCTGAAATCGTCTAACCAGGGGGCAGTGAGTGGAATGAACACGCGTCCTTGCTCCAGCACCGGCGCGACCGTGTGCGCGCGAGTCCGCTTATCCTTTTCCGGCTTGATCCGCTTTGGCAACGGCATGCAAGTCGGCCTATCGAACACCAGTTGCTGAATTAGCTGGATGCCCGCTGCCGCGTCCTCGATCAGAACCTCCGTTGGGCGCCAGCGCACCGCCAACTCCTTCGAGACCTGAATGAGTTCGGGAAAGATCAGCTTTTTTCGGAACAGGTCGACCAGATAGTAGCTACCGTCATGCACGAGCCACGTCGTGCATACGCTGTAGTCGCTGAACTCAGTGTTCTTGGACGCACAATCCCAACTCTGGATGATGCGCGGGCGTTCCAATTCCGGAAGCTCCGTGAACGTCCTGAACCAGCGCCAGTCCAGCACGCCGCCATCGAGCGCTAACGGGTTCTGCTGGTATTGCGCTTCGAAGTTGCGCGACCCCATCGAGAGTTTAAGCTCGTGAAGAACGGCAAGCGGTTCGCGCGCCGGATCGAGTACCTCGCCAGCGCGCCGACGATGGACCTTTGCTCCGAGCGGGATCTCTTCATCTTGGGTCGCAATGGCGGGGATACTGAGCACATCCCACCCGCCCTGTGCCCGGACATGTCCGGCAAGATCGCTGGGGTGCAGGCGCTGCATGACCAGCAGGATGCCGTCCTTGGCCTTGTTGTTGAGGCGCGTGATCAGTGTTCGGTCGAACCAGTCGTTCACGCTGTCGCGCTGGCTCTCCGACATCATCTCGTCGGGCTTTGCCGGGTCGTCGATGATGATGAGATCCGCGCCGTTGCCGGTGAGGGTACCACCAACCGATGTGGAGTCACGAAAGCCGCCGAACGTTGTACGGAAGTAGCTTTCTCGATCCTTTTCAGGACTGATCCGCGTTCCCGGGAACATCCGCTGGTACCAGTCACTCTTCATCACCTGCCGCGTCAGCAGCGAGAAGCGCGAGGCGAGTTCCTGCGAGTAGCTCACGCAGATGATCTTGCGGGTCGGATCGCGGCCGAGCAGCCAGGCAACGAGCGCAACCGAGGCGCAGATCGACTTGAGCGACCGCGGCGGCACTTCGATGACCTGCCGCCGGCGAGCGCCCGAGCCGACCTCGGTCAGCACATGCGTAATGGCGCGCAGATGCCAGTTGGGGATGAACTCGGTCCCGGGCACGACCTCGCGAAAGACGCGGTGAACAAATAAGAACAGATCCTGCCGCATGGCAGCGTCAAGCATGCAAATATCAGTCATGCTGATCTCCCATCAAATCTCGCTTAAGCTGTTCAAAGACGGCCAGGTCGTCGGCTGTCGGCTCTGGCGCATCAGCCGGCCGCCCGGCATCAGCCAGCTGGGCTAAGCCAAGCAGGCGATCGAGTGCTCGTGGATCGCCATCGTTCACCGCTTTCTGCGCCAGGCGCTTCAACGCTGCGACAACGACACTCACTTTGCGCTTACGACCAGCGACGTTGACCGTGACGAGCTCGCTGAGCATTTCTTCCACCAGCGTCTTGAACCCGCGTGCTCCCTTCGGGCGCCCGCGCGGATTGCCCGACTGGCCGCGCTTGAACCGGTGCTGCGTCGGCGGTTTGCCGTAGCCGACCTCATAGCTACGGTCAGCCATGCGACACCGCCCGGTCGGCTGCGACCTCCGCAAAGCTGTGGCCTGAACCGGCCAGCGTCGCGACAACGCCCAGCGCCTGCTCGGCGCGGCGGACGATGACGTCGCGGTACAACGGGTCGAGTTCGATCAGCCGGGCGCGGCGATTTACTGCATCGGCGGCAAGCAACGTCGTGCCCGATCCGCCGAACGGATCGAGCACAAGATCCTCGCGGTTGCTGGCATCGAGGATCGCGTCGCGGATCATGATCAGCGGTTTAACCGTGGGATGCAGCGCGAGGTTCACGTCGCGCTCCTTTCCAAAGCTGTTCATGCCAGCGTATGCCCAGACGTTGGTGCGGTTGCGGCCGTGCTTGCCCAGTTCAATATTGTTGATGTGCGGTGCCGTCCCGTGCTTGAATACCGCTACCAGCTCATGCTGCGAGCGATACAGCGAGCCCATGCCGCCCTGGCTCTTCGTCCAGACGCACAGGTTTTTATACTCGTCATAAGCCACCGATCCTGCCGAGAGCAGCTGCGGCAGGTGTAGCCAATCCATGCAGACGTAGTGCAGCGCCCCGGCTTTGCTGAAGGCGGCACACTGGGCCATGAAAGCGAGCAGGAATTGCCGGAACTCGGCATCGCTCATCTCGCCGGAAGCCACGACGAACTCGCGGTGCTTGTTCTTTCCCTTGCCGCTGACGTGACCGTTGATCTTCACGTTATAAGGCGGATCGCCGATCATCATCGCGACACGCTCGCGGCCGAGCAGGGCAGTGTACGTCTCGCGCAGCGTCGCATCACCGCAGATCAGGCGATGGTCGCCGATCTGCCAGATGTCGCCGAGTTTCGTTACTGCTGACGCCTGAACCTCAGGGACGGGTGGGTCGGCCTGCTCCTTCTTGCTGTCGACCGCGTCGAAGCGGATGTCGAGCTCGGCTGCCTCGAAGCCGGTCAGGCTGATGTCGAAACCGGCGTCTAGCTCCATGATGGTGTCGACTTCCAGCCGCAGCAGCTCGACCGACCAGCGTGTGCCGACCTCGGCCAGGCGGTTGTCGGCAATGCGATAGGCGCGTTTCGCCGCCTCGCTTAGATGGTCCAGAACGATGACCGGGACCTGCTTTAACCCCAGTCGCAGCGCCGCCTCGTAGCGCGCATGCCCGGCGATGATCTCACCGTCTGCGTCGGCCAGGATGGGGTTCACGAGCCGTTGGACTGGATGCTGCGCGCCAAGGAGCGCAGCTGTACATCACTGTGTAGTTTCGCGTTCGTGGGCGAGGGACGAAGATGTTTGAGGAGCCGCTGCTCGATCTTTAGGGGCAACACCGCACTTTGCTTTGATGTCGCTTTCTGCTGTACCTTAGGCATAACACAATCCTTACGATGCCGGACTGGATTTCCCACGTCGGCATCGGACCGCAGGAAACTTAAGACCTTCCGCTAAAAGCGGATGGATCAAACTTTCCTTCAGCAGAACTAGAGTGTTGGATGCGCCTGACACGCTGGTCAAGCGCGAAATTCAAGACCGGCCCGTACAGCGCTGTAGGAGGCGATCTTTTACCAGGATGGCTCGCAAGACGCCTTCAGCGGCTTAAGTCCGAGCCCGAATCAACAGGTATGTGCTTAGGTGATGCGCTCGCCTACGAGCCGCTGGATTGAGCGAAGCGGCGGGTAATGATGGCAGCCGCGCGCGCCAGCACCGCGGTGTCTTCGCCTGCGGCGAGCACCACCGCGACGCGAACGTCGGTTCTGATATCGCCAATGCGGATCACGGCTGCCTCGGCCGTGTCCTCCATGATCATGCCGGCTGCCGTCAGCAGGCGTATGACCAAATCCTCGGCTTCACTCATGACCACCTCCGAGCCGTATCAGGGCTCACGGGGCATTGAAGTCCAGACGCAGCTTTTCAGTCGCAGCGACGCGCACGGTGGAGGGCAGCTATGTTCTCAGATCAGCCGCTCGCGTTCGTTGCTGTCGCTGCAAAGTTCCCTGTTCCGCTGTCTAGGGTAGCGCGCTCACCGACCGCACAATTCCGCGGTTTTCTGATCGCCGACGGCGGCCGAGCGTAAAGGATTTACCCGATAATCCCTGTAAATACCCTGCTAGCAGCGAAAACCGCATTCGGCGTGAGCAACGTTGAACCGTACTGCGCGCGGAGAGAGCGGAGATTGATGGAGCCGGCAGCCGCCTGTTCTCGGCCGGAGAAATTCTCCCTGTACGGAAGCGACCAGAAAGCGCGCGGAAGCGCGCTGCTTTCTGCGGGAAAACACAACTTCCTCAATGTCTTGGGACTGGGTGGCGGAGACGGAGGCCGCCAAGCCACGTTGTTTTCACTGCGAAAAAGGCTTCCTTTGCAACACCGTCATATTGGTGGCCATAAGTTCATGCCTGGTCCGGGGCGGCTCATCGCGGACGAGATTGGACGAACGAAGTAAGCCTCTGCCCTACGCTTGCTTATCGTAATGACATTCACTGCGGCTTGCGTGTTCCCCGGACGGGTCACTGAGCTAGGTGCCCTTAGACGGCTGGAACTGGGCCGCTAGCCGCCAGTCCGCTTTGGGGCTACCACCCCGCGATAGCTGCCGTTAGCGCCAGACTCCTCGAACGGCAGGAAGCGGACCATCCTACACGTTGCTCCAGCATGATAATGGCACCACGATTCCGTCCATGAAGGGTGTCTTCGAGATCAGCGGTGCGTCGCGCTACGATGATCTGATCGCTGAGCGCTACCATTTCCCGCGTATCTACCTGCGCGCCGCCGAGGCTTGCGTCGGCGACTGGATCGTCTACCGTGAAGCTGGCTCGGCTGGTGGCCGGAAGGGCTATGTGGCCGCCGGCCTCGTGCACAGCATCGACCCTGATCCCACCGACCGGACGCTCTTTTACGCCCGCATCAGCGATTTCATCGAGTTCGATCGCGCAGTGCTGCATCGCGATCCGGACGGCCGCTTTCTCGAGCGTATGCTCCGGGAACTGGATAATCCTTCCATCGCCGGTCGAGCGCTGCGCGGCCGATCTATTCGCGCCATCGACGATGCCGACTTTGCCGCCATCGTAAACCGCGGCCTTATCGATACGCTGTCACCCGAACATGCGATCCGGCTTGAGCTCGATCCACAGCACGTCGATGCTCCCACTGCCGCCTTGCTGGCCTCACCGCCTGACGAGCGGCGCGTCGTGCAGCTACTAGTTAACCGGAAGGTGCGCAGCGCCGCCTTCCGAGGCCATGTGCTCGAGGCCTATTACAACCGCTGCGCGGTGACAGGGCTGCGCATGGTGAATGGTGGCGGCAAGGAAGAAGCTCAGGCCGCGCACATCTGGAGCGTCGCCGATGGCGGACCGGATGTCGTACAGAATGGAATTGCCCTGTCCGCGACAGCGCATTGGTTGTTCGACCGCCACCTTATCAGCCTCGACGCCGAATGCCGGCTGCTCGTGTCGCACAACAAGGTGCCGTCCGAACTGATCCGCCTGTTCCCGCAACCAGGCGAGCGCGTCCACCTGCCCGCCGATCCACGGCTGCACCCGCGCCACGACTATGTCGCCCGGCATCGTGCCCGCTTCGCAGGCCTGGACGCTTGAGCAGCTACCTGGATGTCATCGCTGCCTATGATGGTGAAGCCGACGTGCTGGCTCAGCGGTACGAGGCGGTATCGTCCGAGCGGATGCTGGCGGAAGTGCTGCCGGTCATCGACCCGGCCTCGATCGCGGAAAGCAGATGATGCACACGGCCGTTCTTGCCGCATGGTAACGACGGCTCGCCTTCGTGAACCTGTCCAGGAAGGGTTGCGCAGTCGCTCCCCCCTGCCACGTCCGGCGGTATGCTGATCCGAAGCAGCGTGGCTTGGCCCGAGCCGCTGCGCGCGCGCGTCGATGCCCATCGCCGACAGACGGGTATGGACGTGGACGACGTTCTGGCGCAGTTTGATGCGTGGCGGCCCGAGCGCGACCAGCGGCAGCGTGAGCGAACGTCGCTGATCGGGTGATCGCGACCGCGGCGAGGGCAGGTAAGTGCCCGCAGCGGAACAGAAATCCGCCAGTCTGATAATATGTATTATGTAAAGTCGAGGGAATTTTCCTGAGGCTTTCTTTGTTCCCGATCCCTCTGAATGAGGATGCGTTACCTCACACTCCGCTATATCCTGGCTCTGTCTGCATCGCGGACAAGAACGGATGCATCGGCGCGCGTTCACGCTTTAACTATGATTTGGTTCCGGCGCTTCCCTCAAGTTTTGGGTTCGCCTAAACTGGAAGCAGGCCGTGCAGTGGTTAGCCCGTTGAGATCACCGGACGAGCCATCCCGAATGAACGCCTCTCTCGCCATCAGCATGCCCGAGTTGAACATGGCCGAGCGCACCCGGGCGTTCGCATGGGACCGCACGCCCCTGGGTCCGCGCAGCACTTGGCCGGCGGCCCTTCGCATCTCGGTCGATGCCATGCTTGCCTCGCTCCATCCCATGTGCCTGATCTGGGGGTCGGAGCGCATCCTGCTCTACAACGACGGTTATGCCCCCATCCTGGGCAGCCGGCACCCCGACGCGCTTGGTTACCCGACCGCGGAGGTATGGCCCGAACTATGGCCTGACCTGGAGCCGCTGATCGAGGGGGTGTTCCGGGGCGAAAGCGTCGCCTTCCGGGATCAGCCGCTCACCATGACCCGCAACGGGTTCACGGAGGAGACGTGGTACGACTTCGCCTACTCGCCCGTCTGGGACGACGAAGGCGAGGTCGCGGGCCTGATGAACATCACCTCCGACAGCACCGCGCGCGTGAAGGCGAAGCGCGAGCGCGACGCCGCGACCGCCGAGGCGCAGGAAGCGGCGGTGTTCATGCGCAGCGTGCTGGCCGCCTCGACCGACTGCATCAAGGTCGTGGAGCTGGACGGCACGCTCTCCTTCATGAGCGAAGGCGGCATGAAGACGATGGAGGTCAGCGACTTCAACGCCGTCGCCGGATGCCCCTGACCGAACTTCCTCAAGGAAGGCGGACCCGCCTACGCGAAGGAGGCGATCGAGGCAGCCAAGCGGGGCGAAACCACGCACTTCGAGGCGCCGGCCGATACCTACCTCGGCACCGCCAAGCATTGGTCCATCTCGGTATCGCCCATTCCCGGGCTGGATGGGGAGACCGCCCGCATCCTGTCGGTGTCGCGCGACCACACCGCCCTGGAGCAGGTGCGCCAGCAGCAGCAGCTCCTCAATGGCGAGCTGGCGCACCGCATCAAGAACATCCTGACAATGGTGCAGTCGATCGCCAGCCAGACGATGCGCGACGCGCCCTCGCCGGAGGAGGCATCGGCCGACTTCGCTCCCGCCTCGCCTCCTTGGGGCGTGCGACCGACGTGCTGACCGCATCGTCATGGCAGGAGGCTGGGCTGCACGAGGTGCTGGATGCCGGCCTGACGGCGGTCGCCGGGCAACGCGACCGGATAAAGATGGAAGGCCCGCGCATCCGGTTGAACTCCCAAGCCGCTCTGGCGTTGACCTTGGCCCTGCATGAATTGGCGACCAACGCCACCAAGTATGGAGCGTTGAGCAACGAGACGGGCACGGTGATGATCCAGTGGCAAGTGAGGGATGAGGAAGGTGGCCCCCACTTCTCCTTCCTCTGGCAGGAGCAGGGCGGTCCGCCGGTGTCGGCGCCGACCCGCCGGGGGTTCGGCTCCCGCATGATCGAACGCTCGCTACGTGGCTATTTCCGGGGCGATACCACGTTGAGCTACCCGGTATCTAGCGCCGAGTTCCGGATCGAAGCGCCGCTGGCAGGTGCCGGCGAGGCGATCGGCGCATGACCATCGAGCAAGCCGAGCGGGCGCGAGCCATCCTGATCATGGAGGACGAGGCGTTCATCCGCTACGACCTTGTGGACTTCTTCGAGGATCGCGGCTTCGAGGCCGAGAATGCCGACCAGGCGATTGCGCTGCTGGAAGCGAACGCCACGATCTGGATCGTGCTAACCGACGTTGCCATGCCCGGATCGATGGATGGCATGAAGCTCGGCCACTATGTCCGCGACCGCTATCCCCCGACATTGCTGGTGGTGGTGTCCGGCATCGTGAAGGTGCACCCGTCCGAGCTGCCGACGCGGGCGGCGTTCATTCCCAAGCCTTTCGATTTACGATCGATCCTACGCACGATCGACCGTTTAGCGGCGTAATGGAAAGTGAAGGGGCTTGCTGCTGCCTCCATGGCGACAGCGTCCGTGGATATTCCTGGCGCATCCATTCGGTTATGACACCAACCAAGCGGCGGTGGTTCTCCGAGAATGATGCGTTTCTGCGGCTCGTTTCCGGCGAGCAGCTTCACAGGCGTATTTTGGTAGTTTGGAGGAAATGGCGCTTGCACACCAAGCTGAACCCGCAGGTGCCTTCCTGCGCTATCGGGTCATCCCTGCTCGTTGAAAGATGCTCTCGATGCTGCGGGTCAAGGCGCCTGGCCACTGTTTGCTCGATATTGCCAACTCCACGACGATCTCCGGCCAATGTGCCAAGATTGGGGTACGCATTGGGATCGAGCGAGCCGACCGCTTCAGGCTGCCAGACAGCGATCGGCCGCGCGCTTCGTCCGCCAGCTTTGCAGCAGTTCGATCTGTCTCGTGTGCACCTCGTCGATAGATGGCGGCTCGGCCTGACAGATCGCATCGTCCGCAATGATCTGAGGTTCTGATCCGGAAGCCTCATCGCGGCTCGCGTGATCCATGAGTGCGCGCAGCATCTGCCGCCCCCTTACCACGCGGCTCTTGATTGTGCCGACAGGAACCTGCTCGATCGTGGCCGCTTCTTCGTAGCTCAAGCCCTCGATTCCAACGAATTGAATGCACCGCTGCTGCTCGGGCGTCAGGCGTGGCCACAGGCGGCGAACATCGCTCAACGTCACGACCGACTCCTGGTTTGACGCCACCGGAACGTCGTTGAGTTCGGCAGTCTCGCCCACTTGTACCGTGCGTCGACGACGTACATGCGACAGAAACGAATTGCGAAGAATACGGAAGGTCCACGCCTTCATGTTCGTACCGGCTTCAAATGATGCGCGGCTGCGCCACGCCTTCAGCACGGTTTCCTGAACAAGATCCTGTGCAGCATCAGGATTTCTGGCTAGCGATCGTGCATAGCTTGCCAGCATGGGCATCAGGTTGCTCAATGCAGCGCCGAAATCAGCCCAGTCCTCGGCAAGTGGATGTTGTTCGTAGTCCGGCTGTTCCACACGCAAGGCCCTCGTTCGATCTAACCAGGGTGCGGTTTATACACCAGCCGGTTTACTTATAGAGAACACCCCCTCCCCCTGGATTGTTCCGTCGTTCACAGATGAAGCTCGAGGGGCGGTCTCAGCGCGCGCTAGACGGAAGGCAGAAACCGTGAATCCGTCACATCGGGCGATGGCAGGTCAGCGCCTCCGCCTGCTCGCGAACCAGGCCCAGCTTGCGGGCAATACCGCTGACGCCATCAATATCGTGCCGACAACATCATGGTCACGCTGAAGGATCGCGCCGGCGACCAGCATTCCGGCAGACAGGACGTTGGGATCGGCGCGCCGGAGCGAGGCCGGGGGTGAGACTGCGCGTTTGTGCAACTCGATCGGCAGCGCGCCCGACCGTGCGACACGCTCCGCGAAGGTCACCAAATCGGGGGATACCGCGGCCAGCCGGCCAAGGCTTGTCGCCAGCCGCCGTCCGCCCCGCTTGAGTCCGGCCGGGCCGATCCGCTCGCGCAGAAGTTCGCGCGCGATCGGCGCGGCGCGCGCGGCGATGTCGAAGCCGGGATCGAGCCGTCGCACGAACCCTTCGGCGATCAACAGGGTGCGCAGCAGCAGGGCGAGATCGGGCGGCAGCGCCAGCCGGTAGGTTCGCAGCAGCGCGAATACACGGCCGAAGATGTCGGCTAGCTCGATCTGCTGGAGTACCGCCCCGCGGAATCGCCCAGTGAGCGCGTCGAGGTCGCGGGCCAGCGCCTGACGATCGACATCGGTTTCGCCGGACCATTGCAGCAGCACGTCCGTGACCGACCGCGTATCCTCGCTTGCGCTCGCAAGGATGAGCGTGACGACCTCGTTCCTCCGGGCGGGGCTGAGCACGCCGACCGCGCCGAAGTCGATGAACGCGAGCGAGCGATCGGCAAGGACAAAGACGTTGCCGGGATGGGGGTCCGCGTGGAACCGGCCGTTGAAGATGATCATCCGCAGCACGGCATCCGCGTAGCGGCCGGCGACCTCCACGCCCCCCTCCTGCGCCCCGTCGATAATCTCGCGGACTGGCACGCCGTTGAGCCGCTCCTGCACGTTGATCCGGCGCCCGACCTGATCCCAGTAGAAGGCGGGCGTGCGGACGCCGAGCGGCTGCAGGAAGGCCCCGATGCTCTCGCAGGCTGCCGCTTCGGCACTGAGGTCCATTTCCTGCGACAGACTCTCCGCGAAAAACCGGAGCAGGTCGTCAGGTTTGAGGCGCCGTATCTCCGGCGAGTGCCTCGCGGCAAGCCGCGCGATGCGGCGGAGCAGCCGAAGGTCGGCATCGACTCGTTCCGCGATCCCCGGCCGGCGTATCTTGACTACGACTTCGGTTCCGTCGCGAAGGGTGGCGGCATGAACCTGCGCGATCGACGCCGCGGCGATCGGGTCGCGGCCGAAGCTCGCAAACACGTCCTCGATCGGGGAGCCGAGCGCGGCCAGGATCGTCGGCTCCAGCGCCTCGAACGGCAGCGGTGTCACGCGATCCTGCAGCGTTGCCAGCGCACGCACCCATTCCGGCCCTAGCAGGTCTTCACGGGTCGCGAGCACCTGCCCCAGCTTCACCGCGACAGGTCCAAGGTCCCGCAGCAGCGCGACGACCCGCTCGGGCGTACAGACGTCTGCCGGCTGCTCCGAGCGACCTGGCAGCAGACCCAGGCGAGCGGCCAAGCCGTTCAGCCCGTGGCGGCCCATGATCTGGATGAGTTCGGCAAGGCGCGCGCGCTCACCGAGTTGAGGCTCGTCGTCGTTGACGAGCATCACATGGTCCCTTTGTCGACGTGCCGCGGACGGCAGCCGTCGAGAAACAGATCAATCACGCGCAAGATACGTTCGCGAGCTGCATCGTCGTACGCGGGAGGAGACAGCCCGAGCGCCGCGCGGCGCATGGGCGCGACGACGACGAGCGTGACGAACTGCTCGGCAGCGAACACCGGGTCCGCCAGCGACAGCTCGCCCTTGGCATCGGCATGGGCGAGGATGGAGGCCACCCATTGGACAGCCCGCTGATAGCCGAAGTCGTGGATGTTCGCCGCGAGCGCAGGAAAACGCACCGCTTGGGCAATGACGACGCGTTCCATCGAGGCGATCCGAGGCGTCAGGAGCCACTCGAGCAGGCGATCGGCGATGACGCGAAGGCGCGATGCAATGTCGGGTTCGTCGCTGCCGGAGGGTTCGAGCGCGCGCAGCTGCGTATCGATCTCGTCCAGGATGACAGCCTCGAACACGCGAGCCTTGCTGCCGAACCGCGCGTACAGGGTTCGCTTGGAGATGCGCGCCTGTTCGGCGATCATGTCGGCACTGGCGCCGTCGAAACCGTGCTGGAAAAACAGCTCGCGGGCGCTCTTGAGGATATGCGAAGTCAGTCGGAGCGCGTCCTCGGTCGTCGGTCTGCCCATCTTCCCTGGGCGCCGGCTCTTCTTCTCGTCATCGCTCAATCTCGTTCTCCTGGAGCGAGGGTAGCGCGATCCGGACCCGTTGACGAGGATCACGCCGGGACGGTCGGTTCCTCGCCTGCCAGCCCGCTCTCCGACCAGAGTTGTCCTATCGTGTCGCGGTCGATCACTGCCGCGACCCCGGCTTGTAGGTCGGGAGGGACGGTGCACCCACACCCAGCCCTTCCTGATCGAGGCGAACGGCCGTATCTCTGACAGCGCCTGCCTTCTTCCTTGCTGAACGAACGGTTTCACGCAGTTGGGCCTCTTTCACGGTCGCGCTGCGGATCGTGGGTCGAACAGCCTCGACGCGAGCCGTGAGACGCACGGCTCCGCCACGGGCATTCAGCAACGCACGGTTCGCCCTGGCGAGGACGGTTGCGCGGCTTTCTACCACAGCGCTCCCCAACCGTTCGGCGCTTTCGCCGGATCGCTGCAAGGCGTCCCCCAGGGCCACGACACGCCCGCGGGCGCCGGTAAGCGCGTCAGATGCCGCTCCAGCCTTGTCTGCCCAGCCTGCGGAACTCTCCGCGAGCGCCGCCAGCCGATCGCTGGCCCGCTGCTGTTGGGCGGCATCGAGGTTGCGCGACACGGAGTCGACTGTCCGGCTGATCTTGTCCACGAGCGCGACTGGATCCCCTCCCCCGCCAAGAAGCCCACCCTCCTTGGCGGGGATGATGGGAAGCTCACCGACCCTCGTCGCGACGATCGGGGATGCACCGGACTTTGCGCCGTCGAGACTGATGTTGGCCGTCCCTGCCAGTGCGGATCGCGCGATCGTTGCCTTGACACCTGTGACGATGGGGGTTCCCGGTTCGAGGCTGATGGTGACGAGAACCGCTGAGGGATCAGCTCCGTCAAACCGTATGGACGTGACATGGCCCGCCGGGACGCCCGAGAACGTCACTGGTGATCCCTTTTCCAGGCCGGCGACGCTCCCGGTGAAACGGATGAGATACGGGTTTCCGTCTCCACTTCGCGCATCGAAAAGCCAAAGGGTGAAGACGAGAAGCGTGCTCAGCAGAAGGCCGGTGACCGCGAGCACAAGGAATTTGTTGGATCGCGTTTCCATCGCAGGATGCAGACGTTAAGGCGAAGAAGTTTGTAAGTAAACCGTACCGTTTTCCTGTGCTTGGCTTGTGGACGCGGCGGGGAACAGGAATCGTCTGGGCAGGGAGGGGTTTTATGGTTGGAGACTTGAGCTTGCGACCGGGCGACATACCGTGGGGCAATCGGCTGGGCCTTGAGCTCGTTTCGATCGGCGACGGGCTCAGTTCGCTCCGGGTCGATTGGCACGCGGAGCTGGCGGACGAGGAGGAGGCGCTCGCGACCGGTGTGTTGACGAGCCTCATCGATCAGGCCTGCGGCGTTGCCGTGATGTCTCGATTGGGCAGACGGCTGGCGATCTCCACCCTTAACCTGAAGGTGGACCATGTGCGATCCGCCGAGGCGAGATGCCCCGCGACGGCGTGGGCTCACTGCTACGACGCGACCGAGCACCGTGCGTTCGTACGCGCCGAAGTCTGGGATACAGATCCGTCTCACCTGATCGCGACTGCCCAAGGCGTCTTTTCGATCAATCGGGCTGTCGCCCCATGAACGAAGGCGCGATCGGGGCCAGTACCGGGCGGAACGGCTTTGCGAAGCTACTCGGTACCATGATGACGCAAAGCGGTGAAACGTTCACGCTGATCCCCACGGAGGAGCTTGTCGGGAATCCCATTCTGCCCGCCTTGCATGGAGGCGCGATCGCGTCCTTTCTTGAGCTGGCCGCACAGCTTGCTCTCTCCCGCACACTCTCGCCAGGGCAGTCCTGCCGGCTGATCAGCATGAACCTTCAATTTCTCGCCCCGGTCAGACTGGGCGCAGTCAGCACGACGCCGACGCTGGTGCGCGTAGGGCGTCGTGTCGCAGTGGTGCATGCCGAAGGCGTCGAGCGAAACGGAACCGGAAAACTGTGCCTTGCGCAGCTGGAATTCGCCGTCGGACAATCCTCCGGAGACGAGGATCACACCCGACATTCCTGATTGGTTCAGCGGGCCGATCTCCAGAGAGCAAGGATGCTTCTGAGCGCCGTCGCGAAGGCGAGCGGCTCATCCAGCATCAGGTGATGGCGCGCGTTGGGCACCGCGACGATCGGGATCGCGCCGGCTCCCAGTTCGCGCAGATATGCCGCGGAATCCCTGCCGAAGAGCGCGCTGTGCTCGCCGTAGATGATTGCCAGCCGACCGGGCGCCGCGGCGACACGGCGACCCATCGTCATCCATTCGTCCGCCGAGTTGCCGCGCGCGAACACCGCGGGCGAGAACTTCCACGTCCACGCGTCCCCGTCCCGCCGGAGCGAATGATAGGCCATGTAGTCCATCAGGAACGGCTCACCCGCGGGCTGTGGCGGCGCGAGCACGTAGCGCGCGCGTGCGGTCGGGTAATCGGGATACCGGCTGGCGGGCTTGTTCGGGTCGCCCGAGCCGGGGCTGCCGCGTCCGCCACGCCAGTAGGCGGCAAGCGCCTCCGGCCGCATGATCATCAGGTCGCAGATGATCGCGCCCGCGAACCGTTCGGCCGCGATCGTCATCGCGGTCACCGCGACCCCCGCGCCGAAGCTGTGGCCGATGATCACGGGCGGCGCAGCACCGTCGAACAGCCCGGTCGCCTCCGCCACCGCGATCATCTCGCGCCCGCGGCCGTCACCATCGATCCCCACGCGCGCGTCGCTGTCGCCCATGCCCGCAAGATCATAGGCGACCACATGGTAGTCCGCGGCGAGCAACGGCGCGATAAACGCCCAGCAGCGCGCATGGGCAAGAAAGCCGTGCGCCATGAGCACGCCCGGCTTTGCGCGGTCGCCCCAGCGCAGGTAGTGGATCTGCGCGCCCTCTACGGTGACGAAGCCTTCTTCCCGCGGAACGGCCAGCGCATCGACGAACCAGTCCGGCAGGTGCGACCCGTCCTCGGCCCATATCGGGTCGATGTCCGACGATCCGGTAGCCTCGGCGGCGCTCATGCCGACAGCCGGAAACCGCTATAGCCCGCCTCGGCGACCGCATCGCAGATCTCGGCATAGCCGACCACAGACGGATAGTTGAGTAGCTGACGCGGTTTGCCTGGGATGTTCGCTCCCATGTACCAGGAATCGGCCCTGGGAAAGAGCGTCATGGCGGCGATCTCGTCGATGTGGCGCGCCCATGCCGCGTGCGCGTCCGGCTCGGCCTCGAAGCGGGACCACCCGCCCGTGCGCAGATGCTCGAGGAACCGGACGACCCAGTCACCCTGCACCTCCGCGGCAGTCGGACCATTGGAGAAGCCGGACGGGCTCTGCGGGCCGTAGAGGAACACCATGTTAGGGAAGCCCGAAACCGCGTAGCCGAGATGCGTGCGTGCGCCTTCGCCCCACGCGTGCGCCAGCGTCGCCCCGCCGCGCCCGCGAATGTCCATCTGCATCAGCCCTCCCGTCACTGCGTCGAAACCGGTCGCGAGCACCAGGACGTCGTGTCGGCGCTCACCGACGCTCGTGGCTATGCCGTCGGGCAGGATCCGTTCGATCGGCTCTTCCCGCAGGTCGACGAGTTCGACGTTCGGCTGGTTGAAGATGTCGTAATAAGTCTGCTCGAGCGACGGCCGCTTGACCCCGAACGGATGCGGCGGGTCGCTGGGTGCGAGCTTCTCCTGCAACGCTGGGTCGGTGATCCGCTCGCGCACCTTGTCTCGCCAGAAATCGTAGGCCAGCCGGTTGGCGCGCTCGTCCACCAGGATGTCGGCGTAGTTGCCGACCCAATAGTGGAAGCCGCCCGCCGCCCACAGCCGCTCGAACGCCGCGGTGCGCTCCTCGCTTGACACCTCGAGCGCGGACTGGTCGAGCCGCAGGATCTCGAACCCGCCGCTGCTCAGTCGGCGTTGACGGAAGATCTCGGGGTAACCGGGCTTGGCCTGCTCCTGCTCAGCCGCGGTCAATGGGCGCTGGCGCATCGGCAGAGCCAGTATAGGTGTGCGCTGGTAGATCGTCAGCTGCGCAGCCTCGCGTGCCGCCTCCTGAGCGACCTGCACACCGCTCGCGCCGGTCCCGATGATCGCGACGCGCTTGCCGCCAAAGTCGATGCCCTCCTGCGGCCAGTGGGCGGTGTGGTGGGCCGGGCCGGCAAAGCTGTCGAGTCCCGAAAGTGACGGGATGTACGCCTTGGCCGCAAAGCCGGTACACGGTAGCAGATAGCGGGTGGTCAGCCGCTCTCCATCGGCGAGTTCCACTCGCCAGAAGCCGGCATGTTCGTCGAACACGGCGGAGCGCATCCTGACGCCGAGCGTCATTGCAGGCCAGAGGTCGAGAACGTCGCAGGCATGTCGGAAATAGCGACGCAACTCGCGCCAGCCTGGGAAGCGTTCCGACCAGGTCCAGTCGCGCCACACCCGCTCGTCCGAGAACTCGTAGATCGGAACATGCGAATCGACTCGCGCGCCAGGGTAGCAGTTCCAGTACCAGATGCCGCCCGGCTCCGCCGCCGCATCCACCAGCCGAACGTTGAAGCCGTTCTCGCGCAACTTCCCGAGCAGGTAGATCCCGCTGAAGCCCGCGCCGATCACCAGCGCGTCGATGTCGGGCACGCCCGTCATCGCGCAGCGACTGCCGCGACGGCGATGTCGGTCGCCGCCTTGTAATCCGCCTTGCCGTTCGGCGCGCGCAGCGGTCGGTCCGTGACGACGATCGCTTTGGGCGTCTTGTAGCCGGCGAGCGCGGCGCGCACGTGAGCGCGCACCGCCGCCTCGTCTACTGTCGCCCCCGGTGCGGCATGGACCACCGCCGTCACCGCCTGGCCCCATTTCTCGTCGGGCACGCCGACCACAAGCGCGTCCGCGACCGCTGGATGCGTCTTCAGCACCTCCTCCACCTCTTCCGGATAGACCTTCTCACCCGCCGTGTTGATGCACACGCTGCCGCGCCCGAGCAGCGTCAGCGTCCCGTCCGCGGCGACGGTGCACCAGTCGCCAGGCATCGAGTAACGGACGCCGTTGATGGTGCGGAACGTCTTCGCGCTTTTCTCCGGATCCTTGTAGTAGCCGATCGGGATCGCGCCCTTACGCGCGATGAAACCGGGCGTGCCGCTGCCCGGCACGACCGGCCGGTCATGCTCGTCGAACACGTCGCACAGCCCGCCGATGGTGAAGCGTGCGGTCGCCGTCTCGCCCGCCGCGCTGGTGACCGACAGGCCGAACCCCAGCCCTTCCGACGCGCCGAAGCTGTCCATCAGCACGACTTGCGGGATGTGCCGGATCAACCCAGCCTTCACCTCGCGGCTCCACATCACCCCGGATGAAACGATCGTGACGAGGCTGGACGTGTCGTAGCGCCCGGGCGCGGCATCCAGCGCGGCCAGCATCGGCTTGGCGAAGGCGTCGCCGACGATCGCGATCGATTCGACGCGGTCGCGATCGACCGACCGCCACAGCTCGTCGGCATCGAACGATTCACCGCCGAGCGTCACGATGCAGCCGCCGCTCATCAGCGTGCCGATGGACGTGATGAAGCCGGTGCCGTGCATCATCGGGCAGGCGGGCATCGTACGCCGGCCCGGTCCGTCGCGCGCGGTCAGCGCCGCGGTTTCTGCAAGGTCGGCGGGCGTCGGCCCCATCAGCCGCTGCGCGTCGAGTTGCGCCTCGCGCATGTCGGTGTGCCGCCACATCACGCCCTTCGGCATCCCCGTCGTGCCGCCGGTGTAGATGAACAACTCGTCGTCGGGCGAGCGCGCGATGCCGAGCGGCGCGCCGTCGCCCTCCCGCGCGAGCGCCTCGTAGGGCAGCGCGAACGAGGCGCGCTCCGCCTCAGGACCGATCTCCACGAAGGTATGCACCTTGCCGAGCCGGCCGTGCAGCTCCTCGATGCAGGCGCGGAACTCGGCGCTGTAGACCACGACCTCGCTGTCGCTGTCGTCGAAGATGTAGAACACCTCGTCGGGCCGATAGCGGTAGTTGATGTTGACGTGGGTCAGGCGTCCCTTGAAGCACGCCGCCATCAGCTCGCCGTATTCGGGCCGGTTGCGCATATAGAAGGCGACCTTGGCGCCCGGTCCCGCGCCCCGCGCACGCAGCGCCCGCGCGATGTTGTTTGAACGGCGCGCCATCTCGGGCCAGGTGATGACCCGGTCGCCGTGGATCAGCGCGGGGGCGTCGTGGGGCATTACGGGCTCGATCGCGTCGAGGATGTCGCCCAGGTTCCACTGCGTCATGCCTGCTGCTCCTCGTCTCAGGCGGCGCGTTTGCCCCAGCCCTGCAGCGCGGCCGCCTCCGCGCGCACGATCTCCGGCCCGCCGAGCAACTGCCGGTCGAAGCCGATGCGCTTGAACCAGTAATGGAGGCCGAGCAGGTCGGTGAACCCCATCCCGCCGTGGACCTCCGTGCCGGTACGCGCGACGAATCGGCCCACCTCCCCGGTGTGAGACTTGGCATGACATGCCATCAGCAAAGCCTCATCCGGGACCGCGTCGAACGCATGCGCCGCGTACCAGACGAGCGATCGGCACGGCTCCAGCCGCGCCGCCATCTCGGCGCACATGTGCTTGACCGCCTGGAAGCTGCCGATGACGCGCCCGAACTGCTCGCGCTCCCCGGCATAATCGACCGCCCGCGCGATCATCACGTCGCCCGCGCCCACGCTGTCCGCCGCGAGCAGCACGCGGCCCGCGGCGACAAGCCGGTTGGCGGTCCCGCCGTCGTCCTCGCCGAGCGGCTCGGCCGCGACGCCGTCGAGCCGCAACTCTCCCACCGACCGCGTGAGGTCGATCGTGGACAGCGGAAGGCGTTCGAGCCCGTCCGCCTCGCCGGCGACCAGATGCAATTGGCCGCCCTGGTCGGCGATGACAAAGGCATCGGCGTCGGCGCTGTCGAGCACGAACAGCGCGGAGCCGCTGAGCGTGCCGTCCGCGGCCGTGACGCCGCCGCCGTCGCGACGGTTGACGACCTCGGTCAGCCCGACGCCGAAGCGCGCGCTGCCGTCGGCAATGCGCGGCAGCCAGCGCGCCTGCTGCGCCGGCGTGCCGGCAAGCCGCAGCGCAAGCGGGGCGAGGACGCAGCGCGCCACGAACGGCACCGGCGCCACCGCTGCGCCGAGCGCCTCCGCCACTACTAAGGCATCGAGCAGGCCCAGGCCGAGGCCGCCGTGCTCCTCGGGCACCATGATGCCGGAAAGGCCAAGCTCGGACAGCGCCGCCACCACCGCCGCACTGACGGCATGGCCGCCCTCCGCGACCTCGCGGACGTGATCGAGCGGGCAATGTTCGCGCAGCAGCCGATCGACCGCGTCGCGCAGCATCCGCTGCTCGGGGGAAAGACCGAAATCCATCTATGCCGCCCCCGCCTTGGGTGCGCGCGCGTGCTCCAGCTTCGGCTCGCGCGGCATGCCGAGCCCCCGCTCGGCGATGATGTTCTTCTGGATCTGCGCGGTGCCGCCGCCGATGATGAGGCCGAGCTGGAACATGTAGTTCCACTGCCAGCTTCCGCCCGCCCGCTCGCGCCGGCTGCCGCCGTACAGCAGGCCGAGCTCCCCCATGGCGTCGATCGCCAGCGCCGAGATCTGGTGCGCCAGTTCGCACGACTGGAGCTTGACGATCAGCTTGGCGAGGCCGCCGGGTTCGCCCTTCAGCGAATTGGACAGCAGCCGCAGGCCGTTGAACTTCATCGCCGCGACTTCGGCCTGCAGCGCCACCAGCCGGTCGCACAATGCCGCGTTGTCGATCGCGCGCACGCCGTCGATCCGTTCATCGTGCATCAGCTGCACGAGCGCGGCGAGGCGATTCTCCAGCGCCGCCGGGTCGCCCAGCATGCCACGCTCGTAACCGAGCGTGGCGTTGGCCACCATCCAGCCCTGCCCGCGCTGGCCGACGATCTGGTCCACGGGCACGCGCACGTCGGTGAAGAAGGTTTCGTTGAACTCGGCGTGGCCCGTCATCGTGCGCAGCGGGCGCACCTCGATCCCGGGTGTTTTCATGGAGAAGATGAGGTAGCTGATCCCCGCATGCTTGGGCGCGTCCGCTTCCGTCCGCACGAGGCAGAAGATCATGTCCGCCTGATGCGCGGTGCTGGTCCAGATCTTCTGCCCGTTGATGACGAACTCGCCGTTCTCCTCGCGCGCGCTGGTGCGCAGCGCCGCCAGATCAGAGCCCGCGCCCGGTTCCGAATACCCCTGGCACCAGACGATCTCGCCGCGCAGCGTCGGCGCGATCCAGCGGCGCTTCTGCTCCTCCGTGCCGAGCTCGAGCAGCGTCGGAACGAGCATCGAGATGCCCTGGTTCGACAGCCCGCCCGGCACGCCCGCCGCGGCGAACTCCTCGGCGATGATGCGCGAGGTGAGGATGTCGGGTTCGGCGCCGAAGCCGCCATATTCGCGCGGAATGGTGCGCGCGGTGTAGCCGTGTTCGAGCAGCAGCTGCTGCCACGCGACCGCGTCCGCCCCGGCGCGCTGCGCCGCGCCGGGCGCGGCCGGGGCACGGTGGCGGTTCTCGGCGATGAACGCGCGCAGCTCATCGCGGAACGCCTCGTATTCCGGGCCGTAACTCAGGTCCATCGGTTCACGCTCCTGCAGCTGGTGTGAAGACGGGCAGCCGAAACCCGTCGCCGATCGTTTCGAAGGCCAGCGCCACCGGCATGTCGAGCGCGAGCGTGGCAGGGTCGGCGCCGGTCAGCCGGGTCGCCATGCGGACGCCCTCGTCCAGCTCGACCACCGCCGCTACATACGGCACGTCGGCCGCGAAGGCGGGGTGAAGCGCCTGGTGCGTCACCGTCCAGGAAAACAGCCGCCCGCGCCCGCTGCTCGGCTCCCAGGCGAACGACGGCGAGCCGCAGCGCGCGCACATGTAGCGGGGCAGGTGGCGCCACGTCCGGCACTCGCCGCACCGTTGGAAATGGAGCGTGCCGCCCTGGCAGCGCTGCCAGAACTCCTGCTCTACCGGATCCTGCGGGTGCGGCAACGGCTTGGGCGGCGAGACGGCGGGTGCCCGCAGCTTGGGCGCAATGTCGTCGTCGTTCATGCGAACCTCCGCAGGATGGCGATGCTGCCGTCGCCCAGGTCGCCCCAGCCGGTGACGAGCCCCGTCTGTGCTCCCGGCACCTGGCGCTCGCCGCAGTCGTGCCGCAGCTGGCGCACGGCCTCGACGACGTGGTTGAGCCCCCACACGTGCGCCTCGCTCAGCAGCCCGCCATGGGTGTTGAGCGGAAAGCGCCCGCCGAGCTCGATCTGCCCGTCACGCACGAAGTCGAGCGCGCCGCCCGGCTCGCAATAGCCCATCGCCTCCAGCTGGAGCAGCACGACGTAGGTGAAGCAGTCGTAGACCTGGAGGAAATCCATCTCCTCGCGGCGCACACCGGCCATTTCGAAGGCCTTGGGCGCGGCGTAGCTCAGCCCGATCTTGAACGGATCCGGGCGCGAGGGGATATCGTCCGCGGGATAGGGATGCCCCTCGGCGGCGCCTGCGATTGTGACGGGCACATGCGGCATGTCGCGCGCGCGGTCGGTGCGCGAGACGACGACCGCGCACGCGCCGTCGGTCTCGAGGCAGCAGTCGTAGAGCCGGAACGGCTCCGACACCATCCGGGCGTCGTGGTAGGTTTCCCAGTCGAGCGGCCGGCCGTAGGTGAACGCCTTCGGATTGAGTTGCGCATGCCGTCGGCACGCCATCGCCACCGCCCCCATGGCTTCCGGACCGACGCCGTGGAGCTGCGAATGCCGGGTCGCCAGCCAGGCATACATCTGCACCGGCAGGAACACGCCATAGGGCATGTAATACCCGCGGATCGTGTTGGTCAGCGTGTTCATGTTCATCGGCCGCGTGGGCGGAGCGCCCGGCTTGGGCCGCAGCGCGGAGAAGCCGTTCCAGCCGAGCGTGACGAGCACGTGGTCGCACAGCCCCGCCGCGATCGCGATCGCCGCATGCTGGAGCGCGGTCGTCGGACTCGCGCCGCCCATGTGGACGGTCGCGGCGTAGCGCAGCACGTCGTTGCCGAGGTTCGCCGCCAGTTCCTCCGACGTGGTGTAGATGGGCGGCGGCACCATGCCGTCGATGTCGGACGGGCGCAGCCCCGCGTCCGCGATCGCGCGCCGCGACGCCTCCAGCATCATGTCCACCGCGGTGCGCTCGGTGCCCTTGACGTAATCGGTTTCCCCGACGCCGGTGATCGCCGCCTTGTCCGAGAAGGTCATATCTGTCCCTCCTGTACCAGCCGCGACCCTCAGCGGAGGCCCGCCGCGCGGCCGAGCGCGCGCTCGGCATCGGCGACGAGGTCGCGCATCACCTCGGCGGCGGGGCGCACGGCGTGGATCAGCCCCATGCCCTGCCCGGCGAAGCCCGGGATGATGTCCTTGCGCTTCGCACGGATGCCCGACGCCATCACCGGACCGGCGATCATCGACTGGTATGGCATCGGCAGCGGCTCCTTGCCCGCCGCCACCCAGGCGTCGGCCCACTTGCTGCGGATCATGCGGGCAGGCTTGCCCGTGATCGAGCGGCTTACCACGGTATCGGCATCGCCGCTGTCGACGATCGCTTCCTTCTGGAAGTCCTCGATCCCTGCCTCCTCCGTCGCAAGGAACGCGGTGCCGACCCAGGCGCCCTCGGCGCCCAGCATGAAGGCCGCGGCCACACCGCGCCCGTCGGAGATGCCGCCAGCGCCGAGCACCGGCACCCGGTCCCCCACGGCATCGACGACCTGCGGGATGAGCGAGATGGTGCCGATCGGCGAATTATGCCCGCCGCCGTCGTGCCCCTGCGCCACGATCACGTCGATGCCCGACTCCACCACCTGCAGCGCGTGCTTCACCTTGCCGACGACCGCCATGACGACCGTGCCGTTGGCGTGGAGTCGATCCATCCACGGCCCCGGATTGCCGAGCCCCGCCGCGTAGACGGGCACCTTCTCCTCGACGACGACCTCCATCTGGGCCTCGAAGAACTCCTTGGAGAACAGCGCCGCGCCGCCGTTTGCCGCACCCTCCGTGACGGCGCGGCCGGAATCACGCGCGACGATCTCCAGCCCCTCGCGCTCCATGAAGTCGCGCGTGAACGCCTGATAGTCGGCGAGCACCGCGCGCGGGTCCGCCGGCGCGGCCCCGGTTTGCGGCGCCGAGCCGCGCCGCACCGAGGCGGGCAGGAGCGTGTCGACGCCGAACGGCTTGTCGGTCAGCGCGCGCGTTTCGCGGATCCACGCGCGGAGCTGCTCGGGTGAGCACGCTGCCGCGCCGAGCACGCCCAGCCCGCCCGCGTTGGACACCGCCGCCGCCAGTCGCGGGACGCTTGCCCCGCCCATGCCGGCCAGGACGATCGGATAGTCGATGCCGAGCATCCCGCAGATTCGGCTGTTCAGGGCCATTGTCCGTCTCTCCCACATCGTTCTCGTTGCTGATCTACTCCGGCGGCTACGCCTCGAACGCCTGGGTCCAGCGCACCTTCTGATCCATCAGGTCGGGGCTGCGCCGCCCGAGATACTCCGCCGATCCCTCGACGAGCCGTTCCATCTCGCGCCGCGCCGTGACCGCGTCGCGCAGCCGCACCGCATGGACGACGCGCGCGAGGCGACGAACCTGGTTCTCGCGCTCGTGCTCGGAATAGCCGAGCTGGCGCGAAAGGTCGCGGGTCAGCAGATGCAGCGCGGACGTGAGCAACCCGAACAGCGGATTGCCGCTCGCCCATGCCAGAAGGTCGTGGAAGCGCCGGTTGGTTTCCTCGAACAGCATCGATTCCACCTGCTGCTCGAGATCGGCGAAGCAGCTTGCCAGCGCCATCAGATCCGCCGCCGTTGCGCGCCGGGCAGCGTGAGAGGCCGCCCGCGGGGCCAGCGCCTCGCGCAGCTCGATCAGCGCGCGCAGGTCGGTGCCGACGAAGTGCAGTACGAGCGCAAGCGAACTCGTGAAATCGCCAATCTGCGGCCGCGCGACCACCGGCCCGCCGCCTCGACCGGGCTGCAGGTGGAGCACGCCCTGCAGTTCCAGAAAACGCAGCGCCTCACGCAATGTGGCGCGGGCGACTTCGTACCGCGCGAGCATGTCGTGCTCCGGAGGCAGCCGGTCGCCGACCTGGCGTGCGTCGGCCTCGATGTCGTGCACGATCGCCTGCGCCACGCGAAGCGCGCGCTTGCCCCTTGCGAACGAGAGCGCCTCGCCCTGCTCATCCACGTCCGGCATCAATGAATCCTTATCATGGTTTTATGTTGCTCCACTGCTTTATCTTTGTCCAGCGGCAAATTGCTGCCGTCGCCGGCTTGCAAGGCTATTAAAAGGGTATAATGTTAAAGCGCGGGAGGGGAATTGATGACCGACAACGCAGCCTGGATGGAAACCGATGGATATATCGCCATCATCCATCTCAACCGACCCGCGGCGCGCAACGCGCTTGATCCGCAGATGCTGGTGGAACTGGCCGACTGCTGGAGCAGGGTGCGCGACGCCGCCGAGATCCGCGTCGCGGTCGTGACCGGCACCGGCGACGCCTTCTGCTCGGGTGCCGACCTCGGCCGCCTTATCCCGCTCGTCAGCGGCGGGCGACCGCCGGAGGACGAGTGGGATCGCCGCGTGCTCGCTGACCGCGATATTCTCGGCACCGCGCTGCTGCGCACATTTGACGTCGTCAAGCCGGTGATCGCCGCCATCAACGGGCATGCGATCGCAGGCGGCATGGAACTGGTCCAGGGTACAGATCTCAGGATCGCATCGAGCGCCGCGCGCTTCGGCGTGCAGGAGGTCAAATGGGCGATCTTCCCGGGCGGGGGATCGACGGTGCGACTGCCGCGCCAGCTTCCCTTTGCGCGCGCGATGGAATTGCTGCTCACCGGCGATCTGATCGATGCCGGAACCGCGCTCGACTATGGCTTCCTCAACCGCGTCGTTGCGCCGGAGGAGGTGCTGCCTGCGGCGCTCGACTTCGCGCGACGGATCGCCGCCAACGGCCCGATCGCGGTGCAGGCGATCCGCGCGTCGGCGCGCGCCTGTATCGGGCGGCCGGAGAGCGAAGGCATGAACCTCGAGTCGGGCTTCGCCGCGCCGGTGTTCCGAACTGAAGACGCGCGCGAAGGTCCGCGCGCCTTCATGGAAAAGCGTACACCCGTTTTCAAGGGACGTTGAGATGGTTGACGAGGCATCCTCGGGTATCGCGAACGGGCTGGCGGGCGCCGCATTGCAAGGCGCGCTCTCGATCGCGCCGTTCCACGCCTGGCTCGGGCTTCGCGTCGAGGACGTGACAGACGGTGTCCTTCACCTCAGCATGCCGTGGCGCGACGAGATCGTATCGAATCCGCGGATCCCGTCCGTGCATGGCGGCGTGCTCGCCAGCCTGATCGATCTCGCCGGCATGTATGTCCTGCTGACGAGGACGCGTGCGGTCAGCGCCACCGCGTCGCTCCACGTCGATTATCACCGTCCGGCAAGCGGCGGCCCGCTTCACATCCACGCGCGCGTCGTGAAGATAGGACGGACGCTGTCGGTCGCGGACAGCGAGGTGCGCTCGCCCGACGACGTGCTGCTCGCCAGCGGTCGCGGTTCGTATCTCATGCGGGACGGCGGCATCGCGACATGACCGTGCAGAGAATAGGAGAGATCATGAGCATCGAGACCGCGTCGGCGGACGCCAGGCGCACTCCGGCCGAGCCGCGACCGGCCGGCACCATCCTGCTGCTGCGGGATGTGCCCGAATATCAGGTGCTCATGGTGCGACGACACCACCAGATCGATTTCGCCTCGGGAGCGCTGGTGTTCCCGGGAGGCAAGATGCACCCCGGTGACGACGATCCGCGCTGGCGCGATCACGTAACCGGGTGGGACGAAATCGACGCGACCCAGCGCGCGCTGCGCATCGGCGCCATCCGCGAGGCGTTCGAGGAAGCGGGGATCCTGCTGGCCAACTATCCCGACGGCCGCGGCTTCTCCAGTGTATGCGACGCCGAGGCCCGCCGGAAGGTCGATACCGGGGAACTCGCCTTCCTCGATGTCGTCGCCGGATTGGGGGTGAAGCTCTCGCTGACCGCCCTGACCGTTTTCGCCCGCTGGATCACTCCAGAAATGATGCCGAAGCGGTTCGACACCTGGTTCTACGCTGCCCCCGCTCCGGCCGACCAGGTCGCGATCTGCGACGGACATGAAACGGTCGATGCCGAGTGGATCGCGCCAGAGTCGGTCCTGGACCTCGCCCGAAGCGGCGCCCGAACCGTGATCTTCCCCACCTTGATGAACGTGAAGCTGCTGGCCGAGGCCGAGAGCGCAGCGGATTGCCTCGCCCGAGCGGAGGCACGTCCGCTGGTCACCGTGCTCCCGCAGATCGAGACACGGGACGGAGAGCGCGTTCTGACCATTCCGCTCGATGCTGGCTATGGTGAAGTCACACAGAGTTTGACTGAGCTCAGGGCCTGACATCCCAGGTTCCGACTATTGCAGAACCTCCCCATGCCGCTCTGGCAAAACAGAGCGGCCTTTTCTTGGGACTTTGGCCTGACACCTGGAAGTTGCCGAAGGCCGACGTTTCGCGTCGGCTGGCGCCCGGCCAGATCGAGATCAGGATCTGCACATACCGACCGTCACATCTTGGGTGGCGGCGAGACACAATTCGAACGTGGTTTGGCCAGCGTCGGATTAGCTTCCCGACGCGACTCATTCGGGCGTCATATGTGCGACGCCCGGAATGTCTGTAGCGTTACTCTCGAGCTCCGACTATGCTACGGTTCGGTTTACATTTGACGGGACGGCAGGGTGGCTGACGATCGGGCTGAGAACCACGAAAACAAAGTGAGACATGACGACCCGGACGCGAATTTTCACCCAGAATCCAGGTCGGAGGACGGTTCCGAGGAGATGAATGGCGAAAAGAAGCCGTCGCTTCTCGAGCGCTACCCCATCATTCGCTACGTCCTCATCGCCGCGCTTGTCGCCGGCATCATCGCGGCTATCGTTTGGTACATGAATTACCGCGCGAGCGGCCAGTTCCTGCAGTCGACCAACAACGCCTATGTGCGCGCGGACTTCGTGACCGTCTCGCCGAAGGTGGGCGGCTATGTCGAGCGTGTTCTCGTCGCCGACAACCAGCCTGTCCGTCGCGGTCAGCTGCTCGCCGTGCTCGATCCTCGCGACTACCGCGCCAATGTCGAAGAGGCGCAAGCCCAGATCGCCGCAGCCGGCGCCAACATCACCACTGCGCGCCGGACACTTGATGAGCAACAGGCCACGGTCGCCCAGGCGGCCGCCCAGGTCGCGAGCGCCGAGGCTGCCGCCGCAGCGGCAGAGAACGAGGTAAGACGCTACGAACCGCTCACCCGGACAGGGGCGGAATCGCGTGAGCGGCTGGCAAGCCTGGTGCTTCAGCGTGACCGGGCTGCCGCGGAGCTGCGCGCGCAGCGAGCGGCCTACCTCGCCGCCCGTCGCAGTGTTGCAACCCAAGCGGCTCGCATCGGTCAGGCGGAGGCGCAGCGTGGCACCGCGCAGGCGCAGCTTGCGCGCGCCTCGACGGACCTCGGGGCCGTCGAGATCCGCAGCAGCATCGACGGCGTTGTCGCCGACAAGGCCGTCCGGGCTGGGCAATATGTCCAGCCGGCGACCCGGCTGATGTCGGTGGTGCCAGTCGATCAACTCTACATCGAGGCGAACTTCAAGGAAACTCAGGTCGCGCTGATGCGCGTCGGGCAGCCCGTGACCATCAAGGTGGATGCACTGGACGGTGCCGAACTGCGAGGCCGGGTCGCCAGTTTTTCTCCGGGGACGGGCGCGCAGTTTTCACTCATCCCGCCCGAGAACGCGACCGGGAACTTCACCAAGATTGTCCAGCGCGTGCCCGTGCGGATCAGCATCGAGGCGGGTCCGGAGGCGCGGCGGGTGCTGCGTCCCGGACTGTCGGTGGAGGTGACGGTCGACACGATCGGCGCCAAGGGAAGCCGGGAACGAATCAAGCAGGAAACCGAGCGGCTGAAGCGCGGCGAGACGCAGGGCGCGCGCTGATGGCGGCGGAACGCGCCGGCCTGCGCGACTGGCTTGCCGTCGCTGCAGGCACGATCGGGTCGTTCATGGCGCTTCTCGACATCTCGATCGTCAATGCGGCCCTGCCCACAATCCAGGGCGAAATCGGCGCGAGCGGCACCGAGGGCACCTGGGTCGCGACCTCCTATCTCGTGGCGGAGATCGTCATGATCCCGCTAAGCCCCTTCCTGGTGCGCCTGTTCGGTCTGCGCAACTTCCTGCTGGGCGCGGCGATCAGCTTCACCGGCTTTTCCGTCGTGTGCGGCATCTCGACGACGCTGCCGATGATGATCGCTGGCCGTGTGGGCCAGGGCTTTACCGGTGGTGCGCTGATTCCGACTGCCATGACCATCATCGCGACGCGGCTGCCCCCGTCACAGCAGCCGATCGGCACCGCCGCGTTCGGCGGCACCGCGATCCTCGGCCCGGTGCTCGGGCCGATCATCGGTGGTTGGCTCACCGACAATTACAGCTGGCATTATGCCTTCTTCCTCAACGTGCCGGTCTGTGCCGGGCTCGTCCTGCTCCTGCTGTTCGGGCTCAAGCACGAGAAGCTGCGGCTCGACCAGCTGCGCCATGCCGACTGGTTCGGGATCGCGGGGCTCGCGATCGGCTTGGGAGCGCTCACCGTCATGCTGGAGGAGGGACAGCGCGAGATGTGGTTCGAGTCCGCGATGATCGTGAAGCTCGCGATCGCAACGGTGTTCGGCTTTGCGCTCATCACGATCGGACAGGTCCGCTCCGCGCATCCGGTTCTCAAGCTGTCGCTGATCTTCAGCCGGTCGTTCGGCAGCGTCTTCGTCCTCAGCCTTGTCATCGGCGTCGTGCTCTACGGCGTGACCTTCCTGATCCCGCAATTCCTCTCGTCGATGGCGGATTACAGCGCCCTGCAATCGGGCAAGGTGGTCTTCGTCTCCGGCATCCCTGCCCTGATGCTGATGCCGTTCCTGCCGCTCGCGTTCAAATATCTCGATGTCCGGCTGGCTGTCTTCGTCGGGATGACGCTGATCGGCGTCAGTTGCGCCATGGATTGGCACCTCACCGCACAATCGGCGGGGGGCGATCTGAGGGATTCCCAGCTCGTCCGCGGCTTCGGGCAGATCTTCGCCATGATGTTCCTTAACCAGGCCGCGATCAGCGCCGTGGCGCCCGAGGATGCCGGCGACGCGTCCGCGCTGTTCAACGCGGGACGGAACCTTGGCGGATCGATCGGCCTCGCCCTGATGGCGACCCTCCAGGACCGGCAGACTTTCCTGCATTTCAATCGGCTAGGGGAGACGGTGTCGGCCAACGCGGCGACCACGCAGGAGTGGTTCGCGAAGGCCATGTCCATGCCGTCCGGCGAAGCGGGCGCCTATAGGCAGCTTGCCGGGCAGCTCCTCGAGCAAGCTACCGTCATGGCCTATAACGATCTGTTTTTCGCGCTCGGCGTCGCGATTGCGATCACTACCCCGCTGGCGCTGTTCCTCCGCCCGATCTCCTCCGACACGCAGATGGCGATGCACTGATGAAGCGACTTAGCTGGGCCATTCTGCCCGCCCTCCTGACCGGCTGCGTCGTCGGACCCAATTATGGAGGCCCGCCGGGCGTCGCGAGCGGCGAGCGTCCCGGAACGACATTTCGCCGCGCAGATCAGGTAGTCACGTCACCGCAAGCCCCTGTTGCGCGCTGGTGGGAAGGCATGGGCGATCTGCAGCTCACGACGCTGATCAACCGCGCGCTTGCCTCAAATCCCGACGTGGCGATCGCGGAGGCGCGCATCCGCAAGGCGCGCGCCAGCTTGCGCGAACAGCGCGCGAACCAGCTGCCCACCGTCTCGGCGTCGGGCACTGCGATCGTCGCCGATCTTCCCGCAGGCTCGCTCGCGCTGCCGACGCAGGGCGAGCAATCCGATCGTATCAGGGCCGAATTCTACAATGCCGGCCTTGATGCGTCGTGGGAGATCGATCTCTTCGGCGGACGGCGCCGCGCGGCCGAAGGTGCCGAGGCCCAGGCTCAGGCGGCCGAAGCCAATAGAGCTGATGCGCAAGTTCGTCTCTCGGCGGAGGTGGCCCAGAACTATGTGACCTTGCGCGAACTCCAGCAGCGCCTGATCCTGGCGCGCCGCTCCGCGCAGCTTCAGCAGCGATCACTCGCCCTGCTGCAACAGCGCGAGCAGCGCGGCGCCTCATCGCGCGACGAGGTGGTGCGTCTGAAGACCGAGCTGACTCGCACGGAGGCGGGACTGTTGCCGCTTGAGGGACAGATCGCGACCACGCTGGACCAGCTTGCCCTGCTCACCGGCGACGAGCCCGGTGCGCACGACGCGGCGCTCTCCGCGCCCGCTCCGATTCCGATGATCCCCGGGACTGTCGCGATCGGCGATCCCGCCGCCATGCTTCGGCGCCGCCCAGACATTCGCGCGGCCGAGCGGCAGCTGGCGGCATCGAACGCAAAGATTGGCGTCAACATTGCCCGGCAGTTCCCTTCGGTCAGTATCATGGGCATCATCGGCCTGGGTGGTCCAAATATTGCCGATGCGGTCGATCCTGACAGCGTAGCGGGTCTGCTGCTGCCGCGGATCAGCTGGAGCTTCCTTGACTTCGGCCGCAATCGTGCCCGGGTCGAACAGGCGCGGGCCGACCGTGACGAGGCTGAAGCACAATATCGGAAGGCTGTTCTCGGCGCGCTGTCCGATGCGGAAACCAGCCTGACCCGCTTCGGCAATCAGCGACGTAACCTGTTTTCGAGCATCGCGAGCCGGGATGGTTCCAGGCAGTCGGCGACCTACGCCAAGCAGCGATACGAGCAGGGGGCGATCCCGCTGACCACATCCATCGAGGCCGAACGCGCGGCGCTGGCTGCTGATCAGTCGGTCCTGGAAGCGACGGGTGAACTTGATCGTGCATTCATCGCCTTGCAGAAGGCGATAGGACTGGGATGGAGCCAGCAGTGACGGTCTTGCAGCCATGCCAGGGAGGGGCCTGACCGCGTGACGGCGCCGCTTCTGCCGCCACCTGCCCAGTATCTGCGTGATGACGCGATCAGGGGAGGGATGGACCTGATGTTCTTTGCTCACCGATCCCATCTGGCTCATGTCGATACCGAGCTGGCTAAGCAGAACCTCGGGCGGGCACACCACCGCGTTCTTTATTTCTTGGGGAGGCATCCCGAAATTTCCGTCAGCGAACTCCTGGACGTTCTAAGCGTCACCAAGCAATCGCTTGGCAGGGTCATGAGGGACCTCATGGATCGCGGGCTCGTCTCCGGACGGGTCGGGGAGCGCGATCGTCGTCAGAAGCTGCTTTCTTTGACCGATAAGGGACGAGCGCTAGAAAACGCGCTTTTCGAGCATCTCAGGAGCAACATGGCGAACGCTTACCAAGCGGCAGGAGAAACAGCCGTCACGGGCTACTGGATTGTTATGCAGCAGCTCATGCGCGCCGAAGCACGGGAGCAATTCCGCCGGCTGCACTCCAGACAGTGATCGCCGCAAACAGATGCCGGACCAGGTCGAAGGGGGGCTTCATCGACCTGGCCCGGCCGGTTTCACCTATCCTGCAAGCCCGGAGGGGGTAAGGGACTTGCCAGTGGTGAGCTCGTTCTCCAGCACCGGGACCGCAGTGCCGGCGACCTGCTGCAGCGCCGGATCGGTTCCATCCTGCGCGTAACCCTTGTGCACGGCCCATGCGGCCTGCTGGACCTGCGCGGACTGGGTCAGATACAGATTGTCGAACGCGCTTTTGGGCGCCTTCTGGAGCAGCTTGAGCAGGGCGGCTCGGTCGGCGGACAGGCTCGAGGGCGGCGCCTTTATCGTGCGCTGATCGTTCTTCAGCGCCGCAAGTAGCGCCTGGTGGCTGCTCTGCGTTTCCGCCAGCACGCGCTTGGCATAGGCCTTGACGTCATCCCGCTGCGCGCGTGTCGCGGCGAGCTGCGCGGCCTTGATCTGGTAAAGGTTGGCGTCGGCCGCCGCGAGCACGTAATTGGGTCCGCTCTGGCTCGCGATCGGCGAAACGCCGACGTCGGCGCTGGTCATCGTTCCCGAAGTGGCGGGCGAAACGGCCTGCGCCAACACTGGTATCGGCGCCAGGGTGAGCAACGCAGCCACTATCGCAGTCTTCATTGAGATCCTCCATTGGTGTTGTGAGGCGTTGACCGAAATCAACGAGCTGAACGATAAGGAAACGGAACGGTTCCCTTTCTCTAAACTCGTTTGGTGAACCCACTGGATGGATGGCCGCTCGGACGGCTGGAGGTGCGCGGCGATGAAGAACACGACGGCCAGGGGGACCGTTCCCGCGCCGGCAGCGTCAAAAGCTGAAGCGCCAGGCCGGACTGCCGGGTCCTTCTTGCGCAGGAGCGAAGTCTCGAGTGCCTCGATCGCATCCGTCCTGCTCTGCGTCGCCTGCCTCGCTGGCTGCGACCGAACGCCTCGCCAGGCGCCGCCGCGAGCGACGGACACGATCAACGTGCCACCGCAGACGTCCACCGTCGATGTGCCGATCGTCGCGGACCTGGACAAGCTGGCCCGAAGCCTCGAACAGGCGATTCCACGTCGCCTCTGGTCGATCGACAAGCCGGGGCAGACCTGCCTTCCGCCGAAGAAGGTCAAGATCCTCTTCGCGAAGATAAAGACGCCCGCCATCCAGTGCCGCATCACCGGCACCGTCGTCCGAGGGCCGCTGGTGCTGGAGGGCTCGGGAAAAACGATCATTGTCACCATGCCGCTTCACGCCGCGATCAGCGCGCGCGACGTGGGAGGCGTACTCAGCCGGGAAACGGCCGAGGCGGACGCCCGCGTCCGGGCTGTGATCAGGCTCGACATCGCCCGCGACTGGTCGCCGCGCGGCACGGTGTCGATCGCCTACGACTGGACCGACGAGCCCCACGTCGACTTCCTTGGCCAGCGCATCGAGTTCACCAGCAAGGCTGACGCCAAGCTCGCCGGCGTCGTCGCGCGCCTGGAGCGTTCGCTGCCGCAGGAACTCGGCAGATTGCAGCTGCGCGAGCAGGTCGCGCAGGTCTGGGGGTCGGCGTTCACCTCCGTCCAACTGAACCGGGCGAACCCGCCGGTGTGGATGCGGATCACGCCCCGGCAGTTGAGCTACGGAGGCTACACCATCTCGCGCAACCGGGTGAACCTGGCTCTAGGGCTGACGGCAGTTACGGAGACGTTCGTCGGCGACCGGCCACCTGATCCGCAGCGCCGGCCGCTCCCCGACATGACGCGCACGCAGCCCGGACCCGGCCGCATCCTGTTCGCCATACCCGTCATCGCCGACTATCGTCAGCTGGAGCCGGTCCTCGCCAAGGCATTGGTGAAGCGGTCGCGCCGCCCCTTCGAAGTGCCCGGTGTCGGGGCCGTGCGCGCGCAGTTCCACCAAGTGACCATCTACGGCACGACGGGCGGCAAGATCGCAGTCGGGCTTCGCTTCAGCGCGGCAGCCGAAGGCGGGGAGCCTTCGCGGGGCACGATCTGGCTTACCGCCACGCCGCGCAACGCCGTCAACGATCGCCGTGTCGCGTTCGACGATCTCACCGTCGCCAGTGTGACCGACTCGGTCCGGACAAGCCTGCTGCTGAAGCTTGCCAACACTCCCGGCATATCTGGCACTGTGTCAGCCGCGCTGACCCAGAATTTCGAAAAGGATTTCGACAAGCTGTTCGGCAAGATCACCCGTGCGATCGACGAGAAGCGTATCGGCGACCTGATCGTGCGCGCCCGCATCACGGACGTGCGGACGGGCCAGCTGAAGGCGGCGGGGCAAGGCGTCTACCTGCCGGTATGGGGGCGCGGCACGGCCACGATCGGCCTTGCGCCACGGCGGGCCGGAAATTGAGATCTCTGCTGCAGCCTTGACGCCTGCTTGATCGTCCCAGCGGCAACGCTGCAGCCTCTTTCGATCTTGGCAGAACTATTCAAAGGTCAAATCAAATCATCCGGCTCTGTCTCACGGTATCGTCGGACGCGCATCGCTCTGCTTGGTCGCCCGGTGGAGGGCTGTGACGCGCTTGACTTGTGCGATGCTGCAACCCGCCAGCGCCGCCGTTTTCGCTATGCTCATCCCAGCCTCACGAAGTGAGACGATGCGGCGATGATGGGCCAAGTCTGGTTTTCGACCGGTGTAGCGTCCCTCCCGCTTGGCGATCGCTATGCCTTCCCGCTGCCGCTCGCGGCGCAGTTCGTAATCATCGCGAGCGGTCTGAAGCGCAACCCTCAGTAACATGTCTTGAATTGCCTCTAGGACGATGCGCGTCACCCCGCCATTGTCCTCGGCAAGATCGGTAAGATCCACGATTCCTGGTACGGCTAGCCTCGCTCCCTTGTCGCGGATAGCGGTGACGAGCCTCTCCGCCTCAGCCAGCGGCAGGCGACTGATCCGATCGATCTTTTCGGCGATAACCACTTCGCCCATTTGCAGGTCGGCTATCATGCGAAGCAACTCGGGCCTGTCAGGACGCGCGCCGGAAGCCTTCTCGCGATAAACAGCTGCGACATAATACCCCGCGGCACGCGAGGACACGACCATCGCCTCTTGTCGTTCAAGATCCTGCTCGTCGGTGCTGACGCGCAGGTACACGCGAGCAGCGCGGACTGTCGTACTCATGTTGGCTCCGTTGGGTACACCCATGTGAGCCAGTGCTGCGGCAACCGGCTCGGAATAGCAAGCGCCGATCCTGTCGAGCCTAGCTCAACAAACCAGGCCTAAGTAGCTACTGGGCACGGACATGAACGAGCACTGATCACCAAGAGCGTAGGAGTGCCCTCCTTCGTGCTATGCATCAGCGACGTCATGCGGTACATTTTGGTGATCGGGTCAGCCAAGCGAGTTCAGTGCAGATGGAAGCACAGAGGGTCAAGATCGTGGATGGTGGTAAGCTCGTTATCCCGGCGGCTATGCGCCGGGAGCTCGGGATCGCCACGGGTGACACCGTTCTCGTCGATGTGGACGATGGCGAGTTGCGGGTACGATCAGTACCTAGAGCGCTTGAACGTGCTCGCGCGATCCTGCGCAGGTATGTGCCCGAAGGCGTCGGCTTGGCTGACGAGCTGATTGCGGAGCGCCGGCGCGAGGCGGAGCGTGAGTAGCAAGGTCGTCCTCGACGCCCCCGCCCTGCTCTGCCTGCTGAATGACGAGCCCGGGGCGGATCGGGTAGCGGACGTCCTGACCCGTAGCATCATCGGAACGACCAACCTCGCCGAGGTCGTCTCCAAGCTTCGAGACCGAGGATTGCCGCTCGACGAGGTGCGTGAGGCGCTTGGCGGGCTTCACCTCGACGTCCGGCCGCTCTCTCCTGCCCAGGCACTGATAGTAGGCGACCTCCGGCCGTCGACGAAGGCGCTTGGCCTCTCGCTTGGTGACCGAGCGTGCCTTGCCTTGGCGATCGACCTGCAGGCGGAGATGTTCACGACCGATGGCCCGCTGGCGAGCGCGGACGTTGGCATCACCATCACCAATGTGCGGCCGCTTGCGGAGTAGTTGCACATTCGTGCTTCTGGGTACGGTCCGGTCGATGGCGATGCAGAAGGGGCGTATGTGATCGAACAGCACGCGCTAATGCGCCTCAACCGACACGAAGTTGGTGTGGTTCACGATTCAGATGAGATAGCACGGTTGCCAAGGCTGCATCGGCTCCGCCCATCCTTCCTGTTCTCTGTCCGTTCTCGATATAGTACACCAGCTGCGACGCGCGTAGGACCGGTGGAGCATGGCTGAAACCGAGATTGAATGGACTGACGCGACTTGGAACCCGGTCGCCGGCTGCTCGATCGTGAGCGCCGGCTGCAGTCATTGCTATGCGATGGACATGGCACGGCGTCTTGAAGCGATGGGCGTCGGTAAATACGCCGGACTCACACGGCGCAGCGGCCGGCGAACTATATGGCAGGGTGTCGTGCGCGAAGATCAGGCCGCCCTGGCGATCCCATACCGTTGGAGAAAACCGCGTAAGATCTTCGTCAATTCAATGAGCGACCTGTTCCATGAAGAGGTCAGCGACGCCTTTATCCAGGCGGTATGGCACGTCATGCGCGAGACGCCCCGCCATCACTATCAGATTCTCACCAAGCGCCCTGAGCGCATGGCAGCGGTGGTCAGCCGACTGATCGGTGAGGTGCTGCCCAATGTCTGGCTGGGCACCAGTATCGAGGATGCCGAGGTTGTGGAGCGCGTCGACCACCTTCGCGCGGTGCCGGCAGCCATCCGCTTCATCTCGTTCGAGCCGCTGATCGGGCCGGTCGGCGCGATCGATCTGACAGGGATCGATTGGGCGATCGTGGGCGGTGAAAGTGGCCGTTCAGCGCGACCGATCCGCGAGGCTTGGGTGGATGAGATCCATGATCAGTGCATCGCCTACGAGACAGCCTTCTTCTTCAAACAATGGGGTACTTGGGGCAAGGACAACAAGAAGCGGTCAAAGAAGGCGAACGGGCGCGAGTACCGTGGTCAGACTTGGGATGAAATGCCCAGCGGTTTCATAACCGCTTTATGATCAGCCCGAAAGCGACAGGATTGCATGGCCGAGAAACCTATAGTTGGGCGAGCGGGGCAGCGCTCGAGGAACACTCCCGACGCAAGCATAAGATCCTCCGCGAGTATTTCGCGCAGTATCTTGGCGTTCGCTGTCAGCTCCCTCAGCAGACCCAATTCCGGCTGGCGATCGTCGATGGTTTCGCGGGCGGTGGCCGGTACACCTGCGGCACGCCAGGTTCGCCGCTCATCTTCATTGAGGAGTCGCAGCGTGCAATCGACACCATCAACACGATGCGCGCGGCACAGGGCTTCGGCCTTGTGTCAATGGAGTGCTTGCTCGTGCTCAACGACCAGAGCCCGGCAGCGATCGACAGCCTGCGCGCCAACGTTGCGCCGCTTCAGGCCGAGATCGCAGACAACGTGCCCCGGCTTCATCTCCGCGTCGAATATCTGACCGAGAGCTTCGAGACGGCATACCCCACGATCAAGAAGCTGCTCGCACAGGGACGCTATCGCAACCTTATCTTCAACCTCGACCAATGCGGCCATAGCCACGTCGAGCGTACCACCCTTCTCGACATCATGCGGTCGAATCCTTCTGTCGAGATCTTCTACACGTTCGCTATCGAAGCGCTGCTCTCCTTCCTGCAGAAATCGGACCCGGTGCAGCTTGCCGCCCAACTTCGTCCGTTCGGGATCGAAGCTACCGATCTCGAGCAGCTCGAAGGGGCGATGAGCAAGAACCTGTGGCTTGGCGCCGCGGAGCGGCTTGTGTTTGAGACGTTCCGGACCTGCGCGCCGTTCGTAAGTCCATTCTCCATCAATAATCCGGGTGGATGGCGCTATTGGCTGATCCACTTCGCGAACATCTACCGCGCCCGAAAAGTATATAACAATGTGCTCCATCAGAACAGCACCACCCAAGCGCACTTCGGTCGGTCTGGGCTCAACATGCTGTCCTACGATCCGAGCCACGATGGTGGCGCGCTGTACCTCTTCGATCTCTCCGGTCGCGAAGAGGCCCGCAACCAGCTGCTCGTCGATATTCCGCGCCTGATCTCAGAGTCCGGCGATGTCATCGAAGTGGGGGATTTCTACGAGGGCATATACAACGCGACGCCAGCCCACACCGATGATGTGCATCAGGCGATAATCGAGAACCCTGATGTCCAGGTCATTACGCCTGGGGGCGGCGAGCGCCGCAGCGCGAACGCTATCGGTGTCGGAGACGTGCTGAAGCTCAAACGCCAGAAAAGCTTCTTTCCGATGTTTCTCAACGCGGGGGGAAACTAGGATCGGCCTAACCGGGAAGCTGATCGTCCACTGTTTCAGGCAAACGTCTACTGCTTTAGGGCGCGCCATGCACAGGCAGTTCCGTCCACCGTTTCAGGAAAACCTACAATTCGGCATGTCGCCGGACATGACCGATTGTCGGCGTCGACCGGAGGCTGTATTATCGTGTCCAATCTGTATCAACGTAGAGCAATCAGCAGATGAACGCACACAATGGTAGACTGGTCAGCGGCGGGCGTTTGCAGCTGCCATCCGACATTCGCCGGGAACTTGGGCTGGCGGACGGCGATCAGGTGGTCATGCGCGTGGTCGACGGTGAGCTGCACGTCCGTCCGCGGCGTGACGTGCTGAAGCGCATCCAGGCCATGCTACAGCCCTATGCACTGCCGAACGGGTCGGTTGCCGATGAACTGATTGCTGATCGTCGCGCCGAGGCTGCGCGTGACTGACAAGCCCTATGTGCTCGACGCCTCGGCGCTGCTCGCGGCGTTCTTCAACGAGCCCGGCGCGGATCACGTTGCCGAACGGATGAGTGGCGCGCTGCTGAGCGCAGCCAACCATGCCGAGGTCGTCGCCAAGCTGGTCGACCGCGGCACCCCGCGCGAACAGATCCTCGAAATCATGGGGCAGCTCGATGTCGAGGTCGTGCCGGTCGATCAAGCACAGGCGACCACGGCCGGGCTCCTGCGTGACAGCACCCGTAGCGCCGGGCTTTCGCTCGGCGATCGCTTGTGCCTCGCGCTGGCGATCAGTCGCGATGCCGTTGCGCTCACCACCGATCGCGTCTGGGCGGACCTCGAACTCGGGGCCACGGTCGAGGTCGCGCGGTGAATGGCCTGCGATCGGTCGATCTCAGCCTGATTGATGAGATTTTTCGGGGCGGTGAGCGCGGCTATGTGCTCGACTTCTCCAATCGCACCTTTACCGACTTCTTCGCGCGCGAGCTCGAGGTCGACATCGACGCACCGCAATATGCGGTCGATGGCGTCTCGAAAGGCAAGCGCCTGCGCTGCTTCCTCGGGCAAGTCGATGATGGTACCGCCGCGCGGACCTTGCGGGTGCTGTGGGAGCATCGAGAGGCGCTCCGCTCCTCGGGTACACCCGATCCGATGCCGCGCGCCGCTGGCCAGGTCGCCGCACTCATCGCCAAGCTGGAGGGCACCGCTCCGCCGACCCCGGTCAATGTGGTGCCGGCGCCGCTGCTTGACACGATCGACTTTGAGCGGCTGCTCAACCGATTGCTTGCGATCCGGGACATGGAGCCGCATCAGCGCGGGTACGAGTTCGAGCGGTTCCTGACCGACCTGTTCGATGCGTTTCGCCTCCGCCCGCGCGAACCGTTCCGGCTCCACGGCGAACAGATCGACGGGAGCTTCGAGCTCGCCGGCGAGACCTACCTTCTTGAGGCCAAGTGGCTCAACCGAAGGGTTGGCGCGGCCGAACTGCACACCTTTCAGGGCAAGCTCGACCAGAAGGCGTCTTGGGCGCGCGGCGTGTTCATCAGCTTTCAAGGGTTCACCGAGGAAGGGCTGCATGCCTTCGGGCGCGGCAAGCGGGTGATCGGGGTCGAGGGGAAGGATCTCTACGACGCGCTGACCCGGCGGATCGGGGCCGATCGGCTGATTGCGGCGAAGGTTCGCCACGCGGCGGAAACCGGCGCTGTATTTGCGTCGGTCGACGCGCTCTTCTGAAGCGACCTTCCCGAGCGGCCGTCAGATCCAGGTCTTGAGGACGGCGAGACTGTCCTCCATCGCCCGGACCATCTCGTCATAGGTCATCACCAGCGCCGGATGACCCTCAACCTTGAGCGACGAGCGGCGATGGGCGAAGCGCTTGCGCTCGACATCGTCGCGGAGGCTGCTGTCGCGCCCACAGATCACCGCGTAAGAGCTGGTCGTGATCGGTCCACCGAACCCGTTGACCAACACCGTATCGCTCGGATGATCCTGGCGAACCCACGCCCAGTCGATCACCTGACTGAAGCCATGTTCGATACGGGGGGCCCAGAAGCGGTACTGAATTGTCCCCTTTTTGAAAATGCTGTTCTCCAGCGCGTCCTCGAACTCGATCAGCCCGAACTTGCGCGACCCATGGTTGCCCAGCACGAGATCGGTCCTGAACATGCCTTTGAGCGCCAGCTCGAACTTGATCATATCAGGCGCTTCGAGCCCCAGCGTCGAGGCGAGCAGGCAGGCCATGTGCGGCCGCGCCTTGATCTCGGCGACGATCTCAGTTTCACCCACATACCCCTTTCCCGTCAGCCAGCCCTTGAAGCTGGTCAGTTGGGTGTCGGCGTCCGTGAGGTTGAAGCTGATGCTGTCGAACGCGCTCATCAGGCTCGGGCGAAGGACTGATCGACGATCGAGAGGATCTCCGGCTTCTGACGCGCTGCGCGCCGCCACAGGACGCGCTTGCTGCCGACCTTCGATACGAAGCGACCGTCACTGGTGGCACGGGTCAGCTCGGGCTGGTGCATGTCGCTGCTGGAGAACAGCCTGGTCAGCTCGGCCTTCTCCGCTGCCGGCAGCAACGCCAGCTGCGCCAGTGCGGAATAGGAAACCTTGTAAGTGCCGGCGCTCATCGAACCATCCTTCGGACCAAAGATAGCGGGTCGGGTGTCCAAACGCCAGTAGCCGCTATCCAGCACGCGACGGCGACCTCGGCGGCGTAGCTTCCAGGCCGACCATCTTGCATTATGACGTTTGCGGGCCGTGCCGCAGGAGTGACGATGGACATCGATTTCGACAAGCTGCTCGGGGGCGACGACGAGGCACCGACCAACCCGCGCGACATCTTCCTGACCCTCGACAAGGCTCCCGGCTTCTCGTTCCTTCGTGACGTTCAGTCCGACGTCCTTGACGCCTGGTTCGACGATCGCGATCGACGCGATTCGGTCATCAAGCTCAATGTCGGGTCAGGCAAGACGCTCGTCGGGCTGCTTATCCTGCAGAGCTGCCTCAACGAAGGGCACGGACCCGCGGTCTATGGGATCGACCTGCCGCGCGATGCCTGCCGGATCCTCGCCATCGTCGGCTTGCATCAGACGCTTCTGGTAGATGTCGTAGTCCTGGCACACGATCAGCCCGACCTCTCCCGCCTCCAGCGCAAGCCCGGTCTCCCGCGAGGGCTCGTCCGACGCCCGCATCTTCGCCTGATAGTGATCCCGCATTGCGCCATCGCACTGCTCGACGAGAAGACCGTAGCTGCGCTGGTTCACGCGCATGACGCCTTCGCGCCAGAGAGGAAGCGCCACCCACGCCAGCATCGCGCCCAGCCCCAGAGCGGCGGCGTGGGTGACGGCGCTAAGCCGCGCGGATCCGAAGCGCATCGAGGACCTCAGGAGTGATCGTTCCGGTGACGGAGAAGCCGCGGTCGGTCTGGAACTTCACCAGCGCCGCCCTGGTCTCCTTGCCGACCACGCCGTCGAGCGCACCATGGTAGTAGCCCTGCGCCTGCAAACCGATCTGCACCCGACGAACGACCGACGTGATGGCGGTCGTGGTCGGCGGCGAATACGCCGAGAACGGGTTGGTCGTGATTGCCGGCGAGGACGGCAGCACCGAAGAATCGGGCGTGCTGCGCTGGTTCCGCGAGCTGGAGCTGGAGCTGGAGCTGGAGCTGGAGCTGGAGCTGGAGCTCGAACGCGAACGTGAGGACGATGGTGCCGGATACGTGCGCGGTCTGCTCCCCTCCTTGGAACTCGATCTTAACGGCCGGCGCCGTCAGATCCTGCACAAGCGTCCGTACAGCCGCCAATGTCTCGTCGGACCAGTCGAAACCCCTTGCGTTCAGATGGGCTCGCGAGACCTGACAATAGCTGCAGGCCAGATTGCAGCGGAGGGTCGGGACCAGGATGAGGTAGTCGAGCCGCTCAGCGACGCACCGCCGACGAGCGCGGGCCAGCTGAAATGCACGCTCCTCCAGACTGTTCGAGGGCATGTGCCCGATCGATCGAAGGAAACCGACGTCCTCGGCACCAAGCACTCCATCGACCAAACGCGACTGGAAGTCATCGCCGGCAACGAAGAAGCGACCTGCCTCGTCGACGTGCAAGGTCCCTGCCCGCAGTCTTCTACGTCGGGTCGAGAGCCGGCCCGACGGACCGGTCCCCAATCGACCTTCCATGCTCGCCGCCCCCGCAGCGATTCCCCCTGACATGATCCCCCTTGCGGCCGGAGCGGTTGTTCCGCCTGTCAGCCGGAAGGCTGCCTAAACCGTAAGGCACGGACGTAAAAGGGGTTTACGGCCTGATCCAACGCAAATTTCGGCACGAAATGAAACAAAATGCGGGCCGGGTCCAATTCGGCGCTCCATCACGCGAACGGATTCGGCACCTCGTCGACGCGGTTCGCCAATTCGACCTCTTCGGGCAGTCCGGCATCCGACTCAAGAGTTGAGATTACAGCATCCACAAGCCGCTTGAGTTCCCGCGCACGGTTCAGACCGATCCTGTCCCTGGTGACCTTCAGACTGCCCGAGAGGACGACCACTTCCTTTCCGTTCTCTACTGAAAGATCGTCTATGGACGAGGACTGCTCATCGTCGGAGAACGGCTTGATCATTTCTGCCTCCCTGGGCTCGACCCTTCGCCAACGCCGAAGACCGGAAATGCGGGAACCCGGCCTCTGATTGCTATCGGCAGATCGGGAAAGGGATCTACGCCGGTGCGTTCGGAAAGCGTCTCGATCGAGACCACGTCCCAGCGTGAGGCGTCTTCGTTCGTCGCGATCCAGGCGCCTGCTCCCTGCCCCGGCACGAAGACCGCTTTCCATACATGGCTCGGCACCAGCACGCGGCGATTCAGGACCCGCAGGCTGGCCCCCTTGTACGCGGGACCGGTGACGACATGAACCGTTCCGAAGGTGACCGCCAGCGACCGGACATAGCTCTCGAGAGCAGCCCACCCGCTTCTGTTGAGGCCGCCCGCCTGCGGGACCATGTTGGCGAGGCTGAAGCTGTCGTAGTCGTCCTCGAGGCGGGTCATGTCCCCCGAAGGCGCCATGTGTCCTCGATCGAACCCCGATCCCGCGTAGTCGGTGAGATCGGCCCGGTCCTGAGGGCGGAGCCTTGGTTCGGGGTGGAAGCGGTTATCGCGAGAATCGAAGGCCATAGCTCGCCTTGCCGACTCTCTCGTAAGCAGCTCCGCCGAGTAGAGGGGCGACTTCGTGACTGAGGAGTGCAGCACGCCAAAGGCGGAGAAGCACAGTTGCCGCGTCCCCTTCTGGAGCCTGTCATCGCGGAGTACCGGACGCCCACCAGACGAGAACGGTGGGCAGGGCGGATCAACCGTCGGAGCTGCGCCGGCACCAAGCACCAACCAGGTGACGATCAAACTCATCATCCGCGACGGCCTGGAAGGCGTCACGCGCCCTTTCGAAAACTCCGGAATGATGCCCCCCCATTGATGGCTAGCCGAACTGACTTACTGCTTTGCTCCGGCCCCGACGTCTGTGATAGAACGGGTAATCCATGGACGTCCACCGAAGGTCTTCACCCCGTCGGCCATCTCATATGACTGACCGGCCGACACTGCGCCCATCGGTGAAAAGACCGCACAGGGTTCGTCGGGAAGAAACGACGATCCGGATTGACGTGAAGGTCCGCCGACCTGCCCTCGCATGATGGTCAGGAGCGGGCGACCGACCTGTTCCGCGGCAGCACCAACTTCGCCGATTGATACGTCCTCTGGCTGCGGTCGCTTGGACTGGTCGGCGTTGACCGTGCACCGCGTCGATTAAGCCGACCCGGTTCGGCATGTGCGTGCTCCAGATGCTGGCAGCGGCTGCGGCGTCAATCGCTGGAGCAGGTGTCGGCTGCATGACGATTGGTCGCAACTGCACCTACAACACAGCCTCGTTTGTGGTGCCGTTGTCCCCAGCTTGCCACCATCATCCAAGTCAGATCACAGGCGCGATGCGCGTCCACAAGACGCGCTTTAAGATCGTACTTTAATGATGGCAGCTCTTGGGCCGTCAGCGGTCTGTCAGCTTGTGGGACGAAGGCGCGAAGAGCGGACGCAATTCGATCCGGGTTGGTGCGACATGTTGCCAAGCCCCTAGCGGACTAGCTGCTTCCGCTCGTCTTCCCTTAGC
>NZ_JAJNDU010000004.1 GCF_021043365.1 Sphingomonas sp. IC-11 | reverse complement strand
GCGCCTTGAACGCGCGGCCCACCCGCTGTTCACTTCTGTTCACGGGAGGAGCGCCGACTGCGGTCCCCGACGCACTCTCCCCAATGCGCGCGTTCGTACCGCCGACGTCACCAGCAAAATCAAGCCGCGCGCTTATTCATGAGGCGCGTCTTGTAGCTCCTCACACCCAAGAGGAGGTGTGGTGGTCGGGTCATGAGCATCGGCGCGCCCAAGGATGCCACCCGATACCTGCCTCTAATCAGCCCGCGGAACCACGGTTAGCTCTGAAAGCTCACCAATCTCTCACGCCCAATCCTCCGCTCGCACCTGATCTTGGTGGCGACTCAGCGCCGGGACATCGCAGTGCGCATCGGCGTTCTACGAACAGGCGGCTGGCTTCCCAGCAGCCTGGAAGCGATAGCTGGGGCTTTAAAGATGCCGAGCGCTTGGCGGAAGGCAGCTGTTCGTACGCCACTGCGCCGTTCTCAGGGACGTTTCCGGGAGAGCGCGCGGTTAGTAGGCCTACCCGTTCGAAGGTGCTTTGCGGGCCCACGGTTCCGCAACTCTTCGCATCGTCGCCAACGTGTGCCGCAGAGAACGTGGCTCAGCGCAATGCCCCGGATCGCCTTATCACGGCCTAGCGCCGGGGTGTGCTGTCCCACCGTTTCGGAAAGCTGCCACAGATAGGAAAGGCTGTTGGTGAAGTATCGAGGCACGCCGTTGATGGCAGTGCCCCGATAATTGAACGAAACAGGATCCCCTCGAGCTTAGCCCCGGGCGCCGGCAAGGCTGCCGCGGCGGCCGAAAGCGAAATAGATACCGAGCCCTACGATCTGCGCGACCGCGAAGTAGATCTGCGTGGTGCGTGGCAAGCTATAGAACAGATAGGCGCAGCCAAAAATGGCGATGGATCCGACCAACGCAGCGGCAGGCACGCGGAACTTGCGTTCGGCGTCTGGTGCCCGCCGGCGCATGACGAGCATGCAGAAAGCCACTGCGCCGAACGCCACCAGGGTGCCTGCGTTGGCGAGGGCGGCGAGCTCATTCAGCGGGATGAGGCCTGCCAGGACGGCGACGATGGCTGCCGTGAACAGCGTCACGCGCGTGGGAGAGCCGCGGTCCGACACCTGGGCAAGGCTGCGCGGCAGGAGACCGTCCCGGGCCATCACGAAGAAGATCCGGCTCTGCCCGTAGAAGAAGGCCAGGATCACGGTGGGAAGGGCGATCACCGCCGAGATGGCGAGGTAGCGCGCAGCAAAGGGATGCTGCAGGTCACGAAGGATCAAGGCCAGCGGCTCAGGGCTGTTGGCGAAGGACGTATAGGCGAGAGCACCGATGGCGGCGGCCGCAACCGCCATGTAGATCAGCACGCAGATCACCATGGAGCCGACGATGCCGATGGACAGGTCCCGGCTCGGATTCTTGGTTTCTTCGGCCGCGGTGGCGATGGCGTCGAAGCCATAGAAGGCAAAGAAGATGATGGCGGCAGCGGCCATCACCCCGCGCTCCACGCCATCGGCAGAGACCGTCTTGCCGAAGCCAAACGGCATGAACGGATCGAAGTTCGTGCTGTTGAAGGCAGGAAGCGTCACAGCGACGAACACCACCAGAGCGGCGAGCTTCACGAGAACCAGCACGGCGTTCAGCGTCGCACTTTCGCGTGTGCCGAGGATCAACAGGCCCGCGACGACAAAGATGATCACGATCGCGGGAATGTTCACGATCCCGCCGATTTCAGGCCCCTGCATCAACGCCATCGGTACGCCGAAGGCATCGTGAAGCAGCGGGGCGGCATAGCCGGACCAGCCGACGGCAACGGCGCTCACGACCAGGGAATATTCAAGAATGAGGCTCCACCCGACCACCCAGGCGAAGAGTTCGCCGATGACCACATAGGAATAGGTGTAGGCACTGCCCGAAGCGGGGATCATCGTTGCCATTTCGGCATAAGCAAGGGCGGCGCAGGCGCAGATCAGCCCCGCAATCACGAATGACAGGATGACGCTGGGGCCGGCCTTATCAGCGCCAACGCCGATGAGGGTAAGGATGCCGGTGCCAACAATCGCACCGACGCCCAGCGCGATCAGATGCGGCCAGGAGAGGCTTTGCGTCAGGCGATGTTCCGGCTTCACATCCTCATGTGAGACAGCCGATTTGCGGGAATTCCAGCTCACTTCATTCTCCCCGTTCGGTCGCGCTGAGCCGTTCGGCGCGACCTCCTCCCATAACAAAGACGTTTAAGCGGGCGTGGTCCGCTGTGACCCGCTGCGATGTATCGATCGACGACAAAGCAACACACAGCCCCTCTTGCGCGGTCCAGGTGGTGGGACCGGATCCGCCACGTCGGTAAGTCGGGGAATGGCGCGGCTGTCAAATCCTTTGACGTGCGCATGCGGGCGCCGTGTGCGCTCGGATCGCGCTATGCCGGCTTACGGCTGGCGCATGATCGCATGCTTTGGCCCTCACGGGGTGCACGACCAATCGAGATTATGCTTGGGAGCCGTCCGACAACGGCTAAAGTCGGACGTGAGTGGAGTCTTTGAGGCGTACCGTACAATGTCCCTGTTCAAGGCTATCGGCCGGCTGTTGAGGTTCGGGCCTGCAAAGAGGCCGGACGAGGACATGATCTTCCGGTCGATCGTCGAGCAGAGCGGCGATGTGATCTGTCACGTTTCGGACGGACGGTTCACCTATGTCTCGCCATCGGCAAAGGCGGTTTTCGGATGGTCTCCGGACGCCATGATCGGGTCCACCGGTTTCGAATTGATCTATGAGCCCGATCTTCCGATCCTGGAGGAGGTGCTTGCCCGCCGGGTGTCCGGTGAGGAGCTCGGTCCCGTCAGGCATCAGCTTCGCGTTGTGTGTGGCGACGGCTCGCTCAAATGGTCGGAGACAAGTGCGCGATCGGAACGCGCGGCGAACGGCAAAATCCTGCACACGATATTGGTGATTCGGGACATTTCAGACCGCAAACGGCTGGAAGAGGAGCTTGAGGCACTCGCTCACAAGGATGGCCTCACCGGCCTCGCCAATCGGCGCTCGTTTGACCGGATGCTCGAACGGTCGTGGCAACAAACGCTACGGGTTGGCAGCGAGATGGCGCTGATCCTGATCGATGTCGATCATTTCAAACGCTTCAATGACTCCTATGGCCATCAGGCTGGCGACGATTGCTTGCGGGCCGTTGCGGCGGCCGTTGGCAGGTTTGCGCGTCGTCCCGGTGATCTGGCGTGCCGCTATGGCGGTGAGGAGTTCGCCCTCGTCTTGAGTGAGACTGGCCCATTTGCAGCTCTTGAGCTGGCAGAGGAGGTTCGCTCTGCTGTCGCAACGCTCAATGTGCCGCATGAGGGGAACTCCACCCGCGGACGCGTGACGGTGAGCGTCGGTGTGGCAACGGCGATCGCGCGGGCGGGAGGGTCCTTCCGCATGCCTGAAAGCCTGGTGCAGGCGGCTGACCACGCGCTTTACAAGGCGAAGGCAGGGGGGCGAAACAGGGTCGAGCAATCCGTCCTCATCGCGCCTTTCAACCAGAAGTAACCGCGCCTGTTTGTGGCTGCCGTCCGGCCGCACTGAAACGCGTGAAAAGCGGCATCGCCCCGCCGTTATCCGGTCTGCTGAACCGGGGTGGAAGGAGCGTCAGGGCATTACGACCGCGCGGCCTTGGATGCGCCCTTCCCGCAAGCGCTGGTACACTTCGTTCACTTCTTCCAGCGGGAATGTCTGCACGGCAGCGGCGATATGCCCAGCCTGAGCAAGCGCGATCACCTCCATCAGTTCGGTTCTTGACCCCCAATAAGGGATGGTAACCTGCGTGCCATAGGGCGGGTTATTGGCGGCATAGTGCAGGGTTCCGCCGCCAAGTCCGACAATGGAGATATGGCTGTTCCGTCCGACGACCTGTGCGGCGAGATCAATCGTGCTTTGCGCGCCCACAAAATCGAGCGCAACGGTGATGCCCCTTTGTCCGACAAGATCCCTGATCTCCTCGGCAGCCCGCCCGTCGCGCGTGTTGATGGTGACGTTCGCCCCAAGCTGTCGGGCATGCGCCAACTTCGTGTCATCGATGTCTGCCGCGATCAGTCGGGTGGGGGTGAGCGCGCGGAGGATCTGAACCGCCATATGGCCCAGCCCGCCGACGCCGACCACCAACACGGTCGCGTCGGGGGAAAGCAGCGGCAGAGCAGCCTTGATCGCGTGATAGGGGGTGAGCGCAGCATCGCTCAATGGTGCCGCCTTGATCGGATCGAGGCCGCCCAGCGGCACGAGAAGGCGCGGCGATGGCACAATCATATATTCGGCCATGCCTCCGTCCGAGCCCAGGCCGCCGCCATAGGTGGGAATGCTTGCATGTCGCTCGCAGTAATTTTCCGCGGAGGTCTGGCAGGTGCGGCAAGAACCGCAGCCCCAAGGCCCGTAGACGGCAACCGCATCGCCCTCCTGCCATCCGGTCACGCCCTCGCCAAGCGCGGCGATCCAGCCCGTATTTTCATGGCCGAGGGTGAAAGGCCCCGGGATGCCGAGGCCATGATCCAGCACGTGAAGATCGGAATGGCACGCCCCCGCGCCGGCCACGCGGATCAGCACTTCGCCGGCGCGCGGGGAAGGGGTCGGAACGTCGACGATTTCGGCACCGCGCCCGGCCTCGATGAAACGTGCAGCCCTCATACCGACATCCTCCATTCTGCTGTTCTTGCGCTATGTTAACAGAAGCGATCGTCGTCGTTGACTGTGTTGATCGGGGCTGCGTTGACACCCCAATGTGCCTCGCTATCGCCGTAGGATGGCCAGCCTTCGTCAACTGCGTTCGCCGATCATCGTGATGATCATCGGCCTGCTCGCCACGTTGATTGCGGGGTTGCTTGTGTGGCGCGCGGAGGAAGAGCGGCAGCAAGCGCGGTTTGCGTCCCTGGCCGATGCAGCCGTGAATGCGATCGAGACTCGGCTGAGCGAGCAGCGGTTGCTGCTTCGTGGGGCGGCAGCGCTGTTTCAGGGATCGGGCGAGGTAAGCCGCGCTGAATTTTCCGCTTATGTGTCTCGACTGAAGCTGCCCCAGAACCACCCGGGCGTGCTGGGCGTCGGATATGCGATGCGCGTGCGCAGCAAGGCTGACCTTGATCGCGCAACACGCGCAGCTCGCGCGGATGGTCTGGCGGAGTTCGCCCCTTGGCCGATGAGCAAGGGTTTGCCCCGCTCGGTCATCCTTTATCTGGATCCGGCAACGCCGGTGAACCAGCACGCGCTTGGCTATGACATGCAGAGCACACCCGGCCGGCGCGCTGCAATGGAACGAGCGGCAGAGACTGGCGAGGCGACGCTGTCCGGCAAGGTGACGCTGGTTCAGGACAGCAGCCGGAGCGACGCCGCCGGCCTCTTGCTCTATGTGCCGGTCGGGCGAGTGACCGGGGCACCAGTTGGTTCCGCGGGGTATAAGTGGGAAGGCTGGTCGTACAGCCCGCTGCGCGCGCGAGAGCTGTTTGCAGCAGCATTGGCGAAGCCAAACTTAGCGGGCGCTGCCGTCGAGATCTTCGACGGCAAGCCAGTGCCCGGCAATCTGCTTTACCGCGCCGCAAACTTTCCGGCCGACCCGCGGATCGCCGTGACTCGCACCCTCGAGTTTGCCGGCCGCACTTGGACGGTGGGTATAGCGGCGGCACCGAAATTCTACGAAAGTGCGCCGGTCACTTCCATATGGCTGGTTCTGGCAGGCGGGGCCCTGACCAGTTTGCTGCTGGCGGTTCTGGCCATGCAGCAGGCGCGCTCGGTTGCGCGAACGGAGGCAGAAGTACGCCGGGCCACGCACGAGCTTCGGCAAGCCAATGAGGCATTGATCGAAGCGTCGCGTGCGAATGCCGAGGCGGAGGCGCAGATCCGGCAAATGCAGAAGATCGAGGCGCTCGGCCAGCTGACTGGGGGCATCGCGCACGATTTCAACAACATGCTCGCGGTCATCCTTGGTAACCTCGACCTCGCCGCTCGCCGCTTCGACCAGCCCGACAAGGTCGAGCGCGCCATCGGCGCGGCCAAGGATGCGGCGAACCGCGCCGCCGAGCTCACCCGCCGTCTGCTTGCGTTCGGCCGGCAGCAGCCGCTCCAGCCGCGGGTACTCGATCCTAACCGCCTGGTCAGCGACATGTCCGAGCTGCTCCGTCGCACCCTGGGCGAAATGGTCAGCCTGGAGACGGTGCTTGCTCCTGGAGTCTGGCGGGTCGAAGCCGACCCGGGCCAGCTCGAAAACGCGGTGCTGAACCTCGCCATCAACGGCCGGGATGCCATGCCGGACGGCGGCCGGCTTATCATCGAAACGCACAATTGCGATCTCGATGAGTCTTACGTCTCCCACCATGAAGGGGTTCAGGCCGGTCAATTCGTGCTGATCGCGGTCACGGACACCGGCCTTGGAATGGCCCGTGAGGTGCTCGACCGTGCACTGGATCCTTTCTTCACCACCAAGGAGATGGGAAAGGGAACGGGGCTCGGCCTCAGTCAGGTCTTCGGCTTCGTCAAGCAATCGGCCGGGCACCTGAAGATCACGTCAGATGTGGGGAAGGGCACCACGGTGAAGATCTACCTTCCGCGTGCGCATGGCGCCCTCGACGATCCGACTTCCCGCCCGCTGCAAGCGGAGTTGCCGCAAGGGCGCGGCGACGAACTGGTCCTTGTCGTGGAGGACGAGGAGGGAGTGCGCTTGACCACCGTCGCGGCGCTACGGGATCTGGGCTACACCGTGATCCACGCATCCAGTGGCCTTGAAGCCCTTGAGATGCTGGAGCGACATAGCGGGGTGACCCTGCTGTTCACCGACGTGGTGATGCCCGGCATGAATGGCCGCGAACTGGCAGAGCGCGCGCGACGTCAGTTTCCGCACCTTCGGGTGCTGTTCACCACCGGCTACACGCCAAACGCGATCGTTCACGACGGGCGACTGAACCGCGGCGTGCACCTGGTAGCCAAGCCGTTCACGATGGCTCAACTGGCGGTGAAGGTGCGCGAGGTGCTGGACCAACCTGCCGAGGGTCAAGGATGAAGGCACGGCTGCCGCCGACGTCGGTCGGCGGTGCTCGGTGCCTCATCGTTCTTTTGTGGATGTGATCAGGCGGCGCACTCTGCCTGCTGATTGACCTTCACAATCGTCAGCCGACGCTCATGGCCATCCCGATCGGGCCATATGATCGATTGCCCCTCTCGAAGCCCGATCAGGCCGGCCCCGACCGGGGTCAGGATCGATATGCGACCGGCGGAAATGTCGGCTTCCGGTGGATACACCAGTTGCACGCTGCGCCGCGATCCGGTGCCTTCGTCGATGAACTCGACGTGCGAGCCCATGGTAACGACGTCCTTCGGAATGCGGGACGCAGCATGAAGCTTCGCCCGGGTGGTTTCGCGCAGCAGCAGTTCGCTCACCTGCGGCGATCGATCCTGTATGCTCAACGCCAGGTCCGAAAGCTTGTCCGCTTCCGCTTCAATCATGTGGATCTGCGGCCGGGTTGCGGCCGAATGGGTAATGCTCACGCTGTTATCTCCATGGCGGCCGCACTCGTGCGCAGCGCCTGCTATGATGCGATGATGGAAGTCGCCCCCGAACTCTTCGGGGCGCACCCGTTCAGAGCCCGGGGCTAGTTGCCCGCGAGAAGCTGTCCCGCATGGACGCGGCGTCGGAGATGGCGCACGCAAAGTTGCATGGGATGATGATGTGCGGACGGCGAGCGCCTGTCAAACACTAGTCGGTGCAACGCTGAGGCGGGCGCCGAAGCGGCACACCAATGCATACCGACAGTTCAGCCAGCTAGACATGAGCTGCCTAAACTGTGAACGCAGCGTCATGACCCAGCCGTTCCTTGATGTTCAGCCAACGCCAGATCCCGCCGTCTTCCGTCTCGAGGTGACGGATCAAGTGTGCGTCGGCCCTCCGGGAAACGTCTTCATGTTTGGCGGCGTGGGTCTGGGTGCCGCAACGATAGCGGCAGAGCGGGCGACCGGGCGCAGCGTCATCTGGTCGAGTGCGCAGTTCGTCTCTTATGCCCGCGTTGGCGACACGCTTGATCTTAGCGTCGAGGTGCTTTCCGGCGGGCGGAACATCAGCCAGGTTCGAGTTCTCGGAACTGACGCGGGCAAGTTGGTGCTGACCGTAAATGCCGCGCTTGGCGATCGGGAAGGCCTTCCGTCTGGCCAGTGGGTGACGCCGCCCGAGATGCCGCCAGCGGCGGAATGCAAGCCGCGGCAACTTTGGCCGGTGCAGGACGCAGCGTTGATGGACCGCCTCGACGTTCGCCTGGCGCCGGGGCGCTATGGCGCGGTGCCGCTGGATGGCACGCCTTCACCCGATGGCCGCATGGTGGTCTGGATCCGTGCCAAGGACGGCGCCCCGATCGACGCCAGCCTGCTAGCGATTTTTGCGGATTTTGTGCCGTCGGGGCTCGCATCGGCGTTCGGCCGGCGCGGCGGCGGGAACAGTCTCGACAATACCCTGCGTATCGCTCGGATCGTCCCGACCGACTGGGTCCTGTGCGACGTGAAGATCAGCGCTGCGGACCGCGGCTTCGGCCACGGCGCGATCCACATGTTTGCCGAAGACGGGACGATGATGGCGAGCGGAAGCCAATCCGCCATCCTTCGCTTCATGGACCCGGTCTGATCGCAGTCACCGGCGAGGTCGCCGACTATGCCCCATGACGCGTGGAACTGATGAAGCGATCTGTGCGGTCACGCCAACCGCGACAAGCTGTCGCGCAAGGACCGGAAGGCTGCGCCACCCGGGCGCAGCCTGATATCTGATCGCTAGCTTGGGTGCGCTTCGCTCTCGCCTTCGCTTCCTTCGGACTGATCAGTCTGGCCTTTCGCCGCGTTCTGATAAGCGGCGCTTTCGTCGGCGATCCCGGCGTTCTGACTGCGCTGTGCAGCTTCCTTGAAATCGCTGGGCTTGGGCTCTTCGGGCTTGTGATCTGCCATGACGGTCTCCGTTGCGTGTATCACGTCAACGCACAGGTCGCCGGCAGGCTTCATGACAGGAACAGTGAAGCGATCGGTAGATCGAACAGGTGAGCCGTGCCGAGAGAAGGCGATCTTCAGTTCCTTGCCCAGCTGAAACAGCCGTTCGGAAGTCCGGCGCCACTGACGAGGAGAGCCCCGCGCCGGTAGAAGCTCCAACGGCTCTCGGGCGGTACCTCGACGACCATCACTGCTGCACGACGATCAGTCCACAACAATCGCCCGCCACTTGCCAGCACGGCATCAAGGCCGGCGGCCGGCGTGGTCCAGGGTGCGAAGACGATGGTCGTGAACCGCTGATCGGCTGGCGGCTTGAGCGACCAGGCGGCGGCGCTGCCGGTAAGTAGGCTGACCATCAGCAGGGCCACGGATGGGCCGCGTGGGCCGTCGATACGTGGACGCCGGCGGGCGATGACCAGGCCGAGCAAAAGCGGCAACACGCCGAACCCTCCCAACCACGCCAAGTCCCACAGCAACGGATTGGGGCTGTCGAGCCGGATACGGTGAATGCCGAGCAGCCAGTGGGAGAGTAGTGCGTCGGCGACGTGCCAGAGGCCAAAGCCAATGAGCAGGGCGCCAGCGAGCAGCCTGCCCGAGCGCTGTTCAGCAGCGCGATTGGCCCGCCAGAGGCCCCAAAGGCTCGCCCCGGCGATCACGTACATCAACGCGTGGAAATAGCCGTCCCAGAGCACCTGAGCCCGGATGCTGCTGACGCCCGGAACAAGGCTTAGGAGATGGTGCCATTGCAATATCTGGTGGAGGAGGATGCCGTCGAAGAACCCGCCGATCGCGAAGCCCAGTACGATGCCCCAGCGGAACCAAGACCGGCCTGCCATGCGAACCTCCGCTCCGGGAAACTCGCCAGGACGCTCTGGGCTCCGCCAGCCGCATCAGGACTTCACGCCCACTCTACGAAGTGTGCTCCGTAAGGCCGGCGTAGATCAGGGGTTGTTTGACTTTCGCTGCTGGGCGCGGCGCGCAAGGATGTTGAGCGCTTCCACCAGCACGGAGAACCCCATGGCCGCGTAGATATAGCCCTTGGGTACGTGCACGCCGAAGCCGTCTGCAATCAGAACGGCACCGATCATGAGCAGGAACCCAAGCGCCAGCATCACCACCGTCGGATTTCGCGAGATGAAGTTGGCGAGCGGATCCGCGGCGAGGACCATGGCGCCGACCGCAGTCAGCACGGCGATCACCATCACCGCGAGGTTGTCGGTCATGCCAACCGCAGTCAGGATCGAATCGATCGAGAAGACCATGTCGAGCAGAACGATCTGGACGAGCGCGGACCCGAACGTGATGGCGGCCACCTGCTTCTTGTCGAGAAGGTCGTCGCTGGGCGTCGAATCCACGTTGTGGTGGATTTCCTTGGTTGCCTTCCAGATCAGGAACAGACCGCCAGCGATCAGGATCAGGTCACGCCACGAGAAGGCGGTTTCGAACGCTGGCTGACCATAGTCGTTCAGCGGGCCGCGCAGCCCCAGGTCGAAAACCACCGCGGTCAGGCCAACCAGCCACGCGATCATCGACAAGAGAATGAGACGCATGCCCAATGCCAGGCCGATGCCCAGGCGCCTTGCTCGCGCACGCTGCTCCTCGGGCAGTTTGTTCGACAGGATCGAGATGAAGATGAGATTGTCGATGCCGAGCACGACCTCCATCACCACGAGCGCGACGAGCGCGGCCCAGGCGGTGGGGTCGGAAAAAAGCGCAAGCAGACTTTCCATCGCGTAATCCTATTCGTTCCTGCGGCCGGCGCGTCGGGTGCGCGCCTTCGAATGAAGTGGCTGCGTAACAACACTCGTATCAGCGCTTTTGGTTTCCTGCGGCCAAATTCGTATCCGTGGAGGCCAAAGGGGGCGCATCGGCGGCCGTTCTGCTCCGGCGGAAGGCCGGAGTGTGCTGGCGGCTATCCTCCCGGCGGCCGCTCGCCGGACATGCCGGGCCCGCATGCCGCGGTGGCGGCGTGACTTTCTTGGGAGTCCTGCACTTTGGTCCTAGGAGCGGGCACTCTGGTGTAACGTTCAGAGTTTCCTGATGCTTCGTGCCCTCATCGCCGTCTTCGAACCGTTCGTTCTCGCGCTGGTCGGAACGATGTTGCTTGCGTCATTTCTGCCCGCCCGCGGCATGGCTGCTCCCGTTTTCGAATCGCTGACAACGGCCGGTATCGTGCTGCTGTTCTTCCTGCACGGCGCGAAGCTTTCGCGAGAGGCGATACTCGGCGGCGCCCGAAACTGGCGCCTTCACCTCGCGGTGCTGGCGACGACATTCGTTCTGTTCCCCTTGCTGGGCCTTGCATTCGTGTCGCTACCGATCCTCGAGGGGCCGATGGCGGCGGGTCTGCTGTTCCTGACCTTGCTGCCCTCCACGGTCCAATCGTCAATCGCATTCACCGCGATTGCGCGGGGCAACGTCGCAGCTGCGGTTTGCAGCGCGTCCTTTTCCAATCTACTCGGCATCATCGTGACTCCCGCGCTGGTAGCGATTGTCATGTCGAGGCCCGGGGCATCTGCCAGCATTTCGATTGATTCGGTGCAGGCGATCGCGCTGGAATTGCTGCTTCCGTTCCTGCTTGGTCACGCCCTTCGGCCATGGCTGGGCAGCTTTGTCTCGCGCCACAAGAAACTGGTTTCGATAGTGGACCGTGGCTCGATCCTGCTGGTGGTCTATACCGCCTTCAGTGCAGCCGTCGTGGGCGGGCTCTGGCAGCGACTCTCCGGTGAGAGCCTGATCCTGTTGCTCGCCGTGTGCTGCGCGCTTCTCGCCGCGATCCTGCTGCTGACCCGCGCAACGGGACGCCTTTTGGGCTTCAATCGTGAGGATTCGATCGTGCTGCTATTCTGCGGCTCGAAGAAGAGCCTCGCGACTGGCGTGCCCATCGCCGGCCTGTTGTTTCCGCCAGCGCAAGTCGGCGCGGTCATTCTGCCGCTGATGATCTTTCACCAAATCCAGCTGATCGCCTGCGCGGTGATCGCCCGACGGTATGCTGAGAAAGCGGAGAACGGAGAATCCCTGGTTTCGCGGCCGGATGGAACGATGGTGCGGCCGGTCAGGCGATAGCTCCGCCGCGTCGTCGCCGGAGTTTACCGCATCGTGACCGACCAACGGTCAATCGACAAGCTACCGAGGCCGCGCACCGGCTCGACCCCGATGGCAACGCCGGACATCCACTCGTTGCCGGTGATTTTTCCCTTCTGCCGGAGCCATTCGAGCGCCGGCAGCATGTCGAGCGTTCCGTCGCGCAGATCGCCTGGCTTCTCCGGTGCGAACATGCAGAACTTGTCCGCCATTCGCACCATCCACCGCCGCTTCTGATCGTCGACAAACACACCTACGGGCGCAGAGCCATCGAAGAATGCGCGCGTACTGTCCGGCATGTGGAAGAACCAGCCGATCTCGATCACTTTGGCGTGGACGTCCGTTGTGCTCGATCGGAGGTAGAATTCCGTCAGGACATTGCCGTCGCCGAAGCGATTGTCGATCGTCCAGCCAAAGCTTTGGCGGAGTTCGCGCAGGTCACGCATCCGGATGGGTGCGATCGGACGTTCCGGCTCACCCCCGTCGTAATTGCCATACATGACAGCGTTATAGCCCCAGACGCCGGGGCCGAAGCCGGCGCTCACCGGCGGCCAGCGCCAGTGCACCTTTGTTTTCGCAGGAAAGCGATCGAGGTCGATGACGATCGAATCCGCATGCGGGGACCAAGGCTTCAATACCCTTACCATTTCGCCGCCCCAAGGCATGGCGAAGGCGAAATATGATCCTTTGGTGAACGGAGTTTTCGCCGGCAGCACAATTTGACCGGCACCCGGCGTTGGACGGGTTCCCCACACGAACAGACCGAGGCCCACGAGCGCCAATGCCAGGATTGCGAGCAGGAGACGAAACCACTTCACCTAGACATCCTGCTTGTTGCGGTTTGGAACTAACCTGGCGCTACAGTCATGGATCGTGAGGATCAATCAACCGTCGGCGTCATTCCCTTTGCGCCTCGGACCGCTGGACGCGCCCGTGCCCCGCCCAGCAGCAGACGCGCCGCGCGAGTGGCGGGAACTTCTACCCAGTAATAGGCCGCAAAGCCGATGGCGATTGAGCCCGCCACGATCAAGAAAGCCAACGGTAGTGCAAGATGGGGCGCGATGCTGATCGGCGTTAGGCACGCGAGCAGAAGCGGGTGAGTGAGATAGAGGCTGTAGCTGGAGTCCCCCAGGTAGCCCAGCACACCGAGCTGCGGCCGGCTGACATGCCGCTCCAGAACCACGCCGCCGAACACGATCAGGACGGCTGGCGGCGCGAAGAAGGCGACGCGAGGGAGCGGTGGATCGAGAAGGGCAAGTGCGGCAAAGCCAAGGCCGATTGCTGCGAGACCGGCGATTGCTGGTGCGCGCATGATCCGCGCGCGATAGTATCCGATCACCATGCCCGCGACGAACTCAAGCGGGATCGGACTCGTCATTCGCGTGAGGAAGGCGTTATCGGCCGGCGCCAGCGGGCGGAGGGCAGCGACGACGACGAACAGCACCGCCATCACGGCGATCCGTCTGGGCACCGGCAAACGGATTAGCGCCGCAAACACGAGATAGAAGTAGATTTCGTAGTTCAGGGTCCAACCCGGACCAAGGATCGGACTGGTGTCCTGCGCTCGCTCATTGAAGTAGAAAATGAAGAGGAAGGACAGGACCACCTCCTGAATGGAGGGGAGTGCCTGGCCGCGGAGCGCGATGATGCCGATCATCACGATCGTCGCCAGCCAGTAGAACGGCACGACGCGCGCGATCCGTGAGGCCAAGAAGGCTTGCGCGGTGACCGGGCGCGTGGCTGTGGACGCCACCATCACGAACCCACTGATAACGAAAAAGATGTCTACCCCGGACGCGAGCCAATGTGGCCGGCTACCCTCCGTGATGAGGTTCAGATCGTAGCCCGCATGGTAGAGCAGCACCATCAGCGAAGCGATGCCGCGCAGATACTGGACAGATAGAAACACACCGTCGTGGTGACCGATGACGAACGGAGCGCGATCCGTGCCGCCGCGTTCGGTGGGAGATGTCATCAGGGGCCTCCGGGTGCTTGGTGCCGGCTTGTAGCCGATCAGCGCCCGCTGCCAAGGATTGCGGTTCATCCCCGGCCATGGCTTGGCTGATCCCGATCGAACCACATATTGTCCGCCATACGATAGCGACCAACGAACTCGAGGAGACGAATGTGGCTGTGAATGAGTTGTTTGAACCACTCACGCTGAAGCGCGGTCCGGCGATGAAGAACCGTTTCATGCTGGCGCCGTTGACGAACCAGCAGAGCCACGATGATGGTCGGCTTTCGCAAGAAGAGCACCATTGGCTCACCATGCGGGCAAAGGGTGGATTCGGCATCACCATGACCGCAGCAGCGCATGTTCAGGCGGCAGGGCAGGGGTTTGCCGGCCAGCTTGGGGTTTTTGACGATCGGCATCTCGAGGGATTGACCCGTCTTGCGTCGGCGATCCGTGCTGAAGGCTCGATCTCTTCAGTCCAGCTGCATCACGCGGGAAATCGTTCGCCCAAGGAACTGGTTGGAACGCCGGTCTGCCCATCGGACGACCCAGCTACGGGAGCCCGCAGTTTGACCTTGGCTGAGGTTGAACGCCTGCGGGAAGATTTCATTGCCGCGGCACAGCGTTCGGAGAAGGCCGGCTTCGACGGTGTGGAGATCCACGGCGCTCATGGGTATATCCTCGCGCAATTCCTGTCGGCTGAGATCAACAAACGCGACGATCGTTATGGCGGCAGCCTCGAGAACCGGTCCCGGCTCCTTTTCGAAATTATCGATGGCATCAGATCGGCCTGCGGGAGTGACTTCCAGGTTGGGCTGCGGCTTTCTCCGGAGCGTTTCGGCCTGAAGCTGGCCGAAATTCGCGACCTCGCGGCCGAGCTGCTGCGCAAGGAGGACATCGATTACCTCGACATGTCGCTTTGGGACGTCGCCAAGGAGCCGGTTGAAGAAGAGTTCCAAGGCCGTTCCCTGATGAGCTACTTCACCGAACTGCCACGGGGCGAGGTTCGGCTCGGGGCGGCCGGCAAGGTGATGACCGGGCGTGAGGCGGCAGGTGTGCTCGAGAGCGGCTGCGACTTTGTGGTGATCGGACGGGGTGCCATCCTGCGGCACGATTTCCCCGAACGCGTCCGCCGCGACGCCGACTATGTGTCACCAGCGCTGCCCGTCACGGCTCAGCATCTGCTGGATGAGGGGCTTAGCCCGCAATTCGTGACCTACATGCGCAACTGGAAAGGCTTCGTGGAAGAAGAAGTCGCAGCCTGACCCGGACTGCCGACGCCGTCCAGGCGGCGTCGGCCTATTTCTGCTGGAACCGCTCGTTGATGCTTTGCGCCGCGGCGCGAAGCTCCGGCACGAGCTTTTCGCGCATGTCCTCGACCGGGAAGCGCATGGAAGGGCAACAGGCGTTCAGCGCCGCGATCACGTGGCCTGTGGCGTCGTAGATCGGCACGGAGAGCGACCGCACGCCGACCTCCAGTTCCTCGTCCACCAGCGAATAGCCGAGCTCTCGCGTCTCGGCGATGATGTCGCGTAATTGCTTCACCGAGCGGACGGTGTTGGACGTGTGCTTCTCCAGCTTGATGCGGTCGAAGTACCGCTCCAGCGCCTCGTCGCTTTCACCCGCCAGCAGCACGCGGCCCGTGGACACCGCATAAGCGGGCAAACGGTTGCCGATGTTGATGCTCACGGAAATCACGCGATCAGGCGTTGAGCGCGCGAGATACGTCACGTCATCACCGGTCAGGACGGCGGTGTAAATCGATTCCTGCGTCCGCTGCGACAATGCGTTCATCACCGGCTGAACGATGTCGAGAATGCCGACCGACGACAGCGCGGAATAGCCAAGCTGCAGTACCTTGGGCCGCAATGAGAAGTGGCGGTCACGTTTCTCCGCATAACCCTCCCGCACCAGGGTGAGCAGAAGGCGACGCGTGGTCGCGCGCGACATGCCTGTCACCTTGGCCACGTCGCTCAGGGTCATCGAGGGGGTATCGCGAGTGAAGGCGCAGATTACCTCCAGCCCACGCGCCAGCGAGGCGACATAGTCGCGATCGCCGTCATCTGACTCGCCGGAAAGCGAGGCGACATCGTCCTCCGCGATCTGGTCGGCGGCACTGGCTGACATGATGTACATCCTCCGGAATTTCTGCCGCGTGGCTAACAAGCCATCGCGGAAACGGGAAACACATTGAAGTATCAAGCAATAAACTGAGGGTCGGGCTTCGAAGCCCAGGGCCGAAACGGCACTATTTGTGTTCGCTATGGCAACGCACGTTCGCTATGCGATCAAAAATGCGTTGACAATGGATCTTTGTGCGGCAAATCCGAGGTGCGGCGGAGCGGGGAGCTTGCCGGCTTAAGGGGATGGGACATGCGAAAGACGTTCGCGGTCGGCGCTGCACTGGCGGCGCTGACGCTGGGGACGCATGCGTTGCATGCAGAGGATTTTCGGGTCGAGCTGTCGGCGCCCGCCGCGAAGGATCCCGCCTATGAAGGGCGCGTGATCCTGGTTCTGGCCGCGGACGACAAGAGCGAGCCGCGGTTCCAGGTCGATGCAAGCCATGACGCCGCGCAGGTGTTCGGCCTTCAGGTCGAGAATTTCCGCAATCGCCAGGCGCGCGTGATCGGCAAGGACGTGCTGGGCTATCCGGGGCGCAGCCTCGCCGACATTCCGGCCGGCATGTACACGGTGCAGGCCGTTCTGCATAAGTACGACACGTTCAAGCTTGGCAACGGCAAAGTGGTGAAGCTGCCTGCCGCACGCGGTGCGGGGCAGAACTGGCGCAAGGAGCCGGGCAACATCATCAGCAAGCCGATGAAGGTGAACTTCGATCCGAAGCGGCCCGGCGAGATCAAGGTCGCGCTGACCGACGTGATCGGGCCGGTTGAGGAGCCGAAGGACACTGAGTTCGTCCGGCATTTCAAGTTTAAGTCCGAGCGGCTGTCAAAGTTCTGGGGCCGTGACGTCTACATGCGCGGTCACGTGCTGGTGCCCAAGGATTTCGACAAGCATCCCGAAGCGCGCTACCCGATCGCAATCTTCCACGGGCATTTTCCCGAGGACTTCGGCGGTTTCCGCACCACGCCGCCCGATGCAGACATCAAGTGCGAGCCGAACAAGCGCTTCAAGAACGAGACCTGCTACGCCCGGACCGAGCAGCAGGAAGCGTATGACTTCTACCAGAAGTGGATCTCGCCCGATTTCCCGCGGATGCTGATCGTCGAGATCGACCATTCGAACCCGTATTACGACGACAGCTATGCGGTGAATTCCGCCAACATCGGCCCGTATGGCGACGCGATCACCTACGACTTCATCCCCGCGCTGGAGAAGAAGTTCCGCGGGATCGGCCAGGGCTGGGCGCGGTTCCTGTACGGCGGATCGACCGGCGGCTGGGAAGCGCTGGCGGCGCAGGTTTTCTATCCGGACGAATATAACGGCGCCTTCGCGGCCTGCCCGGATCCGATCGATTTCCGTCAGACGATGGTGACGGACATCTACAAGGACAAGAACGCCTATTTCTGGACCGGCCCGTTCGGAAAGGTCGCGAAGCCGGGCAAGCGCGATTACCTCGGCCATCTGTCGCACACGATCGAGGACGAGAACCGGCTCGAGCTGGTGCTGGGCGACAAGACCCGTTCGGGCGGCCAGTGGGACGTGTGGGAAGCGGTGTATTCGCCGATGGGCGAGGACGGATATCCCAAGCGCATCTGGAACAAGGCGACCGGCGAGATCGATCCCAGCGTCGCGGCCTATTGGCGCGAAAACTATGACATGCGCTACATTCTGGAGCGGGACTGGCAGAAGCTGGCGCCCAAGTTGCAGGGCAAGATCCACATCTATGTCGGCGACATGGACAACTTCTATCTGAACAATGCCGTTTATCTGATGGAAGATTTCCTGAAGAAAGCGCAGCCGGCCTATGGCGGCGAGATCCTTTATGGTGATCGCGACGAACATTGCTGGAACGGCGACAAGACGCAGCCCAATTCGGTCGGCCGCCTGCGCTACAACTGGATGTACGTGCCCAAGATCCTGAAGCGGATCGAGGCGGCGGCGCCCAAGGGCGCTGACCTTACCAGCTGGCGTTACAAATAAGGTCGAAAACCAATGTCGCTCCGCCGGCTGGGGACGCCGGCGACGGGCGCCATCCACAAGAAAGTTCAGGGAGTTTGATGATGGCTAACAGGTCACACTTGCGTCGACTACTGCTCTGCTCCGCCGTCCTGCTGAGCGGCGCCGCCATGCCGGCGTTGGCTCAGGAAAGCCCGGCCGAAGCAACCGCGAACGAAAGCGATGGCGACATCGTCGTCACCGGTTCGCGCATCCGCTCGCCCAACCTCGAAAGCGTCAGCCCGGTAACGACGGTTGCGGCCGAGGAATTCGCCGTGCGCGGTACCGTGCGGACCGAAGACCTCGTCAACCAGTTGCCGCAGGTGTTCGCGGCACAGGGCGCAGCGAATTCCAACGAAGCGACAGGAACGGCGCAGGTCGACCTTCGCGGCCTCAGCCCGTCGCGCACGCTGGTGCTGATCAACGGGCGCCGCCTGCCTTATGGCTCGCCCAAGAACATTCCGTCTGACATCAACCAAGTGCCGACGCCGCTGATCCAGTCGGTCGAAGTACTGACCGGCGGTGCGTCGGCGGTGTACGGTTCGGACGCGATCGCGGGCGTTGTGAACTTCAAGCTGATGGACAATTTCAGCGGGGTTCGCTTCACCGGTAGCATCGGCGGCTATCAGCACACCAATGATCGCGATGAGCTTCGCGACCTGCTCGACCGTAACAACGCGGCGGTGCCGGGCGCCTATCTGAAGCCCGACAAGAACGTGTGGAACGGCTTCACTACCGAAGTGTCGGCAGTGTTCGGCGGCAACATCGACGAGGGGCGCGGCAACGTCACCGGCTACGCCACCTATCGCAAGGTCAACGCGATCCTGCAGAAGGACTATGACTATAGCGCCTGCGCGCTCGGTGCGACGGGTCCGGGCGGCAGCCAGTTCTCGTGCAGCGGCTCCGCCACCAATGATCCGGCCAACTTCACCAACGCTGGACGTATTCCCGGGCTGCCTACCTCGTTCCGCGCGACCCGTGATGGCCAGTTCGTGCCGGGTTCGCTCACCTACAATTTCGCGCCGTATAACTATTATCAGCGGCCGGACGAGCGCTACACGCTAGGCGCCAACGCGCATTACGAGGTGAACGAGAATTTCACTCCGTATCTCGAAGTCGGCTTCATGGAGGACCGCTCGATCGCTCAGATCGCGCCGGGCACTAACAGCGCGGGTATCACCGTGGGTGCCGGCAGCATCAGCGGGATCAACTGCGACAATCCGTTCCTTAGCGCGCAGCAGGCCAGCTTCCTGTGCACCAGCCGTGGCCTTTCCACCGGCAGCATCTATGACGCGCAGGGTAATTATGTTGGGCCGCAGTCGGTCGCGACCGGCGTGCTGGTGGCGCGCCGCAACGTCGAGGGCGGAAACCGCCAGGACGACATCCAGCATCAGAGCTATCGCATCGTGCTGGGCGCGCGGGGCGATATCGGTGGCCCGTTCAAGTACGATGTGTACGGCATCTATTCGAAGGTGAACTATCGCAGCCGCTTCTCCGGCGACGCGAACCGCCAGCGGACGGCCAATGCGTTCAACGCGGTGCGCAATTCGGCCGGGCAGATCGTCTGCGCGATCAATGCCGATGCCAACCCGAACAACAATGATCCGCGCTGCTCGCCGCTTAACTATTTCAGCGGTGCCGCCAGCCAGGACGCGGTGGATTATGTCGCGGAGGTGAAGTCGATCACCGGCGACACCAACCTCGTCAACATCGTTGCCGCGGTGGATGGCAACCTGGGCGATTGGGGCATCACTTCACCGTTCGCCAACAACGGTGTCGCGGTCGCCTTTGGCTATGAATATCGCAAGAACTCGGTCGATTATCAGCCGGACGAAATCTATCAGGCGGCGGCCAGCCCCGAGCTGCCGATCAGCGGGTCGGTCGCGGTGAAGGAATTGTTCGGCGAGTTGATCGTGCCGATCGTCGAGGACAAGCCGTTCTTCCAGAGCCTGTCGTTCGAGGGCGCTTACCGCTATTCGGATTATGACAGCGGGTTCAAGACCGACACCTACAAGCTGGGTCTGAACTGGTCGCCGGTGCGCGATTTCCGCTTCCGCGGATCGTACCAGCGCGCGGTGCGTGCGCCCAACGTCATTGAGCTGTTCTCCAGCCAGCAGCTGTTCGAAGTCGAGCTGACCGAGAATGCCAATGGCTCGTACGACCCGTGCTCCGGCGCGAACCCGATCGCGACGTTTGCGCAATGCGCGCGTACCGGCGTGACGGCGGGGCAATATGGCAACATCGTCGACAATCCGGCGGGACAGTTCAACTCGCTGATCGGTGGCAATCCGGATCTGGATCCGGAAACCGCCAAGACGCTGTCGCTCGGCGCCGTGTTCGAGCCGCGCTTCGTGCCGGGTCTCTCGATCTCGGTCGATTATTTCGACATCAAGGTGGAGAACCTCGTCGGCAGCGTGAACCCGAACCTGTCGATCGCCAACTGCCTGGCGAACGGCGACCCGTATTTCTGCAGCCTGATCCAGCGCAGCCCGGAGAGCGGTTCGCTGTGGCAGGGCGAGAACGGCTATTTCCGCCGCTTCAACGTCAACACCGGCTCGCTCCAGACCAAGGGCGTCGACCTGGTCGTCGATTACCGGATGAACCTCAACGATCTCGGCATCAACGCCGGGCGGCTGAACTTCAACCTGGTCGGCACCTATCTGGACTCCTACAAGACGGTTCCGCTGCCCAATTCGCCCGAGGCGGACGTTTACGAGTGCAAGGGGCTTTATGCCGGCCTCTGCGGTCGTCCGCGGCCCGAATGGCGCCACAAGTTCATGACCACCTGGTCGCCGGCTGATCGCTTCAGCCTGACCGGTACGTGGCGCTATGTGTCCTCGGTGAAGATTGCGCAGACCAGCAGCCAGCCAGCGCTGACCGGCAGCTTCTCCGAAGTGAACCGCGAACTTGGGTCGCGCAGCTACTTCGACCTCGCTGCCGCGTTCGAAGTGCGCAAGGACCTGACCTTCCGTGCGGGCGTCAACAACCTGTTCGACAAGGATCCGCCGCTCACCACCACCGCGGCGATCGAGGATGGCGGCAACGGCAACACCTATCCGCAGTTCTACGATGCGGCTGGCCGTTACTTCTTCCTGAGCGCCTCGGTCGGTTTCTAACAGATCGTGATGCTTGAACCGGGGGCGTGCGATGGTACGCCTCCGGTTATCGTTTTTGGGTGGGGATAAGGTGATGAAGGTGCGTTGGTATGCCGGTGCTGCGCTGGCGGCTGTTCTTTCCACGGCGGCAATAAGCGCCGCTGCCGCGCCCGTGACGGACGCCGATCGGGCGATGGCGCGCCAGATGCTGGAGGAGGCGATCGCGACGCCGACGGCCAAGGGCCGCGGGCAGGTGCCGACGCTGATCGAGAATTATTCCAAGCGGCTGCGCGAGGCCGGCTTCACCGCCGACGAGATCATGACCGTGCCGGTCGAGATCGATGGCGAAAAGACCGCGGGGCTCGTCGTCCGCTACGCCGGGCGCAACGTCAAGGCGAAGCCGATCGCGTTCCTCGGTCACATGGACGTGGTCGACGCGCTGAAGGAAAATTGGTCGACCGACCCGTATGTGCCGACAGAGAAGGACGGCTACATCTATGGTCGCGGATCGACCGACAACAAGGCCGGCGTGACGGCGCTGGTCGCCAGCTTCATCCGCCTGAAGAAATCGGGCTTCGTGCCGGAGCGTGACTTGCTGCTCGCCTTCTCGGGCGACGAGGAAAGCGGCATGATGACGACGCGTGCGCTGACCAAGCACCCGCTCGTCTCGCGTGCCGAGTTCGCGCTCAATTCCGATGCCGGTTCGGGATCGATGGGCGAGGACGGCAAGTATCGCTTCAACATCCAGGCGGCGGAGAAGACTTACGCCAATTTCGCGATCGCCGCGAAGAATTCGGGCGGGCACAGCTCCGCGCCGCGCGCCGACAATGCGATCTATGATCTGGCCCGTGCGCTGACCAAGCTGGAGGCGCTTCGCTTCCCGGTCGAGTTCAACGAGATCACCCGCATCATGGTCGCCGACATGGCGAAGGAGAAGGGCGGCGAGCTCGGCGCTGCGCTGACCACGCTGATGGCGAACCCGAACGATGCCGCGGCGCGGGCGGTGGCGGAGAAATATCCGCACCAGGCGAACATTCTGTGGACGACCTGCGTGGCGACGATGCTGCAGGCGGGCAATGCGCCGAACGCGCTGCCGCAGAATGCGACCGCCAACGTCAATTGCCGCATCTTCCCCGGCACGTCGGTGGAGGACGTGCAGAAGACGATCGCGCAGGCGGTCGGCAACGACAAGCTGACCGTTTCGCTGGTCGGCGAAGGCGTCGCGAGCCCGGCGTCGCCGGTGAACCCGGCCTTGTTCGCGCGGCTGCAGAAGGCGATGGACGCGACCTATCCGGGGGTCGAGCTGAAGCCGAGCATGTCGTCGGGCGGCACCGACGGGCGCGAATTCCGCGCGGCGGGCATCCCGACCTATGGCGCGGGCGCGCTGGCGCTGAAGGCGGATGATGCGCGGGCGCATGGCACCGACGAGCGCGTGCCGATCGACGCGTATCTGAAGCAGCTGGACTATTGGGATTACCTGCTGCGCGATCTGGGGAGCCGCAAGTGATCGGCGATCTGGCGCGGCGCGAGGTGATGCGTGGGGCGGCGGCCGGCGCGGCGTTGATCGCCATGCCGGGTGGCTTGCTGGCCCAAGGCGCGGCAGGGCCCTCCTTTCCGCCGATCGCGCCTATTTCACGCGCCGAGCGTGAGGCGCGGCTGGCGCGGATGCAGGCGGAGCTTCGCCGCCGCAACCTGTCGGCGCTGCTGGTCGAGGCGGGGTCGAGCCTCGTCTATTTCACCGGCGTCGACTGGTGGCGCAGCGAGCGGACCACCGCGGCGGTGATCCCGGCCGAGGGTCCGGTGCTGATCGTCACGCCGTTCTTCGAGGAGCCGTCGATCCGCGAAATGCTCGACGTGCCCGGCGAAGTGCGCGTGTGGCAGGAGGACGAAAGCCCCTTCGCGCTGATTGCCGGCTGGCTGAAGGAGAAGAAGCTGGGCGCCGGCACGCTGGCGGTGGAGGAGACGGTGCGCTTCTTCATCGTCGATGGCGTTCGCCGGCTGCTGCCGGGCCTGAAGACTGTCTCGGGCGCCAGCGCCGTCAATGCACTGCGCATGATCAAGAGCCCGGCCGAGATCGCGCTGTTGCAGCGCGCCAACGACATCATGATCGCGGCTTATCGCGCCACCCACGGCCAGGTGCAGGCCGGGATGACCGGCAACGACATCAACGCGATCATGGAAGGCGAGCTGAAGCGCTTCGGCGGGCAGCGCGCGTCGAGCAGCGCGCAGGTGGGACCGGGCAGCGCACTGCCGCACGGCTCCAAGGAACGGCTGAAGCTGACCGAAGGCACCGTGGTGCTGATGGACTGCACCTGCAGCATGCACGGCTATGTCTCTGACGTCTCGCGCACCTTCGTGTTCGGGGAGCCGACCGCGGAGCAGCGCCGCGTGTTCGGCCATATGCGCCAGGGCATGAATGTGGCGATGGACGCGGCCAAGGTCGGCGCCCCGGCGGGCAGCGTCGATGACGCGGTGCGCAGCTATTACGAGAAGCTTGGCTACGGGCCGCGCTACGCGCTGCCGGGGCTGTCGCATCGCACCGGCCACGGCATCGGCCTCGACGTGCACGAGCCGGTGAACCTGGTGCATGGCGAAACCACGCCGCTCGCGCCGGGCATGTGCTTCTCGAACGAGCCGGGCATCTACCTGCCGGGCAAGTTCGGCATCCGCATCGAGGATTGCTTCACCATGACCGAGCAGGGGCCGCGCTTCTTCACGCAGCCGCCCTCATCGCTCGACAAGCCGTTCGGATAAAAGAGGAGAGGGCTGAAATGCCACGATTGAAGAGCTTGTTGGGCGGCGCTGCGGCGTTCGCCATGGTGGCGCTCGCGCCCGCGGCAATGGCGCAGGAAGAACAGTCCATGTCGCCGGCGCTGCCGAAGATCATGAGCCTGCGCGATCAGGCGCAGCTTCGCGATGCGTGGCTGGAGCGCCGTTTCGAGACCGTGCTGCCGCAGCTGATGCGCGAGAACGGCATCGACATGTGGGTGCTGATCGCGCGCGAATATCTGGAAGACCCAGTCGTCTCGACGATGCTGAACGCGACGAATTTGCGCGCGCGGCGGCGGACGATCCTCATTTATTTCGATCCGGGCGAGGGCAAGCCGATCGAGCGGCTGGTCGTCAGCAAGCACGGTATGGGCGATCTGTACCAGCCCGTGTGGGACATGGAGAAGCAGCCCGATCAGTTCGCGCGCGTGCGCGAGCTGATCGCCGAGCGGAACCCGAAGAAGATCGCGCTCAACATCTCGTCGCTGACGGCGTTCGGCGATGGCCTGACGCACAGCCAGTACACCGATCTGATGAAGGCGCTGACGCCGGAGCAGCAGAGCCGCATCGTCTCCGGCTATCCGCTGGCGATCGGCTGGCTGGAGACCCGCACGCCGGAGGAAATGAAGGTCTATCCAGAGATCGTGCGCGTCGCGCATGCGATCATCGGCGAAGGCTTCTCGCCCGCGGTGGTGAAGCCGGGCGTGACGACCAACGAGGATCTCGTCTGGTGGTATCGCCAGCGCGTTGCGGACCTCGGCCTTGCATCGTGGTTCCACCCCTCGGTCGAAGTCACCCGCAAGGGCACGCCGGGCGTGCTGCGCGAACAGGCGAGCGTGATCCAGAAGGGCGACATGCTGCGCGTCGACTTCGGCATCCATTACCTGAACTTCAGCACCGATACGCAGCACGTCGCTTATGTGCTGCGTGACGGTGAGACCGATGCGCCCGCCGGGCTCAAGGCGGGCCTGCGCGACAACAACCTCGTGCAGGACGCGGTGACCAGCGAGTTCCGCGTTGGCGCCACCGGCAACGAGGTGCTGAACCGTGCGCGCGCCAAGGCGATCGCGGCCGGGCTGAAGCCGACGATCTATTCGCATCCGATCGGCTATCACGGCCACGGCGCGGGCAGCTCGATCGGGCTGTCGGAAGAGCAGAAGTTCGTGCCGACCGGCGAGTACAAGCTTCGGCCGAACATCGCTTGGTCGATCGAGTTGATGGCGACCAAGGCCGTTCCCGAATGGGGCGGCCAGATGGTCGATTTCAAGAGCGAGGAAGACGCCTTCTTCGACGGCAAGACCGTCCGCTACATCGACGGGCGCCAGACCAAGTTTCACCTGATCGGGGCACGCTGAGGCGCCGCTGATCCTTAATCCCGTGCCCAAAACTGGGCCTCACCCGACGTAGGGTGGGGCCCTTCTTTTTTGGTGGGAGCAGGCGCCGCTCCTCTCGCCCCATGGAGTTTGCGAAAGCCTGGACCCCGGCACAGGGCCGGGGTGACGACGCGTTGTGGCTATGGCCGCGGCAGCAGGATGAATTCGTCCTGCGCACCGTCCAGGAAGCGGAAGGTGCCGTCCGCCGCGAGGAACCCGTCCTCCTCGTGCATGAAGCGGACCTTCTGGTTGCCCCATTCGGGCACGTTATGCTGGGCATTCAGCTCGATCGACCAGGCCGTGTTCGGATCGATGCGATAATCGCCGCGACCCGGCGCCGGCTTCTGGCTTTCCCAGGCGCCGATCCAGGTGCCCGCGCCATGGCCGTGATAGCCGATCGGATGCGAATAGATCGTGCCGTCGATTTTCTCCGCCTCGACCTGCCGGCGTGCCGCTGCCAGCACCTCGTTGCCGGTGCGGCCCGGCTTCAGCGCCGCGACGGTGGCGGCGCGCACGCGGTTCATCGCGGCAAGCCCGTCCTTCAGGCCCTTCGGCGCATCGGTCTCGCCCGGCTTCAGCACGTAGGCGAGGCGCTGGATGTCGGTGTTGAGCCCGAGATAGGTGATGCCGAAATCCACGTGCAGCATGTCACCCGGCATGATGATCGTATCGCCACGGTGGCCCATCTCCTGAACGCTGAACTTGCCGCCATCGGCGCGCTGGATGGCGACGCTGGGCTGGAACCAGGTGTCGAGGCCGAGCGAGTTGATGCGGTTGCGGAACCACCAGACGACATCGTCCGAGGTGGTGACGCCGGGGGTGATGACGCGTTCGGAGAAACCTTCCTCGATGATCGAGTGCGAGATGCGCGAGACGATCGGATAGGTCGCCATCTCCTCCGGGATGCGCGTTTCGAGCCAGCCGAGCGCCAACCGTTCGTGCGCGACGAGGCGCTTCGACATGTCGGGCCCGAGCGCGCGGACGATCGCCTCATAATGGGTGGAGCTGAGCCCATCGGCGAGCGGGAAGCCTTCCGAGCGGTTCAGCGCGATCGTCGCCGGATTGCGCTCGGCGATGATCTTGGCGAGCTCCGCCCATTGATCGGGCTGTTCGTCCGGGTTCCAGGCGGGCTGGAAATCGCCGACCGGATAACGGGCGAGGGCGAGCTTCTCGATCGGCTTGCCTTCGCCCGGATCGAAGAAGACGAGGATGGTGCGGCGGCGCGCGTGGAGCCAGGTGGCAGGCAGCATCGTCGCCATCACGGGATCTTCGTTATACTCGCCCGCGACGAGCACCCACATCTGCACCTTGTCACGGCGCATCAGCGTGGGGAGAACCTGCTCGAAGCGCAGCTTGAGCCAGCGATCTTCGGTCTCGGCGCGCCGCTCGAGCGGCAGGATAGCCGGCATCTGAAGTTCTGCTGCCCGGGTGGTGGGCGCAGTTGGCGCGGCTGCCAGCGCCAGAGTCAGGAAAAATGCCGACATTGAAACCCCTCTTCAAGAATGTTCACATTACGAACTTGTGTTCGCTAATGTTACATTGCAGCTAAGCTGAAAAGGAGAATTCGCCGCCGGAGCACAGTCCGATCGGGCGGGCCATGCAGCAACTGCATCGCCGAAGAAGAGCATCGCGCTGGCGCAATGCCGGCGCGTCAGCGAAGCTATGACAAAGGGACGCATTTTTAGTAGCGGCTCGCTTGGGGGAAGCAGGGGGGGAGACGATGCGCTTGAGGCTTTTGATGGCGGCATTGGCGGTTGCCGTGCCGACAACGGTTCAGGCCGCGCCGGCAACCGAAGCGGCAGCGGCGGCGATCCTTTACCGGCACGCGACCCTTATCGACGGTACTGGCGGCCCGGCGCTGCCCGGCATGACGGTGGTAACGCGCGGGGAGCGCGTGGAGGCGGTGCTGGCCGACGCCAAGGTCACGGCGGATATGCTGAAGGGCGCCGAAATCGTCGATCTCACCGGGCGCTTTCTGCTGCCGGGCCTGATCGACAGCCACCAGCATATCGCCACGCCGCCCAACCGGCGCCGCGCCGAAGCGCTGATGCGCCGCGACCTGTACAGCGGCATCACCGCGACCCGCATCATGGCGGACGATCTTCGATCAGTGGCGGAGATCGCGCGGGCTGCGGTGGTGGGGGAAATCGCCTCGCCGGATCTACACTATGCCGCGCTGTTTGCTGGCCCCAGCTTCTTCGATGACCCGCGTACACTTGCCGTGAGCGCCGGGGTGAAGCCGGGCACCGGCGCCTGGATGCAGGCCGTGGATGACCGGTCGGACCTGCCGCTCGCCGTGGCGCGCGCGAAGGGCACGGGAGCGACGGCGATCAAGATCTACGCCAACCTGCCGGCCGATCTCATCGCCCGGATCACCAAGGAGGCGCATCGGCAGGACATGCAGGTCTGGGCGCATGGCATGGTGTTCCCGACCCCGCCTGCCGATGTTATCGCAGCCGGTCCGGACGTCGTGTCACACACCTGTTATCTCGCCTACCAAGCGGTCGACAAGCGGCCAGCCACCTACCAGCAGCGCGTGGCGATCGATCCTGCGCCCTTTATCGCGCGGAACAATCCCGTGATGGCCGGACTGTTCGCGACGATGAGGGAGCGCGGCATGCTGCTGGATGCGACCTTGCGCGTCTATCAGGAGGGCGAGAAGCGGGCGCGTACCGGAGGGGGACCGGCCTATTGCTCGCTCGACCTGGCCGCTGCGCTCACGGCCCAGGCGCATCAGGCGGGAGTTGAGATCTCCGCAGGCACCGATGGCGATACCGAAGCGGGAGCCCCTTATCCCGGCTTGTTCGAAGAACTGGAACTGCTGGTCGGCAAGGCTGGCTTCAAGGCCGCAGAGGCAATCCGGGCCGCCACTCTCATTGGGGCGAAAGCGATGGGTCAGGAGGCGGATATCGGCACCGTCGCGCCCGGCAAGCTCGCCAACATGGTGGTGCTTACCCGTAACCCGCTGACCGACATCGCCAACATGCGCAGTGTCTTGATGACGGTGAAGCGTGGCCGCGCGTATCACAGGGACGACTTCAAGCCGGTAACCGCGGAGGAACTGGGCCGTGACTGATCGTCGTTCGTTCCTGCAACTTGCCGGTGCGGCCATCGGGGCCAGTGCCATGCCGGCCATCGCGCAGCCGCAGACGAAGACAGACCCGCTGATCGTGAATGCGCTGGGCGGGTTCACCGATCCCAACGCCAGACGGGGTGAAGGCGCGGTGCCAGTGGAGCCACGAAGCCTCCTCAGCGACCGGGTGATAGCGGATGCGCGCGGATCGGGGATGGACGCAGTCAACATCACCCTTGGCCATGTGTCTGGACCCGAGGATCCGTTTGCGCTGACCGTTCGCGAGATCGGCGTGTGGGAGCGGCGGATTCGGGCGCGGCCTGATTCGCTCAGCAAGGTGGCGTCGGCCGCCGATATCCTACGCGCGCGGGAGACCGGCAGGATTGGCGTGATTTACGGTTTCCAGAACACAACCATGCTTGGTGACGACGCAAGCCGCGCCGACGTTTTTGCTGACCTTGGCGTGCGGGTTATCCAGTTGACCTATAATCCGGCGAACGCCGTCGGCAGCGGGTCCATGGCGCCGGAGAATGGCGGGGTCACGGCGTTCGGCCGAACCGTCATCGAGCGGTTGAATCATAATCGGGTGATGGTGGATCTGTCACATAGCGGTGAGCGCACCTGTCTTGAGGCGGCTCGGCACTCCGCGCAGCCGATCTCGATCAATCATACCGGCTGCCGTGCACTGACGGATCTGCCCCGCAACAAGACGGATGCGGAACTGCGATTGGTGGCTGAGCGGGGCGGATTTGTGGGCATCTACTTCATGCCGTTCCTCAATCCGAAGAGCGTCGCCAGCGCCGCCGATGTGGTTGCCCACATCGAACACGCCATCAACATCTGTGGCGAAGACCATGTCGGGATCGGCACCGATGGCGGCACCACCGCCGTAGACGACATGATCGCTTATCGTGCCGCGATCCGGCAGGAGATTGCGGAGCGCCGCGCGGCCGGCATCGGCGCGAAAGGTGAAAACCCCGACACGCTTCCCTTTGTCGAGGATCTGAGCGGGCCCGGGCAGTTCCGCAAGCTGATCGGGCTGCTCGAACAGCGCGGCCATAAAGCGGCGCGGATCGAGAAAGTCATGGGCATGAACTTCATCCGCTACGCACGCGACGTGTGGGGCGCATGAGCCCGGAAGCGATTGCCTTCGTCAATCAGACGATAGTGCCGTGCGGCCTCGCACTGATCATGTTCAGCATGGGGCTGACGCTGGCATTGCGGGATTTCGCGGCTATCCTATCCGGCGGCCGTGCGGCGGCAGCAGGATTTGCCACGCACCTTCTAGTGCTGCCGCTGCTTGGCCTCGCCGTGGGGGCATTGTTCGGCCTGTCGCCCGAACTGGCGCTCGGGCTGTTCATCATCTCCATCTGTCCTGCCGGTACGACCTCGAACGCGCTGACCTTTGTCGGACGCGGCAATCTGGCGCTGGCGGTGGTGCTGACGCTGATGACGAGCGTGGTAACGGTGTTCACCATTCCGATCCTGCTGCGCTGGGCGGTTCCCTGGTTTCTTGACGGTTCCAATGCGGCGGTGCCGCAACTCGACATCGTCAGCACCATGGGACAGCTTGCCAGGATCACGCTGGCACCGATCGCGTTTGGCATGGTTGTTCGACGGTTCGCGCCGGATGCGGCGGCGCGCATTGCCCAGCGGCTGCGGCCGACAGCTTTCGTCGTGTTGGTGGCGGTGATCGGCTTTTCCGTCATGGTCAGCTTCGACATGGTGGTGCAGAATCTGATCGCTGCCACGCCCGCGATCTATGCGCTCAACATTGCTGCCATGGCGTTCGGCCTGATCGTGGGGCGGCTCCTTGGACTCAACGCGCGTGATCGCATGACGCTCGCCATCGAGACGGGCGTTCAGAATGCGACGCTGGCACTGTTCCTGACGCTAACGGTATTGGGGAGCCTGCCGCTGGCCGTGACGCAGAATATCTACGGCGTCGTGATGCTGCTGAACGCAACACTGCTGATCCGCTGGTTCCGTCGGCGGATCGCGAGCGAGGCCGACGCCGCATGAACATCAGGTTCATCGACGCAGGCGAGGTCGCCCGGCGGCTGACCTATGAGGCGGCCGTCCCGCTGGTCCGGCAGGCGATGATTGCGCTGGCACAGGGGCGAACACGACAATTGCTGCGCGGGATCATCGATCTGGATGGTGGAAACGCATTCGGGGTGATGCCGGGCGCGATGGACCAGGGATCGTTCGGTGCGAAGCTCGTCAGCGTCTTCCCCGGAAATGTCACGCGCGGAGGCATGTCGCACCAGGGATTGATCGTCATGTTCGATCCTGAGACCGGCGCCCCGGTGGCGGTTGTTGACGCTGGGGAAGTGACGGCAATCCGTACGGCGGCGGCATCGGCTGCCGCAACGCAGGCGCTGGCGCTTGGCGACGCAAACCATCTGGCGGTGCTGGGCACGGGGGAGCAGGCGCGGCGCCATATTCTGGCGATCCGGGCGATTCGTCCACTGCAACGCGTCACCATATGGGGAAGGGATGCCGCTCGCGCGGCTGCGCTGGCGGAGGAGCTCGGGTGCGAGACTGCGCCCTCACCGTGCGAGGCGGTGGCCGATGCGGCCATCATCTGCACCGTGACGGCAGCTGCTGAACCGATCTTGTTCGCGCCCGATGTTCGCGCTGGAAGCCACATCAATGCTGTGGGTTCGAGCCGTGCCGGCCCTGCCGAAATCGCCACCGACCTTGTGGTGCGCAGCCGCTTTTTCGCCGACCACCGTGCCGGCGTGCTGAGCCAGGGAGCCGAGTTCCTCCGTGCCAAGGCGGAAGGGGCGATCGATGACGATCACGTGCTGGGGGAGATTGGCGAGGTGTTTGCCGGCTCGCTGGCGGGTCGCACCGCGGCGCAGGACGTCACGCTCTACAAGTCGCTCGGCAGCATCGTTCAGGATCTTGCCTGCGCCGCCTGGCTGTGCCGCGAGGATGGCGGCTAAAACACTGGTCAGCGCTTCGCGAGGACGATCCCAGCTAGGTTCTGCGTCCGCCTGATATGGCGCAGGCGAAACCGCGGGGGCTGGGGCAATGCCAGAAAGGTCTGGAAATGGTGCAAATGAACGCGCGGTACTTTAACCCGGCCATTGGCCTGATCGATCACTGCGGCTGCATCGCCAAGTAGAACGGCGTCTGCAAGCTCCAGTTGCCCGGCCAGCCGCATGGCGGCGATCAGCGCCAGCCATTCCGCTTCCATGCTGGTGCCCGGCCCAAGCTCGCGCTCGACATGGCTGCGCCCGCCGGCGACCACCGCCAGCTCCATGCCGGCGGGTGCCGGCCGCAGTCCGCCGTCGAAGAAGATCTTCACCCCAGCGCGAACTCGCCGGGGCGCAGATCGGCGAGCGTCCAGTCACCGATACGCCAGCGTACCAGGCGAAGTGTGGGATGGCCGACGGCAGCAGTCATCCGGCGGACCTGGCGATTGCGCCCTTCCCGGATCGTCAGGGATAGCCAGCAATCGGGGACGCTGGCGCGATACCGGATCGGCGGATCGCGTGGCCAGAGCGCGGGATCGGCGATGCGCTCCACTTCGGCGGGACGCGTAGGGCCGTCCTTCAGGGTCACGCCCTGACGCAAGCGGGCGAGTGTGCCTTCGTTAGGCTCGCCCTCTACCTGGACGAGATAGGTCTTGGGCAGTTTGAACTTCGGGTCAGCGATGCGCGCCTGCAATCGCCCGTCATCAGTCAGCAGCAGCAGGCCCTCACTGTCGCGGTCCAGCCGACCGGCGGGATAAACGCCAGGCTGGTCGATATAGTCGGAGAGCGTGGCCCGCCCCTCGGGCATGCTGCGGTCAGTGAACTGACTGAGCACGCCATAAGGCTTGTTGAACAACAGCAGCGTCATCCAGCGACGATGCTTCTGGCGACGGCCTCTGCGGTCTTGATGCCGTCCACCGCCGCCGAAAGGATGCCGCCGGCGTAACCCGCTCCCTCGCCAGCCGGGAAGAGACCGGCCGTGTTGATGCTTTGACCATCCTCTCCGCGGGTAAAGCGAACCGGCGAGGAGGTGCGTGTTTCGACGCCGGTCATCACCACGTCGGGATGATCGTAATCCTTGATCTGGCGACCGAACACCGGCAGCGCCTCGCGCATCGCGGCAACCACGAAGTCCGGCAAGCACTCCGACAAATCGGTCGGCTGAACGCCAGGGCGGTAGGATGGGATCACTGACCCCAGCGACGTGGACGGGCGTCCGGCGAGGAAATCACCCACGCGCTGCGCCGGGGCCTTATAATTGCTGCCGCCGGCAGCGAAGGCGCGCTCCTCCCAGTGACGTTGGAGCTTGATGCCGGCGAGGGGATCACCGGGATAGTCGCGTGCGGGATCGATGGCGACGACGAAGCCGGAATTCGCATTTCGTTCGTTGCGGGAATATTGGCTCATGCCGTTGGTCGCGACGCGGCCTTCTTCCGAGGTTGCCGCCACCACCGTGCCGCCCGGGCACATGCAGAAGCTGTACACGGTGCGACCGTTCGAGCAATGGTGCGAGATGTGGTACTCGGCGGCGCCCAGGATCGGGTTGCCGGCTTCATGGCCAAAGCGCGAGCGGTCGATCCATGACTGCGGATGTTCGATGCGCACACCGATGGAAAACGGCTTCGCCTCGACAAAGACTCCGGCGTCCTGCAGCAGGGCGAATGTGTCGCGCGCGCTGTGGCCGATCGCCAGCACGACGTGGTTGGCGGCCAGATACTCGCCGTTGTGGAGATGAAGCCCACGGAGCCGGCGGTTGCCGGCGCCGTCCGCCTCGATGTCGAAGCCGTCGACCCGCGTCGAAAAGCGATATTCGCCCCCGAGCTCCTCGATCGTGGCACGCATGCTTTCCACCATCGTCACCAAGCGGAAGGTGCCGATATGGGGATGCGCCTCCGTCAGAATTTCCGAGGGAGCGCCCGCCTTCACGAACTCGGTCAACACCTTGCGGTTGAGGTGCCGTGGGTCCTTGATGCGGCTGTAGAGCTTGCCATCTGAAAACGTGCCGGCACCGCCCTCGCCGAATTGCACGTTCGATTCCGGGTTCAGCTCGCTGCGCCGCCAAAGACCCCAAGTGTCCTTTGTCCGCTCGCGAACCACCTTGCCGCGCTCCAGCACGATCGGTCGGAAACCGGCCTGTGCCAGGATCAGCGCCGCGAACAGGCCGCAAGGGCCAGCACCGATAACGACTGGGCGGGGGGCATCGGCGGGCGCGGTGATCGGCGAATGGTAACGCGTGTCCGGGGTTGTCTGAACATCCCGGTCCTTTCGGAAACGCGCGAGAACCGCACCTTCGTTCTTGACTGAAACGTCGACGGAATAGACCAGCGTGATGTTGCTCTTGTCGCGCGCGTCGTGACCACGCCGAACGATTGTGAAGCGAACCAACTCGCGGGGCGTGATCCGCAAGCGGCGGCAAATGGCAGCCGGAAGCGCTTCGTCGGCATGATGCAGTGGCAGTTTCAAGTCACTAAGACGGATCATCGCCGCGCTCTACAACGATGAGCGGCGTCGCGCTAATCCGTCGTGCAAGACCGGCGAACTGCCAAATTGTTCGGATCGCGCGCCAAAGCGTCGAAACATGGTGGCGCCACGGGTGTTTGGCACGGGTGGCAAAGCTACTTCCCCAGCCCGAAGTGACCGAAGCCGAACGCGAGCGGGGGCTTCGCTTGCTGGTGATAGAGGCCGCATTCTCCGGCGGCACTGCGGCATTGACGACAGGCGTGATCCTGACCGCCTTCGCGCTTCACCTAGGCGCATCGAACGCGATGGTCGGGGTGCTGGCGAGCGCACCCTTCCTGGCGCAGCTGCTTCAGCTTCCGGCGATCGGGATGGTAGAGCGCCGACGCCGGCGCAAGCAGATCTCGGTGGTCACCAGCCTGATCGGACGCGCCATGCTGGCGGTGATGGCGGTGCTCGCGTTCTTTCACGGCACGGGGCCGCTGATGGTGTTCCTGGCGGCGCAACTGTTGCTCTGCGGGCTGGGCGCAATCGGCGCATGCGCGTGGAACGCCTGGATGCGCGATCTCGCGCCCGAGGAGCAGCTGGGCAAGGTCTTCGCACAACGAACCGTGTGGCTGACGGCGATTAGCCTGGTGCTGGGCCTTGTCGCAGCGTTGGCGCTGGACTGGACGGCGCCCGGGTCCATGGCACGCAATGTCGTATTTGCCAGCATGTTCCTGGCCGGCTGCATCACCGGGCTGATCAGCGCGCGTGTCGTCGCGGCCATGCCCGAGCCGTTGATGCCGCCTGCACCGGGCGAGCTTCGCCTGCTGGAACTGCTCAGCCAGCCGCTCCGCGACCATAATTTCAAACGCTTGCTGGTTTTCGTGGCGAGCTGGCAGTTCGCCATCAACTTTGCGACGCCGTTCTTCACCGTGTTCATCGTGCGGCAACTGCACTTCAATGTCAGCTTCGTCATGGTGCTGAGCGTCTTAAGCCAGATCGCCAACATTGCGGCGCTGCGGATGTGGGGCACGTTGAGCGATCGGTTTGCGAACAAGTCGGTACTGGCCGTCTGTGCGCCGACCTATATCCTGGCCATCGTGGGCATGATCGGCGCGTCACAACTGGGCGATCGCGATCTCGTGAAGATCTGGCTGATGCTGCTCCATGCTATCATGGGCGCGTCGATCGCCGGGGTCACGCTGACCAGCACCAACATCGCGCTTAAGCTGTCTCCCAAGGGATCGGCGACCGCCTATGTCGCAACCAATGCCATGGTGACAGCAGTCGCCGCTGGGATGGCGCCGATCCTCGGCGGGCTGCTTGCCGACTTCTTCGCGGCACGCGAGTTCGAACTCGTAGCGCGGTGGAGCAGCCCCAACGGTGTGTTCTCGCTGCCGCTGCTGGTCACCCAGTGGGATTTTTACTTTCTGATTGCCGGCATCATCGGCCTTTATGCGATCCACCGGCTTACCCTGGTGGAGGAGCATGGGGAGATCGAGCGCCGCGAGATGGTGGGACATGTGCTGGATGAGACCCGGCGCACGATCCGCAACATATCCAGCGTTGCCGGTCTCAGGGCAGCGACTGATCTGCCGGGTGCATTGCTGCGTGATGCGCGTCTGCGCTTGCGGCTGAAGCGGGCGCAGCAAGCGAAGACGAGACGTCACATGCAGGCGTGATCGCGGTGCACGGAGGTCTCATGAGTGACCGAGCGGCGCCGGGGGTGTCAGGCCGTTTCGATCAGGCGATCCGCTTGTGCCCGCGCCTCTTCGGTGATGGTGGCGCCCGACAGCATGCGGGCGATTTCCTCCCGGCGCTCGGCCGCAGTTAGCTGGCGAACGCCGGTACGAGTGACAACCCCGTCATTGCGCTTGGCGATTAGCAGATGCTCCGCACCGCGGGCGGCCACCTGCGGCGAGTGGGTGACGACCAGAAGCTGGGTCTGGCGAGCCAGCCGGTGGAGTCGTTCGCCGATCGCCGATGCCACGGCGCCGCCGACACCGCGGTCGATTTCGTCGAAGATCATCGTCGCAGCCCCACCTTCTTCCGCCAGCGCCACCTTCAGCGCCAGGATGAAGCGTGACAGCTCGCCCCCCGACGCGATCTTGATGAGCGGCCCGAAAGGCGCCCCAGGGTTGGTCGCGATCTCGAACTCGACCCGGTCCTGACCTGCCGGTCCCCATTGTTCCTCCGGCAGCGGCGCCACGGCCGTTCGGAAACGGGCTGCATCCAGCTTGAGCGGAGGCAATTCGGCAGCGACGGCGGCATCCAGGCGCTGAGCGGCGGCAGCGCGACCCTTCGACAGCTTCTGCGCTGCGGCTGCATAAGCCTGGCGAGCAACGCTGGCCTTCGCCTCAAGCGCGGCGATGCCTTCCTCGCCCGCCTCCAACCGTTCGCGTCGGGCGCGAAGCTCGTCGGCAAGAGCGGCGAGATCGTCGGGCTGGACCCGATGTTTACGCGCCATGCCGCGCAACTCGAAAAGTCGCGCCTCATCCTCCTCCAGGGCGCGTGGGTCGAACGCCAGCGCCCGGGTCGCCTCGCCGACCTGATCGCCGGCGCTGGAGGCCTCAACCATGGCGCGGTCGAGCGCGGCCAGTGCTTCCGCAAGCGAGGGGTGGTCCGAGGAAATCCGATCCAGGATCCGCGCTGCCTGCCGCAGGCGAGACAGCGCACCCTCCGAGCCGTCCAGCGCATCAATCAGGGCGTTGAGATCCTCCGAGATCTTTTCCGATCGCTGCATGGTGCGACGGCGCTCGGCCAGCGTTTCCTCTTCGCCGGGTTCGGGGGCGAGCGCATCCAGCTCGGCAACGGCATGGTCCAGCCATTCGCGGTCGCGCGCGGCGGTTTCGATTTCCTCTCGCGCTGCTTCGAGCGCCGTTTCGGCGCTGCGCCAACTTTGCCACGCGGCGTTTACCGCCACGGTATCGAGCCGGGCGAACATATCGAGCAGCGCCCTATGGCCGCGCGGGTTAAGCAGCCCGCGATCGTCGTGCTGCCCGTGAATCTCCACGAGCCGAGCGCCGAGCTCTCGCAACAGCGCGGCCGAGGCGGGCTGGTTGTTGACGAACCCACGGCTTCCGCCATCGGCCTTCACGACGCGCCTGATGATCAGCGGTTCACCCGGTTCCGCTTCGATGCCGTTCTCATCCAACAGGGCGGCTAGGTCGGCCGGCGCCTCGAACGTGGCGGTGACGCTGGCCTGGGTTGCTCCGTGACGAACGAGCCCGCTGTCGCCCCTCGCGCCCAGCGCAAGGCCAAGTGCGTCAAGCAGGATGGACTTGCCGGCACCGGTTTCGCCGGTGAGCACGCCAAGGCCGGAGCCGAATTCGAGGTCGAGCGCCTCGATCAGCACCACGTCGCGGATCGAGAGCGCGGTCAGCATGGTTGCGCCAACGCCCGGCAAGCCGGGCGGTGCCTCACTGGTCCCGCGGCGCGTCGCTCGACGGCGCTGGCGGCGCGCCGGGCTGAACGCCGGTGGGCGTGGCGGTTGAAGGATTGTTGCCCGCCGGAGTCGAGCCCGCGCCGCCCGACGGCGTCGCCGGGGTGGGGGCGCCCGGTGCCTCCGCGCGCGGCGTCGGCGAGTTGTCGACCGGCAGCACTTCGACTTCCTTGCGGATCGGCGTTTCCGGCCGTGCGACGGTCGCTTGCGGGATCACCTGTTCCCCCGGGGCGAGCGGGCGAACCGGCTGCGCGGGGTTTTCGCCAAGCAGATCGAAGGCGCGCTGATACCACCAAGTCTCCGGATAATTGGCGCCCAGCACTGCCGCCGCGCGCTTGGCTTCCTCCCGGACGCCGAGCGCCAGATACGTTTCGGTCAGGCGCATCAAGGCTTCGGGCGTGTGGGTCGTGGTCTGATATTCATCCACCACACGGCGGAACCGCAGCGTTGCAGCAAGCCATTGGCCCCGACGCTCATAGAAGCGCCCGATCTCCATCTCCTTGCCGGCGAGGTGATCGCGGACGAGATCGATCTTCAGCCGCGCATCGGCGGCATAGCGCGAACTGGGATAGCGGCGGGTGAGCTCACCCAGCGCGTCCTGCGCCTGCGCCGTGATCTTCTGGTCGCGGGTGACGTCGTTGATCTGCTCGTAATAGCTCATCGCGATGAGGTAATAGGCATAAGGCGCATCGCGGTTGCCGGGGTGGACCGACAGGAAGCGCTGTGCGCCCTGAATCGCCTCGGTGTAGTTCTTCGCCAGATAATTGCTGAACGCACCCATCAGCTGCGCGCGGCGTGCCCAGATGGAATAGGGGTGCTGACGCTCCACCTCGTCGAACAGAGCGGCAGCCAGCTTGTACTGGCGCTGATCGAGCTTTTGGCGGGCGGCGCTGTACAGAGTGCCCACGTCACGCGCGACATAGGGCAGGTCGCCCGAGGCGCGATTGCGGGCGCAACCGGCGATCGGCAAGGCCATGGCCGCGAGCAGCAGGGCGACGAGCGGGCGAGACGGAATATTACGCATCGGGGAGGCCTTTAGCGCAGGGCCGCGCATGCGAACAATGCTGAAACGCGCGAAGCAGGATCTGGCGGGAAACGCATTGGTTCGGACGGCGTTCACGAGTTAGAGACAAAGCTCATCTTTGCGGGGGTTCACATGACTGCAACCTTGCTGGCCACCAAGCGCGTGGAGAAACCATGGGGTCGCCACAAGCTCTATCCAGGATTTCCGGATCCATCGCCCGATGGCGAGCCGATCGGCGAAGTGTGGTTCCAATCGCCGCATCCCGAAGAGCCGGAGATGCTGATCAAGTATCTGTTTACCAGCGAAAAGCTGTCCGTTCAGAACCATCCTTCCGATGAAGAGGCCCACAAGCGCGGGCTGCCGCGTGGCAAGGATGAGTGCTGGCTGATCCTGGATGCGGAGCCGGATTCGACCATCGCCATCGGCCCCAAGCAGAAGATGACGGCAGAGGAGCTGCGCGCAAGCGCGCTGGACGGCTCGATCGAAGACAAGCTCGACTGGAAGCCGGTGAAGGCGGGTGATTTCTATTATTCACACTCAGGCGTTATTCACGCGATCGGCGCGGGGCTGACGCTGATCGAGGTGCAGCAGAATTCCGATACTACCTACCGGCTCTATGACTATGGGCGGCCGCGCGAGCTGCACCTTGAGGATGGTGTCGCCGTCGCGGATCTGGAGCCCTATGTCGCACCACTGCGCCCGGGCCTGGTTGAGCCCGGGCGTACCATTCTCGTGGAAGGGCCAAAGTTCGTGCTCGAGCGCTGGACCGGCGGCAAGCGGCAGATCGATCTGCCGGAGGGCGCAACGGGCTGGCTGGTGCCGATCCGGGGCGAGGGCGTTGTCGGCGGCGTGGCCTGGCGCGCGGGCGAGTGCGTGATGGTGACCGGCGCCGAGCTTCTCCACGCCTCTGAGGACGCAGACCTGCTGTTTGCCTATCCCGGCACCCGGCGGCTCTGAGCCGAAGCATCCCGCGGGCCTGCGCCGCGGTGCGGAGGGACGGCACTCGACAAGCGGCGCATGCGGCGCAAAGAGCCGCGGGTGCTTGATCTTGCTGCTATCGCGCTGGTTACCGGCGCCGGATTTCTTGGCGGCGCGATGAACGCGCTGGCCGGCGGAGGATCGTTCGCGACCATGCCGGCCCTGCTCGCCATCGGGCTGCCGGCGAATATCGCCAATTCGACCTCCAACTTCGCGGTGCTTCCGGGCGCGGCCATGAGCAGCTGGTCGTTCCGGAAGGAGCGCGCGCCACTTGGCGGCGTCAACCTCAGCGTGCTGGGGTGGGTGACGTTCGTTGCAGGGCTGATCGGCAGCATGCTGCTGGTGCTGACTCCGGCGCAGACGTTCGACGTGATCGTGCCGTGGCTGGTGCTCTACGCCTTTGTCGTTCTGGCCGTGGGCAAGCGAGCGTCGGTGTGGCTGGCGGAGCGGGTGACGATTGGGACGCGCACGCTGATCGCGGCACAAGCGCTGCTGGGCATCTATGGCGGCTATTTCGGCGGCGGAGTCGGATTGATGATGACCGCGACCTACGGTCTGCTCGCCGGGCTGCATCCCCGGGCGATGTTCGCGCCGCGCACGTTGATGCTGGCGATCGCCAATGCCGCGGCGGCGATCGTTTTCGTCGCCACGGGCATGATCCATTGGGCGTCGGCCGTGCCGATGCTGGTCGGTGCGCTGGTTGGTGGCTGGGCCGGGGCGGTGGTGGGCAAGCTGCTGCCGCATGCGGTGGTACGCTGGTGGACGTTGTTGTTGTCGGGAGCCACGACCCTTGTCTTTTTCTGGCGCGCCTACGGATAAGGACGGCCGCCTTTCGGAGCGTTTCGGCCGCTATCCGGAGCGGTTTGGCCGCGTGCGGAAGAGCGCCGGCCAGTAGGCCGCACATGTCCCCGGGGGCAGGTGTGGACCGGCCAAATTCATGGTAGCGTTCAGCCGATGCGCGTCGTTTTTCGCCACCGCCTTGCGACCCGATTGTGGCATTGGATCAACGCCGCCGCGATCTTCATCCTGATCGGATCGGGGCTGGGCATATCCAACGCGCATCCGCGATTATACTGGGGACGCTACGGCGCGAACTTCGACGCGGCGTGGCTGGAGCTGCCGCGATTCCCCGCGTGGCTGACGATCCCCGCCAATTACAATCTTGCGCTGTCACGGCGCTGGCATCTGTTCTTTGCAATGGTGCTCGGTTTCGGCCTGCTTGCCTATATGATGGTGAGCCTGCTGAACCGGCATTTCGCACGGCGCCTGCGGGTGCGGCGTGAGGACCTGTCGCGGCGGAACCTGGCGGCAGATGTGCGCGAGCATCTCGCGCTGCGCTTTCATGATCCCGCCAATCCGTCCGCCTACAACATCTTCCAGAAGCTGTCCTATATCGCGGTCATCTTCGTCCTGCTGCCGCTGGTGATCTTTAGCGGGATCGCGCTGTCGCCGATGATGAACGCCGGTTTCCCCTGGTTGCTGGACCTGTTCGGCGGGCGGCAATCGGCGCGGTCGATCCATTTCCTGTGTATGGTCGGACTGACGCTGTTCACCATCGTGCACCTGACCCTGGTGATCCTGGCAGGAGCGATCAACGAGATCCGGTCGATGATCACGGGATGGTGGCGTGTACCCGAGGAGCCGCGGCCATGATCCTTGCGCGACGCAGCCTGATCGCCGGCACCGCCGCGCTGCTGGCGGGCTGCGACAAGGTGGTCGAGCATCCCGCCGCACGCCGCATCCTGTTCATGGGCGAGGACATGCAGCGCGGGCTGCAACGTGCCTTGGTCGATCGCAACGCGCTGGCGCCGGAATTTCGCCCAGAGCAACGATCGCCCTTTTTCCGCCCCAACGGCACCCGCGACCCAGGTACGCCGGAATATGCAGCGATGCGGGCGGGGAACTTCGCGGAGTGGCGGCTGCAGATCGGAGGGCTCGTAGCGCGTCCCTTGTCGCTGGCGCTCACGGACCTGGCGGCGTTTCCGCAGCGCGCCCAGATCACGCGGCACGATTGCGTGGAAGGGTGGAGTGCTATCGCCAAGTGGCAGGGGCCGCAGCTCGGCGAAGTGTTGAAGGCGGCCGGTCTGCGCGATGCGGCGCGCTACATCGTGTTCACCTGCGCCGACCTGTATGGCGGCGCGCCTTATTATGAATCGATTGACCTCATCGATGCCTTCCACCCGCAGACGATCCTGGCCTGGGCGCTTAACGACCAGTTCCTGCCGGTGATGAACGGCGCGCCGTGCCGCCTGCGCGTGGAGCGGCAGCTGGGATACAAGCACGCCAAATATCTGATGCGGATCGACGCCGTGGCGAGCCTTGCAGGCGTAGGCAAGGGCAAGGGCGGCTATTGGGAGGATAATGTCGATTACGATTGGTATGCCGGGATCTGATCGTTACGATTTCGATCCATGGCTTTGATCGATATCTTCCTTTCCCGCGCGGTGAAGCGTGGCACGCTCACGCTTCATCGCCCCAAGGCGGCGACCCGCACCTATGGTACGCCCGAGCTCGGTTTTCCCGACGTAACGATCCGCTTCGCCGACAGCGGCGTCGCGCTGACGATCGCGCGCAATCCGGCGCTTGGCGCTGGCGAATGTTTCATGAACGGGCGGCTGATTGTCGAGAAGGGCGACATTCGCGACCTCGTCGAGCTGCTGAAGCGCAATGATGCCTGGGAGAAGGGGACGAAGAACCTGAAGCCGGGGCTGGCTGCGCGTACCTTCAATGCGGTGAAATATCGCGCCGACCGGATCAACATGGAGCGCCGATCGAAGCGCAACGTGGCGCATCACTATGACCTGTCGGGCCGGCTCTACGACCTGTTCCTCGATCGCGACAAGCAGTACAGCTGCGCGTACTTCACCGATCCGGGCAACAGCCTGGAGCAGGCGCAGGACGACAAAAAGGCCCATATCGCGGCCAAGCTGGCGCTGAAGCCGGGGATGCGCGTGCTGGACATCGGCTGCGGCTGGGGCGGCATGGCGCTGTACCTCAACAAGCATTTCGACGTCGACGTGTTGGGCGTGACGCTGTCCGAAGAACAGCTGAAGGTGGCGCGCGATCGCGCCGCCGCGGCGGGCGTGGCGGACCGGGTGAAGTTCGAGCTGATCGATTACCGCCGCGTCACCGGCAGCTTCGACCGGATCGTGTCGGTCGGCATGTTCGAGCATGTCGGGCCACCGCAATATCGCACCTTCTTCCGCAAGTGCCGCGAGCTGCTGACCGATGACGGCGTGATGCTGCTGCACACCATTGGGCGCATGGGCGGGCCGGGGATCACCGACGACTGGACCGCGAAATACATCTTCCCGGGCGGCTATAACCCGGCGCTGAGCGAAATCGTGACCGCATACGAGGGGACCAAGCTTTTCCCGACCGATATCGAGGTGCTGCGCGTCCATTACGCCTATACGCTCGACCATTGGTACGACCGGACGGTGGCGGCGAGGGACGCGATCGTCGCGCTGTATGACGAGCGCTTCTTCCGCATGTGGACCTTCTACCTCGCCGGGGCGGCAGCGGCGTTCCGCAACGGGGGGCTGTGCAATTACCAGGTGCAGCTGACCAAGGGGCGCCATTCGGTGCCGCTGACGCGTGATTACATGTTCGAAGGCGAGCGCAAGCTGCGCGAGGGGTGAGGGGGCTCCCCTCCCGCGGACGGGAGGGGAGATGCAGCATCAGCCGCCGCCGTGGAGGTTGATCTTCTGCCCGTTGGCATATTCGCCGTCGGCCGAGACGAAGTACGCCACCGCCGCCGCGACATCGGCCGGGGTGGAGACGCGGCCGAAGGGTGATTGCGCGGCGAGATCGTGGATGTCCGCGACGCCGCGCGTGGCCTTGGCCAGTCGCTCGCCCATGTCGGTGACGGTGAGGCCGGGGGCGACGATGTTGGTGCGGATGTTGTTGGCGCGCTCTTCTTTCGACAGCACCAGCGCGAGCGCCTCGGCGGCGGCCTTACCCATCGAATAGGGCGCGCCATTAGGGGCGTGGTAGAGCGTCGCGACGCTGGAAATCATGATGATGTCACCGCGGCCTTTCGCCTTGGCACGCTCGCGCATCGAGGGAAGGACGAGCTTCGACATGTAGTGCGGTGCGAAGCAGTGGGTGCGCATGACGCGTTCGAACTCGGCCGGGTCGGTATCGGCGACGCTCTGCCCGCGGCTGGCGATGCCAGCGTTGTTGACGAGGATGTCGATCCCGCCGAAATCGGCGACGACCGCGTCGACCAGTTTCTCGCAATCCTCGAACTGGTCGACCGAGGCGGCATAGGCCTTGGCGCGGCGGCCGAGGCCCTCGATCTCCCGCACGACTTCCTCGGCAGCCTCGGCATCGCGGCGGTAGTTGACCGCGACGTCGGCGCCGTCACGCGCCAGGCGGAGCGCGATCTCGCGCCCAATGCCGCGGCCCCCGCCGGTTACCAGTGCGACCCGTCCCTCAAGTCCCCCACTCATGCAGCCTGCTCCTTCTTCTTGGTATAATCGGGCCGGCGCTTCTCGAAGAACGCCTTGATGCCCTCGCCGAAATCGGGGGAGGTCGCGCACAGGATCTGGTTGCGATCCTCCATCGCCACCGCTGCCTCGAGGCTGGGCGCGTCGATCGACATGCGCAGGCACTCCTTGGTGAGGCGAAGGCCCATCGGCGAGGTGGTGAGCATCTGTTCGATCAGCGGCGCGGCGGCTTCCTCCATCTGATCATCGGGCACGACGCGGCTGACAAGGCCGGTGGCCAGCGCGCGATCGGCGGTGATGAAATTGCCGGTGAGCATGAACTCGGCCGCCACGCTCGCGCCGACGAGGCGTGGGAGGAAATAGCTGACGCCGATGTCGCAGGCGGAAAGCCCGATGCGGATGAAGGCGGCGTTCATGCGGACCGATTCGCCGGCGATGCGGATGTCCGACGCCAGCGCCATCGCGAAGCCGCCGCCGCACGCTGGGCCGTGCACGAGGCTGATGATCGGCTGCGGGCAGTAACGCATCTTCATCACGATCTCGGCGATCGAGCGCTGGTGCGCGAGGCGATCGATCGTGTCGAATTCGGAGCGGCCGCCCTCCTGCAGATCGAGCCCGGCGCAATAGGCGCGGCCGGCGCCTTTCAGTACCACCACGCGGCAGTCACGATCCTTGTGGAGCGCGCCGAAATAATGGTTCAATTCCTCCACGTGGCGATCGTTGAGCGCGTTCAGGACGTGCGGGCGGTTCATCGTCACCCAATCCACTTCGCCCCGGCGCTCGACCGAGATCATCTCATATTCCACGCTGCCTCTCCCACTCATGCTTGTTGCTGATGCTTGTTGACGGCGCACTCTACATAACTAAAGTTATCCTGCAATCGCGGACGGCCAACGGGGTCGCCGCTCATGAATTAGGGGAGAGGGGCGTGAAGCTCGGACCGGATATTGCTGCCGTTATCACCGGGGGTGCCTCGGGGCTGGGGCTGGCCACCGCCAAGGCGCTGCGCGCGCAGGGCGTGAAGGTCGCCCTGTTCGACAAGAATGCCGAAATCGGCCCGGGCGTCGCCGAAGAGATCGGTGCAGTGTTCTGCGAAGTCGACGTGATGGACCAGGCGTCGGTCGACGCCGGCTTTGCCAAGGCGCGCGCCGCGAACGGGCAGGAGCGCGCGCTGGTGAATTGCGCCGGCGGCGGCTTCGGCGGGCCGAACAAGACGGTGGCGCGGTCTAAAGAGGACGGATCGATCGTCCCTTATCCGATCGAGAATTTCCAGAAGACGCTGGAGCTGAACCTGGTCGGCTCATTCCGCTGCATCGTCGGGTCAGTTGCTGGGATGATGACGCTGGACCCGACCGAGGACGGGGATCGTGGCGCCATCGTCAACACCGCGAGCGTCGCGGGTGAGGAAGGGCAGATGGGGCAGGTCGCTTATGCCTCGGCCAAGGCGGGCGTGATCGGCATGACGCTGAACGTCGCGCGCGATCTCGCGAGCGAGGGCGTGCGCTGCAATACGATCCTGCCGGGGATTTTCGACACGCCGCTGCTGGCGCGGGCGAAGCCGCAGGTGAAGGCCGCGCTGTCGGCGATGGTGCCGTTCCCCAAGCGGCTGGGCGCGGCGGAGGAATATGCGATGCTGGCGGTTGAGATGCTGCGCAACGGCTATTTCAACGGCGAGGACGTGCGGCTCGACGGCGCGATCCGGATGCAGCCGCGGTAAAGCAAATCAACAGCTTCCCGTTCGTGCTGGGCATGGCCGAAGCACGAACGGCGCGGGCGGGGAGAGTTTAGATGAACTTCGATTATTCCGACGATCAGAAGATGCTGAAGGACGAGGCGCGCAAGTTCCTCGCCGCGAAATGCGATGCGAAGGTGGTGCGCGGCGTGCTCGACAATGCCGACCGCGCCTATGACGAGGGGCTGTGGAAGGGCGTGGCCGAACAGGGCTGGCTGGGCGCGGCGATCCCCGAAGAGTTCGGCGGGCTGGGGCTGGGCCATGTCGAGCTATGCGGGCTGGCCGAGGAGCTGGGCCGCGCCTGTGCGCCGATCCCGTTCGCCTCGACCGTCTATTTCGTCGCCGAGGCGCTGATGAAGTTCGGCTCGCAGGAGCAGAAGGCGAAGTGGCTGCCGAAGATCGCTGCTGGCGAAGTGATCGGCGCGTTTGCGACGAGTGAGGGCAAGGGGCCGGTGACGGCGCGGTCGATCAAGACCAGCGTCACGGGCGGCAAGCTGAGCGGCGAGAAGATCCCGGTCACTGACGGCGATGTCGCCGACCTGATCGTCGTGCTGGCCAAGGATGGGCTGTACCTCGTCGAGAAGGGCGAAGGCGTGTCGGCCGAGGTGCTGACGACGCTGGACCCGACGCGGTCGGCGGCCAAGCTCACCTTCTCGGGTGCACCGGCTGAGCGACTGGGTGACGAGGATGGCATCGCGGCGATGCAGGCGGTGTTCGACCGGGCGGCGATCCTGCTCGCGTTCGAGCAGGTCGGCGGCGCGGACAAGTGCCTTGAGATGGCCAAGGCCTATGCGCTCGACCGGCAGGCGTTCGGCCGGGTGATCGGCGGCTATCAGGCGATCAAGCACAAGCTGGCCGACATGTACGTCAAGAACGAGATCGCGCGCTCCAACGCCTATTTCGGCGCCTGGGCGCTCAACACCGATGCGGGCGAGCTGCCGCTGGCGGCGGCGACGGCGCGGGTCGCGGCGAGCGAGGCGTTCTGGTTCGCCTCCAAGGAGAATATCCAGACGCATGGCGGCATCGGCTTCACCTGGGAAGCGGACCCGCAGCTTTATTATCGCCGCTCGCGGCAGCTCAGCCTCGTGGCGGGTGCCCCGGCGACGTGGCGCGAGCGGCTGGTGAGCCAGCTTGAGATGAAGAACGCCGCCTGAGCTTTTGAGAGGATAGCGAGATGGACTTCAACGACTCCCCGGAAGAAGCCGACTATCGCGCCAAGGCGCGCGCCTGGCTGGAGAAGAACGTCGCCGAGCACAAGGCGATGAACCACGCCGACGACATGGCGGCGGGCAAGGCATGGCAGAAGCGCAAGGCCGAGGCCGGTTACGCTCAGATCACCTGGCCCAAGGAATGGGGCGGGGCTGGCGGGACGCCGATCCAGTCGGTGATCTTCAGCCAGGAAGAGGCCAAGTTCCCGGTGCAATACGGCTATTTCACCATCGGGCTCGGCATGTGCGTGCCGACCGTGATGGCGTTCGCCGATGCGGAGACCAAGAAGCGCTTCGTCGGCCCGGCGCTGCGCGGCGAGGAGATCTGGTCGCAGCTGTTCTCCGAACCCGCCGGCGGTTCCGACGTGGCGGCGATCCGCACCCGTGCGGTGCGTGATGGCGACGATTGGGTGGTGAACGGCCAGAAGGTGTGGACATCTGGCGCGCATTATTCGGACTATGGCATCGTCCTGGTCCGCACCAACCCCGACGTGCCCAAGCATAAGGGCCTGACGATGTTCTGGCTCGACCTGAAATCGCCGGGTGTCGAGATCCGGCCGATCCACCAGATGTCGGGCGGCTCGAACTTCAACGAGGTGTATTTCACCGACGTCCGCATCCCCGATTCGCAGCGGCTGGGCGCGGTGGACGACGGCTGGAAGGTCGCGCTGGTCACGCTGATGAACGAGCGGCTCGCGGTCGGCGGGGCGAGCGGGGCGAGCCCGAAGGAGATACTGTCGCTGGCCAAGGACCTCGACGCGGCGGACGGCCCGCTGATCAAGGACAGTGCGTTCCGCCAGCGGCTGGCCGACTGGTACGTCCAGTCGGAGGGGCTGCGGAACACCCGCATGCGCACGATGACTGCGCTGAGCCGCGGGCAGACGCCGGGGCCGGAAAGCTCGATCGGCAAGATCATCGCCGCCAACGTGCTGCAGGACCTGGGCAATGCCGCGGTCGAGGCGGAGGATCAGTATGGGATCATCAACGATCCTGCGCTGCTGCCGCTGAAGGGGCTGTTCCAGGGCGCAGTGATGAACGCGCCGGGCCTGCGCATCGCCGGCGGCACCGACGAGATTCTTAAGAACATCATCGCCGAGCGCGTGCTTGGCCTGCCGGGCGAGATCCGGACGGACAAGGATGCGGCGTTCAAGGATCTGGCGGGCTGAGCCCGGTTCATCGGATCTTGACGATTGACGCCGGGGTTGGGCGGCGGCGGTCAGACCTGCATAAGCGGGGATGATCGCCGCTTCACCTTGCGCTTCGCATCGATCCCTGACGCCTCGTTTCCAGCGGGGTGTCGCCCGGGCATGGCGCGATGGACCAGTCGTTGCAGATCGGCTTCTTGCGAATGTCGGCGACTGACGGAGGGGAGCGGCCGCGCAGCCTCCGCAGGGGGAAACTGCTCTGCTTCGCCTGAACCACGCATGCCCTACGCAGCGGCCGGGAAGCAGTTCAGGCACTCCGCGCGGAGGCGTGCGCGTCGGCGAGCGCCGGCTGCTGATGAGGTGCCATTCACGGCAAGCGCATGCTGGTGATCGAGGGGGTCGGGGCGGACGGCGGCTCGTCAGTGGCCGCTTGGATACCGCAAGCGCCTCAGCATGGAGGCGCAGGAAACTGCCTGCTCGCGATGCTGGCGAGAGGGCGGCTCTTGCCCGCCCCGCGATCTGCAGGAGGTGGCCGCTGGCTGGGCCAGCGGCGGGTGCGCGTCAGTCCTTTTTGCGGGTGAAGAGGACCGCAGCGGCGATGGCGGCGGAACCGATGCCCACGCCCAGACCGATCTTGCCCAGATCCCAGCCACGCTTCTGACGCGCTGCGGTGGCGTCCTTGGCGGCGGTTTCATGCTGCTTGGCGGCAGCGGCGGCGGCGAGGATCTCATTGGGTTCGTCGGACACGCTTACTCTCCTTTGCCGCGCTGGTACCGCGACCGGAACGCATCGGCAAAGGCTTTGAGCCGCTGTTCGGCGATCGCCGAGCGCAGGTCAGCCATCAGCGTTTCGTAGAAGAAGATGTTGTGTTCGGTCATCAGCATGGCGCCCAGGATCTCACCCGCACGCACGAGATGATGGAGGTAGGCCCGGCTCCAGGTGGCGCAGGTCGGACAGCCGCATTCGGGATCGAGCGGGCCTTGATCCTCGTTGAAGCGGGCGTTGCGGATGTTGATCGGGCCGGTGCGGGTGAACGCCTGACCGGTGCGGCCCGAGCGGGTCGGCAGCACGCAATCGAACATGTCGACCCCGCGCTCCACCGCGCCGACGATGTCGTCGGGCTTGCCGACGCCCATCAGGTATCGCGGGCGATCGGCGGGCAGCTGGCCGGGGGCAAAATCGAGGCAGGCGAACATCGCCTCCTGTCCCTCGCCGACCGCCAGGCCGCCGATCGCATAGCCATCAAAGCCGATGTCGATCAGCGCGTCGGCCGAGGTGCGGCGTAACCCCTCGTCAAGCGCGCCCTGCTGGATCCCGAAGATGGCGTTGTTCGCGGCATGCTCTCCGCCGCTGTCGAAGGCATCCCGCGATCGCTTTGCCCAGCGCATCGAGCGCTCCATGGCCGCCGCCTGCACCTCTCGCGTGGAGGTGGTCGGCACCAGTTCGTCAAACGCCATGATGATGTTGGAGCCGAGCAGCCGCTGGATCTCGATCGAGCGTTCCGGGCTGAGCAGGTGCCGCGTGCCGTCGAGGTGCGATTTGAAGGTGATGCCTTCCTCCGACCGCTTGGTCAGATCGGACAGGCTCATCACCTGATAGCCGCCTGAATCGGTCAGGATCGGCTTGTCCCAGCCCATGAAGCGGTGGAGCCCGCCGAGCCGCGCCACACGCTCCGCGCCGGGGCGAAGCATGAGGTGATAGGTGTTACCAAGGATGATGTCCGCGCCAGCGGCCTCGACGTCGGCCGGCTTCATCGCCTTGACCGTGGCGGCAGTGCCAACCGGCATGAAGGCAGGCGTTCGGATCGTGCCGCGGTGCATGGCGATGCTGCCGGTACGAGCGGCGCCGTCCGTGGCGGCGATGGTGAAGGTGAAACGGTCGGTCATTTACGGGGTGGCTTCCGCTTCTTTCCATCGTTGGGCCGGCTGTCGTCGCCGAACACGCGGGCGCGGATCGTCAGGAGCTCGGCGCGCGTCAGAACACCGTCCTTGTCCCGATCGTAACGGGTGAAATATTCGGAGAAGCGCGCCTGAAGTTCACGCAACGCGACCCGATCATCGCCGTCGCGATCGACTTCAAACGGACTGGGCAGCGCATTGCGATCGCCCAGGAAGCGCTCGGCCCAGTCGGCAAATTCGATATAGCGGAGCGATCCCGCCTTTGCCGCGTCGATGAGGGCGAAGGAGGCGGCGAGGCCGTCTTCCATTTCCTCACGAGTCACGCGCGCGTCGCCATCCGCGTCGAACGTCGCGATCAGCATTGCGGCTGGTTCATAGGCCATGGTCGCGGGCGGCTGCGGCGCGCCGGGCTGCGGGCCGGTCACCACAATCGGGCTGGCCTGGAGGAGAAGGGAGAGGATCAGCATGTCACGCAGGTATCACGAAAGGCCCGCCATCGCGGCTAGAGGCCCAGTGCGTCAATGGTGTGGCGGCTTTTTGCGGGTCTGACGCCAGCAATGGTTACGCGGCAATCGCCGATGAAAGCTGTGTCATCCGGCGTTCGCAACAGGACGGAACCCCGCGAACTGGCAGCCGAAGAAGGGCGGATGCGTCGACACGGGTCGGCTATCGGATAGCCAAAGGTCCGCAGATGTTCGGGGGAGGTTGTGCTGGATGCCCGACAAGGATTCGAACCTTGATTGACGGAGTCAGAGTCCGCTCTCTTACCATTAGAGGATCGGGCAACAGCCGCGCCGCTGCGATGAAGCAGCAACAGGTGGGCGCCTCTAATCCGGCGGATCGGCAAGGTCAAGCACCTGATTGCGGGGGCGGGTTGCAGTGGGCCACGGCGCACGCTAGCTTCCCTGCCAAGCACCGAGCGGGGTTACCCGCGACGGAAGAACAAAAGAAAGAACGACGGCACGTGGCGCATCATCACGCCGACCTGCCGTACCGGCGCGATCGCCGCGCCCGTCCGGCAAGCGAGGGCTCGCAAAAGGCCCCCTTTCGCCAGCATTTCGCGCGTCATTATGCCGCGCTGGATCTCGGCACCAACAATTGCAGATTGCTGATCGCCCGCCCCCAAGGCGAGGGATTCGCGGTCGTCGACGCCTTTTCCCGCATCGTACGGCTGGGCGAGGGGCTGGCGACCAGCGGCCGATTATCGGATGCGGCGGTGGATCGAACCATCGCTGCGCTACGCATTTGCGCCGACAAGCTGAAGCGCCGCAACGTGACTTTGGCGCGATCCGTCGCTACCGAAGCCTGCCGCCGCGCCAGCAACGGCACGGCTTTCATCGAACGCGCCTATCGGGAGACGGGCATCCACCTCGACGTGATCTCGGCCGAAGAGGAGGCGCGGCTTGCCGTGCTGGGTTGCCATGTGCTGCTGGAGCCGGGCAACGCGCCGGCACTCGTCTTCGATATCGGCGGCGGTTCGACCGAACTGGTGCTGATCGACACTTCCACCACTGTGCCAACCGTGATCGACTGGCACTCGGCCCCCTGGGGGGTCGTGTCGCTGACGGAAAGCGCGGGCGGCGGCGAGGGGCCGGCCGGATTGGCCGCAGCCTATGATCGGATGCGGAACCTGGTGCGGGAAAGCTTTGCCCCCTTTGCGGATCGCTTGCCGAAGGTCGACGGCCCGCGGCGTCTGCTCGGCACGTCCGGCACGGTCACCACGCTGGCGAGCGTCCATCTGGGGCTCGACCGCTATGACCGCGCGCAGGTGGACGGCCTGATCGCACCGGCCGATTCGATGCGGGCGATCAGCCAGCGGCTGGCGCACCTGTCCATTACAGAGCGCGCGAAGCTGCCGTGCATCGGCCGCGAACGTGCGGACCTGGTGGTGGCGGGCTGTGCGATCCTCGAAACCATCCTGGATCTATGGCCCGCGGAGCGGCTGGGCATTGCCGATCGCGGCATCCGCGAGGGTATCCTGCGCCGCCTGATGACGAGCGCGGCATGAGGGGCGGGGGCGGACTTCGCACGCGCGTCAAAACCGCGCGGGGCCGGACGGCGCAATCGACGCGCTGGCTGGAGCGGCAGCTGAACGATCCCTATGTGAAGCGGGCCAAGGCCGAAGGGTATCGCAGCCGGGCGGCGTACAAGCTGCTGGAGCTGGACGAGCGGTTCAATTTCCTGCGCGGGGCCAAGCGCATCGTCGACCTGGGCATGGCGCCGGGCGGGTGGAGCCAGGTGGTCCGCCGCAAACTGCCGGGCAGTGCGGTGGTGGGTATCGACCTGTTGCCGGTAGACCCGCTGGACGGCGTGACGATCCTGCAAATGGATTTCATGGCCGACGATGCGCCCGAGCGGCTGATCGAGGAACTGGGCGGCGCACCCGATGTCGTGCTTTCCGACATGGCCGCGAATACCGTCGGTCATCCGCAAACCGATGCGCTGCGCACCATGGCACTGGTGGAAGCGGCAAGCGACTTCGCGATTTCGGTGCTGCGGCCCGGGGGCACGTTCGTGGCGAAGGTGTTCGCCGGCGGCGCGGATTCGGCGCTGGTGACCTTGCTGAAGCGCAACTTCACCACCGTGAAACATGCCAAGCCGCCGTCGAGCCGCAAGGGATCGGTGGAATGGTTCGTGGTGGCGCAGGGCTTCAAGGGGCGGCGCCAGGAATAGCCGCCGGGTGCAGGCGTGGGCTGTCGGCCCACGCCGATGCGCCAGTCCCGGTTTTTTGCCTGCGATGGCGGGTCCTGGCTGAACGAGCGCAAACGAAAAGGCCGCAGCGTCGCCGCTGCGGCCTTTTCGTTGTTGCGACTTCGACAGCCGACATGCCCGGCAGGCGCCGGGCGCGGCCGATCAGCCGTCGTAATCGGCGCCGAGGTTCTGATTGCGCGGCGGGGCAGCGGCGGTGAGGCGCAGCGCCTCTGCCGAAGCAGCCAGCGAGCCGACGGCATCGGCCTCTTCCTCGTCGTCGATCTGAACGCGCTGCAGGCTCTGCACCACGCCTTCGCGGAGCTCTTCCGGCTTGACCGTCTGTTCGGCGATCTCACGCAGCGCGACCACCGGATTCTTATCCCGATCGCGGTCGATCGTCAGTTCGGCGCCGCCTGACACCTGCCGCGCGCGCTGAGCCGCGAGCAGAACCAGATCGAACCGGTTGGGGATCTTGTCGACGCAATCCTCGACCGTGACGCGCGCCATAGACGCTTCCTTCGCTAAACTACTGCTGGATGAAGGCAGGCGATCTAGGCCCAAGGGCCCGCCAAGTCAAGGAATCCGCATCCTTGCCGCCGTGGCCCGCGCAGTCCAAGTCAGCCCGCAATGAACGATGCGCGTCCCTTCACCGTCGCCGGCAACCAGCTGACCCTGCTGATCGAAGGGCCGGAGCGACTGAATGCCCTGATCGACCTGATCGAGGGCGCCCGCCGCTCGCTGCGGATGCTCTACTACATATATGCGGACGATCACGCGGGGGAGCGGGTCAACGAGGCTTTGATCGACGCCGCCAACCGAGGTGTCGAGGTGTCGCTGATCGTCGACGGCTTCGGCAGCGACGAGGCGGCAGACCGGCGCTTTTTCGATCCGCTGGAGGCGGCCGGAATTTCGGTCTGCCGGTTCGTGCCCCGGCTGGGCCGGCGCTATCTCCTGCGCAATCACCAGAAGCTGGCGTTGGCCGATGCGGAGGAAGCGGCGCCGCGGATCATCGTTGGCGGCTTCAATATCGAGGATGATTATTTCGGCACCGCCGGCGACCAGGCGTGGCGCGATCTGGGGCTGCTGATGGAAGGGCCGGCCGCCGCGCGCATCGCCGGCTATTTCGATGCGCTGAACGCCTGGGTGCGGGAGCCGAAAGGCAAGCTTCGCCACCTCAATCGGGCGCTGTCGCAATGGAGCGAGCAGGAGGGCGAGGTGCGGTGGCTGATCGGCGGGCCGACTCGGCGACTGTCGCCCTGGGCACGAGCGGTGCGCGGAGACATGCGCCGTGCCGAGCGGATCGACATCATCGCGGCCTATTTCACCCCCAGCCCGACCATGCTGCGGCAGATCGACCGCGCAGGCCGAAAGGGCAGGGTGGTGCGCGTGGTGACGGCGCGAAAGTCGGACAACAATGCCACCATCGCAGCAGCGCGCTTCACCTATCGCGGCCTGTTGAAGCGCGGGATCAGGGTGTTCGAGTATCTGCCCACCAAGCTGCACACCAAATTGTACGCGGTGGACCGGGCAGTGCACATCGGCAGCGCCAATTTCGACATGCGCAGCCTGTTCATCAACCTGGAGCTGATGCTGCGGATCGAGGACGTGGCGTTCGCCGATCATGTCCGCGCCTATATCGATGGCGAGATCGCCCAGTCGGAAGAAATCACCATGGATCGCTACCTGGCGGTCACCGGCTTGTGGCAGCGGGTGAAGCAATTTGCCGCCTATCTGCTGGTCGGGGTGGCGGACCCGATGGTTTCCCGAACGCTGAACTTCGGCATCGACGAGTGATCTGATCCGACGCTCGATCGGACTCCGCCGCGATTGTCACGGCTTCGCAACATCGCCGTCACTCCCGAGTCTCTGAACCTCCACTTGGCTGTCACGTCACGCGCCTAGCGGCACTCCTCAAGGGGGGACGGGCATGTGGCCCGGCTCGCCCGCGGTCCAGGGGAGGACCGATCAGCTCAACGGGAGTGAGACATGCTCAGCTTCAGCCGCCACCACTTTCTTTCCGGCACCGCCTGCCTTCTGCTCGCCGGGTGCGGCGCGGACGATGTCGCATCGCCGGGGGCGGGCAACATCGACGTGATCGTCACCCCGGCGCCCACGCCCACGCCGCCGACGACGGGTACGCCGACGCCCTCGCCGATCACGGCAGCGCAATTCGCCGTCGCGACGACGCAGAGCGGCGTCACCATCACCGCCGACGAGCAGTTCGCGCTGGTCAATGCGGGCACCAACAACAATGTGAACGGCGCCGCCGGGCTGAACGGCATCTACCCCGTCAACAACACGCCGCTGACCACGCCGAGCAACCCAACGACGCTGGGCAATTTCTTCGTGCCGACGAGCTTCGTTGGGGCGGTAAGCGGGCCTGATGATACGTCGTTTCAGGGCTGGACCTGCAATTCCTCCTCCGCAAACTTCGGCGGCAGCACGACCGCCTGCACCGCGGTGCCTAATATCGGCACGCTGGCGGCGGGCGCGGCATGCCCGACGGGAACGACCGACGACGGCCTGGTCGCCGGTTTCCGCGCCTGCCGCCTTCCGGAAAAGATCACGAGCAGCCTGACGCTGCCGAAGATCGCGGGCGTCTTCTACCGTTTCCGCGGGCAGACCGAAGTGGGCGTCGACGTCGGCTCGCAGGGAGCGGACTCGGGCGTCACGCTGACGATCGCGCCGGGCGTTGTTCTCGCCGCCGACTCGAGCGAGGCCTCGAACGACCTGATCCTGGTGAACCGGGGCAGCCGCATCAATGCGGTGGGCACCGCCGCGGCGCCGATCATCTTCACCTCGCAGCAGAACCTGACCGCCAATGGCGTGTCCGATTCGACGCAGGGCCAGTGGGGCGGCCTCATCCTGCTCGGCCGCGCACCGACCGCGGTCTGCGCGGCGGGCACCGGTGGCAACAATCAAGGTGGCACCACCGGCAACGACGCCGGCGGCACCAGCACGACCTGCCAGGCACCGATCGAGGGCGTTCCGGGCCGCTTCTACGGCGGTACCAACCAGGCCGATAACTCCGGCACGCTGCAATATGTGCAGATCCGCTACACCGGCATCGCCATCAGCGAGGGCAACGAGCTTCAGGGCCTGACCCTGGGCGGCACCGGCAGCGGCACGACCATCGACCATGTTCAGAGCCACAATTCGGCGGACGATGGCATCGAGATCTTCGGCGGCACCACCAACCTGAAGTATTTCGTGGTGACCGGTGCGGACGACGATGGCTTCGACGTCGACAACGGCTGGCGCGGTTTCATGCAGTTCATCATTGCGGCGCAGAAGGCCGGCGGCGCGACCGCCGACTCGTTCGCGACCGAGATCGACTCGAACGGCGCCGAGGACCTGCTGCCGCGCACCTTTGGCCGCTACGCCAACTTCACCTTCATCCAGACGGCGCCTTCGGCCCCGGCCGCGATCCGCTTGCGCGGCGGCGCGGACTTCGCCTTCGTCAACGGCGTGGTGAAGACCGGCTCCGGCCAGGGCTGCATCAACCTGGTGGCAGGCGCCGGCTCGGGTGACACCCGCACGACCATCCGGCCGGCCGATGCCGCGCTTCAGGACGTGGGGCCGCCGACCTTCAACTCGGTCTACTTCCAGTGCCAGGGCCGCTGAGCCCCGGCCGCCACTGCTGACCGTAGCGGGCCCGTGCGTGCGACAAGCGCCGCGGCGGGCCCGCTCCTTGCCAATTCACCGGAAGACCTGATCATGCGCCAGCGCGCCCTCTACGCCTCCCTGCTCCTCGTGACGACGACGCTCGTCGCCCCAGCCGCGCTGGCGCAGGTCGCGCCTTCCGGTGGCGCTCCGGCGGCAGGGCCGAGCACCGGCACCATCGCCCCGCCGGCCGATCCGGCAGGCACGGACACGAGCGCCGTCAGCCAGCAATCTGCCCCAACGGCCGCCGATGAGCAGAGCGCGGAAGTGTCCGCTCCCGGCGTGGATGCGGCGGCCGGCGGGGACATCGTGGTGGTCGGGCGGAACATCCCGAACACCGTGCGATCCACCGCCCAGGTGATCAGCGTCCTTTCCACGGCCGATATCGCACGAACAGGTGAAGGCGATATCGCGGGCGCCCTGACGCGCGTCACCGGCCTGTCGGTGGTCGGCAATGGCTATGTCTTCGTGCGGGGGCTTGGCGACCGCTATTCCTCCGCGCTGCTGAACGGATCGCCGCTGCCGAGCCCGGAGCCGCTGCGCCGGACGGTGCCGCTCGACATTTTTCCCACCACCATCGTCGGTTCGGCGCTGGTCCAGAAGACCTATTCCGCCAATTATCCCGGGGAGTTCGGCGGCGGCGTCATCAACCTGACCACCAAGGCCATTCCGGACGAGAATTACGTCACCATGGGCGGGTCGCTGGGCATCGATACCGAAACCACGGGCAAGCTCGGCAACACCTATTACGGATCGAAGACGGACTGGCTCGGCTATGATTCGGGCGAGCGCAAACTGCCCGACTTCCTGCGCAATGCGCCAAACGGATCGGGCGTGATCCCGACTGCGCAGGTCGCGCAGCTGTCCAATGCGCGGACCACCTTGCTTCAGCGCAATTTCGACATTCCGCCAAACTGGTCAGCCGATCTCAACCTGGGTCTTGTCGGCGAACTCGGACCGGGGCGCATCGGCATGATCGCGACCGGCAGCGTGTCCAACACCTGGCGCACCCGCGCCACCACGCAGCAGGACACGATCAGCAATGACGGAACGCTGCGGAACGACTTCGACACGCTGATCACCGACAATCGCGCGGTCGTGAACGGGCTGCTCGGCTTCGGCTATGAATTTGACGAGAACCGCATCCGCTGGACCAACGTCTATATCCACGACACGTTGAAGCAGGGGCGCGCCTCCGCCGCGACGGTTTACAACAATTCGTCGGGCAACCCGATTTTCCAGCAGAACACCAACTGGTTCGAACGGCAGCTGATCGAGACGCAGCTGGTCGGTGAGTTCAAGCCGGTCGACGATCTGTCGGTGGATGTGCGCGGCGCCTATGCGAATTCGAAGCGCAACTCGCCCTATGAGCGCCAATTCATCTACACCTGCAACACCGGCCTCAACATTCAGGTGACCAACCCTGTTGGTGGCAGCGCGCTGAGCTGCCCGGGAGTGTGGCAGGCCACCAATGCGTTCGATCGCTTTGCCACCGTCGTCTTCAGCGAGCTGAACGAGGACCTGTATTCCGGGCAGGCCGACGTTGCCTACAAGCTGCCCGGCGACCGTCCCTTCACCCTGTCGGCCGGCTATTATTATTCGCAGAACGAACGATCCTCGCTTCGCCTGCCATTCACTTTCCAGACGGCCACCGGCGGAGCGATCCCGTTCCCCTGCAATCTCTTCCGCCCCGATTACCTCCTGTCCCCGGACGTGCTGAACGGCTGCCCGGTGGCGACGTCCGGCACGCCGGCGGAGAACGCCGTCCAGCTGCGGTTCGACTCGGGTCTGAACGGCTCCTACGCCTATGACGCGAGCCTCAGAATCCATGCCGGTTACGTTCAGGCAGAGGCCGAAGCGATCGATGGCATCCGTGCGATCATTGGCGTTCGGTACGAGACGGCGAAGCAGGAAGTGACGCCGATCGGTGCCGCACCGACGCGGCTGAGCAATGATTACTTCCTGCCAGCGGCGACGCTGACCTGGAACTTCGCACCGGACATGCAGCTGCGACTGGCCGCGGCGAAGACCATCGCGCGTCCGCAGTTCCGCGAACTCGCCCCCCAGGCGTTCCGCGATTTCGAGTCGGACCGCCTGTTCTTCGGCAACCCCAACCTGCGCGACTCCAAGCTCTACAATCTGGAAGCGCGCTACGAATGGTTCTTTGATCGTGACCAGCGGATCACGGCAGCAGGCTTCTACAAGCGGATCGACAATCCGATCGAGCAGGTTGGCTTCTATCCGACGCCAGACGCGCGGCTTCAGACCGGCTTTACCTACCTGCCCAAGGCGACCCTGTGGGGCGGCGAGATCGAGGTGCAGAAGTACCTGCCGCTCGACTTCATCTCCGAGGGCATGGCCGGCAAGCGGGCGGTGATCATCGCCAATTACACCTATACGCAGTCGCAGATCACCGCGGACGAGCAGTGCGTGCCCAGCGTGCTCGGCGTTTCGCTGGGCCGGTGCGGGGCCGGGTTTGCCCCGGCTAACCTCCAGTTCCGCGACGGAGCGCCGCTGACCGGCCAGTCCGACCATCTCGTGAACCTTCAGCTCGGCTATGAGGATCGCGACAACGACATGCAGGCGACGCTGCTGTTCAATTACGCCAGTGATCGCGTGACCAATCGTGGCCCGTCGCTGTTGTCCGGCGTCGGCTTTCAGCCCGACATCATCGAGCGCCCCGGCATCCGGCTGGACTTCGTGGTTCGGCAGACCGTCGATTTCCTTGGTACGCGGCTGGAGCTGAAGGGGGAGGCCCGCAATCTGACGGGCACCCGTTACCAGGAGCGGCAAACCTTCGAGGACGGGCGGCGCGTGTTTATCAATCGCTACGAGCAGGGGCGGATGTTCACGCTGGGCGCCAGCGTCACCTTCTGATCCCACCTTTGCTGGCGAGGCCAGCGTTACGCCAGCACACCGCCCCCGGCCGGGTCGATCCGGCCGGGGCGAACGCTGAGCCTTCGTCACCAGCCGCAGGGCGCCGCCGATAGGAATGGCCGGCGAACGCCCTAGATATTACACTGGCTTGCAATGCCGCTGTAACATCGCGGACATAGCGGCGGCTGCGCGGGGATTGGCAAATACATGCGATTGAACTTCGACGCCCGCGCGAAGGCGATCCTGCGGCGGATGCCCGTCGTGAACGTCTATTCGCTGGCGGAACTGCTGTTGCTCGGGGCGCTGGCGATCCAGTGCGCGCGGCTGGTCTGGACGGTGGTGACGCCGGTCTCGCCCCTGGGCGAATGGCGACCGGCGGGCGTTGTTCTGCCCAACGCGCCGGGCGACGTGCTGCGCAGTTTCGACCCGTTTTTCCGCATCAGCGGCGGCTCGGCCCAGAACGGTGCCGGAGTCGTGACCTCGCTTCAACTGACCCTTTTCGGTACCCGGATCGACGAGGCGACGGGTCGCGGCTCCGCGATCCTGGCGGGACCGGACAATGTGCAAAAAAGCGTCGCGGTGGGCGAGGAAATCATGCCGGGCGTGGTGCTGAGAGCGGTGGCGTTCGATCATGTGACGATCGAGCGCGGCGGCGCGCGCGAAGACCTGTTTCTCGATCAATCCGCGGGTGCCGCCACGCCGACGCCCGTGCCGGGCGACGCCGAGCAGGCCACCGCCACGCCTTCTACCTCAGGGATCACAGTGCAGCAGTTTCAGCGTGAAATCGGTTTTGTGCCGCGTGTCGAAGGTGGGCGGATCAACGGCCTGGTCGTGCGGCCGGCAGGCTCCGGCGCGGCGTTCCGTGCTGCTGGCCTTCGCGAGGGTGACATCGTGACGGAGATCGGCGGCCGCGCGGTGCAGGGGCCTGGCGATATCGAGCGACTGGCCACTCAATATGCCGGTGGCGGCGCCATCGCGATCACGGTGGATCGCGGCGGGCAGACGCTGCCCCTCAGCATCCAGGTGGCGGGACAATGAAGCGCTGGCTGCTCGCGCCGGCGCTGGCGCTCGTCCTGGGCGTTCAGGCGCAAGCGCAAACGACGCTGAACGTGCGCGATGCCGACATCCGCGCGTTTATCGCCGATGCGGCGAAGGTGACCGGGCGCACCTTCATCATCGACAGCCGCGTTCAGGGCAAGGTGACGGTGGTTACGGATCGACCGCTCAGCCGGTCCGAATATTTCGAGGTGTTCCTCTCCACGCTGCGCGCCAACGGCCTCGTCACGGTGCCCACCGCCAATGGCGCGCTGCGTGTTCAGCCGATCGAGAATGCCGCCAGCCAGCCGGGGCGGATCGGCACCAGTGGCGCGGCACGAAACCAGTTCGTGACGGAGATCGTGCGGCTGAGTGCCATTGACGCGCAATCGGCCGTTGATACGGTCCGCCCGCTTGTTTCCGCGCAAGGATCGGTCAGCGCCAATCGGGCCGGCAGCTCGATCGTTATCGCCGACTTCGCCGATAATGTCCGCCGGGTGCGCGAAGTGCTGCGGCGGATCGATACCGATAACAATTCGACCCGCGTCATCGCGCTGAAGAACGCCGGTGCCCGCGACATTGCGACGGCGCTTCAGGGGCTGCTGGGGACGCCGGCGCAGGGGCAAACGGCGAGTGCCAGCGTCGTGCCCGTGGAGGGCGCGAACTCCGTGGCGCTGCGCGGCGATCCTTCAACGGTCGCGCGGCTGGCGCAAGTGGCGCTCGATCTGGACCAGAAGGCGAAGAGCGGCACGGAAATCCGCGTCGTCTTCCTGGAACATGCCGATGCGGCGCAGCTGCTGCCGGTGCTTCAGCAACTCGTCGGGCAGACCCCCGACGCCGTGCCGCAGAACCAGCTCAGCCAATCGAACTTCGGGGCCTCCACCGGGAGCAACGGGACTGGCGGGCAGCCGAGCGCCAACGCCGCCAGCCAGGCGCAGAGCGAAAGCGCGCCGGGCGGCGGATCGAGCGGACAGGCCGCCGTGCAGGCGCAAGGTGGCCGGGCGCCGGCCGTCGTGACGCGGTTCGTGGGCGCGAACGCCATTGTGATCGCGGCGCCCGCCGACATTCAGCGGCAGCTGGCGGAGGTGGTGCGACAGCTCGACACCCGGCGCGAGCAGGTGCTGGTGGAAGCGATCGTCGCCGAAGTATCGGACGTGACAGCCAGCCGCCTTGGCTTCCAGTTCCTGCTGGGCAGCCTGTCCGGTGGGGCGTTCGGCGCGACCAGCTTTTCCAATTCCGCCCCCAATCTGCTGACCATCGCAGGAGCGATCGGCGCGCGTGAGGTGGGTGGGACGACGACCACGGTGGTGGCGCCCGACGGAACACGGACGACCACCAGCACCGGCAATACCGCCAGCGACGCCCTGGCCCAGCAGGCGATCAACTCCATTCTGGGCGCTGGCGGCGGGTTCGCCGGCTTTGGCGGGAACATCGGTGGGGATACGATCTTCGGCACGATCATCAATGCCGTGAAGAGCGACACCACGTCGAACCTGCTGCAGGCGCCGAGCCTGATTACGCTCGACAATCAGGAAGCGCGTATCCTGGTCGGGCAGGAAATCCCGATCACCACGGGCCAGGCGCTGAGCCAGAATTTCGACAATGCCTTTCGCACCGTTCAGCGCGAGAATGTCGGCATCCAGCTGGAGGTTCGGCCGCAGGTCAATTCCTCGGGCTCGATCAAGCTGTTCCTCCACCAGCAGGTGAGCTCCATCGCAGGGCCGGTCAGCGACGATAATTCGGACCTGATCCTGAACAAGCGCGAGGTGGAGACCACGCTTACCGTCGACGATGGGCAGATCGCCATCATCGGCGGCCTGCTGAGCGATGATGAGCGGCGCACCCTGGAGAAGCTGCCGCTGCTCGGGGACATTCCCGTGATCGGCAACCTGTTCCGGTCGAAGGCGCGGCAGCGGTCGAAGACCAACCTCATGGTCTTCATCCGTCCGACGATCCTTCGATCATCCGAGGATAATCGCCGGGTGACGGAGCAGCGCTACGGTTATCTGCGGCTCCAGCAGGGGCAGCACAACCCGGCGCGTGAGCCGTCGATCGACGAACTGGTGCGCGATTACATGGGGGCGGCAGCGCCAATCCCCTCCGCGCCGGTGCCGGGCAACATCGAGGATCCGCGCGTGAACGTGCCCGTGCAGCGCAACTCCACCGTCACCATCAAGCGGCGGGACAAGTGATCAGGACCGGCCGCGATCTGTCTTCGCCCGCATTTCCGGCGGCGGCGGGTGGCGCGGGTGGAGCCATCGCGCCGATGGACGCGGAACAGGGATCGGGGGCATCGCTAGCCGGCCACGATCATGCGCCCGCGCTGGTGTCGCTTCCCTATGCTTTCGCACGCAAGTTCGGGGTCACGCTGTCCGGGGACGCCGTTGCCCTGAGAGAGGGGGCGGATCCACGGGCGCTGATCGAGGTGCGCCGCGTTCTTGGTCGCCCGTTTGACGTGACGGTGCTGGAGCCGGCGGCGTTCGACCGCCTGCTCGGCGACAATTACGCCATGGACGGCCAGGCGACGGCGCTTGCCGCGGTCGGCATGGGCGATGAGCTCGACCTGCTGGCCGACGGCATCCCCACTGCCGAGGATCTGCTGGACACGGCCGACGACGCGCCGGCAATTCGACTGATCAACGGCGTGATCGCGGATGCGGCCCGCAACGGCGTGTCCGACATTCACATCGAGCCTTATGAAACCGGGCTCGTCGTCCGCATGCGCGTGGATGGCGTGCTGCGCGAAACGCTGCGCATGCCGCCCCATGTCGCGCCGGTGGTGGTTAGCCGGATCAAGGTGATGGCGCGGCTCGACATTGCGGAGCGGCGCGTGCCCCAGGATGGGCGCATGGGCCTGACACTGGGCGGCAAGCTGCTGGACGTGCGTGTGTCGACGCTGCCGAGCCGGGCAGGCGAGCGGGTCGTGCTGCGTATCCTCGACAAGGATAATGCCGGCATCGACCTCGACGCGCTCGGCATGTCCAAGCCGATGCACGCCATGCTGGAAGCGGCAGTCAACGAGCCGAACGGCATCGTGCTGGTCACCGGGCCAACCGGCAGCGGCAAGACCACCACGCTGTATGCAGCGCTGCGCCTGCTCAACGACGGCAGCCGCAACATCCTGACCGTCGAGGATCCCGTCGAATATGCGGTCGAGGGGGTGGGGCAGACTCAGGTGAATGCGAAGGTCGGTCTGACCTTTGCCGCCGGGCTGCGTGCGATCCTGCGCCAGGACCCTGACGTGGTGATGGTGGGCGAGATCCGCGATCGCGAAACCGCGGAAATCGCGGTTCAGGCCTCGCTTACCGGGCATCTCGTGCTGTCGACGGTGCACACCAACGACGCCGTCGGCGCGATCACGCGTATGCGTGACATGAAGGTAGAGCCGTTCCTGCTTGCCTCCACGCTGCGCGCGGTCATTGCGCAGCGGCTGGTGCGCCGGCTGTGCCCGACCTGTCGCCGTGCCTTGTCGGCCGGCGACACCGTGGCACCGCTGCTGGGGATCGGGCGTGAGGCGGTGGTGTACGAACCGGCGGGCTGTGGGGAGTGCAACCACAGCGGCTTCAAGGGCCGGGTCGGCGTGTTCGAAGCCGTGAGGATCGACGAAACCACTCGCCGCATGATCAACGATGGCGCCGATGAAGCGTCCATTGCTGCCCATGCCTTTGCGCGCAGCGAAACGCTGAGCGCGGCTGCACGCCGGATGGTGGAAGAAGGCGTGACGACCCCAGAAGAGGCGGTGCGCGTGTCGCGGCGTGAAGACAATGACTGAAGAATATCAGTCTCTTGTCCGTGCCTGCTGGCATGCCATGAAAGCAACGAACGTGGCGAGCCCCGCTCGCACCATTGCCCGCGCTTGGCGCGCCGGTCGGGGGTAAGGCCGCGTGCCCGACTTCGATTATCTGGCCATTGATACGCGCGGGCAGGAAACGCGCGGCCATGTTTCCGCGGTGGACGTGGAAACGGCGCGGGCGGTGCTTGACCGTCGGCGGCTGTATGTGGTGCGTCTCGAGCCGGGCAGCGCCCCCGCCGCGCGTGGGCGACCATTGTTCGGTTTGCAGATCGGCAGGCCGAAAATGTCGGCCAAGCAACTGACCCTGTTCACGCGCCAGCTGGCGACGCTTTCTCGCGTGTCGCCACTGGAGGAATCGCTGCGCACCATTACGCGGCAGACGGAGCAGGAGAAGGTGCGCAACGTCGTTCAGACCGTGCATGCAGGGGTGGTGGAAGGGCGCCGCCTGGCTGATGCGATGGGACGCGAGCCGAGAAGTTTCCCGGCGTTATACCGGGCCATGGTCGCCGCCGGCGAGAGCTCCGGTACGCTGCCCGCCATTCTCGAGCGTCTGTCGGGGCTCCTCGAGCGGCAGGCAGAAATCCGCGGCAAGCTGCTGACGGCATTGGCTTATCCCACGATCCTCGCGTGTGTCGCCATGGGCGTCGTTGCCGCGCTGATGATCTTCGTGGTGCCGCAGGTGGTGGAACAATTCGACACGGTTGGACAGCAGCTGCCACTGCTGACCCGGATCGTGATCGGCATCTCCGACGTGCTGGTCGGCTGGTGGTGGCTGATGCTGCTGGTCGCTGCCGTGCTGGTGGCCGGCTTCGCGGTCGCGCTCCGGCAGCCGCCGGTTCGCCTGGCCTTTGACACCTGGCTGCTGCGTATTCCGCTGCTTGGGCGGCTGCTGAGGGATCTTCATGCTGCCCGAATGGCGCGGACACTGGCCACCATGGTGGCAAGCCGCCTGCCGCTTCTCGAAGGTCTCGCGCTGACTGCCGGCACGATCCACAATCGTCGGCTGAAGCTGGCCTCCGACCAGATCACCGAGTCGATCCGGGGTGGCGGCAGTTTATCCTCGGCCATGCGGCGGGCCGGAGTGTTCCCGCCGCTGCTCACCTATCTGGCGGCGTCAGGCGAAGCGGCGGGTCGGCTGGACGAAATGCTGGAGCGTGCTGCGGATTATTTGGAGCGGGAATTCGATCGCTTCACCGCCACCGCCATGTCCTTGCTGGAGCCGGCGATCATCGTGGTGATGGGCGGCATCGTGGCGACAATCGTGCTATCCATCCTGCTTCCCATCCTGCAGCTCAACACGCTTGCGGGGCAATGAGAGATATCATGCGCAAAGAACTGAGAAAGCGTCGGAAGCGGAACGGCTTCACGCTGGTCGAGCTGATGGTGGTGATTGTCATCATCGGCTTGCTGGCCACCATCGTGGCGCTCAACGTCATTCCTTCCGGGGATACCGCGAAGGTGCAGAAGGCGAAGGCCGACATCGCCACTATCGAGCAGGCGCTCGAACTCTATCGGCTTCAGCAGAACAGCTATCCGACGACGGCCCAGGGCCTCGATGCACTGGTGACGGCGCCTGCGGGGCTTTCCAATCCTGCCGCTTACCAGGCCGGTGGCTACATCAAGAAGCTGCCCGAGGATCCGTGGGGCCGGGCGTATCTCTATGCCTCGCCGGGCAAACATGGCGCGGCCGATGTCTGGAGCAACGGCGCCGATGGCCAGGAAGGTGGCGACGGGATCAACGCCGACATCGGTTCCTGGCAATAGGCGCGACTTGGCTGCTCGTGCCGCCTTGCGCCTTCGGGGTCAATCGCGGGCGGTAAGGCCCGGGGCGGCGCGTGGCTTCACTCTTGTCGAATTGATGATCGCGATCGCGGTGATTGGCCTTGCCTCCGCGGCGGCGGTTCTCGCCATGCCGGATCCGCGCGGGCGCCTCGCGGATGAAGGCGCGCGCTTTGCCACGCGCGTGCGGGCGGCCCGCGACGCTGCAGTGATTGGCGGGCGTCCGGTCAGCGTGTGGGTTACGCCGGGCGGCTATGGCTTCGACGAGCGGCGCGGCGGCCAGTGGATCGCGATCGCCGAAAAGCCGCTGCGCGTGTCGCAATGGAGCGAGGGTACGCAGGCGGTGCTTCCGGAGCGGGCGCGAGTCACGTTCGACACCACCGGCATGGCCGATCGGGTGCTGGTGGTGCCGCTGCGCCGCGAGCGCACCCGGCTGACGGTGATGGTTGGGGATGACAAGGGCGCGTGGGTTGATGGCTGAGCCGCGTTCCTGCCGGCGATCCGCCCTCGCGCGCCGCTCGCGTCGCGGCGGGGCAGCCGGCTTCACCCTGATCGAGGTGATGGTGGCCCTCGCCGTGTTCAGCCTTGCTGCCCTGGCGCTGATCCGGCTGGAAGGCGCGACGATACGCTCCACAGCTGTGCTGGGTGACACGATCATGGCGCAGATGGTGGCCCGCAACGTCGCCGTGGATGCGATCACCGCGCCGGCACCGCCCGCCCTGGGACGGACCAGCGGTGTCGAGCAGAATGGCGGCCGTGCCTGGCGCTGGGCGCGCGAGGTGCGGCGCACTGGCGATGCCCAGATCTTGCGCATCGACGTGGCGGTGATGGACGCTGGCGGGCGAGCAGTCGGGCGGTTGACGATGATCCGGCCGCCGCAAACGATCGTGACCACGTCATGATACTGCCCGGGCCAACCACGCGCGGGCGATCGTCCGCAGGTGACTCCCCCCGGCGGAGCGGTGGCACCCGTCGGCAGCACGGGTCGCGACCACGAGCGCCAGGTGCTGAGGCAGGCTTCACGCTGGTCGAAGTGATGGTCGCGCTGATGATCTTCGGCCTGATCGCGTCGGCAGGGGTGGCGCTTCTGGCGTTCAGCATCCGCGCCCAGGCTGCCACGACGGCGCGGCTCGATGACGTGGGCGCGCTTGCCCGGCAATCGTCCCTGCTTGCCGCCGATCTCGCGCAGGCGATGAACCGCCCGGCCCGCGATGAGCGGGGCACGAGGTTCCCGGCTTTTGTCGGCGATGCAACCAGCGTCACATTCGTGCGGGCGGGGTGGAGCAACATCGATGCGGAGCCACGATCGACGTTGCAAAAGGTGAGCTACCGTTTGGTCGATGGGGTATTCCAGCGCATTGCCTGGCCCATGGTGGATGGAGCCGCGCCCTTGCCAGCCTCCGCCGCCTTGACCGATGTCGCCGGTGCGAAGCTGAGGTACCGGATCGCGGGCGCGTGGAGCGAAAGCTGGAACGGCACGCAGGCCGCCGCTTTGCCGCAAGCGCTGGAACTGACGTTGCAGCGCCGCGACGGCGTGACTTTCCGCCAGCTGTTCCTGGTCGGCAGTGGTGCCGCGCCGGTCGTGGCGATGGCGCCTCCAGTGGGAGCGCCTGATGGCGAGCAATAAGCGGCCCGGGGAGCGCGGAGCGGCGTTGCTGACGGTATTGCTGCTGGTCGCGATCGTCGCCGTCATGGCAGCCACCGCGCTGGAACGGTTGCGCTTGTCCACGCGGCTGACCGCCAATGCCGTGGCGCTGGACCAGGCACGCGGCCTTGCTTTTGCTGCGGAGACGCTGGCAACCGGCAGGATCACCCAATTGCTGCGGCAGAGCCCGGACCGGGTCACGCTGGCGGGCGGCTGGAGCAATCAGCCTTTCTCCCTTCCGCTACCCGGCGGAGCAGCGACCGTTCGGGTAAGTGACGGCGGGAATTGTTTCAACCTCAATGGCCTGGTCACCGAACTTGATGGCAGATATGTCGCCGATCCCACGGCAGTGGCGCAGTTCGCACGGCTGGCGAGGCTGCTCAACATACCCGGCGGGGAGGGAATCGCCGCGGCGGCCGCGGACTGGATCGACAGCGACGATGAGCCGCTCGGCGCGGGCGCTGAAGACGGCGCCTATACCGGACTTCCGACGCCCTACCGCACGTCGGGCACGCTGATGGTTGATCCCAGCGAGTTGCGCGCGGTGACCGGTGTGACCGGCGAGGCCTATGCCCGGCTGCGGCCCTGGCTTTGTACCCTGCCGCAGGCGAAGCGATCGACGATCAACGTCAACACGCTGACCCCCGAACAGGCGCCGCTTGTCGCGATGCTGTTGCCGGACACCTTGAGCGTCCAGGCCGCGGCGGCAGGTCTGTTGCGGCGGCCCGCTGGCGGGTTTGGGGATACGCAGGATTTCTGGAAGATCTTCGCGGCCTCCGGCATCACGGATCCGCTTGCGGAACAGCAGACCGGCGTGATCACCACCTGGTTCGACGTGCGGATAGATGTCTCCGTGGGGGACAGCGAGCTGCAGGAGCGGGGGGTGATCGATGCGACGACGCTTCCGGCACGGCTCGTCTCGCGGCAATGGGGCGAGATCCTATGAGTGCGACGATCATCTTCCTGCCGGCCCATGCCGATCAGCCCTGGCGATGGCTGCGGCTGGAGAACAATGCGGTGGCCGCGCGCGGCGAGGGTGCGCCGGAGCAGACGGGGGGCGAAACCATTGCCGTTGCGCCCGCCGACGCAGTGACGCTCCACTGGTCGAGCCTTCCCGCGCGGTCGCAAGCGCAGGCCGTGGCTGCGGCGCGGATCGTGGTTTCTGACGCGAGTGCCGCGCCAATCGACGGCCTCCACGTGGCGGTGGGCGATGCGTCCGAAGACGAACGGCCGATCGGCGTGGTCGCGATTGAACGTATGCGTGAGTGGCTGGCGTCGCTTTCCGGCCTCGGCATCGATCCAGGGGCGATCGTTCCAGCCCCGCTGCTGATCGCGCCGCCTGCGGAGGGATATGTTCGAGCCGAACTGGGCGGCCAACCAGTTATTCGCGGCGCGACGAGCGGCTTTGCCGATGAAGCCCGCCTGACCGACCTCGTCACAGGCGGGCGGCCGCCGGAGACCTTGGGCCGCGACGAGGTGGAGTTGAACATCATCTCCAGCGCGACGAGCCCGCAGCTGAACCTGCGTCAGGGGCCGTTTGCGCGGCGCAAGCGTCGCGCGGTCGATTGGCCGCTGATACGTCGGCTGGCAGTGCTGGCCGGTCTGGTCCTGCTGCTGACGCTGATGATCGATCTGGTGCGAATCACACGGTATGCGATCGCTGCCGATGCGGCGGAAGCGCAGGCCGAGGCGCTGGCGCGTGAGGGCCTGCCGCGCGGCGCGGATCAGGGAGATGCGGGGCGGCTGCTCAGTGAACGACTGTCGCGCCTGCGAGGCCCAGGCGCTGGGTTCAGCGCAACGGCTGCCGTGCTGGCGAACGCCACGCGCGAGGTTGAAGGGACCGAGGTGATCGCGATCGCTTTCGAACCCAGTGGAGAGCTGCGCGCCACCGTCGCCGCGAATGGCGAGGCGCAGGCCAACCAATTGCTGGACCGGCTAAGGGAAGCAGGCTTCGCTGTCACTGCGAGCACCTTCCAATCGGACGGGCAGCGTGTGCGCGGAGACGTGACGGTGGCGCTGCCATGAACGCTTTGCTGATCTGGTTCCGCGGCCGCACCGTTCGCGAACAGCGGCTGCTGATGGTGATGGTGGCGCTGTTCGTGATCACCCTGGTGTTCGCTGGCATCATCCGGCCGGTCCGCGACGGGCTGGAATCGACTCGCCAGCGCCACGCCAGCGCCGAGATCCGTCTAGGCGAAGTGAAGGCGCAGGTCGCGCAGGTGAAGGCGATCCAGCGCGCGCGGCCACGAACGCCTGAAGGGTCGCTGGCCGATGTGGTTCGGGCGCGAGCCGATGAGGCAGGGTTTGTCCTTGCGAACCTGGAGCCGGAGGGCGACCGGATCCGGATCGCCATTGCCACGGCCCGGCCCGGCCCTCTGCTGGGCTGGATCGCCGGGCTGGAGGCGGACGGCCTGCTCGTGGATGCCTCCACCATCAATGGGAATGGTGACGGCACCGTGTCCGCAACGCTGACGTTGAGGGGGAGGGCGCCATGAGGCGGATACGAATGGCGACCGGGCCCGGCGCGTTGTTTCTGGCTTTTTTCGTCGTGGCCTTGATCGCCTTCCTGCCGCTTCGCCTTGCCCTGGCGTGGTTCGGGCTGGCCGAGCAGGGAATGACGGCTCGGGAAGTCACGGGCAGTGTCTGGGCCGGCGAGTTGCGCGAAGCGGCATTCGGCCGGATCGCGCTGGGCGACCTTTCGGCAGGCGTCTCGCCGGTGCAGCTTGTCGTGGGGCGCGCGCGCGTCGATCTGGACGGTGTGGAGGGCGCGGCGGGCTCTGCCCCGCGCTTGTCGGGCGCGGTCGGGATCAGCAGGCACAGCTTCGGCCTGGACGATGTTACCGCGTCGTTGCCGGTCGGCGGGACCTTCCGCCCGGTTCCGGTGACGCTGCTGGATCTTCAGGACGTCAGCGTCCGCTTCCGCAGCGACTCGTGCGAACAGGCCGAGGGGCGGGTGCGAGCAACCATGAGCGGAGAAATCGGGGGAATGGCGGTGCCGGCCTCTCTTAACGGCAACGCCCGCTGCGATTCAGGTGCCTTGCTGCTGCCGCTGGTCAGCGCCGCTGGGAATGAAGGAAGCACGATCCGGCTGTGGCCTGATGGACGATACCGTGCCGAGTTGACGTTGCAGCCGTCCGATCCGGCAGCCAGCGCCAGGCTGCAGGCCAGCGGTTTCATCCAGACGGACCGCGGGATGGAACTGGCGATCGAAGGACGTTTCTGAGCGCAGCGTGGGTAAAATTGGCCGGCGACGGGCGGAGCGTGGCCACCGGGCCAATCAATTCCGTTCAAAGCTTGAAGGAAATTGCGTGTCGAACCTTGACGCCTCAACCCCCGAGCCGTAGGGGCGCGCTTTCTCACGGCGATCGTAGCTCAGTTGGTTAGAGCATCGGTTTGTGGTACCGAGGGTCGCGGGTTCAAGTCCCGTCGATCGCCCCATTTTTTCCCCGGGAACGACATGACCGCGTGGGGCTTCCCCGACTTTGACGACCATGAGGGCGTCCACCTTTTCACCGATCCGGCATCCGGCCTGCGCGCCGTAATTGCGGTTCATTCCACGGCTCTCGGCCCGGCGGCCGGTGGTGTGCGGTTCTGGCACTATGCCGATCATACCGCAGCGATCACCGACGCGCTTCGGCTGTCGCGTGGCATGAGCTTCAAGAATGCCATGGCGGGCCTCGAGCTGGGCGGCGGCAAGGGCGTCGTGCTCGCCGATGCGCCTGGCGCCACCATCAGCGAAGCGCAACTGCGGGCGTTCGGCCGTGCGGTTGAGTCGCTGGGCGGCCGCTACGTCACGGCAGAGGACGTCGGCATGTCCGAAGCCCGGATGAAGGTGATCTCGGAAGAGACCCGCTACGTGTCCGGCTTGCCGGTGGCGAGCGGCGCCGCTGGCGGCGACCCGGGTCCCTATACGGCCATGGGCGTCTACCTGGGCGTGAAGGCGGCGGCTCAGCGTGGTCTGGGCGCGATCGACATGAAGGGCGTTCGCGTCGCCATTCAGGGTGTCGGCTCGGTCGGCGGCGGTCTGGCGCGCCTGCTGGCGGCCGACGGCGCGGTACTGACGCTCGCCGATGTCAACCAGCAGCGGGCCGAGGCACTGGCTGCCGAGATCGGCGCCGCGACGGCCGCGACCGAAGAGATCCTTTCGGCCGACGTCGATCTGGTGAGCCCGAATGCGCTTGGCGCGGTGCTGACCGAACAGTCGATCGGCGCCGTCAAGGCGAAGGTGATCGCCGGTGGCGCCAACAACCAGCTTGCGACCCGCGATGATGGCCGCCGCGTTCATGAGCGCGGTATCCTGTTTGCGCCGGATTACGTGATCAATGCCGGCGGCATCATCAACGTGGGCCTGGAATATCTGGGTCATGGCGATGAGGCGGAAGTGAAGGCGCGCATCGCACGCATCCCCGACCGCCTGATCGAGGTGTGGGACGAAAGCGACGCCAGCGGCGATCCGGCAGCGGATGTCGCGGATCGGATTGCGAAGCGGCTCATCGGCCGGGGCTGAAGCCGCCAAAGAGGCGAGCGGGGGGCATCGACCCTCCGCCGTGCCGCCAATGTCGTGAGAGGAGCGGGGTACGCGTCAGTCAAGCGATGACGACACGCGAATTTGCCCATATGGGATGACACCATCGTGCCCGCGCTCCATGCCCTCGCCAATCCTGCGCGCTTCCTGAAGATCGCGCGACCGCTCACCTCCCTGTTCGGGTGGATGGGCGTTGCGCTGATCGCGATCGGTTGCTGGGCTGGGCTGACGCAAACGCCGCCCGATTACCTTCAGGGCGAATCGGTGCGCATCATGTACGTCCACGTTCCCGCCGCCTGGCTTGGCATGGGTGGGTGGAGCGGCATTGCGATTTCCAGCATTGCCTATCTCGTCTGGCGCCATCCGCTGGCGGATGTCGCGGCGCGTGCCATTGCGGTGCCGGGGGCAAGCTTCGCCGCCGTGTGCCTTGTCACGGGCGCCATCTGGGGGCGTCCTACCTGGGGCACTTATTGGCAGTGGGATGGTCGGCTGACCTCCATGCTGCTGCTGTTCTTCGTTTACCTCGCCTACATCGCTCTGGCGCGTGCCGATCGCGAGCGCGGCGGGGACGGGCGGATCGCCGCCTTGTTCGGCATCGCCGGTACGGTGCTGCTGCCGATCATCCGCTATTCCGTTGTGTGGTGGAATACGCTGCATCAGGGGCCGAGCATCGGGCTGACACGATCGTCGATCGACGCCTCCATCCTGTGGCCGTTGCCGATCATGCTGGCGGGCTTCAGCTTCCTTTTTGGCGCTATCGTGCTGATGCGCATGCGGACCCTGCTGGCGATTGCCAAGGCGGAGGCGCGGCTGCGCCGGAGGGCAACGACGTGAACGCCTGGCCGTTCGTCTTCGCCGCTTACGCAGTGGCATTGGGCACGTGCGCGATCATTGCGCTGGCCAGCCTTCGGGCAATGCGCCGCGCCGAAAAGGACCGGCGATGAAGGCGAAGCATCAACGATTGTGGCTGGCCGGTGCCGCGTTGGTCGCGGTTGCGGTGGCGGCGCTGCTTGCCCTGTCTGGACTGAAGGATCAGGCGGCGTTCTTCTACGCGCCGTCCGATGTCACACCCGAAGTGCTGCTTGCTGACCGGGCGGTGCGCCTGGGCGGCATGGTGGCGGGCGGCTCGGTCGCCCGCGCAGCCGATGGCGTAACCGTGCATTTCCGCGTCACGGACGGGCGCGCGACGACGCCGGTGAGCTTTGCGGGAATTGTGCCCGACCTGTTCCGCGAAGGTTCGGGCGTCGTGGCCGAGGGCCGCTTCCAGCGCGACGGATCGTTTGTCGCCTCCAACCTGCTGGCGAAGCACGACGAGAAGTACATGCCGCCGGAGCTTGCCGGCAAGATGCACGAAACCAAGAGCCTGGATCAGTGACGGGCTTCATCGCTCTTGCCGTGATCGGTGCGCTTGCCTTTGGTGCCATGGTGTTGCTTCGGCTGCCGCGCCTGGTGTGGTCCTTTGCCGGCGCCGCGCTGTTCCTGGGTGCGGCTGGCTACGCATGGCAGGGGCGACCGGCGCTTGCCGCGGCGCCAGCGAAGCCCACTGCAAACCCGGTCGCCGTGGAGCCCGAAAGCATCGCCCTGCGCGAGCGGCTGATGGGCCGGTTCACCGCCGACACCGCCTATCTGGTGGCATCCGACGCCATGTTGCGGGCCGGCGATCGGCGCGCCGCAGCGCAGGTGGTGCTGGGCGGGGTTCGCGCTATTCCGCAAAGCTTCATTCTGTGGACCCAGCTGGGGACCAATCTGGCCATTCACGACGGCGACCAGATGTCGCCGGCGGCCAAGCTGGCGTTCGGACGGGCCATGCACCTCGCACCCGAACATCCGGGCCCGCCTTATTATGCCGCACTGGCCTATATTCGCGCGGGTGACCTGCCGGCCGCGCGGCGGCTGCTCGCCCGGGCCGTATCCTTGTCGCGGGAGGGTACGGAATATCGTCGGCAGCTTGCGGGCCAGCTGATCGTGCTCGATCGCTACATGGCGGCCGTAGAGCAGGCGGGGCGGTAGCGCCGCGATCGCGGCGGATCCGGCAGCTTGCCTGCTCGTTGGCCAACCAAATGGCGCTATTTTCCTCGCCCGGTCTTGTCCTGGAGGGCGTCGATGCGTTTCGACGCTTCGGCCTTGGTCAGCGCCTCGTCGAACTCCTCACCTGCCTCTTCGCTCAAGGTCTTGAGATAACTGGCCTGAGCGCCGGTCATCGGCTCGTCACCCGTGGTCCAGTCATCCGGGTCCTTCTCGGCGTTCGAAAACGGTTCGCTCTTGGGATTGCTCTCAACCATGATGGTCTCCTTCGAGGAGTGGAACTCCCGCGTTCCTGCAATGTTCCCCTTGCGGCGCGGTTGCGAAGTGCTAGGCGCGCCCAGGCTTTTACAGGATGACGGTGGTTTTGTTGCCCTTGAACCTGGCGCTGGTTGATCGTCGGTGAGCAGTACCGCTCCCACCGCCGCGCCGGCCACCATCCCGCACGATCACCATAGCGACGGGCTCAGCAAGCTGGCGCTGGGGGCGATCGGCGTCGTCTATGGCGACATCGGCACCAGCCCGCTTTACGCGATGAAGGAGGTGTTCGTCGGGCACCACCCACTCGCCGTTGATCGCTTGCATATCTTCGGCGTGCTGAGCCTGGTGTTCTGGTCGCTCGTACTGATCGTGACGTTCAAGTACGTGATGGTCATCCTTCGCGCCGACAACAACGGAGAAGGCGGGAGCCTGGCCCTGCTGGCGCTGATCCAGCGCCGGAGCGGACCGGGCAAGCGATGGGGACCGAGCCTCGTTATGCTCGGTGTCCTGGCGACGGCGCTGTTCTTCGGTGACTGCATGATCACTCCGGCCATTTCGGTGCTGTCCGCGGTGGAGGGGCTCGCGACCGTGGAGCAGCGGTTCGACAGCTTCGTCATCCCCATCGCGGCGGCGATCATGATCGGGCTGTTCTACCTTCAGAAGGTCGGCACGGCGAAGGTGGGCAAGCTCTTCGGCCCGATCATGGCGGTCTACTTCGTGACCCTGTCGGTGCTCGGCCTGATTCACGTCGCCGCCCAGCCGGAGGTCCTGCTGGCGCTTGATCCGCGATGGGCGATCCGGTTTGCCGCTGCCGATGGCACGCTGGCCTTCCTGGCGCTAGGTTCGGTGGTGCTGGCGGTAACGGGCGCCGAGGCGCTGTACGCCGACATGGGGCATTTCGGCCGCCGGCCAATCGCGCTCGCCTGGCTGTGGTTCGTCTTTCCAGCGTTGATGCTGAATTACCTTGGCCAGGGCGCGCTGCTGCTGGGCGACCCCTCGGCCGCCCAAAACCCGTTCTTCCTGATGGCGCCGGAGCAATGGCGCCTGCCGCTGGTGATACTCGCCACGCTGGCGACGGTGATCGCCAGCCAGGCGGTGATCACCGGCGCCTATTCGGTGGTTCAGCAAGCCGTGCAGCTCGGCCTGATGCCGCGCCTGCGCATCGATCATACCAGCGCCTCGGCTGCGGGGCAGATCTACATCCCGTCCGTCAACTGGGCGCTGATGGTGATGGTGCTGTTGCTGATCTTCGGCTTTCGGGAGTCTTCGAACCTGGCGGCGGCCTATGGCATCGCCGTGACCGGCACGATGTTCATTTCGACCTGCATGGTCGCCGTGCTCATCCAGCGCGTCTGGCATTGGCCGATCGCGGCGGTCGTGCCGTTCGTGGCCAGCTTCCTGCTGATCGACGGCCTGTATTTCTCGTCGAACCTGACGAAAGTGCCGGACGGTGGCTGGTTCCCGTTGCTGGTCGCGATCATCGTCTTTGTTCTGCTCACGACCTGGGCGACGGGGCGCAAGCTGATGCTGGAGCGAATGCGTGAGGGCGCCATGCCGATCAAGGTGTTCATCGGCTCGGCGGCGAACAGCGCGACTCGCGTGACCGGAACGGCGGTGTTCATGACCTCAACCCCCGAAGGAGTGCCGCCCGCCCTGCTGCACAACCTGAAGCATAATCGCGTGCTTCACGAGCGCGTCATCCTGCTGACCGTGAAGGTCACGGACATGCCATTCTATCCGGAGCAAGACCGTTTCAACCACGAGGTGCTGGGCGAAGGCTTCCACCGCGTGATCCTCCGGTATGGGTTCATGGAATCGCCGGACATCCCAGCGGCGTTGAAGTCGTTCGACCAATGCGGCGGGGAGTTCCGGATGATGGAGACCAGCTTCTTCCTCTCCCGCCAGACGCTGCTCGCGTCGGCGCACCCGGGCATGGCGATCTGGCGTGAGAAGCTGTTCTCCTGGATGCTGCGGAATGCGGAAAGCGCGATGGAGTTCTTCCGGCTGCCCACGAACCGTGTCGTCGAACTCGGCAGCCAGATAGAGATTTGAGCGAGTCGCCGCCGGCACCGATCATCGTGACCGCCTTGCTTGGGCGGTCCGATCAGATCTGGTTGGACGGGCTGCGGCAGCGCCACTTCCCGCCAGAGCGCAACTTCCTAGCCGCGCACCTGACCATGTTCCATCATCTGCCGCCGAGCGCGGCTGAGGAACTGAAGTGGCGGCTGGCGGAGGAAACGCGCGCGGTGCCCCGTCCCAAAGCCGCGCTGGCGGCGCCATTCTCCCTCGGCCGGGGCGTCGCTTACCGCGTCGACAGCGCCGAGCTTGCCGCGATCCGCGCCAGCTTGGCGGAGGCGTTCGCAGGATTGCTGACGCCGCAGGACCAAGCGGGCTGGCGCCCACATGTGACGATACAGAACAAGGTGGAGCCAGCGACGGCAAAGGCGTTGCTTGCCGATCTGGGCAGGGAGTTTCGGCCCAGGCCGCTCATCATCGATGGGCTTGCGACATGGTGGTATCGCGGCGGCCCCTGGGAGCCGCTGTCGCAGCATCGCTTCCGCGCTGGCTAGTCGCCGGTGCCTCCGGGCGTCAGCGCAGGCGGGCTGTCCGCCGCCGCAATGCTACGATCTTGAAGAAATGGTAGCGGAGGAGGGACTTGAACCCCCGACACGCGGATTATGATTCCGCTGCTCTAACCAGCTGAGCTACTCCGCCCCAAGGGCATTCACCGCGGCTTTTCCGCCGGGCGAGGCGCGCCTGATAGCAGCGCTTTCGCCGGGGTCAAGCGGGAACGCCAAAGAGATCGTGTTCGTCGGCATCCTCGATGGTCACGCGCACGATATCGCCCTCGGAAAGATGGCCGGCATCGCGCAGGTGAACTTCGCCGTCGATCTCCGGCGCATCGGCATAGGAACGGCCCGAAGCGCCGTCTTCGCCGACTGAATCGATGATGACCTCCATCGTGCGGCCGATCTTCGCCTGCAGCTTGGCAGCGCTGATGGCGGCCGTTCGCTCCATGATGCGGGCGTAGCGCTCCTCCTTGACCTCTTCGGGTACCTGATCGGGAAGAGCATTCGCGCTGGCGCCCTCGACCGGTTCGAACCGGAACGCGCCGACCCGATCAAGCTGTGCCTCGTCCAGCCATTCGAGCAGATAATTGAAGTCCGCTTCGGTTTCGCCGGGGAAGCCGACCACGAAGGTGGAGCGGATGGCGATGTCCGGACACACCTCGCGCCAGGCACGCAGACGAGCCAGAACCTTTGCGTCGTTCGCCGGCCGCTTCATGGCGCGCAGCACATTGGGTGCCGCGTGCTGGAACGGGATATCGAGATACGGGAGCACCAGCCCTTCCGCCATCAGTGGGATCACCTGATCCACGTGCGGATATGGGTAGACGTAGTGGAGGCGGACCCACGGCGCGATCTTCCCCAGCTCACGCGCGAGATCGGTCATGTGCGCGCGCACCTCGCCGCCGCCCTTCAGCGGGTAAGCGGCGTGGCGCAGGTCCAGCCCGTAGGCCGACGTGTCCTGGCTGATGACCAGCAGCTCCCTGGTGCCAGCCGCGACAAGCTTTTCCGCCTCGCGCAGGATCGCATCGGGACGCCGGCTGGCGAGATCGCCGCGCAACGACGGGATGATGCAGAAGGAGCAGCGATGATTGCAGCCCTCCGAAATCTTCAGATAGCTGTAGTGCCGCGGGGTCAGCTTCAGCCCGGCGTCAGGCACGAGGTCGATATAGGGCGACAGGTTGGCCGGGGCGGCATCGTGCACCGCTTCAACCACCTGCTCATATTGATGAGCCCCAGTGATCGCGAGAACGCCCGGAAAGCGCGCCCGGATCGTCTCGGCCTCATTGCCCATGCAGCCGGTGACGATAACGCGACCGTTTTCCGCGATCGCTTCGCCGATCGCCTCGAGGCTTTCCTCCTTGGCGGAGTCCAGGAAGCCGCACGTGTTGACGAGCACGACATCTGCGCCCGCGTAATCGGGCGACATCTGATAGCCGTCAGCACGCAGCTGAGTGAGGATGCGTTCGCTGTCGACCAAGTTCTTGGGACAGCCGAGCGACACCATGCCCACGCGGGGCGGTGTAGGAAGACGTGTTGCCATGAGTGCGCGCGCACATAGTGCGGGACGGGCCGATTTGCCATATGCTCGCCGAATCAATCATCTTGCGCTAATCGTTGGCGCCTCGCAGGGGCGCGGGGAGTAGCGTGGGGGTTGTGCGATGCTGGCGATCGGGCTGATGTCCGGGACGTCACTCGATGGAGTGGACGCGGCGCTGATCGAAACGGACGGGGAGCGATTCGCCCGCCCGATCGCTTTTCGCGGCGAGGCCTATTCAGACGCCGCCCGAGCGCAGCTTGCCGCTGCAACGGCGCTGGCGCTAACCTTTGAACGACCACGCGCCAATCCCGAGGTGATGGCCGCGGCTGATCTTATCGCCCGCACGCATGTGCTTGCCGTGCAGAAACTGCTGCGGGACGCGGGACTGCGCGCAGGAGAGGTCGACGTGATCGGCTTTCACGGGCAGACCGTCGCTCATCGCCCGGATCGTCGCTGGACCTGGCAGATCGGCAATGGCCAGGCGCTTGCCGACGCGACCGGCATTGCCACTGTGGCGGATTTCCGCAGCGCAGACGTGGCAGCCGGCGGGCAGGGGGCACCATTGCTGCCGGTGTACCATGCGGCGCTCACGGCGGGTCTGGAGCGGCCGCTCGCGGTGCTGAACCTGGGCGGCGTCGCGAACATCACCTGGATCGGAGGCGACGGCACTCTGGTCGCCTTCGATACCGGTCCGGCCAACGGCTTGATCGACAGCTGGGTGGAAGCGGAAACGGGCGCGCGGTTCGATGCGGATGGGGCGCTTGCGGCTGCCGGGCGGGTGGACGAGGCGGTGCTGACGGCGATGCTGGATCACCCGTTTTTCGCTCAGCCAGCCCCCAAGTCGCTGGACCGCAACGACTTCACGATCCAGCCGGCCCGCGGCCTCAGCCCAGCCGACGGTGCGGCAACGCTGACCGCCTTCACTGCCGCCACGGTGGCGGAGGCGTTCCTGTTGCTGCCGGCACGACCCGAACGACTGCTGGTCGCCGGCGGCGGGCGGCACAATCCCGTCATGCTCCGGATGATTGCGGAGAAAGTTGGCCTGGCCCCCGAGCCGGTCGACAGCCTGGGATGGAACGGCGACGCGATCGAGGCCGAAGGCTTCGCCTATATGGCCGTGCGAACGCTGAAGGAGCTGCCGATTTCATTCCCCGGCACGACGGGCGCGCCGCAGCCGATGACGGGCGGGGTGGTGCACCAGCCGCAAGCGCGCGCCGAGGCCTGAGCGCCGCCTGCGCGGCAGCGAGGGAAGCGTCAGCGATCGACGGTGACGGTGGCCGGATGGTGCCGGTCGAGGTGACGCTTGATCGTCTTCAGGTTGCGGCTGTTCGAGCGGAAGAAGAAATCCGCGGCGTCGCCGACGATTGGCACGAGGCCCAGCATCGCGTCGAAGCCCACACGCGCGCCCATTCGGGTGAGCTGGAGCTTGCTCATGCCCAGGTTCCGCGCCTCCCACACGATATAAGCGCCCATGGCGGCGGCAACGGCATCACCAATCACCGGGACAAAGCCGAGCAGCACGTCGAGCCCGACCTTGCGGTTCAACCCTGGCACGGTGACCATGCCCTCCAGCAACTGCTCCATCGCTTCCACGCGGCGGCGGATGGAGGCCGGATCACGACCGAGCGGCAGGTTTGCCATATGGTCGGGAGCTGGACGGAAATGGGCGTTGGGCATGACGAATCAATTGGGGTCTCGGCGAACCCCGTTCAACGGGTGCCAAGCCCGCTCATTCGCCTGCCAGGTGCGGAGACGCGGCGCGACCAGGGACCAGCGCAGCGGCCGGGCGAGCGGCACAAAGGCGATATCTTCAGCAAGGAGCCGGTCCGCCGCGGCAATGGCCCGCGCACGTTCGGCGAGCGACGGCGCCATGCGTGCAGCTTCGATCGCCTGCGAGGCGCCCTCGCTGCAGGGCTGGCAGGCGTGGCCAAGGTACCACCGGCCGCTGTCGAAAGGCGCCACCGCATCGATCAGGCGCAGATCCGCTTCAGCGTCCCATGCCACTCGAATAGGCCGGATTCCGACCGCGTAGAGATCCGCGGCGATGCGCGCCCAGAGCAAGGTGCCGCCCGCGCTGGCCGGCAGCGCGATCCGGACCGTGGGGTTCTCATTCCCCGCACCAACCCATGCATCGACACGCGCACGTGCCGTCGCGCGCCGATCCGCGGCCGGCACGGCTTGCCACGGGGCCTTGGCGGGCGGGCTGGCGGAATCAAGCGCCGCGGGCAGCAAGTCCTCGGCAGGCTGCCAATCAGCGGTGAAAGCTTGAACCAGCGCCGCGCGATCGATCGCCAGCGCGAGCGCGCCTCGGTTCTCCGGCGTGGCGAGAAAGCCTTCTGGGCGCACGATGGCGAGGCCGAACAGGCCAGCGGCGGGATCGAGCCGGACCTCTGCCGCGTCGATGCCCGCGGCGGTGAGCAGTGGCCATTCTCCCACCGTGCCGCCGGTGAACAGATCGGACCGGCGCGCAGCGAAGCGCGCAACCCCGGCGGCGGGCCGCTCCGCGATCAACAGCACGTCGTCCTCGGGCTGTGGATCTTCCTGTTCATCCGCCGCACGGTTGGGATCCGGGATCGGGCGCAGCCGCGTGACCTGTCCGATCTTGCCGACCACCTGCATCGGGCCACTGCCAATGCCACGAACTGGATGGATGATGGCCATGTCGGGCTGCGCAAAGAGTTTCAACAGGTCAGGCCGCGGCCGGGCCAGTTCGACCTGGATCACCTCTGGCGTCATTTCGACGATTGAATCTAGCGCCGTCAGATAGGGAGCGAGGGGATTGCGCGCACGCTGTTGCAGCCGGCGGCGCAGGATTGCGACAACCTCTGCAGCGCGCATCGGCCGACCATCCGCCCAGGATGTATCGCGCAGGCGGAAAATATAGGTGCGCCCCTCGTCCGTGACGATCCAGCGTTCGGCCACACCGGGGACGATCTGGCCGGCAGCGTCGAAGCGAACAAGTCCCTGTGCGGCGCTGTCGGTGAGCAACCGGCGCGCCATGTCGTCGTCGGCGATCGGGGCTAGGGACAGGCGCGGCTGGGAGCCGTTCGCGCTGACGATCACCGGCCCCACATCGGGCCGCCGCTCACATCCGGAAGCCGCAAGGGCCAAGGCGAGAGTGATGGTGCGGACGGCGGGACTCGAACCCGCACGCCTATACAGGCAGAAGATTTTAAGTCTCCGGCGTCTACCGATTCCGCCACGTCCGCGCATCACAAGCGCCGAAAAGCGGCACGGAGGCGCCGCCGTCAAGCGCTCAGACGTTCAAACGCTGGCGCATTTCCTTGCCGGGCTTGAAATAGGGCACGCGCTTTGCCGTCACTTCAACGACTTCGCCAGTGCGAGGATTGCGGCCCGTGCGGGCATCGCGAGCGCGCGTGGAAAAGGCGCCGAAGCCGCGCAGCTCAACGCGGCCGTTTTCGGCCAGGCGGCGCACGATCTCATCGAAGAAGGTGGAAACGATTGCCTCGACCTCGCGCACCGACAGACCAGGATTGGTCTCTGCCAGATGCTGCACCAGTTCCGATCGGATCATTTGCCCCGCCCTTGATGTGCCACGGAACCGTCGTGGCGCGTGATCGCCTTAATACAGGTAAAGTTCGCGCGGAATAGGACCGAAACGCGATTATCGACCGAAAGAATGGTTTATACCGCAAAAAAGAAGGGCCGGGCGGCTGATGCCACCCGGCCCCTTTGGCCCGGTACCGGGCCGTCGCATTACTGCTTGTTCTGACGGGCCTTCAGCGCCTCGCCAAGAATGTCGCCCAGCGACGCGCCCGAGTCGGACGAGCCATACTGCGCCACAGCCTGCTTCTCTTCGGCGATCTGCATCGCCTTGACCGAGAAGGTCGGCTTCTTGGAACGATCGAAGCCAGTAACCATCGCGTCGAACTTCTGGCCGACCTGGAAACGCTCCGGACGCTGCTCGTCACGGTCACGGCCAAGATCGGTGCGCTTGATGAAGCCAGTGGCGCCATCGTCCCCGGCCTGCACTTCGAGCCCAGCGTCGCGGACTTCGAGAACGGTGACGGTGATGACCTGGTTCTTGCCCAGACGGTCGCCGGCCGCAGCCGAACCGCCAGCCACCGGTGCGCCGCGCTCCAGCTGCTTCATGCCGAGGCTGATGCGCTCCTTCTCGGGGTCGACGTCAAGCACGATCGCCTGAACCGTCTCGCCCTTGCGGTGCAGGTTGAGCGCGTCCTCGCCCGAAACACCCCATGCGATGTCGGACATGTGGACCATGCCGTCGACGTCGTTGTCGAGGCCGATGAAGAGACCAAACTCGGTGGCGTTCTTGACTTCGCCCTCGACGGTCGAACCGACCGGATGCTCGGCAGCGAAGCGCTCCCACGGGTTCTGCTGCGCCTGCTTCAGGCCCAGCGAGATACGACGCTTGTCGGCGTCGACCTCGAGCACCACCACGTCGACTTCCTGCGAGGTCGACACGATCTTGCCCGGGTGGACGTTCTTCTTGGTCCACGACATTTCGCTGACGTGCACCAGGCCCTCGATGCCCGGCTCCAGTTCGACGAACGCACCATATTCGGTGATGTTCGTGACGCGGCCCGAAAGCTTCGCGCCGACCGGATACTTGACCGACGCGCCATCCCACGGATCGCTCTCGAGCTGCTTCATGCCCAGCGAGATGCGCTGCGTGTCCTTGTTGATGCGGATGATCTGCACCTTCACGGTGTCGCCGATGTTGATCATCTCCGACGGGTGCTGGACGCGCTTGTAGGAGAGGTCGGTGACGTGCAGCAGGCCGTCGATGCCGCCCAGGTCCACGAACGCGCCGTAGTCGGTGATGTTCTTCACCACGCCTTCGATGATCTGGCCCTCGGCCAGGCTCTGGATCAGGCCCGAACGCTGCTCGGCGCGAGTCTCTTCCAGAACGGCGCGACGCGACACGACGATGTTGCCGCGCTTGCGGTCCATCTTCAGGATCTGGAACGGCTGCGGGATGTCCATCAGCGGCGTGACGTCACGCACCGGACGGATATCGACCTGCGAACCCGGCAGGAAGGCCACGGCGCCGTTCAGGTCGACGGTGAAGCCGCCCTTCACGCGGCCGAAGATCACGCCTTCAACGCGCGCGGTCTTGGCGAACTCGGTCTCCAGCTTGTCCCATGCAGCTTCGCGGCGTGCGCGGTCGCGCGACAGCATCGCTTCACCGTGCATGTTCTCGACGCGGTCGACATAGACTTCGACTTCGTCACCGATCTTCAGCTCGGCCTTCTGACCCGGCGCCGGCGCGAATTCGCGCAGCGGCACGCGGCCTTCGCTCTTCAGGCCGACGTCGATGACGGCGAGGTCATTCTCGATGCCGGTGACGGTGCCGAGCACCACGCGGCCCTCGAAGCTGTCGGCGCCGCCGAACATGTCATCGAGCATTGCCGCGAAATCGTCACGCGTGGGATTTGGCTGAGTTGCCATAAAAGTGGTTTGTCCTAGTCAGTTCGTTTCCGGCCAAGCGGTTGGTTCCGCTGGTCTTGGCCATCACCGCCACACCGGCCGCACGCCGGGGCAGCATCAGGCGAATTGGGGAGCGAGGGCCTCGACGCGCTTACGCGAAAAGGGCGCGAGAGGGCTGTCCCCCTGCGCCATGCCTCCGCGAGCCCCAGCCCGCCGGACGGCGCGCCATACTGCAAAGTGCCCTCTGGAGCAAGGCAGGCCGGGGCCCCGCAGGGCGCAAACTCCCTGAGAGACCCGGAAAAACGGACGTCGACGTTGTTTTTAATCGCGGCGGCGGCGCGACTCGACTAGGCCAATTGCCTTTTCGATCGACGCTTCGATCGACAGGAAGCTGGTATCCAGCAGTGCGGCATCCGGCGCGAGGACAAGCGGCGCGGTGGAGCGTGAGCTGTCGCGCTGATCCCGGGCGCGAATGTCGGCCAGCACCTGATCGAACGTGACCGTGGACCCACGGCTTTGCAGTTCGGCATGGCGGCGTCGTGCCCGGATCGTCGGGGTGGCCCGGACGAACAGCTTGGCGTCCGCGTCGGGCGCGATCACGGTGCCGATGTCGCGGCCGTCGAGAATGGCGCCGCCCTCCTGATGGGCGAACCGTTTCTGCCGTTGCAGCAGGGCGGCCCGAACAAGGGGGTGGGCCGAGACGACGGACGCGAGCTTCCCGATCTCGTCCTCGCGAAGCACCGGATCGGCCAACGTGAGCTCGTCAAAGTCGCAAGCGGCGACGGCATCCGCTTCCCGGGTGGGATCGAAGTCGAGCCGCTTCACCGTGGCCGCGACTGCGCGGTACAGGAGGCCGGTGTCCAGGTGCGGCAGGTTATAGTGTTTCGCCAGCGCCCGGGCGATCGTGCCCTTGCCGGAGGCGGCGGGTCCATCAACGGCGATGATCATGCGATGGCATCCTGGCGCGCCAGCCAGCCGCGAAGCAGGGCAATGGTTTCCGCCGGGCGATCATTGAACAGCCCGTGCGCAGCGCCGGGAACGACAGCGAATTCCGCGTCGGGTACCCGGCCGGCAAAGGCGCCCGTGGTAATGGGGCGGGCCTCGTCGTACTGGCCACAAAGGAACAAGGTACGCTTTCCTTCCAACTGGGCGAGCAACGGCTCGCCGTCATAATCCTTTAGCGTGCCGGTGGAGACGAATTCGCTCGCACCCCACATCGCCTGATACATGCGCCGGTTGCCGCGCACGTCCCGACCATAGGCTGCGACATCCGCTGCTGCCGGCATTCGCCGATTGAAGGCGGCGTAGAAGGCCCGCGTGGGCGCATCGCAAGCTGCCGGCGGCTCGGCAAGGGTGAGTGCGCCGCAGCGCTGCAGTTCATCACGAATAGTCGGCGGCAGGTTTGCGATCAGCGCCTTGGCATCCGCCAGCCAGCTGCGCGTTGAGATCAGCGGGCTTGCGAGGGCAAGGCCGAGGAGCGCGGCGGGGCGGCGGGCGCCATATTCCAGCGCGACCGTTCCACCCCAACTGGCGCCCAATACGTGCCAGCGTGCGACGCCCAGAGCTGAGCGGATCGCCTCCAGTTCATCGACGAAGCGGGACACGCGCCAGTTCGCGGGATCATCGGGGCGGTCGGAACGGCCGGTATCCAGTTGGTCATAGAGGATCACGGCCCGCTCATCCGCAAGCGGCAGCGCCTCCAGGAAGCTGGCGTGGGTGCCGCCGGGCCCGCCATGGATCATCACGATCGGCGCCCGGCGCGCGGACAGACCGCCGTTGACGCGAACATAGACGCGGCCGCCCGGCACCGGCACCATCAATTCGCGGGTGGGGCGTTCGAGCGCACGGGCAAGCGCCGGTGCGGCGATCAGGCTCGCCCCGGCGCCGGCAATCAACGATCGGCGGTCGATCAGCCCCAAGTAGCCTGTCCCCCCAGCGTATCCAACAGGTCGAAAAAGCTGGGAAAGCTTGTCGCGACCGGGCTCGCATCATCGATGGTGATCGCGGTGCGCGCGTGAAGTCCAGCGATCGCCATGCTCATTGCGATACGATGATCAAGTTTCGAGGCGACCTGCGCGCCGCCGGCAATCGGCTCCCCACCGCTGCCGTCGATCGTCAGCCCGTCCTCATGCTCCTCACACGGCACGCCGTTCGCCACGAGCGCTGCCTTCATGACGGCAATTCGGTCCGACTCCTTGACGCGCAGTTCATCCGCGCCGCGTGCGATCGTTCGCCCTTGCGCAAAGGCGGCAGCCACGAACAGCGCCGGATATTCGTCGATCATCGAAGGGGCGAGGTCGTGCGGCACGTCGATGCCGGTCAAGGGTGCGTGACGCACCCGCAAGTCGGCGACCGGCTCTCCGCCAACGACGCGCGGATCGAGCTCCACGATGTCCGCTCCCATGAGGCGCAGCGCTGTTACCAGACCGGCGCGGGTGGCGTTCAGCCCGACATTCTCGATCACGACGTCGCTACCGGGCACGATGGTGGCCGCGACCATCCAGAAGGCCGCCGAGGAGGGGTCGCCCGGCACGACGATGGACTGCGGTTTCAGATCGGCCTCGCCGACGATGGCGATCGTCCGGCCGCCTTTATTCACCTCTACCGAGATGTTCGCGCCAAACCCCTCCAGCATCCGTTCGCTGTGATCGCGCGTGGCGATTGGCTCGATCACGCGAGTGATGCCGGGGGTGTTGAGCCCGGCGAGCAGCACCGCGGATTTCACCTGCGCCGAAGCGACCGGCAAGGTGTAAGTGATCGGCACGGCCGGGCAGAGGCCCCGCACCATGAGCGGCAGGCGGCCGCCGGGCGAGGCCGTGATCTCGGCACCCATGGTAGAAAGCGGATCGATGACGCGCTTCATCGGACGCGACGACAAGGAGGCGTCACCGACGAAGGTAGCAGTGATCGGATGGCTGGCAACCAACCCCATCAGCAGCCGTGTCGAGGTGCCTGAATTGCCCATGTCGAGCGCGGTTTCGGGCTGCAGCAGTCCGCCTACGCCGACGCCATGCACGCGCCAGATACCGTCGTCGCTGCGTATGATTGTCGCGCCCATTGCGCGCATGGCAGCCGCCGTGGCCAGCACGTCCTCCCCCTCGAGGAGGCCTTCGATGCGGCTTTCCCCCACGGCTAGTGCCGACAGCATCAGGGCGCGATGGCTGATCGACTTATCACCGGGGACGCGGATCCGCCCCTGCAAGCGGGATGCGGGATGGACCGTGACGGAGCGGGGGAGGGGATGCGCCATTGCGCGCCGCGCCTTGCCAGCGGGGTTGCGCTATGGCAAGGCGCCCACCACTTCGCAGGCTCAGGCTTTCTGAACCTGTTGATCCATCCATCCGAAAGGCACGAGACGGCATGATCAAGCCGGAATGGGGCACGAAGCGGACGTGCCCGAAATGCGCGACGCGTTTCTACGACCTGCAGAAGGACGAGCCCGTCACCTGCATCGAATGCGGCTTCGCCTGGGAGCCCGAACCGATCCTGAAGTCGAAGCAGCCGCTTCCCTTCGAGGCGAGCAAGTCCGAGAAGCAGGCCGCGGACAGCGACCTTGCTGGTGACGACGATACCGATCTGGTCGCGGACGAGGACGAGGAGCCCAGCGCTGACGACGAGGTTGATCTCGGCGGCGACGACGATCTGGGTGTGGAAACGTCCAACGACGACGACGAGAATAACTGATCGTCGAAAAAATTTCGGGTTTCGGCAGGCGGCCGTGAAAACGCCGCTTGCCAAGCCTGAAGCGCCCCGTTAGTGGGCGCCTTCCCAACGGAATGGGGCCGTAGCTCAGCTGGGAGAGCGTCGCAATGGCATTGCGAAGGTCAGGGGTTCGATCCCCCTCGGCTCCACCATTCTAAGTCTTTGTAAACGCTGGTAAGAACTGGACTAATTGCCGGCTGTGCCCATAGTGCTCGCCGGGTCTGGTATCGCGCTGGTATCGCAGCGAACGGTTCCGCCGGAAATGTGGACGGCGCATTCGATAGATCTTACCTCGTTAAACAAGCGGTCAGTTCGTGACCAGCGCCCACGTTATTGCGCGCCATTGAGCCATTTGGATGGTCGGGTCGCGGACAGTCTTCGTATAAATCCAGCTCGGCACCATTTCTGCGTCCTGTTCGGCGGGCATGGCCGGCACTCGTCCGCCCAGCGCTCGTCTGCCGCAGATCGGACTTAGAGGTGCTCGGCACCTCAAACGTGCGCCTACAGAAGGTCTAGGTCATAACAAGTCGGAATAGCCTTCTCCGAATACGCGATGACGTTCGATTTGTCCTTGGGGCGACCCTGCTTTCCTGATTAGCTCCGCAAGAGAGGGAATGACGCACTTCGGACGAGAGTGAACAGGGAAAAGGTGGAGCTGACATGAAGAGGCACAAGGCTCGACTGACATGTCGGCTGGCGACGGCCTCGCTGCTCACGATCGCGCTGGCGTGGCCTGCGCTCGCGCAGACGGCGACCGAAGGTCCGGCGGGCTCTCAAGGCGCGGAGGCCTCGACGAGCGCGGCTGAAGGTCAGGAGATCATCGTCACCGGCACGCGGCGGAACGACCTGACGGCTGCGGACTCGCCGACCCCGATCGACATCATCAGTTCTGCGGAGCTGCTCAACCAGGGCACCTCGGACGTCAACGACATCCTCCGTCAGGAGGTCCCCAGCCTCAACGTCCAGCGCTTCACGAGCAACGACGGGTCGGTCTTCACGCGGCCCTATAGCTTGCGTGGCCTGCCACCCGATCAGACGCTCGTGCTGGTCAATGGCAAGCGCCGCCATCGGGGCGCCACCGTGCAGCTGTCGAACATTCCTTATATTCGTGGCTCACAGGGTCCGGATTTGGCCACGATCCCCTCGATTGCGATCGGACAGCTCGAGGTGCTGCGCGACGGCGCCTCCGCCAATTACGGCTCCGACGCCATCGCCGGTGTGCTGAACTTCAGGCTCCGCACGGAGCGCGACGGAGCGACCGTCATCGCCCGCTACGGCCAGTTCTACGAGGGCGACGGCAAGGACTATCTGCTACAGGGCAATGTCGGCTTGCCCTTCACCGACCAGGGTTTCGTCAACATCAGCGCCGAATATAACCGGTCCGGGATCACGTCCCGCCAAAATCAGAGGCCCGACGCGCAGGCGCTGATCGACCAAGGGGTCCAAGGCGTGCCCGTGCCGGCGCAGCGCACAGGCAACCCCAAGGCGGAAGCGGCACGACTCTTCGTGAACGCCGGCGTCGACCTGAATGACGATATGAGCTTCTACTCGTTCGGCAATTACAGCTGGACGGCAGGTACGACGGCCTTTTTCTACCGCAACCCGGTTACCAACCCGCTGTTTGCAAGCGTCCCGCTGACCCAGACGCCGGGCGGGCCGCGCTTTACCTTCCGAACCCTCTTTCCGGGCGGCTTTTCGCCTGACTTCAGCGCGACCATTCGGGACGCGTCCCTGGTCGGCGGCCTGCGCGGCAATCTGGTGGGCGACCTCGCCTATGATCTGAGCAGTTCCTATGGCCGCAACAATGTCCGCTATCGAATCACCAATACCGTCAATCCCTCGCTTGGGCCCAACTCACCGACCGAGTTCCGCGCCGGCGAACTCGAGCAGCGCGAGCTCAACTTCAATCTCGATCTGACTTATCCGCTCGAGCTTGGGCTGGCCAAGCCTCTCAATCTGGCGGGCGGCCTCGAGTACCGGCGCGAGACATGGGAAGTCACGCCAGGGCAGCTCGAATCCTACCAGGTCGGGCCGTTCGCGTCGGTCCTGGACCCGGACACGCCCAACCCAACCGATCGCGTCGGCCTGCCCGCCGGATCGAGCGGATTCCCCGGCCTTGGTCCTCTCCAGGCCGGTACCTTCTCGCGCAACAACTGGGCGGCCTACGCGGCTCTGGAAGGAGACCTGACCGACTGGCTGAGCGGCGGCATTGCGGGGCGGTATGAGGATTTCTCGGACTTCGGCTCGACCTTCACATGGAAGGTGAATGGCCGTGTCGAGTTCTCGGACGCCATCGCCGTCCGTGGCTCCGTCAATACCGGCTTCAGAGCGCCGACGCCCGGTCAATCGAACGTCTCGTCGACTTTCGCCAACATCAATCCCTTGACGGGCGAGCCGTTCATCACGGGCATCGTGTCGCCGAGCAATCCGGTCGCGCTGCTGTTCGGCGCACGGCCGTTGCGGCCGGAAAAGTCCTTCAACATCGCTGCGGGCGTCGTCTTCACGCCCATGCGCAGGCTGACGCTCACCATCGACTATTTCAACATCAAGGTGGAGAACCGCATCGGGCTGTCGGGCGGCTTCACGCTCACCCAAGCGCAGAAGAACCAGCTGATCGCCGCTGGCATTCCCGGCGGCGGCGATTTCCAGACGATCCAGTTTTTCGGCAATGCCTTCGACAGCCGTACGCAAGGCTTTGACGCCGTACTGACCTACCATTTCGGACTGTTCGACGGCGACGCAACCTTCGGTGCCAACGTGAACTACACGAAGAACCGCGTCATCCGGGCGGGTCCGCTGATCACCGGAGACCGCGAGAGGCTGCTCGAGCTGGAGAATTTCGTCCCCGACTGGAAGGGCAATCTGTCGTTCAACTACCAGGGAGAGCGTCTGGGCTTCTCGACCACCGCCAGCTACTACGGCAAGTGGACGGACTATGGTCCGAACCTCGCGAACGACCAGACGGGCGGGGCCGAGATCCTTGTGGACGCGGAGCTCTCTTACAAGCTGACGGACGCCTTCACCCTGGCGGTCGGCGGCAGCAACATCTTCGACAACTACCCGGACCGCGAGGTCCGGCCGGCCCAGCTGATCAACGGCTTCAAATATCTGCGCTTCTCGCCCATCGGGTTCAACGGCGGCTTCTGGTACGTCCGGGGCACGGCGAAGTTCTAAGCCGTGATGCTGTTGCGCCGTGATCCCTGGCGGGCAGGTCGCCGCGCCTGCTCGCCCCGTCCGCTGCGCAGGCTGTCCCGACGACAGTCGAGCTCAGCTGACCGGTTCTCCGAACGCCCCGTCTGCGATCATGGCATCCCGAACGGCTTCCATTGTTGCGATCAGCGCCAGCGCATTCTGCGACAGCGGCCGCAGGGCGGGGGTGTAGAGCAGATACTCGAACTCGATCCGCGGCTTGAACGGGCGGATGAGGAGTCCCTGTCTCAGGAAGTCCACCGCCGTCGCCGGATTGACGATCGAGCAGCCCACGCCCTGGGTGACCAGGCTGCAATGCGTGATGGCATATTGCGTCTCGACGACCAGGTCGCGCTCGATGCCGGCGTCCTCGAAGATGCGGTCGATGCGGCGTCGGGTCTGGTCGCCGAGCATGAGCGAAATGAACGGCTCTCCGGCCAGGTCCTGCGGCTCTATGATGCTCTTGGCGGCGAGCCGGTGTCCGGGCGGGAGCACGCAGGCGCCGACCGAGCGGAGGAACACGCTCGAGGAAACGCCTGGGACTTCGTGGGCTCGCGTGGCGAGTCCCACATCGAATTGCTGGTTGGCGACGAGCTGGCGCACCGTGGCCGATCCGTGCGTGTAGAGCCGAATGACGACGTTCGGGTGCTCGCGGCGAAACTCGGAAAGAACCTTGGGCATGAAGCTGAAGGAGAGGGCGGGCAGGGCAGCGACGTGCAGATTGCCCGACGAGAGGTTCCGGATGTCGTTTGCCGCGCGTTTCAGGGCATCGACACCCATGAAGCTTCGTTCGACCTCGTGGTAGAAATAGCCCGCTTCGGGCGTGACCGTCAGCGCGCTGCCTTTCGACCGCACAAAGAGACGAAAGCCGATCGCATATTCCAGGTCGGCGATCAGCTTGCTCACCGCCGGCTGCGACAGGTGCATCACCTGCGCCGCCTGCGTCACCGAGCCGGTCAGCATGACCGCGCGAAAGGCTTCGAGCTGCCGAAGATTCATGAGTCAGATTTCCTGGTCATCGGTCCAGGGTATGACCCCAATAAGAAAAGGAGAAGCGCGGAATGACCCCGAAGGACCGATCACATCTGCCGCATCGCCGGGCCCGCTACACATTTGGTGCGGGCACAGTGGCGCGATGAGCGAAGGTTCATCTCAGGAGACAGGAGCCCCCTCCGCCGCCGATGCGCCGGTCACTCGGCTGGTTCATGCCAGCTCGCCTTCGGCCCGTACGGCGGGTCTCCTGAACCCGCCGGTCCACCGGGCGTCCACGATCCTTTATGACACGGTCGAGGAGTATGTGGCGCGGCACAGCCGGCTCTATGACGAGGTCATCTACGGCCTCTACGGCACCGAGACCGGCTTCGCGCTCGCAGCGGCAGTGGCCGAGCTCGAGCGGGGTCACAAAACGGTCGTCACATCGTCCGGCACGTCCGCCATTTCGCTCAGCCTCTCCGCCTTCCTGAAGGCGGGGGATCATCTGCTGATCATCGACACAGCCTATCGCTCCACCCGGCGCTTCTGCGACGAAGTTCTGGCCGGCTATGGGGTCGAGGTCTCCTACTTCGCTCCGGATGTCGGCGGCGCGATCGCCGATTTGCTGCGTCCGAACACCCGGATGGTGTTCTTGGAGACGCCCGGCTCGCTCACCTTCGAGATGGCCGATATCCGCGCGATCACGGACGTGACGCGCGCCCGTGGCGTGGTGACGGCGATCGACAACACCTGGGCCACGCCGCTGCTGTTTCGGCCGATCGAGCATGGCGTGGATGTCTCGATTGCGGCGGCCACGAAATATCTGTCGGGCCATTCCGATGTGATGCTCGGCACGATGACGGCCAGCACCGACGCCATATTCAGGCGGCTCAAGGATAGCGCGGCCCGCTGGGGCAATGTTGCGAGCGCCGACGATTGTTATCTGGTTCAGCGCGGGCTGCGAACGCTGGACGTCAGGCTAGAGCGGCACCAGCGAACCGCGCTCGCGCTCATTGACTGGTTGGGCCGGCAGCCGGAGGTGCGCAAGGTCCTGTATCCAGCGCTCCCCAGCGACCCAGGTCACGCGATCTGGAAGCGGGATTTCTCCGGCGCGTCAGGCCTGTTCGGGCTGGTCCTCGATCCGATGACTTCCGAGCAGACCTCGGCCTTCTTCAACGAGCTGCGCCTGTTCAAGATGGGCGCGAGCTGGGGGGGCTTTGAGAGCCTGATCGTGCCCGCCTGGCCGGCACCGGTGCGCAGTTGCGGCAGCGTGGGGGAGGGCTCGCTGCTGCGCGTGCATGCCGGGCTCGAGGCGGTCGACGACCTCCTCAAGGATCTGAACGCCGCCTTTGGCCGTCTGCGAGCCACCCCCTTAAGGAGTTCGCAGTGACGATCGTCTCTCCATTGCAAGACAAGGCAGTTCAATCCTCATGATCGGCGATGTCGATACGGCAGCATCAGCGTCCAAGCGCCTCTCGCCGGGCCTCAATCCGGAGCTGCTCGGCTTCACCTGCATCAGCTGCGGCACTGAATATCCGGTCGAGGACTATTTCGAAGGCTGTCCGCGGTGCCTGGTGCGAAACGCTCCTGCGAGCCTTACGCCAAGATACGCCTCCGAGCCGTCGGTCGTGGCCGACCAAAGCCGCTTGCGCATGCAGCGTTACGCCCATTGGCTGCCTTATCGCTCCTGGGTCTCGCTTGGGGAGGGGGGAACATCATGCTTGAGCTTCCCGTCCCTTGCCGACGAGGTGAAGGCCAAGACCGTCTACATCAAGAATGAAGGGCAGAACCCCAGCGGGTCGCACAAGGATCGGGTCAGTTGCCTGACCGTCACTCGAGCGGCCGACGCGGGCTATGACAGGATCGTCGCTGCCTCGAGCGGCAATGGCGGGGCCTCGCTCGCGCTTTATGCGGCGGCGGCTGGCCTCAGATGCTGCATAGTGTCCACGCCTTTCCTGTCGCCGATCTTCAGGCAAGCCATCGAGATGACGGGTGCCGAGCTCCTGACGGTTGAAGACAGTCTCGAGCGATGGACTCTGATCGCGGGGATGGCGCGCAACGAGGGATGGTTCCCTGCGACCAACTATCTGAATCCTCCGGTCGGGAGCAATCATTTCGGGCTTCCCGGCCTCGCTACTATCGCGTTTGAACTGTTCGAGGAGCTTCGGGGCGAGCCGCTGGACGCGGTGCTGGTGCCGACCTCGCGCGGAGACCTCATCTGGGGTCTCTATGTCGGTTTCAGTCAGCTCAAGCGGCTGGGGCATGTTCGACGCCTGCCGCGGCTCTATGCCGTCGAGCCTTACCCGCGCATTCAGCGCGTGCTTGAAGGGGAAGCGGTGACAGGCTCGTTTCCGGGTGCGACGGCCATGACGTCGATTGGCGGTTCGACAGTCACCTATCAGGCCGTTCAGGCGATCCGCGCCAGCGGCGGAGGCGCGGTCGTCGTCGACGAGCAGTCGGTCATGCGCGATCAGACCAGGCTCGCACACCATGGCTGCTATGCGGAGCTGTCGTCTGCAGCCAGCCTCACCGGCCTTGAGAAGCTGATCGCCGAAGGCAAGTTGTCGAGCGGTGAGACCGCCGTCCTGATCGCAACCTCGAACGGGTACAAGGACACGCCAGCCGCGGGGACGTTGGCGTGACGGAGCCCCGCACCCAGGAGTCGCTGCTCCGCCGCGAGATCGGGCGGCTCGGCGTCGCGACGATTGCGATGAACGGCATCATCGGATCGGGCATTTTTGCGCTGCCCGCCGTGGCGATCGCCCAGGCAGGCTATTTCAGCGCCTGGGTGTTCCTGCTGTGCGGGATCCTCATCCTCTCGGTTGCGCTGTCTCTGGCGAGGGCCGCGAGCTTCTTTGACATCACCGGCGGCCCGACCGTCTACACGACGCACGCCTTTGGCGCCTTTGTCGGGTTCCAGACGGGCCTGCTCATTTACGTGAGCCGTGTCGCCGCCATCGCCGCGAGCGCCAATCTGATCGTCAGCTATGCTGCAGGCCTGTGGGCGCCGCTTGGAAGCGGGCTGCCGAGGGCACTCGGCGTCTGCGCCTATGTCCTTCTCGTCACCGTGCTGAACGCCGCTGGCGTGCGGGCGGGAATGGCCGCGGTGTACCTCATCAGCGTGCTCAAGCTCGCGCCGCTCGTGCTGTTGATGCTCATCGGTCTACCGTCTGTGGAGTGGGGCCTTGTCGCCGGCGCTCCGGTCATCGGCAGCGGCGCTCTGGGCGAGACGATGCTCGTCCTCATGTATGCGTTCATCGGGTTCGAATTCAGCCTGATCAATGCCGGCGAAACCCGGAACGCGCGGTCCGCCATTCCCAAGGCTCTGGTCGGCACGGTGCTGGCGGTCGCTCTTTGCTATACGATCATCCAGCTTGTCGTCGTCTCGGTCGGGCCCGACCTCGGCGGCAGCGATGCACCATTGATCGATATCGCGAGGCGGCTGATGGGCCCGGCCGGTGCCGTCCTTCTCGGAATGGGCGTTGTGTTCTCTGTTGGCGGCGGCAGCCTCACTTCCTTCATCACGGCGCCCCGGCTAACTTTCGCCTTGGCGCGGGATGGAAGCCTGCCGGCCTGGTTCGGGCGGGTCAGCGAGAGAAATGGCGCACCGGTTAACTCCATCCTCTTCTGCGGCATCTTCAGTGTCGCCCTAGCGGTCGGACAACATTTTGTTTGGCTAATTGCGCTGAGCACGTTTGTTCGGCTTATCACCTATGCACTCTGCATAGCCGCGGTTCCAATAATTGAGCGCACTCTACCCGAGCAGGCGGGGCAGTTCCGTTTGCCCGGCAGGTTAACCATCCCCATATTTGGCTTTGTCCTGACCCTTTGGCTTATGATGCATTCTAAGCTTGGCCAGATGATGATCGCGGCGGCCATTGTCGCCATTGGCACGATCATCTACAAGGTCTCTTCGCGGCAACGTAAGCAATTGCCAGACGAACGCAGAACCAGCTAGCCCCGTCCGCTAAGCGCCACGCTTGGCGCTTGGGAAAGCCCAGATTGTTCATGCGGGAGCGGGACGTAGTCCGCTGCGCGGCAGTTCTTCGTTGTCTCGGCATGGCGAACCGACTTTGTCCGAACACTTTTCGGAGCTGCACGTGTGTGCGGTGCGTCCAATCTCCTCTGCTCCCACTTGTTACTTTGACCGGAACAGATGAGACGTATGTTCGACACATTAGCGACGAGTTAGTACCTGGATGCCAGAGAGATGGGTGCGCGCGCTGTTGCGTTGAGTGAAAAGGCAAAGGTGCAGCATTGCTTGTGTCGTGATCGCCTGATATATTCCACTGAGGCAGAGATAATATGAGAAGGCGGGTTGGACGGAGTATTGTCTACTTATCTGAGTGAGGTACCACTATTCTGGTCGCAATTATAAAGCATATCGGTGCAGGGTGGCGGCCATTCATGTAGGATGAGGACGATGCACACTCGTGTGTTCGTCGACGGCACGCCAGAAAACCTCTGTCGATGCGATGAACTCTTGCAGGTACTCGGGTCGCATGTGCGTGTAGTTTGCTCCGGACCCCTGCTCGCTGGAGTGACCCGCAGCTGCGTCGATCTGCGCTTGGGGTACACCCTGTCGCTGATGCCACGTGTGGATCGTATGCCGCAATGTGTTGGGCGAACCGATTGCTTGCAGCTTCGGTCGCCGCTCCTGATCACCAAGCTTCACGCGCGGCGGCAGCCATACCTTCCGACCGTCATCATCCACGGCTTGCTTGGCGAAGCCGAGATCCGGTCGGCGAGCATGCGCGTCCAGCAGCACGCCCCTGAAGGCGTTCCGGATCTCGTTGGTCGGCCGCTCGTAGAACTCTGGGGCGCCAGCAGCACGGGTACCCTCCGACGTGGGGACACGGTATCTGATCACCTTCCCCTTCACACCCTCTAGCCACGGCGCGAGGGTAGGGCAGATCGGCACGATCGATCGCCGCTTCCGGGTTTGCACGCGTCCGGGCCGGTTAAAGTAGATCAGCCCATCCCTGATCTGCGCGTCTGCATCGAGCTCGACGATGGCTTCCGTCCGGCCGTGCGTGCTGCAGTGGATGAGCGTGAACAGGTGCACGTGGCGTCGAGCCTCGTTCGCCCATGCTGCCTCAAGAATGACTGCGACCTGCTCGGGCGACCATTCCAGCTCCTTGCGGGCGTCCTTACCTTTCACGTCTTTGACGCGCGGGGCCGACGTGATGATCTCCTCCTTCAGCGCCCAGTTGATTGGGCCTCGCAGCGCAGCGAGATCACGACTGATCGTCGGCGGCGTTGCACCTTCGGCTCGCCGGAAGCCGATGAAGGCGTCGACGATGCGACCGTTGATGGCGCTCACGACAAGCGGGTCGGGTAGCTGGTTCTGCCGTCTGAGTTGATCCCAGAAGCGCTCCCAATTCAGCACCGAGTCCGCATAGCGGCGGCCATCTGACAGCTCGGATACATGACGCTCAAGCCATTGGGCGATCACCTCCTGCAGCAGGACCTCGGTGGGGGGCACGGGTGCTGAACTGACGAGCGCCGACCGCTTCGCCTTTCGCTCTAGGACGAACTCGGCGAGCCGTTCCTTCGCTGCTTCCGGTGCGCCCCGCTATGCCCGAGGTGGCGTCTACGAGCAGATCGCGCGAGCGCGCACCCAGTGCCTTTACGACCTCGTCTGGACCAGCGGGTCAGGCGGCGCGCCCTTCCATGCCCGCCATCACCAGCTGCTCGTCTCGGTCGGCGTGCCTTCGAGCGGCAGCACCACCAAGGACGAGCTCATCGCGGTCCGCGAGAGCCTTGTCGGCGTGCTGCGCTCGCTCGACGTGCCGGCGCTCGACATCGGGCCCGTCGAACTGATCGCGTTCGTCGACGACCTGACCTCGCCGACCACGGCGAGCGGCGACGACGCGGTCGACTACAACCCGCTCGACCCGATTGCCCACCAGGCGATCCGCCGCGATATCGAGCTCACCGTCGAGGAAACCCGCTGGCGCTCGCGGCCTGCGCCGCCGACTGCGTCGCGGCCACCGCCAAGCTGCCGACCGATCCTCTGTTCTGGTGCGCCGGCTGCCAGGGCACGATGTATCCCCTGAACGGCAACGTCGCCGCTTCGATCGGCCATGTGCAGGCCTCGCGGCTCGCGCTCGCCCGCTTTGCCTACAAGCTCCACCGCGAGCTCGTCGCCTGGGGCACGATGGGCAGCAAGGGTCTGTGCGGCAGCTACCTCATGCCGGTGATGCGGAAGCAGCAATATCGCTTCCAGGCCACCAACCCCAATCCGCAGACCGGCGGGCGCTACGCCTGCGCGCCAATCGGCGCGTCGACCACCTTCATGTCGGCCGGCCAGGTCTATCCCGCGATCGGAGAAGATATGGGCTATCTCGTCTGGCGCAAACGCAACTGTTGCGTGCTGTGATGCGGCGCCGTCTCCCACTTATCGCCGGCACCGCCGCCTTTACCGGCTTGCTGCTCGGCCTCGCCGCCGCCTCCGGCGCCCAGACCGTCGACGGCCTCGACCTCGCCAAGGTGCGCGCGCGGGCTAAGCTGTCGCCGCAGGAAGCCGAAGCGCTCACCAACGTCGTCGCCCGGCGCGGCGAGGCGCTCCGCCGGGAAGCCGCCGACAATGCGGCCTCGGCCCGCGCTGCCGCCACCCGCTACGCCTCGACCAAGACCAGCGGTGATCCGGCCGCGACCTTCGACTTCGACGGGATGGTCGCCGCTTCGGGCAAGCAGATGGAACCGGAGGACGCGCCGCGGCTGGTCGCGTTCGCCAGCCTGTCGATGCCGTCCGCTTCGCTCAAGGCGATGATCGCGGACGTCAGCAGGGCAGGCGGCGTGGTCGTGTTCCGCGGCTTGCCCGGCAACTCGGCCAGGACGTTCACGACCGCGCTTGCGAAGGTGCTGCCGCCCGGGGAGGTCAAGGCGGCGGTGGGCATCGACCCGCGGCTGTTCCGTGCCTTCGAGGTCGAGGCCGTGCCGGCTTATGTCGTGACCGCCACCGACTTCGACCTGTGTGACGGGTTCGACTGCCGCACGACGCTGCCGCCGCATGACCGCATCGACGGCAATGTCACGCTCGCACACGCGCTCGACACCTTTGCCCGCGGCGATGGTCCCGGTGCTCGCGTCGCGGCGCTCTATCGTGCCCGGCTGGGAGAGGCGCAGTGAGCCCGGCCCGCACCAGCCTGGGGCTCGCGCTCGCCCTGTTCGCCGCCGGCCTCGGTGCAGGCGGGGCGCTCGGCCAGAGCCAGACCGAAGCTGCACGCGCCGACGGCAAAGCGTTCGGCAGCGATGCGCTCGGCAAGGCGCAGGACGCGGCCAAGCCGGCGCCCACTGCCGATCGCATACCGGGCTTCGCCGGTACGCCCTCGCAATCGGCGCTATTCGACGATCCCGATGCGATCGCCGCCCAGGCGGCCTCGGCGGTGTCGAGCAACGAGGGCTATGCCACCGTCCGCTCCTCCCTCGACCGCCGGCCGCGCGTCGCAGTCGAGGACATCGAGGCGACGATCGCCCGCGGACGCGCCATCTCCGACGATCCCGCCACCTATGTCAGCGGCATGAGCGTCGCCGGCGGCCAGGGCAGCTGCCGCGAGCTGCCGCCCTCGACCGGTGCCAGCGGGACCTATGAGGCGACCTGCAACGACGGGGTCGCGCTGAAACAGCGGACGGCGAGCTGCACGATCCCGCTGGTCGTTTCTGTGATCAAGAAGACCGGCTATCGCTACTGGTGCAGCGCGTTCAACGCTGGCTTCAACCGCGTCGATGATTGCAGCCTGTTCGAGCAGGCGTCGTGCCAGCGCACCGGCTCGCACGAAGGTCGCTGCCTTCAAGGCTACAGCAAGCCGCCCTACCAATATTGCACCGAGCCCGGCGAGCCGGTCGAGGAGCTGCTCTGCGACGCGCCCGTGCCTGGCGCCACGCTCCGTGGCACCGAGACCCAGAGCAGCGTCGCCGAGCGCCGCGACGAGGGCGCCTGCGCGAGCCTCGCCGGCGACAGCGGCTGCGCGAGCACGGTGGAGACCTGCACCTCGAGCGATCCGGTGACCCGAGTGATCGATGGCGTCTCGGTGACGAAGCCGTGCTGGGCGTGGCAGCGGACCTACGACTGCCACAAGGCCGTACCGGCGCAGAACTGCGATGCGCTTGAGGCGAACAAGGACTGCCGGTTCGCGCGCGAGGAGTGCCTCACTGACGAGACGCCGTGCCCAACCCGCGAGCGGATCTACAGCTGCACAATCCCGGGCGGGCCGACGCCAGCCAAGCAATATGTCTGCGATGGCGACATCTACTGCGTCAACGGCGAGTGCGAGACGATCGACCGCCAGCCGAATGACGAGTTCAAGGACGCCGCGGTAGCGCTCAATGCCGCGGGTCAAGCCGGCAAGGAGTTCGATCCCGCCAAGCTGACGCTGTTCAAGGGTGAGCGCGACACCTGCCACTCCAAGGTGTTCGGCATTCTGAACTGCTGTGCGGGCAAGGCCTTCCCGCTGATCCCTTATTCGCAGCTGCTGGTGACGCTTGGCTGCGATCGCGAGGAGGTCCTGCTCCACCAGCGCGACGCCCAGGGTCTCTGCCACTATGTCGGCAGCTACTGCTCGGACAGCGTCTTCGGAATCTGCGTCACCAAAAAGAAGACCTATTGCTGCTTCGAGTCCAAGCTCAGCCGCATCCTGCAGGAGCAGGGCAGGGCCCAGATCAACAAGCCGTGGGGCAGTCCGAAGAAGGAGAGCTGCCAAGGCTTCACCATCGACGAGTTCGCCCGGCTCGACCTCAGCCGCATGGACTTCGCCGAAGTCTATGCCGAGTTCCAGGACGCGGCCAAGCTCCCCGATGAGCTCGGCACTGTCGCCACCCTGCAGCAGAAGATCGGCCACACCGACCCGACCAGCGCCTGCGCGGCCTCGCAGCTCGAGATGTTGAGGTTGTTCATGAGCTGCGCCTTCTGGGCGAACTCATCCATGACCTTCGAGCATTCGGGGCAGACAGTATCGATCGCGAGCTTGAAGGCGAAGCCGACCGCATTGTTCGCGACCGCCTTCAGCATGGCGACGATCTCGCTCGAGTTGATGAAGCTGAAGCTGCCCGCGAACAGGTCGATGCCGCCACAGCCGGCACGGGCCGAGGGCAGCTGCAGGTTGGCAAGGTTGGTCGTCTTCTGGGGAAAGCGCGTCCAGACGTTGCCGAGGCTGTAATAGCCTGCCGACTGGCCCTGAAAGGCGCTCGGGCCCGTCACGTTGGCGGCACCGCCCGCTTCGGCCACGAACTTGTCCATCGCGCCACCGACGTCGGCAGCCGCGGGGGCAGCCGGAAGCACCAGCGGCACGACGGCGCCGACGAGGCTCAGCGAGCAAGCCGCGCGTGCTGCGCTACGACAGCGCTCCGGCAGCCTGATCTATGCCAGCCTAGCGCAGGCGGTCGCGTCTGAGGTCGAGCCGTTCGCCCTAAGTGGGGCGACGATCGATCAGGATCAGCGGCGCGATCGACAACCGTACCTCAACGCTGAGCAGGCGCGTGGAATCATCGCTGAGGTCATCGAGGAGTACCGCAACGTCGCGGGCGTGACTCCCGACCGCCTCGTCCTTCATAAGACGTCGCGATATCAACCGGAGGAAGTGGAAGGTTTCCTAGAGGGCGCACGTGGAGCCGTGCCGAGTTGCGATCTGGTCTGGATCCGGCCCACGCCGTTCCGCCTCATCCGAAAGGGACATGAGGAGCCTTGGCGTGGCACGCTCTGCATCGTCGGAGACGAAACTTTCCTCTTCACCAGCGGCTTCGTGCCCTGGTGGAGCGAATATCCGGGCCCGCACATTCCCGCTCCGATCGAGATCGGGGCGGCGAACGCAACGGATCTTCGTCAGCGTGCCGTGGAGATCCTCGCCCTTTCCAAGATCAATTGGAACAGCAGCGAAGGCATGTCGCGCTATCCAGTGACCCTCTCGTTCGCGAAGAAGGTCGGACAACTCATGGTTGAGTTCCCGGAAGGTTATCGGCCGAACCCGTCGTACCGCTTCTACATGTAGTGGCGACCGGCGGTGGCGAGTGACACCAGTTCAGAGTTGTCTCGCAAACGATCGATTTTGATCCGCAGCCATGTGAGAACGTCTAGCAGGCGTGGCGCGTGTATCAAAACACATTCTCGATTGCGATCGGTCGTGTTAGGCACGTGAGATGAGTTTTGAGAAGGTGCCATGCTGATCGGCTACGCGCGGGTGTCGACCCCCGAACAGGATCTGACGCCGCAGCTCGACGCCCTGCGTGAAGCGGGGTGTGAGCGGACCTTCAGCGACAAGGCGAGCGGTGCGAAGGCGAACCGGATCGGCTTGGCCGAAGCCCTGTCACACGCTCGCGCCGGCGACGTGCTGGTGGTCTGGAAGCTCGACCGGCTCGGCCGAACGATGAAAGGCCTGGTCGACCTTGCGGCGGAGTTGGCGGACCGGGGCATCGGTTTCCGGTCGCTGACGGATGGCATCGATACCGCCGGCACCGCCGGCAAGCTCGTCTTCCACATCATGGCGGCGATGGCGGAGATGGAGCGGGACCTGAACCGCGAGCGCACGACGGCCGCACTGATGGTGGCGAAGCGCGAGGGCAGGGTAGGCGGCCGCAAGACAGTGATGACGCCCAAGCGGCTCGAGGCGGCCCGTAAGCTCCTGGCCTCCGGAATGCCGATGCGCGAGATCGCGCCGGCGATCGGCGTCTCGGTCCCGACGCTCTACCGCCACCTTCCCGCGCCGGAACAAGAGGCGATCAGCGCGGAAGGGGTATAGCACCGACCGGATCAGTCGGCGTCGAACGCGGTTAGAATGGGGCAGGGGCCTTCCGAGCCCGACCCACATTCATGAGCAAGCCGCTGGAGTGATGCGCGGACGCGCTTCAGCTCCTGGATCTTTGCATCCAGCGCCGCGATCCGCTCGTTGGCAAGCTGGCGTGCCCGAGCGCGATCGTCGGTCGCGTCCAGCGCCACCAGTTCTCCGATCTGCTCCAACGTGAAGCCTGCGGCCTGCGCCGATCGGATGAACCGGAGCCGGCGAACATCGTCTGCTGTGTAGCGGCGAATACCGCCATTCGAGCCCGATCCTTCAGGCCTCTCCGGCGTCTCGAGCAACCCTCTGCGCTGATAATAGCGGACCGTTTCTACACCGACGCCGCCCTCGCGCGCGAGCCCCGCAATTGTCACGTCGGCCATGCCTTGACTCCGTACCATGGTACGGCCCCTATATAGGTGTCGCGAACATGGTGGAGAAGAACATGGCGACCGCGGCGCCCAAGAAGGCAACGATCTACCGCATGGTGATGCCGACGCACACCTGCCCCTACGGCTTGAAGGCAAAGGACCTGCTGCACCGACGCGGCTACGAGGTCGAGGACCATTGGCTGACGACGCGCGAGGAAACCGACGCATTCAAAGCCGAGCACGGGGTCAAAACGACACCCCAGACCTTCATCGGTGGCGAGCGGGTAGGCGGCTACGACGATCTGCGCCGGTTTTTCGGCAAGACCGTGGCCGACCCCAAGGCGGTGACCTACCGGCCGGTCGCGGTTGTGTTTGCGATGACGGCATTAATGGCGCTGGCGGCCAGCTATGCCGTGCTCGGCACACCCTTCACGGTACGCGCCGGTGAGTGGTTCATCGCCTTCTCCATGTGTGTGCTGGCGCTGTTGAAGCTCCAGAACGTCGAGAAGTTCGCGACCATGTTCCTCAACTACGACTTGCTCGCGAAGCGCTGGGTGCCATACTCCTATATCTACCCCTACGCGGAAGGCGCGGCGGGCGTGCTGATGGCGGCCGGCGTGTTGACCTGGTTGTCGGTGCCGATCGCGCTGGTGATCGGGACGATCGGGGCGGTCTCGGTCATCAAGGCCGTGTATGTCGACAAGCGCGAGCTGAAATGCGCGTGCGTGGGCGGTGACAGCAATGTGCCGCTGGGCTTCCTGTCGCTCACCGAGAACGTGATGATGGTCGCCATGGCTATCTGGATGGTGCTGGGCGTCGCGCACTGATCTGGTGCAGCGTCCCGGCGCAGCCTAGAAGGGCCGCATGAGCTTCGGCCGCCTCGCCCGCACACTCGCTCTGCTCCTGCTGGGCGCGATGCTGTTCGTGCGGATGGGCCCAATGTGCGAGGCCATCGCGCAGGCTGCCCCGCCTGCGGAGGCGCATGCCGGAATGGCCGATTGCGATCGAGCGCCGCCCACGCCCGTGAAAAAGGCCCCTTCGGTGGACTGCGTAGGAGCCTGCATCGCAACGGCCCTCGACGTTCACACGTCTCCCGCGCCGCAGCTCGCCGTGCGAACGGATCCGCCCGCACCCGAGCCTCATGCCCTTGTTGGTCGCTCGGGCGGTCCTGCACCGCCACCTCCTCGAACCGCCTGATCGACGTGGATTCCGATCAATCAGTGCGTTTGAGGAAAATTACACATGAAGACCATCAAGTTCATCGGCGCGGCTATCGCGCTCGCGCTCGTTCCCGCCACGGCCTTTGCCGCCGCTGACTGCTGCGCGGGGAAGGAGTGCTGCAAGGATGGCGCCGACTGCTGCAAGGACAAGGACGGCGCGAAGAAGGATTGCTGCGCCGACATGAAGGACATGAAGCACGGCGAGCACGCCGGTCACGACATGTCGGGCATGCAGAAGAAGTAAGCTGGGAGGGGAGGCGTTCGCGCCTCCCCTTTTCAATGGCGGGCGAACACCCTGCGGCCGCTCGGCCCGAACGCGATCACGTCATAGGCCTGGGCCTTCATGCCCGGCATTTCCATGCCCGGTGAGCCCATCGGCATCCCGGCGACCGCGAGGCCGGTGACGCCCTTCGGATGCGTGGCCAAGGCGCGCTTCATGTCGGCAATCGGAACGTGCCCTTCGAAGGTCATGCCGTCGATAATGGCAGTGTGACAGGAGGCGAGGTCTTGAGGCACGCCGCGTGCCTTCATGAACGCCGGCCGGTTCGCATCGTCGACGACGCGGACGGCGCGGCCGAACTGCTCCTTCACCTGCTGCGCCCATTTCTCGCAACAGGGGCAACCCGGGTCGCGATGCATCAGGACGGGACCCGCGGCGAGAGCCCCCGCAGGGGTAGCGCACGCCAGCGCGGCGGCGAGAAGGCGAAAGCGATCCATATCTGAGTTCCCGGGTGGCCATCCCCCCGCACGGTGACGGGGGGAGGGACGGTAGTCGATTACTGGGCGCTCTTGCCATGCGCCCGCAGCCAGGCGTTCAACTCGCCGATCTCGCGGGTCTGCTCTGCGATCGTCTTGGTGGCCATCTGGCGAACCTTGGGGTCCTTGGTCTCGCGAAGCACGATACGCGACATGGCGATGCCGCCACGGTGGTGCTCGACCATCTTGCGGACCCACGTCTCGGTGGCATCGGCACCCATCGCCGACATCATCTTCTGATGCATGTCCATCTCGGCCTGCGGGTACGGGTTCGCCGGCGTCGGCCGCATCATCTGCCCGTGGTTCATGCCGGAATGGTCCATGCCCTGCATCTGGGCGACCGCGGGAGCCGCGCCGAGGGCGGTCGCGACGGCCATAATCATCATCTTCTTCATCGTGTCGCTCCTGCGTCAAAACTCCCGCTCAACAGGGATACGGGCTCAAACCGATTAGCCCTCAAGCGATGTTGCTCAGCGGATCGGCTGAAGCGTGTTGACGCCGACGCTCTCGTCGGTTTCGGGGGGCGGGGGAGGCACCTGCTTGTCGCGATAGGAGGGGAGGTCGGGCGCATTGTCGGGCGTGGGGTGCGCCTCAAGCCGGGCGATGTAGCGCTTCATCTGCGCGATCTCGCGGACCTGAGCGTCGATGATCCCGTCCGCGAGTTTCCGCACCTCGGGGTCTTTGATGTGAGCGCGCTCGCTGGTCATGATCGCGATCGAGTGATGCGGGATCATCGCCTTCATATAAGCAACGTCTCCGACCGTCTCCTGGCTGCGGACAAGCCACAAGGCACCGGCGAACACCGCGATCGAGGCCGCCACGATGCCGAGATTGGCCCGTCGGTCGGGATACATGCCCCACATGAAGCCGATCATGATGAGCGCCATCACGGCGCCCATGACGATCGCCATCCACGTCCGGGTCTGACTGTATTCGACATGGGCGAGCGCGTAAGTGTTGAGGTACATGAGCCCGAACATCACGACCGTCGACGTCGCGATCATCGCGGCGAAGCGCCCGTAGCTCATCCCCATACCGCCCTGTTTGGAGCCGGGGTCGTCGTGGTTCATGATGCGCTCTCCTGTGCGGCCCCACCCACTGAAGGATACGCAGCTCTCTAGCGGACCCCTTGAGCTTTTCTGCGACGTCGACGGGGCCAGCGCATGAAGAGCAGGATCGCCCCGGCGACAGCGAACACGAGTCCGCCCGCTGCGAAAGCGTTGAGCCACGGCGTGTTGAACCGCTCGTGCTCGGTCCAATCCATGATGTGAAGCCCCCAGAAGAAGTCGTAGAGCCGCCACGTGCCGGTCCGGACCGATGTCAGCCGCCCCGTCTCGGCGCCCACGTAGATGCGGGTCCCGTCGTCATCGGCGAAGGAAGCACGCCAGGCGGGGAGGGCACCGCGGTACTCGGTGCTGAGGCGCTCGATCCGCTCGACGACGGGCGCCGAACCAGTTTCGCCGCGATACGCCTGCCTTGCGATCAGCGCTGCGGCCGGGCCGTCGACCGGGGGCAGCGGCTTTGCGGTGCGGGCGTCCAGCAAACGCACCTTGCCGTCGCCGAGCTGGGCTTCGACGATCGGCCGCCCCAGCAGCATCCGGTGCTGGAGCTGACGCACCGGCGCTCCGGCCGATGCGAGAAGGGCAGGGACGGGCGCGAAATCCTGAGTGGCGATCAGGGCCGGTTCGACGTTCCGGTCGATCCGGTGATCGCCATGCACGGTGTCGATCGGCAGCAGGCTCATGACGAGCCCGCTGGTGAACCAGACGATCGCCTGCGCCCCGATCAGGAGCGCAAGCCAGCGGTGAACCTTGCTTGCCCCGACATGGAGGCGGAGCCGCGGGCTCAGAACCAGGTCCTCACGCCCGCGACGAAGCTGAAGCCGCCCGTATTGTCACCGCGTGCGCGGGTGAAGCGCGCGGTGTCGCCGAACTGCCGCTCCCACGACACGCCGATGTAGGGCGCGAACTCGCGCCGGCCCTCGTAGCGAAGCCGAAGCCCGGCCTCGAGGTCCGTGAGCCCGGAGCCGGTGCCGGTTTCGGGCACGTCCTGCGCGGAGAAATTGGCCTCCACCCTAGGCTGGAGCACGAACCAGTTGGTGATGCGCTGGTCGTAATAGCCCTCCGCACGGCCAAGCACGTCGCCCTTGTCGGAGAGGAACAATGCGCCCTCCACCTCGAACCAACCGGGGGCCAGCCCCTCGATCCCTACCGTCGCGTAGGTGCGCGAGGGGTTGGGCTTGAAGTCGTAGCGAACGCCCGCCTGAAGGTTCCAGTATGGATCGAGCGCGCGGCTGTAGAGCGCCTGCACCTCGGCCTGTTCGAGCGGCTTGCCGAACGTGCCTTCGCCCTCGCTCTTTAGCGTAAAGCGATTGATGTCGCCCCCGATCCAGGCCTCGCCATCCCAGCGATAGCCGTCGCCACCCTTGCGAGCCTGATATTCGGCGAGATTGAAGAGGATCTGATAGACGGTCATTCCGCCATGCTCGCGGCGTAGATCGTTCTCGCGCGAGCTGGCCATGGCGTCCGCGCCCCAGAAACGATCGGCGAGGTGGTCCCCGGCTGGAGCGGGAGCGGGCTTGTTGCCGGGGGGAAGGTCGGTTCCGACCTTGGCAGCGGGCTGATCGCCGGGCATCGCCATGCCCGGCATCGTGCTCATGTCGTGGCCGGCATGCGGGTCCTGCCCCGCACCTGTCGATGCTGCCATGCCCGGCATAGCAGACATATCGTGCCCGGCGTGCGGGTTCTGGGTGGGCGCAGCCTGCTGCTGACCGCTCATATCCATTCCCTGCATCCCGCTCATGTCATGCCCGGCATGAGGGTCGGCAGCCTGCGTCTTCGCCGGTTGCGCGCGCCGCGGCGCGGTGCGTCGGACGGGAGCCTTACGCTTAGTCGCGGACTTGGCCGCGGCTTTCGCCTTCGGCTTGGCGGCCGGCTTTGCCGGCATCGTCATGCCCGGCATGTTGTGCATGGAATGGTCCATGGTCTGCCCGAATGCGGGTGTCGCAAGGCCGAGCGGCGCCATACCGGCGAGGAGGAGCGACCGGATCACGCCGCGGCCTCCCCGGCCTTGCGGACCTGGACAACGCGCATCATGCCCGCGTGCATGTGGTAGAGCATGTGGCAGTGGAAGGCCCAGTCGCCTTCCTCGCCGGTCACGTCCCAGCTCACCGTGCCTCCCGGCTGCACCAGCACCGTATGCTTTCGGGGGGCATAGGCGCCCTTGCCGGTCACCAGGTCGAAGAAGTGGCCGTGGATGTGGATCGGATGTCCCATCATCGTGTCGTTGATGAGCGTCACCCGTACCCGCTCGCCGTGAAGCAGCGTGATCGGGTCGGGGTTCTCCGACAGCTTCTCGCCGTCGAAGCCCCACATATAGCGCTCCATGTTGCCGGTGAGGTGGAGCTTGATCTCCCGCTCCGGTGCGCGTGTGTCCGGGTTGCGGTCGAGCGCCATCAGGTCGCGATAGGTGAGAACGCGATGCCCGACATTCTCCAGCCCCTGCCCGGGATCGCCGGTCCGATCGACCGGCATCGGCGAGATGGTCTGCACGCCCGGTCCCTTTTTAACCTCGGGGGCATTGCTGAAATCGCGCATGGAATGGCTCATGCCGCCCATGTCCATCCCGCCCATCTGATCGCCGTTCATCGCCGGCATCGTGCCGGAGCCATGGTCCATACCGGCCATGGCGCCGCCCTGAGCCTGGCCGTGGTCCATGCCTGCCATGCCGCCTGCCGCGGTGCCGGCCGCGCCGTGGTTCATTTGGGAATGATCCATACCCGCCATCGCGCCGGTGCCCGCGCCATGCCCCATCGCAGCATGGTCCATGCCGGACATCGAACCCGCAGCGCCGCCCATGGCGCCATGATTCATGCCGCCGTGGTCCATCGTGCCATGATCCATGCCGCCCATGCCCATGTCCTTCATGGTCGCGAGCGGGCGCTTGCGGAGCGGGGGCACCTCGGCCGCCATGCCCTCGCGCGGAGCGAGCGTCGCGCGGGCCATGCCGGAGCGATCGATGCTCTCACCGACCAGCGTATAGGCGCGCAGGTCGGGCGGGGTGACGATCGCGTCATAGGTCTCGGCCGGGCCGAACTGGAACTCGTCGATCTCGACCGGGCGCACGTTCAAGCCGTCGGCCGCGACGATCGTCATCGGCAGGCCCGGAATGCGGACGTTGAAGGTGGTCATCGACGAGGCGTTGATGAAGCGCAGCCGCACCCGCTCGCCGGGGCGGAATAGCGCGGTCCAATTGTCCTTGGGGCCGTAGCCGTTGACCAGGTAGGTGTAGACCGAGCCCGTGACGTCGGCGACGTCGGCGGGGTCCATCCGCATCTTGCCCCACTCCAACCGCTCTTTCAGCGACTGATCCTTGCCGGCGAGAAGCCCGGCCAGGGTCTGGCGCTGGCGGTTGAAGTAGCCCGACTCCTTCTTCAACCGATCGAAGAGGTAGTGCGGGTGGTGGAAGCTGTGGTCGGACAGCACGATCACGTGCTCCCGGTCGAACTTCACCGGATCGGGGTTCTTCGGGTCGATCAGGATCGGGCCGTAATGCCCCTCCTGCTCCTGAAGCCCCGAATGGCTATGGTACCAGTAGGTGCCGCTCTGGATGATCGGGAACTCGTAGGTGAACGTCGATCGCGCCGGAATGCCGGGGAAGGCGATCCCGGGAACCCCGTCCATCTGGAAGGGGAGAAGCAGCCCGTGCCAGTGGATCGAGGTTTCCTCGTCGAGCTCATTGACGACGTGGAGGCGGACGTTCTGCCCCTCGCGCAAGCGGATGAGCGGAGCGGGCACGGTGCCGTTGATGCCGATGGCGTGGCTCTGCCGCCCGTCGATCATCATCATCTGATGCGCGACCTTGAGCGTGATGTCCTCGCCCGACACCGTGGGCAACGGCTTGGCGATGCCGGCCGAGACGGGCTGTGCCCATGCCGGCATATAGGCCGACAAGGCGAGGCCGCCGCCTGCCAGACTGGCACCGCGCAGCACCTGGCGGCGGTCGAGAACGCGCGACATGCAAGCTCCTAAGAATGGGGCCGTGAAGGGCCGTCGACCCTTCTACGCGGCCGATCTGTCCAACCCTCAGCGGTTCCCTAGTTTTTCGAGCAGCCGCGCCCGCGCGCGATAAAGGCGAGTTTCCACCGCCTTCTGGCTGATCCCCAGCACCTCGGCCGTTTCGGCCTGGCTCAGCCCTTCGATCGTCCGAAGTACCAGAGGCTCCTTCAGGTTAGCCGGCAGGGTCGAGATGGCGCGCGTCACGCGGTCGAGTTCCTGCCGATCGCCGGCTGCGTCGTCGATCGGCACCTGTTCGTCGACGATGCTCTGGACCTGTTCGTCGTTCGGCAGCGCGAACGACAGAAACCGGCGCACGGCACGCTTACGCGCCCAATCGCGGCATTTGTTGACGGCGATGGTCGTTAGCCACGCCTGCATTGATCGGTTGGGGTCGTAGCGCGACAAGGCCTGATGCGCGGCCACAAACGCTTCCTGCGTCACGTCCAGCGCTTCGTCGGCATCGCCGAGGAAGGCGCGCGAAAGCCGGAACATCGGCTGCCGATAGCGTCGCACGATCTCGGCGAAAGCGGCTTGTCGGCCGGCGATGCTGAGCGTCGCCAGTTCGCCATCCGACAGCGCGGTCCAATCGAGGCTCACCCCTGGCCGTCGGTGAGCGCCTTCACCACCGCGTCATCGAATTGAGAGGTCTGATCGGGCCGGAGAAGCTGACGCATGGCGAAGATGTGCGCCAGCGTCGCCTTCTGCAGCTCGCCCATCGCGGCATGGCTCTGGTCGACCGCGGCGGCCACTCGCGGACCATTGCCGTGCTCGGCCTCGATCGCCTCGGCAAGGCGGGCATTGGCGGCACGCATCTCCAGCTCGAGGGCGCGGCGTTGCACCGCGAACCGGTCTTCGAGCACCTTCAATCGGGCCTGCTGGTCGCCATCGAGCGCGAGCTTGTGGTGCAGCACCTCGTGGAGCGCCGCACCGGGTTGCTTGGGCTGCGGCAGCAGCGCGCGCCCGATAAAGACACCACCAATCGCTGCCAGGAAGGCGAGCAAGGCGCACAGGACAACCCGCTTGGTCGAGGTCATGGCTCGCCGATCAGCAACGCGGAAGGAGCGAGGGGGGAGGCTCCGCCGAGCGGCGCGAGCGAGACGGCAGGGCTTGCCGTCGCGGGCAGCTCGGCACCGACGATCCCGACACCGAGCGCCGCGGCGGTTATCACACCGATCCCGAGCCCGGCTCCGCGCACGGCGGGGCGGCTGCCGATCCGTCTGAGGACTTGGTCCTCGATACCCTCCAAAGCGGCCGGGGCGGGTGCGCCCGCTAGTCGCGCCAATGCTCTGTCTAGATCGTCCATGCTTTCCACTCCACCCCTCTATCATCGGATACGCATCGCTGCCCATCATCCCTCAACCGCCGGTGAGGGGTCGGGCAGCGCGCCGCGTAGAAGGGTGCACGAACCTCGTCGGAGTACCCCATGCGTAGTCTCGCCCTTCCTGCCGCCCTCACTCTCCTGAGCCTCGCCAGTGCGGCGCAGGCTCACCCGAAGCTCGTTGTGGCCTCACCCGCGCCCAACGCGACCGTTGCCAAGCCCGCGCGTGTCGCTTTGCAGTTCAGCGAGAGGCTGATGCCGAAATTCTCCGGTGCGGACTTGATGATGACGGGCCATGGCGGCACCACGCACCCACCGATGAAGGTTGCAACCACCACCCAGGTTGCACCCGATGGCCGAACGCTGGTCGTGGTGCCCAAGTCGCCGCTCGGCGCGGGCCGCTACAGCGTCGCATGGCACGTCGTCTCGGCCGACACGCATCGGGTGTCGGGCAACTTCGCCTTCGCGGTGAAGTAAGGTGGATGCCGACTGGCCGTTGATCGGGGTCCGCTTCGCGCTTTATGCGACGTTGAGCGGGCTGTTCGGCCTGTCGGCGTTCAGCCTCTACGGGCTCAAGGCCGGGGAGCGCGCAGACGCACTCGCCTTGCGCCCTTGGCTGGTGGGGAGTGGCCTGCTCGGCCTTCTGTTTTCAGGCATTGCGCTCGTCCTGCTCGCCGCGGCAATGGCTGGAGCGCCGCCGTGGCCGATCGATCGGGAAGCGATCGGAATGCTGATCACCGGCTCCGCGACGGGCACGGCGTGGGAAGCGCGCATGGTCGCGCTGATTGTGGCCGTGATCGCCGCGCTGATCGCGGCAGGACGTACCGCGCCGCTCGGCATGGTGGCGCTCGCGGCGGGCATTGCGCTCGCGACGCTCGCCTGGACAGGCCATGGCGCGATGGATGAGGGCGCGACGGGCTGGGTCCATCTGCTGGCCGATATTCTGCATCTGTTGGCGGCCGGAGCCTGGGTCGGCGCACTGCTCGGGTTGACGCTGCTCGTGGTGCGACCGGCAGTTCGCGTCGACGTCGCGCATCTCAGACTGACCCACCGGGCGTTGCACGGCTTCGGTCTGGTCGGCACGCTCGTGGTCGGCACGATCGTTGTGACGGGCCTGGTCAATGGCTGGCTGCTGGTCGGTGCCGGCAATTTACCGAGACTTCTGACCACCCTTTACGGCCAGCTCCTCCTCGCCAAGCTGGTACTGTTCGGCGCGATGCTGGGGCTGGCCTCCCTCAATCGTTTCCGGCTGACGCCGGTTTTCGAGCGCTCGGTTGCCGCGGGCGATCATCGGGCCGCGCTTGGTGCTCTGTGGCGCAGCCTCGCGATCGAGACGAGCTGTGCGGTCACGATCCTCGCTCTGGTCGCCTGGCTGGGGATGCTCGAGCCCCCCGCAACGGCGATGTGAGGAGCGGGCGGCCGATCGCCACCCGCCCATCACCGATCAGGCGGCCATCTTCTCGCATGCATCAGCACAGCGCTCGCACGCGGCGACGCACTCTTCCATGCCGTCGAGCCCGCGGCAGGTCTCTGCGCAAGCTCGGCAGATCTGGGCGCAGATGCCGCATACGAGCTTATGCTGGTCGGACCCGCGCGCCATGAAATCGAGTGAGGTGGCGCAAATTTGCGCGCAATCGAGCATGATCTTGATGTGGTCGGGCGCGGCATGTGCGCCGCCCACCTGAAGGCAGTGCTGGGTGGTCATCGACAGGCAGGTGACGTGGCAGTGATGGCAGGCGTCCATGCAAGCCTGCATCTCGGCGCTCATATGATCGTGCATCGGTGATCTCCGCGTGAGCCCCCGCTCAAAGAGTAATACGCGGCTTGCTACTTGTACCCTCAAGCGTGCGAGAGGGCGTCTATGACGCGGCAATCAGCGATGATCGTGGCAGTGCAGGCGCCGCCCCACTGCGCGATCTCAGCACGGAGCGCAGCAAGGTCCGCTAGCTTGCGGTCAATCTCCTGAATGTGAACCGTAGCTATCGCGTCGGCCTCTGCGCAGGAACCGCGAGGATCGTCCGCCAAGCGAAGGAGGTCGCGCACCTGGTCGAGGGTGAAACCCAGATCACGCGAGCGTTTGATGAACGCGAGACGATCGAGATGCGATTGCCCGTAGAGCCGATAGTTTCCACCGCTGCGCTCCGGGGGCGCGATCAGACCCTCGGCCTCGTAGAATCGAACCGTCTCGACCTTCAGCCCGGTCCGCTGCGCGATCTCACCAATCTTCATCGCTTACCTCTTGACCCTCTAGTAGGATGAGGGTTCATATAGAGCGTCTGATCCACGAATCGAGCTTCGATAATGGCAGACGCTTGTTGCTCAGCGAAACGCGACACGATCGCGGAACTCGGTCGCAAGGCCGAGCAGCGCCGCGTGCTAATCATCGTGATGCTCATCAATCTCGCGATGTTCGTGGTCGAATTTGGCGGCGGCGTTGTCGCGCGTTCCTCCGCCTTGATGGCGGATTCGGTCGACATGTTCGGCGACGCGGTGGTCTATGCGCTCAGTCTCTATGCACTGCATCAGGGGGCGCGCTGGGGAGCGGGCGCGGCGCTGGCGAAGGGCGGCATCATCTTGGCTTTCGGCGTCGCGGTCATTTTCGAGATCGCGGACAAGATTGCGAACGGCGTTCCTCCGGCATCGGGCTTGATGCTCGGGGTTGGCAGCGCCGCGCTGGTTGCGAACCTCATCTGCCTGGCGCTGCTCTGGCGCTTCCGCCGCGAGAATGTGAATATGTCGAGCACGTTCGAGTGCTCGCGCAATGATGTCGCGTCGAACGTCGGGGTTCTCGCGGCTGCCGGATTGGTCGGCCTGACCGGCTCGGTTTGGCCGGACATCATTGTCGGCGGATTGATCGCCGCGATTTTCCTGCGCTCGGCATGGCGCGTGCTTCGCGAAGCCTGGCCGGCATGGCGTGCCGCGAAGGCACCGGCTCGCGAGTTATTGCAATGACATGGAAACCTCTCCGTGGTAAGGGCGGGTTCGTGCGAGCCTTTTTGCCTCTCCTGACATGCCTGATGCTGGTTCTCACCAGCTTCTCCGGCATGGCTCATGCCGCCGATTTGGCGGGGGGAAGCATCGCGGGCGTTGAGTTTACCGTTCATACCGCCGGTGACATCGACGAGGTTCCGTCGGATGCGGACAAGAACGTCCCGCACCATCACAATTACTGTCACGGGCATGATGTTGGTGCGCCTGCGCGCACGACGATCGAATATACCCACGTCCTCACGATGCCCAAGCCGACAATCTCCGCCTCTGCGTCGCTCGATGGCCGCACTGGCATGGTCCATTTGAGGCCTCCGCAAGCCTGACGTCCGATTTGGGCGCGCGTTGGGCGCGCCCCTGTCGATCATCGTCAGGAGTCCTATTTTCATGTATCGTATCCTCGCGGCCATGCTGGCCGCAGCGTCGTGCGTCACTATGGCGCAGGCGCAGGTCGGACCGTCCGCGGCTGTTACGCAGGACGTGCCGATCTACACTCTTGACCAAGCGGTCAGTGCAGCGGGTGGTTCGGCCCCTGCTGCCGAAGCGGCGACAGCCGCGATTGACGCGGCCCGTGCGGGCCGTACGGTCGCCGGATTGCGGCCCAACCCGGTTGTCCAGGGCCAGGTTGAGAACGTCATCGGCTCGGGGCCGTATCGGGGTGTCCGCAGCGCGGAATCTACGGTCGGCTTTGCGATCCCGATCGAGCTAGGCGGCAAGCGCGGCGCCCGCGTCGCGGTCGCCAATGCGCAATTGTCCCGGGCCGAGATCCAGGCCGCGATCATCGCAGCCGATGTCCGGCTTCAGGTGACGCAGCTCTATGTCGAAGCGGTCGCAGCCGACCGGCGGGTGGCGACGGCGCGGGATCAGGCCCGGATCGCCAGCGACGCGCTGCGCGCTGCGAGCGTCCGGGTGCAGGCGGGACGTGCGTCGCCGCTGGAGCAACAGCGCGCGGATGTCGCGCGCATCAATGCCGATGCCAATGTGGAGCGGCAGCTTCGCTTGGCAGAGGCCGCCCGCGCCAATCTGGCGCGTCGGATTGGCCGACCGATCGACGGCGCGCTCGATGACACGCTGCTCGATCGCCTGCCGGGGGCGAACGTCTATGGGCCGGTGGCACCGGTCAACACAACCGGCACGCTCGCGCTGGCGGCGGCGAACGCGGATTTCTCGATCGCGGAAGCCGGCGTGCGGCTCGCGCGCGCCAATCGCGTCCCTGACCTCAATGTCGGGCCTGCGATCCGCCGCCTGGAAGCGACCAACGATATGGCGGCGGTGTTCACCGTGTCGATCCCGATCCCGGTGTTCAACAATGGTCGCGCGGCGATCGCGCAGGCGACCGCGCAGCGGACACAGGCGGATGCACAGCGTCGCGTGACCGCGCTCGACATCGAACAGGCGATCACGGACGCGCAGGCGCAAGCGGCCAATGCCGCAACGACGGCTCGTGCGGCGTCTGGGCCGGCGCTGGCGGCTGCACAGGAGGCCGCCCGCATCGCGCGGATCGGTTATCGCGAGGGCAAGTTCGGCCAGCTCGAATTGCTCGATGCGGAACGCACTCTCGCTGAAACGCGGGTCGCCGCGATCGATGCGCTTGCCAACTACCAGAATGCCCGCGCGCAAGTGGAGCGACTGACCGCTCCTGCGCCCAATGGGGGAAATCAGTGATGAAGAGCTTCTATCTCGCGGGCGCGGCGTCACTCGCCCTGCTGTTGGCTGCCTGCGGTGGCAAAGACACCGGGAACGAGGCGGCCGCCAATGGAGCAGCCGGCAATGAAGCGGCTGCTGGTGCGGAAAAGGGCGGTGCTGAAGGCGGTCACGCTGATGAGGGCGTCGTCCTATTGGGTGCCGATCAGATCGCTGCGGCGGGCGTCCAGGTCGGACGGCCGATCATCGGCGGAGCCGGAACGATCGAGCTTCCCGCGATCATCGAGGGCGATCCCCAAGGCACGCAAGTCGTCTCGGCCGCGATCGCGGGACGGGTGGTCGCACTGACGCGCAACCTTGGTCAATCCGTGGGGCGCGGCCAGACTATTGCGGTAATCGAGAGCCGCGAGGCGGCGCAAATCAAGGGCGAGGTCGAAGCGGCACGGGCACGGCTTCAGCTCGCCAATTCGAACCTCGCACGCGAGCAACGGCTGTACGCGCAGAAGGTGTCTCCTGAGCAGGATCTGATTGCTGCCCGCACGGCGGCGACGGAAGCGCGGATCGCGCTGACGCAGGCGCGGAGCATGGTGTCGGCCGCCGGTGTCGGCGGCGGTGGTCTCAACCGGCTCGGCATCGCCGCGCCGATCTCGGGACAGATCATCGCGCGCCCCGTGACGCTGGGACAGACGGTTGCGGCGGACGCCGAACTCTATCGCATTGCCAACCTGAGCCAGGTGTCGATCGCGCTCAATCTGAAGGCTGAGGATGCGGGCCGGGTACGCCCCGGCAACACGGTACTGGTCAAGGCGGCGGGCCGTCAGGCGACCGCGCGCGTGACCTTCGTGTCGCCAGCACTCGATCCGCAGACGCGGCTCGTGCCCGCCCTTGCCACGCTCGACAATCGCGGTGGTGAATGGCGGGTCGGCGAGCCGGTGACGGCTGCCGTCCAGCTCACGGGCAGCGGCGGTAGCGGCGCAATCCGCGTGCCGACAACGGCGGTCCAGAGCTTCGAGGGCAAGTCGGTCGTGTTCGTTCGCACGCCTACGGGCTTCAAGGCGACTCCGGTCCAGCTCGGCGATGCATCGGGCGACACGGTGATCGTCCGCTCGGGCCTGACCGGCAACGAACAGATCGCCACCACCGGAAGCTTCACGCTCAAGGCCGAGATCGGCAAGGGCGAAGCGAGCCACGAGGATTAAGCCATGATCGCCCGCATCGTCACATGGGCGGTCGAGAAGCGCTGGCTTGTCCTGCTGCTCACCGTCATCGTCGCCGCCATCGGCGCGTTTTCCCTCTACCGGCTGCCGATCGACGCGGTGCCGGACATCACCAATAATCAGGTCCAGATTAACGTCCGCGCACCCGCGCTCTCGCCCGAGCTGGTCGAGAAGCAGGTGTCGTTCCCGATCGAAACCGCGCTCGCCGGCACTCCAGGCCTTGAATATACGCGCTCGCTGAGCCGCAACGGCTTCGCGCAGATCACCGCGGTCTTTTCGGACGCCACGGACATCTATTTCGCCCGTCAGCAGGTGGGTGAACGTCTGCAGGGCGTGCAGGAGAACCTGCCCGATGGCGTAAACCCCGAAATGGGTCCGATCGCGACCGGCTTGGGCGAGGTGTATATGTACACCGTTCGGCTCGAGCATCGCGCAGACGACAAGCACAAGCCCGGTGAACCGGGCCAACAGCCCGATGGCAGTTATATCACGCCAGAGGGCGAGCGACTGACGACCGAAGAGGACAAGGCGACCTACCTGCGCACTGCGCAGGACTGGATCGTCACGCCGCTTCTCAAGAACACTCCGGGCCTCGCCGGCGTCGACTCGATTGGCGGTTACGCCAAGCAGTTCCTCGTCGTGCCCGATGTGCAGAAGCTGGCCTCGCTCGGCATCACGCTGACCGACCTGGGCAATGCGCTGGAGCGCAACAACACCAGCGTCGGCGGCGGCTTCGTCAATCGCAATGGCGAAGGTCTGGCTGTCCGCTCGGATGCGCTGGTGCGCAATGCCGGCGAGTTGGCCAGGACCGTGATCGCGACACGTAACGGCGTGCCGATCACGGTCGAACAAGTCGCGACCGTGAAGACGGGTCAGGCGATCCGCATGGGTTCGGCCTCGGAGAATGGCACGGAAGTCGTCGTCGGCACCGCGATCATGCGGATCGGCGAGAACAGCCGCGTCGTGTCGACCGCGGTCGCGGAGAAGCTTAAGACGATCAACGCGTCGCTGCCCCCTGACGTCGTAATCCAGCCGGTGCTCAACCGCACCGAACTGGTCAACTCGACGATCAAAACGGTTGCCAAGAACCTGTCGGAAGGCGCGGTACTGGTCATCGTCGTGCTCTTCCTGCTGCTCGGAAACTTCCGTGCGGCGCTGATTGCGGCGCTGGTCATCCCGATTACCATGATGCTGACCGGCTTCGGGATGCTGCGTGCTGGCGTCTCGGCCAATCTGATGAGCCTCGGCGCCCTAGACTTCGGTCTGATCGTCGATGGCGCCGTCATCATCGTCGAAAACGCACTGCGCCGGCTTGCCGAGCAACAGCATCATGAAGGCCGATTGCTCAGCGTCAAGGAACGGCTCGCAACCGTGGCAGCCGCTGCGCGTGAGATGATCCGTCCCTCGGTGTACGGGCAGGCGATCATCATTCTTGTCTATGTGCCGCTGCTCACATTGACAGGCGTGGAGGGCAAGACGTTCGTGCCGATGGCGCTCACCGTCATCATCGCGCTCGCCTTCGCCTTCATCCTCTCTCTCACCTTCGTGCCGGCGATGATCGCGATCTGGCTATCGAAGAAGGTTGAGGAGAAGGACGGCCGCATCATCACGTGGCTGAAGAAGCGCTACGAACCTGGTCTTGATCGGGCCATGAAGCGTCCGACCGTGACGATCGGGGCGGGTGTCGCGAGCCTTGTGGTGGCGGCGCTGGCCTTCACCACGCTCGGCTCGGTGTTCCTGCCGCAGCTCGATGAAGGCGATTTGCTAATCCAGTCGCTCCGTATTCCGGCGACGTCGGTCCAGCAGAGCCAGGCGATGCAGGTGCCGATCGAGCGAATGATGTCGAAGCAGCCGGAGGTGCAGTTCGTCTATTCCAAGACGGGCACCGCCGAGCTGGCGGCCGACCCGATGCCGCCGAACGCAACCGACATGTTCGTTATCCTGAAGCCGCGCAAGGATTGGCCGGATCCTGAGCTTCCCAAGGAGGAGCTGGTCAGCCGGATCGAGGGTAAGCTCGCGAAGATCCCGGGCAATGCCTACGAGATCACCCAGCCCATCCAGATGCGCTTCAACGAGCTGATCGCCGGCGTGCGCGGTGACATCGCGGTGAAGGTGTTCGGGGACGACTTCAACCAGATGAACCGGACGGCCGAGCAAATCGCTGCGACGCTGCGTAAGACGCAGGGTGCCGCGGACGTGAAAGTCGAGCAAACGACAGGTCTTCCCATGCTCGACATTCGCGTCAATCGTGACGCGATGGCGCGCTTGGGCGTTACGGCGCAAGACGTGCAGGACACCGTGACTGCCACGATCGGCGGGCGAACCTCGGGCCAGATCTTCGAGGGCGATCGTCGCTTCCCGGTGGTGATCCGCCTGTCTGAGGCGCAGCGCGCCGACATCGGCCTGCTCCAGCAGGTGCAGGTGCCGGTCGCAGGCGGCGGCTATGTGCCGCTGTCCAGCGTCGCCGAGATCAAGGTGGTCGACGGTCCCAACCAGATCAGCCGCGAGAATGGCAAACGGCGCGTGGTGGTGCAAGCCAACGTGCGTGGCCGCGACGTCGGATCGGTGGTTGCGGATGCGCAGGCAGCGATCGCCAGCCAGGTTCGGCTGCCTGCCGGTACCTATCTCGAATGGGGCGGCCAATTCGAAAACCTGCAATCGGCAAGCGAGCGGCTGAAGCTGGTTATTCCGGCCTGCTTCATCCTGATCCTGTTGCTGCTCTATGGCGCATTGGGATCGGTCCGCGATGCCGCGATCGTCTTCACCGGCGTGCCCTTCGCGCTGGTGGGCGGTGTCCTGCTGCTCTTCTTGCGAGGCATGGACTTTTCGATTTCGGCGGCGGTGGGCTTCATCGCCCTGTCGGGCATCGCGGTCCTCAACGGCCTCGTGATGGTCAGCTCGATCCAGGATCTGATCCGGTCGGGGCTATCGCGCGAAGAGGCGGCCCATGTCGGCGCAATGCAGCGACTGCGGCCCGTGGTCATGACCGCGCTCGTCGCCAGCCTCGGCTTCGTGCCGATGGCGCTTGGCGAGGGCGCGGGTGCGGAGGTGCAGAAGCCCTTGGCGACAGTTGTCATCGGCGGCTTGATCTCGGCGACGCTGCTGACGCTGTTCGTGCTGCCGACCCTCTATGCCCGCTTCGGTCAGAAGGTGATCGAGAAATCCGAGCACTACAATGAGGAGCATGAAGGGGACGACCACGGTCAGACCTTCGTGAACAACTTGGCCTGATGGGTGAGCGGGGGCGATCCGCGATCGCCCCCGCTCATCTCTGGGAGATGAGGATATGCCTCGCACCATAACCAGCTCAATGCTTCACGGCGGGCCACTGCGGATCTGGTCGGCACTCACCGACCCGGATCATCGCCGAGCTTGGAGCCCGCTGGTACTCCTCGATAACCCGGGTCAGCTCGGCGACACGAGAGGAACCTTTGCGATCCAGGGCATCAACCGGCCGATTCGGACGCCGGCACGGATCGATCAATTCGATAAGCCGCGAGCCTTCGCTTGGTCCTGCGGCATCCCTTATCTGTTCACGCTCGAAGAGCGGTACGAGCTGGCAGGGGACGATGGTGGCACCAGGCTAACACATAGCTGCACGCTGCGCGGGGCGCTGTCTCTGCCGTTCGCGGCGATGATGTTGCGTCGCCTGCGGTCCCTGATGATCGAGGCTGACGATCGCCTCGCAACCTATCTGCGCTGGCGGGTGGGTCAGCCTGCCCTTGGGATCAATCGTCAGCGCGTCCCCTCCCGCTACAGGAGGAAGGCGCGATGATGCCGTCGAAGCGGGTACTGCCCGCCCTCATCCTCGTTGTCGGGCTGGCGGCTTGCACGGAAGGCAAGCCGCCAGCCCCGCCAACGGAGCAGCAAATCCATTCGTCCGACAGCGCCGTGGCGACCGGGGAAATGGGGCGCCATCCCTATCGCTGTTCCGACGGGGAACCGCTGTTCGTCGACTACAAGGACAACGGCCTGCAGATCGATTTGCGGCGCTCCAGCAGCGCCGTGCCCATAACGCTGACCGCGCCAGCGCAGGGCCTCCAATATGTCGGCGAGACAGCCACCGCGACCTTCAAGGGGTCGCAGCTCACCGTCGTGGAAGGCGAGGGCCGCACCCGAATCTGCGAACGGGAGGGCACCCGATGAACCGTCCTGTCTTCCGACATGTCGCACTGCAACGGGAGAGAAACGATGTCTGACACGTCGATCTCGAATGTGATGGCCATTCGCGCCGAAGTGATCGCGCGAAGCCGCGCTTTGCGTGAGGCGCAGCCGACGGCACCACCCGGCGTGACGCCGACCGCTCCGGTGTCGAACTTCGCCGACACCCTCAATGCCGTGGTCGCGAAGGTCAACGAGACCCAGGAGCAAGAGGATGTCGTCACCGAAGCATATGAGCGTGGCGAAACCACCGACATCGCAACCGTCGCGCTCATCCAGAGCCGCGCATCCATTACTTTCGAGGCGACCCTGCAAGTCCGGAACAAGCTGCTGTCCGCTTATCGGGACATCATGAACATGCCGATCGGATGACGATCGCTACGAGATTTAGGGCGTAATTGATATGATAGTCGGCGCGAGGCCTCGTTTTAAGCAGATCATTATCGAGGTTTGGAAGCCTCTCACGATCCTGTTCGTGTGGGACGTGGCGGTGACGGCATTCCACATGATGACCCCGATCAAGGAACCGCCTTTGCCGACGGCGCTGTTTGGCACTGCCATCGCGCTCTTCATGGGGTTTCGGACCAACGCTGCTTATGCTCGCTGGTGGGAAGCGCGAACCCTTTGGGGCGCGCTCATCAATGCGTCGCGCAGCCTGGCTAGGATCACACGCAGCCTGACCAAGGGAGAACCCGAGGGCAGCGAGATGCGGCACAACATCATCCTGCGGCAGATCGCCTTCGCGCACTCGATGCGCTGCCAGCTTCGCCGACAGTCGCCCTATGAAGAGATTGGCCGGATCGCTGGAACGGACGTCGCCGATATGGCGGTCGCTCGCCTGAACCCTGCGAACGCACTCTTGGAGGACATATCGGGCATCTACGCCGACGCGCTCGCGGAAGGTCGGATCACCGAAATCCAGCAGGCGACTGTAGAGCGCGTCCTGATCGACATCGCCAATGCGCAGGGCGGCATGGAGCGGATCAAGAACACGCCGCTGCCCAATGGCTTTCGGTTCTTTCCGAACCTCTTCACGCGCGTGTTCTGCGTGCTGCTCCCGATTGCGCTGGTCGAATCCCTGGGGCTCGCCACGCCGATCGGATCGACGCTGATCGGACTCGTCTTCCTTGCGGTGCTGAGCATCGGCGAGGATCTGACTGATCCGTTCGCCAATAGCGTCCACGATGTCCCGCTCACGGCCATGTGCCGCACGATCGAGATCGACCTTCTTCAGACGGCTGGACTGCCAGCCCCTGAGCCGGTGACGCCCGATCACGGCGTGCTGTGGTGAGGGCGATGCACGCCGTGCGGCACCTGCCTGGCCTGACAGCCGCGCGCATCGGCGCCGTTCTGTTCGCGGGTATGGTCGTAGGGGCGTGCAATCCCGCGCCGAGCGGACCGACTGAGCCGGCGCATGAAAAGCATCTGACACCTCGATTGATTGCGCAACGCATCATGTATTGCGACGACGGATCGCGCGCCGATGTCGACTTCATCGACGACGGCCTGAAAATGGCTGTCACCTGGCTGCCCAGGGGCAGAACTGAGATCCTGCGCGCGCAACGTACTGGCGAGGAATTTCGCGGCGACCGGTCGCGGGCAGTCGTGGCCGGCGGGTCGATCGCCTTCACGCAGCGCGGGAAGATCCGCGTCTGTCATCGAACCCCGGAGGAATCATAGGATATGCAGGCATTGCTGTACACGCTTGCGCCTGTGCTGGCGGTCGTGCTCGGCGCGATCATCGCGAGCCGGACCAAATTAAATCCTGGCGTCGTGGCGGGCCTCCAGCATCTCGCTGCCGGCGTCGTGTTTGCGGCGGCAGCGACTGAAATCCTGCCGCAGGTCAAGCATGAGGCTTCACCTAGCGCTACGTTGATCGGCGGGGCGGCGGGCGTTGCGACGATGCTGGGTCTCAAGGCTTTCGAGGCCCGCTTCAAGGGGCCAATGGCACTGCTCGCCGCGATCGGCATTGACATTCTGGTCGATGGTCTGGTGCTCGGCCTCGCGTTCGTCGCGGGTGAGAAGGCGGGATTTCTGCTGACGATCGCGCTGACGCTCGAAGTGCTCTTCCTTGGTCTGACACTGACCGACGAGCTGGCGGAAACCTATCGCTCGCGCCTGCGCATCATCGTGACTGTGTCGGCATTGGCGCTGCTGCTGCCGATCGGCGCACTCGCGGCTGTTCCTGTCGCCACGCTCTCACCGGTAATGGTCGCTGGCTTCCTGAGTTTTGGTCTGATGGCGCTGCTCTACCTCGTCACGGAAGAGCTGCTGGTCGAGGCGCACGAGAAGCCTGACACCCCACTCATCAGCTCGATGTTCTTCGTGGGATTCCTTGCCCTGCTGACGCTTGAGGAGATCATGGGATGATTTCGAGCAACGACAACAATGGCGGGCAAGAGCGTCGCACACTTTGGATCGTCCTGCTGCTGAACGCGGCGATCGCGGGGGGTTTCTTCGTCTCAGGATTTTTCGCGGACTCGAGCGCTCTGATCGCCAACGGCGTCGACAACCTGTCCGATACGGCCGTGTATGCGCTGAGCCTTGTGGCGCTCACCCGGGGCCAGACGTGGAAGACACGCGCCGCGGTCGCTTCGGGCGTCATGCTGCTGATCTTCGCGGGCGGCATCCTGATCGACGTTGGCCGGCGCTACCTTCAAGGCAGCGAACCGATCGGACCGACCATGATGGTCATGTCGGCGATCGCCGGCGTCGTGAACTACCTCTGCCTGCGGCTGCTCCAGCGGCTCAAGGATCCGGACGTCAACCTTCGGGCCGCCACCACCTTCAGCTTCAATGACTTCATTTCCAATGGCGGCATCCTGATTGCCGGCGTGCTGGTGCTGTGGCTGGGCACCAACTGGCCGGACCTTCTGGTCGGCTTCGCTACCGCCATCATCGCCATCAAGGGCGGTGTCGAAATCCTGCGCGACGCGCGCGCCGAAACCAAGAAAAGCGAAAGGAGGTCGTCATGAACGACAAGCTCGAACTCGATATTCCAGTATTGTTGCCGGACCTTCCTGACGCGGCCGACGCTTGCCTGGACCGTCTCGTATCGACCCTGTCGAAACGCGAAGGCGTCGAGCGAGCGCATGTGATCTGCCTCGAAGGCGACACGCCGGCGGCCCTGTGCATCCATTTCGACGCCGCCAAGCTGCCGTTGCCACGATTGCGCGAAATGGTGCGGGCCGCAGGCGCAGAAATCACCGAACGCTACGGCCATGCGATCTGGCAGGTGACAGGGATCAGTCACGAACGGCGGGCGCGCACGGTCAGCGATGCGCTATGCGCGTTGCCCGGGGTGGTACAGGCAAGCGCCAGCACCAGCGGGTCGGTCCGGGTCGAATATGATCGCCGAGAGACCACAGAAGAGGAAGTGCGCGCTGCTCTTCGCAAGCTGAAGGTGAGGGTTGGCAAGCGGGTCGCCGCCGATGACCATGCCGGCCACGACCACGGCCCCGGGGGCCACGACGCGGGCGAAGAGAAGCACGGCCCCGGCGATGGTCACGACCATAGCCACGCCGAATTTCTAGGCCCCAATACCGAGCTGATCTTCGCGCTTGCCTGCGGCGCGCTGCTGGGGATCGGCTATGCGATCGAGAGGCTGGTTGTTGGCGCACCGGAGTGGCTGCCCACGGCCTGCTATGTCGCAGCCTATTTCTTCGGCGGATTCTTCACGCTGCGCGAGGCGATCGACAACCTTCGGATGAAGAAGTTCGAGATCGACACGCTGATGTTGGTCGCTGCCGCCGGCGCCGCTGCGCTGGGCGCATGGGCCGAAGGCGCGCTGCTGCTATTCCTGTTCAGCCTTGGCCATGCGCTTGAGCATTACGCGATGGGACGCGCCAAGAAGGCGATCGAGGCGCTGGCGAAGCTCGCGCCCGAAACCGCGACCGTGCGACGCGACGGCCAGACCAGCGAAATCCCGGTCGAGCAAATGGTCGTTGGGGACATTGCCATTGTCCGCCCGAACGAGCGCCTGCCTGCTGACGGCTTCGTCACCAAGGGCACCAGCGCGATCAACCAGGCCCCGGTGACGGGTGAAAGCATCCCGGTCGACAAGGTGCCGGTCGCCGATGCCGCAGCGGCGCGGGCAAAGCCTGATGCAGTGGACGCGGAAAGCCGGGTTTTTGCCGGTACGATCAACGGTGGCGGCGCGATCGAGATCGAGGTGACACGCCGTTCCAATGAAAGCGCGCTCGCCAAGGTCGTGAAGATGGTGAGCGAAGCGGAGACGCAGAAGTCGCCGACGCAGCGCTTCACCGATCGGTTTGAGCGGATCTTCGTGCCTGCTGTCCTGATCCTGTCGGTGCTCCTGCTCTTCGCATGGGTGGTCGTCGACGAGCCGTTCCGCGACAGCTTCTATCGCGCGATGGCGGTGCTGGTGGCGGCAAGCCCGTGCGCGCTCGCCATTGCAACGCCGAGCGCTGTCCTGTCTGGCGTTGCCCGTGCAGCGCGGGGCGGCGTGCTCGTGAAGGGCGGTGCACCGCTCGAAAACCTCGGGTCGCTCAAGGCGATCGCTTTCGACAAGACGGGCACGCTGACCGAAGGTCGTCCGCGCATCACCGATGTCGTGCCCGTCGATGGCGCCGATGAAGGCGAGCTGCTGGTGCTGGCCGTCGCCGTCGAAGCGTTGAGCGACCATCCTCTGGCCCAAGCGATCGTCAAGGACGGCCGCGAACGACTGAACGATCGTGCCGTGCCGACTGCCGGCGACCTCAAGAGCCTGACCGGTCGGGGCGTCACCGCGAGCGTGGATGGCGAGACGGTCTGGATCGGCAAGGCCGAGATGTTCGGGAGTGAGGGCATTCCGGCGCTAGGGCAGGGAGCGCAGAACGCGATCGCGAAACTGCGCGAGAACGGTCGCACGACGATGGTGGTCCGCAAGGGGGACCGCGACCTGGGCGCGATCGGCCTGATGGACACGCCCCGCGAAGCGGCAAAGACCGCGCTGCGCCGGCTGCACGAGATGGGCGTGTCGCGGATGATAATGATCTCTGGCGACCACCAGAAAGTCGCCGAAGCGATCGCTAACGAAGTCGGGATCGACGAGGCGTGGGGCGACCTCATGCCCGAAGACAAGGTTGCCGCGATCAAGAAACTCGCCGGCGAAGACAAGGTCGCAATGGTGGGTGACGGCGTGAACGATGCCCCGGCGATGGCAAGCGCCACGGTCGGCATCGCGATGGGCGCGGCGGGGTCGGACGTTGCGCTGGAGACAGCCGACGTCGCCCTGATGGCTGACGATCTGGCGCACCTGCCATTCGCGGTGGGCCTAAGCCGGCATACGCGTGGAATCATCCGGCAGAACGTCTTCGTCAGCCTGGGTGTCGTCGCCTTTCTCGTTCCTGCCACCATCCTTGGCCTCGGTATTGGGCCAGCAGTGGCGGTTCATGAGGGATCAACGCTGCTTGTTGTCATCAATGCGCTCAGGCTGCTCGCCTACCGCGATCCGGCGGGGAAGGCGGCATGAAGTGGATGATCGCCTTCGACCTCGACGGCACACTTGCCGAGAGCAAGCGGCCGCTATCGGAGGATATGGCCGCAACCCTCGCCCGATTGCTCGCCGTCACGGATGTGGCGGTGATCTCGGGCGGGGACTGGCCGCAGTTCGAAAAGCAGGTCGCCTCGCGTCTTCCTGCCGGCGCCGCGCTTGACCGTCTCTGGTTGATGCCGACCACAGGCACAAAACTCTATCGGTTCATCAATGGCGCTTGGCGCGCGGTATATGCCGAGCTGTTCGACGACGCAGAGAAGGCGACGATCCGCACGGCCTTCGATCAAGCCCTGACCGATGCCGGCCTCGCCGACGAACGTATCTGGGGCGAACGGATCGAGGACCGGGGCAGCCAGATCACCTTTTCGGGGCTGGGGCAGGCAGCGCCGCTAAAGGAAAAGGAAGCGTGGGATCCCGACCGAAAGAAGAGGACCGCTTTGCAGGCCACGTTGCGCGCGACGCTGCCGGACCTCTCGATTAATCTGGGTGGCACGACATCGATCGACGTGACCAGGGCAGGGGTGGACAAGGGCTATGGCCTGAACCGCCTGAGTGCTGAAAGCGGCGTCCCGCTCGACGGGATGCTGTTCATCGGCGATGCGATCTTCCCCGGTGGGAATGACTATCCCGCCGCTGAAATTGGCCTCGATACGGTGAGAGTGCGCGACGTTGCGGAAACCACCGCCGTCGTGACCGCCATCATCGCATGTCTGCACCGGTAGGGATCTCCGGTGTTCACGATCCCCGCCTTGGGCCTGAACGTCTGTGGGACTCCCCGCCCGACCTTACCCCTTTACCTCCGATCTGGAGCAATCGCGTAGAACAGGCAGGCCGGCATGTTTCAAAGCTCGTGGTGGGAGATAACCACCCATATCATCAGTCTCGCCGTCGCCTACGCACTCGCCCTTCCTGTTGGCTGGGATCGCGAGAAGGACGCCCGCAGTGCAGGCATCCGTACATTCCCGTTGGTTGCAATCGCCAGTTGCGGCTTCGTGCTGGTGGGCATCGCGATCCTCGGCCGCACGTCTCCAGCGCAAGCCAGGTTGCTTGAAGGTCTGATTACGGGCGTCGGCTTCATCGGGGGCGGCGCGATTCTGAAGAAGGGCGACAAGGCGTCAGGCACGGCGACGGCGGCCAGTCTGTGGGCGACTGGGGCACTCGGCGCGGCCGTAGGCTACGGCCTATACGACATCGCTTTCATCCTGAGCGCCACCACCTTCCTCACCCTGCGCTGTTCTCGTCCGCTTAAGCGCGCCACCAATGGCGACGTCGGCACCTCGGCGAGCCCATGACGAGCCCTTGGGCGAGCCGATGGATGCGGCCTGTGCGATGCCTTACCCGGCGCTGGGCACCGGTGAGGACCATCGCGGCGCGGGACCGCCAACATCGCTTGCTGCGCTGGGCGACGCTGCTGGAGCGCAACCCCCACCAGATCATCGGCCTGCTGTCCCCCTCTTGGGCGGGCGGCGACGCGCGCGGCACGATGGTCGATCGGCCGAGCGCGATCGATGTCGCATGGAGCGACGTGGTGCTGCGGGTGATGGGGTTGGCGGGGCGATCGCGCGGTGAAGCAAAATCGTTCTTCGGGTTGTCGGATGCCGAGCTGGATCGGATTGCCGCAGGTTCGTGGCGGTGTCCGGTTCGACCCGCTTGGCAGCTCGCCGTGCGGATCAGGAACGTCGAATGTCCGCGCCTGGAAAATCGGATCGTTGGGTCCGTCGTCGCCCTCCTGCTCGTGATTTGCGCGATCTCCTATTGGATCTTCTGACGAGGCTGGTTTGTGTTCGACATTATAACATCGATCCTCGCGTCACTAGGCGGCCTTGGCGTCTTCCTGTTGATGCTGGCGGAGAACGTCTTTCCGCCGATCCCGTCGGAAGTGATCCTGCCACTTGCCGGCTACACCGCTGCGCAGGGGCGCGGCTCGCTGTGGGTAGTGGCAATCGCCGGCACCCTTGGATCGGCTGCAGGGGCAGTGCTGTGGTACTATGTCGGCCGCTGGATCGGCATCGATCGATTGAAGCGCTTTGCTTCCCGCCACGGCCGATGGCTGACGTTGACGCCCGGTGAGGTCGATCATGTCGACCGCTGGTTCGACCGCTACGGTCGTTGGGCGGTTCTGTTCGGGCGCATGGTCCCGGGAGTCCGGACCCTGATTTCGGTGCCCGCTGGGGTCAGCGGGATGCCCCTTGGTCCATTCTTGGTCTCGACGCTCGCCGGCTCGGCCATATGGACCGTGATCCTCGTGCTGGCGGGCTATGAGCTGGGCGAGCGCTATAGCCAGGTGGCGAGCGTCATCGAGCCGGTCAGCAACGCCGTGCTCGCGCTGGCCGTCATCTGGTATCTTTGGCGGGTCGCGACTTTCGGGCGATCAAGGGGTGGCCACTGATGGCTGGCCTGCTGCCCGTGCCTCCTGCCGGCCTTTGGCTCATAGCGGCTTCGATGCTTGTCCGCATCACACGCTTCGCACGTGCCTTTAGCCTGATCTCGCCAGCTAGCGCGATCGTTCTCATCAAGTGGGTTGCACGGCTTCACCGCAACGGATTTCACGCATGGCGTCGCAACGGAGGGAAGTGGCGTTGGGCCGTAACATGGAGAGGATCAACATAATGAGAAACAGTAAATAGCGGGTGCTCATCGCCGCTGGACCCTTCTCGCCTTTGCGGACGCAACCGCCCATCGCGAGCGCCTGTCTCGACACGAAGCGTCGCAGAAGAGCCCGGCCTAATCACCGGCTCCAGGAGATCCGGTGGCTCGCTACGCGACGTCGTTTGGATGGGGATACCTGACGCAAGGTGAAACCGCGCCCATATGTCGAACGAGCCCGAAACCCTGTGGGGATCAGCCGGTGTTCGCAGTTGCCGGGTTCTAGCAGCGCACAGAGGACGGCAACGGCTTCACGATGGTGACGTGTGCCCCCAACACGCTCGTTGCGCCGATCCATCCCAAGGCGATGATTACGATCCTGGAGCCTGAGGATGTCGATACTTGGCTGCGCGGCTTCTATGACGAGATCGTCGCCCTGCAGAAGCCCTATGACCCCGCCAGGATGACGGTACGCGGGCCGGTCTTTCCGACCCGACGCCCCGAACGCTAAGGCGAAGCCTAGCGGCTCCGATCCTTGCCACGATCCGGGGGCGGCGTGCTCCGGTCGGGCGGCGGGGCGGACGCCCCTTCGAGCGCGGCCCCGATCTTGATCCGGTCGGCGACAAGCTGGCGAGTGGATTCCCCGACCGTGTTGACCATGCGCGCGCTTTCGCCGCGCTCGCGCGCCTTCTGCATGGCGTCGTCGACGATCGTCTGGGCGGGCGCGAGACGTGGGTCGGCGTGGTTCTTCTCGGCCGTGTTCTTCAGGAACAGCTCGGCGAGCCGCTCCTGGCCTGGCGAAGCCCCAGGCGGCAGGATCGGTCGCTCCAGCGAGCGGACGGCGCGCTGGAGCTGCGCTGGCTGCTGCGAATTGATCTGGACGCCGAGAGCCGCGCCGATCTCGCGGACGCGCTCAAGCGGAGTCTGCTGCGGGGTGATGACCGCATCGACCTGACGCACGCCAAGATAGGTGAGAAGGTGTGACTGGTAGATCGGGCCTTTGGCGTGGCGGACATAGGCCAGCTCGGTGCGGGCGTTGGCGATGACCGGGGAGGGGGCGCCTTCTCGAATGAGGCTGCGCAGCCGGTCGGCCGCCTGCTGGCGGGCGGCCGGGAGATAGCGATCCAGTTCCTCGCGGGCCTTGGTCAGCGTCACCCGGTAGCGCTGCCCTTCGGGCGGCGCACGTTGAGGCAGCAAGGCTATCCCGGCGGGACCGATCCGCGCTTCGGGCGCAAGGTCGCGACGGATCGCCGCCTCGGCGAGCACCGCGGCCATAGGCCGATGATCGCCGGTGAGGAAGCCATGCCGGGACGCGTCCATCCACGCGGTCTTGTCGATCGAGGCGATCCTGATGGGATGGCCGGCATCGCGGGCGAGCTGCGCCGCGTGGTGGCGCATCGTCCGCCCGTTTCCCTCGCGGAAAGGGTGGATGGCATTGATCTCGTTGATGTGGTTGCCGAGCCGGTCGAAAAACTCGTCGCGGGCGAGGCCCTTCAGCGCATCGCCCGCCCGCGTATCGGCAAACCGCTTATCGAGCTCGCGCGCGATGTAAGGCACGTGCGCGAAACTGGAGCCGCCCTTGGCGATATTGACGGTGCGATCCTGACCCGCCCAGTCGTAAAGGTCCTGGAAGAGGTGCCGATGTAGGGCGCGATAGCCGTCCGCCGTCGCTGGAAAGGTGAGGCGCGCGGCTTCTGCGCCGCGCGCCAAGGTCAACCTCCGCTCGGCCTCCATGAGGGTCTTGTCGTCCGTGATCCCAAGCCGGTTCCGGAGCGTGTCGGTCCCCGGATAGGTGTAGGGATCGTCTGCCAAGGTCAGGCCGCGATCTGGTGGGTTCCTGGCTTGTAGAGGCCGAGGATGATGGACGGCATGAGCGAAGGGGGAACACCCTCATCGAGCATCATGGCGAACATGGCATCCTCGTCGCCGGTCGGCGTCATGTCCTCGATGACGAGGTTGGCGCGCGCCTCTGCTACGTCCTCGCGCCAGAGCGCGATCTGCTCGGGGGTGCCACGCTCAAAGTCCATGGAGCGGATGCGCTCGCGCAGCGTGTCGAGATTGATCTGGGCCATCGCGTCATCCTTTCGCCGTTAACCCTACGCGCTCCCCCGCGATTTCTCAACAAATCACGTTGGCGCAGGTCCGTTTCGGCACGGTTGATCCGCGCTCAATCGAGCGCGGATCGCTACGCCACAGGCGTTAGTATTCGCTGGCCAGCATGATCGTCAGCACCCGTTTAGTCTGCTCGGGATTCCACGGAGCGTCACTGCCGTAGGTGAGGCTCGTGTCGTAGCAGTCGATCTTCCAGAACACCGTCTGCACAACCGCCTTTGCATCGTCCGAACGGTCCTGCGTCCACGCGCCGGTTGCGAGCTTATAGATCGCGCCGAAATCGTGCTCGCCATGAGGGTCGTTGTTGCCATCGAACTTCGTGAACCGGGTGATCGCGACCAACGCGGCGAAACGGTCCAGCTCGGGGAGGGCCTGGAATCCCATCGTAACGTTGGCGAGGCTCGCGAGGCCAGGGTGGGTACGCGCCGCATCGTTGAGACGCCGGATGGTGTCGATCTGCTCGGGGGTCGGCATGGGTGATCCTCCTTGTTGGCATGGGCCGCAAGGCCGTTCGGCCTCACGGCCCTGCCTGTCCGGCGAGGACGGGATGGGGAGGGGAACGAGAATCTTGGTAAGCTGGCGCGGGCGAGCCGCCCTAGCGCGGCCGGCACCGACGGGGCCGGGCGCCGCGCTTGGCGGCTTACACGGGCGGCAAGATTGTCGTTCGGGAACGAAAGGGCGGCGCCCTTGGCGTTCCCCGGCGCGGGTCGCCCCGCGCCAGACAAACGGATAAGGTTCGGGAGGGGACTTCGGGGGGAAGCGCGAATGTCGAACTGGGCGGAGCGGGCGTCGGCGTCGTTGCTACCGCTCAGCCGCGCGAGCACCCTTGGCGCCGCGCTCAAGGAGTGGACCTATACGGGGCGCTTCTTCGACCTCGAAGCGGCGGACGGCACCTGCGAGCTGTGCGGGCAGCAGGAGCTTCGCTACCATTTCGAGATCGAGAACGACGGCACGTCCGCGTCGTTGCTGGTCGGCTCCGAGTGCATCAAGCGCTTCGAGATCGCCGGCATTGACGAGCAAGGGCGACGGCTCGATGCACGCGATACGGGAAAGCTGGTGGACCGTCACCGCCGCGGCCTGGTGGAGGACGCGCGCAAGCAACGCGTCATGACCGCGCTGCTCAAGCTCGGTCGCAAGGCACCCGACTTCGACGCGCAGAACTTCATCGCCTTCGTCGACGACAAAGGTGCGTTCACCCCCAACCAGGTGGCGATGATCTTCTGGCGGCTCGGCTCGGCCGGGGTGGAGTATCGCCCGGCCGACTGGAAGGTGCGGCTGCGCCGCGACAGCGATATCGGCCAGCTCCGAACGATGAAGCCGGCCGCTTTCAAGCGAGTCATGGCGGCGCTCACCGCGGCGCAGCGGCGCCGGATCGACGAAATCGAGGCTCGCTTAGCTCAGTATGGGCAGCGCTGGCGCGAGTGATGTGCCGCCCGCGGTGCGGACCGTGATTTTCTGCTTTCGTTCCGCTCGGCCCTGACTCATAGAATCGTCATGCCGATCATGCCGGAACATCGCTGGCTGTACCCGATCGACTGGCCCGAGCTGTCCAGGCTGATCCGGTTCGGCCGCGCTAAAGGCCGCTGCGAGCATTGCCGACGGCCGCACGGTGCGCGCGTCTTCCATCTTGGCGATGGTCGCTGGTGGGATGCCGATCGCCGACAGTGGCGCGACGGGCGGGGACGGCGCATCCGTGTCGTCGGGGCAGACGTCGCCGCGATCGTCCGGCTCACGCGGGTGTATATCGCCTGCGCGCACCTCAATCACGACCCGACCGACAATGCGCCGCGCAATCTCGCCGCGCTCTGCCAGCGCTGCCACATGATCCACGACGCGGCCGAGCATCGCCGGCGCCGGTGGTACAACGCCTATCGCAGGCGTGCGCTAGGCGATCTTTTGGCTCTGCTCGATGGGCTGCCGACGATCGGGGCGGGGCAGGGTGTGCCACGTGGCACACCTGCGCGTCACACCGCCTAAGCCCCCCCACTCACTCGAACCGCGGTAAGGGAGAAGGCCTATCGCTCTCTAATATATCTGCTATGCTGGATATATGGAAAACGAGTCAGCGATCGCGGCACTGGGGGCGTTGGCGCAGGGCACGCGCCTCGACGTGTTTCGTCTGCTGGTGCGGCACGAGCCTGACGGGTTGGCTGCAGGCGAGATCGCCCGCCGGCTGGATGTGCCGCAGAACACGATGTCGGCGCACCTTGGTATTCTGGCCCGTGCCGGCCTCGTTCGCTCCGAACGGCACAGCCGGTCGATCATCTACCGCGCCGACCTCGACGGGCTGCGCGCGCTAACGCTGTTCCTCGTCAAGGATTGCTGTGCCGGCAACGCCGAATTGTGCGGGCCGCTCATCGCCGAACTCGCTCCCTGCTGCTGAAAGGACGCCCCATGAGCCGGACTGACTCGGTCGTCGACATCGTCATCTACCACAATCCCGAGTGCGGCACGTCGCGCAACGCGCTCGCCATGATCCGCAATGCCGGCATCGAGCCGCACGTGGTCGAATATCTGAAGACCCTGCCGTCGCGCGCGCTGCTGGTCGAGCTGATTGAGCGGGCGGGCATCTCGCCGCGCGAGCTGCTGCGCGAGAAAGGCACGCCCTATGCGGAGCTGGGGCTCGGCGACACCACACTGTCCGACGAGGCGCTGGTGGACGCGATGATGGCGCACCCGATCCTCATCAACCGCCCGCTGGTCGTCTCACCCTTGGGCGTGAAGCTCTGCCGCCCGTCCGAAGCCGTCCTCGATCTGTTGCCGAGCGGGCAGCTCGGCGCGTTCGCCAAGGAGGACGGCGAACAGGTGGTGGACGCGTCCGGCGAGCGGGTCGGCTGAGCCCATGTCGACGATCGCCCCTGTCGCCGGACCTGCGCCGGCGCGCGCCGGCATCGGCACCTTCGAGCGCTACCTGACGCTCTGGGTGGCGCTCTGCATCGTTGCCGGCATCGGCTTGGGGCACCTTTTGCCCGGCCTGTTCGCGCGCGTTGCCTCGGCCGAGGTAGCGCGCGTCAACCTCATCGTCGCGGTGCTGATCTGGCTGATGATCGTACCGATGCTGCTCAAGATCGACTTCGGCGCGCTCGGGTCGGTCCGCCAGCATTGGAAGGGGGTGGGCGTCACACTGTTCATCAACTGGGCGGTGAAGCCCTTCTCGATGGCAGCGCTGGGCACATTGTTCATCGGTTGGCTGTTCGCGCCGCTTCTGCCCGCAGGGGAGGGGCCGTCCTACATCGCTGGCCTGATCCTGCTCGCTGCGGCACCGTGCACGGCCATGGTGTTCGTGTGGTCGAACCTGTGCGAGGGCGAGCCGACCTACACGCTGTCCCAGGTCGCGCTGAACGACGTCATCATGGTGTTCCTGTTCGCGCCGCTCGTCGGGCTGCTGCTCGGCGTCGCTTCGGTGACGGTGCCGTGGGACACGCTGCTGATCTCGGTGATGCTCTACATCGTCGTGCCGGTCATCGCCGCCCAGCTCGTGCGCCGTGTCGTGCTGACGAACGGCGGACAAGCCGCGCTCGACCGGCTGCTCGGTCGCTTGGGGCCGGTGTCGCTCGTCTCGCTGCTGGCGACGCTCGTCCTGCTGTTCGGCTTCCAGGGTGAGGCGATCGTGGCGCAGCCGTTGGTGATCGCGCTGCTTGCGGTGCCGATCCTCATCCAAGTCTATTTCAATGCAGGTCTAGCCTACTGGCTCTCGCGCCGCTTCGGCGTTGCCTGGTGCGTGGCGGCGCCTGCGGCGCTGATCGGCGCATCCAACTTCTTCGAATTGGCCGTGGCGGCCGCGATCTCGCTGTTCGGGCTCAAGTCGGGCGCGGCGCTGGCCACGGTCGTCGGCGTGCTGGTCGAGGTGCCCGTGATGCTGTCGGTCGTCTCGATCGTGAAAGCATCCCGGGGCTGGTACGAGCGCGGGGCGCACGCATGACCGGCCTCCGCGTCACGTGTCTCGCGCCGGGCGAGCTGGATGATCTGGCCGGCGCGCTGGCAGCCGCCAAGCTGCCGACCGCCGATCTCGCCGAACCCGGCCGCGCCTTCGTCCGCTTCGACGACGACGCTGGGTTGGTCGGGTTCGGCGGGATCGAGGGCGAAGGGTCGGACCGCCTGCTCCGCTCGCTGGTGGTCTTGGCCGATCGCCGGGGCGCCGGCATCGGCGGTGCGATGCTGGCGCTGCTCGAGGGCGAGGCGCGCCGGCTCGGCGCCGAGCGGCTCCACCTTCTGACCGACACCGCGGCGCCATTTTTCCGGGTGAACGGCTATGCAGAGGCCGATCGCGCTGCGGCGCCGCCTGCGGTTGCCGCCTCGCGCGAGTTCACCGCGCTCTGCCCGGCGTCGGCCACCTTTCTCGTGAAAGCTCTTTGATGCCGCTTCGTACGCTCACCGATCCCGACCTCCTGCCGGCACTCGATCCAGCCTATATCCGCGCGCGGCCCGCCACAGGGCTCGGGCCGCTTGATCCGGCACCTCGGATACTCCTGCTCTACGGCAGCTTGCGTGAGCGCTCCTTCTCGCGGCTCGCCACGGAGGAAGCGGCACGCCTGCTGCAGTTATTCGGCGCGGAAACGCGGATCTTCGATCCCTCGACACTGCCGCTCCCCGACCAAGTGGCCGGAGACGATCACCCGGCCGTCCATGAGCTGCGCGAACTGGCGCTGTGGTCCGAGGGCCAAGTCTGGTGCAGCCCGGAACGTCACGGCCAGATCACCGGCATCATGAAAGCGCAGATCGATCACCTGCCGCTCGAGATGAAGGGCATGCGCCCGACCCAGGGCCGTACGCTCGCGGTGATGCAGGTGTCTGGCGGATCGCAGTCGTTCAACGCCGTCAACACGCTGCGGCTGCTCGGCCGCTGGATGCGGATGTTCACGATCCCGAACCAGTCGTCGGTCGCGATGGCCTACAAGGAGTTCGACGAGGCCGGACGCATGAAGCCGTCGAGCTATTATGACCGCATCGTCGACGTGATGGAGGAGCTGGTCCGCTTCACGGTCCTGCTACGGCCACACGCGACGCAGCTCGTAGAACGCTACTCGGAGCGCAAACAGGCCGGCGTGCCGGTCGACACGACGACGGACCTGTCGAGCATCGCGACCGCGCCACAAGGCCGCTGGCGGTGAGCCGCACCACCCGATCGGCAAGGAAGTCGCCACGGCGCCGCCCGACCTCGTGTCGGGCGGCGCGACGCGGACCTGAAAGGGCAGCCGGCGCGCCAGCCCGCCAGGGCTGGCGCGCCGGGGCGACGGGCCGCCTTGCGCTCGTCAGGAGAGGAAAGGGGGTCCGATTATCACCGGACCCCCAGCTTTGCTGTTCAGGCCGTTTCCTCGTCGATCATGCCCTCCTGCTCGCTGCCGTCCTCGTCCATGTCGGCGTCGCATTCCTCCGGCTCGCGCTCCGCTCGGTCAAAGGCACCGATCCGCAGCGGGGCGGGAAGCCAATGGGCGGGCAACCGCTCGGACACGTTCACGGCAAGGTCCGCCTTCTTCTTGATGGTGGCGCAATTCTCGGCACTCGACGCGCCCACTTCCTCGCGCAACAGGTCGATCATCGCAGCACGGCGCATCTTGTCGAACAGGCCGATGGGGGCGGTCCAGCGCGACGCGATGTTCACGCCGCTCGCGCGCACGATCTGCTCGAATTGGTGGTGGCGCTGGCCGGGGGAGCCGCCCGCGAACACCGTGCCGTCCACCGTCATCGCGACAAGCCCGGCCAGCAACGCCATCTTGTCGTCGCTGCCCATGGCACGGATCGCCTCGAACCGGCCTTCGGCGGGAATGGCGGCGAAACGGGTCGCCATCATGTCCTCCACGGCAAGAACGTCGCTCGTCGCCATCAACTCTTGCGCCACGTCGGTCGCGACGGCCTTGGCCTGAACCTCGATCGCCATCTGGTGGCTGTGCGCGCCGTGGAGCAACTGGCCCGCGAGGCTGTCGAGCACGATGTCGAGTGCCAGCGCCGGGTCGGCCGCGACCGCCTCCTGCACGACCCGTGTCTTAATGCGCGTGAGGTCGGCGAACAGGCTGTTGCTGTAAAGCGGGACGGGACCGTCGTGGTTCGCCTTCGGTTTCGGCTCGGCCTTGGCGCGGTAGAAGCTCTTGCCCAGTGATCCGTCATGCGACACCCAAAGGGCCACGCCGCCCACCGCAACCTGCTCGCGATTAAAGGCGCGCAAGCCTTCGGTGATCGCGTCGCGCTCGTCCGATAGCGGGTCGATCCGCTCGCTGTCCTCGCCCTCGGCCTCTGCGATGGCCTCGATCTCGGCGTCGATCGCGGCAAGCCGCTCCGACTCGGCTTCGGTCGGCCCGCGCGTCGCCGGGTACATGCTGCCCTTCATGTAGAGGTCGTAAGGGCGTTCGACCGCCGCGTGCACCTCGTGCCACCCGATAGCGCGATACTCGTCCGCGAGTGCGTCCAGCTTCTCTTCTGCCAATTCTCGCACAAGCTCGGGATCGTCCGCGAAGCCTTCGGCCCCCTGGCTGAACAGGTCGACCGTGATCGTACCGCCCTTGGCCTCGTAAGCCTCCCGCCCGACGAACAGGAACGCGCCGCTGGTCGTGTCCACCTTCTCGGTGGTGAGCATCCGGCGGATAGTGTGCGCGTGGCCGTTCGCGGCCTTGCAGACCTTCATCTGCTGGCTGTGATCGTCGGTGAGGGTGAGCGCACGTGCCGCCTCAAGGCTCAACTGGTCCTTGGCGATCAGGTCGATCAGGGCCGGGGCGAGCGCGGAGAGACGCAGCATCTTGTAGACGAAGCTGACCGCCTGACCGAACCGGGCCGCAATCTCCTCGGCGTCCATGCCCGTGTCGCGGAGCGCGGCGAAGGCGCGGATGCTGTCGGCAGGGTGCATGTCCTCGCGCTGGAAATTCTCGGCGAGCGACAGCTCGATGGCTTCTTCCTTGGTCCGCAACTCGACCGGGAAGGTGTCGCTGCTCTTGATCCGCTTGCGCTTCACCAAGATTTTGAGCGCGCGGTAACGCCGCCCCCCGGCAAAGACCCACAACAGTCCCTCATCCTCATAGGCGACAAGGTTCTGCAACAGTCCGTGCGCTTCGATGTCGTCGGCCATCGCCTCGACGGCGGACGGCTTCACGCGGCGCTGGTTGAGCGGGGAAACAGGTCGAGCGCTTCCGTTCGTTCAGCGGCGACCACCGCGCGGAGTATCCCGCCATCGTCGAACGCCATGCGAACCTCGATCTTGCCGAACTCGCCTGGGCTGAGCCGCACGGTGAGCTCCTCGCCGCCACTGGTGATCCGCTTTGCAATGGCAACGCCCATCTCATGCCCGATGTGACCGGCGCGAGCATTGATCTCATGCTCAGGCAGCCGTGCTGTCGGTGCGGGCGCGGGTAGGGAGACCTTGGCTGCTTCCTGTGATGGCGTCGCGGAGATCGCGGGTTGGACTGACTGTCCATTGCTGCCGTCGGGTATGGCCTCGAGCTGCTGGATGGCTGCCGCGTCTCCCTGCGCCGCCTGAGCCGTCAATCGCGCGATTTCAGGACTTTGAGGGGTCAGGAGCGTTTCGGCGGCAGCCGCCGGAGCATCAGCGGAGACGCGCTTGGGCTTGAGCATGCGCAGCGCGATCAGGCCCACACCCGCGATCACCAGAAGCTTCACAAGGCTCAGGATCTGATCGGTCGTGACGAGCGAGAAGATCCCTTCTTCCTTGTCGGCCATGCTGTCGTCGGCCGCGAACTGCATGCTTTCGACGACGACGCTGTCACCGCGCTCGGCATCGATGCCGACAGCATTCTCGACCAGTCGGGTAAGCCGCTGGATCTTGGGCTGGGGCAAACCATTCACACCCCCGTCGATCATCACCGCGACGCTGAGCCGATTGATCTTGCCAGGTGCGCGCACCACGACGCTGCGGGTCTGGCTGTTGGCATAGGTCGTGTCTTCGGACGTTTCGGTGCGGGCCGCGTTGCGACTGTCGCCCTGGCCGCCGGGCTGGTTCTGGTTCTCGGGCAGCTGGGCGCCGACGGTCGCCATCTGGGCTGCTGCCTGATTTTCGCTATTCTGGTCGTTGGATTCCACCGTGACCTGGCGAGCGATCACCTGCTTGTCGGGATCGAAGACGTTGGACTCTTCGCGCGTCTGATCACGATCGATCTGGGCAGAAACCTCGGCGCGGACCTTGCCGGCACCGACAATCGGCTCGAGCAGCGCTTCGATTTCCTCGCGCAGCTTGGCTTCAACCGCCTGCTGACGCTCATCGGCGGAGCCAGCGCCCGCTTCCCCGGCCTCACCGGCGCGCGCCAACAGAGCGCCGGTCTGATCAACGATCGAGACGGCTTCCGGGGCGAGTTCGGGAACAGAGGAGGAGACGAGGTAGCGGATCGACTGCACCGCTTCTCCGGTCAGCCGTCCCCGCGTCTTCACCGTCACCGCCGCCGTCGCCTTGCGGCTCTCGGTGGAGAACATCGTGTGTTCCGGCATGACGATGTGGACACGCGCGCGGCTTACGTTCTGGAGGCTTTCGATCGATCGGGAGAGTTCGCCCTCGATGGCGCGGGTCTCGTTCAGTTTGGCGCGCGACGCGGAAATCCCGAACGGTTCCTCTTCGTCGAGAACGTCGTAACCGATTTTGCCGCCCAGCTTCTCGCCAGCCATGCTCATGCGCAGCTCGGCCAGCTTGTCCTGGGGAGCCAGGATCGAGCTGCCGTCAGCCGATAGCTGAAAGGGAATGTTCTGGCTGGCGAGCTTCTCGGAAATGCTTTGCGCCGCGGCCGGGTCGAGATCCGTATAAAGGAACCCCATCGAGCTCGACCCGCCGCGCAGGGCAACGGCTGCGAGCACCGCCAGCAGGGCCACGGCGACCCCGCCCATGATCATCAGCCTTCGCGCCCCGATCTGGGCCACGAGTGTCCGCAACTGGTTCAAGGATCGCCCCTCGTCTACAAACCGGGGTTTCACCCCACGATTGTATTATAGGAGGGGAAAGAGGCGGCAGATTCTGCCGGTGGGAAAAACTTGCCGGGTTACTGCTGGCAGGGAAGGAGTGCTTCCAGTTCCGCACAGATCGCCTGCCGACGAGCACCCGCGTCCAGCGCCAGTGCGCCTTGGTCCCATTCGATGTAGGCGTCGCCAGGTGCCAGGTTCGGGTCGCAGACCACCTGAAGATTGAGCCGACGTCGGTCTTGCGCCTGACGCGTGGCGATGAGACCCTCGACCTCTTCCTTCAGCGCGGGCGATACCCGCACGAGCAGTTCCTGACCGCGCGCCACCTGCTTCAGCACGCGGCCGATTGCCTCATCGATCGCAAGCCCGGGATCGTGCGCGATCGCCCGGCCGGCCAGGAGGTCCGCAGCGGCGAGCGAAACCTCGGCCCCGTCACGCGCGACCTGGCTGGCGATCTCGTCCATCCGCTCGTCGAGGATCTCGATGGAGGCGTGAAGCGCATCGACCGCGGCGAGGAGCGCGGTGTCGCGCTCCGCACGTGCCTGCGCCAGACCGGCTTCGAACGCTTCGGCTTTCGCGGCTGCGATCAATGTTTCCTGATCACGCTGCATCAGCGCGAGGTCGGCCTTCAGCGCCGCAATCTCCAGGCTCAACTCATCAGTTGAAACCTTGGCCGGGTCGGTTTCCGGCAGCGCGAAGATGCTGTCGAAGACGAATGGCCGTATGTGGGAGGACGTATGCATCATCGTCATCTCAGATGATCATGGAATCGTCGCTTTTGGGATCGACGAGCATGATCTCGCCGCGGTCCGCCAGCGACTTCGCCAGGCGAACAAGCGCGCTTTGCGCTTCCTCGCAGTCCCGCGCACGCACCGGGCCCATGCCGGCCATGTCCTCCCGCATCAGCTTTGCCGAGCGTTCGGTCATGGAGCTGAAGAACAGCTGCTTCATCTCCTCCGGCGCTCCCTTCAGCGCCAGGGCCATCTGCCGCTTGTCCGCCTGACGGACGATGACGGAAACCGAGCTTGGGATCAGGTTCCCCAGGTCCTCGAAGGTGAACATCAGCGAGCGGATCCGTTCGGCGGAATCAGGCGCGCGTTCGTCGAGCGCGTTCAACATCGCTTCCTCTGTGGAGCGATCCATGGCGTTGAAGATGTCGGCCATGGATTCATGCGGATCGGTTCGTTGCGAGCGGGCAAGGTTGCTCATGAACTCGCTCTGGAGCGTGTGCTCGATCTGAGTCAGCACCTCCTTCTGCACCGCATCCATGCGCAACATGCGCTGAATGACGTCCACCGAAAATTCGCGCGGCAGCACGGCCAGCACGCGTGCGGCATGGTCCGAGCGCAACTTGCTCAGGATCACCGCGGCGGTCTGCGGATATTCGTTCTTCAGATAGGATGCGAGCACGGCCTCGCTGACGTTGGAGAGCTTGTCCCACATCGTCCGGCCGGAGGGGCCGCGGATGTCCTCCATGATCTCCTTCACCCGGTCCTCCGGCAGGATGCCGCCAAGCAGCCGTTCGGTCGTCTCGAAGGAGCCGTGGAGCGACGCCATGCTCGATACTTCGCCCGAAAATTGAACGAGCAGATGTTCGACCACTGTCGAGGGAACGCGTCCGAGTTGGGCGATCGTGCCGGAAAGCTCCTTTATCTCGTCGACCGACAGTTGCTCCCAGATGGCAGCGCCATGTTCCTTGCCAAGCGCGAGCATCAGTGCAGCCGCCCGTTGCGGGCCGGTGTAGCGTTTCAGCTCTGCTGGCTCGGCAATCGGCATCATCATCGTCATCGAAGGGAAGCTCCGGAAGATTCCGCGGCCAGTTCGCGCCGGAAGGGCCGCCACCCGCCTATTATAGGAAGAAGTGCGAGGGGGTCGGCGGGGACGACGCGGGAATGACGATAAATCTTTCAAATGGTCTCGTCGGTCTCAGCATGCTGACCGGCACGAACAGCTTTGATATCTTCTCCTCCGCGATCACGTCGGAAAGCCGCGCGGTGCGCCAGGCAAAGGCGCTGTTCACGATGGCGGCGACAACTCCGCCCTGGAAGGAAGCGTCAAACAGCGCGCCCGTTTCGACCCAGGTGTCCGCGATCAAGCGAATGACGACCATCATCGACAAGCCGACGGGGGGATCGGACGCTCTGCCCGCGGACGTCGAGACGGCTTTCACGGCCTACAAGGCGCTGGACCGGCTGCGGTTGCTGGCCGAAGCCGCCGCCACAAAGTCAACAGCCTCCGCGGAGCGTACCCTGCTCCAGTCCAGCTTCGCCAAAGGCCTTGCCGACCTGCAGGGCTATCTTGTCAGCGCACCGTCCGAAAAGCTGAACCTCGCCTTCGCCGGCCCGGCGCGCCGTGCGGAAAGCGTCTCGACGATCGCACCGAGTTCGCTGAACACGGGCGAGATACCGCCGATCGGGATCGTGGCGTCGCGCGACGCTGCTCTGCCGGGTCTGAGCGGGAATGAGATTTTTCAAATCCGCCTGAGTAGCGGGACTGCCACCGATACCGTGTCGGTCGATCTTTCAGCCACGCAGCAACCGCCAACCCTCGACAGCATGGCGAACGCGATCAATTCGGCGATCGCGGCCATTCCGTTGCGCAACGCCGACGGGACGTTGGTGCAGGGTACGAGCGGCGAACCAGTTCCACGTTGGGAGGTCAGCTTTGTTCCCGCCAAGACGGGGGAGCAATGGGGCTTTTCGGTCAAGCGATCCGGTTATGAGAAGGTCGAGATCGATCAGGTCGGCGCCAAGGATGCGCTAATGGTGGCAAGTGGCGTTACGGCTTTGGATGCGCCCACCACGACCCGGATCATGCGGTTGGACGATCCCGCCGGCGCCGCGCAGAGACGGACGCTTTCGCAGATCGCTGCTGTCAACACGGAAGCAACCGCTGCCGCCAAGCTGACGGCGCCGACCGGCGCGCGAGCCGCTGCGCCAGTGCTGGCGACGACGAGCAACAGCGCGATTGCGACCGACGCAAAAGGCTTCAGCTACGTCGTTGGCACCACCACGGGTGATCTGGGGTCGAACCTGACCGCCAGCGAAGACCTGTTCCTCACCAAGCTGGATAGCGAAGGCCGCACGGTATGGCAGCGCACGCTTGGTGCCGCGGGCTCGGCCAAGGGGGCCGCGGTGAGCATAGCGCCGACCGGCGACGTCGTGCTCGCCGGCACCGTGACCGGCAGTTTCGACGGGGCATCGAGCGACGGCGACATGCTGGTGGCGCGCTTCGATGCCAATGGCGACGAAAAGTTTGCCAGCCTGGTGCGTACACTGGGAAATGACACTGCCAGTGCCGTGACGGTTGGCGCGGATGGCGCGATCTTTGTTGGCGGCCGCACGTCCAGCGGCGGCGGTGATGCCTTTGTCGCCCGGCTCGACGGCACTGGCAGGCTGCAGGAGCGGCGGACGATCGATTCCGGCGGTAGCGACAATGTTACCGGCCTTGCCGTGGACGGAAGTGGCGCTCTGCTGGCGCTGACACGCGAGGGCACGGGCGCCGTGCTGCGGCGGCTAGATTCCGGGAGCCTTTCCAATGATCTGGGAATGCTGGCCTTGGGATCGGCAGACGCGCGGGCGCTTGCTGTGGATCCGGCAGGCAGCATCGCGGTGGTTGGCGCGACCAGTTCAACCCTGAATGGTGAACAGATCAATGCGCGTGGGGAGGGAAGAGACGGCTTTGTGGCGCGCGTCGCAGCCGACCTTTCCGGATCGAGCGTCAGCTATCTGGCGTCCGATGGCGACGATCAGGTCGACAGCGTCACTTTCATGAACGGCGCCTTGTACGTTGGTGGGCGCACTACCGGCGCCCTCAATGGTGCACCGCAGGGGGCGGTGGACGGCTTCGTCACTCGTGTGGATACGGCAACCGGCGCGCTTCTCTCCACGACTCAGTTCGGGCAAGCATCGCAGCGGACGGAGCCGGTGCGGATTGTGGCGGCCCCTGGCGGCGCGAGTACGCTGGGTGTGCTTGGGCTCCGCCGGGGTGTCTTGACGCCGGAAGACTCTACCAAGCTCGTCTCTCAAACCAGCCTGCGGGCGGGTGACGAATTTTCGATAAAGGTCGCTGGTGGCAGCGCGCGCAAGGTCACGATCAGAGCCGATGACACCCTGGCCTCGCTGGCAGAGCGCGTGCGGCTCCTGACGGGATCAAAGGCGATCGTGATGTCCGCCAAGACGGACACCGGCTATGCCCTTCGTTTGGAGGCAAAGGCGGGCTCGTCGCTTGAACTGATCGCCGGCGGGGCGGGCAAGGATGCGCTTTCCAAGCTCGGTATCGAGCCGCAGCGGCTTTCGACACCGGCGCCACTTCCGTCGAATGCACCATCGGTCAGGCCGGGCGGCAGCTTTGGCCTCGATCTGGACGAGGCGCTGAACGTGTCCACGGCCGCGGACGCAGCAGTGGCGCTGGATCGGATCCGGCAGGCGCTTTCGATGAGCCAGACGGCTTACCGCTCGCTCTACTGGGATGACGGCAAGGCCGCTCTCGCAGGTGGCGTCACCGGCAAGGCGGGTGGCTCTACCGTCCGCGAACAGTCGCAGCTCGCGCAATATCGCGCGGCGCTCACCCGCCTGTCCTCAGGCTCTTCCAACACCGGCATTCTTGGATTCTGATCATGCCCAATGCTCCTGCCCTGATCGCTGGTATCGGACGCGAGATGAAGCATCTCGCCGAGCGCCAGCGGGTAATTGCCCAGAACATCGCCAACAGCGAAACGCCCGGCTTCAAGGCGCGTGAAGTGGAAGCACCCGATTTCAGCGCTCTGCTGGAACAGACCGGGAGCAGTTCCGGCGTGCGGATCGGACGACCGAGCGTGACGATCACCAGCGGCATGGCGGCGCTGGGCGCCCGTGCACCGGGCGCCGGTCACATCATCATGGACAAGGACGTCAGCGAGACGAAGCCGGACGGGAACAACGTCACGCTCGAAGACCAGCTGCTGAAGATGGGCGAGTTGCAGGCGGATTTCGCCGCGATAACAAACCTCTACCGCAAGCAACAGGCGCTGTTAAAGACTGCACTGGGCAAGGGGGGGTAAGCGGCCGGCTCAAGTGCCCTGGCCTGAGCGACTATCGGGCGCTCGGCCGTGGGCGCGACGGGCAAATGAAACGGAGCGCGGTCCGCACGCGCAACGACTGGCCGGCGCGCGTCAGGACGGCGCCGGCAGGCTCCAGGCGATGATTGTAGAGGCGTGCCCGCTTTTGCCCGGTGATAGCGGCCGCGAATTCAATTCGCGGCCGCTATTTCATGCTGGTGACGGTTTGGGCTGGGCGGCGCGACCGGCTGAGCTCGTTCGAGCTTTGCTGCTTGCCTCGCTCGCCGGAAGCGGAGCGTCAGAGCCGCGCGTTCAGCGAGATTGGCGCGGGAAGGTCCATGCCCAGCAGCCCACCATGGGCGCCGTAGGTTGCCTGCCGGGTGCCCATCAGTCGCTGCGCTTCCTGCGCGATTGCTGCCATCAGTTCGGTTGAAAGCTCGATCTGGCGTTCAAGTACATCCGCATTCACCAATGATGCGTCGCGCAGCACGGCGACTGCGGCAGCAAGGCGGCTGCGGTCTGCTTCGTCCAGCAGCTCCATCCAGTCAGCGCGCTCGCGCGACAGTTGGGCGAGCTTCGCCTCCAGCAATCCCACGAGCCGGTTCTTCGCCACAGCCATCTCGGACAGATCGGGGACACGGCCGGGCGCGACAAGCCGGTCCGATTCTTCTTCCATGATCGCCGTCAGCGACGACATGTTGTCGAGCAGTTCCTCGATCATTTGTTTCCTTCCTGCAGCTTGATGATCTGCTCCAGCACCTTGGGGGCAAGGCCGATGCCGCCCCGTTCGGCGATGGCGCCGCCCAGTTTCTCCGCGAGTACGCCGCGAAACATCTGTTCGCCGTGCCCGCCGCTGAATTCGCCTTCCCCGACGCTCTCGAACATGAGCTGCGTCATCTGGCCGATGAATACCGCCTCGAAATCCTTGGCGGTCTTCTGCGCCGCCGGTCCGCCCGCGGCAGGCATCCGGGGCGCTGGGGCGGCAGGGGTCGCAATCCGCAGATCGTCCATCACTGAACCTCTATTTCAGCCTGCAGGGCGCCAGCCGTCTTGATCGCCTGAAGGATGGTGATGAGATCACGCGGCGATACGCCCAAAGCGTTCAGGCCGCTGACCAGCGACTGAAGCGAGGTGCCGCCGCCCACCATCGCGAGCGATGCGCCGCCGCCGTCATCGACCGCGATCTGAGTGCGCGGAACGACGGCCGTCTGGCCGTTCGACAAGGGCGCCGGCTGCGACACGATCGGACTTTCCGACACGCTGATCGTCAGACCGCCTTGGGCGATGGCAACCGGGCTGACGCGAACGTCCGTACCCATCACCACGGTTCCAGCGGCCTCGTTGATGACGATACGGGCAGGCTGATCGACCTCGACAGGGAGGTTCTCGATCTGGGATACAAGATTGATCAGGCCACCACCCCCCGATGGGGCAATTTGCACGGTTGCGGGATCGAGCACCTCTGCGGCGCCCGGAAACTGGCGGTTTATCGCACCCGCGATATGCTGGGCGGTGGTAAAGTCGGGGTTCTTCAGCGCCAGCTTCAGGCTGGTGGCCGATTTCAGCGCGAACGGCACTTCGCGTTCGATGATCGCACCTTCCGCGATGCGCGCCGACGTGGAGACGCCGCGGCTGACACTGGCACCCGCACCGCGTGCCTTGAAGCCCGATACGGCGACGGGCCCCTGTGCAACGGCGTAGATCTCGCCGTCCAGGGCGCGGAGCGAAGAGACGAGAAGCGTACCGCCCTGCAGGCTGGTTGCGTCACCCAGCGCAGATACCTGAACGTCGATCTTTGATCCGGCCCGGGCGAACGGCGGCATGGTTGCCGTGATCGACACAGCGGCGACATTCTGGGTCCGCATCTGCGTTCCGCGAACGTTGACGCCCATCCGTTCGAGCATCGCCTGCATCGACTCCTCGGTGAACGGAGCATTGCGTGTACGATCGCCGGTCCCGGCCAGGCCCACCACGAGGCCGTAGCCTACCAATTGGTTGGGACGGACATTCTCCACATCGACGATGTCCTTGATGCGTGGCCCGGCGATCGCCGGACCGGTTCCGGCGAGCACCGCCGCCAGCACCAATGCTGCGACGCGAAGTCGAGGCTTGCGCATAATCGTGGGGATTCCATGAGAAAGTTTCCGCTTATCTCTTATAGAGAGATTGGAGCTCCTCCTTGGGCGGTAAGGTCAAAAGTGCGCATTTCCCCCATGTCCGCTTTGCTGCAGCAGCAGTTGCTGGCGATCCTGCCGAAGGCGGAGCCGGGCTTTCGCGCTGCTCTGCCACAGGTGGATTCTCCCGCGCCGTCCAGCGTGGCCCAACCGCATCCCGCCGCAATGCCGGCCACGTCGGTGCAGATGCTGGTGCAAATGGCCGCCGCCGATGTTTCCGTCGAACGCCGCCGCAGGATCGCGGAAAGTGCCGGTCGTGGCCTCGCCCTGCTTCAGCGCTTGCATGCGGAAACCCTTGTTCCGCCCGCGGGCGTGGAGGCCGTGCGCGGGCTGGAGAACTGGCTCGAGACGTTCGAAATGCCGGAAGACGCCGAGCTTGCCAGCCTGATGCAGGAAATCGAGCTGCGGGTCCGGGTCGAACTCGCGAAGCACGAGATGCACGTCTGACCGTCGCCGGACCTTGCCGGCGAGCATCGCCATTGTTTGATGATTTTTGCTTCGGCTTGCGCCATGAAGCCGGGCAAAGCTCGGCAAAGGGATCGTCGTGGAAGAGCCGGAACATGCGCAAGCGGGTGTGACCGCGTCGAGCGCCAGCTATGCCGTGGCATTTGCGCCCGTCGCCGAAATCGAGTCCGGTCGGGTGTTCGCCTATGAGGCGTTGCTCAGGACGCGCGAAGGCGCCGCCGTGGACGCGCAGACCGCCGGCATGGACGATCAGGCGCTCGGCGGGCTGCAAGCCCGGTTTCGCCTGGCTGCGGTCAGAAGCGCTGCGAGCCACGGGTTTGTCGCGAGTGGTGCTCGACTTATCCTGAACCTGCCGCTCGAACTGGTCGCTGATCCCTTCGAGGAGCTTCGCCCGGTAATCGATGCGGCGCATGCCTGTGGAATCGTGCCGCGCCGGTTGGTGATGCGGGTGCAGCGGCCCGAGCGGCATTCCTCCTCAAGGCTGGCGGACCTGCTCGACGCCCACGCAAAACATGGTTGCGCGACGCTCTATGGCCCGTTCCACGGCGGGGACGACGAGTTTCAGCGTCTCACTCGTCTGCCACCAGATTTCGTGGAGATCGATCCCGAGCAGACGCGCGGACTCGCGTCCAGTTGGGCACGGCGGATTCAGGTGGAGAACCTTACCCGCAGGATCGCTGGCGCCAGCCACGGCGCGCGGCTGATTGCTGGCGGCATCGATTCCGAGGCGGACGCGCTCAAGCTCCGCGGCTTCGGGTTCCGCTACATCGCCGGAGAGATCGTGGGGGCGCCTGCCCTGGGTGGACTGCCCGCATCGCTGCTTGCGGAAAGCGCCAGTGAGGCTGACTCCTTTCGGTCCGACGCAGTCTGACCTGATATCTATCTTACAGCAGGGCGCTATCGCGGCGTCTTCGCCAGTCGCATCACATAGCCGATGATTTCCGCCACCGCGGCATAATGCTCTGCGGGGATCGGGTGATCGATCTCCACGGTCGCATATAGCGAGCGGGCGAGGGGACGGTTCTCGATGATCGGCACATTCGCACTCGTCGCGATTTCACGGATCTTCAGCGCAATGGCGTCGACGCCCTTCGCCACCACGACCGGGGCGCCCATCTTGCCGTGATCATACTTCAGGGCCACGGCGAAGTGAGTGGGATTGGTGACGATCACGCTGGCGCTCGGCACCGCGGCCATCATGCGCTTGCGGGATCGCTGGATCCCGATCGAGCGGATCTTCGCCTTGATCTTCGGGTCACCCTCGCTGTCCTTGTGCTCGTCCTTGATCTCCTGCAGCGACATCCGCATCCGGCTAAGCCAGGAGCGGCGCTGGTAGACGAAGTCGAACATCGCGAGCGCGCCGACGAGCACCGCCACCGTCTTGATCATGGCCATGATCAGCCCGCCCGCCGCATTGCCGATTTCGACGGGGCTGGCACCGATCAGATTGTCCAGGCCGACGGCGCGGGGCCAGACTACCAGCAAGGCCGCGCAGGTGACGAGGATCAGCTTGGCGAGCGTTTTTGCGAACTCCACCAAAGCTTTCATGCCGAACAATCTGCTGAATCCGGAAACGGGCGACAGCTTGGACCATTTCAGCGCCAGCCGTGACATGGCGATGGAGGGGCGGCCCTGCATCAGTCCGCCCAGGATCGCGAAGGCGAACAGGGTGCCCAGCAGCGGGCTCATGACGGAGAACAGTTGCGCCATAAGGCCGCTGGCGAGATGGCGCGCCCCGTCCGGCTCCAAGGAGAAATCCTCCGCGCGTCCCCAGAGCCGCACGAGGATGTGGCCTAGACGGGCGAAGGTCCACACGCCCATTCCGCCGACCACCACAAGAGCGGCCGCGAACATGGCAGCGTGGCGCATCTCCGGTGCGGAGGCGATGTCGCCCTTTGCCCTGGCGTCCTGGAGCTTCTTCTCCGTCGGATCGTGGGTCTTCTGATCCTTGTCGCTGCCCGACATGCGTCAGCTCCATCCCGCCTGCATCCAGGCCGCCATGGCCTGGGCAAAGCCGGTCAGCATGGCGCCGAATACAGTGGCCAGCAGTGCCAAACCAAGCATCAGGTTCAGCGGCTGCGCGATGAAGAAGATCTGGATGGCGGGGGCCAGGCGGGCCGACATGCCCAGGGCAACGTTGAAGACGATGCCATAGACGATCAGCGGCGCAGCCAGGCTGAGGCCAAGGGCCATCGACCGGGTAGTGACCTTGAGGGCCAGTGCCGCGAAGTCGGGGGCGGGGGGCAGGGCGCCGACCGGAAATTGCTGGTAGGACTGTACGATCGAGGCAATCCACAGATGATGCACGGCCATCGCCATGCACACAACGGCCGCGGCAACGCTCACGAAGCGTGACAGGAGCGCGGCCTGGCCACCTTGCGATGGATCGAAAACGATGGCGGAGGTCAGCCCGATTTGCAGGCTGACGATCGAACCGGCCATCGCCGCCGCGAGGAACATGATGCGCACGATGGCACCGAGGCCGAGGCCGACCAGCAGTTCGCCAATGATGATCCCCGGCAGCGCCGCTTCGTTCTGCGCGGGACCCATGGTGTGCGGCGAGAGCAGCCCCCAAAGGCCGGCGCTCATGCCGAATGCCATCATCAGCCGGATGCGCGGCGGGATCGAATCTTCGGAAAAGACGGGAAGCAGCATGAGCACCGCTCCCACCCGTGCAAAGATAATCAGAAAGGCGGTCGCTTCGACCGGGAACTGGTCCATGGCTTAGCCCTGGATGATCCGGTCGCTGATCTGTTGAGTAAAGTCTGCCATGGCGTGGCCGATCATCGGCAGGCACAGCAACAGCACCAGACCCATGGCTAGTAGCTTCGGCACGAAGGTGAGCGTCATCTCCTGTATCTGCGTCAGCGCCTGAACAAGGCCGATGACCACGCCGACGATCAGGGACGTGAGCAGCATCGGGCCGACGATCGTCAACACCAGCACCATGGCTGCGCGTGCGATCTGGATGGCGTCGAACGGGGTCACGTCTGTCAGATCTGCATGCGCATGATGTCGGAATAGGCGCCGACTACCCGGTCGCGAACGGCCACCACCGTGTCGAGCGCCGTTTCCGCGGCCCCGATCGCAGTTACGACGTCGATCAGATCGCCCTTGCCGGCAACCTGCTTTGCGCTGGCGGTCTCCGCCGCGCGAAGCGAGGATGCGGTATCAGAGACGAGTTGCGACACGAGATCGCCAAAACCGCCGCCGGTTTGTTCAGGACCGGTGCCGGCCGCGACACCGCCAAGGCCACCCGACTTGCCAATTCCTACTGCCCGGCCGTACGCCGTTGCGGCATCAAGAGCGCCAATGGACATGATTGATTGTGTCCTTACTTGAGGAGGTCGATGGTACGCATCGTCAGGCCCTTGGCCGCTTCGATCGCGTTCAGATTGGCTTCGTAGCTACGCTGCGCCGCTTTCATGTCGGCGGTCTCGACGAGGCCGTTGACGTTCGGCTGCAACACATATCCCTGCGCGTCCGCCGCCGGGCTGCCGGGCTGGTAGGTGCGCTGGAAGGCGCTCTTGTCGCCTTCGATGCCCTTGACGCTAACGCCCATGCCGCCGTTCGCCCGATCTACCTCGGATCGGAAGCTGACGACGCGTCGGCGATATGGATTGCCGCCCGGCGTTGCCGCGACTGAATCGGCATTTGCCAGATTTTCCGCAATCACCCGCATCCGCAACGATTGCGCGCGAAGGCCGGTTGCAGACACCTGCACCGAAGTCTTGAGGTCCATTCAGAAGGTCTCCGTAAGCAGCACGTCGGCTGCTCGCACCTCCATTGTAGGCAAGAATTTCCTAGTTCGGCCCGAGAGGGGGAAATTTCTTCCTATAACTCCTCACGAAAGGAGCAGCTCATGTCTGTTCTAGAGGATATCAGCATCGAAATGTCGATCGTGCTGGGCTCTGCCCAGATCCCGATCCGACAGATATTGAAGATGAGCCGGGGCGCCATGATCCCGCTGGACTGCGGGCATGACGATCCGACGCTTGTATATGTGAACAACAAGCTGGTCGCCAAAGGACGCGTGCTCGTCAACGAAGAGCAGATGTCGCTGGAGATCACCGAGATCGTGAAGCGGGGCCGCGGCTGATGGAGCTTGTCTCTATCCTTCGCATGTTAGGCGGGCTTGGCGTCGTTCTCGGGCTGCTCGGCATCGCCTTGTGGGTCGTGCGTCGGTACGATCTGAAGCTTCCCGGCCGCATTGCTGGAGGCACAGAGCGGCGTCTCGAGCTGGTGGAGCGCTTGCCCCTGGACAAGCGGCGCTCCGTTGCACTCATTCGTCGCGATGGGCGCGAGCATCTTCTCTTGCTCGCACCCGAAGGACCGCAGTTGATCGAAGGCTGCATCCTGCGCGACGCGATTGACGATGTGGCAGCCGAAGCGCGCGCCGCGACCGAACGAGGGCGGCAGGCGGAGGCAAGGGCCAATGCCGCCGCCGTTCGACAATCCTTTGGGCAGATGGTGGAGCGGGCCAGCGCCGGCCGCATCCGTACGAGCGACACGATCTAGGAACCGCCGAAATGAAGAGACTGGTTCGGCTGGCGATCGTCGCCGGCGCCTTCCTGCTGCCATCTGCCGCGCTGGCCCAGAGCGCGACGATTGATCTGGCCGGCGGTTCGATGTCCGGCCGTGCGATCCAGCTGGTGATGATGCTCACGGTGCTGAGCCTTGCGCCCGGCATCCTGATGACGATCACCTCCTTTACCCGCATCGTCGTCGCCCTGTCGCTGCTGCGCACGGGGCTCGGGGCCCAGGGCGTGCCGCCGAACCCCGTGATCATCAGCCTGGCGATGTTCCTGTCGTTCTTCGTCATGGCGCCGACCTTCCAGAAGGCGTGGGACGAGGGCGTAAGCCCCTACACCGCCGGGCAGATTACGGAGCAACAGGCGTTCGATCGGACGGCGGCACCGTTCAAGGGGTTCATGCTCAGTCAGGTGCGCGACAGTGACCTTGGCCTGTTCACCCAACTCTCCGGCAAGCCCGCGGTGGCGCGGGCCGAAACCCCGCTGCCCACGCTGATCCCGGCCTTCATGATCTCGGAGCTGAAGCGCGCCTTTGAAATCGGCTTCCTGCTGTTGCTGCCGTTCCTGATCATCGATCTGGCAGTGTCCGCCGTATTGATGGCGATGGGCATGATGATGCTGCCACCGCCGACAATCTCCCTGCCAATGAAGATCATCTTTTTCGTACTGGTCGATGGCTGGGCATTGGTTGCCGGCTCGCTGGTGCGAAGTTTCGGAAGCGGTTGAGCACCACAAAGCTGCACGACGGCTTGGCTCGCTCTGTCGCCGTTAAGTGATCAGGGAAAATACGGGGGTCATCCACAAGTCGGAGGTAAGACTCCCGCCGCCAAGTGTCGGCTATGACCGCCGCCAAGTATCCGCTGAAGAGCATGCGAGTTACAGCCGCTTCCAATCGGCGGATCCTCCTGCCCATCGCTCTTGCCGCCATCATATCGATCACGATCGTCGGCTTCGGCCTGTTCTGGTCCGCGGGCCGGAGCGATACTGTCTCGGTCGGCAGGCAAGTGCGAACCGTTCAGCGCGCCGTTCAGACCAGCCTGGCGGACATCCAGCTGCACCAGCAGACCGTCGCCGTTTGGGACGATCTTGTCGTGAACTTGCGGGCACCGGCGCCTGATCTGGACTGGATCGACGCAAATGTCGGCGAATGGCTGCACAAGCTGTTCGGACACGACCGCGTTTTCGTGCTGAATGGGCGTGACGAGCTTGTGTACGCGATGGTCGACGGCCGGCGGGTGCAGCAAAGCCTGCACGATCAGAACGCGTCCGGCCTTCACCGCCTGCTGGCATCGCTGCGTGCCAAGGATCGACCGCTACCCGCAACTCAGTCGCGATCGAACGATGCGTCTGTGAAAGCCCCGTTCGTGTCCGACCTGCTCATGGTGGACGGCCATCCTGCCGCGGTGAGCGCAATGCTGGTACTCCCGCTCACGCCGGCCGTGGCCGACCGGCCCGGTGCTCGACCGATCCTTCTGAGCGTCCGCTATCTGGATGGCACGTTCCAGGACGGTTTGGCTCGGGATTACCTGCTGGCGCACCCGAAGTTCGCCACCCGCAATGTGATGCACCAAGGCGAAGCTTCATTGCCCCTGCGCGATCGCTCCGGCCGAGTGATTGCCTGGCTATCTTGGTATCCTGAGCTTCCGGGATCGGCCATCAAGTCCGTGCTGTTGCCGCTCGGTGGCTTGTCCGCAGCGATCATCGCGCTGTTGATGGTGGTGCTTGGCCGCCGTCTGATCGCGAGCACGAACGAGCTTCACGCCGCGATCATGCGTCTCCAAACCAGCGAGGCCCAGGCGCATCACTTGGCCTTCCATGACCCGCTGACCGGGCTGCCCAACCGCGCGAAGTTCAACGATCACTTCGATCACGCACTTGTTGAGGCGCGCCGCGGGCGAAGCTGTGCGCTCATCCTGCTCGATCTCGACCGGTTCAAGCACGTCAACGACAACTTTGGCCATCTCGCTGGCGACGCGCTGATCAAGGAGTTCGGCTCTCGTCTGTCCGGCTTGCTTGGCGAGAATGACATGCTCGCCCGACTGGGTGGCGACGAATTTGCCGTGCTGATCGACGGCGCCAGGAACGTCGCCGACATAGATCGCATCTGTGATCAGATTCGCCGGGCTGTGAACCAGCCCTTCGAAGTGCTCGGAAACCAGGCGCATGTCGGCGTCAGCATGGGCGTGATCCTCTCGCCGCTTGGCGGGACGGAGCGCACCGATTTGCTGCGCAAGGCCGACATCGCGCTTTATGCCGCCAAGGGCGAGGGGCGAGACTGCCATCGGCATTTCAGCGCCGCGATGGATGCCAGCGTCCGCTTCCGTGGCGAAATCGAGGAGGATCTTCGGGAGGCGTTGGCAACCGAGGTCGGGCTCAGCATGAACTACCAGCCACTCGTTAACGAACACGGCCGCGTGGTCGGGGTGGAGGCGTTACTCCGCTGGGAGCATCCACAGCGCGGCTCAATCTCGCCCGCACAATTGATTCCGATCGCCGAAGAAACCGGGCTCATCGGTCCGCTGGGCGACTGGATCGTCGAACATGCGATGGGGCTGACCGTCACCGCTGAGGGTGTCGAAACGGAGGAGCAGCTCCGGTTCCTGCAGGACAGCGGCTGCAATGAATTGCAGGGGTTCTACTTCTCGGCACCTTTGCCCGCGAGCGATGTGAGTGCGCTCACGGGTGGCGCCGATGTTGGTGTGGCGGCATGATCGATATGCGCGACATTCACTTCCTCGCAGCCGCCGTATGCGGGCTTGCCAGCGCCCAACCAGCCCTTGCCGAACCGTGGACGGTCAGCGGCGAGGCTTCACTGGTCTCCGACTATAATTCACGCGGCCTTTCCCTGAGCGGGCGAAAGCCTGCCGTCCAGGCCGGGTTGTCGCTGTCGAACGCCAACGGAATGCACGCCGACGTCTGGTCTTCCACCATTTCCCGCACCGCAAAGGGCGCGCGTGCCGAGGTCGATATCAGTCTTGGCTACACGGCATCACTGGAAGGTGACGGGGCGCTCGATGTCGGGGTGACCTACTATCATTATCCCTCCGACAGTGAACTCGACTTCATCGAGATGACGGCGGAAGTGACGCAAAAGTTTGGCACCGCGTCCGTCACTGGTGCCATCGCTTATGCGCCGAAGCAGGATCTTATGCGTGCCCCGGACGGCCGGCTTCGCGATAATGTCTATGTATCGCTCGACGCAGAGCAGCCGATTGCGGGAACGCCGTTTTCGCTCGTCGCTCACGCCGGCTATGAGCGCGGCTACTTCGATGGCTGCCTTCGTGGCGGCAAGCTTGACTGGTCGGTGGGCGCTTTGGTCAACTGGAAGGGCGTCGCCTTGGGCGCCTATTATGTCGATTCCGAAGCGAGCTCGTTCGAACCGGGCGTTCGGGATTTTGCCGGAAGTACCGGTCTCCTCTCCGCCAGTATCTCCTTTTGACGCTCGCCAAGCGGCAGCAGGTCCAGCCGAAATCGTCCGCGCGGCCAGCATCAAACGGCTGCGCTGACATCAGCTACCTGTCTCATGTAGAGGCGCAAAGGCACGAAGTCGCAAATTGGAAGTAGCGCCATCGGCGCAGCAGCGCACCACCGGATCGCGGCGTCGGGAAAGCTCGGGATCGTGACGCCAGCTTTCCGCCATTCGGGACTGCACTGCGGCCGATCGCCCGGCAGACAGCTGCCCGGCGTGCTAACTTCTGAAGATCACCCTGGAAATTCGTGAAACGGTCAGCTCTTCCGCTGACGTTCCTTGTCTTCCTGTCGCTCGATCCGACGAAGCATCGCGTCGAGTTCGTCGACGATACTTTCGTCGCCGGCCCGGACGAGCTCCTCGATTTGAGCGCTGATGCTGTCGAGAGCATGCTTGCGGTGGCTAGCGCTCACTTCGGGCTGCCCGATGATATCCGCGGCGCGTTGCGCGAACTCGCGCAGCTGCGTCAGCTCCGCGCCGTCGACATGCTCCCGCGGTTCCACGTCGATCACGCACAGTGACCCCAGAGCTCGACCGTTCCGATCAAGAATGGGGCAGCCCAGATAGAAGCGGATGTTGGCCTCGCCCGTGACGAGCGGATTGGCGGCGAAGCGCGGATCGCGCGTCGCGTTCAGCACCGTCAGGACTTCGCCCGGTTGCTCAATGGCATGGGCGCAGAACGACACGTCGCGCGACGTCTGTTCCATATCCATCCCGACGCATGCGGGGAACCACTGCCGATCGCGATCAATGATGGAAACTGCGGCCATCGGGACGCGGAACGCCACAGCCGTTTCCTCGACCAGTTGCTGAAGCGCAGGATCGCCACCCATGTTCAAGACGCCGGAAGCGTAAACGGCAGCCTGCCGCACGATCTCGCGATTTTCGTGCGAGCCAGTGTCCGCAGGTGTCGAACCGTTCAGCTTTTCGTCCATGCGCTACTCTCAGTCGTCCTGGTCGAGTGTGTAATTCCTGTATTTGTTCATGATCAAGGTAAAGGGGCCGTTAACTGGCCGTGCTTGAACGCCGCTTGGCTTCTAAGCGGCCTCGGCTTGTCGCGCCATGCGATATTGCTGCGTTCCCGGGGAAAGCCCTTCCGTTATGGAGCGATTTACCTCGATCAGCTCGTCGATGGACTCACGTCCCGCGATCACATCACTGGTGAAGCGGTCCACCCACAGTGCGATGGAGATGATGGCGGCGCGAAGCTGATCCGGCAGCTCGTTGCCCGGCGCGCCGCATGCTGAGGAGAATACGCCCCAGATTTCCCGGTTGCGATGCAGCACGGGAACAAGCCCGGCGCCGCTGAGCCCTTCGTCACGCGCCTGCATCATGTCGCCTGTGATCTGGCTCATCAGGCGGAACTCGGTTGCGCGGGGGTTTTCGACGATGCTGCGGGCCCGCTGATACGCATTCAAGGACATGGGTGCTCGACGCTCCTGATGGTTCCTGTTTCCCATTTTAGAGAATCTGCGGAGAAGCGGTTTCAGCCCGGCAAATTCTCCCTGACGGCAATATCGATCCGATGTTTCTCGATCGCGGAGCCCGGCCGCCCAACAGCCATCCTATAATTCCAGCAATTCGCACGCTTCTTTTCATGTTTCGGATGGCGTCATGCTGAACGGTGTCGGCTTTATCATTATCCTGGGCTGCGTTTTCGGCAGCTTCATCATGGCGGGCGGCAAGATGGACATCGTCCCGCACGCGCTGCCGCACGAATTGATGGCGATCGGGGGCGCTGCCGTAGGCGCGTTCATCGTCGCAAATTCAATGGCCACCGTGAAAAACGCGGGCAAGGGGCTTGTGCGCTCCTTCAAGGGGCCGCGCTGGAAGGATAGCGATTACCGCGACTTGCTGACGCTGATGTTCGGCCTTCTGTCCACCTTCAAGAAGGGCGGTGCCACCGCGATCGAGCCACACCTCGACAAGCCTGAGGAGAGCGCGATCTTCTCCCGCTACCCGCGCTTGCTGAAGGATCATCATCTGACCGAATTCATCGCGGACTATCTGCGCATGATGACGGTCAACTTCGAGGATCCGCATCAGATCGCCGAGGCGATGGATAACGACATCGAGAAGCACCATCACGAAGAACTGATGCCCCAGCATGCCTTGCAGGCAATGGCAGACGGCCTTCCGGCGATCGGTATCGTCGCGGCGGTCCTGGGCGTCATCAAGACGATGGGCTCGATCGACCAGCCGACCGAAGTGCTCGGCGCCATGATCGGCGGCGCGCTGGTCGGCACCTTCCTGGGCGTTCTTCTGGCTTACTGCCTGGTTGGCCCACTTGCCGCGAAGCTTCTGGAGATCGTCGACGCGGACGCCAAGCCGTTTCAGATCGTGAAAACCGCGGTCGTGGCGCACGCTCAGGGTCAGCCGACGCAGGTCGCCATCGAGATCGCCCGGCGCATGACGCCCTCCAGCTACGCTCCCACTTTCCAACAGCTCGAGACTGCTCTCGACGAGGCGAAGAATGAGTTCAATGCTATCCCAGCTTGATGCCCCGCAGGACGCCGGCCCGATCCGGCTGCTCGCCCACAACAGCACCGTTGCCGCCGAGGACCTTCGTGTTCGGCTCGTGATTGCCGCCGATTTCGAGGGGCGCATCGAGGTCGATGCGTCGCAGGTCGAAAGCATCGGACAAGCGGTGCTCCAGCTGCTGATCGCGGCTCGTGTCGATGCTGAGCAGAACGGAATGCCGTTCGAGATCCTCAATCCCAGCCGCGCCTTCGTGGATCGCGTGACTGCCTGCCGACTGGCCGACGCCATTGGTGTCGCAACCGAAAAGGAAGTTCTCCTGTGAGCAAACTGATCCTGACCGTCGATGACTCGGCCAGCATGCGCATGCTGCTGAAGACCTCGCTGACTGCGCAGGGCTTCCGCATCGAGAGCGCGAATGACGGCGAGCATGGCCTGGAGCGGATGCACGAGGTTGCCCCCGATCTCCTGATCACCGACATCAACATGCCCAAGATGGATGGCTTCGAGCTGATCGAGGCGGTGCGGGCATTGCCGCAGTTCCGGGGCACCCCGATCCTCGTCCTCTCGACCGAATTTTCGGACGAGAAGAAGGCGCGCGCGCGTGCCGCCGGCGCGACCGGCTGGATCACCAAGCCGTTCGAGGCCAGCAAGCTCGGAGCGGCGATCCGCCGGGTCTGCCCGTGAGCGAGGAACTCGACGAAATCCAGGCGATCTTCTTCGAAGAATGCGCTGAGGGGCTTGCCACTGCGGAAGCGGGGCTGTCGGCGATGGCCGCCGGCGATGTTTCCGCGAGCGTGATCGCCGGCGTCTTTCGCGCCGTGCACTCGATCAAGGGCGGCTCTGGCGCCTTTGGCCACACGGCGCTGACCGCCTTCTCGCACATCTTTGAAAATGTGCTGGATGAAGTCCGTGCGGACCGGATCCCCGCCACGCCCGAGGTCACGAAAGTGATGCTGGCGGCGTTCGACGTGCTGTCGGACCATGTCGCATCCGCGCAAGGGACAGCGCCGCTACCAAACGACGCGGCCGCTCTTGCGGCACTCGAAGGGGTGCTCGCAACCAAGGGCGTTGCGGCTCCGGCACCAGCACCCGTGCCGGAAGCGGACGAGTTCGGATTCACGCCCGTCACGGCCGAGGTGGAGGAATTCGATCCCTTCGGTTTTGAGCCGGTGGGCGTCATCCTGGAGGATCTGGAGTCGCCCGAACCAGCGGCCTGGACGGTCCGCTTCCGCCCCTCGCGCGAGGCGCTGGCGAATGCCAGTGAGCCGCTGCTCGTGATCCGGGAACTGGAAGGGCTCGGCGGCGAAGTCACGTCAGTCGACAGCAGCGCGCTGCCTGGCCTTCGCGACCTGGATCCGGAGGACGGCTATCTCACCTGGACGCTTCAGCTGCCTGGCACTGTCGAAGAGTCCGCCATTTCGGAGGCGTTCGACTTTGTTGCGCCGGATTCGCTGATCGCAATCGAGCGCGCCAGCGAAGCGGCGACCCTGCGGTCCGTTGCTGAACCTCCCGAGGGCAACGCGCCATTCGGGCAAGCTGAGCCATCGCCGGTTGTGGTCCCGATCCATGGCCGCCCGGAGCCCGTCGCAGAAGTGGCGATTGCTGCGACGCCCGAAGGGCGCACCGTGGAGCGCGCCACCGAACCCGCGACCCAGACGATCCGGGTCGATCTCACCAAGCTCGATCTTCTGCTCAACCTCGTCGGCGAGCTGGTGATCCGCAACTCGATCCTCTCGGACCGATTGAGCCCGAAGGATCAGGAGCGGGTCGAGTTGCCCGAACTGGCGCGGCTCACGCGCGAGATCCAGGACAATGTGATGTCCTTGCGGGCGCAGCCGATCAAGCAGGCGTTCAGCCGCGTGCCCCGCATGCTGCGCGATCTCTCGGCAGAAACCGGCAAGCAGTATCTGCTGGAGACGAGCGGGGAGGCGACCGAGGTCGACAAGGGCGTGATCGAGAAGATCGGCGATCCCCTCACGCACATGATCCGCAACGCCTGCGATCACGGCATTGAAAGTGCCGAAGAGCGGATTGCCAGGGGCAAGCCAGCCGCCGGAACCATTCGCCTGTCGGCCGAGCAGCGGGGCGCGCGCATCTTTGTGCGCGTGGCCGATGATGGGCGCGGCATCGATCGCCAGCGCGTGCTCGCCAAGGCGATCGACAAGGGCATCGTTTCCGCCGACGCCTCGCTGTCCAACGAGGAAATCGATCAGCTGATCTGCGCGCCGGGCTTTTCCACCGCGGAGACGATTTCGAACATCTCGGGCCGCGGCGTCGGCATGGACGTGGTGCGCTCGAACGTCGAAGCGCTGGGCGGAAGGGTGGAGATCAGTTCGGTTCCTGGCGAGGGCACGACCTTCACCATGATCCTGCCGCTCACCCTGGCGATCCTGGACGGTATGATCGTCCGGCTTGCCGACCAGCGTTTCGTGCTGCCGCTCGCCAATGTCGTGGAGGCGGTGCGACCGGAAAGCGGCCAGGTTCGCCGCATGTCACCCACCAGCGAGGTGATCGAGCTGCGGGGCAATTACCTGCCGGTGCGGCGCCTGACGGACACGTTCGGCTTCGGTTCGAAGTACCGCCGCGATCCCGAGGAGTCGCTGGTCATCATCGTGGAAAGCGAATCTGCCGGCAACGTCGGCCTGATGGTCGATACGATCGATGATCGCCGCGAAGTGGTGATCAAGAGCCTCGACCAGAACCTTCACCCGATCCGTGGATTGGGCGGTGCCACCATCCTCGGTGACGGCTCCATTGCCCTCATTCTCGACATCGAGGCGCTTGTCGCCTCGCCGGCATCAACCGCGAAATTCGCACTAAAGGGACTTGCAGCATGAGCAGCATCGACAGCGTCGGCGAGCGCAAAATCGTCACCTTCTCGCTTGGTCAGCAGATGTTCGGCATCGAGATGAGCGCGCTTATCGAGATCCGCGAATGGGAGGAGCCGACGCCGCTGCCCAGCGTGGCCAGCTATATCAAGGGCGTCACCAACCTGCGCGGTACGGTGATCCCGGTCGTCGGCCTGGCGGAGCGGCTTGGCTGGGCGCCGAGCGCCATTCACTCGCGCTCCTGCATCCTGGTTGTCAGCATCAGCGGCAAGCAGGCCGGGTTCCTGGTCGATGAGGTGGCAGACATCGTCCTCATCAAGGACAATGAGATCCAGGCAGCTCCCGAGGTCGAGATCGGCGAGGAAGGAGTCATCTCCGGGCTCGTGCAGATCTCTGCACGCACCACGGAAGGCATGTCGGCCAGCGAGGGCGCCGAAATGGTGTCGCTGCTCGACCTGAACGCGCTCAGCCTGACGCGCCAGATGGATCTTGCGGCGTGACCCAGGCCGCCACGGCCCGGGCTGGCTCGGCCGCCCCCGGCGATCCGGCGGTGCCGGGCGCGCCAGGGGGGCCGGTACTCGGTGCCGCAGAGTTTTCCGCAATCGCTGCCATCATGCAGAGCGACGCGCGGATACACCTCTCCGAGGCCAAGACCACGCTGGTCCATTCGCGGCTGAGCCGGCGCCTGCGTGAGCATGGGCTGACCGATTTCCGCAACTATGTTCGGCTTGTTCAGTCGGATCCGCAGGAGCGCGCCGCCATGGTGGTCGCGCTCACGACCAACCACACGCACTTCTTTCGCGAAGCGCACCACTTTGATCATTTCCGCGCCACCGCTGTGCCATGGCTACAGCAGCGGGCGCGGAGCGGACCGGTCAGGATCTGGTCGGCAGGCTGCTCGAGCGGGGAAGAGGTGCATACCATCGCGATGTGCCTGTTGGGCGAAAGCCGTCAGGTGCCCGGCTGGCTGCGCAGTGCGGACCTCCGGCTGCTGGCAACGGACATCGCGCCCCATGTGGTCGAAAGCACCAGCCGCGGCATCTATTCCGCCACAACGGTAGAGCCGGTTCCGACGGCCTATCGTGAGGCGTGGATGCGGCGGTTCGGCGCCGATTATCAGATGGCCGACGAGGCGCGCGCGCTTGTCACGGCCAAGGTGCTGAACCTGTTCGATCCGTGGCCGATGCGTCAACGCTACGACGTCATCTTCTGCCGCAACGTCATGATCTATTTCGATGATCAGGCAAAGGCCGAGCTGGAGGCGAGGTTCGTCGATCTGCTCGCGCCCGGTGGCTATCTCTACATCGGCCACTCGGAACGTCTGATCGGCCCGGCAGCGGCACGTATGCGGGCGTGTGGCCACACGATTTATCAAAAGGAGGCGACATGACCGGGCGCATCCGTACACTCATCGTGGATGACAGCGCCTCGATGCGCGCCGCGCTGAACCGCATCCTGTCGGCGGATCCCGAGATCGAGGTCGTGGGGCTGGCTCCGGAACCGCACACAGCGCGGACGATGATCAAGGAGTTGTCGCCGGACGTCATCACGCTCGATGTCGAGATGCCCGGCATGGATGGTCTCTCCTTCCTGGAGAAGATCATGCGGCTTCGGCCGATGCCTGTCGTCATGTGCTCGACGCTCACGGCGCGCGGCGCCGAGGTGACGATCGAGGCGCTTCGGCTGGGCGCGGTCGACTGCGTTGCGAAGCCATCGGGCAACCCGCTGGAGATCATCCGCGACGCGGAATTGCTCTGCGCAACCGTCAAGGCGGCGGCGCGCTCTGCCGTTCGTCCCCTCGCGAGGCAGGATCCCGCGGGTAAGGACAGGCCGGCAAGCGCCGGCAAGCGTGACATGGTGATCGCCATCGGCGCCTCGACGGGCGGGGTGGAGGCCTTGTTCTCGCTGCTGTCTGCCCTGCCGGAGGATTGTCCCCCCGTGCTCGTCGTCCAGCATATGCCGGCGGCGTTCACCGGCAGCTTCGCGGCCCGTCTTGACCGGGAATGTCGTGTCCGGGTCGTCGAAGCAGCCGATGGTCAGCCGATTGCCCGTGGAACCGTCTATATTGCTCCAGGAGGGGAACGTCACATGGAGCTGGCCGGTGGGATCGACGGACGCATCAAGCTGCGTCGCGGTGATCCGATCGCTGGCCACCGGCCGTCGGTCGACATGCTGTTCCGCTCGGTCGCCCCGCTCGGGGATGCGGCTATCGGCATCATCCTGACCGGGATGGGGAGCGACGGCGCCGAAGGACTGCTCGCGATGCGGACGGCCGGGGCGCGGACGCTCGGCCAGTCGCGCGACAGCTGCGTGGTCTACGGAATGCCCCGTGCGGCTTTCGGCCTGGGCGCGGTGGAAAAGGAATTGAGTTTGTCAGCCATGCCCGAGGCGATCCTCGCGGCGTGCCGTAAGTAAGGATTGGGAGCGTCACATGCCCGCTGCGTCTGCAATCAAGGTGATGGTGGTCGATGACCAGACCAGCATGCGCGCGATGATCCGCAGGACCCTCCAGGACCTGGGATTCAAGGATATTCGCGACAAGCCGACGGCCCCCGAGGCCCTGGAGGCGGTCAAGTCCGATCGCGTGCACTTGATTATTTCCGACTACAACATGCCCGAAATGGATGGGCTGCAGTTTCTGGAGGCCGTCCGCAAGGATGGCGTGATCGGCAAAACCGTGTTCATCATGCTGACCGGTTCTTCCGATCGAGAGATCGTGCAGAAGGCCGCCGCGCTGGGCGTGAACAATTATCTCGTGAAGCCCTTCGCGCCAGCCGCGCTCAAGGAGAAGATCGAGCGCGTGTTCGGCGCGCTGGCCTGATCCGCGACATGCGCCGCATCTCCATCATCCAGGGCGAACATGCCGTGGTGTCCGAACCTGGAACCGTGATCACCACGCTTCTGGGATCGTGCATTGCGGTGTGCCTGCAGGACAGCGTCACTCGGATCGGGGGGATGAACCATTTTCTGCTCGGGGAGCCGGGCAAGGATCAGCGGGTCAATGCCCAGGAACTGCAGCGTTATGGCCTTCACGCCATGGAATTGCTGATCAACGCCATGATGAAGCGGGGAGCCACCCGCGGTGGGCTTCGTGCCCACCTCTACGGTGGCGCCAATATCGTGGCGGGGCTGGGTTCGATCGGCAGCAGCAATGCCGCTTTCGCCCGCCGCTTTCTTGAAACGGAGGGAATTTCGATCGGCCACGTTGATGTGGGCGGCACTCAGGCCCGCAAGGTCGAATTCCTGCCCTATGAAGGAAAGGCACGCTCCACCGTCGTTGCCGAAGCACCGCCGGTCGCCGTTCCCGTCGCCCCGCGCGGTGGCGAGCTCGAACTGTTCTGACCTTCCATCTTCCACGATTCAGCGGACGCGTTCACGCCATGAACCAGATCGATCATCTCGCCTCGCACCTTCATGCCGCTGTCGCGGAGGAGCTTCGGCACGTGGGCGCCCTCCTGGAGCAGCTGTCGATGCTCCTTGTGGAGGACGAGCATTTCACCACCAACCATTTCGAGCAGCTGCAGATGTTCGACCTGCTGATCCAGTGCACCGGTGAAAGCGCAGCCGTGCTCGATCGCATGGCGGCGGGCGCCAAATCTCATGACGCCATCGCGCCGGTGCGCCTCACGGTTGTGCAGGATCGCCTGCGCGCTGCCCTCGCCAAGGCCGCCTGATCATGGCAACACGCCCGAATGAACGGCCGACGATCGTCATCCGCAAGATCAAGAAGATCTCCGGCGGCCATCATGGTGGCGCTTGGAAGGTTGCTTACGCGGATTTCGTGACCGCCATGATGGCATTCTTCATGCTGCTGTGGCTGATCAGCAATCCCGACAAGCAGCAGTTGAAGGGGCTGGCGGACTATTTCTCCCCGGCCGCGCCCAATGCGGCTGCGTCTACTGCCGTGGGTGATGCACCCGGCGACAACCCGGGCGCTGGCGGACGAACCGTCCGAAGCCGCTCGGACAGCACGGCCTCATCGGGACAGCCATCTGCCGAAACCGCGACTGCCGGCGTTGCGCGTGGCGGCACCGCCAATGTGCCCGACGCATCGATGCGTGTGCTTGCCCAGGAATTGCGGGTGTCCATGGACAGCCTGCCGCAGGGTGAGGACGCGCGGCAGAACATGAAGGTGGAGCCATCGCGTGAGGGCGTTCGCATCACTCTGATGGACAGCGCGAAACGATCCATGTTCCGCGGCAGCACCGCCGAGCTGAACGACTTTGCGCGGCTGATGCTTCGTGAGGTTTCCGGAAAGCTGGCGAAGTCGGGCACGATGATCGCGATCGAGGGGCATACGGACAGCGTCGGCGGCTCTTCCGACAACAACTGGCGGTTGTCTGGCGAACGCGCCCTCTCTGCGCGCAACGCGATGGCTGCCGCTGGCATCACCACCGACCGGTTTTCCGAAATCGTGGCCAAGGCGGGCACCGAGCCAGTCTACCCCGACCAGCCTGATCGACCCGAGAACCGGCGCATCACCATCGTCGTACTCGGCGAAGCGCCGTCGCTTCCCACCGACGCCAGCTTCAAGTTCTGAGGTATAGCGCCATGAAGAAGTTTCTCCTGCCGCTGGGCGTTTTGATCGCCGGCACCGGTGTTGGCGGGGCCGCCGCTTACGGAACCAGCATGGTCGTAGGTTCATCACCGCCGGCAAAAGCTGCGCCGGAGCCGGAGACAGGGGATATGTCCTTCGTTCCGGCGACCAATGTCATGGCGCCATTGGTCACGGCTGATGGCCGGCTGGCGGGCTATGTGCAGTTCGAGGTGCAGCTTGAGGTGCCTGCCGACAAGGTCGACTTTGTAACTGCCCGCCTGCCGCTTCTGCTCCATGCCATCAACATGCGCACCTACAAGACGCCGATGGCGGCAGGGCCTGATGGCATGCTGCCCGATCTATCCGTGTTTCGTTCCGTGGTGATGGCCGCCGCGCCGGAGGCATTCGGCGCTCATGTCGTGAAGACTGCTGCGATCACCCAAGCCGTGCCTGCCTGAGGCACCGGACATCGCCAACGATGGCTGCGAGGTACGACCCACCTCCGGCGTCACGGGAAAAGATCGAAAACAATATTGTCGCGAAGGAGCGAGACCTCGTTCCTCCTCTATAACGGGAAGAGCAACGGTCAGTATCGGCTTACGCTCTGATGATTGGTTCGGCCCTTCTCCGCGGCACGTCCGGGACCCGTCAGGTCATGGTGCTGTCAGCTGCCTTGCTGCTGCCCGGCATCCCTCCGGCAGATGGGCCGATGCTCGTTCTGCCGGTGCGACCCGCGTCCGCGGGCTCGACGATCGCCTGGGCAACGGAGGCGGGCGCTCGGCTCAGGGGCCCTGGTCCCTACGAAGGCTCGTATTTTGTCAATGGAGAGCGCGCGCGGCTGATCGGCCCGGCCCTGGAGGCAGGCGCGCTCCTGATCGCGGCGCGCGGGGGCGGCTGCGACCCGGAAAGGAACACACGTTGGAACAAGTGACACTTGCGACCATCCGGGCGACCGGGATACGCGCGCTGGGGATGCTGGCTGCGGGGATCGCGATGCCCGTAATCGGCGGCGCACTCTTCGCCCAGCCGGCCGTGGATTGGGGTGCCCTGGCCATCACGCTGCTGCTGCTGGTGGAGCCCGTCCGCATCTTCCTGGCCCGGCGGATCGATCAGGCGGCCCGCATCACCATGGCGCTGACGGTGTGCGCCATGCCCGCCATGCTGTTGTATGTGTTCAGCGGCTATGCGTACCAGAGCGATCTGCACATGCTGTTCTTCGCCGTTCTGGCGGTGACCGCGGTGATTGCGGACTGGCGCGCCATCCTGGCGGGGACGGTAGTGATCGCGCTCCATCACCTGATCCTCGGCCTGGCGCTGCCTTCCTGGGTGTTCGACGATGGCGGCTCGCTCGCCCGCATCGCGCTTCATGCGCTGATCCTCGTCATCGAGGCGGCGGCGCTGATCTGGCTGTCGAACGCGCTGGTCAAACTGCTGGACGGGATTGCAGCGGCCCAGGCCACCCGTGAGGCGATGGAGCAGGCAGCAACGGCGGAGCGCGCAGCCCGGGCGCAGACGCTTGAGACGGTTATCGAAACCATGGGGCAGGGGCTGGAGTCTTGGCGTCAGGGTGATCTCGCCACGCCGGCCGGTCAGTCCTTTCCTGCCGAATTCGCCTCGCTGCGGGATGATTTCGAAGCAACCCGCCTGGGGCTCGCCGACCTAATTGCAAAGGTTCAGGATGTGATCGCCTCGATCCGCACTGGCTCTGGCGAAATCGCGCATGCGTCGGAAGATCTTGCGCGCCGCACCGAAGGCAATGCAGCGAGCCTGGAGGAAACGTCGGCAGCGATCGCGCAGATGGACGAGCGGCTGCGCGCGTCTGCGGCGGCGGCGGCAACCACCGTGGAGCGCGCGGACGGTGCGATCACTACCGTATCGGGTGGCCGTTCAGTGGCCGATCAGGCGGTTCAGGCGATGGGCCGGGTGTCGGAAAGCGCCAAGGGCATCGACAGCGTGATCGAAGGATTGGACAAGATCGCGTTCCAGACGCGCGTGCTGGCGATGAACGCCGCGGTGGAGGCCGGGCGTGCCGGCGACGCAGGCCGCGGCTTTGCGGTGGTGGCCGATCTCGTCTCCGCGTTGGCCATGCGTGCCGAGGAAGAGGCCAAACGCGCCCGCGATCAGCTCACCGTGACCCAGAGCGACATCGTGTGCGCGGTGGAGATGGTGCAAAAGGTGGATGGCGCGCTGGCCGACATCTCCGGCGACGTCGGCCAGGTCCATGAACTGCTCGCGACCATGGCAGCTGACAATCAGGCGCAATCCTCTGCCATCACCCAGATCTCGGCCGCGGTCGGCACCATGGATCAGTCCACCCAGCAGAACGCCGCCATGGTTGAGGAAACCTCCGCTGCCGCCCGCAACCTCACCAGCGAGGTTCAGGCGCTCAGCGAACAGGCCGCCCGCTTCAAGGTCGACGATCGCGCCCGCCGCTCGATCCACGCCCAGGTCGAGGCGATGAAGCCAAAGCCGCGCAGCAGCGCCTATGTCTCGCCCGTCAAACCCCTCGCACCCGCCGCCATCTCCGCCCTCACCAGGCCACAGGATGACGACTGGAACGAGTTTTAGGACAAGCCGGGCGGGGAGGGCGCGGCCACCCGCGCGCTCGCCGCTCCCGTAGTAATCGCCCGCGCCCTGACCGGTGCGGGCGGTGTGCGTTGAGCGGCCGCTCTGCCGCCTGCGAAGGCGGCGCAGCAGCTCAGCTTCGACGACCTTCCGCTTGCGTCGCGGCGCTCAGAACGCAATAACCATCCGGGGTGCTCGCTTCAGCGTCGGGGTGAGCAGGTCGTGCGTTGGTCGGGCCGCCAGCGCCGGAGAGCCGTGCCCCGATGATCCGCATTCGCTTTTTACCGACAGTCGCTGGCCGCCTCCTGCGCGTCGGCCCACCAGCGGCGGCGCTGCTTGTCGGGGGCCCGGTTTGCACCTGATCCTGCTTGCCTTGCTCCCGTTCCTGGGGTGCGCCTGGCTGGCCTCACTGCCGCGGGCGAGCCGAAACTTTCAGGCCGGCATCGCCGTCGTCCATGTCGTGGCCGCTCTCGGTTTGTTATTGTTCATGGCCCCCGGCGTGGTCGCGGGCGTTCCCGAGCAGATCCGCCATTCGTGGGTGCCCGCACTCGATCTGAGCTTCACCTTGCGCCTCGATGCTCTCGGGCTGCTGTTTGCGGGCCTGATCCTGGGCATCGGCTTGCTCATCGTCTGCTATGCCCGTTTCTACTTGCCGGCAGACGAGCCGATGGGTCGGTTCCTATCTCTGCTTCTGTTCTTCCAGGGCGCGATGCTGGGAATTGCGCTTTCCGGCAACGTACTGCTGCTTCTCGTTTTTTGGGAACTGACCAGCCTTTCCTCGTTCCTGCTGATCGGCTTTCGCCGCGATGCCGCAGAAGGACGGCAGGGCGCCCGAATGGCGCTGGCGGTAACCGGCGGGGGGGGGCTCGCGCTGATCGGCGGGCTCCTGCTGCTCGGTCATATCGCCGGATCTCAAGAACTGACCGACATCCTTACCCGGGGCGAAATCGTCCGCGCTTCTCCGCTTTACCCGGTGGCGCTAATACTGATCCTGCTGGGTTGCTTTACCAAATCGGCGCAATTCCCGTTCCATTTCTGGCTGCCGCACGCGATGGCTGCGCCAACGCCGGTAAGCGCCTATCTTCATTCGGCCACGATGGTGAAAGCGGGGGTGTTCCTGCTGGCGCGTTTGTGGCCTGTGCTCTCTGGCACGGAATGGTGGTTCTATCTTGTCGCCACGACCGGCCTTGTCACCATGGTGGCGGGGGCCGCGATCGCGCTGTTCAAGCAGGATCTGAAGGCAATCCTCGCTTACTCCACGGTTAGCCAGCTTGGCCTGATGACGATGCTGTTTGGCTTCGGCACGCCGGCTGCCGCGCTCGCCGGCATATTTCATCTGTTGAACCATTCGCTCTTCAAGGCCGCGCTCTTCATGAACGCCGGCATTGTCGATCATGAAGCGGGAACGCGGGACATTCGCCGTCTCGGCGGGCTGGCGCGGTTGATGCCGGTCACGTCCGCGCTCGGCATCGTTGCCGCCGCCGGCATGGCTGGCCTTCCGCCACTGGGCGGCTTCCTTTCGAAGGAAATGATGCTCGAGGAGGCGGCGCATACCAGCTGGGGCGGGCTGCACTGGCTGATACCGGCGCTGGCCCTTTTGGGGGCGACATTCTCGGTTGCTTACTCGCTGCGGTTCATCGTGCGGCTTTATCTCGGGCCGCCTCGCGACGATTATCCTGCACGGCCCCATGATCCGCCGTTCGGACTATGGAGCCCTTCCGCGTTGCTCGTTGTGTTGAGCGTGCTCGTCGGTCTGTTTCCGGCGATGCTGACGGGTTGGCTGATCATTCCGGCTGCGGCCGATATCACGGGCGGAACCGCGCCAAGATTCCATCCTGCCTTATGGCATGGCCCGACGCCGACCCTGGCGATGAGCGTCGTTGCGATCGTCGTGGGCGGGTTCATGCTGTGGCGGCACGCGCCGCTCGAAGCGGTGTGGAACCGGCTCGCCCTGCCAGACGCGAAGCGTCTGTTCGAAGCGGCCATCGAACAAACCGTCCGTATTGCGCGCCGGATCAGTGACACTGTCCACAACGGCTCCCTGCAGCGACAACTCGCGCTCATGTTCATGCTGGCGGTCGCGATCGCGGTCGAGGCGATGTGGTATGGTGGATATGCGCCTGGCACGCGCCCACTGCTTCCCGCCCCGCCAGTGGCGATCGTCGCTTGGGTGCTTCTGCTCGCCGCCACGGTGGCAGTCGCGTTGATGCCCCGGCAGCGCTTCCTCACGCTCATCTACATCAGCGTCGTTGGCCTCGTGGTCTCGCTCGCCTTCATCTACCTGTCGGCACCGGACCTCGCCCTTACGCAGATTTCGGTCGAGGTGGTCACCATCCTGCTGCTGTTGCTCGCGCTCAATCTGCTTCCGAAGCAGCCTGTACAGATTTCGAGCAGGGCCGAACGCGGGCGCAACCTCTTGCTTGCGCTTGCCGGTGGATCTGCGACTGGTCTCGCCGCCTGGGCGGTGATGACGCGCCAACCCAACGATCCGATCTCCTCTTATCATTGGGCGCATAGCTATCCCGGTGGCGGCGGCACCAATGTCGTCAATGTCACGCTGGTGGACTTTCGCGCCTTTGACACCTTCGGTGAGATCACCGTTCTTGGTATCGCGGCGCTCACCATTTTTGCGCTGCTTCAGCCAGCCGCCCGCGGCGTGGCGGGCCAGCGGCTGCGAATGTGGGTGGCGGATCTGCCACGCTCGCCAGAGCGTCACCCGATGATGTTCGCTGTAGCCGCCCGGCTCCTGTTGCCGCTGGCGATGATGGTCGGCCTCTACATCTTCCTGCGGGGCCACAATGCGCCCGGTGGCGGCTTCATTGCGGGATTGATCGTCTCGATCGCGCTGCTGATGCAGTATATGGCATCCGGCTTCGAGTGGGCCGACCAGCGCCGGCAAATCGACGAGCATGCGCTGATTGGCTTTGGCGTGATCATCGCGGCGCTTACCGGATTGGGGTCACTGCTGTTCGGTGCGCCCCTGTTCACCAGTGCGTTCGGCTATGTGACGCTGCCGGTCATGGGCACCTTTGAACTGGCGACCGCGATGCTGTTCGACATCGGGGTCGCCTTGGCCGTGATTGGCGCCGTGATGCTAGCGCTGGCCGAACTCAGCCACATTGCGCAGCGCGCGCAGAAGGAGCCGCCCGAGGACGATGGCCCGATGGACATCGATCCTGCAAAGCTACGGGGTGCGAAGGGGTGAGCATCGAATTTCTCGTCGCCACCGCCATCGCGGCGCTGACGGCGGCCGGCATCTACCTTTGCCTGCGGGGACGGACCTTCCCGGTGGTGATCGGCCTCGCCATGATGTCCTATGCGATCAACCTTTTCCTGTTCGCCATGGGGCGTCTGGTGGTCGGCCGCCCGCCGATCTTCGACAAAAACGCCGCCGCTTATACCGATCCACTGCCGCAGGCGCTCGTGCTGACGGCGATCGTGATCTCGTTCGGCATGACCGCCCTTGCCCTTGTGCTGGCACTGCGGACCTTTCTGGAAACCGGAACCGATCAGGTCGATGGCGAGCCTGATCCCGAACTGCTCGACCGGGAACATCGCGCATGAGCGCGCTGATTGCCGCGCCGGTGCTGCTCCCTGCCTTCGCCGGCGTCGCCACCTTGCTGTTCCGGCGGCGGCGGCGCTGGATAGGGGCTGGCATGTCGATTGGCGCGACGGCTGTGCTGCTGGTCATTGGCGTGGCGCTGCTGGTTCGCGCCACGACGGGGGAGGTGTCGGTCTACGCCCTCGGCGACTGGCCGGCCCCGTTCGGTATCGTTCTGGTACTCGACCGGCTCGCGGCGATGATGCTGGTTCTCACCGCGGCACTGGCTCTGGCCGTGGGCGTGCATGCCACGCTTACTGGCCTCGACCGCCGCGGGTGGCACTTCCATCCGCTGTTCCAGTTTCAGCTGCTTGGGATCAACGGCGCGTTTCTGACAGGTGACCTCTTCAACCTGTTCGTGTTTTTCGAGGTGCTGCTGATCGCTTCCTATGGACTGCTTCTGCATGGACAGGGCGCGCGGCGGCTGACCGCGGGCGTTCAATATGTGATCGTGAACCTGGTCGGCTCGACGCTGTTTCTGATCGCGCTTGGGCTGCTGTACGGCATCACCGGTACGCTCAACATGGCCGATATGGCGGTTCGCGGGGCAGCTTTGGGGGCGGGGGACCAAGGCCTGTTCCGCGCCGGCGGGATGCTGCTGATGGCGGTATTCGCGCTGAAGGCCGCGCTGCTGCCGCTCCACCTCTGGCTTCCCCGCGCCTATGCGGGCGCGGCGCCGGCCGTTGCGGCGCTGTTCGCGATCATGACCAAGGTGGGCGCCTACGCCATCATTCGCACCGGCCCGCTGATCTTCGCGGGCGCTGCGGGCAGGTACATGGTTCCCGCGGCACTAGCCACGATGATCCTCGGTTTCGCAGGGTTTGTGGCGGCGCGACATCTGCGCTCGATGGCGGCGTTCGGGCTGATCGGCTCAACCGCGATCCTGCTGACCGCCGTGGCCCTGTTCGAAGAGGGTGCGATGGCAGCGGCACTCTACTATTTGCCACACACGACAATAGCGGCGGCCTTGCTGTTCCTGGTCGCCGATCTGGTCATGCGCTGGCGGGGCGCAGAGGGTGATTCGATCGTCAGCACCGGCGCTTATCAAGGGCGGCAGCTGGTGGCATTCCTGTTCTTCGCCGCCGGCGTGGCGCTGGCCGGGCTTCCGCCGCTTTCCGGCTTCATCGGCAAGCTTTTCATCCTCGATGCGGCGCTCCGCTCGGCATGGTGGCCGGCAATCTGGGCGGTTATCCTTGGCACCAGCCTGGTGGCGGTGATCGCGCTTGCGCGTGGCGGCAGCACCTTGTTCTGGAAGCGCGGCACGGGCCAGCAACCCGCGGTCGAGCGTACACCTCCCGCTCTGTTGGAAGCTGCCCCGGCTGGCTTTCTGCTCGCCTTGCTGGGGATGCTGACAATCGGCGCTGGCCCGGTCACCGCCTATATGGAGGCCACCAGCAGGCAGATCTTCAGCACGGCCGCCTATATCGGCGCTGTCCTTCCTGCGCGCCCGGGAACCGGCGCATGAGGCGCATCCTTCCGCACCCAGGGCTCAGCGCGCTGCTCCTCCTCATCTGGCTGCTGATGCTGAACGCGATCAGCGTCGGCGGATTGATGCTCGGCAGCCTCTTCGCCATCATCGTGCCGCTTTACACCGCGGCCTTCTGGCCCGATCGGCCAATGATGCGGTGGAGGCTGCCGCTTCTCGCCTTTCTGCTTCTGGTTATTCGCGACATCATCGTTGCCAATTTTCATGTTGCACACCTGATCATCTTTCGCCGCAGCCGGGATTTGCGAACCTGCTGGCTAGCAGTCCCGCTGGACCTCGATTCGGCGGAGGCGATCACGCTGCTCGCCGGCACGATCAGCCTGACGCCCGGCACTGTCTCCGCCGATATCTCGACCGATGGCCGTTACTTGCTGGTTCATGCTCTCGACGTTGCCGATCCCGAGGCCGAGATCGCCCATATCAAGTCACGCTATGAGCGGCGCCTGATGGAAATCTTCCGATGATTGCCTTCGCGCTTGCCGGTGCGATGGCGTGTGTCGCCGCAGCGACATTGCTGTGCCTCCTGCGGCTGTTTCGCGGTCCAACCGCCGCGGACCGCATCCTCGCGCTCGACACGATGGTCATCAACGCCATCGCCTTCATCATCCTGTTCGGCATCAAACAGTCCACGACGATCTATTTCGAGGCCGCGCTCCTGCTCGCAATGGTGGGGTTCGTCGGGACGGCTGCCTATTCCAAGTTCCTGTTGCGCGGCGATGTCGTGGAATGAACGGCATGATGGTCTTCGCCGATGCCTTGATCGCGGGGCTTCTGCTGCTCGGCGGCGCGTTCGCGCTGATCGGAAGCTGGGGGCTGGTGAAATTGCCGTCGTTGATGAGCCGTCTGCACGGCCCCACCAAGGCGACCACTCTTGGAGTGGGTAGCTGCCTTTTCGCGTCGGTGGTGTATTTCCCGCTGCACGGCCAGACGTGGACGGCGCACGAGTTGCTGATCGCCCTGTTCCTGTTCATCACCGCGCCGATTTCCGCCAACCTGATCGCCAAGGCCTATCTGCACGGCCGGCGCACGGAGCCGGAAGAAGGGACGGGCGCTGCGTCGGGCGGTTTCACGGACATGCCCGATCTCCCGCCCGGCAAGGCGGATTGGGCCACCTTCGGCCACGATCTCGAGCAGTAAGGGACCGGTCGGCTCGGAAGCGAATGCGGGGCTATGCTCGCATCATTCCTTTACGCCGCGCTGTCGATCCCCAGTTCGCTGAGCTTGCGATAGAGCGTGGAGCGGCCAATGCCGAGGCGGCGGGCCACTTCCGTCATCCGCCCCCGATAATGCCCGATCGCCAGCCGGATCACGTCTGCCTCGATCTCGTGCAGCGCGCGCAAGTTGCCGTCCGGGTGGAACAGCGTCACCCCGCCGGATGTCGACATATGCTGTGGTTGCGGCGCGCGGACCCTGCGTGCGTTCAGCGTTGCGATCTGCGGGAAATCGGTGCGCGTCAGGGCGTCGCCCTCGCACAGTACCGCGGCACGGAAGAGGGCATTCTGCAACTGGCGAACATTGCCCGGCCAGTCATAATCGACCAGCAGCGCCAACGCGTCATCGGTAATGCCAAGCTGCCGAAGCCCGGGCTGGAGCGCGATTCGCGCGAGCAGGTGCCGCGCCAGCGCCGGAATGTCCTGCGCGCGATCCCGCAGGGGAGGAATCGTCACGGGAACGATGTTGAGACGGAAGAACAGATCTTCCCGGAACCGCCCTGCCTCGACCTCCTCGGAAAGCCTTTTGTTAGTGGCGGCGATCACCCGCACGTCCACTTCGCGGGCATGCCGGCCGCCCAACGGCTGGATCAGCCCCGTCTGCATGGCGCTGTGCAGCCGATCCTGCGTTTCGAGCGGCAATTCGGCAATCTCGTCGATGAACAGAGTGCCGCCATCCGCCTCAACAAACTTGCCCACCTTGCGGTCGAAGGCGCCGGGGAAAGCGCCCGGCTCGTGGCCGAACAACTCGCTGTCGATCAGATTTGCCGGCAGCGCGCCGCAATTCACCGTCAGCATTGGCTTTTTGGCGCGCGGGCTGGCGGCATGAACGGCTTCCGCCACCACTTCCTTGCCAACGCCGCTTTCGCCCTCGATCAGCACGGCAACGCGCGCGCGGGCCGCCTTCGCGGCGATGGCCAGCGCCGCGCGAAACTGCGGCTCCGATCCGACGATCTCGTCAAAGCCGAGCATCGCCGGGATTTTTTCCGTCAGCGGCCGCAGTTCGCCGGCCGCGGTGCCCTCGACCGCCGCATCCAGCGCCTGCAACAGGCGTTCGGGGGCGAGCGGCTTTACCAGGAAATCGGTCGCGCCCGCCCGCATGGCATTTACCGCATGGGCGACCGAACCATTGGCTGTCACCACCAGAACCGGAAGAGCCGGCCGCCGGACGCGCAGTTCCGCGATCAAGGTGGAGGCGTCCGCATCCTCGCCCCAGTGATCGAACAGGATCGCGTCGAGGCGCATCCCGTCCTGCGTACCCAACGTGGCGATGGCAGTTTCCGCATCGCCAGCGAAGATCGTGCGCCATCCCCCACGCGCGGCGAGCGCCGCCACCAGCCGCCGCTGCGCAGGCTCGTCGTCGATCAGCATCAGCAAGCGCTGGCCGTTGCGCGTCATCTTTGGTCCTGTCCCATCCCGTGTCCTGCTTTAGCGCGTGCAAGTAAAAGCAGGCTTAAGCAGGCTTGAGGGGTGGCCGTCGAGCGGACTAAGACGCTACACAAAGCTTTTTGGGAAAGAGGATGGCTATGGCTGACCATGGTACGACCGGCGGAGACATGAAGGCGCATGCCGCTACCTACGGCCGCGTGATGGGAATGCTGAAGTGGGGAACGCTGGCCTGCTTGCTGCTGGCTGCCCTTGTCGTCTGGTTGATTGCTTGAGCCATGAAGATCGCTGTCCTTAAGGAGGGGGCGGACGGCGAGCGGCGAGTGGCGGCGACACCGGAAACGGTGAAGAAGTTCATTCAGCTGGGCGCAGATCTGGCCGTCGAATCAGGAGCAGGGGCCGGGGCCTCGATCGCCGATGAGGCGTATCGCGATGCCGGGGCGACAGTCGGCGATCGCGCCGGCACCATTGCCGGGGCGGATATCATCCTGGGCGTACAGGGGCCCGATCCGGCCTCGCTGGCCGGCGCGAAGCCGGGCGCCTGGGTGGCTGCCGGACTGAATCCCTTCGGGGATCGGGCACGGGTGGATGCCTATGCATCCGCCGGGCTGGAGGCCCTGGCCATGGAGTTCATGCCGCGCATCACTCGCGCTCAGTCCATGGACATCCTGTCTTCGCAGTCGAACCTGTCAGGCTACAAGGCGGTGCTGGATGCCGCGGCCGAATATGGCCGAGCCTTCCCGATGATGATGACCGCGGCCGGCACCGTTTCGGCGGCCAAGGTGTTCGTGATGGGCGTCGGCGTTGCCGGGCTGCAGGCGATCGCCACCGCACGCCGCCTGGGTGCTCAGGTTTCCGCTACCGACGTGCGCTCCGCGACCAAGGAGCAGATCATGTCGCTCGGCGCCAAGCCGATCTTCGTTGAGAACGTCGCCGGGATCGAAGGCGAAGGCTCCGGTGGCTATGCCACGGAGATGAGTGAGGAATATCAGAAGGCGCAGGCCGAGCTGGTTTCCGGGCACATCGCCAAGCAGGATATCGTCATCACCACCGCGCTGATCCCGGGTCGCGCTGCGCCGCGCCTGATCAGCGATGCGCAAATCGCAACCATGCGGCCGGGCAGCGTCATCGTTGACCTTGCGGTCGAGCAGGGCGGCAATGTCGAGGGTTCTGTCGCCGGCGAAATCGTCGTGAAGCACGGCGTCAAGATTGTCGGCCATCGCAACGTGCCCTCGCGCCTCGCGGCAGACGCTTCGGCCTTGTTCTCGCGCAATCTGTTCAACTTTCTGTCCGCCTTCTGGGACAAGGAACAGGGCAGGCCGGTGCTGGACGAGGAAATCGGTGACGCGGTTCGGCTGACCCGGGACGGCAAGGTCGTCAATCAACGGCTGTTGACCGCCTGATGCTGTCCTACACGCCGCCGTTAGGTCACAGGGATGATCGGCGGGCGGCGAAAGTTGAGGCGCAAGAAGAGAAAGCGCGCGGGTGTCTCAACTTTCTCAACATTCGCGTCGTGTGAGGAGGGGAAGTTGAGCTTCATCGCGATCCTGTCGATCTTCGTGCTGGCGTGTTTCGTCGGCTATTTCGTGGTTTGGTCGGTCACCCCGGCGCTCCACACGCCGCTGATGGCGGTTACCAATGCGATCTCCAGCGTCATCATCGTCGGTGCATTGATCGCTGCGGCCGCCAGCGGCTCGGCGAGTGCCAAGTGGCTCGGCCTGCTGGGCGTCGTGCTCGCCAGCATCAATATCTTCGGCGGTTTCGCCGTCACCCAGCGCATGCTGGCGATGTACAAGAAGAAGGAACGGCCCGCAGCGGCCAAGCACTGATCGCTGGCGTTGCCCGGCACCGGCCGGGGAACGCGAAGTGGCGCCCGCAAAAGGGTGATCCGGCGCTCGCCGGAAGACGGATAGGGGGAAGAGGATAGTGGAACACGTCGCGGACAATCCCTGGGTAGCGCTCGCCTACCTGATATCGGGCGTGTGCTTCATTCTCGCCCTTCGAGGCCTTTCCAGCCCCGAAAGCAGCCGTCGCGGCAATCGCTACGGCATGATCGGCATGGCCATCGCCGTGGTCACGACGCTTGCCACTCACGTTCCGGTAACGCCCGTTCTCGCGGTGGGTGAAGTCGCTGGCTACGACTATGCGGCGCTGTTGCAGCGGGTTGATTCGCTGGCAGTGTTCCAGATCCTGGCCGCCATTGGCATCGGTGCCGTAATCGGTATCGTCACGGCACGGCGCATCGCCATGACGGCCATGCCGCAGCTGGTTGCCGCATTTCACAGCCTTGTCGGCATGGCCGCGGTGCTGGTTGCCATCGCCGCTTTCCTAAACCCGGTGGCGTTCGGCATCGCGGATGTCGTCACGCCGCTGATCGGCGCGCCGTTTGCCGCCATTCACGGTGTGAGCCGGATCGAGATGATCCTGGGCGTCGCCATCGGTGCGATCACCTTCTCCGGCTCCGTCATCGCCTTCCTGAAGCTGAACGGCAACATGGGCGGCGCACCGATCATGTTGCCGGCGCGCCATGCGATCAACCTTGGCGTGGCGCTGATGATCGCCTGGTTCTCCTTCTCTTTCTGGCTGACGCAGTCGCCACTCGATTTCTGGATCGTCGTCGCGCTTTCCTTTGCCATCGGCTTCCTGCTGATCATCCCGATCGGCGGCGCAGACATGCCGGTCGTCGTTTCCATGCTGAACAGCTATTCCGGCTGGGCAGCGGCGGCGATGGGCTTCACGCTGCACAACACCGCAATGATCATCACCGGCGCGCTGGTGGGTTCGTCGGGCGCGATCCTCAGCTACATCATGTGCCGCGCCATGAACCGCAGCTTCATCAGCGTCATCGCTGGCGGTTTCGGCGCCGAAGCGGGGCCAAGCGGCGGCGGTGCGGCGAAGATCGATCGCCCGTGGAAGCGTGGCTCTGCTGAAGACGCCGCGTTTCTGATGAGCCAGGCCGAACAGGTCATCATCGTGCCCGGCTATGGCATGGCGGTAGCTCAGGCGCAGCACGCCCTGCGTGAGATGGGAGACAAGCTGAAGGAGCATGGCGTTCGCGTAAAATATGCCATTCACCCCGTGGCGGGCCGTATGCCGGGTCACATGAACGTGCTGCTGGCAGAGGCGAACGTCCCCTATGACGAAGTGTTCGAGTTGGAAGACATCAACTCTGAATTTTCGCAAACCGACGTGGCCTTCGTCATCGGTGCAAACGACGTGACCAACCCGGCTGCAAAGACGGATAAGTCGTCACCCATCTATGGAATGCCCGTCCTTGATGTCGAAAAGGCCAAGACTGTTCTCTTTGTGAAACGCTCTATGGGCGGGGTTGGGTATGCCGGCGTCGACAATGAGGTCTTCTATCGCGACAACACCATGATGCTCCTCGCGGATGCCAAAAAGATGGTCGAAGAGATCGTCAAATCCTTAGATTAATCCGCGCTGGTCCAATTTGGATGTGAAAATCAATTCGGCATGTATACCGTGCCATTTCGGATGTTAGACAACTGATAGGCCGATAATGGTAAACACTTGGGTTCGATCGCGGATCGGAGTGATGCATGCATTTGATTGAACGAGAATATCAGGCTCAATTGAACTCACGGTTTGATGCCGTGCTGATCAATGGGGCGGGGGAGGATGAAACCGGCGGGGCAGGGGCTGCCGCTGCGGTCGCGCTTGCCGGCGGTCGCATCGTTACCTCGGCGCCGCTTGGTGATGCTGTTAAGCGGATCGCGGACATTGCGTCCCGGCCGTTGATCGTAATCGACGCCCGTTCTGCTTCGGATGACGATCTCGCCAGGTCCTTGTCCCGGCTCGACGGTCTGGCCGCCGGCCGCGACTTGCCGATGGTGGTAGCGATCGCTTCGGAACAGATCGATGTGGCCGCTGCCGGGTTGATGCTTTCCCGTCACCAGATTCTCTGTGATCCTGCGCCCTCGGATTGGATCGGGGCGATTGCCACTGCGCAGGGCGTCTCCAACCTGGCTCTGCATGACCGGATCAGCGAGAACGAGGCGGCTCGGCTGGCGAAGCTGAATGCCGAAGTCGCCCGAATCGCTGACGTGCTTGCGCGCCTGTCGAAGCATGAAGAGCAGCCGCTGGCGGGGCTGGTGGCGGACGCTAGAAGCGACTTTGCGCCGGAGCCAGGCGGTGAGCATCCAATCACGGCCGCCGACATCCGCCAGATCGTGCGGGCGCGGCGACTGCGGGATCGCTACGTCGGCTCGGGCCTGTTTGAAGATCCCGCCTGGGACATGATGCTGGATTTGTATGCAGCCCATCTGGAGCGCGCGCACGTCTCGGTATCCAGCCTGTGCATTGCCGCCGCCGTCGCGCCAACAACAGCGCTGCGCTGGATCGCTCGGTTAACCGAGGCTGGCCTTTTCGAACGTCGACCTGACCCCTTTGACCGGCGGCGCGCCTTCATGTCGCTGACGGAGCGTGGGCTTGGTGCCATGCGCAGCTACGTTTCAATGGCGCGCGCACTGGGGCTGCCGGTGGTCTGAGCGGCACCTCCAGCGAAACTGCGTCGCGCTGTACATGGGCAATGCATTGCACGAGCCTTGTGTAGCGCGCGCAGGACGCTTAAGGGGCGGTCACCCCGAGGGGGCGCTTAGCTCAGCTGGTAGAGCGGCTCGTTTACACCGAGTAGGTCGGCGGTTCGAACCCGTCAGCGCCCACCATATCCTTCATCCAGTCCCGCCCGACGTCGCGACGCCATGAAGCGGGCTCGAAGGCAGGATCCCGACGGGGACACTTTGCGGTCCTCTTTCGCCGACGAATCGCCACGGTTGCGCCATCAGCAGCTGCGATATCGTGCCACATGAAGACCTTACCGCTGATTGCCCTTGCCTCCCTCTTCCTCGCGGCGCCTGCTGCGGCCCAGCCGGGCGCCATCCTGGGGCCCTATGCGGCACGCTGCGCGGCTGGAAACGCACCCGCGATTCTCGTCAACGTGGTCGGACTGAAGAGCCGGTCGGGCAAGTTGCGGGTACGGACGTTCGGCGGCCCGACCTCCAGCTGGTTCGAGAAGAAGAGCTGGCTGACGCGCGTTGAGGTGCCGACACCCGCAAGCGGGCCGGTTCGCTTTTGTATGCCTGTATCCTCGCCCGGCACCTATGCGGTCGATTTTCGCCACGACGTCAGCGGGAACGGAGGCACCGACCGCTCCGACGGGGGCGGCGCATCCGGCGACCCCAAGGTCACCCTTCTCGATTTCGTGCTCGGGCGTAAGCCATCGCCGAAGGTGACTGCCGTTCGGGTGGGCAGCGGTGTCACTGAGATCACGATCACAGCCATGTATCTGCGGAACGGTGCGCTGCGCCCGATCTAGAGTTGTTCTGGTTCAGGCCGGCGCCAGCCGCGCCTGCAACGCGGCGATTCGTTCTGCCTGGCTGGTGACCGCCGCGCGCACTCGATCGGCGGCACTGGTGAGCGGCTGGTAATCAGGGGCAAGGGAGAGCGCTCGCTCGCTGGCAAGATCATCCAGTGTAATGGCTATTTCCGAGGTCGCCGAGCGCAGCGCATCCAGTTCGGCCAGTGCCACGTGAGCGTCCAGCCACGCCTCACTACCCGCTGCTGCTCCTCTTGCGGCGGTTACCAGCCGCTCGGCACGGCTGCTCGCACTGTCAAAGGCATTGGTGCGCTCTTCCAGCGTTCGTAAGGCAGCGGCAACCTTCGCATCTACCGCCGGATCAGGAGCGCTTGGTTCCGCCGTTGCGGCCGCGGGCTCCTCCAAGCTCTGTGATTCGGCCGCACGCGGCAGGAGGGAAGGGTAGCTCGCGGGAGCGGTGCACCCCGCGATCAGCAATCCGGGGATCAGCGGGGCGAGGAAAGCTCGAAAAAACATGCAGGGAGCTTACTTTTTGAAAAAGTAGCTCGCAACGCTCTTGCGCAATCCGAAAGTCGCTTCTATCAGCGCCACTCCAACGCGCCCGTAGCTCAGCTGGATAGAGCATCAGACTACGAATCTGAGGGTCGGACGTTCGAATCGTTCCGGGCGCGCCACTTTCTTAGTGAAAGTTCAGGTACGGGGCGGCGCAAGCCGCCCCGAGCTGTTTCTGCTCCTCTTAGCATTGAGCAGGCTTCAACGACATCAGCTTCAACTGCAAAGTTTCCTGTCCGCGGGCCGGCTGGTCCTGCGCGATCACAGGCGTGCGACGTCTGGTCGGCCGTCATGCAGGCTCAGATCCGGATCGACTCCCATAGCGGGCGACTTTGTCCATAGCCGCCTTGGTCCTTTGGATCGTCGTCCACTCGGCCCGGCGTGACTAATTGGCCCCACTCGGGGCAGGCGGATAGATCGACGCCTGGTCGGAGTCCGGTACCGAACCTTCCATGTACCGGAAGCTTCGCCGCAAAGTCGCCACCTCACTGCAAGATGGGGCAGTCTCGAAGCGTTCGCTGCGGCAGCAAACCGCTGACGTAACGTTTTTCCGCGATACCAGACCATCCCCTCAGGTCCCGAAACGCAAATCCCGTGCGGAGTTGTTGCATCACCGGCATGAAACGAAAGACCAGCAGCACGAACGCTAGGGACAAATGCGTCGACAAAACTGACGCCTGAACCGTTCGCTTGGATCATTGCCTTCTCCCGCGAAAGCATTGCGACGCAACGCTTTTGCAAGACTTGGCCGTTATTAATCCGCTAAAGCCCCGGGCTGAAGGTGGAAGGTGTAGAGCGGCAATGTTCGGCAGCGGGCGTGCTTTGTGCGAAAGGCTGGTCGCATGAGGATCGGGCAGCGTCTCGCGATGCTCGTGCTGCTCGCGATGGTTCCACTCACCATCCTCGAAGTGGTAGGGGTACGCGCCGAACGGCGCGAGGAGCAGGAAGAGGTTGCCGCCATCGCCTACCGCACGGTTCACCGGGCGGCGGCCGAGCAGGCGCGGATCGTCGATGGCGCTCGCCAGTTGCTCACTGCTCTCGCCCAGATACCGGCCGTGCAAGGGGGGGAGACTGCGCGGTGCAGCCTTATTTTGTCGCGGCTGCAGAAGCAGATCGACATTTACATGGCGATCGGCGTCGCCAATCCTGCCGGCCGCATCTGGTGTAGCAGCACGCGACCAGGAACCGACATTTCTGACCGGCCCTATTTCAAGAGAGCACTGGCCGAGCGGCGCTTTTCAACGGGCGGTTACGTGGTCGGCCGAGTGTTCCACCGGCCCTCGCTGAATTTCAGCTTCCCGGTTAAGGACAGCAAGGGCAGGGTGCTCGGCGTTCTCGTCGCGGGGCTGGACCTGAACAAGCTCGCCAAGGACCTGCGTCGAGCAGCATTACCTCCTGCAACCCGGCTCGCCATCATCGGCCCGGATCGCAAATTGCTGGTGGCGCTGCCGGATAATGCCGGCGTGGGCACAACCCTGCCACGGCAGTTCGACGCCGCATTCAAATCTAGGGCGCCGGGTGTCACGGAAATGCCGTGGTTCGACGGAAGCGAGCGCATTGTCGCTTATGTTCCGCCGGGTAGCTATTCCGATCTGCCCTTCATGGTTCTCGCCGGCAGTTCCAAGGACGCGGCACTGGCCGATGTCGAGGAGCGGACGGGCTTGCGCCTGCTCGTGCTGCTCGCGACGATCGGTATCGCGCTGGTGCTGACGTCATGGTTTTCCGCGAAGTTCGTTCGAAAGCCGATGGCCCATCTCATGGCCACGGCTAGGGCATGGCAGCGCGGCGAGAGTAGCGCACGGGTAGGCCGGATCGGGGACGGGGGCGAATTCGAGGCGCTAGCGAGCGTCTATGACGAACTGGCCGAGGGCTACGACGAGCGGCACCGGCGCCTGCTCGATGCTCTGGAGAGCACCAACGACAGCGTGATGACGGTCGCGCCCGATTGGACCGTTACGTTCATGAACAAGCGCGCCCGTGCCCGCGTCGGCGATCTGACGGGCGGAGCAGTCGGGCGCTCGGTCTGGGAGCTATTCCCCGAGCTCGCCGATCACCCGGTTGGCGACGAGGGGCGAACGGCAATGCTGGAGCGTCGACCGCTCAGCCTGCACTTCAATTATCCCCGACTGGACGGGCATTTCGAGGTCAGTGGCCTGCCGGTGGAAGACGGCAGCATGATGTTCTTTATCCGTGACGTAACGGAGCAGCAGCGCGCTCAGGAGGAATTGCGCAAACTGGCGCTCAGCGACTCTTTGACCGCCCTGCCGAACCGAGCACATGCAATGTCGCTGGCGCGTCAGATGCTCGAGGAGCAGCGTCTCGCGGCGCTGCTGCTGATCGATCTGGATGATTTCAAATACGTCAACGACAGCTTCGGTCACCAGGTCGGCGACGCGCTCTTGCAGCGTGTCGCTGCTCGGCTAGCCGCTTGCCTGCCGCCCGACGCGATCATCGCTCGCCTTGGCGGCGACGAGTTCATGGGCTTGATCGCGCGAGAGGATGATCGGGCAGCGCATCGCGGAAACGAACTTCTGCGCGCCTTGGCGTGCGAACCGTTCCAACTCGGCAAGCGCAGCCTTCGCGCCGCGGCGAGTTGCGGTGTGATGATGGTGCCGGAAGGGACCACTCCGCATGTGGAGGAGCTGTTCGCCAATGCCGATCTTGCGCTGTACCGCGCAAAGGCCGCGGGTGGCAGTGTTGTCCATGTTTATACGCCGGCCGACCGCGAGGATTACGAGGCGCGGCGTGTCCTGGAGGAAGAAGTTGAGCGCGCGGCGCTTGAGGGGGAGTTTGAGCTTCTCTTCCAGCCTCAGATCCGGCTGAATGATGGTGCGGTTGTCGGCGCGGAGGCGCTGCTACGCTGGCGCCATCCGCAACGCGGACTCCTCACGCCGGAGGCGTTCATTGGCGTATTGGCGGAAAGTCGCCAAGCGGCGGCAGTCGGGGACTGGGTCTTGGACGAGGCGTGTCGCCAAGCGGCGCGCTGGTGGAACGCAGGCCACCATATCCGGGTAGCCGTCAATCTTTTTCCCGAGCAGGTACGGTCGAATGGCTTGGCGGCGACCGTGCATCGCACGTTGAAGCGGCACGGCCTGCCACCGCGCGCGCTCGAGATCGAATTAACGGAAGCGGTCGCATTGGCTGGCGACGCTGGCACCAAGGCGAACCTGCTGGCGTTGCGGATGCTGGGCGTTTGGCTGGCGCTTGACGATTTCGGCACGGGATTCGCCTCGCTTACCACGCTGAAGGACATCCGGGTCGATCGCTTGAAGATCGACCGTAGTTTCGTCGCGCACCTCCCGGGTAACGACCTCGACTTGGCCATCGTGGACGCCGTTCTCGCGCTTGCCCGCACCCTGGGCCTGGAGGTGATTGCCGAAGGCGTCGAAACGGAGGGGCAGGAGGCCTGTCTGCGATCACGCGGTTGCCACGAGGCTCAGGGATATCGCTATGCTCGGCCGATCTCAGGTGAAGCGGTGGAGCACTTCCTTTCGGGGCGCGCGTGCGGAGCCGTCGCCGCGGCCGGGTGAGTTCCTCCTCACCGCTGTCATCGATCGCTGGGTCAAACCAGTGGACTGGCTCCGCGGTCTTCCGAGCCTGCACGCCCAGGTTCTCTGTCGTTGCTGCTCGGCCGGCGACTAGTCGCGGGAGCTGCTCGCCAGAGGTCAAGCAAGGTGTAGCTTGCGCAAGCTAAATCGATCGCGCTCTCCCCTGCGGCAGATTAGGTGGCATAGTCGACCAACGGAAAAGTCGGAGAGGATGCCCGCATGATTAATCGGCAATGGACTTTGGCGTCGCACCCAACCGGTGAGCTCACTCGGCAGAACTTCTCCTGGAGCGAGCAACCGCTGCCGGCGGAGCCACCAGCGCCGGGCCAGATCTTGCTTCAAACGGAACTTCTGTTGTGTGCACCCACGATCAGAAACTGGATCAGCGGTAATCGCAGCAGCTATTATCCGACAATTGAAGTCGGCAACCCTGTTCTGGCACCGGCGGTTTGCCGGATTGCGGCCAGCGACGACCCTGATTTTCCCGTTGGCGCGCGTGTGCTCGGCACCGCCGGTTGGCAGGACTATCAATGGGCGAACCCGGCGCTTGGTATTCGCGTCATTCCCGATGGAGTGTCGTCGGTGGATGCTCTGGGCGTCCTTGGGATGAACGCACTGACGGCATATTTTGGCATGCTTGACGTGGCCAGGCCGCGTGCAGGTGAGGTGGTACTGGTTTCAGGCGCTGCCGGTTCGGTCGGCTCGATCGCGGCGCAGATCGGCCGCATCGTGGGTGCGCGCGTGGTGGCGATCTGCGGAGGCGCGGAGAAGGCTTCCTGGCTTCGCAACAACTGCCGAATAACGGACGTGATCGACTATAAGTCGGAGGATGTCACGGCGCGCCTGGATCAGCTGTGTCCCGGGGGTGTTGACGTGTTCTTCGACAATGTCGGTGGCACCCTGTTGCGCGATGTGGTGGCGCGGCTCAATCGGGGTGGCCGGGTAGCCTTGTGCGGGCAGATCGCGACCTATGATGGCGCCGCCGGTGATCCGCCGCTGGATATGATGCGGATCATTTACGGTGCAATCCGGCTGCAAGGCTTCCTGGTACCGGACTATGCTGACCGCTATGAGGAGGCGACCACGCAGCTGGCGCAGTGGCTCGCTGCCGGTGAGCTGGCCCATCGCGAGGACATCCGCGACGGGCTTGAACAGTTGCCCGAGACATTTGCCTCGCTCTTCCGAGGCGACAACAGCGGCACGTTGATCGCGCGCATCAGCGACGAGGAAGGTCGCCCGCTCTGATTGCTCCCCGGCGCTCGGTCCGGCCTGCCGCCAGCCCGCGCTGACCCGCGGATTGCCGATGCAACTGGGCGGACCGCGGCGTCGCTGGCGGCTGCTCAGGGGCATGACGCGCTCGCGGTCTCGCTGACGTCACACTCGCGATGATCGCCTGCCAAGCTCGCTGGCCCGGCGCGCCCGGCTGGCTTGGCAGCTCCTTCCAGAGATCGTGGCCGTTCACTTAGGACGTTCAACCTACCCGCCGGAGCTTAGGGACACATCCGTAATGCGTCCGGTTGGCAACTTTGGCAGCGTGGCCAGCAAGCTCCTGAGCGGGGGTGGCCCGGCGCAGCGGTGACATCCACTCCTCCGCCTGGCCGACGGAGGGTGGATATGGCCAGCAATGCCGCTGCGTCAGCGAGTGGCAGAAATACGCGCCCTGCGGAGCGGCCGGCGCTTGCATGGGCGGTTCTGCTGGGGTCTGGTCTTCTTTATGGCCTGACGGTCTGGGCGACCCCGATAAGGAGTGATGAACACGACGTGCTGGTCGCGGCGATGAGTCTCGCCCGCGACGGTGCGTTGCCGTTTTTGAGCGGTAGTCATGATTTAGGGGCGCTGTTGTCCGTCCTGGCAAGTTCCTTGTTGGAACTTGGCGGGGATCCGCCGATCGCGATGGTTCGCCTGCCATCCATCCTGGCGACCGCGGTGGCAGCGGCATGGCTGTTCGTCTGGTTGCGGGAGCACGCGGGCACCACCGTTGCTGGGATCTCGACCATATTGTTCGTGCCGTCGGGCTGGGCTTTGCAGGGCGCCCATTCCGCTGGCCAGGGCGCTCTTCTGACACTGCTGGTGCTTGTTTCAGCGACGTGGCTGTTCGATGCCAGCCGTTCCTCCGGCGGTGCTACACGCCGTCGCATCGCCGCCGCTGCATTGTTGCTCATCGCGTTCCAGCTTCAACCGTCCGCGGCCATCGCAGCGCTCGGGCTGCTGATCTGGTGTCTGCCGGGCATGCTTCGCGCGTTGGTCGATCAGCATTTTGCCCGCAGGACTCCGATCCTGATCGTCGCCGCGGCGGTTTTCCTGCCGCTCCTCGCGCTGATCGCGCCCGCCGTAATCGGCACGGTCACAGCCAGTCTGCTTAGCGCCACCGCCGAAAGTGAGGTGTCTGGCGACAATCTGTTCTACCTGCGCGACCTGTGGGTCCAGGCTCCGTTGCTGACGTTGTTCCTGCCGGTGGCGGCGGTGTTTGCTTGGCGGCGTTCGCCTCCGCTTGCAGCCCACGCGCTCGTGCTACTGATCGTTCCCCTGCTGGTTCACTCTGTAATGGGTTCAAAGGCAGCCGGTGCGTGCGCTTATGTCATTCCGTATCTGGCTATCATCTATGCTCTCGCCCTAGCGGGTCCCGCGAAGCAGCTTCGCGCGCATCTGTCTGCCACGCTGGCGAGGCAAGGTGCCGATAGAAAGTTTGCGCAGGTGCTGAGCACGGCTCTCCTGCTGCTGCTTGGCGCAGCCGCTATCGTGCTGGCCAACCCCGCCTACAGGCATACCGTTCAGGTTGTTCAGATGTCCGCAGGGGGCATCACGTGGGCCCGCCAACCCGCGGTGACGCGCGTGGGCGCAATCTGGAGCGATCATGCCGCGTCCGGCGTGTTCGCGGGACATCCGCCGCTCTCGTTGTCCGTCGATCCAAAGGAAGTTGCAGTATGACCGCGCTGGATGTCGCATGGCCGGATCTCGAGACCTCTTCCGAGGCGTTCGCGAGCCGGTTTGGCGATGAGGCTGGCGCCTATTTCCTCGACGTTCAGCGTCGAGGCGTTGCAGGCTTGCTGCCGACCTCCGGGCTCAGCAGCATTCTGGATCTTGGCGGTGGCCATTGCCAACTGGCCGGACAGCTTGTTGAAACGGGCGCTGCCGTGATGATCTTCGGCAGCGACCGGCGGTGTGCGGAGCGGCTGGCGCGTGATCCGGTTACGGCGAAGGTGCAGTTTCAATCCGGGGACCTCCTGGCGACCCCTTATGATGATGCCAGTTTCGATCTCGTGACGTCGATCAGGCTGCTCGGTCACGTAAACTATTGGCACGTGCTGATCGCGGAACTCTGCCGTCTGGCTCGGCGCACTGTCATTATCGATTACCCCAGCATGTTCAGCCCCAGCGCGCTCCGACTGCTGAGCGGCGGGGCCAACCGGCCAACCGGGGGTGATCCGCGAACCTACCGCCGTTATCGTCCTGGTCAGATCTCGGCATGTTTCGCCCGGCACGGTTTTCGTCTCGCCGGGGAGTATCGCCAGTTGACCCTCCCGTTTGGGATGCACCGTCGCTATGGCCCGCGTGCATCTCTTGTCGAGGAGCGGCTTCGCGCGTGGGGTGTCACTGCGTGGATGGGCAACCCGGTGCTTGCCAGGTTCGATCGCATCGAGGGTTGATCTGCTGGTAATGCGATCCCCACGGCGTGGTTTGTTCAGCCATGGCGCAATGGGCCGATCACCAGCCTGTCGAGCAGCATAGCGACGTCGTCGGCACTCCTGTCGGGCTCCTCGCACAGCCACCAATCCAACAGTTCAACCGTGCTTGCGACGGCGAGACGTAACGCCAATCGCTGGGGCAGCCATTCCGGCGAAAGGTCCGGCAGTTCGGCGGTCCGCGCGACAATGTGTCGCGCCAGCATGCCGCGGGTCTCGTCGCCCGCGCCACGTAGGAGCGCCAGAAACATGGTTCGGTGCTCCGCCACTTCGCGGGCCAGCATACGTGCCGCCGCGCTTGTATCTGCGGCGATCATGGGCGGCATCATTCGCGCGGCAAGCTCATCCGCCACAACCACGACGGTGTCGATCAGCAAATCCCGGACGTTCGCATAGTGGCGGAAGTAAGTGGCATAGCCGACGCCCGCACGCGCAGCGACCTGGGCGCCCGTGACGTCCTCCAATCGCGTGTCGCGTAGCAGTTCGATCAACGCATCGCGCATCGCCGCGCGTGATCGTGCAACTCGTGCGTCCCGTCGTTGCTTTTCGTCTCGTTCAGCCACCGCTCACCTGAATATGATAAGTAACTTGTCATATCGTGTGGAGGACGAGCATGGAGATCGCGAAGAGCAACGTCCAGAGCTGCCCGGCCGGTGGCGTGGATCAGCGGCGCTCTGCCGCGCTCGCGCTTAGTGCGCCCCGGAAGGGGCGGTCGGTGACTGGTTACGATCCGGTCCGCCGCATCCTTCGCCATCCGGACGCACGGCAGGCCGGCTTCAAGGCAGATCTGATGGCGCGTTTCGGCGGCAGGATACGTCCGCCAATCATCTTCCAGTCCGGTGAAGAACATCGTCGGCAGCGCGCGGCGACTGCCCGCTTCTTTGCGCCGCGGGTCGTGAACGAACGTCATCGGCCGATCATCGAGGCGGAGGCCGACCGGCTGATCGCTGGCCTTCTCGCAACCGGTCGCGCACAGCTCGACAGCATGGCGCTGGATCTGGCCGTTACTGTGGCTGCGCAGATCGTAGGCCTGACGAACAGCGACAAGCGCGGAATGATCCGGCGGCTGGACGCTTTCTTCTCCCTCGGGATCACCGATGGTGACCGGCTGATTCAACAGGTGCTCGCCAATCTGATTGGTCAGATGAGGATCTGGCACTTCTATCTGCGTGACGTGCGGCCTGCCATCGAGGCCCGGCGCACGTCGCCAGGGGAGGACGTCATCTCGCATCTGCTCGCGCAGGGCTATGAGGCTCGCGACATCCTGGTCGAATGCGTCACCTACGGCGCGGCCGGGATGGTGACGACCCGGGAATTCATCACCATGGCGGGCTGGCACCTCCTGGAGAATGGCGAGTTGAAGGCTCGTTTCCTCGCCAGCGATCAACCCGCTCGCATTGCACTCCTCGAGGAGATCCTGCGCCTGGAGCCGGTGGTCGGCGCATTGTATCGCCGGACCGAGGAGGGTGGCGAGCGGTTCGAGCTCGACATCCGCTCGGCCAATGGGGATCCCGCCGCGGTGGGTGCCTGTCCCCACGCCATTGACCCCGATCGCCGGCGGGCGGAGCGCGTCGGCGGCGCTGGCCTTGCGTTCGGCGACGGTGAGCACCGCTGTCCTGGCGCCGGGGTTGCTCTGGCGGAAGCCGAGATATTCCTGGACAAGCTGTTGCGGGTACCGGGCGTGCGGCTGGAGCGTGCGCCCGACCTTGGATGGAACGACCTCGTCACCGGTTATGAGCTGCGCGATTGCCGGCTGGTTATAGATGGCAGTAAGCCGTGATCGCCGGCATTCGCGAACTGATGCGCCCGCCCCCGGGCTTGGACTTCGATTTCGAACATCCCGCCGGCGAGCCGGCGCTGGCTCCTGCGGGCGGCGTATCCTGGCGCGTGTTCGCTAACCCCGTGTCGCTGTTCATCGGCGGCGTTGCGGCGGTGCTGCTTGAGCTTGCCGAACCGTCCGTTCGTTCGGGCGTGTGGGATCACAGCAGCTTCCGCCGGGATCCGTCCATGCGCCTGCGACGAACCGGCTACGCCGCGATGGTGACGGTCTATGGACCACGCAGCACGGCAGAGACGATGATCGCCCGCGTCGTCCGCATGCATGAGAAGGTGCATGGGGAGACCCCGTCCGGCAGGCCCTATCACGCCAACGATCCGGAGCTGCTCGACTGGGTACAGGCCACCGCGGTGTTCGGCTTTTGCGAAGCCTATAGTCGCTTCGCCCGGTCGCTGAGTGCCGAGGAGAAGTCCGCCGCCTTTGCGGAAGGCCAAGCGGCGGCGCGGCTCTATGGCGCCGCCCATGCTCCCACATCCTGGCAAGAATGGGAGCACCTGCTGGGCGCGATGGCTCCGCGTCTGGAGGGATCGCCGGTCCTCACTGAATTCCTCGACATCATGGCAGGGGCCGCAATCCTGCCCACCGCCGCGCGTCCGCTGCAGCGACTGTCCGTTCGCGCCGCGGTGGAAATCACACCAGAGCCGGTCCGCTCGTTGCCTCAGCTACAACGGCGCGGGCTGCGCCGCGGCGAAGCGGCCTTGGTGAAGGCGTTGGGAGCTTTGGCGGAACGCGTGCCACTGCCCGGCATGCCGCCGTCGCTCGCGGCACGTCGGATGAAGGCGCTAGCGTGAACGAAACCGCCAGAGACCAGCGAATTCCGGGAATGGCGGCCAGGGATACACGCGTCCTCCCTCTTGCCTGATTGCGCAGCAGAGAAGAGCTCGATAGCTGAGCTTTGGCTGCAGCAAGTTGATCTTGTTGCACCGCTCGGCGAAGCAGGGGGGAACAGGTGATGACGGACGATCCGGTAGTGATCGTGGGCGGCGGCTTTTCGGGCACGCTCCTGGCCATCAACCTGCTGCGCCATGCCGGGCCGCGCACGGTGCTGGTTGAGCGCCGGTCGGATCAGCTCGGGCGCGGGGTGGCCTATAGCGCGGCGAACGAAGAGCACCTTCTGAATGTCCGGGCCGCGAACATGAGCGCCCTGCCGGATGAACCCGATCACTTTGTTCAGTGGTTAGAGGCTCACGGCCTCGGCAACCGAACCACCTTTGTGCCGCGCCGGATCTATGGCGCCTATCTGCGCGATATGCTGAAGGAGGCGCAGCGCGAACACGGCGATCGTCTGACGCTTGTCGAGGGTGAAGCGGTTGCCACCCGATCTGCCGGCCGCGGCCACGTCGTGTCGCTCTCCGACGGGCGTCAGGTGAAGGCCGGAACGATCGTGCTGGCACTTGGCAACCTGCCGCCGCACACGCCCCCGGGTATCAACCCGGGGAGCTTGCCGCCAGGCTGCTACGCCGGTGATCCATGGGCAGGGGATATCGTCGACGGCCTCACCAGTGAGGATACGGTCGTGCTGGTTGGCAGCGGATTGACCGCCATCGATGCTGCCTTGCTGCTCGATGCCGCCGGTTTCACCGGACAAGTGCTTGCGATTTCGCGCCGCGGGCTCGTTCCCCGCCCGCATGTCAGCATGCCGCCGGTCCTCGGCCTTCGCGAGCGACCGGGGACCAAGCTTTCGGCCCTGGTCAAGACGGTGCGCGCGCGCGCCGCCGAGGCCGGATGGCGCACCGCCGTGGATGAGCTGCGTCCAGTGACTCAGATGCTGTGGGGAGCCGCCAGCGACGCTGAACGGCTGCGCTTCCTGCGTCATCTGCGGCCCTTCTGGGATGTTCACCGTCACCGCCTCGCCCCCAGTGTCGCTGAACGGATCGATGCGCTGTGCGCGTCGGGCCGGCTGCGGTTCGCGGCGGGCAAGATCGTGTCCACGTCGGCCGATGGGGATGCCGTCGACTTTCGATGGCGGCCTCGCGGCGGGAGCGAGGTCATGCACACCCGTGCCCGCCGCATTGTTAATTGTACCGGCCCGCAAGGCGATCTGTTGCGATCTCCGGAAGCCTTGATCCGCCACTTGCTGGCCGAAGGGGCGATTCGCCCCGACGCGCTCCGCATCGGTCTTGAAGTGGACGCCCAGTCCCGGGTGATCGGGGCGGACGGAGCGACGTCTGACCAGCTTTACTGCATCGGTCCGATGACGCGCGGCGGCTTGTGGGAAGTCGTCGCGGTGCCGGACATTCGCCAGCAGAACTGGGCGTTGGCGCGCCGCCTGGCAAATGCACAATGGGTCGGCGGGGAGGGGCTGTAACGGGTCGCCGAAGGCCCACATCGCCGTAACTTCCCTTTCGGGCAGGTCTTACCCCTCCCGGCTCGATCAACAATAGCGATGGGTGAAGGTTCAGGCCGCCGATATTTTCAAGTCCAAGGCCGCCCGGCCGATTTGGTCTGTTCTCCAGGGCGGCTTGGAGGGGCCATGACCACAGCCGCGCTGATCGCCGAAACGATCGAAAATCAGGTAAATACTTCTGTTGCCGGATCGCAGACAGACGCCGCCATCGCCGCACTGTCAGATGGCGGCTATGTTCTATGCTGGACCGACGCCAGCAAGAGTGGTGCAGATGCCAGCGGCACGGCGATTCGACTGCGCTTGTTCAATGCGCAGGGTCAGGCGAGTTCGGCAGAAATCCTCGTCAATACCACTACGGCTGGGGCGCAGGACTCTGCCTCTGTCGCCGTGCTCTCCAATGGCAACATCCTGGTCAGCTGGACCGACGGCAGTCTGACGGCGGATAACAGCGCCCAAGGCATCCGCGCGCAACTCTTCAGCGCAACTGGTACGAAGATCGGCGCTGAACTTCTCGTCAACACCACGATTAATGGCGGTCAAACGGCATCCCACGTCACGGCGCTGGCCGGCGGAGGTTTCGTCATCGGCTGGGTGGACAGGAGCGGCACCCAGCCGGACGGCAACGGTTCGGGCATCCGTGGACAGATGTTCAGCGCTGATGCCACCAAGATCGGCAACGAGTTTCTCATCAACAGCACCACTGCTGCTGACCAGGCAGCCCCGGCTCTCTCTGCGCTTCAGACCGGCGGGTTCGTGGCCACCTGGGTCGACAACAGCAAGTTAGGCGGGGACGCCGCCGTTTCATCGATCAAGGCCCAGTTGTTCAGTGCGTCGGGCACAAAAACGGGCGCCGAGTTTCTCGTGAACACCACTACGCTTGGCGCGCAGGATCAACCGGTCGTTGCCACCCTGGCAAATGGCCGGTTCGTGATTGCGTGGCGCGACGCCAGCGGCATCGGCGACAACAGCGCCGCCGGCCTCAGGGCGCAGGTTTTTGATTCCACCGGTGCGAAAGTTGGCCAGGAGATCCTCGTCAACGACTTCACGCTGAATACTCAGGCATTCGCCTCGATCACGGCGACGGCCGACGGCGGATTTGCCGTCGCATGGCAGGACAACAGCCTGCTTGCCCATGATGCGAGCGGCTATGGAATCCGGGCACAGATGTTCGATGCCGACGGCGTGAAGCTCGGCGCCGATTTCATCATGAACGCGAACGTGACCGGCAATCAGACCGCGCCGGCGATTGTTGGTTTGGCCGGCGGCGGCATCGCTGCGGCTTGGGCAGATAGCGCGGCCAATGCGATCGATCCGGACGGCGGGCTCGCAAGCCGCGTGTTCAAACCGTATACCGGCACGTCTTCAGTAGTGGAACTGGTCGGGCCCGGCGTGGTGCAGGGGGCAATCGAGCACACTGGCGTAGGCCGCTTGGTGCCGGAAGGTCCGCTCAACGCCCAATATTCCTTCAACATCGTTGGCGACAGCACTGGCGGCGCGTTCCGGATCGAGGGAGACATTCTCACCGTAACGGATGCTGACCGCTTGGACGCGGCGGCAGGCAGCAATGCGTCGCTGACGCTTGAAGTGAGCGATGGTCTTGGCGGGCTGTTTACCTCCACCCTGACCTTTGCGGTCGCGGCAACCACCGACAGCCATCGCTTCAGTGCAGGCGCAGAAGCTCGCCTCAACGTCGAGACGACCGGCAATCAGCAGCAGCTGGCGATGGCGCGGCTCGCGGACGGCCGGATGATTTCCGTATGGTCCGATGCAAGCCTGGTCGGCGATACGAGCGGCACTGGTCTGAAAGCCCGCCTACTCGATGCGGAAGGGAAGCCGGTCGGCCAGGAGTTCCTCGTCAACAATCAGACGGCAGGGGCGCAGGACACCCCATCCGTTGCCGGTCTGGCCGGAGGTGGTTTCGTAGTTGCCTGGACCGATGCAAGCGGCGCTCAGGACACCTCGTCGACGGGGATCAAGGCGCGACTGTTTAATGCTGATGGCGTGGCGACTGGCACCGAGTTCCTCGTCAACACCGCCACCGCCGGTATTCAGGCCCAAGCTTCGGTTGCGGCGCTGAAGGATGGGACGTTCATCGTCACCTGGCGGGATGAAAGCCTGACGGGAGGAGACGATAGCGTGTCCTCGATCAAGGCTCGCCATTACAGTGCCAGCGGTCAGGCGCTCGGCGATGAGTTCTTGGTCAATACGGCTACCGCCAGCCGACAGGAGGCGCCGGACATCACCGCGCTGGAATCCGGCGGCTTCGTAATCACCTGGTCGGACAGCAGCCGGGTGGGTGGCGACACCAGCAAAGATGCGATCAAGGTTCAGGTTTTCGACGCAGGGGCCGGCCGTGTCGGATCCGAACGGCTCGTCAACGTCGCAACGGCGAACAATCAGCAGCAGCCCGCGATTGCCGCCACGATCGGGGGCGGCTTCGTGATCGCCTGGATGGACGGCAGCTTTGTCGGGGGTGACAATAGCGGTTTCGCCATCAAGGTTCGCCGCTTCGACGACGACGGGGATGCGCTTGGTGGGGAGATACTCGCCAACACCACTACCGGTGGCAGCCAGATTGCGCCTACCATCACCGCATTGCCGGGTGGCGGCTTTGCAGTCGGTTGGGCGGATTACGGTGGCAGCGGCCTTGAATATGGCACGTCGGGCGTCAAGACTCAGCTCTTCGCGGCCGATGGCTCCCGGCTGGGTAGCGAAAGCGTCATCCCAATTCAGGTGCTCGGCGGGCAGGTCGAGCCGGTTTTGGTCACCCGGGCGGACGGCGGGTTCGTCGTCGGCTGGACCGATCTTTCCGGTCAGGACGGCGACATAAGCGGGTCATCCGTCAAGGCACGCGGTATTGCGGCCACTGCCGCGCCCACAATCACGACGACGCCCGATCAGTTCGCCGGGGTTGAAGATACGGTGATGATCATCTCCGGTGCGTCACTGTTGGCCAATGACGTGGGAAGCAGTGGATCACCGCTCAGCATCACTCGGGTGTCCGCAATCTCGGGATGTTCTGTCACGCTGAATGCCCAGGGCAACGTGGTGTTCACCCCGCTTCCCGACTTCGATGGCTCCGCCACTTTCTCCTATGTGGTGACCGATGCCAGCGGCACTCTTCAGACCGGCACGGTTACGGTGACGCTGGCGGGGGTGGCGGATGCGCCAAGGGGCGTCACGATGACGGGCGGAACCGTTGATGAGAACGCCGCTGCCGGTACTCTCGTGGCCACCTTCGCGGGTGTCGATCCGGACACGGGCGACGTGCTGTCCTATGCGCTGGCGAACAACGCTGGCGGCCGCTTCGTCATTGACGCCGCGACCGGCGCTCTGAGGGTCGCGGGGGGCGCCGTGCTGGACTATGAAACCACGCCGACCTTGGGCGTGGTGGTGACGGTGACAGACTTGTCTGGTGCTTCGTTCCAGCAAGCGCACACCATCTCGCTAGCCAATCTGCCCGAGCCGAAAAGCTATACGGGCACGAACGGGATCAACAACTTCACGGCACCCACGGATGATCTGTGGACCATCAACGGGCTGGGCGGGAACGACGTTCTGAACGGCGCGGCATTCCGCGATATGATTGACGGCGGCGCTGGCAACGACATCATCGACGGCCGCGGCGGCGCGGACGTGATGACGGGCGGGATCGGCAACGACACTTATTACATCGACGATCCCCAGGATACCGTCATCGAACTTCCAGGTGAGGGAACCGACCTCGTCTACGCCCGCGCCAATTGGTCCATGAGCGCCAACATCGAGAACTTAACCATCCAGGGCACCTCCGCAGTATCGATCGTCGGCAACAATGCCACCAACACCATCACCGGCAACGACGCTGCTAACACCGTCTTTGCCGGTGCCGGCGGCGATCTCGTAATTGGCAACGGCGGCGACGATATTCTCGCCGGAGAGGACGGCAGTGACTTTCTGCAGGGCGGCGACGGCAACGACCGCCTAATCGGCGGGGTAGGCGCTGATGAACTGACCGGCGGTGCCGGTGCCGACATCTTCGTCATGGATGTCCTGACGACTAGCGTGGAGCGGGACAAGATCCGAGATTTTGTCGCCGGCCAGGACAAATTCGAGATCAGCCGGGCGGCGTTCACCGCACTTGCAGATGTGGCGCCCGGAGCGCTCAGCGCGTCCATGTTCATGGCGAATGGTGTGCAAGCAGTCACGGCGGATCAGCATTTCATCTATCAACGTGCTACCGGTAATCTTTGGTATGATCCCGACGGTAACGGAGCGGCGGCGCAGATCCATATCGCCGTGCTGAGCACATTGCCGACGCTGACGGCCGCTGACTTCATCGTCGCATGAATGGCGCCGCTGCCTGATGAGCAGGAGGGATCGCTGTTGATCAAGAGCGCGTGAACCGACAGCTGACCGACTTAAGGCCGGTCAGCTGTCGATTATCTCGGTCCCGGCGAGTCGGGCAACGACTTGGGTACGGTTCTTCACCTTCAATCGGCGCATCAGCTCTTGAACATGGGCCTTGATGGCTCGTTCACTTATACCCAGCCGAGCTCCAATGGCGCGATTGGTCATTCCCAACCGCAGGCCATCCAGCACGTGTTTTTGCCGCGAAGTAAGGCCTTCAGCGATATCGACGTCGAACGTAGTTGAGCCGAGCCGTGCTTCGTGAACGGAGTGGGTCAGTTTGGGATATACGGTCCATCCAAGACCAACCAGGCGAAGAACGTCCGCAGCGACGTTCAGAGGCGTGTCGCTCGGTAAATAGCCGCAGATCCCTGCTCTCATCCCCTCGATCAGGTGTGCATCATCGTTCATGCTGGTCATGATGGCGATGCGACCGGTGGGCAGAAGCCCGTTCAGATGGTTGCGAAGGCTTGCCAACGCGACTTCATCGAAGGGATCGGCGGCAAGGTTTATGAGGGCAGCATCGCTGGGTGGCTGTCGGCTCAGTCGCAGAAGTGCGTCCTCTGCGGTCTGCGCGCTCGCCACAGTACCGATAAGTGGGTGAGCATCGAACGCTGCGACCAGACAATCACGAGTGAAGGTTTTACGATCGATCACCAGCAAGTTGGTGACAGCCTCTCTCTCCACCGGATCCGCGCCATCGATCACCGTGCGCCGATCTGGAGGCAGCCACTTCCCGGACTCCAGTAGATCGCCCCTTGTGGCTTCTTCAGCCGCCAAGGAGCCTTGCTCTTCGCTCTGCGGCAAGTGGTCAGGCACTCTCGGTCCAACCAAGGCGTTGGCGCCAGCCGTGCGGTTCGCCCTTATGATAGGGTGAATTACGCGGGAAGTGCTGGATCGCGTCGCCGTAAGAGAGACGGGCGTGCTTTGCGAAGTGGACGCGGTTGAAGATGATACCGCTGATCGGGGCATCGAACGCACTTGTCGTCGCTTGCAGCAGCTCCGGCGTGGTGTGGCCCCACCTCAGGATCAGGATCGTGGCGTCGGCAAACGCTGCGAGCAGCTCCGCATCTCCCACCGCCAGGATGGGCGGTGAGTTTATGATCACGAGGTCGAAGTCCTCGCGGAGGCGCGAGAACAGCGTTGCCATGCGGGGCGAATTGAGCGTGTGACCCGGATCTTCTGCGGCCGCGCGGACTGGCACCGCCTTTAGCCCGCTCAGTGAGGGGGACTCCACGAGGATTTCGTCTAGCTCGGCTCGGCCCTCCAGATAGCCAACGAGGTCCTTTTCACATAGCGACCCGTCGAACACATCCGGAAGTCCAGGTCGACGAAGGTCGAGGTCGACCATTACGGCGGTTCGGCCGCTTGCTACCGCGGCTGCGGCCAGGCTGATCGCCATGGTGGTTTTGCCGTCGCCGGGGAGGGGCGAAGTGATCTGAATCACCTTGCCGTTCTGCGACGCAAGGTAACGCCGAAGTTTCAGTTCCGACCGCCGGATTGCTTCGGCGAAAAGAGTGAATGGCTCTTTCGCCACCCGCAGGTGCGCCTGCACGTGCTTGTGTCCTTGAATCTCGGGGACCATCCCGAAGGTGGGCAAATTCACGAGGCGCTGGACCTCACCAGCGTTTCTGACCTGATCCTGCAGCGCTTCCGCGACAAGCATCGCGATCATCCCAAGTATGAAGCTTGCCCCGACGGCAACGCCTGCGATCTGGCCAGCTCGCGGGAAACTCGGCTGAGTGGGGAGGAGGGCGGCAGAGGAGACCGTCGCGTCAGGCCGAACCGAGTCGCGCGCCTGCTCTGCTCGCTGCAAGCGCTGGGAAAGCGACAGGTATAACGCGCGTGTTGTCTCTGCGCGGCGTTCGAGATCAGCAAGAGCGACGGAGGCGATTCCGCGTTGCAGGGATTGACCGCGCATTGCTCCCAAGCTTCCCGCTAGCATGCTTGCGCGCGCGCCTTGCGCGCTTGCCTCGTCGCTCATCTGGCGTTCGATGCGTGCAGTTTCCGCTGCTATAGCGGTATCTACCTCAGCAAGCTCTGCTGTGGCCTTCTTAACGTCAGGGTGTTCCCGACCGTAGAGGGTGGATAGTTCTGCGCGGCGACGTGAGATTGTCGATTGTTGCCCGCGAAGGTCAGCCAACAAAGGGGACATGGCGCTCCCGCCGCCGTTTGCACGAACACGCGCTTCGGCGAGCCCGGCTCCTGACGCGGCAAGCTCGGATGCGAGGCGTGCCATCTGGGCAACATCGGCATCCCGGCCGGGGCCGGCATCGATGCGGTGATCGCGCCGGTAAGCCGCGATAGCCATTTCGTCGCCGAGCAATTCAGAGCGCGATCTTTGCGCAAGTTCCTGAAGTTGCTTTACTGCTCTGGTGCGAGCAGCTCTTCGTTCGGTGACTTGCAGGCGAATGTAGTTGCCGGCGATCTTGTTTGCTATCTTTGCTGCCTTGGCTGGGCTGCCCGAAGAGACCGTCACGTTGATGAAATCTGACTGGCCGTCCTGCGCCACCTTTACGGCTGATAGAAGCCTGTCTGTCGTGCGCTCAATCAGCTGAGGCGAAGGGCCATCATCTGCATCTGTCGGGTCGGACAAGCTTGCGTCGCCCGATGCTTTCTGGGCAGCCTCTTTAGCGCTGGCGGTCTTCCGTTTGGTTGGGTCCGCGTTGGGATTGAAGTCCGGATCATTATAGAGTGCCAGGTCACGAACAGTTTGCCGGGCAACCATCCGAGAACCGAGAAGTTGAATCTGAGTTTCGATCTGGTGCGTGCGCAGCTGCTCGGCCTCCCGGATAGACGCCGGGTTGTCGCTGTCGTCAGGCCGGAAGTCGTCGACCGCTACCCGCATGACGGTGGTGGCATCGTACCGGGGCTCTGCAAGTAAGTAGAACGCGAGAGCGCTCCCCATTACGGCAGCGGCGATCAGCAGCAGAAGTCGGGCGTGGCGCCGGAGCATCCGGATGGCATCGCGTGCCGACAGGTAGGACGGCGCGGAAGGCGTGAACGCGCCGGCTCCCATCGCTGCGCTCTGCACATTCATGTTCCACTCTCCCCTGCTCACCGTTTGGACGCTACGCTGCTGGTGTCCCAACGGTACGTCGCAGGGGAGTGAGCGGTGGAGGCATGCGGGCGAGAAGAGGCGCAGATTGCTTGCACAATGAGCGAATGAGCTATCTCTCATGGCGTAGCCCTCGTGAAACATGGGAATATATCGGGCCGAGCGTCAGGGTCGCATTATGGCTCTGCTCCGCTTGAGAATGAATCGCCCGCACGATCGTCAATCACTGCGACGCAGGTTGATACGCAACCTTTCGCATCTGGCCGCTGGAAAGGCGGCCTCCACGGCTGTTGGATTGGTAACACTTGCGCTGACCGCTCGCCTGCTCGGCCCTGCGAGCTTTGGAATTGTCGCCGTGATCGAGAGCTATTGCAGGCTCATCGATCAAGTCCTGCGACTGGAAACCTGGCAAGCGATTATCCGGTATGGAACAGGTGCGCTGCTGGCGGAGGACAAGGTTCAGCTGGCATCATTGATCAAGCTAGGGATAGTCGTCGATGTGGCCGGAGCGCTTCTCGTAACCACCGTCGCAGTAGGGGCAGCGCCACTTGCCAGCGAGATGCTGGGTTGGAGCCATGAAGCTCAACGTCTCGCCCAGCTATATGCTCTGTCCCTGTTGTTCGGTGTCTCCTCGACCCCGGTCGGCATTCTCCGACTTTTCGGGAAGTTCGCACAGGCGGCTTGGATCGATCCATCGCTGGCTGTGCTCCGTTTGGCTGGAGTGATAATAATTACCGTCACCGGCGGAAGCCTGAAAGCAGTGGTCGGGCTTCTGATTAGTCTGGTGATCGCTGAACGAGTTATTACGACAGCGCTGGCGTGGAGAACGCTACGCGCCGAAGGAATTGCCGCTGTTGGTACAGCGTCCTTAAGTGGGTGGAACCGCAGGTTTCCTCAATTCGCATCTTTTCTGTGGTCGGCGAACGTGTCGGTACTTTTGCGTAAAGCCACTCAGGAGACCGACACATTGGCGGTAGGATTCCTGCTTGGTTCCACAAGTGCTGGGCTGTACCAGTTTGCTCGGCGGATCATGCAGACAGTTTCCAAAACTGCCCAGATGCTGCAGCAGGTTGTTACCCCTGATCTCGCTAAGCTATGGGCCGAGTTGGCAAAGTCGCGATTTTTGCGCTTGGTGCGGCGCGTCGAATTGGCGACCATCGGCGCGGCAGTTGCAGCCTTTATTGTGCTGACGATCGCTGGGCCGAGGATCATCTTGCTGGTTGGAGGCCCGCAGTTTACCGGCGCCTACGCTCCGTTGCTGGCGTACGCCGTGGCTATTGCCCTGTTCTTGGCTGGTACAACCATGCGCAGTGCTCTCATGGTTAGCGGCCACCAGCATGCAGTGCTGAAATCTGCGATGGCCGCAACCATTGTTTATCTGGCGATCCTCGTGCCAAACATCAAAGCTTTTGGTGTTATTGGCGCGAGTATCGCCCAGATCGCATTCAGTGGGGTTGCGCTTGCAATAACGCTTCGCTCGTTTCGTGCACTGGTCGTGCGAACCCAGGCAGTACCTCAGCCTTGTCGAGGGTGACGCCGCGGCTGACCGCCCAGATTGCAGCCTGCGTCCGGTTGCTGACGCGCAGCTTGCGAAGGATCGCCTTGATGTGGACCTTTACTGTTGCGTCCGAGATCTGAAGGCGTCGTGAGATAACCTTGTTTGCATCGCCTTGGATTAGGCAAGCGAGTATTTCCAGTTCACGGGATGAAAGATTGGCGCCGTCAAGTGAGCCGTACGACCCCACCGCTGGTTGAAGAGAGCGCTCCGTGAAAGCGCTGATCGCTTGTGAAGGAAGCAAACGCTCGCCCATCGCGATCAGACGAAGCGCGCCGGCCAGGGGCTCACAAGCGATAGCCTTCACGAGAAAGCCGTCGATTGCACCGGAGGCAAAGGCAGTCGCGACGTAATCGGCACGATATTCGTCCATCATAAGGACGATGCGTGTGGTCGTGCAAGCATTGCGGATCATCTGGCAGGTGGCGAGGCCGCTGTCGAATTCCTGTGCATCGACTATCGTCAGGTTCGGCGACCATGTTGATGACCAAGTAACAGCGGACGGCACCGCGTTGACTACGTTGAATCCCTGATCAACCAGAATCCTTCTCAGGCCCTCGCGAATGATTTCGTTCGGGCTGACGATGAATACGTCGTTAACGGTGTCCCCCAATGCCATACGATTTCTCCCCCAGAGTTTGTTAGTGATCGAAACTATTCTTCGAGTGCAGCGATCCAGCCTCTCTTGAAACACAGTTACATCCGGCCTGACAGGACGGCATGCGCCCTCCCCCTTCCCTATGAGGTAGGGAAGGATTATCTGAGTTACTGTTTTCGTTGCATTGTTCTGATACTTGAGCAGGGCTATCGCTGCTAGCAGGTAGAAACCCGTATTGACCGAAGTTCTTATCAATTTGGATTAGGCGGCTTCCCCTTCTACTGTTCCACTATTGGACAGTAATGACCACAGCACCGCAAAATTCGGCTGTACTGCAAGAAAGGGGACGGTTTCGCCGCTTAGGCGGTTTCAACCAGGCTGCACCAGCGATCAACGATCCGGTCGGGCGAATAGCAAATCATCTGTTGCGAAGCGGTACTGCCAAGACGCGCTCGCCGATGAGGGTCCAGTGCAAGGCTATACATGGCGGACGCGAGCGCATCTGTATCCTCTGCAGGTACCAACACGCCGGTGGCATCGTCCTTGACCATCTCGGCCGCGCCGAAATCGCAATCGAACGCAATTGCCGGAAGGCCGGCGGCGAGTGCCTCTGCCAAGGCGTTGGGCCAGCCCTCGTACCGTGACGACAGAACGAAGATGGACGTCTTATCGATCCAGCTTCCGGGCACAGGTGTGGCGCCTGGGAGAAGGACGCGATCCTGCAAGCCCAAGTGAGCGCGCTGGTGCTCGAGCGCATCTCGATCCGGACCTTCGCCAAAGATGATGAGCTGCCAGTCTGGCAGACCGGGAGAAATCGCAGCAAATGCTTCGAGAAGGATGTCGAAGCCCTTCTGTTGAGTTAGTCGACCGACAGCGACAAAGGCTTTTGTTCGGGAGACTGTACGGAGACCGCCAGGCCGGACCGGATTAGGAATGATGGCGGCACGCGCACGGCTTGCTCGAGGCAGTGCTTGGCGGCTGCGCTCACTCATGATCACAACTCTTGAAGCGCGAGCGTACAGTAATGACGTCAGTTGATTCCAGGCCGGATGGGCTTTCTGCCGAAGCGGGTTATTCCGCTCGGATACGATGATGCTGCGACCCAATCCCCAGCCTGCGGCCAGAGCTATGACGTTTATCTTTGTCAGAAACGCAATCACCGTGTCTGTTTTACGCTCACGCAAGATGCGGCGGAGGGCCGCTATTCGGCGTATCGAGCGAATGGCGCCTCGAACTCCGCCCCCCTGGTTCGGCAAAGCGAGTCGAGTGCAAGACACTCGCGGGTCAAGAGGGTGGTAGATAGGGTCGTCTGGATGATCAAAGGTAATGATCTCGACCGACCAACCTTTGGCCACCATCCCTGCCGACACTTCCGCCACGACTCGTTCCGCGCCCCCGGCCTGCAACGCCGCAAGAACGAAGGCGACGCGCATCAGCGGCGAACATCCAACAGATATTGTAGCGTCGCATGCAGATCCGCCAGCGTTGTGATGTGAGCTTCCGCGGCATGATCAGGATCAGGAGGCGTTCGGGGGTGAACTGCTGCCGGCCGATCGATCTGGATCGTTCGCCATCCAAGCGCCTTTGGCGCCAAGAAATCCTTGGCGGGATTGTCCGCCACGTAAACGATCGCTGAGGACTCGATCCGATGGCTTTCCATGACGGCCTCGAAAGCGCGACGGTGCGGCTTGTGGAAGCCGATACCTAAGTCACCTGTGGCAATGATTGGGTCGAAACCAAACCGCGACAGCCCCAATGCTTCGATTTTCTGCCGCTGCGTGGATGCAATTCCATCAGTGATGAGTGCAAATCTGTACTCGCTTCCGCTTGCAAGCAGGTCGAGCGCGTCATTGGCAAGTGCGATGACCGGAGGATGGTTTCGGTACGTTTCAACAAGCTCATGTATCATCGCTTGTGAGTTTGCGATGCCCATGTCTTGCAGAGTTGCGTCGAATAACATCTGCCGGCGGCCCGCTCCCCAAAGGCGTTCTGCCGTTTCTGCAAATTCCGTTATTCCGGTGCGCTTGGCAAACCACTCCCCGACCGCCCGGATGCCGCTGCGTACATAATCTTGCTCTAGGTAGAGCGTGTCATCGAGATCAAAAACGATAGATGTTATGCGCATGGCATCCCGAAGACGGCTGCGTCGTACCGGAGCATCGTCATCCCTTCGATCCAATCGTCGGCAGCTTCGACCGGAAGACCAGCCGTTTCAGCAAGCAACCATTTGGCGAATGTGGCGCCGGCTCTGTCTGCAAGCGGGTAGCCACCGCCGAACCGAGCGTTGATCTCAAAGACGCCAATAGTTCCGTCCGGTTCGATGATGGCCTGAAAGCAGAACGGCCCTGCTGGAGACGGCAAATGGCTGACGATCTGTTCCGCGACGTCTCGAAATGCGGGAACCCGCTGCGTGACGCCTTTCTCCACTTCGCCTGCCCGCACTGCGACGCGCCTATGAGGAACAACTGTCCGCAGAACTCCGCGACTGTCGACAAAGGCGTTTACGGTCCACTCCTCGCCAATAAGCTGTTGCTGAACCACCATCGGTTCCGACCAAGCTCCGGGAAGATCATTCAGCGTGTGGGCGACGCTAACTCCTCGGCTTGCGCTGCCATATGCCGGCTTGACGATTGCCGGCCAAGTCATCGGCATCCCACATCTCACGGCTTCAATCGCCTGGGTGAGGGGGACTGGGACTCCAATGGCGGCTAACCAACGGGCAGTATCCAGTTTGTTGCTCGAAAGGCCGATCAAGTCTGGATCTGCCAGGATGCGCGTCCCGGCTCGTTCAAACACATCAAGCGCCGCCGCGTACACTGGTAGTTCGGGGTCAATGGTGGGCACTATAAGCCCTACGCCATATTGCTCGCAAAGCGCCGCCGTCTCCTCAACGAAGCGGGGATCTCCTGCCGCGGGGACTACTGCCGCGTGATCCGCGATCCGGCAGGCAGCACTCCATTGAGGGTTCATGTCAGTCGCGATAACAGTCAGTTCAATACCGAGTTCTCTGGCGCCAGATCGAAATGCTTCCAGAAGTGCAACCCGCCGGCCGGCAGAGCTTAGCAGGATGGTCACATGGGCGCATGTTTCCAACGGCATCATCGTATCTCTCGAACGACGCAGAAAGCCTCAGCGGCAGCACGGTAAACCGTCGCTCCTCTGAGCGTGGCCAAGGCTCTGATCGTCTCGGGCGATCTTTCGTCAGGGAATGGGCGGACCTGAGACCGGAAAGCGAGAAAGGCCTCGATTTTCCGGTTGAGGTAAGTTTCGATGTCGATGAAGCAGTTGGGCGAGAACTGAGGGTCAATTCCAGGCGCGCCCCAGTTTGTTTCAGATAAGGTTTCGTATGCCATGACGCAGATTGGCGCCGCCGATGACCGCGGCCTTGCTGCGACAAGGGAGGAGCGAAATACAATTTGATGATCGACGTGAAGGTCGCCCAAGAACGGGATGAGCATTGTTGATGGACGAACACGGCGGACGATCAAGTCTATAGCGGCATTTATGTCGCCGTGCGAAACTTGGTCGAGCGCGGCCGCGGGTAGGTCGAGCCAGTGAGTCTCTTCGACGCCAAGCATGTCATGGGCAACGGCCGCCTCAGCGCGAACGGCAGCGGCCTGAGCCGGGTCGAATCGGGGGGGTTTGCCTGACGTGACGACCCCGATGTGGACAGAGGTTCCCGCGTCAGCCAGTCGGGCGATCGTCCCGCCACAACCGAGCACTTCGTCGTCTGGGTGGGGGGCGATGACCAGCACTGGGCCGGGTAGCGGTGCCGTCACGAGGCCGCTCGGAGGTGAGTGTGGAGGGGCGGTATGGCTGCTCCGCTGAACTCTAACACCCGCAACGCTTCGCCATCACCGCAACGCACAACGAAGGTGCTTTCATCCCGGTCGAGCACTTGGCCGGGAAGCGCATGGTAGCGATCCGTGCCCGCGAAGCGCTCCGTGCGCCAGATCGTCATCGGTCCGGTTGAACTGACCGTGGTCGCGCCGGGATACGGGCGCCCAACTGCGCGGACCAACCGGTCCACGTCGGCGGCCGCCCGAGTCCAGTCAATCCATCCGTCGGACGGACGTCGTCGCGCGGCCCATGTCGCAAGCCGATCGTCTTGTGGTGTTTCAACCGCGGCGCCCACCGCCAGTGCGGGCAGAAGCTCTATCATCATCGATCCCAGTGCGGCCATGTGCTTGCTGTACAAAGATGCGGCCGTCTCATCGGGCGCGACGTGAAAGAAGCGTTGAGAGAGGATCGGGCCGCTGTCGACCCCATCGTCGATACGGAATAGCGTTGATCCGGTGATCTTTTCATCAAGCAAGATCGTCCAAGGAATCGTTGCTCGCCCGCGAAGTCTGGGCAGGGCCGCCGTATGATAACCGACAACTCGGTCATTCACTGCCTGACGGAGGGCTGGCCCGCATAGCTGCGACCAGCCAATCACGAATGTGAAGTCCGGCGCGATCGCTCGAACTTGTTCGATGAAATCCGCTGAGTTTCCATCCGTCACCCGGATAAGCTGCGCCGAGGCCGCGTCGGCTCCCGGCGCCAGATCGACGAAGTCCGAATGGCGGGACGCCCGTTCAATGGGCAGCGATGCCACTGCCGCGAGCGTCCAACCAGGAGCATTCGCGATCGCGTCCAGCGCCACTCGGGTCCCCTCAACCGCGCCGATTAGTAGCGCCCGCATAAGCCCTCTCTATAATATCTTTCCGTACGTGCTCGCCGAGAAAGATGGTGCCGATTGTTCGCAAGATGATGCTTAGGTCCAGTCGCAGAGAGCGATTGGCGATGTACCACCCGTCCAGAGCCGCTTTCTCTGCGTCGCTTAGCAAAGTGTTTCCGTTTACCTGGGCCCATCCCGTTAAACCGGGACGAACTCTTCCGCGGATACGCCCCGCTTCGCCCAATGACGCCACTGTTTCAGGAAGTAGGGGGCGCGGCCCCACAAGCGCCATGTCACCCCGTAGTATCGCGAAAAGTTGCGGAAGTTCGTCCAGGCGCGTGCGCCTCAGAAAACGGCCAGTCGACGTCAGTCGAGCGGCATCCGATAGGGGTGCGCCCACCGTATCATATTCCTCGCGCATGGTCCGGAATTTGCGCAGAATAAACGGCTTGCCGTCGCGGCCGGTGCGCTGCTGCTCGAAGAATACAGGTCTGCCAAGCGATGCCAGAACCACAGCACCGACCGCGAACATGACTGGTAGCGCCAGGATCAGTGCCACGCCTGCCACAATCTTATCGAGTACATGCCGCCGATCGATTCCGCGATCGCTCCCCTCACGATGTTTCGCGACCGCACGAACCAGCATTTCGTTCACGAGGTCCACCGCGTAATGGCGTTCAGCTCGAGCTCGCGCCTCTGCGCCCATTCGGGCAGCCAAACCGGGGTCACTTCGAAAGCGAAGCATTGCTTGAATGAGCGCAGCGGGATGGCGCGGCGGAATGACAAAGCCAGTAACCCCATCAACAACTGCGTCGCGACATCCTGGCATGTCGGTCGTGATGACTGCTCGGCCAGTAGCCATCGCCTCCAGGATAGAGCGGGGCAGGCCCTCCCGATAATAGGACGGCAGGACGAAAACTGACGCTTCGCTCAGGAAAGGCCGTACGTCCCGCGTCTCTCCCAAATACTGGACGACCCCTTCGTTTTCCCACGTCGCGATTTCTGCTCGTACTATACCTGTCGGATTGGGGTCGAGCGGACCTACGATCTGAAACACTGAGCCGGGCCATTGCGTGCGCAGAGCCCGAGCCGCCGCAACGAACTCCTCAAGTCCCTTATCGCGCATCAGGCGGGCGATAAGCACGAACTTGAAGTTGCCCTGGGGGAGTGGCTGCAACGTGAAATGCGCGGTGTCTACTCCCGAACCCGGTACCTGCATAACCGGCTGCTGGAACAAGATCTTCTGCCGTCGAAGTTCGCCGGCGTCGTCGCTGTTGAAGACGAAGACACAGCGCGCTCTGCGCAGAGCCTCCCGGTAGAGGATCGTAACGAGTTGCCGTAGAGCGCTTCTAGCCATTGTCCCGCCCTCGCTGAAGACATGGCCGAGGCCGCTAACCATGGGGTAAAAGTCGATGCCGCCAACCAGTCTGGCAGCGATACCGGAGTAGATGATCGGCTTTTGCGTATACGCAAGTACGACGTCCGGGCGTTCGCGTTGGAAGATCGCGGTTACAGCCTTCAGGGTCGCGAGATCCGAAAGCGGGTTCTTTCCGGTCCGATCCATCGGTACGGTAAGGAACTGAATGTTCCATCTCAGCAATGTCGCCATGACGGCTTCGTCTCGGTCAGGCGCGCACGCAATAACCTCGTAGCCTTCGTCGATCAGTTTGCGCAGAAGAGCTCCACGAAAGTTTACGAGTGAATATGCGAGGCTTGCGACAACGATAATCTTCTTCATGGCAGTGCCGCCTGCGCTTGCGAGGCATTCTGCGCCGACAGTTGAGTAGAAGTGCGCGACCCATGAAGGACTGATTGATACAATCTTCTGTATCGAGCGGCGATAGCTCCAAGTTCGAAGTTCTCTTCGACTCTGCGCCGGGCTGCCATTCCACGCCGTGCCAGCTCTGTCGGACCGCCGTCGTACATGCGTGTAAGGGCTTGACTGAGCGCATCCGGATCGCAGGGAGGTACGATCAGGCCAGTATCCTCGATCACTAGTGAGCTGTCGCCGACATTCGTCGCCACGCAAGGCACCCCACACGCCATGGCTTCACCGAGGATGTTGGGAAAGGCTTCGCCCCAAGCCGAAGAAAGCATCAGCATGTCGACTCCCGGCAGCCAATCGGCAACATCGGTTCTCGCACCTACCACAGTGATGCGGTCACCCAGGGAAGCGATGGCGGATCGGAGGTCGGAAGGCGGGCTATCCATACCCGGACCAACAAGGAGCAAATGGATGTTGCGGCGGCTGTCGATCACACGCCGCGCGGCTTCGACGGCGGAGACATGATCCTTCATGGGATGACATCTCCCGATAACGGCGACGCATGTCCGCCCGTCAGGAACAGCGAAAAGGTTGCTCAGGAGCGCGCGACGTGCCTTGTCGGGGTGATAGGCTGTACAATCGAATCCGTTGGGAATGTAAACTGAACGAGCAGGATCGAACCCTATACGTTCGTGTTGACGCGCAGCGGTCTGCGAATTGTATAAAATCGCCGCTGTTCGACTTGAGAGCCGGGCACTCAGCGCCAGAAGCGCACGCGTGGTACGTGTTTCGACCGAGGCATCGGCAAGGGAGTGCCTCACGTTCCACAGAACCGGACCGGCACCGGGGCTTACGATGGACGCCAGCGAAGCGGCCAGGTTGCCGTGATACATCCAGCCCTGCAGGATCTCGGGACGCAAGCGATTGGTGATGCGCAAGAGTCGCATCAACGACGATATGCTCGGTAATCGTCCTCGCGGCATGTACAGCGAGTACACTGGGCATCTCGTGCCAACAGGTGAGAACGCTCCCGGCGGAAGTAGCGAAACAATGGCGTGAGACAGAGCGTCGGTGCGACCGTCAGAGTGACCCACCAGTTTGCGCAACATCGCTTGGGCGCCGCCGATGTCCAAGCTGGTGGCGAAATGTGCCACTGTTCCACCGGGACTGGCGCAGTGTAATTGATGATTCATCGCCAATATACATCCCAGAAGAGATCCATACTCGGTTTTAAAAGGCCGGTGTCAGCGGAAACCGAATAGGCGCTGTGAACTGGCAAACTAAGACCGAATATGGCGGTAAGTGCATTTACCGGTGAGTTCAGCTTTTCATTTCGATCAAAGTAAGGTCGGCGCCTTGGATCGAGAAAGCGGCATTTGGATCATCAGCCATTTGAGGTAGGATCGCGCTTCGTCTGATCAGTATGGGGCCGGCCGTGTGCGTCCATCCGATCGGGTACGGTTCATGGAACCATTTGAATCGTCCATTCGGACCGACAAAGATCCAAAGGGCTGATCTGAGGAATGCGAATGCGCTGACATCTGGTCCGATGCGCAAGAGTGGGACGAAGGGAGCGGATGTAGGCTGGCACCTTGAATGAGCAATGAGGTGCCTGGATGCTTAAAAACGAGCAACCCGAAGCTCTTCGCCCTCTGGCGCGCTCCTCCGCTGTGTTGGCCAGTGACCTTCTAGCGGCTGCAATAGCGCTTGTCGGGGCGATCGAACTTCGCGTCGGCGAGCCACTCGCATACGATATCTTGAGCAAGGCGCCGTGGTCGGTGCCATGCTTCATGCTTGTCGCCGCAGCGACGTTCCGGATGTTTGGCCTCCAGCGACGTCTATGGTCGTACTCATCCGTGGCAGATCTCGTCGCGATCATCGAGGCCGCGACGGTGGCGATTGTGGCCTTTGTAATCGGCCTGGTCGTTACTGGCCAAACTGGGTGGATGCCGCGATCCATCCCCATTATCATGTGGTTCCTGCTTGTTGTCCTTCTTGGGGCACCGAGGATGCTTTGGCGTCTCACCGGCAGCTTCCTTCGCGGCACCGTCAAGCCGCCAGTGCCCAGCTACAGCGCGACGGGTGCGCCTAGGCCGGCGCTGATCATCGGCGCGGGTGACGATATCGATGCGATGCTGCGGCACCTCGAAGCTCATCCGGAGAGCGGATTTCGGCCGATCGGCGTTCTAGGCGATCTTGGTATCCATCGACGCGCAAGAATCCGCGGCGTTCCGATCCTGGGTGGCTATGGCGAGCTCGCCAAGGTGGTCGATCGGCTTGAGTCCAGTGGCCGCCGCCCCGAGTGTCTTTTGTTCGCTGGTGATCCAGAAAGGCTGCGCGGCGCCGCGATGGTGGGGATCATCGCAGGCGCCCAACAACTTGGTCTTGCCGTGGCCTATCCCGTGGGTTTCGCGACGCTGGACCAGCGTCGGCGCTCGGAGATCGACTTCCGCTACTTCGACATTGCTGACCTTCTTGGTCGTCCTCAGAAGCAACTGGATGGTACGGCTGTGTCCGCCGCAGTCGCCGGCCGGCGGGTCATGGTTACCGGAGCTGGCGGAACGATCGGACGCGAACTTGTACGGCAGATAGCGGCACTCAAGCCTGCTGAGTTACTGCTCTTGGATGCAAGTGAGCTCGCGCTCTACGAAGTCGATATCGAGATGCGCGAAAACTTTCCGGATTTGCCTCGGCAGTCGCTGCTTTGCTCGATCCGCCAGCGGCAGCAAGTGATGCGTATCTTCGAACGCCATCGGCCTGAACTGGTTTACCATGCCGCGGCGTTGAAGCATGTGCCGCTGGTTGAGGCTAACCTCTCTGCGGGAATGCTGACCAATGTCGTTGGCACCCGTAATGTCGCCGATGCCGTCCGACGCTTTGGCGCACGCGCGATGGTGCAGGTGTCTACCGATAAAGCGGTTAACCCAGTCGGGTTCATGGGTGTCACTAAGCGGCTCGGTGAGCTTTATTGTCAGGCGCTTGACCTCGCTGGCGCAGGCCGCGGCGATGCGCCGCGCTTCATGACGGTGCGGTTCGGAAATGTACTTGGTTCCAGCGGATCTTTGATCCCCTTGTTCCAGCGGCAGTTGAGTCGCGGCGGGCCACTTACTGTCACTCATCCTGACATGTGCCGGTTCTTCATGACCGTTCACGAAGCAGTGCAGCTGGTACTGCACAGCTCTGCGCGCGGAATGGGTGGCGAACTGGAGCGTGGCAGGATCTACGTTCTGGACATGGGCAAACCCGTGAAGATCATCGATGTCGCTCACCGGATGATCCGCATGGCGGGACTTGAGCCAGACATCGACGTGGCGATTGAGATTGTAGGGCTACGACCGGGGGAGAAGCTTTACGAAGAACTCTTCGACAAGGACGAGGAGCAACTGCCGTCCACAATGCCTGGCGTGTTCGAAGCCATGCCGGATGCGCTTCCGATCAGTCTCTTGGCATCTACTTTCGACGCGATTGAGACAGCGGCCATCGCAGGTGACGACGCTACCTGCGGCACGTTGGCACGCGACCTACTGGCTGACAACGTCATCACCAATGTTCCTGCTGCCGAAAGGGAGCAGATACCCGCCATCCGGCTTGTCAGTGCAGGAGGACAATGATGTCCATCCACATGAGGGCATCGGTAGCTGTGGCGCTCGCTGACAGAGTAGCCGTTGAAGAAGCAGTTCGCATCGATCTTCAGCCGCGTTCCACTGCCCCAATCACAAGCCGCTGGCCCGTTCATGAAACGGATGAGATCGGTATAGTCTCCGATGTTCTACGCTCCGGCCGGGTCAATGCTCTGCATCATGGCGAGCGAACGGCCGCTTTCGAGACGGCGTTCGCCAGGCTCGTCGGTCTGCCGCACGCAATCGCCGTCGCGAATGGCACATTGGCGCTGGAACTTGCTCTCCATGCTTTGGGGCTCGGGCCGGGCGACGAGGTGATTGTTCCGGCCAGAAGCTTTATCGCTTCTGCGAGCTGCGTCGCTGCTGTTGGGGCGACACCTATTTTCGCAGACGTGGATTCGGACACGCAAGGGCTGACGGTGGAGAGCGTTGCGGCGGCGCTGACGCCAAGGACGAAAGCGATCATCGCGGTTCATATTGCGGGTTGGCCTTGTGAGATCGCGGCGATTGCGCGGTTTGCTGGGGAATTGGGGCTGAAACTTATCGAAGATTGCGCACAGGCGCATGGAGCGACGCTGGGGGGCGGGGTTGCGGGGTCGTTTGGTGATGCCGCCGCGTTTTCTTTTTGTACGGACAAGATCATGTCGACGGGAGGGGAGGGGGGGCTGCTTCTCCTGCGGGATGAGGAAGCATGGTCCGCCGCCTGGTCGCGCAAGGATCATGGCAAGTCGCCCCTGCATGGATCCGTGAGCGGATCGCCCGGCGTGTTCCGTTGGCTGCACGAGCGGCTGGGCACCAACCTTCGGCTTACCGAAATGCAGTCCGCGATCGGATTGCTGCAGCTGGGCAAGCTCAAGGGATGGCTAACGGCGCGGCGAGCCAATGCCGAACGCCTGAACCGAGCATTGGCCCATCTGCCGAGCGTGCGACTGACACTCCCGCCCGCCGACGTTGGACATGCCTATTACAAATATTATGCCTTTCTCCGGCCAGAAGAGCTGAGACCGGGGTATTCCCGTGATCTGGTGCTGTCGCGCCTGATTGCGGCTGGCGTACCGGCGGGAAGCGGGATCTGCCCCGAAATATATCGCGAGCGCGCGTTCGATGGGAGCTCCTCGGTTCCCGAGCGCCGATTGCCGGTCTGCCAAATGCTTGGTGAAACAAGCCTCATGTTCCCCGTCGATCCTACCCTCGATGCGGAGCAGATGGAGGACATGGCTGCGCGCACGGCCTCCGTGATCGCCGAGGCCACGCGCTGAGCTCCTTCAGGATAGTCGATAATGAAGCCTGAGATCCTCTGGACGCGAACGGCCGGCACGATCGGCCGTCAGCTTGATCGCAGCGCGTCCGCTCGGACGTGGCGATCATGCATCCGGCATCGGGGAGGAGCGCAGCCCGCCGGATGGGTGAGGGACCCCAGCCATGAGGGCGCGAGCCATCCCCGCTCCGCCCCAGTGAACGAATCAAGCCGGCAAAGCTGGTCGCGCGACCCGGGGGAGGCCGCATGAGGGGAGATGCGGCCCCGGGCTGGCAGTATCAGCGCTTCGTCATCACGATGCGCGGTACTGGAGAGGCGCTGTTGCTCGCGGCGATCTTCTTCTCCGCCTATATCACCTGGCGCCCGGTGCCCGACATTCTCTTCACGCTGAGCGACAGTCTGTTCCTGATGGCGCTGCTTCTGAGGCTGGCCGGCGGAGCGCTCAACCCCCAGCCCATGCAGTCGTTGACGGTGCCCTGGCTCTTCGGGCTCTTCCTTCTGCTGGCCGGTCTTCTGGTGGGAAGCGTCGTCAACGACACGCCGATGCGCTGGATGATCGTTTCGCTGCAATATGCGACCGCTTATGCGTTGCTGCCGCTGGTGTGCATCGATGTGGACCGGGAAGTGATGCATCGTCGCTGCGTCGCCATCGTGCTTGGCGTCGTGGCCATGGAAGGCTTTGGAGCGCTGGTCTACTGGTACACGGGCGGATCCCGCGACGCGACGATGAACCTGTCGCATGAATTTATCAGCGGCGCGCATCGTCTGGGGGCGTTCATGGCGGACGCGAACTGGAATGCCGCCCTGATTGCCATGACGGTTCCCTTCGTTCTCTACCTTGGACGGCTGGGGCGAATCTCACCCTTCCTCGTGACGGTCTTCCTTGCGGTGCTGATCATCGGACTGTTGCTGTCCGGATCGTTCACGGGTTTTGTCGCCACAAGCTCTGCGACTGCGACATTTTGGGTCCTTGCGGGCGGGCGGCGTAACTGGCGACCGATCGCAGCATTGGTTCTGCTCGCCGTCGCCATCTTCCTGATCGGGGCACCGGTTCCGGCGGTCTTCCAGGCGCGGGTGGGCCTTGCCCTGGAGAACGGGGACATCGCGCAGGCGGGGACGTTTGTGGGTCGCTGGGAGCTGATGAAAGAGGCTTGGCTGCTCGTCGATTCGCACCCGCTGATCGGAATAGGTGTCGATCGGTATCGCGAGATCTCGGCGAGCAAGGCGCCCGTCCACAACATCTATCTGCTGCTTTGGGCCGAGGGCGGACTGCCGGCGCTTCTTGGCTGGCTGATGATGATCATGGTTCCCATCGCCGCTGCATTGCACCGCTGGCGCGACGACCGTGCGGCCTGCGCGCTTGTCATGGCGGTGGCGCTACCCTTTATCGCGTTCTCGATGGCCTCTCCGCACATGTATGCGCGCAACTGGGCAGTGCCGCTCATCCTGGCGACGGGCGTTGCGCTCGCCCACCGGCGAACCGAAAGTATTACCCCGAACAGATTACTTCCTGCGAAACGGCAGGTGTCCGGATGGCCAGCTAGGGTCTGAATAGAAATCGCTTAGCATTGATGGAGAAAATTCCGATCCTGGAGGTTCCGTCATGCGCACGATCGCCGCTTCGTTGGCACTTAGCTTGCCTCTGCTGGTTTCGGGTTGTTCGAACGGCGTTTCGCACCTTTCCTCGATAGAGTCCGCGGCTCCGGGTAGTTATCGTCTGGGACCGGGCGATGACCTGAGACTTGCAGTATTCGGCTTCGACCAAATGGCCAATGTCTACACTGTGGCAGACAATGGAACGATCTCTCTTCCCCTGCTTGGAACAATCAAAGCCGATCAACGCACGCCCGCAGAACTTGAGGCGGCGATCAGCAGCCAATTGCTTAGTCGCGAGCTCGCGACGAAACCAAGCGTCAGCGTACAGGTGGTGAAGTATCGCCCGATCTACATCCTGGGCGAAGTCCAAAAGCCAGGACAATATCCCTACGTGCCGGGCATGACCGTCACCACCGCCGTCGCGATCGCCGGAGGCTATACGTTCCGGGCCAGCACCAAGGCCGCAGCGGTAACGCGCAGCGGGACGGACGTTGAGCGCCGTGCCAGCATGGTCACGAGGATCATGCCGGGCGATACCATCCGCGTGCCGGAGGCATGGTTCTGATCATGAAATCAGATCGGAAGCGTGGAGTGAGCGGCTCCCGGCTTGTCATGGCCGCGGTCGCGATTGGCCTGCCGATGGCGTCAGGCATCGCACAGACCACCCAGCGTGGCGGCTCACCGGCCAATCTTCCCAGGCCGGGCTTCGAGCCGATCGTCCACCATGTCGGCCCGGCCGAAATGCTGATTTCGGTAGACGGCTCAGCGATCTACGACACGAACGTCTATGCCACGTCCACCAGGGCGCAAGATGACGGCATTTTTGTGCTGCGACCCTCCATTGACGTGACGTTGCAGGATGCTGGTCTGTCCGCCCATGGAATTGCCTATGCCGAAGCGCGCCAGCATGTCAGCGTGACGCGCGAGGATGCCTTTCTGTTCGGCCTTCTGCTGGAAGGAGCAGCCCGCTTCTCCCCGCAACAGGGGTTGGACGCGACGTTCAAGTTCGACCGGTCGGTGCAGCCGCGGTCCGATCCCGAAGCGCGCGCCCCGATCACGGTGCCGCCGCGCAAGATCAACGTTCTGTCGGCCGGGATTGGCTATACTGCGCGCGCCGGCGATTTCTCGTTCAGGCTTTCGCCCGGTGCCGACCGGATCGACTTTCTTGACCCGGCCGAGCGCGATCGGGATTTGCGTGTGTATCGCTCCACCGCCCGCGCAACCTGGCAGCCGGCGGCGCCGGTGGCGTTCTTTCTGGAAGGCTTCATTACGCGCCGGGATGCCGATCTGCGCCGCGATTTTGCCGGTGTGGACCGGGACGTGACCACGTATGGCGCGTTGCTCGGCGCGAGTCGCGAGGTGAACGCGCGCGTGCGGGGGAGCATGGGCGTTGGCGTTTTCCGTTCCGAACCCGACGATCCTTCGCTTCGCCCCTACACTGGCTTCGCTGTAGATGGACAAGTCACCTGGACGCCGCGTGCGCGCACCCAGGTGACCATTGCCGCCTTCCGCGGGGATGTTGCCACCGTTCGCGTTGGCGCGTCCGGGCGTACGGACACGCGGGTGTCGGCGTCGATTGAGCAGGAAGCTCGCCACAACCTCCTGCTATCCGGTGAAGTCGGCTGGCGCAGATCGGTATTCCGCGGCGCGGGTGACAAGCAGGATATTGTGCAGGGACGGGTGGGCGCCGAGTATCTCGCAACGCGCAGATTTTCGCTTTTCGGGGACGCCACCTTGTCCAGGCGCGATGCCACGATCCCGCTGGATGAGTTTTCGCGAGGCCTCCTGCAAGTTGGCGTTCGTGCCCGTTTCTAGCGGTCTCACGCAGCGGGCTCTGCCTATTCTGCTGCTGACAGCGCCCTTGTCGAGCTGCGATGCGCAATCCTCGCAAACCAGGAACGTGGCCGCGCTTCAGCCGGTGTCACAGGACGCGCCACTCGCCTTCCCGGGCGCAGAGGGGTTCGGGCGAGCGGCGAAAGGCGGGCGTGGCGGGCGGATCCTGGCTGTCACTACATTGGCCGACGCGGGCCCGGGTTCCCTGCGGGCCTGTATCGATGCCGAGGGACCAAGGGTCTGCGTGTTTCGTGTGTCCGGCCTGATCCGGTATACCAGCGTGCGGCCGATCATCCGAAACCCCTACATCACCATCGCTGGTGAGACGGCGCCCGGAGACGGGATCATCCTCGCGCATGCGGGCGGCAAGGGCGCCACCACGCCCTTCGTCGTGAAGAACACCCATGATGTGGTGGTCCGGCACATCCGCGTGAGGAACGACCGGGATGGCGAGCAGCGAGCGTCGGACAGCGCGTTCATCATCGAGGGGAGCAGGGACGTCATTCTCGATCACGTCAGCGCCAGCTGGGCGCGGGACGAAAATATGGGGGGATATGCCCAGAATGATCGGGTGACGATTTCATGGTCGATCTTCGCGCGCGGCACGCCCCGGCATGACAAATGCGCCCTGCTGTCCAGTGATCCCAAAGGGCCCCAGCAAGTCAGCTTTCTGCACAACCTTTGCGCGCATAACGGCGATCGCAACCCCGACGTGAACTTCGCGCCGGGAAGCTGCGTCGAGGTAGTCAACAACGTCCTTTATGATGCCGCGCTGCAATTCACCGAAGTGTGGGAAAGCTACGGCGGGACGCCCGCCAATGTGGTGGGCAATTATTATCGTCGCGGACCGAGCACGTCCGAGGTCGCTTATGTCCTTGATCGGCCGCGGGTCGGCTCCAAGGGAGAGGCGCGGATCTTTTTCGATGGCAATGTCATGGATGGTGCCGGCCTGATCGTGGCACCCGTGGCCGAAGAGGCGCGCGTGTCGGCGCCGGTTTGCCCGCTGACCGTGGTGCCGCAACCGGCACGCGAGAGCTACACCCAGGTGTTGGAGGGGGCCGGCGCCATGCCGCGCGACGGGGTGGACCAGCGGATCATCTATGAAGTTCGCACGCGGACGGGGCGGATCGGGATGCCGGATCGGACGTTGCCGGTGCTTGCGCCAGGCACGCCCTATCGCGACTCCGATCGGGACGGCATGTCGGACGCTTGGGAACGGAGCAACGGGCTGGACCCGACTCGCAACGACGCGTGGCAGGACCGCAACGGCGATGGCTGGGCGAACCTGGAGGCTTTCCTCGATTACGCGCATAAGGCCCGACTCGCGGGCAAGCAGATCGAGTAACCGCCAGCCTGCTCCCGTCGGCTCGCGGTGTGCCGGATCAGGCGGATCGTTCGCTGGCGGTGAACAGATCCTCCACTTCCGAGCCGGCGCCATAACGCTCGACGACCTCTAGCTCGCCATTAGCGGCAACCCGAGAGAGGGTGCCGTGATGATCAGCGGCATTGTGGGTGCGAACGACCAGCAGCCAGGCGCCGGGCCCGCGTAGATAAGTGCGGACGTTTGCGACTGCCTTCGCCATCTCTTCGGCGGAGAAATAGTGGCGGTTCAGCAAGTTCGCGGCCCGGATCAGATCGAAACGGCCGATCAGGCCGGGGTTGAGCCGGGTGACGTCATCCTCGATCAAGGTGACGTTCTTCATCCGCGCGAGGTGGGGGGAGACGAGGGCAACCGGCGTTCCGGCGGGTGCGTGTGTCACGTGCGGGCCGAGCAGCCGGTTGGTTGCATTTCCGAGCGCGGCCATGCCGGTGACATAATCGAGCCGCCGCCGCCAAGGACGGATGGGAGCGCCGAACACGTCATATTGAAGAACATGCCCGCCAGGCTCGACCAGCGCGCGGCAGCCCCAGGGGAGAGAGACGAGATTGGCGTGGATCAGCCGATCAGTCCCAGTCACCCGCGGGAGCTGCCCCGCCTGGCGCAGTGCATTGATCAACTCGATTGTCGTCGTTCCCGAGGAAATGCCGAGGTCGAGCAGCTCGGTGATACGGCTGCCCGACGCCGCCAGCCGTCGCACGACCTGCGCGTCGACCGCTGCCATCCGGCCCGCCTCGGTTCGCTTGAAGGTGGCATTGGCGGTCTTGAGCGAACCAAAGAAGCGCGCCTCGTAACGCTTTGACACGCGTTCTAGTGGTCGGCCGAAAAACTGGGTTGCGGTAGGCACGGACCCTCCGTCGCGCGATGAAACATGACTGTCCGAAACTAGGCCAGAGGCGCGCGCCGCGCGCCGGTTCGGACGGGCTAACCCGCCTGAACTCTGCACCATGGAATGTTTGTATCTACACCATGGGGCAAGTTCAGGAGCTCTACACATGCAGGACGCGCCGATCATCGTTGCGGAAAGCCCGCGGCCCAGCGTGAGCGAGCAAAGGGTCCGGTTCATCACGGTGATGATCGCTTGCGGCGCGCTGTTGCTGGTCATCGCGCGCGTTCTGACCTTTCCGCTGAAGCGCGATGAGCAATTCTACATCATGGGCGGGGTGCTTTTCTCTCCGGGCATGTACGAGAACTTCGGCTTCAGCCACCTGCCAAACCTGCCGTTGCTGTTCAGCATCGTCTTCGATGCGCTTGGTACCACCCATTACGTGCTGGTTGCCCGCCTGATCATTGCGGTCGGCTGGATCGCGGCAACGCTTGCTGCGTGGCGTATCGGGCGGGACATTGCCGGCAGCACGTCGGCCGCAGCGATCATCATGGCGGCGCTACTGTTCAACCCCGTGTTTCTTGACCAGACAGGGATGGCGGCCACCAACAATTTCCTGCCGGTTCCGCTGATCCTGTGGGGATTGTGGGCGTTTGTCCGGTCGGTCGACGAGGGCGGCCAGCCCAAGCTGGCGTTCCTGACCGGCCTGCTGCTTGCGACGGCGGCCGGGATGAAGGCCAATTACGCCGTGGTCATCGCCCCGATGGGCGCGGCCGCTCTGTTGATGCCGGCTCAGCTTCCCTGGCGCCAACGGCTGGTGCGGTTCGCGCTGCCGATGGCGGTGGGAGCCATCATTGGATTGCTGCCGACCCTGTATTTTCTGGCGCAGGATCCCGCGAGTTTCTTCGTTCACACCGTCAGCTTCCATCGAGGGCCACAGCTTGGCTTCTGGTCCCAAATCTCACGCGAAGCTGCGCCGGCGATCACGCCACGCGCCAAGTTCATCGTGGCAAGCGGTGTCTGGCTGGGCGGTGCCTCGCTCGTCCTGATCGCGGTCTTGATCTACTCGGCCGTGCAGGCGCGGCTGTTGCGATCACGCGACGGGATCCTCGCGACCCTGCTGGCCATGCTGTTCCTGGCAGCCGCAATCTCCTTTGTGCCGACGCCCGCGTTCAGCCAATATTATACGCTGCCGATCCCGTTCCTGCTGATGGTATTCGCCGTAACGGTACGCCGGATGAGCGTGGCGGAGCGGGCATTGGCCGCGCCGGTGTTCTGGTCTGCCGCAGGTGCAATCACGCTGGCGGGAATTCCGGTGACACTGCCCTCGCTATTGGACGGGGTTCGTCCGCAGCGCTGGACCGGAATTGCGGTCCATCGCGAGGCGGAGAAGATCGCGGCTCTGGTGCAAGGACCAGGCCCAATCGCCACCGCCGGGCCGTTGCATGTGGCGGAGGGCGGTGGCAGCGTCTATCCGCAGCTGGCGCTCGGGCCGTTCGTCCTGCGTGCCATGGAGTTCGTGCCGGCAAACGAGCGCGCCTATTTCCGTCACCCGGAATCACGAGCGGCCATGGACGAGGTGTTCCGGCAGGCGAGACCGGCCGCGGTCCTGACCGGCTTCGACGCAACGCTTGATCCGGGACTGGCGGCGTTTGCGATCAAGGCCGGTTACCGGGCGGTCGCCCTGCCGCCGCGCCGATCTGGCCGCGAGGATCGCGACGGAAGCGTCCTCTATGTCAGGCCGGGCGGCGCTGCTCGGTAGAAGCGGGGCGCAGCGGCACGACTTCCGGATCAAGCGACAGCGGCCCCGCACCATTGAGTTGAACCTCGACGATGGGTGCGGGCCGCCCTTTGATCTCCAGGAACATGCGGCCGAGATATTCGCCGATGATGCCGAGGAAAACGGCGTTCAGCGTGATACCGAGCAGCAACAGAATGGTGGTGGTCGCAAAACCTGCCGGCCATTGCTGCCCGAACAAGAGGCGGCCGGCGAGGTAGCCGACCATCAGCAGAATGGTAGCGACGCCGACAGCGATGCCGACGCCCGACGCCATCCGGAGCGGCACCAGCGAATGGTTGAGCAGGCCGTCCATGGCAAGCGCGACCATCTTGCGCATCGGGAACTTACTGTGACCCGCAGTGCGAGCGACGCGATCATAAGCGAAGCCGACCTGGGAGAATCCCATCGAACTGATCATGCCGCGAAGATAGGGGCTGGTGTCCCGAACGGAGCGGAGTTCGGCCAGGATCCGTGCATCGACGAGCCGGAATTCTCCGGCGTCGATGGGGAGATCATCGTCGCTCAATGCGCTCAACCCGCGATAGAACAGGCGGCGCGCGGCGGCGACTGGCGCGGGATCCGCCAAAGAGCGCCGGATGCCGTAAACCACCTGATGCCCCTGGCGCCAAAGCGCCAGCATCTGCGGGATATGCTCGGGCGAATCCTGAAGATCGCAATCGATCTGTACTGAGCAGGCGCCGCGCGCGTTCTGATATGCGACCAGCAGCGATCGCTGGTAACCGTAGTTGCGTGCGAAGCGGATCACCCGCACGCGGGGATCCCGGCTGGCGAGATCACGCAAGATCGGAAACGTGCGATCCGTGGAATGATTGTCCGTGAAAATGATCTCGCACGCGTAATCAGGCAGCTGATCGAACACAGTGGTGATCGCGTTATACGCCTTCTCGGCGTTCTCCTCCTCGTTGAAGGCAGGAACGAGGACGGAAACAAGCGTGGCTTCGGTCATGCCGCTACCTTTTCGTTGCGCAGCGCATCGACCGTGCGCCGCAGCCCGGCTTCCAGAGAATAGCAGGCGCGCCAGCCCAGGGTGGCGAGCGCGCGGGCAGTGTCACCGAGCACCACTTGGGGCGCCATGTCCGCGCCCCATCCACCGCGATCATCGGCGATGCGGATGAGTTGAGGGTCGGATCCGCAGCAGCGGGCGACGATCTCGGCAGCTTCGGCCATGGTGGGGGCAATGCCGGTGGAGAGATTGACCAGGCCGGCAGCGGGATGATCCGAGCGAGCCGTGGCTATGAGCCCGCTTACCACATCCTCAACGAAGATGAGGTCACGGCGTTGTTCGGGAAACCGGATGAACGCAGGCTCGCCCGCGAGACACCGCTCGATCAGCCACGGGATCAGGAACGTGGTGGCCTGATGCGGGCCATAGGTGAGGGCCAGCCGTGCGGTCCGCACGGGAAAAGGCAAATGGCGCCCGATCGCGGTCGCGAGTTGGGATGCCGCCACCATCGTGCCGGCGTAAGCGCTCTTCGGCCGTTCACGCTGGCTTTCCCGCGACGGGATCGGCCCGTCGCCATATTCCGCCAATGTGCCCGCGCGCACGAACGCGCGCGGCGGGGCAGGAAGGGCGGCGGCGGCCGACAACAGGCCGAGCAGTACATCGAGATCCCGAACAACGGTAAGCCGATCATTGGCAAGATCAGGGGTGGGCGTGCGGCCGGTGGAGGTAGCGAGATGGTAGACGATCGTCGGTGAAATCTCTGCCAGCTTCTGACGAACGGCGGGATGATCGGACAGGTCGAGCCGGTGGACCGTGGTGCCGGGAACCAGCCGGTGAATGGCGGTGCCCGGGCGGACGAGCGCGTGTACGGACGCGCCCTCCGCCACGTGGCGGGCCGCAAGCGCGCTGCCGATGAAGCCCGCCGCGCCGGTGATGGCGATCCGGTCCACCATGGCCGGCGCTACGACACTAGAACGGGCTCGGGCAGCGGCACCAGGAACCGGCCACCACGTGCCGCAAAACCCGATTGCTGCGCCCGGATTTCATCGAAGAAATTCCATGCGAGCACCATCAGTACGTCAGGCTGCTCGGTCTCGATTGCGTCCGGAGAGCGCACCGGGATCTTCATGCCAGGCGAGTAGAGACCCTGTTTCAGCGGATTGCGATCAACCAGGAAGTCGAGATCTTCAGCGCCGATGTTGTAGTAATTAAGAAGCGTATTCCCTTTGGCCGGGGCGCCATAGCCAGCGACCTTCATCCCCTGAGCGCGCAGGTCACCGAGCATGGTCGTCAGACGGCGGCCGATGTCGGCAACGCGATCGGCAAACGCGTCATAGGTGGCTGCGACCAGCATACCGCCGGCTTCCTCCTCCTGCAGCATGTCGGCCACTGCCGGAGTAGGCGTGCTGGTGCCGCTGCGCTGCAGGAACACGCGCATCGATCCGCCGTGAACGGGGAGGCGCGTAACGTCCACCACTTCCAGATCGAAGAAAGCCCCAAGTTTCTGGATCGAGAGCAGGCTGAACTCGGAGACATGCTCCTGATAGATCGTGTCGAACTCGTTGCGCTCCAGCAGTTCCTTCGCCCAAGGCACTTCGATCACGAACGTACCGTCTGCGGCGAGCAGATCGGCGACACCCGACATGAAGCTGTGGAGATCACCGATGTGATTGAAGGTGTTGGTGGTAACGATCACCTTCGCCTGGCCAGTGTTCGACACCATTTCCGTGGCCGTTTCCGGACCGAAATAGGCGACGTGCACCTGCACACCGCGCGAGGCCGCAATCTCCGCAAGGTTGGCGGCGGGATCGACGCCCAGCGTCTTGCAGCCCAAGGCGTTGCACGCCTGTAGCAGCAATCCGTCATTGGCGCCGATGTCCACGATAAGGCCGTCGCCGGCGCGCTCCGACAGAACCTTCGCCAAGCCGCCGAAGTGGGTGTGCATCGTGTCGGCGCCCGAGGGCACGTAGAGATAGTGGCGGAAGAAATCCGCCGGGATCTGGTCCGCCACCTGGATCAGGCCGCAGTGGAGGCAGGCCTGGGTGTTGAGCGCGAAGCTGGGTTGATGGTCACCCAACTCGCTTTCGCGCACGAACATGTTGGCGGGCGGATGGTCGCCCATCGGCAGGAACAGATAGGGCTGCGGCGCAAGGCAGGCACGGCAGGTGTTGAGGCGGTCAGTCATGAAAGGTCCCCCCGTTCTTGTAGATGTCAGGCAATCTTGAGCTCAGGCGCGGCCTGGTTCGGCAGCTGGCTGGCGAATTCCTCGAAGCAGCTGTGGATGTAGTCGATCTCGGCGTCCGTCAGGCCGTGGTGGCAGGCGAGCAGGATGCCGCCGCGCATCACGCCATCCGCCACGGGATAGCCGCCTTCCGCCGTGCGGACCTCGACGTTCATCATCGCCGGCTGGCGCAGGATGTTGCCGGTGAACACTACGCGGGTCTGGATGTTGCGCTCCTCCAGGAAGATCTGAAGCGTGCGGCGGTCGAACGGTGCGTCTTCCCGGATCGTGAGCGCAAGCGCGAGCCAGCCGGTGCGCGCCTCGGGCAATTGCTCGGGAAGAATGAACCAGTCGGCGTAACGCTCGAAGAAGGCGCGGTGCCGGGCGAAGTTGCGCTCGCGAAGGGCGATGTTGTGATCGAGTTTGTCGAGTTGGACGAGGCCGAAAGCGGCGCCCACCTCCGAAGGCTCCAGGTTGTAGCCGAGCTCCTCGAACACGAACTTCGCGTCGTAAGGGATGCCCTGCAGCGACACGTCGAAGCGACGGGCGATGCTTTCCGAATCCACGAATAGCGAGGAGGAGCGGCCCCACGAGCGCAGCAGCCGGGCGCGATCCGCCAGCGCATCATCGTTGACGCAAAGCATGCCGCCGTTGCCGGCCGCGTTGATGACATGGCTGCCATAGAAGCTGGTGGTGCTGATGTCGGAACGGGTGCCGGTGCTCGTGCCCCGCAGTGTCGCGCCGAGCGTGTCGGCGCTATCCTCGATCACCACCAGATTGTGGCGTTTGGCGATCGCGTGCAGCTTGTCCCAGTCCGGCAGGTTGCCGATGAGCGACGGGACCATCATCGCCCGGGTGCGCTCGGTGATCAGCTCCTCGATCTGATCTTCGTTGATGTTGTACGTGCCTTCACGCACATCGACGAAGACCGGGACCAGGCCTGCGCGGATGATCGGCGCGACCGTGGTGACGAACGTCAGCACCGGAGTGATCACTTCGCTGCCCGGCGGGAGCTTCAGCAGTTCCACGGCCAGGTAATTGGCCGAGGAGCCGGAGTTCACCATGATGCCATGCTTCTTCTCGAAGAGCGCGGCAACGCGGGATTCCATCTGCCGGACACGCGCGCCCATCTGCGTGGAGCTGCGCAGCACCTCGACGACGGCGGCAATCTCCGCCTCGCCGTGTACTGTCTGACCGTAGTTCACGCGCATGCCGCAATCTCCGTGGATGATTCCAGAAAAGGATGGGGGACGGGGCGCACGAGGCCCGTGTCCCGGGTGTAAAGATCGATCTGTCGCTGGGTGTAGGCGCGCATGTCGGTGCCGCCGCGAAGATAGGCCTTGTACCAATCGACCGTCAGCGAAACCGCGGCTTCGAAAGACAGGCGCGGTTGCCAGCCAAGGATGGTCCGCGCCTTGGTGCTGTCGAGGCGCAACACGCCGGCCTCGTGTGGCGCGGCGACCTCCTGGCCATAGCGAATGTCCGGAGCGCCGGCGCCCCAGCAGTCCACAAAGGTCCGTGCAAACGTGCCGACGTCGACAGCCTCCGCGGGATCAGGGCCGAAGTTCCAGGCACCTCCGGCGGATCGATCGCCCTCCAGCAGCGCGGTCGCGACCTGAAGGTAGCCGGCCAAGGGTTCCAGCACGTGCTGCCAGGGCCTGATCGCCAGCGGATTGCGGATGGTGAGCGGCAAGCCGGTGCTCGCCGCCCGGACAATATCCGGAACCAGCCGGTCGACAGACCAGTCTCCGCCGCCGAACACATTACCGGCGCGTAGGGTGGCGACCAGCGGCGCACCCGGCCCGCTGAAATAAGAGCGGCGAAACGCGTCCGCGACCAGCTCCGCGCATCCCTTGGACGCACTATAGGGATCGGCCCCGCCCATGGGATCGCATTCGCGATAGCCCCAGGTCCATTCCCGATTGTCGTAGCATTTGTCGCTGGTGACGATGACGATCGCGCGGAGCGACGGCATCCGACGTGCCGCGTCCATGATCGCCGCCGTGCCCATGACGTTCGTCTGGAAGGTGCCGAGCGGGTCTGTGTAGGACGGGCGGACTAGGGATTGTGCCGCAAGGTGGAAAATGACCTCGGCATCAACGCCGGCGAGTGCCGGGACGAGCGCTGCCGGATCGCCGATGTCGGCGATGCGGTGATCCAGCAATTCCCCGACCCGGGCCGCTTCGAACAAGCTGGGTGCGCCGTCGCACGGGGGGAGCGCGACGGCGCAGATGTCGGCGCCCAGTCGCCGGAGCCAGAGCGCCAGCCAACCGCCCTTGAAGCCGGTGTGACCCGTCAGCAAGACCTTGCGGCCGGAAAGCGCCTGACCCGCCCGGTGGTCGGCGGCCGTTGCCTCACGCATTGGCTGCGATCCGCCCCGTCACCGAACCAGCGCTTTGATCGAGGGGGCTCAACCACGGCGCTTGCCCGGACACACATAGTCCCGAGAGATGATCCCGATCGCGCACCGTATCCATCGGGTGCCAGAAACCGTGGTGGCGATAAGCGAACAGCTCGCCATCCTCCGCCAAGCGAGACAAGGGGCCCTGCTCAAGCGGCTCGGCATCGCCGGACAGATAATCCAGCACCTCCGGCTCGAAGACGAAAAACCCGCCGTTGATCCAGGTTTCGTGCTTCACGACCTTTTCGGTGAACTCCGAGACGCGATCGCCGGTGAGTTCGAGGTTGCCGAAGCGGGCCGGCGGCTGAACCGCCGTAACGGTGGCTAGCCCGCCGTGACTGCGGTGAAAGTGCAGGAGCGCGTCGATGTCGATGTCGCCGACGCCGTCCGAATATGTGCAGAAGAAGGGTTCGTCCCCAATCCAGTCCCGCAGTCGAAGCAGGCGCCCGCCAGTCATGGTGGTCTCGCCCGTGTCGACCACGGACACGTTCCAATCCATCGTTTGGCTGGAACGCAGCGCGATGGCGCCATTGTTCACATCAATCGTGAAGTCGTTGGCCATGAAATGAAGATCATGGAAGAACTTCTTCATGATCATCGCCTTGTATCCGCAGGCAACGACAAAATCGTGGAAGCCGGCACGGGCGTAAATGTCCATGACATGAAGGATGATCGGTCGGCCGGCGACCTCGACCATCGGCTTGGGGATCCGGGTCGTTTCTTCCGCAAGGCGCGAGCCGAGCCCGCCCGCAAGCAACACCGTTTTCATGGCCTGGGCCTCCACTGCCAACGGTGTTAGATTAGCCGCGGCGGGGGAGGCTGCGCATGGGGGCACTCGGGTAGCGCACTAACCCGTGCGGATAGGCCCTTCGGAGCGCCCTCCCAACCCCATTTGGAACCAGTGCGGGCGACGATTTGTGGGCGCGCAGACACATGGAACGCGCAAGCCGCGCGAGGTTTCCCTGGCTGGTTTTTTCAAAACCGATTTCGTCCGTGGACAGCCGATCAGGCGAGTGCCGCAACCTCTTGCGGACAGGCCTGCTCGGCCGTCGGCACCAGTTCATCATAGATGGCCATCACCGCGGCTGCATGACGGTGCGCACCGAAATGATCGAGCGCATGAGCGCGGGCGGCAATCGCCAGCCGGCGATATTCTCGATCGTCGGACAGCAGGCGAAGCGCGGCCCGGGCCATTGCGGCGGGATCGTCCAGCGGCACGAGCGGGCCCAGCCTACCGTCGCACAGCGCCTCTATATTGCCGCCCGAGCGGGTCGCGACGACCGGGGTGCCTACCAGCATGGATTCGATCAGAGTTCGTCCGAAGGGTTCGTGCTTGGCTGGCACCATCAACAGGTCGCACCCTGCGATCCAGCCCGCGCCGGGATAGCGGTAGCCCATCAGACGAATAGCATTCGCCACCCCGAGCCGTTCCGCGTGGGCCATCAGCTCCGCTTCGCTGATGTCCAGCGGGGTCCCGAACAGCAGCCCGAAAACTGGGCGATCGGGATCCAGATCGCGCAGTGCGGCAATCATTTCGACGAATTGGAAGGGCCGCTTGCGCGCGATCATGACGCCGAAGAACCCAAGGAATCGGGTGTCAGGAGAGCAGCCCAATTCCGCCACAAGAGCGGCCCGCTGCGCCGATCGATCGACCTGTACCTCCGTGTCAAAGGGGCTGTGGATCACTTGCGTCCGGACCTTTCGGGTATCCAAACCACCCAGCGCGAATGCCGAGACGGAGACAATGGCATCGGCAATGCGTGGCGCAACGAGGCGCAAGCCGCGAGCATCGGGGCCGCTGCGGTGGTGCCAGACGAGGCGGGCTCCGGCGAGTTTTGCCGGAGCGGCCCAGATGGCGTGAGTTCGTCCATCATTGGTGTGGACTATGTCGGCCCCGACCTGACGAATCATGTCGGTGCAGGCACGCGAGGCACGGGCGATCGCAACGGCGTCGCGAAGGCCGGCTCTTTCACCGTGCCGAAGGGAAGGAAGAAAACTCGCGTGTCGCACCGGCACGTCTGCCGTCCACATCAGGCGAGCAATCTCGCCGTCCTCCTGCTGAACGATCACGACGGGTTCGAAGCGTTCGCGATCCAGGTTGCGCAACAGGCCGTGCACGGAGATGTGGCTCCCGCCAATCGCGTCCCCGCAAAAGGGGAAACAGATCCTCGTCCGTCGCCGTGCCACGTTTGCCCCTCAGCCTGTGCCCGATCCTGCTCTACTCCACGGCGGCGCGGTGACTTCGGGCGAATAGGAGTTACGCAATAGTCGGCGTCACGTGCGCGGAGGAAGATCAGCCTGACCGCAGCCCCGATGCCGGTGTCGCGCGCAAGGCAGGCAAGCTGCTCGCCACGCCGATGCCAAGCGTGGTCACGATTGATGCAGCCAATGTGCCGGCAATTGCCAGCCAATCCGGCGCCCAGTGCAGTTCAAGGACAGCGGTGACGACGTACCAGCCAGCTAGGGTCCCAAGCAGAAACGCGACCATCGCGAGGAGGAAGGCGAGAAGGGCATATTCGATCGCTTGTCCTGCGAGAAGCTGTCGGCGGCTACCGCCCAGGAGCTTCAGGACGACCGTGTCGTAGCGCCGCGCCTGGCCGGATGCCGTGACCGCGCCGACGAGCACCACGATTCCGGCGGCCACCGTTACAGCGGCGGCCGCCCGGATCGCCAGCGCGATACGGCCCAGCAATTCGCTGACCTGACCGATCACATCGCCGGTGCGAAGCATGGTGACGGACGGAAGTGCCTCGGCAACGCCTGTGGCGACGGCACCGTCGCGCGTGGCCGGCGCGTAGACGCTGGCCAGCAGGCTGTGCGGCGCTTCCTCGATGTAGCCCGGCGAGAAGATCAGGGCGAAGTTCAGACCAAGCCCCTGCCAGTCAACCTTGCGCAGTGCGGCGATCCGTGCCGGGATCTCGACGCCAAGCACCGCAACGGTGACAGAGTCACCAACCTTCAGCCCGAGGAGTTCGGCGGCGCGATCCTCCAGCGAGATCAACGGCGGACCCCGATAGTCGGCGGGCCACCACTTACCGTCCACCACTTCGTTGCGAGGCGGCACGGTTGCCGACCAGGTGATGGTGCGATCGCCCCGCAGGATCCATGCGCCCTCTGGCAGTGTCTTCATGTCTGACACGCGTTGACCCTTCAGCGCGACGATCGAGCCGCGCAGCGATGGAACCGCCTCGATCGTGGCCGTAGGAGCGGCTCGACGCACGGCGGAACGGAAAGTCGGTTCGTCCTCTGGCTGAACATCGATGGCGAAGAAGCGTGGCGCCTTGGCAGGAGCGGTGCTTGCCAACTCGTTGGACAGGCTCGTGTTGATCGCCGCCAGCGCCACGAACAGCGAGAAGCCGAGCCCGAGTGCGACCACCAGGCGATCGGTCTGAGCACCGGGACGATGAAGGTTCGCGAGCGCCAGGCGCATAAGCGGCCGGCGCGGACGGGGGAGGCGAGCGAGGAGCCAGCGCAGCCCGGCCCCCAGCAGCCAGAGCAGCACCACCAGCGCGCCTGTTGCCGCGACGAAGCCGAGAGCGATCGCGCGATCGCTGGCGGTCAGGACGGCCAACGCGACCAGCGCTGCGAGGAGGATCGCCATCGCCAGCAACACGGCGATGGTCGGGCGGCGCGCCACCGAGACCTTGTCGCGCAGGAGGCTGGCAGCAGGAATAGCGCGGGCACGGGCCAGCGCCGGAAGGGAGAAGAGAAGCGCAACCAGCAGGCTGAGGCCGGCCGCGACCAGCAGCGGTGCGGGGTAAAACGAAAGCTGCGGCGGGATCGGCAGGGCGCTGCCCGCCAACGTCCCGACGATCCACGGCACGGCGGCACCGAGGGCGAGGCCTGCGGCTATGCCGATGCCAGCGACCAGGCCGATCTGGAGCAGGAACACGGCGGCGATCGTGCCCGAACGCGCGCCCAGCACCTTGAGGGTCGCGATCATTCGCCCCTTCCGCTCAAGATAGGCGCTGACGCCGCTGCCGATGCCGATACCCGCGATGGCCAATGCGGCAAGACCGACGAGAAGAAGGAATTGTCCTAGCTGGTCGATGCTGCGCTTGACGTTGCCGGCGGCGTCCTGCGGCGTTCGCGCGGCCCAGCCGGCGCTGGGATAGCGCCGGACGAGGGCCTCGCCGGTTCGGTCCGGATCGAGGCCCGGCCGCAGCAGAATGCGGGTGCGGCTTTGATAAAGGCTGCCCGGTTGGATCACTTGAGTGGCGTCCAGTCCTGCCATGTCGACAAGCGCCGTCGGCCCGAAGCTGAAGCCAAGGGTATCGGGCTCCGTTGCGATCACGCCCATGATCCGCATCCAGGAAGCGCCGATGCGTACCTGATCGCCGACCTTCAGGTTCAACCGTTCGGCAAGCGCCGGAGCGATCGCGATATTTCGTCCGCGCGGGCGGGATGCAAGAGCACCAGGAAGAAGCTCCAGCCGCCCGATCAATGGCCAGCGTTCGTCGACGGCGCGCAGGTTGATCAGAGTCGATGCGCCGCGAGCGCGTGTCTGCGCCATGGTGTTGACGGCAACGCTTTCGGATGTGCGGCCATAACTGGCGAAAGCCGCGCTTTCCTCAACGGTCGGCCGCCGCTGTGACACGCGCAGTTCCAGATCGCCGCCCAGCAAGCGGCGGCTCTGCGCGTCCAGGGCAGCGGTGATGGATGATGAAAGACTACCGATCCCCGCCAGCGCCGCCGTGCCGAGAAACAGGCAGACGAGCAGAAGCCACAGGCCGCGCCCGCCCGCGCGCAAATCACGAACGGCAAGCCGCCACGCGTTCGTCATGCCGGGCGGCTATCCCTGACGATCTGCCCGTCAGCCAGGGAGATCACCCGGCTGCACCGCTCGGCAAGGGCGGGATCGTGGGTGATTACGAACAGCGTGGCGCCGGTTTGCGTGTGACGGTCGAACAGCAAGTCCATGATGGCTGCCCCCGTCGTGCCGTCGAGATTGCCGGTCGGCTCGTCAGCGAACAGGAGCGGCGGGCGCGGCGCGAGCGCGCGTGCGATGGCGACGCGTTGCTGCTCGCCTCCGGAAAGCTGCGCGGGATAATGAGTGAGGCGATGGCTGAGGCCAACCGCGTCAAGTTCTGCCTGCGCGGTGGCAAAGGCATCGGGCTGGCCGGCGAGTTCCAGCGGCACTGCCACATTTTCCAGCGCGGTCATGGTGGGAAGCAAGTGAAACGCCTGCAGGATGATCCCGATGCGACCGCGACGCGCAACCGCCAGTTGGTCTTCGTTCAGCCGGTCAAAGTCGAGGCCGGCGACGCGCACGCTCCCGCCGCTCGGCCGCTCCATGCCGGACAGCAGAGCCATCAGCGACGACTTGCCGGATCCCGATGGGCCGAGCAGCGCCACGCTGTCACCTGACCGAACCGACAGATTGATCCCGCGAAGGATTTCAGTGCGGGCGGGCGCACGACCCAGCGCCAGCGTCAGATTGCGCGCTTCGATGACGATGCTATCGCCGTTGGCGGGGGAGGGGGCTGGCGAAGGAGAAGCGGATGCTGTCACATACGCGCGGATACAGGGCGATCGGGGTGGCTGTCCAACTGCTGCTTGCCGCTTTCCTGCTGGGGGCGATTCCTGCCGCGGCGCAAACGCCGGCCAGCAAGCAGGCTCCGCTGGTTTGGGCATTCGGCGATAGCCTGACCGCCGGATATGGCCTGCCGCCCGCTCAAGGCTTTCCGGTGCGGCTGCAGGCCGCGCTGCGCCGTTCGGGCGTCGCTGCCACCGTGCGGAACGGCGGCATCGCCGGCGACACCTCCGCTCAGGGGCGGGCGCGGCTTGCCTGGGGGCTTCGCGGGCTTGGTCGCAGGCCGGATCTGGTGATCGTGGAGCTTGGCGCGAACGACATGCTGAGAGGCATGCCGCCAAGCGCCACGGAGAAGAACCTGGACCTGATCCTGCGCGAACTGAAGCGGCGCGATATCCCGGTGCTGTTCGTCGGCATGCGGGCCGCGCCGAACCTGGGCGCCACCTATCGCCGGGCATTCGAAACCCTCTATCCCCGGCTGGCGCAACGCCACCGGGTGCCGCTCTATCCATTCTTCCTGGAGGGAGTGGCAGGCAATCAGGCGTTGTTCCAGGCGGATGGCCGCCACCCTAATGCGCGTGGGGTCGAGATCATCGTGAAGCGGATCCTGCCCGCGGTTCGGAATGCTCTGCGGAAACGGTGAAGCCGCTCCCGCCTTCTCCGAAGCGCAGCAGCGCCGCGGCATCAGGTGCCGGGCGTAGACTTCAGGGCCTTCATGAAGTGCGCTATCGCTGGCTGAAGCTCACTGAATAGCGGATGCTTGCGATGCCGCAGCATGGTTTCGGTGAAGAGTTTGAGGCCAATGGCGAAGCTCGCAGCCTCGTCGTCCGGAACGATGTTCTTGCTGCGGATCCGGTCGGTGATGGCGAAGAGCTCATCGTGATTGCTCGTTTCGAAGACAAGCGGTCCGCCGGTGTTTTCTTCGCCGATCGCTTCCACGGTCACGCGATAATGATGTGCCATCGGGATTGTGCCCTCGCGAAATGCGCTGCCGGAGTGACCCGGAAAAAACGGTGATCAGGCGACGTCGGGGAGTCGATCCAGGTATTTGTCCAAGGTGATCGGATAGTCGCGCACCCGAACCCCGGTGGCATTGTAGATCGCGTTGGCAACCGCCGCGCCCACGCCGCAAAGCCCCAGCTCCCCGACCCCCTTTGCCTTCATCGGATTGGCCCGTTCATCTGCTTCATCAAGGAAGATCACCTCCTGATGCGGGATATCGGCATGAACGGGCACTTCGTAGCTGGCGAGATCATGATTGACGAAGAAGCCGAAGCGTTTGTCGACAGCCAGTTCCTCCATCAGGGCGGAACCCACCCCCATGGTCATCGCGCCGATCACCTGGCTGCGCGCCGCCTTGGGATTGAGGATCCGCCCGGCTGCGCAGACTGCCAGCATCCGCCGAATGCGCGTCACGCCGGTATAGACGTTCACGCCGACTTCCACGAAGTGCGCGCCAAAGGTGGAAAGCTGCCATTCCTGGCCAAGCTTCCCGAATTCGATATGATCCTCGGCGAGCAGTTCGCCGGCAGCCGCAGCGTCCCGAAGCGATGCGGAGCGATTGCCGCTTGTGACCTGACCTGCTTCGAACACCGCGTCGGCCGAGTTGAAGCCGAGCCGCTGCGCCACCTGGTCCCGGAGCTTCACACAGGCGGCATAGACGCCCGCAGTGGAGTTGGCGGCGCCCCACTGGCCGCCTGAGCCGGCCGATGCCGGGAAGGCAGAATCGCCGAGCTTCACCACCACCATTTCAGCCGGCACGCCCAGCATCTCGCCCGCGGTCTGGGCGATGATGGTGTAGCTGCCCGTGCCGATGTCGGTCATGTCGGTTTCGACCGTGACCGTGCCGTCGCGTCCCAGGCGGACCCGCGCCGCGGATTTGGTGTTGAGGTGGTTACGAAAGGCTGCCGCAACACCCATGCCGACCAGCCAGTGTCCGTCGCGAACCTGCGCCGGCGTCGCGTTGCGCTTGCTCCAGCCGAAGCGTTCGGCCCCGTCACGAAGGCAGCGGACCAGCTGACGCTGAGAGAAGCGGCGCTTCGGGTTCTCGGGATCGACTTGCGTATCGTTCTTGATGCGGAACTCGATGGGATCCATGCCAAGCTTCTCGGCCATTTCGTCCATCGCGATTTCGAGAGCCATCATGCCTGGTGCCTCACCCGGCGCGCGCATGGCATTTCCCTCCGGCAGATCCAGCACTGCCAGGCGCATCGCCATCATCCGGTTGGGGCCGGCGTAAAGCAGCTTCGTCTGCTGAACTGCAGTTTCCGGACCGCCATCCGGCAGATCGCCCGAGCCGCTTTCATGAGCGATGGCGGCGATGGTGCCATCCTTACCCGCGCCAATGCGGATACGCTGGTGCGTGGCCGGACGATGGGTCGTGTTGTTGGTGATGAAGGGGCGGGGCAGGGCAACCTTGACCGGCCGCTTGGCAGCCTTAGCGCCCAGTGCCGCCATGATCGCATCCGCGCGGACGAACAGCTTCCCGCCGAACCCGCCACCGACATACGGGGAGATCAGGCGCACCTTTTCCGCCGGCATGTTCAGCGTGAGGGCCACGTCACGCCGGCTCCAGGCGATCATCTGGTTGGACGTCCATAGCGTCAGCTCGTCGCCGTTCCAGGAGGCAATGGAAGCGTGCGGCTCCATCATCGCATGGGTGTGATCCGGCGTCCAATATTCCGCATCGAGCTTTACCGGGGCAGCGGCAAAGGCCTCCTCGAACTTGCCGACCCGGTCGATTGGTGGCGCGCTGCTGTTTGGCCCGCCCGATCCACCCACCAGTGGGGCGACCTTCAGTTCCTCCGTCAGATCGTAGCGACCGCTGGCACGAGCATAATCGACGCGCACGAGGGACGCGGCAGCGCGCGCCTGCTCGAATGTCTCCGCGACCACCAATGCGACGGCCTGATGGTAGTGATCTACCTCCGGCCCGGCGAGCAGCTTGGCGGTGTTGTTCTTGCCCTTGCCCAATGCGCCTGCATCGGCGGCGGTGACGATGGCGATCACGCCGGGAGCCGCCTTCGCCGCCGCTGTGTCGATACGGGTGATCCGCCCCTTTGCCACGCTGGACCCGACGATGCAGCCGTAAGCGACGTCCGCGATATTCTTGTGCTCATAGGCATAAGGAGCCAGGCCGCTTGTTTTCAGCGGGCCGTCGATACGGTCATGCGATCGGCCGACCACCTTCATGCGGTCGATGGGGTTGATGCCCTCGGCGGTTTCGAACTTCATGAGCTTAGGCCTTGGCTTGGGCGATGACGGACGCCAGCGCGCGGGTCGCGAGCGGGAGCTTGAAGGCATTGTCGCGGGTAGGCGTGGCGCCCTGAAACGCGCGCGCGGTAACGGCAGCGGCGCCGTTGGGCAGCAGGGACTCCGCCTCCGCCACACGCCAGGGCTTCGGTGCTACGCCGCCAAAGGCAACCCGGCCGGTTCCGTCTGGCTGGATCACGGCTGCGACGGAGACGAGCGCGAAGCCGTACGAAGCGCGATCGCGAACCTTTTCGTAGAAATGCTTGCCACCAAGGGGCGGTGGCAGGACGACATGGGTGATGAGTTCACCCGGCGCCAGCACGGTATCCTGTTCGGGCTTGTCATCCCACAAGCGGTGGAATTCGGCGATCGGGATCGACCGGCGCTTGCCCTTGCCATCGATCGTTTCGATCACGGCATCAAGGACTCGCAACGCGACCGGCATGTCGCCCGGGAACGTGGCAATGCATTTGTCCGAGACGCCGATCACCGCCAACTGGCGCGAATAGCCGCCAATGGCCGCGCAACCGGTGTTGGGCTTGCGCTTGTTGCACGGCATATTGGTGTCGTAGAAATAGGGACAGCGGGTACGCTGAAGCAGGTTTCCGGCCGTTGATGCCTTGTTGCGGAGCTGTCCGCTGGCGCCGGCAACGATGGCGCGGGCCAATACGGCATAGTCGCGCCGCACGCGTTGATCAGATGCCAGCTGCGTGTTGGTGACGAGAGCGCCGATCCGCAGGCCGCCGTCGCTGGTCTGCTCGATCCTGTCGAGGTCCAGATCCTGTACGTCGACCAAGTGAGTAGGCGTCTCCACCTCGATCTTCATCAGATCGAGCAAGTTGGTGCCGCCGGCGATGAACTTTGCGCCGGGTCTGCTCGCAACGATGCGGGCTGCGGCCGCGGCATCCGTCGCACGTTCGTAGGTGAAGGGCCTCATGCCTTGGCCCCCGCCACTTCAGCCATGGCGTCGGCGATGTTCGAATAGGCGCCGCAGCGGCATATGTTGCCGCTCATCCGCTCGCGCAATTCCAGCGAAGTGAAACCCGGCGTGGCCGCGATATCCGCCTGCACGTGGCTGGGTATCCCGGCCTTGATCTCCTCCAGTACGGCGACTGCCGAGCAGATCTGGCCAGGCGTGCAATAGCCGCATTGATAGCCATCATGCTTCACAAAGGCGGCCTGCATCGGGTGCAGCCGCTCCGGCGTGCCCAGGCCCTCGATCGTGGTGATCGAGTCCCCTTCATGCATCACCGCAAGACTGAGGCAGGCGTTGATACGCTGGCCATCGACAAGGACCGTGCAGGCACCGCATTGGCCATGATCGCAGCCCTTCTTCGTGCCCGTGAGTTGCAGGTGCTCACGCAATGCGTCCAGCAAGGTCGTGCGCGTATCCACCGATAGGGAATGCTGTTGACCATTGACGGTGAAGCTGACGGACATCATCGGCGGCTCCGTTGCTGTAATGGCGGGCCGGGTAGCGCCCCGCGCTGGCGTGTTGGCGACCGCCACCGTTGCCATGCTCCCGGCGAGCAGCCCGCGGCGCGACACTCCGGGCTCGAGAAAGTCCGACATGGACTGCACTTCCTTCTAAACTGGCGACTGGCGGCACAGCGGCAGACGAAAATAAGCCGGCCGAGCGGCACAACGCGCAAGATGGCAGTTGGAGCCAAGCCTGCTCGTCCCCGCGCCCCAACGGGCGTGGATGAGCGGTCAGCGAGTGGATTGCCGAGATCAATCTACGGGATCGCTGGTGGGTCCGCCGGGGCTCGAACCCGGGACCTCTCGATTAAAAGTCGCTTGCTCTACCGACTGAGCTACGGACCCGCACCAGCGACGACGCGCCTAGGCACAGACCGGCGGCGGGTCAACCGGGCATGCAACTGAACCATGGTGAGGCCAGTCACGGGATCGCGCCATGCCGGCGCGAGCCGGACGAGTGGTGCAAGCACGAAATCGCGCGTGCGGAAGGCGGGGTGAGGAACCTTGAGATCCGGTTGGTCGACCTTGCCGCCGGACCACAGGATGATGTCCAGGTCGATCACCCGGGCGCCCCACCGCCGGCCGCGACGGCGGCCAAACTGCCGCTCGATAGCCTTCAGCGCGCGCAGGAGGTTGGCTGGTGACAGTGACGTGCTGACAATGGCGGCCGTGTTCGCGAAACGGCGAATGGATGGCCCTACGGGGGCACTGGTGATGATCGGGGCGACCGACACGACGCCCGGGAGCGCGCGAATCGCCGCAGCGACTTCGGCGGCGGGCGCACCATGGCGCCCCCTCCGATTTGATCCCAACGCCACGACATAGGTTGAGCGCATCATGCCTAGCGGCCTATCGGGCGCGGATGAACTTTGCACCTTCTCCGTTGCCGGCGAGCGAACCGCCGCGCGACTGCCCGCTATGTCCGCGCCTCGTGGGGTTTCGTCACGCGCTCCAGGCCGAATATCCCGAATGGTGGAATGCGCCGATCCCGGCATTCGGCGATCCGAACGCCTGGCTCGTGATCGTGGGTCTGGCCCCGGGCAAACATGGTGCGAACCGTACCGGCCGGCCCTTCACGGGTGATTACGCGGGCGAGTTGCTGTACGCGACGCTGGCCAAGTTCGGTCTGAGCGAGGGACAGTTCGAGGCGCGGCCAGACGACGGGCTGCAATTGCGGGGCGCAATGCTGGTCAACGCCGTCCGCTGCCTTCCGCCGGCCAACAAGCCAACGCCGGAGGAGATACGCACCTGCCGTCCGTTCCTTGAAGCGCCGCTTTCGGCCTTGCCCAATGCGTCCGTGTTCATCGCCCTGGGCCAGATCGCGCACCAATCGGCGGTGAAGGCGCTCGGCGGCAAGTTGCCGAAGGCGAAGTTCGGCCATTTGGCAGAGCATCGAATGCCGGACGGGCGCATATTGATCGATAGCTACCATTGTTCGCGGTACAACCAGAACACGGGCAGGCTTACCGCCGCCATGTTCGAGGCGGTGTTTGAACGCGCCTTGGCGTCACGGGAAACCTAGCGCGAGAGAGTGCCAGCAGGAGGCGCCGGAAAGGGGGAGGAGCCCTTTGCCGGATATGCTTCAGCCCGGTTGCACAGGGTCCTGCAGCGCCGCAGCGATCCGATCCGCGAGCCGCCTGGCGACATTTGCCTTTGGCATATGTTCCCAGGTCTCGACGCCGCCGGCGGACACCAGATGAACGGTATTCGTGTCGCCGCCCATCACGTCGCCGGACACGTCATTCGCGATGATCCAGTCCGCGCCCTTGCGGGCAAGCTTGTCCCGGGCGTGAGTAACGACATGCTCGGTCTCGGCCGCGAAGCCGACCAGAAGCCGCGGCCGATTGGGGGAGTGACCCAACGTCGCGAGGATGTCGGGATTTTCGACGAGTTGAAGGGAGGGGATGCCCCCAGCTGCCTTTTTCAGCTTCTGCTCGGCGGCACCCTCGGCTCTCCAATCAGCAACTGCGGCCACCATGATCGCCGCGTCAGCCGGCAACGCCCGATCTACCGCAGCGGCCATCTCCCGCGCGGTTTCGACGTCGATCCGCGTTACGCCAGCCGGGGTGGCGAGCGCGACCGGCCCGGCGACCAGCGACACGCGGGCACCGAGAGACGCAAGCGCTTCCGCGATTGCGAATCCCTGCTTTCCCGAGGAGCGATTGGCGATGTACCGGACCGGATCGATGGGTTCATGCGTCGGCCCCGCGGTGACCAGAATATGCTTGTCGACAAGCGGACGATGCCCGGTGCCAAGAGCCTGCGGCGCCGAGCCTCCCGGTCCGTTCGCCAGGAGCAATTCAATGCGTGTTATAATGGCGGTAGGCTCGGGCAAGCGCCCCGGGCCGAACTCGCCGCAGGCCATAGCGCCTTCGTCCGGCTCCATCACGGTGATGCCATCCGCACGCAGCTGACTCACGTTGCGCTGGGTCGCGGGATGCAGCCACATGCGTACGTTCATCGCGGGCGCGGCCAGCACGGGTTTGTCAGTCGCCAATAGCAATGTGGTCGCAAGATCATTTGCCAAACCTGCTGCCATGCGCGCCAGCAGGTCTGCGGTTGCCGGCGCGACAACGATCAGATCGGCCTGTCGGCTGAGCTGGATGTGGCCCATTTCGGCCTCATCCTTCAGGTCCCAAAGCGTGGTGTGTACTTCCTCTTCGGACAGGGCGGCCAGCGTCATGGCAGTCACGAAGTGGCTGCCGCCCTCCGTCAGGACGCAGCGGACGCCGTGCCCTGCCTTGCGCAAGAGGCGCACGATTTCGCATGCTTTATATGCGGCGATGCCACCGCCGACGATCAGAAGAACCCGGCTCATGCCGCCGTTCTTGTCACGGTGATGCGCCGTCTGTCGAGCGCGGCCCGGGAAAGATCGCGCAGTGCGTCGGGGAGGAACACCATCCCGACCGGCACGATGGGAGCGATCAGGAAAGCACAGTGGACCTTGTCCGAGGCCCCCAGGAACGACATCAGCAGCAATTGAGCGGCGATGGTCGCGAGTGCCCGTGTGGCGAGCGGGTCTCGCCACGCGGACCAGCCTGCGATGGAGAGCGTCACGACAAGGGCGCCGATCGCCGCCGGGATCAACGACCAAGCCGTGGCGGCGACGATGGCATGAATCGCAAAGCCGAAGCCCGCCGCACCGGCCCATGCCGGCGAAGGCTGGTCCAACGGCCCGACGATCCCGGCAACTGCCTGTGCATGGAAGGCGACAATGACCGCGAAGATGACCAGCACGGCCGCCCAGCCAGTTGCCTCCCGTCGCTGCCCCTCCAGCAGGGCAAGGATCATCATGATGATCGCGTATAGTGCGGCCGTTTCCCGGATCAGCGCCGCTGAAAGCCCAAGCGCGGCGGCGGTGACCCAGTGGCCCGGCCTCCGAGAGACCAGAGAAAGGGCGATGATCAGCCCCGCCCAAAGATCATGCGTGGCCACCAGTTGGCCGAGGATCGCGCTTGCCACTCCGGTAGCAGCGAGCAGAACCGCGACGATGCGGACGCGCCGAGCCGGCAGCGCCGCCCGAAGCCTGTTCCACCAGCCAAACAGCGTCAGCACGGCAAGCACGTAGAGGATCAGGGCAGATGTGACCTGGCCCAGGTGTGCCTGAGCGACGGACAGGGTCGGCAGGCGAATGGCGAAGAACGGGTGCATGGGCGCGCCGGCGGAGCGAAGCGCCTGCGCCGCGGCGGAATAATAGTCGGCGCCGTGACGAATGTCTTCGACGATCCCGTCGTACAGGATTTCAGTGGGCTGATCCGCTGAGCCAGCACTCACCGCTGCCGACCCGGGGTTGCCCGGGGAGGCAAGCGACACGAGTAACAGCAGCGCCAGAAGGGCAAGCAGCCAGCGGGCATGGAGGCGTGAACGCCCGGCATAACGCGACGGTGTCGCCAGCCAGAGCGGCCGGGCGGCAGCTCTAGTCATGGTCAGGCAATCATCGCCCACGTTGCCCCAACGCCAGCCGCGGCGCTGGCCAACGCGATGGCGAGATATCGCCAGCCGCCACCGATCCGCACCACTTCAATCTCGCGAAGCGGTGGGGCAGGGGGCGCGCCGCCCGGGGGAGGGAATCGCGCCTCGATACGGCGGACGAGTTCGGGAAGGCGATACAGCGTCTTCACGTCAGCCACGATCCGGTCCGCGACGGCCGCCTCCGGGCCCAGCTCCGTCCGAATCCATTCCTCGACGAACGGTCCCGCGGTGTCCCAGAGGTTGATGTCGGGATCAAGCGCCGTCGCCACGCCTTCGACCATCACCATGGTTTTCTGCAGCAGCAGAAGGTGTGGCTGCGTGACCATGTCGAAATCGCGAGTGATCGAGAACAGTCCGTCCAGCATCATGCCGATGGACATTTCCTTCACGGGCAGCCCACGCATGGGTTCGCCAACCGCACGCAAAGCGGTGGCGAACTCGCGCACGTCATGATGCGCCGGGACGTATTCCGCCTCGAAGTGGATCTCCGCGACGCGGCGGTAATTTCCGGTGATCAGGCCGTAGAGGATCTCTGCCAGCCAGATGCGCGCCCTGCGGTCGATGCGACCCATAATGCCGAAATCGACCGCCGCGATGCGGTTACCGGGCAGGGCAAACAAATTGCCTTGGTGAAGATCGGCATGGAAAAAGCCTTCCGCGATCGCTTGCCGCAGAAAGGCATGGACCAGCGTTTGTGCAAGGCGCGGAAGATCGTAGCCAGCCTCCACCAATGCGGCCCGGTTCGACAGCTTGATGCCGTCGATCCATTCCAGGGTGAGCACCTTCCCCGAGGTGCGCGGCCAATCGATTTCCGGAACGTGGAAGTTCGGCTCTGCCGCCATCCCTTCGGCCAACTCGCTAGCCGAGGCGGCTTCGCGCCGCAGGTCCAGTTCTCGGGCCGTCCATCGCTTGAAGGTGGCGATAACCAGACGGGGCTGAAGACGGGCGATCTCGCCGCCCATCGGTTCAATCTGGGCGGCGGCCCATTCATAGGTGTCGATGGCGCGTTCGAAGTCCGCTTCGACGCCGGGGCGAAGCACCTTCACGGCAACGGGCCGACCGTCGATCGTTACCGCGCGGTGAACCTGCGCGATTGAGGCGGCGCCCACCGGGGTTTCATCGAAGCTGGCAAACATAGCCTCGATAGGCCGGCCAAGGCTTTCCTCGATCTGCGGCCGGATCACGTCAAAAGGCAGCGGCGGCAGCGCATCCTGAAGCCGCAGCAAATCCACGGCCGCTTCATCCCCGACGATGTCGGGACGGGTGGCCAGCGTTTGGCCGAACTTGACCGCCGCGGGGCCGATGGCCTCGAACGCATCGGCATAGCGCGGCTGCTCCGGAACGCGCGCGCCCAGCCGTGCCAGACGCAGAAGGCGCCGCAGCCGGGGCGGGGTTTTCGCGTCGCGCTCCAGCCCCCGCAGGGCGCCATGGCGTGCCAGGGTCCGACCCCATTTGAGGAGTCGCCACGTGTGAACGACGGCGTGCGTCATTCTCCGCTGCCCCGTGAGGGGCGGCTGGCGTCGATCATATCTTCCAGCCCGAGTGGATCGCGACCAGCCCACCGAGTAGCGGCTCGACCTTCGTCTGCACAAACCCGGCATCCCGGATCATGCCTTCGAACGTTGGCATGTCGGGGAAGCGACGGATCGACTCGATCAGGTACCGATAGCTGTCCGCGTCATGCGCGAGCAATTGGCCAAGCTTCGGCACCAGGCGATGCGAATAGGCATCGTACACTTCCTTGAAGCCGGGCCAGGTGGTGGTGGAGAACTCCAGGCAGAAGAAGCGACCGCCGCGGCGCAGCACCCGATGCGCTTCGCGAAGCGCGGCGGGAATGTCCGTCACGTTCCGGATGCCGAAGGCGATCGTATATGCGTCAAAGAAACGATCGGGGAAGGTCAGCACCTCAGCGTTGGCCTCTGTCCAAACGAGGCCATCAATGCCGCGCTCCTGCGCGCGCTTCATGCCCACCTCGAGCATGGCCGGATTGATGTCCGCCACAGTGACCGACGCGCCTTCGCGCTGCAGGCGGAACGCGATGTCGCCCGTGCCCCCCGCCATGTCGAGGATCTGTTCTCCGGCGCGCGGCTTTACCCGGCGCACGAAGCGATCCTTCCAAAGCCGGTGCATTCCACCGGACATGGCATCGTTCATCAGATCATAGCGGGACGCGACATTGGTGAAGACGCCGCCGACGCGGGCGGTCTTCTCCGATGCGGGGATATCCTCGTAGCCGAAGGAGACGGTTTCGCTCATGTTCGCGGCTCTAGCGGCGGGGCGCGGGCGGGGCTAGGCCTTCTGATCGCCCCGGGGCCCTTTGCGGCGGCACTTCGACAAGCAGTGGTACCACGCTAAAGGCGGTGTATGCCCGAGCTACCAGAAGTCGAGACCACCGTCCGTGGCTTGCGCCCCGTGCTGGAAGGTGCCCGTCTCACGAATGTCGAGCTGCGACGCGGCGATCTGCGGCGGCCATTCCCGGCCGACCTGCGGCAGACCATGACCGGCGCCCTCGTCACGGCGCTTGGCCGCCGGGCGAAATACGGTCTCATCCATACCGATCGCGATCAAACCATGATCTTTCACCTGGGAATGTCCGGCCGGTGGCGAGTCGATCCGGGGGAGTTGCTGCCGCACGACCATCTCGTGATCGATACCGATACGGATCGAAGGGTCGCGCTGAACGATCCACGGCGTTTCGGTTCGGTCGACCTTTGGCCAACCGCCGAACTGGAGAGCTTCCCCGCCTTTGCTGCCCTGGGCCCGGAGCCACTTGGCGCGGAGCTGAGCGCGGCGTGGCTCAAGAAGGCGCTGGCCGGACGCAAGGCATCGATCAAGGTGATGCTGCTTGACCAGCGGATCGTGGCGGGACTCGGCAACATCTACGTCTGTGAGGCGCTCTACCTGGCGCGAATCTCTCCAAAGCGAGCCGCTGGCAGCATCAGCCTTGTGCGGCTGGAACGCTTGGTCGAGGCGATACGGGGGGTTCTGCTCTCGGCGATCGAGGCGGGCGGTTCGACGCTGCGCGATTACGCCCGTCCAGATGGCGAGCTTGGCTATTTTTCGAAGCAATTTGCGGTATATGGCCGCGAAGGACAGCCATGCGGATGTGGCGGTGTGGTGCAGCGCTATGCCGAAGGCGGGCGATCCACGTTCTGGTGCCCGACATGCCAGCGTAGTTGACCGGAAGCGGGAATGCCTCTAAAGGGCGCGGCTTCCAGGGCGATGGGTGTTCCCGCCGCCCTTTTTTCATCGACCGACTTTTAGAAGCAAGGACCGTCAATGGCGAACACGCCGCAAGCGAAGAAGCGCATCCGCCGCAACCAGCGCCGGGCCGAAATCAATGGTGCGCGCGTCAGCCGCATCCGCACCTTCGTGAAGAAGGTTGAGGCAGCGCTCGCAGCGGGTGACAAGACGGCGGCTTCGGCCGCTCTCGAAGCGGTCCAGCCGGAGCTGGCGCGCGGCGTTGCGCGTGGCGTTCTCCACCGCAACACTGCCAGCCGCAAGTTCTCGCGCCTGACCAAGCGCTTGTCGGCGCTGGCCTAATCAGGCCTAACCGGCCCGAGGGGTCGGCAATGCACGTGACGAAAGACCGGACGGCAACTGCCGCCCGGTTTTTTGTCATGTCCGCGGCAGGCGCGCCAGGGGTTGCGTTCGCCGCGGAAGTGTCCGGCTACAGGAACGCTCTTCCGCCAGTGACCGGAATGGTTGCGCCAGTGATGTAGCTCGCCTCGTCACTGGCGAGCATGACATATGGGGGCGCCAGCTCCGCCGGCTGCGCCGCGCGGCCGATCGGCGTGTCGCTGCCGAAGGACTTCACCTTTTCTGGCGGCATGGTTGAGGGGATCAGCGGCGTCCACACGGGACCGGGCGCAACCGCATTTACCCTGATCTTCCGCTTGGCCAGCATCTTTCCGAGGCCGGCGGTAAAGTTATAGATCGCACCCTTGGTGGTGGCATAGGCGAGCAACTGCTCGCTGGGATCTTCGGCATTAATGGACGTCGTGTTGATGATCGAGCTGCCTTCCTGCATGTGCGGTAGGGCCGCTTTCACCAAATAGAACATGGCGTGGATGTTGGTGGCGAAGGTGAGCTCCCATTCCTCGTCACTAATGTCCTCCACGTTTGCGAACGTGGCCTGATGGGCGGCGTTGTTGACCAGGATGTCGATCCTGCCGAACGCCGATGCTGTTTCCTCGACGATCTTTCGGGCATGTGCGGGATCGCTGATGTCGCCAGGCAGCAGCAGGGCGCGACGGCCGGCGTCTTCCACCAATCGCTTGGTCTCCTGCGCGTCATCATGCTCATTGAGATAGCTGATCGCGACGTCGGCGCCTTCGCGCGCGTAAGCGATCGCTACCGCACGCCCGATGCCGCTGTCGGCACCGGTGATCAGGGCCCTGCGATCAAGCAGCCGGCCGTGCCCGGTGTAGCTGCGCTCGCCATGATCCGGCCGGGGATCCATCGCCTCCGTTTTGCCTGGCATCGGCTGCTGCTGTTCTGGCTGCGGCGGTTCTGGACGGTAGGTCATGATGCTCCTCGGGGGTTGCTCGTTCTCACAAGTCCCCGACGCGTCTGACGTTCCGCCCTTCGTGGCGCTTCTGCACTGTTCTCGCGGCAGCCTTAACCAGGATTAGCGCGAAAGCCGCGGCGTGCGTGTGTCGTCAACCGCGGCCGCGCCGCATTTGCTTCATGAAGGGGGAGGGCGGCCGCTCACCTCACCAGCATCCAGATTGCCATGCCGACCATGAAGAGGTTTTCCGTCAGCGAAACGAAGCCGAGCGGCACGCTGCTCGATCCGCCGACGCAGGCGCACTTCAGGGTGCGGCGATCGATATAGACGGCCTTGAATACTGACACCGCGCCGATACCGCCGAGAAACAGGGCAAGCGGCACGGAAATCCATTCGGCGACCCCTGCGGTCATCAACACCCCTGCCAGGGCTTCGCCGAACGGGTAGATATAGGCGTAAGGCACCCAACGACGTGCGAGCAGATCGTAGTTCAGGAACATGGTGGAGAATCGTTCCACGTCCTGCAGCTTCAGCAGCGCCAGCACGCACATTGAGAGGCTGATGAACCACATGGCGGCATGCTCCGTCAGCGGCGTGCCGAACGCCGCCGTGCTCGCTGCTAGCGCCATCAGCGCTGTCATGGCGAATACCGCGACCACCGGCCGGTAGCTCGTCTCACCCGGCGTGGCGATGTGCTTGCCCAGGAAGCGTGCGAGATCGTCGTTTCCGCCGATCCTCTTCCCGTCGATGAAGGTCTGAGGAGTGGTGGCAACGCCATGTTCCGCCTTGAAGGCGTCGGTTTCCGCGCGTGTGCGCAAGGGGCGATCATCAACCCGGTATCCGTGACGCTGCAGTCGCCATTTCGATTTCAGTCCCGACGGACAGAGATGGTCGGGCAAGACCATGCGGTACAGGATGGCGGTTTTGCCCTTGCCGCTGTTCATTGAAGCACCTCCTGTCGGCGATCGGTTGCCGGCGCGTTGATGGCTGCCTTATAGCGTCCGTACCATGGTACGGAGTCAAGTATGACGGCGCTGACGATTGCGGGCCTGGCGCAGGCGGGCGGCGTGGGCGTCGAAACGGTTCGCTATTATCATCGGCGTGGCCTGCTCGCTCAGCCCGATCGCCCCGCACGCGGGGTGCGCCGCTACGACGTCGACGATGTGCGTCGCCTCCAGTTCATTCGCGCAGCACAGTCCGCCGGCTTCTCGCTTGAGCAGATCGGCGAGCTTCTTGAGCTCGACTCATCCCATGATCGCGAGCGGGCCCGGGCATTGGCGCGTGCGAGGATCGAGGAACTCGAACAGCGGATTTCGAGCCTGCAAGCAGCAAGGGACTGGCTGAGCGATCTGGAGCGTGATTGTGCAGACAACGCGACTGGACCGTGCCCGATCCTGAAAGCGTTCAACGAACGCGCGGCTTGATCAGCGCATGCGTGGTGCCATTAGCTTTCATGACCTGCCGCCTCGCTTTGAATGATTGCAGCGGTCGGGCAAATAGCGCACCGCCAACAGGCATTTACAGCATCGTCAGCGCTACGGACCGGCATGAACAAGATATATTCTTCTGCGGCCGCTCCAGTCGCGATTGCTTGTGCCGCCATGGCCATGCTCGGCGCGGGCGCTGCGTCGGCCCGTGTGAAGCAGGATCGGCAGCTTTGGATCAACTTTTCCGCGCAGGGGAAACTCGGCGGCGGTAAGCTGTGGACCGCCGAACTGCACCCGCGGATCGGCAAAAACCTGTCCGCGCCAACCGCGCTGCTCGGGCGAGTGGCCATCGGATTTGCCGCCAGCAAGCGCGTGACGCTGCACCAAGGTCTGGTGTATCAGGAGATATTCGATGGACAGCCTCGGCGCGAGAATCGCCCTTATCAGCAGGTTGATCTGGACATCGCGTCTGGCGATTGGGGTGCATTGACCGGGCGCCTTCGACTGGAGCAGCGCTGGTTTTCGACGGGCAGCGACATGGGGCTGCGCTTCCGAGAGCAGATACGGTTTGAAAGACCGTTGAGCGATGCTGAGAGGTCCCCCACAGGCGTCCTAGCGGCGGAAGCGTTCGTCAACGTGCTGAACACAGACTATGGAGCGCGACGCGGTTTCGAAGCTGCGCGCCTGTTCGCGGGAGTGCGTCTCCCGCTGGCCGAACAGGCAGTTGAGGCCGGCTATCAGGCGCAGATCAGCGCACCGCCCAGGAGCGACAGCCGAGTCGATCACATTCTGTTGCTGACGTTCCGGCTGAGGCCCTGAGTTCGCGGGTGCTCTTGAGACGTCATGCGCCGCGAGAGAGGCGTCGCCGACGCGGGTATAAGTGCACCTTGTTTGCCCAGAGCGCGATCAGCGAAGGCGATGCCTGGCTCGCCACGGTGGCGTAGCTAACATCTGAGGGGTACGGGCGGCGTTCTTGACCTCGTCGGCTCGTTCACTCGCCTCGAAGTCGAGCAAGCTTTTCCCCTGCGCCTCAGCGCGGGCAACGGCTACCGACATACCGCCGTCCGACTTCGACTTGATGATCGTTGATCGCTCGAAGTCGCAGCCATTCAGGCAACTAACTGCCCCGGCTGCAACCCTGCAGCAGTGGCGGCGCTGGTGACCCCTACGGGACTCGAACCCGTGTTTTCGCCGTGGACCAGAAAAATGTTGTGATCTCAACGGTATTTGCCGCCTTGGCAGATGGTTCGTGTCCGTTACAGATCAATGGGTTACAGCCGCGGGGGTAAAAACCAGCCGCTCCCGATCTGGCTTCGGGCAAGCTGCGAACTCAATCGTTGCGTATGTCAGAGCTACGCCAGGACGGTTTCCTTGCTCCCAAGCGGACATTCCGCTTACGCCCACTTGCGGACATACGCCATTCCTGATCCAAGTCGCCGATGCTTCGTCTCCAAGCTGCGTTGGCGACCGTCCTCCTTCTTGCGGGTTGTTACATGGGCGATCCGGCGGTGCATGTTGCCTATCAAAAGGACTTTCGCGGGAGCATCGATTACAACTGCATAGAAGCGGCGCTGCGGGCTGTTGCGCCGGAAGTGCAACGGAGAACTTACGAAGCTGATGGGAATGGCCCGAGAGGCTTTTCAAGCGGAAGCGTGGTTACACAGTTCGGATACGCCGACCCGTCAGGGCGCGGGTATTACTCGCTTGATGTTGCTGCGCAGCAGGACGGTGTAAATCATTACTGGCATGAATGGGGTAAGATCGGAACGGAAGTATCTGCGGAGGAGCAGCGCCGAATACTCCCATTGCTCATGCGGGCTAATCAATCTGTTGAGCAACGATGCGGCTTGTCATTCGCCGGAGCGATGCCACTGATTGGCGACGGCTAGGTCCGCTTTCCTCCCATCTTTGTCATCTGCGCTCGCGTTGGTGGCACCCAAAAGCGGACTGGCAGCAATCGCCCACTAGCGGACATGCGACTACACTGGCACGATGACGGTGATAAGTCCTTCAACCTATCGGAGGGACCGAAAACAAAACCTGTAAGGTCGCAAATTCGAGGAAGTCAGGTGGTCTTTGGAGTTTTAACGACAATCCTGTTTGCGCTGCCAGTAATGGTCGCGGGGCCAGAAGTGTCGTTGAAGCGACTTTCTTCGGCTTCACGCGCTTGTGGTTATAATGAAGCAGGCCTTACGGCAGGGCTGTTCAACGGGCGGCGCGTGGTGATGCTATCGGAAAATCGGGCGAAACCGGGGGCACGTAGCTGCGCGTTGGAATGGATAAACAGCCATCCGGCATTACAACTGGAAATTATTTCTAGCTGACCACGCACCCAACAATCAGTCGTTGGCATAATCCTGCAACGTCCGCTTACCTCCAGTTCCCGCCGCTCATGAACGCCGCTTCCGATCCCGAAAGCCGCCATTCTGCTCATGCCAAATAGCGGACATCGGCGGATCGTGTAGGCTGCCCTGATGAGCAACAGTCGGAACCACGACGCACTCTTCTCCCCTCCACCGCGCCTTCTTAGAACTGGCATCAAGTCTCACGGCAATCGGCGCGGAAACTCGAGAGTTCCAGTTCCCTGCGGACGGCAACCCATTTTGTCGAATAACTCAGCACTGTCTTTCCGCAAAGGACGAAGGCGCATCATATCGCGTTCCAAAAGCTGGCACTGGTTATCCCATCGAATGCTGGCGCCCACTGCTGAAATGCTCAATGGTACTATCGACAAAAGAGCGGTTGCAATAAGAAAGGCAGATAAGATCAAAGATAACCTTGTCCACCTTTCCCGAAGGTCGCCAAACATAAACGCTAATACGCCCCAGAACATTGTAACGGAGAGCACCGTCCCGGAGGCGAAAAGTGCCCAAGGAGTTGCAAATCTCTGGAGCGGCGTACTTGCCCAAACGATAGTTGCGGTTGCCAGGAGACATGGCACTCCGAGAGTGCGTAGCTTGGCTGCCACCGTATCGGGCTGGTCCATTGTCCACGCGCCTAAAGCAATTGTCCTGTTCTTCCCCATTTGATCCACGCTTTGATCCAGTCGGCCTCTGCCCGTTCTTTGCCGCGTACATTAGCTTTCTGGAGGTTGCCAGCGGCCTGATTGAACCATGTTATCTTGACCAGCCAACATCGCCGTGCCTTCATAGCAAAATGACTGTTCAAGAAGGCGCTCCTCTACCTGTACCGGCTGATACTGGTGATCCTACTAACCCCTTCAGGGTAATTGATGAGCTTCCTTCTCCGAATTGGCGCCGCACCCTGACCAAGGCGGCTCTGCAGCTTATCGCCGGGACGGAGACAACCGCCTTTTATGATGAGCTAAAAGCTGACGACGCACAAAGGCGTGCAGTGGTATCTGGTGCGCTCGCCGCGGCTGCTTCCAAGCAAGCGATGGTGGATCCCGATCTCGCGGAGCGATCCAAGGGGCGGTTCCTTACCTGGTTGCTCCAGAAGCAGGAGAACCTCGAAGCGGTGATCACGAGCGCAGCTACCCACGCACCCGCTTTGCCCGCACCAGGGGGGATCGCGGATTCGGCCGGGGTTTCGGATGAGCCCTCGGAGCAGGCGAACACTGCGGACGAACGGCCAGTTGAGCCGCTCGATCCAGATTGGGTGGCTTCTTTCACTCCCTTGGCTGAGAGCGCAACTTCGGAAGATCTGCGTGACAGGCTGGGGCGGATCTTAGCGGGCGAGCTTGCGTCTCCAGGCACTTACGCCCGATCGACGGTGCGCCAGATAGTAGAACTCGAGAAGGAAGATCTTGAGCGGCTACAACGCGTGATGCCTCTTATCCTAGGAAATACGATTTTCAGAGATGGGGAGAGGGAGCCGGACTATAGCGAGCTGGCCGCGTTAGCCGATGCAGGTCTCATTGTAGACCCAACGATGACAACATCGCGAACTTGGCAAAATGCTGGTTCGGGTGGAAGCATGTGCCTTCTGTCGGGCGAGAAGTGGGGCATAATTTTCGACATGAAGGAAGGCCAGGTCCTCAGCTTACCGGTGACAACTCTAACGCGAACGGGGGTCGCTGTGGCCCAACTTCTTGGGCCGAACAACGAACAGGAGGTTCTAAGGCGTATCGCTGCTCGTGTCGCGCCCTCGTCCTACAATAAGGTCCTGATGGGCTTGTCGGGGCCTGGGGGGCTTCAAGCAGGATACTATCAGATTTTGCCTGAACCGGTGGTTGTTACTAGCCCTTTCAGTGTCAGGTCGAGTTTTGGTCCGCCGACCCTCGGGTAAGTAGGGAGGGGTGGCTGATTTAGCGGGGAATATGTTCACCCCCTGCCTCTGCAGTGCGATTGCTCCCACTCCTGCACTTTGCCGAGTTTTCCCGAGGGAACGCGGGTTTGAAACGCTGAATATCGCGCAGGTAATTAGCTAATTGCGATACCAGCGCGATACCAGTTCATCAGGGCCCGCGATCTGGCATTGATCAGCGAAAACAGGTCGGACACGTTTGCAGTATGTCCGCTAAGATCCCTCCCGCCATTGCTGCGCCGCCATCACGTAGTTGCGGACAGAAGCGAGGGCGACTTCCGTTAGCGCCTTCCTCAAAGCAACGTCCTCGACGACGAAGTGAGTGGCATTGTCACGGATGCCCACGAGGGCCTCGATAATCGCTATGCGGCTCTGGTCGACACTGTGCTGCGGAAAACCTGCCACGAGGTTGTACGCGCGCCCTAACCCGATCGTCAGCGGCGTTCCTGATCGGTTACCCTTATTTCATTCAGCGCGCTGGCTTGCCCATCTTACCGGCGCCAACATCGTGGTTTCGGCTTAACTACGCTCGTTGTTTTGCTTCCGCGGCGACGTGCCCCGAATGGCTCGCCTGATCGTAAGCGTGCCTGCAAGATTTGCCGAAGAAAGACCATTCGTCAGGTCGTTCCCGAGAAGAGTTCCTACCTCTACGCCGCTGCGACCCTCCACGACGAGGCCATAGCTCGCTTTTTCGATCCACCCGGTTCCAATCTCACCAAAGCTGCGCGTGGCCAACATCGCCGCGTACGCAGGCAGAGGCTCCGGCCAACGATCACGGTTTTCATAATAGATTGCCTGAAAGCTGAACCCGATTACGCCTTCGAGGCGAATTCCAATGCCGCAGTACTCAGCCTGTAGCACCGCGGCGGCAACTGCCTTGGCGCGGCGCAAACTGATCCCAACGGTCTGCCGCACGACGCAGTATTGCCAGACCTCTCCGATGCCCTTATCGGCCTTAAAATCGGTACCGGTGTGTATCGAGGCGCGCCAGTTCGGAGGCACGTGCCAGCCGCTTTTACCGTCTTTGGAGCGCATCACGAGCCAACCAAAAAGAGGCTTTTCCAGATCTCTCCAAGAGATCAGGTCGAAAGTGGGACTGGTGCGGTTGACTACATGGCCGTTCCGAGGCGGGTCTCCGGAACGGCGAGCATTCGTCATGACCGTCGTCCCGAAGTTCCACGCACTCTCGCCGCTGCGAGCCGCGCCGGCGATCCCGCCGAGCACTATTCCCGCCGTTCGGAAGTGTTGCCCGTACACCTTGTCGTATGACAGTAGCAGCGGGTGTTCCCAGGGCGCCTCGAAGTAGACCAGTATGTCGGCTGACCTGAGATCAACAGAATCCAGTACGGCAAAGCCAGCGGACCCCTCTTGATCGGAGCCTATCAGGTAACATCCAGCCCGACCATTACCTTCCAGGCACATGCCTCGGATATCATATGAACCACTCGGACGAAGCAAGAAGCCGCGAAAGCCCGGCGCTGCTCGAACGATAGTTCTGCCGTTACCTCGGACCGCCCCGCCTCTGATCACTAACGCCGCGTTCGGGGGCCAAGCCACGCTCTTCGATAGCAAATATGTGGCGCCGGGACGGACGCGGATGGTCATGCCTGTGCTGGCGGCTTGCTGCCAAGCTTGAGTATCGTCGCTCTTGCCGTCCCCCACGGCACCAAACTGTTCTGGAGTAACGTCTCCGCTGCCGCGGGCTCCTGGGCTCGTCGGCAGGGTGGATGCCAAAGATGGAGCAGCGCCCCACGAGGCGGCGCCGCCAAGAAATGACCGGCGGCTAACGGTCACAGCTCGGCAGGATAGAAAATATAGGAGGTGACAGGCGCCCGGAAAGTGAATGGCGATCGTTCGACCCGCAAGTGAAGGTAGGCGACCGCTCCAACCGAAACGGCTGAGCCGATCAGCACTCGAATGATATTTGGTGTTCTAGCTGGAACCAAGGAGGAAAACAGAAGCAGGACTGCCAGCCCACGTAGCAAGTCCATGTAGAAATAGAGTCTAAGAGCTGCGAGGGGCACGGTCATCATCGGCAAGAATGCCAGATAGAATAGAGCAAAGGACAAGAGCACGTACTTGCCGAGACCTGATCGATCACGCGTTAGGATGGTGGCTGCTCCGAGCGCGAGACCAAGCGCGACGTCGAACAAAATCAGTGCTGTCGAAACCGCGCCGTCATCTTTGCTACCAAGGTCAGCGATTGAACTTCTTGACACAACGTAGCCGAGCCCGAGCGCGACCAATCCGAACGCAAGTGCTAAGGGTATTCGCGCGAACGCCGTCGACCTGCGTTGGTGAAGCGCCAAAACTGGTGCGTACAGGATGAAAACACCCAAAATAGCGGACTGATGCGTCGCCACTGCAATGATCGCGACCAGCCCACCAATCAGGTAGCGCCGGCGCAGCATGAAGGCAAAGCCGAGGAGGCTGAAACAAGCTGCCATTTCCTGCCGGACCAGTTGCGTAACCAATGTGAACGTCACAGCGATAAGGCAACACGCGATCAGAATGTGAGGGTTTACCGGCTGCTTGCTGGAAGCAAACGTAGATCGTCCGATAAGCCAAATGGCTGCGCCAATAGCGCCGTAGTCTGTGATAGTAACTACGCTTGCGAGGGCGGGTATGCTACCGGACGATAGGTGAAAAGTCGCATTGGCGATCGCGTAATAGACGGGTTCGTTTGGCTTGATCGTGATGTTTTCGATGCGAGAATTCAGGTAGTCGTAGAGCGCCATGTCTCTAAATAGAGCGTAGTGTTCAGTGTACCAAAGCCAGTCGCCTTCAACCACTTTGGCAACATTCATGACGCAAAACATGGCTGTGAAGGAAGCCAGGAGCATCAAATAAGTCCAAAGTGCGTTTCGTGCCTTCAGACTGGTGAAAACAGAAACCAAGAAGGCTGCGAAAACCATCTCAAATCAAGCCTTCTAGTTTACCTTGACCCGCTCGTTGGCCGCGCCCGCGGAGACCCCGAGTGCCATGTCAATGCAGGCGTTTTGCGCTGGCGTAAGCGACGGCGACCGCTCGGTCCGTAGCGCCCCGTCCCGGTGAAGCAGGACTTTAACCCAGCCACCAGGGACCTCGCATCTCTGCAACAGGGCGGCGGTTGATCTCCTGGTGTCTTCCGTCTCTCGCAGCTGAGCTGATGCACTCGCTGACCAAGTCAGGCTAAAAGCCATCCAAGCTATCTTCCGTGCCAACGGTTTTTTCAAACATTTCACCTCGGTCACGAGAGGTATCCGAATGCCGCCAAAGCCAGCAAAGCTAAGGCGCCCTTCACGGCGAAGCCTTTCCAATCGCTGCCTCCGTCAACGACGTCTTCGCAAGGGTCGGCGCCCCGGGGCCGATATCGAATACCTTGCCGCTCAAGGACTCCTCGCCACCACGTCAACTGATCTTCGTCTACGAACGCCGGAAGCAGCACTGCGACGAGGGGCACATAGATCCCGACAAGGATGATCATGAAATGCTCAGGGCGCATAGCTCTCAATCTGGCCGGTAGGGCTGCTGCAGGAACGCGGTTGAGACGTAGCGACATACCTCCCTTCAATCCAGCCTCCTTCGTGCCGTCGGCTCTGCGTCGTCAGGAGGCATGTTCCTGCCTCAGAGGTGCGACCGGGCTTACCGGCCGCGCGTAGCTTGAATTCGACTCAATCGATGTTTGCTCACAAAGGAGCCCCGCCTGGTGCACAGGTGCGGGGCGTTGCGGCTGGCCAGCCGCGCGTGACGGATCCTCGGTCCGTCGGTTGCCGTGTTGACGCACGGCACCCCCGCTCGGCCGACATGGGCATCCCCATGTCGCTCCGGCGGACGTGTCTCAGAAACCTTTAGGGTAGAACAGAGGCGGAACATTCCTTAAGCGGTGACGCTCGTTGAAGAGCCGATGACTGAAGGCAGGAGAACGAACGCCCGTGCTTTTGATGTCGAGCAACCCCCGCGCCCGCGATGGATGAAGCGACCGGCGGGCATTTCGGCGCGCCAGCAAGCGAGATTGCAGCTGATTTGGCGCGCGCGACCGCTCGTGCGCAGGATCTCGCCGGCCGGCGCGGTGACGAACAACTCGTGCTTCTGGCAGATTGTTATGCGGCGCTCACTTGGTTGCAGCAGGGCAACTGGATCGTCGAAATGATTAGTGGCGCCCGCATCATCACCCAGCAGCTACGGGGTCAACGGGCAGGGCAGGGGAGGTTAGCGGCGTGAACCTTGCGCGCCTCGAACGGCTACCGGATTGGCCGGCCCGCATGACGGCCGAGATCGCGGCCGCGTACATGGGGATCTCGAAGACGACCTTCCTTACGCGCTACGGATATGCCGGCGTGAAGGAGGGATCGAACACGCTGTGGGCAAAGATCCAGCTCGACAGCATGATTGCCAAACAGTTCTCGATCAAGCAGCCTCGCGCGGCCGCGGAGGATCGAGACACGTCATGGGACGACTTTCGTTGAAGAACGTCACCGAGCGAAAGGGTCTGCTCTATTTCCGTCGCAAGATCGCAGGCAAGGACACCTACATTCGTCTGCCGGCAATCGATGATCCCGACTTCCAAGCCGAGTACAAACGGCTGTCCGAGGACGGTGCCAAGCGGGAAGGGCCGGCTCCGGGCAGCATCGCTGCCCTGGTCGCCGCCTATAAGGCCAATCCCGAGTTCCATTCGCTGGAGCTGAGCACCCGCACCAATCAGATGCGCTACCTCGACATGATTTCGAAGGAGATCGGCGAGCGCGGCGTGAAGGGCATCCGGCCGATGCACATCTACACCATGCGCGATCGCATGACAGAGACGCCCGGCAAGGCGAACGCGTGGCTCAGTGTCTTACGCGCGCTGCTCGCCTACGCCACGCGCCTGGACATGCGCGCCGACAATCCCGCATCAGGCATTAAGCGCCTAGAGCTTGGCGAACACGAGCCATGGCCGGCCGACTTGCTACGCGTCGCGCTCGAAGAGGCCACACCCATGACGCGCCTCGCGATCGTGACCGGTCTGTGCTCCGGCCAGCGCGTCAGCGACTGTATCCGCATGCAATATGGTTGGATCGACGGCGGCATCATGGAGTTCGCCCAGAAGAGGACGGGCAAGGACGTCGCAATCCCGATGCACCCGTTCTGGCATGAGGAGCTAAAGAAGTTGCCGCGCCGCGCGACCACGCTGCTCTACGAGCGCAGCGGCGCGCCGTTCAAGACAACCGGCGCCATCCAGGCGCGCCTGCGCGATCTCATGGCGATCAAAGCGGTGCGCGAGGTGCACGCCGACCTGGTCGCGCGCGAAGTAATCGACGAGGACGCCACCTTCTCGTTCCACGGCCTGCGCAAGAACGCCTGCTGCTACCTGCTGGAGCTCGGGTTGAGCGACACCGAGGTCGGATCGATCCTCGGCATGTCGAGCGAGATGGTGCGGCACTACGGCAAGCGGGCGAGGGCTTTGACCATCGCTCGCGGAGCAGCCGACCGTATGGTTCGCGGCACAATATCACCGCTCAAACGATGTAGGTCTTAGATGCCCGGTGGTCTATCACTGCCCTTATAGTCAAAGGTCATCTCAGAACTAAACTCAGTCTGATCAACCGTGAACTTGGCGATGATCCGTACAGCGGCCTCGCCGAGTTTGATAGGGCGCAGCCTGGCGACCATCTGTACAAGCGTCCTTCCCTCACCTCCTTGGTCAGGGATTGTTGTGTTCAGCGGGGGCGGCTGTTTGTAATCGTCGGGTGCGTTCTCAACAACGATTGTACCCTTTACCTTGTGCTCACCAGGCGGAGCCCAGAACATAAGGGTGATGCTCTGGCGCACGGAATCGCTACCAAAAACATCGATACTTTGACCAGCTATGCCCATCAGGCTGGTTTTGCCACCGACTTCGTCGCGAACATCGTCCACGAACAAAATCATACCCTGTATCGCTTCACTCATCAGGGAATGCTCGTCCGAGAACATTGAGGTCTACATCGAGTGCGTCGGCAAGTTTCCGAAGAGTCAACAGGCGCGGCTCCTGCTCGCCAGACTCTAGCCGCGAGATTGCTGCCTGCGATGTTGACATGATCCGCGCTAACTCACCCTGAGACATCCCGCGTTGAAGACGCAGCATCGCCAGAGTCGGACGCTCTACGACAGTATGCTCGCGAGCGAACTCCTTCCGAGCTTCGATGAGATCCGGATCAGATCCGAGTTCCGCCAACAAATCGCTTAGGAGCCCAAATCCATCTGGAATCGGAGGATGTTGGAAGAAGTCAACGCGATAGACGGAGCTCGTATGCTCCTTTTCACACGAAACCGGGCCACGAGCCGGACGCGCGATCGTCCACTCGTAGCTAGTATCGTCCGAAACCAAAGCGTTGTACGGCATTTCTTATCCTATCCCACAGTTCGTGGTCATCTTCATAGTTTTGTGATCGATGCATGATCGCAACCAATCCCGCGCGACGTCCCGGTAGGTCACAGATGAAAAGCAGGCGCCATGCACGCACGTCCCAGAGCTTGGTGCGAACGCCATCAATCCGCTCATCTAGAAGAGAGCGAATCGCAGTGACGTCTTCGATTTGGTTGTCCTGCCAGCCCTCGGTTATGAACCGCTCGCAGTCCGCAGGATCACCGAGAAGTTGCTCAAGCAGTACAAAGATCCGGCCATAGGCATATCGGTCCTCCTGTTTGCAACGCTCAAGGTCATCTCGAACGCCCGCCTTGTCATACGTGAACTGGTATGCCCGCGGGGCGTATTGAGACATATACCATCCTTGGTATGCTTACAACACCATGTGCTAACGAAAGTTCAACAGAAAAGTACACTATGGCCGTGCCATGTAAATGCAACTGGACGCCAGATGCGCATCGCTCTCGGCGAACCAGCCAACCGGGGGCAAACTGCCCACAAAGAAAGGGGCAACCGGTCAGCGGCGCCTAAGCGCGAGTGGCGGAATTCTGCGGCTGGTGACCCCTACGGGACTCGAACCCGTGTTTTCGCCGTGAGAGGGCGACGTCCTAGACCGCTAGACGAAGGGGCCGTGCGAGCGGGAGCGGCGCCTCTACGGGTAACGCGGCGGGCCGTCAACCCGCCGCGTCGCCTTTTCTTCAAGCCGCCGCGCGGCGACGCTCCGCCATCTCTGCGTTCAGCATTTCTGCCAGCAGGAAGGCGAGTTCAAGGCTCTGGCTAGCGTTGAGGCGCGGGTCGCAATGAGTGTGGTAACGATCGGCCAAGCTCTGCTCGGTGACGTCGACAGCGCCGCCGGTGCATTCCGTGACGTTCTGGCCGGTCATTTCCGCATGAATTCCGCCGGCATGGGTTCCCTCTGCGCGGTGGATCGCGAAAAAGCCGCGAACCTCCGCCAGGATCCGATCGAACGGACGGGTCTTGTAGCCGTTTGCGGCCTTGACGACGTTGCCGTGCATCGGATCGCAGCTCCACACGACGGGATGGCCCTCGCGCGTTACCGCTCGCAGAAGGCGCGGGAACGAGCCCTCGATCTTGTCATATCCGTACCGCGTGATGAGCGTCACCCGCCCCGGAACGCGCCCCGGGTTGAGCGTATCCAGCAAGCGCAAGAGTACGTCCGGTTCCAGGCTGGGCCCGCATTTCACGCCGATCGGGTTGCCGATGCCACGAAGAAATTCGACGTGAGCCGACCCTTCGAAACGGGTCCGGTCACCGATCCACAAGAAGTGGGCCGATGTGTCGTACCAGTCGCCCGTCAGCGAGTCCTGCCGAGTCATCGCCTCTTCATAGGGCAAGAGCAGCGCTTCGTGGCTGGTATAGAAGCTCGTCTGCGCCAGCTGCGGCACCGTTTCCGGATCGATTCCGCACGCGGCCATGAACTCGAGCGCTTCACCGATCCGATCGGCGGTTTCCGCATATTTTTTTGCCCAGGGCGAGCGACCCATGAAGTCGTGCGTCCAGCGATGCACCTGAGCCAGGTTGGCGTAACCGCCTTGTGCGAAGGCGCGGAGCAGGTTCAGCGTAGCGGCCGACTGCGCATAGCCCTGCACCATGCGCTGCGGATCGGGCACGCGGGATTGCGGCGTGAAACCGATGTCGTTGACGTTATCGCCACGGTAGCTGGGCAGTTCCACGCCATCGATAACTTCAGTGGGAGCGGAACGTGGCTTGGCAAACTGGCCCGCCATCCGCCCAAGCTTCACCACAGGAAGTTTCGACGCAAAGGTAAGTACCACTGCCATCTGGAGGATGACGCGGAACGTGTCGCGAATGTTGTTCGGGTGGAACTCGGCAAAGCTTTCCGCGCAGTCGCCGCCCTGAAGCAGAAAAGCCTCACCTGCCGCGACACGTGCCAGCTCTGCCGTCAGGTTCCGGGCTTCGCCGGCGAACACTAGCGGCGGATGCGAGCGGAGCGTGTCTGTCGCTGCCTTTAGTGCGGCGACGTCGGGATAATCGGGGAGCTGACGCGCTTCATGCGCAGTCCAGCTGTCGGGGGCCCAGTTGGCGGCCATGGCAAAGTTCCTTTCGGCGCGCGGACATGCGGGAATTTGCCCCGCTGCGCAAACAAGCTGTGCTTTATAGCACTCCGGGGAAGGCGCCGCCATCGATCAGCAGGCTTTGTCCCGTGATGAACCCGGCTTGGGCCGAGCAGAGGAAGGCGCAGGCGGCGCCGAACTCCGCGGGATCGCCGAAGCGCCGCGCGGGGATGCGCTCGCGACCGCGTGCCTCCGCAGTCTCAATGTCGATCGACTGTGCCTTTGCGGCAAAGGCCATCACACCGCCAAGGCGTCGAGTCGCAAACAGGCCGGGAAGAAGGAAGTTTATCGTCACGTTGGCGCTGGCCACCTCGCGCGCCACGCCTGCGAGGAAGCCGTGCAGGCCGATCCGGGCGCCGCTGGAAAGATCGAGCCCGGCGGCAGGCGATTTGACCGAGCCCGAAGTGATGCAGACGATCCGGCCGAACCGCCGCTCCACCATGCTGTCGATGACCTGCTGAACCAAGCGGATCGGCGTGACCATGTTGGCATCAAGGCCGGCATGCAGCGCATCGCTGTCGAGATCCCTGAACCCTCGCGGAGGCGGACCGCCATTGTTGTTGACGAGGATGTCCGGCGTGCCCGCTGTTTGAATCAGCGCGGCCTGAACTCCGGGATCGCCGATGTTGCCGGCAACCGTTTCAACGATCGCGCCAGTTTCAGCCCGGATCGCGGCGCCCGCTTCGACCAGTGCCTGTTCGTCCCGGCCGTTCAGGACGACGCGGCAGCCGGCACGTGCAAGCTCTTCCGCGCAGGCCCTGCCCAATCCCTGGCTCGAGGCGCAGATGATGGCAGTCTTTCCGGCAAGGCCGAGATCCATGACAATTCCCTCCCGATCGTTTCAGTTGGCCTTATGCTAGTCGCGCGGGAGAACGAACCGCCATCTTTCGCGCGGCCTGCCGCCGTGGGGCCGGTCCGGCTTGCTGCAAGACGCTCGCGGACCTAAATCCAGATCATGCCACACGGTCACCACCATCACGAACCGCAAGGTGCGGATCTCGCGCAGGCTGCACAAGCGACGCTGGAACGCGCCGGCGAGCAATGGACCGCGATGCGGGCGAGCGTTTTCGGAGCACTAGCCGGCTTCGAGAAGCCGGCCAGCGCGTATGACATCGCCGATGCGGTGTCTAAGGCGGAAGGTCGGCGTGTTGCGGCGAATAGCGTCTACCGGATCCTCGATCTGTTCGTTGGTGCGAACCTCGCGCGAAAGGTGGAGAGCGCCAACGCTTATGTGGCGAATGCGCACCCTGACTGTCTGCACGATTGCATCTTCTTGGTATGCGATTCATGTGGGCAGACCACGCACCTTGACGATGATCGGCTGACCCGTGGCGTTCGCGATGCCGCATCCGCCGCCGGTTTCTCACCGGTGCGCCCTGTGATCGAGGTACGCGGGCGGTGCGGGGCCTGCAGTTCCGACTGACCCTTTTTGTTCGCTGGTGCCGAAGCGGTAGCATTCGACACAATCGACCCGCTGGAGTAAGCCTCGCAGAATGACCGATCTGCCCTCGACGCCGCTGCTCGACACCGTATCGACGCCGGCCGACCTGAGAAAGCTTGCTCCCGAGCAGCTTCGCCAACTCGCGGACGAGTTGCGCACTGAAACCATCAGCGCGGTTGGCACGACCGGCGGGCACCTTGGCTCGGGGCTTGGGGTAGTCGAACTCACAACGGCTATTCATTACGTGTTCGACACCCCCCGTGATCGGCTGATCTGGGATGTTGGCCACCAATGTTACCCGCATAAGATCCTGACCGGGCGCCGTGATCGGATCCGCACCCTTCGCCAGGGCGGTGGGCTCAGCGGCTTCACCAAGCGGTCGGAAAGCGAGTATGATCCGTTCGGTGCGGCCCATAGCTCTACGTCGATCTCGGCGGCGCTGGGCTTCGCGGTCGCGAACAAGCTTGCGGACCAGCCCGGCAAAGCGATTGCCGTGATCGGTGACGGGGCGATGTCGGCGGGCATGGCCTATGAGGCGATGAACAACGCCCAAGCTGCAGGCAATCGCTTGGTCGTAATTCTGAACGACAACGACATGTCGATTGCGCCACCGGTCGGTGGCCTGTCAGCCTATCTGTCGCGCATCGTTTCGAGCCGCGAGTTCCTGTCCGTTCGCGAGCTGATGAAGCGGGTCGCGCGCCGCTTGCCGCGCCCGATCCACAACGCCGCGCGAAAGACTGATGAGTTCGCCCGCGGCATGACGATGGGCGGGACGCTCTTCGAAGAGCTTGGCTTCTATTACGTGGGGCCGATCGACGGCCATAATCTGGAACATCTGATTCCAGTGCTCGAGAACGTGCGGGACGCTGAAGAGGGACCGATCCTCGTTCACGTCGTGACGAAGAAGGGCAAGGGCTACGCCCCGGCTGAAGCAGCTTCGGATAAGTATCACGGCGTGCAGAAGTTCGACGTGATTACAGGCGCGCAGGCAAAGGCACCGCCGGGGCCGCCGGCCTATCAGAACGTCTTTGGCGACGCGCTTGCTGACGAAGCCGATCGAGATGCGCGCGTTTGCGCGATTACCGCCGCCATGCCTTCCGGCACCGGCATCGATCGTTTCGCCAAGCGGCATCCGGACCGCGCATTTGACGTAGGTATCGCCGAACAGCATGCGGTTACCTTCGCGGCGGGCCTCGCCGCGCAGGGAATGCGCCCGTTCTGCGCGATCTATTCCACGTTCCTGCAACGCGCCTATGATCAGGTGGTGCACGACGTCGCGATCCAGAACCTGCCGGTACGGTTCGCGATTGACCGAGCCGGTCTGGTAGGCGCGGATGGCGCGACCCACGCGGGGTCGTTCGACATCACCTATCTCGCCAGCCTTCCCAATTTCGTTGTCATGGCTGCGGCTGACGAGGCGGAGCTCGTTCACATGACGCACACTTGCGTCGAGCACGACGCGGGGCCGATTGCCGTGCGTTACCCCCGCGGTAATGGCGTTGGCGTTCCGTTGCCTGGCACGCCGGAGAAGCTGGAGATCGGCAAGGGTCGGATCGTCCGTGAAGGCAAGACGGTGGCGATCCTTTCGCTGGGCACGCGGCTTGCCGAGGCGATGAAGGCAGCCGATCAACTCGACGCGAAGGGGCTGTCGACTACGGTGGCAGACTTGCGGTTTGCGAAGCCACTGGACGAAGCGCTTATCCGCAAGTTGCTGGCCAGCCATCAGGTGGCCGTGACGATCGAGGAGGGAGCCATCGGCGGATTGGGCGCCCACGTGCTGACCATGGCCTCCGACGAAGGTCTCATCGATGGTGGGCTGAAGCTTCGCACGCTTCGCTTGCCGGACGCGTTCCAGGATCAGGATACGCCCCAGGCTCAATATGCCGAAGCGGGTCTGGACGCAGACGGGATTGTCAGGACCGTTCTGAAGGCGCTGCGCTGGAACGAAGCTGAGGCAGTCGGCGCACGCGCGTGAGCGGCTGGACCAAGGTTTTTCTCGCGACCGGACTGATGGTGGTAGCGCTCGCCTGCTTCAACCTGGCCCTGTGGCGCAGGCTGAAGGAGGCCCGCCGCCTTGCAGACGTGCAAAACGATCAGGAGCAGGCGCCGCCACAACCCTGATGGCCGGCAGCACGGCGGCCGATCGAGGATGAACGGATCTTGGTTCGGCGGGGGGCGAGTAGTCGATCCCGCCTTCTACTCAGGCGTGGATGCCGGACGGAGACCCAGCTGAGGCCTGCGCCAATATCGCACGAGCGTCTCCAGGCGCCCGAACCTCGCCGTGCGGGCCACCAGAGGCGGCGATGACCCGCTCCAGCAGTTCCTGCCCATCCGGCCACCAACCAAGCCCGCTCGCAGCGTTGAGGTGACCCTGCGCACCGGCGTCGACGAAGTGGCTGCCCCAATCCGCGGCAAGACTGTGCGCACGATCGATCTCGATCCAGGGGTCATCGGTACTCGCCACCAAGATCGAGGGAAACGGAAGCGGCGTGCGCGGTGCCGGCGCAAAGGTCGACAGTTCGGGCGGTATGCCGGCGCGATCGACATCGGCAGGGGCAACCAAAAGCGCACCGGCCACTGGCCAGCCATAGGGCTGCGGGCTCAGTGAAGCCCACCAGGCGATCGCTTGGCAGCCGAGGCTGTGGCCCACCAGGATGACGGGAGCCTTTGCCTGCGCAATTGCCTGATCCAGTTTGGTCACCCAGGCATTGCGGTGGGGGGTGTCCCACATGCCCAGTTCCACGCGGCGGGTATCCAGCCGTGATTGTTCCCAGAGGGTCTGCCAATGCGTTGGCCCGGAGTTGCCCAGGCCAGGAACGGTAAGAACGCTGGGGTTCAGCCCAAGCGAGGACGAATAATGGCCCATGGATGGGTGCTCCTCTTCGTCGGCGAGGCCGCGTTACCGGTGCTCTAGGGGGACGCCCGGCATCGCGACCTCGCTACGTCAACTATACCCTACTAAATCCATAGGCAATAACTCAGTTCCGAGCCGAAGACGGAGCGAGCGGCGCTTGCGACGAAGCGCTCGGCGCCCGATAGGGACCCAATGCCAAAGGTTCGCGCAGACCAATTGCTTGTTGACCGGGGACTCGCCGAGTCGCGCACACGCGCCCAGGCGCTGATCATGGCCGGCCTGGTTTTTAGCGGCGATCGGAAGGTGGAAAAATCCGGGCAGACCCTCCTGAACGACGCGATTATCGACGTGCGCGGGCGCGATCATCCGTGGGTTTCACGTGGTGGCATCAAGCTGGCGCACGGGCTGGAACACTTCCGGTGGGATGTTGCCGGAGCCATCGCGATCGACGTTGGCTCTTCGACGGGAGGCTTCACCGACGTGCTGCTCACCCGCGGGGCGACCCGGGTATATGCAGTCGACAGCGGCACCAATCAGCTCGCCTGGAAGCTTCGGCAAGACGAGAGGGTCGTGGTTCACGAGCAGACCAGCGCACGCCTGCTCACGGCGGACCACGTGCCGGAGCCAGTCGACCTGATCGTCTGCGATGCTAGCTTCATCAGCATCGCCAAGGTTCTCGACGTGCCTCTTGGCTTCGCCAAGCCGCACGCCCGAGCGATGACTTTGGTGAAGCCGCAGTTCGAGGCCGGGCGAGAGGAAGTGGGGAAGGGCGGCGTGGTCCGCGACGAGGCCGTCCGCCGTCGAACATGCGACGAAGTGGCTGACTGGTTTGAGGGCAGGGGCTGGCACGTCCAGGGGGTGGTGGAGAGCCCGATCACTGGGCCGGAAGGCAATGTGGAGTTCCTGCTCGCCGCTGTCCGTAATTGAGGCGATTGCCGCCCACACAGACGATTCCACCGGTTTACCCGTTCGGCGCGGCGTGATTATGCCGGGGAAACGAGGATGGAGGGCTTGTGGGGGGCATCGCGTCGAGGGAGCAGTTGCGGATGTCCTATGCGCGATGGGCACTGCTTTGCGTGCCGCTCATCCTGCTGCTGGGATTCCTGTCGGGCCGCAGTGTGCCGTCGGGCGAGGATAGCGCCTGGTATCAGTCGCTTGCCAAACCCGCGCTGACGCCCCCCGACGCCCTGTTCCCGGTTGTGTGGACGGCGCTTTACATCATGCTCGGTCTGGCACTGGCCATGATCCTGAACGCGAGGGGAGCGCTCGGCCGCCGGCTTGCCGTTGGCCTGTTTTCGGCAGCGTTCGGCCTGAACCTGGCTTGGACTCCGGTGTTTTTCGGCGCACATCGGATTGGATCGGCCTTGTTGGTTCTGATCCTGATGCTCGTTCTGGCAATCGCCACCACGGTCGCTTTTGCGCGCATCCGACCATGGGCCGGGTGGTTGATGGTGCCCTATCTCGTCTGGATCAGCTTCGCCGGTGTGCTGACATGGCGGATCGGGCAGCTGAACCCTGACGCGCAGGCTCTTGTGCCCGGCGCTCGAACCTCCCAAGTCATCGGTTGATTCTCTACCCGAAAGGCTTGGCTCCATGCAGTCCGAAAACCGGCTGTTCGACGATCTGGTGAAGTTCATGAACGGAGCCGCTGGCACCGTTGCAGGCGTGGGGCGCGAAGCGCAGGCCGGCGCGCGCGAGCGGGCTCGCGAATGGATCGGCGGACTGGATTTCGTCAGCCGCGAGGAATTCGAGGTCGTGAAGGCGATGGCGGTGGCCGCGCGGGACGAGGCGGATGCGCTGCGTGCGCGGCTGGACGCCATCGAGGCACGGCAGCAGGCCGATTCATCCACAATCGGCTAAGCTGCGTGCTTTGCGTCATGACCCCTTCCCGTGCGATAAGGCGGTGATGCTCGACGAAGCCGATAACGAACACGAACCCGAAGCTCCGCTGGACATGCTCGAGAGCTATTTCTCGGCGCATGGCTGGTCCTATGACCGGCATGAAGACGAGATCAGCGCCAGCATGAAAGGCAGCTGGACCGATTATGAGCTGCGCGCGCTCTGGCGTGAGGAAGACGGTGTCCTGCAGTTCCTGACCTTCCCAGACGTGAAGGTTGCGGAGCACGCGCGTCCTGCGATTTACGAGACCATCGGCCTCGTGAACGAGCAGCTCTGGCTGGGGCATTTCGAGCTTTGGTCGTCCAGCGGCATCCTGCTGTATCGGCACGCAACGCTGGTCGATCAGTCCGAAGACGAGGCGACCCTGTCGCTGGAGGCGGCACAGGTGCTGGTCGATACCGCCATCGACGAATGCGAGCGGTTCTACCCGGTGTTCCAGTTCGTGTTGTGGGGCGGCAAGTCCCCCCGCGACGCCATTGCCGCCGCGCTGATCGAAACACAGGGCGAGGCTTAAAGCATCATGACACTGCCGAAGTCGCTCTGGCTCGTCGGAGCCGGGAACATGGGCGGCGCCATGCTGCGCGGCTGGATCGCAGCGGGCCTCTCACCCGCTGCGGTGACGGTGGTCGATCCCGGGGCGCCGACGGTGCCGGAGGGGGTGAACCTCATTCCGGCGCCGGCGGGCCAGGCACCGGAAGTGATTGTCCTCGCCGTAAAGCCGCAAATGCTGGACGCGGTGGCGCCGACACTCGCCGGCGTTCGTCCGGCCTTGCTGCTGTCGATCCTCGCGGGCGTGGAGGAAGCTGCGCTGGAAACGCGGATCACCGCCGAGTCCGTCGTTCGTGCCATGCCAAACCTGCCGGTGGCGATTGGGAAGGGCGTAACCGCGCTCCACGCCGCCAAGTCCACGGATCAGGCGCGCGCGATCGCGGAGGCGCTGGTGCTGCCGCTCGGGAAAGTCGAGTGGATTGGCGACGAGGCGATGTTCGACGCGGTGACGGCGCTGTCCGGTTGCGGGCCGGGCTTCGTGTTTCGCTTCATCGACGCTCTTGCCGCCGCCGGAGCTTCGCTGGGCCTGCCGGCCGATCAGGCGGCGCGGCTGGCGCTTGCCACGGTGGAAGGCTCCGCAGCGATGGCTGCGGGGGCAGGGGAGAGCCCGGCGACATTGGCAGATCGGGTCGCGAGCCCGGGCGGCTCCACGCGGGAGGGACTTAACGTCCTTGATCGCGGGGACGCACTGCAAGCGCTGATGAAGGCGACGTTGGCAGCCAGCCGCCAACGGAACGCGGAACTCGCGGCTGCCGCGCGGAACTGAACCGCGGCGGCTTGTCGGGATACTAGACTGCGAACGGATGAAGCGTCCGATCAGTCGCTCTCCCGCTGGCCGCAGCGGGTTGGATCGCCCCCGCACCGCCGCCAAATGCTGCTTGGAACGAGCAAGTCAGAATGTCTGGTGGGCCTGCCGCAGGAACGCCGCGCGCACGTCGGAACGCTGCCTCAGCCGCGTAGCGCTTCGACCCGCGGGCGCTCTTCCTCTGGCACCAGACCTTCAAGCACGGCCCAGAACCCGCTGACGGCGCCCTGGCCGGCCTCCGAATAGGCCGCGGCGAATCGCTCACGCAGCGCGTTGTACAGATCGGCCTCGAATGCCTCGCCTTCCTTGGTGAGGCGAAGAAGCCGCTGCCGGCGGTCTCGCTCGCCCGGACGCGCCTCGACATAGCCGCGGTCGGTCAGCTCGCCCAGCACGCGGCCAAGTGACTGTTTCGTGATGCCGAGCAGCGCCAGTAGATCGGACACCGCCATGTCCGGCTTTCGAGCGATGAAATACAGCGCGCGGTGATGCGCCCGTCCCATCCCCTTGCGGGCCAGGCCACGATCGATCGAGCGCGTGACATGAGTGCTCCCGAAATAGAGCAGCTCGATGCCGCGCCGAATCTCAGGCTCGCGCAGGAAGAGCGGGGATGCGGAGGAGGGTGTGGCAGCCATGTTGACCGGCATTGCCATCCGCCCTACCCGACCGCAACCCTCTCAACGGCGCGTAATGTCGTGCCCTCCAGGAGCTTCCACTTGTCGACTCCCGCTCCCTTCGTTTTCGAGCCAAACCCCGCGCCGGTTCCGGCATCCGAGCGGGTCGGTCGCATCGCGGACCCGGCGTTCGGGCGGGTCTTCACGGATCACATGGCGCTGGTGCGCTGGTCCGAGGAGAAGGGCTGGCATGATGCGAAGATCACGGCGCGCACGACGCTGACAGTCGATCCCGCAACGGCAGTGCTCCATTATGCGCAGGAGATTTTCGAGGGTCTGAAGGCGTATCGTCATGACGACGGCAGCGTTGCGCTGTTCCGTCCCTATGCCAATGCTGCCCGGTTCCGCGATTCGGCCCGTCGCATGGCGATGCCGGAACTGCCGGACGACCTATTCATCGGTTCGATCGAAGCACTGGTGAAGGCCGATGCCGACTGGTTTCCCTCTGTAGAGGGCGGCTCGCTATACCTTCGCCCGTTCATGATCGCCAGCGAGGTGTTCCTGGGCGTGAAGCCGGCGGGCGAGTATCTCTACATGGTGCTCGCTTCTTCAGCCGGATCCTATTGGAAGGGCGGGGTTCGCCCCGTCTCGCTGTGGGTGAGCCACGATTATTCGCGTGCTGCGCCCGGTGGCACCGGCGCCGCCAAATGCGGCGGCAATTACGCCACCAGCCTGGTGGCTCAGCAGGAAGCGATCCGCCGTGGCTGTGACCAGGTGGTTTTCCTCGATGCGGCCGAGCGCCGCTGGATCGAGGAACTCGGCGGCATGAACATCTTCTTCGTGTTCGAGGACGGATCGATCCAGACGCCGCCACTGACCGGCACGATCCTTCCCGGTATCACCCGCGACTCGATCTTACAGATGGCGCGGGACGCCGGGCTCACCGTGCGGGAGGAGCTGTATTCGATCGAGCAATGGCGTGCCGATGCGGAAAGCGGACGTCTGACGGAAAGCTTTGCGTGTGGCACGGCAGCCGTGGTGACGCCCATCGGGAAGGTGTCGGGCCCTGATTACAGCTTCACCATCGGTACCGGCGGCACGGGGCAGACCACGAAGCGCTTCCTCGATACGCTGACCGGCATTCAACGCGGTCACTTGGCCGATCCGCACAATTGGCTTCACCCGATCCTTTGAGGTGATTGCACTTCGCGCCGGCTCGTTATAGGGCCGCGCGCTCTGCTGGGGCGTCGCCAAGCGGTAAGGCACCGGTTTTTGGTACCGGCATTCGCAGGTTCGAATCCTGCCGCCCCAGCCAGACAATCAGCGGTTATCGCCGTGCGGTACTCTCCGTCACCGGATCGCTTGCGCATTTGCCTGTCTCGACACCGCCTTAGTGGACACGGACACGGACACGGACACGGACACGTCAGGGCTGGTCTCGCGCGCGGCGTTTCTGTTATCGACCTGTCATAAATAGAACTACGTACGCAGCAGGGACGGAACGCGACAGGTCCGGGGGCGCCATGAATCTCCGTCATATCGAAGTTTTCCACGCCGTTTATTCGGTCGGGTCGATCAGCGGTGCCTCGCGCCTGCTCAACGTTTCGCAGCCCTCGGTCAGCAAGATTGTGAAACACGCCGAGTCCCGACTGGGATTCCCGTTGTTCACGCTGGTTCGGGGGCGGCTGACGCCGACCGAGGAAGCGCACATCCTGTTCCGTGAGGTGGACGATCTGCATAGCCGGATCGACACCTTTCAGCGCGCCGCCCGCAACCTCCGCTCCACGTCGGAGGGGAATATCCGCGTCGGCGTGCTGCCGTCACTAGCGCTGGCAATGGCGCCGCGCGCGATCGCTGCCTTTCGCCGCAAGCTGCCGCGGGTGACGTTCGAGGTGTCCGCGATCCACCATGATGATTTCCGTGAGGCGCTGGTCTCCCGGGACTGTGATTTCGTGATCGGGCACCAGGGATCCACAGACCCGGACATTGCATCGGCACGGCTGGGCGCTGGGCGGGTAGGGGCACTCTTCGGGGCGGGACTGCTCTGTAGCGAGTTGTCGTCGATCCCGCTGGACCTGCTTCGCGAGCATGAGATCATCGATCTTGCGCCCAGCGTGGCGATTGCGGATCTGGTGTCGCCAATCCTCTCGCGCGCGACCGGCAACTCGCCGGGTATCCAGGTCAAGTCGGTCTATATTGCGGCGGCACTCGCCCGTAGCGGTGCTGGCGTGGCGATCGTGGATGAGTTCACGGCCGAGGCCTTTGTCGGGCCGGACCTTCATTTCCGGCCGGTGGCGCCAGCGGCTGAGTTCGAACTGTCGGTCCAGCATCTCGCCACGCATCCACTGTCGCGGCTCGCGCGCAGCTTCCTTGATCTCATGCGCGAGATGATCCGTACTCGGCCCGCAGACGTGACCCCACACGTCAATTGCCTAAATGCTATGGCTGCCTGCCAACACTGAAGGGTTGTGCCTGTAGGTCGGATGATGTGAGTCTTTCCCGTCTGTCTGGAACGGGGGAGCACATGATCGATCGCGCGTATGTGGCTGGGATCGCCGATGCGTTTCCTGTTGCCAGTGCGGCGCACGCTCGTCCGCTGGCGGCGGATACGCGCAATCAGGTGCCGGGGGAGGCTGGCCCCAAGAAGTTGAAGGACATTGGCTTCACGCTGACCATGGGCGTGGTCGGCGAAGCGACCGCCTTTGTTGCCAGTTATCGCGCTGGCGCTGCGGCAATGGCGCAACAGCAATAGATCATCGGAACACAGCAGCCTGGAATGACGATCCCGCCCAGGCATTGGACCAAGAGCAGGAGTTTGACACCATGAACCTCGCGAAGTTCGCGCGCCGCCGCTACACGCCGGGCGCCACCGCGATCGAAGCCATGCCGCACCTGACCAAGGCGCTCGGCGGGGCGGAACTGTATATCAAGCGCGACGACCAGCTTGGCCTGACCGGCGGCGGCAACAAGACGCGCAAGCTCGAGTTCCTCGTGGCCGAGGCTCTGGCCCAGGGGGCGGACACGCTGATCACCGTGGGCGCAGTGCAGAGCAATCACTGCCGCCTGACGCTTGCCGCCGCCGTTCGCGAGGGGCTGAAGTGCCGTCTGGTGCTCGAACAGCGTGTTCCGGACAGCTATGACCGGAACGCGTCGGGCAACAACTTCCTCTTCGACCTGCTCGGCGTGGAGGCGGTCACCGTCGTGAAGCTGGGTGACGATCTGCAAGCGGCGATGGAGAAAGTTGCCGCTGAGCTCGAGGCCGAAGGGCGCAAGGGCTACATCATCCCGGGCGGTGGCTCCAATCCGCTGGGAGCGCTTGGCTATGTCGCCTGTGCCGAAGAGATCTTGGCGCAGTCTTTTGCAAGCGGCATCGCCTTTGACCGCATCGTCGTGGCGAGCGGAAGCGCCGGGACCCATTCCGGGATCGTCGCTGGCCTGATCGGCAACAGTGCCGGCATTCCGGTGACCGGTATCAATGTGCGGCGTCCGCGCGCGGAGCAGGAAGGCAATGTCCATAGGCTGGCGGTTGCCGTCGGCGAGCTGGCGGGGGTTGTCCCCGAAATCACGCCCGACGCAATCGAGTGCCGGGACGAGTGGGTCGGGCCGGGCTATTCGCTCCCGACGGCTGAAATGATCGAAGCGGTGCGGATGTTCGCTTCTCTTGAAGGTGTGCTTCTCGACCCGGTTTATACGGGCAAGGCGGCAGCCGGCCTGATCGCGCTGGTGCGGTCCGGAGAGATCGCAAAGGGCGAGCGGGTATTGTTTGTTCACACGGGCGGATCGCCTGCGCTTTATGCCTATCAACCCGTGCTGACCGGCGCGGTGGCGATCTGATGACGGCCCTGCCGCTGACCATTGGCGTGCTCGGCGGCATGGGGCCGGCGGCCACGATCGACTTCATGGCCAAGGTGTTGCGTCATTCTCAGGCAGGCGCCGCGCGCGAGCAGGACAATGTTCGGCTGATCGTGGACAGCAATCCGTCTCTGCCAGATCGCAATGCCGCCGTTGCCGGAACCGGCCCTTCGCCGGCGCCAGGGCTCGCGGCCATGGCGCGCGGCCTTGAGGCGGCGGGCGCACAGGTGCTGGTGATGCCCTGCAACGCGGCCCACGCCTTTGCGGATGCGGTTAAGGAGGCCACGCCGCTGCCGTTCCTTCATCTGGTGGAGGAAACGGTGGCCGCGGTGACGAGCGACCATGGACAGGCACGCCGGATTGGCGTGCTGGCCGTGAATGGGGCGGCGGAAGCCCGGCTCTATGAGCGTGCACTTGAGGCACGCGAGTTGCAGCCCGTCGTTCCCGACCAGGCGACCCGCGCTGCGTTCATGGAGGCGGTGTGGCAGATCAAGGCAGGCGATCTCGCACGCGGGCGGGAAGGTGTTCTGGAAGCGGCGATGCGCCTGATCGAGCAAGGGGCAGAGGTGATCATCGCGGGTTGTACCGAAGTGCCGCTGGTGGTCGGACCAGAGGATCTGCCCGTCCCTTTGATCGACTCAACTGACATTCTGGCCCAGCGGGCGGTCGAATTTGCGCGAGGTGCAGCATAGGTGTGGTGCTTAGGCCGACCTGAAGGCGCTGAACCGATACTGATCGATGACGCGGCCGACGAATTATGCCGAGGGCCTTCTATCGCGAGGTTGGTGACCTGGGCACCGGCATGGCGACAGACCTTAGCGCTTTCGTGTCCGTCAACAACCTGATGGGCAAGTGTGGTGGGAGCGGGTCAGTTCGCCAGCCATCAATTGAGATTTCTATGCCTCGACGGGACCGCATACGGCGGGCATCAACGGACGAAATGGTTTTCAGTGAGGGGGTCGCACCGATGAAGAGACTGATGACGCTGGCGCTGCTGGCGGCCACGGCGGCTATGCCGGCAAGCGCGATCGCGCAGAACAGGGATGCCGAGGCGAAGAAGCTGCTCGCCAGCCCGAAATTTGCCGCGGCGAAGGCGAAGCTCGCGGCCGATCACGAGCGGATCGTGGCTGACGTGATCAAGCTGACCGAAATCGCAGCGCCGCCCTTCAAGGAAGCGAACCGCGCGGCAGCCTTTCTGGAGATGCTCCGGGCGGAAGGGCTGACGGATCTCACGACCGACGCGGAGGGCAATGTCTATGGCATGCGCAAGGGTTCGGGTGGCGGGCCGCTGATCGTTATCACTGCGCACCTCGACACCGTCTTTCCAGAAGGCACCAACGTGAAGGTGCGGCGTGAGGGCAATATGCTCTACGCGCCCGGCGTGGGCGACGATACGTCCAGCTTACCAGTCCTGCTTGCCTTCATTCGGGCGATGAACGCGGCCAAGTACACCACGAAGGCCGATATCATCTTCATGGGCAACGTGGGGGAGGAGGGGCCAGGCGACCTGCGCGGCACCCGGCACCTGTTCACGAAAGGCCCGCTGAAGGACCGGATCAACTATTTCATCTCGCTGGAGCCTGGCCGCGCAGGCCGGATCACCAATGCGGGCGTGGGCTCCAGACGGTACAAGGTGACGTTCACCGGGCCTGGCGGCCACTCCATGGGCGACTTCGGCATCGTCAACCCGGCCTATGCGATGGCCAATGCGATGGTGGAGTTCGGCAAGATGAAGGTGCCGAGCGAGCCGCGCACCGTCTACAATATCGGGCTTTTGGAAGGGGGAACGTCCGTCAATTCCATTCCCTTCTCCACGGCAATGACAGTGGATATGCGCTCCGTCGGCAAGGCGGAGCTTGATGCCGAGGAACAGGCGTTCCTCGCGATCCTGCCGCGGGCGGTGGAGGCTGAGAATGCCGCACGCTCAACGGCCAAGGGCAAAGTGGCATTTGAGGCGAAGAAGGTTGGCGACCGGCCGGTCGGCACGACAGCGACCAATGTCGACATCGTCCAGATCGCCACTGCAACGACGAAGGCAGCGGGGTTCACGCCGTCCTATGGCGCTGGATCGACCGACTCCAACATCCCGATGAGCCTTGGCATTCCCGCAGTGACACTTGGTTCCGGCTTTCAGACGCAGCGCGCGCACTCGCTGGAAGAAGCCATGGTGATCGACAAGGAAAAGGACGTGGAGAGCATGGCGGTGAGCCTCGCAACATTGCTGATGCTCTCCGGCGCGAAGTAAGCGAGGAGCAAGGACCGTGCATTGATCCTGGCGGCGATCGGACTGTCGCTCCTGATGATGACGGGAGGCCAAAAGTCCGATCGCGGCCGATCACCGACCCGGCAAACGTCTTCAAGGCAACGCGGGTCGAAGCATTTCCCAGTCGATTACAACTGTATCGCGAACTGGCTTCAGAACGGTTCCCAGCACAACCGGTGGGCGAGGCTCGCCAGCATCCGCAAGACACCCGCCGCGGCGAAGCAAGCAAGTTCGATTACTTCATCGCCAAGGACATCTACAACGTGGAGAGCCACAGGCGATCCTTCCGCAAATCGCGGCCGCTATGCCCTTCCAGCAGGTCAACTCGGTAGTAAGGCAGGCCGGCGCGGCCAGTGCAGTCAGATGTGGCCGGAGCTGGGATAAGCGACCGCGCGGAACACGCCGCGCCGGTCGAAGGGTTTCCAGCCATCTTCTGGCTGAGCAAGCCGATCTGCAATCGCGTAAAGAACGGCAGGGTTGACGGGCAGGCCGAAATGGCTGCCGAATACTTCGATATTGTCGCTGGTTGCGTAATGCGGTTCGACACAGTTCGCCCAGGGAACAATGCCGTCGTCGCGGCTCCAGATTGCGGTGGATGGTACCGGTAGTGGCGTTTCGCCCTCATGAAGATAGGCGCGGGCGCTATCGCCATCGACCTTTTGGCCGGTCAGGAACTCATACATGCGCCACACGCGCGTGTCTCTGGGCGCTCCAGCAAAGGGGGCGCCGAGCGTGATGACCTGGCGCACGCGTTCAGGCACGCGACGGCAGACGGCACGGGCCATGATCCCGCCAAGGCTCCATCCGATGAGACTTACGCGCCGTTGCTGACGATCGTAGATCGCCTCGACCCGTTGGATCAATCGTTCGCCCTCGTTCCCGATCGAGCGAGGGCCGCGATTTCGGCCAAGCGCCCACCCATGTGCATCGTAGCCGAGGCGTCGAAGGTAACTGCGCAGGACATGCGTAGCCCGGTCCGAGGCGTTGAAGCCCGGGATGACAAGTACCGGATGTCCGTCGCCACGAGGCACGCTGGCGAGTGCCGGTGCAGCCCAGGGGAGCATGCCGAACTCGAACAGCGCACGGGGTATCTCCGTCAGTCCCAGGAGCGGCGACGGCCGCTTTCCCGATCGTTTTGCTGGCGAGTCAGCCATCCCGGTTCGCCCTTCGTTGAGCCACAAGCACCGGGCAACAACGTGCTGCCAGGTGCGTGGTTCTGCAAGGCCGCCCGGAAACACGCCCGCGACGATCAGACCTATGGCTGTTGAGGTGACACAAGCGCGGGCGCGGGCACGGCGCCCGTGGGCGCCACCGCAAGCTGCGAATCTCCGCCCAGGGCGCGATACAGCGTAACGAGATTGGTCGCGCGGATCAGCCGCGTCTGCACTAGCGACTGTTGCGCCGCGTAGAGAGAACGCTGGGCGTCCAAAGAGGAAAGGAACGTATCGATACCCCCGCGATAGCGCGCCTCAGTCAAGCGCAACGTGTCGGCGGCGGCAGCGGTGAATCGTTCAGTGGCAGCGAGTTCCTCAGTGATCGTGCCGCGGCGGGCCAGTGCATCCGCTACCTCCCGGAACGCGGTTTGAATTGCGCCTTCGTAATTGGCGAGTGCCGCGCGCTGTTGCGCTTCCGTCTGTGCCACGCCGGCGCGCCCGGCTCCGGCACGAAATAGCGGATAGGCGAGATTGCCGCTGGCCGTCTTGGTAAGGGAGTCGCTTTCCAGCAGGGATGAGAGGGCGGTACTCGCGAGGCTGAACAGGCCGGTGAGCGAGATAGTCGGGAACAGCGCTGCCCGCGCGGCACCGATCTCGGCGTTGGCAGCGCGAAGCTCATACTCCGCTTGCACCACGTCCGGGCGCCGCAGCAATATTCGGCTGTCGAGCCCCGCCGGCAATTCCGCTACCGTGGTCGCAGCCTTTTCAATCGGGGGCGGCAGAAGGGCTGGATCGATGGGCGCGCCGACCAGCAGTTGCAGCGCGTTCAGATCCTGCGCCAGAGCCGTGCGCTGGCTGGCGATATTCGCTTCCGCGTTGGCCAGCGTCTGCTCGGCCTGCCGCAGGTCGGTTCTGGGGGCGACACCTCCTTCAACGCGCGCTCGCGTGAGTGCGACGGAGCGCTGCGCCACCGCGGCTGTGTCCTCGGCAAGCTTCAGCAGGCTTTGGTCGGCAGCATGGGTGAGCCATGCGCTCGCTATGTCGCCGGTCAGGGTCAGACGAACAGCGCGCGCGGCGGCCTCCTGGCCAAAGTAGCGAGCAAGGGACGCGTCGCTGAGCGAGCGAACGCGGCCGAACAGGTCAATCTCGAAGGCATTGACGCCGAGCGACGTCTGGTAGGTGGTGCCGCGGACCGCGAACGCGCCACCGGCGGCTCCTGCGCCAACCTCCCGGCGAGTGGCGGTGGCGCCGACATCGACTTGCGGGAACAACTCCGCGCGCTGAATGCGGTATTGCGCGCGGGCGGCTTCGATGTTCGCCACGCTGACCCGCAGATCGCGGTTGTTCGCCAACGCCTGATCGATCAGGCGCTGCAATCGAACGTCTTTGAAAATATCGCGGTAGGTGACGCTGGGCAGAGTCGCTTCGGCCTGGCTCAGGTAAGCGTCGCCGGTCGGCCATGAGGTAGGAACCGGGAGGTCCGGCCGGACATATTTGGGCGCCATGCTGCACCCGGCGAGTGCGCTGCCAAGCAGCAGGGACAGGACTGCACGCATCACGATTGCTCCAGCCGCGGCGTGCCCGTGGGCGGCTCGTTCAGCCCCTCTGGCGGATGGAAGCCGGGCTCCTCGCCGCGCACCTTCGCCATCGCGTCCCGGAAGCCGCGGCGAACCAGCACGAAGAACAGGGGAATGTAGAAAATCGCCAGGACCGTCGCGGTGAACATGCCGCCGATCACTGCGGTGCCAATGGCAATGCGGCTGTTGGCGCCCGCGCCGGTAGAAAGCGCCAGCGGCAGCACGCCGAAGATGAATGCGAGGCTGGTCATGAGGATCGGACGCAGGCGGATGCGTGCAGCGGTCAGCGCAGCATCGATCACCCGAGCGCCCTTTCTTTCCTCCTGCTCGGCAAATTCGATCATCAGAATGGCGTTCTTCGCCGCCAATCCCATGGTCGTGAGCAGGCCGATCTGCAGGTAGACATCGTTTGTCAGACCCCGCAGCGTCACAAACGCCACTGCACCGATAAGACCCAGCGGAATGACGAGCAGCACCGCGAGCGGGATGGACCAGCTTTCATAGAGCGCCGCGAGGCAAAGAAAGACCACGATGATCGAGAGCCCGTACAGCAGCGGGGCCTGACCCGAGGACAGCCGCTCCTGATACGAGATGCCCGCCCAAGCGACGCTGGTGCCAGGAATCTGGCTGGCCAGTTTCTCGATCCGTGCCATGGCTTCACCCGAGCTTCCGCCGCCCGATGCCTGGCCCTGGAATTCGAAGGATTGAATGCCGTTGAAGCGGGAGACGGTGGTGGGGGCCTGAGACCAGCTGGTCGTGGCGAAGCTGGAGAACGGCGCCATCTGGCCGTTCGAGCCGCGAACGAACCATTGGTATAGCGAGTCCGGATCATCGCGGTACGGCGCGTCACCCTGCACATAGACGCGCTTCACACGACCGCGGTCCACGAAATCATTGACGTACCGGCCGCCCCACGCCGTCGACAGCGTGGTATTGACGTCTGTCTGCGAGATGCCGAGCGCGGCAATTCGCTGGGGATCAGTATTCACGCGAAGAGTGCCGATGTCAGGCAGTTCGCTCAGCCGCACGCCGGTGAGGCCAGGATCCGCATTGGCAAGCGCCAGAAGCTTGTCGCGCGCGGCCGCGAACTCCTGCGTGCTCAGCCCGCCAGTGTTCTGAAGCTCCATCGTGAAGCCTTCGGACTGACCGAGGCCGCGGATGGCAGGCGGGATGAGGGCGAACACCTGAGCATCGCGAAACGCCCGGAATGCACCGGCGGCACGGGCAACGATCGCATCCGCAGTGTTCTCCTTGCCCTTACGTTCGGCCCAATCCGTCAGGGAAATGAAGCCCTGACCCGTATTCTGGCCCGACGCGCCGCCCCCGCCGCCCGAAACGGTCAGCATGGTGCGAATATTCGCCTTCTCATATTGCTGGAAGTAGCGTTCGACCGACTTTTGCACCTCTTCCGTGCGCGCACGCGTGGCGCCGGCCGGCAAACGGAACTGAACGGTGGCACCGCCCTGATCCTCCGTTGGGAGAAAACCAGTGGGCAGCCGCAGGAACAGAACCGCTAGCAGGGCCACCACCAAGAGATAGACACCGAGGAACAGCCACTTGCGATCGACCACGCGAGCGACCCAGCCGACGTACCGCTCCGTTCCGCGTTCGAAGTTGCGGTTGAACCATTCGCTTGCGCGCGTCAGGCGGGATGAGACGCCTGAAAACCGACGCTCGAACCACCCCTTGTTTTGATCGGCGCCCCTGCTGTGTCGTTGTTTCAGCAGCGTAGCCGTGAGCGCCGGGGACAGGATGATGGCCACCGCGACGGACAGCACCATGGCGGAGATGATCGTCAGCGAGAACTGGCGATAGATGACGCCGGTCGATCCCCCGAAGAACGCCATCGGCAGGAATACGGCCGAAAGAACAAGCGCGATGGCGACAAGTGCGACGGTGATTTCGCGCATCGACTCAATCGTCGCCTCGCGCGGCGTCATGTCAGGATTCTCTTCGAGGAGGCGCTCAACGTTCTCCACGACCACGATCGCGTCGTCCACCAGCAATCCGATGGCGAGCACCAGACCAAACAGCGTCAGCGTGTTGATCGAGAACCCCGCCAGATAGAAGATCGCGAACGTTCCCAAGAGCACCACGGGAACGGCGATCGTCGGGATGAGCGTCGCCCGCCAGCTCTGAAGAAAGACGAACATCACGATCACGACGAGAATGACCGCTTCGATCAGGGTCTTCACGACCTCCTCGATCGACAGCTTGATGAAGTCAGTCGAGTCATTCGCATAGGCAACGCGGATGTTCGGCGGGTAGGTTTTCGCGATGCGCGCGATTTCCGCCTTCACCAGCTCGGCGGTCTCCAGCGCGTCGGCGCCAGGCGCGAGCAGGATTGCAATGCCAGCACCCGGGTGACCGTTGATGCGGCTGCTCGCGTTGTAATTCTCCGAGCCGAGTTCCACTCTGGCCACATCGCCAACCCGAACCGTGCCGCCGGACGGAAGCGTCTTCAGGATGATGTCCCGAAACTGCTGCGGCGTTTGGAGCCGGGACTGGGCCGTCACCGTCGCGTTCAGCATCTGTTCGGAAGGCATTGGTTGTCCGCCGATTTCACCGGCGGCGACTTCGGTGTTCTGCGTCTGGATCGCAGAGACAACGTCGCCTGGCATCAGCTGATAGCTGGCAAGGCGTGCCGGATCGAGCCAGATGCGCATCGCATATTGTGAGCCGAAGACGTTCGTATCGCCCACGCCCTGAACACGGCCCAGGGGATCCTGCAATGTCGAGGTCATCAGATCCGAGACGTCGCGGTTCGTCATCTGATCGCTGCTGTCATAGACGCCAGCGATCATCAGAAAGTCCGGATTGGACTTCCGCACCACCACCCCCTGCTGCTGCACTTGTGCCGGCAGCCGGGTGATCGCCTGTTGAACCTGATTTTGAACCTGGACCTGCGCGATGTCGGGGTCGGTGCCCTTCTCGAAGGTGGCTGTGATCGAGACCGAGCCGCGCGAGGTGGAAGAGGAGGAGAAATACAGCAGTCCGTCGATACCGGTCAGCTGCTGTTCAAGGATCTGAGTGACAGAGTTTTCAATCGTCTGCGCGTTCGCGCCCGGATAGTTGGCGCGGATCGAAACCTGAGGCGGCGCAACGTCAGGATATTGCGCGATGGGCAAGCCCAGGATCGCGCCGGCGCCGGCCATCATGACGATGATGGCAAGCACCCAGGCGAAGATCGGTCGATCAATGAAAACGCGCGACACGTTAGCCCGCCTTGCCTTTGGCCTTTTGCTGCTGTTCCAGCTGCTCGGGCGAGGGAGGCTTGGGCTGCTGGGGGGCCGATGCGGGCACCGGACGGATGATCGCGTCCGGGCTGAGGTTCGCGGTTCCCTGGGTGATCACTTTATCGCCGGCCCGCAGACCACCGGTGACGACCCAGTTCGCGCCCTCCGCGCGGACGGTCTGGATCGTGCGCTGTACAGCCTTGTTGTTCGGACCAACAATCCACACGGTCGCGTCACCCTTAGGGTCGCGTGACACCGCAGTCTGGGGCACGAGGAACGCGTTCGTTTCGATCGCCTGAGCGAAGACCGCGCGCACGAACATGCCGGGCAGCAGCAAGCCGTTGGGATTGGGGAAGCGGGCGCGCAGGGTCACTGTGCCGGTCTGTTGATCGACCACGACCTCGCTGAACTCCACCGTGCCGGTGGCGCCATAGTCGCTGCCGTCCTCCAACTTCAGACGCACAGTTGCACTCGCCGGCAGAACGCCGCCCGATGCCATGCGGCGGCGGAGCTGAAGCAGGGATGCAGCGGATTGCTGAATGTCCACGTAGATCGGATCGAGTTGCTGGATCGTGGTGAGCGGATCCGCCTGGCTTGAGGTCACAAGCGCACCGACCGTGAACAGCGATCGGCCGATCCGACCCGTGATCGGGGCTGGAACGGTGGTGAAGCGAAGGTTGATCCTGGCAGTTTCCAGCTGTGCGCGGTTTTGCGCGATGCTGGCCTCGGCCTGCCGCTGCGTTGCGAGCGCGTCGGTATAGTCCTGCTTGCTCACCGCCTCAATCGCGGCGAGCGGGCGGAAGCGGTCTGCCCGAACGCGTGCCGCCTCCGCCGTAGCGCGCGCGCTTGCGACGTTGGCAGTCGCTTCGTTCACGGCAGCACGGTAAAGGCTGGGATCGATCTGATAAAGCGGTTGTCCGCGGCGAACGATCGAGCCTTCCTCAAAGAAGCGTTTCTGAATGACTCCGCTTACCTGCGGGCGAACCTCGGAGCTTTGATAGGCAAAGGTACGAGCAGCCAGTTCGGTGACGAGCGGCACGCTGGTTTGCTGCACAACCACATAGCCGACCTGTGCCGGGCCACCGCGGCCCCCCCCGGGGCCTCTTTCTCCACCCTTCTCGGGCTGGCCGCCGCACGCCGTCAGAGCCAACGCGCCGCACAACGCAAGCCCGCGCGCGTTCATGAGCGACATCAATCCTGTTTGCTTAGCAATTCGTAGATCAACCCCGAGGCGCCGGGGCGCACGAACTGTCACGCGATGCATTATAACGTGATCTCCGCAACGTGCGATGAGGACAAGGCGGGCGGCGGTCGCCGTGCCTGTTGCGAAGGCGGGTAATCACTTTTCTGGCGGGTTGCCACCCTCAACATGTCGCAACATGTCGCAGCGGTGCAGGTTCCTGAACGAGGAAACTTATCTTCCAAGAAGGCGTTGGACGGAACGGGGACGTATCGAAAGATCGGGCGGCCCCGAGTGGAAAAGGGGCAATCGTGAGTTTCAATTCGGGGTGTCACCGCTGGCTGGCCTTCGCGCTTATAGCGGCCTCGTCCGGGGCGGGCGCGCAGATGGCGAAGCCGGGCACTGCGCCAGCGAGAGGGCCCGATGCTCCTCGCGAAGAAGTGACTCAGGCTCCCGCCACAGATCCTGACGCGGGTTCAGCCATCGTGCCGGATGCCGCCTTTGATGCGGCTCTGCCAAGCTTGTCGAATGACATCAACGCTCCGCTGGAGCCGCTGCCGCCCATTGGTGATGCGCGCGCGCCCGCTCCGGTCGTGCCCCCGGGGACGATGCCGCCGGCAACTGCCGCTGATCCCGAACTTGACCAGCCATTACAGCCGCTGGCGAACACGAATACGGTTCCGCTTCAATCCGCCGCTGACGTTGCCGAAAATGACCGGCCCCAGATCCGATATGAGCTGGCCGTGCGTGGTCTGAAAGAAATCGGGCTCGAGGATGAATTCAAATCCCTCTCAGCGCTTGAAGATGGAGACGGAAAGGCGACCAACGCCACGCAGGTGAATGCGCGGGCAAAGGAGGATGAGCAACTCGCCATCCGCCTGATGAAGTCGCTGGGGTATTACGACGGTGTCGCCAGTTCTACCATCGAGACGGTCGGGACGGAGCCAGGCCGGCTTCGCGCCGTATTAGCGGCCACCCCTGGTCGGCTGTACAAGCTCGGCGCGATCAACGTCGTGGCTGGGCCAACGGTGCCGCCGAACCTGGTGCGCGAGCAGCTTCCGCTCAGAACAGGCGATCCGCTAGAGGCCACGCGCGTTCAGGGGGCAGAGGCGAACGTGGCGCTTGTGCTTCCTCAGCGCGGCTACCCCTTCGTGGATGTCGGCGACAGGGACATTCTCCTCGACGAACAGACGGTTACCGGCGATTATACATTGCCGGTGGAAACAGGTCCGCGTTCATCCTTTGGCGTACTCCGCACCGAAGGCGACGCGGTATTCGACCTCGATCACCTGAGCATATTCCCCAGGTTCAAGCGGGGGGATCTGTACGACACGCGCAAGCGTGACGATCTGCGCGAAGCGCTGGTAGCCACCGGACTGTTCGATACCATAGGGGTGGAGCCGGTTCGTACCGGTCAGCCAGGCCCGGACGGAACGGAGCAAGTCGATCTCCTGGTACGTCAAACCAAGGGGCCGTGGCGTAGCCTGGCGGGTAGCGCCGGTTACGGTACCGGCGAGGGCATCAAGGTGGAGGGGAGTTGGACGCACCGGAACCTCTTCCCGCCCGAAGGTGCGCTAATCCTCACAGCCATAGGCGGTACCCAGCAGCAGGGTGCCTCCGCGACGTTTCGACGGCAGAATGCGGGAAAGCGCGATCGGACCTTCTCGGCTGGCGTTTCGGCCAATCACGCCGATTATGATGCGTTTGATGCGTTCACCGGCACTGCCTTCGTGCGCTGGGCCTATGATTCCACCCCGATCTGGCAGAAGCGCTTCACCTATGCTTTCGGCGCGGAATTGACCGGCACGAACGAAAGCGTCTTCGACTTCGGCCGCAACGAACGTGTGCGGCGCACCTACGGTATTGCAGCAATACCTGCCCAGGCAGTGTGGGACACGTCGGACGATCTGTTGAATCCCACGCGTGGCTATCGTTTGAAGTTGAACGTCAGTCCCGAGACGTCGGTGCAGGGCTCCGTTCGGCCTTACGCGCGGACGATGGTGGAGGGTACGTTCTACTATCCCGTCAGCGATAAGCTGGTGATCGCCGGTCGGGCGCGTGCCGGATCCATCCTGGGTGTGGATCGCGATGATATCGCTCCGTCTCGCCGCTATTACGGTGGCGGCGGCGGATCCGTGCGCGGCTACGGCTTTCAGCGTCTCGGACCGTTCGAGCCCGTTTCCTCGCTCGTTCCTGATGAAGACGGCAAGATCGACATCGGTGACTTGCGCCCAGTCGGCGGCCGCAGCTTGAACGAGTTTGCGCTGGAAGCTCGCTATCGTTTCGGAAATTTCGGCATCGTGCCCTTCATCGACGCGGGCAATGCCTATGAGAGTACCTTCCCGAAGGCCTCCGATCTTCGTTTCGGTGCCGGCATCGGCGGGCGCTTCTACACCAACTTCGGGCCCATGCGTGTCGACGTGGCGACGCCCTTAAACCCGCGTGAGGGCGATGGCAGAGTCGCGCTCTACGTTTCGATCGGACAGGCGTTCTAATGGCCGAAGAAACCGCCTCCGTGCAGACGGTGATCGTGCATCGGCCCTTGTGGCAGCGGATCCTGAAATGGCTGGGCATTGCCGTTCTGGCGCTGTTGCTGCTGCTGCTCGCAGTGGTCTTCGGCATCAATACCGATCCCGGGCGACGCTTCGTTGCAGACCAACTGGGCAACTACACCACCGCCGGCGGCCTGAACATCAAGGTCGGGCGGGTTGATGGCTCGCTTTATGGCCGAATGGTGCTGACGGATGTTCGCGTCAGTGACCCGAAGGGCGTGTTCATTTCGTCGCCACGCCTTGATGTCGACTGGCGGCCATTCGCGTTCATCAATAATCATGTGGATGTGAAGAGCCTGCAAAGCGAGCTCATCACCATGGCCCGCAACCCGGAGTTGATTGCGCAACCGAGTGATCCGAACGCCCCGCTCTTGCCGGATCTCGATATCGATATCGATCGCTTGCGCGTTGCGCGCTTTGTCATGGAACCGCCGGTTGCGGGCCGGCGCCATGTCGGCCGGATCGAAGGCTCGGCTCACATCGCGGACAGGCGGGCGCAGCTTGCCGTCAACGCCGCCGCGCTGCGTGGCCCAGGCGTGGCTGGCGGCGACACCCTTCGCCTGCGCCTCGACGCCGTGCCGGAGGACAACAAGCTTGATCTCGACGCGCGGCTGTTTGCGCCTGCTGGCGGTGTGGTAGCGTCACTCGCCGGAACCAAGGCGCCGCTGACGGCCACGATCGGCGGCAGGGGCAGCTGGGCTTCCTGGCAGGGCAAAGCCGTCGCGAGCCTAGGCGGCGGACAGCTCGCGAACCTTGGCGTCATGGCCCGGAATGGCCATATCGAGGTGCGCGGCTTCACCCGGCCGGGGCTGTATCTTGAAGGGCCTGTGGAGCGGCTTACTGCCCCGCAGTTGAAGGTGGCGATCGACACCACGCTGCAGGAGCGGCGTGCCGATACCCGCATCAAGCTGCAATCCGATGCGCTTGCTGTCGATGCAGGCGGATTGATCGATCTCGCCAACAGCCAGTTCGGGAACTTCGCCGTTGACGCCAAGCTGCTGACGCCAGGAGCGATCGCGCCCAACTTGCGGGGCCGCGATGTCCTGGCCCGGGTGGTGCTGAACGGCGCTTTCGGAACGCCGACGGTGGACTACAAGGTGCGGGCCACGACCTTAGGGTTCGGCGAGACCACCGTCGAGAATGTTTATGCTGAAGGGTTGGCGCGTGTTGATGCCGATCGAATTCTTGTCCCGGTAAAGGCACGGGCGCGGCGCATCACGGGTCTTAACCCTGCGCTCGGCGGGCTGACCACGAATGCGCGCATCGAGGGCGATATTGCCATCGACATGCCGACGATCCTGTCCGACAATTTGCGCATTCGCTCCGACACGATCGACGCGACGGCGATTGTCGCCGCCAATATGGAGACTGGTCGCTATACTGGTGCCATCAAGGGCCGGGTTAACAACTTTCGCGTAGACGGTGTCGGCATCATCAATCTGAACACCGACGCAGAACTTGTGGCGAAGCCAAATGGCGGCTTCGGGATCATTGGCCGCGTTGGTATCCAGACACGCCAGATTTTCAACGACGGGGTGCGTACCTTCCTCGGGGGCAACGCCGTTGCAGTCGCGAATCTCGGGTACGACACGGATGGGCTGGTCACCTTCCGCAACGTCCGGGTCACGGCACCGTCATTCAAGATAACGCGTGGCAACGGGCGATATGACCTGAACACGGGGGCCGTGCTCCTCGAAGCGGACGCATATTCCTCCCAGTACGGACCTCTGTTCGCACGCGTCACGGGGAGCGCGGCCGCTCCTGTCGTCAACCTTCGGGCGCCGCGACCGGGCCTGGGCGTAGGCTTGGCGAACCTTGACGCGCGCATCGTGGGACGGGGCGGCGCCTATGCCGTAACGGCGACCGGCGGGACGACCTACGGGCCGTTCAATGCCAACGTGCTCGTTAGCCCGGGCGCGCAACTTGCAATCGATATCCGTCGCGTGGTCTTTGCGGGCGTCAACTTCTCGGGTCGGGTTGTACAAACGGCGGCCGGGCCGTTCGCCGGAAGGGTGCAGTTCGCCGGTTCTGGCCTGTCCGGCGCAGCACGCCTGGGGGCACAGGGCCGTTACCAGCGGGCGGACGTGGATGCCCGGGCCTACGCCGCCCAGATCCCCGGCGACGTCGACTTTGTAATCGGCCGGGCGATCGTGAAGGCCAGCGTTGTTCTTTACGACAACCCGCAAGTCATTGCCGATGCGCAGGTGGCCGACCTTCGCTACGGGCCGACCGTGATCCAGGCCGGTCGCATGAAGGTGAATTATGCGGGCGGTCGCGGAACCGCTCAAGCATTGCTCACCGGCTCCAATAGCGTGCCGTTCCGTCTGGCAGCCAATGCGCGGCTGTCGCCGAACGAGTACCTGGTGGCGCTGCAGGGGCAGGCCAACAACATCAACTTCCGCACCGGCAATCCTGCGCGTATCAGCGCCACCGGCGGTACCTACCGGTTGGCTCCGACGCAGGTGATCTTCGATCAGGGACGTTTGCGGATCGCGGGTAGCTATGGCGCTGGCCTGTCCGCGCAGATGCGCCTCGACAGCCTGGACCTGTCGATCGCCAACGCCCTTGTTCCGAACCTCGGCCTTGGCGGCAGAGCAACGGGCAGCCTTGATTTCGTGCAGAGCAGTCCCAGCGCGTTCCCGCAGGCGGACGCCCGCATGACGATCAATGGGTTCACACGGTCCAGTCTGGCCAGCGTTTCGCAGCCGGTCGATGTCGTAGTGGCTGGGCGGCTGGTGCAGAATGGCGGTGAGCTACGCGCATTGGTGAAGCGCGGGGCGACCACCGTCGGACGGGCGCAAGCTTTTCTGCGCCCCGCGGGTACCGGCGGCTCCTGGGCGTCGCGCCTGATGGCGGCGCCGCTGAGCGGCGGCATTCGCTACAATGGTCCTTCTGGCGTACTCTTCAGCCTTGCCGGGCTGGCAGAGCAGCAGTTGAGCGGTCCTGTTGTGGTCGCGGCGGATTTCACGGGGCGGGTTTCGGCTCCACAGCTGAATGGCGTCATCCGCGCCGACAGCCTGACGTATGACAATGAGACGTACGGCACCCGCCTGTCGAACATGGCGGTGCGGGCGCGGTTCACGGCGGATCGATTGCAGCTGGACAGTCTGACCGCGAAGGCGGGCGATGGCTCGGTTCGGGCTCAGGGCTTCGTCAGCCTTGCAGCAGACCAAGGCTATCCCATGCAGATCGACGCTCGGCTCAACGACGCTCAACTGGCGCGTTCGGACGCGGTTGGCGCGACGGCAAGTGGAACAGTTTCTGTCACGAACGGGCGGGGTGGTGGCCTGATCAAGGCGAACCTGACCATCCCCGAGGCGCGATACGAGATCATTCGCCAGGGTGCGGCCGAAGTGCCTGAATTGACCGGTGTGCGCCGCAAGAGCGACATCAGACCCGCCAGGATCACCGACCGCCCTCCACCTGCATCACCGCCGGGATTGTTCCGCCTCGATATGCGGGTGCGCGCCGATAACCGGTTGTTCGTTTCCGGCATGGGTCTGGAGAGTGAATGGGAAGCCGATATGCGGATCGGCGGCACCTCGGCCGCGCCGACGATCGCCGGCGGGCTGGATCTCGTGCGAGGCACATACTCCTTTGCCGGCAAGCGGTTTGAGGTGGAGCGCGGCCGTATTCGCTTCCGGGGCGGCGAGATGACGGACCCCGACCTCGATATTCGTGCAACCACCGAAAACGACGGGGTGACGTTCGTCATCAACATCACTGGCACGGGTCAGCGTCCGCAAATCGCGTTTACGTCTAATCCTGCGCTTCCGCAGGATGAGGTGTTGAGCCGGCTGCTCTTCGGCACGAACCCGGAAAATCTGTCCGCAACCGAAGCTATCCAGTTGGCAGCGGCATTGAACTCGCTGCGCGGCTCGGGCGGCGGATTGAATCCGCTAGGCAAGCTGCGGTCAGCAACCGGCTTTGATCGTCTCAGGGTGCTTGGCGCAGACGAGGCGAGCGGCCGTGGTACTGCGCTCGCGGCGGGCAAGTATCTGACGGACGACATCTATATCGAGATCGTCACAGACGCTCGCGGCTTCACCGCGACGCAGCTGACGATCGCGCTCACCCGGTCGCTCAGTGTGTTGACCCAGGCAGGATCATTTGGCGGATCGAACGCGCAGCTACGCTATTCCAAGGATTACTGAGGAGAAAGGCAGGAGCCCCGCCGGAGGGCGGTGCTTCGACTACGATCTGCCGTCGTACACGAGCGGTGACGGCGTTTCAGCAGTCACGAGGGCCCTTGGTGCCTGTGAGTGCGGCGTGAGTGCGGCCGGTGCGCACGGCCAAGCGCAGCGCACCGGCAGAAATGTTCAGCGGATCGGGGAGTTCGGGTCCAGCCGCATATCCAGATAATCGTCGACCGACTTCATCAGGTCGTCCATTTCATGCTCAAAGAAATGGTTCGCGCGCGGGATCACGTCGTGGTGGATCGTGATGTGCTTTTGCGTGCGAAGCTTATCGACGAGTTTCTGAGTGGCCGGCGGGGTGGCCACTTCATCTTCGGCGCCCTGAATGATGATCCCCGAGGAGGGGCAGGGTGCAAGAAAAGTGAAGTCGTACAGATTGGCCGGCGGAGCAATGGAGATGAAGCCGCGGATCTCCGGCCGTCGCATCAGAAGCTGCATGCCGATCCACGCGCCGAAGCTGAAGCCAGCAATCCAGGTCGTCGACGCCTCTGGATGGAAGCTCTGCACCCAGTCAAGCGCGCTGGCAGCATCAGAGAGCTCGCCAACGCCATTGTCGAAGGTGCCCTGGCTCTTGCCGACGCCGCGAAAGTTGAAGCGCAGCGTCGCGAAACCACGGCGCTGAAACGTCTTGTAGAGGGCCTGAACGATGTGATTGTTCATCGTTCCGCCAGCCGTCGGGTGCGGATGAAGGATCATCGCTACCGGCGCACGCGGCTTGGGAGCAGGGGCAAAACGCCCTTCGAGGCGGCCTTCTGGGCCAGGAAAGATGACTTCGGGCATCGTTACTCTGTTAGTTTGTTGCCGCGGATGTGGCGCGTTGAACGATCGGCTATATAGGGATCGCACCCGAATATGGAACGAGTTTTGCCTCAGCGTCTCTATCTGGATCACGCCGCCACCACTCCAATGACTTCACGAGCGCGTGACGCCATGCTGCACGGTGTCGAAATATGGGCGAATCCCTCGTCTCCTCACGCCGAGGGGCGTTCGGCGCGCGCAGCGCTTGAGGAGGCCCGTTCGGCGATTGGCGCAGCTTATGGCTGGCGCGGTGAGGTGCTGTTGACGAGCGGTGCCAGCGAGTCGCTTTGGATAGCGCTTCGCCGAGGCATTGTGGGGCGCCGGCTTGTTTCTCGGGTTGAGCATGATGCTGCGATGCGAGCGGCGGGGGATCAGGCCGAGTATGTGCCGGTCAATGGTGATGGGCGCGTCAGCCCGGAGGCGCTGCGCGAGCAGCTTCGTTCGGGCGCGGAAAAAACGAATTCGAAGTCGGCACCACCGCTAGTGTGCATCCAATGGTGCAACAGTGAAACCGGTGTGCTCCAGCCGCTCAGGGAAATCGCCGAGGTCGTGCACGAGGCCGATGGGCTGTTGTTCGTTGATGCGGCACAGATGCCGGCAACTTCAGAACTGGCCGATTTGGCTGACTTCGTAGCGCTTTCCGGGCACAAGCGCGGCGGGCCGCCCGGTATTGGGGCGTTGTTGGTTCGAGATCTTGGAACGCTGCTTCCGACCGGGGGACAGGAGCGCGGTTACCGAGCGGGGACGGAGAACCTGCCGGCCGCACTCGGCTATGCAGCTGCCTTGGAAGAGCCCGAACCGGATCACGCCGCCCGCCGCGCGCGACTGGATGACGCGATACGTCGCTCCGGCGGCCTGGTGGTGGGCGAGAATGCTCCGCGAAATCCTGCGATTGGCAGCTACCGGCTGCCTGGTGTGAGTGCCAACGCGCAGCTAATCCGGCTCGATCTTGAAGGAATTGCGGTGTCTGCCGGCAGCGCCTGTGCCAGCGGCAGCCTCAAGCCAAGCCATGTGCTTCGGGCCATGGGCTGGACCGAAGAGGAAACCAGAGAAGTGGTGCGGGTCAGCTTCGGGCGCACGACGACGGAGGCAGATATCGATCGCTTCATTCATGCGTGGCGCAGCTTGGCGCGCGGCGCCCGGATCCTTGCTGCATGATCTATCTCGATTATCAGGCATCCACGCCTTTAGCGCCAGAGGTGTTCGAGGCGATGGTTCCGTGGTTGCGAGACCAGTACGCCAACCCTCATTCTGCAAGCCGGCTAGGTCGTGCAGCCAAGGCGGCGATCGAGGTCGCGCGTGAGCAGGTTGCGGCGCTGCTTCCCCATGGTGGCCGCGTCGTCTTCACGAGCGGTGCCACCGAAGCGCTCAACTGGGCCGTTAAGGGCACCCGCGGTTCCGTGGTCACCATCGCAAGCGAACATGCTGCGGTACTGGATACCGCGCGAGCGGAGGGGGCGCGTGGCCGGGAGATTACGGTGCTGCCGGTGCGGCCCGATGGCCGGATCGACCTCTGGGTGGCGCGACGAGTTCTGGGGCAGGGTGCCGGTTTGCTTGCCGCCATGCTGGTCAACAATGAAGTGGGCGTGATTCAACCTATTCCGGAGCTGGCGCGTATCGCGCGTCAAAATGGTGCCTTGGTGCTCTGCGATGCGGTTCAGGGCTATGGCCGCGTCGCCATCCCGGAAGAATGCGACATGATTGCGCTTTCGGCGCACAAGATCCACGGCCCCAAGGGCGTCGGTGCGCTGTGGATCAGGGACGGCGTGACGCTGGAGCCACTTCTTCACGGCGGGGATCAGGAACTTGGCCGTTCGGGCACGTTGAGCCCCGCCTTGTGCGTGGGCTTCGGCGTTGCTGCCCGGCTCATGATGGAGCGGCATGACGCCGATTCGGCCCATGTCGCCCAGCTCTGGGAGATCGCAACGCAACGGTTGAGCGGATGGACGATCAACGGATCGGAGGAGCACCGCTACCGCGGCAATCTCAACGTGCGACGGCGTGGACTGGACGTGAACAGGCTGATGAGTGACTGCCGACACGTCGCCTTTTCAGCGGGTTCGGCCTGCGCCAGCGGTTCAGGTCGACCGTCTCATGTCCTGAAGGCGATCGGATTGCTTGATGCCGATGCCCGGTCTTCAATCAGGTTGGGGTTCGGGCGCTACACGACGGAAACAGAAATGCGCGAAGCGTTGGAGACGATCGTCGCTGCGGCCGACGCACAACAGGTTGCGGCATGAAGGTTCGCTTCGAGGCACCGGATGGGTCCGTTGTGGAAGCCGATGCGTCACCGGGCCAACGATTGCTGGAGGTAGGGCAGCGGGTCGGAATGCCGCTTGAAGGCACTTGCGAGGGCCAGATGGCATGCGCGACCTGCCACGTTATCGTTGCGCCCGATGACTTCACCCGCCTGCCGAAGGCGACCGAAGAAGAGGAAGATATGCTCGATCTCGCACCGAATGCGGCACGAACCAGCCGCTTATCATGTCAGATCGTCCTGAAATCGGAGCATAATGGCCTCACCGTCCGCATTCCCTAGCCAAGTCACTGACGGGCTTGAACCGCTCGCCTGGCTCGGCCATATGGCGCGCGGGAGTCGGGCGGACGTGGTCGTCGCCAACCTGGTCAGATCCTGACGGAAGCAGCCACAACGATTTCGCCGCGGGTCGTTCCGGCTCCCACCGCAGCATTCTCCGACATCGATATGGACGGTCGTAGGCGCCTTGCCTGACGGGACCGCGCGTGTGCCGACCGGCGTTGCCCCTTCGACAAGCATGGTCTGTGCGCCTAGATAGGCTGCGATGACCGACTCCCTTCTTGGCCTAGACGAACCGGTTCAGCCGAAGCGCGGTGGCGAAGCCTATCGCGTGCTGGCGCGCAAATATCGACCGCAGACGTTTGAAGCGCTGATCGGCCAGGATGCGATGGTTCGTACCCTGGAGAACGCCATTCGCCGCGATCGGATCGCGCATGCGTTCCTGCTCACCGGGGTGCGAGGGGTCGGCAAGACGTCGACCGCACGGCTGATCGCAAAGGCGCTCAACTGCGTGGGCCGCGACGGAACCGGCGGCCCCACAATCGATCCGTGCGGCGTTTGCGAGCCGTGCCGGGCGATTGCGGAAGGCCGCCATATCGATGTGATCGAGATGGATGCCGCGAGCCATACGGGCATCGACGACATTCGTGAGATCATCGAAGCCTCACGCTACGCCGCGGTTTCCGCCCGGTACAAGGTTTACATCATCGACGAAGTTCACATGCTGTCGAAGGCGGCGTTCAATGGCCTGCTGAAGACGCTGGAGGAGCCTCCCGGTCATGTGAAGTTCCTGTTCGCCACAACTGAGGTGAACAAGGTGCCGGTGACGGTATTGTCACGCTGCCAGCGCTTTGACCTGAGGCGTATTCCTGCCGACAAGCTGGCGGAGCATTTCGCGGCTGTTAGCCACCAGGAAGGCGTTGCAGCCGAGGCGGAGGCGCTGGCGCTGATCGCCCGCGCCGCTGAGGGCTCCGCTCGCGACGGTCTGTCGATCCTTGACCAGGCGATCGCCCATGCCGACCTGCAGGGGGGTGGGGTCACGGCAGAAGCGGTGCGCGAGATGCTGGGCCTGTCCGACCGAAGTGCCGTACGGGACTTGTTGGCGCTTTTGCTCGCGGGAGATGCGCCGGGCGCTTTGGTGGCGCTGCGCCGGCAATATGACTTCGGCGTTGACCCGCAAGGCGTGTTGCGGGCTTTGCTGGAAGCCGTTCACGGCGTGACGTTGGCCAAGGTCGGCAGTGCCGAAGATCCCGCCCAGCCCGCCGAAGAGCGGGAGGCTTACCGCGACTGGGCGGGGAAGCTGTCCTTCCCGATGCTGCATCGCTTGTGGCAACTGCTCCTCAAGGGGCATGATGAGGTCGCCAAGGCTGCGCTCCCGATCGAGACGGCTGAAATGGCTTTGCTGCGGATCGTTCATGCACGGAGCCTTCCGGATCCGGGCGAACTCGCTCGCGTTTTGAGCGAGGGCGGCTCTGCTCAGCCATCTGCTCCCCCGCCGGCGACCACGCCGGCTCCGCCTGAGAAGCCGGCGTTGCCAGCCACCTTCGCCGCGCTTGTGGAGGAGATGGAGGAAAAAGGGCATCATTTGCTGGCCGTCCGGCTGGCCCATGGCGCGCGGGTCGTCAGCTATGACCCGCCGGAGATCGTCTTCAGCGGCACGCGGCCTATTGCCGCCGATACGCTGGCGGAAACGACCACGGCGCTGCGCGGTATGACCGGTATCGCGTGGAAGCTTTCGATGCTGGATGCGCCGGGTGAGGCGACGCTGAAAGAGGCCGCCGATGCGGCTGCGGAAGCACAGCGGCAGGCGGTGCTCGCGTCTCCGCTGGTAAAGGCTGCTTTTGAGGCGTTTCCGGACGCCGAACTGATTGACTGGCCCAAGAAGAGGAACCACGCGTGAAGGATATCAACGAACTTCTCGCCGCAGCCCAGAGCGCGGCGGAGAACGTCCAGAAGCAGATGGACGAGGCGCAGGCCACGCTCGACACGATCGAAGTGGAAGGCGTGTCCGGCGGAGGGCTGGTGAAGATCAAGGCGACGGCCAAGGGGCGTATCCTCTCCGTCTCCATTGATGATTCGCTGATCGTGCCTGCCGACAAGCAGATGCTGGAGGATTTGGTTGCTGCTGCCTTCAACGACGCGCGCGCGAAGGCAGATGCCGCGTCGTCGCAGGAGATGGCGAAAATGACCAGTGGCCTTCCGCTGCCGCCGGGCTTCAAGCTCCCGTTCTGATCCGGGTCCCGGAGCGGGTGGAGGTTCCACCCGTTCCGCAAAGGGAACAACCAAGATTGGCCCTGCGTTGCGGCTCATCGGTAACGATGGAGCGTAACATGACCGACGAACGTGTAACTGAGACGTCGACGCCAAATACCACGATCATCGAACGGCGCGGCGGCGGCGGAAGCGGTATGTTGATCGGGCTTGCCGTTCTACTTGCCGTCGTGGTGGCCGCATTCTTCCTGTTCAATCAGTCGAAGAACGAGGGCCTGGAAACCAAGGCGATCACCTCGGCCGCTCAGAGCGTCGGCGAGACGGCGGACAAGGCAGGCGCGGCGATCGACGGCGCGACCAAGTAATCGAGCTGGGCCCGGCAAGTCACCGCAGGCAGGCGTCCAGTTCCTGGCGCCGAACAACCCCGACATGCCGGGCTATCGCGTTGCCATGGCGACGCACGAAGCCGGTGGGCGTGACAGCTTCCCGCTTCTTCGGCAGCGGAAGAACCGCTGCGATCCGCGCCGCCTCGGTGGCCGACAACCTGTTTGCCGAGTGATTGAAGTAGCGGATGGCGCCGGCTTCCACCCCATAGGTGCCGATTCCGGTTTCCGCGACGTTGAGGTACACCTCCATGATCCGGCGCTTACCCCAGATTGCCTCGATCAGGACGGTGAACCAGGCCTCAAAGGCCTTGCGTACATAGCCGCCGCCCTGGAACAGGAAGACGTTCTTGGCGGTCTGCTGGCTAATGGTAGATCCGCCTCGGATCTTTCCCCCTTGCGCATTGCGGTAGGCAGCACCGGCAATCGCGCTAAAGTCGAAGCCATGATGAGTGCAGAACTTCGCGTCTTCCCCGGCGATGGCGGCACGCGCCATATCCGGGTCAATCTGTGCCAATGATCGCCATTCCTTGGTGATCGAGCGTCCTGACAGCAGGTCGCCCATCATCGTGAAGGTGATCGGTGGCGGCACGAAACGAAACAACGCGACGAGCGCGAGCGACAGACCCACGAACCAGATCGCTATCTTGATCGAAAGGCGGAGAACGTGAGCGGCCATCCGGCTCTGCTAGCCTCGAAGGTTCAAGCAAATCAACGTATGGTACACGTCGAGATCGTGACATTGTCCGGTAGCCGGAGCAATGCGAACGGGTGGCGCAGCTAGGAGAGCAAAGGTGAGTGACGCCACAAACTCCTTCGCGCTTCGGCGTGCCAGAGCGCGGGCGGGCGCAAGGGCGAAGGAGCGAACCAAGGCAAGAGCTCAGCGAAGGCTTCAGCGCTCGCCCTCTGAGGCGCCGCTGCGCTTGCTGTTTCACCGCGTCTCCGGCCGCCCGGACCAAATCCTGTCACCTGCGGAAACGCTGGCCCAGATCGAAGAGAGCGTTCGCCTGACCTCTCGAAACATGGGCAATCTGGTTCACCTGGAAGCGCCGCAGAAGTTGTTCCGACACAAACCGGTCGCGCCGGATCAAAGGGCGACAGATGCCGCCGAGCTTGATCGTCGTTTCGACGCCATCGTGCTGGGATATGCCAACATGATCCGGCCCCGGGAGGAAAAAGATAATCGGGACAGCCGCAATATTGGCGCTCGCGGTCGCGAAACCGCACTCTTGGCAGCGACTCGTTGCGAGATTGTCGCGCTTGGGATCGGGATACAAGAAGCGCTCGAGCCGAACCCTGATGTAGTGGATCCGAGCCTGTTCGCGCTGCTGAGCACGATCAATCGGCGGGCATCTATCTTCGGGGTGCGCGGAAGAGAAACCGAAGCATGGTTGCATGCCGTTGGGCTGACCAATGCGCGGGCGCTGGGTTGCCCGAGCCTGTTCGTTTATCCCCGTAACATTATGAGCATACGGAGCCCCGCAACGGTGGTCCCCTCGTTGCGGGTGGCAACCGCCGGGCGCCTGACACGTCAAGACGACAACAGGCGCCTGGAAGCCGTGGTGCGGATCGGCCAGCGTTTCCAAACGAGCTATGTGTTCCAGAACGACTTCTTCAGCACGCTGCAAGCAGCTGATCCGCAAGAAGTTATCTACAACGACGCGACGGGGGAAGTTTCGCCTGAGCAGGTGAAACGGCGCGGGGTCGAGCTTGGGTTCAACCTGCCTTTCAACGATTACTGGATGTTCCGCAGCACGGAAAAATGGCGAGGCTTCGCCACTGGCAATGAAGCGTTCTTCGGTGACCGCTTCCACGGCGGAGTGGTCTTCATGCAGGTGGGCAAACCGGCGATCATCGTTCAGGCGGACGCGCGGGTGCGGGAGCTCACCTCCTTCTACGACCTTCCCACCGCTACCGTCGACGAACTGCTCAACAACGATCCGCAGGACATTATGCGCGAGCGGCTAAGTGAAGCGGCTTTGCGGCAGATGCGGGAGACGTATGCGAAGCGCTACCGCGTCTTCTATGATGTTGTCCGCGAGGCGGGATTGGAGTTCTTCAACGACATTCCGCCCGACGAGATCGACAGAATGGTGGATTGATCAAGCGGTTGTTTTTGCAACCTGATCGAACACGGCTGCATAGCGCTCGGCCATTTCAATCGGCGTCGGCGGCGTTGGGAGTGCGCTCTGAAGCTTGGCGAAAAGCGCCTCATCTGCGGCCTGTGCGACGCGGTCGGCAAGGTCAGCAGGGTCGTTGCGAGCGAAGTGGAGCCCGGTTTCGCCGTCGATGATTTTTTCAGCCATGCCGCCGATGCCGGTGCAAATGACGGGACGACGAGCGCCCAAGGCTTCCTGAATCACGACCGGGGAGTTCTCCCACCATGTGCTGGGCATGACGACGTAATCGCAGGCAGCCATCAGCGAAGCCACGTTCTGATTGTCGTAGGCCCCTAGGTAGGTGAGGAATGGATATTCCTCCACGGCGGCATTGAACCTGTCGATAAAGGCGGCTGGCTGTCCGATGAAGTTTCCGTGGATGGCGATCCGTATCCTTGCGGCAAGATCAGGACGGCGCGCCAGCACTGCACAGGCGTCCAGCAGCACGCCAACGCCCTTGAACGGGTTGATCTGGCCGAAATATCCGAACCGCCAGTTGTCACGCGAGTGCCGGGAGGAGCGGGGGCGTGCCGGATGTGGCACCCCATTCTCTATGATGCTGACCCGCGCGGCAACGACGCCCTGCTCCACCATCTTGTCGGCAAGAAACTGGCTGGGGGCAATGAACGCCGATACCTGATCAAGTGCAGCCGCGAACTGGCTTTGCCGTACTGCGAATTGCTGCCTGCTGTGCTCCGGATAGCATCGCTGACACGCGGAGGGTGACGGGCCGTGACAAAGTGTCTGGCCGGGTCGTGTGACGAGTTGGCCATGATTGTGACAGATGGCCAGGAACTCGTGCATGGTGAACACCACGTCGATACCCGCCGAAACGATGTCCGAGAATGCACCGATGCCGATGTGCAGGAAATGGTGGGCGTTGAAGAGCGTGACGTTCTGTTCTTGGAGCAGCCTGACCAGCGATCGCCGGACTTCGACCGAAGAGATATGGTAGAAGTGATCGTAGATGCCGCCGCGAACGGGCAAAGCGAATTCGTTAGGACCGAGACTGATCTTGTCTCTCAGGCTTTCGTCGCAAGCAGCAATGAGGATCGCATCCCACCCAAGGGTGCGGAGCCCGCGGAACAGGTTGTATGCGGAGATCTCCGCCCCGCCCGACGTAAGCGAAGGGTGCGTGTGGCTGTAGATGGCGATCCGTTTGTTGCCGGCAGGCACACGGATATCGCCGCTATCCATGAGCACGATGGAGGGCCTCATTGATCTTGAGCGTGAACGACGAATGGCTGCGCGGCGCCAGATACAGCGCGGCGTCGGGTACGACCGGCAATGGCGCGTCTTGCGGTGGCAGCTGAATTCCACCGATTTGAGGCGGCGCTATGGAACGCAAACGCTTCCATTCGGTGACATCGGCAACAAAGGCATTGAGGTTGGCAATAGCCGCTGAGTTTCCGAGCGGGTCATTGATCGCGAGCAGCGCGAGACTGGCGGATTGCTTGGCGACTTCACGCCACCCGTTACTGGTCAAGGACACCCGGCCGTCCACCCAGGCCAGCCGTTCGCAAGAAAGCACCGTTGCGACTCCCTCGATTACGTCAGAGGTGGGATCGGTGTCGCTGGTGAAAAACAGGCTGCAGGCACGGCTTGTTGTTCGTTGCAATTGCGCGAACAGCGTCAGGACGAGACCTCGGGTGTCATCCGGACGTGCGACGATGGCGACGCCCCAATCCTCCGGCAACGAGGCAACGTGCTGGCACGCTTGATCAAACAACAGGAATATATCGGCTGGTTGTCTGGGGGCGGCCAGTAGCAGCACTGATCCGGCCTTGTTCAAATCATAGGCTTGAACACGCTCAGCCAGGGATTGTGCATGGATGGCCGCCTGACGCGCAAAATCGGCAAAGAAGTGCTCTACCTCGACCGCCGGGTAGAAGCGCGAGATTGAATCGAGCGGTGAGGTCACCCCCAGCACGCGTACAACCGCAGGGGCAATGGCTGTGTTGGTGATGGTGCCATCGTCCCACACAACTCTCAGCGTAAGTCGGTCCAACAAAGCGCGATCGATGGGGCCACGAAACAAGGTGACGAAAGCCGCCGTCTCCAGGGCATGTTCGACGTTAGGAAGCGCTTGGATCAGGTCGGTGCGGGTAAACCGAGATTGGCTGCGGGGGTCGGCCGGAATGATGTGAGTGCCTGCCTTGAGAATGAACTGTTCGGCTCGTCTGCGCGGGCTGAGCGCCCAGCCGTTTACAAAGGCGCCAAAGCCCGGCAGCACGGCAATCTCGTCCACCTGCACGCGATCGACGGTTGACTCCTGCGGCGACCAGTCGCGGTTGGCTTGCAGCAACTCCAGCATTGCGGCGCGGTGGGGCCCTGTGGCTCGGTCGAGTGTATCTCGAATGATCGGCAAGACCGCATCCGGGGAGGTCAGGGGTGTTGGACGCAAAGGCTCCAGGTAGCGTCCACTCCCGTCCGCCAGCACAATTTGGGGTGGCAGGTCAGGATCAGCCTGCCACGCGCAGCTCATCATGGCCACAAACGCCTTTGCGCCGGGCGCGAGATCCGCGCGCGGGGCCAAGCTAAGAGCGAGGCCCCCTGCGGTCCGAGCAGTATCCAGGATGATCACCGACCGGTCCAGCACAGCGTCTTCGATCATCCAACCGACCAGCCAGCAAAGGCCGGACCTGTCGATCCAAATGCCTTCGAGATAGCCTGCCTGGTTGATCGGGCGCGCGAGTTCGGGCTGGTGAACCAGCTCTATGGCCTGTGATAGATGCTGGTTCAGCGTAGCGAGCAACGGTGTATCGACGTGATCCTTCGACGCAAGGGCGAGGGTGCTCATGTTGAAAGCGCACCGTCGGCGGCATGTCGAGATTGTTCGTGAGGCGGCCTGCGTCCGGTCTCGCGTCCACGCTCGTACCACTGCTTGAAAACACTGTGCACGGTATCCGCCATGGTGACCGGTTTGGCGGCCATAGCTCAGTCTCCTCTGCGCCGACGAGGCAAACACACCGCCGCGGAGATATTTGTCAACAGCAGCGGGAGTGATGCTTCACGCGATGCGGCATGGGGCTCCCGCTGTCACGCATCTGAGCCAACAGCAATGATGTGCTCGCTTGACTATTATAATGCTATGCAAAGCTCACAGTCGCCTCGCCCGCAGAACGCCCAGAGCGCGGCAGTCTCAAAAAGCGAATGTAAGGATTAGATGGTCGGGGAAAGAGGATTCGAACCTCCGGCCCCTGCGTCCCGAACACAGTGCTCTACCAGGCTGAGCTATTCCCCGACCAGATGCCAACCGGTTGGAGCCGGCGGCAGGCGGCGGCTTATATCAGCGAAATCCAGCGCAGCAAGAGGCTAATCGCCGTATTTTCCTGCCACCCCTGGAACCGCCTGAAACCGGTGATCCGCAGTTCGGGGGCCCTCTTCGGCCATGCACTAGAAGACGCGTCGTGCGCGACGAGATCGGCCTGCTGCGGAGCGGAGCGAGGATTTTAGAGACCGGAACCTCAAAATGGACCGGCCGAGGCGTGCGATGATGGTGGGGCGGACGGCTGCCCGCCCCACTTCGAAAATTACTGCGCGCGTGGAGCAGCAGCTGCGGCGTTGGCCGGAAGACCGCCCAGCTGGGAGACCAGTTTGGTGTAGGCGTCCAGGTAGCTCAGCACGATCACTTGGCCGATCGCCGTATCCTGATATCCGCCGCCGGCCGCGCCGCCAAAGGTGCCGCCGGAGAAAACGCCGCCGCCTGCGCCGAAGCTGATGTCAGACTTGCGGGCATAGCCCTCGGTCATGGCTTCCTCCTCGGTGGTGCGCGCGTTCACGAGGCTCAGCGTGGTCTTCGCCTCACCCTTTTTCACATTGATGCCTCCGGCGATCGCGCCGATTGCGCGGCCAGCCCCACCGAAGAGTCCGCCGACGCCGCCAATCACGCCTCCGAGGCCACCGCCGCCGGAGTTGCGGTTTGCGGTGACAATATCGGGCTGCAGGAAGTAGTCCGCGGCGCGAACCTGGCCTTTGCCCAGGTTCGAATTGGCCTGCAGCTCTCCAGAGTCGGCCATGGCGCGTTCCATGTTCCGGCTGACCATCGCGCGGCCGCGGTTGACCATGGTGAAGCAGCCGGATTTCTGGACGAAGATTTTGATAATGGCTTCGGGGCTGCCGAGGTTCAATTCTCGCCACCACTGATTGTCCGGCTCAACGATCGCCAGCGTTCCCAATCGCTTGGTGCACACCGGGATCTGCGCTTCACCCTTTTGCTGCGCCTGGTGAGCAGACGAGCCCTTGTTCTGTGCCGTAGCCGGCACCGCGGCAAGCAGCGTGGCGGCTGCAGCGATGGTGAGTGTAGTGCGCATCCTCAATTCCCCCTGTTGTTGTTACCGCATCGCTCCCGATCTGCGGTGTGATGGATTGTTCCGTACCGCCAACTTACCACTGAGCCATTTCACTCGCCAGCGTCGACACGTCATGCGACCTGCTGAAGGACGATCTCTTGAGGAATGTCCGTTGATAGCGTGGGGACGAGGCAGAGGGCGCTGGCGGCGAAGGCGGCCATTAGCGAGAAGAGAGTGCGAGTCATCGATTTTGCTCCTGATCTGATGCGGCGGATCTAGCCGCGTGTTCGGAGCGCCGCATCGGTGCCGCGACGGGGCTGATCATCGCGCGACGAAGGTGGTGCGCGGTGCGACGAAGGTGCCGCTTTGGCATTGCGGCGGGAGGTGCTAACGCGCGCGGCAATCTCTCATTCTGGTAGACGTACGTGGCGACCGAGCTTTCCAAGATCCGTAACTTCTCGATCATTGCCCATATCGATCATGGCAAGTCGACGCTGGCCGACCGGCTGATCCAACGCACGGGGGGCCTCTCCGAGCGGGAGATGTCGGCCCAAGTGCTTGATAACATGGAGATTGAAAAGGAGCGCGGGATCACCATCAAGGCGCAGACGGTGCGCCTGGAATGGAAGGGCCATGTCCTGAACCTCATGGACACGCCGGGGCACGTCGATTTCGCCTATGAAGTGAGCCGCAGCCTGGCCGCGTGCGAGGGCGCGTTGCTGGTGGTGGACGCGGCGCAGGGCGTCGAGGCGCAGACGCTGGCGAACGTGTACCAGTCGATCGAGCATGACCATGAGATCGTGCCGGTCATCAACAAGATCGACCTGCCCGCGGCCGAACCGGAAAAGGTGAAGGCCGAGATCGAGGAAGTGATCGGGCTGGACGCGAGCGGCGCGGTGCTGGCCAGCGCGAAATCGGGCATCGGCATCGAGGAGATCCTGGACGCGGTGGTCGAGCGGATCCCGGCGCCCAAGGGCGATCCCAACGCGCCGCTGAAGGCCATGCTGGTCGATTCATGGTATGACCCGTACCTCGGCGTCGTCATCCTGGTGCGGGTGATCGACGGGACGCTGAAGAAGGGCCAGCAGGTGACCTTCATGCAGGCGGGCACGCAGCATCTGGTGGACCGCGTGGGATGTTTCCGCCCGAAGATCGAGCAATTGGCGGACCTGGGGCCGGGCGAGATCGGCTTCATCACGGCGCAGATCAAGGACGTGGCGCAGGCGCGCGTCGGCGACACGCTGACCGATGCCAAGCGGCCCGCGGCCGAGGCGCTGCCCGGGTTCAAGGAAGTGCAGCCGGTGGTGTTCTGCGGGCTGTTCCCGGTGGACGCCAACGATTTCGAGAAACTGCGCGAATCGATCAGCAAGCTGCGGCTGAACGACGCATCGTTCAGTTTCGAGATGGAGACGAGCGCGGCGCTGGGCTTCGGCTTCCGCTGCGGCTTCCTGGGGCTGCTCCACCTGGAGATCATTCAGGAGCGGCTGACGCGCGAATATGACCTGGACCTGATCACTACTGCGCCGAGCGTGGTGTACGAGATCGACCTGACGCATGACGGCGGGCGGATCGAGCTGCACAACCCGGCCGACATGCCCGATCCCAACAAGATCGCGATGATCAGCGAGCCGTGGATCGAGGCGACGATCTACGTCCCCGACGAATATCTCGGCAGCATCCTGAAGCTGTGCCAGGACCGCCGCGGCATCCAGAAGAACCTGACGTATGTCGGCGGGCGCGCGCAGGTGACGTACGAACTGCCGCTGAACGAAGTGGTGTTCGATTTCTATGACCGGCTGAAGAGCATCAGCCGCGGCTATGCCAGCTTCGACTATCACCAGATCGGCTATCGCGAGGGCGACCTCGTCAAGATGAGCATCCTGGTCAACAACGAGCCGGTCGATGCGCTGAGCATGATCGTCCACCGCGGCACCGCGGAGACGCGCGGGCGCGGCATGTGCGAGCGGCTGAAGGACCTGATCCCGCGCCACATGTTCAAGATCCCGATCCAGGCGGCGATCGGCGGGAAGGTGATCGCGCGCGAGACGATCGCGGCGCTGCGCAAGGACGTGACCGCGAAATGCTATGGCGGCGACGCGACGCGCAAGCGCAAGCTGCTGGAGAAGCAGAAGGAAGGCAAGAAGCGCATGCGGGAATATGGCTCGGTGAGCATACCGCAGGAGGCGTTCATCGCAGCGTTGAGGATGGGCGACGACGCCTGAATTTAGCGCGGCATCGCCGCGCTAAATTCAGCAAAGCGTCGCGCCCGGCCGACGGCCGCCCGGCCCCACCGGGCGTGTCGATCGACGACGCGGCTTTGCCGCGGCGCGGGGCAGCTATGCGCCCAATTTGAGCCATTCCATGGCCGCGGCGCCGATCCCGTAAGTTGCCGTTCGTCCGGCGCGCGGAGCCGCCGTTCTCCAATGGCTGGCAATTGGCTTTTCTCGCCCGACAATATCAGGATCAAGCTGCCGACGTTTGCGCCCATAGTGGCTTCAGGTGCGTTGGACGTTTTGACGGC
>NZ_JAJNDU010000003.1 GCF_021043365.1 Sphingomonas sp. IC-11 | reverse complement strand
GCCGTCAAAACGTCCAACGCACCTGAAGCCACTATGGGCGCAAACGTCGGCAGCTTGATCCTGATATTGTCGGGCGAGAAAAGCCAATTGCCAGCCATTGGAGAACGGCGGCTCCGCGCGCCGGACGTACGGCAACTTACGGGATCGGCGCCGCGGCCATGGAATGCCTCAAATTGAGCGCACTGCTGCCGCCGTCGGTCAGCACGCCAGGCACGGCCGCTTCCGACCAGATCCGGTCTTCCGTGACGAGGCGGCAAAGGCGGGCTTCTGGAAAAGTCAGACGCTCTTTGATTAAATCCATATATCGATTATTATGGATGTATGGGCAACGATTCAGCCATAACCGCTCTTGGCGCGCTCGCGCAGGGCACGCGCCTCGATGCATTCCGCCTGCTGGTCCGTCACGAGCCTGAGGGCCTGGCCGCCGGCGAAGTCGCCAAGGCGCTCGACGTGCCGCAGAACACAATGTCGGTGCATCTCGCGACGCTGGCGCGCGCCGGTCTGGTCCGATCCGAGCGGCGCAGCCGCATCATCAACTATCGCGCCGATCTCGACCAGTTGAAGGCGCTGACCGTGTTCCTCGTAAAAGACTGTTGCGGCGGGAAGGCGGAGGTTTGTGCGCCGCTAATCGCCGAGCTTAACCCCTGCTGCTGAGGGCCGCCATGACGGTTGATATCATAATCTATCACAACCCCGAGTGCGGTACGTCGCGCAACACGCTGGCGATGATCCAGAACGCTGGCATCGAGCCGCACGTGATCGAGTATCTGAAGACGCCGCCCAACCGCTCGCGTCTCGTTTCGCTGATCGCGCTCATGGGCATCACGCCCCGCGCGCTGCTGCGCGATAAGGGCACGCCCTATGCCGAGCTTGGCCTGGGCGACGCGACGCTGAGCGATGGCCAGCTCATCGACGCAATGATCGAGCATCCGATCCTCATCAACCGGCCGATCGTCGTCTCGCCGCTTGGTGTGAAGCTGTGCCGTCCCTCGGAAGAGGTGCTAGACCTGCTGCCGGCTCGGCAGCGCGGTGCTTTCACCAAGGAAGATGGCGAGAAGGTCATCGACGACGCAGGCAACAGGATCGGCGGGTGACCATCGCCACTCCGGCCAAGCCGGCGATCAGCACATTCGAGCGCTATCTCAGCCTCTGGGTAGCGCTGTGCATCGTGGTCGGGATCGCGCTCGGCTACGCGCTGCCGGGTCTGTTCGGCGCGATCGCCACAGCTGAGGTGGCGCGGGTCAACCTCGTGGTCGCGGTGCTCATCTGGCTGATGATCATCCCGATGCTGCTCAAGATCGACCTTCGCGCGCTCGGCTCGATCCGCCAGCACTGGAAGGGCGTTGGGGTCACCCTGTTCATCAACTGGGCGGTGAAGCCCTTTTCGATGGCGCTGCTCGGTACGCTGTTCTTGGGTTGGCTGTTTCGGCCTCTGCTGCCAGCAAGCGACGTCAGCTCCTATATCGCCGGCCTGATCCTGCTGGCTGCCGCCCCGTGCACGGCGATGGTGTTCGTCTGGTCCAACCTCTGCGAGGGCGAGCCAACCTACACGCTGAGCCAGGTCGCGTTGAACGACGTGATCATGGTGTTCGCGTTCGCACCGCTGGTCGGCCTGCTACTTGGCGTCGCCTCGATCACCGTGCCGTGGGATACGCTGCTGATCTCGGTGATACTCTACATCGCGGTGCCGGTGATAGTCGCGCAGATCGTCCGCAGCGCGGCGATTGCCTCGGGCGGCCAGGCCGCGCTGGATCGGCTACTAGCCCGGCTCGGGCCCGTCTCGCTGCTGGCGCTGCTCACCACCCTCGTGCTGCTGTTCGGCTTCCAGGGCGAGGCGATCATCGCCCATCCGCTGGTCATCGCATTGATTGCGGTGCCGATCCTCATCCAGGTCTATTTCAACGCAGGGCTCGCCTACTGGCTGAGCCGCCGGATCGGGGTGGCGTGGTGCGTGGCGGCGCCCGCCGCGCTGATCGGTGCCTCCAACTTCTTCGAGCTAGCGGTCGCCGCCGCGATTAGCCTGTTCGGGCTCAACTCGGGCGCGGCGCTGGCGACGGTCGTCGGCGTGCTGGTCGAGGTGCCGGTGATGCTGTCAGTCGTCGCGATCGTGAAGCGGACGCGGCCCTGGTACGAAGCGAGAGCGACGGCATGACCCAGATCTATTTCGCGGAGGCTCGGCATTCCGATGATGTCTTGCGGCTCGCGCTCGGCGCCGCGCAGCTCCCAACCGACGATCTCGGCGGTCCCGACCAGATGTTCTTCAGCCTGTTCGACGATGAGGGGCTGATCGGGTTCATCGGTCTGGAAGGCAACGGCGCTGACCGGCTGCTCCGCTCGTTGGTCGTGCTGCCAAGCCGGCGCGGCAAAGGATATGGCCGCATGCTGGTCGAGCGCCTTGAAGGCGTCACCGATGGTGCGGTCGAGCGGCTGCACCTCCTCACCAATGGTAGCGCCGAGTTCTTCCGAGGGCTTGGTTATGTCGACGCCGATCGCGACGCCGCGCCGGCGTTCATCACCGCGACCGCGCAGTTCACATCGCTGTGCGGTCCACGCGCGACCTATCTCGTCAAGGACCTTGGATGACCCGTCTCCGCGCGCTGACCGATCCCGATCATCTCCCCGCGCTTGATAGGGGCATTGTGATCACCCGGCCGGGTGCGGGCCTCGGCGACGATCAGCCGCCGCCGCGCATACTGCTGCTTTACGGGTCGCTGCGCGAACGCTCGTTCAGCCGGTTCGCGGCCGAGGAAGCCGCTCGACTGCTGATCCTATTCGGCGCGGAGGTGCGGATATTCGATCCTAGCGACCTGCCGCTCCCCGATCAGGTGAAGGGCGACGATCATCCCGCCGTCCATGAGTTGCGCCAGCATGCGCTGTGGTCTGAAGGGATGGTCTGGTGCAGCCCCGAGCGACATGGCCAGATCACCGGCATCATGAAGACGCAGATCGACCACCTGCCGCTGGAATTCGGCGGCATGCGACCAACCCAGGGTCGCACGCTTGCGGTCATGCAAGTGTCGGGCGGCTCGCAGTCGTTCAACGCGGTCAACACACTGCGATTGCTCGGCCGCTGGATGCGCATGATTACCATTCCCAACCAATCGAGCGTGGCGATGGCGTTCAAGGAGTTTGACGAAGCAGGCCGCATGCGACCATCGAGCTACTATGACCGGATCGTCGACGTGATGGAGGAGCTGGTCCGGTTCACGATCGTGACTCGCAGCCACGCCGCACAGCTCGTTGATCGCTATTCCGAACGGAAGGCCGCACAGGCGAAGCGTGACGCCGCGGCCGATCTTGCCTCCCGAGCTGTCGGCTGATGGACCCGAGTTGTTCGCCACTCAGACGTTAAATGCCCGCTTATCCTGAAAACAGCCATTCCGCCTTACCCGTCCGAATGGCAGCTGAGTCCACATATTCGGCCACCGCGGTCGATCGGCTAGCATGTCCGCTTTCAGGCGATCGTCAGGCGATCCGCTATGACTGATATTGGGGCGCATTCCCGACCGGCAGCTGATGCCAGTACCTGCCCAGCTGCTTGTGGGCCGGTTGCTGACCGACTGCTTTGGGACGAAAAGACGCGGGAAGCGTACCTATGTTTTGCCGGCGCCAACCTGCACCGCCGCTGGCAGACGAACTCGCATCCCTGACCAATTTCCACTTGCTCGCTTCGTCCACGTGGTCCTCAGACGTTTTGAAGCACTCGTCTAAGTTCACCAGCCACGTAAGGCGATAGCCCTGCTGTCTCGGGTGTCAGCCGGGAGAGGAAGCGTCGCGCTGATCCAAAATCCATATCCCTGTTGATCGTCAGGCCAGACAGGATGTGCGCCGTATGGCGAGAGAGACCGAGGCTGATAAACTGGATCATCGTTTGCGATGCTGCCCCAAGCTCCAGATACAGGGTCAACGCCGGTATCTTTGCGACGTGAGAAGCGTGTCCGGTTGCGATCAGGGCCTCTTTCAGCACAGCTCCGTAGCAGCCCAGCATGTTCACATATTTGAACCGGAGGCTGCTCTCGACATCCGTCAGCACCTCTCGGATGACCGTCCGGCTGGACCGGTTCTTTCCCTGCTTCTTATGGTACTTGATCGCCTCCTCGATGATCATCGGCAGCGGCTCACCGCGCATCCAGCGAAGAGCCAAAGGAGCCCAGTACCGATGATGCTGGCCGCTCTTCAGCTCAAGATACTTGTGAACGCGGGCAAAAACCGGTCGCAGCTTGTCGAGCACTTCCTTCCACTCCCCGCTCGGATGCAGCGGGATCAGATAGTCGGGACCTTTTTTCCCGATCTTCTCGAACATGTAATCATAGAGTTCTTGCTGTCGGTACCCCGAAATCTGCGGGCTCGCCGCCAGCGTTTCCACGTTCAAACCGATCTGATTGTCAGCGATCTCCAAAGCGGAGGTGATGCTCGCCCGTGTCTGCGGCGACAATCCGCTGAGGCGGTCAAGGGTGTCGTCAAGCTGCCCCTGCCGATGATCGCGCAGGAGCTTTGAGAAGGCGGCTTCCAGATGTGGAGACTCGCCCGATGGACGGTCCGTCGCCGCTATATATTCCAGCAGCTCGGCCGACGTGTCGGTCAGGGTGACCTCAAGCGACGGCTTGATGGGCTCATCCTTTGGCCCGGAGAGCGGACTCGATTCCCATTCATCGTAATCGACGAGAAAGACGTTCCCTTGGAAGTCCTTGCCGAGGCGACCGGCACGTCCCGCGAGGTTCCAGAAATCGACGGGTTCGATCGGGTTCTCTTCCCCCTTATGGGGGTTCTGCATGAACACGTTGCGCGCGGGCAGATTAACGCCCTGCAGCAACGTGCTTGTGCAGACGATGTAGTCGAGATGCCCGTCAGCAAAGGCACTCTCAACCGCGCTCCTCAGCAACGGAGGGATGCGGCCGTAGTGAAAGCCGACGCCGCCCTCCACGGTTTCAGCAAGCACGTAGCTCGGATGGACCGCCTCTTTCGCAAAAGCAGTCAGGTCCTTGCGAACCTGTACCGATAGCTCACCGGGTCCGGAGGAAGGCACCACTTCAGCAACCGCTGGATCTTGCGACAGCTCTTTGATCTTGAACGCGATATCCTCGCATGCCGCAGGCCCGACAGCGTAAACGAGGCTTTGAGAGGCGTTTCCAAGAGCCCAGCTCAGATACACGAGCCCATCATGGGAATTGTAGATCGGGATCGCAGCATCGATCTCCGTGAGCGGGGTCTTCTCGCCGTCCCGCCACAGCAGCATATCGATCTTCTTATCGTCGCCCGCTCTGCGGTTCAGCAGAATGATGTTCTGGGCGACGGGGGAGTCTTTGGTCTTGACCACCTTGACGCTCTCGCGACCGACCACCGTGCCGAAGACGGCCGGTTCTCGAACTTGCGGGGACGAGAACAGGAACTGCATGTCGGGGTGACGTCGTTGCAGATCCTGCAAGACTGAATGCAGCACCACTCCCCGGGAGCCCTCGCCGATAAGATGCGCCTCATCGACGATCGCCACGTCGAAGCTGAGTTCAGGAGCCGTATGAAACAGCACCTGGAGCCGTTCCGGCGTGAGCACATAGATCGGCGTACCTAGGACAGTCGGCGCTGCCGGTATCGGCACCGTCGTCACCTCAAACGCCTTATCGAGGCTTGCTGCGCGCAAATCCGTGGCAACTTGGCTAATCAGGGCGCGGCTCGGCACAATATAGACCAGGTTGGCGTTCGGGCGCGTTCGCTTGAGCTGCTCGATATACGCCAGGAACACGAACGACTTGCCCGCCGAGGTGGGCGCGGAAAGCGCCAGCGAGGAGCCAAACGCCAGGGCCTCCCAGACCGCCCGCTGCATGTCGGTAAGGACGGCGCTGCGCTCGCCAATGCGCACGGTATTGTCCAGCTGACGGCCGAGGATCTCGTAAAAGACCCCTTCAGTGAGCGTCCGTGGCTCCGATTCCCCTTTGAACGCGAATTTGATCGCGGGATAATTTCCAAGACGTGCCAGGATAAGTCTGGACGCACCCCTGATCCCGGCGAGAGTTTCGCTATAGGCTAGGGATCCGACACTGATGCGATAGGCCAGCTGCCGCCATTCCGCTTCTTCAGATTGCGCAAATATCGTGGCGCTTTGAAGAAGCCGCCGCAAGACTTCCTCTTCAAGCGCGGGGCCGTCAGCGAAGCCCGCGCCGCTCAAAATCGATTGACGCAGTATGGCCTCATAGTCGGCCGCGAAGCGGGGATCGCCGCTAATCGTTTCACAAAGCTCGTCCACGAAACTCATGCCGCCACTCCGAGCTTCTCATAGAAGGCCGCCCTGAAGACCTTGAGAGACGGGAACGGCAGAAGGAAGAGATGAAGGTTCGTGGTGACCGGCAGGCGCTTGCCGTAGTGGCGTTCGATCACGCGGCAGGCGCTGCCGATCCTCTTCTTGTACTTCTCCTCGAATGCCGAGGCGACTTTGTCGGGTTCAAGCGCGAGGATGCGGTTGTAAGCGGCGTATTCAAAGCCAAGCAGGCATGCGTGAACAATACGCTTTTGCAGCGTCAGCTTCGACGTTGAGTACGGGTTGATATAGTCCGCGATCTTCGCCCGAAACGCCGGGTCCAAGCTGTTGAGGTCGGACAGGTTGTTCAGGATTTCAATCTCACGAGAGATCTGACCGGCATTCGCCAAGAGCTCGGCCATGGAGATGAACGCAGCGTCAGCCGCTGACGAGAAACTCTGGTATATTTTGGACTCGCCAAAATAGATGGTCAGCATATCTTTGGCTTCGTCATAGCCAAGATGGATGCCATCGGTGCCGTGCACGGGCATGTTGTTATTAGTTTTCAGGTACATCTTTGAGACAAGGCGCGGAGCTTTTAGCACCCATTCCAGTAAAGCATATAGAATTAGCTCTCCCGGCTCCCCGCCGGACTCGAGTTGATTCTTCGCTTTGATAAATAAGCTCTTCGCATCGTCGCCAAGTCTGACGATGCGGTGATAATCGAGAACGGGGTCAATCCCCTGTAGCGCATCCCGGATCTTGCTCTTTGGCAGGCAGTACGGGATCAGGCAGTCGTAAAGGTACTCGACGAATTCCTGAACCGTGGGGACGCCATCAGCGAAGGTGATGTAGTGAAAGCTACCGGTGAGCCGGTGCATTCCAGACGTCCAGTCGAACGGGACCTCTTTAAGGCGGATGCCGAGACCCGCGTGGTCCTTCAGAAGCGCGATCATCGCGCCAGCGAGAGCCACTTGGTCCGTCGCCGACGCAGTTTCCCCTTCGACTGCTGTTACGTCAGTGCTGGCCAAGTTCACCCCTTCTCGAGCAGGATAGGTCAACACCAAGTTTGAATCTATGGCTTTTCAACCGGCACTTACGCCGCCCAATCATCTTCGTGATCGATCATTAGCCGGGCCCGCAGTCGAGCGAGTCTGTCACCTTCGCAGGGTGCCCCCTGACGCAAGTGACCGAACTGGTCGACGGGGCCGTATTGGCTGAAACCGCAGCACTTTGATCCCTAATCCTGTTAACCTCTCCATGTGAGGGAACGGCGGCTATCGTGGAGGCGGGCGGCGGCATGGACGTCCGGGTTTGGGGCGCGTAGCTGCCGCGCGGCTCTTTCTGAACGAACGGCCGCCTAGGTGCACATGGCGCTTTCAAGCAGTCGAATTATGATTACAAACTGCGTGCTTATTCGTTGGAACGGCACGTCGGCCAACTCCGTGGCCGACGACTTTAGGCTGGCAGGTTTGAAGCAAAGAATAGACCGGTGTGGCCGAAAGCGCCCTGGTCGAGCGCTCGTTCAACAGCACTTCAATCCGCTGCTGCTGCAAGCGCCACATCTCTAATCTAACCGCCATAGATGTCCTCAACGGTGCCGACGCAGCGAACGAAACGATCGCTGCCCCGGCGCATAACGTTGGCCGACAGCTGAGCCACTGCCTGCGTGTCGGTACCACCTTCGAAACGGAAAGCGTCCTCCGTAGAGACGTTTGTCAGCTGAAGAACCTTGTCCTTTAGAGCCCAACGCGCTCGATACATCGTCGAGTGCTCGTTTCCGCTCGGAGTGGTGTACATGAACATGGAGCGATAACGGCCGTTGGCATCAAAAGAGACAATCGTCGCGGTGTTTCCGTTGAGCCGGTACAGCGGAAGAGCGTTGAAGTCGCCACAGACGGTACGACCATCCTCGCCGCCTCTCGGTGCAGATACCCAGCTGCCAACAAGCCAATTGGTCGTTTTCGGAGCAAGGCGGCGTTGGTTCTCTTGCAAAATTGCGGAATATGGCCGCCCGTTGACCGTGAAACGGCCTATCAAGGCTGTCTGTTCCTCACTTCCATCTAGATGGTCTGGAAGGTCCTCGAGCGAAATCGTGTAGCCCGCGGATGTGGGGGCAACGCGAAAGGTAAACTGCGTGATTGCTGTCACGTACGCCATCATCGATGCTGACGTCCCGGCTTTCGACAGGCGGTAAGACGCTTGGCAAATGATATAACCCGGACCCTGGGTTATCATGGTGGATGACAGCACCTGGCCGAACTTACCATCTGCACCGATGATGACGCGGCTGAATGCGTAGTTCTGTGACCAGCTGCCGATCAGCTCAGCTACGGCTTGGCCGACACGCTGGTCTCTGCAGATGGCCGCGGTCGAGGCATCAAAGGACGTTTCCATACTGGGCGATGCTAACGCGAGCGCGAGCGTCCATGTTTCCATCGGCGTTCTTCCTCATGAGATCATCAGTGCGGGGCAAATCGGTCTTCATCGCTTGGGGCAACGCCAGGGTCATCGCCCGCGGGCGGATCAATCAGGCTCAGAGGCTCGCTTTCCTGTGGTGGTGGAGCCCGCTCGGCGCGTTCTGCGTCAACGCGGGCGCGAGGACGGTCTGTGATGGCAGCAACGAGCGCTGCAAGATCCCAAAGCGGCATGTCAAAGTACAAGACCGGTGGCTGAGCGGGGTCGACGGCAGCCCGAAGCTTGAAGGTGATCGGCGTGAGATCGTCAGCCCCGTCACCATACCGAAGGTTTGCATCGCAGGTGAGCTCGTGAACATCTGAACGAATGTCGCTTGCGGTCACCTCGGTTAAATCGATGCGGGCTAGCTCCTGGATCTGCGCTCTTCGCGCGTCTCCATCGTCGTTCCTGGGTAAGATGCGTTCTCGGATGTTTGCTGCCACGTCAGGGTGGCCGCAAGCGCGAGCGTCGTCTCTTTGAACCAGCTCCGCGAGCGACGGTACCTCTTCGGCTACAAGGTCACTCGCGACATTTTCGTCTGACACGGCGCCGACATTACCATCGGTGCTCGTAGACTCCGGCGCGGGGGAAGCGACGCACATCACAATCAGCAGCAGGAGCACGGCTGCGAAGCTCTTGAGGCCGTAGCTCAAGCAGCCACGGTGTCCAGACAACGGCGGCGCCGGTGGTGCCGGCGCGGCCTGCCAATTCTCGATTTCTACAAACTCGGCATCTTGAATGTCGTCATCGCGCCGCGGCGCCGGTCCGCCCAGCTGGCCATTGCTCATCGACTATGCCCTCCGTCTAGATGGCGGCGCACGCCTGCGTGTGGGTACTGAGTTGGCGCTGGATCTTTGCATAACGCAGCGGAAGGCCACCGTGCGTTTTGCAGTCCTCTCTCGATCAACAGTGGCAGCATTCGTCCCCCCTCTTCGACACCGTAGGCCATAAGCATCCTTTCGTTGTAGAGTATACTCCGTGGTTGTTTGCGCGGCGGCTTGATCAAACCAGCGCGGTGCTGCTCCGCTCTACCCTCGCGAAGAACCTGCAGCGGCTACGCCGCGAGCGAGACCTGTCGCAGGAGGCCCTTGCTGATCGCGTCGGGATCGATCGAACTTACGTCAGCGCGCTCGAACGTCAGGTCTACTCCGCGACCATCGACATGGTTGAGCGTCTGGCGGCTGCATTGGCCGTGGAGCCTGTCGAATTGCTGGCGCCCAGCTCGGTCGTCACGCAGGATCCGGAGACCGGCGCCATAAACGTTCAGCTTAGAGGTCGGCGGCGACCATTACGGTGAGCACACGGCGGCTGATCGTATCGTCAGCTGGATCAGGCGACCCGAACTCCAGGTTTGTGTCGTAGCAGTCTATTTTCCAGAAGAACGCTTCGTCACCGACCTGAACGCTCCCGAAATCGTGCTCGCCCCATGGATCATTGTCGGCGGTGAAACCGTCAAAGCTGCGAACTACCGTCAGCAATGCTTCGAGCACCGGCGGCGGCAGCTCGGCGACGGCGCGCGTCAGCATCGTCTTGCCGCCTAAACCGGTCGTTCGTAGATGGTCGTTGAGTGCGCGGATGCGCGCGGTGCGCTGGGCATCAGTCATCTCGTCGCGGCAATCCATGCCGACGTTCCTTTCTTCGTTGCTGTTGGATGGCAGTTTGAGGCTAACCCGATCGGTGAACCGCGATCCGGAAGAGGCTGTTTGGTGGGATCTGGTAGTATCCGTCGCGCAGGCCGCAGCTTGATTTGCGGATGAACCGCAAACCGCTGCTATCGAACAGCTGTAAAGCCTTGGCGGTGGCGCCTGCAATCACCGTGTGGTGCTCGAGACCGCCGGTGAGGGTGACAAGCACGGGCATACCGCCAGTGAGACTGTCCTCAGTCCAGGCGAGCACATCGTGGATTGATGATGGTGGCGTGCTGGGTCGGTCCACCGTGATCTGGCAGTTGCTGGTGCTGACGAGCTTAGCGAGGCGTCGAGTGAGTGCCAGCCGCCGCTGTATGACCATCCCCTCCATGATAGCCTTGTCGAGGCCCCGCTTGCGGTGCAGGTAATCGATTCCTTCGGCGAACAGCGCTTTGCATCGAGCCTGAGACAGGGGTTTATCATCCGCGAGCGCAAGCCGCAGCGCGTTGATGGCGTCGTACAAGCCGCACAAGCCATCGAGGTTGCCTTGGGCGAAGGGCTCTAACCGTTGCCGCGCTGTGATCTCTGGGACGGCGCGGCTGCTGGATGGGGGTGTTTGATGGGGTGAGAAGGGTGCCTGGTTGACGCCCCCGCCCACTGGTTAGACCAACCCGCTCAGACGGCGCTGGATCGCGCGGTCGCCTTGAATGTAACCCTCGGTCGTGGCGAGGCTACGACGCCCGGCGAGTTCCTGTACATCGCGCAAGCTGCCGCCGACCTCAGCGAGCGATCGAGCAGTGATCGTAATCATGGTCCGCCGGCCGCTGTGCGATGAGCAACCGTGGAACTCAAACTCTGGGAACTGGGCGGCGAACCGATTGGCGAAACTCTTGGCCGACATGTGCCCGCCACGTTCCGATCGGCGGACTGCCCCCCTCTTGAGCCGACGCTGCTCGGCATGAAGCACCTTGATTGCAGCGCGCACTTCGGAATGACTAGGTATGCGGCGCCCATTGCCCTTCTTAGCGATATGCCGGCCAACATCGATGCTGGCGGATAGACGACCGCTGACTTCGCTCACCATCAACCATCCGAGCTCGGCGATCTCTCCGGCACGATGACCTGATGCAGATGACAAGAGCGCAGTCACCTCGTTGCGATTTGGATGACGTTCGGCACACACGTGGTCAATTAGCTTTTGCTGATCGAGGGCAGGGATGAGTCTGGCACACTTGGAAGTGATGGTTGACGATGAACGGCTAACTGGCAGAGACACAATCCTTATCGTACTAAAGACTCTAAGTGCTTAGCGCAATGAATCATTTATTAGCTGATTTGCTTACACAAGTAAAGTCAATCATGCTCAGACGTATCATGATGCACAGACCAACAGTCCACAATGTCATACCCAAGGATTTCTTATGCGCTTTGTCACTGTAAGCCGGGATCGCGATGTTTGGGTTCGAGCAATAGAATCGACGAATATTATATGTCACAAATACGGCTTGGATAACGCATCCGCGCTCGATAAGCTTTTATCGCTGATCACTCATGGGCAAGTCGAAGTTGCCGTCGAGGCTGTGGTGCAAGAAGCAGACCTTGGAACACTCGACCCTGACGATCTCTGGCGCGAAGCTTTGAGATATCCTCAACAAGCCGATGAAGTGTATATCGAGTTTCCCGCAATGAAAGACGGTCTTCTTGTACTTCCTTCCCGATATTTCTCTGCCAGTGAGTGGACGATTGCACCGGAGCAAACCAGACTGTCGGAAGGACAGATGGTGGCTCGCCGGCAAGCTATATACAAGCAGAAGAAGCCCGGTCGGGTTCGACCGCAGAGCGGGCTCAAAGCGATCATCAAGCCCCGGCCGCTAACCCCTCACGAAAAGAAGGTTCAAGCCTATCTCGCAGCAAAAAGGGCGGAGATTGATGCACCGCTCGAAGCGGCATTTCTAAGAAGAACTGTCTTCGGGCTGCATGTGCGAGCTGAACAAATCGGAACATTAAGAGGCCTGGCAGCCGCCACTTTTCACTCAGATCGAAGCGATGACGAAGTCGGAAGCGCAGCTGGAGAGAATCATCCCGTAGTTAAGCAGAACACGGCCACAGGGCCCCGCCTGGCCCGTAAGAAAAGATATCAGGATGCATTCAATCTCGTCTTAGATAATATGATGATCGGCGACACGAGACTATTTTTTCCTATAAAATTAGCAAAGGCCCAGATAGCTGATTTTCTCCAGGAGAAAACGTCATACCAGCCGGACACCAAAGCAGCACGTCGAGCTGCGCTGCGCGATGCTGAAAAGCTGATTGATCTATACAAATCACATATCAAAAAAGTATAAACAATGGATCTTAGCGCACATTCTAGGTCAGGCTAATAGCTTCTCCCACGTGCATAGTATTCGAACTCAAGAGGTGACTTGCGCATGCATATGGCGCCTCATGAATAGATGGCATGTCTATGATAAGGACTTCGCCGGAGGAGGTCCGACGCAAACAGCTGACCGATAAAGAGCTGCGCAAACGTCACGGCTGATCAATCGAGCAAGCACCATCGGCGGGACTCGGTCGGCGCGGTGCAGACCAGCGACAAGCTTGGTCGCCTGCCCGGTCCGCGCGCCACCGCGAAGCGCCCCCCCCCCTTGCGCAGGCCGCAACGGCGTAGGTTGACTGCGCAGCCAGCGTTGATCCGCTTGTCCATATGTGGACTTCTTTGTCTGACTTGGACCGTCTTTGACCGAATTTGTCACCCGCCTTGCCGACAAGCATCGGCGCCGGTTTGCTTGACCTTGGCTGCAGTGAGCGGTCTCATTGAGGTAAAGGCAGTGAGCAAGCCCTTCAACTTTCGTACCCGAGTGATCCCGGCTGAGCACGGGAACCAGATCCGACAGGTCCTAAGTAGTACCTGGGACCGTTTTCACGAGCTCGCACTCGGTATTCAGCCGGCCGGCGAGCTAGAGCCCAGCGACATAATGGTCTTGGTGAGCAAGCGATACGTCGCAACGATGTTGATGATGTCGCAACGTGAGATTGACGAAGCGCTCAACGTTGGCGCTCTTGAGACAACGAACACTCAAAACAGACGTTGCGCCACCGGTCATTCCTCCATTGACATCCGGAACGTCCTAAACTTCATCGAGCGGACTCACACTCGAAGCTCTTCTGTAGAGGATGTGTACCGGAGAGGGGCCGAGTTAAATGACTTGTATTCTCGATAGATCTCTAGAGCACATGTGCAACTAAGGATCGCGTAGTTAACATATTCTATAAAGTTCTATTTTTGGGATGATAAAATGATTATGAGCAGGAAACTCGCATCTTCGACCGCAGGATCACCTTCTTATGCCACAGGGGACGAAGCTGAACCCTTGCTCGCGACGATCAGGGAGACGTGCATACTTCTCAGGTGCGGCAAATCAAAGGTATTTGAGCTCTGCAAGGACAATACGTTGGAGCGCCGCAAGATTGGACGGTCTACGAGGGTGACGATGGCGAGCATCCGCAAGATCGCTGGAGCTGCGTGATGCTAGGTCGGAAAACCGACCCTCCATAACGCTCAGCTGCGACAAAGACGCAGGTATCACCAACTCTGAACCAAGAATTTAATCTCTAGCTGATCAGTACGGCTAACCAGATCAATCATCAACGCGGCAGTGACGCGCTGTCGTAGTGTTCATTTCCAACAATCCAGCATAGCCGACAGGCCACCTTCAGCGGTTCTACGCCGCCGGAGACGATCGTTTGCATGCTCAACGCATGAAAGAAATAATTAATGAAGCGACCATCACCGCCTCCCCACCGACCGAAAACATTTTCTAAACCGAAGCGTAAAATCGGTGGCAACGCTCTTCAGCGTTCAACTCGCAATCCCAAGGGAAATAAGATCCTCCTCCACATCGAAAGCGTGGTTGCTGATGCCAGCAACGGTCCTGAACCTAATGATAGCGTGTACCGAGGACTCTACGGTTGTAACACTCCGCAGGAGATCGAGACCTTACGCGATGAATGGTCTTTTAAGTTCAACGGTAAAGCGCGCCGCGCCTTGCCGAAGAAATTTCCACCGCAAAAGCGAGCCACCATCGAGGCGCTGCTCACCAGCGTTGGGTCCACAGGCGCTCCCATCCTTACCAACGAGCAAATGTGTCGTGAGGCGGCCAACATGCTAGCTGCGAGCTTGATCTCCCAAGTGCGGAATAATGCCGAGATTGAGGTTGGTATGATTACCTTCATCTCCGGCGACGATTCCAGCTCGCACTTGAACCCGACCATCAACTTATATGGCTCGCTGAAGCGAATGAAGAAAGTTGTTGGCCTTATCCGCCCCGACTTCCTCCTGGGGGCGTTCGAGCTCGCTCTGTTCAACAGCCACGGCCATCCAGATGGCGGGCAGGTGCTCCAGGGGCACGGTCACGCGATCATTGCTGGAAAGCCTGGATTGCTCAGGCGAGCCGAGCAGGTCGCAATCAAGCAGAAGCACCGGTTCACACCGAATATAACTGGGGCCAAGGCCATCGACATCAAGCGGGTCGACACGTCTGAGATCAACCTCGCGCGTGTTGCCAACTACCTGTTCAAGCCGCCGTACAAGTGCATGAACTGGAATCCGGGCAAGGACGGCAAGCCCGGGCACATGAACGGCAGCGAGAAAGGAGATCGCTACATCCGATACCTCCGGCTCGCGCAGATCCGCACCATGATGCGGTTCGAGGACACATTGTTCGCGAGCGGCACGGGCGTGAAGCTGCGGGGTGAGATCGTCTCGTTCCTCCGCGGTCTGGCTAAAAAAGAGGGAGCACACGGCACCGCCGTCTTACACCCAGACGCAATTGCCAGTTTCTGGGCGGCCATCATGCCAGAGCTACCCCGAAGCAAACAATGGAACCTGCCGATCATCAAGACTCGGCATTGATGCCGGCGCGGGGGGCGAGCACGATACGCTTCGCCCCCGCGCGACCCACACTTTTCAGAAGTTCACCGCGGAGCGGGTCTGCGCTGTCGTAAGAGGGTTCGCCGATCAGACCCAGTTCCAGACGTTGTGGTATGCCAGCCACCGGTCCGGAACCGGACATTCGTTCATTGAGGCCAACGACGGCAGCTAGGCGCCCAATCTCGGTCATCCGACCGATCCGCCGTCGATCCCGGAAGCCGCCATTCGTTCATCTCGCCAATTACGGGGTCCTGGACGGCCGAAGTTGGGACTTACCCGCCATTCAGAAGCGCACGAAGAACGGCGGCTTTCGGCAGGAGCGGACGTTCGATAATTTGCCGATGTCATCCCCCGAAACAAGCAAGATCTGGTCGATTGCTGTCCAGAAGCACGCGGCAGAACAACGTGAGAAGCTGATGTCTATCTTTCAATGTTCATTCAGAAATGCGCCTCTCATCCAAGTCGAGTTTCACCCCAATCCATTTTTCAAAAGAGAAGGAACGGACTGAATCCGGGATAATGCCCTCGGCGCGCATCAGAATGAACCGATCATTCAGCTTCCTACCAGTCGTGCGGAGCGTACCACATGCGAAATAACTTTACACGGATAAAAATCGGCATCAATCCGGCCGGCGTAGCTGGATATACTGCCGATGCGTTTTTTTCCATGGTCGATGCTCTGCATTGTGGCTTTCGCCTCACCGGCGTTTACGCAGGACGTGCTGCCGCTTCCGCTTGATTATGGTGCTGCGCAAGAGCGGCTGCTCCACCGATCCGACGCGATCGAGGCTTCTGCCGCGAACATACGCAGCAAGGAAGCACAGGAAGGAGCGACCCGGACGCTCGGCCGCCCCGATATCGATATCGAGGCGCAACTGCTGGAATATCAAAAGACGCTCTATCTGCCTCTCGGCTCGCTGGCACCTGTGGCGGAAGCCTTCGGCATCCCCGATCCGCTGAAGTTCAGGCAGGAACGCACCAGTACACGGCCGATCGTCACGGCCACGTTGCCAATCTACGCCGGCGGGCAGATCAGTGGCACGCAGGCCGGCGCACGCGCCCAGGTCGCGCAGGCAAAGGCGGATCGGGACATTGCGATCGACGATGCGCTCGTCCAGCTTGTCCAGGCCTATTACGGGCAACAGCTTGCCGAACGAGCGCTTGGCATCCGCCGCGATGTGCTCGATGGCCTCGAGCGGCACGTTGCCGACGCGGTGAAGCTCGAACAGGCACGCTTCATCAGTCGCGCGCAACGCTTGCAGGCTGAGGTCGCGCGCGACGACGCGGCGCGCGACTATGCACAGGCGATTTCCGATCTTGCCACCGCCAATGCCGCGCTCGCCGGGATACTGCGCGCGCCGGCGGGGGTGCGCCCAATCAGTCCGCTCGGGGTCGATTCGCGGCCACTCGCGCCGCTCGCCACGTTCAAGGCCGCCGCGCTGGACACACATCCCCAGCTCGCCCGGTTGCGGGCGCTGGAGGACCAGGCGGAGGCCGGCGTGAAAATCCAGCAATCAAAGCTCCGGCCGACCATCTACGGCTTTGGGCAATATAATTTCGACCGACGCAATTCACTGCTCACGGATCCCGATTGGTCGATCGGCGTCGGCTTGAAATACAAGCTCATCTCCGGCGCGGGCCGGCAGCAGCAGGTGGAGGCCGCGCGCGCGACAGTGGAGCAGGCCGACGCCGGGCTGCGCGAGGCGCGCACCCAGCTCGATATCGGCGTGACCAAGGCGTGGAATGACGTGGAGGCGGCGCGTAAACGGTTCCTGCTCCTCGACAGTGCGCTGGTCTCGGCGGACGAGAATGTGCGTCTCCAGACCCTATCCTATCGCGAGCAACAAGCGACGTCGCTCGACGTTGTCGACGCGCAACTCGGGCGCGGCCGGGCCCGCATTCAGCGCGCACAGGCGGCGAATGACTATGTGCAAGCGCTCGCCCGGTTACTCAGCATGAGCGGGCAGATCGACCGGATGCCGGAATTTCTCTCGCGGGCCGACAAGGTGATCCCATGACCGAACCCACGCAAGACGACGCGCCCCCGCCTGTCGAGGCCCCCGTGCCCGCCGCCATTCCCGCCGACGCACCCGCACCATCCGACGCGCCAGCACCCGCTGCCCCGCCCGCGCCCACCACGCACGGTCGGCCGATGGTGATCATCGCGGCGATTATCGTGACGGCACTGCTCGCGCTTGGTCTGTGGCTCAGCTACCGCCCCGCGCCCGATCAGCTTCAGGGCATGGTCGATGCGCGCGCACTTCGGATCAGTAGCAAGGTGACCGGGCGGATCGCCGCCTTCCACGTCGAGGAGGGCCAGCCGGTGAAGGCAGGGCAATTGCTCTACACAATCGCCAGCCCCGAAGTTGCCGCCAAGTCCGAACAAGCGGGCGGCGCGCTCGTGGCGGCGCAGGCGGTGGAGAGCAAGGCGGACGAAGGTGCGCGGCCAGAAGATATCCGCGCGGCGGAGGCACAGTGGCGCCGCGCAAAGGCCGCCGCCGAGCTCGCCCAGACCACCTATGCACGCACCCAGCAGCTCTATGAACAGGGTGTGCTCGCCGGTCAGAAAGAGGACGAGGCCCGCACCAATGCCGTCGCCTCCGCCGAACAGGCCAAGGCGGCACGCGCGCAATATGATCTCGCGCTGGCCGGCGCGCGACCGCAGGACAAAAAGGCAGCGAGCGGCCAGGTGCAACAAGCGCGCGGCGCGGTGGCGGAAGTGCAGGCGGCGGCCGACGAAACCCGCGTCATCGCGCCGGCGGATGGCGAAATCGGTAAGCGGCTCGCCCAGCCCGGTGAACTGGTGCCGCAGGGTTTTCCGGTGTTCACGCTCACCGATACCGCCCATCCATGGGTGACGCTGAACGTGCGCGAGGATCAGCTCCACGGCCTCGCCCGCGGCAAAGAACTGAGCGGCACAATCCCCGCGCTTGGCAATCTGCGCGCGCGCTTCCGCGTGATCTATACGGCACCGGCTGGCGACTTTGCGACCTGGCGGGCAACGCGGCAATCGAGCGGCTTCGATATCAAGAGCTTTGAGGTTCGCGTTATGCCCATCGCGCCAATCGTGGCGCTGCGGCCGGGCATGACCGTGCTGTTCGACTGGCCGGCATAACAGGGTGGGGAACGCCTTCGGCAGCGCGCTTCGCCGGGAAATGCGTTTCCTCGCCACCAGTTTCTGGGACCGTGCGCTGGTGATCTGGGTGCCATTGCTGCTGATGGCGGTGGTGGCGATCCAGTTTTCCGCGGGCGTGATGCGCGACCTGCCGATTGCGGTGGTCGATCTGGACGGCACCGCCGTCGCGCGTGAACTGACCCGCCGGCTCGATGCGGCGCCGGGGCTGCGTGTCGTGGCGCAGGTGCCAGATATGCAGGCGGCCGAACGGATCGTACGCTCCAACCGCGCCTATGCAGTCGTGCTGATCCCGGCGGATACCGAGCGCGCGGTGCTGCGCGGGACGACCGGCAGCATCACCACCTTTTACAACGCCAGTTATTCGACCGCTTCGGGGGCAGCCCTGCGCGAGATTGGCGCGGTCGTGCAGGCCTATGCCGCAACGCTCGGCACCGAGCAGGCCGCCGCTCTCGCCGGGCCCGGCCAGGTGCGCCGGCCGCCGGTTGCCGCGCAGAGCACCATCCTGTTCAATCCGCAGAGCAGCTACGAACTGCAACTCGTGGCGCTGATCCACCCCGCGCTGCTGCACCTGATCTTCATGGTTGCCGTCGCGAGCGCACTGGGCCGCGAGTTACGCGACGGCACGATCGGCGCATGGATCGGCGGAGAGGATCGGCGGAGGGCGATCGCCGCGGTGGCGGGCAAGTTGACGCCATATCTGGCAATTTTCACCGGCTGGGGATTGCTGGCCACCGGCTATCTCGCCGGGCTGCGCGGCTGGCCGGTCGCGGGCAGCGTGATTCTGCTGCTCATCGGCTATGTCGCCATGTACCTCGCCTATATCGGCGTGACCTTGCTGATCGTCGGCCTCACCTTGTCGATGGGCAGGACGTTATCGATCGCCGGGCTTTACGCGGGCGCCTCCTTCGCCTTTGCGGGCGCGATTTTCCCGATCGAATCCGCCTCCAGCTTCGCCCGGATCTGGAGTGCGCTCCTGCCCTATTCGGCATTCGCCAAGCTGCTGTCGGAACAATGGACCATGGGCGCGCCCGCGATGAAATCTGCCGGGCAGCTGCTCGCTATGCTCGCCTTCCTGATCGTCGGCACAGGCATCGGGCTGCCGCTTTACCTGGCGGCTGCACGCCGACCGCAAACCTGGGGGCGACGATGATCGGCCGCGCCTTCCTCGCCACCTTCCGCGCAATCTTGGCCGACAGCTCGGCGCTGTTGCTGCTGATCGGGTCGTGCCTTCTTTATTCCTTCTTCTACCCCACCGCTTATTCCGGCGAGGTGCCGGTGCGGATGCCGGTGGCGGTGGTCGATCTGGATCATAGCGCCACCAGCCGATCGCTGGAGACCCGGCTCGGCGCGTTGCAACAGGCGGAAGTGGTCGCGCGGCTCCCGTCCCCCGCCGTCGCGCTACGCTGGCTGGAAGAACGGCGGGTGAGCGCGATCGTGGTGATTCCGCAAGGCTTTGAACAGCGCATCCTGTCCGGCGGTCAAGGGACCGTCGCGCTCTATGGCAACGGCGCCTATCTGCTGCGCAGTTCGACCGCGCTTGCCGGCATTGGTGCGGCATTGGGAGAGATCGGACGCGATGCTGCGGTTGCCCAGGCGATGGCCAGCGGGGCGCCGGCCGCCGCCCCGCTGGCGATGATCCAGCGCCCCTTGTTCAACACCCGCGAGGGCTACGGCAGCACGATCTTTCCCGGTGTCGCCTTTCTCATCATCCAGCAGACCTTGTTGATGGGGCTCACCGTGCTTGCCGCAACGATGCGAGAGCGCCAGGGAACGCTCAGCTTCGCGCCACGCACCCTGCTCGGCATCGCGCTGGCCTTTCTCGTCATCGGGTGCGCGGACATCGCCTATTTCACTGGTTTCGTCTTCTGGTTTCAGGATTATCCGCGCGGGGCTGCCGATCCGCTGACGCTGGTCGTGTCCGCAGCGCTGTTCATATCCGCGACGGTCGCCGGCGCGTTGGCGCTCGCCAGCTTTTTCCGCACGCGTGAGCGCCCCATCCAGTTGTGGATCGTCACCTCGGTCCCGATCTTCTTCCTGTCCGGTCTGTCCTGGCCAAGCGAGGCGACGCCGCACTGGCTATCGCTGTTGGCGCGCCTCCTGCCGACGACGCCGGGAATCAAACTGATGGTTGGCGTCAACCAGATGGGCGCAACGCTGGTCGAGCAGCGAGGTGCGTTGATCAATCTCGCGCTGCTAACCATTTTTTACGGTGCGATCGCGGTATCGCGCTATCGCCTGCGGCCTTGCGGAGCGCCATAGCCCGCCGACTGAACATGCCCCCTGTTTGGTAGCGAGCCATTCACATCTCACGGCCGATTTTAAACTTTACGGGCGGACGAGGGACGCTCTGCCGCTGTCGTCTCACGGCCTCTTACCCCTTCGTCTTGGGATCTGACGATCGCTCAGTGACTTGGCTCCAGCCGCGAGCGCGTAATTCCACCTCCTGAATGAATAACTGGTTTCGAGATCATGCCTTCAGAAATTGAAGGACACCGATCGGGCGCTCCGCGACTCTGCGGTTGAACGAAACCCGAACGGCCATTTTTGGCAGGAGCGGTCATTCCACGAGCGTCGGAGAACGACTTGAGTTGGTCGAGAGCGGCCGTGAAGATCTGCCGGATCGAACGGCAGCTATCTCGCTCGGGTGTCCGAAAGTTGCATGTCCGCTGCCGGCCCAGTAGCTGCCATCGTTGCGCCCGGCGCGCTGAACGGCTCGAAGTGGGCCGTTTGCGGACTGGCAGGTTTCGGCATGCGAGGGGCCATAGCTGACATATCTTAAGCCCAAGACAAGCGGAGTTCGGTTCGCTTCGATCAACCGGCGCCCCGCGCAGGATAAACATAACGAATACATTTCGCCGTGTTCACTACGATAGAGATGTCACCAGCCGCTTGTTCCCGTCGATCGCCGCCTCGTGCGCCCTCGGGTGCTACGCCCAGCAATCAGCAAGTGAATCATTGGGACATCGACCGACTCCCTTTCGCCTTAGCGAGTAGCAGCCTGGATCTCGGGCAGCATGTCAGGCGTAACCTCAGCCGATCGGGGCGGCAGCGGCTGGGAGCCGCGCTCACCGTTTTGATCGATGTCTTCGATGAGCAGCTTCATCTCGGCGATCTCGCGGACCTGGCTAGCGATAATCTGGTCGGCCAGCTCGCGAACCCTCGGATCGCTGATGCTGGCTTTGCGCGCGTTGTTGATCGCGATCGAATGGTGCGGGATCATCGATTTCATGAAGCTGACGTCGGAGATGAGCGCCTGGCTGCGGTTAACCAAAAGCAGAGTTATCCCGAGGACGAGCGCGACCGCCAGCACCCCGACCTTGACCGCCATGCCCTTGTACATCGACCACATGAAGCCGAGCATGACCAGCGTCATCACCGCACCCATGACGAGCGACGCGACAAACCGGTTGATGCTGAACATCAGATGCTCGGACGAATAGACAAGCTGATACATCAGAAAGAACATGATGAAGGTCGAGGTCGCGATCATCGCCGCGAACCGGCCCCACGACATGCTGCTCATTTCATGGCCCTGTTCCATCTATCCATCCTCTGCTCGTCAGTGTGAATGTTCTGAGTGATCGGCTTCCGATCCGGTCGCGCCTTCACGATGATCATCGGGCAACGCGGCGTATTGTTCCGGCGTCATCCTCAGCAGTCGCTCGACGAAACCCGCGATGTTCCACAGGGTCTCTTCGTCATGCGAGCCGCCGAACGCGGGCATCGCGGTCATCTTTATGCCGTGCCTGACGATCCAGTAGATTTCATTCGGTCGCCAGTCTGCCGCCGCCTTGGTGAGATTGGGCGGTAACGGAACGAGGCCTTCCGCCCATTCGGCTCGCGTCACACCCGGGCCGCCGTGACATTGCTGGCACATCGCCTTGTACTCGGAGCCGCCAGCGTGGGTCGCCGCGGCGGTGAAACGTTCCTGCTCCGGAACGTCCGCCGCGTGGCTGCGGACAGAGTTTTGCATCGCCGTCCTGAGCACCCAACGGCCGGCTGTCGTGTGTCCCGAACTGGCTGACACGTCGTAGACGCCCGTGTAGGCGACCGCCAATCCGCCGATCGCCAAGGCCAGAAACAACAGCAGCGCTCCCGCGAGCATGTTTCGGTACATCGGGAGGTCCCCTTCGTTTCTCCTTCGGGTCGGCTGCGGAACGAGGCGCCGATCAATGGCGCGCGAATACCCTTTGTCCGTTCTTTCCGAAGGCGACCACGGCATAGGGCTGGGCCTTGACGCCGGCCACTTCCATGCCGGGAGAGCCTATCGGCATGCCCGCCACGGCCAGACCCTTCACGCCTGCCGGGCGCGCCGCGAGCGCGCGCTTGATGTCGGCGATCGGAACGTGCCCCTCGAACGCCATGCCGTCGACGATCGCGGTATGACAGGACGCCAATGCCGCCGGCACACCAAGCCGGCCCTTGAGCGCCGCCCGGTTGGGATCATCGACCATCCTGACGTCGCGATCGAACCCGGCCTTCGCTTGTCGTGCCCACTCTTCGCAACAGCCGCAGCCTGGATCGCGGTGCACGACGATCGGCCCGGCTGCCATAGCGACCATCGGGGTGCCGAACGCCAATGCGAAGGCAAGAAAGCGGAATATCTTCATCATTGATCTCCTTGCGAACGGGTTAGTGTTCGCGGCGCTATTCCTTGTCTCGTTCGGTTCAGAACCACGTCCGGATCCCGAACACGAAGCTGGTCGACGACGGGTCTTCGCCCGCCGCGCGCGCGAAATCGGCGGTATCGCCGAGCTTCCGGTCCCAAGACAGGCCGACATAGGGCGCGAACTGGCGTTTGATCTCGTAGCGCAGCCGCAGGCCCAGCTCGATATCGGAAAGGCCGGAGCCGATGCCGTTCTCGGGCACGTCCTGCGCGGCGAGATTGAGTTCGGCGCGGGGTTGAAGGATCAGGCGCTGGGTGATCCGCTGATCGTAATAGCCTTCGAGACGGCCGAGCACATCGCCCTTGTCGGACAGGAACAGCGCGCCCTCGACCTCGAACCAGTAGGGCGCAAGCCCCTCGAATCCGATCGTCGCGTAGGTGCGCGAGGGGTTGGGTTTGAAGTCGTAGCGGATGCCGGCCTGGAGGTTGAAGTACGGCCCGATCGCGCGCGAGTAAAGCGCCTGGATTTCGGCATCCTCGACCCCTTCGCCGAACGCGCCCGAGCCTTCGGACTTGATCACGAGCCGGTTGATATCGCCGCCGAACCAGCCCTCGCCGTCCCAGCGGAAGCCGTCTGCGCCCTCGCGCGCCTGATATTCGGCGAGGTTGAACATCACCTGATAGAAGGCCTGCCCGCCCTGCTCGAACATCATCTGGCGGCGGGCATCCGCCATCTCTTCGGGTGGAAACTGGCGATCGGCATAATGATCCTCCGGCGGCGGCGGTGCCGGGGCATTGCCGGCGGGAAGCGCGGTGCCGGTCATCTCCATCGCGGGCGCCGCCTGGTCTGCGCCGGGCATGGCGTGCCCCGCGTGCGGATCGGTTGCGGGCTTAGGCGTGCAATGCCCCATTGCCGCGTGCTCGGGCGGGCAATCGGGAGCGGCGCGGGCGGCATCTTGTGCCGCCGGAGGCGAAGGGGGCTGTTGCGCGGGGTTGGGCGCCGGCTCCGCTTGCGCCGGCTTTGCCGGCATCGTCATGCCGGGCATGTGGGAATGGTCCATCCTCTGCGCCGCGGCGGGTGCGGCCAGAAGCATGATGGGAGCTGCGCCGAGCAGAAGCAGCGTCTTCATGCCGCGTCTCCCCGCGGCCGCACGCTCACGACGCGCATCATGCCCGCGTGCATGTGATAGAGCAGGTGGCAGTGGAATGCCCAGTCGCCGACCGCATCGGCGGTGAAGTCCCAGGTCACCTTGCCGCCCGGCTGGACGATGACGGTGTGCTTTCTCGGTGCGCGGTCGCCGTGCCCCGTCACCAGCTCGAAGAAGTGGCCGTGGATGTGGATCGGGTGCCCCATCATGCTGTCGTTGATGAGGTTCACGCGCACTCGCTCGCCTTCGATGAACGGGATCGGCTCGTGGACGTCCGACATCTTCTCGCCGTCGAACGACCACATGAAGCGCTCCATGTTGCCGGTCAGGTGGATGTCGATGCTGCGCGACGGCGCGCGGACGTCGGGGTTGCGGTCGAGCGCCATCAGGTCGCGGTAGACGAGCACCTTGTGGCCCACATTCTCCAGGCCCTGGCCGGGCTCGCCGGTCCGGTCCATCGGCATCGGCGAGATCGTCTGGACGCCCGGGCCTTTCTTGACCTGCGGCGCATGGGAGAAGTCGCGCATGCTCATCGAGCCCATGTCCATCGAGCCGTGATCCATGCCCGCCATCGCGCCGGACTGACCGCCCATCGCCGAATGATCCATCCCGGCCACGCCGCCGGACGGGTTCGACATCGCTCCGTGATCCATCCCGGCCATGCCGGAATGGTCCGTCGGCATCGCGCCGTGATCCATATTGCCCATCGCCGCCGCGCCGCCGGCCATCGCGCCGGTCGCGAGCGCGGCCGATGGGTTCTGCTCGGCGGTGGGGTCGATGCCGCGCATGCCGCCCGACATGTCCATCCCGCGCATTCCGCCGTGGTCCATGTCGCCCATGCCCATGTCCTTCATCGTCGCGAGCGGACGCTCGCGCAGCGGCGGCACCGCGGCGCTCATCCCGGCGCGCGGCGCCAGCGTGGCGCGCGCCATGCCCGAGCGATCGATCGCTTCCCCGACCAAAGTGAAGGCCCGGTCCTCGCTCGGCGTGACGATCGCGTCGTAGGTTTCGGCGACGCCGATCTGGAACTCCTGAACCTCGACCGGCATGACGTTCTGCCCGTCGGCCTGGACGATGGTCATGGGGAGGTCCGGAATGCGGACGTTGAAGGTGGTCATCGCCGACGCGTTGATGAACCTCAGGCGCACGCGCTCGCCCGGGGTGAACAGCGCGGTCCAGTTGTCCATCGGGCCGTGCCCGTTGACGAGGTAAGTATATATCGAGCCTGTCGCGTCCGAGATGTCGGTCGGGTCCATCCGCATCCCACCCCACATCAGGCGTTCTCCGGCGGTCTGGTCGCGTCCCGCCAGCAGGCCGGCGAGGGTCTGCTTCTGGAAATTGAACCCGCCGGGATTGAGCTTCATGTTCCGGAAGATCGCCTCGGGCGACATCTGGCTGTGGTCGGACAGCACGATGACGTGCTCGCGGTCATACTGGACCGGATCCTCGCCCGCCGGGTCGATGACAATCGGGCCGTAATGGCCGAGCTGCTCCTGCAGCCCGGAATGGCTGTGATACCAATAGGTGCCGTTCTGTTTGATCGGGAATTCGTAGAGATAGTTCGATCGCGGCTTGATACCGGGGAAGGAGACGCCCGGCACGCCGTCATGCTGCGGCGGCACCAGCAGCCCGTGCCAGTGGATCGAGCTGTCCTCGTCAAGATCGTTGACCACGTTGAGCCGCACCATCTGCCCCTCGCGCAGCCGAATGAGCGGCGCCGGCACGGTGCCGTTGATGCCGATCGCGGGCGAGGATCGCCCGTCGATCATCATCGTCTGGCGCGCGATGGTGAGCGTGATGTCCTCGCCCGATACGGTCGGAAGCGGCCTGACAATCCCCGACGAGACAGGCTGTGCCCAAGCGGGGAACCAGGATGCGAGCGCAGCGGTCCCGCCCAGCGCCGCGGTTCCGCGAAGCAGTGTCCGGCGATCAATCAAAGCGGTCATTCATCTTCCTGAAATCTTGGCGAGGCTTACCGGCCATACGCGCGCGGCGATCATGCCCCTCATGGCGGAGTCGAAAAAAGCTTCCGGCAAGATGGGGTCTGACACCGTGTCAGGGTCAAGCGTTTATCGTTGCCGGTCGATCTCGGCCGCGAGCCGCTGCCGGGCGCGATAGAGGCGCGTCTCGACCGCCTTCTCGCTGATTCCCAGCGCCTCGGCGGTTTCCGCCTGGCTCATGCCCTCGATCGCGCGCAGCACCAGCGTCTCGCGCAGATTGGCCGGAAGCGTGGCGATTGCCGCGCCCACCTGCCGCAGCTCTTCGCGGTCGGCCGCGAGCGTGTCGACCGCGGGCTGGTCGTCGGCGATGTCCGATGCGCGCTCGATGGGCAACACCACCGAAATCAACCGCCGCACCGCGCGCCGGCGGCGCCAGTCGCGCGCCTTGTTGATGGCGATGCGCGCGAGCCATGCCCGCATCGGCCGCCCCATATCGAACCGGCGCAGCGACCCGTGCGCCGCGACGAACACGTCCTGAAGGACGTCGAGTGCTTCGTCGTCGTCGCCGATGATGCGGGCGATCAGGCGATGGAGCGGCTGCTTGTGCCGACTGACGATCTCGGCGAAGGCCGCCTGCCGGCCGCCCAGCGCCAGCGCGACGAGCTCGCCGTCCGTGCGGTCGACCAGGCCGCCGTTCACTGGGGATCTTCGGTCAGTGCCCTGGTCACGGCGGCATCGAACTTTGCCGCCTGCTCCGGTTTCAACAGCGCGCGCATCGCGAAGATGTGCGCCAGCGTCTCCTTCTGGAGCTGGCCCATTGTTCGGTGCGAGGCGTCGACCGCGGCGGCGACGCGAGGGCCATTGCCGTGCTCGGCGGCGATGGCATCGGCAAGACGGGCATTCTCGGCGCGCATCTCGAGCTCGAGCGCGCGGCGTCGAACCGCGAAGCTCGCTTCGAGCGCTTCGAGCCGTTGCTCCTGATCCGCATCGAGCGAAAGCTGCTCGTGCAGCACCGCGTGGAGCTCGGCCGCCGGTTGCGGCGGCGCGGGAAGGAAATACCGCCCGACCAGCACCCCGGTGACCGCGGCGGCGAACGCGATCAGCCCGATGAGGAAAAACTGGCGCGCTCTCATCGCGGTTCGAGCAGCAAGGACGAGGGCGCGAGCGGGCTCGGCGCGCCGAACGGCGCCAGCGACGACGCCGCGCGCGCCTCGGCCGGCGGCACGGCATTGCTGACGATGCCGAGCACCAGCGCGAATGCGGCCGCACTCAGCGATGCGCCCATCGCCAGACCCGAAGACGACGGTCGGCTCGCGATCGCGCACATTACGCGGTCTTCGAGCCCGGCCAGGCCGGCATGCGGTTCCGCCCCGGCGAAGCGCGCCAGCGCGCTGTCGATATCGTTGTTCATCGCCTGACCTTTCCTTCTGCCTCCCTCATACGCATGGCGCGGATTGTGCCCTCATCCAAGCCGGCGTGAGGGATGCGTGCGGCAACTGCGTATCGCCTAACATGGATTTCAAAAGGAGATTGAGAATGAAGTTCCGACCGATGATCGCCGTGGTCGCGGCGCTGGGCGCGCTGAGCGTGCCCGCTATCGCCCTCGCGCACCCAAAGATCGTCGCGGCGACGCCAGCGGCGAACGCCACCGTCGCGCCGACCACGACGGTGCGGCTCACTTTCAGCGAGCGCGTCATGCCCCGATTGTCGAGCGCAACGCTGACGATGACCTCGATGCCGGGCATGGCGAACCATGTCATGAGGGTGACGGGCGTGACGAGCGCGGTATCGGAGGACGGCAAGTCGATCACCCTCACCAGCGCCAGGCCGCTTTCGACGGGGAGCTACCGCGTCGATTGGGTGATCGTCGGCGCCGACACGCACCGCATCACGGGCACGCACGCCTTCTCGGTCCGCTAAGGGATGTTCGACTGGATCGGCGTGGCGCTGCGCTTCGGGGTCTATGCCGATCTGCTGCTGCTGTTCGGGCTGGCCGTCTATCCGCTTTATGCGGCCAGCCCATCTCGGCCGTTGGGCGGTCGCGCGATAATTGCCGGCCTCGCCGGGCTCGGCCTGCTGCTCTCGGCCCTGTCCTTCCTGCAGACGGTCGCTTCGATGTCGGGCGCGACGATCGCCGGCATCGATCGCGAGACATTCGATTTCGTGTTGTTCGAGACGCCGCCCGGCGATGCATTTCTGTGGCGGACCACGGCGCTCGCGACAGCCCTCGTCGCGGCGCTCGTTCAATCCGCGAAGGTCCGATCGCTGATGGTGACTCTCGGCGCCGGCGTCGCGCTCGGCACGCTTGCCTGGACCGGCCATGCCGCGGTGACCGAAGGCACTGCGGGCACCATTCATCGCCTAGCGGACGGGCTGCATCTGCTGGCCGCGGGCGCGTGGCTCGGCGCGCTCGCCGTTCTCGTCACGCTGCTCTTCGCGCACATTGAGGACGAACGGTCGGTCGCCGCGGCGCGATCGGCGCTGGCGGGGTTTGCCGTCGCCGGCTCGATCATCGTCGCCTCGATCGTGACGACCGGCCTCATCAACGTCTGGATGATCGTCGGCGTCGAGGGCGCCCTGCGGCTGCCGACGACGTTCTACGGGCAGCTCCTGATCGTAAAGCTGATGCTGTTCGCGGCGATGCTCGGGCTTGCGGCGGCCAACCGGTGGCGGCTGACGCCGCGATTGGCGTCGGGAGACGCCGGCAGCAACTCCGGCGTTCGCGCTCTGCGGGTCAGCATCGCGCTGGAAACGAGCGCGGCCGTGCTGATCCTCGCGCTGGTCGCGTGGCTGGGGACGCTATCGCCGCAGCCGGCAATCTACCATGTCTTGACTCTGACATGATGTTAGACTCCATATGGGTCGGCATGGAAGGATTCCCGCTATGAACCATGCCGATCACCACCATCATCAGGGCGCGAGTTGCTGCGCGACAAAGCCGGCGACCGCCGGCGCGATTGATCCCGTCTGCGGGATGACCGTCGATCCCGCGGCGACCTCGCATCATGCCCGGCATGACGGCGAGGATTATCATTTCTGCAGCGCCGGCTGCCGCGCGAAGTTCGTCGGCGATCCCGAACGCTATCTCGGCGACGGGCCACGCCCCGAGCGCGAAGCGACGCCGGGCGCGATCTGGACCTGCCCGATGCACCCCGAGATCCGGCAGGAAGACCCGGGCACTTGCCCGATCTGCGGCATGGCGCTCGAACCCGAAGAGCCGAGTCTCGACGATGCGCCCAATCCCGAGCTGGTCGATTTCACGCGCCGTTTCTGGGTCTCGGCAATGCTGGCGGTGCCGCTCCTGGTCGTGTCGATGGTGGCCGAGATGCTGGGCTTGCAGATCGTCAGTCCGCAAGCCTCGCCCTGGGTGCAGCTCGCCCTCACCGCGCCGATCGTGCTGTGGGCAGGCAAGCCGTTCTTCGAGCGCGGCTGGATGTCGATCCGGATGCGCCATCTCAACATGTTCACGCTGATCGCGATCGGCGTCGGCGCGGCCTTCCTCTACAGCCTCGTCGCGACCTTCGCGCCCGGGCTGTTCCCGCCGACCTTCCGCATGCACGGCGGCATGGTCCCGGTCTATTATGAAGCGGCGGGCGTGGTGGTGACGCTGGTCTTGCTCGGGCAGGTGCTCGAACTGCGCGCCCGCGCCGCCACCGGCAAGGCTATCCGGGCGCTGCTCGATCTCGCGCCCAAGACCGCGCGCCGCATTCGCGATGACGGCTCGGAGGAAGAGGTGTCGGTCGGCGACGTGATGGCTGGCGATCGGCTGCGCATACGTCCCGGCGATGCGATCCCGGTCGACGGCGTCGTCGTCGAAGGCCGCTCGTCGGTCGACGAATCGATGCTGACCGGCGAGCCGGTGCCGGTCGAGAAGACGGCCGAGGCGCAGGTCACTGGAGGCACCGTCAACGGAACGGGCAGCCTCGTCATGGAAGCGCGCGCGGTCGGCGCCGACACCATGCTCGCGCGGATCGTGCGCATGGTCGCCGAGGCCCAGCGCAGCCGCGCTCCGATCCAGGCGGTCGCCGACCGCATCTCGGGCTGGTTCGTGCCTTTGGTCGTCGCCATCGCGCTCGCCGCCTTCGTCGTGTGGAACTTCGTCGGCCCCGAGCCGCGCTTCGGCCACGCGCTTCTGAACGCCATCGCCGTGCTCATCATCGCGTGTCCCTGTGCGCTCGGCCTCGCCACGCCGATGTCGATCATGGTCGGCACCGGCCGCGGGGCGCATGCCGGCGTGCTCGTCAAGAATGCTGAAGCATTGCAGGCGTTGGAGAAGGTCGACACGCTCGTCATAGACAAGACCGGTACGATCACCGAGGGCATGCCCAAGCTGATCGCCGTCGAGCCGGTTGGCGACGAAGAGGAGAATGATCTTCTCGCGCTTGCCGCCGCGGTCGAGGCGCAATCGGAACATCCGCTCGCGCATGCGATCGTCACGGCGGCGCAGGAGCGCGGATTGAAGCTGGCAATGGTCCAGGACTTTGAATCGCAGACCGGGCTCGGCATCAGCGCGACTGTGAACGGACGTACGGTGGTGATCGGCAACGCCGCGCAGCTACGCCGGATCGGCGCCGACCCCGAACCGCTCGAGCACCGCGCGCAGCCGCACCGCGCCGACGGCGCCGGCGTCATGCTGGTGGCGATCGACGGGCGGACCGCCGGTCTCCTCGCGGTCGCCGATCCGATACGGGCGAATGCGCGCGAGGCAATCGCGGCGCTGCGCGCCGACGGTCTCAACGTGGTGATGCTGACCGGCGACAATGCGGCGACCGCCGAAGCCGTGGCGCGGCAGGTGGGCGGCCTCGATGCGGTCCATGCCGATTTGAGGCCCGACGACAAGGCGCGGATCGTCGGCGAACTCAAGGCGTCGGGCGCCAGCGTGGCGATGGCCGGCGACGGCATCAACGACGCGCCGGCGCTCGCCGCCGCCGATGTCGGGCTCGCCATGGGCACCGGCACCGACGTGGCGATCGAGAGCGCGGGAATGACGCTCACGCGTGGCGACCTGTCGGCGATCGTGCGCGCCCGGCGGCTGGCGGACGCGACCATGCGCAACATCCGCCAGAACCTCTTCTTCTCGTTCCTGTTCAACGGCATCGGCGTGCCGGTCGCGGCGGGCGTGCTCTATCTGCCGTTCGGCATCCTGATGTCGCCGATGTTCGCCGGCGCGGCGATGGCGCTGTCCTCCTTCACCGTCGTCGCCAATGCGCTGCGCCTCAATCGGGTGAAGCTGTGAAGATCGGCGCGGCCTCGGAAGCGAGCGGCGTCTCGCAGCGGATGATCCGTCATTACGAGAAGATCGGACTGGTGCCGCAGCCGCCGCGCCGCGACAGCGGCTATCGCGACTATTCCGAGGCCGATGTGCAGCGCCTGCGCTTTATCGCCAATGCGCGCGACCTCGGCTTTCCGATCGAGGAAATCCGCACGCTGCTGGAACTGTGGAGCGATCGGGGGCGGTCGTCAGCGGATGTGAAGCGGCTGGCGACGACGCGCGCCGATGAATTGCACCGCAAGGCACAGGCGCTGGAGAGAATGCGCCGCGCCCTGCTCGACCTCGCAACCCGCTGTCACGGCGACGACCGGCCAGATTGTCCGATCATCGACACGCTCGAACGCCGATCGTGATCGGGTTCACGGGCAGCACAACGCCTCACGCTTCGTGACGAAAGTACAGCATCGCCTCGAGATAAATGATGCCCGTTAGGTTCGTTTCACCCGGAGAGATTCGAACGGCATCACCGAAGCGCACCGCTGCGCCTACTACGTTGAACTCCCAGCGATTTCATCGGTCGTAGCCGCTGCGGTTCCCGCGTAGAAGACGGTGGCAGTCGGCGGTGTTTGGCGCACCCGGCATAGCGAAGATGGGCACTCAGATTGTTGGGAGATTAGGGTCGAGCGTCTTCAGGCGGCCACTTCGCGCCCATAGCATCGGCCATTTGCGGTGAGCGCAATGACAAATGTGGCTCGATCGGCTGCGGGCGGATCGTTAAAAGGCAGATCAGCTCGCCGCCTAGCGAGAGTGTGTTGTGGCGGGCGAGGAGACGCCCGCGCCTGCCGCCAACGCCTCTCAAGATGGGTTTTCGGCACCTGATAGTTACGATAGAGCGGAGGCACCGTGATCTGGACAAGCCTCTGCCCCCCCCCGTGAGCACACCAATGTCGAAGCCGCAGAGCCATAATACGCGCCGCTCGGCGACTGATGACGGAGTGGGAGCAATCCTTCTAGGACGAGTAAAATGGTTTGGCGGGTTTAATCATTCGACTGGGCGGGAAAACGATTACGGTTTCATTGAGGCTAATAACGTTGATTTCTTCGTCCATCGCAGCGGAGTCCGATCTTCGCTCGCATTGATGGTCGAGGGAGCGGAGGTGTTGTTTCGCTGCCGGGGCGACCGGGTCGACAGGCCCGCCGCAGTCGCCGCCCACGTTCTGTCCGGGATGACCGATGAAGAACTGGTCGATGTACTGAACCAAGCGCCCGATTGCTCGCCCGACCTCGTGCTCACGATCGCCGTGCAAAGGCAGCAGTTGGCGCCGTTCCGCGACGAAGTGCTCCACGCACTAACCGCGCTCGGCGCTGCGAAGCCGACGTCCAACCTTCTCGACCGCTTCTGGAAGGCGTTCACGCCATCGAAACCGGGCGACCCCCTCTATCACCTGGCACCGCCGGAGGTGAAATCACAGACGTGCAGGCGGCACTATGCTCCGCTCCGGCACGCTCTCCTGAACTTGCTTGTTCACGGGGACAGCCCGCCGACATCGCTTCCCGCGACCGAGGTGTACAGGAGTTTGGACGAGAACGATCGCCGGCTCGCGGCGAAATGGGCTGGCAGCAAGGAAGACGCCGTCGTCGCCAAGATGCTTTCCGCTCGCGCCGCCGAAAAGATTGCTGCCCGGCTGTATCGCGAGGCCGATGCGATTGTCGAGGATGTTGCCGTCACCCAGTTGAACCAATCCGGCGACGACTGGATCACGCACGATCTTAAAGTCGACGGGACGACCGCGATTGACGTCAAGAATGCCCGCAGACCCGTCAATTCGTACCGCTTCTACGTCGAGCATACCGTGCCACGGTTCAAGCTAGACCGATCAGGCGCTGATGTGCGCGTCGCCGGCGTGCTGTCACCCTATCTGCAGAAGCGCTTTATTGATGATCCTAGCTTGTCCAACTTCACGATCGGTGACGTTGTTTTCTTAGGCGAGACGAGCCGTCGCGACATCGACGAGCTTGTAAGCAGGTTCCGATCTCCTCGTTTCGAGGTCGTGCGCGGAAATGAGCGCATGTTTCCGAACTGGGTCTTCGGCCATTCCGAGCGATGGTATCCCGGGTTGGGCGAACGGATGGTGCGGGCAGCGGAGCTATGTCGTGACGTCCCCGACGATGACTGGCGCTATATCGTTGATTCCGATGAGGTGGGGAGATTCGTCGCGGCGCTCTGTGCGATGCGAGTACCGCTACCCCCGATGCTGTCCGACCGCCTTTCGGATCATCAGGCTGAGTTCTGCGCGAAGCTGCAGCGCAATCTGGATAGCGTGCCGGCTGTCCCCGCCATTTTTCTCACGCTCTTGTCCGATTTCGTCGACGCTGTGGTCGATCATCGACCAGATTTTTCGCCGAGCAGCTACGCTGCCGTGCTCTTCCCGCACGGAGGATCAGGTCCGACGCACCGCAGCGACCGATCCTTTGTTCGGGTGGAGACGCATGGGCCGCTGGGCGCGATCGATCCGCTGGGTCTGGTCGCTGCCCTGGTGCGGACGCTGACGACACTCTGGGCAAATCGCGTCGAAACGGCGCTGGAGCGTTTCACCAACTACCGCTTCGGCGGGCTCGGTCTTATGCAGGCTCGAGGAGACAGTGATGTCGAATGGACGACGATCCTCGCATATTGCGGTGGCACCGAGTATCAACGAGACGAGGATGGCAACATCCACTTCTCGGGTAATGCTCCGAAGGTGATGGGGAGATGCGGCAACACACCCCTCATCATTGGCAGTCATGAAACCTGTTCCAGATGCCGAAAGCTTCTATGCGAGAAATGCGGCTTTTGCAGCATTGGTTGTCAGGAGAAGATGCTCCAATCAATGAAACGTGACCGGAATGGTGCTGCGCGGCTGCGGAGTACCGGCTTTGTGTCAAGCCGCGGCCGTAATACTGAAGAACCCCCGTGGGAGTCTGTGCCATTGGACGCCTACGAAGATTATTTTCGATAGAACGGCGCGGTGGCGCGCCGGGAAGGATTCGAACTATTCGCTGGTCGTGAGGCTACCTGAATGAGTTTCGTCCGCTTTCGGGTGGCGCCGATCTACGGCTGAGCGTCCGACTTTGGGGCGCACAGCTGCCGCCTCACTGATCCTAAACGAAGGGCCGCTTACCGCCTCTGCGTTTTCCAAAGCGGTCAGGCGGCTTGCCACCCAATTTCGGTCATCAACGAGCGGAACAAGGTTATCGGCTGTGGCCGGGCTGCTCATGAGCCGCGTCACTGGTGCCAAGGCAGTAATCGGCCCAAGCCGCCATTAGCTCCCGTCGTTTGTCGACCGCTCGACCTCGACGATAGGCGCGCTCCGTCGCGGACGCGATGGTGTGAGCAAGCGCCATCTCAATTTCTTCGCGAGCGAAGTTGGTGGCCTCACCAGCCCAGTCACGGAAAGTCGACCGAAAGCCGTGCACAGTGATGTCCCCGCGCTCCATGCGCTTTAGCAGCTGCGACATTGCCATGTCCGACATCATTCCACCGCGCAGCGCAGGAAAGATCAGCGCGCTCGGCTTCGGAGTCTCTGGTTTGAGTGAGGTCAGAATCGATAATGCGGCGTCACTTAACGGGACCTGATGCGTTTCCTTCGCCTTCATCCGCGTTCCAGGCACTGTCCAGATACGCTGCTCGAGATCCACCTCACTCCATGTCATGCCACGGGTTTCACCGGAGCGTGCGGCCGTTAGGATCGTAAATTCCAAGGCACGAGCCGCCATGGCCGATCGTGTTCGCAGTTGAGAAAAGAAGCCCGCGATCTCGCGAAAAGGTAATGCGGCATGGTGCTTTACTTCAGCCTTGCTGCGCTTCGGAAGCAGCAAATCTAAATGGCCGCGGCCCCGCGCCGGGTTCTCTCCGTCACGCAAACCTTTCACCTTGGCCGCGTCCAAGACTTTTTCGATCCGGCCCCGTACTCGCGACGCGGTCTCCGCCTTTGTCAGCCAAATAGGCTTGAGAACTTCAAGCACCGCCTCTGTGCTGACCGCGTTGATAGCGAGCGGAAACAGGGGAGCGGCATAGGTCGTCAGCGTATTGCGCCATTGCTGTCGATGCTTGGCGTTGCTGAAGCCATCCTCGACGCTGTCGAGCCACTGCAACGCAAATGCGCCAAACGAATTCGTTGGCCAGTTTGATCGACCCACCGAAACTTTTCCGATGCCGGCCGTTAACGTATGGACCTTCCGGGCGCGCTCAGCTTCCGCTCGCGCGCTTGCTCGGTGAACTTGCGGATCTATCCCTTCGCTTACGAGCAGCCGCGCCGCAGCGGCCTTTTCTCGGGCTTGTGCAAGCGTCACGTCGAGATCGGATCCGAGCCCCATTTCGCGGCGCTTTCCGTGCATGGTGTAGACGAATAGCCAAGCCCGCGATCCGGAAGCTCGCACTCTTAGGTATAAGCCGCCGCCGTCAGAGTGAACTCCGACCTTCGTGGTGCTGGCGACTTGCCTAACGTTGAGCTTGTTTCTGATTCTCATCGGTCCGCCTCAAGCCGGCGTACCACGAGACCGGTAGAGCGCAAGCCATACTCCCGGTCATAATTACGGCATTGGTCTGCGGCGGATTGCTGCGGACCCACTCAAACAACCCGGCCGGGACAAGTAGCAGAAAACTCGCGCTTTCGGCGTCCAGTTGAGTTCGCGGCGATGCACTGATGTCCAGGATCTGGCGGAGACGGAGGGATTCGAACCCTCGGTACAGTTTCCCGTACGACGCTTTAGCAAAGCGTTGGTTTCAGCCACTCACCCACGTCTCCGGGCCTGGCGGAAGCGCGGCTATAGCGGGGTGCGCGGGGCGGATCAACCGTCCGCGACATGGTCGCACGATTCGATCGGCCGCGGGGCGGACTCGGTCCGGCGCACCGTTCATTGCCGTGAAAGCACGGTCTTGCTTATGGTAGCCAATCGGGGTCTGCCCGGGGGAATGGTAACGATGCGCAAGTTCATGATCGCCGTGGCGATGATCGCCACCTCGCTTGCTGGTGCTGCACCGGCCCAAGTGCGGACGATCGATCCCAATCAGTCGATCGACGGTGATCTTTCCGGGCCGCGCGTGCCGCCACCTCCGGCACGGGCACAGACCTATAGGGAACCGACATCAAACGACGATACGCCAGTCAATCAAGATTCGCCGCCGCTCGAAGCGCCGCTGCCTGCCCAGACGCCAGCGCCCGCTCCGCCGGCCGGCGCCGATGCTCGAGCGGAGGCGACCACTCAGGCGGACACTACGTTCAAGCGGGATGATCTGATCGGGGCTGGCGAAGGCCTGTTCGGAAAGGGCGCAGAAGGCTTCGCGTCGATTATCGAGAAGATACTGTCGGAGCAGGGCGAGCCGAACGCCTATATCGCGGGTCGCGAGGCTGCGGGCGCGTTTGTCGTCGGCCTGCGTTACGGTTCGGGGATCATGACCCACAAGGTAGAGGGGCAGATGCCGGTCTATTGGACCGGTCCTTCGGTCGGCTTCGACGTGGGCGGCGATGCCAACAAGGTTTTCGTGCTGGTCTATAATCTGTACGACACGGCCGACCTGTACCGCCGCTTTCCCGCGGCTGAGGGACGCTTGTACTTCGTTGGCGGATTTGCTGCGACCTACTTGCGGCGCGGCAACGTCGTGCTGATCCCTGTGCGGCTCGGCGTCGGATACCGGGCAGGCGTGAATGTCGGGTACATGAAATTCACCCAAAAATCGAACTGGCTGCCGTTCTGAGACACGGCGAAGCGCCGGGCTGAAGCGCCGACTGCGAAACGGATCGTCTCCGATCGACGCCTTGGTCACGCAGCGCCGCGGCCCATATGCTGAACCAGATTGCTGCGTCACATCGGGTCGACGCAGCGCCGGGATCAGCCAGCATGAAGAAGATCGGCTTTCTTTCGTTCGGCCATTGGTCGGCCGCCCCCCATTCAGCCACGCGCTCGGCAAGCGACGTGCTGCTTCAGTCGATCGAGCTTGCGGTCGCCGCGGAAGAACTGGGCGCCGACGGCGCCTATTTCCGCGTCCACCATTTCGCACAGCAACTCGCCTCGCCCTTTCCCCTGCTCGCCGCGGTCGGCGCCCGCACCCGCCGGATCGAAATCGGCACTGGCGTGATCGACATGCGCTACGAGAACCCCTTCTACATGGCGGAGGACGCAGGAGCCGCTGACCTGATCAGCGGCGGCCGGCTTCAGCTTGGCGTCAGCCGCGGCTCCCCTGAGCAGGTGATCGAGGGGTGGCGCTACTTTGGCTATGCGCCGGCAGAGGGCAGCAGCGACGCGGATATGGGCCGTCGCCACGGTGAAGTATTTTACGAACTGCTGAAGGGCGAGGGCTTTGCCCGGCCCAATCCGCGCCCAATGTTCCCGAACCCGCCCGGTCTGTTGCGCCTCGAGCCGTTCTCCGCCGGGCTGCGCGAGCGGATCTGGTGGGGCTCTGGATCGAACGCAACCGCAATCTGGGCAGCGCAGCAGGGCATGAACCTGCAGAGCTCGACGCTGAAGGCAGATGAGACCGGGGAGCCGTTCCATGTGCAACAGGCGAAGCAGATTCGCGCCTATCGTGCCGCCTGGAAGGAGGCAGGCCACACGCGGGAGCCGCGCGTGTCGGTGTCGCGTTCAATCTTCGCGCTGGTGAACGATCAGGACCGGCACTATTTCGGCGCCGGGTCGGACAGTGACCAGATCGGCGTCATTGACAACATGCGCGCCGTGTTCGGCCGGTCCTATGCCGCGGAGCCCGAGCGGCTGGTGGAGCAATTGCGCGCCGACGAGGCGATAGCAGAAGCCGACACCTTGCTGCTGACGGTGCCGAACCAGTTAGGCGTCGCCTACAACGCGCATGTGATTGAAAGCATCCTGACGCACGTGGCGCCCGCACTCGGCTGGCGCTGACGGTCCGTTCATCGGCCTGCACAGCGGAGCCCGCCGCAGCGCGATGTTGGAAACGTGCGGCGGCGAGCCGAGCCCGCCGCCGCTCCTCCATGCCAGTAACCGGGTATCCTATTCCGAAACCTGGGTCTGTGCCGCGGCCAGCGCGCGATACTTGTTTCGCAGGCTGACCTTGTCGATCTTCTCAGTCCCAAGCCGCGGCAGCGGATCGTTGGACAGCCAGATACGCTGGGGCACCTTGAACGCGGCGATATGTTGCGTGAGGAAGGCGCAAAGGTCATCCACGGTGACGGCGCCCGGCTGGGCCAGATGAACGACGGCACCCGGGACTTCGCCATATTTGTCATCCGCCAGCCCGAACACGGCTACTTCGGCGACATCCGGATGCTGGTAGAGCGCCTCCTCCACCTCCTGACAGCTGATGTTCTCGCCGCCGCGAATGATGATGTCCTTTTTGCGATCAACGATGAAGAGGTAACCGTCCTCGTCCAGATAGCCGATGTCGCCGGTGCGAAAATAACCATCGGCGGTGTAGCACGCCTCAGTGGCCTCGGGCTTCCCCCAATATTCCTGGAAACACGCCGCCGAACGGATCGACACTTCGCCCCGTTCACCCTGCGGCACTGGCCTGCCCGCGTCGTCAAGGATGGCGAGGTCCACCAGCGGCATCGAGGGGCGTCCCGCGGAGTTCGGCTTGGCCAGGTAATTGGTGCGCCAATTGCCGGTACCGACCCCGTTTGTTTCGGTCAGGCCGTAACCGATGAGCGGCGCCCCCTCCATCTCCTCGTTGATGCGCTTCACATGCTCGACCGGGCGCGGCGCGCCACCAGCGGCGATGTCCGCCACGCTGGACAGGTCATATTTGTGCCGGTTCGGATGGTTCAGCAGCTCGAAGCTCATGAGCGGAACGCCGACGAAATAGGTGATCTTTTCCTGCTCGATCAGGCGCATCGCCTCTTCCGCGTCCCACTTCGGCATCAGCACCAGCTTGCGACCGATCGCGAACGACTGAAGGAAGACCGGCACCTCCGCCGTCACGTGGAACAGCGGCACATTCAACAGGGTGGAGGGTTGCAAGCCGCTCGCCTCCTGTCCTTCCTGCGCCGCCAGAGCGAGCATCATGAGCGCGGAGGCGAGATAATTGAACACGCCCTGCGTTACCTGGCGATGCGTGGACAGCGCGCCCTTCGACTGGCCGGTCGAACCGGAGGTAAAGAGGATGGTGGCATGATCGTCCGGGCCGACCTCAGGCATCGTGGCGTCGCCAGATGCCTTCGCGACGATCGGGCCCAGTGCCGTGGCAAGCGGTTTCAGGTCGTCGAACTCGACCACCTTGGCCGATAGCTGCGGCAGGGCGGCGAGACGCTTGCAGCGCGGCGGATCGGCAAAAACCAGGGTGCACCCGACGTCTTCGACGCCAGCCTGAAGCTCCTCCGACTGCCACCAGCCGTTGAGCAGGGTGGCGACACCACCCGCCATCAGGATGCCCATGTAGATCACGATCCAGGACGGGGAGTTGCGGGCCGCGATGCCGACCCGGTCGCCCTTTTTCACGCCAAAGCCTGTTACCAGCGCCCGGGCGACTTCCTGCGCCTTGGCATAGACTTCGGCATAGGTGAGGCGCTCGTCACCCGCGACGAGGAACTCGGTGGCAGCATGCTGCTGGCTGTAATGCGCGAAATAGGCCGGCAGCGAAGGAGGAGCCGCAGCGATGATGGGCAAGGTCTGACCGAATCGCTCCATGGATCCGAGCGCAAGCGGACCGCCCTCCCCCGTCAACGCGGCCATGGTCGCGTCCATCTTGAGATCTAGTTCGGTCTTCATGCGTCTCTCCGCTTGGTCCTGCTGTCGCGGGCCCTTATGCAGGCGTGACGCCAGAGGGAAAAGCCTTGATCCTGCCCATGTTTGCCGCGGCCGCCGGCCATATCCGCTTCGACGATCTCGGGCTGCATCCCGACGTCTTCTCCATCGGCTTCTTCACGCTGCGCTGGTACAGCCTCGCCTATATCGCGGGCATCGTCATCGGCTGGTGGTACCTGCTGAAGCTTCTCGCTCAGCCGGGCGCCCCGATGGCGCGACGACATGCCGACGACCTGGTGTTCTACGCCACGCTGGGCATCATCCTGGGCGGCCGGCTCGGCTATGTGCTGTTCTACGCCCCGGACATGATCCTCCACCCACTGCGCATCTTGCGGTTGTGGGATGGCGGCATGAGCTTCCACGGCGGGGTTATCGGCACCAGTCTCGCGATCATCCTGTTCGCGCGCAAGAACGGGCTGAACTGGCTTCGCATCCACGATTACGTCGCCTGCGTCGTGCCCTTCGGGCTGCTGTTCGGTCGCCTGGCCAATTTCGTGAATGGCGAGCTTTGGGGCAAGCCGACCGACGTGCCTTGGGCCATCGTCTTCTCACGCACCGTCCCGACCGGCTTTCCTGAACCCGCCCGGCACCCAAGCCAGCTTTATGAGGCTGGGCTGGAAGGCATCGTCCTCCTGGCCGTTCTGTGGTTCTTCTTCTGGCGCACCGAGGCCCGGTATCAGCCAGGCAAGCTCGTCGGCGTCTTCCTGACGGGCTATGGTCTCGCACGCTTCTTCGTGGAGTTCTTCCGAGAGCCGGACTCGCAATTCGCCGGCACGTTCTTTGCCACCACAATCCACATGGGGCAGCTGCTGTGCCTGCCGATGATCGCTGGCGGGCTGTACCTTGTCGCCACGGCAGCACGTCGCCGTCAGCGGGTTGAGCCAATCGCCGGCGGCCAAAGCGTCGCCTGATCATCAAGGATGTGGCTGCTGCGCCTCGGCGTAGCAGCCGCCATCCCCCGTCGTCTTACCGGACGGGCGCGTTTGACCGCGGGACTACAGCATCTGGGCAGCCGCCAGTTTGCGGAACGGATGTACGCGCTTTGCATCGGAGAGGCGCCCGCGCCACGTTCCGGCTCATCCGCTGGCGGCGCTGAACAAGCGTCCGCCAGTCTCCCGATGATCGATTCTCTGGCGTCGCAGCGCTCCGCCTAGGAGCTACACCCTCAGGCTTCGCTCACGAGCAGCTTGTCAATACGCCGCCCATCAAGGTCGACCACCTCGAAGCGCCAGCCCTGTTCGATGAAGCTCTCGCCTTCCGCCGGCAGGTGCCGGAAGATCGCCAGCGCCAGCCCGGCGACCGTCGCGTAATCACGATCCTCGGGAAGCTCGATCCCCAGGCGCTCGGCCAGCGAATCGGCAGCAGTCGTGCCGGACACCAGCAACGTCCCGTCATCGCGCTCCACGATGTTCGGCGCCTCACCTGGCTCCGCATCCGAAGCGAACTCGCCAGCGATCGCAGCCAGCAGATTGGCCGGCGTTACGATGCCTTCGAAATGACCATATTCGTCATGGATCAAGGCCATCGGCACTTCCGCGCGGCGCAACGCATCCAGTGCATCCATGGCGTCGATCTGGTCGACAACGAACGGCGCCTTGCGCACCAGCTGACGCAGATCCAGCGTCTCGCCCCGCGCCAGGGCAGCAGCCACATCCCGCGCCTGAACCACGCCGATTACCGCATCGATAGAGCCATCCGCCACCGGCAGGCGGCTGTGCGGCGTTGCCAGGATCTTGGCCCGAATGGCCGTGTCGCTGAGCCCAGCGTCCAGCCAGTCGACTTCGGTGCGCGGCGTCATCACCTCGCGCACCGGCCGGTCGGCCAGGCGCACCACGCCAGAGATGATGGAGCGCTCATGCTCCTCGATCACCCCGGACTTTGACGCCTCCGCCACGATCAGGTGCAACTCCTCCGCCGTGACATGCTCCTCCGATTCCCGGTTCAGCCGCAGCAGGCGAAAGATCAGCGCGCTGGACGCATCAAGCATCCAGACCAGCGGCTTCGTCAGGCTAGCAAGCCACGTCATCGGCAGCGCGACCCACACCGCGACCGGCTCCGGGTTGCGCAGGGCAACCTGCTTGGGAACCAGCTCTCCAATGATCAGCGAGGCATAGGTCGTCAGGCCGATGACCAGCGCCACGCCAAGATTATCGGCAATGTGCGCCGGCACGCCAAGCGCCGCCAGCCGCGCCGCGGTCGGCGCGCCAAGGCTTGCACCGGAATAGGCGCCGTTGATGATACCGATCAGGGTGATCCCGATCTGCACTGTGGAGAGGAATTTGCCCGGATCGGCGGCAAGATCGATAGCGGCACGGGCACCGCGCCGGCCGGCACGCACCATGGCGTCCAGCCGCGCCTTGCGCGCAGATACGATTGCAAGCTCGCTCATCGCAAAGACGCCGTTGAGGGCGACCAGCGTGAGAATGATCAGGACGTCGATCCAGGGGAACGGCGGTGGCATGGTAGATGGCCTTCTTGGCGGCATTTCTCATGTCCGGCAACCTCTCGCGTCAGCCACGGTTCAGCACGGAAGCGGAACAACCCGCCGAACAGGCTGGTTTTACCGTCAGAACATGGAGGAATGAGACACAATGAAGCGGAGATCCGGGTTCACCGCCGCACTTGCGGGCTGCGCATTATTGGCCACTGCGGGTTGTACGACCGATCCGGAAACGGGCGAGCGGGGAATCTCCAAGGCAGCCATCGGCGGCATCGGCGGCGCGCTGGGCGGCTACCTCCTTGGCGATCTCGTCGGCGGTCGGCGTGACCGTACCGAGAAGATCGTCGGCGCTGGCATTGGCGGCATCGCCGGTGCCGGGATCGGCGCCTACATGGACAGGCAGGAGCGTGAAATGCGCGCCCGCACCGCCGGCACCGACGTGCAGGTGATCCGCCAGGGCGACGATTTGCTGCTCAACATCCCGAGCGGCATCAATTTCGCCTATGATTCGGCGACGGTTCAGCCGCAGTTCCAGCGTACCCTTGATGAAGTCGCAAGGGTGCTGAGTGATTACAACCGGACCTATGTCGACGTGTACGGCCACACGGATTCGAACGGCAGCGACGCTTACAATCAGGGGCTTTCGGAACGGCGTGCTGCGGCAGTCGCCGATTACCTGTCGTCCCGCGGCGTGACACGCGCCCGTATCGGCACGCGCGGCTTCGGCGAAACGCAGCCGATCGCGACCAACGAAACCGAGGACGGCCGCGCCGCCAACCGCCGCGTGGAAATCAAGATCGTGCCGATCCTGGAGAGCGAGGTCGGCTACCGCAACTGATCAACTGACGTGTGGAGAGGTGAGAAGCGGCACCGCGCCGTTTCCCACCTCTTCATGCACCAGACCTTCCCGCCGGAAGGTCACCGCCGCCCGGCGAAGAACTCCCGCAAGAGCCCGGCTGATTCTTCGGCACCGATGTCGGGATAAACCTCCGGACGATGGTGGCAGGTCGGCTGCGCGAAGAAACGCGGGCCATGTTCCACCGCCCCGCCCTTCGGATCGCGAGCGCCATAATAGACCCGGCGCAGGCGGGAATGCGCAATCGCGCCCGCACACATCGCGCACGGCTCCAGTGTCACCCACAGGTCGCAATCCTCCAACCGGTCGCGGCTGAGCGCGCGAGCCGCTGCTCGAATCGCCAGCATCTCGGCATGGGCAGTCGGGTCGCAAAGACGCCGTGGCGCATTGGCGGCTGTGGCGATAACCTCGTCACCCCGCGCGATGACTGCCCCGACTGGAACTTCGCCTTCCCGTGCCGCGGCACGGGCGGCATCAAGCGCAGCGCGCATCGGGCGAGGCAGCGGGAACATAGCGGCCCCTTAGGGCAGCCCGCAGAAAAATTGAACGCGTGCGATCAAGCAGCGGCCGGCTAGCAGCCGCGGGCAGAACCTCGGCTTATTGCGCCGGGGTCGGTGCCGCGCCCGGCTTCTGGACATCCACCTTGGGCACTTCGATCACCTTCTTTTCGGTGCCGAGATCAATCTTGCCGACGTCTGCTTTGAATTCAGGCGCTTGTCCGCCCTCAATTCGTGGAAGCTTGGCGGTTTGGGTCTGGTCGATGTTGATGAAGCCGGTCGCCATGCCTGCCAGGATCACGAGCGCGGCAATGCCGAGAAGAACAAGAAGAGCGCGCATGTTCCGGTCTCCATTCGATTCGCTGACGCAACAACGAACGTGATGGAAGGTAAGTTGCACGGCCCGCCGCTTGACGATTCGAGATCGTGTCGCTAGTGGCGCCCACTTTCCGGGCCAACCCGAAACTCAGGATCACGAACCATGTCGCGCATCTGCGAGCTGACCGGCAAGGGCCGGCAGGTGGGACACAATGTTTCCCACGCCAACAACAAGACCAAGCGTACTTTCCTGCCTAACCTGCAGAACGTGACGCTGATCTCGGACGTGCTGGAGCGCAGCGTGCGCCTGCGCGTCTCGACGCACGGCCTGCGCTCGGTCGAGCACAACGGCGGTCTCGACAATTGGCTGGTGAAGACCAGCGACGAGAAGCTGTCGCTCCGCGCGCGTCGCCTGAAGCGCGACATCGTCAAGAAGCGCACCACGACCGATACCGCCACCGCCGCCTAATCGGCGCGGCTGGTATGTGGCGACGGCCTGTCACCCTCGGGGTGGCGGGCCTTCGGCGTTCGTACAACATGTCGTGCAGTGCTGGTTTCGCTAGACTGACGAGACTGAGCACGTGATTGCGCGACGTCCTTCGGATCGCCTGCCTCAGAGCGGAAGCGCCGCTCAGCGAAGCTGGAACTTCAACAGGTAGGACGGGCGCCAGGGCATTCCGTCATTGTCCGTGACGATCCACACGATCGTGGCGCCGCGTTCCTGTGTGATCGCGATTCCCTCACAATTCTCTCCCATGATCGGCGAAGCAAGGGTGGCAATCACCTCGCCTCTGACATGCGCGCCAGGTCGCAGCGCTGCGCCCGGTACCCGCACCAGCTTCGCGCTGAAGTTGAACGGATATTGGAAGCGCCGGGTAAGGATCAAAAGATCGCCATTCGGAAGCACTGCCGCGTCGCTGGGATCATAGCGGTCGGGGGGAACCAGCCGGAGCGGCGCCGCCTTCGTTCCTGGTGCGGTCGGATCTCCGGAGAATAAGACAGCGTATCGGCTGCGGCGCCCCGGCTTGCGCTCTGCAAAGGCCACGAAGCGTCCGTCCTTGAGCCGAACCAGAGCCTCCGCTCCTTGGTTGCGCACCCAGTTCCGCATCAGGCCGGGTGCACTATGTCCTTCGACACGCCGAAAATTAGGGCTGTGCCGCCAGATCTCGTTCTGATTTTCGAAACCGACCCATGCCGTCCCGCGCACTGGATCAAGCGCCAGCGACTCACTGTCGCGGTCTGCGCGATCCCAGCCGATCGCCGGTCCACCGGGCAGCACATGCCCGCGAGGGTGGATCGCTTGGCCGTCGCGTAGGCCGAAACTGACCAGATTGCCTCCGTCCGACAGCAACATGGCCCGTCCATTGCGCCACGCGATTGCCGAAAAGCCGCCGAATGCCGGGTCGTGGCTGCGCAGCTTATATCCGGCCAGGGGCACGAGTTGCCCGATCCGCTCAGGCCAGCCTTGCGCGGGAACATAGGGGACGATCGTCACGCGCGGTTCGGCACCTATCTCTGGAAGCCGCTCGTTCCCGGCATAGCGGGGCACGATCAGCAGCACCGAGAGAACCGAAACTGCCCAGCGCACGGCGCGGCGGCGCGGCTTCATACCTGAACCGTTGATAACGAGCGCATTCAGGGTTGGCTCAAGGCGAATCGGCCAAAAGCACATTCATCGAGACGGCAACCGCCCTCTCCGACGAAATTTGGTACGGGAGAAGCAACCATGTTCAAGAAGCTTTCGCTCGCCGGCGCCGCTCTCGCGATGAGCACGGTGGCCATGATCCCGGCAGAAGCATCGGCCCAGCGCTACTACGGCGACCGCTATGAGCGCCAGTATCGCGGTTATGATAATTATCGCGGCTATCGCGGTTATCGCGGCAATGACCGCCGCTATTATCGCAACCAGCGCTGCAACAACGGCACCACCGGCACCATCGTCGGTGCGATCGCCGGCGGCCTGCTGGGTCGTGCCATCGACAGTCGCGGTGATCGTGCGCTGGGTACCGTGCTCGGCGGCGTTGGCGGCGCGGTCGCTGGCAACGCGATCGAGAAGTCGAACAACCCGCGTTACTGCCGCTAACCGCGCGGGCAGCGGGGATCACCGCTGACGAGATGGCCCTTCGGCCTGCTTATCCCTCGCGTAGCGTATGAGGGCGCGGGCCCGCTTCTGAAAGGAGGCGGGCCCGTTGTTTTGCCCACTGCCCTGTTCGGAACAGTCTTGGCGCCCCTATTCAGGTGGCACCGCTGGGCACCCACGGTTGTTCACAGGCGTTGGAGCGGCTATATCAAAGCAATGCTGCACATCCGTGCCCTGACCACTACTACCACCCCGGGCACCTGGGGGCGGTCGGTCACGCGCTGATGCGCTGACGGCTTGCTCGCCCGGGAACGGGTGGGCCGGCGTCCTCCACTTCGTTCCTGCAGATCCCGGACGCTCTTTTCGTCGCGTTCGCGCTCGCCTAAGCGCATCGGCATTGCAGGAAAGCCTCTCATGAACATGCTCTCGATCACGCTTCCGGACGGCTCGGTACGCGAGGTGCCGCCGGGATCGACGCCCGCCGACATTGCGGCCGCCATTGGCCCTGGCCTCGCCAAGGCCGCCATCGCCGCGCGCGTCAACGGCGAATTGCGCGACATCAACCGTCCGTTCGAAGGCAGTTCGCACCTTGCGCTGGTCACCAATCGCGATGAGGCCGAGGCACTCGAACTCGCGCGCCACGATTTTGCGCACGTCCTCGCGGAAGCGGTGCAGGCGCTGTTCCCCGGCACGCAGATCACCTTCGGTCCGGCGACGGACGACGGCTTCTATTATGATTTCGCCGCCCCTGCGGATCGTGGCCCCTTCACCGAGGAGGATCTGCCCGCAATTGAGGCCAAGATGCGCGAGATCATCGCCAAGGACGAGCCGCTGATCCGCGAAGTCTGGTCGCGGGCCGACCTGATCGATCGCTGGACCAAGCAGGGCGAGACGTTCAAGGCCGAGTGGGCCGCCGAACTCCCCGAGGGCGAGGAGCTGACGGTTTATCGCGCCGGCAAGGGTGAGGACGCTTGGCTAGACATGTGCCGCGGGCCGCACCTTGCCTCCACCGGCAAGCTGGATCCGCAGGCGTTCAAGCTGACGCGCGTGTCGGGCGCCTATTGGCGCGGCGACCAGAAAAACGCGATGCTGAGCCGCATCTACGGCACCGGCTGGCTGAACAAGAAGCAGCTCGATGCGCACCTCCACATGCTGGAGGAAGCGGCGAAGCGCGACCATCGCAAGATCGGGCAGGAGATGGACCTGTTCCACCTCCAGTCCGAAGCGCATGGCAGCGTCTTCTGGCACCCCAAGGGCTATATGATCTGGCGGCAGCTGGAGGCGTATATGCGCCGGCGGCTGGATGCCGGCGGCTATGAGGAAGTGAAGACGCCGCAGGTGATGGACGCGCGCCAGTGGGAGCGCTCCGGTCACTGGGGCAAGTATCGCGAGAACATGTTCGTCATCCCCGACGAGGTGCCGAACATCGAGGACGACGGCGCGCTGGTGTCGCCGGACGCGGACTGGATGGCGCTGAAGCCGATGAACTGCCCGGCGCACGTGCTGATCTTCCGCCAGGGGATCAAATCGTATCGCGACCTGCCGATCCGCATGGCTGAGTTCGGCTGTTGCCACCGCAACGAGCCGCATGGCGCGCTGCACGGCATCATGCGGGTGCGCCAGTTCACGCAGGACGACGCGCATATCTTCGTGCGCGAGGACCAATTGGTCGACGAGGTCGCGAAGTTCATCGACCTGCTCGACAGCGTGTACCAGGATCTGGGCTTCACCGATTATGCGGTGAAGCTGGCGCTGCGCCCCGAGAAGCGCTTCGGCGACGACGCGATGTGGGACAAGTCCGAGGACGAGCTGCGCCGCGCGGTGATGGCGTCGAACCTGCCGCAGAAGATTAAGGACGGGTTCGAGGAGCTGGAGGGCGAAGGCGCCTTCTATGCGCCCAAGCTGGAATTCCACCTGACCGACGCGATCGGGCGGACCTGGCAGGTCGGCACGATCCAGTCCGACCGCGTGCTGCCCGAGCGGCTGGACGCCAGCTACATCGGTGAGGATGGCGAGCGTCATCGTCCCGTGATGCTTCATCGCGCCATCCTGGGGACGTTCGAGCGGTTCCTTGGCATCCTGATCGAGCATCATGCGGGGCGCTTCCCGCTGTGGCTGTCACCGGTGCAGGCGGTCGTCGCGACGATCGTGTCCGAGGCTGACGATTATGCGCATGTGGTGCGTGATCGGCTGACGGCGGCCGGGCTGCGAGTCGAGACGGACCTTCGCAACGAGAAGATCAACTACAAGGTACGCGAGCACAGCCTGGCGAAGGTGCCGGCATTGCTGGTCGTCGGCAAGCGAGAGGCGGAGGAAGGCACGGTCGCCGTTCGCCGGTTGGGGAGCCAGGGGCAGGAGATCGTCTCGCTGGACGAGATCGTCGCCCGGCTTGTGAAGGAAGCGACACCGCCCGATCTGTTGTAGTCGCGCAGCGTACCCCGCTCGCCCTGAACTTGGGCGAGCGGGGAAGGCTGTGATTACGTCAGTGGTCCGCTGGGTCTTGTTCCGGCGCTATTCGCTCTCGCGAGTCTGCAGCCGCGGTGACGCACGGAATGATGGATGCCGAGGTCAGCCCGGCGTCATAGAGCGGTCCTAGCGCGGCCGCGTCCAAAGCGAGGGAGGGCGGGGCGTGTCCTTGATCGGCCGCCGCGCGGCGATCGCCGCCTTCGCCACCCACGCCAGCTTGGCGGATTTTGGCGTCGTCACGCGATGATCCCAGGCGTGGGCACCGCGCGCCGCCACTTCGCGGGCGATGTCACCGTAGATGCCCGCCGCCGCCAGCACGGCCCAACGCGCTCTAGGGGGCAGCCGCGCCGCGCCTACGCGTGCGCTCGCCTCATGCAGCGCTGCCCGGGTCGCCAAGCGCCGGGCAAGCACCACCAGCCGATCACGAAACGGCGGCTTCATATGCTCGCCCGGTGGCATATCCATCTCGACCAACCACTCGATCGGCAGGTAGCAGCGGCCGATCCGATCATCTTCCTCGATGTCGCGCGCGATGTTGGCCAGTTGAAAAGCAATCCCGAGGTCGCAGGCGCGATCCAGCGTGTCTTCGTCCGCCGGATCGACCCCCATGATGACCGCCATCATGCAGCCCACCGCGCCCGCGACATGGTAGCAGTAGCGATAAAGATCGTCCTCGCTGCGCGGACGCCAATCCTCCGCGTCCAGACGAAAGCCGGTGACGAGATCCTGCGCAAATCTGGCCGGCAAGCCGGTCTCCGCCGCAACCATGCGCAGGGCGTCAAACGGCATATCCCCAACCGTTCGACCGGCCAGAGCGGCAACCGTCTTCTCCGCAATGATCGCGACCCTCGCCTCGGCATCGGCGACAGGCGCCGCGCCGTGGCCATGATCCTGCCCATCGACAATGTCATCACACGCGCGGCACCAGGCATAGAGCAGCCATGCTCGCTCGCGCGTCTCGCGATCGAACAGGTTGCTGGCCATTGCGAAGCTCTTGGATCCGCGTGCGATAGAATCGCGCGCGGCCTGGACGAGCACGCTGCGCTCCTCGCTCACCTGTTGCTTGTTGTCGCGCGCCACCTTTGCCTCATGCGAAACAGGCGACAGCCACGGCCGTCGCCCCGTTGGGATCAGAGGTCGTCCGCACTCATGCGCACGATTGGCTGCGCAGGTTCATGCGCCGCCATGCGATCGAGCAGATCGCCCAGCGTTTCCGCCACGATCAGCAAGCCGCGGTGCTGCGGCCGGAGGAAGCCCACCTCACCCATCTTCTCCCAGAAGGCGACGAGATGATCGTAATAGCCGGCGGTATTCAGCAGGCCGACCGGATCGGCGTGGTAACCGATCTGCGCCCAGCTCAGCGCTTCCCACAATTCGTCCATCGTCCCGGTTCCCCCCGGAATAGTGACGAAGCCGTCCGCGAGATCGGTAAAGGCGCGTTTGCGATCATGCATGCCGCTCACGACGTGAAGCTCGGTAAGGCCGCGATGAGCCACCTCGGCGTCGACCAGCGCCTGGGGAATAATGCCGATCACCTCGCCACCGGCCTGAAGCGCACCATCGGCCACCGCGCCCATCAGGCCCAGCCTGCCGCCGCCATAGACCACGCCGATGCCGCGTTCGGCGAGCGTACGGCCGACGTCCCAGGCGAGTTCCATGTACATGGGGTCGCGTGGCGTGGCCGAACCGCAATACACTGCCAGGCGCTTCATACTTCGCCCTCCGAGACAAGTTGGAGGGTTACACACAAACTCAACGTCTTACTCCTTCAAGCATCAATGCCGCGGTCGCCTTGGCACTGCCGACGACACCGGGGATCCCGGCGCCGGGATGAGTACCGGCGCCGACGAAGTACATGTTCCTGATCGCATCATCGCGATTGTGTACGCGGAAATAGGCGCTCTGGGTCAGTACCGGCTCCAGGCTGAAGGCGCTGCCAAGATGTGCGTTCAGATCGCGCGAGAAATCGGCCGGCGTGTAGCTGAACTTGGTGATGATCCGGTCATGGATGTCCGGAATCAACCGGCGGCCCACCTCGTCGAGGATGCGTTTCTCCAGGATGGGGGCGATCCGCTCCCAATCTTCGGGGAACTTGCCCTGATGCGGCACCGGCGCCAGCGCATAGAAGGTCGAGCAGCCCTCCGGCGCGAGGCTCGGGTCGGTGACGGTCGGGTGATGCAGGTAGAGGGAGAAGTCCTGGCTCAGCACACCATGGTCGTAAATGTCGGCGAGCAGTCCCTTATAGCGCGGGCCGAACAGGATCATGTGGTGCGGGATCCCCGGCCACGTGCCCTTGATGCCGAAGTGAACCACGAACAGCGACGGCGAGAATTTCTTGCGCTCCAGTCGCGCTGCTGTCCTGGCGGCAGCACGCGATCCGTTCAGCAGGTCGCGGTAGGTGTGGACGATGTCTCCGTTGGAAGCGACCATGTCGGCCTCCTGCCGCCAGCCGCTCTTGGTGCGCACCGCGGTCACGCGATCGCCCAGCGTCTCGATCTCCTCAACCGCGTCGTTCAGCCGCAACGTGCCGCCGAGCCGCTCGAACAGAGCCACCATGCCGGCGACCAGCCGGTTAGTGCCGCCGCGCGCGAACCATACGCCACCGTCGCGCTCCAGCTTGTGGATCAGCGCGTAGATGGCGCTCGTCGTCATCGGGTTGCCACCGACGAGCAACGTGTGGAACGACAGCGCCTCGCGCAGTTTCTCGCTCTTCACGAATGAGGAAACCATCGAATATACCGATCGCCACGCCTGATATTTGGCGAGCGCAGGCGCCGCCTTGATCATGGAGGCGAAATCCAGAAACGCGACATGGCCGAGCTTCTCATAGCCTTCGTGATACACGCCGGCGGAGTAAGCGAGGAACTTGCTGTATCCCTCAACGTCCGCCGGATCGAGCTTGGCGATCTCGGCACGCAGCAGCTTGTCGTCGTTGGTGTAGTCGAAATTGGTGCCGTCGGGCCAGTTCAGCCGGTAGAAGGGCTGCACCGGCTCCAGCGCTACGTCGCGGCCCATCTCGTCACCGCTCAGCGCCCACAATTCCGCCAGGCAGGCCGGGTCGGTAATGACGGTGGGGCCCGCGTCGAAGGTGAAGCCGTCCTGTTGCCAAACGTAAGCGCGGCCGCCGGGCTTGTCGCGCGCCTCCACGATCGTCGTGGCGACCCCTGCCGATTGCAGACGGATCGCAAGTGCGAGGCCACCGAACCCGGCGCCGATGATGATTGCGCGGCTGCTCATGATGCATTCCTGATCACGCGAAGGGCACGAAAAACGGGCACCGGCGGCCGCCCGGCCAGCACGCGGAGCTTGTCCTTTGTCGTCGAGCGCGCCGCGTAGAAGCGCGCGATCAGCTTCGGGTGAAGCCGGTAGAAGCGCTCAAGTACCTTGTAGCGCACATCGGGATCTGCAGCACGGAACAGCATCGCGTCCAACATCCGGTAGAAGCGCCGCTCGTCCCAGCGCGCGCGCGCATATTCATGGGTAAAATTGTGGAGCCCCTCACCACTCAGATCACTGGCCTCAGCGATCCGCACCGCCAGCCGCACCGCATCGGGCAGTGAATATCCAGTGGTGGGATGAAAGAGCCCTGCCCTGGCGCCTGCCTTGGCGACCTTCGCACCGCCCCATCGCCAATATCCCTCGAAGTCGCCGCCAATTACAACTGGAAGCGCACCCTTCTCCTCGCGTCCGCCCGGCGCCGCGGCCCAGCCCTTTGCCTCCGCGTACGCATCGATGCGCCGGGTGAGCGCACGGACATTCAGCGAGGCGCTGTCGCTGTAATAGGTGTCCTCAACGAACAGCTGGGTGGGCGAAAACGGCAGCAGGTAGACGAAACGATAGCCGTCATATTGCGCCACGGTCGCGTCCATCACCATTGGACGTTCGACGCCATGGCCGGCAGGCACGTCGAGCAAGCGACCCACGAACTTCTGCCAGCCGACGTCCAGCATCGAGAGGTCCCCGGCCCCGCGTGCGTCGATCACGCCAGTCGCCTCGATGCGTTCGCCGTCCGCCAGCACGACGGCCGTGGGGCTGCAGGCCAGCACCTTGCAGTTCGTCATGACCGCCTCGGATGGCAGAGCCTTGCGCACCACTTGGTCGAACCGGTCGGACTCGATCGAATAGTAAGGCTGAGCGATCGTCCGGGCGTGCGCAGGAAAGGCCACGTCGTAGGTCGGCCAGGCGTGGCAGACGAGCGGGGTCAACAGCCAGCGATCGTCCTTGTCCACGTCCCCGTCAAAGAACGACCAGACGTGATTGCCGCCCAGCGTCTCCCCGCCTTCGACAAGACGGACCTTCAACTCCGGCCGGCGTGCTGCCAGCGCCATTGCGATCAGCCCGCCAGCCAGCCCGCCGCCAACAATGGCGAGGTCGCATTCATGGATAACCGGCATCCCTCCCGCCTAGCGGATCGGTCACGCCTACGGAAGCAGTGATCGCCAGCGGCATGGATGACGTCGGCACATCCTTTTGTTCAGGTTGACCGATTGCCGTGACGACACTGCCAGTGCTTTCCCGATCAGAGCACAACCCGTACAAGCAGCCGCATGTCGATTGCGCTTGCCATCGTTCTTTCCGCCGCCGCGATGACGATGATCGTTGGCGTCCGCTACCTAATCACCAGCGGCGCCTTCGCCATGGCCACTCGCTTCCGGCATCCTGGCCTCTATGCCGGCCTTGATCCGCAGATCCGGCGCGAAATCTGGTGGAGTCTCGCATCCGCGGCCATTTATGGGGTGCCCGCCGGCGTCGTCGCTTGGGGCTGGCAGAATCGCGGCTGGACACAGATCTACACGGACGTCTCCGCGTTTCCGCTCTGGTACCTGCCCGTATCGGTGCTGCTGTTCCTGTTTGCCCACGATACTTGGTTTTACTGGACACATCGGTGGATGCACCGGCCCAAGCCGTTCCGCGTCGCTCATGCGGTGCATCATGCCAGCCGGCCGCCGACGGCCTGGGCGGCAATGGCGTTTCACCCGATCGAGGCGCTGACCGGCGCTGTGGTAATTCCGCTACTGGTGTTCGCCATTCCGATCCACGTGGCCGCACTCGGATTGGTCCTGACGATCATGACCGTTATGGGCGTGACCAACCATATGGGCTGGGAGGTTTTTCCACGGTTCATGTGGCGTGGGCCATTGGGGGCCTGGCTGATCACCGCCAGCCATCATCAGCGCCATCATGAGCGGTATGGGTGTAACTATGGGCTTTATTTCCGGTTCTGGGATCGGCTGTGCCGCACGGATGAAGGCTTGGGCGATTTCACGCGGGACCAGGCGCGTGCTGCTGCTCGGCGTGAGCGCGGCAACGCTGATCGGCGCGACGCCGGTCGCGCGGATTGATGTCGATTTCGATCAGGTTCGCTCTGCCAAAGGGATGCTGCGCATCTGCCTGACCGCTGCGCCGGACAATTTCCCGTCCTGCGTGGACGATCACAACGCCACCCGCCGGTCCATTCCAGCTGGCACTACCTCGTTGCGGTTCGAGGGGCTTCCACATGGCAATTATGCCGTTGCCGTGATCCACGATGAAAACGGCAACAAGAAGCTGGACACTTTCGCTGGCATCCCGCGCGAAGGCTTCGGCTTTTCGCGCAACCCCCCGATCCGTTTTGGCCCGCCGCGCTTTTCGGCTGCCCGCTTCGGCATCAACAGTGATGCAGAGAAGCAACAAGTGAAGCTGCGCTACATCCTTTAAGCACTCACCCGGAGCTAAATTGCTGCAGGTGGGTTTCGGTGCGGATCAAAAGGGGACGCACCGAACCGTGATAGCCAGAATTCTCTTTGGCCTTGCTGCCGTTACCGCGCTGCCGTCAGCTGCCGCTGCGCAGAATGCCACCACGCCATCAAGCAGTGCCGAAGCAATCGCCCAGGACATGGGCGGCGATTCCGTCACCGTAGGAATCGGCGCCGGTTATCTTCCCGACTATGAAGGTTCCGACGATTACCGCTGGGCGCCCGTTCCCGGCGTGATCGGGTCGGTGAGCGGTATCAACTTCCAGGTGCTCGGCAACCGCGCCAGCGCCGATCTCATCCCCAATCAGCCCGGCCCTTCCTGGGATTTCCAGCTTGGCCCGGTTGGTGTGATCAACTTCATGCGCAGCGATCGTTCCAGCATCGACGATCCGCGCGTGCGTGCGCTGGGGGAGCGAGACACCGCGATCGAACTCGGCGGCTTCGTCGGTGTCGGCAAGACCGGCGTCATCACCAGCCCTTATGACAAGCTTTCGGTGTCGCTCAGCTATCGGCACGATGTTAGCAAGGTGCATCGCAGCGGCATCTGGCAGCCGACGATCAACTATTTTACCCCCTTGTCCACTAAGGCTGCGGTCGCACTGTTCGGCTCGGCCGAGCGGGTCGAAACTAAATATCTGCGCACCTACTACGACATTTCGCCCGATCAGGCCGTAGTGTCTGGGCTGCCCGCCTACCGTGGCCGTGAGGGCTGGAAAAGCTGGACGGTGGGCGCGATCGGCACTTACTCCCTCACCGGCAACCTCCTGAAGGGCTTCAAGATTGTCGGCGGCGGCACGTACCGCAAGCTGATCAACGACGTCGCGGACAGCCCAATGGTCAGCGTCGCGGGCTCGCGCAATCAGTGGCTCGGCGTCCTGGGTCTCGCCTACACTTTCTGACGGTTTGGAGAGGGCGCGCCATCCAGGCGCGCCGCCGGGGTGGGGTCGAACTCATCAGCATAGGGGGCAGCGCCCCACCTCGTAAGCACCTCCACGCGCGGCACTGCCCGACCCCGGGTTTCTCACCGGCAAGCAGTTGATCCGCCACGCGAAACGATGCATGGCGCCGGAATGGTTCCTGTTTCGTTCGGTGGCCAACTTCTGACGCCCCTTGTGCAGGGGGCGCTGCTCTGGCCTGCGCGACGGGCGCTGCTGGTTGCGGATCTTCACCTCGAAAAGGCAAGCTGGTTCGCGCGCGGCGGTCAGATGCTGCCGCCTTATGACTCCTTTGCCACCCTCTCAGACCTAACGGCGCTCGTGCGGGAAACGGACGTGCGCGAGGTCTGGTGCCTGGGCGACAGTTTCCATGACCCCGACGGCTGCAGTCGCTTGCCCGCGGCCGCGCAGGAGATGCTTCGGGCGCTCACGTCTGCCACGCGCTGGACCTGGATCACCGGCAATCATGACCCGCACGGCGTTGACCGCTGCGGCGGTGAGGTGCTGGACGAAGCCTCCGTTGACGGGCTGATCCTGCGGCATGAGGCGCGACCGGGCGAGACGCGACCCGAATTATCAGGTCACTTCCATCCCAAGCTGCGGATTCGGGTGCGTGGCAAGCTCATCTCCCGCCGCTGCTTCGTGGCAACCGGTGCGAAGCTCATCCTGCCCGCGTTTGGATCGCTGACGGGCGGGCTCGACGCCACCCATCCCGAGATCGGTCGGGCCGTCGGGAGACCGGCGCACGCGCTGATTCCAGTTGAGGACCGCCTGCTGCGCTTTTCACTCGCAGCGTGACGCCAGCTGCGCGGCGGCGGTAGTTCAGACGAGTCTGGCGACGCTGCTCCCGATCAATCGCACCAGATCCAGCTGCCCGCGGGTCCGGGTCTTGGCAAACAGCCGCTTGGAGTAATTGCGAGCGGTTTCGATCGTCAGTCCAAGCTGATCGGCAGCCTCGCTCAGGCTGGCGCCGCCAGCGATCGCCGCTGCGAGCTTCGCTTCGCTGGGCGGCAATCCAAATAATGTCGCCAGCACAGCAGCCCGTGCTTGCTCATCCCCCATGCGGCGTGTTGCGACCAGGCCGATCGTCGCCAGCCGGGGCCAGGAAGCTTCCAATGGCTCCCGATACGGTATCAGAAGGATCCAGGGTGATGCCTCGTCGCGCACACGAACAACTTGCGGTGCGTCATCCTTGAGAGATGCGACGACACTGCCCACGCCGCTCCCTGCCCAGCGCGCGCCCAGCACCGCTACCGCACCCTTCGACATCGACAGGATTCGTCCGTCGCCGTCAAAACCGACCCAAGCAATGCCAGCACGCGCCAGCGCCTCTTCGGAAAGCTCGAGCGCTGCCCGGCCTTGATCGAGCGCCCGCCGCGTCCGCAGTGCTATGGCCAGATGCGGCGCGAGGCGCGCCAGCAAGGCAGCGTCGGCAGCGGTAAAATCGCGCTCCTTGCGTCTCATCGCGAGCCAAGCCGCCGCCCCTCCCGGCTCGTCAACTCGAACGACCCTCCCAAATCCCTCTCGTTCTTCAATGGCATAGGCGCGACCGGGACGAAGTGCGCGGCGCCAGCTGCGATCGTCAGGGATGGTCGCGGTGGCTGGCACAAGAAGGTGCGTTTCCCTTTCCTCAAGCCCGGCGCTGATGATCAAACCGGCCTCATCAGCCCGGACGCGTTGGCGCAAACGTGTGAGAAAGGTCGTCCATGGTCGCGCCTCATGAACACCCTCGTGCAGCGGCAGCAACAAGTCCGTCTCGTCCGCGCGCGCAATTGCCATCAGGCCTACTCCCATATGGGAGGTTTGCTGTCACGCCTGCAGTGCCATGTTCTGCTCCGAACAACCTCGGGGATATCATGCCAGCCCGCAGCCTGACCCACCTCGAACGTCTCGAGGCGGAATCGATCCACATCATGCGCGAAGTGGTCGCCGAGAGCGAACGCCCCGTGATGCTTTACTCCGTCGGCAAAGATTCCGCCGTCATGCTGCACCTTGCCAGAAAGGCCTTCTATCCGGCCCCGCCGCCATTCCCGCTTCTCCACGTCGACACGACATGGAAATTCAAGGCGATGTACGAATTGCGCGACCGAATGGCGCGCGAGAGCGGCATGGAGCTCATCGTCTACAAGAATCCGGAAGCCGAGGCGCGAGGCATCAACCCGTTCGATCACGGCCCGCTTCACACGGACATGTGGAAGACAGAAGGGCTGAAGCAGGCGCTGGACAAATTCGGCTTCGATGTCGCGTTCGGCGGCGCGCGCCGCGACGAGGAAAAGAGCCGTGCCAAGGAGCGCGTTTTCTCGTTCCGCTCTGCCAATCACCGCTGGGATCCCAAAAACCAGCGGCCGGAACTATGGCACCTCTACAATGCCAAAAAGGCGAAGGGCGAAAGCATCCGCGTCTTCCCGATCTCCAACTGGACGGAGCTTGACATCTGGCAGTACATCCAGCTGAACGACATCCCCATCGTCCCGCTGTACTTCTCCGAGAAGCGCCCGACCGTTGAGCGCGACGGGCTTCTCCTGATGGTTGATGACGATCGCTTCCCGCTTCGCGAGGGCGAAGTGCCCGTCGAACGCTCGATCCGCTTCCGTACACTCGGCTGCTACCCCCTGACCGGCGCCGTCGAAAGCGAAGCGGCGACCTTGTCCGATGTGATCCAGGAGATGCTCCTCACCACTACCAGCGAACGGCAGGGTCGAGCGATCGACAAGGATGCCGGTTCCGCCAGTATGGAGAAGAAGAAGCAGGAGGGGTATTTCTGATGCTGCGTTTCATCTCCCGCCCCCCTGAAGCCCGCTTCCGCGACAATTGCGCAACGGCCTACGTCCGCGCTGGCGGCGTTCCGGCTGCCGACACAAGCGCCGCATGATGAGGTCGCCTGACATGGCCAGCAGCGCTCAAGAATCCGCCTATCAAGTCGACGCGCTCATCGCGCAGGACATCGACGCCTATCTCGCGCGCCACCAGCACAAGTCGCTGCTGCGCTTCATCACCTGCGGCTCTGTGGACGACGGTAAGTCCACGCTGATCGGTCGGCTGCTTTATGATTCGAAGATGATCTTCGAGGACCAGCTCGCCGCCCTCGAGAGCGACTCCAAGAAGGTCGGCACGCAGGGCCAGGACATCGACTTCGCGCTCTTGGTCGATGGCCTCGCGGCTGAGCGGGAACAGGGCATCACGATCGATGTCGCCTACCGGTTTTTCGCGACCGAGAAGCGCAAGTTCATCGTCGCCGACACGCCGGGGCACGAACAATATACCCGCAACATGGTGACTGGCGCGTCGACCGCTGATCTTGCGGTCATCCTGGTTGATGCGCGCAAGGGCGTACTCACCCAAACTCGCCGCCACTCCTACCTTGCCCACCTCATCGGCATCCGGAATTTGGTACTAGCGGTGAACAAAATGGATCTGGTCGGCTACGATCAGGCCGTTTTTGATGAGATCGTGGCCGATTACAGCACGTTTGCAGAGTCTATCGGCCTCAGTTCGTTCACGGCGCTCCCCATCTCCGGGTTCAAAGGCGACAACATCACTGCGCCCTCGCCTAACACGCCCTGGTACTCCGGGCCGTCGCTGGTCGAGCACCTTGAGTCGGTCGAGATCGATGCAGAGGCTGATCAGGCGAAGCCATTCCGGCTGCCCGTACAATGGGTTAACCGCCCCAATCTGGATTTCCGCGGTTTCGCTGGCCTCGTGGCTGCCGGGACGATCAAACCGGGAGATCCGGTGCGGATTCTGCCCTCTGGCAAGACGTCGACGGTGGCCCGTATCGTCACGCTGGACGGCGACCTTGACGAGGCGGTCGCGGGCCAGTCTGTCACCCTCACGCTCACCGATGAAGTGGATTGCTCCCGTGGAGACGTGATCGCTGCAGCCTCGGCACCGCCCCAAGTTGCCGATCAGTTCGAGGCAACGATCGTTTGGATGGCCGAGGACGAAATGCTCCCAGGTCGCTCCTACTGGCTGAAGCTCGGCACTCAGACCGTAACGGCGACGATCCAGGCACCCAAATATCAGGTCAACGTCAACACGCTGGAGCAGCTCGCCGCCAAAACGCTTGATCTGAACGCGATCGGGGTCGCAAACCTCTCCACCGACAAACCGCTCGTGTTCGAGCCATACGCCGATGACCGGACCAGCCCGAACAAGGAACTGGGCGGCTTCATTCTCATCGACAAGCTGACCAATGCCACGGTCGCCGCGGGCATGCTCCACTTCAGCCTGCGTCGTTCACAGAACATCCATTGGCAGCCCACCGATGTCAGCCGCGACACGCTCGCCGCGCTCAAGAACCAGAAGCCCGTGGTGCTCTGGTTCACCGGCCTCTCGGGTGCCGGCAAGTCGACCATCGCCAACCTTGTCGAAAAGAAGCTGGTGCGGATGAACCGCCACACCTTCCTGCTCGACGGCGACAATGTGCGTCACGGGCTCAACAAGGACCTGGGCTTTACCGATGCCGATCGCGTGGAAAACATCCGCCGGGTCGGCGAAGTGGCCAAGCTGATGACCGACGCGGGTCTGATCGTCATCACTGCCTTCATTTCGCCGTTTCGCGCGGAACGCGAGATGGTGCGTCAGATGATGCAGCCCGGCGAGTTCATCGAGGTACATATCGATACGCCGCTGTCCGAAGCGGAGCGGCGCGACGTGAAGGGTCTCTATGCCAAGGCGCGGAGTGGCCAGCTTGCCAATTTTACCGGGATCGATAGCCCCTATGAGCCACCCGAAGATCCCGAGATCCGGATCGACACCACGGCAATGACACCCGATGAAGCGGCCGAGCTGATCATCAAGAGAATCATTCCATGACCGCTATGTCCGACGCTGAACTTGCAGCGCACTTGGCAGAGACTGCCGGCCGGATCCTGCTGGAGGTCCGCGGTGCCCGCGTGTTCTCGGCAAAGGCGCTGGGTAAAGCGGGGGACCAGACGGCCAACCAGTTCCTGGTCCACGCGCTTCGCGAAGCACGTCCGGACGATGGCCTGCTCTCGGAAGAGATGAAGTGCGACGGCGATCGCCTGGGCAAGTCGCGGGTGTGGATCGTCGATCCCGTCGACGGGACGCGCGAATATGGCGAAGAACGCCAGGACTGGGCCGTGCATGTCGGCCTGGCCGTTGACGGTGTGGCAACGGTCGGAGCCGTGGCATTGCCTGGCGCTGGATTGGTATTGCGGTCCGATCAGCCAGCCGCGGTTCCCCCACCCGCCAATCCGCTGCGCATGCTGGTGAGCCGCACGCGACCTGCCGCCGAAGCCGTGAGCGTGGCGGAGCGGCTAGGCGCTACATTGGTCCCGATGGGTTCGGCAGGGGCAAAGGCGATGGCGGTCGTCCGCGGAGAGGCGGACATCTACCTGCATTCAGGCGGCCAGTACGAATGGGATTCCGCCGCTCCAGTTGCGGTGGCGCTGGCACATGGCCTGCATTGTTCGCGCATCGACGGCAGCCCGCTAATCTACAATCAGGAGGACACCTATCTTCCTGATCTGCTCATCTGCCCCAAGTCTCTCGCGGAGCAGGTGCTTGCGCTCATCAACGAGACAAAGGCGGCAGCCTAAGCTTATCCATTCTCAGGCACCGGTCGGCAGGAGCACGAATACGCAAGCCTGGCCCTCTGCGCCAACGCGCGGAGGGCCAGGCTGCGGGAGCGTTACGCCAGATGGTCGCGGAAGAAGGCGGCTGTCCGCTCATCTGCCAAGTTTGCCGCTTCCTCCGACCGACGATCGCCCATTTCGGTCGCGAAGCCGTGATCCTCACCGGGATAGTCGTACAAGGTTACCTTCGGATGATCATCGAGGCCTTCGTGCATCTTCTGCTGAGTGGCCTTGTCAACGAAGCCGTCTTCGCCGGCGATGTGCAGCAACACCGGATGAGCGATGGCGTGCTTCTCACCCAAGAGACCGTCGATGCCGACGCCATAATAGCCAACAGCTGCGTTGATGTCCGTCCGGCACGCAGTCATGAATGCCAACCGGCCACCGAGGCAGTAACCGACCGCTCCCACCTTGCCCGTTCCGCCGAGTAGCTGGCGTGCCTGGTGGATGGTCGCTTCAATGTCACGAATGCCGGCATCCTGATCAAACTGTCCGAACAGGTCGAGCCCGCGCTGCAACTCCTCCGGCACGTCGGGGTTCAGCTCGACGCCCGGTGCGATCCGCCAGAACAGGTCAGGCGCGATAGCAAGATAGCCTTGCTCTGCGAGGCGATCGCACTTCTGGCGAATGCCTGGGTTCACGCCGAACACCTCCTGAATGACAATGATCGCCGCGGTAGGTGTGCCACTGGGCTGTGCGCGATACGCCTTGAAAGTTCCTTCACCGTTCAGCGCGGCAACGTCGATCATTTCACCCATGTCAGGTCCTCTCTGTTGATGTGGGCCAGCGACGCGGTTGCGAGGAGCGCGGCATCACGGGCATAGATGGCGTGTCAGTGACGCTATCGTCCCCAGGGGGACTGCTCAAGGGAGCGTGGTCATGAAGATCACCATCGAAATCGATTGTTCGCCGGAAGAAGCCCGCCGGTTCATGGGGCTGCCCGATCTTGGCCCTCTTCAGGATCGTTATGTCGCCATCCTTCAACAATCGCTGGAGCAAAGCACCATGGGGCCGGAGGCGATCGACGCAGTCGTCAAAAGCTGGGCACCCATGGGTGAGGCGGGCACTGCTATGTGGCGCCGCATGTTCGAAGCGGCGAGCAAGTCCAGCGGATGACGGACACGATCTTCGCGGTCTCAAGCGGCCGCCCGCCCGCCGCGATCGCGGTGATGCGCATCAGTGGCCCGGACGCGCTGTCCGCCGGGGAGCGGCTTGCGGGATCACTGCCACCTCCGCGCCGTGCGGGCTTGCGAACATTGAAGGACTATTTGGGGAGTGCGATCGATCAGGCGCTGGTGCTGGTGTTCCCCGGTCCCGCCACGGCGACGGGCGAGGATCTGGTGGAGCTACACCTCCATGGCGGCCGAGCGGTTGTAGCAGCGGTCGAGCACGCTCTGGCGTCGCAATCTAATCTTCGCGCCGCTGGTGCCGGCGAGTTCACGCGCCGCGCTTTAATCAATGGTCGTATCGACTTGATCCAGGCTCAAGGGCTTGCCGATCTGCTGGAAGCCGAAACCGAGCAGCAGCGCCGACTAGCCATCGAAAGCGCAGACGGCGCCATCAGTCGAATGGTGATCGGGTGGATGGACTCGCTCTCGCGCTTGGGCGCAATCATCGAAGCAGCGATCGACTTCGACGATGAAGATGACGTCTCCGCTGTCGATCCAGCGTTCATCGAATCGGAAAGTGCTGTCCTTGCTGAAACGCTTGGACAGGTTCTCGCCCGCCCGGCCGTTGAGCGCTACCGCGATGGCATCCGCGTCGTACTGGTTGGCCCTCCCAATGCGGGCAAGTCGTCACTGCTGAACGCGTTGATCGGCAGAGAGGCGGCAATCGTTTCGCCGATCGCGGGTACAACACGGGATCGCGTGGAAGCCAGCATCGTGCGCCGCGGGCGTATTTATACGCTGATCGATACGGCCGGCTTGCGGGACAAAGCTGAAGACCCTGTCGAGCGCATCGGCATCGAACGGGCGCTGCAAGCGGTGGCAGCCGCGGATATCATCCTCGATCTGAGTGAACCTCACTCAAACGATCCTCGAGCGATCGCTGTCCATGCGCGTGCGGACGTTCGGCCAGCCGCCCTGCTTGGCGCGATCGCAACGACAATAAACGACCTGACCACGGTTGATGCGCTCTGGGAAGAGATTGAGCGGCGAGGCGACAAGGTTCTCGGTGAGATCACCGGCCCGACATTCCACGAAGCGCAGCGCCAAGCGATCAAGGACGCACAAGCTGCCCTGCGTCGCGTGATCGGATCAGATGACTTGCTGTTACAAGCAGAAGAAGTACGTACAGCATCACGCGCACTGGCCGGCCTCCTCGGCATCGATGCGACGGAGGCGATGCTCGACGCTCTGTTCGGGCGCTTCTGTGTCGGAAAGTAGTGTTTCACGTGGAACAATCATTTGACGTTATCGTAGTAGGCGGCGGCCACGCCGGGACTGAGGCGGCTGCTGCTGCCGCACGTCGCGGCGCGCGGGTGGCTCTCGTTAGCCATGATCCCAGCCGGATCGGCGCGATGTCGTGCAATCCGTCAATCGGGGGGCTCGGCAAAGGCCATCTCGTCCGAGAAGTAGATGCCTACGACGGCTTGATGGCACGAGCAGCAGACGCTGCCGCGATCCATCATCGCATGCTGAACCGGAGCAAAGGCCTTGCTGTTCAGGGCCCCCGTATTCAGGCGGACCGCCGACTCTACGCAGCCGCTATTCAGGACATGATCGCCGCGGAACCGAACATCAGCATTGTAGCAGGCGAGACCGTCGCGCTTGATGTTGAGGCGGCTCAGGTGCGCGGGGCTAAGCTCGGCAACGGCGACACGTTGAAAGCGCCCACGGTTGTGCTTGCCACCGGTACGTTCCTGGGTGGTAAGCTCTTCCGAGGCGAGGAACAGCATGTCGGGGGGCGTGTCGATGAAGCCGCTGCCCTTCCGCTTGCCGTTCAGCTGCGGGAGCTGAAGCTTCCGATGGGAAGGCTCAAGACCGGCACGCCGCCCCGGTTGGACGGGCGCACGATCGACTGGACGCGACTGGAACCGCAACCTTCCGATGTGGATCCCTGGACCATGTCGCCGATTACTCGCAGGCGCGTTCTGCCCCAACTCGCCTGCGCGATCACTCGCACCACGCCAACAGCGCACGCGATCATCGCTGATAATCTGCACCGATCCCCGCTGAAAACTGGCGCCATCGAAGGACAGGGCCCGCGTTACTGCCCGTCGATCGAGGACAAGATCCGCCGTTTCGGTGACAGGGATGGGCATCAGATTTTCCTGGAGCCGGAGGGGCTCGACGACCCGATCGTCTATCCGAACGGTATCTCCACCTCCCTGCCCGCCGATGTTCAAGACGCGTTCCTGCGCACCATCGCAGGGCTGGAACAGGTCCGCATCACCATGCACGGCTATGCGGTGGAGTATGACCATATCGACCCACGCGCCCTCGACGCCACACTGGCTCTTCCGCAGATCGCCGGATTGTATCTGGCAGGTCAGATCAACGGCACGACTGGTTATGAAGAGGCGGCCGCACAAGGACTTGTCGCTGGGGCCAATGCGGCTGCGGCTGCATTGGGGATGGAACCATTACTTCCTGATCGAAGCGCCAGCTACATTGGCGTGATGATCGACGATCTCGTGCTGCAAGGGATCAGCGAACCATATCGGATGCTTACCGCCCGGGCGGAGTACAGGCTCGCGCTTCGAGCAGATAACGCAGAGGCCCGCCTCTCCCACCACGCCGAGCGGCTGAACTTGCTTTCAGGGCTTCGCCGCAAACACGTTGAGGCAAGGATGGAGCAACGCACGCGCTTGCGCGCGGGTGAAACCGGTCCGGCCTTCGATGCCGACCTGATCCGGGAGCATGAAGAGGATGTCCGCTACGCGCCCTATTTGGCGCGACAGGCGGCGGAAATCACAAGGATGAAGCATGATGACCGCGTGACGATTGCGGCTGGTGATGACCTCAACCGCATTGCCGGTTTGTCGAACGAAATGCGTGAGCGGCTACGCACTGCCGGTCCGCGCACCTTGGGAGAGGCATCGCGCGTACGCGGTGTCACCCCGGCAGCGCTGACTGCATTGTGGCTCGACGCAAAGGCGCGGCGATGACCGAGGAAGAAGCGCGTGCCGCTGTCCATGCAATCGTAGGCGCATCGGCTATGAAGCGGCTGGAACGCTTTGTCGCACGCGTGCTTGTAGAAAGCGAGCGGCAGAATTTGGTCGCCAAGCCCACCCTCTCCGTGATTTGGGAGCGCCATGTGCTCGACTCTGCACAGCTCCTTCCAATGGCGCAAAGGAGCGAGGGCCTGTGGGTCGATGTAGGGACGGGTGCCGGCTTCCCCGGCATGATCGTTGCGCTTGCTGTCGAGCAGCCCATCGCACTGGTCGAACCGCGGCGCATGCGTGCCGATTTCCTCCAGACGGTTGTGGATGAAGAAGGCGTCGGCAATCGAGTTTCCGTGCACCAAGCAAAGGTCGAGCGGCTGACCGGCGTACAAGCTGCGATTATCTCTGCTCGGGCGGTCGCCTCATTATCGGATTTGTTGCAATCTACCGCGCATATCGCGTCCATGGACACGCTCTACTTGCTCCCGAAGGGACAATCGGCCACGACAGAAGTGAACGAGGCGCGGCGCCGCTTTGAGGGATTGTTCCACGTGGAACAAAGCATCACCAGCCCCGAAGCAGGTATCGTCAGCGCACGTCATGTGAGGCAGCGCCGATGATCCGAATAGCAGTTGCCAATCAGAAAGGCGGCGTCGGAAAGACGACGTCGGCCATCAATCTCGCGACGGCGCTTGCGGCAACGGGCAAGCGCGTGCTGCTCATCGATTTAGATCCGCAAGGCAACGCCTCCACTGGGCTGGGCATCAGCCAGGCCCAGCGGGAATCATCCAGCTATAATGTGCTGGTCGACCAAGCGCCGGTCGAAAAGGCGGCGGTTCACACCGGCATTCCGCGACTCGATGTGCTTCCGGCAACGGTCGATTTATCCGGTGCCGAGATCGAACTCGTCGAACTCGAACAGCGCACCCATCGCCTGCATCGCGCGCTTGATGCCGCTCCGCCGCGTTGGGACATCGCCTTGATCGATTGTCCCCCCTCGTTAGGCCTGCTGACGATCAACGCCATGGTGGCGGCGGATTCGCTGTTCGTGCCGCTTCAATGTGAGTTCTTCGCGCTGGAAGGGCTTAGCCAGTTGCTGACCACGGTCGAGCGCATCCGTGCCCGCTTCAATCCCTCTCTCTCGATCATCGGTGTTGCCCTAACGATGTACGATCGCCGCAACCGCTTGACGGAACAGGTGTCGGCCGACGTGCGCGCCGTGCTTGGGAAGGTCGTGTTCGAAACGGTGATCCCTCGCAACGTCAGGCTTTCTGAAGCTCCCAGCCACGGACTGCCGGCCCTTATCTACGATCACCGGTGCAGCGGATCTCAAGCTTACATCGCGTTGGCGCGAGAGCTGATCGCGCGCTTGCCCCACGCGAATGAGGTTGCAGCATGACTGACACGAAGCGCCCGCGCGGCGGGCTCGGCCGGGGATTAGGTGCCTTGCTTGGGGACATCGCACGCGATGATTCACCCACGGACACCAATGGCAGCCCGCCTGTCGGCGTTCGAATGATCCCGGTTAGCGCGATCGCTCCTCATCCCGATCAGCCGCGCCGGCACTTCGACGAAGATGCCCTCAACGAGCTTGCGGCATCGATCGCGGAGCGTGGCATCATTCAGCCGATCGTGGTGCGGCCACATGGCCATACTTATCAGATCGTCGCCGGTGAACGCCGCTGGCGCGCAGCACAGCGCGCCAGGCTGCATGAAGTACCTGTCGTGGTCCGGGATTACACGGACAGCGAGACTCTGCAGATCGCGCTGGTCGAGAACATTCAGCGCCAGGACCTCAACGCGATCGAAGAAGCGGAGGCTTACAGCCGGCTGGTGGACGAGTTTGGCCATACTCAAGAGGTTCTCGCCAAGACGGTCCATAAGTCGCGGAGCCACGTCGCCAACCTTCTCCGCCTCCTTGATCTACCCAAATCTGTGCAAGCGCGGGTTGTCGATGGGTCGCTCAGCATGGGTCATGCTCGCGCGATCATCGGCGCACCTGACGCCGAATTGTTGGCAGATCAGGTAGTCACCAAGGGACTGTCGGTTCGCCAGACGGAGAAACTGGCTCAGAACGTCAAGCCCGCCTCCACGCGCAAGACGCAACGCAAGCAAGCAGACGTCGGCGCTGGTAGCACCAGCGACGCCGATGTCGCTGCGCTGGAGCGGCAACTCGGAGACCTTCTGGGTCTCCGCGTCAGGATCACTTATGGAGTCAACGGCGGCGCCGTCACGATCGACTACAGCACGCTCGATCAGTTGGACATGCTCTGCCAGCGTCTTAGCGGAGAACCGATCTGACGTGGAAAGCGGCGGAGAAACCGTCCGCCGCTATGATTCGCTACCTGATATATGGCTGACCTAGGTCACCGGAGAGGAGAGGCAACTTCCGAGCCCGTGAGCGCGATTGCTTCGCCACGTCGGAGCGCCGGAAAGGTGGGGCTGCGGCTTAAGGCTAAAACGCCCCTCGCTAGTGAACCACACTCATTGGGATCTGCTCCAGAGGAGCACGCCGAGCGGAATGGCCTGCCACCCCTGCTCGACCGGTCAACAACCGCCGCTGCCGATCCGCGGCGGCAGAGGCTCAGCCTTCAGCAGTGCCGAACCGACCAGCTAACGACGGACCTTCACCGCCAACTCAACCATAGCCTGTGCAGCCAGCACATCACCTGCGCCGCCGCCGCCAGCCATCACGTTGCGCTCTGCCTCGCGAACCATCGCCAGCGCGCGCGCGAGCGCTTGCGGGGACCATCGCCGCAGGGCAGCCGCAGTCGCGGCCTCTTCCTTGAAGAATACACGGTGCCGCTTCATCACGCCGGCAATGTCGCCGCCGTTGACGACCTCCCCCTTCATCTCTGCAAGTGAGGCGAGCCGCCGGGCCAGAGCCCGCAGCCAGGGAACGGGGGAAATGCCGGCCTCGTCCAAGCGCCGCAAGGCTTCGCCGAGTGCAGCGGGCGCGGCAGCAATCACCGCGTTGATAACGTCACCAGTCTCTGCATCCCCCAAGTCGGCGCCCACCGCTTCCAGAGCATCGAGATTACATTCCGCGGGATGATCGGATGCAGCGTCCAGGTAGAGCGCCAGCTTCTCGATCTCCCGCATCATCACCGCCCGGTCGCCGCCGCCAGCCTGCGCTAACCGCCGCGCGACGCCGGCGCCCAGCCGCAGGCCATGCTCCCGCGCGATTTCACCAGCGATACCCTCGAGCTGGTCGCCGCCCGGAACATAGCAAGCGAGCGCCAGCGCAAGCGGTGAGTCGAGCGCCAGCTTCGCCACCTTGGACGTCGCCTTCAGCGAAGGCGCGATCATCACCACTGGATTGCCTGCGCGCTCGGCTTCGAGCAGCGCCGTGACGGCAGCGAGGCTCTCCTCCCCTGCCCCAGTCACGCGCACATGCCGTGCGGTCCCGAACAGGGAAAGAGAGGCAGCCTCATCGGCGAGTCGTGCAGGGTCGCCCCGTAACGCGGCGCCTTCCAGGTCCACCCGCTCCGCATCCGGCCCGAGAGCGCGCGGCAGACGCTCCGCAAGCGCCAACGCGCCCGCTTCGTCCGGACCAAACAGGAGATACAGCCGGATGTCCGCCGGCGGTCGATCCAGCGCCGCCTTCAGGCGCGCCTCAGTGGCCTTCATGGCGCGGTGGGCGTACGCCCCACGTAAACCGCCAGACGCATCAGGATCTGGTCTGCAACGCGCTCTGAGAGGCGTTCCAGTGCCGTGCTTTCGGCGGCAATGGTGGCGTAGTCCGATCCGACCACGTCGATCCCGGCGTCCGAGCCTGCTGTGGCGTCGAGGACGACGCCACCCTTGTCCAATTCGACGAGCTGATACCGGGCGCGCAACGTCCGGCGTTCACGAGCCACCGAATCGTCTCGGCGGATGGCCAAGCCGGTGATCTCGTCGTCCAGCTTGATCTGCAGCCGGTATCGTGCGGTTTGCCCCGCAGGGACGGCGCCCAGCCGATCCCGAAGAGCATTGGTGACCAACCAGCCCGCCTTACCCTCAATGGGCGCGACCTCGACCTGCCCAAGCGCCTGTGCCACCGGTCCGGAACTGCCCCCGGAATAAAGCGGCTTGAGCCCGCAGCTGCCGAGAAGTGCCATCGGCAACAGCGCAACGAGGGTCAGGTGCCGCTTCATGCGACGATGTTCACCAATCGATCGGGCACGACGATCACCTTCTTCGGGGCCTTGCCTTCCAGTGCACGGATCACCTTCTCGGATGCCATGGCCTGTGCCTCGGCAGCGTCCTTGGCGGTCCCCTTCGGCATTACCAGCGTATCGCGCAGTTTGCCGTTCACCTGCACCGCAATCGTAACCTCGTCATCCACCAGCATGGCAGGATCGATCGCGGGCCAGGCAACATCGGCGATCAGGCCGTCCCCACCGCGCGCCGCCCAGGCTTCCTCGGCGAGATGCGGCACCATCGGCGCCACGATGCGCAGCAGCGTGCCGAGCGCCGCGGTGCGATCCGCCGACGGCCTCGCCTTCTCCACCGCATTGGCCAGCGTGTAGATCAGCGCCACCGCCTTGTTGAACTGCAGGCCCTCGATCGCTTCGGCAACGCCCTTGACGGTACGATGCGCCACCTTGCGCAAGCCCACGTCTTCGCCGTCATCGCTGCCGCTCTGGTCACCCACCAGGCGCCACAGCCGTTGGATGAAGCGCCACGCGCCCTCGATGCCGTTCTCGCTCCACTCCAGGTCGCGCTCGGGCGGGGAGTCGGAGAGCATGAACCAGCGCACCGCGTCCGCGCCATATTGGTCGACGATCGGCTCGGGATCGACGGTGTTCTTCTTCGATTTGGACATCTTCTCGACGCGGCCCACCGTCACTGGCTGGCCGGTTGCCGTCTCGATGCCATCCTCGATCTCGCCGGGCGACAGCCAGCGGCCATCGCTCGACTTGTAGGTCTCGTGAGTCACCATGCCCTGCGTGAACAGGCCGGCGAACGGCTCCGCCACGTCGATCATGCCGATATGCTGCAACGCCCGCGTCCAGAAGCGCGCGTAGAGCAGGTGGAGGATCGCATGCTCCACGCCGCCGATATACTGCCCCACCGGCAGCCACTGCTCGGCCACCGCCTTGTCGAACGGCTTGTCGTCGGGCTGGCTGGCGAAGCGTATGAAATACCAGGAAGAATCGGCGAACGTGTCGAGCGTGTCGGTCTCGCGAACAGCCGGCTTCCCGCATGACGGGCAGTCGACATGCTTCCACGTCGGGTGCCGGTCGAGCGGGTTGCCCGGCGTCGCGAAGCTCACGTCCTCGGGCAGCTTCACCGGCAGCTGGTCCGCCGGCACCGGTACCGCGCCGCAGCCCTCGCAATGGATGATCGGGATCGGCGTGCCCCAGTAACGCTGGCGGCTGACGCCCCAGTCGCGCAGGCGGAACACCGTCGTCCCCTCGCCCCAGCCACCGGCCTCGGCGCGGGTGATCACCTCGCGCTTGGCATCCTCCACGTCCATCCCGTCGAGGAAGTGCGAATTCACCAGCGTGCCCGGCCCGGTATAGGCCTCCGCCTCTTGGAACTCGGGCGCATCCTTCGTGCCCTCGGACACGACACGGCGGATCGGCAGCTTGTACTTGGTGGCGAATTCGAAATCGCGCTGGTCGTGCGCCGGCACGCCGAAGACGGCGCCGACGCCGTAATCCAGCAGCACGAAGTTCGCGATATAGACCGGCAGCTGCAGTGACGGATCGAACGGATGCGCCGCCTTCAGCCCGGTGTCGAAGCCAAGCTTCTCCTGCGTTTCCAGCTCGGCCGCGGTGGTGCCGCCGCGGCGGCATTCCTCGATGAACGCCTGGGCTGCGGGATCGTCCGCCGCCACGCGCTGCGCCAGCGGGTGATCCGCCGCCACCGCGACGAAGCTCGCGCCGAAGATCGTGTCGGGCCGCGTCGTATAGACTTCGACCACGCCCTCGTTGGTGCCGGCAGCATCGTTCAGCGCGAAGCGGAACGTCAGGCCCTGGCTCTTCCCGATCCAGTTCTCCTGCATCAGGCGAACCTTGTCGGGCCAGTCCTTCAGCTCGCCAAGGCCCGACAGCAGGTCCTCGGCAAAGGCGGTGATCTTCAGGAACCACTGGTTCAGCTTGCGCTTCTCGACCAGCGCGCCGGAACGCCAGCCGCGGCCGTCGATCACCTGCTCGTTGGCCAGCACGGTCATGTCGACCGGGTCCCAGTTCACCGCGCTTTCGCGGCGATAGACCAGGCCGGCCTCGTAGAACTTCAGGAACAGCGCCTGCTCATGCCCGTAATATTCCGGGTCGCAGGTGGCGAATTCACGCGTCCAGTCCAGCGCGAAGCCGAGCCGCTTCAGCTGCGCCTTCATCGTGGCGATATTGTCGCGCGTCCAGCCGCCGGGGTGGACGCCCTTTTCCATCGCCGCATTCTCGGCCGGCATGCCGAATGCGTCCCATCCCATCGGATGGAGCACTTCCATGCCGTTCATGCGCCGAAACCGGGCGAGCACGTCGCCCATCGTGTAGTTGCGCACATGGCCCATGTGGATACGCCCCGAGGGATAGGGGAACATCTCGAGCACGTAGCTCTTGGGCTTGTTCGAATGATCGTCGGCGGCGAAGGTACGGCGCTCGTCCCACACCCGCTGCCAGCGGGCGTCGGCAGAGAGCGCGTTAAAGCGCTGGCTCATGATTATGCGATCAGTTCGCCGAGGAGGCACGCCGCAGGTCGCGCGCCCTGGTGAGAATGATGTCTTCCAGCTTCTGGGTGGTGGCTGCCGCTACTGGTGCCGCAACCCACTGCCCGCCCTGGTTCACTTCGCGCAGCGCAGCGACGCGCACCGCGTCCGCGCGCAGATCCTGGTCGAGGATCGTCACGGTCACCTTCATGCGCTCGGTCGGGGTCTGCGGATTGACGTACCAGTCGGTGACGATGACGCCGCCGTTCGAGTCCGTCTGGAGCAGGGGCATGAAGCTGAGTGTGTCGAGAGAGGCACGCCACAGATAGCTGTTCACACCAATGGTGGTGATACGGCTGGCGGCAAGATCGGCCTCCGGCCGCTGACGGCCACCACCACAACCGGCGATGGCAAGGGCAGCGCATACGACCAGCGCGGAACGCAACGGGCGGAACATCGGCATCTTCCTGATGGAAAAATCGTGACGCTGACCTCTACAGAGCATGACTTATGCCCGCAAGTTCGCGCTCGAGGGCACCGGCATGGGTCCGATCAGCGCGTCGGCGCGTTGGCTGGCAGCGTGGATTGTGGAAAGCGTGCAACACTTCCGCCAAAACCGGCACAGGCACATGGCTACGCGTGAACGAATCGTGCTACGTGCGTTTCCAAGGGTCGGAGGGATTCTGTGTACGCGATACGTGCGCTCATTGGCGGGTCTGTCGTGGCGATTGCCGCGGCGCTCGCTGTTGCGCCCGCGTCAGGCGCCTCAGAAGTTGATCGGGCAACGGCAAAGCGCCCGGCGGCCTCGCGTGCTCTAGGTGGCTTTACACCCTCGGCGGCGGATCCGCGCCTGGCCGCCGCCTTCGCGCGCAGCGGTCTTGGGACAAGCGAGTTCCGGTTCACGCCTTCGGAAAATCGTCAGGGTAATCGACCGGTCACCGTTGCCGTTCGCGCGCGGTCCAGCCAGATCGCCGATGCCGGCCGCGCTGCTGCCGTAGCGCCCACGGTTGGCCTGGTACCCGTCGCCTACAACCTGGGTGTTTCGGTCGGCTGGAAGCGCTTCGTCGTATCCGGAGATGTGGCCAAGCTCGATCTCGCCGGTCAGCCTGGCGGTCGCGAAGCGGCTGACGTGGCTGTCAGCTACTCGCTCCCGCGCTTCACGGGTCGGGTGAAGGCTGCGGCTGATCGGGCACTGCCGGGATCGCAGAAGCTGGTCGAGGAAGGGCCGAGCTATTCGCTTGACGTTGGCGGGTCCTACTCCCTGACGCGTAATATCGATCTGACGGCCGGCATGCGCTACAAGTCCGAACGTGAGCGTCTCGCGCGCTTCAGCGACGATCGCCGGGATAGCCAGGCGGTCTATGTGGGCACAGCCTTCCGCTTCTGATCGCAGGCGCCGGATGGGCAGTCTGACGCCCGTCCTAACATCCAACGCTTGCTGACGGTCATACGCGGTGGAGCGAAGGGCTTAACGTAGCCACGCGTCGATTGCCGCCCACCCGTCGAACCTGTGCAGCATGCGAAAACGGCGCGCATTCATCCCGCCCAATGCGATCCGGACCATCGGCAGCGTTCGCGCGAGCGCCTCTGCCCTGCGCACGCCAAGACCGCGGGCACCGGGATGCGAACGCGTGCCGAATACGGGCGACACAAACGCAACGTCCGCCCCAGCCTGCCGCGCCAGACGGGCCTCCCCTGCATTATGGACCGGCCATGTCACGAGCGAACGACTCCGCCCGCGATGAACACCCATCTCTCCCCGCATCGGCAAGTCCCCTGCCCGTACCAGCACCAGGCCGCGCGCCCGGGCCAGCCGAAGCAATCGTGCAAATAGCTGCCGTCGCTCGGCGGGCGGGGTCGCGTGGTGCCGGAACACGATCCCCGCACCGCGCGGCAACCGACGAACCGCCTCCCACAAGGCCTCGCCCATCCGCTCGTCGGTCATAAGCCAAAGCGTCGGGACAGGGTGGCGGCGGCGCATTGCCCTGCCTATAGCGCGCGCAATGCAAGCCGACGACCGCCTCGCCGCCATTCGCGGGCGCATCGCCCACGCCGCCAAGCTCGCGCGCCGCGATGCTGCCGACGTCACCCTGATCGCTGTGTCGAAGACGCACCCTGCCGAAGCGATCGAACCATTGCTGGCCGCCGGCCATCGCGACTTCGGCGAAAATCGTGTGCAGGAAGCGGAAGCAAAGTGGCCGGCATTGCGCGAGCGCTATCCTGACGCTCGCCTGCACCTGATCGGTCAGCTGCAATCGAACAAGGCGGCCGAGGCCGTCGCGCTCGCCGATGCCATCCATGCGGTCGATCGTTCGTCGCTGGTTACGGCACTCGCCAAGGCAATGGATGCGCAGGGACGTCGTCCGGCGTGCTTCGTCCAGGTGAATATCGGTGAGGAGCCACAAAAGGGCGGCTGTGCCATTGCCGATCTTCCCGCGCTGCTTGCAGAAGCCCGGACCGCGCATCTGCCGATTGCCGGTCTGATGTGCCTTCCGCCGGCGGGCGTCGAGGCTGCACCTTACTTTGCCTTGCTGGCGAAGCTCGCGCGGGACGAAGGCATCGCTGGGCTCAGCATGGGGATGTCTGACGATTTCGAAACCGCGGTGATGATCGGTGCCACTCATGTGCGCATCGGATCTGCGCTGTTCGGAGAGCGCCAGGCGGCAGGCACAGCTGCATGACCTTTCAGGCCCTGCTGTTCGACTTTGACGGAGTGCTGATCGAGAGCGAGTATCTCGGCAACAAGCACATCGCCGATTTCCTCACCGATCGTGGCCATCCGATCACGCCGGAGGAATCCATGGCGAACTTCATGGGTCTTTCCGGACGCGATTTCCTTGATCGCGTTGAATCGTTCATCGGTGGCCCGCTACCGGCCGACTGGAGCGAAGCGCGGGTGGCCGAGAACGAACGGGTGTTGGCCGAGGGAGTGGAGGAAGTCGCCGGTGCAGTCGCATTCGTCCGCTCGCTGCCGGTCGATCTGCCCAAGGCGGTGGTATCCTCAAGTTCGACCCGCTGGATCAGCACTCACCTACGGCATCTGGGCCTCGCCGACGTGTTCGGTGAGCACATTTATTCCGGCGCCGAGCATGTCGAACGCGGGAAGCCGGCGCCCGATCTCTACCTCTATGGCGCCCGCCGACTGGGTGTGCCGATCGATCGCTGTGCGATCCTGGAGGATTCACCGGTTGGCGCCACGGGCGCGGTGGCGAGCGGCGGGCACGTGATCGGCTTGTGCGCCGGGCTGCACTGCACCCCTGGACATGATGCCAAGCTGCGGCAGATCGGCGTTCACGCCATTGCCCATGATTTCGACGACGTCCGCCGCCTGCTGAAGCTCTAGGGCGCCACGCGAGCGGGACGTCCCCGCTCGTTCTTACAACTGGTGCCCGGTGCGATCCCGCTTTGTCGCGAGATACCGCTCATTGTGCGGGTTTGTCGGCAGGAAGTGCGGCACCCGCTCGGTCACGGTGATCCCCCGTGCCTCCAATCCCGCCACCTTGCCAGGATTGTTCGTCAGCAGCCGCACGTTCCGCTGCCCCAACAGGTCGAGCATCCGCGCCGCGACGCCGAAATCGCGCGCATCGATCGCAAAGCCCAGGCGCGTATTCGCATCCACCGTATCAAAGCCCTGATCCTGCAGGGCATAGGCGCGCAGCTTGTTGACGAGGCCAATGCCCCGACCTTCCTGCCGCAGATACAGCAGGATGCCCCAGCCCGACGCTGCAATGGCCTTCAGCGCAGCGTCGAGTTGCGGCCCGCAATCGCACTTCAGGCTGCCCAGCGCATCTCCCGTCAGGCACTCACTATGCAGCCGTACCAATGGCGGCTGGCCCTGCGGCATGCCGATCAGCAGCGCGACATGCTCCCCCGCCCCCTCCGGCGTGCGGAAGGCCACGATCTCCGCATCTTCGGCATGGGCGACCGGCAAGCGGGCGCGCGCAGCGATCGTCAGTCGCACGGCATCCTCATGCGCATCGATGTCCGCCACCGACAAGCTCACCTCTGCGTCGCCATCCTCCCGCACGAAGAAAGCAGGCAACATGCCGGCAATCCGCGCCAGCCGCAGCGCAGCGGCAGCATCCTCGGGGTGGAGCAGCGGAATGGCACGGAACGGCCCCTTCAGCGGCGTCGCAAGATCAAGCTGAGGATCGGCCAGCGCCGTTGCAGCGGCAAAATCCACCCAGGGCGCCCGGTCGACCAGCACCGGCGCGTCCGGGACCGCCGCCTCGCGCTGGTTGGCGAGTTTCAGCGTTTCCGCACGACCGGCAGAAAGGAGGACGGGCGCCTGTTCCGCGGGATCAAAGGTGTTAAGACGGACGGGATCCGCCGTTTCGATCGGCAGCAGCGCCAGCCCGCCAATGCGAACCGGCCAACCGCGGCGCAGCGCGTCGATGGCTCGGGCTGCCTGGCGCGCGTCGGTCAAAAGGCGAACTCCGTCATGATTGGGACGTGATCGGACGGCTTCAGCCAGCTGCGACACGCCTCGAACACGTGATGCGATTGCGCCGCTTTCGCCACGTCCCCCGTGGCCCACATATGGTCCAGCCGACGCCCGCGGTCGTTCTTCGTCCAGTCGGGCGACCGATAACTCCACCATGTATGCAACCGCGCCGGTGCCGGGTGGAAGTGCCGGCCCAGGTCCACCCAATCGTTCGATGCCTTAAGCCTCTCGAGCGCTTCCACCTCGATCGGCGTGTGGCTGACGACCTTCAGCAATGCCTTGTGGCTCCACACGTCGCTGGGTAGCGGCGCGATGTTGAAATCGCCGGTCAGAATGGTCGGGCAGTCGAGCGTGGCGGACCATTCCGTCATGCGCTGCACGAAATCCAGCTTCTGGCCGAACTTCGCATTCACCTCGCGATCGGGCACGTCTCCGCCCGCGGGAACATAGACATTCTCCAGCCGAACGCCGTTGGCCAGCCGAACGCCGATGTGCCGTGCTTCACGATTGGCCTGCCAGTCCAGCCGGTCATCTTCGGTGATCGGAACGCGGCTGATGATCGCCACGCCGTGATGCATCCGCTGGCCGTGGATCAGAATATGTTCGTAGCCGAGCTGACGAAACGTCTCGAACGGGAAATCGGCATCCACCACCTTGGTTTCCTGCAGACACAGGATGTCCGGCTGCGCCTCGCGTAGAAACTGCTCCACGATGGCGATGCGGAAACGAACCGAATTGATGTTCCAGCTGACGATCTTCACCCGCGCGCTTTAGCGGCGGCAACGGCGCAACGGCAATCATCATGTGCGCGGGAAAAGGAAAGGCCCCCGCTCCGGGGGCATGGAGCGAGGGCCGACCTGACGTTCGTCACGCAGGGGGGTGTGAAGCCTGGTTCAGGCAACAGGGGGAAAATCCTGAACCGCCCCACATCCGCACCCGATGCACTAGCGGTTCCTTCCTGTCGCAGGCATGAACAACAGTCATGGAAACGGTTTAGTTGCGCGCGTTCGATCTCCGCGGATCGTTCCAACGGAACGTTCCGTCGCTTACCGGACCATTGAACCGCTGGTTGGCGAGTCTGATCGTCGTGCGGTTGCCCTGACTGTCCAGCGTCACCCACCCTTGCAGCATCAAGCCCCCAGGCGCGGCGCCATCGCGTGCGAAGACCATGGTGATGCGGCCATATTCCGGATGCTTGGGATCATAGCCCTCGACGGAGAGGACGCGCGAATCGCCGCTGGGGATCACCTTGGCGAACCGCGAAATGTCACGGTCCGGATTGATCAGCACGCCAAGCGGCGAATTGCTGATCGGCCACCGCTGCACCTGGCGGACCGAGTAATCGATAAAGGTCAACGCCTTGCCATCGCCAACCACCAGGATCGGCACGCCCTTTTCATATTGGAAGCGGATCTTGCCCGGCTTCTTGAGCGACAAGGTGCCGGTCAGCGTCTTGCCGGCGCGATCGGTCTGGGTGAAATCAGCCGTCATCGTGTTCACGGCGCGCAGGTGGTTCTGGACCAGCGCCAGATCACCCGATTGCGCCGCCGCCGGCGCAGCAATCACGACTGCAGCGGCGATTGGCACGAAACTTCTCAACATGGCTCTCCCGTTGGGCATGGCCGGTTTATGGCCAGGACGGGTTGAACGCGTGGTGAACCCTTCCCGGTTCCCCGCCGCAGCGGCGGGGAGCGCCGGGTTGCTTGGGCGAGGTTAGAACAGCGTGCTGAGACCGATCGTCTCACCGGTGCCGATCCAGCCTTCGTAGATCATCTTGAACGCTACGAAGACGATCACTGCCAGGCCGATATAAGCGATCCAGCTGTAGCGGCCGATCACTCGCGCGATCAGGTTCGCCGCCAGGCCCATCAGCGCGACGGAAAGGATCAGACCGACCACCAGGATACCGGGATGCTCACGGGCCGCACCCGCCACCGCCAGCACATTGTCGAGGCTCATCGACACGTCGGCGACCGCGACCGCCCAGGCGGCGCCAGCAAAGGACCGCGCCGGGGCAAGGCCCGAGCGCTCGTCGCCCTCGATCTCTTCCGATCCAGCGTTGGCATGCGAACCAGCGCGCAACTCACGCCAGAATTTCCAGCTCACCCACAACAGCAGCAAGCCGCCGGCAAAGATCAAACCGACGATGCCCATCAGCCACGTGACGATCAGCGCGAAGAAGATCCGCAGTACCAGCGCCGCGATGATGCCGATCAGGATCACCTTCTTGCGCTGTTCCGACGGCAGGCCCGCAGCAAGCGCGCCGACGACCACGGCATTGTCGCCGGCCAGCACCAGGTCGATCATCAGCACCTGGCCAAAGGCAGCCAGCGCGGCGGGATCGGACAGATTGGAAAAGTCGGCGACGATATGTTGCCAGATATCCGCCAGCGACCCCGGCCCCTGAATGGCGGCAGCAGCTTGGGCGAGCAGGGTTAGGATCAACGGTCAGCGCTCCTGCGGGTGATAGGGACCGAACGGCGCCAGGCCGATCCGGTTGCAGGCGTGTTACCGGGCTTGGGCGCTGTGCGCCAGCGTGCCGTGGCACGCACCACCAAGACGCCGGAGGGGCGGCTATGCAGGGCCGCCGGGCGCCGGGTGGATGGGGCGGGCGGCGACGCGGATCGACCGCGCCGCCGCCGATCCGCCTTACTGGTTCATGCTGGCGAAGAAGTCCTCGTTGGTCTTGGAATCCTTCATCTTGCCCAGCAGGAATTCCATCGCGTCGACCGTGCCCATCTGCATCAGGATGCGGCGCAGCACCCACATCTTGCTGAGCTTGTCCTTCTCGACCAGCAGCTCTTCCTTGCGGGTGCCGCTCTTGCCCACGTCGATCGCCGGGAAGATACGCTTGTCCGCCACCTTGCGGTCGAGCACGATTTCGGCGTTGCCGGTGCCCTTGAACTCCTCGAAGATCACCTCGTCCATCCGGCTGCCGGTATCGATCAGCGAGGTCGAGATGATGGTCAGGCTGCCGCCTTCCTCGATGTTGCGGGCCGCACCGAAGAAGCGCTTCGGCCGCTGCAGGGCATTCGCGTCGACACCGCCGGTCAGCACCTTGCCGGAACTCGGCACCACCGTGTTGTAGGCGCGGCCGAGGCGAGTGATGTTGTCGAGCAGGATCACCACGTCCTTCTTGTGCTCGACGAGGCGCTTGGCCTTCTCGATCACCATCTCGGCCACGGCAACGTGGCGGGTCGCCGGCTCGTCGAACGTGGAGGACACGACCTCGCCGTTCACCGTGCGCTGCATGTCGGTGACTTCCTCGGGCCGCTCGTCGATCAGCAGCACCAGCAGGAACACCTCGGGATGGTTGGCAGAGATCGCGCGTGCGATGTTCTGCATCATCACCGTCTTGCCGACGCGCGGCGGCGCGACGATCAGGCAGCGCTGGCCCTTGCCGATCGGCGAGACGAGATCGAGCACGCGGCCCGTCTTGTCCTTCGCGGTCGGATCCTCAATTTCCATCTTGAGCCGCTCGTCGGGGTAGAGCGGCGTCAGATTGTCGAAGTTCACGCGATGGCGAACGGCATCGGGATCGTCAAAGTTGACGCGGACGAGCTTGGTCAGCGCGAAATAGCGTTCGCCGTCCTTCGGCCCGCGGATCTCGCCTTCCACCGTGTCGCCGGTGCGCAGGCCATGCTTACGCACCTGGTTCGGCGAGACGTAGATGTCGTCAGGACCCGCGAGATAGTTCGCCTCTGGCGAGCGCAGGAAGCCGAAGCCATCGGGCAGCACCTCGATGGTGCCCTCGCCCATGATCTGCTCACCTTCCTCAGCCTGAACCTTCAGGATGGCGAACATCAGATCCTGCTTGCGCAGCGTGGAGGCGCCCTCGACGCCAAGCTCTTCGGCCAGCTGGACCAGTTCCGCCGGAGCTTTCTTCTTGAGGTCCTTGAGATGCATATCGTGTGTCCGATGAGGATCGGTGGGGGGAGAAGCCCGGTCGGCGGATGAGATCGCGCAGCAACGAGACTGGAGGAAGGCGGCAGGCCGAACGACCTCACCGTACCGGCGACGTAGGAGCGCCCCGCGGCTTAGTCAAGCGCCAGCAGACGGGGTGGTGACGGGATTCGCGTTGCTGGCCTGACGGGATGCGGCAGGCCTTCGGCGCGCCCTCTTTCGCTAGAGCGCGCTACGCAGGATCAGAATGGCTTCACCACCGCCAGGATCACGATGATCGTCACGGCCAGCGCCGGAACTTCGTTCATCATCCGCAGCCGTCGCGTGCTCACCGTGGCGCGCCCGGTTGCCAGCTGCTTCGAATAACCGACGGCCCAGCCATGGTAGCCGGACAGCAGGAACACTACGAAAAGCTTGGCATGCAACCACGCAAGCCCCTGGATCCCCTCCAGCAATCCAATATTCACTGCCAGCACCAGGCCAATCAGCCACACGGCGATCATCGACGGCGTGAGAATGATGTTGCGCAGCCGCCGCTCGCGCAATTCCCACCGCTCGCGCTCTGCCGGATCATCGAGCCCGTCCTGATGATGCACGAGATAGCGCGGCAGAATGAACATCCCCGCCATCCAGAAAATCACGAAGATGATGTGCGCGGCCTTCACCCAGAGATACGCCGCGCCGAGGAAACCAGCGCCCATCAGCCTTGCCCTCCTGCACCGCCCGCCGGCCCCGAACGAACGCGAGCAATTGCCTGCTCGACATGAGCGATCGGCGTGTGCTGGTCGATTCCGTGACCGAGGTTGAAGACATGCGGCCGTTCGCCGAATGCCGCGAGGATCCGGTCGATGGCCGAATCCAGTGCTTGCCCGCCAGCGATCAGCGCGAGCGGATCGAGGTTGCCTTGCACCGGCAGCCCAGTCGGCAGCACGGAATCCGCCCAGACGGGGTCCACCGTCTCGTCCAGCCCGACCGCGTCGACGCCGGTCTCGCGCGCATAAGCGGGCAGCTTACCGCCTGCCCCCTTCGGGAATCCAATCACCGGCACATCGGGGTGCCTGGCCTTCAGTGCTGCCACGATCGCGGCGTTGGGCGCGATGACCCACCGCTCGAACTGCGCCGGCGATAGCGTGCCGGCCCAGCTATCGAACAACTGCACTGCCTCGACGCCGGCTTCGATCTGCCCGGAAAGGTAATCAACCGTCAGCGTCACGATCGCATTGATGATTTCGGCAAAGGCGGCTGGATCGCGATAGGCAAGGCCGCGTGTTTCCGCCTGGTCCCGGCTTCCCTGCCCGGCCACCATATAGGTCGCCACTGTCCAGGGTGATCCCGCGAACCCCAGGAACGTGGTGTCGCTGGGCAGCGCGGCGGCGACGCGGCGAACGGTGGCATAGACCGGGTCCAGCCGCGCGAGCACATTGGTGAGCGAGCCGAGATTCTGGTCCAGCAGCCGCGGGGAAAGGCGCGGGCCCTCGCCCGGCCCGAACGTCAGGTCCTGCCCCATCGCCCAGGGCACCATCAGGATGTCGGAAAACAGGATCGCGCCATCAAAACCAAAGCGGCGGATCGGCTGGATCGTCACTTCCGCTGCCGCGTCGGGATCGGTCGCGAGCGCCAGGAATCCGCCCTTTTCGGCTCGGAGCGCGCGATACTCGGGCAGGTATCGGCCCGCTTGCCGCATGAACCACATCGGTGGCCGCGCGCGTTTCTGTCCCTTCAACACGCCCAGCAGTGGTTTTGAATCGGTTGGGGCGTCCATGCTTCTTCTCAAAAGAAAGAGTCTGATGGTTGTGTGATGATGTAGGCGCGTTGGTTGCGGGGCTTATGCGTTCGTCCCCGGATTGCCAACAGCTTGACGCTCGTGGAGTCGCAGAGTCCCGGGGATTCGATTCAACGATCCCCGATTCACACAGCCTGTGGATAAAATCGCCCGGCGTGGATTTAATTGTGGATGACTCATCAGTTTTCCACGGCGCGCACTGCCGCTTGGCCCCTCTCGCAGGTTACGCTAGCGGTCATCCCCATGTTATCCACAGGTTCATGCCCGTGACGGTGAAGCTGCACCTGCACCTCCTCTCTGACTCTACCGGAGAGACGCTGGAGAACATCGCCAAGGCCGCGCTCGCCCAATATGACAATGTCGAAACGGTGCGGCATTTCTGGCCAATGGTGCGCACCGAAGCGCATCTCGACCGCATCCTTCAGGAAATCGCCCAGAATCCCGGGCTCGTGATCTACACGCTGGTGAATGCGGGCACGCGCGAGGCGCTGGAGCAGCGCTGCCAGGCACTGGGCCTGCCGATGGTTGCGCCGCTTGATCCGGTGAACGATGCCTTGTCGGCGTTGCTTGGCCAGCAGGCGAAGAACAAGCCGGGGCGTCAGCATGTGTTGGACGCGGCCTATTTCGCGCGTGTCGATGCCATTCAGTTCACCATCGCCCATGACGATGGCGTATTGTGGGAGGAGTGGGAGGAGGCGGACATCGTCCTGGCCGGCGTCTCGCGATCGTCGAAGACGCCGACTTCCATCTACCTCGCCAACCGCGGCTTCAAGGTGGCGAACATTCCGATCGTGGTCGAAAGCCCGCCCCCCAATACGCTCTACAGTTTGGCCAACCCATTGGTTGTTGGGCTCACCACCAGTCCGGACCGCTTGATCCAGGTCCGGCGCAACCGGTTGCTCTCGCTCAATCAAGCGCCGGAGACCTCCTATGTGGATCAGGAAGCAGTGACGCGGGAACTTGCCTATGCCCGCCGCATGTTTTCCGACAACGGCTGGCCGGTGATTGACGTCACACGGCGGTCGATCGAGGAGACCGCGGCCGCAATCATTTCGCTGTTCAACGAACGCCGGGGCATGCCGGGGATGATGGAACGGTGAGCGCGCCCTTGAAACTGGTCCTCGCCTCGCAATCCGCCTCGCGCCGCGCGATGCTGGAAGCTGCCGGCGTTCCGTTCGAGGCGCAGCCGGCGATGGTGGACGAGGATGCCGCCAAGGCATCGCTTGGCGCAATCCCACCGCGCGATCTTGCCGACGCGCTTGCCGAATTGAAGGCGCTCAAGGTGTCGCAGCGTAACCCGCAGGCGCTGGTGCTGGGTTCCGACAGCCTGGCGGTGCTGGAGGATGGCACCATTTTGTCCAAGCCGCGCGACCGAGCCCAAGCCGCGGAGCATCTCGCGATGATGTCGGGCAAGCGCCACGATCTCGTCAGCGCAGCGGTGATCGCTGAGGGTGGCCGGCCGGTTTGGCGCCATGTCGACAAGGCGCGCATGTTCGTCCGCCCGCTGTCCTACACCTTCATCGAGGCGTATCTCGATGCCGAATGGCCGACCATTGCGGGGTGCGTCGGCTGCTACAGGATCGAGGGGCCGGGGGTGCAATTGTTCAGCCGCGTCGAAGGCAGCCAGTTCACCGTGCTGGGCATGCCGCTGCTCCCGCTGCTCGGCTATTTGCGCGAGCGGCAGGTCCTCGCTGCGTGATGGAGAAAGAACCGCCAGTGTCTCAACTTTCTCAACATTCGATGGCCAGAGACGCCGCTGAACGTCCGTATGCAGAGGTGATCGGTAATCCGATCAAGCATTCCAAGTCGCCGCTGATCCATGGCTTCTGGCTCGAGAAGCTGGGCATTGCGGCGGATTATCGCGCGACGCAGGTCGCGCCCGATGATCTCGCCGCCTTCATCGCGCAGCGCCGCGCCGATCCGCTGTGGCGCGGCTGCAACGTCACCATTCCGCATAAGGTGGCGATGCTCGATCTCGTCGATGATCCCGGCGACGTGCGGGATAGCATCGGCGCGATGAACACGGTGGTTCGTCGCGAGGATGGCAGCGTGTTCGGCACCAATACTGATGCGGCCGGCTTCTACGCCCCGATCGCCGATCTCGATCTCGCTGGTGCGCCCGTCGCGATCGTCGGTGCAGGCGGTGCCGCGCGCGCAGTGCTGTTTGCCTTGTCGCGCCTCGATGTCGGCAAGGTGACGATCCTGAACCGTTCCCCGCTAAAGGCTGCCGCATTGCTCGGCCGCTTGGGCCTGAAGGGAGAAGCGCTGCCGCTGAACGCTCGCCTCCCCGAGACGAAGCTCCTGGTGAACACCAGCGCGCTTGGCATGGAAGGCCAGCCGCCGCTCGATCTCGATCTCCTGCCGCTGCCGCCAGAGGCAGTCGTCTATGATATCGTCTACGCCCCGCTCCACACGCCCCTGCTCGATGCGGCCGAGGCACGCGGGCTGGAGACGATCGACGGCCTCGAAATGCTCGTCGGCCAGGCCGCGGCCGCGTTCGAATTGTTCTTTGGCCAGCCTGCCCCGCGCGAACATGACGGCGAACTGCGCGAACGATTGATCGGATAGAACAGGAACGGCTTTCGTCCCATGCCGTGATCCGGAGGCGCGCTCCTCTTCTCCATCGATGAGGAACGGCAGCCGGGTTTGGAAGAGGCAGGGGACGATATGCAACACGAGGGGGAACAGATGATCAAACTCGGCCTCACTGGCTCCATCGGCATGGGCAAGTCCACGGTCGCCAAGATGTTCGCTGAGGAAGGCATTCCGGTCTTCGACGCGGATGCGGAGGTCCATAAGCTGCAGGGCCCGGCCGGGCGTGTGGTGGCTGCCATCGAGGCGCGTTTTCCCGGAACGACTGGGGAAGGGGGCGTGAACCGGACGGCCCTGGCGGAAGCGGTGCTTGGCGACGATGCCGCCATGAAGGCGTTGGAAGCGATCGTTCACCCCGCCGTGGGCGAGGAGCGGGCCGCCTTTCTGACGGAACATGCCGCCGCGCCGGTCGTCGTGTTCGATGTGCCCTTGCTGTTCGAAACCGGTGGTCAGCGTGCGATGGACAAGGTTGCCGTCGTTTCCGCTGCGCCCGACGTGCAGCGCGCCCGCACCCTTCAGCGCCCAGGCATGAGCGAGGGCAAGTTCGACGCGATCCTCGCGCGCCAGGTGCCCGACGAACAGAAGCGCGCGCAGGCCGATTTCGTCATTCCGACGGACGTGCCGCTCGAGGAAACTCGGGCGCATGTCCGCCGGGTCATCGCTTGCCTCGTGCCGGTGGAAGGCCGATAATCCCTGCGATGCGCGAGATTGTTTTCGACACTGAAACCACTGGCTTTACCTTCGGCGAGGATCGCATGGTGGAGATCGGCTGTGTGGAGCTGATCAACCGGGTCGAAACCGGGCGAACCTTTCACGCTTATTTTCACCCCGAACGGTCGATGCCGCCGGGTGCGTTCGCGATTCACGGCCTGTCGGATGCGTTCCTCGCGGACAAGCCGCTGTTCCACACCGTCGCGGAAGAGCTGGTCGCGTTTATCGGCGATGCGCCGCTGATCGCACATAATGCGTCGTTCGATTTTGGCTTTTTGAACGGAGAGCTCGGTCGCTGCGGTCGCGACGTCATTTGCACCAGCCGCATGGTGGATACCCTGGCGATCGCGAAGCAGCGGCATCCCGGCGCGAAGCTGACGCTCGACGCATTGTGTTCACGTTATGGCATCGATCGGTCCCACCGCGTGCTGCACGGCGCATTGCTCGACGCGCAACTGCTGGCGCAGGTCTATGTCGAGCTGCGGGGCGGGCGGCAGATCGGGCTTTCTCTGGTCAGCGAATTGGTGGTCGAAGAGGTCAAGGTCGAGACATCCGCGCCGCGGGTCGTTCGCCCGGCCCGTCATTTCGCCGCCACTGCGGAGGAACTTAGCGCGCATGCCGCGTTCATGACGAGGGTGAAGAATCCACTCTGGGGGGCCGAGGCGTCCGGTTGACGCCCAACGCTCCGGCGAATCAAGCCGGACCAGCCAATGGAGAATAGGTCGATGGATATCCGCATCTCTGGTCACCAGGTCGAAACGGGCGACGCGCTGAAGGATCATGTCGACAGCCGGCTGCAAGGGATTGCCGACAAGTATTTCAGCCGCGCGATCTCCGCTCAGGTGACGTTCGGCAAGGGGCCGCACGACACCGGTTTCGGCTGCGACATCGTCGTTCACGTGATGCAGGGATTGGTTCTGAAGGGCCGCCACGATGCCCATGACGCGCATCTTGCCTTTGATGGTGCGGCGGAGAAGATCGAGAAGCAGTTGCGCCGTTACATGCGCCGCCTGAAGGATCGAAACGCAGGCGAGGTGCAGGCGCTGGCGGAAAGCGTCGCTTATGATAATTTCGACAACGCCGGTTACACGCTCTTTGCCGAGCGGATCAGCGACGATGACGAGCCCGCCGAAGGGCCGCTGATCATTGCCGAAACGCGCGTCGACGTGCCCGATGCCACCGTTTCGGACGCGGTAATGATGCTTGACCTGCGCAACACTGCTGCCCTGCTGTTCAAGAATAGCGGGACGGGGGCCTACAACATGGTCTATCGGCGCGGCGACGGGACGATCGGCTGGGTCGAACCGCAGCGCGCGGGGTGAACGCCGGGACGTCATGGCCAGTGATTTGAGCGATCTGCTCCACCCCGACCTGATCACGGTCGGGGTGACGGCAAGCAACAAGAAGATGCTGTTCCAGCAACTGGGCGCCCTGGCTGCCCAGACGCTTGGCTTGGCCGGCGGCGCCGTCTCGACGGCGCTCGCCGAGCGGGAGAAGCTGGGCTCGACCGGCTTCGGCGGCGGTGTGGCCTTGCCGCATGCCCGCATCCAGGGTCTGCCGCGCATCGTCGTGATGATCGCCCGGCTGGCACAGCCGGTGGAGTTTCAGGCGGTCGACGATATGCCGGTCGACCTGATCGTGGCGATCCTGTCTCCGCCCGATGCCGGTGCCGATCACCTCAAGGCGCTGGCGCGCGTATCCAATCGGCTGCGCGACCGTGCGTTTGTCGCGAAGCTGCGCGGCGCCGGTTCGCGCGACGCCATCTATGCGCTTCTGACGTCCGACGAACCGGGAAGCACGCGTGACGCGGCCTGAGGGTGCGGAGGCGCACCACCGTGCACTTGAATCGTTGTATGCCGCAGCGCCGATCAACCGGTTGTTCGCATCGATGCTGGAAATCCCGGAACCGGGCGTGGCGCGGATCAGCTTCGAAATCGTGCCGGATCATTTTCACGCGGCGGGCGCCGCTCACGGGACGTCCTATTTCAAGATGCTGGACGATGCGGCGTTCTACGCCTGCAATAGCCTCATCACCGATCGCTTTCTTCTGACCACCCAGTTCAACCTCGTCCTGACGCGCCCGCTGGCCGCCGGCCCAGTCATCGCGGAGGGGCGCTGGATCAGCGGCCAGCGGCGGGTGTTCGTCGGTGACGCGCGCCTGATCGCCGCGGATGGCGAGGAAGTTGCTCGCGGCACCGGCACGTTCATGCGCAGCCGGATCGCGCTTGCCTCCCTGCCGGGCTACCGGATCGCGTGAACGCGCGGTTGCCCACGCACCTTGTCGTCTCGGCCTTGCTGCGGCGAGTCAACGATGCCGGCGGGATTGCGGTGGTGCGTGCCCGCGGAGATGCGGATGCAGGTGCGATCCTGGTCGTGCTGGAGCTCGAAGACCGGATCGTCGAGCGCGGAATTGGCCCGGACGGCAATGACGCGCTGGTACCAAGCGGGCCGAAAGCAGGCAGCGGCGAATCACTCGACGACTATTGGGCGCGCCGCCGCGCGCGTGATCCCGATTTGTGGGTGGTTGCTCTGGATATCGTGGACGGCCAACGGTTCGCCGCTGAAACGATCCTCGGTTAATTGACTCGATCGCTCGGGTATGGCGATCCACGGCCATCGATTTTTCGCGTTGTGCCGCGGCGGGTGCGATCCGCAACGGTGACGCAGTCGGGGGGGATCCCGGCCGATCGCTGTTCTTCTGAACGCCGGATCGTGTCCGCGTACCCACCGCCTTTGATAGTGGACGATGGCTTTTTTCTCGCGGGCTGCGGTTGCCGTAGCCATGACGATCTCTTTCTTCGGCCTGAGTGCGCAGAGCACGGCCGGGTTGGCTGCCGAGGTCGAGCAGATGCTCCCCCAGACCAACGTTATGGTGTCCTCGACGGCACCAGCTACAGTTTCTGAGCCGACGGGCTTCGATAGCGATGAACTCGCGGTCGGCGATTCGGTTGCATATCCGACACTTGCGGCCGCTGTTGCCGCGCAGTCGACGCATGATGGCGACGACGAGGCGATCCAGTGCCTGGCCGGCGCGATCTTCTACGAAGCCAAGGGTGAGCCGCTGTCTGGCCAGCTTGCCGTCGCTGATGTGATCATCAACCGCTCCAAGTCCGGCCGTTTCCCGTCCGACATCTGCGACGTGGTGACCCAGCGTGGCCAGTTCGGCTTCGTTCGCGGTGGTCGCATTCCGGAAATCAACGAGGACAGCCGCCCCTATCGCACGGCCGTTGCGGTGGCCAAGGTGGCACTCGCCGACGCCTGGAATGGTGAGGCGGAACGCGCGCTGTATTTCAACCGCGGCCGGGCGCCGGCTTCGGGCCTGACCAAGGTGGCATCGATCGGAAACCACATCTTCTGGCGCTGAGCGGTATTAGCTTCCTGATCCTCAGTTACCCACCTTTTCATCGTTCCCTAATTGTTCTATGAAGCGGGCGTGCTGACCACGCCCGCTTCTTGCGTAGACGATCCTGCCTCACCGCTTTGCGCTGCTGATGTCGTGCGGGGCGTAACCCGCTTGTTGTTGCGCCATGAACTAGTGGCCATGCCAGAGGTGCCGCTGGATGGCGGCCGGCGTGTCGACCTGATGGCGCTGGATCAGCGCGGCCAGATCACGATCGTCGAGATCAAGGTATCGCGCGCGGATTTGCTGGGTGACGGCAAATGGCAGGATTATCTGCCGCATTGTGATCGGTTCTTCTGGGCGGTGCCGGCGGGCTTCGACCACACGCCGATCGCCAGCGAGGCGTTCTTGCCAGAGCGGACAGGTTTGATCGTTGCTGATCGTTATGATGCAGCGGTCGTGCGGGAGGCGCGAACCACGCCGATGAACACGCACGCGCGAAAGAAGTGTACGCTTGCCTTCGCGCGCCGCGCTGCTCGCCGGCTGGTGGCGCTGTCCGATCCGGAGGCGGTGCAGGGCTGGTGAGCCCTCGGCCTTAGACGCTTGGACCGTCACACCATTGGCGAGGAAGCGCACGTTCCAGCTGACACTTCCCGATCCTCCGGGGCTTCGGCGCAACACATGCTCCCATCGCCTCCCAGCTACATACCTGACCGTTTTGGCATTTGCGTCTGCCCATCCACAGGCGCAGGAAGCCCGCGCGGCGGGAGGATGCCATGGCGGCTACAGTCGGGGAGCAGGAGCGTAGCGACGCGCAGCATGCGCGTGGTCGCCTGACCGCACGCGAGCGGCTCGACATTCTGTTTGATCACGCCACCTTTCGCGAAACGGGTCCCATCGGTGCGGGCATTGTGACCGGCGAGGGTCTGGTGCAGGGCCGTCCGGTCACGGCGTTCAGCCAGGATGTGACCGACGCCAGCGGGATCATGACGCGGGATCACGCCACGAAGATCGCCAGCCTGATCGACCATGCGGTGTCCATGGGTGCGCCTGTCGTCGGCCTCTATGACTCACCCGGCGTGGCGCTGGACGACGGGCTTACGGGCCTTGGCGCACAATCGAACATGATTCAGTGCCAGGCGCTTGCCCAGGGCAAGGTGCCGCAGCTGGCGCTGGTGTTCGGCGCCACCGCGGGCATGGCCGCTCTTTCGCCTGCACTCGCAGATGTCACATTCATGCTCGATCGCGCAGCCGCGCTTCATCTGGCCGGCCCGGACGTGTTGCGGAGAGCAACCGGGGAAATCGCCAGCGCCGACGCGCTGGGGGGCCCCACCCTACACGCGATCCACACCGGCATGGCCGACCGCGTCTTCGCGGATGAGATTGAATTGTTGTTCGCGACTCGCGATCTGCTCGATCTGCTACCTTCCTCGGTGGGCGCGTCGACGCCGCTGATCTTCACTGCCGACCCCGCGCATCGCGAGGAGCCGGGCTTGGACCAGCTCGTCCCGCTTGACCCGGCAGAACCCTATGACATGCGCGAGCTTGCCCGCGCGTTAGTGGACGAGCGCGAACTGCTCGACGTGCAGCCTCAACACGCCGCCAATCTGGTGTGCGCCTTGGGCCGCGTGGAGGGGCGAGCAGTCGGGATCCTCGGCACTCAGCCGATGGTGCTAGCCGGCACGATCGACAGCGCCGCCGCACGCAAGGCGGCGCGCTTTGCCGGCTTCTGTGGTCGCTATGGCTTGCCCATGGTTGTGCTCTTGGATTCCCCTGGGTTTCTGCCCGGTACTGCCGAGGAAGCGCGCGGCATCGTTCGGGAGGCTGGGAACATGATGGCAGCTCTGGCGCGAGCGCCCGGGCCCCGGATCACAATCATTACGCGTCGCGCGATAGGGCCCGTCTGGGCAGTATTTGCATCGCGCCGAACGACGTTAGACCATTGTTACGCGTGGCCGGGCGCCGAGATCGCGGTGATAAACACTGCCGCTGCCGCCGAGCTGCTGTTCGACGACACGGACGATCAGAAAAAGCGTGACTATGCCGCCCGTATCGCTGATCCCTCTCACGCCGTGGATGCAGGGTTCGTCGATGCGGTGATCCGGCCTGCCGCAACGCGGCGGACGATCGCCGAGGTGTTGCGCCACGTAGCGCACGCGCAAGGATCCGGCAGCTTGCTGCCAACCCCTTCTCCAGATGGAGCGGGATATACGAGGGAGAGAGACCGAAATGGCTGAATATGAAACGATCCTGACCGAGAAAAAGGGCGACGTCCTGGTCATCACGTTGAACCGGCCGGAACGGCTGAACGCGGCGTCGATTCAGCTCGCCGAGGATCTGACGGTGGCGCTGTACGATCTGCAGGGTGCGCGCGCCGTGCTGCTTACCGGTGCTGGCCGGGCATTCTGCTCGGGCGCCGATCTTCAGGCGCGGGGCGGCGGGGACTCGCCGGTGAAGGGTGGGGACACCAGCCATCGTGCGCTGATGAACTTTTACAATCCGCTGATGAGCCAGATCATGAACCTGTCGGTTCCGGTGGTGACGGCGGTTAATGGCCCCGCCGCCGGCGTCGGCTGCTCCATGGGCCTGTCCGGCGATTTCGTGTTTGCCGGCAAGAGCGCCTATTTCCTCCAGGCGTTCGTCAACATCGGCCTCGTGCCCGACGGCGGCTCCACCTGGCTGCTTGCCAAGACGATCGGCAAGGCGCGCGCCACGCAGATGATGATGCTGGGCGAGCGGATCGGCGCCGAGCAGGCGGAGAACTGGGGCCTCATCTACAAGGCGGTGGATGACGACAAGCTGATGGACGAGGCGCTTGCTCTTGCCACGCGTCTCGCCGCCGGGCCGACCGTTGCGCTGTCCGCGATGCGCCGGAACATCATGACCGCGCTCGACGGCACATTCGACGCGGTGCTCCGCGCCGAGGCAGAGGGTCAGCGGCTCGCTGGCGGCTCCGAGGATTCGCGCGAAGGCGGCCTCAGCTTCCTCGAGAAGCGCAAGCCTGTGTTCAAGGGCCGTTGAACATCCATCCCGTCCCGGTGCGTTGGCACCGGGACGGATCATGGAGGTACGATGACGAGGCTTTCTGCAATTGCGCTGTCCCTGGCGATCCTGGCGTCGAGCCAGCCCGCCCGCGCCCAAAGTCAGGCGCAGATGAATGCCCAGGCCGCCAATGAGCTTCGCCGGGCGGATGCTGCGCTGAACGCGCAGTGGAAACAGACCTATGCCCGCATGAAGGATCGCGATGCGCGGGGCACGCCGCGCGGTGGCGGCTTTGGTTACGCCACGGCGACGCTTGCCAGCCAGCGCGCTTGGCTGCAGTTCCGCGATCGGCAGTGTGAGATCGAAGGTGGCGAATATGCCGGCGGCTCACTGCAGGGGTTCGCGCGCGCGCAATGCCTGGCGCGGCTGACCCGGGAGCGGACCAAACAATTGAAGGATCTGATGTGGACGCGGTGACCCGCAATGATTGGACCCGTGAGGAAATCACGGCGCTGTTCGACCTGCCTTTCGACGAGCTGATGTGGCAGGCGCAGAATGTGCACCGCGCGCATCACGCCGCCGGCGAAGTGCAATTGTGCACGTTGCTGTCGATCAAGACCGGCGGTTGTCCGGAGGATTGTGGCTATTGCTCGCAATCCGCCCACGCCGAAACGGGCGTAAAGGCGACCAAGCTGATGGACGTGCGCGCCGTGTTGCAGCGCGCGGCCGAGGCTCGCGATGCCGGAAGCCAGCGTTTCTGCATGGGCGCCGCGTGGCGCAATCCGAAGGATCGCGACATGGATGCGATCATCGCCATGATCGAGGGCGTCCGCGCCATGGGCATGGAAACGTGCATGACGCTGGGCATGCTGACGCCGGCACAGGCGCAGAGGCTCGCTGAAGCCGGGCTCGATTATTACAATCACAACATCGATACCTCGCCCGAGCGTTACGGCGAGGTGATCACGACCCGATCCTTCGGGGAGCGGCTGGAAACGCTGGAGCATGTGCGGCAAGCCGGCATCAACGTCTGCTGTGGCGGGATCGTCGGCATGGGCGAGACACGCGAGGATCGCGTTGGCTTCGTCCATGCGCTCGCCACCCTGCCGCGGCATCCCGAAAGCGTGCCGGTCAACGCGCTGGTGCCGGTGAAGGGCACGGTGCTGGGTGACATGCTGGCGGATACGCCGCTCGCCCAGATTGATGACATCGAGTTCGTCCGCACGGTTGCGGTGGCGCGGATTACCATGCCGCTCAGCATGGTGCGTCTGTCTGCCGGTCGTGAATCGATGAGCGAGGCAACGCAGGCATTGTGCTTCATGGCAGGCGCGAACTCGATCTTCACCGGCGACAAGCTGCTGACGGCGGGCAATCGCGGCGACAGCGCGGACGCGAACCTCTTTGCCAAGCTCGGGCTGAAACCGATGGTGGCCGAGGAACCGATGCGCGTGTGCGAGGCAGCGGAATAACGCTGGCGACAGTGCCGCCGTCGGCCGGGACACGTGGGACGGCGGCGGCATCTTAGGACCTTGGGCGGGGGGCAGGGGTGTTCGGCAAGATCCTGATCGCCAATCGTGGTGAGATCGCGTGCCGGATCATTCGCACGGCCCAGCGAATGGGCATCGGCACGGTGGCCGTCTATTCCGATGCCGACGCCCGCGCGCCCCACGTGTCGATGGCGGACGAGGCAATCCGGATCGGTGAGGCGCCGGCGAGCGAAAGCTATCTCGATGCCGATCGTATCCTCGCCGCCGCACGCGCAACCGGCGCGGATGCCATCCACCCCGGTTATGGCTTTCTATCCGAGCGCGCGTCCTTTGCCGAAGCCTGCGCGGCAGCCGGCATCGCCTTTATAGGACCGCCTCCGACAGCGATCGCCGCCATGGGTGACAAGATCGCGTCCAAGGAGATCGCGCGCGCGGCGGGCGTGAATGTCGTGCCGGGTCATCCCACCGCGATCGAAAACGTGACGGACGCGGCGCGTATCGCCGCTGCCATCGGCTATCCCGTGATGGTGAAGGCTTCGGCCGGCGGCGGGGGAAAGGGGATGCGGCTGGCGCGTGACGAGGCCGAGATCGTCGCCGGCTTCGACGCGACCCGCCGAGAGGCTCTTGCCAGCTTCGGCGATGATCGCGTGCTGATCGAAAAGTTCATCGAGCGCCCTCGCCATATCGAGATTCAGGTGCTCGGTGATCAGCACGGTAATGTGGTTTACCTCGGCGAACGCGAATGTTCGGTTCAGCGCCGCCACCAGAAGGTGGTGGAAGAGGCGCCGTCGCCGTTCGTCACGCCTGCCATGCGCCGCGCGATGGGCGAGCAGGCAATCGCGCTCGCACGCGCTGTCGGCTATCATAGCGCAGGAACCGTGGAGCTGATCGTGTCGGGCGCCGATCCGAGCGGCGAGAGCTTCTATTTCCTGGAAATGAACACCCGGCTTCAGGTGGAGCATCCCGTCACCGAGGCCGTAACCGGGTTCGATCTCGTCGAGCAGATGATCCGGGTTGCCGCCGGCGAGCGGCTCGCCTTTTCGCAGGCGGACGTTCACCTGAATGGCTGGGCCGTCGAAACCCGCATCTATGCGGAGGACCCCTATCGGGGGTTCCTGCCCAGCACCGGGCGCCTGGTCCGCTATCGCCGCCCGGGGCCGGAGGAGGATCAGAAAGCCGACGGCAACACGCATCCCAACTTCTGTGTTCGGGTGGATGACGGGGTGGCCGAAGGTGGCGAGGTCAGCCGCTTCTACGACCCGATGATCGCGAAGCTGATCACTTGGGGCCCAACCCGCGAAACCGCGGTCGCGGCGCAGGTCCGCGCCCTCGATGCGTTCGAGATCGAGGGGCTGGCCACCAACATCGATTTCCTCTCCGCACTGATGCAGCACCCGCGCTTCCGCCGCGGCGATCTCACCACCGGGTTCATCGAGGAGGAATATCCGCGAGGGTTCAACGGCGCGCCGACACCCGCTGCGTTCCTGAAAGGCCTCGCGGCACTGGCTGTGCTCATGACGCAAGCGAACGCGCGCGGCGCGCCTGAGAAGAACTGGTCGGTTCGGATCGGCGAGCGGGATTTCGCCGTCACTTTGTCCGGCGACGCAGTGGCGGTGGATGGAGAGGACATCGCCATCTCGCACGATTACGCACCCGGCCGCACGATATTCCGCGCCGACCTGGATGGCGAAGAAGTGGTTGTGCAGGCGGCGCGTACGCTGACAGGCTTTATCCTGCATACCCGCGGTGCGCGGCACAAAGTGCGCGTGCTGCCGCAGCGGATCGCCGGCTACACCCGTCATCTGATCGATCCGCTCCCCGCCAATACCGGCAAGATCGTCACCGCTCCCATGCCGGGGTTGCTGGTCCGTCTGGACGTTAGCGTCGGCGAGAATGTCGCTGCCGGTCAGGCGCTGGGGGTGATTGAAGCGATGAAGATGGAGAATGTCCTGCGCGCCGAGGCCGACGGGACGGTCGCGGCATTGCGTGTCGCTGCTGGTGAAAGCGTCGTCGTTGATCAAGTGCTGATCGAGCTCGAATGATCGCGCGTTAAGCCTGCCACGGGGACGGCACGCAGTTTTCACCCCCCATAACCTGCACCCGGCTGGCCGACGAGTCTCGCGCTGCGACAAATCGCGACACAAAAGCGCTGGACCCTTATGGGTCTTCCAACCATTTCGGCATCCATGACGCGCTTGCGGGTTACGCTTCTCCTCGCCGCCGCTCTTGGCGGATGTACTGTTGGTCCGGATTATCGACCACGAACCGCGACTGAGCTCGGGGTGCCCGACACCTTTTCGGTCACGGCCGAACCGACGCGTGAGGATCTGACGCGCTGGTGGCGCAGTTTCGATGATCCGGTGCTCGGGCAATTGGTGGAACAAGCAGCCGCGAGCAATCTCGACATCGCGCAGGCATCCGCTCGGCTGCGACAGGCCCGCGAAGCGCTGGTCCAAAGCCGGGCAAGCCTGCTGCCAACGGTGAACGGCTCGGCGGGCTACAGCCGCTCCGAAACGCTGCGTGGCGGGCAGACGGTGATCACTCTCCCCGACGGCACCACGCAAAGCATCGGCGGTGGGGGCGGCTCCAATTTCTCCCTCGGGCTCGACGCACAATATCAGCTTGGCCTGTTTGGCGAAGTGCGCCGCACCGTGGAGAGCAGCCAGGCGCAATATGAGGCGTCCGGTTTTGATCAGGCGACGGTGCTGCTGTCCGTGCAGGCGGAGGTCGCGCGCAATTATGTGCTGGCCCGGCTATACCAGCTTCAGCTCGCCAATGCCCGCGACAGCCTGGCGCTGCAGGACGACAATCTGGAAATCGCCGGCTTTCGCGTTCAGGCCGGGCTGGTTTCCAGCCTCGACCAGGAACAGGCGCGGGTGCAGCGCGCGCAGACCGCGGCCTCCGTGCCGTTGATCGAGCAGCAGTATAATGCCGCTGTGAGCCGTATCGGCGTGCTCACCGGCGCTGCGCCCGGGACGCTGAAGCCGCTGCTCGCCGCGACGAAGCCGATCCCGCGTGGGCCGGCAAGCGCTGGTGTCGGCATCCCGGCGGATGTGCTGCGGCAACGACCCGATGTGCGCGCGGCCGAGCGGAGCCTTGCTGCGGCAACCGCGCAGATCGGCGTTGCCAAGGCCCAGCTGTATCCCGCGCTGGCGATCGGCGGCAATATCGACACCCGCGCCGGCAACCTGGGCGGTTTGCTGGAAACGGTCACCGGCGGGTTGTTCGCTGGCCTGACGCAAGCGATCTTCAACGGCGGCCGTCTGAACAGCCAGGTGCGCGGCGCAGAGGCTGCCGCCGACGCCGCCCTTGCGGCTTACAAGCAGACGGTGCTGATCGCGCTCGAAGACATCGAGAATGCCGTTGTCGCGCTCAGCACCGCGCAGGCACGCGAACGCGAGTTCGCCGTCGCACTGGAAGCGGCAAACAATTCCGCGATCCTCAGCCGCAGCCAGTATCGCACCGGCCTCACCGACTTCACGACCCTCAGTCAGCAGGAGGCGGCGTTGCTGTCGGCTCGCAACAGCGCCGCACAGGCGCGCGCCGATCACGCCAATGCGCTGATCCAGCTCTACACCGCGCTTGGCGGCGGCTGGGATTCGACCGCGGCGCCCCAGGCGATATCACCCCAGAACAACAGGCAGGACGGAACCCGCTGATGGCCACCGAGCAACTTGATGATTTCCTCGGGGTGAAGCCGCAGCCGGCGTGGCGTCGCTGGGCGAAATGGGGCGCGATCGCCGTTGGCGTGATCCTGCTGGTGCTGCTTGGTTTTCGGCTGTTCGGATCTCGGGCGGAGGCTGGTTACGCGACGGCCCCGGTGCGACGCGGGAATCTGACGGTCACCGTTTCGGCCACTGGCAAGCTGGCGCCGACCAATCAGGTGACGGTCGGCTCGCAGCTATCCGGCCTCGTCACGCGGGTCGTTGTCGACGTAAACGACCGGGTTACCGCGGGGCAGGCGCTTGCGCTGATCGATCCCGAACAGATCGAGGCGCAGATCCGTGCCGGTCAGGCGCAGTTGAACGCCAACATTGCGGGCGTGAACCAGGCGCGCGCAACCGTGGCCGAGGCACAGGCGCAGCTTGCCCGGCTGGAGGAAGTGTATCGCTTGTCGAACGGACGCGTGCCTTCGCAGACGGAGCTGCAGACCGGCCGGGCAAACGCTCAGCGGGCGGTTGCCGCGCTCCGGGTTGCTGAGGCCAATGTCGCCGCGGCACGCGCCAATCTCGCGCAGAATCAGACCCAGCGTCAGCGCGCCATCATTCGCTCTCCCGTGAACGGCGTCGTGCTCGCGCGTCAGGTCGATCCGGGGCAGACCGTGGCGGCATCGTTCAACACGCCGACGCTGTTCGTGATCGCGGAGGATCTCAGCAAGATGAAGCTGGAGGTCGCCATCGACGAAGCTGACGTCGGTTCCGTGAAGGAAGGGCAGTCGGCAAGCTTCACCGTTGATGCATTCCCGGGCCGCACCTTCCCCGCAACGATCACCCGCGTCGATCTCGGTTCGAACCTCACCGCCACCACGGCCAGCGCGTCTTCCAGCAGCGCCACGTCCGGCACTGCGACCACGGGGCAGGTCGTATCCTATGCCGCCGATCTCACCGTGGCGAACCCGACCATGGAACTGCGCCCGGGCATGACCGCGACGGCTGACATCGTTACCAGCGACAAGAAGAACGTGCTGCTCGTTCCCAATGCCGCGTTCCGCTTCAAGCCCAGCGCCGCCGGTGCGGGCGGCAGCGGCGGCATCGCGGGCTCGCTGACCTTCCGCCCGCGACGCGACCGGCCCGAACGCCAGGCGACGCTTGGCCGCGGCGCGCAGCAGACGGTCTACGTCAAGGGTGCCGATGGCCAGCCGCAGCCGGTGCAAGTGACAACCGGCGATACCAACGGCTCAGTCACCGAGGTGCTGTCCGGCGGCCTGAAGCCCGGCATGGAAGTGATCACCGGTCAGCTGGCGGGCGGCGAAGAAGGAGCGCGCAGCGGCGGCGGCGGTGGACAGCGGCGTCAGCGTCCGGGAGCCGCAGGTGGTGCATAACCCGGCGCTCGCGCCAGCTTCTTCGGCCCTTCCCGGGCAGTCGCCTCGATCACCAGCGCGGCGTGGTGGCAGCTTGGATCGCGCAGGCCAGCGACGAACCGAAGACGGGGCGCAGGCGGGATGACGGGGCCAATCATCTCGCTCCGCAATGTCACCAAGGTGTACGGCAGTGGCCCAACGGCGTTCCAGGCGCTGAAGGGTGTCGATCTCGATATCGCCGCCGGTGATTTCGTCGCCGTGATGGGCCCGTCGGGCTCCGGCAAGTCGACCACCATGAACATCCTCGGCTGCCTGGACGTGCCCACGGGCGGCACCTTCCTGTTCCGCGGCCATCATGTGGAGACGCTTGATCGCGACCAGCGGGCGCTGCTGCGCCGCAAATACCTCGGCTTCGTTTTCCAGGGCTTCAACCTGCTGAGCCGCACCAGCGCGCTCGAGAATGTCGAACTCCCGCTGTTGTACCGCGGCGACGATCGCAAGAGCCGCCGTGACGCCGGTATGGCGGCGCTCGACAAGGTCGGCCTGGCGGACTGGTGGGATCATACCCCGGCGGAGCTTTCCGGTGGTCAGCAACAGCGTGTCGCTATCGCCCGCGCGATCGTCACCAGGCCCGATGTGCTGCTGGCCGATGAACCGACCGGCAACCTCGATTCGGAGCGATCGGTCGAAATCATGGAGTTGCTCACCGGGCTGAACCGCGACAGCGGGATCACCGTGTTGATGGTAACGCATGAGCCGGAAATGGCTGCGTTTGCCCGCACGGTGGTTCATTTCAAGGACGGGCTGGTGGAACGGATCGATGCGAACCACCGGATGGGGGAGGATGTGTCGTGATGCGCGCTGCTTCCTCATCCCGCCGCGGCGATCCGCTTATCGTCCGCCAGGCGCCGCTGTGCTGCGCCCGGCTGCAGCAGGGGTCGTAATCGCGTGTTCGGCACCACCTTCATCCTCGCCCTGCGATCGATCCGCCGGCACCTGCTTCGCTCGTTCCTGACGATCCTGGGCATCGTTATCGGCGTGGCGGCGGTGGTCGCCATGGTGACGCTGGGCAAGGCAACCACCAGCGCCGTGCAGCAGCAGATCGCCGCGCTTGGCACCAACGTGCTCCAGATCCGCCCCGGCCAGGGCTTCGGTCGCGGCGGCGGCGGCCCGCGTCCGCCGGACTTTGATCCCGAAGACGTGACGGCGATTGCGCAGCAGGTCGCCGGCGTCACCGCAGTGGCGCCGCAAGCTTCGACCGCGGCGACCGCTATCTACGAAGGGGCGAACTGGTCGACGACGGTTCAGGGCACCACCAACGGGGTCTTCGTGGTTCAGCCCTGGCCGTTGGCGCAGGGCCGGTATTGGACACCGGCGGAGGAGCAGGCGGGCAAGGCGGTGTGCATCATCGGCAATACCGTCCGGCAAAACCTGTTCCGCGGTGGCGATGCAATTGGTCGACGGATGCGGATCGGCTCGATCAGCTGCGACGTGATCGGCGTTCTTACCGCACGCGGGCAGGCCGGATTCGGCGGAGACCAGGACGACACCGTGGTGATGCCGATCAAGGCAGTACAGCGCCGCTTCACCGGCAGCCGCGATGTGCGCCTGATGCTGGTCGGCGTCGACCAGGCCTATTCGACCAGCGCGGTGCAGGCCTCGATCACCGATCTGTTGCGCGAACGCCGCAACATCACCGGCACCAAGCAGGATGATTTCAACATCTTCGATACCAAGCAGATCAGCGACACGCTGACGGGAACGACGACGTTGCTGACCCGCATCGTCGCTGCCGTCGCAGCAATCAGCCTGGTGGTCGGCGGCATCGGAATCATGAACATCATGCTCGTTTCCGTGACGGAGCGGACTCGGGAGATCGGCATCCGTCTGGCCATCGGGGCGGTCGCCAATGAAGTGCTGATGCAATTCCTGGTGGAAGCGGTCGTCCTGTCGATGCTTGGCGGCCTGGTCGGCCTGGTGCTGGCGCAGCTCGTCATCGCGGTGGCGACGCCGCTGATGCAGGTGCCGTGGACGTTCGATCCTTCGATCAACGTGGTGGCGTTCGCCATCGCGGCCGCAATCGGGGTGGTGTTCGGCTATTTCCCCGCCCGTCGCGCTGCCGGCCTCAACCCCATCGACGCCCTGCGGCACGAGTAATGGGCAAGGGCATGGCCCTTGCCTCGCGCGGCGCGTACATCGGAGCGCATGAACACGCGCTTTGACAGCTTGCCGAACCGCCGCGCGATCATCGATCGGCGCGTGATCGCGGATGCACTGGCTGCGCTGGACCGGGATGATCCGGCGCTGCTTCGTCGCAAGGCGACGGCGATGCTGAAGGACGCGCTGGATGCCGGCCGTGCCGAAATCGCGCGGCGCCTCGGCGAACGGCCGTCGCGCGGGCTGGAAGCGGCCAACGCCCAGGCCTTTCTGATCGACCAGCTACTGAAGCTGTTGTTCGATCTGGTGACACAGCGGCTGTATCCGCTCAGCAATCCGACTGCGGCGGAGCGGCTCACGCTGGTGGCGGTGGGCGGTTACGGCCGGGGCGAGATGGCGCCCTTCTCGGATGTCGACATCGGCTTCCTCACGCCTTGGAAGCAGACGCCCTGGGCCGAGCAGGTGATCGAATCGATCCTCTACGCCCTCTGGGATCTCGGTCTGAAGGTCGGCCATTCCTCTCGCTCGCTGGACGAAATGGTCCGGCAGGCGAAGGGCGATGTGACGATCCGGACCGCGCTGCTCGAGGGGCGCTTCGTGTGCGGGAACGAAGCGTTGTACGAAGAATCGCTGGCGCGCTTCCGCAACGAGGTGACACGCGGCACCGAGCGCCAGTTCATCGCCGACAAGCTGGCCGAGCGTAACGCGCGCCACGTCAAGATGGGCGACACCCGCTACGTCGTCGAACCCAATGTGAAGGAAGGGAAGGGGGGCCTACGCGATCTCCACGCGCTCTTCTGGATCGGCAAATATGTCTATGACGTCGATCGCGCCGCCCAGCTGGTGGACAAGGGGCTGTTCACCCCGGCCGAGTACCGCCTGTTCAACCGGGCCGACAATTTCCTCTGGGCGGTGCGTTGCCATCTGCATCTTGCCGCCGGCCGCGCGGAGGACCGGCTGACGTTCGACATGCAGCGGGAGATTGCGGAGCGGATGCGCTATGCCGATCGGCCCGGAAAGGCCGCGGTTGAGCGGTTCATGCAATTCTACTTCCTGCAGGCAAAAACCGTCGGCGCGCTCACCGGAGTGTTCCTGGCGCATATTGATGATCTGTTTGCCGCCCGCGGTCGGCGCTTCGGCCTGCCGCGCCTGCGCCGCCGTCCGGGCAAGCTTCACGGCTTCGTTCTCGATCGGGGCCGCCTTGCGTTGCCGCACGACACCTTCTTCGCGGAAGATCCCACGCGCCTCATCGAGATCTTCCAGCTGGCCGATCTCCATGGGCTGGAAATCCATCCGCTGGCCATGCGTGCCGCGACCCGCGATGCGAAGCTGGTGGATGAAGTGCGCAGCGACCCACGCGCCAATGCGTTGTTCCTCGATCTGCTGACCTCGCCGCGGGAGCCGGAAACGGTGCTGCGCTGGATGAACGAGGCCGGCGTGTTCGGCCGCTTCGTGCCGGATTTCGGCCGCGTCGTCGCGCAGATGCAGTTCGACATGTACCACCATTACACGGTGGATGAGCATACGATCCGCGCTATCGGCCTCCTCGCCCGAATCGAGCGCGGCGAGCTCGCGGACGAGCATCCGCTCGCAGCCGGCATCCTGCCGCAGATCGTGTCGCGGCGGGTGCTGTACGTGGCGGTATTGCTGCACGATGTGGCGAAGGGCCGCGGCGGTGACCACTCCATCCTGGGCGCGGCCGTGGCGGAGCAGCTATGTCCCCGCTTCGGCCTTACGCCTGCCGAGACCGAGACGGTGGCGTGGCTGGTGCGTCACCACCTGCTGATGTCCGCCACCGCGTTCAAGCGTGACTTGTCGGACTTCAAGACGATCCTTGATTTCACCGATGTTGTGCAATCGGCGGAGCGGCTGCGGCTGCTGCTGGTTCTCACGATCGTCGACATTCGCGCGGTCGGACCGGGGACGTGGAACGGTTGGAAGCGGCAGCTGCTCGGCGATCTCTACGAGGCCGCGGAGGAGGTGCTTCGCCTCGGCCACAAGCAGCGCGGGCGCGAGGAGCGGATCGCCGCCAAGCAGGCCGCCCTGGCCGAGGCGCTAGGCTGGGACGCGCCGACCATGGCCACCTATGTGCGGCGTTTCCCGGAGGCTTACTGGATCGCCGAGCCGGAGGATGTGCTGGCCCACAACGCCCGCTTCGTTGCCGGCGTCGGGGAAGCGCAGCTCGCCATCGACGCACAGGTCTATGCCCAGCGCGGCGCGACCCTGGTTACAGTCTATGCCGCCGACCATCCCGGCATCTTTTACCGTATCGCCGGCGCAATCCATGTCGCTGGCGGGAACATCATCGACGCTCGCATCCACACGACGCGCGACGGCATGGCGCTCGACAACTTCCTCGTCCAGGATCCGTTCGGTCGCCCCTTCGACGAGCCTGAGCAGCTCGCCCGGTTGCAGACCGCGATCGAGGATGCGCTGGCCAATCGCGGCAAACTGGTGGAGCGCCTGAAGGCCAAGCCGCTGCCGCGGGTGCGTGCCGACGCCTTCCGGATCGAGCCGAATGTGCTGGTCGACAACAAGGCTTCGAACCGCTTCACCGTGGTCGAGGTAAATGCGCGCGACCGCCCCGCGCTGCTCAATCAGCTCGCCCATGCGCTGTTCCAGTCAAAGGTGACGATCCATTCCGCCCATGTCGCCACCTATGGCGAGCGCGCGGTCGATACCTTCTACATCACCGATCTGACCGGCGATAAGATCGCCACTGGTGCGCGGCTGAAGGCGCTGGAGAAAAGGCTGCTCGACGCTGCGGCCGGCAGGGCGGTCGACCTGGCGGCGTGACGATCGCCCTCCCGGTGCGCCGCCCTGATCAGGTCGACAGGAATGACCAGAAGGAGAGACGGCAATGCCAGTGCTGGGAATGGGCGGCTTGTTCTTCCGCGCGAGGGATCCAGAGGCGCTCGGCGCCTGGTATCGCGATCACCTGAACGTCGGCCCCGGCTGTAGCGGCGACCCGGCGGCGCTGGCCAGCGAGTGGTTCTGGCAAGCGCGAGGCGGCCCCTTCGTATTCGCGCCGTTCAAGGACACAACCGACTATTTTCCGGCCGACCGCGCCTTCATGATCAACCTTCGGGTCAGCGGCCTTGCGGAGATGATCCGCGATCTCGGAGCGTCGGGTATTGCGGTTGAAACACGCGCGGAATGGGGCTCTCCGGAAACCGGCAGCTTTGCGCGCCTCCAAGATCCGGAGGGCAACGTGATCGAATTGTGGGAGCCGCCCGCCTGACCGGCGCTTTCCGAGGGGGGCACGGCCCGACCTGCCACCACACCCATCCCATGAACGAAAAACACCCCGGCTTCAGCATTGACTGAAGCCGGGGTGAGAAAGCGCTGGCGGGGCGCGTTACCCGCGCCCCTGAGCGATCAGAAGCGCTTGCGCAGGGTCACGCCATAGGTGCGCGGCTCGGCAAGGAACGCGGAGAACAGCTGGTTCGCCGGCGACGTGCCGAGACGGATCGTCTGCGCGAGGCTGCCTGCGCCCTGGAACGGCGCGTTGAACGCGACCTGCTGGTAGTCCTGGTTCAGCAGGTTCTGTGCCCATGCCTCGATCGACCAGTTCTGGTCCGGCCCGCGAACGCCGATACGGGCGTTCATCAGGAAGAAGCCGTCCTGCTCCTTCTCGAAGAACAGGTCCGAACCGGTGTTGTAGTCGCTGGTCATGCGGCCATCGACATAGAACAGGCCGGTCATGCCCGAGCTGCCGATCTCCGGCGTCCAGCTGACCGAGCCCGTCACCACGTTGCGCGGCGCGTTCGACATCTGGCTGCCGGCGAGCAGGAACAGTGCCGGGTCAAGCGCGGCGCCCGCTGCCGAGCCCACCAGGTTGCGGCGGAACTTGGTGTCCGCCAGCGTGTAGCCCAGGTTCACCGCGAAGTTGCGCGCCGGGTACAGGCCCAGCTCGACTTCCACGCCCTGGCTGCGCACGCCCGGCTTCACATCGCCGGTGCAGACGCCGGTCGCTGCCGAACCGTCCTGGTCGCCGCCGTTCAGGCTGTCCGCGCACGAACCGATGTTCTCGACCACGTAGTTGGTGCCGTTGAACGTGTTGAGCTGGAAGTTCTCGAAGTCTGAGCGGAACACGGTGACGTTCGCCGTGAACTGACGGGTCGAGTACTTGATGCCCGCTTCATAGCTGTCCACCAGCTCCGGATCGAAGCGCAGGTTGGTGACGTTCGCCGACGAGCGCGGGAACAGCGCCGAACCCAGATCCGAGCGATCAAGGTTGTAGCCGCCAGCCTTGTAGCCACGCGAATAGCTTGCATAGACCATCAGGTCGCGGGTCGGCTTCCACGAGATCACGCCGGTGCCGGTGAACTGATCTTCGTTGAAGTTGTCCTGCAGATCCAGGCCGTTGAGCGTGACGGACGAGTTGCCCGTGCAGCCCAGCGTGATGATGCCGCCGGCAAGCGTGGCGAGCGCCGGGTTGGCGAGCAGGCCGCCCAGGCCCCCCTGTGCCGTGCCCGCCTGGAGCGCCGGGCAGACCGTGTTGGTGTTGTTGAAGTTCGCATGGAACTTCTTGGCTTCATGGGTCCAGCGCAGGCCGGCCGTGATCGACAGCGTGTCGGTCAGCTTGAAGATATTGTGCGTGAAGAACGCGTAATTCTCGCTGTCCTGGTAATAACGCGCGTTGTTGTCGCCCAGGTTGTTCAGCGTCGACAGGCGATCGAGGTTGCTGCCGATCAGGCCAGCGTTCGCCACGGCGGTTGCAAGCGGGATGCCCGCGGCGACCTGTGCCTGGGTGAGCCCGCCCAGCACAGCTGCGCGCCCCGTGGTGCCGGGGGCGACAAGCGAGGTGCCAAGGCAGCCCGGAGCCGCCGGGTTGCGAAGCGCAGCGACCGGGTTGATCGTCGAAACGATGCGGCACGATGCGAAGGCGCCATATTGCGACCCGAACTGCAGGTTGTCGCCGACGACCAGGTCTTCGTTCGAGTAATAGCCGCCGACCAGCCAGTCGAGGCGATCGTCGAACAGCGAACCCTGCAGGCGCAGTTCCTGGGTAAAGGTGTGGAACTGGCGGAAGGCGCGGCCATCATCGGCGCGATAGCCGATGTCGACATTGCCGTAATCGATGTCGGAGGCGTTGCCGGCCTTGTATTCGCGATAGGCCGTGATCGACGTCAGCGACACGTTGCCGAAGTTATAGTCGACCTGCATCGACCCGCCGTAATCCTTCGTCACGTTCGAATAAGCGCGACCGGGCGAGTTGGCGATCTGGCGGTTGTACGGATCACCCGCGCTCGGGAAGACGCCGCCCAGGCTGCGCAGCACGTCGACGATGCGGTTGCCGTTCGGGTTGATGGTGAAGTCGCCCGGCTGGCCCGGCGTCGGGTCCAGCTTCTCGCGCAGGTCGACGTACACTGCGCCGCAGCACTTCTCGTCACGCCAGGTGTAATCGCCCAGCAGGCGGATGGTGAGGTCGCTGGTCGGTTCGAACAGCAGCTGGCCGCGCACGAACCAGCGGTTGCGATCGTTGTAATCGGTGTCGTTGATGACGTCCTTCAGGAAGCCGTCACGCTTGTTGAACACACCGTCCAGGCGGAACGACAGAACGTCCTGCACCACCGGCCCGGTGATCGCACCGGCAAGGCGGATGTTGTCGTAATTGCCGTAGGTGCCCTCGACATAGCCGCCGAACTCGTCGTCGGGCATCCGGGTGTAGATGTTGATCGCACCGGCAGATGCGTTGCGGCCGGAAAGCGTGCCCTGCGGCCCGCGCAGCACTTCGATGCGGTCGACTTCGCCGATGTCGTTCAGGCCCGAACCGGTGCGGCTGCGATACACGCCATCGATGAACACGGCGACCGAGCTTTCCAGGCCGGGGTTGTCGCCCACGGTGCCAATGCCGCGAACGCGTGCGGTGGCGTTCGCTTCGCTGCCGGTGGAGGAAACCTGCAGCGACGGGGCAAGCTGTGCCACGCCGCGAATGTCGTTGGCGCCCGAATTCAGCAGTGCCGCCTGGCTGACGGCGGAAACGGCGATCGGCACGTCGGCCAGACGCTCGGCGCGGCGCGTGGCGGTGACGACGATGTCACCTGCGCCCAGCTCGTTGGCGCCCAGATCGGTATCGCTGGCGGGTGCGGCCTGGGGCTGATCAACCGACCCGGCAGCGGTCGGGTCCTGGCTCGGCTGTTCCTGCGCAAGTGCGGGAAGGGCGGCAAAAAGAACGGCAGTGGACAAAAGCGAGGCAACGCGACGCATCGGGCTCTCCGGTAGGTATAATTATCGTGGTTCGATGGGAGCGGTGCCTTTAGGCCGCCCGTCCGGCGCGCAAAGAATTTTTTGTTGCACAGGAAACTTTTGGGATCGGCGTGTCGCGCGGATGCCACGATTGGTCCGTAGCGGCCCTGTCTGAAGTGTCAGTTGACGCTACGTCAGACATGAAAAAGGCCGCGACCTCTGCTGGAGGCGCGGCCGTTTCGCAGGCGATCCGGAAAAATTATTTCGGCGCGAGCACCATCAGCATCTGGCGGCCTTCCATGCGCGGATAGGCTTCCACCTTCGCTACTTCGGCGACCTGTTCGGCCACGCGCTGGAGAACTGCCATGCCGAGCTGGCCGTGGCTCAGCTCACGTCCGCGGAAGCGCATGGTCACCTTCACCTTGTCGCCTTCACCGATGAACTCCGCCACCTTCTTCATCTTGGTGTCGTAGTCGTGATCATCGATGTTCGGACGCATCTTGATCTCTTTGATCTCCTGCGTCTTCTGGCTCTTGCGGGCGAGGTTCGCCTTCTTCTGCGCCTCGTACTTGTACTTGCCGACGTCCAGGAACTTGGCCACGGGCGGATCGGCATTGGGCGACACCTCGACCAGATCGAGCCCGACTTCCTTGGCCTGCTCGATTGCCTGACGGGTGTACATCACGCCGAGATTCTCGCCCTCGTGATCGATCACGCGGACCTTTTGGCTCTGGATCCATTCGTTGAATCGCGGGCCGTTCATCGGCGGCGCCTGCATTGGCCGGCGCATCATGGGCGGACGGATGGTCAATTCTCCTGTTGCTTCAAACGACGAATATATAATGCGTCCTGTCGCGGATCGAAAGACTTCAATCGGCCACTTCGGGCTAAACTGTTCGCGCAAATGATCCTGCCGTGTTTGCCGGACGGCCGGGCGGTTTACCTGCCGGCGAGCGGTGACACGCCACAGGCGGGTGTTTAGGCGTGCCGGCAATGAACCTGGGCACCCTTGATCGCCACCGGCTGTTGCTATTGCTGGCTATGGCGATCGCCGCACGGGCAGTGACGTTCGGCAATCCGATCGTCCATGTCGATGAGGATTTCTACTTCACCGTCGCTCGCGACATGTGGGGCGGCGCCTTGCCCTATGTCGATATATGGGATCGCAAGCCGCCCGGGCTTTTCCTGATCTATCTTCTCCCCGCCGCCCTGCCGTTCGGCTGGGGCATCATCGCCTATCAGGCACTGGCGCTTGTCGCGGTGGTGATCACGGCATGGATCATCGCCCGTCTGGCCGAGGCCGGCGGTTGGGCACGGGGCGCCACGCTGAGCGGCGTCGCCTACATCCTGTGGCTCAACCTGGCGAGTGGACAGGGGGGGCAGTCACCGGTCTTCTACAATCCGCTGATGGCCGGTGCGGCGCTGCTGATCATCGGTAACCGGGCGCGTAGCGGCTGGCGCGATGGTGCGGCCATGCTGCTGGTCGGTTTGGCGTTACAGGTGAAATATTCGGCGCTGTTCGAGGGCCTCTTCTTCGGCATCTGGATCATGGCGCGGGATTGGCGCGCGGGCCGTCCGATCGGCCGGGTCGCGGTACGAGGCGTGGGGCTCGCGACGCTCGCGCTCCTGCCGACCATTGCCGCTGCGGGCTATTATGCGGCGATCGGTCATCTGGACGCCTTCACCTTCGCGAACTTCCGGTCGATTTCTGCCCGGCGAACCGATCCTGCGCTCGAGCGAGTGGGCAATTTCTTGAAGGTCGCCGCGCTTCTGCTGCCGTTGCTGGTGATGGCGGTCGATTCGGTACGCCACGGTGCGGGAGGGCAGGTGGCCGATCAGCCACAGGGCGAGGTGGCGCCAGGTGCGCAGCGCTTCCTCTTGTGCTGGCTCAGCGTCGCGGTTGCGGGAATCGTCGTCTTCGGCGGCTGGTTCGATCATTATGCCTTGCCGGCCTTTGTGCCCGGTGCGGTCTGCGCGGCCGGTTTCCTCGGCGTTCGTCAGCGCGGGCGAGTGGTCGCCCTGGGGCTGGCCGCATTGATCGGCACGGTCACCATTGTCGCCGACCGGCTCGGCCGGGGTGGCCCCGCTCAGTTCGAAGGCCTGGTCCATGCGATCGGCGATGGCCCGGGTTGCCTGTGGGTCTATTCAGGCACCCCCAAGATCTACGCTGCTGTTCCGCGGTGCCGTGTGACGCGATATCTCTTCCCCAGCCATCTGTATCGCACGCGGGAGCAGGGCGCGATCGGCGTCGATCAGGAAGCGGAGGTTCGCCGCATTCTCGCCCTGGCGCCGCAGGTGATCGTGATGCGCCCGCTCTCGATTGGGGAACGGCCAGCAATTCGCGCCATCGTGACTGCAGCGATCGCGCGCCGCTATGTCGTTGCTGCTCATCGGCCACTGGGCCGCGAGACGCTGACGATCTACCGTCGAAGATAGTGGCCAGCGCTGCGCCGATTCAGGCCGCTTTGCTCCGCCTGGCGGCCAGCGCCGCTTCATAATAGGCCATAAGCTCCACGGTATGCTCCCGGTCCGTTCGCACCCGGCCGGCTGCGGCCGTGGCCGCCTGGCGCAGCAGGCGGGGATTGCGGGCACGCATCCGGGCAATGGCATCGGCGCACGCCACCGTATCGCGGGCCCGGTACAGTTCGGCACACAGCGGGTCCGCCACTTCGGCGCATCCGCCGGAATCGGGCACGATCAGCGGCAACCCGGACGCCATCGCCTCCGATGCAACGAGCCCAAACGGCTCGGCTTCCGATCCGTGGATCAGCGCATCACAACTGGCCATGATGCGCGCCAGCCGCTCGCGGTCGTAAACCGGGCGGAACAGGCGGATATGCGGGCTGCCGGCAATGCGCCGCTGCATCCGCTCGGTATCCACCCCCTGCCCGAGCAGGATGAGCCCCACGGGAAAGGTGGCGCCGGCACGCTCAACAGCGTCGATCACCATGGGCCAGCGCTTCTCCGGATGATGGCGTCCGAGACCCAGGAGCAGCAGCCCGCTTTCGTCCAGGCCACATTGCCGCAACAACGCACGCCGCAGCGCGCCATCGCGCAAGCCGGGTGAGAAGTGCCCGCGGTCGATGCCGAGCGGCATGGCAGCGTCGATCCGCAGCCCTCGCGCCTGCAGGCGCTTGGCTAGAGCCGGCCCATTGGTGACCACCCGATCGTACAGGTTGAGGAAGCGCGCCATATAGCGGGTGTACCAGCCAAACGCCCGCTCGATGCGGTCATGGCTCGCCACCCCTTCGAACCAGCGCTGGGCATAGGCGGCCATATTGTCGTTGTGCATGAAGAAGGATTTCAGCGCGCGGCCCTGCCACTGGCCCACGAACCAGGCGGGGCGCCAGGGTGACGAACATTCCACCACATCGGGATCATATTGGTCCAGCAGCCGCGTCACCGCGGCGCGATCCCAGAAGAGGCCGTAATTGGGATCGAACGGCATTTTTGGCGACCGGACGAAGTGGATCCGCCCCCCGCCGGGCCGATACTCGATCCGTTCCTCCGGCCCCGGCGCGATCAGGATCAGCTCGTGCCCGAGTTCGTTCATGATGCCGATCTTGCGGTCGATATAGGTCCTGACGCCGCCGCCTGTTGGCGAGTAGAATTCGTTGACGTCGACGACGCGCATGTCAGTCGGTGACCGGACCAAAGCTGGGGATCAGTCCGCGGAGATACTGAACACGGACGGTGACTCGTGCCACGCCGCGCGGAACATTGACGACGGCTTGTGCCAGTGTCGGCTTTGATCGGCCAATCCGCTGGTTGGACGGGATGCCGGCGCCATCCGTCCACACATTGAACTTGTTCTTATTGTCCCGATCATGGGTCATGAACAGCGCGTACCGGCCCGGCGCGGGCGCCTTGATGCACAGGGTGACTGGGCCCGCCTGCGGGCTCGTGGTTTGAACACGGTGGAAGAACTTGCCCTCGGCCAACAGGTCTCGATCATCCCTCAGGAAGTCAGCTTCCGTTGCCGGATACAGTTCCAGCTTCAGATTGCCTGTCCGGTCCTTCAGGCCCTGCACCGCCACTTCGATGGCCGGCTGGTCACGCTGAATACAGGCTTCCGCGTCGCTGCCAAGCACGCGCGCCTGGGCCGCCGCCGGGGCAAGCAGGCCGAGGAGCAAAGGAACTGACTTCAGCGCCGCCAAAGCCGAAGCCCGGTCCAACCGGCTCCCACCGCAAACGCCAGCACCAGGGCGATGTGCACCACCAGGGTAAGGGCGGCCACAAAGGCGATCATCTCGCTGAGCGCCTCTCCCTGGCCAATCAGCAGGATCGCGAAGCTGGCGAACAGCAGGTCCTTGTTCGGTACGAGCGGCAAGCGCGAAACGAGCAGCCGTGCGGCCGAAAGGAACAGCCACATCCAAAGGGAGACCTCCGGCATGGCGAAGTGCCAGGCCAGTGCCAGAAGGAGCGAGCTGGCCGCGATGCGGGCACAATGAATCCAGAACACCTGCCAAAGCTGACGGCGCGGCAGCGAGAAGACCCGCTTCGAAAACAGGATCAGCAACAGGCTGATGGCAAGGGTAATCACCGCCGAACCCGCCACCGCGTTCAGCACGCCTGGTGGCATCAGCTGATAGCCGACCGGTAGCGCCAGCGCACAAAGCAGGATGGTGGCGCCATTGCCGGCGATCGCGGAGAGGAGCGAGACGTCCTTCACCGCGCCGAAAGGTGCGGCGACCAGGTTAGCCCTCGCGCGCGCCCAGGCGTAGAAATACGCTTCGCCCGAGTATCCGAGCACCACATCGTTCGCGATCCGCTTCTTGTGGAGCGCCGCAAAGCCCGCCCAAGGTATCCCCCAGAGGCGACGAAAGATGATGAAGTCACCCGTCGGCGCCGCCATGTACAGGCCGAAGAAGGCGACATAGAACCAGGGCGAATCGGGCGCCGCACGGCTGAGACCCGCAAGCCCGGTGTCCAGCAATTCGCGACCCAGCATCACCAACATGGCGAGGCTGAGCACCGCGCCCACGATGGCGGGCCAGCGGCGGCGCAGGGTTTCCGCCGGCTGCAACGCCGCGATGTCCGGCAAATTGGCATCGATCACGCCCGCAGGCACGCTGTCGGCTTTTGCGCTCAAGACCTCGGGCTTCCTTTGCACGCGTCCCGCATACCATCTCGCGGGCGGTTTGGGCGAATGGCGCCCGAATGTGGTTTCTTTTCGACCGCAATCTGGGCTGTAGGGTGCGTCCAAACAAGATGAGCGGCGCGCGACACATTCTTGGTTACGCCCAAACGCTGCGCGGCGGCGGCGTGGAACGTGCGCTGCTGCGCCTTGCCGGTGAGTGGCACGGGCTGGGCCGCCGCGTTACGCTGGTGATTGGTGATGCGACGGGCCCGTTGCGCCGTGAGCTGCCTGCGGGCGTCGAGGTGATCTCGCTCGGTGCTGATGACTATGCTGCGTTACGGGCGCTGCCCCGCTACGCGAAGGCCGTCCAGCCGGATGTCATGTTCTGCCCTGGCAGCCATTATACCGGGGTCGCTGCATGGACGCGCTGGCGTCTGGGCAGGTCTTGTCCACCGATCGTCGGGAAGATCTCCAACGCGGTGGATCGGCCAGATTTCGGGAAGCTGATGACCCTCGTTCACGCCACATGGCTGCGCCAGCACCCGCGCTTCCTTGATTGGGTGGTAGCGATGTCGGACGCAAGCGCCGCGCAACTCGCCCGGACAATGCGACTCGACGTCAAACAGATTGCGGTGATCCCTAATCCTCCAGCGCGGCCTCTCGCGTGCGCGCCGGTGCCGGGCCTTCCTCCCCGTTACATACTGGGCGTTGGCCGGCTCGTACCCCAGAAGCGCTGGGACCGCCTGATCAATGCCATTCCCCGATTGAGGGAGCGGCTCGCGCTGGTCCTCTTGGGAGAGGGCGAATGCCGCGCGGCACTGGAAGCCCAGGCGAAAGCATGCGGTATCGAGCTGTTTCTGCCGGGGCATGTGGCGGATCCGATCGGTGCCATGTCTCGTGCCACAATGGTCGCCTTGCCCTCGGAGTTCGAGGGCGTGCCCGGCGTCCTCAGTGAAGCGCTGTCCGTCGGCACGCCCGTGGTGGCAACCGATTGCTCCCCAGCGGTCGCGGAGATCATTCCGTCGCCTTCGCTGGGCACCATCGTGCCGCGCGACGATGCTGCAGCATTGGTTGCCGCGCTAAACCACTGGCTCGGCGACGTTGTCCGGCCCCAGCCCGTTTCGCCACCGGGGACGGATTCAGCGAAGCGCTACCTGAAACTATTCGACAGCCTTACGCGGGCTTGACCCGCTCGGGGGCTGCTGCCTGAACCGCCGGCATTGCGAGGCTTGCTGCTTCTGCTGCGCAAAGCCTTGGAAAGGCGTCTAGTGGAACCGCGAACCGCCGGGCATTGGCAAGCTGCGGCACAAGGCACACATCGGCGATGTCGGGCGAATCGCCGCCAAGAAAGGGGCCGCCGCCCGCCATTTGCTCCAGCGCCGCCAAGCCTTCCACCACCCAGTGGCGGTACCATTCATCACGCGCTGCCTGATCCGCCCCGAATTGGGATTCGAGACGTTTCAGCACGCGAAGGTTGTTCAGCGGGTGAATGTCTGCCGCCACCGCCAGCGCTCGGGCGAGCTGTCCGGATCGCACGAACGGATCCTTGTCCACCATGGGCGGCTCAGGGAAGTTCGCGTCCAGCCAGTCTACGATAGCAAGGCTTTGGGTGAGAGGGCGGCCGTCCACGACCAGCGTCGGCACAAAGCCTTGCGGATTGATCGCACGATTGGCGTCACTGGTCTGATCACCTGCCAGCAGGTTCACCGGCACTGAATCATAGGGCACACCCTTCAGGTTCAGGCAGATGCGCACACGATAGGATGCCGATGAGCGCCAATAATCGTGCAGTACGATCTTCATGCGCGCGCTTCCTCGTCGCGTTCGTCTTCAACGGTTTCGCTCCGACGCTCCATGGCCGTCTTGATCATGGCAGTCATCGGATCGGCCAGCGCAAGGCCGAGGATGCCGAATAGCGCGCTGGCGAGGATCTGCGCGCCCAGTGTCAGCGCCGGCGGCATGTCAACGGTGCGCTTCGCAACCATAGGGATCAGAACATAACCGTCGAAGGTCTGCACGATCACATAAGTGCCGATCGCCCAGATACCGGTGTCGACCCCGGCGGAGAAGCCCACGGCGATCATCAGCGCGCCAGAAATGAAGGCGCCGATATTCGGGATAAAGGCAAGGATGCCGGTCAGGATTCCCAGGATCAGCGCCATCGGAACCCCGCCGATCATCAGCGCGAACCAGGTAAGCACGCCCTCCGCCACCATGCCGATGATCCGGCCGAACAGCAGCCGGCGCAGCGTGTGGCCCATGCGCTCAGTGATGATCGCGAATTCCGCGCGCTTTTCCTCGGGGATCATCCATTGCAGACCGCGCTCATAGGCACGCGGGTCCATGGCGATGAAGAGGCCGATCACCAGGATCATGAACATGGTGGTCAGTGCGCCCACGGCGGTGCCCACCCAGGACGTGAGCCGACCAACCGAACTCATCGCCTGACGCGCGATGCCGCTGATGTCGGAGGCACCTGGCATCAGACCATGGCTGGTCAGCCAGCTGGTCAGCCGCACTGCCTGCGATTCCAGGGTGGTGCGCAGCTGATTGACCTGCTCCGCCACCTGAACGCCGGTGAGCACGAACGTGCCGACGAGAAACACCACGGTGAGAAGACAGACGATCAGCAGCCGCCATCCTCGCCCGATCGGCAGCACCCGGCCAAGCAGGCGCACGCCACCGTCGAGCATCGAAGCAAATACGAGGCCGGCGAAGATGATCAGCAACGGCTGGACAAGCAGCACGACCAGCGCGATCGCTGAAGCCATGCCGAGCCACACCGCGGCGCGTTTTATCTCACGCCGGGTGGCTGGATCGCGAACTTCATGCGGGCTGGCTCCCTCGACGACCCTTACGCCCGCTTCGCTCAACGTGTTTCCTCCGGGTGAAGCGAGATGCCGGCGCGGCCGCTCCGCAGCGATCCAAACCACGAGAGGGGGTTGATGGTTGCGGATCCGTCGACAGAGAAGGTGATGAATTCGGCGCGCCCACCGATATTCTCCCATGGCACCGGCCCACCGAGGCCCTTCTCACTGCCGCCCAACGCGAAACGGCTGTCAGCGGACCGATCGCGATTGTCTCCCATAAGGAACACGTGATTCTCTGGGATCTGGACCGGCCCATAATAGTCGCCCGGGCTGGTGCCTAACTCGACCGTGTCGAAACGGCGCCCGTTCGGCAGGGTTTCCGTCACGATCGGCAGGCGACAGACAGTGACACCGTCCGCGCGCGTGATCTTGGCTTCGGGATATTGCCACGGATCGCAGGTGGCGTTGAGATCCACCGGCAGGTCCTTGTAGTGGGTGGGCCCTCGTAACACCGGCTTTCCGTTCAGGATCACCGTTCCGGCCCGCACCTCCAAGGTGTCGCCGGGAAGGCCGATCACGCGTTTGATATAGTCACTGGTCTGCCCTGGCGGTGTGACGATCACGACATCGCCACGCTTCGGCATCGCGCCCCAAACTCGCCCGCGCCACGCCGGCAACTGAAAGGACCAGCTCTCAACCGGCTGGTGGAGGACGGCCCCTCTGAACATGGCGGCCGGATTGGGGATCGTCGGCGAGACGAATGACCATCCATAGGCATATTTGGAGACAACCAGCCTGTCCCCAACCTCCAGGCCAGGCAGCATGGATTCGCTGGGGATGTAGAAAGGCTTGGCGATGAAGCTGTGGAAGCCCAGCACAGCCAGGATCAGCCAGAACAGGCCTTTTGCCTCGCCCCACCAGTCGAAGCGACGCTCCCCCCTTTGTTCGGGCGCTTCGTCAGCCGGGGGTTCGCCCGTCAACGGCAGTTTCTCGGCCAGATCGTTCACGTCTCTGAGGTTCACTCGTCCGGGATGGCCTCGATGATCACAAAGGCCTGCGCCCAGGGATGATCGTCGGTCAACGTCAAATGGATACGCGGGCGGTGGCCCGCGGGAATCATGGCGTCAAGAGCCGCCTTGGCGCCCCCGGATAGCGCAAGCGTTGGCGCTCCGGAGGGGGCGTTCACGACGCCGATGTCCTTCATGAAAACGCCGCGGCGAAACCCGGTACCGACCGCCTTGGAAAAGGCTTCCTTGGCCGCGAAGCGCTTGGCGTAGGTGCCCGCGATCGTGAACGGGCGGCGCTGGGCTTTGGCGCGTTCGACGTCGGTGAAGACACGGTTCTCGAACCTGGCGCCGAAGCGATCGAGCGATGCCTGGATCCGCTCGATGTTGCACAGATCCGAGCCAAGACCGACGATCATCGTGCCGCATCCATCGCCGCGCGCATCCGGCGAATGCTTTCGGCCAGTCCGATGAAAATCGCCTCGCCGATCAGGAAATGGCCGATGTTCAGCTCAACGACCTGCGGGATCGCCGCGATCGGCGCCACATTGTCGAAGGTGAGGCCATGGCCGGCATGAACTTCGATGCCGTTCTTCGCTGCCAGCGCCGCGGCTTCGGTGATTCGCCGCAACTCCTCTGCGCGCCCGCCGCCGTCGAGCTCGCAATAGCGGCCGGTGTGCAGCTCGACCACCGGCGCGCCCAGCCGCAGCGCGGCATCGATCTGGCGCGCGTCCGGCTCGATGAACAGCGATACGCGCGTGCCGGCCTCACCAAGCGCAGCCACCATCGGCCGAAGTCGCTCAAACTGGCCGGCCGCATCAATGCCGCCCTCGGTCGTGCGCTCCTCTCGCTTTTCTGGAACGATGCACGCTGCATGGGGGCGATGCCGAAGCGCGATCTGCAGCATCTCTTCGGTCGCGGCCATTTCCAGGTTGAGCGGGATGGTCAGCGTTTCGGAAAGCTTCGCGATATCTTCGTCGGTGATATGGCGGCGATCTTCACGCAGATGCGCCGTAATGCCATCCGCGCCAGCCTCGGCCGCCAGCTGAGCCGCACGGACAGGATCGGGATAAGTGCCGCCACGGGCATTCCGCACGGTAGCGACATGGTCGATGTTGACGCCCAGGCGCAAATGTCCGCTCATCTACCCTCCCTCCGCCGGGGCCCGGCTGTGGTCACGCCGCCGACCGGCTACCCGGCTTGATCGCCGGAATGGCGGCGAGCTCCGGAGGGAGCGAGTCCGCCTCATAGGTGGGCACATCAAGGCGGATAAGCGGAAAGAACGGGACGCCGATGTCGGCACTGCCATTCGACCGATCCACCAGGGCGGCGCCGACAATCACCCGGCCGCCAGCCGCTTCGATGGCCTTGATCGCCTCGCGAGACGAAAGGCCGGTCGTGACGACATCCTCCATCATCAGAACTTCCCGGCCTTGCTCCAGGCGGAACCCGCGCCTCAGCTCGAAGGTGCCCGTTGGCCGCTCCACGAACATCGCCTCGACACCAAGGGCGCGCGCCATCTCATGCCCAGCAATCACGCCCCCCATGGCGGGCGATACAACGGCAGAAATACGAGAGCGCAGCTCCTCGGGAATCCGGGCGGCCAGTGCTGCGGCGAGCCGCGCGCCGCGCTGCGGGTCCATCAGCACGCGGGCGCATTGCAGGTAGCGCGATGATCGCAGCCCCGACGACAGGATGAAGTGCCCCTCGAGCAGCGCATCTGCCGCTCGGAATTCCGCCAGAACCTCGTCGTTGGTCACTAATCGCCCTTTCGTCCGCCTCCCGAAATACGAACGACGCCGCGACCATGCAACGGAGGGTCAGTGACTGGCGTAAATAAAGCAACATGCGTGCTTGAGGCGCGCGAAACCCCTCCGTATAGGCGGCAGTGTCCAAAGGGTCTGCGCAGGGGGTGTGCGGGCTCCGCACTGGAGAGGCAAGGTTACCGCACGGATGAGAAGCGCGTTCAAGGGATGGATGCTGGCCGCTGGGCTCGCGCTGGCCGGGCTCGCGCCCGCCGCAGCCCAGCCAGCGGCGACGGGGGGCGATGTTGCAAGCGCTCCTGCCGAAGCAGCAGCGATCGGCAATTCGGTCAATGTCGGGGAACAGGCGCCGGACTCGGCTCCCGCTGCACCGGGATCGGCGCAGGCTAACGGCGCACCGCTGACGGCAAATCCCGTCATTGGTCAGCCCACTGATCGACTCATGTCGATCCAGCCGCAGGTCACCAAGAATGGCCAGCGGGCGATGGGGTTCCACAACAACATCCTGTTGCCGCTGATCGTGGTGATCTGTCTCCTCGTACTGGCGCTGCTGGTATGGGTGGTGATCCGCTATCGTCAGGCCGCTAACCCGATCCCGTCGAAGACGAGCCACAACACGGCCATCGAGGTCGTTTGGACGCTCGCGCCGGTGCTGATCCTGGTCGCCATCGCCGTGCCGTCGATTGGCCTGCTTTCCGCGCAGTTCAAGCCTGCACCGGCCAACGCCGTCACGCTGAAGGCGATCGGCAACCAGTGGTACTGGAGCTATCAGTATCCGGATCATGGCGGCCTCGAAATCACGGCCAACATGTTGAAGGAGCAGAACGAGGTTGCCGCTGGTGAGCGCTTCCGGACCGACGCAGATGGCCCCCGCCTGCTCGCCACGGACAATCGCGTCGTGCTGCCGGTCGGCGTGCCGATCCGTCTCATCACCACCGCCAATGACGTGATCCACAGCTGGGCGATCCCCGCTTTCTGGATCAAGCTCGACGCGGTCCCCGGCCGTTTGAACGAGACCAGCTTCACCATCGAGAAGCCGGGCATCTATTATGGCCAGTGCTCGGAACTGTGCGGTGCGCGCCATGCGTACATGCCGATCGCCGTTGAGGCGGTTTCGCCCGCACAGTTTGCGGCTTGGATCCGTTCAAAGGGCGGCTCCATGCCTGGCACGGCTCAATCGTCGGCAGCCGCGATCCCGCAGCCTGGTGCCGATAACTCCGCAGGTGCTGCCGCTGATGCAGCAGCTGCGGACAACCTGACCGGTCCGACCGAAAACGCGACCGTCGAACCCGCCACCTCCCCGCAGGGCGCCACCGGTAATCCGGGCGGCACCGGCGACTCGGGACGCTGATCATGACCGATACCGCACTTCACCCGTCCGCCTTCCAGGCGCACGACGACCACGCGCACCACCATCATGACGCGGATCACAAGCCCGCGTTCTTCCAGCGCTGGTTCATGTCCACGAACCACAAGGACATCGGCACCCTCTACCTGATCTTCGCGATTTTCGCCGGCATCATCGGCGGCGCGATCTCGGGCCTGATGCGTGTCGAGCTGCGTGACCCCGGCATTCAGTATCTGCCGACATGGCTCGCCATGCTGCACGGCCCGGGCACGTTCGATGAATCGCTTCACCTGTGGAACGTGATGATCACCGCTCACGGTCTCATCATGGTGTTCTTCATGGTGATGCCGGCGATGATCGGCGGGTTCGGCAACTGGTTCGTGCCGCTGATGATCGGCGCGCCGGACATGGCCTTCCCGCGCATGAACAACATCAGCTTCTGGCTGTTGGTGCCGTCGTTCCTGCTGCTGCTCGGCTCACCGTTCTTTGGATCGGGTGCGGGTACCGGATGGACGGTCTATGCGCCGCTCTCCACTTATGGTGAGCCGGGTCCATCGGTCGATATGGCGATCCTGTCGCTTCACCTTTCAGGTGCGTCGTCGATCCTTGGCGCGATCAACTTCATCACCACCATCTTCAACATGCGCGCACCGGGCATGACGCTGCACAAGATGCCGCTGTTTGCCTGGTCGGTGCTCGTCACCGCGTTCCTGCTGCTTCTGTCGCTGCCGGTTCTTGCTGCGGCGATCACCATGCTGCTGACCGATCGTAACTTCGGCACGACCTTCTTCGATCCGGCCGGCGGTGGTGATCCGGTGCTGTACCAGCACCTGTTCTGGTTCTTCGGTCACCCCGAAGTGTACATCATGATTCTGCCGGGCTTCGGCATCATCAGCCACATCATCTCCACCTTCAGCCGCAAGCCGATCTTCGGCTACCTCGGCATGGCCTATGCCATGGTGGCGATCGGCGTGGTCGGCTTCGTCGTGTGGGCGCACCACATGTTCGCCACCGGCTTGTCGGTGAACACCAAGATGTACTTCACCGCCGCAACCATGGTCATCGCGGTGCCGACGGGCATCAAGATCTTCTCGTGGATCGCGACGATGTGGGGTGGCTCGCTCACCTTCAAAACGCCGATGACCTGGGCGATCGGCTTCATCTTCATGTTCACCGTGGGTGGCGTGACGGGTGTGGTGCTCGCCAACGGGGGCGTCGACGATTACATGCACGACACCTATTACGTGGTGGCGCACTTCCACTACGTGCTGTCGCTGGGGGCCGTGTTCGCGCTGTTCGCCGGCTTCTATTACTGGTTCCCGAAGATGTCGGGGAAGATGTACAACGAGTTCCTCGGCCAGCTGCACTTCTGGGTGTTCTTCACCGGCGTGAACATCCTGTTCTTCCCGATGCACTTCCTGGGCCTCCAGGGCATGCCGCGGCGCTACCCGGACTATCCGGACGCCTATGCCTATTGGAACCAGATCGCGACCCACGGCTATGAGATCATGGCGCTGGGTATGGTGATCTTCTTCATCAACCTCGTTTGGTCGCTCGCCGCGGGCAAGAAGGCGCCCGACAATCCGTGGGGCGAGGGTGCCACCACGCTCGAGTGGACGCTGACGTCGCCGCCGCCGTATCACCAGTTCGAAACGCTGCCGGTGATCGAGGACGACAAGCACCATTGATCGCCTGACAAGGCAAAGGTCAGCGCCCCGCGGAGGTAACTCCCGGGGCGCTTTCTTTATGTGCGTTTGTGATCGCGCCATCCCGGCTGTGGCTCCGACGTTGTCTGGCTCGGGCACGCGAACAAGGCCGCTGCAATCGGGAATGAGGTGCTCGGACTGTAACGGCCCTGGTCAGCACAAACGCGCGGCGCTCACCGCGGCGCAGGCAGCGTCAGCCGACTGGCGCTTCCTTTCGGTTGGCGGTCGATGGCCGCAAGGCGGCGTGGACGCGCTTTCGCGGGAGGCCTCGGTTACAGACGAATGAAGAGGCTCAGCGAGGCGGCGTGAACCATGTCGACGCGCCGGCCCGGTGCATCGCGCGTCTGGTTGAGATATCCTGCCTCGACCGTCGACGCCCCTGCCAGCGGGACCTCTACGCCGATGAACGTGCGGACCTGGTCAAAACCGTTCACGCCGCCCCAATCGGCGGACTTCAGCCCGACGAAGCCCTCGACCGACGCGAGCGCCGCCACGCGCCTGGCGTCGGGCGCCAAGGGATACTCGAAACGCATCATCTGGCGCGCGCGCAGTGCCATGCCATTACCATCGGAACGCCAGCGCTCCTCCAGCCGGGTGCGGGATTGAACCTCTAGTCGCCCGATCTTGCCGACGTTCCACGTCACTTGCTGGAACAGGCGGTTTTCACGCCGATCCGGCCCATTCTCCACCGGATCGATGACATGGGCGTATCCCTGATAAACCGTGACGTGCTTGGAAAGCTCGACGCCGACGGCGGGACGAAGAAGCAATTGCGACAGCCGCGACACACCGTCGCCGACACGAGGTTGAACTTCCGCGAAGAACACGACCGGCCCCTGGACGCGGCCCATCACCGTTCCATTCACCCACAGCGCCTCGTCATGACTCGTCTGCGCAGCGGCAGGGGCAACGATTGTCGTGCAGGACAGGAGACAAACGGAAAGCAGCCGGTACATGAGGATGCCCTAGCCGGCCGGCTGGGGAGCCGTCATGCTCCGCGCGAGTGCAGCAACAAAATGTAGGAGGAGAGAAGACATGCCCGAGTTTCGGATGATCGATACCGGCCCTGTCCGCATCCGCACGGCGGTGGAAGGTGACGGTCCGCTCGTCCTGATGGTGCATGGCTTCCCGGAAAGCTGGTTTTCTTGGCGGCATCAGCTTGCCCCGGTTGCCGGTGCCGGCTTTACGGCCGCGGCAATTGACGTGCGCGGTTATGGCGGCTCGGACAAGCCGGATCGCGTCGAGGATTATGCGATGGAGCAGCTCGTTGCTGATATCACCGCAGTGGCCCAGACGCTTCAACCAGACGCCCCGGCCATTCTCGTCGGCCACGATTGGGGCGCGCCGCAGGTCTGGAATTCCGCACTGACCCGGCCTGATCAATTTCGTGCCGTAGCAGCGTTGTCGGTGCCCTATACCGGCGTTCCCTCCCGTCCCTTCACCGAAGTGTTTCGCCAGGCCTTCACGAACAAGGGGCGCTTCTTCTACCAGGAATGGTTTCAGGAAGTCGGGCCGGCAGAAGCGGAGGCCGAGCACGACGTCCGGGACTTCCTGCGAAAATTCTATTACGCGATTTCAGGCGACGCGCCCCCGGGCACTTGGCCGACCAAGCCCGCGGGCGCTTCTCTGCTGCAAGACATGGTCGATCCCGACCCATTCCCCGCATGGCTGACGGGGGAAGACCTCGATTATTATGTCGCTGAGTTCGAAGCGTCCGGTTTCTTCGGGCCGATCAGCCGCTATCGCAATCACGAGCGTGATTTTACCTGGCTGCAGTCCTTTCGCGATCGGCGCATCGAGCAGCCCGCCTTGTTCATCGGTGGAACGAAGGACCCCGCTACCACCGGGTTCGGGGCCATCGCCGATCCGATCGGCGTAATGCGTCCCCACGTTCCGCTGGTAGAAGGCCATCTGCTGGACGGTTGCGGCCATTGGACGCAGCAAGAACGCCCGGAGGAAGTGAACAACTTGCTGGTGGATTGGCTGAAGCGCCTGGACTGATCCGGGCCGAAGAGATCGGGGGCGGGACGCAGGATATAGCTCCCCCGGCACCTGAGCCGACGCCGACACGCCGTCGTCGCCGGACTCTCTTGCAACAAAGCTGCTTGCCCCGCCGACGCAAACGCCGCAGCTAGCGATGGGGGACATTGGGGGAGCAAGCGGTGTGGCGACCGGGCGAGAGCTGATGGGCCGGTCACTCGACCGGGCCACGACATTGCGCCTCGGGCGAACGGTTTCGGCGCAGGCTTATGGCCAGATCGTCACCGTCGTCGTTCAGATTGCGCTGGTTCCGCTGCTTCTCCACGCGTGGGGGCCTGGAACATATGGCGCATGGCTGCTGCTGTCGGCGGTGCCATTCTACCTGACGTTTAGTGACTTCGGGTTCACCTATGTTGCCAAGAACGCAATGGTCATGGCGGTGTCCGCGGGGCAGCCGGACGCCGCCACCCGGGTGTTCCACAGCATCTTCGCGCTCCTGTGTGTCGCAGCGCCATTGCTGCTGGGGCTCAGCGCGCTGATCATCATCGCGGTCGATGTGCCGGATGTCCTCGGCGCTGACGCTGTTACGCCGACGACCGCGCGGGCGACGGTGCTGCTGCTGGTCGTGAACGTCCTTCTGTACCAGTTCTTTCTGCTGGTATGCGCCGGCATCAGGTCCGAAAACCGGCCTGCGAGCGAAGCAATCTGGGCAGCGAGCGCCAGATTGTTGGAGGGCGTGGCCGTCGCAATCGCCGCTGTTGCGGGCGGTGGCCTGGTCGCCGCGGCTGCGGCTATGGTGGGGGCGCGGCTGCTTGCGCTCCTCGGCGCCTACCGCTGGCTGCGGCGTCTGTCGGGCTGGCTTCGCCTCGGGGTCCGCGCTGCTGATCGGGAAACCCTGGAGGGGCTGTGGCGCCCCGCCATCGCCTATATGTTGTTGCCGCTCGGTCAGGCGCTTTTGATCCAGGCGCCAGTGCTGGTTGTGGGCGGCGCATTGGGGGCGGTGGGAACCGTGACCTTCGCGACCAGCCGCACGATCACGCGGATGGGCATGGCCGCGATCAACATGATCAATAACAGCGTCACCGCCGAATATGCCGCGCTGGCCGGTAGCGGTGACCACCAGCGCGCAGGGCGGCTCCTGCGCGTTCAGGCGGGCGTCACCTTGTGTATCATTCTCGTTTACGCGGTGACGGTTCTGGTCGCGGCACCGGTGGTGCTGCCTTTGCTGACCCATGGCGCAGTGGCGGCCGCTTACCCGTTTCTCCTGTTACTGGTCGGCAGCGTGGCCGCAGAGATGATATGGTCCAGTCTGTTCACGCCCATTGCGGCGGTGAATCGCCACGGCACCGCCACGGTGATTTTCCTGATCGTTGCCGCCGCGACCGTCGCACTTGCTGGCCCGCTCACCGAAAGGTTCGGGCTGAATGGTACCGCAGCGGCATTGCTGCTCGCGCATGCCGCGATGATCCCCGTCACGCTGTTGGCTGGAAACTATCGTGCGCGGTGAGCCGCCCAGCTCTGTCGTCCTGTTTATCGGGCTTTCGGCACGCGGACATGGCGGGATCCAGCGGTTCAACCGGCGGGTGATCGCGTCCTTGAACTCTCTGGGAAGACGAACCGCGGTTGCCATGCGTGCAGATGACAAACGGTGGACATTCACCTCAACCCTGTTTCGGGCGCTTTGGCGCGCCGACACGGTGCTGATCGGGCATATCAACCTGCTCCCTCTCGCGGCGCTGATCCGGCTGCTGCGCCCTCGAACGCGATTGATCCTCTTTGCCCATGGCATCGAGGTTTGGGGCGACCCGGCGTATCGGCCGGTGCGCCGCGGGGAGCGCACGCTGCTGCGCAACGCGGTGGACGAGGTGGCGATCGTCAGCCGCTTTTCGATGGGCAAAATGGCCGCTGCCTTCGCATTGGATGAAGGCAAGTTCGTTCTCTTCCCCAACGCCGTCGATCTTCCGGGCCAATCGGCGCGTGGGTCGGGCAATACGATCCTGGCGGTCGCACGCCTGAGCGCGGGGGAACGCGAGAAGCATGTCGACAAGCTCGTTCGCGCGCTGCCGGCCCTGCCCGACGCCCGTCTTGTGGTGATCGGTGACGGCCCGTTACGGCGGGAGTTGCAAGTTCTAGCCACAGCGCTCGGCGTGAGTGGGCGGGTGAACTTGCCCGGCAGCGTCGATGAAGCCGAATTGGCGGAAGCTTATGCACGGGCGGACGTCTTCGCCTTGCCTTCGTCAAAGGAGGGGTTCGGGATCGTCTACCTTGAGGCTTGGGCACGCGGCCTGCCGGTGGTGGGATCATGCTTCGGCGGGGCAGGGGAAGTCATCAACGACGGTATTGATGGCATCACCGTGGACCCGGTGGACGTGCCCGCCCTCACGCGGGCGCTGGAGCGGCTGCTGCACGATCCCTCGCTGGCTCAGCAGATGGGCGCGACCGGCCGCCGGAAGGTGGAGCAGCGATATTCCGGCGCTGCCTTTACGAAGAACCTGGAGGCATTGCTCTAGAGCGGCATGCCGTTGATGGGGATCACCCGCATCGGACGAACGCGCCGCACACGGCCCATCAACAGCAACGATGCCGCGATCAGCAGCAGGAAAGGGAAGCTCCGGCAGAAGAAGGACAGCGTGGTGCTGACCTCCTTCTCCGCAAGGAACGTGGTCGCAGAGAGCAGGAATGCGCCCCACACATTCCCGGTGAGCCGCCCGCCCAAAAGATCCAGCACCACAAAGGTCAGGGCCGTGACGAGCATCGGCAGCAGCAGCACGCCCAAAAGGCCGAACGCTGCAAGGCTGCTCGCGATCAGGCCCACCACCGGACGCGCGATGGAGCCGCTCGCGCGAAAGCCATAGTGCCAGGCGATGCGATCAGGCGCATTGGCTAGAGACTTGTCCAGAAGGAATCCCGGCAGCAGGGTTTCCAGCGGGTCACGCCACAAGTCCGCGGCGCCCATCGTTCCATGTTCCTCGAGCCCGCGCGCGACAAGGTCGACCGGCTGAATCATGGTGAACCGCTCGGTATTCCACGCCAGTGGGAAGATATAGCTTTCGCGCCAGCTCAATTGATGCCCCAGGGCGATCCGATCGGCCTCTGCGGCCAGGCGCAGCGGGTCGAAGCCGGCGTTGCGGATGACCTGCCAGGTGGCGGTGATTCTCCCGGTACTGCGCACGTCGGCCATGGTGCGCACGATCTGGATCGCCGGCATGACCAGCGCGAGTAGCAGAATTGCACTCCCCATCATCGGAAGGACCCAGCGCCAGCGGGGCCGCGCACCATGCACGATGAAGACGAGGCCGATGATCAACAGGAAGTCGAACAAGGTCCGCTTCGTATTGTCGGCGAACGTAAGGGCCAGAACGACGACGGCCATCCCCGCGAGCACAGCACGGTGCCGGTATTGACGGGGCTGCAGCACGACAAGCGCCGCCTGCATCGCGGCACCGAGCAGAAGCAGCGGGTAAAAGGTGCCAAACCCGCCGAAGCCACCCGGCTCGAACCCTCCGTCCGCCGCAATCGGCCGGAACTGGGTCTGCAGGAACAAGAACAATGCCCCCGCCAGGAAGATCGGTACGGCGAAACGGACGAGATTGGGCGAATGGCTGGTCACCGCTCGCAACTGCTCCGCTATGCGCGCTGGCCTGCGAACGGCGTGGCTGACCCCGTAGCCGATGCTGATCGAACAGAAACCGAGGAGGAGATATCCGGCGGAAGAATCCGGCACATGCAGGTTGGTGTGAACAGGCTGGCCAGCCAATGTTTTCACGACAAGTGCGCCCGAGCCGAAGTAAACGGTCATGATCGCATAGAGGCCGTCGGATATGCGCCAGCTCGATCGGGTAAGCGGGACGAGCGCGGCGGCGGAAATCATCAGGAGAACCGCGAGAATCCAGAAGCTGGCGCCCAGCAACAGCTGCGCAACAGCCAGAAGCATGAGGATAATGGAATAAGGCCAGCCAAGCGATCTCATCGGCGAACGTGCGCCTCCCCCCTGTTTCCCCCACAATGACGTACCGGCACAATGCCGAAGCGTCGATACACTGCGTTGCGGGTATCCACCGGATCGCTTAACCTTGCGAACTGGGGGAATAAGCAATGCCAATGTGCGATGTTGCAGCCGCTTGACGGGCGAACCACGCGCGCGTGGGAAGGGGGAGCCAGTTTTTCGCTGGGAAACCGCCTATACCGTCTTGCCTGGGGCGCGACGTGGTTGCTTCTCGGGCGCTGGAGCCCGCCACAGCTGCGGGCGTGGCGCCGGCTGCTGCTGCGCCTGTTCGGCGCGCGTGTTGCGACAACGGCAAATGTATATGGCAGCGCCCGGATCTGGTCGCCAGCCAACCTCGTGCTTGATGATCATGCCGCGATCGGTCCGGGGGCGATCGTCTATTCCATGGCTCGCATCACGATCGGCGCTTATGCCGTGATTTCGCAACGGGCCCATCTGTGCGCTGGCACCCACGACATCGAAGACATCGCATTCCAGCTTCATGCCCGACCCATCACGATTGGGGCTCGCGCTTGGGTCGCTGCGGAGGCTTTCGTCGGACCAGGCGTGACGGTCGGTGCCGGCGCGGTTCTGGGCGCGCGTGGCTGTGCGATGCGGGATCTGGCGCCCTGGACAGTTTATGGCGGCAACCCGGCGTCGGTTATACGCAGCAGGCGCATCCGCTTCGAGGCGCCGGAATGATCGCCAATGGCTCTCCGGAAAGGTGGCGGGCGCATGGCAAACCGGATCTCACCGTCGTCATCCTGACGTTCAACGAGGCCCATCATATCGGCCGTGCCATTGCCAGCGTGCAGGACATCGCGCGTGAGGTGCTGGTAGTCGACAGCTTTTCGACCGACGACACGGTGGCGCTGGCGCGCGAGGCGGGCGCGCGCGTCCTTCAACACCTATTCACCAGCCATGCCGCGCAGATGCAGTGGGCGCTGGGGCACGGCGGCATCGCAACGGCTTGGACGCTCCGGCTGGATGCCGATGAACTCATCGAGGACGATCTGGCGCTCGCCATCATCCGGACCCTGCCGGGCCTGGATCGTGACGTCACCGGCATCATGCTGAACCGCAAGCACCTCTTCATGGGGCGCTGGATCCGGCATGGCGGGCGTTATCCGCTGTGGTTGCTACGCATCTGGCGAACGGGAGCGGGGCGGGTCGAAAGCCGGTGGATGGACGAGCATGTCGTGGTGGATCGCGGCAGAACGATCAGAATGGCGGGCGGTTTTGTCGACGCCAATCGCGGTGATCTCACCTTTTTCACGGCCAAGCACAACGGCTACGCCACGCGTGAGGCGATCGAAGTGCTGGCCGCTCGCCACGCGCTGTTCGATGAAGCGCCGATCGCGCTGACGGGCCAGGCAAAACGCAAGCGGGTGTTGAAGAACAAGGTGTTCCAACGCCTGCCACTATGGGCGGGTCCAATCGGCTACTTCCTGTACCGCTACATCGGCCAGGGTGGCTTTCTCGACGGCCGTCCTGGTCTGATCTACCATTTGCTCCAGGGCTTCTGGTACCGCTTCCTTGTGGCCGCCAAGGTTGCCGAGTGGGAGAGCGAGCTGGCGGCCTGCCGATCCCGGGACGAGCGTCTCGCGCGCCTGGCTACGCTTAGTGGGCTGCCGATCGCTCCAGCGGCATGACTCGCATCCTGCGCATCATCACCAGCGCCGATCCACGGACCGGCGGGCCGATCGAGGGCGCGCGCAGAATTGGTGAGATCTGGGCCAGCCAAGGGCATCGTCAGGACATGCTGACCCTTGATCCGCCGGAGGAGTGCTACCTGCCCGATTACTCCGGCACCATCATCGGTTTGGGGGCCCCGCGTGGACGAGGACTGCTCAGCCGCTACCGCTACTCGCCGGCGATGGTGCCTTGGCTGCGCGAGCATGCAGCGCGGTACGATGCGGTGATCGTCTCCGGCCTGTGGCGTTATGCCGCGCGTGGCGCCCGGATCGCGCTGGCTGGCGGTGCGACACCCTATTTCGTGTTTCCGCACGGCATGCTGGATCCATGGTTCCGTCGCGACGCACCGCTCAAACACCTCGGCAAGCAGGCGAGTTGGTGGTGGGCAGAGGGGCCCCTGCTAAAAGGCGCGCGCGCCGTGCTGTTCACTAGTGAGGAGGAACGCGTGCGGGCCGAAGGCGCGTTTCGCCCCTACCGCCTTCGCGGCGACGTCGTAAATTATGGCACGGCTGATCTGAGCGGGGACAGCGCGGCTGACGTTGTAGCCTTTCGTCGGCTGCTGCCCGCACTGGGCGACCGGCCGTTCCTTCTCTTCCTCGGTCGAATTCACCCGAAAAAGGGCTGCGACTTGCTGGTTCATGCTTTCGGCAGCATCGCCGATCGCGAGCCTGCGTTAGATCTGGTGATCGCGGGGCCCGACGAGGTCGGCTTGGTCGCTGGGCTCCGAACCGCCGCGCAACGGGCGGGGTTAGGGGCCCGCGTCCATTTTCCCGGCATGCTTTCAGGTTCGGCCAAGGCAGGCGCATTGCGCGCCGCCAGCGCCTTTGTGCTCCCCTCGCACCAGGAGAACTTCGGTATCGCGCTGGCCGAAGCGCTGGCAGCCGGCACGCCGGTGCTCGTCAGTGATCAGGTGGCGATCTGGCGCGAGGTGGTGGCTGACGGCGCGGGCCTCGTCGCCGCTGACACGCTAGGTGGGACGCGTGAATTGTTGACGCATTTTGCCGATTGTTGTCCCGAACAGCGACTGGCCATGCGCCGCAACGCGCGCGCCTGTTTCGTTGACCGTTTCCACATCCAACGTGCGGCAGACAGCCTCCGCTTGCTGATCGAGCGCGAGATCGGCTGAAGGGCCTGTCCTACATCTCGCTCCCTCCTGTAGAACGTATAGAGAACAACAGGAGTGGTAATGATGGCGGAAGTGGAAGTCCCCGCGGGGTTTGTGCCGCAATATGCGGTTGCATTCGGGGCAGTGGATGCCCCGGCAGTGGCGGTTCACGACGATAATCCCTTGCCGGTGCGGCCCGTACGGAGGCCCGCTGCCTCCACCCCGCTAGCGGGTACGATGATGGCGAGCGGCCTCGCGGGCCCCTTCACGCCAGAGCTGGACCGGCCGATCTGGCTCACGCTGTCGGGGGATTGGTCCGGCACCGTCGAGCTGCTTCGTTCGGTCGACGGTGGCTCGACTGCCCTGCCGCTGACAGCCGCGGGGGCCAGATGGGGCAGATTCACCGCTAACGCCAATGAGGCGGTGGCTGACGAAAGCGAGGTGGGTGCCACCTTTTATCTGTCCGCGACGCTGGTTGCGGGAACGCTGACTTATCGGGTGGCGCAATGAGCGGGCGAGATATTCTGGCACGCGGCATGGCTGCCCGGGTGCGAGATGCGGTCGGTACATCCACACGGCACGGTCGCCTCTTGCGGGCGGCAGAGGCAGCGGTTGGACGAAATCCGGCGGTTCTGCGCCCTTGGCTTCCCGGGCCGGCCTATGCCCCGAACACGGCTTACGCGGTGGGCCAGGTCGTGACGCATGGCGGCAGCTGGTACATGTGCGGCGTCGGCGGCGTCTCGCCATCCGCCGGCACCGGCCCCGTAAACACCAGCAGCGGCCAATATGTCGCGGATGGCGGCACTTCGCTCTATTGGGCGTACTTGGGCGGCGCGCGTGCCGCCGATCCTGCCGATGGCGCGCCAATCGTGTCGGTCGTTACCAGCAATCCGGCGATTGGCGCCGCTTGGACGCCGGCCGGCCACCCCAACGCTTATGTCGTGCGCGGGGCGGCAGCATCCCCGCTACGGAGCAATTTCTGGTCGCTCACCAGCTTTGAGGCGAACGCAGGAATGCCGACGTGCGCCGGCGCTTCCGTATCCTTCGCATGCGACGGCGAAAAGGTCGCGCTCTTCCTGCCTGCGGGTTCCGCGCAAATCCGGGTGCTGGTCGACGGCCGCTATCTGATGCCAGGCAGCCATGTGGCGGCGGGGCAGGATCAGTGGATGGTGATCGACTGGACCGCCAGCACTGGGCGGCGCCTGCGGCACTATGAGGTGGAAACCGGGAAGAGCGCCTCCTATTTCGGCGGTGTCCAGGCGCCCGCATCCGCGATCGTGAGTGCGGCTGGCGCTGGCGCCCCGCGGATGGTCGTTATCGGGGACAGCTACAATGCCGGATCCAGCTACGGCCCCTGGCTGGCTGGGGGATCGGTCGCGCAGCTGCTCGCCAAGCGGCTTGGCTGGCGCGACACATGGAATCTCTCCGTCGGCGGGACCGGATATTGCAATCCGTCCGCCACCGGCCTCCTGACCTTTGGCGAGCGAGTCCCCCGGGCGCTGTCGCTGGCGCCGGACGTGATCTTGCTGATGGGGTCGACCAATGACGTCGGTTACACGCCATCCGCTGTCCAGGCGGCAGTTGCCGCGACCTTGAAGGCGATCCGCGCCGGCACCGCGGCCCCGGTAGTTGTCGTCGGAGTGCCATCAATCAACCTGCCCGGCGCTCCGGCGACGGAGGCGGCCATTGCTGCTGCTGTCGCCCAGCATGGCGATCCGCTTACCTTCTTCGTACCGATCTGCGGGGCGTTACCACCCTGGGTGCTGGGACCTTGGAACAATCGCACCGGAGTGCCTGGCGGGACGGCCAACGCCAGCTTCTATGTCGCGGCGGACAACGTCCATCCGCCCGAAATCGGGTTCGACTATTACGCGCAGCGGATCGAGCAGGCGATCCGATCCGCCGTGCTCCCGGCGCTGAGCGCGGCCGCCTAGCGGAGCGCACGCGTGCGCTCGGCCGGGTGGCTCAGCGCACGCGCATGCCGCGGACGCTCCGTCCCCCAATCGTGATGAAATAGCTGCCGATGGCGCCCCGACGAATCCGAATCTTGTCGCCCGGCTTGGGCGGGAAGGTCATCGCCTCGGTGGTTTGCCAGACCGCCTCGTTTTCTCCGTTCAGCCGGATTTCGACTCGCCCGTTCTGCACCTGCCGGGCAGAGGCGACCGTGGTGTTGATCTCGCTGAACTCCTCTTTCTTTTCCTCATCGTCATTGTCGTCGAACAGGCCGACGCGGGGCAGGGTGAAGCCGAAGAGTGACCGCTTCGTGCGCCGCACGTCCTCCTTGTCGAGAATGCGCACCTCCTTGGCCTGAACGGCCTGCTCCAGCGCCGCTGCCGCTTTGTCGAAGCAGGCGAGGCGCTGTTCGGCTGCTGTGATCGCGCGGCATTGCGAGAAGGATCGGAGGACGCGCGAACCCGCCCCGTCCTGCGTTTGCGCCTGCGCGTTCGCCACACCACCTGCACCGATTAGTGCAACCATGACTGCGCTTGTTGCCAGCCGATGGAACTGCGCCATTTATTGTCTCCCTGAAGTGGTTTGAGCGATAGAGAGTGTCGCGAAAACGGACAAGGCGGACAGGAAAGTGTTGCCTTCCTGTTACACCCGCGTCGCAATGTTGCGGTTGCGTTGTGTGGAGATTGCAGGGGCGTGATTTGCTGACTAGCCCGTTGCTCCATGTGGGTTGGTCAGGGCCAACTGCACATTAGGGCAAGCCGATAAACCGGGTCCAACCGGGGCATCAAAAGGGAAACACACATGCGCACAACTTTTCGCTCGCGCTTGTTGACGACGACGCTGTTCGTCGGCGCCGTCATGGCCGCCGGCGCTGCGTCCGCTCAACAGGTCGACTCGACTGTCACCCCGGGTGCACCCGCACCGGGCGTTGTCACGCAGGAAGGTGCTGACACGTCCGAGACCTCGACCGGCGACATCGTCGTTACCGGTACGCTGATCAAGAACCCGAACCTCGTTCAGGCGACTCCGGTGAAGGTCGTCGGCGCGGACGAAATCGATCTGCGTCAGGCGAACACCGCGGAAGGCCTGCTGCGCGAACTGCCGGGCATCACCCCGTCGATCGGTTCGGCCGTGAACAACGGCAACGGCGGTGCGTCGTTCGTCAACCTGCGTAACCTCGGTTCGAACCGCAACGTCGTTCTGCTTGACGGCGTTCTCGCGCTCAGCTCGAGCAACGGCGCAGCAGGCGGTTCGGGCACGGCAGTCCCGTCGCGCTTCTCGCTTCCGGGCCAGGGCACGCGCCAGGTCAATGCAGCCGGCACGGACTTCCGTCCGGGTACCGCGTTCACCGCGTTCAACTTCAACCCGTACAACGTCTATCAGACGCCGTTCCAGCGCTTCAACATGTACGGCGCCGCGAACTACGAGGTGAGCGACGCGGTTGAGGTTTACACCCGCGGCATCTTCTCGAAGAACACCGTATCCACGATCATCGCACCGTCGGGCGCCTTTGCTCTGCCGGTTCAGATCCCGCTCAACAACCCGTTCCTTACCGACGGGCTGCGCAACACGTTCTGCACGGCGAACGGCATTTCGGCGGCAGCTTGCGCCGCCGCTGCCAATCCGGCGCTGACGCCGGGCACGCCGGGCTACCGGGAGGTCACCACCGCTCTGTCGCGTCGTTCGACCGAAGTTGGTCCGCGTATCAGCGAATACACCACGACCTTCTTCGACTATCGCCTGGGCTTCCGCGGCGCGATCACCAGCACGATCGACTGGGACATCTTCGGTTCGTACGGTGAGTCCGAGAACCTGCAGGAAATTCAGGGCTACACCCTGAACTCGCGCGTGCGCGCCAGCTTGCTCGCCAACAACCCGACCACGTGCTTCAGCGGCACGCCGGCCGGCTGCGTTCCGATCAACTGGTTCGGTCCAGAGAACAACGCCACCTGGACGAGCGACGCGATCAACTTCCTGAACGAGACGTCAACCGTTCGTACCCGCACCACCCTGGCGCAGGCACGTGCAACGGTCAGCGGCGACTTCGGCGTGTCCAGCCCGCTCTCCGAAAACCCGATCTCGTTCGCAGTTGGTGGCGAATATCGCCGCTACAGCGCGTCGCAGATCTCCGACACGCTGGCTTCGGCTGGTGAGCTCGGCGGCGCCGGCGGTGCAAACCCGAACATCGACGGCGGCTATGACGTCTACGAAGCGATCGGCGAAATCATCGTCCCGCTGGTTCAGAACCGTCCGTTCTTCCAGGATCTGACGGTCGAAGGCGGCATCCGCTATTCGAGCTATTCGATCGATGCGGCGGGTGATCCGGGCTTCAACACCACCACCTGGAAGGCGGCCGGTAGCTGGACTCCGGTCAACGGCCTGAAGATCCGCGGTAACTATGCTCGCGCCGTTCGTGCGCCGAACATCTCCGAGCTCTTCTCGCCGATCAACACGGTGCTGACCAACCTCAACAACGATCCGTGCGCGACCTTCAACGATGTGGGCGCTCGTATCCGTCCGAACCCGACCGGCGAACTCGCCGCCGTCTGCCTTGCGCAGGGCGCGACGCCTGCGACGATCAACTCGATCGCGCAGCCGACCTCGGGTCAGGCCAACACCACCGGTGGCGGTAATCTCGCGCTGAATCCGGAAACTTCGACCAGCTGGACGGCGGGCGTGGTTTTCCAGCCGAGCTTCATCCCGCGTCTGTCGATCTCGGTTGACTACTACAGCATCAAGATCAAGGACGCGATCACGTCGCCGACGCCGGACGACGCGATCTCGGGTTGCTTCGGTGAACCGGATGCCGCTGGCAACTACTCGCCGGCTCCGGGTGCTGCGGGCACCGCGGCTTGCGCGCTGATCGGCCGTAACCCGCTGACGGGTTCGGTAAGCGGTGACTATGCCACCACTCCGGGCCTGATCCTCGGCACGTCCAACCTCGGCACGCTGGAAACCAGCGGTATCGACGCCACGTTGAACTACGCGCACGATCTGGGCTTCGCGAAGCTCAGCCTGGCGGGTCAGCTCACCTGGGTTGAGAAGTCGCGCTTCCAGGCCGTTGTGGGCGTTGGTGAGAACCGCGAGTGCGTCGGCTACTATTCGGCGAACTGCGGTCAGCCGATCCCCGAGTGGCAGTGGTCGGTTCGTCCGACGCTGACGGTCGAGAACGTGGACATCTCGGTGCTGTGGCGTCACATCGGTTCGACCCGGTACGAGCCGGGCCTGGGTGACCTGTTCGAGGGCACGCTGCCGGCGAGCGCTGGTGGGCTTGCTGGCCGTGAGGTCAACTTCAACCGCATCGGTGCGAAGGACTATATCGACCTCAACACCCGTATCGGTGTCGGCGAGAACCTGACCTTCACCATCGGCATCCAGAACCTGTTCGACATCGAGCCGCCGCTGGTTGGCGGTGAGGCTGGTTCGACCTCGTTCAACAGCGGCAACACCTTCCCGTCGACCTACGACGCGATCGGTCGCCGTTACGTGATGGCTGCGAAGATCCGCTTCTAAGCGCGACCTTCAAACCAACTGAGAAGGGCGGGCCTCGTGCCCGCCCTTTTTTTGTCCGCCGTACGCCCGGCACTTTAGCGCCGGCTCAGCCAAGGCGGTGACCAGGCGCGGGTCAGCGAAGCAGCGGATAGGGCAAGGCCATTGGAATCCCGGAGCGCTCTGCGAGCACCACCGCCCAGGCGTGGACCTTGTCGATCTCGTCGCCATGTGCTGCGATGGCTGCCGCCTGCTCCTCGGCCCGATCCCCGGTTGAGAACGGCTGCCCCGATTTGCTGTGCCGCGTCAGGGCTGCGTGGTTGCTAAATCGCTCTGCCGGCAAGCCAAACCACGCCGCAGCCGCACTGGTCGCGCGCGCCGGATCGGCCATTAATGCCTCGGAATCGAGCGAACGGACCCGATCCGGGAAATGCTGCGTCAGCAACGCAAACTGTCGCTGCTGCGCGAGCCAGCCTACCGCGGCGACCTGCAAATCGCTCTGCCGGAAATAGTCAGCGGGCTGAAACCCGAGCTCGACCAACCCGTCGTGCAGCAGGCCCTCCAGCAGTTCCCGCACCCACAATCGACACCACAGCCCCTTGCGCGCCACCGACGCGAGAAACGTGCGCAACGGCGCGTGGAGCAGGATCGCTCGGGAGTCTGGTCGCAACGCCAGCATCGGCCGCTGCAAGCCGCACAGGATGTTGGAAGGCTTCACGATCACGCTTTCACCCGGGCTCCACGGACGGGCGAGCAGCGCCATCGCATAGTCGAGCAATCGGGCCAGATCGGGCCCGGTGCGTTCGCCGCGGCGGCGGATGCCTGTCACGTCATTCAGCAGAACCGGTTCGGAAAGGCCCATGGCGGCGCCAGGCAGATCAAGCGCGCGCACCAGCATCGTGGAGGCACAAAAGGCGGAGTGGAAAATGAAGTGCAGCGGTGCCGCATGGCCGCGCGCCGCCGCCAAGGCCGTTTCACGGTCAAGCACGTGCTCTGGCTGCTTGCCGATCAACTCATCTGTCAGAAATGGCCCATTCTGATGCAGTTCGCGCGGAACATATCGATAGAGTAGCTGATCGCGAACTGGCTCGTAACGGTGAGCCAACCAGCTTGCATCAGCAGGATCGAAAGTGTTGCCGAGATACATTACTTGCCGTTAGCCTTTCTTCGCGGGCGCAGCATTGTCTTTCCAACGTTGTCGCCGCGACATAAGAAGAGGTCATGTCGCTGACCTCTCAAGAAGCCAATGCCCAAGGCCTGGCGGCCCTGCGCAATCGTGATCTCGCGAAGGCGCAACGATGCTTCGAGCAGGCGGTGGCGCTTGATCCGTCCGCGGGTAGCCTGTGGCGCAATCTGGCTCATGCGCGCCGCTTGGCGGGGGATGAGTCTGGTGAGCGTGTGGCGCTGGAAGGGGCCCTTGGCATTGATGCGCGCGATCTCGCCGCTCTGGTGCGGCTGGCACAATGGTTTGAACGGGCCGGCGACCGACGCGAGGCAATGCTTCGCTGGTCCGGTGTGATTCAATTGGGTGAACAGATCGCCAGTCCCAGCGAGGAACTGGCCGGGCTGCTTGCCCACGCCCGCGATTATTGCGCGCAACAGGGAGCGGCCCTCGCGACACCCATCCGCCAGGCACTTGCGCCACGCTATGACGACTTCGGGCAGACGGGCCGCCGTCGTGCCCAGGCGTTCATCGAACATTCGCTCGGCACCCGTCGCATTTATCCGAATGTCTGTGCGGGCATTCACTATCCCTTTTTGCCCGCTGACGAATTCTTTGACGACCATCATTTTCCCTGGTTCGCGGATCTCGCCGCCAGGACAGACGCGATCCGCGCCGAGCTTCAGGCGCTGATCGCGGATCCCGGCGCGGATCTGATCCCCTATGTTCGAATGGAAAAGGGGGTTTCCGGCAGCCAGTGGGATCCACTCAACCACAATCTCGATTGGGGCGCCTGCTTCCTGTGGGAATATGGTCGCCCCAACACGCCCGTGCTGGATCGCTGCCCCAACACGGCAGCCGCATTGGCGGCACTGCCAGGTGCGCGCATTCCGGGCAGGGCGCCCAGCGCGTTCTTTTCCATGCTGAAGCCGCACACCCGCATTCCGCCGCATACTGGCGTCACCAATACGCGGGCCATCGTGCATCTGCCCTTGATCGTGCCACCGGGCTGCGGCTTCCGCGTCGGTGGGGAAACCCGGGAATGGGTGGTCGGCCAACCCTTCGCTTTTGATGACACCATCGAACATGAAGCATGGAACAACAGCGATGAATTACGCGCCGTGCTGATCTTTGACGTCTGGAATCCACATCTTTCCCCGGAAGAGCAGGCCATTGTTGCCGACTATTGCGCTATGGTAGATGAACTATCGAGTTCCCCTGTCGTGGGGTGAGCGGATCAAGTTCAAACGGGGAGAATGGGGAATGTCGGGTATTTCTGTTGCGCTTGCTGTCTTGCTTCAGGCTGCGGCCACGCCTGCTTCTGCGATGCCGGCATCACCGCCCGCCGATTCGCCCATCTGCCGTCGCATCGAAGTAACCGGTTCGCTCGTCCGCAAGGAAAGGGTCTGCAAGACCAAGGCTGAATGGCGCGCTGTTGATGAAAACGGCAATTCTCGCGCCCGGGCGATTGTTGATTACAGCACCGGGCGTCCGACCGGTCAGTAATCATCGGCTGCTTGGTCGCGGCGGGTGTGTGGGGGCACCTCCCGCCGCGTGAGGCGTGCGCCCATGTGGGCGGCGCTTGGGGGGAACATCAATGATCATGTCTTTGGGGCTGTTGCTTCAGGTTGCGGCTCTGTCCGGCGGTGTATCGCCGCCGCCGGCAGAACGCGTTTGCCGCAAGATCGAAATCACCGGCTCGCTGGTCCGCAAGGAGCGTGTTTGCAAGACCAAGGCGGAATGGCGCCAGGTGGAAGAATGGGGCAACCGTCGCGCCCGCGCTATCATCGAGCATAGCGCCGGCCGCCCGCTTTCCGATACGATGTAGTCACTTACCGGTCAGAAAATCCCCAGGAACTTCTTGCGCTGTTCCTTGCCGGGTTTCTCCTTGCCCTTTTCGTCCTTGGCGGTGGTGCCGCTGCCGACGTCGTCGCGCTTCTCGCCCTTGGTGGTGCGTTGCGCGGCTGCCGTTGCCCCCGCCAGCACCGGGCCACAAGCGGCCGACTTCGCGTCGCCAATGTCGACAAAGGCGAGAACGCCCGCCAGCGGCGAGGCTACCACTGCCAGACCGAGGCCAGCGCCTGCCCGGCCGATCAACTGCGGGCTGATCACGTCAAGCGACGGCGCGGAGAAATAGCCGCCGATCCCCACTGGCGACTGGCCGGAGAACAGGCTGAACTTCTTGGCATCCGCGCGGATCGCGATGTCGATCGCCTCCGTACGGAAGCTGAAACCGCCGCGGCCGAGGATCACGTTCTTGCTGGTGTCGATCAGGATCGGGTCTGCCGCCGCAATCCCGCTGCGCACGGTGAACGCGACGAGACCGCAATTGATCTCGACCGGCTTCTTCAGCTTGCCGGCGAACATCTTCTGGACGAACGTGCCGATGTCGAGTTCGGACAGCTGGACGTTGCGTGTCCACAGCGCGCCCTGCGGCATGACGAAGGCGATGCGGCCGCTTGATGTCGCGAGCGAATCCGCGATCGAATCGCCGCGGCCGTTCAACTGGACGCGGCCCTTGATCGTGCCGGTGGTGCCCGATTCCGCGACGCCCCAGCCGGCGAACAGCCGCCCCATCGGCGTCGGCGCGAGGCGGAAGTCATACTTCACCGCACTTGGCCGTTGGCGCGTATCGAACACGATGTCGCTGGCGACGTTGCCGCGCGCCATGGCGAAGTTGAACGGCGACAGCGCCAGGCGGCCGCGATCGAGATCGAGCGTCAGCTCCATGTTCGAGATCGGCACGCGGCGCGACTTCACCTGGTCGACCGTCCACACGAGGTCAGCGTCGAAGGTGCGCATCTTCTCGACCGGCATGTCATCGTCCGGGAGCAGCTTGCGCGGGCCTGATCCGGTCGCCGCCGCCGCCGCGACCGCACCCTTCGTTTCGACGATATCGGGATTGTAGCCGACGAGGACCGACGCATCGACGATATCGAGGCTGCGGGTACGGATCACCGAGTCGAGGTGCAGCCGATCCCCGTTGGTCACCGTCAGCTTGCCAGCGACGTCGCTCTCGCCGACGGTGCCGGCAATATTGGTGAAACGGTAGACCTCGCCGTCCTTCACCATCCGGCCCTTGAGCGCATAGCGCCGCGTTTCGGGCAGGACGACGCCGATGATGCCGAGCAGTTCGGACAGGTCACGCCCGCGCGCGCGCGTCTGCAGCGGCACCTTCTCGATCTCGGCCAGCGAGGGGAGCGTGCCCGACACGTCGACCACGTTGTTCGCGGCCCAGGCGCGCGCCGTCAGCTTGTTCTCGCCGCGGTTCACCGTCGCGTCGGGGGACAGCAATTGCGCGGTGACGCGAAACGGCGTGTCGCGGATGCGGCCGGTACCGCCGACCCGCACCGACTTGCCGATCTGCGCATCTTCCGAACGGATGTCCTCGATCCCGAGATCGGCGAGCAGCCGCATGCGGGGATCAAGATAGCGCACCGTCGTGCCGCGCACGGTTGCGACGTCGATGCGCGGAAACTCCAGCGGCTTGCCGCCCTTCTTCTCGCTGAACGTCCAGGTGTTGGTGGTATGCCCGGCGTTCCACTCCAGATCCGCCGCGCCGTTTTGCAGGTCGAGCCAGTAGAGTCGCCGCTTGCCGAACAGCAGTGACAGTGGCGCGATTCGCGTGTCGATCCGGTCGGCGCGGAACAGATAGGGGCGCGTCGCCCATTCCGGATTAGCGATGGTGAAGCGCTCGGCGTAGAACTTGATCCTGAGCGGCGCGAAATACAGCTGGAAATCGCCGCCGACGCGCACCTCGCGGTTGGTCATCCGCCCGACGATCGTCTCGAAGGGGCCCTTGAGGAACCGGCCCTTGGTGATGAACAGCACCAGCCAGATGAGCGCCGGGATGGCGAGGATGGCGATGATCGTGTTGCGCAGGATATGACGGCGATGACGCGGATCGCGCGGGGCCGTGCCCGGCGTGGGCTTTACCCCGGACAGCGGGGGCTGCCGATCAGGTTCAGTCGCCATGTCCATGAAGGCGGGAATCGCATGGCGCAGGCGTTGGTTGCATTTGACCGGCCCCGCCGCTATGCGCCCCGCTTCTTCCCAGCGAGGTGAAAAGAATCGCCCGGCCATCAGGGCTGCCGCGGCGGTTCCAGTCTCGCTTGATTTGAAAGGACCAAAATGCCCAAGCTCAAGACCAAGAGCGGCGTCAAGAAGCGCTTCAAGCTCACCGCATCCGGCCTGCTCAAGCACGGCGTCGCTGGCAAGCGTCACCGCCTGATCAGCCACAACAGCAAGTACATCCGCCAGAACCGCGGCACCAAGGTGCTGTCGAAGGCCGACACCGCGACGGTGAAGGCATGGGCGCCGTACGGCCTGCGTTGAGCGAGAGGAACTAGCACATGGCACGCATCAAGCGGGGCGTAACCACTCGCGCCAAGCACAAGAACATTCTGGAACAGGCCAAGGGTTACCGCGGTCGCCGGAAGAACACGATCCGCATCGCGCGGCAGGCCGTCGAGAAGGCCGGCCAGTACGCGTATCGCGACCGCAAGGTTAAGAAGCGGACCTTCCGTGGCCTGTGGATCCAGCGCATCAACGCCGGCGTCCGCGCCGAGGGTCTGACCTACAGCCAGTTCATGCACGGCCTGAAGCTTGCGGGCATCGATCTGGACCGCAAGGTCCTGGCCGACATCGCGATGCACGAAGGCGAAGCGTTTACGGCGCTCGTCGCTCAGGTGAAGAACGCGCTGCCGGCCGCAGCGACCGCCTGATCTAGCGCCAGCTAGATCAGGACTTCGCCAGGCCGGGCAGCGGAGCAGCGCAGCTGTTCCGTCTGACGGCGTGGCGCGGTTCGGACCTGAAGCGACACGAAGGGCGTGGGTGGCAACACCCGCGCCCTTTGCGTGTCTGGCGCCTTCCCGAGTAAAGCGCGCATAACAACCCGCATGGGCGAGACTGATGACCGAGATTGACGACCTGAAGACGCACCTGCTGACCGCGATCGAGGCCGCGGCCGGGCTGGAGGCGCTGGAAACCGTGCGCGTCGACGCGCTGGGCAAGCAGGGCCGGGTTACCGCGCTGCTGAAGTCGATGGGCGGCCTCAGCCCCGAGGAGCGCCAGGTGAAGGGCCCTGCGATCCACGGCCTGCGCGAGGCCGTGACCAACGCCATCGCCAATCGCAAGGCCGCGCTGGAGGCCGCCGCGCTGGAGGCGAAGCTCGCCGCCGAGCGGATCGACATGACGCTGCCGGTCGATGCGCCACTCGCCGGCACGATCCACCCGGTCAGCCAGGTGATGGACGAACTGGCGGAGATCTTCGCCGATCTCGGCTTCGCGGTTGCCACTGGCCCGGAAATGGAGACCGACTGGCACAATTTCACCGCGCTCAACATTCCGGAAACGCATCCGGCGAGGGCGATGCACGACACGTTCTACCTTGCCGGCGATCACGTGCCCGAGGATCGCGAGCGGCCCCGCCTGCTGCGCACACACACCTCGCCGGTCCAGATCCGCACCATGCTGGCGAACAAGCCGCCGATCCGCATCATCGCGCCCGGCCGCACCTATCGCAGCGACAGCGACGCGACCCACACGCCGATGTTCCACCAGGTCGAAGGGCTGGTGATCGACAAGGGCATCACCATGGGTCACCTCAAGTGGACCTTGGAGACGTTCCTCAAGGCCTTCTTCGAGCGCGACGACATCGTGCTGCGGCTGCGCCCGAGCTACTTCCCATTCACCGAACCCTCGGCGGAGGTCGACGTCGGCTACACGCTGCAAAAGGGCAAGCGCGTGATCGGCGGCGGCGGGGATGTTCCCAACGGCGGCTGGATGGAAGTGCTGGGCAGCGGCATGGTCCACCCGAAGGTGATCGCCGCCTGCGGGCTCGATCCCGACGAATGGCAGGGTTTCGCCTTCGGCTGCGGCATCGATCGCCTCGCCATGCTGAAATACGGCATGGACGACCTGCGCGCCTTCTTCGACGGCGATATCCGCTGGCTCAAGCATTATGGCTTCTCCGCCCTCGACGTCCCGACACTGTCGGGCGGCGTCGGCGCGGCGTGATCGGACGATAGAGATGAAACTCACGCTTTCCTGGCTCAAGGACCACCTCGACACGTCGGCGTCGCTGGACGAGATCCTCGTTGGCCTCACTCGCATCGGCCTCGAGGTCGAAGGGGTCGAGAACCCCGGCGAGAAGCTCGCCGCTTTCCGCATCGCCAAGGTGCTGACGGCCGAGCGCCATCCGCAGGCGGACAAGCTTCAGGTGCTGTCGGTCGACGCCGGTGACGGCCCCTTGCAGGTCGTCTGCGGCGCCCCCAACGCCCGCGCCGGCCTCGTCGGCGTGTTCGGCATGCCCGGCGCGACGGTGCCGGCCAACGGCATGGTACTGAAGGTCGCGGCGATCCGCGGCGTCGAATCGAACGGCATGATGTGCTCCACACGCGAGCTGGAGCTGGGCGACGATCATGACGGCATCATCGAACTGGCCGCCGATGCGCCGGTCGGCGATGTCTATGCCGAATGGGCCGGCCTCAACGATCCGGTCATCGACGTGTCGATCACGCCCAACCGGCAGGATTGCATGGGCGTGCGCGGAATCGCGCGCGATCTCGCCGCCGCCGGCCTCGGCACGCTGAAGCCGCTGAGCGTGGAGCCGGTCGCCGGCGAAGGCGCTGGCCCCGACGTGCGCACCGACGATCCCGCGGGCTGCCCGGCCTTCTTCGCGCAAGGCGTGAACGGCGTATCCAACGGCGCGTCGCCCGAGTGGCTGGCGAAGCGCCTGCGCGCGATCGGTCAGAAGCCGATCTCCGCGCTGGTCGACATTACCAATTACGTCACCGTCGATCTCGGCCGCCCGCTGCACGTCTATGACAAGGCGAAGCTCTCCGGCGGCCTCGTCGCGCGCAAGGCGAAGGCGGGCGAGACGGTGCTCGCGCTCAACGGCAAGACCTACACGCTCGACGAGACGATGACGGTCATCGCCGACGAGGCCCATGTCCACGACATCGGCGGCATCATGGGCGGCGAGGAATCGGGCGTGTCGGACACCACCACCGACGTCGTCATCGAATGCGCCTATTTCGATCCCGAGCATATCGCGCGCACCGGCCAGAAGCTGATGCTGACCAGCGATGCGCGCCAGCGGTTCGAGCGCGGCGTAGATCCGGCGTTCCTCGACGACGGCCTCGCCATCGCCACCCGCCTCGTGCTCGACCTGTGCGGCGGTCAGCCGACCGGCGTGACGCGCGCTGGCGAGCCGCCGCTGGGGACGCGCAGCTACGCCTATGATCCCGCTCGCGCCGAAACGCTCGGCGGACTCGCTGTCGCGCCGGAGCGGCAGCGTGCGATCCTCGCCTCGCTCGGCTTCATCGTCAGCGACGATTGGCAGGTCACCCCGCCAACGTGGCGCCGAGATGTGGACGGCCCGGCCGATCTGGTGGAGGAAGTGATCCGCATCGAGGGCATCGACAATGTCCCCTCGGTGCCGCTGCCGCGCGCGCCGGGTGTCGCGACGCCCACCGCCACGCCGGAGCAGAAGCTGGAGCGCCGCGTCCGCCGCGCCGCCGCCGCGCGCGGCCTCGACGAGGCGGTGACGTGGAGCTTCATCTCGGAAACCGAAGCCGCGCCGTTCGGCGGCGGTGCCTTCACGTTGGCCAATCCGATCAGCGAGGACCTGAAGGTCATGCGCCCGTCGCTGCTGCCCGGCCTGCTCTCGGCCGCCGCGCGCAACGTGCGGCGCGGGGCTGGCACGATCCGCCTGTTCGAGATTGGCCGCCGCTATCTCGCCGACAAGGAACGCGCGACGCTCAGCCTTGTCCTTGCCGGTGACCGCCGCGCGCGGCACTGGCAGACGGGCAAGGCGCAAGGCTTCGATGCGTTCGACGCCAAGACCGAGGCGCTGGCGCTGCTCGCCGCCGCCGGAGCGCCGGTCGATAATCTGCAGGTGTTCGGCGAAGCTGGTGACGCCTGGCACCCCGGCCAGTCGGGCACGCTGCGGCTCGGGCCGAAAACGGTGCTCGCCGCCTTCGGCATCCTCCACCCCAACGTCACCCGCGCGTTCGATCTCGACGCCGGCGTCGCCGCGGTGGAGCTGTACCTCGATGCGATTCCCGCCAAGCGTGAGCAAAAGGGCGGGGGCGGCTTCATGCGCCCGGCCTATACGCCGCCCGCGCTGCAGGCCGTCCGCCGCGACTTCGCCTTCCTCGTGCCGGAGGGGCTGGCCGCAGATGCGCTCGCCCGTGCCGTAAAGGGCGCGGACAAGGCCGCGATCGTCTCCGCCCGCGTGTTCGACGTCTTCACCAAGGACGGCGAAACCTCGATGGCGGTCGAGGTCGTGCTGCAGCCGGGCGACAAGGCGTTCGTCGAGGCCGAGCTGAAGGCGATTGCCGACAAGGTCGTCGCCGCCGCCGCCAAGCTGGGTGCGTCGCTCCGCGGCTGAGACATATTCGTCATCCCCGCGTCGGCGGGGATGACGATGAAGGAGGCAAAGTGACCGACTGGATCACCATTGCGAACGATCACCTGTCCGCAGCGATCAACCCGCTCGGCGCGGAACTGTCCTCGCTGAAGGATGCTGACGGCCGCGAGTTGATGACCGATGCCGATCCCGCCTTCTGGACCGGCCGCGCGCCCTTGCTCTTCCCCATCGTCGGCAAGCCCGCGGGCGAAGTGATCCGCATCCACGGTCGCGAATACCCGATGAAGCAGCACGGCTTCGCCCGCCGCCTGCCGTTCACGCTGATCGACCACGGCCCGACGCACGCGACCTTCCGTTTGAAGGACAGCGAAGAGACGCGCGCCCACTACCCCTTTGCCTTCACGCTGGACGCGACTTTCCGATTGGATGGCCCGACGCTCAAAACCGAAATCGAAATCGCCAATCCGAACGCGGATTCGATGCCCGCGAGTTTCGGTTTTCACCCCGCATTCGCCTGGCCGCTGCCGGGAGGCGGAGAAAGAGGCCAGCACCGTATTACGTTCGGCCAAAATGAGCCGGATGGCGTCCGGCCGATCGCCGATGACGGGACGATCAAGGCCGGTTTCAATCCCTCTCCGCTGGACGGTCGGACGCTCCACCTGGCCGACGATCTGTTCGCGCATGACGCCCTGGTGTGGGACAATGTCCGCTCCTCCAGCGTCACTTATGGTGCGCCCGGCGGGCCGCATCTGCGGATCGACTTTCCCGACACTCCGATGCTCGGCATCTGGACCAAGCCCGGCGCCCGCTACATCTGCGTCGAGCCGTGGCACGGCATCGCCGATCCGGAGGGCTATGCCGGTGAATTCGTTGAAAAACCCGGCATCTTCCTGGTCCCGCCCGGTGGTTCCAAGTCCATCAGCATGGCGGTAACGCTCCTCCCATGAAACTCGACACGCTCATCGGTGAACCCTGGGGCGATTATGGCCTCGTCGACTGCGGCCATGGTCGGAAGCTCGAGCGCTACGGCGACTATCGCTTCATCCGCCCCGAACCGCAGGCGCTCTGGGCGCCGGCCAGTAACGACTGGAAATCACACGGAGAATTCATTCCTGGCAGCGACGAGGACGGCGGCGGTCAGTGGCATTATACCCGCCCTATCCCGCGAGACGGCTGGCCGCTCGCCTGGGGTGTCGGCCCCGGCACCGTGCGCTTCACCGCGCAGAACACACCCTTCCGCCACCTGGGCTTCTTTCCCGACATGGCGCCAGTCTGGTCCTGGCTGCGTGAGCAGCTGGACGGCGTGGCCGAGCCTGAAGCATTGAATTTGTTTGGTTATACCGGCGTCGGCACACTCGCGCTGTCAGCGGCGGGCGCGAAGATGGTCCATGTCGATGCGTCCAAGAAATCGGTCGAGGCGGCGCGCGCCAATGCGAAGCTTTCCGGTATGGCCGATCGCCCTGTGCGCTGGATCGTCGACGATGCGGCAAAGTTCGTCGCGCGCGAGGTGAGGCGCGGCCGCCGCTATGACGCGATCCTGCTCGATCCGCCCAAATATGGCCGCGGGCCGGATGGCGAGATCTGGCGCCTGGAGGAGCATCTGCCCGGCCTGATCGCGGATTGCCGCCAGCTGCTCGATGGCAACTCGCGCGCGCTGTTCCTCACCGTCTATGCCGTGCGCATGTCTGCCCTCGCGATCGGCGAGATGCTGCGCCAGGTGTTCGCCGATCTCCCGGGTAAGGTGGAATGTGGCGAGCTTGGCGTGCGCGAAGAGGCGCGCGGCTTGGTGCTGCCGACCGCGATCTGGGCGCGCTGGTCCAACGCGTGACTTGCACCCTGCATCGCGCGCTCCCAGATGCAGGGCAAGTTACGGAGAACAGTCGCCCATGGATCAGTTGAACCTGTCGGAAGCCGAATGGAAACAGCGGCTTACGCCCGAACAATATCATGTGCTGCGTGAGGCAGGCACCGAGCGGGCGTTCGCCGGCAAGTACAATGATTACAAGGCTGACGGCATCTATCATTGCGCGGCCTGCGCGCTGGAATTGTTCGACAGCGCCGACAAATATGATTCGGGATCGGGTTGGCCCAGCTTTACCCAGCCGATTGCGGCTGATGCGGTGACCGATCATCGCGACACCAGCCATGGCATGATCCGGATCGAATCGCGGTGCGCGCGGTGCGACAGCCACCTTGGCCATGTGTTCCCCGATGGCCCACCGCCGACGGGACTGCGTTACTGCATGAACTCCGTCAGCCTCGATTTCCGCGCTCGCAAGTAAGCGGCTTCGCCACGCCGGTTTGCGCCGGCGCGGTGGAGGTAGCTCATCTTGTTAAGCACAGCCTAAGCTTCTATCCCACAAGGCGCTTCGATGGCCCGCGCCCCTGCCCCCCGTTCGCCTTGGCGCCGCCGCCTGTCGATCACGATCAAGTTGCTGATCGCGCTCGCGGTGCTGGCGGTTGGTGCCCTTGTCACCGCGGTTTACATCGCGCGTGCGCAGCTGCCCTCGTTTGAAGAGCTGAAATCCTCACCGAACGGTCAGATGATTCGCGTGCATGCGGTGGACGGCACGGTTCTCGTCTCCATCGGGCCAAGCTATGGTGAGTGGCTGCCGTTCGATCGGATTCCGCGCGTGATGCGCGATGCGACCATCGCCGTTGAGGACAAGCGCTTCTACAGCCATCTGGGCGTGGATCCGATCGGCGTCGCACGATCGGTCAAGGTCCGCCTGGATCGGGGGCGCTGGGTGCAGGGCGGCTCCACAATTACGCAGCAGCTCGCGCGTAACGTCTTCCTTAACAATCAGAAGAAGTTCGGCCGCAAGTTCCGCGAATGGATCCTCGCGCTCGCTATGGAGCGCAAGTTCACCAAGGATCAGGTGCTCGAACTTTACCTGAACAAGGTTTACTATGGCGGCGGCGCTTATGGGATCGACGCGGCGTCGCGCAAGTTCTTCGGTCATGGCGCCAACCGGCTGTCGCTGAGTGAAGCGGCAATTATTGCCGGGTTGGTGAAGGCGCCGTCCAATTACTCTCCCACTGCAGACGCTCAGGCGGCTGTTGATCGGGCGCAGGTGGTGCTGCGCGTGATGGCTGAGAATGGCGTGATCAGCGCCAGCGAGGCGGCGGATGCCGACCCGAATGCGGTGAAGCTTGCACCCGAGCCCAAGCAAAACAGCGTGCGTTACTTCACTGATTGGGCGTTGCCGCAGCTGGAATTGTTGATCGACGAAACGGAACGACCGCTGGAGGTCTGGACCACGCTCGATCTCAACATGCAGAGGGCTGCTGACGCTGCGATCCGCGCCAATGCTCCGGGTGGTGCCCAGGGCGCTCTTGTCGCCCTCGATCGCGACGGGGCTGTGCGCGCCATGGTCGGCGGCAAGGACTATGTGTCCTCCATCTACAACCGCGCAACCCAGGCGCAGCGCCAGCCCGGCTCCGCGTTCAAGCTGTTCGTTTATCTGGCTGCGCTGGAAGCGGGGATGACCCCTGAGTCGACGGTGGTAGACGAGCCAGTGACGATCGGCGGATGGAGCCCCCGCAACAGTTCGCGGCGCTTCTCCGGGCAAGTGACGTTGCGCACTGCCTTTGCGTATTCCTTGAACACCGTCGCGGCGAAGCTGGGGCAGCAGGTCGGCTTTACGACTGTCGCCGACATGGCCCGCCGCTTCGGCATCACATCGTCCATCAACACGCATCCTTCGATGGTGCTTGGCACATCCGACGTGCGACTGATCGACATGACGCGCGCGTTCGCAAGCGTCGCAAACAAGGGCGTTGCGGTGACGCCGTTCGGCATCACCAAAGTGACGGCGAACAACGAGGTGATCTACGAACATGAGGTAGATCGCAGCCGCGTGCTTGTGGCGCCTTATGTAGCGGCTCAGATGACGGACCTGCTGCAGACCGCGGTTAACACCGGCACTGGCCGTGCCGCACAGATCGGTCGCCCCGTGGCTGGTAAGACGGGCACCACTTCTTCGTCGAAGGACGGGTGGTTCCTGGGCTTCTCCTCTGGTCTCACGACCGGCGTATGGATGGGCCGCGATGACGCGAAGCCAATTGGCGGATTGCAGGGCGGTGCCGCCCCCGCACGCGCTTTTGCCCAGTTCATGGGCAAGGCGGTGGCGGCACGGCCCATTGAGCAGTTCGAGACGGAAGTAACCCTGCCCGAGTGGCAGCTGGAGCCAGACGAAGAGAGCTATTTCGGAGAGCCCGACAACAGCATCTTCGTGGATGAAAGCGGCGCCCCGGTTGCGGTTGATGGCGTGCCCGTGCCCGACGAAAGCTATGGACGCGGTATCGAGCGTCCTTCGCCGCGTGGCGAACGGCCAGTGCCCGAAGGCTATGATGAGGAGCCTTCGGCACCGGCCGCCCTAGACCAGCGCCTGGACCAGGACTGGATCGATCGGGTGACCGGGCGCGAGCCGCCGCGCGAGCCCCGCCGCGATCGCCGGCCTCAGCCGCCGCCCATTGAAGAACGACCGTACCAGTGAAGCGAGGCGCCATTGGCGCGCAGCCATTGCCGATGAGGGGTAGGATCACTGCCGTACAGCGCTTCGACCAGCGCGTGAAAGGCGGGTGAGTGATTCATGTGGACGCGGTGCGCGACTTCATGAGCAGCGGTCGCCTGTCGTACTGCGGCCGGTGCGAATATCAGGCGCCAGCTATAGCGGATTGCGCCGCTGCTGCTGCAACTGCCCCAGCGCCCCCGCGGATCACCGACCGTCACTCGATCAACAGCAACCCCTGCACGGGCGGCGTAAAAGGCGCTGTCGGCCTCGAGCAGCCGTAGCGCTTCTCGACGGAACCACGCTTCCACCCGCCGGGCGATCGTTGCTTCCGGGCCGGAGAGGAGCAAACGATCTCCGTGGCGCCGCACGATCCGCGATGGACCTTCGCGCCAGTCGATTGTCAGCATCTCGTCGTCGACCGGAATCATTGCCCCAGGCACAAAGGGCCGCGCCTGCGGCAAGTTGGCGCGCTGGGCCGCGATCCACTCGCGGTGACCGGCCGCCCACGCCAGCGCCTTGCTGGTCGAAGCACGTTTGGGGACCGTCAGGCGAATACGACCGGTTGCGGGATCAAATGCCAGCTTTACCCGCCGCGCGGTAGGGTGGCGGACGATCTCGATGTCTTCGGTCACGGCTGGGTAGGGAGAGGCAGATCAGCGAGGCCGTGGGCGATCACAGGCGGCGGTCGGTCATGTGATATTCGAGTTCGCCGGCGTCGTCCTCGCTGATCGTCCAACCGCGCACCGACTCGCCTGCTTGGTGCACAGCCTCGCGATCACCGGAGACGAGATAGTGCCAGTCCGGCAGTTGTTCACCGTTGAGGCGCAGGCGGTATGCACAGGTGGTGGGCAGCCATTCGATCGCGTCGACGTTCCGCATCGAGAGGCGCACGCACTCAGAGACGTAGGCGTGACGATGCCGGTAGTTGGAGCATTGCCCACTACGTCGATCGAGCAACCGGCAGGCGACGTTGGTCGGGAAGAGTTCGCCGGTTTCCTCATCCTCCAATTTGTGGAGGCAGCATTTGCCGCAACCGTCGCACAGCGCTTCCCACTGTGCGCGGTCCAGCTTTTCGAGCGGCGTATCTTCCCAGAAGCGGTTCATTCAGCCCAGCGTTTGATCTCGTCAGCGATCGCCTGTGGCGCCCCGTCCTGCGGCAGCAGGGCAAGCGGCTTGCCCTCGGGCGACATCAAATAAGCCTGGCGGCTGTGATCCATCAAATAGCCGCCGGTGGTGCCTTTCCCCCGTTGATAGAAGATAGCGAACTCTTTGGCCACCTTGGAGATTTCCTCCGGCGTGCCGGTCAGCCCAATCATCCGCGGGTGAAAGGCAGACACGAACTGTTTCAAGACCGCCGGCGTATCCCGCTCCGGATCGACGGTGATGAACACCGGGACGATCTTTTGCGCCAGCGCAGGATCGCTCTGTTCAAGAAGCTTCAGCCCGGCAGCCAGATTCTGGACATCAACGGGGCAGACATCAGGGCAGAAAGTGTAGCCAAAATACATGATGCGGTACCGGCCAGCTAGGGCGGAGTCGGACAAGCGCTTCCCGTCCTGATCGACGAGCGTGAACGGGCCCCCGATGCGTGCTCCTTCCAACGGCGGGCTGACCGGCGACTGAGCCGGGGAGCAGGCGAGAAGGGCGAGTGGCGCGAGCCAGGCGATTGGTCGGACGTTCATGGCACGAGCAGCCTTGATCTGTTAGGGCGGCCATCGCAACCATCAGATGGATCGTTTGCCCGTGAAGACGCTTAGCCGCCTGTTCGTCCCCGTCCTGATCCTCGCGGCGCTACCTGCCGCGGCCCAGCAGCAGTCGCAGGGCTACAAGTTCCTTGAAGCGGTGCGTAAATCGAACGGCGACGAGGTCGTGAAGATGCTCGACCAGCCGGGCCAGCGCATCGTCAACGCACGGGATGTCACCACGGGTGAGGGCGCGCTGCACATCGTGACCAAGCGGGGGGACGCAACCTATCTTCGCTTCCTGCTCGCACGGGGCGCTGATCCGAACATGCGCGACGGCCGCGGCGACACGCCGCTGCTCCTTGCGGTGCAATATGGCCAGCACGCGATCGTCGACCTCCTTGCCGCCGCGAAGGCCAATCCGAATCTCGGCAACGGGGGCGGGGAGACCCCGCTGATCCGCGCCGTGCAGAAGCGTGATCTCGCGCTCGTGCGCAGCCTCTTGGCCGCGGGGGCAAATCCAGACCAGACCGATAACGTGGCCGGCATGTCGGCGCGGGACTACGCCAGGGCTGACGCGCGTGCCCCGGCTATTGCCAAGCTGATCGACGAAAAGCCCAAACAAGCAGTTCGCGCAGTGGCTGGGCCGCGAATGTAATCCGAGGGGGGCGGGAGCGTACCCGCTCTTCGCTGCAGTTTCGCAATACATCTGTGATGGCCGCGGGCGTTTTCCGCGGCCGCTACTTTTTGCGTGCTGAACGCCGAGCCACCGTGGCGTGCGCATTCTCTCCTCGAGCTTGCAGCAGCGCTGGAACGATCCGGTGGCCTCGCGCGTCTTGATCCGGACAAAACGTCCGTTTAGCAGCCTCTCCCCCAGGTGCCCCCCTGGCACCACCAGTCGCGAGTTCCGTGATGACCGAATCTCAGGTCGGCGAAGATCAGTCGATTGACGTGCAGGATGATGGCTCCAGCGGGCGCAAGGCGCTCAGCCCGCGGACGAAGTTGGTCCTGGCGTTGGTTGCCCTTGTCGTGCTTGCCGCGGGTGGGTTGTGGTTCCTCCGATACCAAACCACCGGCAAATACCTGCAGGAAACCAACGATGCGCAGCTGGCGGCCGATATGGTCACGGTTGCGCCGCGGGTGGCCGGCTATGTCGCCGACGTTCTCGTGTCGGAAAATCAGGACGTAACGGCGGGCCAGCCGCTCCTGCGGATCGACCCGCGAAACGCGCGCGCACAAGCGGCACAGGCAGAGGCGCAGATCGCGGTCGCCATGGCACAAGCGGATGCGGTCCGCGCCCAGATCCGCGAGCAATATGCCACGATCGAGCAAGCAAGGGCTCAACTGGCCGCTGCACGCGCCAAGGCGGCCTTCGATGCAGGCGAGGTGGCGCGATATCGGCCGCTCGCTGCATCGGGTGCGGAAAGTCGCCAGCAACTCGCACAGCTTGAGGCCACGGCGCGGCAGTCGGCGGACAACGTACGGGCACAGGAAGCCGTTTTGGCGATGCAGCAGCGCCGGGTCGCTTCACTCGAAAGCCAGGTACGGCAAGGGCAGGCGCAGGGGCAGGCCGCGCGGGCGCAACTGGCCGCTGCTAATGTGGATGTGGGCGCAACCGTCATTCGCGCAGCCATCGCGGGGCGGATCGGCAACAAAACGGTGACCGTCGGCCAATTCGTGCAAGCTGGTACGCGGCTGATGTCGATCGTGCCCTTGGACAAGCTCTATATCAGGGCAAATTTCAAGGAGACGCAGCTCGCGCTGATGCGGCCCGGCCAGCCAGCCACGATCAAGGTCGATGCGCTGGGCGGAATGGAACTCGCCGGGCGCGTAGAAAGTCAGGCGCCGGGGACCGGTGCGCAATTCTCCTTGCTTCCGCCGCAGAACGCCACGGGGAATTTCACGAAGATCACGCAACGCGTTCCGGTGCGCATCTCGCTAGAAGCAACACCGGCGGCTCGCCGGTTGCTCGTACCCGGCTTGTCTCTGACCGTAACGGTGAACACGAAGTCCGCACGCGACGAGCTCGAGCGCATTCGCGAACAGCAGGAAACGGTTCAAGCAAATCAGCGGGCGCGCTGACGTGGCGAGCTTGGCACCTGCGGCGCCGCGGACCGGCACAGAGCGTGCAGATCTCGGCGCCTGGCTGGCCGTAGCGGCAGGAACGTTGGGCGCGTTCATGGCGACCCTCGATATCTCGATCGTCAATTCTGCCCTGCCCACCATCCAAGGGGAGATAGGGGCGAGCGGGACGGAGGGAACGTGGATCGCCACCGCCTATCTTGTCGCGGAGATCGTGATCATTCCGATGGCGGCCTGGCTCGAGCGGATGCTCGGTCTGAGGACATTTCTGCTGTTGGCTGCCGCACTTTTCACGGCATTTTCAGTGGTGTGCGGGCTTTCCACGAGTCTGCCGATGATGATCGCCGGGCGGATCGGGCAAGGCTTTACCGGCGGGGCGATGATCCCGACGGCACAAACCATCATCGCACAGCGGCTGCCGCCCGCCCAACAGCCGATCGGCATCGCCGCCTTTGGTGTGACTGCCATTCTTGGGCCCGTGCTCGGCCCGCTGATCGGTGGGTGGCTCACCGAGAATATCAGCTGGCACTATGCCTTTTTCATCAATGTGCCGATTTGCGCGGTGCTGGTGACCTTGCTTCTGCTTGGGCTGCGGCACGAAAAATCCAACCTGCATCTCATCCGCGAGGCGGATTGGCTCGGGATCGTCGGCCTGGCGCTTGGTCTGGGTGGCCTGACCGTCCTTCTGGAGGATGGGCAGCGCGAACAATGGTTTGACTCCAGCCTGATTCGGTGGATGTTCGTGATCAGTCTGGTCGGTTTCGGGCTGCTCTTCTGGGGTCAGGCGACCGCCAAACGGCCGATCATCAAGCTAAAGCTCCTTTTAGACCGGCAGTTCGGCGCTGTGGCGCTCATGGGCATGGTGTTGGGCATGGTGTTGTACGGCACCAGCTATGCCATCCCGCAATTCCTGGCCACGTTGGCGGATTACAATGCCCTTCAGTCCGGGAAGGTGGTGCTGCTATCCGGCTTGCCGAGCCTGTTTCTGATGGCGATCGTACCGCTGCTGCTCAGGAGAGTGGATATCCGTCTAGCTGTCGCTGGCGGCCTCCTGATCATGGGAAGTTCCGCGCTTCTGGACTCCAACCTGACCGCGCAATCGAGTGGAGGTGATTTCACCATCTCGCAGTTGATGCGGGGCGTCGGGCAGATCCTCGGCATGTTGTTCCTCAGCCAGGCCGTGGTCCGGTCCGTGCCGGCAGAGGATGCCGGCGACGCATCCGGGCTGTTCAACGCAGTGCGCAATCTGGGTGGCAGCTTTGCGCTCGCGGGTATCTCGATCCTCCAGGACAAGCGCCTATGGTACCATTCGCGGCGCCTTGAGGAATCGCTCGGTGCCAACAGCCAGAGCGTTCAGGATTACGTCGGGTCCCTGACGCAGGCGGTCGGTGACCAGGAGGCCGGTCTTCGGCTCCTATCGCAGCAGATCCAGGCGGAGGCGCTCGTGATGACCTATAACGACATATTCTGGATCATGGGGGTGGGAACATTGGTGGTGTTGCCGCTCGTGCTGTTCCTGCGCCCCCTGCCCAAGGATGCCGGCCCGGCGATGGTGCACTGATGCGGCGACTTGTTTTGCCTTCAGCCCTGGCTCTAGTCGGCGGGTGCACGGTCGGTCCGGACTATAAGGGACCTCCAGCGGCAGCCTCGCAGGCTGTTGATCGCGGCACCTTTGTGCGGGCTCGGGATCCAGCGCTTAGCGCCACACCCGGTCTGGCGCGCTGGTGGGAGGCCCTAGGCGATCCCACCCTTGACGCGCTGGTACAGGATGCCCTGGCGCATAACCCGAGCCTTGATCAGGCAAGCGCCCGTATCCGCGAGGCAGAGGCTCAACTGCGTCAACAGCGGGCCGCGCGCCTCCCGAGCGCCAGCGCCACGGGGCAGTATCTATATGCGGAACTGCCCGGCGTCGGGTTGGGGGCGCCCGGCGGCGGATCCGGGGGCAACGGCGGACAAGATGGTGCGGGAGACGGCGGAACGGCGCTCGAGTTCTACAATGTCGGTCTCAACGTTTCCTGGGAAATCGATCTATTCGGCGGCGGGCGACGCGGCGTCGAGCAGGCGCGCGCTACTGCAGCAGCCCGCGAAGCAGATCTGGCGGATGCGCAGGTCTCTCTCTCCGCACAGGTCGCCCAGGCGTATGTCGCGCTTCGCGATATACAGGCGCGCATCCGGCTGAATGCCGAATCCACCAGGCTTCAGCAGCAGCAGCTTGCGCTGACGCGTCAGCGCGTTGACCGCGGTACCGCCTCCCGATTGCAGCTCGAGCGCCTGCAGAACCAGCTGGAAAATACCGAGGCGGAGGCGATCCCGCTCGGCGCGCAGCGGGACGAGCAGTTGAACCTCTTGGCGGTACTCACCGGGCAGGCACCGGGCGCCGTCGATACCATGCTCGCCGCAGATGCGCCGGTGCCGCTCCCTCCGGCCACCGTACCGATCGGCAATCCGGCCGCATTGATTGCTCAACGTCCGGACATCCGGGCGGCGGAACGGCAGCTGGCGGCTGCCACTGCTGGCGTCGGAGTGAACAAGGCGAAGGAGCTGCCGGGGATCAGCTTCATGGGGCTTCTGGGGCTGGGCGGCACGAAGCCGGGTGACATATTTGATCTCGGAAACCTGACCACCCTGATCGCGCCCTCGCTGAACTGGTCGTTCCTGGATTTCGGACGGGCGCGAGCGGCCACCCGGGCTTCGGAAGCGCAGCGCGACTCGGCAGAGGCCGGGTACCGCCAAGCCGTGCTGGAGGCGCTGCAGGAGGCAGAAACCGCATTGTCGCGGTTCGGCAGCACGCGTGCACAGTTGGGCCGGTTTGCGCAGGCCGAAGCGACCGCGAACCGGGCCGCTGCGCTTAACCGCCAGCGGGTAGAGGCAGGAACAACTACGGTGATCGACCAACTCGACGTGGAGCGGCAACGGATCGCTGCGGCGGCTGCCGTCGCCCAGGCGAAGGCTCAGCTAACGCAGAGCTATATTGCGATAAACAAGGCGCTGGGCCTCGGCTGGCGTGCGCCGAACCCTAACGGGGGCGCAGGCCGTCAAACACCAGGCGCAGCGCTTCGCTGACCTGAGCCGCCACTTCATCCTCGCTCAGAAAGGGCAGCATCACGGTGCTGGCCATACGGGCGGCGAGCACGATGTCGCGCGGCGTGACGGTGGATGCGATCTCGCCGCGTTCCTTGGCGGCGGCGACCGCGGGGGCAAAAATCCGCTCCATCCTGTTGCCTAGCGCCTCAAGGGCGGCGCGGTTGGCTTCGTCGAGCTGCAGATCAGCGGCGATACGCGCGAACAGGGAGGATGCGACGGCGCCGTCCAGCACGAAGCCCGAGAGGATGTCGACGAGCGGGCGGGCGGGATCAATGACCTGTTCCAGCCTGTCAGCCTCACGCGAGAAGATCGCCACCACGAGGGCGTCACGGTCCTTGAAGTTGCGATAAAGCGTGCCGCGGCCCACGCCCGCGCGCTCCGCAATCGTGTCCAGTGGGACGCGATAGCCCTCCGCGGTGAAGCATAGGACCGCCGAAGCGATCAGGGCTTCGCGTCGTTCCTGCGCGTCGCGCCGTGGCGCGCGGCTGCGGCGCTTGTCTGGCTCGTGCCTCTCCATGCGGGGGCAATATAGGGAGGGCCAGGCGGCTTGTCCCTGGCGGATGACGATTTGGGTGGGGCACTCGCGGCCCAAAACAGGATTGCATTGGGTCAAAACAGTGCATTGTCGGGAGCGATCGGCCTTTCCGGGCGGAGCGATGGCCAGCTGGCTACGCCGTCCGCCAACGTCCGATGGCGAGCGCGCTGGGCAAGGAGTGGCAGCCGATCTAAGCCGTCATTCAGCAGGGTGCGGGTCAATGCCGTCCGGCGCGCAGGAGGGGAAGTGAGATGGAGCACGAAGCCAAGGCGGACCTGTCCCACCTGCGTAAGGTGGTCGGCGCGTCGATGGCCGGCACCATCGTCGAATGGTATGAATTCTTCCTCTACGGCACAGCGGCGACGCTGGTATTCGGCAAGCTGTTCTTCCCGCAGACCGCCAACAATCTGGACGGCATCATCGCGGCCTTTGCCACTTATGCCGTCGGCTTCATCGCGCGACCGCTTGGCGGCGTCGTCTTTGGTCACGTCGGAGACCGGATCGGGCGCAAGTCGCTGCTTCAGTTCAGCCTGGTCCTGATCGGGGCGTCGACATTCCTGATGGGCTGCCTGCCTGGGTTCAACGCGATCGGCTATTGGGCGCCGGCGCTGCTGGTGCTGTTGCGGTTCATCCAGGGATTCGCGCTCGGCGGCGAATGGGGCGGGGCCGTCCTGCTGGTGACGGAGCATAGTCCCAACCGGAGCCGCGCCTTCTGGGGCAGCTTTCCCCAGGCCGGCGTGCCGCTGGGCAATGTGCTCGCCACCGTCGTGCTGCTGCTCCTGTCCACCTTCCTATCCGAGGAGGCCTTCCTCGCCTGGGGATGGCGGGTCGCCTTCTGGCTGTCGGTGATCATTATCGCGATCGGCTATTACATCCGCACACAGGTGAGCGATTCCCCGCTGTTCCATGCGGCGCGGGAGGAGGCGGAACGTCGCGCCGATGCCGGGCATGGCGTGACCGAAGTGTTCCGGCGATACCCGCGCGCGGTGTTCAACGCGATGGGGCTGCGGTTCGGCGAGAACATCCTCTATTACATGGTGGTCACGTTCTCGATCACCTACCTGGCCCATCGCGGCATCGCCACGAGCCGTATCCTGGGACTGCTGTTCATCGGTCACCTGCTGCACGTCGTGGTCATTCCGGCGGCTGGCGCACTGGCCGACCTGCTGGGCCGCCGCCCGGTCTACCTTCTCGGGTCCGCACTGGCGATGGCATGGCCGTTCGCCGCATTTCCCATGTTCGACACCGGAGACACGGTCATCATGCTGGCCGCGATCATGGCGGGCCTCGCGGTCCACGGCCTGATGTATGCGCCGCAGCCAGCGATCATGGCGGAGATGTTCCCGACGCGGATGCGCTATTCCGGCGTGTCGCTCGGCTATCAGGTGACCGCAATCGTGGCGGGATCCTGGGCGCCGCTGATCGGGGCGTCGATGTTGCGCGTCTATGACAGCTGGATGCCGCTCGCGATCTATGTCGGCCTGAGCGCGGGCGTCAGCGTGATCGCCGCGATGTTCATGCGGGAAAGCAAGGGATCGTCGCTCAGCGCGCTTGATGCCGACGATCGCCGCCGCATGGTTGGCTGATCACGCCCTCATGATTTTGTCTCCCCGTCCATGAAGTAAAGGCGCTGAATGGCTGATAATAGACCGTGCCAGTTCAGGTGGTGATTCTGGTTGAAGGGAACCGACCTACCTTCGGCGCGGTTATAACCAGCCTCCGCAAAGAGTAATCGGAGGAGGCGTATGAAGATCATCATTGCACTGGCCGCAGCCAGTATTCCGCTCATTGCAGCATCGCCGGCACAGGCTGGCGACAAGCCTTTTCGCGGTGCTGTGTATGACGACAGTAATTCACATTATCTGGATTACAAAACTGATCTGAGCGAAGCCCGGCGCGAACTGCGCAAGGATCTGGCCCGAGCGAACGACCAGGCCGATCGGGTTGACGCATGGGCCGAATATCGACGCGAGGTTGCCGATGCCCGGCATGACTTCGCAAAGGAAATGGCCGAGCGCGGCGTGATCATCAATCGCCGTCCCAGCGTGACGGTAGAGCCCGAGTAACGACGAGCCGGACGCGCGTTCTCCGGTGCGCCAGGTGCGGGCGCGCGGGGGCGCGTTCGCGCTTATGCTTCCTCGGCCACCTTGCCGGTCGCGACGCTTGGCGCGGGATCGCGCTGGCGGCGCAGGCGAAGGCCGACGAACAGCACCGTTGGCCAGAACAGCGTGTTCAACGTATCGCCGATCGTGTCCGGCCAACGCCACGATCCGTGATTGTACCGGTCGATGCACTCGTTGAGCACCTGAAGAACAACGACGCAGGCCAGCGGCACTGGCGTCGCGAGCGAGCGGCGTGTGATCAGCCGCGCCAGCATGAGTACCAGCATGCCGCCATGGACATGGGCCAGCGTGTCGGCGCCGCCTTCAACCATGCTCGCAACAAAGTTCTTGAGCGCGACATAATACATGGGGCGCGCTTAGCGGCTCTGCCCCGCGCCTGTCATCCGCCGCTTTGCCCGATCGTTCGCCCCTTTCCCCAAACAGGACGGCGGTATTCGATCGACGGTTACGAATGTGCCTCGCGAGCGATGACGAGCGCTGGTAGATTCGCGTGGGGACATTGGGGGACATATGCGGTTTGGGGGATTATCGATCGTCCTGGTGAGTGCGCTCGCCAGCAATGCGAGCGCGCAGGTGCGGCCGGCGCAGCATAAGGCAACGAACAAGGGCGCGGTCAGTGTGCGGGACGTTCGATACGCGCCGGCCCCGGAATGGGTGATTGCACCGCCCGCCGCCAGCGATGCTCCCCTTCCGCCCGGCGCTCCATTGCGGGTTGTTTATTCCGACAGCCAAGTCCGGGTGAACAGCGGGGTGCAGGAGGAATATCAATCCTGGAAGCTGAAGATCCTTTCTCCGGAAGGACTGGGCGCTGGCAACATCGCGGTTGCCTGGTCACCGGCCAACGAGGAGATGATCGTTCATCGCCTGACGATCATTCGCGACGGCAAGAGCACCGATGTGCTCGCGGGCCAGAAGTTCGCCGTTATCCAGCGCGAGAATGATCTCGAGCAGTCGATGCTTCACGGTGATCTTACCGCAACGCTGCAGGCGGCGGGGCTCCAGATCGGCGACGAACTGGAGTTTGCGGCCACCAAGCGGCGCCGCGGCCTTGCCCCCGCCGAACGCGCGGACGGCTTCATGCAATTCCCGCTGGTGGGCATCCGGGGTGCCTACCGGCTGCGTGTGCTGTCACCCAAGGCCGCCGCGCTGACCTTTCGCAGCGCCGGCGATCTTCCCAGCCCGACGAGCCGCGAGATCGGAACGGAGGTCGAGCATCAATATCTGCTCGTTGATCCCGCATCGGTGAGCCTGCCCGACCAAGCGCCCCTCCGTTATATGGTGAAGCGGCTGGTGCAATTCGGTGATTATCCGGACTGGGCCACCTTGTCCCGGTCGTTCGCTGCGCCCTTTGCCCAGGCGGCCGATCTGGCGGCGGACTCGCCCGTGCGCGCGGAAGCCAAGCGGATCGCCGCACAGACCAGCGATCCGGCGCGCCGGGTCGAGGCGGCGCTGCGCGTGGTTCAGGACCGGATCCGTTACGTTTACGTCGGGCTGGACGGCGGCAATTACCGGCCGGCCGGCGCCGACGAAACGTGGAGCCGCAAGTTCGGGGATTGCAAGGGCAAGTCCGCACTGCTGATCGCGCTGCTCCGCGAGATGGGGATCACGGCGGAGGCCGTGCTGGTGGCGAGCAAGGGCGGCGACGGCATGGACCAGCGGCTGCCCAGCCCCGCCCTTTTCGATCATGTCGTCGTGCGCGCCAGCGTGAACGGCGCGCCCGTCTGGCTGGACGGCACGCGTCTGGGGGACCGATCGCTCGCGACCCTCGATCCGCCGCTGTCCCGCTGGGTCCTGCCGCTGAGGGCCGACGGCGGCGCGCTTGAGCCGCTCGCCTTTCCGGCCCCGCGCCTGCCGAACCGCGTCGAAGTGGTGGACATCGATGCCTCCGCCGGGTTCGACAAGCCGGCTCGATATCGTATCCAGCAGACGCTGCGCGGCGACGAGATCTACGCCATTCGCGCCCAACTTGCCGGAGTGGCGACGAGCGATGCGGACAAGATGCTGGCCGCTTACTGGCGCCAGCAATATCCCGCCGTCGAAGCATCAAATACGAGCTGGCGCTTCGACGAGGACAACCGCCTGCTGGTGCTTGGCCTGACCGGCGAGGGTAAGATGGACTGGGAGGGCGACGCCAAGGACGGCCATACCCATTATCTCTTCGGCGGGGGCTTTCCGCCGCCGTCCGAACTGAAACGGCCGAAGGATCAGCCGCAGGACGCGCCCTATGCGAACGACTATCCCGCATTTTCCTGCTACGCCACAACGGTGAAGGTGCCGCCGGCCGGCAAGGGTTTTCGCTGGTCCTTTTCCTCGAAGCCGATGGACCGGACGCTCGGCGGCATCTCCTACTGGCGGATCTCGTCCTTCGACGGGCAGGTCGCCCGCATGGTGAAGAGCCGCCGGGTCGATGCGCCCGAGATCAGCGCAGCCGAAGCGGCGGCGCTCAACGCGGCCATCGCCGGCTTTGACAACAACAAATCCTATGTCTGGGAAGTGACCGGCAAGGCAAGCACGATAGCGGCAGACGCCACGAGCCGCTTCGGCAGCTTCGAGGATTTCGCCAGCGCCACGCCGCCCTGCCAGAGCCAGGTTCGGACGACCGCAACGACAACGGCGGGCGCGGGGGCAAACTAACTGGCTGCGCCAAGGGGGCCAATCGCGCTAGGGACGGAGCCATGGAAAACCGCTCCGACCCCTCCGCCGGTGCACCGGCGGGATTGACCTATACCGGCTATCTCCGGCTGGACGAGCTTCTCGCCTGCCAGACGCCGTTGTCCGATACGCATGACGAGATGCTGTTCATCGTCATCCATCAGGCGTCCGAACTGTGGATGAAATTGTGCCTTCATGAACTGACCGCCGCGCGCCGGGCGATCGCCGAGGATCGCCTGGACGCCGCGTTCAAGATGATGGCCCGCGTCGCGAGGATCCAGCAGCAGCTGATCGGCAGCTGGGAGATACTGGCGACGATTACGCCGGCCGATTATTCCGCCATGCGCGACAAGCTCGGCTCCAGCTCCGGCTTCCAGTCGCACCAGTATCGCGCGATGGAGTTCCTGATGGGGAACAAGAACGCTGGCATGATCCGCGTGTTCGCCGATGCACCGGCTTTCCAAGCGATGCTTCAGGACGCTCTGGAGCAGCCGAGCATCTATGACGAGGCGCTCCGCGCGCTGGCGCGAGCGGGGCTGCCGGTACCGGAGGCGCAGCTGACGCGCGACGTTACCCAGCCCTATGAGGCGTCCGAGGCGGTGGAAGCCTGCTGGCGCCAGGTGTATGCGGAGCCCGAACGGTATTGGAACCTCTATGAACTGGCGGAAAAGCTGGTTGATCTGGAATATCGTTTCCAGCTGTGGCGGTTCGGCCATCTGAAGACGGTGGAGCGCGTGATCGGGTTCAAGCGCGGGACCGGCGGCACCGCTGGCGTGCCGTATCTGGCGCGGGTGATCGACCAGGTGTTCTTCCCCGAACTGCTGACGGTGAGGGCCGTGCTGTGACGGCCTGGCCCAAGCTTGCCGAGGTTCAGGCGATCGACCTCGCCGATCCGCTCAGCCCTTGCCGCGCGCGTTTTGCGCTGCCGAAGGGGGTGACGTACCTCGATGGCAATTCGCTGGGCGCCTTGCCGTGCGCCACGCCGGCCCGGGTGGCGGCTGCAATTGCGGGGGAGTGGGGCGAGGACCTGATCGCCAGCTGGAACAAGCATGGATGGATCGACGCGCCTGCGCGGTTGGGCGCGCGCATCGCGCCGCTGATCGGGGCAGCGGCGGACGAGGTGATCGTGGCCGATTCCACGTCGGCGAACCTCTTCAAGCTGATCACTGCCGCCTGCCTCGCCGCCCCCGGCCGTTCCACGATCCTGACCGAGCCCGGCAATTTTCCGACCGACCTGTATATTGCGCAGGGGGTGGCGGCGATGCTGCCCGATCGCCGCGTGCGGACCGTTCCGGCGAGCGAGATTGCCGGGGCAATCGACGGCGATACGGCGATCGTGGTGCTCACCCATGTCCACTACAAGACGGGCGCGAAACTGGACATGGCCGGCCTTACCGCGGCCGCCCATGCGGCGGGCGCGCTGATCCTTTGGGATCTCAGCCATAGCGCCGGCGCGGTGGAGATCGACCTTGATGGATGCGATGCCGATCTCGCGGTCGGCTGCGGCTACAAATATCTGAACGGCGGGCCAGGCGCCCCGGCGTTCCTCTATGTCGCGCGGCGATGGCAGGGGCAGTTGCGGTCACCGCTGACCGGCTGGATGGGGCATGGCGCGCCGTTCGACTTCGGCGACGATTATGCGCCGGCGGATGGCATGAAGCGGTTCCTGTGTGGCACGCCGCCGATCCTCGGCATGGCTGCGCTCGACGCGGGGCTCGATACCTTTGACGGCGTCGCGATGGCGGATGTGGCGGCGAAGAGCCGGTCGCTCAGCGAGTTGCTGATCGCCGGGATCGAGCAGCGGTGCGTCGGCGCGGGCTTTACCATCGTAACGCCGCGCGATGCCGATGCGCGCGGTAGCCATGTCAGCGTGGCGCATGATTACGCCTGGGAGATTTGCCAGGCGCTGATTGCGCGCGGCGTGATCGGCGACTTCCGCGCGCCCGATGTCCTGCGGCTCGGGCTGACGCCGCTGTACACCTCGCATGAGGATGTGTGGCGCGCGGTGGAGATGCTGGCCGAGGTCATGGCCACGGAAGCGTGGCGCGACCCTGCTTATGCCGTTCGCGCAGCGGTGACGTGATCGCTCGGGCCGACGAGGGGCCGCGGCGAAAACCTCTCCTCGTTCCTCCCTCATGGCAGGCGCGGCGGCGCGGCCGTCTCCGGTGCCTTCAGGGGGCGAAGCGTTCCGGTTGCGCCTCGGCCAGGATGACGGCGAACAGATCGTCGGGGTCGGTCCATTCCATGACCGGCGTCCAGCCGCCGGCGCGCAGCAGGATACGCGCGTCGCGCGGGCCGTATTTGTGGCTGTTCTCGGTATGGATGGTCTCGCCGGCGTCGATGGAGAATGGTCGCCCCTCGACCTCGAACGACACGTCGCGGGTCGCCTCCAGGTGCATTTCGATTCGTGCCCGGTCATCGTTCCAGATCGCGCGATGGCGGAAGGCGTCGAGCGGGATCGTGCCCTCCAGCTCGCGATTGATCCGCGCCAGGAGATTGCAGTTGAACGCCGCCGTCACGCCGGCCGCATCGTCGTAGGCGCGAACCAGCACGGCTTCGTCCTTCACGCGGTCCATGCCGATCAACAAGCGTGCGCCCTGGCCGAGCGACCCGCGCATGGCCCGCAACAGGTCGACGGCAGCGCGCGGGATGAGATTGCCGATGGTGGAGCCAGGGAAGAAGCCAAGTTTCGGCGCGCTGGCAATGGTGCGGGGCAGATCCACCAGCCGCGTGAAGTCCGCCTCAAACGGCAGGACCAGCAGGGCGGGATAGCGGGCCGACAGCACGCGCGAGGATTCGCGCAGCATGTCGCCGGAAATGTCGATCGGGACGTAAGCGCTGGGCCGGACCGCATCGAGGATCAATGGCGTCTTCGTCGAGGAACCCGAGCCGAACTCAACCACCGCCGACCCAGGGGGGATCTGGGCAGCAAGCTCCGGTGCGATCCGCTCCAGCAGCGCCGTTTCGGTGCGGGTCGGGTAATATTCCGGCAGGCGGGTGATCTCTTCGAACAGATCCGATCCACGGCGATCGTAGAACCAGCGCGCCGGAATGGCCCGGGGGCGAAGCGCAAGGCCGTTCAGAACGTCCGCGCGGAACTGCGGATCGGCAAGGGAGGCTTGGCCGTCCTCAATTTCCTGCTTCAGCATTGGCTTCCTTCCTGTTTTGGCGCGCCGTCCGGTTGATGAGCGCAAGCGCCCGCGCAGCGACGTTTTTTGTCAGCGGTCCCGGGCCAGCCGGACGCCGGTGAATTGCCAGCGCTGGTGGGGGTAGAAGAAGTTGCGGTAGGAGGCGCGAGCGTGGCCGCGCGGCGTGGCGCAGGATCCCCCGCGCAGCACGAACTGCCCGCTCATGAACTTGCCGTTATATTCGCCCACAGCGCCGTCGGCGGCCGAAAAGCCAGGATAGGGACGATAGGCGCTGCCCGTCCATTCCCAGACGTCGCCGAAGAACGCCGGGCCGCTCTCGGCAGGCCGCGGTTCGACCGCGCCGGCCGAATCCAGCTGGTTGCCGCCATTCGGATCATCGGCCGCGGCGGCTGCCTCCCACTCGGCTTCCGTCGGCAATCGGGCGCCTGCCCAGCTTGCATAGGCATCCGCCTCATAGAAGCTGACATGAGTCACCGGCGCGGCGGGGTCGATCGGGCGGCGGCCGTCCAGTCCGAAGCGGGTCCAGACGCCGTCGCGCTCTTCCCAATAGAGCGGCGCATGGATCCCCTCGCGCTGCAGCCAGGACCAGCCGTCCGACAGCCACCAGCGAGGCTCCCGATAGCCCCCGTCGGCAATGAATTGCTGCCACTCGCCGTTCGTGACGGTCCGATCCGCGAGGGAATGCGCCGAAACCAACGTGCGGTGGCGCGGCCCCTCGCAATCGAAGGCGAAGCCCTGACCATCATGGCCGATCTCGATCACGCCCTCATCGCGGTCGAGCCAGTTGATCGTGTCCGGCATTGCCACGGGGACCTTGGGCGCGGGCGACCACAAGGCCGGTTCCAGCGGGTTTTCGGAAAACAGGTGGAGGATGTCGGTAAGCAGCAGTTCCTGATGCTGCTGTTCGTGATGACAGCCGAGCTCCACCAGATCGCGCGGCGTACCGCCGAGAGAGGGCAGCGCCGTGATCAACGCCGAGTCCACCGCCGCGCGATAGACCTTCACTTCAGCAAGGGTCGGGCGTGTCACCATGCCGCGCCGACCACGCGCATGGCGGCGCCCCTCGGCCTCGTAATAGCTGTTGAAAAGAAAGGGAAAGCGCGGGTCGTGCAGCCGATAGCCGGCGACGTGATCGCGCAGAACGAACGTTTCGAAAAACCAGGTGGTATGCGCCAGGTGCCATTTGGCGGGAGACGCATCATCCATCGACTGAACGGTGGCGTCAGCGTCGCTCAGCGGCGCTACCAGCGCCTCGCTGAGCGAACGGACCCGGCCGAACCGGGCGGCCAGATCATCGTGCGAGGTGGCTTCCCTCGGCTGCATCTACCGTTGAACCTTCCATGACCGTCGCTGCGCAAGCGCGCACGGGCAAACGTGGAAGGAAGGTGAATGCCCCCTCCGACCATCCGCTAACCTCGATCAAGGTTCAACCAACAGCCGGCCTTTTGGTTCATCACGCGGCGCACGGCCGCGCGCGATCAGGTGCGCCCGGCAGCGAACAGCAGAACGACGACGATGATGACGGCCAGCCCCTGAAACAGGATGCGCTGCTGCATCATCTTGTTCGATTTGAGCTGTCCTTGCGTCGGACCGGCGGTGCCGGTTCCCCGAGCCTCCGCGCTGGCGTTCTGAAGGAACGCCACAATGCCGCGCACCAGCGCAACCAGCGTCGCAATCAGCGCCGCAATGAGGAGGATGACCAGGAACGTCTGCATGGACCCAATCTAGGCATCGCCCGTGCCAATGGGAACCCGTCCCGCACGCAGTTCCGCGGCGAGCGCTAGGCCGTCGGCGCCGCCTTCGCGCATGTCTGCCAGAGCCGGGGCACCGTGCCGCTTGGCCAGTCGCAGGCCATCGGGCCCGGTGAGCAGCGGATGGTGGTGATAGGCCGGCGTGGGCAGATCAAGCAGCGCCTGGAGCAGGCGATGGACGTGGGTGGCGGCGAACAGATCCCGTCCGCGCACCACGTCTGTCACGCCCTGCCATGCGTCGTCCACCGTGACCGCGAGATGATAGCTGGCCGGCGCATCCTTGCGGGCGAGCACCACGTCGCCCGCCGACAGCGGGTCGGCGGCGATGACAATGCCGTGGTCCTGCCAAGTGATCGGCCCGGTACGCGCGACGGCTTTCGCCATGTCGAGTCGCCAGCAATGCGGCCGATCGGGATGATGCGGCACCCGCGCGCGGCAGGTGCCGGGGTAGAGCGGTTCGGCGCCATGCGGGGCGGACAGGCTGGCGGCGGCGATCTCCGCGCGGGTACAATAGCAGCGATACAGCAGGCCCATGTCGCGCAGCCGGTCAAGCGCCTCGGCATAAGCGGGAAGACGATCGGACTGGTGGAGCACCTCGCCATCCCAGGTGAGCCCGAGCCAGGCGAGATCGGCGATGATCGTCTCGACATGTTCGGGGCGGCTGCGGGTGCCGTCGATATCCTCGATCCGCAGCAGGAAGCGGCCGCCGCGGCTGCGGGCGAGATCATGGGAGAGGATTGCGCTGTACGCGTGGCCGAGGTGCAGCCGGCCGGTTGGTGAGGGGGCAAAGCGAGTGACGATCACGCGTGGGCATGTGTAGAGGCGCGGCGCGCGCGGCAAGACTCCGCTTGGCCAAGGCGCGGTACTTGCAACGCTAGCTATTGTGGCGGAGGCAAGCCGGCGGCGCTCCCGATGATCGGAAGCGCCGGGGCGAGTCTTCGCTCAGCGGCCGCTGAACACCGGTTCGCGCTTTTCCATGAAGGCCGCGACGCCTTCCTTATGGTCCTCGGTGGACATGAGGCGGCGAATCGTCTCGATCGCCCAACCGCCCAATTCTCGCGGATCGCCATAAGCGGCGCGGCGAAGGCCTTCTTTCATGTAGCGCAGTGCGAGTGGCGGATTCGCGGCGATGCGCGCGGCGAGCGCGCGGGCCTGCGTCATCAGCTCCGCATGCGGCACGACCTCGCGCACCAAGCCGATGCGCGCCGCTTCGCCCGCGTCGATCACGTCGCCGGTGAACAGCAGTTCCGCCGCCTTTGCCGGGCCGACGATCGCGGGCAGGCGATAAAAGCCGCCGACATCGCACACGAGCCCGCGCTTGATGAACAATTCCGCGAATTTCGCCTTCTCCGATGCGAGGCGGATGTCGGCATAAAGCGCCAGTTCCATGCCCCAGCCGACCGCGGCACCGTTCACCGCGGCGATCACCGGCTTGTCGCATTCCAGCGCAGCAATGGCGGCGGGGGTGGGCTGGTGGCGGACCACCGGCGGCGCCTTGCGCGCAGTGAAGGAATCCGGGCCAGCCATGATCTCCGCCACGTCGTCGCCCGAACAGAAGGCGGGATCGGCGCCGGTGACGATCACGCAGCGAACGTCCTCGTCAGTCACCGAGCGCCGGAACGCCGCCTCGAGTCGGCCATAGGCATCCCAGTTCAGCGCGTTGCGTCGCTCCGGACGATTGAGCGTGATTGTCGCGACATGATCAGCGACCTCATAGGTAACAGTGTCGGTCAAATATCCTCTCCCCTTGACCCGGTGAATCGCCGGCTGTCATCATGGCGTCATCGCTTGGCGTGACATCACGCCACGACACGGTATCGAAGGGGGACCTGCTTGTTCCATCCCGATCTGATCCGCCATCCGGACGCGTGCCCGACGCTCGTTCTGAACGCCGACTATACGCCTTTGTCTTATTATCCGCTCAGCATCTGGCCATGGCAGACTGCGGTCAAGGCAGTGTTTCTCGACCGGGTCGACATTGTCGCCCATTATGAGCGCGAGGTGAGAAGTCCCACGCAGTCGATCCGGCTGCCATCGGTGATCGCGCTGAAACAATATGTGAAGCCGTCACAATTTCCGGCCTTCACCCGGTTCAACCTGTTCCTGCGGGATCGATTCGCCTGCCAATATTGTGGCAAGCATGTGCGCGAACTGACATTCGACCATGTGGTGCCGCGCGCGCAGGGTGGCCGCACGACATGGGAGAATGTCGTCACGTCTTGTTCCCCCTGCAACTTGCGCAAGGGCGGGCGGACACCGAAACAGGCGGCGATGCCGCTCCATATCGAGCCGATCCGCCCGACCAGCTGGCAGCTCCAGGAGCATGGCCGAAGCTTTCCTCCCAACTATCTCCACGAAACGTGGCACGATTGGCTTTATTGGGACGTTGAGCTGGAAGCCTGATCTTGAGGGAGGTTAATCGGGGATGCGATCGTTGATGATGCTGGCGGCGTGCGGTTCGCTGCTGGCAGCCTGTGGCACGCGCGAAGAACAGAATGATCACGCCGCGGCCAATAACTATACGCCGCCCACCGTGACCTCCCGGCTTGATTTCGGCAGCGAGATCGAGCGGCGGTTCCACCGCATGGACGTGAACGGTGACGACCGCATCGTGGCCGACGAACTGCCGGAGCGGCTGCGCCCGATGATCGCGCGCGGAGATACCAACAAGGATGGCGCGCTCAGCCCGCAGGAATCGGGTGACCTGATGCTCGACTGGTTCGATCGCAATGATCTGAACAAGGACGGCACGCTGACCAGCGAGGAACGCGACACCTATCGCAAGCGCCGACAGGAGGAACGCCAGACCACACCTGGCGAAGCTGCGCGTTGACGGCGGTGGTCGGCGGGTTGCAGCATGGCGGAATGAGCGCGCTTCCGTCGATCACCAACAATGATGATATCCGGTATCTCGGGCGAGTCCTGGGGGATGTGATCCGGGCCTTGGGCGGGGAGCGACTGTTCGCCGCCACCGAAGCGATCCGCTCGGCATCGGTCGAGCGGCATCGCGGCGCCGGGATCGCGGTGGATCACCATCTCGAGGCGTTGTCGCTCGACGAGACGCTCGATTTCGTTCGCGGCTTCATGCTCTTCTCTATGCTGGCCAACCTGGCGGAGGACCGGCAGGGGATAACGGCAGAGGAAGGGGCGGACGTTGCTTCCGCGGTGGAGCGACTCGCGGACGAGGGCGTCGACCGCGACGCCGTGCTGGCGCTGCTCGACCATGCGCTGATCGCGCCGGTGCTGACCGCCCACCCGACCGAGGTGCGGCGCAAGAGCATGATCGACCATCGCAACCGCATCGCCGAACTGATGGCGCTTCGCGATACGGGCGCGGAGGAAACGCCGGACGGCGACCGCATCGACGAGGCGATCGTTCGGCAGGTCGCGCTGCTGTGGCAGACCCGCGTGCTCCGCCGCGAACGGCTGTACGTGACGGACGAGGTGGAAACCGCGCTCAGTTATCTGCGCGACGTGTTCTTGCCGGTGATCCCTGCGCTGTACCAGCGGTGGGACCGCGCGATGGGACAGCGTGTCCCCGGGTTCCTGCGGCCGGGAAGCTGGATCGGTGGCGATCGCGACGGCAACCCGTTCGTGACGGCTGAATCGCTGAAGGTCGCGCTGGGCAAGGCCTCGGGCGCGGCGATTGGCTATTATCTCGATCAGCTGCATGCGTTGGGCGCGGAACTGTCGATCTCGGCGGATCATGCACCGGTGGACCCGGCCGTGATCGCATTAGCCGAAGCCAGCGGGGATGATGCCGAAAGCCGGCGTGACGAGCCATATCGTCGCGCGCTGTCGGGGATCTACGCGCGCCTGGCGGCTACCTATCGCAAGCTGGTAGGCACCCGGCCGCCACGGCCGGCGGCGCGTGACGCAGAGCCGTATCCCGATCCCCGCGCCTTTCGCGCGGATCTGGTTGCCATGGCGCGCGCCTTGTCCGCCGCGGGTGGCGGCCTGCTCGCCAGCGGCGGAGTGATTGGGCGTTTGATCCGCGCGGTGGAAGTGTTCGGGTTTCATCTCGCGACGCTCGACCTGAGGCAGAACAGCGCTGTTCATGAGCGGGTGGTTGGCGAGTTGCTGGCCCGCGCCGGTGTCTGTGCCGATTACGCGACGCTGAGCGAGGACGAGCGGGTGGCGCTGCTGACCCGCGAACTTGCCACGGCGCGGCCGCTGACCAGCCGCTTCATCAGTTATTCCGAGGAAACCGCCAAGGAGCTCGCGATCGTCGCAGCGGCGGCAGAGGCACACGCGACTTACGGACGGGCGTGCATCCGCCAGTATATTGTGTCGATGTGCACTTCGGTCAGCGACCTGCTCGAAGTGCATCTGCTGCTGAAGGAAGTTGGCCTTTATGTGCCGGGCGATCCCCCGCAGGCGCAGGTGATGGCCGTGCCGTTGTTCGAAACGATCGGGGATCTGGAAGCTGCGCCGGGCATCATGAGCGCTTGGTTCGCACTGCCGGAAGTGGCAGCGATCGCCCGCGCGCGTGGCCACCAGGAAGTGATGATCGGTTATTCCGACAGCAACAAGGACGGCGGCTATCTTACGTCCACCTGGCAACTCTCCAAAGCATCGACGGCGCTGAAGCCGGTGTTCGAAGCGGCCGGCGTTGGCATGCAGCTGTTCCACGGCCGCGGCGGCGCCGTGGGGCGCGGTGGCGGGTCCAGCTTCGCCGCGATCCGCGCACAGCCGCCGGGCACGGTGCAGGGCCGCATCCGCATCACTGAGCAGGGCGAGGTGATCGCGGGCAAATACGGCACCCGCGAAAGCGCGATTACGAACCTGGAGGCCATGGCATCGGCCACGCTGCTGGCCAGCCTGTCGCCAGCGCCGCTTTCCAATGCCGAAAATGAAACCTTCGCCCGAGCGATGGACCGGCTCTCCGACGCCGCCTTCCACGCCTATCGCGATCTCGTTTACGGCACGGAAGGGTTCAACACCTTCTTCCGGCAGATGACCCCGATCGCCGAAATTTCCGGACTCAAGATCGGTAGTCGCCCGGCAAGCCGGAAGAAGTCGGCAAAGATCGAGGACCTGCGCGCCATTCCCTGGGTGTTCAGCTGGGCGCAGGCGCGCGTGATGCTGCCCGGCTGGTATGGCGTGGGTCAGGCGATCGCGGCGTTCGAGGACAAGGTGCTGCTTGCGGAGATGGCCGAGGGCTGGCCGCTGTTCGCCGCCACGCTCGCCAATATGGAAATGGTGCTCGCCAAATCGGACATGGGCATTGCCGAACGCTACGCGAGCCTCGTCGAAGACGAGAAGTTGGGGCATCGCATCTTCTCGCGCATCCACGATGATTGGCAGATCACGCAGGACGGGCTGTTGCAGGTGACGGGGCAGTCGCGGCTGCTGGAAAAGCATCCCACCCTGGACGCGTCCATCCGTCTGCGTCTGCCGTATATCGAGCCGCTCAATCTGCTGCAGATCGAATTGATGCGCCGTCACCGCGCCGGGGAGGATGATGCGCGGATTGCCGAAGGCATTCTCCTGTCGATCAATGCGATCGCCACGGCGCTACGCAATTCGGGGTGAAGGATCCGGTGACGACTGCTAGCCGGCGCTGACGCTGGCTGCCCTTTGCTGTTGCGAGTTATTCGCGATTGCTCTAGCCGGATGTCGAAAGCGGCTGACCTCAGCGCGTAGATGGAATGGGCATGCAGGCCAGCGACGTGGACGTGACGGGTGAACAGCGAGTGTCGGGCGAACGGCCTCGGACCGCGTCTTCCCGTCCCGTTGCCCCTGCCAAGCCCAGGAAGAAGGTTCGCGCCTTCTGGCTGAAGCAGCTGCATATGTGGCATTGGGTCAGCGCGGCCGTTTCATTGGCCGGCATGTTCCTGTTCGCGATCACCGGCATCACGCTGAATCATGCGGCAACGATCGGCGCCGAGCCGCAAGTGACGCGCGCGGAAGCGACGCTGCTGCCGCCGCGGCTGGCTGAATTGCGCGGAGACCATGCCGCCGACGCACCGCTTCCCGCCTCTGTTGCCAGCGCGGTGGCGGCGGCGGTGGCCGTCGACCCGGCGGGCCGGCCCGGTGAGTGGTCGGACGAGGAAGTCTATGTCGCCATGCCTGGGCCGGGCCGGGACAGCTGGGTCAGCATCGATCGGGAAAACGGCACCATTACCGCGGAGACGACCTGGCGCGGCTGGATCTCCTATTTCAACGACCTCCATAAAGGCCGCAACACCGGGGACCCGTGGTTCTGGTTCATCGACGTCTTTGCGGTTGCCTGCATCATCTTCACCCTGACGGGGCTGCTGCTGTTGCAGCTTCACGCCCGGCATCGTCCGTCCACCTGGCCGCTGGTCGCCACGAGCATCATCGTGCCGCTGCTGCTGGCCCTGTTCCTGATCCACTGAGGGAGCTTTCGCGAACCCATGCGCCCTGCCTATCTGCTTCTTGCCGGCGTGGTGAGCGCGCCCGCCGCCGCCCAAACCGTCAGCGTCACCGTACCGCGGCTGAAGGTCGCCGAATATCACCGGCCCTATGTTGCAGGGTGGCTGGAGCCGGCATCCGGCGGCGCGGCGCGCACCGTATTCGTCTGGTATGACGTAAAAAAAGGCGGCGCCGAGCCGGGGACCAAGTGGCTCGCCGATCTGCGCAGCTGGTGGCGCAAGGGCGGCCGAAGCCTGAAGCTGCCGGCCGACGGTGTCAGCGGTGCAACCCGAGCGCCCGGCACCTATCAGATCCCGCTGCCCAAGAACCTGCCGGCGGGGCAATATGTGCTGAACGTCGAGGCCGCGCGCGAAACCGGCGGGCGGGAATTGGTGCGTGTGCCGATCACTGTGCCCGGTCGCGGCGGCAGCGCCAGCGGCAGCACCGAGCTCGGCTCCATCACCGTTCGTTGAGGAAGATCACCATGCGCCTGAAGACCATCCTGCTCGCCGCCGTGGGCGCCGCAACGCTTGCAGCTCCCGCCCGCGCGCACCGTCAATGGCTGTTGCCATCGACCACCACTTTGTCCGACACCAACCAATATGTGACGGTGGACGCGGCGGTTTCGAACGACCTCTTCTACCCGGATCACGTCGCCATGCGGCCCGAGCAGATCAAGGTGTGGGCACCCGATGGCACGCAGGGTGCGATCGAGAACGCCGCGACTGGTCGTCATCGCTCCACGTTCGACGTCAAGGTCGACAAGCCCGGCACGTGGAAGATCGGCACCGAAATGTCCTCGGTGATGGGCAGCTTCAAGCTGAATGGCGAGACGTGGCGGGTAGGCGGCCGACGCGGCCCGCCGCCGGCAGCGGGCGCCGGTGCGCCGCAGGGGGCACCGCGGGTACAGAGCGTCGCCACGCCGGCGGAGATTCCGGCGGGCGCGACGGATGTGAAGCTGACCGAGGTCATGGGTCAGAACGCCATCTATGTCACGGCCGGCGCGCCCAGCGACGGCGTCTTCAAGCCGACCGGCAAGGGGCTGGAGATGCAGCCGGTTACGCATCCGAGCGAGCTGGTGTCGGACGAGGAAGGTCAGTTCCGCTTTCTGGTTGACGGCAAGCCCGCTGCCGGTGTGACCGTGACGGTGGTGCCTGGGTCGAAGAAGTTCCGCGAAAACGAAGCGGTCCAGGAGCTGACCACCGGCGCGGACGGGCTGCTGCGCGTCAAATGGCCAGTGCCCGGCATGTACTGGATGAGCGCAACCGTGACGGACGCCAAGGCGAGCGTTCCGCGTGCGACGGAGCGGCGCATGACCTTCACCACCACGCTCGAGGTGCCGGCACCCTGAGACGAGGCCGTGGCGTCGCCCGACATTCCGGCGGGACAGCCAAGGCTGCTGGTGCCTGAGATCGACCCGGCCGCTTTGGCCGGGTGGAGCCCCGATCTAGCCGTGCGGGAGCTCGGCGGCACCACAATGGGGACGCGATGGCAGGTGAAGCTTGCAGCGTCGGCCGGGCTGGACGTGGACAGTATCGGCCGCGCGATCGAACGCCGGCTGGATCAGCTCGTTTCGGAAATGAGCCACTGGCTGCCGGATTCGCTGATCAGCCGGCTCAACCGCGCTCCGCCCGGACGCTGGACGATGCTGCCACCGGACTTCGCGACAGTGATCGCCGCGGCGCTGGACGTGGCAGTGGCGTCGGGTGGAGCATTCGACCCCGCCCTGGGGAAGTTGGTTGATCTATGGGGCTATGGACCTCGGCGAGCGACGGCAGCACCGACGGCGGAGGCAATCGCGGCGGCAGTGCAGACGGGCGGATGGCGAAAGCTCGCCTTTGATCCCCCGGCGCGCCGTTTGCAGCGCCGGGCGGACGTACGGCTCGACCTGTCCGGCATCGCCAAAGGTTATGCCGTCGATTGCCTTGCCGCGGTGGTGGCCGAGCACGGCGTCGGGCACAGTCTCGTTGAGATCGGCGGCGAGTTCGTGGGGCGCGGGATACGGCCCGATGGCGATCCCTGGTGGGTGGACCTGGAGACGCCGGGCGCTCTTGGGTTGCCGCTGCGGTTGGCGCTTCATCAGCTCGCCGTGGCGACGTCCGGAGATTATGTCCGCGGGCGGCACACCATCGACCCTCGAACCGGCGGGCCGGTGGGCCATGCGCTGTTGGTCAGTGTTGTTCATCGCTCGGCGATGCTGGCGGATGCCTGGGCCACTGCGCTCAGCGTGGCTGAACCAACGGAGATGAAGGCGCTTGCGGAGGCGAACGACCTCGCCGCGCGGGCATTGATCCGGCAGCCCGAGGGACTGATCGAATGGTTCAGCCCCGCCCTTTCCCGGATGCTGGTTGATTAAACGGGCGCCTGTACGAAGGGGCACCTGCGGGCGCGGACCCGCACCGGCATGCGCCGCGTTCATTCCAGATGATCGGCCGGCTTGCCTTTGCTTCAGACCCGCGCACTGCGGCGCAAGAGGCGTTTGCGGAGGCGCTCGGCGGATTTGATCCGGATGGCACGATCGCCATCCTGTCGCATTTCGACGCGGATGGGCTGGCGGCGGCCGCTGTGCTGGCGCGGGCGCTCGAGCGAGCGGGACGCCGCCATGCCATTCATCTGACGGGAAAGGGTGAGACGCCCTGGGATCCGGACGTGGCGAGCCGCCTTTCCGCCGGTGACCCGGCGGGGCTGATCCTGCTCGACCTTGGCACGCGGGCCACTCCCGTGCTGCCCGGATGCCCGACGGTCGTCATCGATCATCATGTGCCGACCGGCGAGCCTGCGGGTGCGATCACGATCAGCGGCAACGGCCTGTCGCCTGAGCCGACCAGTGCGCTGCTGGCGTATTGGGCGGCGGGAGCGCTGGGGGATGTCGACGACCTGCTCTGGCTCGCCGCGATCGGCCTAATCGGCGACATGGAGGAAGGCCGTGACTTTCCCGAGCTTGCCGAAGCACAGGCGCGCTGGGGCAAGACAGCGCTGCGCGACGCGGTGTCGCTGATCAACGCGCCCCGACGCACCGCTGCGGCGGATGCCGGCCCGGCGCTGCGGCTGCTGCTCAGCGCCGATGGGCCCAAGGCAATCACCAAGGGCGTGAATGCGGATTCCGAGGCATTGCGGGCAGCGAAGGCCGAAGTTCGCGCTGCCATGGACGTGGGCAAGCGCCAGCCGCCCGTGGTGGTGGGGGACGTGGCGCTCATCACACTCGACACGCCATGCCAGATCCATCCGCTGGTGGCGCAGCAATGGCGCGGCCGGCTGAAGGACAAGATCGTCATCGCGGCCAATCATGGCTACCGCCCCGGGTGGGTCCATTTCGCCGCGCGATCGGCAAGCGGACGCAACCTCATCGACTTTCTTGCCGAACACCGGCCGCCGGATGCGGATGGCCGCTACGGCAACGGCCATGCCCAGGCCACCGGTGGCGCACTGACTTTGGCCGATTGGAACAGTTTCGTGCGCGGCCTCGGCATCCCTCAGGCGCAGGTGCTTTCATGACAGACAACAGCCGTCCGCTTCGCCTCGGTTTTCCCGTGAAGGTGATGGGCAAGCCTGGCCTGAAATCCGGCGACACTCGTCGATGGCAGAAGAACCCGCATCTCAAATGCTCGTTGGAGCTGCTCGACACGGTGCTGGACTATCTGAAGGCCGAGAAGCTCGACATGTACCGCCTGTCGTCGGACATCGCGCCCTACGCGACCCATCCCGACATGCCGCAGTTTCACAACATGGTGGCCGAAAGCGATGCCGAGTTGCGCGCGTTCGGCGCCAAGGCCCGCGCGTATGACATCCGCCTGTCATTCCACCCGTCGCAATATGTTCTGCTGAACGCGCCCAATCCGGAGCTTACCAAGAAGAGCATCTGGGATCTGTCCAGCCAGGCCGAGATGCTGGACCGTATGGAGCTTAACGACGAAGCGGTGATGATCACCCATGTCGGGGGCGTCTATGACGATCATGAAGCGAGCCGTGCCCGCTGGATCGAGGGGTGGGAGCAATGCCCCGAACACGTGAAGCGGCGCTTGGTGCTGGAAAATGACGACATCCGCTTTTCGGCCGCCGACGTGTTGTGGATCCACGAGCGAACCGGCGTGCGCTGCGTGTTCGACTACCAGCATTTCTGGTGCCTCAATCCCGAGCGGCTGGATATGCGCGACACGCTGGAACGATTTCTCGCCACCTGGCCCGCCGGCGTGCGACCGAAGATTCATTTCTCCTCGCCGCGTACCGAGATGCGGGAAGTGAAGCAGAAGATCACCGCCAAGCAGCGGGCAGACGCCAAGGCGGGCAAGGGGCGGGCGCGCAAGGGCGAGGTGCTGAAGGCGCCGGTAAAGGCAACCGCCCGCGTGAAGACTGTGCTTCGGCCGCCGATCTGGACGGGTCACGCCGATTTCACGAACCCGTTCGAATTCGCCACCTTCATGCGCATGGCCGACGGGCTGCTCTTCGACGTGATGATGGAGGGCAAGGCGAAGGATCTCAGCCTGCTGAGGCTGCGTCCGGATCTGCTGCGCTTCGCCCCCGACGTCGCGGCACGGTTCGGCATCACGCAGGAGGATGCGGCGGATCTGGCCGCCGACGAGGCGCGGCTCGATGGCGGTGTGAGCGCCGACGACGAGCCGGACGTGGACGAAGGGTTGATGGCGGCGGAATGAGCCGTTCGTGCGTTGTGTTCCCGGCCGAGATCTGGAGGCATCATGGACATCACGAAACTGCCGGCAGGTGAGCCGGCGCCCAGCGACAGCGACTGCATCAGGATCCAGGAACTGGACGATGGTCGTTACCGCTTGAACGGATCAGTGCTGTTCCGCTGCGGCGATACCGACGCTGCTGAATCAGTGTCGCTGGTCGGGGGTGAACCCTATGCGACCTATGACGATGCGGAGGCTGCCGGCCTCGCCTGGGCAAACGAACATTGCGCGGAAAAGCTGTACGTCAGCCGGTCGGCCGGAACGGCGCCCTTGCCCGACGTGATCTGACGGGCGGGACCGCCAGACCGTTCACTCCTCGGCCGAGCCATAGTCCGAGATATGGCGGCGCGGCCCGCCATCACCCTTGCGGTTCAGGGCCTGGCGAACGCGGTCGAGCAGGTCGGCGCGGCGATAGGGCTTACCCAGGACGTCGAGCCCGCTGCGCAGCGGACCATCGGCGACCAGTTCCTCGTTATAGCCGGTCGTCATCAGCACCGGCACGTCAGGCGCGATCTTGGCGATTTCCTGTGCCAGCACGATTCCGTTGATGCCGCCTGGCATGACGAGATCGGTGAACACGAGATCGATCGATTCCTCGGGCGCGCTCCGGAAGGCGGCCAAGCCCTCTTCGCCGGTTTCGGCGGTGGTGATCCGGTAGCCGACCTCCTCCAAGATCTCCCGCGCAAGGGCGAGGACTTCCGGGCTGTCTTCGACCACCAGGATGTGGGCGCCCGACTGATTTGACGATGCCGGCTTGCTGTTTTGCTGCGGCTCAGGGGCGAGATCGCGTTCGTAGCGGGCGGCGACGGGGAACAGCATCCGGACCGTGGTTCCCTTGCCCGGCGTGCTCTCGATCTCCAGCCGCCCACGCGACTGCTGAACGAAGCCGCTGGCCATGGCGAGGCCCAGGCCGGTACCCTTGCCCACACCCTTGGTCGTGAAGAACGGCTCGACCGCGCGTTCGATCACCTCCGGCGTCATGCCTTCGCCCTCGTCGCGCACCTGCACTGCGACATATTCGCCGGGCGAGAGGCCGCGCGACGCAGCGTCGCCGTTCAGCCGCACCCGGGCGGTGGAAAGCTCGATCACTCCGCCGGTCGGCATCGCGTCCTTGGCATTGAGCGCGATGTTGAGGACCGCCATTTCGAATTGCTGCGGATCGAGCAGCGCCTTGGGCAGGCCCCGGCGCAGGCTGAAGTGAAGCTCCACCTTCTTGCCGAGCGCGCTTTCCATCACGTCGGCGAAGCTGTTGAGGCACTCGCTGACGTCCACCGGCCGGGGATCGAGCCGGGTCTTGCGTGCAAAGGCGAGCAATTGGCCGGTGAGCTTTGCGCCGCGTTCAGCGGCCCCTCGCGCACTTGCCAGATAGCGCAGCACGCGTTCATCGGAGCTGCGGGCCACGGCGAGCTCGAGATTGCCGTTCACCACCTGAAGCAGATTGTTGAAATCGTGCGCAAGGCCGGCAGTGAGCTGTCCCACCGCCTCCATCTTCTGCGCCTGCAGGTACGATCTTTCGCTTTCGCGTCGGCGGGTGACGTCGAGCTGGCTGGCGAAGAAGTAGAGCAGCTTGCCGGATGTGTCATAGACCGGGCCGATGAATACTGCGTTCCAGAACGGCGTTCCGTCGCGCTTGTAGTTCAGGATCTCCAGCGCGATCGACTGGTTCGCGGCCACGGCATCGCGCAGTTCGGCCACGCTTTCCGAATCGGTGCGAGCGCCCTGAAGGAACCGGCAGTTGCGGCCGAGAACTTCCTCCTCCTCATAGAGGGTGAGGTCGAGAAAGGCCTTGTTGGCAAAGACGATCGGGTTATCGGGCTGATGCGGATCGGTGAGGATCATCGGCATCCGCGTCATCTCGATAGCGGCGAAGAAGACGTTGCCGCGATTGTTCAAGCCAGGTTCGGTGATGGTGCTTTCGCGCCAGTGCCGCTTGCCGTCGCTGCTAGCACCCAGCGGCTCGTGCGCGCCTACGTCCATCGCGCCCGCAGCGGGGACGCCAGCGCTCTGGCCGTTACCTTCAATGTCGATGGTGGTGTTCCCGGAGTCCTTTTCCGCCACGTCGTCATCCGAATTAACCGCATTTGGCCGGCCATTTACCGGGCGGTGGTTCGCATTAGAAGAGTCTATTCAGCCAGTTGTTCCGGGAATGGCTGGACGCGACAGGTTGTTGCGCGGGCGGTGGCTGCCACGTAACGGCGGGCGTATGAAGCTCCTGTCCTCGGCAGCAATTGCTGCGCTCGCCCTTTCGCTTGCCACCAACGCCGCCGCGGAAATGCAGCGCTACAGCGTGATCTTCGGGGGCAAGAACGTCGGCCATCTGAATGCCGATGTGCAGGGCGACCGCACGGCCATCGACTTCGATTACAAGAACAACGGCCGCGGCCCGACGATGAAAGAGACCCTGCAGCTCGATGCCAAGGGCCTGCCTGTCGCTTGGGACATCAACGGCACAACCACCTTCGGCTCCAAGGTCGAGGAGCATTTCGCGCGACAAGGGGCGCAGGCCACTTGGACGGATGCTACCGGCAAGGGGACGGCCAACGCCACGGGTTCGGCCGTCTATGTGGCCCAGAGCGGCAGCCCCTGGGCGACCGCACTTTATGCCCGCGCCATCATGAAGGCGGGCGGCACCACGATCACCGCACTGCCGGGTGGGACGCTGACGCTGACCAAGGGCGAGACGCTGACGGTGAACGGCACCGGCGGGCCACTGAAGGTCACGCGTTATGATCTCGGCGGGATCGAGACCACGCCGGACACGGTCCTTCTCGACGAGAAGGGCGAGATGTTCGCGAGCGTGTCTCCCCGGCAGGTGATCGTGCGCGCCGGCTATGAGGATGAAGCGGAGCGGCTGAAGACCCTGGCCGCGCAATGGTCCACCGACCGGTTCGTCGCGATCAACAAGAAGGTGGCGCACCGCTATTCGGGAACGGTGCGCATCCGCAACGTGCGGGTGTTCGATTCGAAGACCGGCACGGTCGGCGCGCCAGCGTCGGTGCTGGTATCCGGCAACAAGATCATGGGCGTCGAGCCGTTGACGCAGAAGGGCGGCAAGGGCGAGGTCGTGATCGACGGCGCTGGCGGCACGATCATTCCGGGCATGTACGAGATGCACGCCCACACCGGACAGGAAGGCGCGCTGCTGAACCTGGTGGCCGGTGTCACCACCATGCGCGACATGGGCAATGACAATGCGGTGCTCGACAAGCTGATCGAGCGCATCGACGGCGGCGTGATCGCCGGGCCGCGCATCGTTCGCGCGGGCTTCATCGAAGGCAAGAGCCAGTTCAGCGCCAACAACGGCATTCTCGTCAACAGCGAGGCGGAGGCCGTTGCGGCAGTCCGCTGGTATGCCGACCACGGCGGCTATTGGGGCGTGAAGTCGTACAACAGCATGAATCCGGCGTGGATCCCCGCGCTGGTGAAGGAAGCCCATGCGCGCGGCCTGAAGGTGGCCGGCCACGTGCCCGCGTTCGCCACCGCCGATCAGATGATCGAGGCCGGCTTCGACGAAATGACCCATATCAACCAGTTCATGCTGCAATGGGTGATCAAGCCGACCGAGGACACGCGTACGCTGTTCCGGCTGACCGCGCTGAAGCGGCTGCCATCGCTGGATCTCAACAGCGAACGGGTGCAGCATACGATGGGCCTCGTCACCGCGCGCAAGACGCCGATCGACGTGACGCTTGGCATCCACGAGAACCTGCTGCTCAATCGCGATGGCCAGATGGCACCGGGTGCGGCGGACTATTTCGATCACTTGCCGATCGGCGCTCAGCGCGGTCTGAAGCAGGCGTGGATCGACGCAACCGCGCCGGGCGATGATGCGGCGTATCGCGGCGCCTATGACAAGATCGTCGCGACGGTGCGGATGCTGAACGAGCGCGGCGCGATGATCGTGCCGGGCACCGATACGGGCGGATCCTTCACCTTTCACCGCGAACTGGAACTGTACCAGCAGGTCGGCATGACGCCTGCGCAGATCCTGACCCGCGCGACCTGGGATATGGCCAAGTACCTCAGGCAGGATGCGACGCTCGGCTCAGTCGAGAAGGGCAAGCTGGCTGACTTCTTCCTAGTGCCGGGCGATCCGACCAAGGATTTCAAGGCGGTCAAGAGCATCGCCATGGTCGTGAAGGACGGCACCTTCTATTATCCGGCAGAAGTCTATCCCGAGTTCGGCATCAAGCCGTTCGCGCCCGCACCCTTAGTGAGCGGCGCTGCCAACTGATCGGCTGCGCGGGGCGGTCTTGGCCGCCTCGCGCACCCGGTAGTGCAGGGGTGAGGCCCCGCGCTTTTCACCGCCCTGCCGCCGGCAAGCTTTCGCTGGCCGATAAGCCTCGAAAAACCCTGGCGGATCACCATCTTGCTGATCATGCCCACCAACGCACCGCTGGTTCTTGCCTTTGGCGACAGCCTTGTCGCCGGATATGGCCTTGCTGCCGACCAGAGCTTCCCCGCCCAGCTTCAACATCGCCTGCGCGAGCGGCAAGCGGGGGCGCGGGTGATCAATGCCGGCGTGTCGGGCAACACCAGCGGCGACGCCCGGCGCCGTCTGCCGAGTGTGCTGTCGCGGCTGACCGAGCGTCCGGATCTCGCCATCGTGCAAATTGGCGCCAATGACGTTTTGCGGGGCCTCTCGCCCGCGCAAACGGAGGGCAATCTGGACGCGATCCTTCTTGAGTTCAGCCGCTGTGACATCCCGGTTCTGCTGACCACGCTGGAGCCGCCGGCGTTCCTGCGTGCGCGAACCGGCGCTTTTCTGGGCATCCATCAGGAGGTTGCCGCGCGACACGGCACGCTGCTGGCCAGCTTCTTCCCAGCCGGCGTTCTCGGCCATCCTGCCATGGTGCTCGCCGATCGAATTCACCCGAATGGCGCCGCGATCACCGCTGTTGTCGACCATCTGCTGCCGACGATTGAAGGCGCGCTTTCGCCCGTTGACGGGGCGCGCGCCGCCTAACGGTTTGATCGATCCGGCAGTTTGTTCCTGAAGAACTGATCGATTTCCTCGCTGTCGTTGACGAATTTATGTCGCTTTCAACGGCGTCGCATCAGCCTAGTCTTGGCGCACAATGTGCCGAGGATGAGGAGATCCCCCATGGACGCGACGACCAGCGGCTGCCCGGTTACCGGAAGCCCCCTCAGCGATCATTCCAAGGAACCGGCGGCGCTTCGCAAGTTGCTCGGCCGTACGAACCGGGATTGGTGGCCGAACCAGCTGTCGCTGGAAATTCTTCAACAGGATGGCCTGTCGGGAAATCCGATGGGCGACGACTTCGATTACGCCGCGGAGTTCAAGACGCTCGACCTGGAAGCAGTGAAGGCTGATCTTCGCGCGCTGATGACCGACAGCCAGCCGTGGTGGCCGGCCGATTACGGTCACTATGGCCCGTTCTTCATCCGCATGGCGTGGCACTCGGCCGGCACCTATCGCACCGGCGACGGGCGCGGCGGCTCGTCGTCGGGCGCGCAGCGGTTCGCCCCGCTCAACAGCTGGCCGGACAACGGCAACCTCGACAAGGCGCGGCGCCTGTTGTGGCCGATCAAGCAGAAATATGGCCGCAAGCTGAGCTGGGCGGACCTTTTCATCCTGACCGGCAATGTCGCGATCGAATCGATGGGCGGCCCGGTGTTCGGCTTCGGCGGCGGGCGCGAGGACGTGTTCGAGCCGGAAAAGGACATCTATTGGGGCACCGAGGAGGAATGGCTCGGCCAGACGCGCATCGACGAGAAATCGGGCCTGGCGCTCGAAAACCCGCTCGCGGCAATCCAGATGGGCCTTATCTACGTCAATCCGGAAGGGCCGGGCGGCGAGCCTGATCCCAAGGGGTCGGCGCGCGACATCCGCGAGACGTTCCACCGCATGGGCATGAACGACGAGGAAGTCGTTGCGCTCACCGCCGGCGGCCACACTTTCGGCAAGGCGCATGGCGCGGGCGACGCATCGCTCGTCGGGGCGGAGCCGGAAGGCGCTGACATCGCCCAGATGGGGCTTGGCTGGGCCTCCACCCACGAAAGCGGCATGGGCGATCACACGATCACCAGCGGCATCGAGGGCGCGTGGACGCCGACGCCGACGAAATGGGACATGACCTATTTCGAGATGCTGCTCGACCACGAATATGAGCTGGTGAAGAGCCCGGCCGGTGCGTGGCAGTGGCAGCCGATCGGCAACCCGCCGGAGACGCTGGCGCCCAAGGCGCATACGCCCGGCGTCAAGGTGCCGACGATGATGACCACCGCCGACATGGCGATGAAGGTCGACCCGAAGTATCGCGAGATCTCCGAGCGGTTCCGCAACAACCCGGATCAGTTCGCCGACGCCTTCGCCCGTGCGTGGTTCAAGCTGTGCCACCGCGACATGGGGCCCAAGATCCGCTACCTCGGCCCGGACGTGCCGGCAGAGGATCTGATCTGGCAGGATCCGATCCCCAAGGCCGATTACGCGATGATCGATGCGGCGGACGTGAACGCGCTGAAGCAGAAGATCGCTGCTTCGGGCCTGTCGACGAGCGAACTGGTGAAGACGGCCTGGGCCTCTGCCTCGACCTATCGCCAGTCGGACCATCGCGGCGGCGCGAACGGCGCGCGCATCCGGCTGGAGCCGCAGCGCAGCTGGGACGTGAACGAGCCGGAGAAGCTGGCCCGTGTGCTCAACGTCTATGAGCGCATCAAGGCGGACTTCGATGGCAGCGCGAGCGGCGGCAAGAAGGTGTCGATCGCCGACCTGATCGTGCTGGGCGGCAGCCTGGGCGTGGAGCAGGCGGCGAGGGCGGCCGGCCACGACATCGAGGTGCCGTTCACACCCGGGCGCACCGATGCCACGGAAGAGCAGACCGATGCGGCGAGCTTCGAGGTGCTGGAACCCAAGGCCGACGGCTTCCGCAATTACCTGCAGGTGCGGTTCAACGTGCCGACCGAGGAGCTGCTGGTCGACCGGGCGCAGCTGCTGGGGCTGAGCGGGCCGGAGATGACCGTGCTGGTGGGCGGCATGCGCGTGATCGGCGCCAATCATGGCGATACCGACCATGGCGTGCTGACCGACAAGCCGGGGCAACTGACGAACGACTATTTCGTCAACCTGCTCGACATGGGCACGGCGTGGAAGCAGGTGGATGAGGAGAGCGACGAGCTCTACGTCGGCACCGACCGCGCCACCGACGAGCCGCGGTGGCGGGCATCGCGCACCGACCTGGTGTTCGGCGCCAATTCGCAGCTGCGCGCGCTGGCCGAAGTCTATGCCTGCGACGACGCGAAGGAGAAGTTCGTGAAGGACTTCGTCGCGGCCTGGACCAAGGTGATGGAAGCCGATCGCTTCGACCTGAAGTACAAGTAATCGCAGCCTAGACGGTGACACAGGGGCCGCGGCATCCACGGGTGCCGCGGCCCTATGCGTATGCAGAGACCGTTACGGTGGCGGAACCGTGGCACGCGGCGCGCCGTTCAGCACCGGATGGCAGATGAACCGCACAGCGTCGGCGACATACTCGACCGACTTGACGAACTGGCAGACGAGAAGGACGAAGTGTCGCTCGGTCAGACGATCGAGGCGTTCGGAAACCGAAGCTACGCTCCCTTTCTGGTCATCATCCCGCTAATCGATATTTCGCCAGTCGGCTCGATACCCGGCTTGCCGACTGTGCTGGCGCTGGTGATCGTGCTGACGGCTGTGCAAATGCTGTTCGGCCGAAAGCATCTCTGGCTGCCGGGTTTTCTTGCCAATCGCTCGCTCAGTTCCGAGAAAGTGAAGAAGGCGGTCGAGAAGGTCCGGCCGGTCGGCAAGCGGATGGACAAGTGGTTCCACGGACGGCTGCCGGGGCTGACGAAGGGGCCGATGGTCAGGGTGGCGGCTGCTGCGATCCTCGTGCTGACCCTGGCGATCCCGCCACTGGAGCTATTGCCGCTGGCGACCACGGCGCCGATGGCTGCGATCGCGGCGTTCGGCATGGCCTTGCTGGTCAAGGACGGTCTGCTGATGATCGTCGCCTTCGTGGCGGCTGGAGCGGCGCTGGCGGTGGCGGCCGGCCTGCTCAGTTCGCGCGCCTAGCCTTCGGCTAAAGGGCGCGTTGAGCGCTGGGACGATCGTCGCCCAGTGACATGCCGGCCGGTCGGCGGTCAGGCTTCTCGCCTTATCGGCGCCTGTCGTTGTCACGCAGAGCGCGACTGTCCGCCCGGGTGACGACGATCGGGCAGGAGGAGTGCGGCACGACCCGCACTCCCTCCCGGCGTTCAGCGGCGCGGCTTGCCCTTGGCGGCTGGCTTAGCGTTGCTCGCGGGCTTGGCGCTGGGGAGCGTTGCGGGCGCGTCCAGCGACGGCGGCGGGGTGACCGGCGCTGCCTGATAAGGCGGGGGATTATCGGCCGCGATGTAAGCGTGGAGGATACGCGTGGGGTTCGCCGGCGGCTCGCCCTTTTCGATCGCATCGACATATTGCATGCCCTGAAGCACGCGCCCGAAAACGGTGTACTTACCGTCCAGGCTGAGGCGCGGCATCAGCATGATGTAAAACTGGCTGTTTGCGCTGTTTTCGTCCTGGGCACGGGCCGCCGCGACCGCACCGCGTACGTGCGGCAGGTAATTGAACTCAGCCTTCACGTCAGGCAGGTCCGATCCGCCGGTGCCGTCGCCCTGCGGGTCGCCGCCCTGGGCCATGAAGCCGTCGATCACGCGGTGGAACGTGAGGCCGTCATAGAACTTGCGACGGGTCAGGTTCTTGATCCGGCGTACCATGTCGGGCGCCACGTCGGGGCGCAGCCAGATGGACACGCGGCCGCCGCTCGACAGGTCCAGCAACCAGGTATTCTCAAGGTCGGTCGTGGGCGGCGGCGTGTAGCGCTGCTTGGAAGCGGTTGCGGTCGCCTGCGTTTCCGGGGTCTTTTCCTGGGCCATGGCCGGCCCTGCCAGCAACGCTGCCAGCATCGCGATCATTCCAACAAACCGCATCGTCTTCCCAACCAGATCGTTTGACCGGGCCCTAAACCAGATCGCGCCTTGCGCCAAACTGAACTGCGCGACCGTGCGCGTTGCCCCTGAGGGCGTCGGCCTTGTGCCGCCGGAAGGGGTTACCTGCCGCGGCGCCCGGTCTCCGCGACACGCGCGACGACTTCCTCGCGCACCGCGGGGGTCACGAACTTGCCGATCTCACCACCGAAAATGGCGATTTCCTTGACCAGCCGGCTGGCGATCGGCTGCAATGCCACGTCGGCCATCAGGAAGACCGTCTCGATGCGATCATTCAACTGCTGGTTCATGCCCGCCATCTGATATTCGTATTCGAAGTCAGCAACGGCGCGCAGGCCGCGGACGATCACGCTCGCCCCTTCACGCTCGGCAAAGTCCATCAGCAACAGGTCGAAGCTGACCACGTCGATAGTCGCATCCAGGCTGGCGCATTCGCGCTTCACCATCATCATGCGTTCTTCCAGGCTGAACATCGGGCTTTTCGACGGATTGGTCGTCACGCCGATTACCAGCCGATCGACCAGCTTCGCGCCGCGGCGGATGATATCCATGTGGCCGAGGGTGATCGGGTCGAAAGTGCCTGGATAAACGCCGATGCGAGTGGTCATGCTCAATGGTCCCTTTGAAGCACGAAGCGCGCGATGTCGCGGAGCAGGTCCGCCTCGGGCCCGTAGTGGCGAAGATGGGCGATCGCTTGATCGACCAGCAACCGGCAGCGTTCGCGGGCCGGCTCAATGCCCAGCAAGGAGACGAAGGTTTCCTTGCCCGCGCCCGCATCCTTGCGCAGCTTCTTGCCGGCGAGCGCCTCGTCGCCTTCCACATCGAGGAGATCGTCGACGATCTGGAAGGCCAGGCCGACATCCCGGGCAAAACCACGCAGGTGAACGCGACCTTCCGGCGGCACACGGCCAAGGATCGCCCCTGCCTCCACCGCTGCCAGGATCAGGGCCCCCGTCTTCATCGCCTGCAGACGCGTAACGGTGGTGAGATCAAAGCTCGCGCGCTCGGCCTCAAGGTCCATCATTTGGCCGCCGGCCATACCGGCGGGCCCGGCCGCACGGGCAAGATCGAGCACCAGTTCCGCGCGTACGAACGGATCGGGATGGGTCGCCGGATCGGCGAGAACCTCGAATGCCAGCGCATGCAGGCAGTCGCCGGCCAGGATCGCGGTTGCTTCGCCAAACTGCTTGTGAACGGTGGGCCGGCCGCGCCGCAGATCGTCATCGTCCATCGCCGGCAGATCATCATGGATCAGCGAATAGACGTGGATCGCCTCCAGAGCCGTGGCGACACGCGCGGCGCAGTCCATGTCACAGTTGAACAGCCGAGCTGTGGCGAAAACCAGCAAAGGACGCAGCCGCTTGCCGCCATCGATCGCTGCGTGCCGCATGGCACGATAGAGATCCGCGCGCGGATCATCCGGGATCGTCAGGAGTGCGTCGAACCGTGCATCGATCTCGCGCGCGGTGTCGGCCAGTGCCGCTGCAAGCGCAGGGGACGGACTCATCCGGCGGTGAACGGCGTGCTGGTCGCGCGACCTTCCGCGTCGAGCCGGATTACCTCAATGCGCGCTTGCGCGGCATCGAGCCGTTCGGCGCAACGCGCGCGCAGCACATTGCCGCGTTCGTAGAGCTCGATTGCGTCCTGCAGCGGGGTGTCCCCGGACTCGAGGCGTGCGACGATCGACTCGAGTTCCTTGAGCGCGGCCTCGAACGTCAGGCTCTCCACAGGATTGTCCATGCGCGCGCTATGGGCCACGCCACCGCCAGGGGTCAAGGATACGCGCCGCTCAGCAATCGTTTGAGGCAATATGTTTCAAACCATCAACCCGGCCACCGGCGAGCCACTTGCTCGCTATCCTGAACTGAACGACCAAGAGATCGAGGAGCGCCTCGACGCAGCGCGCGCCGGGTGGGACGAGTGGCGCATCACGGATCACGAGACGCGATGCGAGTTGCTGGAGCTGATCGCGGAAGCATTTGAGACCGACAAGCGTCGTTTGGCGGAGATCGCGACTCGCGAGATGGGCAAAACGCTGAAGTCCGCGATCGCCGAGGTGGAAAAGTGCGTCGCGGCTTTCCGCTATTATGCGGAAAACGGGCCGGCGATGCTGGCCCCCCGCGAGATGAAGGTGCCGGGCGGCACGGCTACCACCCACTATCTTCCAATCGGGCCTGTGTTGGCCGTGATGCCGTGGAACTTCCCTTATTGGCAGGTCGTGCGCTGGCTTGCACCCACGATCATGGCCGGTAACACCGGTTTGCTGAAACATGCCTCTGTTTCCCAAGGCGTCGCGGCCGCCATGGAAGAGCGCGTTCGATCGGCCGGTGCGCCTGCCGGCCTGTTCCAGAACCTTCCGATCAAGAGCGACAAGGTGGCGAGGCTGATCGCGGATGACCGGATTGCGGCCGTGACCCTGACGGGCAGCGAAGGGGCCGGCGCGAAAGTGGCAGAGGCCGCGGGGGCTGCGTTGAAAAAGGTTGTCTTGGAACTTGGCGGTTCCGATCCGTTCATCGTCATGCCGTCTGCCGAGCTGGATGCCGCAGCCAAAGCGGCGGTGACAGCCCGCGTCCAGAACACCGGGCAATCCTGCATTTGCGCCAAAAGGATGATTGTGCACACCGACGTGTACGACGCCTTTCTGGAGAAGTTCGCCGCCGGGATGAAGGCGGTGGTGGCGGGTGATCCGATGGATGACGCAACCCAGATGGGTCCGCTGTCCAGCGAGGAGCAGCGCCAGACCGTGGTTGATCAGCTCGCCCGGATCCAGAAGGCGGGTGGACGCCTGCTGTTCGGCGGCGAGGCGTTGCCGGGGGAAGGCGCCTTCATGTCGGCAGGAATCTTGGTGGACGTCCCCATCGACGATCCCGCTGCGCAGGAGGAATTGTTCGGGCCGGTCGCCATGGTATTTCGCGCGAATGACATGGATGCGGCAATCGCACTGGCGAACGACGTTCCGTTCGGTCTCGGCGCCTCGGTCTGGACCGAGGATCGGGAAGAGCAGGCGCGCTTCGCCCGCGATATCGCCTCGGGCATGATGGCGGTGAACAAGATGCTTGCCTCCACGCCCGAAGCACCGTTTGGCGGCATCAAGCGATCAGGCCATGGTCGTGAGTTGGGCAGTTACGGCCTTCACGAATTCATGAACTTGAAGACGGTGTTCAACTGACGCGCGGCGAAGGGCGCCACGCGTGCCTGGAGGGGCGATCCTGCGGGTAATTTGCGGTGGGTTCGTTCGAGGCCATCGGGCGCGAACGATCGCTGATGCTTCCGTGTAGCCGCTCAGGCTCAGCGCACCAGGCGCTCGGCCGTCCACGTCACGAGAATGGAGGCGCTGGCAACGCCCAGGTCCACAGCCGCCTGGAAGCGCGCCGGCGCGGCATCACGACTGTCATGGGTCAAAATCTGTACATCGGCGCTTGGCCGATCAACGGTGGCAAGCGCCGTTAACGACAGCGCACCAGCGGCTAGGGCGATCTGACGACGGTTGACCATGTTGGTGACGCTATCCCGGCTATCAGTCGTGCGCAATCCGGCACAAACCGTAACACTGCCGCGCACTGACGTGCCGCCGCGACGGAATACCCGGCGCGGCGGCAGCAGTAGGTTCGATTGCTCAGTTGGTCGGCGTTGCCGCCGCGGCTGGAGCGGCGCCGCGGTAGCGATCGAACCAGGCAAGGATTGCGCTCGCCTTCGCCGCGGATTGCGACGGGCGACTGGTGAAGCCGCCATGGCTGGCGCCCGGCACCTTCACGAGGGCAGTTGGCACACCGGCGATCTGGAGCGCGGCATAATATTGCTCACTCTCGCTCACGGGCGTGCGGTAATCCTCGCTACCCACCACCACTAGCGTCGGCGTCTTCACGTTGCCGACGAGACTGAGCGGCGAGCGGTTCCAATAACCCATGGGATCCTCCCATGGCAGTTTGGAGAACCAGTAGCGCGACGTGAACAGCGTATTGTCCATGGTGAGTGCCTCACTGATCCAGTTGATCACCGGCTTTTGCGTCGCGGCCGCCTTGAACCGGTTGGTCTTGCCGACGATCCAGGAGGTGAGCACGCCGCCGCCCGAGCCGCCGGTGACGAACAGATTGTTGGGATCGGCGATGCCTTCCGCGATGGCGGCATCCACCGACGCCATCAGATCGTCGTAATCCTCGCTGGGATAATTCTTGTCGATCAGATTGGCGAATTCGGCGCCGTAGGAGGTCGAGCCGCGCGGGTTGGTCCACAGCACGGCATAGCCACCCGAGGCGTAGAGCTGGACATCGGTCGCGAAGCTCGGGCCGTAGGCGGAATGCGGGCCACCGTGGATTTCGAGGATCAGCGGCACGCGAGTGCCCGGCTGCCAGCCCGGCGGGGTGGCGAGCCAGGCGTCGATCGGGCGACCGTCCGGCGCGGTGACCGGGATCTTGCGCACTGGTGCCAGCGTCTTGGAGGCGGTGAGCACGGCGTTGAGGTTCGTCAGCCGGCGCGCCTTGCCGCCGCTCCACACCCACACGTCCGCCGGCGCCGAGGCGTCGCCGCCGGTGTAGGCGATCGTGCCGCCGCGCGAGACGGAAAAGTCGCCCCCGGTGTAGGGACGATCGAGCCCGCCCCCGGCGAGATTGTCGGCGAGCACGGTGGAGCGCCCGTCGAGTCCGATGCGGGCGAGCTTGCGCTGCCCCTTGTCGTCATAGGCGGCATAAAGCGTACGGCCGTCCGCCGCCCATTGCGCATCCTCGATCGAGCGGTCGAGCGAGGCGGTGAGCGAGCGGGGCGCGCTCGCATCCGCGCCGCCGACGTAGAGTTCGGCGTTGGTATAGGCGCGGCGCTTGTCGTCGAAGCCGATCCAGGCGATTCGACTACCGTCGTTCGAATAGCGCGGCGCAGCATCGGGGCCGTCGCGGCTGGTGAGCGTGCGCAGCGTGCCGGTGGTCGCATCGACCGCGATCACCTCGGAATTCATCACCTGCCGTTCGGCATCGGGCCCACGGATGGCGGAGAAGAGGATGGTGCGGCCGTCGGCGCTCCACGACAGCGGGCCGCCGTCGTCGAACTTGCCGAAGGTGAGCTGCTGCGCCGCGCCGCCTTCCGCCGCGACGACGAAGAGATGGTCGTAGCCCGGCTTGCGATAGCCGGGACCGTCGTTGCGATAGGTGATGCGGTCGATCACCTCGAGCGGCTCGGCCCATTTCGCGCCCTCCGGCTTCGCGGGTGCCTTGCCGAGCGTGGTCGGCTGGCCGGCAACAGTGGCGATATAGGCGATGCGCTTGCCGTCGGGCGACCAGGCGAGGCTGTTGGGATCGCCGGGCAGGCTGGTGACTCGGGTGCTGGCGCCGGTGGCGACCCAGCGGACGAACAGCTGCGCCCGATCGCCGTCCGCGGCGACATAGGCGATACGCGTGCCGTCGGGCGACCAGCGCGGACTGGAGCCGTTGGTGGCGAAGGGCGATTGCTTGCCGCTCGCGACATCGATCAGCCACAGCGAGGACTGCATCCGATCGCTCATGATGTCGCCGGTGCGGCGGACGTAGACGATGGTGCGGCCGTCGGGGCTGATCTGCGGATCGGCGGCGATCGAGAGGCCGAAGAGATCAGCGCCGGTGAAGGTGCGGGTGGGGCCGTCGACCGGGGCAGCGTTGGTCTGCTGCTGGGCCGCGGCGGGCGCGGCGGCGATGGCGGTGCAGGCGAGAAGCAAGGACAAGATGCGCATCAACGTCTCCGGTGAGGATGCGGCGTTGAAGCGCGATCGGGCGTGGCGCGCAAGCGGTGGATTGCAGGGGGTGGCTCAGGCGCGGGTGGCCGTCACCAAATAGTTCAGCGCGAGCGAATCGGAGAGGGTGAAGCCGGCGGTCGGCGAGAAGCTGAGCCCGCGCGTGTCGCGAACGGCAAGGCCGGCCTTGCCAAGCAGTCCGGTGAGTTCCTCCGGCGTCAGGAACTTGTCCCAATCATGCGTGCCCTTCGGGATCCGGCCGGTCCCCTCGGCTAGTGTGATCATCGCGACGCGCGACAGTGGGGTGCGATTGGGGGTGGAGAGGATCAGCAGGCCGCCCTCCGCCAGCGCGCCTGCGAGGCCCGCGACGAATGACGCAGGATCGGCGACATGCTCGATCACCTCGAGGCAGGTGACGAGGTCGAACGTCTCGCCCGCCACTGCCTCCACGCCGCCGGCGCGATAATCGATGACGAGACCGCTCGCGTGCGCATGGTCGCGCGCCACCGCGATATTTTCGGGCGCGGCGTCGATCGCGGTGACGGCGGCGCCAAGGCGCTTCAACGGCTCCGCCAGCAGGCCGGCGCCGCAACCGACATCGAGCGCGGTCTTGCCGGCAAGCGGCGTGAAGCTCGCCGGATCGAGATCGAAGTGCCGGTCGGCCTGTTCGCGGATGTAGCGCAGCCGCACCGGGTTCAGTCGGTGGAGCATCGCCGAGGAACCGCGCGGATCCCACCAGTCCTTCGCCATCGCGCCGAAATGCGCCGCCTCGGTCGCGACGATACTCGCGTGATCGAGGCCGGCGTCGCCGGGGCTGGCCGGAGCGGTATCGGTTGTTACGGTTGCGTCCACCATGGGCCGCTCCTATCAGGCGCGCCTGTTTTCCCCAAGCTCCGAGAGTATTCGCGTGGCCCGCATCGTCATGAAATTCGGCGGCACCTCGATGGCTGGAATCGAGCGGATTCGCTCGGTCGCCGCGCGGGTGAAACGCGAGGCGGCGGCCGGCAACGAAGTGGCGGTGGTGGTTTCCGCCATGGCTGGCGAGACCGACCGGCTGGTGAACTTCTGCCGCGAGGCGAGCGCGCTATACGATCCCAAGGAGTATGACGTCGTCGTTTCCGCGGGCGAGCAGATCACCAGCGGGCTGCTGGCGATTGCGCTGCAGGCGATCGGCGTGCCGGCGCGGTCCTGGCTTGGCTGGCAGCTGCCGGTGAACACATCGGGCGCGTTCGCCAAGGCGCGGATCGAAACGATTGATTCGGAGGCACTGCTCGCCAGCATGGGCGCGGGCGAAGTGGCGGTGATCCCGGGCTTCCAGGGCGTGCATGAGGGGCGCGTGACGACGCTGGGCCGTGGCGGCTCCGACACGTCGGCGGTGGCGGTGGCGGCGGCGATCAAGGCCGATCGCTGCGACATCTACACCGACGTCGACGGCGTCTATACCACCGATCCGCGCATCGTGCCGCGCGCGCGCAAGCTCGCCAAGGTGACGTATGAGGAAATGCTTGAGCTCGCCAGCGTCGGCGCCAAGGTGCTGCAGACGCGCTCGGTGGGCCTGGCGATGAAGGAAAACGTCCGCGTCCAGGTGCTCTCGTCGTTCACCGGCGACGATGCGCCGATGGCGGATACACTGCCCGGTACGATGATCGTGGGCGAAGAGGAGGTTGAAGACGTGGAACGCCAGCTGATCACCGGCATCGCGCACGACAAGAACGAAGCGAAGATCACGCTGACCGCAGTGCCCGACAAGCCGGGTTCGGTGTCGGCGATCTTCGAGCCGCTGGCCGCGGCGAACATCAACGTCGACATGATCATCCAGAATATCGCGCACGATCACGGAGCGCGGGGCTCGGGCTCGACGGACGTGACCTTCACCGTGCCGGCGGCGGACCTCGCGCGATCGATCGAGACGCTGAACCAGGCGCGTGCGGCGATCGGCTTCGAGGAGCTGGTGCACGACACGCGCGTGGCGAAGATCAGCGTCGTCGGCGTCGGCATGCGCAGCCATGCGGGCGTCGCGAGCACGATGTTCTCGACGCTGGGCGCGCGCGGGATCAACATCCTTGCGATCTCGACCAGCGAGATCAAGGTCAGCGTGCTGATCAACGAGGACGAGACCGAGCTGGCGGTGCGCGTGCTGCATACCGCTTATGGCTTGGACGCCGACGAGGCCGCCTGAGCCGCTAGGTCAGCATGATCGCCGCCGCGACGATGAGCGCGGCAGCGATCAGTGCCGCCGCGAGGATGCGGCTGTCGAACGGCTGCGCCGGGGCAGGCGTTGGCGGGGCCTCCGCGCGGCGGACGAGCGCGCGGATCAGACGCGGGAGATCGTCTCCCAGCCGATCGACCTCCAGTGCGACGGCGGCGGCGCGGCGTGACCAGCGTTCCGGCGAGAGCCGCTCCATCACCAGCCGGCCGCTTGCCCGGCGCATCGCGGCGGCGAGATCGAAGTCGGGCTCGATCGCGCCGAGCACGCCGTCCAATGTGATCAGCGCCTTGAACAGCAGTAGCAGATCGGGCGGGAAGGCGAGCTTCTCCTCGCGCAGCGTGCCGAACAGGTCGGCGACGAGATCGGCCAGCACCAGACGGCGGCCGTGGCGGACCACCAGCCCCTCCGCGATCGGCATGAAGCGCGGGACCTGATGTTCCAGTTCGGCCCAGCGGGCGAGCGTTTCGGCGAGGAGCGCGGGATCGTCGGTGACCAGTGCCTGGACGAAGGCGATGAATTCCTCACGCCGGCGCGGGCTGACGTGGCCGATGAGGCCGAAATCGATCATGCCGATGCGGTTGCCGGGCAAGCACAGGAGGTTGCCGGGGTGCGGATCGCCGTGGAAGCGGCCGTTGATGAGCGCCATCTGAAGCACGATGTCCGCGCCCGAGGCGGCGATCACGGCGGGGTCGATCCCGGCATCTCGCAGCACCTGGGCGTTGCGCGGCGGCACGCCGGGGATGTGGTCCATCACGATCAGCGCTTCGGACGTATAATCCCAGTGGATGCGCGGGATCAGCACGCGGGAGTCGCGCGCGAAATCGTCGCGCAGCAGATCGGCGTTGCGGCCCTCGTTGGCGAAATCGAGTTCGCCCAGGATCGCGCTGCCGAGCTGGCGGATGAGCTTGGTCGCGCCGAAGCGGCGGGCCTCCGCATTGGAGCGTTCCATGACGCGCGCGACTTCGCCGAGCAGGCGCAAGTCCGCCTCCATCCGCGGGCGGATGCCGGGGCGGCGGATCTTGACCACCACGGCCGTGCCATCGGGCAGCGTTGCGCGGTGGACCTGCGCCATCGAGGCGGCGGCGAGCGGTTCGGCATCGAACTGGGCGAACACCGTCTCGGGCGGCTCGCCGAGCGCGGTCTCCACCGCCGGGCGCAGGTCCTCGAAGGGCAGGCGCGGGGCCGAGCTTTGCAGCTGTTCGAACGCGGCGATCCATTCGGGCGGCAGGATATCCGCGCGCGTCGCCATGATCTGGCCGAGCTTCACCCAGGTGGGGCCGAGCGCCTCCAGCGCGCGGCGCGTGCGGTCGGGAAGGTCGAACGGCTCGGGCTCGTCCTGCGCGCTGCCGAGGCCGAGGCGGGCGAGCAGCACGTCGAGGCCGAAGCGCGACATGACGGCGGCGACTTCGCCCAGCCGGGTGCGATCGCGGGCGGCGACTTTCAGCGTTCCCAGCATCGCCGTCACTCGCCGATCAGGTGAAGCGCGACCTGCCGGCGGTGCGACGCGCGGCGATGCTCGAAGAGGTAGATGCCCTGCCACGTGCCGAGCACCGGGTGGCCATTCGCGACTGGGATCGAGAGGCTGGTGGCGGTGAGCGCCGAGCGCAGGTGCGCGGGCATGTCGTCCGGCCCTTCATCGTCATGCTCGTAATCACGCGATTCAGGGGCGATGCGGGCGAGAAAGCGCTCCATGTCGCGGCGCGCGGCGGGGGCGGCGTTTTCCTGGATCAGCAGCGAGGCGGAGGTGTGGCGGATGAAGAGGGTGAGGAGGCCCTGTTCGATGCCGGTCGAGGCGACCCAGCCGGTGACATCGCGGGTGAATTCGTGAAGGCCCTGGCCGGGCGAGGTAACAATCAATTCGGTGGCGTGTTGCCGCATGTTTGTCTCCGCCGCGCGACCGGTGTAGCGGCGCGGTGATGAACGATACCACGATCGACCGTTCGGGTTCCGCCCGTCTCGCCCGCCGCATGGAGCGCGGCGCCGTATTCCTCGGCAGCGAAGTAGCCATCATGGCCGGCGCGATGAGCTGGGTCAGCGAGCGCAATCTGGTCGCCGCCATGTCCAACGCCGGCGGGTTTGGCGTGATTGCGTGCGGGGCGATGACGGTCGAGTTGCTCGACAAGGAAATCGCCGCGACCAAGGCGCTGACCGACAAGCCGTTCGGCGTGAACCTGATCACCATGCACCCCGATCTGATGGCGCTGATCGAGGTGTGCGCGAAGCATGAGGTTGGTCATGTCGTGCTGGCGGGCGGGCTGCCGCCCAAGGGCTCGCTGGAGGCGATCAAGGCGAGCGGAGCCAAGGTGATCTGCTTCGCACCGACGCTGGCGCTGGCGAAGAAGCTGATCCGCTCGGGCGTCGACGCGCTGGTGATCGAGGGATCGGAAGCGGGCGGGCATATTGGCCCCGTTTCGACCAGCGTGCTGGCGCAGGAGATCCTGCCGGCGATCGCCAATGACGTGCCGGTGTTCATCGCTGGCGGCATCGGGCGCGGCGAGGCGATCGCGGGCTATCTCGACATGGGTGCAGCGGGCGTCCAGCTCGGTACGCGCTTCGTCTGCGCGACCGAATCGATCGCGCATCCCAAGTTCAAGCAGGCCTTCATCCGCGCCTCTGCCCGCGACGCGGTGGCGAGCGTGCAGATCGACCCGCGGCTGCCGGTGATCCCGGTGCGCGCGCTGAAGAATGCCGGCGGCGAGCTGTTCACCGCCAAGCAGCGCGAAGTGGCGCAGGCGCTGGACGAAGGCGCGGTCGCGATGGCCGAGGCGCAGCTGCAGATCGAGCATTATTGGGCCGGTGCGCTGCGCCGCGCGGTGATCGACGGCGATGTCGAGCATGGCAGCGTGATGGCGGGCCAGTCGGTCGGCATGGTCACCAAGGAAGAGCCGCTGGCCGACATCATCGCATCGCTGATAGCCGAGGCGGCGCAGGCGCTGGAGCAGCGCGCGGCATAGCTCCAAGCGCTCGTCGACGCCCGCCTGATCATGGGCGGGCGTTGCCCGTTCAGCCGATCATGGGCGGGCCAAAGACGGACCAGCCAGTGCGGTGTGCCAGCATCTCAAGCGCGCGCACGCCCAGCATCGAATTTCCGTGCTGATCAAGATTAGGTGACCACACCGCGATCGCGGCGGTTTCCGGAACGACGGCAAGGATTCCGCCGCCGACGCCGCTCTTTGCCGGCAGCCCGACACGCAGCGCAAAATCTCCTGACCCGTCATAATGGCCGCACGTCATCATCAAGGCGAGCAGCTTGCGCATGCGCCGGGCAATCGCATCTGCTTCCTCGTCGGCCGGATTGCGCCGGGTACGGGCGAGGAACAGGCCCGTTCGCGCCAGGCCCTCGCAATCCAGCATGATGGCGCACTGCCTGACATAGGCCTCCATCACCTCGTCCACCGACGAGTGGAGATTGCCGTGGTGGCGCATGAAGCTCATCATGGCGCGGTTGAGATCGCCGGCTTCGTGCTCAGACGCCAGCACGTCCTGATCCAGGTCGATAACTGTCTGCCCGCTGTGCTGGCGGACGAAGTTCACCACCGCACTGGCCTGGGCATCCTCGTCCAAAGCTTCGACGAGGATATCCACGACCGCGAGGGCACCTGCGTTCACGAAGGGGTTGCGCGGCACCCCTGCGGTTCGCTCCAGATCCACGATTGAGTTGAACGGATCACCAGACGGTTCGCGTCCCACCCGTTTGAAGACATCATCCCCGATCGCGCACAGGGCAAGCTCCAAGGCGAAAACCTTGGCAATGCTCTGTAGCGGAAAGAGGGTTTTCGCCGCCCCCGCGGACAAAAGTTCGCCCTTCGCAGTGGTGACGACGATGCCGAAAGGGCCGGGGGAAAGCCCTTCCTCCTTGGCATCGGCAGCCCGCTCGATCTCCTCTGCGTTCTCGCTGATCTCCCGTGCGATGTCCGTCACAATCTGGTTCAACTCTTCCACCGCCGGGGTCTGCGTCATACCGTCTCCGATCTTGATCTGGGTTGGGCCAACAACGTCGCCTGCACCGATTCGGTGCCCTGTCGGCGAGGCGCATGCAGGAACCGGCATCAGCGCGGTGCCAGTGGATCCCGGATCATTGGAGGGATCGGGTTCCTTTACCTTGCATTCACCCATCGGCCGGCACAGCATCGGGCAGTAGCGCCGGGGGGAGAACGGAGCCGCCATGTCACGCGTAACGCAAGCCATCGTCGCCGTCGCAGCCATCGCTGCGGTGGCTGCCTGCGCCTCCCGGCCAAAGGAAGTGGCGGTGGTCGTGCCGCCTCCTGAGCCTCCGGCTGTTCCGGTCCACGTCACGCCCCCGATCACGCCAATTAACCGCGGGCTCTCTCCAGCGGCGACGGTATGGCACATGCGGGTGGCACTGAACGTCGCGGCGCTCGCCTGCCGCGGGGCGCAGGAAGCGACCATCGTGCAACGCTACAATGCCATGCTGGCGACGCACAAAGCCACATTGGCGAGCGCACAGACGCAGCTTTCCGAACAGTATCGCGCCGGTGGGGGAGACTGGCAGGATCGCTATGACGACGCGATGACCAGGCTCTACAACTTCTTCTCGCAGGCGCAGGCGCGCGAGGCATTCTGCACCGCCGCGGCAGCGACGCTGGCCGAATCAGAGCGCCTGACGCCCGGTGAGTTGCAGACGTTCGCCGCGGCTGTGCTGCCGACCCTTGATGCGCCATTTGCCGAAATGCTGGCGCCTCGTCCGATGATTGCGCTCGCAGCGCCGGTTTCGGTCCCGGTTGTTGGCGGCGCACCGGCCGCGGCGATACCGGTGTCGCGCGCAACGGCTGTTGTCATGCAGCCCACCGCGCCCGCCTCTGTCTCGGTCGCGCGGCCCAGCCTGCTGCCGGCGCCTGCGACCTCATCGAGTGCCGCGGTACCCTCCCGAAGCGTCGCTTCCGGGGCGGGCGTGGCTGCGGCGGCCGGAACAAGGCCGGCGAATGCCGCAGCGGGGCCGAACGCGGCCCGGCTTGCTGCCGCGGGCCCGTCATCGACAGCCAATAAACCTGCGGCTGCGGTTGGCACGCGGGCAGCACCGCCGCCGGCCGCGCGCGCCCCGGCGGTGGCGCGCCGGGTGCCCTGGATCGAGGTTGATGCCGCGGTTCTCCGCGACTGATCAGATCGGCCCCATGGGGCTACCCGAGCCGGCAACGTTCGGTTAACAACGGCGAAATGGAAACCGGCCAAGCCGACCAGCCTCTGGAAGGGCGCTTTGCCGGCGTAGAGCATCGCTTGCCCGTGCGCGTCTATTTCGAGGACACGGACCTGTCCGGGGTCGTATATCACGCCAATTACCTGCGCTTCATGGAGCGTGCCCGATCGGACATGCTTCGGCTGGCCGGCGTGGACCAGCGTGCCGCGCACGAGACGGGCACCGGTGCCTATGCTGTGGCAAGCCTTGCCATCCGCTATCGAGCACCCGCCCGGCTGGACGATGCGCTGGTTGTCTGCACGCGCGTGACGGCGGTTGGCGCAGCGAGTGTTTCCATTCATCAGAGAGTCATGCGCGACACGCTTGTGCTGGCCGAGGCGGATGTCGTGGCGGCGCTCGTGGCGCCATCTGGACGGCCGCGGCGGCAACCGCGCGACTGGATCGACCGTTTTGCCGCTCTCGTCGACAAGGGGGAAAAGAGGCCTTGAACCCGTTCTTCAATACCGACGCTGCCACGCTTTCACCCGTTGCGCTGTTCCTGCAGGCCGACATCGTCGTGAAGCTGGTGATGTTCGGCCTGCTCGCCGCAAGCATCTGGACCTGGGCAATCATTTTTATGTTCTGGCGCAAGCTGGGGCGTACCCGGCGCGCGACCGAGACGTTCGAGCGCGATTTCTGGAAGGCCGATGACATCGATGCCTTCTACAAGACGCGGGCTGACGAGGATCTGCCGAGCGCGCGTGTGTTCGCAGCCGGCGTTGCCGAATGGCGCCGCTCCACTCAGGGCGCCGTGATCGATCGCGGGGGTACGCGCGAACGTTTGGCGACCACGATGGGCGCAGCGGTCGCAAGCGAGATCGACAAGCTGTCCGATCGGTTGAACGTGCTGGCGACCGTTGGATCGGTGGCGCCCTTCGTCGGCCTGTTCGGGACGGTGTGGGGCATCATGCGCAGCTTCACCAGCATCGCCAGCCAGCAGAACACCAGCCTTGCGGTAGTGGCGCCCGGCATCGCCGAGGCACTTTTCGCGACTGCGATCGGCCTGTTCGCAGCGATCCCGGCCGTCATTGCGTACAATCGCTTCAGCCATGGCATCAACCGGATCGAGGCGCGGCTGAACCGCTTCGCCGACGGGTTCCACGCAACCCTGTCGCGTCAGCTGGACCGCGAGCGGTGAGCGGCCCGGTGAGCCTTCCTATCGTTGCTCCGAAGAGCTGAACGATGGCGATGCAGCTTCCCTCACAGCGATCCGGCGGGCGCCGCGCTCCGATGGCAGACATCAACGTCACGCCGCTGGTCGACGTCATGCTCGTGCTGCTGATCATCTTCATGGTCACCGCGCCGCTGCTGACCGCCGGCGTGCCGGTGAACCTGCCTGACAGCCGCGCCAAGCCGCTGGACCAGGACAAGGAGCCGACCGAGATCTCGCTTGACGCGGACGGCCGGATCTTCATCGCCAAGGACGAAGTGTCTGAGGACGCGCTGGCCGCTCGGCTCGACGCGATCGCGGCGCAGTCGGGTGAAGGCGATCCGCCGCAGGTGTATCTTCGTGCCGACCGTGCGCTCGATTACGGGCGGGTGATGCGCGTGATGGGCGAACTGAACCGTGCCGGGCTGAACCGCGTGGCGCTGGTGACGATCGGGGACGAGTAACCCGGATGGAGCGGGCGGAAAAGGTTGGGCTTGGAGTAGCGGGCGCAGGGCATTTGATCCTGTTCGGCCTGCTGTCTGTCGGCTTTCTCTCCACCCCCAATCCAGAGAAGCTGAAACAGCAGCCGATCGACGTCAGCCTGGTGAAGGACGTGGGGCTGGAAGCGACTGCGCCCCAAGCAGTGGAGGAGCCGGCGCAGTCGGTCGCCCCCGAGACTGGCGAGCCGGACGATGCCGCGCCGCCCGCGCCGGCCGAGCCCGAACCTGCGCCCGCGCCTGAGCCCGAACCCGCGCCGCCGCCGCCAGCCCCAAAGCCTGAGCCGCCGAAGCCCGCACCCAAGGCGGCGCCCAAGCAGGAGCCCAAGCCCAAGCCGGCGCCGCCCAAGCCGCAGCCTGCGCCCAAGCCGGACGAGAAGCCGCAGCCCAAGCCAAAGCCGAGGCCGAACCCGGCGGCCGAGCGCGAAGCGGCGAAGAAAGCCGCAGCGGCTGAAACTGCCGCGAAGGAAGCTGCAGCTGCCAAGGCGAAGGCCGCAGCGGAGGCGAAGGCAAAGGCAGCGGCGGATGCGCGCGCGAAGGCCGCAGCGGACGCCAAGGCCAAGGCCGCGGCAGCTGCCAAGGCGCGTGGATCGGGATCGGACAGCCAGTCGAAGGCGACGAAACCGCGCGGCGGCCGGCTGGGCGATGATTTCCTGAAGGGCTTGACGACCGAACCTTCGACCAGCCGGAGCCAGACGCCCCGCGCTGCAAAGATCGATGCAACCGCGCTCGCCTCGATCGTTCAGGCGATCGCACGTCAGATCCAGCCATGCGCGGATCGTCAGGTCGACCCCGGCCCGGGCGCGAATGAGATCGTGACGACGCTGAACCTGCGCCTCAACGAGAATGGCACGCTTGCCGCTACTCCGACCGTGGTCCGCCAGACCGGCGTTACCGCCCAGAACGAGCGCTACGCTCAACGGGTCAAGGATCTGGGCATCGCGGCGTTCAAGGGGTGTTCCCCGTTGAAACTGCCGCCGGAATATTACGACACGCCTAATGGCGGATGGAACAACATCAACTTCAAGTGGAAGCTGCGGTGACGTTTGCCTGATACGCGTGTCGCGCGGGGCCGATCCGCCGATGCCTGGTTCATGTGCGCTACATGTGTCGTTCATCTAGGCCCGTGAATTGGCGGGATGGCTTCGCGACGGAGCCGGGCACCACGTCCGAGTGAGAGGAAGACGATGAAACGCTTTGCCCTGTTGGCCCCCCTCATGCTCGCTGTGCCAGTTGTTGCGCAGGATGTGCCACCGACACCGCTCGTGGCGCCCGCGCCGGTGGCTCAGACGCAATCCGCGCCCCGGCAACCTGCTCCTCTGGGCGCGCAAGCGCCGGGCGGACCGCTGGAAGTTGACGTGACCGGCGGCATTTCGGCGCCAATGCCGATCGCCATTCCGACCATGCCGGCGGCAACCGTTGTGCAAACGCCAGCCGGTTCGACGGATGCACTTGGGCGTCAGCTTGCGGAGATCGTGACCAACGATCTGCGCAATTCCGGCCTGTTCAACCCATTGTCGCCGGCGCAGCTGCGCACGGTCATGTTCCCGGAAGTGCAGGCTCCCGCCTTTGACTACTGGGGTGGCACTGGCGCGCAGGCGCTGGTGCAGGGCTATATCCGCGCCAATGGGGACGGCACGCTGACTGTTGGCTGCTACCTGTTCGACGTGTCGGCGCAAACGGAACTGATGCGCCAGGGCTTTGTGGTGCCGCCGTCAGACTGGCGTCGGGCTGCGCACAAGTGCGCCGACATGGTCTATACCCGGCTGACCGGCGAAGGACCTTATTTTGACAGCCGTGTGGTTTACGTGTCCGAAACCGGGCCTAAGGGAAACCGCATCAAGCGCCTGTCGATCATGGACCAGGATGGCGCCAACCACCGCTTCCTGACCAACGGCCAGTCGATCGTTTTGACACCGCGCTTCTCCCCGAACCAGCAATCGATCGTGTACATGAGCTACGTCGGCCGGGTGCCGGCCATCTATGTTTATGAGATCGGTTCGGGGCGGCAGCGGCTGGTCGTGCAGAACGTCGCTACGACCTTTGCACCGCGCTTTTCGCCGGATGGCCGCTGGATCCTGTTTTCCATGGCATCAGGCGGCAACACCGATCTTTATCGCGTGCCGGCAAGCGGGGGCACGCCGCAGCGCCTGACCAATTCACCGGGCATTGATACTGGCGGCAGCTACTCTCCGGATGGCAGCCGGATCGTGTTCGAGAGCGATCGTTCCGGTGGGCAGCAGCTTTATGTGATGAACGCGGATGGATCGAACCAGCAGCGCATCAGCTTCGGTGGCGGACGCTATGGCACGCCGGCGTGGAGCCCGCGCGGCGATCTGATCGCGTTTACGCGCATGTCAGGCGGCTTCCGGATCGGCATCATGAGCCCCAACGGTTCCGGCGAGAAGATCCTGACGAACAGCTGGCATGATGAGGGCCCGTCCTGGGCCCCGAACGGCCGCGTGCTGATGTTCTACCGTTCGGCACAGGGCCGCAGCGGCAAGGCGGATCTCTGGTCGGTCGACCTCACCGGCGTGAACGAGCGCCGCGTTCCAACGCCGCTGGATGGCTCCGACCCGTCCTGGGGTCCGATCCGGCCGTGAATCTGTTATCGGGGGAACACGGGGTACGGAAAATGGGAGAAAAAGAATGGCGAGACTGACCACCACGATCCTGCTCGCGACTGCGCTGGTGACCACTGCGGCTTGCTCGAAGAAGCGGCCCGAAGTTCTTCCGCCCGCGCCCGGCGAAGCGCCAGCCGCGCCGACCGGATCGACCGGTTCGACCGAGGGCGCCGTCGTCCCGGGCTCGTCCGAGGACTTCAAGCGTTCGGTGACCAGCGACACCGTCAACTTCGGTCTTGACCAATATGACATCGATGGCACGGCGCGCGGCATTCTCGACAGCCAGGTCGTCTGGCTGCAGCGCTATCCGAACATTCGCGTGACCATCGAGGGCCATGCCGACGAGCGCGGCACGCGTGAGTATAACCTCGCACTCGGCGACCGCCGCGCCAATGCCGCCAAGAACTACCTAGTGGCACAGGGAATCTCGCCAAGCCGGATCACCACGATCAGCTACGGCAAGGAACGTCCGCTGGCGCTTGGTTCGGATGAGGAGAGCTGGGCACGCAACCGCCGCGCGGTGACGGTGGTCCTGAACTGATCAGCACCGTTCCGGTTGCCGGCACCGGCGCGTCGCAAGCGCGCCTGCCGGCGGCTGGATGCGGACCCGTCCGCGTCTTGTTCCGATTGCGAGGCGGGAAGGGCCGCGCTCAGCTGCGCTGAAGAACGCTTCGTACTTTGCTCGCACCAAAGAAGCGGGCGTTCGCGCCGTTCCGCGAACGCCCGCATGTGCAGCGGCGACGGGGGAGCGAACCGGCGCCGCAGGCTTCAAGCGGCGCCAAACGACGGCGCGAACGTTAGAATGGTGAGAAGGAAGCCGGCGAACAACGCCGGGAAGAAACTTGGACGATGCATTGTTCGTCTCCTTTCCCGGCCGTGGTGGCGGAAGCGTGACCCCGCGTCAGGTCCGCGTCGACCGAGTGGCCGACGCTGCGACCAGGACGTCGTAAGCAGCGACGAAGGCGTACTTCCCCTCCCCAACAAGCGGCAGGCTCACGATGCCGCTGTCTCGCGGCTCTGCCGGAATGATGGCCCGCCCTTGCTCAGTCGTTGAGAGAACTGCCGGCGAGCGGCCGGGCTTCTTCGACAAGTAGCACCGGAACGCCGCCGCGGATCGGATAAGCCAAGCTTGCTGCCACTGACACAAGCTCGTCGCCCCGTTCGCTCAGGATCAGCGGGGTGCGTGTGGCCGGGCAGACGAGCCGCTCGAGCAGCCAAGGATCGATCGTCACTGCAACGTCACCCGGTCATCGCCGTCATGGCGGCCGAAGAATTGCATCAACTGCACGATCAGGTCGGCGCGGCTGGTGATCCCGTCGGCCTCCAGCAGTGCCTGCTTCGCCGCCACGTCAAACGGGGCGATCTGCGCGATGCCGTTGACCAGGCTTTGGTCGTCAAGTCGCGACACCGCTTCCCAGTCCACCGCATAGCCTTGCCGATCGGCAAAGCGGCGGGCCTCCATCTCCAACGACGCGCGGGAGCCAAGCGAGAGTGTCTCCGGCTCTGGCGGCGGAAGGAGTTCTGCCTCCACCTGGCGGAACAGGGTGGATACGTCGAGTTCGCGCACCACTCGAAACAGCGACAGCCCTTCGAGCACCAGGTTTGAGCGCCCGTCGTCCAGCATCTCGATCTCGGCAATGCGTCCGACGCAGCCGAGATCGTAGAGGGCGGGCCGATCGCCGGCACCAGCCTCCATGACGCGAGGCTGAATCATGCCGATCCGGCGGTCCCGCGCCATGGCATCGGACACCATTGCCCGATACCTCGGTTCGAAGATGTGCAGCGGCAGGTGCATGCCCGGAAACAGCAGAGCGCCGGGCAAAGGAAAGATGGAAAGGCGTGTCATCCGAAGAGAATGGCGGACAATCGGCGGCGCTGGGCCGACACCCAGGGATCCTCCAGCCCGACCACTTCAAACAGCTTCAGGAGTTGCTGACGCGCCGCGCCCTCGTTCCAGTCACGCTCCTGAGCAGTGATGGCAAGGAAGCCGTCAGCCGCCGCGTCGCGGTTGCCCGCAGCCATTTGCGCATTGGCAAGATCGAAGCGGGCCTGGAGATCGTCAGGATTGGCAGCAACCGCGGCTTCGAGGGGAGTCAGATCACTGACCTGGGGGGCGGATCTGGCGAGTGCCAGAGCGGAGCGCGCGCGTTCGATGTCCGGGCGGCTGGCGACGTCGTCCGGCAGGGTGGCGAGGGCGGCCTCTGCTTCGTCGTGAGCACCCGCAGCTACCAGGGCGCGGATACGACCGGACAGAACCGCGGGATGATCGGGCGCCATTTCGAACAATTGGTCGAAAATTGACAATGCGCGCTCAGCGTCACCTTCGCCGAGCACTTGCTCGCCCATCGCGATCAGCGGCTCAAGCTCAGCCTCTTGCGATTGCGCCTCCCCCTGGATGGGCAATTGGCGCAGCAACTGATCAAGACTGGTGCGCAGCTGTGACTCGGTTCGGGCGTTGGTCAGATCGGCAACCAATTGACCCTGGAACATCGCGTAGACGGTTGGAATGGAGCGGATCTGGAATTGCGCGGCGATGAACTGGTTCTTGTCAGTATCGACCTTGGCCAGCACCACGCCCTTGTCGGCATAGGCAGCTGCCACCTTTTCGAGCACCGGTGCGAGCGCCTTGCACGGCCCGCACCATTCCGCCCAGAAGTCGAGGATGACGAGCTTCGTCATCGACGGTTCGACCACGTCGCGGCGGAACGCCTGAACGGCTTCCTTTTCCGCGGCACTCATTCCCAACGTAGCCAAGGGCTGCTCCCGATTAGTCGTTCACCCCCCTTATGTGGTGACGGGCCGGGGGAAGCAAACCCCCCGGCCCGTTCCGTGGTTGAGTACGGTACGCCCGTGCGGGCGATCAGGCGAGGATCAGAAGGCCGCGGTCAGCGAGAACAGCACGGTGCCATCCGCGATCGAGCCTGTGCCGTCCTGCCCTTTGCTGAAGCTGGGCTGGATATAGGCCGTATCCCGGCTGCTGAGATTGGTGTCGACATAAGCCACACCCAGCGTGAGCGGCGTGCTTGGGATGGCGAAGTCCGCCCCGATCAGCCAATCGATATACTCACCGGTGGGGGCGACGCTGGTGGCGAACGGGCCCAGACCCTCATTACCGTTCGAAAAGCCGACATGTCCCTTCAGCGTCACGGGCGTATTTGGCACGCCAACGGCGCCGTCGACCCAGACATAAAGATTGTCGTTCTTGTCGCCGGGGTTGTCATAAACGCCAGCCGCGGCCGATGCGCCGTTCAGGTACCAGGCCCCCAACGCTTCCTGCTTGGGCGCATAGGCAAGGCCGGCAGTGAGCGTCGCGGGACCCATTGTGCCGGAAACCTTGACGTAGGGCTCGATGAAGTCGGTGTTATTGAATCCGCCCGGGTACATGTACCAGGTGGCACCCACGTCGACCGTCACGTCATCGAGCGTCGCCTTGTACCCGGCGATGAGGTCCAGTTCCATGTTGGCCCCACCAAACGTGCCCCATCCCGCGAGGTTCGAGCCCCACGTGCCAATGTACAGGCCGCTTTCATGAGCGATGGTGATGCCGCCTTGCACGGCAAGATTCTCGTCTGTCTGGGATACGCCTCGGAATCGATAGTCGGAGACGAGGCCGACGCTGCCGCTGACTGTGACCGGCTTGGGGGGCTCTTCGTCCTGTGCGGCGGCGGGCAGCGCCAGGGACGCCAGGATGAGCGCGGGAATATATTTCAGTAACGTCATGGAACCTCCTGTTGGCAGAGGCTCCTCCTGCTTCCGATCCGCTCGCGCTCCTCCTCCCCGGGGAGCGGTCGCGAGCTGGTCGGACACTTTGACGCTATCGCAGCTGATCAAACAGGATGTTGCTGGATCGCGTCAAAGTGTTTCTGGAACGACGGTTTATGCAGCCAGTGTGGCGATCCGGCCACGTTGGCCGCGTAGCTCCACGGGATTTCCGGCGGCCTTGCGGCGCTGGAACCAGTCTCGCAGCAATTCAGCAGTGGTGTGGTCCACCGCGTCGAGCTTCGAGACGTCGAGGCGGACCGGTGCGCTGGCGGGGACACGATCCAGCGTGGCCGACAGCTTCGGCAGGGTGACGAACGTCGCCGCGCCATCAAGTTCGATCGCATGTGCCTCGCCGTCGCGCTGTTCCTTGACCCTCAGCTTCAGGCGGCGAAGATTCGGGATCAGTTCCAGAACGGTGAGGGCGATGCCGGTCAGAACGCCGGTCAGCAGATCGGTGGCCACGACCATGATCAACGTCACAGCCCAGATCGCCACTGGAAGAACGCCATAATCCTTGAACAGGTGCTTGGCGTGCTTGAGGCTGACGAGGCGCCAACCCGTAACCACCAACACGGCGCCCAGCGACGCCATCGGGATGGCCCGCAGCAACCACGGCAGCAGAGCGACGAAACCCAGGATCCAGATGCCGTGCAGGATTGCAGAGGCGCGGGTTACGGCACCGGCCTGAACATTCGCAGAGCTGCGGACGATGACGCCCGTCATCGGGAGAGAGCCGGCAAAGCCGCACAGCAAGTTGCCGACGCCCTGCGCACGTAATTCCTTGTTGTAATCGGTGCGGACTCCATCATGCATCTTGTCGACGGCGGCGGCGGACAGCAGCGTTTCAGCGGACGCGATAAAGGCGATGGCGACCGCGGCTGTAAGGATCGCCGGATCCATGAACCGCGCGAGGAAGCCGCTTTCTGGCGGCGCAATGGCGGCGACGATCGATTCGGGCACCACCACCTTTGCGACATCCAGGCCGAAGACCAGCGTCAGGAGCGTCGCGGCGAGCACGCCAACGAGCGCGCCCGGCAGTAGGCGAAGCGCCTGCGGCCGGAACTTCTCCCAGCCCACCATGGCGCCGATCGTGACAAGCGCGAGCATGAACGCCAGCTCGGTCGCGCGAATGTCGGACGACAAACCAAGCAGACGGCCGGGCATTGCGGCGAGGTTTTCCGGTCCGGAAGAGAGCGGTCGTTCATCGAACAGGACGTGGAATTGACCCACGACGATCAGAACGCCGATGCCGGCCAACATGCCGTGCACCACCGCGGGGCTGATGGCGCGAAACCATCCGCCCAGGCGAAAGATACCGGCCGCGACTTGGATACCACCCGCCAGGATCAGAATCGGTCCGAGTGCTGACAGGCCCTGATCGCGCACGAGTTCGAACACGATGACGGCAAGGCCGGCGGCCGGGCCCGAGACCTGCAGCGGCGAGCCGGCCAGCGCGCCGACTACGATGCCGCCGATGATGCCGGTGATAAGCCCCTTTTCAGGTGCCACGCCGGACGCGACCGCGATGCCCATACACAGGGGCATCGCGACCAGGAACACGACGATCGAGGCGGTGAGATCCCGCCCCAGGAACTTGATCGAGGGTATGGAGACGCCGGGGCGCTCTACCGCTGCCTGGGTCATTACTCAGCCGCCTCTTGAGTGATGAAGTCCGCCGCAAGGCGCCGCGCTGCGGGCAAAGCGACTGGAAGCGGGCGATCGCCGCGAACCGATTCGAACCGGCCGGTTTCGCCGTTCAGGGCGAGCATCTGCCCGGCGTGAATGTCCACGAACCAACCGTGCAGCGCGATCTCGCCGCGGGCGATACCTGCGGCAACGGACGGATGGGTGCGCAGATGCGCAAGCTGCGCCACGACATTCTCAAGGCTCACTGCCCGCACGCGCGCGCCGTCCTCGAGATCGGCATAGCTTGAATCCACCACTTGTCGCGCAGCGGAGCCGTGCCGGAGCCAAGCAACCACATTGGGCATGGCTTCAAGCTTGGCAGGATCGCCCGCCAGGCCCTTCATTGCGCCGCAGTCGGAGTGACCGCAAACAATGATGTCGCGGATCCCAAGAGCCAATACTGCATATTCAACAGTGGAAGTGACGCCGCCGTTCTGCGTTGCGTAAGGCGGCACGATGTTGCCAGCGTTGCGGCATACAAAAAGGTCGCCAGGCTGAGCCTGCATGATCTGTTCTGGAACCACGCGCGAATCAGCACAGCTGATCATCAACGCCTTTGGTTCTTGACCATGGTTTGCGAGCTTCGAGTAAAGCGCGCGGCTGTCCTCGTAGACTTTCTTTTCGAAGTCAAAGACGCGGCCGATCAGTTCGTTCACGGAAGCTGCTCCTAAATTTGGAACAGCCTAGATAATCCTCGTGCCTTTCTGGCCCGCAGCGATCACGTTACGTTTTGTGTCCCGGACGCCAGCTGTGTGATCGGCAGGATTACAGTGGCGACCAAGCCGCCGTCGGCGCGATTGGCGAGCGTCAGGGTTCCGCCTTCCGCCTTGATCGCCTGAACCGCGATAGGCAGGCCAAGGCCAAAACCGATCGTGTCGCGGCCCCGCGCCGGATCAAGACGCACGAACGGTTCCAGCACATGGGCAAGCTCTTCGTGGGGCACGCCCGGGCCTTCGTCCGCCACTCGTATCGTCACGATGCCGTCGCCCGGCAAAAGCTCGACGGTCGCGCACCTGCCATATTTCAGGGCATTGTCGACGAGATTGGTGAGCGCCCGCTTCATTGCCAGTCGGCGCAAGCGCAACTCGAAATGATCGGGTCCGACATAGGTCGCGTCATACCCACGATCAGCGGCATCATCGACCAACGTTGCGCACAGCACCGCCAAGTCCAGCGCCGACGGCTTCTCCGGATCGCTGTCTCCGCTCAAGAAGGCCAGGAGCGACGCGATCATCGCCTCCATCTCCGAGATGTCCCGTCCGATCGCCTCTCGGGTGTCCGCACTGGCGATCGCCTCCGTTCGCAAGCGAAGCCGGGCGAGTGGCGTGCGCAGGTCATGTCCGACCGCCGCCAATGATTGCGTGCGTGCGTCGATCAACGCCGCGATCCGCGCCTGCATCCGATTAAAGGCGCCAACGAGCCGCCGGACTTCCCGGGGGCCGTCCTCAGGAACCGTCCCGACCTCGTCATGGCCAACTCGATCCGCTGCCTCGGCGAGCCGTCGCAGCGGGTGGAGAGCGCGGCGGAGCATCAGTCCACCCAGCACCATCAGTGCAATCGCCGGCACAAGCCCCAACAGGATCCGCTCAAAGGCGAATTCCAGACGTGCCACGGCGTTAAGAGTGCGGAAGTGAAGCCAGCTGCCATCGCGCAATCTGAGCGCCCCGCGCACCTTGGAACTGCGCCCGGGTGAGATGAGCCGCAGGCGCAGATCCCCGGTTTTAAGCGAGGGCTCCCAATCAACGATCTGGCGGCGCATGGGATCGAGCGCTGGCTCCACCGCGGGCGGTATGCCGGCGGCCCCGTCCCATTGCACCTCGTAGCGGTCGGTCGTGAGTTCGTTGGCCAACGCCGGGCGCTGCGCTGGCGGTCGATCCTCAAGCAGGCGTCGACTGATGACGAGATGTTCGGCCAAGCGCCTGGCCTCGTCGTCGCGTACGGAGAACTCGCTCGCCCGCTCATAGAGCAGGGTGGAGACGCCGAACTCGATCAGCATGGTAAGCAACAGAATGGCGACGACCTGCCCGAGCAGGCCGACGCTCGGTATCCAGCGCCTCAACTGCGCTCCACCGGGACGTTCAGCATGTAACCAACGCCGCGCACCGTCACGATCGGTGCTTGCTCGCCCGCGCTTGAGAGTTTGCGGCGGAGGCGGCTGACGAGGACATCAATGGAACGATCCGAACTGTCGCCAAGCCGCGTTCGGGAAAGCTCGATGAGCCGTTCACGCGCGATCACGCGCTGCGCGTGATCCGCGAGGGCAACCAGGAGATCGAACTCCGCGCCCGTCAGATCCACCGACGCGCCGGTGGGGGAAGTGAGTTCGCGACGGGGCAAATTGATCGTCCAGCCTTCGAACCTGAGCAATCCCTGGTCACCTTCGCCCGAGCGGCGGTCAAGCGCCGGACGGCGGAGCACCGCGCGCACCCGCGCAACCAGCTCACGAACGCCGAACGGCTTTGCGATGTAATCGTCTGCGCCAAGTTCCAGTCCGACGACCCGATCAGTCTCACTGGAGCGAGCCGAGATGAAGATGATCGGCACGTCGCTCTTTTGCCGAAGCGAGCGGCACAAATCGATGCCGCTGGTGCCCGGCAGCATGATGTCCAGGAGGACGAGGTCCACCGGCCCCGCGTCCAGCGCGAGCCACATTTCCGGCGCGGCCGAAGCAGGCCGCACGTTGAAGCCATTTTCCTGCAGCGCCCGCGCCGTCAGCGTGCGGAGCGCAGGATCGTCCTCGACGAGCAAGATGGTAGGGGCTGTCATGCCGCAGCGCAGGTAGGCGGGAAGGGCCGCTTCGGTCAATCTTTCTGGAAGAATGTTGCATTTGGGGGTTGCAGGGGTCGAATCCCGCTGCTAGTGGCCGCGCCTCACCCAGCCCGGAACCTTCCGGGACACGGCGCCAGAGCGGGCGTAGCTCAGGGGTAGAGCACAACCTTGCCAAGGTTGGGGTCGAGGGTTCGAATCCCTTCGCCCGCTCCAGTCGCTGCCATCGGGGCAGCGACTCATCCGAACCAGCATTATCACACGGCCGGATCCCGAGCGGGGAGGCGAGGTAGTCGTCGCGCCTGTGCTGACGTGCTGCTAAGCCGCCGGCCATGACTTATGCACCGATTCGTGTCGGCATCGGCGGATGGACCTACGAGCCGTGGCGCGGCAGTTTTTATCCCCCCAAGTGGCCGATCAAGCGCGAGTTGGAATTTGCCAGCCGGCAGGTGACCGCGATCGAGGTGAACGGGACATACTACAGCGGGTTCAAACCCGCGACGTTTGCAAGCTGGGCCGCGACGGCACCGGAGGGATTTGTCTTTACGTTGAAGGCGTCGCGCTTTTGCACCAACCGCAAGGTGCTGGCCGAGGCGGGAGAGTCGGTGGCCAAGTTCGCTGCGCAAGGGATCGTAGAGCTAGGCGACAAGCTGGGGCCGATCCTGTGGCAGTTCATGGCGACGAAGAAGTTCGAACCCGATGATTTCGCAGCATTTCTCGCGCTTTTGCCGAAGGCCCAGGACGGTGTGGCGCTGCGCCATGCCGTCCAGGTGCGGCACGAGAGCTTTGCCGTTCCAGAGTTCGTTTCCATGTGCCGGGAGGCCGGCGTCGCCATCGTGTTCGGCGATTCGATGGACTATCCCGCCATTGCGGATGTGACCGGCGACTTCGTGTACGCGCGGCTTGAGGCGGCGGTGGAGGATGAGGTGGCAGGCTATGCCCCGGAAGCACTGGATCGCTGGGCCGAGGCGGCTCGGACATGGGCAGCGGGCGGCCAGCCGGGGGACCTTCCCTATGTGACCAGTGGAGCGCCGGAGCAGAAGCCGCGGGACACGTTCGTGTTCTTCATCAACGGCTTCAAACCCAAGGCGCCCGCAGGTGCTTTGGCCTTGATCGAGCGACTGTCGGCCTGACTGCGGCACAGTTCGGCCTGCTTCCGGAGGCGATCGGCCAACATGGTTCCGAGCCGGCGGCAGTGCCTATTCATCGACGGTGCGGATAGCGGCATCCGGCACGATCGGCGCCCGGATACGCAATCAAACGCCGAGCCACTCGAGGCCGCCCGGCAGGTCTTCGGCGGCGAAATCGATCTGGAGCACGCGGCGGCGCATCGGCGCGGCTGCGGCTTGCGAAGCGTGCAGGATCGGGGTGGCGTATAGCCAGGCGTCCCCCGCCTGCGCCAGGCACGCGGCCGTGCCGTGCCGGTTCACCGCGGCATCAATCCGGTCGACCGGAATGCGGCCGGCCTTGTGGGAGCCTGGTGCGATCAGCAGGGGGGCGTTGGTCGCCGGAACATCGTCGAGATGCACCCGCATCGTGACCATGCGGGCAAGCAGTTCGAACGGCGGGGCAACGTGCTGCATGCCGCCTTTGACCGTCCAGGGGCCAAAGCCCGGAGCATCGATCCTTTGTCGCACGCAGATGGTACGATCCTGATGCCAGCCCAAGGACCAGTTGGTCCCTTCGGTCTTGTCGAACAGCACCGCCCGGACCGCGCGGCTGGACGGGCCAAGCACGCCCGCTGCGATCGATCCGATCGGACCGGTCGGCGCAAGAAATGAGCGCAAGGGAGCAAGGCCGTTGATGCGGACCCCTGCCTGACCGTCCGGCAGGTCATCGACAGCAGTGAGAAGGGCGCCGAGGTGAGCGGTGAGGGCGCCGCGGTATAGTTGTGCCCCGTCATGGCCAAGGGTGAGCGCGGCGGTCGCCGGCGTGGGATCTCGCATCATCGGATTACGCGCGGGAAAGGCGGAACGGGCAAGGTGAAACGTGCATCGCCTGGCGGACCTCTTTTCGTGCCGGCGCGGCCCTCAACCACGCCGCCCGAGAAGGAGGGGGCTGACGGATCAACGATCCGTGCGGGCCGCGGACGCAACGGTGCTGCCGCCGTCCTGCCCGCCGACAGGAGGATTGCACATTCATCGCAGGCCGGTCGCACGGTCGCAGGCGCGTCGCGGCGCGGGTGAGGGGCGCCCGACGGTGGCCTAGGCAGTCTTCATCGACAGGATGAAAGGTATTTCGCATGGCGACCGCCTTCGCCGCTGCTGCTGCCCGCCCGCGCGATACGGCGGAGCGGCGCTTCTACCGTTACATGGCGTGGCTGATGGTCGCGCTGGTCTTCGCCGGTTTCGCACCGAGCTGGTTCCTGCGCGGCATGGTGCCGTCGCCGCGGCCGCTGGCGCCGTTTGACGCCACGGTGATCGCCCATGGCGTGCTGTGCACCCTGTGGCTGACGATCTTCTGGGCGCAGACGCAGCTGGTTTCCGCCGGCCGTCGCGACCTGCACATGCGGCTGGGTGTCGCGGGGATGATCGTCGCGGTACTGATGATCCCGTTCATGTACCTGACGATGATCCACCTGCCACAGCGGCTGACCCAGCCGCCGGGGATCAGCCCCTATGGCTGGATGGCACTGCCAATGGGGGCGCTGCTCGCCTATGCGCCGCTGGCCACGCTCGGTTTCGTCCGGCGGCGCGACGTACAGGCGCACAAGCGGCTGATGCTGTCGGCGACGCTGGTGTTCATGGGACCGGCCATGGGCCGCATCCCCCTGGGGCCGCCATCGCCAGCGGTGTTCACGATCAGCCAGGTCATCGGGCTGCTGCCATTCGGGCTGCTGTTCTGGTGGGATTATGCGTCGCGGGGCCGCCTGCACTGGGCGAGCGTGACCGGCGCTGCCGTGACGGGCGCCGGGGTGACCTTCGGCGTCGGGCTGATGAACTCGGCCGCGTGGATCAGCGTGGCGCAGCGCCTGCCGGGCGGTTGAACAAACGCCAGCCTGCCGGACGGCCGGACTCGCCGGCCGCCGGCAGAGCGCCTTAGACGGTCAGGCCCTGTAGCAAGCGGGGCAGCGCACCGGTTTCGCCGCGCGCTTCCGCCATGAAGCGGTCCTTGAGCGGGGGAATGGCATTTACCGCCGAAATGCCGAACCGGCGCACGGCGCTGGCGGCGCGGCCGGGGATGCCGAACAGCCGCGTCAATGTATCCGTCGCGCCGGCCACCATCAGCGTGTCCAGGCTCCGCCAGCGGCGATAGCGGTCCAGCAATTGTGCGTCGCCGGCATCCAGCCCGAGGCGGCGACCCTCCACCAGCACCTCCACCAGCGCCGCCACGTCACGGAAGCCGAGGTTGAGCCCCTGCCCGGCGATCGGGTGAATGCCATGAGCGGCGTCACCGATCAGCGCCAGCCGCTCGGCCGTAATGGCGGCGGCATGATGGAACCCCAGGGGATAGCTCGACCGCGGGCTCGCCTTCGACAATGTGCCAAGGAACCCGCCCATGCGCTTTTCCGCCTCTGCCAGAAAGGCGCGATCGGAAAGCTTCAGCATCGCCGGGCCTTGCGACTGCTTCACCGACCAGACGATGGCGCAACGATGCCCGTCCTCATCGTCCACCAATGGAAGAAGCGCAAAGGGGCCCGACGGATAGAAGATTTCGAACGCGATATTTTCGTGCGAGCGTTCATGGTGGAAGGCGCCAATGATGGCGGCATGATCATAGCGCCATTGCGCCGTCGTGATCCCGGCGGCTGCGCGCGTGGGCGAGTTGCGCCCCTCCGCCGCAACGAGCAGCGATGCGGTGACTTCGGTGCCGTCGCTCAGCAGCGCGCGCACGCCGGTTGCCGAACGCTCAACGCTGGTGGCGCGAGTCATCGGGCGAAAATCCACGCCGCTTTCCGCCAGCGACTGCGCCAGCGCACGGCGCAGGGCGCGATTTTCGTACATGATGCCAAGCGCGCCATCATCGGCATCCGGGATGAAATCGAGCGCGCCGGGTTCCAGCCCGTCGCTCACCCGGATTTGCCGAATGGCGCAGCCTTGTCCTGCCAGCCGATCGGCGACGCCAATTGCCTCCAGCATGCGATGGCTGGCGCTGGCGATGGCGGAAGCGCGACCGTCAAAACCGGCCGACAGCGTGACCGATGGGTCCGCGGGATCGACCACGATCGTGGACAGGCCATGCCGATCCAACGCGATCGCCAGGGTCGCGCCGACCAGCCCGCCGCCAAGGATGAGTACGTCCGCGTGCTGCATGTGCTTGGCCCTTGTATATTCCGTTCCGCGTCCTCTGCGTCCACGTGGTCCCGGGCGCGGGTCGGGGCGACGCGCCGGTCGTCACCGGATCAGCGGGCGTGTTGGCGACGCTCTAGCGCGTGGGGGCGGAAGACGAAAGCAGCCGGTCAAGCCAGCCCGATGATCGCGATCTGCCGGCCATAATCGGGTTCGCCCCGATGGGTGGCACGGCGAAAGCTGAAAAAGCGGCTTTCGTCGGCATAGGTATCCAGCCCCAGCGCCTCGATGCGCCGTACGCCCGCCGCGGCGAGGCGATGGGTGACATAAGCCTCCAGATCGAATTGCGCATGACCCTGACGCGCATCGACGAAGAAGCGCTCGTTGGCGGGATCTTCCTCCTCGAAACGCCGTCGGAAGCCCTCATCCACCTCATAGCTGGTGCGGGCGATACAGGGGCCGATCGCGGCGGCGATGCGATCGCGGCGGGCGCCGAGCTGTTCCATGGCGGCAAGCGTGGAATCAGTGACGCCGCCGATCGCGCCCTTCCACCCCGCATGGGCGGCGCCGATCACGCCCGCCTCGGCATCCGCCAGCAGGACCGGGGCACAATCCGCGGTCAGGATGCCCAGCGCCATGCCGGGACGATTGGTCACCAGCGCGTCGGCGCGCGGGCGCTCCGCCGGCGGCTCCGTCACGGTGACGCAATCGGCGGAATGGATCTGGAAACAGGTGACGAGCGGCGCGCCGGGAAGCACCGCCTCCGCCGCGCGGCGGCGGTTTTCCGCCACGGCGGCGGGATCATCTTCCGACCCCAGCCCCACGTTCAGCCCGCCGTGCAGGCCCTGCGACACGCCGCCGCGCCGACCGAGAAAGCCGTGCGCCACTCCGTCCAGCGCACGCGCGCGAATAACGTCCAGATCGCTCACAATTCGCGCCTCATGATCAGATCCCGGTCAATCTGCCCACCGGTCTTGAAGGCATAATCCCCGATGTGGGTGAAACCGTGCTTGGCATAAAATGCGCGGGCGCGGTGGTTTTCCTCCCACACGGTCAGCAGGATCGCCTGGCGATTGCGCCGCCGCGCCAGGTCGCAGGACCAGTCGAGCAGATGCGCTGCCACCCCGCTGCCATGCGCGGCGGGGTCGACATAAAGCTGATGCAGGTGGAGCGTGCCTTCGGTGGGCACCTCGCCGTTGAAGAACGTCGGCCCGACCTTGCAATAGCCGATCACCACTCCGCCTTCCAACGCGATCTGGAAGTCGAAGGCCGGATCGGCGAGGTGCCGGCGCAGCATCCCTTCGGGCCCGTAAGCGTGCGCCACATAGGCTTCGATGTCCTTGGGCGCCGCCGAATGGCCGAAGGTGGCAAGCCAGACCCGGCGGGCCATGGCATCCAGCGCTTGCCCGTCCGTGTTCACGGCGTTGCGATAATCGATCATGCGAATCCTGCGGGCTCCGGCCAGTCACGATGGCGCACGGCCATCGCCTTGAACAGCGTGCCCATCGCGTCGACCAGCCGATCCCGATCCGGCGCGACGCGCGGGCCGAGCGCGGCGGCCCGGGCATCGATGCCCAGCCGCGTCAGGAACGCGCCTTGTGGCACCGGGCCGGAAACCACCGCGCCACTGGCCGTGCCGACCATGCCAAGGGTGGCGAAATCGACGTGTGCGGTCAGATCGCGGTCGCCCGGCTCCTCGAACGGGTTGGCATAAGCGTGGCCGCGCACGGCTTGCAGTGTTTCGCCGATTGCCGGCCCCTCATAGCCATAATCGATGGCGAGCAGGGCACCGCCCTGCGCCACGATGCGCGCGGCAAGCACGCGCATGATCCCGACGCTGGTCGGCGAGGTTTCGATGATCGCGCCGGGCGCGGCCTCGCGCAGATCGTCGGGAATGATGGTGTCGGGCACGGAAGCGCCAGCGATGGGGAGGAACAGCAGGTCCTGGCAAGCGACGATCCGCTCGTGCCAGCCGCTGCGCCCGCGCACCAGCTGGCGGATCGGCAGCGCGTCGAAGAATTCGTTGGCGATGATGATCAGCGGGCGGTCCGTTGGAAGATCCTCGACATCATCGTGCCAGGTCGCGGCGGGCACCCGGGCCGCTTGCCGTTCCCGCAGCACCGGACTGGTCTCGACGAAGTGGATCGGCGGTGCGAAGCCCGAGCGTGAAGCCGCACGCATCGCATCGGCCGTCAGCGTGCCCCTTCCCGGACCAAGCTCGACCCAGCGGACCTCGGGACGCCCGGCGCGATCCCACAGATCGGCAGCCCACAAGCCGATGAGCTCGCCGAACATCTGGCTGATTTCCGGGGCAGTGGTGAAATCGCCATCGCTGCCGAGCGGATCGCGGGTCGCATAATAATGCGCGTTCGCCGCTGCCATGAACTGGCTGACGGGGATCGGCCCGCCCAGCGTAATGGCGCGGGCGAGCCGTTCGGGCAAATTGCCCTCCCGCACGGCCGTGGGATCGTGATGTGGCTTGTCGGTCATGAGCACTCCGACATGCCGACCCGCCGCACTTACCGCAAGCGGAGGTGGGGTCCGGTGGACCGGGTCTGGTGGCTTCGCCACGCCAGACGCCGGCGCCTGGCGGCGATGAATATAGCCGTATTTGGGAGAATTCCTGCCTGCAGGAAAATGGTGCCCAGAAGAGGACTCGAACCTCCACGCCCTTGCGAGCGCCAGCACCTGAAGCTGGTGCGTCTACCAATTCCGCCATCTGGGCACGGGGTAGGCCGGCGCCTCTAGGGCCGAGGTGGCGGCCTTGTCAACAGGCACTTCGCACGGCTAGGGGCTGGGCCGAAATTTTTTCCCCGGCGGAGCGTTACATGAGAGACAGGCTGTTCACGCTGATCGGCGGTGGCGGTTTTCTTGGCCGTTATGTCGCACAGGCGCTGCTTGCCACCGGCGCACGCGTTCGCGTTGCCCAGCGCGATCCGCGCGAGGCGTGGTATCTGAAGCCGCTGGGTGCGCTCGGCCAGACGCAATTCGTGGCGGCGGACATCACCCGGCCCGATACGATCGAGCGGGCGATCGCCGGCGCCGATGGCGTCGTCAATCTGGTCGGCAGCTTCACCGGCAACCTGAACCGCATTCATGTGGAAGGGCCGCGGGCGCTGGCGCAGGCCGCGCGCAATGCCGGCGTCGAGACAATGGTTCATGTGTCGGCGATCGGCGCCGATCCCCAGGCCGAGGCGCTGTACGCCCAGACCAAGGGCGCCGGCGAGGCCGCCGTGCGCGACGCCTTCCCCGGCGCCACGATCCTGCGCCCGTCCACCGTGTTCGGGCGCGAGGACAAGTTCATCAACATGTTCGCCCGCATGGTCGCCCGCTTTCCGGTGGTGCCCGTGCTAAAGCCGAACGTGCGCTTCCAGCCGGTGTTCGCCGGGGACGTTGGCGAGGCGGTTGCGACTGTGCTTCGTGATCCCGCGACCTTTGCCGGGCGGACGTTCGAGCTGGGCGGTCCGGACGTGCTGACCATGTTGGAACTGCAACAGTGGATCGGGCGACAGATCGGTCGGCATCCGTCGTTCGTGCCGATGCCGGACGCGCTGGGCGGACTGCTCGCCGCGCTCCCCGGGGCGCCCATCTCGCGCGATCAGTGGAAGCTGCTGCAGAAGGATACGGTGGTGACCCAGGGTGCCGAAGGGCTGCAAGCGCTGGGTATCACGCCAACGCCGCTGGCGGCGGTCGCGCCCGGGTGGCTGGTGCAATATCAGCGCGCGGGGCGCTTTGCCCGCCCCACCGAGGCCTGATCCCGCTTCCGTTTCGCGCATCGGCCCGCGGCGGCGGGCGACCTGAAAGGCTGTCATGTCCGATCTGCTGACCGCGATCATCCTCGGCATTGTCGAGGGCGTCACCGAATTCCTGCCCGTTTCCTCCACCGGGCATCTGGTGCTCGCCACCGAGATCCTGGGCTATGATCCGCAGCGCTGGGCGGTGTTCAACATTGCGATCCAGCCAGGCGCGATCCTGGCGATCGTGGTGCTGTACTGGCGCACGTTCATGGCGGTGCTGACTGGCCTGGTGCGGGGCGAGCCCAATTCGGTCGCATTCGTGCGCAACCTGCTGATCGCCTTCGTTCCGGCCGTGGCGCTGGGCCTGGCATTCAACGACCAGATCGAGGCGTTGCTGGAAAATGCCGTAGTGGTCGCCTGGGCGCTGATCATCGGCGGCGTGGCAATCCTGATCATCGAGAAACTGGCCAAGACGCAGGTGGTGGGCGGCATTTCCGGCGTGTCGGCCGGGCAATCGGCGAAGATTGGCCTTGTTCAATGTATCGCGATGATCCCGGGCGTCAGCCGGTCAGGGGCGACGATCATGGGCGCCATGGCGATCGGCATCGATCGTCGCACGGCTGCCGAATTCTCCTTCTTCCTGGCGCTGCCGACGCTGACGGGTGCGACGGTGTTGCAGCTGGTGAAGCACCGCGACGCGATCACCGCCAACGACCTGCAGCTGATCGGGGTCGGCGCATTCGTGTCGTTCATCGTCGCGCTAGCGGTGGTGAAGGCGTTCATGGCGGTGGTGACGAAGCACGGTTTTGCCCCATTTGCCTGGTATCGGATTATCGCCGGCGCAGTCGCGCTGGTGATGCTTTCTGCTCGATAGGTCCGAAATGTTACCTTCTTCAAAGGTGTTTGTAGCGGCTGAGTGAGCGAAAGCGGCGGTCGGGCGCAGAATAGGTCAGCAATACTGTCTTGATGGTGCTTTGCCGATGTGAGACCCACATCGGCGGAGGGCTTATGGCTGCTGATACCATGCTTCGATTCGTCGCTACCCCGCAGTCCTATCCGGACAAAAGGTCGGCAGAGGCGAGGGCAGAGGATTTTCGCGAGATTGCGGACCGCTATGCGATTCCGCGCGCGGAGGAGCAGGCCGGGCGGTGCTCGCAATGCGGCGTGCCGTACTGCACGGTGCATTGTCCGCTCCACAATCACATCCCGGACTGGCTACGGCTGACCGCCGAGGGGCGGCTGCGCGAGGCCTATGAGCTGAGCAACGCCACTTCCTCGATGCCCGAGATTTGTGGCCGCATCTGTCCGCAGGATCGGCTGTGCGAAGGCAATTGCGTGATCGAATTCTCCGGCCATGGCGCGGTGACGATCGGCTCCGTCGAGAAGTTCATTACTGATACCGCCTGGGAACAGGGCTGGATCGAGCCGCTGGTGCCGGGGCCGGCGCGTGGCCAGTCGATCGGTGTGATCGGTGCCGGTCCGGCCGGACTGACTGCGGCCGAGTATCTTCGCAAGTACGGCTATGAGGTACACGTCTATGACCGGCATGACCGGGCGGGCGGGCTGCTGACCTATGGCATCCCCGGCTTCAAGCTGGAGAAGCACGTCGTCACTCGCCGCGTCGACCGGTTGAAGGACGGCGGGATCGTCTTCCACGAAGGCTTTGCGGTTGGCGAGGACGCGAGCTTCGCCGAGCTGCGCCAGCGGCATGATGCGGTGCTGATCGCGACGGGCGTCTACAAGGCGCGTGAGATCGATGTGCCGGGCAACCAGGCCTCCGGCGTAATCGCGGCGCTCGATTATCTGACAGCATCCAACCGCAAGAGCTTCGGCGATGCGGTGCCGGCGTTCGACAACGGCAGCCTCGACGCCGAGGGCAAGAATGTCGTGGTGATCGGCGGCGGCGATACCGCGATGGACTGCGTCCGCACCGCGATCCGACAGGGTGCCAAGAGCGTGCGCTGCCTGTACCGTCGCGACCGCGCGAACATGCCGGGATCGCAGCGCGAAGTCGCCCATGCCGAGGAAGAAGGCGCGGAATTCGTGTGGCTGTCCGCGCCGCATTCCTTCGTGGGCGAAGATACTGTGTCGGGCGTACGCGCCAATCGCATGCGGCTGGGCGCACCTGACGCGAGCGGCCGGCGCGCGCCCGAGGTCGATCCCGGCGGACCGCTCGACATGCCCGCCGACATGGTGATCAAGGCGCTGGGCTTCGATGCCGAGGAGCTGCCGCACCTGTGGGATGCGCCCGAGCTGGGCGTCACGCGCTGGGGCACGGTGCTGGTCGACAACAAGACGCTGATGACGAGCCTCGACGGCGTGTTCGCCGCCGGTGACATCGTGCGCGGCGCGAGCCTCGTCGTCTGGGCGATCCGCGACGGCCGCGATGTCGCGTCGACGATGCACAAATATCTCAAGAGCAAGGTCGCGGCGCAGCCCGCGAAGGAGGCCGCGTGATGGATCAGCGCGAATATCTCGCCACCCATGGCATGTACCGCCCCGAGTTCGAGGGCGATGCGTGTGGTGTGGGTCTTGTGGCGGCGACCGATGGCAAGCCGTCTCGCCGGGTGGTGCAGTCTGCGATCGATGCGCTGAAGGCGGTGTGGCACCGCGGCGCGGTCGATGCCGATGGCAAGACCGGCGATGGCGCGGGGCTGCACGTCGACCTGCCGGTGCGCTTCTTCGACGATGCGATCGCGATGAGCGGGCACAAGGTGCGCCCGAACCGGTTGGCGGTGGGCATGGTGTTCCTGCCGCGCACCGATCTTGCCGCGCAGGAGACGTGCCGCACCATCGTAGAGAGCGCGATCATCGAGGCGGGCTATACCATCTATGGCTGGCGCCAGGTGCCGGTGGACGTGAGCGTTATCGGCCTGAAGGCGCAGGCGACGCGGCCGGAGATCGAGCAGATCATGATCGCCGGGCCGATGCCCGACGAAGTGGACGCCGCGGAATTCGAGAAGAACCTCTATCTCGTCCGCCGGCGGATCGAAAAGCGGGTGATCGCGGCGCAGATCCAAGGCTTCTACATCTGTTCGCTGAGCTGCCGCTCGATCATCTACAAGGGGCTGTTCCTCGCCGAGAGCCTGTCGGTGTTCTATCCGGACCTGACCGACAAGCGGTTCGAAAGCCGGGTCGCGATCTTCCATCAGCGTTATTCAACCAACACCTTCCCGCAATGGTGGCTGGCGCAGCCGTTCCGGTGCCTCGCGCATAACGGCGAGATCAACACGATCCGCGGCAACAAGAACTGGATGCTGAGCCACGAGATCCGCATGGCGTCGATCGCGTTCGGCGAGCATTCGGAGGATATCAAGCCGGTGATCCCGGCGGGCGCGTCGGACACCGCTGCCCTGGACGCGACGTTCGAGGCGATCTGCCGTTCGGGCCGCGATGCGCCGACCGCGAAGCTGATGTTGGTGCCTGAGGCGTGGCAGAGCGACATTGCCGATGACATGCCGCCGGCACATGCCGCCATGTACCAGTATCTCGCCTCCGTCATGGAGCCGTGGGACGGTCCGGCCGCGCTGGCGATGACCGATGGGCGCTGGGCCGTGGCAGGCATGGACCGCAACGCGCTCCGCCCGCTGCGCTACACCCAGACGGCCGACGGCCTGCTGATCGTGGGATCGGAAAGCGGCATGGTGGTGGTGCCGGAATCGACCATCATCGCCAAGGGCCGGCTGGGGCCGGGGCAGATGATCGCGGTCGATCTGGCCGAGGGCAAGGTGTACGACGATCGCGCGATCAAGGACCGGATCGCGGCCGAGGCCGACTATGCCGGCATGATCGGCAATTTCGCGACGATCGACGACCTGCCGCCTGCCCCGGCGGCTGGCGTGCCGCGCTACGACCGTGCGGAGCTGGCGAAGCGCCAGGTGGCGGCCGGCCAGACGCTGGAGGACATGGAGCTGATCCTCGCGCCGATGGTGGAGACGGCCAAGGAAGCGATCGGATCGATGGGCGACGATACGCCGCTCGCCGTCATTTCCGACAAGCCGCGGCTGATCAGCCAGTTCTTCCGGCAGAATTTCAGCCAGGTGACGAACCCGCCGATCGACCCGCTGCGCGAGCGCTATGTGATGAGCCTCAAGACGCGGTTCGGGAACCTCGCCAACATCCTCGACACCGAGGATCGGCGCGAGCGCGTGCTCGTGCTCGATTCGCCGGTGCTGACGTCCACAGACTGGGCGCGGCTGAAGACCTATTTCGGCAGCGCGGCGGCAGAGATCGACTGCACGTTCGAGGCGAGCGGCGGCGCAGACAAGCTGCGCGCCGCGATCCAGCGCATCCGCAACGAGGCCGAGCAGGCCGTGCGGCAGGGCAAGAGCGAAATCTTCCTGACCGACGAATATGTTGGGCCGGAACGGATCGCGATTCCCGGCGTGCTCGCCGCGGCGGCCGTGCACACGCACCTCGTGCGGCGCGGACTGCGCTCTTACGCGTCAGTCAACGTCCGCACGGCGGAATGCCTCGACACGCATTATTATGCGGTGCTGATCGGCGTCGGTGCGACGACAGTGAACGCATATCTCGCCGAAGCCGCGATTGCGGATCGCCAGGCGCGCGGGCTGTTCGGTGACCTCGCGCTCGACGAATGCCTGAAGCGGCACCGCAAGGCGATCGAGGAAGGGCTGCTGAAGATCATGTCGAAGATGGGGATCGCGGTGATCTCCAGCTATCGCGGCGGCTATAACTTCGAGGCAGTGGGCCTTTCCCGCGCGCTGGTGAACGATTTCTTCCCGGGCATGCCGGCGAAGATCTCGGGCGAAGGCTATGCCTCGCTACACATCAACGCGAAGGATCGGCACGACGCGGCGTTCGACGAGGCGGTGGTGAACCTGCCGATCGGCGGCTTCTATCGCCAGCGGCATACGGGCGAGGCGCATGCCTATTCCGCGCAGCTGATGCACCTGTTGCAGACGTCGGTCGCGACCGACAGTTATTCGACCTACCTGCAATTCTCACGCGGCGTAGGCGACCTGCCGCCGATCTACCTGCGCGATCTGCTGCAGTTCAACTTCCCCGCAGAAGGCGTGCCGATCGACCAGGTCGAGCCGATCACCGAGATCCGTAAGCGCTTCGTGACGCCGGGGATGAGCCTTGGCGCGCTATCCCCCGAGGCGCACGAGACGCTGGCGATCGCGATGAACCGTATCGGCGCCAAGGCGGTGTCCGGCGAGGGCGGCGAGGACAAGACCCGATATCAGCCGTACGAAAATGGCGACAACGCCAATTCGGTGATCAAGCAGATCGCGTCGGGGCGCTTCGGCGTGACGGCGGAATATCTCAACGCCTGCGAGGAGATCGAGATCAAGGTTGCGCAGGGCGCCAAGCCCGGCGAGGGCGGGCAGCTGCCTGGCTTCAAGGTGACCGAGTTCATCGCCAAGCTGCGCCATGCGACGCCGGGCGTGACGCTGATCTCCCCGCCGCCGCACCACGACATCTATTCGATCGAGGATCTGGCGCAGCTGATCTACGACCTGAAGCAGATCAATCCGCGGGCGCGGGTGTGCGTGAAGCTCGTCTCCTCGGCAGGCATCGGCACCGTCGCGGCGGGCGTCGCCAAGGCGCATGCCGACGTGATCCTGGTTTCCGGCCATGTCGGCGGGACGGGCGCGTCCCCACAGACCAGCATCAAATATGCCGGCACGCCGTGGGAAATGGGCCTTTCCGAGGTCAACCAGGTGCTGACGCTGAACGGCCTGCGCGGGCGGATCAAGCTGCGCACCGACGGGGGCCTGCGCGTCGGGCGTGACATCGTGGTCGCGGCGATCCTCGGTGCGGAGGAATTCGGCATTGGCACGCTGAGCCTCGTTGCGATGGGCTGCATCATGGTGCGCCAGTGCCACTCGAACACGTGCCCGGTCGGCGTGTGCACGCAGGACCCGCGGCTGCGCGAGAAGTTCGTCGGCACGCCGGAGAAGGTCATCAACCTGATGACCTTCATTGCCGAGGAAGTGCGCGACATCCTGGCCCGGCTGGGCGTGCGCAGCCTCGACGAAGTGATCGGCCGCACCGAATTGCTGCGGCAGGTGAGCCGCGGCGCGGAGCATCTCGACGACCTCGACCTGAACCCGATCCTGGCCAAGGTCGACGCGACCGATGCGGAGCGGCGCTTCTCGCTCAATACCTTCCGCAACGAAGTGCCCGACAGCCTTGATGCGCAGATCATCAAGGACGCGGGCGCCGTCTTCTCGCGGCGCGAAAAGATGCAGCTGACCTATTCGGTGCGCAACACGCACCGCGCGGTCGGCACGCGGCTGTCGAGTGAGATCACCCGCACGTTCGGAATGAGCGCGCTGAACGACGGCCATGTCACGATCCGCCTGCGCGGCTCGGCGGGCCAGAGCCTTGGCGCGTTCCTCTGCAAGGGCATCACGCTGGAAGTGTTCGGCGACGCCAACGACTATGTCGGCAAGGGCCTGTCGGGCGGCGTGATCGTGGTGCGGCCGGCGGTGTCGTCACCGCTCCGCAGTCAGGAAAATACGATCGTCGGCAACACCGTCCTCTATGGTGCGACCTCTGGCGCGCTTTTCGCGGCGGGACAGGCTGGCGAGCGGTTCGCGGTGCGAAACTCGGGCGCGACGGTGGTGGTCGAGGGCTGCGGCGCGAACGGCTGCGAATATATGACGGGCGGCACGGCCGTGGTGCTGGGCGCCGTCGGCCAGAACTTCGGTGCCGGCATGACCGGCGGCATGGCCTTCGTCTACGATCATGACGACAGCTTTGCGCGCCGCGCCAACCCGGAAAGCATCGTGTGGCAGCGGCTGGCCGCGGCGCACTGGACGGGCGTGCTGCGCGACCTGATCACCCGCCATGTTCAGGCAACCGATTCCAAGTGGGCGCGCGGTATCCTCGATGATTGGGAGCGCTCGTCGGCGCGCTTCTGGCAGGTGGTGCCGCGTGAGATGCTGGAACGGCTGGTCCATCCGCTCGACGACGCGTTCGCGATGGAAGCGGCGGAGTAGGTCTCTGCTTCTGGCGGCACCGAACGAGGACTTTCGGTTTCGTCGGTGCCGCTTTCGTCTTTGGACGTGGGCAATCCGCGGCGTGGATGATGTGGTGTGTGGAGGGGCGCACCTGCGCGGTTCATGCGGGCGATGGTGTGCCGGCTCTTGCCCTGGCCGTGCCGTTCGTTGGGTGTCGGGCGCCTTGGCCAAGTGATCGGCTGATCCCGCGCCCGTGCGGTTTGGCGTCTTATTCGCTTCGCATCTGCCATGACGCGCTGGGCCACCGCTCGATCTGGACGGGCGTATTCGCGTCTCCGAACGCCGCGTGCCCTGCTCACTGCGCGCTGAACAGCAAGCGGTCAGGCCTCGCCGGGAAGTATGCTCCCATCGTGACCGGACGCCCGCCATTTGGCGGGCTTCGCCTGGGAACGCCGGGGACGCCGCAGGGCAGGCGACCGCCCAGCGCCGGGGTTAGAAGCCCGGCGGGGGCCCATCCTCGAACTCAGGTTCCAGCTCCTCGCGCCGCCGCACGGGCGGAGGGGGAGGGGGCGGGCGGTTGATGGTGACCGATCCGTCAGGTCCGATTTCCAGATCCATGCCCAGACCGTCCAGCCGGCCAGCAATGGGTGCGATCTCATTCTCGACGACGCCGACCAACCCAGCCTCGGGATCGACATCCTCAACCGCCGGTGCCTTGACGACCGGCGCGAGATCGAGCGCGTCCGTCATGAAATTGCGCCAGATCTGCGCGGGGATGCCGCCGCCGTGCAGGCCGGGATTGGGCGTGTTGTCGTCATTGCCGACCCACACGCCGACCACGAGATCACCGGCAAATCCGATGAACCATGCGTCGCGACCCGATTGCGACGTGCCGGTCTTGCCATAAGCATCGACCGACAGCGCCGCTGCCCGTCCAGTGCCGCGCACCGATGCGGCGAGCAGCGTCAGCATGTCATCATGGATGCGATCGGGCATGGTCTTCTGCCCGCCGGTAAGCGAACTGTACCAGCTCTTGTCCCGCAGATCGGGCAAGCCGTGCGGCTGAACCGGATAGCGACCATCGGCGACACCGGCAAAGGCCGAGGTCAGCTCCAGCAGGGAGACTTCGGAGGTGCCAAGCCCGATGGTCGCCTCGTTGGCGATGGGGGTCGAGATGCCAAGATCGCGCGCGGCGCGAATGACGTTGCGAACGCCCACTTCCTGCGTCAGACGGGCGGCCACCACATTGGAGGAGCGCTGAAAGGCGCGCCGCAGCGTGATCTCGCCGAGATAGCGGTTATCGTCGTTCTTTGGCTTCCACCCGGCGATTTCCACGGGGGAGTCGTCCACCACCGTATCGGGCGACATGCCCGCGCGCAGGGCGGCCAAGTAGACGAAAAGCTTGAAGGTGGAGCCCGGCTGGCGCCGCGCCTGAGTGGCGCGGTTGAAGGGGCTCTTCTTGTAATCACGCCCGCCGACCATCGCGACCACTTCGCCATTGCGCTTCATGGCGACGAGCGCTGCCTGCGCCTGGCGCAAGCCAGCCTGGCGGATCACCCGTTCGGCCGCGCGCTGAAGGTCACGATCCAGCGTGGTGCGCACGGTGGCTTCGGTCTTGACCTCTCCGGCCTGATCGCGCGCCTCGGGCAGCACCCAATCGGCGAAATAGGTGCCGGTGGGCAATTGCCGCGGACGGCTGGCCAGCACACGCTGCGGCTGGACGTCCTCGCCCTGTGCCTTGGTAAGGAAGCCGGCGTCGACCATGGCGGCGACCACCACCGCCTGACGTTTCCGAGCGCCCTTGAGATTGCTGGTCGGAGCGAGGCGCGAGGGCGCCTTTACCAGGCCGGCGAGCATGGCGGCCTGACCAATGTTCATCTTCTCCGGCGAACGGCCGAAGTAATGCTTGGCCGCGGCACGCAGACCATAAACGTTGTCGCCGAAATAGACGTTCGAGAGATAGCGCGACAGGATTTCGTCCTTCGTCAGCCATGCCTCCAGCCAGAAGGCGATCATGACCTCGCGGATCTTGCGCGCAGCGGTGCGATCCGAATCAAGAAAGGCGTTCTTGGCCAGCTGCTGCGTGATCGTGCTGCCGCCCTGACGCACACCGCCGGAACCAAGATTGGCCCAGGCAGCGCGGGCAATGCCGCGCGGATCAATGCCCCAGTGCGAGTAGAAGCGCCGGTCCTCGATAGCGAGGAATGCCTCGCGCACATGGGGCGGCAGCTTTGCCGCGTCGACCGGCTCCCCGATGATCGCACCGCGCCGTGCGATCGGTGTGCCGTCTGCGGCCGTCAACGTGATCGAGGGCGGCGTGGGCGGCTTAAGCGATTGCGATAGCGGGGCGGTGATCGCGAGCCAGGCAATGGCCAGCACGAGCAGGATGACCATCGCGCCAAGCCCGCGCATGATCCAGCGCATCGAGATACGCGGCAGGCGGCGAGCGGGAACGGGATCGGACGGCGGAGGCGTATCATCCTGCCACGCCTCGAAATCAGGCATGGGCGGGCGCGGCTCTCCAGGTGAATGATGGTAGCGGAGGCGACCGCTGTCGAAGGGATCAGGGCGCATATCGTCGTTCCGGCGGTCAGCCATCGCGTATTACTTTACTAAGACAGTTGCCGCAAGGATGCGCATCGTGCGAGGGAATAGGGCCATGAGCGGCGAAGCGGAAGCACTTCAATCGGACCAGCGACCGCTGGTCGTCGGAATTGGCGGCACTATCGGGGCGATTTCCTCGACGGAACGGGCATTGCGAATCGCGCTGGACGCAGCGGAGGAGCAGGGCTTTCGGACCCGTTTGTTCGGCGGCGCGGACATGGCCAAGCTGCCGCTGTACAATCCCAAGGCAAGCGAGCGGACAGCGGAAGAGCGTGAGTTCGTCGAAGCGGTCCGCGGTGCGTCGGCGCTCATCATCGCCTCGCCGGGCTACCACGGCAGCATTTCCGGCGTGGTGAAAAACGCGCTCGACTTGCTGGAAGAAACGGCGCGCGATCCGGAGCGTACGTATCTGGCGGACATGCCGGTCGGCCTGATCGCAACCGCTTATGGTTGGCAGGCGACCGGCTCCACCATCGCGGCGCTTCGCTCGATCGTCCATGCGCTGCGTGGTTGGCCAACGCCATTTGCGGCCGCGATCAACAGCGCAGTGACCAAATTCGACGAAGATGGCGGGGCGAGCGATCCTGCCGTTGTCGAGCAGTTGCGGCTGATCGGCCAGCAGGTGGCGCGGTTCGCCCCGTTGGCCAAGGCCGGCTGAACGGGCCGCCCAGAACTTACGTAACATCTGTTATCTTGCCGTTGACAGCGCCGCCGCCGCTGGTCCACCTCCCGCCCCAGACCGGAGAAAACCGGCACGGAAAAGCGGAGAGCGGGCATGGTGCTGACCAAGGGCGATGAATATCCGATCCACCAGACGGCCGAGCCGGTCGCCTATGCGGGGACGGACCGCAATTTCTACGATCGCTTCTTCTTCAACGGCTATGCCCCCGGCGCTGACGAGGACGGCTTCTTCGCCGCGGCGATGGGCGTCTATCCGCATATCAACATCATCGACGCGAGCTTCTGCTGGCTGAAGGACGGCAAGCAGGTGAACCTGCACGCCAGCCGCGGCCTCAACATGGAGCGGATGGACACGCAGGTGGGCGGAATCGCGGTCGAGGTGATCGAACCGCTGAAATCGGTGAAGCTCACGGTGGATTCGCCCGAGCACAAGATCCGCGCCGAACTGACCTTCACCGGCCGCGCCTTCCCGCTAGAGGAGCCGCGATTCACGCGCAGAAATGGTCCCCGCGTGCTGATGGATGTGACGCGGATGACCCAGAATGGCAGCTATCGGGGCTGGATCGACGTCGATGGCGTGCGAACGGACGTGAATGGTTGGCTGGGAACGCGTGATCGCTCCTGGGGCGTCCGGCCGATCGGCGCGCCCGATGCGCAGCCGGCCAGCCCGCCGGTCGCGCCGCAGTTCTTCTGGCTGTGGAGCCCGACCGCGATGGAAGACGGGGACTTCTACTTCCACACCAACGACGACGAGCATGGCCGCTTCTGGAACCGGCGCGCGGCGTGGAAGCCGCTGGGTGGCGGGATCGAGGACGAGACGCATTTCGAATCCGACTACAAGATCCAGTGGAAGCAGGGCTCGCGCCACGCCCAGGCGGCCAGCGTCACGCTGAAAGACGAACAGGGCCAAGAGACGAAGGTCGACTTCGACCTTGGCCAGCAGTTCATGATGCTGGGCCTTGGCTATACCCATCCCAAGTGGAGCCATGGGCGGCACCAGGGCGACGGGCTGACGGTGGAGCGCGAGGATTTCGTGCCCGCCGAGATGGACCCGATGCAGCCGCACCATCTGCACATCCAGGCGCTGGCCACCGTCACCATGACGGGACCTGACGGGAAGGTGCGGCGTGGCAAGGGCGTGCTCGAACAGCTGGTGATGGGGCCGCACGCGCCGTCCGGCTTCAAGGGCGTGCTCGATCCGGCATGACGACGCTGACCCCATCCGAGATCGAGGCCTATCTCTCCCGCGTCTGGGAACAGCCGGTGCGGGTCGCGGATCTTGCCCGGATCCCAGGCGGCGCCAGCCGTGAGACCTATCGCTTCGATGCCCATGCCGGGGCGGAAGTCCACCAGCTGATCCTGCGGCGCGAGCCGGCCAAGGGCCTGATCGATACGGAGAGCGCGACGGAGTTTCGCGCCTACCAAAGCGCGGCCGGCGTCGTTCCCGTGCCGCGCGCGGTGGCGCTGGAGCCTGATGGCGCCGAGCTTGGCCGGCCGTTCTTCATCATGGAGCGGATCGAGGGCGGCGAAGTCGCGAGCAGCTTCGCCCGCGATCCATTCGGCGCCCATGGCGCGGCGCTCGGCGAGGCGTTCTTCGGCGCGCTCGGCCGGCTGGCAGCGCATGATCCGACCGGCACGCCGCTCGCCGATCATGTGCCGATGCCCGAGCCCGACCAATGCTGGCGCATCGCGCTGGATTATTGGGAAGGCGTGATCGAGGAGGATTCGCTGCAGCCGCAGCCGATCGCGCGCGCCGCGATCCGCTGGCTGCGCGCCAATCCGCCGCCGCCGGCGCAGCGTGTCGCGATCGTCCATGGCGATTATCGTTCGGGCAACGTCATGCACGACGGCGCGGGCGGGATGCGCGCGATGTTCGACTGGGAAATGGCGCATCTCGGCGATCCGCTGGAGGATCTTGGCTGGGCGCTGGACCCGATCTGGGATCATTTCATCCCCGGCGCGGCGAGCGGCATGCTGCCGCGGCCCGATGCGATCGCGATCTGGGAGCGCGCCAGCGGGCTGACGGTCGATCCCGCCGCGATGCGCTGGTGGTCGCTGTTCGCGTCGGTGAAGGGAATCGCGATCTGGATCTCCGCCTTCCGCGAGTTCGTCGACGGCGGGCGGCAGGACCCGGTGCTGGCGGTATCCGGTTGGTATACCGCGCGGCGGCAGGACGCGATCATCGCCGCGCAGCTGGGCGGGCGGCATTATGACCCGGTGCCTGTAATGCCATCGAGTGACCTGGCGCAGGTGCTGATCGGCGCCGGGATTGCGGCGGCGGGCGCCGGCGAAAAGGTGGGCGCCGTCGATGCGTTCGCCGGATCGACCCTGACCGTGGCGGCGCTGCTCGCGCTACTCGGCGCGCAGGAGGCGGAGAAGGCGGCGGCGTGGCGGCGCGCCGATATCGCCGACATGCGGGCCCTGCTGGGCGAGGATGCCCCGGTGACCCATGATGGCGAGACGCTCGACGCGCTCGACGGCATCTGGGCCGCGCTGGCGACGGCACTGATCGCACAGCATGACGCGGTGGCGGAAGCGGGCGGCGACGAGACGCCGTTCTTCGACTTCTATCGCGAAAGCGCGGCGCGGCGGGAGCTGGCCTGGCCGTTATGACCGACCTGCCGCTTTCGGGAATTCGCGTGATCGATGCCGCCCCGGGCGTGCTGGGTGCGATCGGGCGGTTGCTGGGCGAGCTTGGCGCAGAGGTGATCCGGATCGAGCCAAGCGGCGGCGGGGCGGATCGTGATGCGGGCGCGAAAGTCGCGGGCACCAGCCTCTCGTTCGTCGCGGCGAACCTCGGCAAGAAGGCCGCCACGATCGACCTGCCGGGAGACGAAGCGCGGCTTATCGATCTCGCGCGCGAGGCGGACATCATGATCGAGGCCGGGTTCGCCGGGCTCGATCACGATGCGATCCGCGCCGCCGCGCCCGAACTGATCCTGGTTACGATCAGCGACTTCGGACCCGAAGGCCCGTGGCGGGACTGGCAGGCGAGCGAGGCGGTGCTGCAGGCACTGACGGGCGGATTGTCCCGCTCCGGCCTGCCGGGCCGGCCGCCACTGCTGCCGCCTGGGCAGCTGACCTACGAGACTGCCGCGCCGCACATTGCGGTGGCGACGCTCGCCGCTTTCTACCGCCGGCTTCGCACCGGCGAGGGCGACCGGGTGGACGTGTCGCTGCTGGAAGCGGGAATGCAGGCGCTCGACCCCGGATTTGGCCTGAACGGCAGCGCCCAATCGGGCGTGCCGAGCTGGAAGATGGATCGCGGGCGGACCGACGAACGCTTCCGCTACCCGATCCTGCCGTGCGCCGACGGGTTGGTGCGGCTGTGCGTGCTGGCGCCGCGGCAATGGCGCGCGATGTACGCCTGGATGGGCGAGCCGGCGGAATTTGCCGGGCCGGAGTGGGAGAAGCTGGCGACGCGGTTCCGATCGACCACGCTGCTGCCGGCGATCACCCGCTTCTTCGCGGACAAGACACGCGCCGAGATCGAGGAAGAAGGGGCCGCGCGGGGCATCCCGGTGGCGGGACTGCTCGACCTCGACGAGGCAGTGGCGACAGCGCAGATGACCGCGCGCGCGGCGTTCGTGCCGGTCGAGGTGGCACCCGGCTGCACCCTCCCCTTTCCCAACGGGACGATCGAGATCGACGGCGCGCGGGCCGGCAACCGCGGGCCGGCACCGGCGGCAGGCGGCAGCGCGACGTTCGAGACGCCGCGCGCAGTATTCCAGGCGCCGCCGCGGGCGAATTACCCGCTGGAGGGCATCAGGGTACTCGACATGGGCGTGATCGTCGTCGGCGGCGAAACCGGGCGGCTGCTCGCGGATCTGGGCGCGGACGTGATCAAGGTGGAGAATGCCGCCTTCCCGGACGGCCAGCGCCAGTCGCGCGACAATGCGCCCGTCAGCCTGACTTGGGCCGCGGGGCATCGCAACAAGCGCGGCTTGTCGATCGACCTGCGGTCAGACCGCGGCAAGGCGCTGTTCCTGGATCTGGTGCGCCAAGCGGACGTGCTGCTCTCCAACTTCAAGCCCGGGACGTTGGCTGCGCTGGGCTTCGACGCGGCGACGCTGGCGGCGGCGAACCCGCGGCTGGTGGCGATCGACAGTTCGGCGTTTGGGCCGACGGGGCCATGGTCGGCACGGCTCGGCTATGGCCCGCTGGTGCGCGCTTCGGCCGGGCTGACCAAGCAATGGGTGTATCCCGGGGAGCCGGACAGCTTTTCCGACACGGTGACGGTGTACCCCGATCATGTCGCGGGGCGGATCGGCACGCTCGGCGCGCTGGCGCTGCTGATCCGGCGGCTGCGCACCGGCCGGGGCGGGACGGCGAGCGTGAGCCAGGCGGAGGTGATGCTGGGCCACAAGGCGGCCGAGATCGCGATGCTGGCGGCGCGGCAGACCGGCATGGAGATCGACGGCGGCGTACCGGCGGAGGACTGGCTGCTGCCGTGTGCCGGCGAGGACGAATGGTGCGCCGTGACGCTCCGCGACGACAAGGATCGGGCAGCGCTGGCCCAAGTGGTAGGCCGCGCGACGCGTGCCGCGGCCGAGGATTGGGCGCGCGCACGGCCACCGCAAAAGGTCATGGAGACGCTGCAGGCGGCGGGCGTGCCGGCCGGGATGATGATCCGCGTGATCGAGATGCCCGATGCGCCGGGCTATCGCGCGCTTGGCACGTTCCGCACCGCGCATCACCCGCTGCTCGACGCCCCATTCCAGGTGGAAGGGCCGATCGCGCATTTCGAGCGGGTGCCGGAACCCGACCAGCGACCGGCGCCGCGCATCGGCGAGGATAGCGTCGCAGTCGTCAAGCACTGGCTGGCCCTCGGCGATGACGCGATCGCGCCGCTGCTGACCGACAAGATCATCGAACAAGCTGCCTAGAAAGGGACTGTAGAAATGGCTGAACTCGGCAACGAGGCCGTCACCGTCGAGACGCGCGGCAACGTGATGCTCATCACGATCAACCGCCCGGAAGCGCGCAACGCGGTCAACCGCTTCGTCCATGAGGGCGTGGGCGATGCGCTGGAGGCGGCGGACAAGGATCCCGAGATCCGCGTCGTGATCGTGACGGGTGCGGGCGACAAGTCCTTCTGCGCGGGCGCCGACCTTGTCGCGCTGTCACGCGGGGAGAGCTTGGCCCCGGACGACAAGACCAAGGCCGCCTGGGGCTTTGCCGGGATCGTCAGCCACGCCATTTCCAAGCCGGTGATCGCGGCGGTGAACGGGATGGCGCTGGGCGGCGGGCTGGAGATCACGCTGGCCTGTGACCTGGCGGTCGCAGTGGATGAGGCGAAGTTCGGCCTGCCCGAACCCAAGCGCGGCCTGTTCGCGGCGGCTGGCGGCGTGTTCCGCCTGCCCGAGCAGCTGCCCAAGAAGATCGCGATGGAAATGATCCTGACCGGCGATCCGATCGACGCGAAGCGCGCGCTGGAACTGGGCCTGATCAACGCCGTCGCGACGCGCGAGCAGCTGCTCGACACCGCCTTCGCGCTGGCCGAGCGGATCGCCGTTAACGCGCCGCTCTCCGTTCAGGCATCGAAGCGGATGGCGCAGGGCATCGTCGACGGGAAGATCGAGCGGGAGGAAGGCGCCTGGGCGCAGAACCGCGCCGAGACCAGGATCGTCTTCACCAGCGAGGATTCGCGCGAAGGCCCCAAGGCCTTTGCGGAGAAGCGCGCGCCGGTGTGGAAGGCGCGCTGAGATGGCAGCGAACCCGGAGAATATCGCAGTCATCGTCGGCGTCGGGCAGGTCAATGACCGCCCGGCCGATCCGATGGCGGGCAAGGATGCGCTTGGCCTGATGATCGCCGCGCTGGAGGAGGCCGAGAAGGACGCTGGCGGGGGGGACGCCGGCGGCGGGTGGCTGGCCGATGTGGAATCGGTCGCGGTCGTGCAGCAGATCAGCTTCCGCAAGGACAATCCGCTGGCGCAGAAGGTGGCGGACGGGATCGGATCGAAGGCCGGGATCGTCTATGAATCGGTCGGCCCCAATGGCGATAGCCCGATCCTGCTGCTGAACGAGGCGGCGAACCGCATTGCGCGCGGCGAGATCAGGATCGCGGCGGTGACCGGCGGCGAGGCGCTGCGCACCGCGAGCCAGCGTGCGGCGATCGCGGCGAAGACGAGCGTCGCGGACCAGAACCCGCTACGCAACCTCAGCAAGGGCGCGAAGCCCGGCTATCGCCAGATCTATGGCCTTGCGACGCCGGTCGACGTTTACCCCTTGTACGAGAATGCTGGGCGCGCGGCTTATGGCCAGACGCTGGAGGAAGGGCAGCGCGAATCGGGCGAGATCTGGTCGCGCTTCTCCGAGGTGGCGGCGAAGACGCCGGCGGCATGGATCCATGCGCCCAAGTCGCCGCAGGAGATCGTCGAGCCGACTGCGGACAATCGCCCGATCGCTTTTCCCTACACCAAGCTGATGGTGGCCAATTCGAGCGTCAACCAGGGTGCGGGCTTCATCGTCACCAGCCTCGCGGAAGCGCGGCGGCGCGGGGTGCCGGAAGAGCGGATCATCTATGTCGGGCGCGGTGCGAGCGCGCATGAGGCGGACGATTTTCTCGCCCGTGACCGCTACGACAAGTCGCCGAGCATGGAAGTGTGTCTTCGCCGCACGCTGGAGTTCAACGAGGTGACGGCGGACGATCTCGACCTGGTCGAGCTCTATTCCTGCTTCCCCTGCGTGCCGAAGATGGCGCGTCGGGTGATCGGCTGGCCGGTGGAGAAGCCGGCGACGGTGTTCGGTGGCCTCACCTTCGGCGGCGGGCCGATCGGCAATTACATGGCGCATGCCGTGGCCGAGATGGTCGATGCGCTGCGCGCCGGCGAGGGCGAGAAGGGGCTGCTGTTCGCCAATGGCGGCTTTGCCACGCACAATCACGCGATCGTGCTCGGCACCCGGCCGCTGCCCGGCGCTGGCGAGGCGCACGAGTTCGATCTGCAGGCGGAGGCGGATGCCGCGCGTGGGCCCGTGCCGGAGCTGATAAAGGACTATACCGGGCCGGGCGAGGTCGAGACCTACACCGTCTTCTACAACCGCGATGGTTCGGCAAAGAGCGGGGTGGTCGTGGCGAAGCTGGCCGATGGCAAGCGCACGCTGGCGCAGGTGCCGGGCAGCGACGCGGCCACGATCGCTTTCCTCAGCGATGGCAAGGCCGAGCCGGTGGGGACGGCGGGCGATGTGGTAGCCGAGGGCGACATGATGGTGTGGAAACGCGCCTGACGCCGTCATCGTCGGACGGAGCCTGGGGATGATTTGGGCGTTGCACTCCCGCCGCGGCATCGATTAATCGCGGCGGTGCCCTCCCCAGGCGCTGTTGGTAACGTCAGGAGGATTCCCCCATGCAGACCCGCGCCGGCCTTTCGGTCGATGATCGCCTCGCCACCTTTGTCGAGGAGGAGGCGCTTGCCGGCACCGGCATTGCGGCGGACGCCTTCTGGCAGGGTGCGGCGGCGATCTTCGATCGCTTCACGCCCGAGAACAAGGCGTTGCTCGCACGGCGCGAGGAGCTGCAGGCGGCGATCGACGCTCGCTATGTGTCGGGAGAGCCGGTCGATGCCGCCTTCCTGACCGAGATCGGCTATCTCGTGCCCGAGCCGGCGCCGTTCACCATCGGCACCGAGAATGTCGATCCCGAAATCGCCACCATGGCCGGCCCGCAGCTGGTCGTGCCGAGCCTCAATGCGCGCTTCGTGCTGAACGCCGCCAATGCGCGCTGGGGCAGCCTGTATGATGCGCTATACGGCACCGATGCGCTGCCGGGGAAGGCGAAGCCGGGCGGCTATGATGCCGAGCGCGGTGCCGAGGTGATTGCGCGGGCGCGGGCGTTCCTGGACGAGACGCTGCCGGGCTGGGAAGCGGCGCTGACCGGCGGTGACTGCCCGCATCGCTTTGCGACGTTCGATAAGGGCGTGATGTTCGTCCACAACGGGCTGCACATCGAGGTCGTGGTCGATCGCGACCACCCGATCGGCAAGACCGACCCGCTCGGCATCGCTGACGTGATCCTCGAATCCGCGCTGACGACGATCGTCGACCTGGAAGACTCGGTCGCCGCCGTCGACGCGGAGGACAAGGTTGCGGCCTATCGCAACTGGCTGGGCCTGATGCGCGGCGATCTGGTCGAGACGTTCGAGAAGAATGGCGCGACGCTGACGCGCAAGCTCGCCGACGACCGCGCCTATCAATCGCCGAGCGGATCGAGTTTCACGCTGCCGGGCCGATCACTCCTGTTCGTGCGCAACGTCGGCCATTTGATGACGACGCCGGCACTGCGGCTGGCCGATGGCAGCGAGGCGCCGGAGGGCGTGCTCGACGCGATCGTCACCTCGCTGATCGGGCTGCATGACCTGAAGCGGCTCGGCAGCTTGCAGAACAGCCGCGCCGGATCGATCTATATCGTGAAGCCCAAGATGCATGGGCCGGACGAGGCGGCGTTCACCAATCGGCTGTTCGATGCGGTGGAGGATCTGCTCGGCCTCGACCGCCACACGATCAAGGTGGGCGTGATGGACGAGGAACGCCGCACCTCGGCCAACCTCGCCGCCTGCATCCATGCGGTGCGCGACCGGATCGCCTTCATCAACACCGGCTTCCTCGACCGTACCGGGGACGAGATCCACACCGCGATGCGCGGCGGGCCAGTGATCCGAAAGGCGGAGATGAAGGGCGCCGAGTGGATCAAGGCCTATGAGGATCGCAACGTGCGCATCGGCCTTGCCTGCGGCCTTTCGGGCAAGGCGCAGATCGGCAAGGGCATGTGGGCCGCGCCCGACATGATGGCCGACATGCTGGAGCAGAAGATCGCGCATCCGAAGAGCGGCGCGAATACCGCCTGGGTGCCGTCACCCACGGCGGCGACGCTCCACGCGCTGCACTATCACCAGGTCGACGTGTTCGCGCGGCAGAAGGAGATCGGGGGCGAAGCGCCGCCGCCGCTCGCCAAGCTGCTGACCGTGCCGTTCGCCGCCGCAGGGCGAAACTGGACGCCGGAGGAGATCCGCGAGGAGCTGGACAACAATTGCCAAGGGATCCTGGGCTATGTCGTGCGCTGGATCGACCAGGGCGTCGGCTGTTCCAAGGTGCCCGACATTCATGACGTTGGGCTGATGGAGGACCGCGCGACGCTGCGCATTTCTTCGCAGCATCTCGCCAACTGGCTGCTGCATGGCGTGTGTACCGAGGAGGAAGTGGACGCGGCGCTCGACCGCATGGCGAAGAAGGTCGACGCGCAGAATGCGGGCGACCCGCTGTATCGGCCGCTCACGCGCGAGGGCTTCGCCTTCCAGGCGGCCCGCGCGCTGATCTTCGAGGGCGTTACCCAGCCGTCGGGTTACACCGAACCCCTGCTCCACCGGTTCAGACAGGAAGCCAAAGCCGCTTGATCGTGTGATCCGTTCGTTCCTCCACCGGATGATGGTGGAGGGCGAATGGACAACGCTCTACCCATCGCGACGGTGGCATTCTCGTGACGCCGCGGCTAAAGGGCCGCGCATCCGCCACAGCCGAAGAGCATCGCTGAGCCTCATGCGAGTCGCCGTCGCTTCCGATCACGCCGCCGTGTCGCTGAAGGCGACGCTTGTCACCTGGCTGCGCGAGGCTGGGTATGATGTTCTCGACCTTGGTCCCGCTACCGACGCGCGGGTCGATTATCCCGATTACGGTTACCGCTTGGCCGACGCGATCGCATCGGGTGACGCAGAGCGCGGCATCGCGCTGTGCGGATCGGGGATCGGTATCTCGATCGCCGTGAATCGCAATCCGGCGGTCCGCTGTGCGCTCGTTTCCGACCCGCTCGCCGCCGCGCTGTCGCGCGAGCATAATGACGCCAACGCCATCGCCATGGGCGCCCGCCTGATCGGCGAGGACATGGCCAAGGCCTGCATCACTGCCTTTCTCGACACCGCCTTTGCCGGCGGCCGCCACGCCCCCCGCGTCGACAAGCTCGGCGCGCCTGATTTCCAGAAGGAGCCAGCATGAGCACCAATCCGACCACGCTGAACGAGGTTCAGCCTGATGGCTTCTTCACCCGCGGCCTTGCCGATGCCGACCCTGCCGTGTTCGCCGGTGTCGAGCATGAGCTGGACCGGGAGCAGACCCAGATCGAGCTGATCGCATCCGAGAACATCGTCTCCAAGGCGGTGCTGGAGGCGCAGGGCTCCGTCTTCACCAACAAATATGCCGAGGGTTATCCCGGCAAGCGTTACTATCAGGGCTGCCACCCGTCAGACGAGGTGGAGCAACTGGCGATCGATCGCGCCAAGCAGCTGTTCAACTGCGGCTTCGCCAACGTCCAGCCGCACTCGGGCGCGCAGGCGAACGGCGCGGTGATGCTGGCGCTGGTGAAGCCGGGCGACACGATCATGGGCCTCAGCCTCGATTCGGGCGGTCACCTTACCCATGGCGCGCGCGCGGCGATGAGCGGCAAGTGGTTCAACGCGGTGCAATATGGCGTCACGCCCGACACGCACCTCATCGACTATGACGCGGTCGAGAAGCAGGCGATCGAGACCCAGCCGAAGCTGATCATCGCCGGCGGCTCCGCCTATCCGCGCCACATCGACTTCGCCCGTTTCCGCGCGATCGCGGACAAGGTCGGCGCGTTCTTCATGGTCGACATGGCGCACTTCGCCGGCCTGGTCGCTGGCGGCGTCCACCCGACGCCGTTCGGCCATGCGCACGTCGTCACCACCACCACGCACAAGACGCTGCGCGGGCCGCGCGGCGGCATGATCATGACCAACGACGAGGCGATCGCGAAGAAGATCAACTCGGCGGTGTTCCCGGGGCTTCAGGGCGGCCCGCTGATGCATGTCATCGCCGCGAAGGCCGTCGCCTTCGGCGAGGCGCTGCAGCCGGAGTTCAAGAGCTATGCCGCCGCCGTGGTCGAGAATGCCAAGGTGCTGGCGGCGACGCTGAAGGAGCGCGGCGCGGCGATCGTATCGGGCGGCACCGACACGCACCTCGCGTTGGTCGACCTCACCCCGCTTGGCGTCACCGGCAAGGATGCGGACGAGGCGCTGGAGCGTGCCGGCATCACCTGCAACAAGAATGGCATCCCCAACGACCCGCTGCCGCCGGTGAAGACCAGCGGCATTCGCGTCGGCACCCCGGCGGGCACCACGCGCGGTTTCGGCACGGCGGAGTTCCGCGAGATCGGCAACATGGTGGCCGACGTGCTCGATGGCCTTGCCAAGAAGGGCGAGGCGGGCGACGCCGAGGTCGAGGCGGCGGTTCGGGAACGAGTCCGCGCGCTGTGCGCTCGTTTCCCCATCTACAAGTGAGGTGAACGTGTCCAAGATCGAGGAAGTCCAGAACACCGTCCAGAACACGCCGGGCCTCGGCAAGAAGATGGCGAAATATGGTGCCATCGGTGCCGTGATCGCGATCCCCGTGCCGTTCGTCGGCCCTGTGCTGGGTGCGCTGGTCGGCGCCGGCGTGGCTTATGCGCGGCGGGACAAGATCTGACTGACGGTTGAAGAGCCGGTCCGCCTTGGCGGGATCGATCCGCTTCGGTGTTGCCCCGTTTGAGGCGACGTTCGAGGATGGCGATCCATTACGGCGGATCACGGCAACTGATGGATTGAACTGACCCATGCGCTGCCCCTTCTGCGGCCACGACGCGAGCCAGGTGAAGGACAGCCGGCCCACCGACGACGGCGCGGCGATCCGCCGCCGTCGCCAGTGCGAGGGCTGCGCCGCTCGCTTCACCACCTTTGAACGAATCCAGCTGCGCGAGCTGACCGTCGTGAAGTCGGAGGATCGGCGCGAACCGTTCGACCGCGAGAAGCTGCTCCGCTCGATCGGTATCGCCGCGCGCAAGCGGCCGCTGGACACGCTTGCGATCGAGCGGCTGGTGAGCGGGATCCAGCGTCAGCTGGAAACCAGCGGCGAGGCCGAGGTCACGTCCAAGCGGATCGGCGAAATGGTGATGGACGCGCTGAAAGGCCTGGACTCTGTGGCCTATATCCGTTTCGCCAGTGTCTATCGCGATTTCAGCGAGGCCCGCGACTTCGAGGAATTCGCCGGGACCGTAGAAGAAGCCGGTCGGAGCTGAGCGGCGGCTTTCGGATCGGGTGCTTGTGTCGGCACCCGGTCGCCGGATAGGCGCAAGCCATGACTGCTGATGCTTCACAATCGCCCGTTATCGTCCTTGTTCGGCCGCAGCTCGGCGAGAACATCGGCAAGGCGGCGCGTGCCATGCTCAACTTCGGGCTGACGGAGATGCGGCTGGTCGCCCCTCGGGACGGATGGCCAAACCCAGCCGCTGGCCCTGCAGCATCCGGCGCAGACATCGTGCTCGCCAATGCCAAGGTGTTCGATTCGGTGGCGGAAGCAGTTGCTGATTGCCCGCACGTTTACGCCACCACGGTACGTAAGCGGGGGATCACCAAACCGGTCGTGACCCCTGAAGAAGCGGCTGGGCAAATGCGTGCGGGCCCCGGCCGCAGCGCTATCCTGTTCGGACCGGAGCGGTCGGGGCTTGAGACCGATGACGTCGCGCTGGCGCGCAGCATCCTGACTGTCCCGATCAATCCCGAGTTCGGCAGCCTGAACCTGGCCCAAGCGGTGATCCTGGTCGCCTACGAATGGTCCAAGGGCGAGGCGCTGGCGTCGCCGCCGGAAGTGGCGCTTGATCCCCCGGCGCCGCAGGAGGAGCTGGAAGGCATGATCGGGCAGCTGGACGCCATGCTCGAACAGGCGAACTTCTTCTTCCCGCCCGACCGCACGCCGGCCACCCGGCGCACCCTGCGCACCCTGCTGACCAAACCTGGCTGGAGCAGCCAGGAAGTGCGTACGCTCCGCGGGGTCCTGTCGGCGCTGAGCGGCGCCAAGGCGAAACGGTCTAGCTGATCCGCAGGGTCATTCGAACGCGCACCGTCTAGTCCAGGCGTTCGGCGTCGCGGGCGATGATCTGTTGCCAAGCCGGCTGGCGAAACACGCGCGCGCCGACGAATCGGGCGCCGGCGCGGGTGACATGAACCCGGTCCTCGCTGAGAATCCGGCCCTGTGAGTCGAAGATCGGCATATGCCGCCCATCGGGCGACAGCGCGGCGATCACGTCCACGTAAAGCCCGGCTGGAGTGATCGCGCGATATAGCCGACTCGCTGCGAGTGCCTGGTTCGAGAGCTGAACACGCGCCGCTGCTCGTTCGCTTAAGGGCAGGCGAGCGTAGGGATTGAGGTTCGTGCCGAAATCCTTGGGGCCGATGAAGACGATTTTTCCCTGCAGATTGGGATCGCGCGCCAGTTGCCGACCGTCACAGGTCTGGCGTGGCTTGTGGTCGTACACGAGCACGACCAGGGTTGCCGCCGTTACAAGTGCACGCTTGCCGGCACTGAGCCGCTGGCCCTCGCATAGATCGAGGTCGTCGCGATACACGATTGCATAGCCGGGCAATGCATTCGCCTCGCGGATCATGTTCACGAAATCACGCCCCGTGCTGTTTCCCAGAACAAGCGCCCGCTGCCGCGCGCCAGGGGGAAAGCGATCGACCTTCATCTCGAGCACGCGCATGTTGTACGCCTTGTACGTGGCCGGCCGGTCAGCGTCTGGCGCGACATCGAACCGCTGCGGCAGGCCACCGCGCAAGTGCAGGGCGGCTCCGAGCACCAGCAAAGCGAACGCTGAGGGCGCCAGCACCGCAGCGATGGTGCGGAAGCGCATGGACCGGCTACGGAATGGCCGCTCCACGAAGCGCCAGCTGACCCATGCGAGGGCCAGGGCAACGGGGATGAGGGCGACGAACTGCCAGGTCGCTGGCGGATTGCTGCTCGCGATCCGCAGAAAGGCGAACAGCGGCTGGTGCCAGAGATAGGTACTGTAGCTGATCAGCCCGATGCCCACCATCGGTGCCGACGAGAGCAGGCGGTGCACCAACCCTGCGCGGCAATATAGCAGAATCAGGGTAGTGCCGGCGACCGGCAGCAGCATCGCCGGGGAAGGCGACGGCGAGCCTTCGGAAAGCGTGAATACGGCAGCGGCGATCATCAGCAGCCCGAGGAGCGATAGCGTGCCGGACCCACGTTGGCTTTCAGGCGAGCGGATCGTTGCTGCCCAGCCACCCGCTGCTAACTCCCACGCGCGGGTGTGCAGCAGGTAGAAGTTGCCGACCGGGTGCGCGCGAATGCTCCAGAGGCATAGTGCGAAGCTGACGACGCCGATCGCGGCGAACGCCAGGGGCACATGCCGCCGCGAGTATCGATGCACCCCCGCCAGCAGCAGGGGCACGACGATGTAATATTGCTCCTCTACGCCCAGGCTCCAGGTGTGGAGCAACGGCTTGAATTGCGACTCCATGTCCCAGTAGCCGCTGGTGATCGTCAGCAGGATGTTGTTCGAAAATAATGTGGTGGCGACGACGCTCTGCCCCAGGTTCTGGTAGGCATCAGCGCTCATCAGAAACCATCCGGCGATCAGGCAGGCGGCCATGACGACGAAGAGGGCAGGCAGCAATCGTCGTGTGCGGCGTTCATAGAAGCGCAGAATGGAAAAGCGTTGCTCGTCCAGTTCCGACACGATGATGCCGGTAATCAGATAGCCGCTGATGACGAAGAATATGTCCACGCCCACGAAGCCGCCGGCAAACAGCGAAAGGCCGGCGTGGCTCAACAGAACTGGCAGGACTGCGACAGTTCGCAGCCCGTCGATCTCACGACGATGCTTCACTCGAGCGCCCCCTTGCCCGTTCGGGATGTGGTAAACGAGCAGCGCCTACTTTGTCAGCAAGCAACGTTGGGAACAGCTATCAAGGCGACGATTACAACCGGAATGGTTGATTCAGGCGCTGACGCGGCGATGGTGGTTTGAACTAGCCGGACTTTCGGCAAGTCGATCGCCATATAGCGGATACAAATTTGATTTAGCCGCGTGCGGCGCGGGTCAGATATGGACCTGTGCCAAGTCGCTTTTGATCTTCGTTACCTTCACGCTACCACCAGGTATGTCCCTAAGCGGTACAGCATGCTACACGGGGGCCGTTTTCACATTAACCATCCCTCGCTAACCGGCAGTCTTCTTTGGGGAAGGAAGATATGCTGCAGAGTCGGAAGTCTGGTGCGGTCGGTAGGGCGCTGAATTTCAGCGATTGTGAGGCGAAAGCCTTCGTTGATATCTGCTACCACGCGATCTTCGGCCGAGCGCCCGATGTGTCTGGGCTGGGCCACTATCGCGAGATGATCCTGAAAGCGCCGGATCGAGACGCTGATCGCCGTCGTTCGTTCGATGGTGATGAGCGAGGAGGCTCGCAAGTTCCGTGAGCACCACCTTGCGCTGACGAAGCGCTGAACGATACCCCCCAAGACCTTGTAAGGACTAGCACCAGGGAAGCGTTGCGAAGAGGCCAGCGTAAATATTTTGGCCGACTGACGATCGCGAGCGGCGCCATGGAGGCGGGCTGCGCGTTGTCAGGCGGTCATTTGTATTGCGAGGGCGCTTGTCGGCTTTTCTCCACGCGATCGGGACTGCAGTTCCCGGCCACGACGTGCATCCGATCTTCATCGCCTGGGCGCGGCAGCGGCTGGGCGGCGGCCGTGAGGCGGCATTGTTCGATCGCATGGCGGCGCGAGCGGGCATTGCGCACCGTTGGTCGGTGCTGTCGGAGGCGTCCGATCCCACCGGGCCGAATGGCCTGTACGGTGCAGATCGATGGCCGGGCACCGCGGCGCGGATGGACATCTACACCCATGCTGCCCCGGCGCTGGCATTGCGCGCCATAAGCGACCTGGGCGACAAGGTGAGTCTACAAGGGGTCACACACCTGGTGGTGGCGAGCTGCACCGGCTTCGTCGCGCCTGGCATCGATCAGATCATCGCTGCCCGGCTCAACCTGCCGGCATCAACAGAGCGAGTTCTGATCGGCTTCATGGGGTGTTATGCCGCCGTCGCGGCGCTGCGCACGGCGCGGCACATCGTGCGTTCCGATCCGGCCGCGCACGTACTCGTCGTCACCGTCGAACTCTCGTCGCTGCACCTGCAGGAAACGGACGATCTGGAGGCGCTGCTCGCCATGCTACAGTTCGGCGATGGCGCGGCGGCTGCGCTGGTCAGCGGCGAGCACGGGGGTATCGAGCTTGGGCAGCCTTTTGCAACCACACTGCCCGACAGCGCCGACCTGATCCGTTGGACCGTGACCGACCACGGCTTCGCCATGCATTTGTCGGGCGAGGTACCCGGGCGGATTGCTGCAGCACTGGGCGATGCCAACTTCGCCCTGGCGATCACCGGCGGGATGCCACCTTCGGCAGTGGATGCATGGGCCGTCCACGCAGGGGGACGCTCCATCCTCGACGCCGTTGAGCGATCGCTCAATCTGCCCGAGGATGCCCTTTCTGCTTCGCGTGCGGTACTGTCGGACAATGGCAACATGTCGTCCTCCACGCTGATGTTCGTCCTGGCGCGGCTGCTCGACCGGCCGATCTTCGGACAGGGTGTGGCACTGGCGTTCGGGCCGGGTCTGGCCGCGGAAGGCTTCCGCTTCGCGAGCGCGGCATGAGCCTGGCGACGCGTCTCGACGCGACTGAACTGATGGATGCCGACGACCTCGACCCCGAGGTTTACGCCGCAGTCGTGGGAGACCTCGCCCGCGTAAATACCGTGACATTGGCGGCCCGGCCGACTCTTGCGTTTCTCAACCGGGTGGCGGAGGCGAGACAGCGCCTGCGCATCCTCGACGTCGGTTTTGGTGACGGCGACATGCTGCGACGGATCGAGCGTTGGGCTGCGCGACATGACCTTGCCGTCGATCTGGTCGGGGTCGATTGCAATCCGCGCAGCGAAGCGGCGGCGCGCGAACATACCCCTGCCGGATCGCAGATCCGCTGGATCACGGGGGATTACGCTCAGCTGGCCGATCAGAATTGGGACGTGATAATCTCGAGCCTTGTCGCTCATCACATGACTCAAAACGAACTGGTCGCCTTTCTGCGCTTCATGGAGGTGCATGCTGGGGTGGGTTGGTTCATCAACGACCTGATGCGTCACACGCTTGCGCATCGCGGCTTCCCGCTGCTGGCGCGGATCGCGCGGTGGCATCCCATTGTTCGGCATGATGGGACGGTGTCGATCGCCCGCTCGTTTCGCCCCGCCGACTGGGTGGCGTTGCTCGCCGACGCCGGGATCGTCGGGGCACGCATAACTCGCGTCTTTCCATTTCGGTTATGCGTAGAGCGCCGGCGCTGATCGTCGGCGGCGGCCCGGCAGGGGCGACGCTGGCGCTCCGGCTGGCAGGCATGGGCATACCGCATCTGCTGGTGGAGAGGACGCGAGAAACGCCGGATGCGCTGTGCGGCGGCTTTCTCAGCTGGCATATGCTCGCGATGCTGGAGCGGCTCGGCATCGAAGGCGAGGCGCTTAATCCGCTCACCGTGACGCGCGTTCGGCTGGTGACGCGCGGCGCGGTGGCGGAAGCGCCGTTGCCCTCGCCGGCCAGGGCGGTGTCCAGGCGCCGGCTCGACTCCCTATTGCTCGCTGCCGCAGAACGCGAAGGAGCGATGATCGAGCGCGGCATCGGCGTGCGTGGGGTGGCGGACGGCGTCGCCCGGCTGGATGACGGCGCGTGCATCGGGGCCGACACGCTGTTCCTGGCCAGTGGCAAGCACGATACGCGCGGTCTGCCGCGTCCGCCGGAAGCACGCGGCGATGATCCGACGCTGGGGATACGGGTCCGTCTAGCCCCGGGGATAGCGCTGAATCGATTGGTGGGCGACGCAATCGAATTGCATCTCGTGGATGGCGGTTATGCAGGCCTGGTCCGGCAGGAGGATGGCAGCGGCAACCTGTGCATGGCGGTGCGCCGGTCGCGCTTGCAAGCGGCGGGCACGCCCGACCGGCTGCTTGACGCGCTGGGAGGCGAGCTGCCGGCACTGGGCGAACGACTGGCGCTACGGGAGCCGGGCGGTGGGATCGACGCGGTGGCAAACGTCCCCTACGGCTGGCGCGCCACCTCAACCACGCCCGGCGTCTTTCGGCTCGGCGATCAGGCGGGGGTCATTCCCTCTCTCGCCGGTGAAGGGATGGCGATCGCTGTGGCCAGCGCGCTTGCCGCCGCCGATGCCTATAGGGCCGGCGGGACTGCGGCCGCCCTGTCGTTCCAGCGACAACTAGCCGAACGACTGCGCCGGCCGATCGGGATCGCCGCCGCCGCTTGGCACGTGAGCGAACAGCCTTGGCTGCGGGCACTGAGCGTTCGTCTGGCGCGACTTTCGCCCGCCCTGTTGCCGCTGCTGGCGCGTGCCACCCGCGTCTGAGCCGCTACGGCGTCTTACTGATAGCCGCCGTTATTCTCGCGCTCTTCGGCGGCGTCCTCCTGAACTTTCTCCATCTCCTCTTCCTTCTCGGTTTCGCTCGCCTTGCCGGGTTCGGGATCCTTGATCATGTTGCGCTCCTTCGATCAGGCAAGATTGCCGAGCTTGTCGGCTTGGTCATCAGGCAAGTCATGCTCGCTCGGCTGATCGGCCGGCGTGGGCATGGTCGGTTCCGTCGACATGTCGCCCGGGTCGGGTTCATTGCCGGGGATGCGGGTCGGATTCATGATCATCTCCTGCGCCAGTAGCGCGACAACGCACGAGCCGGCCGAATGGACGGACGCAGGTGGTCAGCGCGCCGAGGCAGGAGTCGGGCCGCAGAGATCAGCGCCCGGTCGATCCTGCCGAGGCTTGCGGATGCTCGCGTTCAGCAGCTTCGGTCATCTCGCCGACACGGACCTTGGGCGTTCGGATCGAGCTTGATGCTGCGCGCTCGTGCGATCGTGCCGCGCTGTCTGATTGCTGCAGTGCCGGAACGAGCAGCGATCGCGGCTGCGTGAAGGCTCGTCCTATTTCGTGGCTGGCGTGCCGGGCAGCTTGATTCGCCTTAGCTGCTTTAGCGTGGCCTTCGCTTCTTTCGGTGCCGCCTGCATGAAGAGCCTGAACAGATCCTCTTCCGACATCGAGTCGTTTTCGATGCCGATCGGAAGGGCAACTGGTTGCCGGGCGCGAACACCGGGCTGTGCTTCAATCACGATCGCCCGCCACGTCATGCCAACCGGCGGTTCGCCGAGATCGCGGTTGAATTCCAGCGGCACCGCATTGCGCAAACGGATGCGGCGATCGGGGCGCTGGTCAAACCACGCAGCATCGCCTTGCGTCGCCACCTCAATGACCCGCTCGTGGAGCGCTTTGACTTCACCCATGCTCATTCCTCCGGCTGGTCGACCATGTCGCTGAGCGGGAAGGCGGGCAATAGGATGATGACGCGAAGGGCAATTGCCAATTCAGCCGCTGGTGGCAGCGGATGTCGGATACTCAGTGCGGTTACACGAGCTTCCGTCGCTAGGCTGACCGGCGCGCGGCAGGGGCACGATCCCGGCGCTGCTACAACCACTTAGCTGTACGATGTGGTGCCCAGGGACGGGATCGAACCGCCGACACTGCGATTTTCAGTTGCTATGTGTACATTGTAAGTATTTTGAATTTAAGGGAAAATACGCATACGTGCTAAACAAGTGCTAGATTGGCGTTGATTTCCGTAGGCTGTGAATTCGGTGGACAGTGCGGGTCAGCTCCAGTTCGATTTCAGCAAGATCAAAGGCAACCTGCACGTCCTCATGTCCCGCCAACCGTAACACGGCCAGCATCACGCTGGGAGATTTCGCGGCCAGCAGGATTAGGTGGCGGCAGCTAGGGCAGCTTTCACCGCTGATCCAGGAACGGGCGGCGCGGTCACTGACCTCGGCCCATTTCATTACGGTTTTTGTGGCCCGGCGCGAACCTCCCAGTTCCTCAATCAACGCACGGCCGATCACGTCGGCAATCTCCAGGTCGGAATATGGGGGCTTTTTCGGAAGAGAACTTCCGCTTTTAGGAAGCATCCTTCTTATCCTTCCATAGTAAGCCGTGCCGGGGGCTCGTGCATTAGGCGCAGCGAGACTGGCATGGTGATTAACTGGAACCAGCCGGGCGACCCCGGCGCACCTGATGATCGCGTCCTGGCGGCGGAATATGTCCGCATGTCGACGGAGCATCAGAAGTATTCGACCGACAACCAATCACGCGCGATCCGGGAATATGCAGACCGGCGCGGATACGAGATTGTCGAAACCTATGCGGACGAAGGTAAGAGTGGCCTTAATATTGGCGGGCGCGCTGCGCTCCAGCGGCTGCTGGATGATGTTGAAAGTGGCCGCGCATGTTTTAAGGCGCTGATCGTTTATGACGTGAGCCGGTGGGGCCGGTTCCAAGACCCAGATGAAGCCGCCGCTTACGAACTGCGCTGCCGCCGCGCCGGTGTGGCCGTGCATTATTGCGCGGAGCAGTTTGAGAATGACGGCAGCATAGGCTCGTCTATCATCAAGACCGTCAAACGCGCGATGGCTGGCGAATATAGCCGCGAATTATCGGTCAAAGTGTTTGCCGGGCAGGCCAATCTTATACGCCTGGGATTTCGGCAGGGTGGGGCGGCGGGCTTTGGTCTTCGGCGGGTTCTGGTTGATCAGGACGGTCAGCCTAAAAACGAACTGCATCGCGGCGAACATAAAAGCATCGCCACCGACCGCGTGATCTTGGTGCCGGGACCGCCCGACGAAGTGGCGGCGGTACGTGAAGTTTACCGGCTGTTTGTCAATGCAGGGATGCCGGAGCGCGAAATTGCAGCCCTGTTGAATGAGCGAGGTATCCTAACGAACCTTGGGCGACCCTGGACGCGAGGCACGGTCCATCAGCTCCTGATAAACGAGAAATATGTCGGCAATAATGTCTGGGGCCGGACCTCATTCAAGCTGAAGAAGGATTATGTTCGCAATGCCCCGGAACATTGGATCAGATCGGACGGTGTGTTCAAGGCGATAGTCGATCAGGATATTTTCGATCGCGCCCAGGCCATCATAGCGGCTCGCGCCGCCAAGCTCTCGGACGAGGAGATGCTCACAGTTCTAAAGGAACTGCTCGAGCGGAGCGGGAAATTGTCCGGCCTGATTATCGATGAAGCCGAACATGGCCCGTCCAGTAGCGCCTACCGCAACCGTTTCGGTAGTCTGCTCCGTGCCTATGCCTTGGTTGGCTTCGCGCCAGAGCAAGATTATGGATATTTGAAAACCAACCGGAAGCTCCGCGAACGCCATCCGGTCCTAATGGCCGACATAGTTGCCGGCCTGCGCGGCGTTGGGGGCGAGGTCAGCGTAAATGATGCGACCGACCTCCTCAACGTCAACGGTGAGTTCACGGTGTCAGTCGTAATCGTCCGATGCTTCCAGACACTTGCGGGGTCGCTACGTTGGAAGGTTCGGATCGACACAGCATTTAATCCTGACATTACCGTGGTCGTGCGGATGGACGCGGACAACGATCAGCCCAAGGATTATTACCTTCTGCCGCGCCTGGACATGCGCGCCGCCATGCTGCGCCTCGCCGAATATAATGGCCTGTCCCTGGACGCTTACCGCTTCGACGACCTCACGGCATTTTATCGGATGGCGGCGCGCCGCCCATTGAGGGATGCAGCATGACAAAAGCGCATGAAGCCCAGCGAGTGAAACTTATCCCGATTGACCGGATCACTGTCGTCAATCCGAGGATCCGCAACAAGCGCGTGTTTAAGGAGATCGTGGATAATATTGCGAAGGTCGGCCTAAAACGGCCGATTACGGTGAGCCGCCGCGTCGAAGCTGATGGTCCATTCTATGACTTGGTATGCGGCCAGGGTCGCCTGGAGGCTTATCGCGCGCTCGGGCAGACGGAGGTGCCGGCCCTGGTTGTCACAGCGGATCCCGAGGATTGCCTTGTCGCCAGCCTTGTTGAAAACTGTGCGCGGCGGCAGCACCGCGCTATCGATCTTCTGCAAGACATCGGCGGGATGCGGCAGAGGGGTTATTCCGTTCCGGAGATTGCGAAGCGCACCGGCCTCACCGGAGAATATGTCGGCGGCGTCGCCCGGCTGATTGAAACTGGTGAACAGCGACTGCTGCAATCGGTGGAAAGTGGCTCAATCCCTTTGAGTGTGGCCATCGAGATTGCGGAGGCGCCGGAACACGATGTGCAAGCGGCACTGAGCAGCGCTTACGAACAGGGCCTGCTGAAAGGGCGTAAGCTGCTGGCCGCCAAGAAACTTGTCGAAGTCCGCCGGCGACGGGGGAAGGGCTTGGACTGGGGTAAGGATAAGGTGCGCGCCAACATGTCGGCCGACGCATTGGTAAAGGCATATCAGGAGGAGACAGACCGCAAGCGCGTGATGATCAGGCGGACAGAGATTACGCGCAATCGGCTTGTCTTTATCACCGAGGCGCTACGGCAGCTTCGACGCGATGAACATTTTGTGGCTTTGGTGGAAGATGAGAACCTATCCACCCTCCCTGAAAACATCGCGTTGCGGCTGGCCGCGCAAGGAGGCGCTCTATGACCCGTCATAGCGTCCCCGTATCGCGCGCGTTTGAAGAGGCGACACTTCGGATCGGCGTCGGCGACATTCTGCCGCTGCGAGAAGTCCCGGCGTCGGTGAAGAAGTCTATCAAATACGGTCAGATCGCTGCTTCCATCCGAGAGGTAGGCATAATCGAGCCGCCGGTCGTGGTGCGTGACCGGGAAGAACCGGATCGGTATCATATCCTAGACGGGCACCTCCGCCTCGAAATCTTACGCGATCAAGGAACGACGGAAGTCGTGTGCTTGGTAGCGACAGAGGATGAGGCCTTCACATACAATAAGCGCGTCAGCCGGATTGCCATCATCCAAGAACATAAGATGATCCTGAACGCGATCCGCAAGGGCGTGCCTGAGGAACGCTTGGCCCGCGCCCTTAACGTCAATATTTCTAGCATCCGCGCCAAGCGGAACTTGCTTATCGGCATGTGCCCCGAAGCCGTGGAACTGCTGCGCGATAAACATGTCCCGCTGAACGCCTTTACCGAGCTTCGGAAAATGAAGCCTATGCGGCAGATCGAGGCCGCAGAACTGATGGTCGCCATGAACCGATATTCCACCGGCTACGCGAAATCACTGGTCGCGGCATCGCCGGAAGATCAGCTTTTGGCCGGGAGGCGCAAGGCGGTAAAGGGCCTGACCTCTGATCAGATCGCGTTGATGGAGAGGGAATCGGCTAGCTTGGACCGGGAGTTTAGGCTGGTGGAGCAGAGCTACGGGACCGACCATCTCGATCTTGTCCTGGCCACCGGATATTTGAACCGCCTGCTGGACAATGCCCGTATCGTCCGTCACCTCGCCCAGCATCATGCAGCTCTCTTGGACGAATTTCAGAAGATCGCTGATATTCCGAATGCGGCGTAAGCGCGAACATATCGGGCCGGAAGCGTGCTCGACCGCACCTAACTCTAAGCGAAAGCAAGTGGATGTCTGTTTAACAGACGCATTTTCGTCGTTGTGGCGCGGATTATCGGCAGGTAGTAAGCAGCCAGCGACGTGATCCGAACTTCAAGCATGTTCTTGATATGGTGATCATGGGGGCGCTCCTTACACCGACGCCGTGGGAGGGGATGCCGGACTGGCGGGCACGGCAAGGCCCGGTGGTGGTTCGGCGGCGGCAGGGAAACCTGCGGTCAACGGCGCAAGCCGGCCTTCAAGGGTCAAACCCTCTCCAGCGGCGCGCAGCCGCACCCAGAAGCCGAAAGGTTGGCGGGTGTACTGTGCGGATTTCGCAGTTCCACCAATGCCTGTCGGCTTCAAAGCTAGAGAGGCATACATGGTCAGGAAGAAGAGCGCGCAGCCCGCAGCAGGCGAGCCGGTCTATGAACCTGCGCCCGAGAGCGCCGTGCTTGCCGGCGAAGCGACGCTAGACGAAGTCGGCAAGGAAGGCTGGCGCGAGCAAACCCGCGAAGGCATCGGCACCGTGATGGTCAATCGCGACAAGGTGCTGATCCGGGTCGTGGTCAGGGCCTCCATCGACTACATGCGAAACGGCGGAGCCGGGTCGAATAGCTATTTCGAACCCCGGTTGAAGGCCATCGGCCTGCGGACAAGCGGCAGCAAGATCACGATGGCGGCGGCGACACTCGCCACCCGTCTCGATCGCCTCGATCCAAAAGATGGGAAGGATGCAGGCAAACTGCTGGACGCGATCGCCAGTGGCATGGAGGGGCTGGTGATCGCGGCCGGCTCGGGCTTTCCATGGGCCTATAGCGACGATTGCGTGGCGAAGCTGACCGCCAAGGTCGATGAGATAGGCGGCCTCCGCAAGCTGGCTGATCTGGCGCGGAACGAGAACATCGATGACAATCCGCGCGGCGTCATCCGCCTCGACGGCAAGAAGGTCCGCGACATCGTTCAAGGCCGCATCGCCGATCTGCTTGGCAATATTTCGGCATCGAGCTTTGCGTTGGCGGTGGTGAAGGACGGCGAGACGGCGGCGGTGCCGAACGTCTCCCTCGATGTGCAGGACGTGACGGCGGCACTGGCGAACCGGGATATCGGCGAGGGCCGCGCGCAGGTTCTCCACGAACTGACGCTTGCGACTATTGCGATCACGCTGGACGATACCAGCCTGGTCAAGGTTCACGACGACGATCCCAAGGACAAGAAGTCGCCCAAGCGACAGACCGAGCCGCACATCGTTTTTCGCCCGGATCACTCGGTGATCGTGTCGGCCCATCTCGCGGCCGGCGCGAGCAATATGGTCAGGATCACGGACATCGCCAGCCCATTCGATGAGTGGCCCGGTTATGACGTGATGCTGCCGCCGCAGGTTCACCGCAAGCTCGGGCTGAACCTGAATAAACCGGCTCAGCGAAATGCGGTTGAAATCACCGAAGAAGCGCCGGAGCCGGGGCGCACGCTGATCGACCGGACGTGGCATGTCCGCAGCGAGGCGGCGCTTCACCCGAATTACCAGCTTGGCGGACGTGGCCTGCTGTTCAGCCCGAGGATACCGACCTATGGTCGGCAGGGCGAGCCGCGCGACACGGTTCATGTCGTTCGCGATGATCGCCAGTTCGACGAGGTCGCGCAATTCCTCTGCGATCTCGCGCCGACCGGCTTCCTGATGGGCGTCATCGCCGCCCACGAACGGATCAGGCGGGCGGCGAGCACCCGCAAGGCCATATCGCTTTCAATGAAGGATGGGTTGTTCGGCGTGACGATCAGCAAGGAGAATGTGCTGGTCGCCAAGGCAGAAGGAGCCATGGAAGCCGTTCATGTCTCCGCCGCCGATTTTCGCAACCTGCTTCTCCTGCTGGAAGCGTCGAAGCCGGGGGAAGTCAGTCTTGCGCTGGACGAGCAGAAGGCCGCGCTTCGCTGGCGGTTCCGCTCGTCGCGGGCACACTATGACCTGTTCATGCCCGCTGCGACATCGGCCGGCACCCGCCTCGCCACGGCCTTCAAGCCGATCTCGCTTGTAGCTCGCCCTGCCGCCTGATCTTCCACCGCGCCCCGTGAGGATCGCGGGGCGTTCAGGGATACATCCGATGACCATCGACCTGACGGCCGCCATGGCCGACTACGCCCTTCCGCTGCCCGCGCTCGGGCAGAACTATAGCCATTTCGTTATGCGTGCCACGCCGCCGCGCAAAATCGGCGTCACGCCCCGGCGGCTGGATTTCCTAAGCCGTCCGAGCCGGCCATTGTTCCACTATGGCCATGCCCTATACAGCGCAGACTTCGCCCGCCGCGACGGCGTAAGGGAGACCATGGTGTCGCAGCGCGACCGCGCGGACAGCACCATCTTTGTGGACAGCGGTGGCTTCGGCTTCATTCACGGAGCCATCCCGATCCACGATATTGAGGACCTCCGCAGGGAAGCTTTGAGCGCGCAGGAGCGCCTAGGTGATGCTGGCGTCATCGTGGACGTGCCGACTGCCTGCATCGGGCGAGGGGTGTCCGGCGCGATGACATTCCGACAATGCCTCGACCACACGTTGACCTCTATCGAATATGCGCTGGCCTATCGCGATCCCGGTAACGGGATGCGCCTGCTTAACATGATACAGGGCACATCTAACGCAGAGTGTCGGCGCTGGTACGAGGCTGTCGCCGATGCTCCGTTGGACGGGTTCGGTTTTGCGGGAGCGCGCCGCAAGGATATCTCGCTGGTGCTGGAACTGCTGGTCGAGATGATCCGGGACGGCCGGATCACCGGCAATTCTTGGTTCCATGTGTTTGGAACAGATCACCCCGGTATCGCGATCTACCTCACCGTCATACAGCGCCAGCTTCGTGCCCTGCTGGGGGCTGGCGTCCGGATCAGCTTCGATAGCTCGACCAGCTTCCGATACACGCAGTCACTCGGGCAGATCATTACGGGTCTTCTCGCCGATGGTCAAAACATCCGCCTCACGAACTACCGTGTCGCCGCAGAGGCACATGGCATCTCGGGTAATGATCCGTGGCCGTTCGACAGCCCGATCGGGCGAGGCCGAAGGATCGGCGATTTCCTCGATATGACGGACGCGACGGGTGCCGACCGGCAAAAGCGGTTCGATACGACCGGCGCGATGATGCTGACGCATCATAGTCTCTATGTCGAACTGGCCGCGCTTGTGCAGGCGAACCGCTGGTTCGACATGGAGCATGGCGACGATTGGGAGAACCGGGCGAAGCTCGCCATCCCCTTCGCGGTCCACAAGGGCGGCGATCGCATCGTCGAGGTGTTCGACCGGGTGGAGGCAGGCGACTTCGATGGAGCCGTCCGGCACGCCAAGGCTGGTAAGCATAGCCTTGCCATGTTCGGTGGTGGCCCCGACGAAGACGAAGATCTGCGATAGCGTCTGTTAAACAGACGGGTTTGGCATCAAGCGATAGATGCTGGCGCGACCGACGCCCATTTCGCGGGCGATGGCGGCGGGGGCCATCCCTGCCGCCATCAGCGTCTCGATCCGGGCGGTATCGATGCTGGGCTTGCGCCCGCGATACACGCCCTTCGCCTTGGCGCGCTCGATCCCGTCGCGCTGGCGGTCACGGCGGATATCAGCTTCGAATTCCGCCACCGCACCGAGAATAGACAGGGTGAGCTTCCCAGTGCTGGTGGTCGTGTCGATACCCGATTGCTGGAGGACGCGGAAGCCGCAGCCCTTGGCCGTCAGCCGCTCGATCAGCCGATGCAGGTCTACCACCGATCGCGCGAGCCGGTCGAGCCGGGTGACGGCCAGAACGTCGCCCTCTCGCACGAAGTCGATCGCGTCAGTTAGCGCATCACGCCCCTCAGTCGTCCGACCGCTGCGTTTTTCGGAGAACACCTTCTCGCAGCCGGCAGCCGCAAGCTGCTCGTGCTGGACCTCAAGGCTCTGGCTGCTGGAACTGACGCGCGCGTAACCGACGATCATGGCATCTCCTGTCTCGGATGGGTCTGACCCGCTGTGCCAAGTGTCTTGAAATTCCTGCGTCAACCAAAAGGAGACGCCAGCAGCGTCTCACGGCGGTGTCTCGGGCGGGTAAACCCTATAAAGATACCTGCTGGCTTAACTCTACAAGGTATCAGATTTGCTCTGCGATTTGCCGCCCGGCGACGGGCGTGCGGACAAAGTCTATCCTCGACGCATATCCGTCGACACCAGCAACATAGACAGTTGCAGGGCGCCTTGCCGTCATTCTTACCAGTGTTGCTGTGACGCAGTTTTCTGAGATTGTCGCTTCGTGGAAATCATCTGCATCGACGATGTAACCTTTGCCAGGGATAACGTATTGCTCTTCTCGTCTGCAAACTATAATCCGGCTTCCGGTATTTTCCAGCCAGTTTCGGGTTGTTGATAGGTATCGATCAGCCGAGTAGCCTACTTGATATAACGGCTGACCTTCAGAAGAGACATGAGCTATATCATACAGGGTATTGGTCAACGCGCCGGACAATACCCGACTTTCGACATCGCTGTCGTGCGTATGAACGAACGCTGGCATGCCGGTTATGACGCGCGGGCCTTTCGGCCATAGGTGAAATCGCCATTCTTCATCTAAGCCCCGCTTGAGCAGCGCCACGTAAAATCCATGAGGGTGGCGCAAGCAGACAGGGTTTTCCCTCGTCAGCCATCTTTTGATAAGCATCAGGCCTTCGTCCGCGTCGAAACGCCCTAAAAGCAAGTCTCTCAGCGGCAGCTCGTCTTCAACGCGCATAAGGCGATGGAGCCCCTGTGGCATCTCCTGCGGCAGCTTCTTGATCAGCAGAAACGACACCGCCTCCGAAAAGCGCCCCAAGCGAAGTCGGCAGATTGCCTGCCGCTGATCCCGCTATGTGCTCTGCTTCATCCAGAACCCAACCATATTCGGCGCGATAAGCGGCGAATTCGGATTGCCCTCGCTGATATCTGAACGCCGCATCTTTAGGGTCTTCCCGGGTAATCATCAGCGCATCAGCGGAGCCTTCAATCCGGAACGTCGAAAGCCGGCGGCTGAGATATAAATCTACCCGGATCAGCCCGCTGTTATCGTTGGCTGCCCTCAAAACCGCGAGTATCGTCGCCAAAACCTCCTTTCGGACATAATCCGCATTCCACGCCTGCCGGTCAAACGAAGAGGACCGTCGATAACCTGCATAGCGTTCGCACAGGGCGCTTTCCCGAAAATCTAACAGCACGACGTCGATGTGAACCGGGGAGCGGGAGGCAAGAGCTTGTTCGACTAGCATGGGCAAAATTCTTGCCCGGAAATGTCGCCCGGTCCTTACGAAAACCTTGTATTCTGTCGCCGTCCTGGCGAGCGTTTCCAGATTTTCGGCGATGTCTTTTGGAAAGATGTAGGACTGAGCCGCCAACTCGTCGGGATCGGCGAAAAAATACCAGAGGTAGAGGCCCGAAAGCAGGGCAAAAACCCCACCCGCAGCGATAGACCCCAGGATGCCGACAATCGCATTCCACACAGGTGAAGATGGTGCCCAATGTGCCACAGCCATCGCCGCCGCCAGCCCGATGGCCAATACCAACCCAGTGGCGAGCAAGAACGAACGCCTTTGTGACCGCGAACCGAGAATGGTGGCGAGGTCCATGGCCATTAAGCAGGCTCCAAAGCGTCGTGCAGGACGGCTTCCAGCAAGCGGGAGCGGGTTTGTCCACCCGTGATGAGGCTTGCTTCGAGTTGGTCGCACAGCGCCATCAGTTCATCGACCCTTGCGACGATGCGTTGCTGTTCGGCGAGTGGCGGCAGCGGGATCATGACCTGCATCAGGATATCAAGATTGATATTCTTCTGCGCCGTGGCCGGGGCAAATGCTAACAAGTCAGCCTTGGCAGTCCGCATGAAGTACTCGAAATACCGGGCATTCTCAAAGCAGGGAGCGGGGACAAATCCGACCACGCTATCCGGGAAGCAAGCGGAAAAACCGAGAATGCCGCTGTCTGCGATATTCGCAGCGATTGTAATACAAAGTGTTCCCGCCGGCCACAGGCGGCTCTGCGCTAGGCCGACATCATTGTATTTTGCAGTATGCGTCTGGATTAGCCCTTTGGAGCGTGCCACGTCGCCGGTTTGGATCATGCGATGTTTGCCGTCAGCGTATAGGGCTGGGTCGTTGCGCGGGCGGTGCTTGGATCGGCCACGTCCGAAAGCACCGAGTTCAGGAAACCGCGCCCAGCACCAGCCGACTGGCAATTCGAACGGTGCTTGATCATCTGACATTGAGGGCAACTGAGGAACCTTAAGCCTTAAGCTTTGGGCGATTTCCTGAATTGGCCGCTGAATACGTTGAACCAAATCCTTCGCCGGTTCATCCGCCGCGTCCTGCCCGACCAGTTTGCCGCGAACAGCGAGGTTGAGGATAATTTGGCGCAGTTGCTTGATCTGGTCGGGGCGGGTGGTGAGTGGGGCTAAATTGGTCAGCGCGAAGCGGGTGTCTTGACCGAAAGTTTCGGGATCGGGGGTGTTGAGTTTGGCCAAGGTGGACAGGGTGAACGTGTCACGCGTTGCCTCGCGCTCTGCCCGCGCCGCCTCAAGCTGATCGCACAGGGCCATCAACTCATCGACCTTGGCGACGATGCGGTGCTGTTCAGCAAGCGGAGGGAGAGGGACGACTTGGCCGATGGCCATTTGGCCCGTCAATTCGACTTGGTTAGTCGAGCCAGCAGCGCGGCCTTCGATGGTGCCGTAGACATGGTCTGATCGCAACCAGACGCGGACGTATTCCGGGTTTGCGATCAGACATCTAACAACCGTGACATGGCTGTCGCACACCAGTTGCGCCGGTGGGTCATCCAATCTGATTATGCGTCCGATGGTCCCTGTTCCGGTAGAGTTCCAGAGCAGATCGCCATCGCGAAGGAAGCGGATCTTTTCGTAAGCTTCAAGCGATTGGCGCGTGATCAACCGCGCAGCGCCGAGGTTTAGCCCACTCCACTGAACGCATTTTTGCGAAATGACAGGAACGCCATCGGCCTCAGCATACTTTGGCGATTTTCCCCGCTGGATATAAGAAGTGATCGATCCGAGACGTGTCCAAGCCCAAGTCGGCGGCAGATCGAAATCTGCGTCTTCTGCGGCGTCGGCCAAGTCTTTTGACTTCTGGGCCTCGCCTGATTTTACTAGCCGCGCCCTTTCCGCCGAAATCCGAACCAGCAGTTCCGACGCCGGTTCATCGCTCACGTCCTGGTCCACCAGCTTGCCACGCACGGCTAAGTTCAGAACGAACCGGCGCAACCGAGCGATGGCATCGGGTGCGTCCGCAATCCGCGCGTAGTGTTCCAGCAATAGGGCGGCGTTCATCGGGCCAGCGCCTCGGCTAGAATGGCTTGAAGTTGGTTGCGCAGGTCAGCCGCCTTGGCCTCGGCTTGATCCAGCTTTGACAGCAATTCGGCCGGATTGCCGTGGTCGGCCTCCTCGCTGTGCGGGTTCTTGAAATCAAGGTTGTAGCCGCGTGCCTTCACCTCGTCGGCGGTGACCTTCCATGCCTGCGGGCCTTCCTCGCGGCCCTTGCGTTCCCCGCCGCCCCACCATTCCACGCATGGCGCAAAATGCTCCTGCCGGATTGGCTTGGTCATCGAATAGGCCTTCTGCCCCACTGGCACCTGATGTTCGTAGAACCAGATGTCCCGGGTCGGCTCGCCCTTCTCGAAAAACAGCAGATTGGTGCCGATGGAGGCGTAGGGCTTGAACACGGAGTTGGGCAGGCGGACGATGGTGTGGAGGTTGCACTCTTCGAGTAGCGCCTCTTTCAGCCGGGTCTTCACACCTTCGCCGAACAGGCTGCCATCTGGCAGGACGATGGCAGCCACACCGCCCTTGCGCAGCAGGCGGATGAACAGGGCCAGGAACAGGTCAGCCGTCTCGCGCGTGCGGAAATGCTGGGGGAAGTTGCTTTCGATGCCGTCCTCTTCCTTGCCGCCGAAGGGCGGATTGGTGAGGATGACATCGACGCGGTCCTTCTGCTCCCACGAGATGTATGGCCGGGCCAGCGTATTGTCGTGACGCACGAAGCTGGGGTCTTCGACGCCATGGAGCAGCATATTGGTGACGCAGAGCATGTGCGGCAGGGGCTTCTTCTCCACCGCGCGCAGGGATGCCTGTATCAGCGCCTCGTCCTCGGGCCGCTTCACGTAGCGGTCGCGCATGTGCTTCATCGCGCAGGTGAGGAAGCCGCCTGTCCCGCAAGAGGGGTCAAAGACGATCTCGCCCGGCTTCGGGTCAATGCGGTCCACCATGAAGGCCGTGACCGCGCGGGGGGTGTAGTATTCTCCCGCGTTGCCGGCGGATTGCAGGTCGTTGAGAAGCTGCTCGTAAACGTCGCCAAAGTGCTGGCGCTCAGACAGGTTATTGAAGTCGATGTCGTTGATCTTGTTAACCACCTGCCGCAGCAACTGGCCAGATTTCATGTAGTTGTAGGCATCCTCGAACACGTCGCGCACAACGCGGCGACGGTCGCCGGGCTGGCCGGTGGGCTTCAAGCCTTTCATCGCCGGGAACAGTTCCTCGTTGACGAAGGCGAGCAACGCCTCGCCAGTCAGCCCTTCGGGATCGGCCGCCCAATTGCGCCACTGAAACCGCTCTGGAACCGGCGACTGATATCCGTCGCGCATCAATTCCAGTTCCTGATCCTGATCGTCGATGATCTTCAGGAAGAAAAGCCAGCAAAGCTGGCTGATGCGCTGGGCGTCACCATCGACGCCGCTGTCCTTACGCATAATGTCTTGAATGGACTTAACGAGAGTGCGAACCGACATTGATTAAGCAACTTCCTGATAAAGTTCGTTTTGGAGGGCGTGGACGGCATCTTCAAAGCCGGCCTTGCCACCGAAAGCCTTGATGAGTTGGACGGGCGTGCCGAGCGTGTTCAGCGGCGGGATGCGCAGCACGTTGGTGTCGTCAAGATTGAGCACCCCCTCGTCGGCATACTTGTCGAGCAGAGCGCGCAACACGGTGCGGGCTTGCTCGCCATATTTGGCGAAAACATCGCGTTTCTGCACATTTTCCGCTCGCTCGCGCCGGGTTAGTGGCTTGCGATCAAAGGCGATGTGACAAATTAGATCGAACGGATCGAGGTCTTTGCCGATTTCATCCGCGATGACATTAAGCGCGAGGCCTTCCGCTGATATTTCATCGACCAGCGCCTGTTTGCGTTCGGCACCATTCCACCGGGTGAGGAATTCATCCAGGCTGGAGAAGTGCTTGCGCAGCGCCTTTTTGGTGAAGTCTCGCAGGCTTTCGGTAACAAGCTTTCCGCTTTCGTTCAGATATTCTACGCGCTCGGCCACGATGACGACGGGCACGCCGTCGACATAGACCTTGCCACGCCTGCCGCCGTCATCTGTGATGGTTATGTCCGGCGTTTCGCCATCGTCGATGATGGTTTCGTCCTCGCCCGGCTGGTCGCTTTGATCGTCGTCGGGGGCGCCGACAGTGCTGTCGTCATCGGGTGGCGTAACAGGATCATCCTCTCCCGGCTCATATATTTGAACGGGTTCGCCATCGAAATCCGGGTCGGCGAAGTGGTTCGTTGCCCCTCGGAAATCCATCAGCGTGAAGAAGAACTTGCGGCTGTCTTCGTGAACGCGGGTGCCGCGCCCGACAATTTGCTTGAACTCGGTCATCGACCCAACGTCGCGGTCGAGGACGATCAGGCGGCAGGTCTGGGCATCGACGCCGGTGGACAGCAGCCGTGACGTTGTAACCAGCACCGGGTAGCGGCTCTCGGGGTCAATGAAATTTCCAAGTTGCGCTTGGCCCTCGGGATCGTTGCCCGTGATCCGCATGACATAGCGGGAACTCTCCGCCACAAGGTCGGGGTTCTCATTTATCAACGCCTGGCGCATTCGCGCCGCGTGTTCCTGATCGACGCAGAACACGATGGTCTTCTGGTAACGGTCGCCGCTTTCCTTCAAGAATTCCGTGACCTTGCGGGCCACGAGTTTGGTCCGATCATCCAGTACCAACGTCCGATCGAAATCGCGCGTATTGTAGATGCGATCCTCGACCTCGTTGCCGTCGCGATCAAGCTGGCCCTTTTCGGGGCGGTAGCCCTGAATGTCGCGATCCACATGGACCTTGATGACCTTATAGGGCGCGAGGAAGCCGTCGCGGATGCCCTGTTTCAGGGTGTAACTGTAAGCCGGTTCGCCGAAATAGTGGATGTTGGACGCATATCGGGTTTCTTTGGGCGTGGCCGTCAAGCCGATCTGCGTGGCGTCAGAGAAATGCTCAAGAATTTCGCGCCATGCGCTGTCCTCCGCCGCGCTACCACGATGGCATTCGTCGATAACGATGAGGTCGAAGAAGCCGGGTGAGAACTCCTTGAAAAGCTTCTGCCGTTCCTCCGGCCCGGTGATGGCCTGATAGAGTCCGAGATAAATCTCGTACGCCGTATCGACGCGCCGCTTCTTATCCATGGCGATCGGCAGGTCGATGTTTGTGGCGTCATCACGTTCGATCGTTTTTGCGTTGGCGGAAAGCTTCGCCATCGCTGGGCCGAAAGGCCGGAAATCGTTGACCATCGTCTGATCGACCAGCACGTTCCGGTCAGCGAGAAACAGGATGCGTTTTTTGTGCCCGCCCTTCCACAACCGCCAGATGATCTGGAACGCGGTGTAGGTCTTCCCAGTGCCGGTCGCCATGACGAGCAGAATGCGATTTTGCCCAGTCGCGATGGCTTCCATGGCCGCGTTGACGGCATTGACCTGATAATACCGCGGCTGCTTGCCGCTGCCGTCGTCATAATAATCTTCGAGAACGATCTCCTCGCCTTCCGGCGTCAGGCCCTTCCAAGCGGCATATCGCCGCCATAGCTCACCCGGCGACGGGAAAGCGTTGAGGGGCAACGTGATTTCGCGCGCATCGCCTGTGCCCGTGCGGTCATGGAATACGAACCCATCGCCGTTCGACGCGAACACGAAGGGAATGTCGAGGGTTTCGGCATACTCCAACGCTTGCTGCACACCCGCGCCCATGGGCTGGGTATTGTCCTTTGCCTCAATCAGCGCCAGTGGGACTTTCGGCTTGTAGTAAAGGATGTAGTCAGCACGCTTACCTTGACCACGGCTGACCATCTTTCCGCGAACAATGATGCGACCTTTTGTGAAGCTGACTTCTTCTCTGATCTGCGTCATCTCATCCCATCCCGCCATTTTAACGGCGGGCGTGACAAACTTGGTGCAGATGTCGCGTTCACTTAAGGATCGTTTGTTGAGCATGCATCCACCCCGTCAAGGGTGATCCTACGGTCTAGGGCATCATCTCGCCAGAGAATGTTCGAGATTTTCCGCAGCGATCGGCAGGAGGCGCAGGGGTGGCAATTTGTTCTGACGGCCCGCAAAAAATTGGGGGCTGACACGGCCCAACTATCGTCATCGGCACCGCGTCAGCGCCCGTGTCATAACCCTGTGAGACAGCAGAGCAGCCGTTTTCCGCGCGGCTGCGCACGGGACCGCTTGGGCGAGATCGTGAAGGCACATCGCAACTTTGAGGAGCGACCGTAGGCTGGGTGCCGCCCCCGAACAGCGCAGATAATCATAATAGCGCGCCGAGTGTCCAAGATAATCGGTTGAAAAGGTGGCGTGGGTAGGCGCGTGACCAACATTCTTCAGGAACAGATAGACTTCGTCGAGGATCATGGGACCGACCTCCATTACAAGCGTTCCCGTATTTATTGTCGGCGCTCAGATCAGGACAGCAATGCCGGATGATAAATAAAAAAATACGGGCTCTCTAACATCCCCGGCCGCAAGGAGAACAAGATGGCACAAGCCACATCAATACCCCTTACAAGGGCAGAAAAATACCGGGCGGAATGCGTCCGATGGATGACCGATTTCAAGCCGAACCTGTTCGTCACCTTCGCGATCAATCGCTGGGTCAGCATGGACGAGGCGCAACGGACGTTCGAGGAATTCCACCAACGGCTCGATCGCAAGCTGCTCGGCCGGTCATATTTCGACCGTCCGGGCGACCGCACCGTCTATATCGCCGCCATCGAGAAGCCTGACACAAACATCCATATCCACGCATTATTTCGCATGACAACGGAACAGGCTGCGCGTTTCGAAGATGTCGCACATGGCCTTTGGACGAAACTGATAGCGGCTGGAAACCTCGACATTCAGCCGGTCCGTCATACCGAAGGGGCGGCGCGCTATGTCACGAAGGCGTTGCGCCCTGAAACCAGCGACCGCTTGCTGACCCCACCGCACATGGAGACGACGACAAAGATTGCTGCCTGACGGGAGGACTGCCGCAACGCGAGGTCCACGGCTGACGAAGCCATCCTGTTCAAGCGGGTGCCGGTGACGGACCCGCAGTGATACCTATCACCAGATGATACAGGAGATGAAGAAAGATCACAGGACTACAGCAAGACCAAGAACGACAGACGATTAGCCAAGACGATCAGAGATATCGACCCCGAATGACATTCCGCTACCAGCGCCAACGGCCCCTAAACCGTGGTGATGGTAACGGAATTATTTTTGGCGGATTTTGCGCACCAGCGCGCCAATCATTGGTCGCTCTTTCGATCCTCGATATTACGGCTCGGCCTATCCGAAACCAGATAGGAGCCGTCTGTGTCGATCCTCAAATCCCTTAAGCTGGCCGCTGCCGCGCCGATTAACCTGGCCGGTGCTGAACATGGCTTCCGCGTGAAGCTGCTGGCCTACCTGGCCGAGCAGAAGGCGCTGGCCGAGGCCGAGATCGCCGGCACGCCGTTCGTCGCCACCCGGCGCGTTACGCGCACCAACGACGCCGGCGAGAAGGTTCGCGTCGATGCGCCGCGGCATGTCCGCAAGGGCTGGTTCACCGATCCCGGTGGCAAGACCTTCTTCCAGCTGCGCTACGGCAGCAAGCCCTTGGAATTCACCAAGGGCATGAACGCGGTAGAGGTTCAGGCCCTCAAGGACGTGCCAGAGATCATCGGTTCGATCATCGCGGCGATCCATGCCGGCGAACTCGATCCGCAGCTGAAGGCGGCGGTCAGCGAGCGCAAGGCGAACTTCAAGCCGCGGGCGAAGAAGGCCGCTGCCTGATCGGTGACGACATGGGGCGGGCGGTGGTCGCCCGCCTCAACGATCGACAGCCCTACGGGCGGGAAAATATTGATGCGCCGCTATGATGTGGGCGACCTGACCGACGATGACCTTCGCCGGCTGCGCCTGCTGGTCAGGATGAAGCGGGCCGAGGCGCATATCATCGTTAAGACCGATTATCCCTGGCCGAGCACGATCCGCACCAGCGCCCGCCAGTGGCAGGAACCCGCGCCGGGTAATGCGATCAACTGATGAAGCCGCTCACGGCGCAATCAGCGTTGCGAGTAGGTTCCCCCGCCCGATGACACGGCCAAGCCGATCGCGGGTCTCTCGCGGGTCTCGTCGCTCTCTGGATCATACCAACCCACCGGCCGCCCCAGCCGATCGCGGCCCTTGATCCAATGGCCGTCATTTACGAGCGAGCCGATCGGCCTGTTCATCCGATCACGTAATTCTAGCACCTGCATCTTCCTGATGGTGAGGCCGTTCGATCAAGCGCCAGAGTGCCGGAGGGTCAATCGCGTGGTGGCCAGCCCCAATGCGCCCCTGTGCGGGGCCGCACATGCCAGGGTGCCCCAAGGGCTACACGGACACATCACGGCCCCGTGTGGCCCCTCTTCGGGCAGCTATCACGCCCATGAGGGGCGAAGCGCATCCTTGAACTGCTCGACGCTGACCTGACCGTAGAATTTGTCGATCATATCCGGGCTGGTGCCGGTGTTCCGGGCCAGCGCGAACACATCCACCCCGGCGCGTAGCTGCTGCGATATGTAGAAGTGCCGGAAGCTATAGGCATCGCGCTTCTTGCCTCGGTGATCGGCCTTGAGGCTGGCCGCCTCAAGCAAGGCGTTCAGGCCATTGTTCAGCGAGGTCAGACGTCGACCGTCCGCCGCCGCGAACACCGGATCGCCATCGGCTGGTTCATTGCCGTCGTGCTTGTCCTTCCACATGCGCCAGAGGCGATCGAATTCCGATAGGCCATGTTCGAGCGGAATGAACTCGCGCGCCTTCCCCTTGCCGCGCGCCCTGATGCGAATGTCGCGGTCGCCCAGGCGTTTGGTCAGCCCCTCGCGATAGCCGAGCAGATCGCCCCAATTCAGGTTCTTCAGTTCGGTCGGCCGCATGCCGGTACAGCAGGCGATGGTGACATAGGCGAAGAGGATCGTCCGATCCCGGCGCACCTCCTCGTTCACCGCCCGATCGTCCATCCGCTGTGAGGCGAGCTTCAGAAGGCGCTCCATTTCCTCGACCGAGTAGCTGGGGCGCGGCGATGGCGGCACGCGCGGCGTTTCGACATCGGGGATCTGGTTCTGGCCGATATAGCCCCATTTCGCCGCCTGCCGAAAAAGCTGGCGCAGCACGACCGCTTCGCCCCGCTGGCTGCTCAGGCTCGGTATCCGGCGCATTTCCGTTGCGGGCCGGCGCACGCGCTTGCCAGCGCGAACATATTCCAGATGCGTCTGATCCTTGCCCGGCCCGGTCGTCCAATATGCCTTGCGCCACGCGATGTAGCGGGTCAGGTCGGCATCGGTGATGAGGTCGATCGGCTTCTTGTCGAAGAACGGCGTGAAATACCGCTCGACCAGCGGGCGGATACGATTGCCGCGATCATGGCGTACCTCGCCGTCCTTAGAGAGCCGATCCATGTGGTCGCAGAATTCCTCCGCCACCGCGCGGAAGGTGCGCTGGACGGCGCGCATCCCGTGTTCTTTCCTGAACTGCGCCTCATGCCAGAGCTTCGTCGCGACTCGCCGCGCATCCGCCTCATCCGATGTGCCGAGCGATTTGCGGATTTGCCCCTCGCCACGGATGCTGAACCGCATCCACCAGACGGCGCTGCCCGACCGCTGGAAGATCGTGAACGGCTCTTTCCGGGAGTTCTGACCGGCTTCCATGCGTGATTTGCCCCGACATCATAGCGCAGGTGCGGTTTGCGGACTGCGCTGGCTGTGCTTGAAATGTGCTAGAACAGCCCGCCTCCTCGGTAGCGCGGGAACGTTAATGCGTTGAGATTGCTGGGGGCGTGAAAAACAGCGTGCTAGCACTGTGCTAGCGTAGCTTCAGCTCACTCGCAGAGCGAGAGCTTAGGTATGTCGCTGTTTCTACTGATAAATTGTGGTGCCCAGGGACGGGATCGAACCGCCGACACTGCGATTTTCAGTCGCATGCTCTACCAACTGAGCTACCTGGGCACACCGACAGAACGTCGGGGAGCGGTCCCCCTAATCGGCTGAACGGCCGCTGTCCAGCCCATCCGGATGGATCTGTGCGCCCGGAGTGCGATATCCTTCGCCGAGCCATTGTAGCAGGTCGCGATCCTTGCAGCGACGCGAGCAGAAGGGGGCGTTCGCGGGATCGCTGGGATGCGCGCAAAGGGGGCAGGTGTCGGTCATTCGTCGAATATGGGAGTGCGGCCGGTGCGTTGCACGAGCGCGGCGATCCAATCTGGCCGGCCGGTGATGCGATCGCGAACGGCGGCGGGCAGGCGGAAGCGGTTAGATGATGAGGCGGGCGTGCGTTCGATCTGGCGCAACGCGGCCCGGGCTGCAGCACCGATGGGGTCCGCGCGGAGTATTTCGGCCACGGACGGGTGAAATCGGCCACGCACGATCTGCAGGAAGCCAAAGCCGTTCACGGCAGTTCGCTCGAAGGGCTGGGGAAGCCGCGAATCGAGCGCCGCGGCGACCGCATGCCGTGCGTCGCGCCCGGCGAGCGTGGGAAAGTCGATGCCGATCGAACCGCCGATGTCGAGGCGCTCGATCGCGGCGGCGACCGCGCCGGCAGCGCGTACGGCAAGCGAATCGAGTGGCGGGTCGCCATCGACGTCGAACAGGGCCATGGCCGGGGTCGGCCAGAAGCGAAGCATTCCGCCGGGAAAGGAGATGTCGCCGGTCAGCGCCTCCTCCAGCACCTCCGACCAGCCAGCGGCCTCCAGCGCGTCCGGTTCGTGGGGGCGCAGCTCCCGTACGGGAGCGTCGGTCAGGCGTTCGCGCAGCGTAGGCGCGGGGCGGGCGGAAACATCGGTGCTCCGGCCACGCGGCAGCTTCGGGCGGCCGGGCTCCGGAATGGCGGCGCGGGTGATTTCAACCCGGATGGCAGCGCCAAGAGTAACGCCAGCGGGCGGACGGGAAAGGGCGACCTCCTCACCACTGTCGAGCCGGGCAAGGCTGCGCTCGATCAGCCGCGCGGGGGCAATGAGGCCGGGCATCGGGCCGGCGCCGTCCGCCGCGATCCGTGCGCGTACGATCCGGCCATCATCGTCGATCAGGGCGGCGCGCTGCTCGCCAATACCGGCTTCGAAGAGCCACTCAGCCAAGGATGACGCCCGCCGTCACCAGCAGCGCACGGGTTTCGAACAGAGGCAAGCCGACCACACCCGAGTAGGAGCCGTCGATGCGACGAACGAACCCCTCGGCGCGGCCCTGAATCGCGTAACCGCCCGCCTTTCCCATCCCTTCGCCGCTGGCGACATAGCTGGCGATCTCCGCCTCGCTCAGCGGCTTGAAGGCGACAATCGTGTCAGAAAGCCGGGTGCGCGTCTTGCCGGTGCCATCGACCACGACCACGGCCGACAGGCAATGGTGGCGCCGGCCGGAGAGCAACCGGAGCATCGTGACAAGATCACGCTCGTCAGCGGGCTTGCCGAGGATCCGCGGGCCAACGGCGATGCTTGTATCGGCGGCGAGAACAACCTCACCATCGGCGCGCGGAACGGCAGCGGCCTTCGCCGCGGCAACGCGCAGAACATAATCACGCGGACGTTCCGCCTTCAGCGGCGTTTCATCGACGTCAGGGGCGACCACGCGCACGGGAACGACGCCGATCTGGGCAAGCAGCGCCAGCCGACGAGGCGAAGCGGAGCCTAGGATCAGATCGGCGGGCAAAGGCCCACCCACCACGTAACGGGCGCCAGCCTTATTGCGGGCCGGGGCCGCCGCGGCCGGGCATGAAGCGGTAGGTGATCCGCCCCTTGGTCAGGTCATAAGGGGTCAGCTCAACGAGCACCTCGTCACCAACCAGCACGCGGATGCGGTTCTTGCGCATCTTGCCGGCGGTGTGGCCGAGGATCTCGTGATCATTCTCCAGCCGGACGCGGAACATGGCGTTGGGCAGGAGCTCGACCACTTGGCCGCGCATTTCGAGGAGTTCTTCTTTCGCCAAAAAATCAGTCTTTCTGCGGATGAGGGCGCGCGCGCGCTTAGCCGAAGGAGCGCCAAAAGGAAAGGCGCGCCGGAAAAGCACCAGCAACGATGCAGCCAAAGTGTGGCCGGAACAGGAACAATTCAACCGCGCGAGAGGAATGACCTTCGCGCGTCCGGCCTATAGCGACCGATAAATCAGCCTTATCGCGTCGGGACGGGCGTGTCGCCGGTGTAATCGTAGAAGCCGCGCTTGGCCTTCTTCCCGTACCAGCCGGCCTCGACATATTTCACCAGCAGCGGTGCGGGGCGGAACTTGGGGTCCCCCGTCGACTCGAACAGCACGCGGGTGATCTCGAGGCAGGTGTCGAGCCCGATGAAGTCGGCGAGCGTCAGCGGACCCATCGGGTGGTTGAGGCCGAGCTGGCAGGCAAGATCGATGTCGCGAATGGTGGCGACGCCTTCACCCAGTGCGAAGCACGCCTCGTTCAGCATCGGCATCAAGATGCGATTGACGATGAAGCCCGGTGCGTCATTGGCATGGACGACCGCCTTGCCGAGCGCGGTGGCGTAGATCTCAACCGTCTTCACCGTCTCCGCCGATGTGGCGAGGCCGCGGATCACCTCGATCAGGCCCATCACCGGCACCGGATTGAAGAAATGCACGCCGATGAAGCGGGCGGGATCGGGCGACGCCTGCGCCAGCCGCGTGATCGGGATCGACGAGGTGTTGGAGGCGAGGATCGCCTGATGGCCGAGCACGGTGCCGACCTGTGCAAAGATCGCCCGCTTCACTTCCTCACGCTCGGTCGCTGCCTCGATGACCAAGCCGCACGACGACATGCCCTGGACGCCCTCGATCGGCTCGATCCGAGCCAGCGCCTGCTCGCGCGCCTGCGGCTCCAGCTTGCCCTTTTCCACCGCACGGTCGAGCTGCCGGGCGATGCCGGCTTTGCCCGCCTCGGCGCGCGCCTTGTCGACGTCGGTCAGAAGGACGCGATAGCCGGCCTGGGCGGAAACCTGCGCGATCCCTGCACCCATCTGCCCTGCGCCAATGACGCCGACTGCCTGCATGATTGTCTTCCCTCTTCGAACTCACGAGGGGAGCGCTCTAGCCGGATAGAGCACGGCTTGTCGAAGCGGAATGACGCCCGGCGTCCTCCCTTCCGTCATGCTGAACTCGTTTCAGCATCCAAGGTTGGGCTTGATCCGCGGCAGCTGAGTGCGCGGCACGGGTGGATCCTGAAACGAGTTCAGCATGACGCGAGTACAGGGGAGGGAGCGCCAAGCGCTCCCCGCACACGGAATGGCGCCTCAGGCGGCCTTGCGCAGGTCCAGCCGGTCCCAGATTTCGACCAACGCGTCGGTCAGTTCCTGCATCATCGCTTCGCTGTGCGCCGGGCCGGGCGTGAAGCGCAGCCGCTCGGTGCCGCGCGGCACGGTCGGGTAATTGATCGGCTGAACGTAGATGCCGTATTCGGCGAGCAGCACGTCGCTGATCTTCTTCGCCTTCACCGGATCGCCGACCATCACCGGCACGATGTGCGTGTCGCCCAGCATCACCGGCAGGCCGGCTTCGGTCATCATTTCCTTCAGGCGCGCAGCGGCGGCCTGCTGGCCCTCGCGCTCGACCGACGAGCTCTTGAGGTGGCGCACGCTCGCCAGAACGCCGGCGACCAGCACGGGCGAGAGCGAGGTGGTGAAGATGAAGCCCGGGGCATAGCTGCGGATGACGTCGATGATCGTCCGATCGGCGGCGATATAGCCACCCATGACGCCGAACGCCTTGCCCAGCGTGCCTTCGATGATGGTCAGGCGGTGCGCGACCTCGTCACGCTCCGAAATGCCGCCGCCGCGCGCGCCGTACATGCCGACGGCATGGACTTCGTCGAGATAGGTCAGCGCGTTATACTTGTCGGCAAGATCGCAGATCGCGGCGATCGGGGCGACATCGCCCTCCATCGAATAGACGCTCTCGAACGCGATCAGCTTGGGCGTCGCGGGATCGTCGGCGGCGAGCAGTTCCTCGAGATGCGCCAGGTCATTGTGACGGAACACGCGCTTCTCGCAGCCGGCATTGCGGATTCCGGCGATCATCGAGGCGTGGTTCAGCTCGTCCGAATAGATGATGCAGCCCGGCAGCACCTTGGCCAGCGTCGCCAGCGTCGCCTCGTTCGAGACATAGCCGGAGGTGAACAGCAGCGCGCCTTCCTTGCCGTGGAGGTCGGCAAGCTCGGCCTCCAGATCGACATGGTAATGCGTGTTGCCGCCGATGTTGCGCGTACCGCCGGAGCCGGCGCCGACATCATGCAGCGCCTCTTCCATCGCCGCGATCACCTTGGGGTGCTGGCCCATTGCGAGATAATCGTTCGAGCACCAGACGGTGATCGGCTTCGGGCCATTGTGGCCGGCGAAGCAGCGCGCGCTGGGATAATGACCCTTGTTGCGCAGGATATCGATGAAGACGCGGTAACGGCCTTCGGCATGGAGACGGTCGATCGCCTGTGAAAAGGCGCGGGTGTAATCGACCGGCTTGGCCGAAAGAGCGTCGATGGACATGGCCCCGCCGCTTACCCTTGTGTCAGTGGTAATGCCAGCGGATTCAGGCGTTTTGAGTGATCGTTCCTGTCGCTCTTTCGTCGAGCGATGCACCGGCGCTACAGCTGAATGCAGCTGTCGAAGCCGTAGCTGGCCATTGCCTGATCCAGCCCAATGCCGACCGGCCCGGTGAAAACGGCGATGTCCGGAGCGGTGCGGGCGAAGGACTGATCCCGAGTAAGATGGGCGACGCGCCGGGCGATCCCCGGGCCACCGTCGACAAAGGTGACGGGCCGGCCGAATGCCCCCGCGAGCTCTTCGGCCAGCAGGGGAAAGTGGGTGCAGGCGAGTGCCACCGTATCCATCGAATCGGCGCCGGGCGCGGCCAGCATCGGGGCGATCGCCCTTCGCGTCTCCGCGGTGGACACAGGTTCGCCGCGCAACTTCGCCTCGGCCAGCGTCACAAGTTCTGCCGATCCATGGCGGATGACCCTGCAATCGGACGCAAAGCGCGCGGCGAGATCGTCGACATAGGCTTGTCGGACCGTCGCCTCCGTGCCGAGCACGCCGATGGTGCGAGTCCGGCTGTGTGCTGCCGCCGGTTTGATGGCGGGAACGGTGCCGACGATCGGAATATCCAGCGCGCGGCGTACGGCCGGCAAGGTGATCGTCGATGCCGTGTTGCAGGCGATCACGATCAACCGCGGTGCATAGCGTTCCGCAAGGCGGCCAAGCAGGGCAGGCACGCGCCCGGCAATCTCCGCCTCATCCTTGATCCCGTAGGGAAATCCGGCGGAATCGGCGACATAAACGAAACGAGCGTCGGGAACGGCAAGGCGGGTCGGGGCAACGATGGATAGGCCGCCGACGCCGGAATCGAAGAACAGGATCGGGCGCGGGTCGCTCATGCCGGCGCCTTAGGGAAAGCGGAGGCGGCTTGAAAGGTTGCGGCGCTCCGGGGTGACGGCGCCGTTCCTGATTTGTCTATTGGAAAATGCCCGGTCATTGAGCTATCGTCATGATCAACGGAGGGAATATACTGGAAACGGAGATCGTCTGGATGCCGCCCCTGGCGGCGCTGATGCTTGGCTATCTGCTGGGCTCCATTCCCTTCGGTGTGCTGTTGACGCGTGCCGCGGGGGCGGGCGACCTGCGCCAGATCGGCTCCGGCAACATCGGTGCGACCAATGTGCTGCGGACAGGGCGCAAGGGGCTGGCCGCGGCCACCTTGCTGCTGGATCTTGCCAAGGGGTGGTGCGCGGTTGTGATCGCCACCGCGCTGCTGCCCGACAACGAACAGCTTGCGGCTGCCGGTGCCTTTATCGGCCATTGCTATCCCGTCTGGCTGGCGTTTCGTGGTGGTAAGGGCGTCGCGACGCTGATGGGCATCGTGCTGGCGCTGCATCCGGCCTTGGGGCTGGTCTATGCGGTGGTATGGCTTGGCTTGCTCGGCGCGCTCCGCATTTCCTCGGTCGCCGGCATGGCCGCGGCGGCGAGCGCGCCGGTGGCCGCGGCGGTGTTTGGCCGTTTCGACCTGGTGCCCCTGCTGCTCGCTCTGGCGCTGATCGTGATCTGGAAACACCGCGAGAATATCAGCCGGTTGCTGGTCGGGGCAGAGCCGCGGATCGGCAGCAAGCGTGGCTGATGCGGATCCGCCGGCCGACGCGTTCGACCGGCTCCGCCTGATCCGCACCACCGGGGTTGGCCCGGTTACCTATCGCCAGTTACTTCGCCGCTTCGGCAGTGCCCGTGCGGCGCTGGACGCGCTTCCAGACCTTGCGAAGCGTGGTGGCGGGCGCGCCGCGACGCCGGCGGATGCGAAAATGGTGGCGCGCGAGGTCGAAGCGGTGGCGCGGCTTGGCGCACGGCATCTGTTTTTGGACGATCCGGCCTACCCCGCACTGCTCGCCGAACTGGACGATGCGCCGGCCGTGCTGACGGTGCGAGGCACCTTGCCGCCCCCCACTCGCCCGTCGGTTGCGATCGTCGGCGCGCGCAATGCCTCGGCCGCAGCGTGCCGCTTCGCGCGGGGGCTGGCGCACGATCTGGCCGCGGAGGGTGCAACCGTCATCTCCGGCCTGGCGCGCGGAATCGACACGGCGGCGCACATGGGCGCGGGCGCGGCGACGGTTGCGGTGATCGCCGGCGGAATCGATGTGGCCTATCCGCCGGAAAATGCCGACCTGCAGGAGCGGATCGCACAAGACGCGCTGCTAATTGCCGAAATGCCGCCGGGCACGGAGCCGCGGGCCCGCCATTTTCCCTATCGCAACCGGATCATCGCTGGCCTGGCGCAAGGCACGGTCGTGGTGGAGGCGGCACCGAAATCGGGATCGCTGATCACGGCGCGGCTTGCGAATGAAGCGGGCCGCGAAGTGATGGCGGTGCCGGGGAGCCCGCTCGACCCGCGCGCGCAAGGATGCAATCTGCTGATCCGTGAGGGTGCCACGCTGATCCAGAGCGCCGCAGACGTGATGGAGCAGGTCCGCCCGATCGATCCGCGCGCCGTTCACGCGCCGGTGGTCCGCTATGAACCACAGCCGCCGGCCGACGCGGACGACGCCGCGAGGCGCGTAGTGACCGCGCTGCTGGGCCCTGTGCCGGTCGCGGTGGACGAAGTGATCCGCCAATCCGCCATCGCGCCGGCGGTGGTGCAGATGGTGCTGCTCGAACTGGAGCTTGCCGGGCGACTGGAGCGCCACGCGGGGGGCCGAGTCAGCCTGTTCGGCTGATCAGGCGGGAGCCGGCAGCCAGGACAGATCCAGCGCGGTGAGGCGATCGACGTAATTCGCCTCCCGAGTCAGCTTTTCCTCGTCCAGCAAAGTGTATCGCCCGGAATCGCGAGCGATCAGCCGTTCGTCCTCGAGCTGTCGAAGCATTCGGTTGACGTGAACGGCGGTCAGCCCGGTGGCGTCGCCGATCTCCTCCTGTGTCAGGCCGGGAACGAAGCTGTTGCCGCGCGTCAGATCAAGTCGGCGCATCCGATTGCGCACGTGGAGCAACACGGACGCCACCCGCGCCTTTGCCGACGTGCGGCCAAGCCCAGCCAACCGATCGGTGAGCATGACCCGCTCCGCCTGGTCCAGCGCAACGATGGCCAGGAAAAGGCGGGGTTGGTCCGCCGCGATTCGCGCCAGCATGACGCGATCAAACGGGCAGACCACACTGTCGGAAAGTGCGGCCACCGTTTCGGGCGCGTTGGAATAGACGAGCGCGGGAAGGGCAACCATGTCGCCCGGAAACATGAAGCGCAGGATCTGGCGGCTGCCGTCATCAAGGATGACGAAGCTCATCATCATGCCGCTCTTCAGAATGAACAATTCTGTTGACGGATCATGTTCGCGCACAAAGGTCGCCCCACGGCGCAGGATGCGCTGGCGTTCCTCCAACTGCAGAAGTGCGGCCCGCTCCTTACCGCACAACGGGACGAACTCGCCGAGACGCTCGGCAAAACGGCTAACTGTCACGCGTGATTGCCCCTCGGATCAAGCGGCTACCGCTAGTCGCCGGTGGGACCGGGGCGCATTAAAGTCGATCAACATCGTTACGCCTCAGTCGCTTGGCGACGCCACGGCGGTTCGATAGATGCGCGAGAATGGACCGTATCCTTATTCGTGGTGGCAACCGGCTGTCGGGTAAGCTGCCGATCTCCGGCGCCAAGAACGCTGCGCTGACCCTGATGCCTTGCGCGTTGCTGACCGACGAGCCGCTGACGCTGCGCAACCTGCCGCGGCTGGCGGACGTGGATGGCTTTGGCCATTTGCTGAACCAGCTTGGCGCGTCGACGGCGATCGAAGGCACTCGGCCGGAGGAATTCGGCCGGGTGATGACGATCCGCACGGGTCAGCTCACCTCCACCGAAGCCCCCTATGACATCGTGCGAAAGATGCGCGCCTCCATCCTGGTGCTCGGGCCGATCCTGGCGCGTGCCGGCGAAGCGCGGGTGTCGCTCCCTGGCGGGTGCGCGATCGGCAATCGCCCGATCGATCTGCACCTGAAGGCGCTGGAGGCGATCGGGGCGGAGCTGGAGATGAGCGCTGGCTATGTCACCGCGCGGGCGCCGGGCGGGCGGCTAGCCGGCGGACGCTATCGCTTCCCGGTCGTATCGGTGGGCGCCACCGAAAATGTCGTGATGGCGGCGGTTACCGCCAAGGGATCGTCGCGGATCGAGAATGCGGCGCGTGAGCCCGAGATCGTCGACCTGTGCCGCTGCCTTGTGGCGATGGGCGCACAGATCGATGGCATTGGCACCGAAACGCTGGAGATCGAAGGCGTCGCTCGCCTGCATGGCGCCACTTATGCCGTGATGCCAGACCGGATCGAGGCGGGCAGCTATGCCTGCGCCGCGGCAATCACCGGCGGCAGCCTGGAGCTGACAGGGATCGACGCGGAAAGCATGGGCGCCACCCTCTCGGCTCTCGCCGATGCGGGCGTCCTGGTGGAGCTGAAGAAAAACGCGGTATGCGTGACGGCGCAGGGGCCGCTGCAGCCGCTGACGCTGACCACGGCGCCATTCCCGGGGTTTGCCACCGACATGCAGGCACAGTTCATGGCCATGCTGTGCAAGGCGGACGGCGCCAGCGTGCTGACCGAGACGATCTTCGAGAACCGCTACATGCACGTGCCCGAGCTCGCACGCATGGGGGCGGACATCACCGTCAGCGGCCGCACGGCCGTGGTGCGCGGCGTGGAGCGGCTGGTGGGTGCGCCCGTGATGGCGACCGACCTGCGCGCGTCGATGAGCCTGATCCTGGCCGGTTTGGCGGCGGATGGCGAAACGGCGGTGTCGCGTGTCTATCACCTCGACCGCGGGTACGAACGACTGGAGGAGAAGCTTTCGGCCGTTGGTGCGGATATCGAGCGCGTCAGCGACGGGTGAACGGCGTCTTAGCCAGCGACCCTGCGGCAGGTCGATCCGGCTGCGAAAACCGGGAGAATAGGTCGACTCGCCGCAGCATCGGCGTGTCGGCCGCCAAGAACCACAGGGCGAAGATTGCGGTCATGCTGACCAGTTCGCCGCCGTCCTCAACCAATGTTACCAGCGTTTGTCCCGAAGCCTCCTGACCGAGCACAAGCTCGTGGAGCAGATCAACGGGCACGGCGAAGAAGGCGAGCAATCCAAAGCCGAGCATCAGCGCGATTGCCGGCTTGCGTTCTTCAGTCGGCATTCTGACCAGAGTGAAAAGAGCAATCAGCAAGGGTAATCCGCTGATCAGCGCTGCGGCCGGGATGATGCCCAATTCGCCGAGGAGATCGGGATGCGACAGCTTGCCTCCGAGCCATTCGTGCAGACGAAGCATGTCGTCCGCCAGCACGCATGCAAACAACAGAGCAAAAGCAGCATAGAAGCGCTCGCGCGTCTGCGCATAGACCGTGGCGGCCGCGACGCAGAGGGCGGCCTGTTTCAAATACCCCCAGATTTCGATAAAGGAGCCGTCAACGGTAGAAAACCGCCAAGCGCCAAAGAAGACGCTGTTTTCGATGCCGTGATGGTGAACATAGGCCCATCTCAGAAACAGCGCCAGCAGCGCCAGGTCGATGCCGACCAGCAGTAGCAACAAGCGCAAAGCAAGTGCATTTCTCGCCGTAGACAATGAAGTTCTCCCCCAATGATGTTCCCCGACATCATTGGGAGAAAGCTGACACAAAAGTGTCACATGATGAAATACGTCATTGCCCGTAAAGGGAGGACGTCGCGTTACTGCAGCGCCACGGCTTCCCGATCCACCGATGCCGTATATTCAGCGTAGGTGGCACAGTCGCTGGCCCAGTTCTGATACACGCGGCCATTGGCTGCCTTGTACCAGCTGCGGCAATGTGGATCGGCCCAGACAGTGTTGGACAGCAATTGCGTGATCCGATCATTGAAGCGCCGCTGCCCATCGGGGGTGACATTGGCGGCCTTCGCCTTTTCCGCTTCAAGCGCGGACAGCGTCTGCAGCATATAACCGACTTGCTGTTCGATCATGAAGCTGATCGAATTGTGCCCCAGGTTGGTATTCGGGCCGTACAGCATGAACATGTTCGGGAAGCCCGAGACCATGATGCCGAGATAGGCCTCCGGCCCTTCCTTCCACGTTTCCTTGAGCGTGCGGCCTTCCTCGCCGATGACGTTCATCGACCAGTCCCACTGAGTGGTCTCGAAGCCGGTCGCGAAGATCAGCACGTCGAGTTCGTGGAAGCCGTCCCGGGTACGGACGCCGTTTGCCTCAATGCGCTCGATCCCCGCCGTTTCCAGGGTCACGTTATCGCGCATCAGCGCGGGATAGAAATCATCGGTGATGAGGATACGCTTGCAGCCGATCGGATAGTCCGGCGTCAGCTTCGCCCGTAGCTCTGGATCGGGCACCTGCTCCTCGAGATGGTCAAGCGCGGTGCGGGTAAAGGCAGCGCGGCCCTCCGGCGTCCACTTAAACGCCTGCCAGAAGAAGCTGTCGGCGTTGTCGAATATCATCGCGCGCTGCGACGCGCCGAGCTTCATCGCCATTTCGAGGTTGGTAGCCATCAGCGCCTTGGTTTCCGGCGTGACATGATGGTCGTTGCGCGGGATCACCCAGTTGGGCGTGCGCTGAAACACCGTCAGGTGGCCGGCTGCCTTGGCCACTTCCGGGATGAGCTGGACCGCGCTGGCTGCCGAGCCGATCACGCCGACACGCTTTCCGGTGAGGTCGACGCTGTCGTCCCATTCAGCGGCGTGCCATTTCGGCCCGGCGAAATCATGCGCGCCGGCAATCTCCGGCAGGCATGGCCGGCTCAGCTGGCCAAGCGCCGGAACGATGGCGTCGAACGTCTCGGTTGCGCCCTTTTCGGTCGTGATCGTCCAGGTGCCGGAGCCAGAATCCCACTTCGCCTGGGTGACGCCCTCATTCAGGCGCAGCACGTCGGCAAGGCCGAACTGATCAACAAGGCTCTTGGTATAGTCGTGGATTTCCGCGCCGCGCGCGTAGTGATGGCTCCAGTTCGGGTTGGGCGCGAAGCTGAACTGGTACAGGATTGCCGGCACGTCACAGGCGACACCAGGATAGCGGTTTGCGCGCCACGTGCCGCCGACGGAATCGGCATGTTCGAAAACGGTGACGTCATGGCCGGCTTCGCGTGACTTGATGGCGGCGCACAGCCCGCCCATCCCCGCACCGACCACCGCGATTCGCTTGCTCATCCTTCTCTCCACTTGCGGTCTCGGGCCGCTCGCCAATGACGATGCCCCGTTGAGCGCGGGGAGGGAAGAGGTTTTAAGTCGCTCGCGTTAGTTAGTTGGGCCGAGGATGTATGGCCTGCACCATGAGGCGCGTCCTCGTCGCGGCAGAAAGTGCCGCGACGAGCGCGTGTAGCCGATTGAGCTTAGCGGCAGCGCACGTTGTTCTTGTCGATCGACTGTCCGAGCGCGGCGCCACCGGCACCGCCGATCAGCGCGCCCAGCAGGCCGGAGCCACCCGGACGCAGTGCCGTACCGAGCACGCCGCCAGCGATGCCGCCGACGATCAGGCCGGTCGTGCCATCGTCGCGGCGGCAGTAATAGCGGCCGTCGCGACCAGCATAGACACGGTCGTTCTCACTGAGCCGGCGCTCGCGATACTGCCGCCCCTCGCGATAATAACGGTCCGCTTCATAGCCGCCGTACGCCGGGTCGGGCCGGTTATAGTCATAGGCGGAATAGCTTCCGCCGCCGAAGCCTCCGCCACCATAGCCCGAGCCATAGCCGGTTCCCATGCAGCCGCTCACCATGGTTGCCGCACCGATTGCGGCCAACGCAACTTTCCGCATCGCTTCCTCCTTCGTACCTTGTAGACAAACCCAATGGCTGGGCACGGCGAAAGGTTGCGACGGAGCGAAGCGATGCGGGCGCTGGATCAGCGGCGATACTGGCGATCGTGCTTCTGGATGCGAACCCGGGTGCTCAGCCGATCATAGCGGGCGTTGAGGTCGCGGCGCTCTGCCATCGAAAGACCGTTGCCGCTGCGGCGATAGCGGTTTTCCAGTTTCACGAGATCGCGAAACTCGATCCGCAGCCTGCCCGCTTCCGCGCGGGTCAGTGCGCCGGTGCGCACGCCCTGATCGATGCGGGCGTCAATGGTCCGCTGACGCTGGTTGATCGACTGCCACGCCTGGGCGGAGGCAGGAACGGCGGCGGTCGCGACACCCATGCCGGCCAGGACAAGGGCGAGATGCCGGAACGCGCTCTTCATGATCTTACTCCTCTTTTCCGTCGCTTGCTGACGACGAAAACAGAAGTAGGGCCGGCTTGTCGCGAAGCTGTGCCATGTTCACCGCCAAAGTGTAACGGCACGTCGCAAGGCGTTCAGCATCGTTCAGGTTGCCGTACATCCGCGATGGCGAACACCGCGGGTGCAAGGCGCTCGATCAGCGTGCGATACCGCCCGCGGCGAGCACGGCCAGCGTCATCAGGTCTCCGGCGGTCGACGTCATGGGCGCGATCTGCACCGGCTTTTCCATGCCGATCAACATCGGGCCAATCACGCTGTCGCCGCCCAGCTCGCGGAGCAACTTGGCAGAGATATGCGCCGATTGCAGGCCCGGCATGATCAGCACGTTGGCCGGGCCGGACAGGCGGGCGAATGGATAATTCGCCATCTGCTTGGGATTGAGCGCGACGTCGGGCGTCATTTCGCCCTCATATTCGAAGCCAACATTGCGCTTGTCGAGCACGGTTACCGCCTCGCGGATACGCTCCAGGAACGTACCCTTCGGATTGCCGAAGGTTGAATAGCTGAGGAAAGCGACCCGCGGTTCGTGGCCCATGCGCCGGGCAACGGCGGCGGTCTGTTCGGCGATGTCGGCCATCTGCTCGGCATCGGGCCGCTCGTTCATCGTCGTATCGGCGATGAAGACGGTGTGGCTCTGGCCAACCATGACGTGGATGCCGAACGGGGTGCGACCCGCCTCCGGATCGATGACGCGGCGGATCTCGCGCATCGACTGCGCCCAGGTGCGCGTGATGCCGGTGATCATCGCGTCGGCGTGACCGAGTTGCAGCAGGACCGCGCCGAACACGTTGCGATCCTGGTTGATCATCCGCTCGCAATCGCGGCGCAGGTATCCGCGACGCTGGAGCCGCTTGTAGAGGAAGTCCACCATCTGCGGCACCAGCGGCGAGATGCGGCTGTTGTGCAGTTCATATTCTTCGGGATTCTGGATTCCGAGGGCGCGCAGACGATCGGGCACATCGTCGCGGCCGACCAGCACCGGCGTGCCATAGCCGCCTTCCTTGAAGGCGATGGCGGCGCGCAGTACGACTTCTTCCTCGCCCTCGGCGAACAGGACGCGCTTGGGATGTGCGCGCGCGCCTTCATAGGCGAGGCTGAGGACCGAGGTGGTCGGGTTGAGCCGCGCGCGCAGGCTCTGGCGATATCCCTCCATGTCGAGGATCGGGCGGGTCGCGACGCCCGAATCCATCGCCGCCTTGGCAACGGCGGCGGGGACGATCTCCATAAGGCGCGGGTCGAACGGCGCGGGGATGATGTAATCCGGGCCGAAGACGTGCTGCACGCCATAAGCCGCGGCGACTTCCTCCGGCACACGCTCGCGTGCCAGTTCAGCGATCGCCTGCGCGGCGGCGATCTTCATGGCATCGTTGATTGCCGAGGCACGCACGTCGAGCGCGCCACGGAAGATGAAGGGGAAGCCGAGGACGTTGTTGACCTGGTTGGGATAATCCGATCGGCCGGTGGCGATGATCGCGTCAGGGCGAGCCGCCTTGGCGACCTCCGGGCGGATCTCGGGCTCCGGATTGGCCATGGCGAAGATGATCGGCGCCGGCGCCATGTCCTTCACCATCTCCGGCTTCAGCGCGCCGGCGGCGGAGAGACCCAGGAACACATCGGCGCCGTGCAGCGCCTCGGTCAGCGTGCGGCGATCGGTAACCGCAGCGTGCGCCGACTGCCACTGGTTCACGTCCTCGCGGCCCTGGTAGATGACGCCGGTGCGGTCGCACATGATGACATTATCGTGCTGCACGCCCATCGCCTTCATCAGCTCGGTGCAGGCGATCGCGGCGGCGCCCGCGCCGTTCACGACGATCTTCACGTCGCGCAGCGAGCGCTTGGTCAGCAGGCAGGCGTTGATGAGGCCGGCGGCGGTGATGATCGCGGTACCGTGCTGGTCATCATGGAAGACCGGAATGTTCATCCGCTCGCGCAGCGTCTGCTCGATAATGAAGCATTCGGGCGCCTTGATATCCTCAAGGTTGATGCCGCCGAACGACGGCTCGAGCAGCTCCACGCAGTTGATGAAAGCGTCGACGTCCTCCGTCTTCACCTCAAGGTCGATCGAATCCACGTCGGCGAAGCGCTTGAACAGCACCGCCTTGCCTTCCATCACCGGCTTCGACGCGAGCGCGCCGAGATTGCCCATGCCCAGGATTGCGGTGCCGTTGGAAATGACGGCGACCAGATTGCCCTTGGCCGTATAGTCATAGGCGGTGGCAGGATCGTCGGCGATCGCCTGCACCGGCACGGCGACGCCCGGCGAATAAGCGAGCGACAGGTCGCGCTGCGTCGCCATCGGCTTGGACGCGATGATCTCGATCTTGCCGGGGCGTCCCTCGGAATGGAACAGCAGCGCCTCGCGCTCCGAGAACTGGATGGTGTTGCTGGTCTTGTCGGTCATTGCGCCCCCGGCCGAAGGTTTCGAGCCGAACCCTTAGGGCGAAGGCGGAAGGATGAAAACCGCAGGAATGGGATCAAAGCAGCGCGGCTTCCCCGCGTTCGAGCGCGAGCAGCAATTGTTTGTTCGGCAGCCCGCCGCCGAACCCGGTGAGCGTGCCGTTGCTGCCGATCACGCGGTGACACGGCGTGACGATGGGAATTGGGTTACGCCCGTTCGCCGCGCCGACCGCCCGAGTGGCGGTGGGGCGGCCGATCGCGCGAGCAATGTCGGCATAGCTGCGCGTCTCGCCATAAGGAATGGTGAGGAGCGCGCGCCACACGTCGCGCTGGAACTGCGTGCCGACCGGATCGAGCGGCAGATCGAAGGTGGTGCGCCTGCCCGCGAAATATTCGTCCAGCTGGCGAACGGTGGCGGCGATCACGGGGTGGCTCGGATCCGCGCGCCGCGGAGCATAGCGCGCCCGCATCGCCGCATCGTCATCCCACAGGATCGCGGCGAGACCGGTGTCGCTGGCGATCAGCGTCAGATCGCCGGTCGGCGAGGGGATGGTGGCGGTCGCAAAGGTCATGGCGCGGCTCCTTCGGCTTGCCCTTAATAGCGACCGGAGGATCGCGCGTCCCGATGCTTGCGGCCAAAGCGCCCCTCGTCAGCGGCGGCATGTCTGGCTAGACGGGGGTGATCGCCGGGCGGCGCTGCGTCCGCCCATCCGCATCCGCACCTCATCCGTTTCGACACCCGGAAACCATGGCCGAACCCACCGCTCCGACGCCGATGATGGCGCAATATCTGGCGCTGAAGGAAGAAGCGGGCGATTGCCTGCTGTTCTATCGCATGGGCGACTTCTTCGAATTGTTCTTCGAGGATGCGCGGATCGCGAGCGGGGTGCTTGATATCGCGCTGACGGCGCGCGGCGAACATGCGGGCGAGAAGATTCCAATGTGCGGCGTGCCGGTGCATGCGGCGACGGCGTATCTCCAGCGGCTGATCAAGGCCGGGCGCCGCGTGGCCATCGCGGAGCAGACAGAGAGTCCGGAAGAGGCGCGCAAGGCACGCGGATCGAAGGCGCTGGTGAACCGCGCGATCATCCGCTTCGTCACCGCGGGGACGTTGACCGAGGAAGCGCTGCTGGATGCGCGCGCCGCGAACTGGTGCGTCGCGGTGGGCGAGGCGGCGGGCGGCGTCGGGATCGCGGCGGCGGACGTATCGACCGGCCGGTTCGAGGTGATCGCCTGTTCGCCGCAGGCATTGGGCGCGGAGCTTGCGCGGCTGGCGGCGGCGGAAGTGGTGGCGGCCGAGGGGAGCGATGCGCCGGCGACGGTGTGGCGTCCGCGCGGCGAGTTCGACAGTGCGCGCGGCGAGGAGCGGCTGAAGCGCCTGCACGGCGTGGCGACACTCGACGGCTTCGGCCAGTTCGATCGCGCGATGCTCGCCGCGGCGGGCGGGCTGATCGCGTACCTCGACCATAATGGGAAGGGGACGCTGCCGTTCCTACGCGCGCCGGTGATCCGCCGCAGCGCCGAGACGATGGCGATCGATGCGGCGACGCGCGAGAGCCTGGAGCTGACCTGCACCGCCGGCGGCACGCGCAAGGGCAGTTTGCTCGATGCGGTGGACCGTACGGTAACGGGGGCGGGGGCGCGACTGCTGGCGGCGGATATCGGCGCGCCGTTGATGGACAGGACTGCGATCGAGGCGCGGCTGGCGCTGGTGACGCTGTTCCACGACGACGGCGACCTGCGCGCCCGGCTGCGCGAGCGGTTGCGCGCGCTGCCCGATATCGGCCGCGCGATCGGGCGGCTGGTGGCCGGGCGAGGCAGCCCGCGCGACCTAGGGCAGCTGCGCGATGGGCTCGACGGCGCATGGCTGCTGGCGGAGACGCTGCAGTCGATCGAGGCGCAACTGGTCGATGGCGCGGGCGGCGACCTGCTGGCGCAGCTGACACCGCGGTTGCGCGGGCATGGTGAGCTGATCGACCTCCTCAAGCGCGCGCTGGTGCCGATGCCGCCGATCGACGCGGCGAACGGCGGCTTCATCGCGGAGGGCTATGACGCCGCGCTCGACGATCTGCGCGATGCAGGATCAGGCGGGCGCAAGGCGATTGCGGCGCTGGAGGCGCGCTATCGCACCGAGACCGGGATCAACGGCCTGAAGATCCGGCACAACAACGTGCTTGGCTATCATGTCGAGGTGCCGGCGAAGAATGCCGAGGCGCTGATGAAGCCCGACAGCGGCTTCACGCATCGCCAGACGATGGCAGGCGCGGTGCGCTTCAACGCGCCCGAGCTGCACGAGGTGGCGAGCCGGGTGACGCAGGCGGGCGCGCATGCGGTGGCGGCGGAGGCGTCGCATCTCGAGGACCTGATCGCTGCGGCGCTCGCCCGCGCCGAGCCGATCGCGGCGACGGCGGATGCGCTGGCGCGGCTGGACGTCGCGGCCGGGCTGGCGGAGCGCGCCGCGGAGGGCGGCTGGGCGCGGCCGAGCCTTGTGGAGCATCCATGCTTCGAGATCATCGGCGGTCGGCATCCGGTGGTGGAGGCGGCGGTTGCCAAGGCGGGCGAGCGGTTCGTCGCCAATGATTGCACGCTGTCCGAAAGCTCGCGGCTGTGGCTCGTCACCGGCCCGAACATGGGCGGCAAGTCGACGTTCCTGCGGCAGAATGCGCTGATCGCGGTGCTGGCGCAGGCGGGAAGCTATGTGCCGGCCACCAGTGCGACGCTGGGGCTGGTCGACCGGCTGTTCAGCCGCGTCGGGGCGTCGGACAATCTGGCGCGCGGACGATCGACCTTCATGGTCGAGATGGTCGAGACCGCGGCGATCCTGGCGCAGGCGACGCCGCAGAGCTTCGTCATCCTCGACGAGGTGGGGCGCGGCACGTCGACCTATGACGGGCTCGCCATCGCCTGGGCGGTGGTGGAGGCGATTCACGAGGACAATCGCTGCCGCTGCCTGTTCGCAACGCACTATCACGAGCTGACGCGGCTGGCGGAGCGATGCGACGCGCTGTCGCTGCACCATGTGCGGGCGCGCGAGTGGAAGGGCGAACTGGTTCTGCTGCACGAACTGGCTGATGGGCCGGCGGATCGCAGCTATGGTCTTGCCGTCGCGCGGCTCGCCGGCATGCCGCCGGCAACGGTGGCGCGGGCGAAGGCGGTGCTGGCGAAGCTGGAGGCGGGGCGCGCCAAGACCGGCGGGCTGGCGGCGGGGCTGGACGACCTGCCGCTGTTCGCCGCGGCTGCGGCGGCCGTGCCGGAGGAGCGGGTCGACCCGTTGCGCGCGGCGGTGGAGGCGCTGGATGTCGATGCGCTGTCACCGCGCGAGGCGCTGGACCAGCTGTATCGCCTGAAAGGGATCGTGCGGGAGGGGTGAAGGCACGCGCCGCGCTTGATCCCCCGCCGATCGGCCCCGATATGCGGGCGCGATGAAGGACACACTTACCCCCAAGGCGATCGTCGCCGCCCTCGACGCACATATCATCGGACAGAAGGACGCGAAGCGTGCCGTGGCGGTGGCGCTGCGCAATCGCTGGCGACGGCAGAAGCTGGCGCCCGAGCTGCGCGACGAGGTGACGCCCAAGAACATCCTGATGATCGGCCCGACCGGCTGCGGCAAGACCGAGATCAGCCGCCGCCTGGCGAAGCTGGCCGACGCGCCGTTCGTGAAGGTGGAAGCGACCAAGTTCACCGAAGTCGGCTATGTCGGCCGCGACGTGGAGCAGATCGCGCGCGACCTGGTCGAGGAAGCGGTGCGGCTGGAAAAGGAACGGCGCCGCAACGCGGTGAAGGACAAGGCCGAGGAAGCGGCGATGGACCGGCTGCTCGATGCGCTGGTCGGCAAGGACTCAAGCCAGGCAACGCGCGAGAGCTTCCGCCAGCGCTTCCGCGACGGGCACCTCGACCAGACCGAGATCGAGCTTGAGCTTCAGGTCGCGCCGCAGATGCCGTTCGAAATGCCCGGTGGCGGCCAGATGGGCATGATCAACCTTGGCGAAATGTTCGGCAAGCTGGGCGGCGGGCAGACCAAGCGGCGCAAGCTGCTGGTGCCGGCGGCATGGGAAAAGCTGGTCGAGGAAGAGGCCGACAAGCGGCTCGACCAGGACGAGGTGAGCCGCGTCGCGCTGGCCGATGCGGAGGCGAACGGGATCGTCTTCCTCGACGAGATCGACAAGATCGCGGTGAGCGACGTGCGCGGCGGTTCGGTGAGCCGCGAAGGCGTGCAGCGTGACCTGCTGCCGCTGATCGAGGGCACGACCGTCTCGACGAAGTACGGCCCGATGAAGACGGACCATATCCTATTCATCGCGTCGGGCGCGTTTCATGTGGCGAAGCCGAGCGACCTGTTGCCTGAGCTTCAGGGGCGCCTGCCGATCCGCGTCGAGCTGAAGGGCCTGACCGAGGATGATTTCGTCGCCATCCTGTCCGACACGAAGGCGTCATTGCCGGCGCAGTACAAGGCGCTGATCGGTACCGAAGGCGTCACCGTCGACTTCACCGAGGACGGCATTCGCGCCGTCGCGCGGATCGCGGCCGAAGTGAATGGCGAGATCGAGAATATCGGCGCCCGCCGGCTGCAGACCGTGATGGAGAAGCTGCTTGAGGAAGTGAGCTTCGACGCCGAGGATCGCGCGGGCAGCTCGGTGACGGTGGATGCGGCTTATGTCGAGCAGCACCTCGCCGGCGTCGCGCGCAACACCGACCTCAGCCGCTTCGTGCTGTAACGCGAGAGGTCCCTTCCGCGCCGTGCGGAGGGGGCCTTCTCAGATCACCAGCTCGGCGCGCATCAGCGCGGCGTAGCGCTTCAGATGGTGGTCGGCGGCGCCGAACTGCTGCTCGATTGCCGTAGCGCGGCGGAAATAATGGCCGACGGCAAGCTCGTCGGTCATCCCCATGGCGCCGTGCAGCTGGACGGCATTCTGGCCGATGAAGCGGATCGCATCGGCGACGGTAGCCTTGGCAGCGGCGATCGCGCGGGCGCGCACATTAGCCGCCGCATCCACGTTCAGCGCGGCGAGATAGGCAGCCGAGGTCGCCTGTTCGGCAGCGATGAACATGTCGACCATGCGGTGCTGCAGCGCCTGGAAGCTGGCGAGCGGCTGGCCGAACTGCTTGCGCTCCTTGGTGTAGGCGACCGTGTCACCAAGCATCTTGCGGGCAAGGCCGGCTGCCTCGGCGCAGAGCGCGGCAATGCCGGCGTCCCGCGCGCGTTCCAGCAGCGGGAGGGCGGCGCCCTCCTCGCCCAGCAGCGCATCGGCCGGCAGCGACACGCCGGCGAGCGTGATGTCGGCCGCGGGAAGCCCGTCGATCAGGCGATAATCGTGGCGCGACACGCCGGCCGCATCCGCCGGCACGAGGAACAGTGACACGCCGCGCACGTCGCGCGGGGCGCCCGACGTGCGCGCGGTGACGAGCAGCCAGTCGGCATCCGGCGCGCCCGCGACGACGATCTTTTCGCCGGTCAGCACCCAGCCGTTGCCGCTCTTTTCCGCCTTCGTTGTCACGGCTTCGAGCGCCTGGCGGCTGTCGGCTTCCCCGGCGGCGAGCACGGCGCGCGTGCTGCCATCGGCGATCTGCGGCAGGAGGGCAGCGGCGCGCTCACCGCCCGCTGCCTGAAGCAGGCTGCCGGCAATCACCACGCCGTCGATATAGGGGATGGGAGCAAGCGCCTCGCCCAGCGCGTCGGCGACGACCATCGCTTCCACCGCCCCGCCGCCAAGGCCGCCGGCCTCCGCCGGGAGCGTCGCGCCGAGCACGCCGAGATCCTGGCCGAGCGCGCGCCATAGCGCCTTGCCGTCACGCGGGCGGTGCGGATCGAAGGCGAAATGCTGCGCCAGATAGCGCGTCAGCGTGTCGCGGAGCATCGCCTGCTCGTCGCTGAGCGAAAGATCCATGGCCCTCTCCCGTTTTTATTCTTGGAACGCGCTATGAATTGGTGCGGGGGAGGACGCAAGGCTCAGTCGGCGGCGACTGGTCCTGCGCCGTTGGCCGACGGGCGCCGGCAGAACCAGACGATGATCAGCAGGCCGGCACTGAGCCACGCGGAGAGGCGGAAGAGATCGGTGGAGGCAAGGAGGTACGCCTGGCCGACCATCTGCCGCGTGATCACAGCGGCCGCCTGCGTCGCGTTCATGCCGAGGTTCATCAGCCCCTCGCTCGCCATCTGATAGGGCACGCCATTGCCGATCGCTTCCGACAGGCGGCCCTGGTGCAGCGCCTCGCGCCGATCCCAAGCGGTGGTGATCATCGAGGCGGCGAAGGCGCCGGCAACGATGCGGGTGAAGTTGGAGAGCCCCGTCGCCGAGGGAATCCGTTCCGGCGGGATGCGATCGAGCGAGATGGTCAGCATCGCCAGGAAGAAGGTCGACATGGCAACACCCTGCACCAGCAGCGGCAGGACGAAATCCCAGAAGCCGGCATAGGTCGTATAGCCCGAGCGCATCCAATAGCTGATCGCAAAGGCGACAAAGGCGATGCTGGCGAGGATCCGCGCGTCGATCTTGCCTGACAGGCGGGCGCTAAGCGGCGTGAGCAGCACCGCGACGATGCCGCTGGGCGCGGCGACCAGTCCGGCCCAGGTGGCGGTATAACCAAGCTGGGTCTGCAGCCAGAGCGGCAGCAGCAGGATGTTGGCGAAGAACACCGCATAGCCAAGGCAGAAGGCAAGATTGCCGATCGCGAAATTGCGGTTGGTGAACAGTGACAGGTCGACGATCGGGTTCGCGTCGGTCAGCTCCCAGATCAGCCACGCGACGAAGCCGACGCCGGCGACCACCGTCAGCACAACGATCATCGGATCGTTGAACCAGTCGGCGTTCTTGCCGAGATCAAGCATCACCTGAAGGCAGCCGACCCACAACACCAGAAGCACCAGGCCGATCGTGTCGATCGGTACCTTGGCGGTCGGCGTCTCGCGGTTCTTCAGGTTCGACCAGCAGATCGCGATGGTGAAGATGCCGAAGGGCACGTTGATCAGGAAGATCCAGCTCCAATGGTAATTATCGGAGATGTAGCCGCCCAGGATCGGCCCCATGATCGGCGCGACCAGCGTGGTCATCGACCAGATGCCGAGCGCGGTGGCGCGCTTTTCCGGCGGGAAGACCGAGATCAGCAGCGCCTGGCTGCCCGGCATCATCGGGCCCGAAACGGCACCCTGCAGCACGCGGAAGATGATGAGCGACGGCAGGCTCCACGCGATGCCGCACAGGAAGGAGGCTACCGTGAACAGCGCGAGCGAGGTGCAGAAGGTGCGCACCACGCCGAAGCGGCGCATCAGCCAGCCGGTCAACGGCACGGAAATGCCGTTGGCGACCGCGAACGCCGTGACGATCCAGGTCGAATTGTCGGCACTGACGCCGAGGTTGCCGGCGATGGTGGGCAGGGAGACGTTGGCGATGGTGGTATCGAGCACCATCATGAACGTGCCGAGCGCCAGCGCAAAGGCGACGAGCCCGAGCCGCGCACCGGAGAGCGGCACCGGCTGCGCAGGCGGGCTGCCCGGGCGGGTGCCGGCGGGCGCGGCCGCGCTAGCCATGCACGCGCGCCGTCACCGGGGCGGCGATCAGTGAAGGGGCGGCAGGGTGCGCGCGCGCCATCGGATCAGCGGTTCGCCGCGATGATCTGGGCGATCTTTGCCTCGACGGCGGGATCGGCCTCGGCGACATTGCCCCGATAGGGCTGGGCGGCGGGCGCGGCGAGGCGCGGGCCGCTGGTGTTCGCGGTGTCCACCGTGGCGAATACCGACAGGCCGACGCGCAGCGGGTTCGCCTTCAGATCCTTGGGATCCAGCATGATCCGCACCGGCACGCGCTGCACGATCTTGATCCAGTTGCCGCTGGCGTTCTGCGGCGGAAGAAGCGCAAAGGCATTGCCGCTGCCCGCCGCCAGACCGACGACGCGGCCGTGATAGACCACATCGTCACCATAAGCGTCCGCCACCACCGTTGCAGGCTGGCCGATGCGAATGTCCTTCAGCTGCGTTTCACGGAAGTTCGCATCCACCCACAGACGCTGCAGCGGGACGACCGCCATCAGCGGCGTGCCGGCGGCGATCTGCTGGCCGACCTGCGCATTGCGCTGCGCCACGACGCCGTCGATCGGCGCGACGATGTGCATGTGGCTGCGCACGATGGCAGCGCGGCGATAATTGGCGATGGCGGAAAGGACGGCGGGGTTGGTGCCGACCGCCGTGCCGGCGACGGTGCTCTGCGCCTGGGTGCGGCGGCTGCGCGCTAGGTTCAGCGCGGCGCGCGCGACCTTCACCTGATCGGCCGCGTGGCTCAGTTCCTCGCCTGAGACCGCGCCTTCGTCGGCGGCGCCGCGGCGGCGGGCGTAATCGCCCTGCGCGGCGGCGAGCTGCGCCTCGGCCTGGACGACGGCGGCGTTCGCTTCGCTGACGCGGGAGAAATCGGCGCGGGTGCCGCGCACCGCGCGGGCAAGCTCGGCCTCCGCGGCAGCGAGGTTCACGTCGGCGGTCAGCGGATCGAGATCGATCAGCGGCTGGCCGGCCTTCACCGCCTGCGTGTTGTCGGCATGGATGGCGATGATCGTGCCCGGATCACGGGCGGTGATCGCCACCACGTCGCCGGCGACATAGGCGTCATCGGTTTCCTCCGCCGGCGGGGCGAGCAGGAAGTGGAACACCGCCCAGATGGCGAGCGCCGCGATGACGACGATCGCCAGCCCCAGCAGCAGCCGGCGGCGAAGCGCCGGGCGGCCGGCGGGCGGGGGGGCAGGAACGGCGGTATCGCTCATGATGCAGGGTTCCGGGAGGGATCGAAGCCGCCGCCCAACGCCTGCGCAAGCCGGGCACGGGCGGCGAGCGCGTCGACGGCGAGGGTGGCGGAGGCAAGCTGCGCGTCGAGAAGGCGAATGTCGGTGTCGATGCCGGTCAGGCGCGATTCGAGCCCGGCGTTGATCCGCACGGCGTTCAGCCGGTTGGTCTCGGTGAAGCCGCGGACGACTTCGGCCTGGGCGTTCGCCTCGGCGGCGTTGGCGCGGATCGCGGCGAGCGCGTCGGCGGCCTCGCGCACGGCGCCAACCACGGTGCGGTTGTAATCGGCGATGGCGAGATCGACCTGCGCGGTGGCGCCGGCGAGATCCGCCTTCAGCCGGCCGGAATCGAAGATCGGAAGATGGAAGGCGCCGCCGGCACCCGCCGTTCCCGCATCGGCATTGAAGAGGTTGCCGATGCCGACCGCCTGGAGCCCGGCGAGCGCAATGAGGTTCACGTTCGGGTAAAAAGCGCGGCGCGCCACCTGGCGGCCAGCGGCGGCAGCATCGACCCGCGCAGCGGCGGCGGCGATGTCCGCGCGGCGGGCAAGGAGATCCGCCGGGATGCTGGTGGGGAGGGCAAGGCTGGTCGGCGGGGCCAGCCGCGTCACGCCGATGCCCGCGGCATAATCCGATCCGCGGCCGACGAGCGCGGCAAGCGCGTCGACCGCGATGACGCGCGCGGCTTCCGCCCGGGTCAGCGCGACGCGGGCCTGGGCGAGCAGGGTGGTCGCCGCCTGCACGTCGAGCTCGCTGGCGAGGCGGTTCTGCACGCGCGTGTTGACGAGGCGCACGGCGCGCTCGCGCGTCGCGATGGTCTGGCGGGCGATGCCGGCGACGCGCTCGGCGCGGGCGACCTCGGCATAGGTGGAGACGATCGAGCCGGCGAGCATCAGCCGCGCGGCGTCGACATCGTAGCTGGCGGCGGCGAGCGAGGCACGGGCGCCTTCGATCGCGGCGCGCTGGCGGCCGAACAGGTCGAGGTTCCACGACAGGTTCGCCTGCGCGGTGCCGAGGAAGCGCACGCTGCCGCCAAAGGGCGGGGGAATGGTGTAGCGGCCGGAGAGACGCGCGGCCTGTGCATTGGCGTCTGCGGAGATATCCGGCCCGGTTTCGGCCTCGCGGCGACCAAGCACGGCCTGTGCCTGGCGGACGCGGGCGAGCGCGGCGTCGAGATCGGGGCTGCCGGCCAGCGCGTCGGCCACGATGCGATCGAGTTGCGGATCACCGAACGCCGTCCACCAGCTAGGATCGATCGACGGCATCGGCGCGCCGGTGAGGCCAAGGTCGGCCGGCGCGCGCTGGCTCAACTGCGGCGCGGTGTCCGGCGGGGTGCAGGCGGCGAGCAGCGCGACGAGCGCGGTGGTGCCGACGCCGCGTGCCAGGAAATGACGAGGCATCAGCTCTATGCAGCGCACGGGTCGCTCTCCTCCGCCATCTTTTCCTCCATCGTGCGGCGCAGCCGTTGCAGGGTGGCGATCAGGTCGGCGACCTCGGCATCGCTCCAGCCCGCGAGCATGCCGTTCCAGCAGGCGATCACCTTGCGCTTCGCGGCGACCGCCTTTTGCGTGCCGGCTTCCGTCAGCGTGAGGCGGATCACGCGGCGATCCTCGTCATCGCGCTGTCGCGAGAGCCAGCCCTTGGCCTCCATCTGGTCAATCAGCCGGGTCATCGCGCCCTTGTCGTGGCCGAGCTTGCGGGCGAGGCCGATGCACGTGTCGGCATGGCCGAAATGCAGCGACACCAGGGTGGTCCATTGCGTGGCAGTCAGGTCATCATCCGCAAGGGTGCGATCAATCGCTGCGACGTTCATCTGGTGGATCAGCCGAACAAGATAGCCGGGTGACGTATCCGGATAGAAGGTCGAGTCGGTGAACGTCATATCGTTGCTTAGGCAATGGTTGCCGAGGCAGTCAATGCATTGTGACGAAATGTTGCCGGCTTCCCAGCGCTGCGACCGGCGACTAGGCTGCCATGTCCTTGAGGAGTCCCCGATTTGCGTCTGTCGATCTCACTGGCTGCAAGCGTCGCGGCCGTTGCTCTTGTCCCGTCCGCCCTGGCCCAATCTGCCCCCTCCGCATCCACTGCCGCTCCCGTTGCCAAGCCTGCGCCGGTTTCCGACCTGGTCAAGGCGATCGACATTCCTTTCGAGCAGTTCACGCTGAAGAACGGCCTGCGTGTCGTCGTCCACACGGATCGCAAGGCGCCGGTGGTGGCAGTGTCCGTCTGGTATGACGTCGGCTCCAAGCATGAACCGGAGGGCAAAACCGGCTTCGCTCATCTGTTCGAGCATCTGATGTTCAACGGCAGCGAGAATGCGCCGGGCGACTTTTTCGAACCGCTGAAACAGGTGGGCGCCACGGACCTGAACGGCACCACCTATTTCGACCGCACCAATTACTTCGAAACCGTGCCCACCGCGGCGCTGGAACAGGCGCTGTATCTCGAAAGCGACCGCATGGGCTGGCTCACCGGCGCCATTTCCCAGGCGGTGCTGGATGAACAGCGCGGCGTGGTTCAGAACGAGAAGCGGGAAGGCGACAACCAACCGTACGGGCTGGTCAGCTACAAGCTGATCGAGGGGGTGTTCCCCGATGGCCACCCTTATGGGCACAGCACGATCGGCTCGATGGCGGACCTCGATCGCGCCAGCCTTCAGGACGTGAAGGAATGGTTCCGCGACCATTACGGGCCGAACAACGCCGTGCTGGTGCTGGCCGGTGACATTGACGTGCCCACGGCGCGGCGGCTGACCGAGAAGTATTTCGGCGCGATCAAGCCGGGCCCGAAGAGCGTTGCGCCGCAGGCGACAGTGCCGGTGCTGGCACAAGCGCGAAGCGAGGTGATGAAGGACCGGGTGGCCGCTCCGCTGGTGGTGAAGAGCTGGCCGGTCCCGGGCCTCAATGATCCCGTCGCGCCGGCGCTGGAGGTGGCGGCATCCGTCTTAGGTGGGCTCGCCAGTTCGCGCTTCGACAATGCGCTTGTGAAGGGTGACAAGACCGCCGTTCAGGTGAGCGCGAGCTATTCGGACTTCGCGCAGGTCGGCACCTTCACCATTCAGGCCCTGGTGCGCCCGGACGTGGACCCTGCCATCGTTTCGCGCCGCCTGGATGAATTAGTTGCCGAGTTCATCCGCAACGGGCCCACAGCGGACGAAGTACAGCGGACGCTGACCACCACCATTTCGCGTCGAATCGGCGGTCTGGAGGCCGTCGGCGGCTTCGGCGGCAAGGCGGTCGCGCTGGCCGAAGGCGCGCTTTATTCGAACGATCCCGGCTTCTACAAAAAGCAGCTTGCCGGGCTCGCGGCGCAAACGCCGGCAAGCGTGAAGGCGGCCGCGCAGCAATGGCTGTCGCGCCCGAACTACAGCCTGACGGTCGTGCCGGGTGAGCGCGACGCGTACGAGGAAGCGAAGGTGCCGCCGCCGGCCGAGCAGACCAAGGCGCCCGAGACGCCGGCCAAAGGCACGCGCGAGCCGATGCCGGCCGTCGGCGAGGTTGGGGCGCTCGCCTTTCCGAAGGTGGAGCGCGCACGGCTCACGAATGGCGTCGAGCTTGTCTATGCACAGCGCGCCACGGTGCCGATCACACAGATGGTGGCCAGTTTTGATGCCGGTGCGGCAGCCGACGTAGCCGACAAGCTCGGCACGCAGAGCATGACTCTCGCCATGATCGATGAGGGCACGGCGCGGCTTAACTCGATCCAGCTCGCCGAAGCGAAGGAGCGGCTTGGCCTCGACATCTTCACTGGCTCGTCTGCTGATCGCACGACCGTCAGCTTCCGCGCACCCAGCGCTAATCTCGGCCCTGCGCTGGACATCTGGGTCGATCTGCTGCGCGCGCCTTCCTTCCCGGAGGGCGAGTTGCCGCGGGTGCGCGCGCAGATGCTGACCCAGATCGCGCAGGAGCAGACCGATCCCGAGGGGATCGAGCAGCGGATCGTGCCGCCGATCCTTTATGGCCCGGCGCACCCTTATGCGAAGAACCAGGGCAGCGGGGATGCTAAGGCGGTCGCGGCGTTGACGCGTGCGGATCTCGTTGCCTTTCATCGCGCATGGCTGCGACCGGAGAAGGCGAAGGTGTTCGTGGTTTCCGATCGTCCGCTGGCCGAAGTGAAGGCGGGGCTGGACCAGGCCCTCGCCGGATGGAAGGGATCGGGGGCGCCGGGCACCAAGGTGTTCCGCGAAGACCGGAGCATGCCGGTGCCGCGGATCGTGCTCGTGGATCGCCCGAACTCGCCGCAGTCCCGCATTTCCGGTGTGCTTCGCACCGGTCTGCGTGGCACGGACGATCTGCTGCCGGTGATCACCGCAAATGACGCGCTGGGCGGTGACTTCCTAGGCCGCATCAACATGGACCTGCGCGAAACCAAGCACTGGTCCTATGGGGCTTATGGCGGGTTCGCCCGCCATGCGGAGGCGGCCCCCTATCAGCTTCGCGCGCCTGTTCAGGCCGACAAGACGGGTGCTTCCATCGCCGCCATGAAGACGGAGATCGGCGCATTCGTGAGCAGCCGCCCGATGACCGATACGGAATTCCAGCGCACGATCACTGGCGCGACTCGTTCGCTGGCCGGTGACTTTGAGACGTCGGGCGCTGTGCTTGGCGCCATGCAGGCCAACGACCTCTACCGCCGGCCGGATGATTATTACGCCACCATCACCCAGCGCTATCGCGCGATGACGAAGGACCAACTGAATGGCGCTATCCGTAGCGTCATCGATCCGAACCGCTTCATCTGGGTGGTGATCGGCGACGCCAAGGCGGTCCGGCCTCAGCTTGACACGCTGGGACTGCCGGTTGAGGTGATGCCTGCCGCGTCCGTGACGGGCGCACCCGAGGAGAGCGAATGATGGCTGGAGTTGACGGTACCTACGACGTCACGGTTAAGTCCCCGCTGGGCGACCAGAAGTCGACGCTGACCGTAAAGAGCGACGGCAATAGCTTCACCGGCACCAATTCGGGCGCCATGGGATCGGCGGACGTGTCGGGCGAAGTAAACGGCAACACGCTGACCTGGAAGCAGCAGATGACCGTGCCGATGCCAATGACGCTGGACATGAACGTCACCATCGATGGCGACACCGTGACGGGCACCGTCGGCGCCGGCGCGTTTGGCAGCTTCCCGCTGACCGGCACACGCACCGCCTGATATTGCGTGCGCCTCGCCCCGGCGGGCTGCCGGGGCGAGGCCTCAAACCGCGTGCCGTTGCCGTGATGAGCGGCCCGCGCCGGATCACCTGATCCGGGCAACCACCTCTTCCAATTGATCGGTGGCTGCGTTCCACCCGGCTTCGAAGCCCATTGCTGCGTGCTGATCGCGCGCCTCTTGCGTCCAGTGACGCGCAATGGCGGTGTAGCGCGTCTTGCCATCCGCGTCAGCGAACTCGTCAATACGGATCATGAACGGTCCCGACGGTACCCAGCCCGGCAGAAAGGCGTCAGTGCTGACGATCAGTCGCTCGGGCACGACTTCCAGATACACGCCCTCGGAGGGCTGCTCCTCGCCATCGGGTCCGCGCATGATCATGGCGCTGCGGCCGCCGGGGCGCAGATCCTGTTCGATCACCTCAACGGCCCAGGGGCGCGGCACGAACCAGGTGCCGTAATGCTCGGTCCACGCCTTCCACACGGTGGCGACCGGAGCGTCGATCAGCCGTTCTATCTTCAGTTCGTGCATTGCAGTGCCTTCATGTCGTGAAGTCGCCAGTGCGTACCGGCCCATCGCGCTCATAGACGCTCATCACCACGCCGGTTTCGCTGACCCGGTGATCAACCAATCGCATGCCAGTCGCAGCCGCGGCATCGCCGGTCAGCACGCGTTTGCCCGCGCCAAGGATGACGGGCATGACCGTCAGGAAAATGCGGTCGACAAGCCCTGCGCTGAACAGTGGCGGGTAAAGCTGGCTACTTCCCTGGATCAGCAGGTCCGGGCCATCGCCGCTGCGCAAAGCTGCGACCGTTTCGGCGGGGTTGCCGACCAGCGGCTGCGATCCGCGCCAGCCCAATGTGTCGGGATCGGAGGTGACGACATATTTGGTGATGCGGTCGAACCGCTCGCCGATGGGACTTGCGAGGTGGCGAGGCCAGTAATCGGCGAAAATGTCGTATGTGCGGCGGCCGAGCAGCAGATCATATTCTGCGCCCTGGATTTGCTCGGCAATGAAGACACCGGTCTGCTCGTCCGAATAACCCGCAGCCCATCCCCCGTAAGCGAAGCCGCCGCTGCGGTCCTCGTCGGGCGCGCCTGGTGCCTGCATCACGCCGTCGACGGTCATGAACAGACCGCCAATGATCCTACGCATCGGCCCTCTCCCCGGCACGGGCGCGTTCGATGGTGGCGATGTCGATTTTCTGCATGGTCATCATCGCTTCCATTGCGCGCTTGGCGGCCGCCCGGTCCGGATCGGCCATTGCCTCCATCAGCGCGCGCGGCGTGATTTGCCAGGAGAAGCCCCAGCGATCCTTGCACCAGCCACACGCGCTTTCCGCGCCGCCGTTTGCGACGATCGCGTTCCAGTAGCGATCGGTTTCCTCCTGATTATCAGTCAGCACGATGAAGCTGACCGCTTCGTTAGGGGTGAAGTTCGGGCCGCCGTTGAGGCCAAGGAAGGGGCGGCCGAGCACGGTGAACTCAACCATCAACTCGCCGCCAGCGGCCATTGACGGATTGTCGGCGGGGGATTGCTGCACGGTGCCGACGTGGCTGTCGGGGAACAAGCCGGCGTAAAAGGTGGCGGCCTCGCGTGCCTGTTCTCGATCGAACCAGACGCAGGTGACGAGCTTGTCATCGGTCATCATGTCTCTCCCACACGTTGGTATCAGGCGGGCGCTCCCGGCGCGGCGACGCCGAAGGCTGCTCCGTGTGGATCACGGGCGACGAGCACCCGGTCGCCGCCGGGCACGTCCATCGGTCCGGCGAGGACCGTGCCACCGCCAGCTTTCACCCGGGCTGCGGCCGCGTCGATATCCGGTGCGCGGAAGTAGAACAGCCAGCCAGGCGGTTGCCCGTGCAGCCGTGCCGTTGCGCCCATGACCTCCCCATTTACGGCGACAAAGACGTAGTCGCCCATATCGCCGGGCATCGTCATCCTGTCCGGGTAGGTCCAGCCGAACACGGCGGCATAGAAAGCATTGCCGGCCGCTTGATCGGTGGTCGAAAGCTCGTGCCAGTTGCATTTGCCCATGCCGGTCCGCTCCCACGAATGGCTTGGCTGATCACTGGCGCCGCGCATCACGTAGAAGGGATTGCCCTGGGGATCGGCCACCATCGCCATGCGCCCGACGCCCGGCATGTCGACGGCGGGGAGGTGGACGCTGCCACCCTCCGAGGTGATGTTGGCGACGGTGGCGTCGACATCGTCCACGCCGATATAGAACAGCCACGCAGGCTTGGCGCCGCCCTCCACCATGTCGGGCGAAAGGCGCATCAGCCCGCCAACATTGTCGCCGGACGCGGTTTCGATCATCCGATAATCCATGCCGCTGTGCGGCGCGGGCGCGACTGTCCAGCCGATCACGGCATCGTAAAACGCCTTGGAGGCATCGGGATCGGTAGACAGCAACTCGTACCAGATCGGCGTACCGTGCGTGTTGCGCATCGTCGCTCTCCCGTGTTCAACGATCGACCACCGGCACGAAGGCGCCGAACATCATGCGTTTGCCGTCGAACGGGCGGTCGCCGCTGCCCGATAGCCGCTCGTCGCTCATCAGCTTTTCCCAGGCGGCGTCGCGGACCTGTTTCGAGGGCCATTCGATCCAGCCGAAGGCAACTGTCTCGCCATCCTGCACCTTTGCGGCGCGACGGAAATCCGTGATCTTTCCGTCCGGAACCTCATCACCAAATGTGTCGACGACCCGGGTTGCGCCGTGGTCGAGGAAGGCGGTCGCGGACGTTTGCGCGAAGGCGCGGTAGGCTTCCTTTTGATCCTGCGGGACCGGCAGCACTACACCGTCGATATAGCCGCAATCCCCGCCAGTGCCCGCCTCGTGTAGCAGATCGAACCCGCCGTAGATCATGCGCTTTCCATCGAACGGCATCTCGCCCATCGCCGCCACGCGCGGATCGCTCATCATCCGCTCGCCCACTGCATCGCGGGTGGGCTTGTCCGGATATTCCACCCAGCTGAACAGGACGGTTTCGTCATCCTTCGCCTGCACCGCGCCGTACAGGTCGTTCACCTCGCCGCGGGGCACATCATCACCCCAGCCTTCGACCATGCGAGACGCGCCGAACTCCTTGAACAGATCAAGCCCGACTTCGGCATGATCGATATACCGCTGCCGATTGGCGGTCGGCACCGCCACCACGAAGCCATCGACATAGGTCATGCCGCTTCCCCCAATTTCTCCAGCCATGCGCGCAGCTCTGCTGGTGGCTCACCAGTGAAGCCGGCGAGTTGATCGGCAAGCGCGCGTTGAAAGGCCGGGCGGGCGGTACCCCGCGCGATATAATCGGTAAGGTTCGAATAAGCATCGAGGCAGCCGTCGCCGGCGATGATCCGCAGCACCGACACCATCAGCAGATCCCCAGCGGTGAAGCTTTCCCCATCAAGCCAGGTGCCGCTGCCCAGCCGCTGCGACAGTTCGCGGAGGCGCTCGTCAATCCGCGCATTCACCGCCGGGAGCCGCGGCTTGGACCAGGGCTCGCCGGCCTCGAACAAGGTGGCAATGGCATGGTCCATGATCGGCGGCTCGACGGTGTTAAGTGCCGCAAACATCCATTCAATTGCGCGAGAGCGGTCCGCCGGTTCGGCGGGCAACAATTTGCCGTGCCTCTCCGCGATGTGCAGCACGATCGCGCCCGATTCGAACAGGATCAGATCGCCGTCCTGATAGGTCGGTACCTGACCAAACGGCTGGCGTTGGCGATGCGGCGGATGCTTCTGACTGCCCTGGCTCAGATAGAGCACATCATAAGGCTGGCCGACTTCCTCCAACGCCCAGCGCACGCGCAGGTCCCGGACCTGTCCGCGCGCAAACGGCGGCACCCAGTCAAAGGCAGTGATGATCGGTTTGCTCATCCTATCCTCCTCTTCATTTTAGGCGAACGGCCAGGCGCCGCGCGCTGCAGCGTTCAGCAGGATCGCCATTGATGTGACGGAAAAGGCCCCCAGGCCGGCGAATGTGGCACGATGGCGCTGGAGCATGATCGTCTCCGTTGCGGCTGCGCTTGTGCGCAGCAGGGATTGTCAGGCGTCGCCTTCCTTTTTCTGGCCTTTGAGCAGGGCCACCACCGCCATGGCGTGACCGTGCCCCAGTCCGAGCTCCGCCTTCAGCGCCTCGACGATGGCTATGGGACGGACACCGGGAGCCAGGGCTGCGCCCTGCGTCCAGCCATTCTTCACAGCCATTGCGCGTAGGTCAGCCGGGCTCTTGCCGGTCTTCTTTTCGATCGTATCGAGATAGGCCTGGAAGGACATTGTCCTGCCTTTCTTTAGGCGCCCGTCGTTTCGGGCTGGCTCATCGCCTGCTCGGCCGCGACCATGTCCATGAACATGGGCTCCCAAGTGTGGCCGTCGAGATCCTCGAACGCGCGGCTGTACATGAAGCCCATGTCCTGGCGCTCGCGCGTCTCGCGGCCCCCACTTGCAATCGCCTCCTCAGTGATCGAGTCCACTGCGGCCCTGCTGTCCAAAGACAAGGCGAGCAGGACACCGCTGGTGAGCTTGGCGTCGATCAGTTGCTTGTCAGTGAAGGTCGCGTAAAAAGCTCGATCGAGAAGCATCACCTGGATCGCCTCCGACCAGACCATCGCGGATGCCTGTTCGTTCGAGAACAAGTCGTTCCTGGTAAAGCCCAGCGCTTCGTAGAATGCGGTTGCGCGTGCCACGTCAACCACTGGCAGGTTCACGAAAATCATGCGGCTCATGAAACGGGCTCCTCTCCGACTCGTTACTTGAGTTTTGTGCCTTCACCAGTTAGAAAAGACAACCATGAAGTTAGAAAAAGTGACAGAAGGAGCGTTAGGCGCAACAAGACGGTGGTACGATGATGCTTGCGGAACCGCGCTTGCGATGGAGCTGGTGGGAGAGCGCTGGTCGTTACTCATCGTGCGCGAGTTGATGTTCGGTCCGCGCCGCTTTGGCGAATTGAAGGCATCATTGGGCGGGATCAGTGCCAATGTGCTGACGCAGCGCCTCGAAGGGCTGGAGCGCGCCCATATCGTGAAGCGCGAGAAGTTGCCTCCGCCGGCCAATGTGCAGGTCTATGGGCTTACCCCTTGGGGATATGAGGCGGAGGAGCCGATCAAGGCACTGGGCGCTTGGGCGGCTCGCTCTCCCGATCACAATCCTATGCTGCCGCTGTCGGCAGCATCGATGATGCTGTCTCTGCGCACCATGATCGATGTGGCTGCGGCGCGGAATATGCCCGCCATGGCGGTGGGCTTTGGCTTCGGACCCGAATCCTTTGTCGCCCGGCTTGCGAACGGCGACTTGCCGATCACTCGCGGGATCGCCGCCGTTGACGTGCATTTCGCCACCACGCCGCGGATCATGGCGAACATAACCTATGGCAAGTGGCCGATCGCGGAGGCCGAAGCTGCGGGCCAATTGGTGTTCACCGGCGACCGAGATCTGGCGGCGCGCTTCATCGATCTGTTCAGGCTGCCGGCGAAAGCAGAGGTTGAATAACCCGCAAAACAGGGCCTAAGGCAGTCGTGTTACTTTCGAGGCGCGCATGACCGACATTCCGAATACGCTTCCCGACAGCCGCGAAACCACGATCCTCGACGCGCCCGACAAAATGGTGAGCGTGCGCGAGATGTTCGGCATCGACAGCGACATGCAATGTCCTGCCTTCAGCGAGGCGGACGAGCGCGTCCCTGATCTCGACCCCGCCTATGTATTCGATCCGGATACGACCATGGCGGTGCTGGCTGGCTTCGCCCACAATCGCCGCGTGATGGTGCAGGGCTATCACGGCACCGGCAAGTCGACCCATATCGAACAAGTGGCGGCGCGCCTGAAATGGCCGTGCATCCGCATCAATCTCGACGCGCATATCAGCCGTATCGACCTGATCGGCCGTGATGCCATCGTCCTGAAGGACGGGCAGCAGGTGACCGAGTTCCGGGAGGGCCTGCTCCCATGGGCGCTGCAGACGCCGACCGCGCTCGTCTTCGACGAATATGACGCTGGGCGCCCGGACGTGATGTTCGTCATTCAGCGCGTGCTGGAAACCGAGGGCAAGCTGACCCTGCTCGACCAGAACCGCGTGATCCGGCCGAACCCCTATTTCCGACTATTCGCCACCGCGAACACGGTGGGTCTCGGCGACACCAGCGGGCTTTATCATGGCACGCAGCAGATCAACCAAGGCCAGATGGACCGCTGGAACATCGTGGTCACGCTGAACTACCTGCCGGCAGCGACGGAGGCGAACATCGTGCTCGCCAAGTCGGGCGAATATGACAAGCCCGAAGGCAAGAAGCAGGTGGAGAACATGATCCGGGTGGCGGATCTGACCCGCAAGGGCTTCATCAACGGCGACATTTCCACTGTGATGAGCCCGCGCACCGTGATTACCTGGGCGCAGAACACGCTGATCTTCAAGGACGTCGGCTTCGCCTTCCGCCTGTCGTTCCTCAACAAGTGCGACGAGGCAGAACGGCCGCTGGTGGCGGAATATTACCAGCGTGTGTTCGGGAAGGACCTGCCGGAAAGCGTCGTCGGGAAAGGCTGATCACGACGGTGTTGCGCGCTATGCGGGGCGACTGGGCCTGTGGGGCTGCTGAGTGAGCGTTCGCGCTAGCGGTGGCCCGCCGACCCGGTGATATTACGTGCATGCGGCTTGTTTAGCGCGTGCGGCCGAATGGCTAAAGATCGGGACACTCATCAAGGCAGGGCAGCGGCAGACCGCCGCATCGTCGTTCCACTTTCGCTCGCCCGGACGGACATTCAGGAGTAGCATCGCCCGATGGCCACCGAAACGCCTCTCGACCGGTTCAAGAACGTTCTGGGGGGCGCGTCGCGTGCGCTGTCCGAGGAGCAGGAACTCGAGCTCGCCTTCACCGCAGATGCGCCGACCCAGTCCGGCAAGCATCTCAAGGTGCCGATGCCGGCGCGCAGCCTGCCCGCCGAGCAGGTGGCGGAGGCGCGGGGCTTCGCCGATGGTTTCGCGCTTCGGCTGAAGCACCATGACACCGCGCTTCACCAGCGTGGCGCGCCGCAAGAGGCACTGGCCCGAGCCGTTTTTGACGCGGTTGAGGGCGCCCGGGTGGAGGCGCTCGGCAGCCGTGGCTATCAAGGCATCACCGACAATTTGGCGCATGCGCTGGATGTGCGGTTGCGTGCCGATCCGATCACGCGCGCCCGCACGCGAGACGAGGTTCCGCTGTCGACCGCATTGGGACTGCTGGTGCGTGAAGCGCTGACCGGTGAGCAATCGCCCGCCGCTGCCGCCGCTGGCTTGGCCTTGGTGCGCGACTGGATCGCCGAGCGCGCGGATCTGTCGAACCTTGCCCTGGCGCTGGATGACCAGCGCGCCTTTCAATCGCTGGCGATGAAGCTTCTGGAGGATCTTGAGCTGATCGAAGGTGATCAGGCGCCGGAAGAAACCGACGAGGGCGGCAGCGAGGACGAAGGCACCGACAGCGAGCAGCAGGACGAAGGCGAAGAGGGCGAGAACCAGGACGGCGAGGGCCAAGCCGAATCTGAGCAGAGGGGCGAGCAGCGCGAGTCCGACGACAGCGAAGGCGAAAGCCAGGAGCAGGGCGAAGAGAGCTACGACGATCTTGATGGCGAGCCCGGCGACGATGGCGAGGAAGGCATGCAGCCGGTGCGGCCGAACCGTCCGCCTGCCGATTGGTCGCCGCAGTTCGAGTACAAGGCCTGGACTAACCAGTTCGACGAAGTGATCGCAGCCACAGAATTGTGCGACAGCGACGAGCTGGCACGGCTGCGCGGTTATCTGGACCAACAGCTCGTACCGCTGCAGGCGGTGGTCTCCCGGCTTGCCAACCGGCTTCAGCGTCGGCTGATGGCGCAGCAGAACCGCTCTTGGGACTTCGACCAGGAGGAAGGGCTGCTTGATGCGGCGCGTTTGGCGCGCGTCGTCATCAATCCGATGCAGTCGCTTTCGTACAAGATGGAGAAGGACACCGAGTTCAAGGACACGGTGGTTACGCTGCTCATCGACAATTCCGGGTCGATGAGGGGACGCCCGATCTCCATCGCCGCAATCAGCGCCGATATCCTCGCACGGACGCTGGAGCGTTGCGGGGTGAAAACGGAGATCCTGGGCTTCACCACCCGCGCATGGAAGGGCGGGCAAAGCCGCGAGACCTGGCTGGCCGCAGGGCGTCCGCCGCAGCCGGGCCGCCTGAACGACATTCGACACATCGTTTACAAGATGGCCGACGAGCCGTGGCGGCGGGCGCGCAACTCGCTTGGCCTGATGATGCGCGAAGGCTTGCTGAAAGAGAACATCGACGGCGAGGCGCTACTTTGGGCGCATGCTCGCCTGATCGCGCGTCCTGAAGAACGCCGGATCCTGATGGTGATCTCCGATGGCGCACCAGTGGATGATTCAACACTGTCCGTGAACAGCGGCTCCTATCTGGAGCGCCATCTGCGGCAGGTGATCGAGTGGATCGAGCGCAAATCACCCGTGGAGCTGATCGCGATCGGCATCGGGCACGACGTGACGCGCTACTACAGCCGCGCGGTGACGATCATGGATGCGGAACAGCTGGGCGGAACGATCATCGAGCAGCTCGCGTCGTTGTTCGACGCGGAATAGCCAGCCTCGGTGTGTGGACGTTCGCGGACACGACCTCGACCGCTTCCGCAGAATCTGCGCGGCTCTAGCCCAGCGTTCGCGTTGTAACTCGCCAAAATGGTGAAGACACCGTCGGTTGATGAAATCCGGTGCACTACGTAGAGCATGACCGGGCAGCGTCGGACGCGTTGTCGAGAAGGGGCACCAGCACATGCGCATTACGATGATCGGTTCGGGGTACGTCGGGCTTGTTTCGGGGGCGTGCTTTGCTGATTTCGGGCATGCGGTGTGCTGCGTCGACAAGGATGCCAGCAAGATCGAGGCCCTGCATCAGGGACGCATGCCGATCTACGAGCCGGGGCTGGACCAGCTGGTTGCCACCAATGTGGCTGCCGGGCGGCTGACCTTCACCACGGATCTTGCAGCTGGGGTTGCGGGCGCCGACGCAGTGTTCATTGCGGTCGGCACACCTTCGCGGCGGGGTGATGGCCACGCCGACCTGTCGTATGTCTATGCCGCGACGGAGGAGATCGCGCGTGCCGCAACCGGCCCGCTCGTTGTCGTCACCAAGTCGACGGTTCCGGTGGGAACGGGTGACCGGGTGGAGCAGATCCTGCGCGAGACCCGGCCGGACATCGAGTTTGCCGTCGTGTCCAACCCCGAGTTCCTGCGCGAAGGAGCGGCGATCGGAGACTTCAAACGGCCTGACCGCATCGTCATCGGCACGGATGATGAGCGCGCGCGCGAGGTGATGCGGGAGATTTATCGTCCGCTGTACCTGGGCGAAAGCCCGATCCTGTTCACCGGCCGGCGCACATCCGAACTCACCAAATATGCCGCCAATGCATTCCTGGCGACCAAGATCACGTTCATCAACGAAATGGCGAACCTGTGCGAGGCGGTTGGCGCCGACGTGAAGGATGTCGCGCGCGGCATCGGCCTCGATAACCGGATCGGGCGCAAGTTCCTCCACGCCGGTCCTGGCTATGGCGGCTCCTGCTTCCCGAAGGATACGCTGGCTCTCCTGAAGACCGCAGAGGATTTCGACACGCCGGTGCACGTCGTCGAAGCGGTGGTAAAGGTGAACGACGCGCGCAAGCGCGCAATGGGACGGAAAGTCCTTGCCGCCCTGGGTGATGATCCGCGCGGCAAGACGGTCGCCATACTTGGTCTCACTTTCAAGCCGAACACCGACGACATGCGCGACGCGCCCTCCATCGCGATCGTGCAGAGCCTGATGGACGCAGGCGTTACCGTCAAAGCCTATGACCCTGAGGGCGCCCACGCTGCCAAGGCCGTTATGCCAGCCGCCCTCACCTATTGCGGCGACCCCTATGAAGCGGCCGAGGGTGCCGATGCGGTGGCGATCGTGACCGAATGGGATGCGTTCCGCGCACTGGACCTCGCCCGCCTTAAGAAGATCATGAAGGCGCCCGTTCTGGTCGACTTGCGCAATATCTACGAACGGCAGGACGCGGAACGGGCCGGTTTCGCCTACACGGCAGTCGGTCGGTGACCCGGCCGCGCATCGCGGGAGTGCTCGAAACCGCGCTGTATGTCGAAGACATGGCGCGGTCGGTAGCGTTCTTCCGCGATGTGCTCGGGCTCTCCGCGATGCTGGAGGGCGAACGGCTCACCGCCTTTGACGCAGGGCATGGCGCAGTGTTGCTCATATTTGCACGCGGCCAATCGATCGCGGATGTCGTGACGCCCCGCGGAACGATTCCCGGCCATGACGGACACGGGCCGCTGCACATGGCGCTCGCGATTTCCGCTGGCGATTACGAACCCTGGCGCGCGCGGCTGACGGCGCACGGCGTGACGATCACGCAGGAAGTCACATGGCCGGCGGGCGGCCGAAGCCTCTATTTCAACGATCCAGACGGTCACGTGCTGGAACTCGCGACGCCCGGCCTCTGGAAGAATGATGCGGATCGCCCCTCCAGCGGGTGATATCCCTTGCCGTTCACGAAAACAGGAAGGCCGAACTGCTGCGTGACGTGATAGTCTACGACGCCGTGACCAAAGGAGTGAACGTGATCTCACGAAGCCTGTTCGTTGCCAGCCTGCTGGCCGCCACCGCCTGTTCCGCGGACCCTCAGTCGGCAACGGGACAACCCGGCACGGGGGGCACCACGGCGACGACCGCGGCGACGCCGTTCACGCAAACGGTCATCGCAGATTTCGAAAACCCATGGGCGATGACGTTCCTACCTGATGGGCGGATGCTTGTGACGGAGAAGCACGGGCAGCTCCTTCTGGTGGCCGCGAACGGAGCAAGCCGCACCGAAATTGCCAAGCTGCCGGTAGACTTCGAGGGTCAGGGCGGCCTGATGGATGTGGTGTTGGCGCCCGACTTCGCGCAGTCGAAACGGGTGTACTTGAGCTGGTCTGCCGCAGAAGCGGACGGCAAAGGCGTGGTGCTGGCGCGGGGTGTCCTGAACGATGCCGAGGCCGGGGCCGAAACATTGGACGGCATCGAGGTGCTGTTCCGTGCCACGCCTTTTGTGTCCGGCTCGGGCCATTATTCCGGACGTATTGCGTTTTCGCCCGACCAACGCTTCATTTTCTTCACCAATGGCGAGCGGCAGAAATTCGATCCGGCGCAAGATCCGAAAGCAACCCTTGGCAAGGTGCTACGGCTAACCTTGGACGGCAAGCCGGCCCCTGGTAACCCGCTGAGCAAGAAGGGCTTCCATCCCGCCGTCTGGAGCTACGGCCACCGGAACCTTCTGGGCATCGCGTTCGATTCGGCTGGCAATCTCTGGGAGCAGGAGATGGGCCCTAAGGGCGGGGACGAATTGAACCTGGTACTTCCGGGCCGCAACTACGGCTATCCCAAGGTGTCGAACGGCGACCATTATGACGGCCGGCCGATCCCGGACCATAGCCAGGGTGACGGTTTCGAGGCGCCAAAGGTCTGGTGGACGCCCGTGATCTCCCCTGGCGGCTTGATGATCTACTCCGGCAACATGTTCCCGCAGTGGAAGGGCGACGCCTTCATTGGCGGGCTTTCATCGAAGTCGCTTGTGCGGGTCGATCTGGACGGCACCAGCGCACGCAAGGGTGACCAGTGGGACATGGGCGCCCGCATCCGCGAAGTGGAGCAGGCGCCGGACGGCTCTATCTATGTGCTGGAGGACGGAGGCCAGGGGTCACAGGGCAGGATGATCCGCCTCACGCCCTCGAAATAAGATAATTCATCCGTGCCGAGGCGATCGGCTTGTCCCGGCTTTCCTGCCAGGCGATCGCCTCGACATTGGCAATACGAGTGCCGAGCCGAGTGACGGTGCCGGCGGCATAGGTGACACGCTGGCGGCCCCCACGCATGAAATCGATCGTCACATTGATCGGCTTCACTCGCCCGCCGCCTTCCCCGGCAAGCTGGTGGCGAAGTGCGGCGAGTGCGGCGACCTCGATCAGGCCAGTGATGGCGCCGCCTTGTACAAAGCCCGGCCGGCCCAGCACATCATGGCTGAATGGCATAGCCAGGACGGGAAGCCCTGCTTCCCATTGCAGTGTGGCGCCGAGAAGATCGGCGTAGGGCGGCAGCTTCATGCGCCTTCTCCCAGGAACATGAACGTCCCGGAGACATGAGCAACCGGATCATTGGGGTCTCCATCATGCGCCTGACCCCTGACGAAGCTGATCGATCGCTTGATCGCATAGCATTCCCCATGGCCGATCACCGTGCTGCCAGGCTTGGCCGGCCGCAGATAATCGACCCGCAGGTCAAGCGTTGCATGAGGAACGAAGCGGCCCAGCTTGCGCATCGTTGCCAGGCTGGTCGCGATGTCCATCAAGGCGAATATCGGACCCGAGGCAATCACCCCCGACTCCTCGTCTCCGATCATATCCTCCTGATAGGGCAGCGTCAGTTCGCACCAGTTGTCGCCATGTGCGTGATAAGCGATGCCAAGCCGCCCGCCGTGCCCACCAAAGCGCACATCCTCCATGCCGGGGATATCGCTCAAAGCCTCGTCAATCTGCATTCGCGCGGTGTTACACCTGCCGGGGTGACGTGCAATATTCGCGGCATTGATGCACATCGCGTGCTCATCTAAGTCGATCGTATCAATTTGCGGGAGAGTGACATGGAAGAGCGCGTAAAAATCACGGTAGAGGGCGGCATCGCCGATGTCCGGCTGAATCGTCCGGACAAGATGAATGCGCTTGATCCCGCGATGTTTGCTGGGCTGAACGCAGCCATCGAAAAGCTCTCCGCCATGAAGGACGTCCGGGTCGCTGTTCTGTCGGGTGAAGGCCGTGCGTTCTGTGCCGGGCTGGACATGGGCTCAATGGCGGGGGGCGGCTCCGGCAATGATCTGGGCGCGCGCAGCCATGGGGTGGCGAATACCGCACAGAACGTGGCGTGGGGCTGGCGTGCGTTGCCGATGCCGGTCATCGCCGCGGTTCATGGCGTGGCGCTCGGCGGTGGGTTCCAGATCATGTCTGGTGCTTGCGTGCGTATTGCGCGGCCGGACGTCCGCCTGTCCATTCGCGAAACCTATTGGGGACTGGTGCCCGATATGGCCGGGCTCGCCTTGTGGCGCACTCTGGCCCGCGATGATGTGTTGCGTGACCTGACCTACAGCGCCCGCGAGTTCACCGGCGAACAGGGCGAGGGCTATGGCTTCATTACCAAGCTCGCGGACGACCCACGGGCAGCTGCGTTTGAGCTGGCGCGCGAGATCGCCGGTCGCAATCCGGAGGCGGTGAAGGCGTCGAAGCGCCTCATCAACCTGATGGCGGATGGCGATACGGCGACCATGCTCCAGGCCGAGAGCGACGAGCAGATCAAGCTCATGCGTTCGCCCAACCAGGTGGAGGCCGTCCGCGCAAACATGGAAAAGCGCGCACCGGTTTTCGTGGACTGAGGTCGTTCGGCAGCAGCCCTTGCTGAAGCCTGGCGCCTTGATCGGTGAGATGCGCTCATGGTGTCTCCATGGGCGCATTTCGCCGTGCGCGGCACAAAAGCGCTCGTGGTCGGTTGAGTCACCCAAGCCATCAATGACGGGAGACTAACCATGGCAGACGCACTGACGGGCACTGCGAACAGTGTCACGGGCAAGGTCAAGGAAACCGCAGGAGCGGCGACCGGGGATCGGTCGATGCAGGCAGGCGGCATGTTCGATCAACTGAAGGGCGCGGTTCAGAAGGCCATGGCGCCCGGAGCGGATGGACAGCCGCAGGCGATGGGCCAGGCGAAGGCCTTCGCCAAGGAGCGTCCATGGGCAACCGCAGCGCTAGTCGGCGTGCTCGGACTTGCCACGCTTGGAACGCTCCGCGGCAAGTAAGGCGTTCGGGACACTGACGGTGCGTGCTAGCTCGCAGGGCGGGTTAGCACGCACCGTCGAGGTATTTTGCGCCACTGCGGCGCGACTGACGCGGTGGCATTGCCATGCGCTATCTCGGTTTTGACGGCTGGTTCGGCCAACGCCTTCGAGAGCCTTGCTGTGGCTCAGCCCTGAAGATCGCCCTTTACCCGCATCCCTTCAAGCCGGGTAACAAACTCCGCAGGCAAGCTTTCTCCCTTCGGGTCGGTCATCACGATCGTCGTGTCGCAGGTTGCGATGCACTTGCCTGACTGGAACATGGCGGCGAGCATTTCGAAGCTCCGGTTGCCGATCCGACCGATGCCCAGTGCGATCTCCACGTCTTCGGGGAAGCTGCCCTCCGCCAGATAGTTGATCACGTTCTGCGCCACGACCGCGCGGAAGGTACCTTCTGCCATCTTGCCACGGTTTACCCGGCCAAGCTGCTGGTTCATCCGCACTCGCGCGTCTTCGAACAATGCCGCATAAGCGACATTGTTGAGATGCCCCATGGTGTCGAGATCCTGGAAGCGGGTCTGCTTCACTTCGAGCTTAGGGTAGGAATCGGGCGAAAGGCGCCAAGGGGCGGGGCGGGACATGAGGGGCTCCGGAGCTGAATAGAGAAACCCCGCTGGCGAAAGGTCTGGCAGCGATCGTGTCGCACGCAGACCTGATCGCCACCGGGGTTTCGGTCAGATGATATCGTCGGACCGCAGCCCGGGAGGGAGTTCAGTTCGCCAGAGGCGGCGCCGGGAACGTTCCCGTCCGGGCCTGCCGAGGCCGTATGCGCGCGGCATGCGGCCTCGCAGTGCTATCAGCGGGGTGCCATGCGGATGGCGCCGTCGAGGCGGACGTCCTCGCCGTTGAAATAGCCGTTCTCGATCATCAGGGTAGCGAGCGCGGCATATTCCTCCGGGTTGCCGAGGCGCTTCGGGAACGGCACGGAGGCGGAGAGCGCGTCCTTCACGTTCTGCGGCGCACCCTGCAGCAGCGGGGTGTTGAAGATGCCCGGAAGGATCGTGTTGACGCGAATGCCTTCGTTCATGAGGTCGCGTGCGATCGGCAGGGTCATGCCGACCACGCCGCCCTTCGATGCGGAGTAAGCGGCCTGACCGATCTGGCCGTCCTCAGCCGCGACCGACGCGGTGTTGACGATTGCGCCGCGATCGCCATCCGGCAGCGGATCGAGCGTCATCATGCCCGCGGCCGACTTGGCGATGCAACGGAAGGTGCCGACGAGATTGATCTGGATGATCCAGTTGAACGCATCGAGCGGGAAGTGCTTGATCGAGCCGTCTTCCTTGCTGCGGCTAGCCGTCTTGATCGCGTTGCCGGTGCCGGCGCAGTTGACCAGGATACGCTCCTGACCGATGGCTTCGCGCGCCTTCGCGAAACCGGCGTCGACCGAAGCTTCGTCCGTCACGTTAACCTTGCAGAACACGCCGCCGAGTTCCTGCGCGAGCGCTTCACCCTTTTCTTCCTGCAGATCGAAGATGGCGATCTTGACGCCTTTGGAGGCGAGCAGGCGAGCCGTCGCGGCTCCGAGACCCGAGGCGCCGCCGGTGATGACGGCCGAAATGGTATTGTCGAGCTTCATTGGTGGTTCCCCTCCCAAAGATGTGCCCCCGCGTGAACGGAGGCACAGTCCGGTCCCCGCAGGTGCAGGGACACATTGTTCAGCTGGTTACGCTAGGTTCAGGCCGCGGCCTTCGCCTCGCCCTGATAGTCGCAGTTCTCGATGATCGTGACGTTGGCGACACCGCCGCCTTCGCACATCGTCTGCAAGCCATAGCGGCCGCCGCGGCGGCGCAGCTCGTGCACCAGCGTCGCCATCAGCTTGGTGCCCGAAGCGCCCAGCGGGTGGCCGAGCGAGATCGCGCCGCCATTGACGTTGAGCTTGTTGGGATCGGCCTTGGTGTGCTCCAGCCAGGCGACCGGCACCGAGGCGAACGCTTCGTTCACTTCATAAAGATCGATGTCGTCGATCGAGAGACCCGCCTTCTTCAGCGCCTTGTCGGTCGCAAACAGCGGCTCTTCCAGCATCACGACCGGGTCGCCCGCCGTGACAGTGAGGTTGACGATCTTCGCCAGCGGCTTGAGGTTGTACTTCTTCAGCGCTTCCTCGCTGACGATCAGCACCGCGCTCGCGCCGTCGCAGATCTGGCTCGACGACGCGGCGGTGAGGACGCCGTCTTCCGACAGCTTCTTCACGCCGGCCATGCCCTCGGCCGAGGCGTCGTAGCGGATGCCCTCATCGGAAGTGTGTACTTCCTTGCCCTCGGGGGTCTCGATCTCAACCGGGACGATCTCGTCCTTGAACTTGCCGCCCTGCGTGGCGGCGACCGCCTTGCGATGCGAGTTGAGCGAATAATCGTCGAGCTGTTCGCGGGTGTAGCCGTACTTCTTGGCAATCATCTCCGCACCAGCGAACTGGTTGAAGTTGATGCCCGGGAACTTTTCCTCAAGGCCCGGCGACTTGTTCTTGCCGAGACCGGCATCGTAAAACAGCTTGTAGGTCGAACCCATCGGCACGCGCGTCATGCTCTCGACGCCAGCCGCGATCACCACGTCCTGCGTGCCCGACATCACTGCCTGCGCCGCAAACTGGATCGCCTGCTGCGACGAGCCGCACTGGCGATCGATCGTGACCGCCGGGGTTGACTGAGCCAGCTTCTTCGAGGCGAGCACGGCGTTTCGGCCAACCTGGCCTGCCTGCTCACCACCCTGGCTGACGCAGCCCATCACCACGTCGTCCACAGCATCACCGGGAATCCCGCTACGCTCGACAATTGCATCCAGAACCTGCGCTGCCAGATCAACTGGATGGACCCCCGCGAGCTTGCCCCCGCGCCGACCACCAGCCGTCCGAACTGCGTCGACGATATACGCCTCAGCCATCTTCCGACTCTCCATAACAGATGTTATCCCGGTCGCCCATGTGGCGCGATTTCACGCGCACGGCAAGAGGTGGAGAGGCGAATGAACGTATCCGAGGCTGTGAAAGAGCGGCGCTCCGTCCGCGGTTTCCTCGACAAGGAGGTGCCGATGGACGTGCTGAAAGAGCTGGCGTTGCAGTCTGCAAGGGCGGCGACCGGCGGTAACATCCAGCCTTGGCATATCGATATCGTTGCCGGCGCGAAAATGGATGACCTGAAGGCGATCATGCGCGGCAAGCTGGAGCGCCGGGAGACCGAAAAGCCTGGTTATGACATCTATCCGCGCGAAATGACCGAGGCGACGAAGAAGCGCACCTTCCAGATCGGCGAGATCATGTACGGCCATCTCGGGATCCCACGCGAAGACAAGGCCGCGCGTGCCCAGTGGTTCGCGCGTAACTTCCAGTTCTTCGGCGCGCCGGCTGCCTTCTTCGTAACCGTCGACCGGCGCATGGGACCTCCGCAATGGGCGGATCTCGGCATGTACCTGCAGAATCTGATGCTGCTTGCTGTGGAGAAAGGCCTCGCAACCTGCCCCCAGGAATGCTGGGCCGTGTATCCGAATACGGTTGAAGGATTTCTCGGCACACCCCCCGAGCGCATGCTCTTCTGCGGCGTAGCGATCGGGTATGAGGATCCCGAGGAACCTGCCAACCGCACCCGCGCACCGCGTGCACCCGAGGAAGAGTGGCTAACCGTGCTCGCCTGAGCGTACGGCTGTACACAATCAGTTTTGGACGTGTCGCAAATCACGGGCCGGGCACGAAAAATGTCCGGCTGGCGGGTTGTGTGATGCGGTTCGGCCAAATCAGGTCGGGTCGCGCCTCCCGCCACGACAGGCGCGTCGTTCAGGCTCCGGCGGGTTTGGCTTCGTCCAAAGCGGCGAGCACCATGCGTTCCCAGACGGCGGGATCGCCCACGTTCGCCATCGCGGCGCTGGGTGCCCGCAACGTGTGGAGAACCGCAACCGCAGCGTCACGGTAATCAGGCCAGGCTGCGTCAACGGCGCCGCTGGCGGATTCCTGATCACCATGGCCGTTCGCGCTTAGCCGCTCGCCGGCGAGCACGCGGGCGATGCGCTCTACCAACGGGCCGGTCGCAATATCCATGGTCGCTTCTCCTTTGTCTGGGAAAGCAACCGATCACGCGGCGTCCGGTTGCAGGACGCCGCGTGGATTGTGCCTCAGACCTGTGCGGTCGCGCGCGGTCCGCCGCGCCCACGACCACCACGACCGCGACCGCCGCCGCCACTCCCGCCGGCACCGGGACGACCGCCGCGCCGGCTGGCGTTCGCATAATCGCGCGTCGCGGTCGGGGCATGGGTGGCCTTCGGCCGTGCCGGGGGGCGGGGACCGCGCGGACGATCTTCCCGCGGTGCCGGATCTGCGCCGATGGATTTCACGCGAGCCGCCTTCAGCGCATCGGCGCGCTTCAGGAAGTCCGCGGGCAGTGCCCGCTGCGGCACCTTTTGACGCGTCAGCTTCTCGATGTCCTTCAAGTACGGCCGCTCGTCATCGGCGCAGAAGGAGATGGCAATGCCGCTCGCGCCAGCACGCGCTGTGCGGCCGATGCGGTGGACGTACTGCTCAGGCACGTTCGGCAGCTCGAAGTTAAAGACGTGGCTCACGCCAGAAATGTCGATCCCGCGCGCGGCGATGTCGGTTGCGACCAGGATCGGCACCTCGCCGCTCTTGAACGCCGCGAGTGCGCGCTCCCGCTGCGGCTGGCTCTTGTTGCCATGGATCGCATTGGCAGCAATGCCGTTGCCCGCGAGCAGCTTCACGACACGATCGGCGCCGTGCTTGGTGCGCGTAAATACCAGGGCACGATCGATGCCTTCTTCCTGGATCAGGATGGTCAGCAGTGCCTGCTTCTCTGCCTGGTTGACGAGCACGACCTGCTGTTCAACCCGTTCCGCCGTCGTGGAGGCGGGCACGACAGACACGGTCTGAGGGTCGTGCAGGAACTTGTCGGCAAGCTCCCGAATGGAAGTGGGCATGGTGGCCGAGAAGAACAGCGTCTGACGGCGGCGGGGGACCATCTTCACGATCTTCTTAAGCGCGTGGATGAAGCCCAGATCGAGCATCTGGTCTGCCTCGTCGAGAACCAGGATCTCCAGCATCGTGAGATTGCAGAAGCCCTGTTCCACCAGATCGAGCAAGCGGCCCGGCGTGGCGACAAGGATGTCGACGCCGCGCGACAAATCCTGCCGGTTCTTGTTGATGCTGGTGCCGCCGAAAACGGTGGCGACCGTCAGCCGCGAATTCCGTGCGTATAGCTTCGCGTTGTCAGCAATCTGGCTCGCCAGTTCCCGCGTAGGCGCCAGCACAAGCATCCGCACGTGCGTGGGAAGGACGCGCTTTTCGCTGCTCAGGAGCCGTTGGATGGACGGAAGAACAAAGGCCGCAGTCTTGCCAGTGCCGGTTTGCGCAATCCCGAGCAGGTCGCGGCCAGTGAGCACGATGGGGATTGCATCCCGTTGAATCGGAGTAGGGGTCTCATAGCCCTTCGTTTCGAGCGCACGGACGAGCGGCTCGGCGAGACCAAGATCTGAAAACGACATTATATACCTATGGTAGCGGCTCGTGCGCCGAACCGGCGCACGAGAAGCGGGGAAATTGACACCCCGCGTGATCTGGGAAGCCGGTTCAATCGACCGAGACGGAGCCGGGGCCAGGGGCCCGATCACGCTGCCGACGTCTCGATGCAGCATTATTTGCGATCGATCAGGGCGCAAGTCAAGATTTGCCGCGCCGACAAGACTAGGGAACCGGCCAGATACACCTTTACCAGGCTTCAACAGTTCTGCTGCATTTGGCCGATGATGCCCCGCAATACCGTTCTTGCTACCCTGCTGATCGTCGTTCAGATCGGCGCGGGTATGGCCAGCCTTGCGCTGCTCGCCTTTGCGCCCCCGGCGCGTGGCGAAATGTTGTTGGTGCCGATGACGGATGACCTTCCCGTCGCGCGGCTCGCCCGCAACGCAGATGCGGCGTTGGTGGATCGGGGACCGGGCGCAGGGCTCATCGTCCGGGGTGATCGCGAGGCCCTGTTCTGGCCATTGCTGCGAGCCGGCGTACTGACGATGGCAGCACCCGCCGGCGGATGCGGAGGCGATCGATGATGTCGTCGCTTGATTCGCTGCGGATCCGCGCGGTTCGTCTCCTGGCAGTAGTCAGCTGGCTCTGCGTGCCGGCCCTGTTCGCCTGGGGGCAGGCGCTGGATCTGCCCAACACCGGGTTCGCGGTTGCTGCTGCAGTCCTCGTCAATGTGACACCGCTAATCCTCACGGTGCGCGCGCCGCATGCTCTGGCCACCCGGTTGAGCTTTGCAGTGCTCGCGGCGCTGCTGCCGGCGGTCTACGTCTTTCTTCTGACGGGCAACCCCTGGCAGATGGACGCGCACATGTACTTCTTTGTCGCGCTTTCTGCGCTGGCGCTGATGTGTGACTGGCGGCCGCTCGCTCTAGCGTCGGTGCTGATCATCCTGCACCATCTGCTGCTATCCTATGCGATGCCATTGTGGGTGTTCCAGGATGGCGGCGCGATATCGCGAATCCTGATTCACGGACTTGCCGTTGCGGCACAATGCGCGGCGCTGATCTACCTTGTACGCCGGCTGCAGGCGATGATCCTGGCTCAGGACGCAGCACGGGTCGAAAGCGAGCAACTCGCGCATATCGCGGAGGTCGAGCGGGAAAAGGCCGTCGACTCCCTTGCGGCCATGAAGCTGGCGGAGGAGCAGTCCGCATTGGAGCGTGAGCGGCGCATGTGGGCAGAAGCGCGACTTGCTGACGAGCGCCGCAGCGCGCTGATGGCGCTGGCGGACGATTTCGAGCAGTCCGTTTCCAGTGTCGCCATCGCCATCGAAGGTGCCGCGGCGGCGCTGGAGGGCTCCGCGGCGACCCTGACGCGGATTGCCGCTGACACGGGGCGGCAGGCCAGCGAGGTGGCGGCTGGTGCTGCCCAAGCTGCCGGCGCGACCCAGGATGTGGCAACCGCCGTTCGCCGGCTGACCGACTCAATCGGCGACATTGCGGAAAGCGCTAACGCTCAGGCGGAACTCACTAGCGCGGTGCGCAGCAACGCGGATGCCGGCAAGGGAGCCGTTCTCGACCTTGCGGAACGTGCCGGCGATATCGGTGGGCTCGTCAACGAAATTCACGAGATTGCGACTCGTACCAACCTGCTCGCCCTGAACGCCACCATTGAGGCGGCTCGTGCCGGGGAAGCAGGGCGCGGGTTTGCGGTGGTTGCCGGGGAAGTAAAACAGCTCGCCGGCGGCACTGCGCGGGCGAGTGGCAAGATTGTTGCCCTGATCGAAGGCGTTCGGGACGGTGTACGTGCGACAGAGGCGAACATTGTCGGTGCGGCTGATGCCGTATCGCGGGTCGCCACCACCGCAGGCGATATCAAAGGCGCTGTAGCGGACCAGCGCGAGGTCGCGTCAGACATCGAGCGGACCGCGCATGAGGCAGCGCGCGGCGTGGACATGATCGAACAGCGAATCGCTCGCGTCGCGACTGTGGCGAATGAGACCAACACCTTGGCGTGCCAGGTGCGAGAGGCAGCGGGCGCCTTGTCTGATCACGCCCGTTGTCTCCGGCGCAGCACCGACGGTTTTGTCGACCACCTCCGCGGCGGGAGCCGCGCGGCGGCGTGATCGCGTAGACTCCGGCGCGGCCGATTTCTGGGGCAGCGGCGATCACCATCGGGGAGCAAAGAAAAGGGACGGATGGGATGCCATCCGCCCCTTAGTTTTGTTGAAACGGCGTAAGCCCCGTCGCCGTTCAGAGCTTGCGACCGATCACTTCCTTCATGATCTCGTTCGTGCCGCCGTAGATCCGGCTGACCCGCGCGCCACGCCACATGCGGGCGATCGGATATTCGTTCATGTAGCCGGCGCCACCGTGCAGCTGGAGGCACTTGTCCATGACTTCCCACTGGAGGTCGGTGTGCCACAGCTTGGCCGCGGCGCCTTCCTCGTTGGTCAGTTCACCCTTGAGATGACGCGCGATCGCCCAGTCGAGGTGTGCCCAGCCGACCTGTAGCTTCGCCTTGAGGTCAGCGAGGACGAACTTGGTGTTCTGGAAGTCGAACACGGTGCCCTTGAACGCCTTGCGCTCTTTCACGAAAGCAACCGTGTCGTCGAACGCCTTCTGCGACGAGGCCATGGTGCTCACCGCGATCGACAGGCGCTCCTGGGGTAGCTGGCTCATCAGGTAGATGAAGCCCATGCCCTCCTCGCCCAGGCAGTTGGTGATCGGCACGCGCACGTCCTCGAAGAACAGCTCCGAGGTGTCGGCGGCGTCCTGACCGATCTTGTCGAGCTTGCGGCCCTTGCTGAAGCCTTCACGGTCGCTCTCGACCAGGATGATCGACATACCCTTATAGGCGGGCTGGGCATCGGGATCAGTCTTTGCCACCACGAGCGTCAGATCGGTGTTCTGGCCGTTGGTGATGTACGTCTTCGAGCCGTTGATGACGTAGTGATTGCCGTCCTTGCGCGCAGTGGTGCGGATCGACTGAAGATCGCTGCCGGTGCCAGGTTCGGTCATCGCGATCGCGGTGATCACGTCGCCCGATACCATCTTGGGCAGCCATTCCTTCTTCTGCTCTTCCGACCCGTAGGTCTCCATGTAACCAGCGACGATGTCCGACTGGAGCGAGAAGCCGGCGGGGACGCCCGAATAGGCCATTTCCTCGTCGACGATCGCGTTATAGCCGAAGTCGAGGCCGAGGCCGCCATATGCCTCCGGCACGGTTGGGCAAAGCATCCCGACCTCGCCGGCCTTCTGCCAGAAAGCCTTGGGAACAAGGCGATCCTTTTCCCACTGGTCCGCGTTCGGAACGCCTTCCTTGGCCAGGAAGCTGCGCACGGTCTGGCGGAACGCCTCGTGATCCTCGTTGTAAGCGAACCGGCCCGCGATCTGGTCGAGCGACATTGAAGAAACCCCTCCGAAAACTGATTGCTTCTTCTCGCGACGCGGCCGCAGAGGGTCAAGTAACTTTTGTTATGGTGGAGTGCGGATGCGGTGCGGGCCTCGACTTCCGCTGCGGCGCAGGCCTATGCCAGTAGCGAAAGAGAGGTAACGGATGAAACTTGCGAGCCTGAAACATGGTCGTGACGGCAAGCTCGTCGTGGTATCGACCGATCTCGCGTGGTGTGCCGATGCGACGCATATCGCGCCCACCCTGCAAGCGGCGCTTGACGATTGGGATCGGCTGCTGCCGGACCTTCAGAATCTTTCCACCGATCTCGATCATGAGGTGATCCCGCGGGAGCGTTTTCATGAGCGCGATGCAGCGTCACCCTTGCCGCGTGCCTATCAATGGGCAGATGGCTCAGCCTATGTGAATCATGTCGCGCTGGTCCGGCAGGCGCGGGGGGCGGAAATGCCTGAGACCTTCTGGCACGATCCGCTGATGTACCAGGGCGGCTCCGATGGCTTCCTGGGCCCACGCGAAGCGATCCCGCTGGGCGACGAAAGCTGGGGCTGCGATCTGGAAGCTGAGGTCGTGGTGGTGACGGGCGACGTGCCGATGGGGGCCAGCCGCGAGGAAGCGCTGGCGGCGGTCCGGCTGGTCGGCCTGACCAACGACGTGTCGTTGCGCAACCTCATTCCGGGTGAGCTGGCCAAGGGCTTTGGCTTCTTCCAGTCCAAGCCGGCGTCCGCCTTCTCGCCGGTGTTCGTGACGCCGGACGCGCTGGGTGACTGGTGGCAGGATGGCAAGCTGCACCGCAAGCTGATGGTCGACCTGAATGGCCAGCCGTTCGGCCGTGCCGAGGCGGGCGAGGACATGACATTCGATTTCGGCACGCTGATCGCGCATGCGGCGAAGACTCGCGCGCTTGGCGCGGGGACGATCGTCGGGTCAGGCACCGTATCGAACCGCGATGCCGATGGCGGGCCGGGCAAGCCGATTGCGCAGGGCGGCGTAGGCTATTCCTGCATCGCCGAGGTGCGCACGATCGAGACAATCGCGGGTGGCAAGCCGATGACGCCGTTCCTGAAGAAGGGCGACACCGTCCGCATCTGGGCGGAGGATGACCGGCATCATCCGATCTTCGGCGTGATCGAACAGACGGTCGGCTGACGTAACAGGTATGGGGCGGGTATACCCCTCCCATGCAGTTCGCGTTGCGTCAGCCGCGCGGCAGATCGTGCCGGACGGGATCGCCGGCCGGATCGGTGATCGCCAGCATCCGGGCGATCGCGACGGGGCGGTTGGGATCGCCCTGATGCGCCTCTAGGTCGAGCGTGACCGCACGGCGGCCGATGCGGCGGGGCACGACGCGCGCGACTAGCGGCAGCGTGGCGAGCGCGGGCGCGAGGAAGCGGATCTCGATATCGAGCGGGCGGAACGCCGCGTCGATCGAGGACACGCCGGCATGTTCGAGCAGGCCGGCGATGACGCCGCCATGATAGGCCGGCAGCGGGGCGCCGACATGTTCGACCCGCGGCTGCATGACCAGCCCCTCCGGCGTGGCTTCAGCAGCGAGATAGTCAGCGAAAGAGGCCGCGGGCGATGGCGGCAGCACGTCGTGCCGTTCATCCATCCGGCCCGGCACGCCGCCCGGCATCGAGCCGATCAGATAGCGCGCGACGGCGGCGCCGACCGGCTGGCCTTCGGCGACCAATCGGCCCCGCGACAAGGCGAGATCGCCCTCGCGTGTAACCTCGTCGATGATGCAGCTGATGGGAGCGGCGGGGAGCGGGCCAAACCAGTCGACGCGAAGGTCCAGCGTCATCATCGGGGTGGGGCGTGACAGCGTGGTGAACACACCGCCGGCGGTCGCCTGGTCGGCCAGCACCAGTGCGGCGCCTCGCGAGACCCGCCCTTCGGCATCACAGGTGGCCGGCAACGCAGCATCGAGCGATGTCGATACCGGCTCACCAATAGTGGCGCGCTGCCACATTCCGAGTGCCGCGCAGGCCGGAATGGTGCGCAGATGCTGGTTCGGTTCGCTGCCCGGAAAGCCGGGGTAGAGTTTCTCGGGGTCGTGTCGGCTCACTTGGCGCGATACCGTATGGGAAGGTGTTTCATGCCGCTGACGAAGCTGGCGCGGGTCCAGGAGGGGTCGCCGGCAAGCTCAAAGTCGTCGAAGCGGGCGAGGAGTTCTTCAAACAGGATACGCATCTCCAGCTTGGCGAGGTGCTGGCCCAGGCACAGGTGCGGGCCATAGCCGAACGCGAGGTGCTGCCGTACGTTCGCGCGGTCAACCCGGAAGGCGAACGGCTCGTCGAAGACGGCGGTGTCGCGGTTGGCCGACGGATAGGCCATGACGAGGCCGTCGCCGGCCTTGATCGGCATGCCGCCAACCTCCGCATCCTTGGCCGCGGTACGGAAGAAATGCTTCACCGGGCTGGCCCAGCGGATCATCTCCTCCACCGCATTGGGCAGCAGCGAGGGATCGTCGCGCAGCTTCTGCATTTCGGCCGGGTTACGGATCAGTTCCAGGAGGCCGGCCGATGATGACGAGCTGGTCGTGTCGTGCCCCGCGGCAGCGATGATGAGGTAATAGCTCATCGCCTCCATGTTCCCCATCGGCGAGCCATCAGTGAGAGTCGCATTGGCGATGATGGTGGAGACGTCCTCGCGCGGATTGGCCTTGCGATCGGCAGTGATGCGATCGCACCAGGCGTTGAATTCGGCGATGGTGGCGAACAGACCGCCCATTTCCTCTGGCCGCATGTGATCGAAATCCTGCGCGCCGAACACTTCCTGCGTGATCTTCATCAGGAATTGCTCATCCTCCCGCGGCACGCCGAGCGTCAGCATGATGACGCGCAGCGGGAACCAGATCGCGACCTCGCTGGCGAAATCGCATTGGGTGCCGAGCGCGGCCATATGCTCCACGCTTTCGCGGGCGAGCGCGCGGATGTCCTCTTCCAGCTGCTTCATATGCTTGGGCGAGAAATAGCCCTGCGTCATGGCGCGGAAATGCTTGTGGTCGGGATTGTCCATGCTGACGAGGTTGCGCGTCAGTTTGTTGCCGCCGGTCAGCGCCATGATGCGCTCCTCATCGGCGATAGTGGCGAGCGTCAGGCGCGGATCGTTGAGGAAGGTTTCATTATCGAGTTCGACGCGGCGGATGTCGGCGTGACGCGAGACCGTCCAGAACGGGCGATAACCCTCCGGCTCGCACCAATAGACGGGCGCTTCCTCGCGCAGATATTTGAAGATCGCGTGGTAGCGTTCCTCATGCGCGTAGCTGTCGGGATCAACGATCGCGGCGTCGAACGCGGCCTTGTCGGTGGGCAGCGGGACGTGTGGGGTCACGCCGATCTGGGGCTCGCGGCTGAGGGCGGCGGTGGCCATGCGGTCTCTCCTATCCATCTGCCGGTCGCGTGCCGGCTCGGGCCAAATCTAAGCCGAGTGTTTCAGCAAGATCAATGGAAGTCATGGCTGCGGATTGGAATCACGTCCTCCGGCCGGTCGCGATAATGATAATCCGTGCGGTTGCGCGGCTTCCACCCCGCGTCGCCGCGGTCGGGGGCGCCGGGGTGGGTCGCACCGTCGCCGCGGGCAACGAGGCTCGGCAGTTTCAGGTGGGGCAGGTCGATCTCTCCTACCTCGCGCAGCATCCAGGTGAGATCGGTGATCAGATCGGCGACGACGTGGATCACGATCCCTTCCTTCTGCACGCGACCGCGGATGCTGACCATGGCGGAGGACATCACGGTGCGGCGCTGCGCCTCGAACCGGTCGGGCCACAATATGCCGTTCGCGACGCCCGTTTCGTCCTCGATGGTGATGAACAAGACGCCCTTGGCGCTGCCCGGCCGCTGGCGGACGAGAATGATGCCGGCGACATCGACCAGCGTGCCTTCCTTGATGGTCTTCAGATCCTCGCACCGGACGCAGCGGCGCTCAGCCAAGCGATCGCGCAGGAAGGTGAGGGGGTGCTGGCGCAGCGTCAGTTGGGTGGCGCGATAATCCTCCACCACCTCCCGGCCCGCGGTGAGCGCGCGCAGGTGCACCGGATCCTCCTTCGTCTCGATCGCCGCCAGCAAGGGCAGCGGCGTGTCCCCAAGGCCACGGATCGCCCATAGCGCCTGGCGCCGACCGAGCCCCATGCCGGCAAAGGCATCAGCCTTGGCGAGCTTTTCCAGTGCGGCGAGCGGCACGCCGGAGCGGCGCCATACGTCCTCGACCGAGGTGAAGGGACGGTCGGCGCGGGCGGTGATGATCTTCCCCGCATCGGCGGCGGAAAGGCCGTGGACGATGCGCAGGCCGAGGCGAAGCGGCTTTTGCGCCCGGCGATCCTCCAGCAGCGTCGTGTCCCAATCGCTGGTCTTGATGCATACCGGCCGGATTTCGACGCCATGCGCACGGGCATCGCGCACGATCTGCGCCGGGGCGTAGAAGCCCATCGGCTGGGCGTTGAGCAATGCCGCGCAGAACACGTCGGGGTGATGGCATTTCATCCAAGACGAGGCATAGGCGATCTTGGCAAAGCTGGCCGCGTGGCTTTCGGGGAAGCCGTAGCTTCCGAACCCCTCGATCTGCTTGACCAACCGCTCGGCGAAATCGAGTGCGATGCCGTTGGCGCGCATGCCGGCGATCAGCTTCTCGCGGAAAATGCCGACGCCGCCGGTCATCTTGAACGTCGCCATGGCGCGGCGCAGTTGATCGGCCTCGCCCGGGGTGAAGCCAGCGCCGAGGATCGCCACCTGCATCGCCTGTTCCTGGAACAGCGGCACGCCCAGCGTCTTTTGCAGCACGTCCTTCAGCTTGGGACTGGGATAATCGATTTTCGCCTGCTCCGCGGGGGGTAAGGCGCGGCGCTTCAGATAGGGGTGCACCATGTCGCCCTGAATCGGGCCCGGGCGGACGATCGCGACCTGGATGGCGATATCGTAGAAATTGGTCGGCTTCATGCGCGGCAGCATGCTCATCTGCGCACGGCTCTCGATCTGGAATACGCCCAGCGTATCGGCCTGCTGGATCATCCTGAACGTCGCAGGGTCATCATCCTGCAACGGGTCGCTCGCCATCGTCATGGCGATGCCCTTGTGCTGACCGAGCAGGTCGAAGGCGCGGCGCATACAGCCGAGCATGCCGAGGCCAAGGATATCGACCTTCATGAAGCCGAGATGCTCGATATCCTCCTTTTCCCATTCGATGACGTGGCGATCGACCATCGCGGCGGGCTCGATCGGTACGAGATCGTGCAGCGGATCGCGCGTCAGGACGAAGCCGCCGGGGTGCTGTGACAAATGGCGCGGCGTGCCGATCAGCTCCTTGGCAAGTTGCAGCGCGAGCGCGAGGCGCGGTTCGCCGGCGTCGAGATTGAGCGCCTGTACGTGGCTGTCGGGCACGCCTTCGTTCGACCAGCCCCATACCTGGCCAGCGAGCGCTGAGGTCATGTCCTCGGGCAGGCCGAGTACCTTGCCGACTTCGCGGATCGCGCCGCGGGTGCGGAAGCGGCTGACCACGGCGGTCAGCGCGGCATGGTCACGGCCGTAGGTTTCGTAGATCCACTGGATCACTTCCTCACGCCGCTCATGCTCGAAATCGATGTCGATGTCGGGCGGCTCGCGGCGCTCCTCCGAGACGAAGCGCTCGAAGAGGAGTTGGTGCTTAATCGGATCGATCGAGGTGATGCCGAGCACGAAGCAGATGACCGAATTGGCCGCCGAGCCGCGGCCCTGGCACAGGATCTCGATCGAGCGGGCGTAGCTCACGATCGAGTTTACGGTAAGGAAATAGGGCGCGTAGCCCATCTTCGCGACGAGCGAGAGTTCGTGCTCGAGCTGCCTGGTATAGGGCTCCGGCGGTTGGCCATCGAAGCGGTCGGCGAGCGCGTTGCGCGACAGGCGTTCCAGTGCCTCCTGCGCGGTGCGGCCGGACATGATGATCTCGTCGGGATATTGATAGTCGAGGTCGCGCAGCGAGAAGGTGCAGCGTTCGACGATCGCCTCGACCGCGGCGAGCGCCTGGGGGTAAGCGGCGAAGCGGCGCGCCATTTCCTCCGGAGGCTGGAGATGGCGATCGGCGTGGCGCTCGCGGCGAAAGCCCAGTTCGTCGATCGTGCATTTTTCGCGGATTGCGGTGATGACGTCCTGCAGCATCCGACGATCGGGCTCGTGATAGAGCACGTCCCCGGTGGCGAGCGGCGCCAGGCCGTACGCGGTGGCGGCGGAGGCCGTTTCGGCGAAGCGCCGCCGCTCCCCAGGGCGGCGCCAGGGGGTGAGGCAGATGTGGCCGCGCTTGCCGAAGATGTCGGCTGTGGCGGCGAGCGCATCGGGCGCTGCGCCGCTGCGGCCCGGCACCAGCGCGGCGACGAGGCCGTCGGCGTAAGCGGCGACATCCTCCCAATGGAGGAAGCAGTGGCCCTTTTCGCCGCGTTGTGCGTCCGCGCGGGACTTGCCGAGCGTGAGCAGGCGGGTGAGCCGGCTCCAGGCGGCGCGGTCCTCCGGCCAGACGAGCAGGGATTCGCCGGTGACAAGATCGAGCCGGCAGCCGGGGATGGAGCGGATCTCCAGCCCCTGATCCTTGCGCACCTGTTCGGTGGCGTAGAGCGCGCGGACCACGCCGGCGACCGAGTTGCGATCGGTGATGCCGAGCGCCGGCATCCCCATCAGCGCGGCGGTGGCGAACAGTTCCTCACAGGAGGACGCGCCGCGCAGGAACGAGAAGTGCGTGGTGACCTGAAGCTCGCTGTACGTCATGCGGCACCATGCGGATCACGCAAAGGTGCCATGGATGTACCAGCTGAGATCGCCGGTTTCCGCGCGGACGCCATCGCCGCGGCGGAACAGCCAGAAACGGTGGCCCTGATCGTCCTCGACGCGGAAATAATCGCGCACCCCGGCCCGCTCGCCCGCGCGGCGCCACCATTCGCCGGTGATCCGTTCGGGCCCGTCGGAATGGGTGATGCGGTGCGGACGGCCGCGCCAGGTGAAGCGGCGAGGCGCATGATCGGGCATTTCGGCAATGACGTGATCGATCGGCTCGGGACGGCGCAGCAGCCGGGCGGGGCGCGGCCAGCGCGGGTGCCAGGCATGATCGGGCGTGCGGCCATCGAGCTGGCGCACATCGTCGCGCTTCAGGCGGGTGGCAGCGGTGGTGGGAGGATCGAGTGGTGGCAGCGGGGCGACGGAGCGTTCGGGCACGTCGCTTTCGATCGGTTGATGCCGCCACAGCCGCGAAGGGCCGATGCGGTTGGCAAGCGTGTCGACCAGAGGAGCAAGATCGGGCGCCTGCTGCTCTGCGAGCGCCGCGCCCAGCGTCTCGGGGCCGAGCGGATCGGCGCGAACGAGGTGAAGCGTCAGCGCGTCGAGGCCGTAGCCGACGTCGATCTCCTCGATGCGGCGGACGATGAGGCGCAGCAGGTGCGAGGGTTCGCGGCTGGCCCGGGCAAGGCCGATGCGGATCACCTGATCGGTCGAATCGACACGCGTGGCGACGAAGGCGAGCGCGCGGGCGCCGACGCCGGCCTTGGCCAATGCGCCTGCCAGATCATCGACGAGGCCGGCGAGCCAATGGCCGATCGCATCGGCGGTGGCGATCGGTTCGGCGAAGCGGCGGGTGACGGCGATCGGCTGCACCGGGATGATCGGATCGAGCGGCTCGGGCAGGGCGCCGGTCGCCTGGTCGAGCCGCTGCGCGATTGCCTTGCCGAAGCGGCGGACCAGCGGCGCGCGGGGCATCGCCATGAGCTCGCCAATCGTGTCGACGCCGAGCCGGGCGAGCAGCTCGCGGGCGCTATCCTCCAGGCGCAGCGCGGTGACCGGCAGCGGCTCGAGCGCGGCGACGTGCGCGCCGGGCGGGATGATCGCGGCGGGCGCGGCCTGGCGCGCAAAGGCCCAGGCAGCGCCGGCGGTGTCGGCGATCGCCAGCTGCGCGGTGATGCCGAGCCGGGCGAGCAGGCGCAGCAGGCGGCGGGCCATGGCTTCCTCGCCGCCGTGGAGGTGGGCGGTGCCGCTGATCTCCAGGAACAGGCCGTCGGTGCCGGATAGTGCGACCACCGGGCACCAGCGGCTGGCGAGCGCGGTGGCGAGGCGCTGCAGATCGGCGAGATCGCCGGCGGCATCGGCGTCGCGCACGTCGATGTCGGGCACGGCGGCGCGTGCCTGGGTCAGCGCCATGCCGGGCGTGAGGCCGAGCGCGCGGGCTTCGGGCGAGGCGGCGGCGATTTCGATGCGGCTGCCGATCTTGTGCACGGTGATGAGGGGGGCGCAAACTTCTCGAACATTGCGCGTGTGGGGTTGGCGCGGGGCATGTTGGAGATTGCTGGCGCGGGCGACGGTGTTGGCGAGGGTTCGGCCGGTATCGAAAAAGGGCGCGACGCCGGAAACGCGCGCGCCGGCGTCGTTGGAGCCGCAGCGGGCGTATTTGTCGGGGTGGGGCCCTTCGCCGGGATAACGGACGCTGGGCATGGCGTTCCACCGCGCGAGCGCGGCGGCGGCGCGATCGTCGGCGTTGGGATCGAGGCCGTCGAAGCCGCGCCAGCGGGTGTTGGGCACGTCCTCGGGATCGGGACGCACGGGTAGCGTCGTCGGGACGGGACGCGCGCCTTCGTCGGGCGGCATGGCGCGGAAGGGATGATCGGCGGCCTCGCTGCGGCGGCCCATTTCGCGCATCGGCGGACGCTGGTGGGCGGGCATGGCTTCCACCTGGCGCGCGACATCGGCGCGCGTCGATTGCGACCAGGGCTTTTCGGCCGGGGCAGCCGCATCGCTGCGCGCCCAGCGGGCGCCGGGGCGCCAGCCGGTGTTCTTCGGCGCGTCGCATTGCAGCACCTGTTCCTCGGCCACCGCCGCCGTGAGCGGCGCGAGATCGAGCGTAGTGCCCGGTTCAGGCCGCGGCGTTGGTGCGCGGCGACGCTCGGCCCGACGCACGCGATCGATCGCCCAGTGCGGCAGGTAGAGCGAGACGACCCGTGTCATCGCAGGCCTCCAGCAAAGTGTCGAAAGGTTCGCCGCCGCGTTGCCGCACCAGCGAGACGGCCCAGCGCGGGCGGCCCATGCTGCCGCAGCGCAGAGGAACGGAGGGAGCGGAAGCGATCCGCCAGCGGGTGAGCGCGGCGGAGGGCGGGGCCAGCGGATCGGCATCCTCGCGCGGATGACGGCGCAGGAGGAGAGCGATCGTGCGGCCCCCCTCCGCCGCGAGTTGCAGCCGGCGGGTGGCGGGCATGGCGGCACGCTTCACCTCGCCGATCACTGCGCCAAGGCCGCGGTGGCGCAGCCCTTCCTCCATCAGCGCGAGCAATTCGGCATCGTCGCGCGCCTCGGCATAAAGGACGCGTTCGGGGGAGAGGCCGGCCTGGTAAAGGCCGGGGGCGAACAGGTCGCGTCGGCGCACCACCCACAGGATCGGCCCCCAGGCGCGCGCGGCGATCCCGGCCATGAACAAGGTGGCGGCGGCATCGTCGCCCAGGTTGGCAGTGCCGGCGGCGACTTCATGCAACGCGTCGAGTCGCAGCCCGCCATCGGCCAGTCGCGAATCGATTGACGCGATGCCGAACGGCAGTGTTTCGCGTCTCCGGTATCCATCGCCCTCGATGGCCCGAAGCGTCTCGCGCAGCTCGGCAATGACGGCAGGGGACGACACGTTTTCGACTCACTTGCTACGAATGTTCCTATTTTGTTCCAACGCTCGAGAGAGTCAATCGTTCATCGTACTTGCCGCGTTCAGCGGCTGTGATGCTTCGTTAACAGACCCCGCCGGGCGGCAGGAATGATCGCCCTCTGCCTGGCGCGGGTTTATGCAGAAGCACGCCCTTATCTAGCAAGTGTCTGTATCTTCACGGTTCCACTGCGTCGGCCCTGGTGGAACGCGCGCCCAAATCGTTGCAGCTGAAACGACCTCTTTCCCGATCTGTTGAAATTTTATAACAAGGCCCCAGCAACGCGTTCGTGCGTTTTGCCCCACGCGTTTGACACCGGAGAGATCATGGCGGACGCCGCCCGCAGCAATTTGCCCCCGCTCGCGCTGCATGTGCCCGAGCCCAAGTTCCGACCAGGCGACACGGTGGATTTCGCGGACGTCGATGTTCCCGCGGCAGGATCCGTGCGCCGACCCGATACGGCCGAGGACCCGCGCGCCTTCACCGACCTCGTCTACACGATGGTGCGGGTGCTGGACGAGAACAACCAGGCCGTCGGCCCATGGGACCCCAAGCTGTCACCCGACACGCTACGGCGCATGCTGCGCCACATGGCGACGGTGCGCGCGTTCGACGAACGCATGTTCCGCGCGCAGCGCCAGGGCAAGACGAGCTTCTACATGAAGTCGCTGGGCGAGGAGGCGGTGGCAGTGCCGCAGGCCTATGCGCTGGACGCCGACGACATGTGCTTCCCGTCGTATCGCCAGCAGGGCCTGCTGATCGCGCGCGGCTGCCCGCTGGTCGACATGATGAACCAGATCTATTCGAACACCGGCGACAAGCTGCAGGGCAAGCAGCTGCCGATCATGTATTCGGAGAAGCGCTTCAGCTTCTTCTCGATCTCGGGCAATCTGACGACGCAATATCCGCAGGCGGTAGGCTGGGCGATGGCGTCCGCATCGAAGGGCGACACGCGCATTGCCGCCACCTGGTGCGGCGAGGGATCGACCGCGGAGGGCGACTTCCACTCCGCGCTGACCTTTGCCACCGTCTATCGCGCGCCGGTGATCTTCAACGTCGTCAACAACCAGTGGGCGATCTCGAGCTTTTCCGGCTTTGCGGGCGCGGAGGCGACGACGTTCGCGGCGCGCGCGGTTGGCTATGGCATCGCGGGCTTGCGCGTCGACGGCAATGACGCGCTGGCCGTCTATGCCGCCACGCAATGGGCGGCGGAGCGTGCGCGGACCAACCAGGGCCCGACGCTGATTGAGCATTTCACCTATCGCGCGGAAGGCCATTCGACCTCCGACGATCCCTCGCAATATCGCAGCGCGGGCGAGCCGACCGCATGGCCGCTGGGCGACCCGATCCGGCGGCTGAAGGATCACCTGATCGCCATCGGCGAATGGGACGAGGAACGCCACGCCGCGATGGACAAGGAGGTCGCCGACGAGGTGAAGGCCGCGCAGAAGGAAGCCGAGAAGAACGGCATCCTGGGCCACGGCCTGCACCAGCCGCTCGACACGCTGTTCGACGGCGTGTTCGAGGAGATGCCGTGGCATTTGCGCGAACAGCAGGCGCAGATGATCGCCGAGGAAGAGGAAAGCGGGCGGCCATGGGCGCGCAAGAAGTGATGCGTGTGGATCGGAGCCAAAGCGGTTTTGTCAGCATCGTCATTCCCGCGCAGGCGGGAATCCATAGCCGCTGGCCGTGCGGCTCCTTCGATGCCTTGCGTTTATGGATCCCCGCCTGCGCGGGGATGACGGAGTGGGTTTGGTGAGCGACGTGACCGTAACAGACGATGCAGCGGTGATGCCGGGCGAGGCGGAAACCACCACCGACGCCACCCAGCGCATGAACATGATCCAGGCGATCAATTCCGCCATGGACGTGATGATGGCGCGCGATCCGGGCGTCGTCGTGATGGGCGAGGATGTCGGCTATTTCGGCGGCGTGTTCCGCGCCACCGCGGGCTTGCAGGCGAAATACGGCAAGACCCGCGTGTTCGACACGCCGATCACCGAAATCGGCATCATCGGCGTCGCGATCGGCATGGGCGCCTATGGCCTGCGGCCCGTGCCCGAGATCCAGTTCGCCGATTACATCTATCCCGCGCTCGACCAGCTGGTGAGCGAGGCGGCGCGGCTGCGTTATCGTTCGGGCGGGGAATTCACCGCGCCGATCACGGTGCGATCGCCCTTCGGCGGCGGCATCTTCGGCGGGCAGACGCACTCGCAGAGCCCGGAAGGCATCTTCACCCACGTATCGGGCCTGAAGACGGTGATTCCGTCGACACCCTACGATGCCAAGGGCCTGCTGATCTCCGCGATCGAGGACAATGATCCGGTGATCTTCTTCGAACCCAAGCGCATCTACAACGGCCCGTTCAACGGCCATTGGGATCGGCCGGCGGCGAACTGGTCCAAGCACCCGGGCGGCGACGTGCCGAGCGGCTATTACAAGATCCCGATCGGCAAGGCCGCAGTCGTCCGCAAGGGCGAGGCGGTGACGATGCTTGCCTATGGCACGATGGTGCATGTCTGTGCGCAGGTGGTGGAGGATACCGGCATCGACGCCGAGATCATCGACCTGCGCAGCCTGGTGCCACTCGACATCGAGACGATCGAGGAGAGCGTGAAGAAGACTGGGCGCTGCCTGATCGTGCACGAGGCGACGCGCACCGGCGGGTTCGGCGCCGAGCTTTCCGCCCTGGTGCAGGAGCGCTGTTTCTACCATCTCGAGGCGCCGGTGGAGCGCGTGACGGGTTTCGACACGCCGTATCCCCACAGCCTGGAATGGGCATATTTCCCGGGCCCCGTGCGCATCGGCATGGCCCTCAAGAAGATTCTGAAGGACTGATCGGCACATGGCGCGTTTTACCTTCAAGCTGCCGGACATCGGCGAAGGCATTGCCGAGGCGGAGATCGTCGGCTGGCATGTCGCGGTCGGTGACCGCGTCGAGGAAGACCAGAATATCGCCGACATGATGACCGACAAGGCGACGGTCGAGATGGAATCGCCGGTGTCGGGCACCGTGGTCGAACTGGCGGGCGAGGTTGGCGACCAGATCGCGATCGGCGCGATGCTGGTGGTGATCGAGACCGATGCCGATGGCGCGGTGGAGCCGGAGGGCCAGGCCGCGGCGGACGTCGAGGAGAAGCTGGGCGGCGCCGACGAGGTCGAGGCGTTCGAGGCCGAGAACCCCGGCGTCGAAGAGGTCGTCGAGCCGGCCCCGGCCGCGCCCGCCCCTGCGCCCCCTGCGCCGGCTGCTGTTGCGCCGGTTGCCGATGTGGCTCCTGCCGCCTCCTCTACGGCTCCTGTTCTTGCCTCGCCGACGGTGCGTGCGCGAGCGAAGGATTTGGGGGTCGACCTTTCCCAGGTGAAGGTGTCGGAGGGCGATCGCATCCGCCACGCCGATCTCGATGCGTATCTGCGCTACGCGGGTGGGCAGGGCTATCACGCGCCGCACGCCAGCCGCGCGCGAGAAGACGAGCAGGTGAAGGTGATCGGGATGCGTCGCCGCATCGCCGAGAACATGGCCGCGTCGAAGCGCCACATCCCGCATTTCACCTATGTCGACGAGATCGACGTGACCGCGCTGGAAGACATGCGTGCCGACCTGAACGACAATCGTGGTGGGCGGCCGAAGCTGACCATGCTGCCGTTCCTGATTGTCGCGATCTGCCGCACGCTGCCCGACTTCCCGATGCTCAACGCGCGCTATGACGACGAGGCGGGCGTGGTGACGCGGTCGGGCCGGGTGCACATGGGCATGGCGGCGCAGACCGATGCTGGCCTGACCGTGCCGGTGATCCGCGACGCGCAGGACAAGAATGTTTGGCAGCTCGCCAGCGAGATCGGGCGCCTGGCCGAAGCGGCGCGCACGCAGAAGCTGAAGCCCGAGGAGCTGGGCGGCGGCACGATCACCGTCACCTCGCTCGGCCCGCTGGGCGGAATCGCGACGACGCCGGTGATCAACCGGCCGGAGGTCGCGATCATCGGGCCGAACAAGATCGTCGAGCGGCCGGTGTTCCGCGGCGACGACATCGTGCGGGCAAAGCTGATGAACCTGTCGATCAGCTGCGACCATCGCGTCGTTGATGGGTGGGATGCGGCAAGCTACGTTCAGGCGGTGAAGAAGCTGCTCGAGACGCCCGTGCTGCTGTTCGCGGACTGAGGACGATGCTTCCCGCCATTGTCCTGTCGGTGACGATCGCGCGGTCGTGGCGCGAGGTCTATGAGGCGTTCTGGCGCCCGGAGGCGTTCGCGCGCTGGGCCTCAGGACTCAGCGAGTTCGCGTTGCGCGAGGATGGCGATTCGTGGGTGGGTGAGGGCGCGGACGGTGGCATCCGCGTCTTCTTCACCCCGCACAATGACTATGGCGTGATGGATCATCGCGTGATCCCCGACAGTGGTACGCCGGTCGAGGTGCCGCTGCGCGTGATCGCCAATCGCGAGGGCGCGGAGGTTCAGCTGACGCTGTTTCGCCAGCCGGGCATGGATGACGAAACGTTCGCGCGCGACCGCCGCTGGATCCGCAAGGACCTGGCGACGCTGAAGGTGCTGGCCGAGCGCGGCTGAGGTCCCGGGATTGCGGCGATACGCCGGGTCAGCGCGCGATCATGGCGGGTCCTGGCCGCCTGCTGAGTCCCGGCGACGGGCGGGGATGGCGGGAGGCGCAGAGGCCTCCCGGTGGTGACTATACGCGGCGGCCGCTGAAGAGCTGTACCAGGCCGACGATCAGCGCGACGACCAGCAGGATGTGGATCAGGCCGCCAGCGATGTTGAGGCTGAACCCGAGCAGCCACAGGATCACCAGGATGATCGCGATCGTCCACAACATGGCCTTTTCCTTTTCCTTCTCTTTATCTCCGAATTGAACGATAACGCTCGCTCTCCCGTTCCGAGCGGCAGCAACATTTTGCAACATTCCGGCAAACAGGTGATCGTGCGACGGCTAGGGCCAGCAGATGCCGGCGCGATGCGGCGGCTGAACGCGCTGTTTCATGCAGCCTTTGACGGTGCCGCCGACTATGTCGATGCACCGCCGGACAGCGCCTATCTCGCCGTCCAGCTCGCCAAGCCGCACGTCTTCGTGCTGGTGGCCGAACAGGACGGGACGGTGATCGGCGGGCTGGTTGCGTATCTGCTCGACAAGCTCGAGCAGGCGCGGGCCGAGGCGTACATCTATGATCTCGCTGTTGCTGAGTCGCACCGACGAACGGGCGTGGCGACGGCGCTGATCCATGCGCTTTCTCCGATGGTGCGGGAGGCCGGCGCGCATGTGATGTTCGTCCAGGCCGATTACGGCGACGACCCAGCGGTTGCGCTTTATACCAAATTGGGCACGCGCGAGGACGTGATGCATTTCGATATCGCGGTGCAGGATTCGCGGGGCGAGCGGGCGGCAGGCTCCAGCGCGGAATGAGTATCCTTGCCTAGTGGCGTGCTAAGGGATTGCTCCGGCCGCCGTCTCGTTCTATATCGATTGTGCTTTCTCTTACATCGCCAGATGCAAGGGGTCGCGGGGCAGGGCTCCGCGGCGGCAAAAACCTGTGTGTATATGGAGCCCCGATGGCGGATATTACCGCGCTGACCCAGATGATCGAGACCGAGGCCAAGGCGCTCGGATTCGACCTCGTGCGTGTCGCGCTGTTCGGCAAGGGAGACGACCGCACGCTGCAGGTGATGGCGGAGCGGCCCGATACGCGGCAGCTGACGATCGACGATTGCGCCGATCTGTCGCGCCGTATTTCCGACGTGCTCGACGCGCTGGAAGCGGAAGGGCGCGACCCGATTGAGGGCGCCTATCGGCTGGAAGTGTCGAGCCCCGGTATCGATCGGCCGCTGACCCGCCTGTCGGATTACACCGACTGGGCCGGACATGAGGCGAAGCTGACGCTGGACGCGCCGCTCGATGGGCAGAAGCAGTTTCGTGGCGAGATCGTCGCGGTTGAGGGCGAGGAGATCGCCATCCGCAACCGCACCGGTACCGTCGCTCATGTTCCCTTCGGTCGGATCGTCGATGCGAAGCTGGTGCTGACGGACAAATTGATCGCTGCAACCGTCCCGCTCTCGCAAGAGGGCGCGGAAGAAGAAGAAATCGAAGCAGAGGAAACCGAGTAATGGCTACCGGCGTCACCGCGAACCGTGCGGAACTGATCGCGATCGCCAACAGCGTCGCCAGCGAGAAGATGATCGACAAGGCGATCGTCATCGAGGCGATGGAGGATGCGATCCAGCGTGCGGCGCGTACCCGCTACGGCCAGGAAATGGACATCCGCGCGAAGCTGGACCCCAACAACGGTGACCTTCGCCTGTGGCGCGTCGTCGAGGTGGTCGAGCAGGTCGACGACATCTACAAGCAGGTCGACGTCAACGGCGCGCAGAAGCTGCAGAAGGGTGCCACCGTCGGCGACTTCCTGGTCGATCCGCTGCCCCCGATCGAATTCGGCCGCATCCAGGCGCAGGCCGCCAAGCAGACCATCTTCCAGAAGGTCCGCGATGCCGAGCGCGAGCGCCAGTATGAGGAATTCAAGGACCGCGCCGGCGAGATCATCACCGGCGTCGTGAAGCGCGTCGAGTTCGGCCACATCGTCGTCGACCTGGGCCGTGCCGAGGGCGTGATCCGCCGCGACCAGCAGATCCCGCGCGAAGTGGTGCGCGTGAACGACCGCATCCGCTCGCTGATCCTGAAGGTGGTGCGCGAGAACCGCGGGCCGCAGATCTTCCTGAGCCGCGCACATCCCGACTTCATGAAGAAGCTGTTCGCGCAGGAAGTGCCGGAGATCTACGACGGCATCATCGAGATCAAGGCTGCCGCCCGCGACCCGGGCAGCCGTGCGAAGATCGGCGTCATCAGCCATGATTCCTCGATTGACCCGGTCGGCGCCTGCGTCGGCATGAAGGGCAGCCGCGTCCAGGCCGTCGTGCAGGAAATGCAGGGCGAGAAGATCGACATCATCCCCTGGTCGCCAGACACGGCAACCTTTGTCGTCAACGCCCTGCAGCCGGCGAACGTCAGCCGCGTGCTGATTGACGAGGAAGAGGATCGCATCGAAGTGGTCGTTCCGGACGATCAGCTGAGCCTCGCCATCGGCCGTCGTGGCCAGAATGTCCGCCTTGCGTCGCAGCTGACGGCGAAGGCGATCGACATCATGACCGAGACCGACTCGAGCGAGAAGCGCCAGCAGGAGTTCGTGCAGCGGTCCGAGATGTTCCAGAACGAGCTGGACGTGGACGAGACGCTGGCACAGCTGCTGGTGGCCGAAGGCTTCACCGAGCTGGAAGAAGTCGCCTATGTCGAGCTGGACGAGCTGGCAGCGATCGAAGGCTTCGACGACGAGCTGGCCCAGGAGCTGCAGAGCCGTGCGGCCGAGGCGATCGATCGCCGCGAGCAGGCGAACCGCGACGAGCGCCGTTCGCTGGGGGTCGAGGACGCGCTGGCCGAGCTGCCGCACCTGACCGAGGCGATGCTGGTCACGCTGGGCAAGGCTGGCATCAAGACGCTGGACGATGTTGCCGATCTCGCGACCGACGAACTGATCGAGAAGAAGCGCGCCGAGCCGCGTCGCCGCAACGAGGACGCGCCGCGCCGGCCGGAGCACAAGGGCGGCGTGCTGGGCGAATATGGCCTGACCGAGGAGCAGGGTAACGAGATCATCATGGCCGCCCGTGCCCACTGGTTCGCCGATGAAGAAGGCGGCGAGGCTGAGCAGACCGCGGAGGACGCACAGGCCTGATGCCGTTCGTTTCGATCAGGATCGCGGGCTCCGCTTCCAAGGAGCAGAAGGCGGGGATCGTGGCTGACGTCACGTCCTCGCTGGTCACGCGGCTGGGCAAGTCCCCGGCCGCGGTGCAGGTCGTGATCGAAGAGGTCTCCCTCGACAATTATGGCGCCGGCGGTGTGTTGATCGCAGATCGCGATGCGCCGAAGGTGCTGCCTAGCGAGGGAGACGCGCATGCGGGTTCCTCGCAATGATCGGCTAGCGTCGCTTCGACAGCTTGGGGTTTGCTCGCCGGGCGGGGCGGCTCGCGGCGGGGCGCGCGTGCGTCGTCGCGGTGGCCGTGTGTCGGGCGCAGCGGTGTCTTGCTGCCAAAATACCGACCCTGTGCCGGCATCCACGCATCCCCACATTCGGCAGCCGGTAAGTATCCGGACGGCTGGTGAAGCCGGCACAGGTGTCGTCGCGATGCTGGATCAAGCGCCCAATCAGATTGGACGTCACGCCAATGGACAGCGTGCCGCAGCGATCGCGCGCCAGGATGTCGGCGCACGATTGCCGCTCCTTCATATCGTGAGGACTGCGGGGAACTGGACACCGGGACAAGTCCGGCATGACGGAGGTGTTTGTGGCTGATCCCACGCGCACTTGCATCCTTTCCCGCGAGGAGGCGCCACGCGATGGCTTGATCCGTCTGGTGCTGGCGCTCGACGGTCGAGTGCTGCCCGACGTGCGGGCGAAGGCGCCCGGACGCGGCGCGTGGATCGGCGTCGGTGCGGCCGAGCTTGCCAAGGCGCAGGCGAAAGGCAAGCTGCGCGGCGCCTTGGCGCGTGCGTTCAAAACGGGGGAGTTCACCGTTCCCGACGATCTGCCCGCGCTGATTGCCTCGGCACTCGAACGCAATGCGCTCGACCGGCTTGGGCTGGAGGCCCGCGCCGGCACCGTGCTGACCGGTTCGGACCGGATCGAGGAAGCGGCGCGCTCCGGCCGTCTCCACGCGCTCTACCATGCGGCAGATGCCGCCGAGGACGGTCGGCGCAAGCTGGCCCAGGCGTGGCGCGTCGGATCGGACCGCGAAGGGAGTGATTTGGGGGGCTTGGTTCTGCCGATCCCACGCCCCATATTGTCGATGGCGCTGGGCCGCGAAAACGTGGTACATATCGGCGTCACCGACCGCATGGCGGCCGGCAGGTTGGGCGAAGCGCTCGATCGCTGGCGGCGCTTTATCGGCCCCGACCCTGAAGGAGCCCATCAAGGCGATGCTTTGATGGACGACCTGATTGCCGCACCTTGCGCAACGGCCGCGCAAGGCGCATCGGCGCCCGATCTTTCCGGGCACGAACCGGCCGTGACGACACACGAGGATTTTGAGTGAGCGAGACCGATAACGATAAGCCGAAACTTGGCATGCGCGCACCATTGGGTGTTCGGCGCACGGTCGAGACCGGCAAGGTGAAGCAGAGCTTCAGCCACGGCCGCTCCAATACGGTGATCGTGGAAACCAAGAAGGCGCGCACGTTCCGCAAGCCGGGTGAAGCGCCCGAGCCGACCGCTGCGCCGACCCCGGCGGAGGCGCCCGCGCCTGCGGCCCCGGTGCAGCGCGAGGCGGCGCCGCCGGCGCCGCCCTCGCGCGCCCCGTCCAACGAGACGCCGCAGGAGCGCGTGGCCCGACTCGCCCGTGAGGCGGAGGAGCAGCGCATGCAGGCGCTGGAGGAACTGCGCCGTCGCGAAGAGGCGGAGCGCGCCCGCGCCGCCGAGGACGAGAAGCGTCGCGCAGAAGAACGCGCCGCGGCAGCAGCTGCCGAGGCGGCCGCGCCGAAGCCCGCTCCTGCGCCTGAGCCGGTTGCTGAGCCGGCAGCGGAAGCGCCGGTCGCCGAGGCCGCGCCGGCGGCACCGCCGCTGACGGTGCCGACCGGTGCCCCGATCATGTTCCGTCCGGTGGTGTCGACGCCGGCGCCTGCCCCGGCGCCTGAGCCTGAGGCGCCTGCAGCGCCCGCGGCGCAGGCTCCGGCTGCGCCGACGCCG
>NZ_JAJNDU010000002.1 GCF_021043365.1 Sphingomonas sp. IC-11 | reverse complement strand
CGGACCCGGAGCCGCCGCCCACATGTCCCTTCATCTTGACCAACAATGTCAAAGAGCGACAAAAACCGACGCCTCGGCTAACCCCTTTTTCTCGGGGCGACCATGGCGCCTTGTTTTCGCTAACCGCTTCAGCAACCGTGCCGGCCACCGCTGCGGTGACACCCATCTAGGCGGACCGCCCCCAACCGTCAAACACTTTTTGCAACTTTCTTACACCGCCCACAAAAAACCACGGATTCCCGCCACCCTTAACTCACCAGCAAGTCACTCTCATGTAGCGAATCAGCGCTCGGTCCGGTCGGTCGCCTATTCAAGCGCGGCCGAGGATCCGCAGGGAACGTTATGGTAGCCAGGTCGCGATTGGCGGACGCGCTCCCTGCGTCGCGCACGGCGCTTTGCGTCACGACGAACGCTGGCACGGGCTGCCGCCGCGGTATGTCGCTTAGTCTCGCCCCAGCCATGTCCTCACGTTTTTGGTGTGCTGGTTCAGGGCGCCACGATCGTGATCGAACACGATTCGCGCCGAAGGAGAACGTCGTACGTGTTCCTATTGTAATCGGCACCGATTGTTGGCTGAGAGATGCCCCTACGATGGATCATCCTTTTCTCAACATTTTTGGGAAAGATGACGCGATAGCAGGAGAAGCTCAGGCTGCTGTATTCCGCCTAGCGCGGCCGATCACGCCGATGTCCTCGACCTCCATTGAACGATCGTGCGGAACGGTTCGAATTACGTCTGATACATCAACGAGGGCGCGCCCACCGGGCGACGCGTTCCGATCGACGGGCAGCCCCGCGATGAAACGCCGCCACTTGACCTCGAAGAACATACGCGGGCGTTCACCAGGCGGTGTAATCGCGTCAAACGGCGGCAGAAGTGGGTCGGGGTGGTCGGCCCCCCGGCCATTCGAAAGTACGCGCCACAAGAGCGGTCTTGGAATTGCCGATGAGCAGCGGGTGAAGACGTCGTGGCGATTGAGGCTGGCGTGCGTGATCTTCACGCGCAACCAGCCCTCGTCGATGACCGGTTCCGGCATGTCGCCCAACACGAGCGAGGCCGTCGGGTCAGTCGGATCGGGTTCCTTGACGTAGACGGCAAACAGGGTTCTTCCTGTCCGAAGCTTGAGGGTTCGGGTTTGCGTGCGCGTCGCGCGCCCTTTCCTGCGGGAGTTTCAGGAAGCTGAGTGGCACCGAAAGCAGTCGAGCGAGTGATCGTTGACGATGCCGACGGCCTGCATCCATGCGTAGGTGATCGTCGGCCCGACGAAGTTGAAGCCGCGCCGCTTAAATTCCTTCGAGATAATCTCCGACAAGGCCGTGCTCGCGACCCAGCTCTTGCCGTCGCCGAGGATCGGCGCGCCATCGCTGAAGGACCAGCAGAAGGCCGCGAAGTCCTCGCCCCGTTGCTGCATGTCGCAGTAGATCTGCGCGCCCCTGATCGTCGCGTCGATCTTCGCCCGCGCACGCACGATGCCGGGGTCGGCCATAAGCCGCTCGATATCGCGCGCGCCAAACGCGGCGACCTTCACCGGATCGAAGTCCGCGAAGGCAGCGCGGAAGGCGGCGCGCTTGCGCAGGATGGTGACCCAGGAGAGCCCCGCCTGGAAGCCCTCCAGCATCAGCATCTCCCACAGCATCCTAGGGTCGCGCTGCGGCACGCCCCATTCGGCGTCGTGATACTCGCGCATCAACGGGTCGCCATCGGCCCAGGGGCAGCGCCGTGCGGACAAAGAGTTTGGCATCGTCATCTCTCGATCTCCCTTCCCGCGCTGTCCGGCGTCCGCCATACACCGGGTGAGCGGCCGCCCGGATCGCCGGGTCAAACAGTGCGGACCGTCCCGCCGTCGATCACGAACTCGGCGCCGTGGATCGCCGTGGCGCGATCGGATGCGAGATAGGCGATGAGGTCCGCGACCTCCGCGGGCTCGGCTCCGCGACCGATCGGGATCCCGCCCAGCGCATCGAGCACCGATTGCCGCGCATCCTCGATCGTGCCGCCCTTGGTTTTCCGAAGAATCTCGAGAAAGTCGCTGGTGGCCTCCGTCATGATCCAGCCCGGCGACACAGAGTTTACCCGAACGCCCTTGGACCCGATCTCCTTCGAGATCGACTTGCTGTACGTTCTCAGCGCAGCCTTGGCGGCGGCATAGCCGGTGGTGGACTCGGGTAGCGGCAGGATCGACTGGATCGACGTGACGTGGACGACGACACCCGTGCCGCGCGCGATCATCTGCGGGATCAGCAGCCGATCCAGCCGGACGGTGGCCAGGAGATTGAGGTTGAGCTCAGCCAGCCAATGCTCGTCGGTCAGCGCGGCGAAGCCGCCCGCGGGTGAGGATGAACCGCCGACGACATGGGCGAGGATGTCGATGCCGCCCAGCCGCTCGATCGCCGCCTTGGCCAGCGCCTCGCCCCCCGCCGCGACCGTCAGGTCCGCTTCGACATAGTCGACGCCCTCGATCCTGTCCTTGATCGTGCGGGCGGCGGTAATGACGCGCGCGCCGCCGGCGAGGAAGCGTTCGACGGTGGCACGGCCGAGGCCCTTGGTGCCGCCGCTGACAAGCACGCGCTTGTCGGCGAACTCGTACGGATCTGCGGTCATGCCCATACGATCGTCTCCAGCGTCCCGATGGTGTTGCCGTTCATCGCGAAGCGATAAGTGAAGCGGAGCGGGCTGCCCGGAAAGTCGCCGTGCGCCGGCCCTTCGAGCACGTAGACGCCGTCCTCCTCGCGGAAGCTATCCGGCTCGAAGACTGCCCTCACCGCGATCGCCTCGTCCTTCAGCATCTTGGCAATCGCATCCTCGCCGACGAAGTCCTTGCCGTTGTCGATGAAGACCGCGTCCGGCGCGAAATGCTTCATCATCCCGTCCAGATCGAGGCGCCGGTTGGCCTCGATATAATCGGCAATTGGTTTGGGTAGATGCAGTGACATGATCGTCTCCTCGACTGTGACGAGGAAGATTTAGCGATTGCACCTCTGCCCGATAATCGAGACAAATCGCGCTGGAGTATTGCGGAGATCGGGACAATGACGCGCCATTCATTGGTCGAGTTGGAGGCCGTCTTGGCGATCGTCCGATGCGGCTCATTTCGCGCCGCGGCGCTAGACCTCGGCATGTCCACGACAGCGATCAGTAACGCGGTGCAGAAGCTGGAGCGAGAACTGGCGGTGCGGCTGTTCAATCGCACCACCCGCAGCGTCTCACTCACTTATGCCGGACGCATCTTCGTCGCGCAGGTAAAGCCGGCGTTCGAGGGCATCCAGAAGGCGATGGATACGGCGCGCTCCCAACAGGAGGCGCCATCGGGTACCCTGCGGATCAACGCCTTTGCGACAGCGGCGCGCGAGATCATGGCGCCGCTGGTCCTAACCTATCTCGAACGCTATCCGCAGGTGCACATCGACATCGTCACCGAAGGTCGGCTCGTCGATGTCGTCGCGGCAGGGTTTGATCTTGGCGTGCGCGCCATGGACCTGGTGCCGAGCGATGCGATCGCCATCCCGCTAGGTCGCGAGCGACGGATCGCGGTCGCCGCGTCGCCGGCATTTTTCGAGCGCAGGACAATTCCTCAGGTGCCGCAGGAGCTGCTTTCCTATCCCTGCATCCGCGGGCGGCTTCCCAATGGCGCCCCGCTCCGATGGCGCTTCGCCAAGGACGGCGAGGAGCTGCTGCTCGACGTCGACGGCCCGATCACGCTCGACGAGGCCTCGCTGACGCGGATTGCGGCCATGAATGGCGTCGGAATCGGCTATTTCATGGAAGCCGACGTGCGGGAGGATATCGCGGCGGGGCGACTCGTGCGCATTCTGGAGGATTGGACGCCACCGCTCTCGCCACTGTGCCTCTACTACTCCAACAGACGCAATTCGTCGGCCGCCTTCACAGCCTTCATTGCGCTTGCACGCGACTTCTCCGTCAGGCGCCTCTGACCCAGCTCCGGTCATGCAGCGGCCGTTTCTCACATCCTGAAAGCGGACGCTTGTTCATCTCCCTAGATGGCCTGCTTACCTAAGGATTAGTCACAAAAGACGGTAGGCAGCGATTGGTCGCTTCCAATCTGGCAGTTACTATACCGAGAGCGGGCGACAGGTCAGGCGTCGATGCTCACCGCATCCAGCCGGCGGTCCTTTGAAAGTGCGGCGAGCGCGGAACTCTGCTTAGATTTCTCGAACGCGGCCATTATCCGCTCGAAGCGCTCGCGCACGACATGCTCGTATTCGACATGGCTCAGGATGTACAGGTCGTTGTCCTTGATGCCCTCCACCACGCGCCGCGCCACGACCAGCGGGTCGATGCCTCCAGCCATCCACTCGCGCTGCCGGTCGAGATCAGCCTGGCCGTAGCCCTTGTCATTCTCGCCGTAGACCGCGTTCTGGCGATTGCGCCGTCCGGCGTAGATGTTGGTGCTCACCAGGCCGGGGCACAGCACGGAAACGCCAATATTCCTCGGCGCCAGTTGCTGGCGCCAACCCTCGCTCATCGCCACGACGGCAAATTTTGTAGCGCAGTACGGCTCCATTCCCGACGGACTGATGAGCCCGGCCATTGAGGCGGTGTTGACGACATGGCCGCCCTCTCCGTGGCTCTCGATCAAGGGAACGAAGACCTCGACGCCATAGACCACACCCTTGAGGTTGACATCGATCACCCAGTCCCAATCGCCCTCGGGCACGCTGCCCAGCGAACCGCCGGTACCGATGCCTGCGTTGTTGGCGACAAGATGCACCTTTCCGAACTTGGCGATGGTCTCGGCCGCGCCTTTGCGCACCGATTCGCGGCTGGTGACGTCAACCTGCACCCATTCGGCCGTGACATTGCGAGCGCGCAGCTCTTCCACCTTGGTGCGCGCGACCTCGGCCTCGATATCAGCGATCATGATATTCATGCCTTCGCTACCGAAGGCGTCAGCCATGGCGGCGCCCAGCCCGCTCGCGCCACCTGTTATGATAGCAGTCTTCCCGCGCAAGTCTTTCACGGCATCTCTCCCAACCGCCGATACTTACCGATCGGGGTATTCCGGCAGCATCGCCTCAACCGTGGAGGTCCGCAAGTCGGTGTCGATCGTCTCCCCGCTTTATGGGAAGCGGCAACCCTATTGTGATCATCCAGCGGGCCGGCTGAGCTTGCCAATAACAGCCGCTTGTTCATGTCGCAGTTGCCTCGACTGGGCCATCCGTAAGATGCTCAGAAAGATGGTGTCTAGGGCCGCTCACTTATCGCGATTGGATGCTTCGATCACCCTACGCAATTGGCCTTGCCAATCGATCATTGGCTTGGATCAGATCAGCAACTAAGTCGTTTCTCGCGCGCGCCTAACCATTCCGCAGAGCAGTTTCCGACGGCGCGCAGTGCCGAGACGCTGGTGTCGCTACATGGAACGACCATCACGCGCGATCGGTCTGATCGCACGTGACGGTGGCCGATCAAAAGCGCAGTCGCAGGCCGGTGCTGATCGTCTCCTGGTGGTCGTCGCGGCCGGTCTGGGCGGAGGCGGTGCTGAACAGGTCGAGCCCGCCGGTCATGCGATAGCTGATCCCGGCCGAGGCGGTGCCGACGAGCCGCGCACGGGCGGCGCCGATCGCGGTGAGCCCGAGCGGGCCGCCGGCGTAGCTCGCCAGTGCGTCGGTGCGGCGTCCCTCGATCTGGTAGCGCGCGCCGAGCGCGACGAACGGCCGCAGCGGCGCACTCGAAGCGTCGCTGCGCGCCAGCATCACGCCGCCGTCAACGAAGCCCGCGACGTGGCGGTCGCGCGCGACATTGAGCGCGAACGCCCCGCCGGTCTCGGTCACGCCATCGCGCGTGGTGCGCAGATAGGTGACCCCGGCGCGCGGCCGCAGCGACCATTCGGTGCCCATGTCGAGCGCGTAGCTGACCGAAAGGTCGGCGACCCAGCTGTGGAGATCGTAGCTGCCGATCGCGCGCGCGGTGCCCGGCAGCGCGCGCGTGGTGCGCGCCTCGCCGCCGTCGTACAGCACCGAGGCGGTGAGCCCGATGCCGTTCGCGGCGTAGCGCGCGTGCACGCCCGCGACGAAGCCGTCGCTCTTCGTCTCCGCCCCCAGCGCGCCGATCGTCTGGCGCGTGTCGAGATAGCCGGCGAACGCGCCGACCGCGAAGCTCGTGTCGCCATAGCCGATCCCGCCGAGGAAGCCGTAGCCGCGCGTGCGTGCCTTGGCCGTGCCCTCCGCCTGGTCGGCGCCGAGCGTGTGCCACTGGCCGACGCCCTGGCCGAAGGTGAACAGCCCCGGATCCTCGCGCAGCGTGGCAAAGGCGGGGCCGCGCGCCGCGCCAGCGAGCGTCAGCGCGTTGTCGAGCCCGGCCTGCGTCACTGAGGCATAGGGCTCGGGCGTCAGCTGCGCGAAGGCGCGCGCGTTCGACGTGCCGTCAGCATTAAGCAGCGCGGGAAGCGCGGCGAACAGCGTGCTCGTCGCAGGCTGCGCCTGCAGCGTCGTGTTGGCATAAGCGATCGAGCGCGCCACCTGCGGGGTGAAGCCCGCACCGCCGAGGAACTGGCCGAGCAACTGGATGCGATCGGCGCGCTGGACGACGAAGCCGAACAGGCTGTCGGGCTTCACCACCGTCGTATAGCTGCCGGTGATCCCGCCGCTCGCCACGACCAGATCGTACGACGTGCCGGGGCGGATCGTGCCAAGCGGGGCGAGCTGCAGCGTCGCGCCCGAGGCGATCGTCACAGCGCCCGTCACCTGCAGCCGGTCCGCGCCCGTGGGAGCGACCTCAAACAGCGACAACGAGCCCGCACCGAGCGCGACATTGCCGGTGACGCTCATCGTACCGACACCAGTCGCACCCGGACTTAGCGTGCCGGCGACCGCGAGATTGCCGGTGACATTGCCTGCCGAGCCGAAGGTCGCGCCCCGGGCGACGGTGACTTGGTTGGCGGTGAGCGTCGAGCCAGCGAGCCCGACGAGTCCACCGCCCGATATGTCGACAGTGCCAAGCGCCGCCGTGCCCGACAGCGTCGCGAACCCGCCGCTCTGCGCGTAGCGTTCAACGTTGGCGATGCCGGCGAAGGCAACCGGCGCCGTGGCGCTGCCGGCCGATACCGCGATCGTATCATTCCCCGCAGCGCCATCGACGCTGCCGGCGAAGCCGCCGGCGATCGTCAGGCGATCGTCGCGCGTGCCGAACTGAATCTGGTCGGCGGTGAGCGCGGCGTCCGCGCCAATCGTGAGATCGGTGCCCGCGGTGATGCGCTGATAGCCTTGCGTCCCGGCGAGCGTCAGCGTGCCGCTGCCCTCGGTGGTGAGCAGCTCGAAGCCGGTCAGCGTGCCGCTCGCGAGCGTGCGATCGCCGGCGAGTTCGAGCGTCGCATTGTCGGTGCCCGCGCCGCCCGCGACGGTGCCGGCGAGAATGCCGCCTGCGGCGAGCCGCAGGCTGTCGTCACCCGCACCGAGATCGATCGCCCCGGCAAGCGTGCCGCCCGGCGCGACGGTCAGGGCCTGCGCGCCGTCACCGAAGGCGAGGCCGGCGCCATTGCTGCCGAGCGTGCCCGCGATCGTCAGCGCGCCGCCGGCGAGCGATACCTGCTCGAACCCGGTCGCGGTGCCGGCGAGCAGCACCGGGCCGCTCGCGGTAAAGGCCAGCGTGTCGCTGCCCGCACCGCCGGCGTAGCTGCCGCCCGCGCGGCCTGCGCCCAGCGCCAGCGTGTCGTCACCGCCACCGAGCGAAACCGCGGCGGGATCGCCGTCGACCGCCAGCGTCTCGCGCGCATCGCTGCCGGTCACCTGGCCGACGGTGAACCCGCCGAGCGCGAGGGTGAGCCCGCTGCCGGCGAGCGCGATCTGCTCGAACGACTGGTCGAGCGCGAGCGACAGCATGCCGTTGCCCTCCACCGCCAGCTGTTCGAACCCGCTGCGCTGGCCGATCCCGCTGCGGTCGCCCGCCAGCACGACGCGGTAGAGGTCGCTCCCCGTGCCGCCGTCGACGGCGCCTGCGCTGCTGCCGGCATAGTCGACGAACAGGTCGTTGCCGCTGCCCAGCAGCACCGCGCCGCCGATCGTCCCGCGATTGTCGACGCGGTCGTTGCCGCCGGCGAGATCGACCCCGCCGGTGATCGTGCCGCGATTGTCGAGCGTCTCGTCCGCGTCACTGCCGGTGACGGTGATCGCCCCCGCGCTGCTCAGCGTCTGCCCCGCGGCGACGGTGATCGTTCCGCCCATCACGCCGATCGTGTCGAAGCGGAAATTGCCCGAATAGGCGACGTTACCCTCGCCGATCTGCGCGAAGCGTTCGAAATTGACGAACTGGTCACCGTTGACCGCGCCACCGCCGGTCGCGTCGACGACGAGGCTGTCGCTGCCGAGCCCGGCGTCGACCCTGCCCTCCAGACCTGCGCTGGCGCGCTGCACGAAGGTATCGTCGCCCAGCCCGAGGAACACGTCGCCCGCGATCCGGCCGCTGTTCTCGATCCGGTCGTCGCCCGCGCCGAGTGCGATCGAGCCGATGATCGTGCCGGTGTTGACGATGCGGTCGCTGCCCGTTCCGGTCGTCTGGACCGCACCGGCGAGATAGGGCGCGCCGGCGAGCGCGCCGAGCTGGTCGTCCGCCGCCAGGATGGTGCCCGCGCCGCCGCGGATCGTGCCCGTGTTGGTGAGGTCAAGCGCGGCGTCGAGCGCGATCAGCGCGACCGAGCGCGTGCCCGTCGCCTCGATCGTGCCGTCGTTGGCGACACTGGCGGTGACGCCCGCGGCGTTGCGCCCGCTCAGCCACAGCGCCGCGGCGGGATCGGTGAAGCTGATCGTCTCGCCGTCGGGGAAGGTGAAGCTGCCGACCGTGCCGCCGCTGTTGGCGCTGATCGTGCCCGTGTTGGCGACGTCGATCGTGCCGCTGCCGGCCGCGCCCGAATAGCCGTAGAGCTGGATATAGGCGCCGAGCGCCGCTTCGCCGGTCGCGGTGATCGTGCCGCTGTTGGCGAGCGTCGCCTTGCCCGTGACGCCGTTCGACACGTCGACGGCGATCGCCACCGCGCTCTCGCCGTTGATGATCGTACCGCTGTTGGTGAGCGAGGCGGTGAGCGACGCCGGCGTTCCGGCCGGCGGGAAGCTCTGATATTGCTGGAGCCCGACCGAGACCCCGCCGTCGATCGTGCCGCTGTTGCCTGCGGTGATCGCGCTGGCGCCATAGCCCTGCAGGACGACGGCGGTCTGTTCGCGATCGTTGGCGATCGTGCCGCCATTGTCGAACGCGAGCGTATCGATCGTGTCGAGGTTCACCGCCTGCCCGGTGAGGCTCGCGCTGCCGATCGTGCCCGTATTGATAAGGCTCCGCACCCGGCCCTCGACGCCACCGTCGATCGTGCCCTGGTTCTCAAGCGCAATCGGCGTGGTGAGGCCGACAACCGTCGGGTCGCTGCCATAGGTAGGATAGGCGAGCACCGCGCCGGTGATCGCCGCGGTGTTGACGATCGTGCCGTCGCCCGACAGCGCGAGGTCGCGCGCGAACGGTGCCGGCGCGGCGATCGTCACCACCGTGTCGCTGCCGAGCGCGCGCACGCCCTCGACCTCGAAATTGGTGACGGCAAGCGCGCCGAGCGTGACGGTGCCGCTCGTCCGGCGCGCCTGGATCAGCGTGTCGATCCCCGCCCCGCCGTCGACCGTGCCGCTGACGCCGGTCGTCTCGCCGAACGCGGCGAACGTGTCCTGACCGCTGCCGAAGGTGAGATTGCCGCTAAGCGTGCCGCCATCGGCGATATAGACCGCCGGCGCGTAAGAGTAGGCATAAGCAGCGACGTCACCTACGATCGTGCCACGGTTGATCAGCGCGCCGCCACCCAGCTGGACCGCGGTGACGCCGCGGATCGTCCCGCCCGCCTCGTTGACGATCGTGCCGGTATAGCCGCCGACGATCGCGGTGCCGCGCGTGCTCTCGATCGTGCCGCTGTTGGTGATCGTGCTGTTGCCGAACCCGCTCTGCACGGCGGTGCCGTCGCTGCGGATCGTGCCGGTGTTGGTCAGCGTGGTGACGTTGGCGACGCCCATGGCGGTCGACGCATTGGCACCCGATGTGGTGCCGAATGCCGTGATCCTGCCGCTGTTGGTCACCGCGCGCACGCTGTCTACCGCAGTGCCGCCGCCCGTCAGCGTGATCGTGCCGGCATTGGCCAAACTGTCGCCGGTGAACACCGCCCCGCCGGCATAATAGCTGCCCGGCGTGTTGATGACGCTGATCGTGCCGTTGTTCGTGAGATCGGCGGTGTCGCCGAGGATCGCGGCGAGGTTGTAGGCAAAGTTTTGCGATCCGACCGTCAGCGCAAGATTGCCGTTGTTGACGATCGCGAGGTCGCGCGCCGGCCCGGCGAGCCCCTCGGTCAGCTGCGCGACGGTGAGGATCGTCGCGTCGACGAGCGTGCGATCGGCGGTCGAGATCGCGCCGTTCAGCGTCACGCTGCCGTTGCCGGCGAGCCCGATCGAGGTCGCGATCGGCTGCGGCGCGGTCAGCGTCAGCGCGGCATCGTTCGACAGTTCGTAGGCGAGCGCCTCGAACCCGCCGGTGAGCGCGAGTGTCGCGCTGCCATCGGCGGTGACGCGCGTGCGCAGCGTGTCGTAACCGTCACCGGCATCGACCCCGCCGGTCGCCCCGGCGAGCGGGCGCGCCGGATCGCCGCCCAGCGTCACCACCAGTTCGTCGTTGCCGCCGCCCAGCCGGATCGCGCCGGCGACGCTGCCGCCGTCGTCGACGAACAGGTCGTCGCCGTAATCGTAGAAGAAGGGCAAGGTGAGATCGACACTGCCGGCGATCGTGCCGGCGTTGACGATGCCGCCCGAACTGCCGCTGCTGGCGATCGCCAGCGTGCCGCCGCTGATCTGACCGCCCGCCGCGTTGACGAGCGTCGCGCCGCTCAGCGTCACGCCCGTGGTGCCGCCGGTGATCGTTCCGCTGTTGGTCAGCCGTCCGCCGAGCAGCGCGACGCCGGTGGTCGCGCCCGCGATCGTGCCGCTGTTGGTCGACGCCGTCGCGCCGCCGGCGTAGAGGCTGGCGCCGATCCCGCCGGTCGAGCGGATCGTGCCGCTGTTGACGAACGCGCCGAAGCTGTCGACCGACGCCGCGGTGCCGCTCGCGGTGATGCTGCCGCTGTTGGTCAGCTGCCGGAACGCACGCACGCCCGGGCCGCCGAGCGACGTGATCGTGCCGCTGTTCGTCACCGTATCGGGCGATCCGACCGCGAACTGGCCGGTCGTCGCGGGGCCGGCGTTGGCGAAGGTCGCGGTGATCGTGCCGCGATTGTCGAAGGTGAGCCCGAAGCCGCCAGAACCGAAGCTGGTCGTCACCGCCGGTCCGCCCGTCACCAGCGCGGTGTTGTTGACCACGGTACCGCTGCCCGACAGCGCGACGCCGTTGCCCGTGGTGAAGCCGGTGGCGAGCGTCGCGGTGGCGTTGTTCGACAGGTCGAGCCCGAGCAGCTCGAAATTGGTCGGCAGTACGGTGCGCGTGATCGTCGTGTCGGCATCGATCCCAATCGCCAGCGTGTCGGTGCCCGCGCCGCCGTCGATCGCGCCGGTGATCGAGGAGACACGCCCGCTCGCCGCGTCGAACCGCGCGCGCAGCGTGTCGTCGCCCGCGCCGAGCGTGAGGCTGCCGTTGATCGTGCCGCTGCGCGTGTCGATTGTGCTGCCTTGCCCCGATGGCGCGGTCGAGACGACCGAGCCGTTGATGGTGCCGGCGTTGGTGAGGTTGAGGGTGCCGGTGGTGCGGATCGCGGTCGCACTGCCGCCGATTGTCGCGCCCGCCGCGTTGCTGATCGTGACGAAGCCGCCGCCGCTGACCGTCGCGGGCGTGCCGCTCGACACGATCGAGCCGGTGTTGACGATGTTGAGCCCCGCCTGCGTCGAGGCGATCGCGGCGCGGCCGACGCCGTCGATCGTCCCGGCATTGTCGACGTAGGAGACGGTGCCCGCGATCCCGCCGGTGATCCGCCCGCCGGCGCGATTGTACACCGACAGGCCGCCGAAGCCGGTCTGGTCGGCGAGGATTGCCTCGCCCGCAGTGCCCGCGATCGTCCCGGCGTTGGTGATCGTCGCGCTGACGAAGCCGACGGTGTTGGCGGGGCTGCGGCGCACGAGGATGCCCTGCGCGCCCGAGATCGTCCCGCCCGCCACGACGTCGATTGCCGCTCTCGACGAGGGATAGATCGTCTGCGTCGAGCCTGGGACGCAATAGATCGGCGAAGCGCCGGCGTAGGGATCGCACGGCACGGTGCGCGGATCGCCCGTCGTCACGAACACGCCCGCCTTGGCGGCGCCGCCATCGACCAGCCCTGCAACGCGCAGCGTGTTGCCTTGGCCCAGCGTAGTGATCGCCGCCGCCGCCGCGCGCGGCTGCACGCTCGCCCCGCGCGCGACGATAACGGTGGTGTTGTCGGTCACGACGGTCAGCCCGTCGGCATCGCTGCCGGTGCAGTTGATAGTCCCGCCGGAGATGGTCGGATCGGGGGTGCATTGCGCGGTAGCGGGGCCGGCCAGAACGACTGCCAGCGTGATGGCGCTCGCGCTCAGGCCATAGCGGCCCATCCGGCGTCCACGCGGCGCAATAATCCCAGCCATGAAAATCCCCCCTAGATCAGCATCTTCTTGTGCGACGCTCCGCGATCTGTCGAGTGGGCAAAGCTGATTTTCGTTCGGGAGAACGTTGCTGCAACCCGAGAAACTGTCCCAACGGCGGGCGGATCGGCAAGCCTATAGCTAATCCACTATCGGGTCCTCGTTCTGGCGGGCAATTCCCTTGAAGAGCCGGGCATTGGGCAGCCTAAACGAACTGCAACTCTCGTGACCCCCGAATTAGCCGTTTGAACGGCCTAGAAGGACGCGCGTGGCTTGCCTCGCTGAGCCTGAACGAAGGACCGCTCTAGCTGATGTGGCGCTTCAAAACGGCCGGTCTGCAATCCACCCTCAACTGGCGTTCGTGCCCGTCTGTGCCGCTTCCTGAATGAGCGGGAGCTTACCGCGGTCGACCGCCCGAAACCGGACTGGCCGCTCCCCCCCCCAATTCGGTCATCAACGAGCGCGATGAGGTTATCGGCTGTGGCCGGGCTACTCATGAGCGGCGTCACTGGTGCCAGCGCAGTAATCGGCCCAAGCCGCCATTAGCTCCCGTCGTTTGTCGAGCGCGCGACCTCGGCGATAGCCGCGCTCTGTGGCGGACGTAATGGTACGAGCAAGCACCATTTCAATTTCCTCGCGAGCGAAGTTGGTGGCCTCCCCAGCCCAGTCACGGCAAGTTGACCGGAAGCCGTGCACCGCGATGTCCGCGCGGCGAATGCGCTTCAGCAGCTGCGACATTGCCATGTCCGACATCATTCCACCACGCCGCGCAGGAAAGGCCAGGCGCTGAGCTTCAGAGTCTCCGGTTTGGATCAAGCCAGGATCGATAAAGCCGCGTCACTTAACGGCACCTGATGCGTCTCCTAGGCTTTCATCCGCGTTCCAGGCACTGTCCAGTTACATTATAGCCGCCGAACAAGGCCATTAGTGGAAGATACATCGGCGCGGGCTGGTTGATCGTCGAAACGATTTTCACGGCATTCGTGGGCAAGTCGAATCGACGGACGAACATGCCCAAGCGCGCCTGCTCAATCTGCTCCTGAAATCGTTCTATCACCGGGGCCGCGCGACGATTGATGTCCGATTTCGAAAGCCGCCCGAGGCGCTGCGTCAAGTTCGTCTTTCCGATCGTCGATCGGAGGGTTTTTGGGACGACAACTCGCACTTCGAATCGACCATCAGACGATCTTCGCACATGCGCCATCAACCGCATTTTGTAGCATCACTTTGTAGCACCCGGACGGTGAAAAAGCGACGATTTGCGAGATAGTTGAGGGACAACAATCGGTTAGGAAAGCCGTGGCGGAGAGGGTGGGATTCGAACCCACGGTACCCGTAAAGGCACAACGGTTTTCGAGACCGTCCCAATCGACCACTCTGGCACCTCTCCGCAGAGGCTTCCGGCGCTTCAAGGGGCGGACCGGGCGATCGAAGGCGGCGCCTCTAACGCGGTTGTTCGGGATACGCAAGCGCCTGCTTGTGCAGCGCGCAACATCTACTAGATTGACGACATGTCAGCTGCCACCAGCCACACCTTGATCGACGGCGTCCTTGATGCGCCGGCCGTAGCACACGCGCGATTCTCTATCGGCGATGTGGTGCGGCATCGCATGCTCGATTTCCGCGGCGTCGTGTTCGATGTCGATCCTGTCTTCGCCAACACCGAGGAATGGTACCAGTCGATCCCGGAGAGCATTCGCCCGCGCAAGGACCAGCCGTTCTACCACTTGCTCGCGGAGAACGCCGAATCGACGTACGTCGCTTACGTCAGCCAGCAGAACCTCGTTCATGATGAAAGCGAGGAGCCCGTGGATCACCCGGCGATCGCCGGCCTGTTCAATGGCTTCAGCGATGGGCGTTACCTGCTGAAGCGCGAACATCGTCACTAGAGAAGCGCTCAAGCGCCACCCGCGCGTTGACAATGCGCAGCGATTCTACTAGCTGCGCCGTTCCTCCTGGCCCGGTTGTCCGGTCCGGGCACAAGCATTTGGATAGAGTCAGGCCATGTTCGCAGTCGTGCGCACGGGCGGCAAGCAGTATCGCGTTGCCGCCGGAGACAAGATCGTCGTCGAGAAGCTGGAGGGCGATGCCGGCGCCTCCGTTACGCTGAGCGACGTGCTGCTGGCCGGCGAAGGTTCGGAGCTGAAGCCGACCGACGGACTCACCGTCGCTGCCGAGATCATCGCGCAGGCGAAGGGTGAGAAGGTCATCGTCTTCAAGAAGCGTCGCCGTCACAATTATCGCCGCCGCAACGGCCACCGCCAGAACCACACGATCCTGAAGATCGTGTCGATCGGCGCGCAGGCATAACGCGAAGCGTAAGGAGCAAGCACAATGGCACATAAGAAAGCAGGCGGCTCGTCGCGTAACGGTCGTGATTCGGCCGGTCGTCGTCTTGGCGTGAAGAAGTTCGGCGGTCAGGAAGCGATCGCTGGCAACATTCTCGTGCGTCAGCGCGGGACCAAGTTCTACCCGGGCCGTAACGTCGGCATCGGCAAGGACCACACTCTTTTTGCGCTCGTCGACGGCCGCGTGGTGTTCCACGAGGGCAAGCTCGGCCGCAAATTCTGTTCGGTCGATATGATTGCCGAGGCGGCAGAATAACATCGGGCGACCATCCGGGTTGCCCACCAGGGCGATCCGGAGCCTCCGCTAGGGAGGCCAGCCACCAGACAAGGGAGCCGGGTCCGCCCAGGCTCCCTTTTTTATTGCTCCCTCAATTCACCGTGCTGTCGCCGGCTCGTCATCGGGCCCGGCTAGCGGCGCGTCAGGCGAGGAGGGCGCAAATGTTCGCGCGGACAAAGAGACTAACGTTGCGGCCGGGATGGCCGGAAGAGGCGGCGAGCCTCCTTGAGGCCATTGCCCATGAGGATGTGGCGATGAAGCTTGCCCGGTTGCCCTGGCCTTACACTCGGGGCGATGCCGAGGCGTTCCTGGCGATACCGCGCAGCGCCACCGATGCGCGCTTCTTCGTCCTGACACACGAGGGCGACTATCCCCGGCTGGTCGGCGGCATCGGGCTGACCGATCAGGGCAGCGGCGTGATGGAGCTTGGCTATTGGCTCACGCCCTCGGCGTGGGGACGCGGCTATGCCACTGAAGCAGCCCGCGCGGTGGTCGACATGGCCCGGCACGCGTTGCCCGTTCGCCGGATCGAGGCACGCCATCACCTCGACAATCTCCCCTCGCGCCGGGTTCTCGAGAAGCTCGGCTTTCGCGAGATACGGCGCGAGCCCAGTTATTCGCTGGCGCAGGGGCGTGACGTCGACAGCGCAGTTCTCGCGCTTGATCTGGCCCAGGAGGATGAATCGCCGGTCCGAATGGCGATCGCCGCCTGAACGACTGCCCTCCCCTCCTCGCACGCACTGGCGACCCGTGCCGCTCCTCAGACAATGGAACGGCACGGCGCTCGCCCGTGCCAATGCGCCCCTTTCCCCTGCCCCGGCCAACAAACCAAAGCATTGCAAAACATTGCCGATGCGCCGACAGCCATCGTGATGTCCGTGTCCCCGCTTCGCCGTCGCATGAGCCCCGAGGAATCGCGCAGCGCCGCACTCTCCGCGGCGCGCGAACTCCTGGTGGAAGTCGGTCCGCAGGCGGTCACTCTTAAGGCCGTCGGCGCGCGGATCGGGCGGACGCATGCCAACCTCCTTCATCATTTCGGTTCGGCCGAGGGTCTTCAGAAGGCGTTGATCGAGGATCTCGCGGCGCGGATCGTCGGCACCATCAAGGCCGCGGTCCTCCGCTCGCGTGAAGCGGAGGATCCCGCCGAGGTGGTGGATCTGACCTTTGACGCTTTCGGGCGGAACGGTGCCGGCGCGCTTGCCAGCTGGATGATCCTGACTGGTAACGAAAACGCGCTCGATCCGATTCTCACCGCCATTCACGACCTGGTCGAAGATCTCGCGCAGGATCATCATAGCGGCGCTCCGATCCGGGAGGAAACGCTCCAGCTCGTCCTGATGGCCCTGGGGGATGCGCTGCTCGGCGCTCCAATGGCCAAGGCGCTCGGCCTCTCCCGCGACACCGCGCGCCAGCTTGCCCGCGGCATGTTGCTGGCCGATCGGCGCAAATAGCCGCTACAGGACGAGCAGGCCGATTCCGACACCAGCCTGCACTGACACGATCAGCAGCAGCCGGGTGGAGAACGGCTCCTTGCGGGTCTTGTGCCGAAAGACCTGCCGGGCGACGAGCGCCCCCGGTGATCCGCCCAGCAGCGCCAGTTTCAGCAACGTGGCCTCGGAAATGCGCCGCTCGCCAGCGATGGCCCGCCGCTTGTCCGACCAAAAGGCGAACACGGCGGCGATGTTGATCAGCAGCACGGCAAGCAGGACGGCGTCGAACATGGCCCCGCATGACACGTTTTTCTTACCCGCTTCCACCAGGGCGCGCTCGCGATGCGCGGCGATGTCGCTTTACCGGCGCTAAAGCGCTAAGCGGCGGCCATGCACTTCCTTGATCAAGCAAAGATCTTCGTCCGCTCGGGCGCCGGTGGTCCCGGTGCGGTCAGCTTCCGGCGTGAAAAGTTCATCGAATATGGCGGTCCGGATGGCGGGAACGGCGGCAAGGGCGGCGACGTCATTTTTGAAGCGGTTGCCGGACTGAATACCCTGATCGATTTCCGCTACACCCAGCATTTCCGGGCCGAGCGCGGCCATGGCGGCTCCGGCTCGAATCGCACGGGAGCTGGCGGCGAGGATCTGGTCATCAAGGTGCCGGTCGGCACACAGGTGCTGGCCGACGACGAAGAGCGGACGGTTCTTCTGGATCTGACCCGCGTGGGACAGCGCGAGGTGTTTCTGCGCGGCGGCGATGGCGGCCGCGGCAATGCCAGCTACAAGACCTCCACCAATCGCGCGCCGCGCCAGCACGGCACCGGCTGGCCGAATGAGGAGGCCTGGGTCTGGTTGCGGCTGAAGCTGCTGGCCGATGCTGGGCTGGTTGGCTTGCCCAATGCGGGAAAATCGACCTTCATCAATGCGGTGACCAACGCGCAGGCGAAGGTCGGCGCTTATGCCTTCACCACCACCCGGCCGCAGTTGGGCGTGGTGCGTCATAAAAGCCAGGAATTCGTCATCGCCGATATTCCCGGCCTGATCGCCGGCGCGGCCGAGGGCGCGGGAATTGGCGATCGCTTCCTCGGCCATATCGAACGATGCCGGGTCCTGCTCCACCTCATCGACGCCAATGATACGGACGTGGGCGAGAGCTACCGCATCGTACGCGAAGAACTCGAGGCTTATGGCGCCGGGCTCGACGAGAAGCCGGTTGTCATCGCGCTGAACAAGATCGACACGCTCGACGACGAACTCATCGCGGCGCTTTCGGCGGAACTGGAGGAGGCGAGCGGCGCGGAGGTGATCCCGCTGTCGGGGGCCAGCGGAACTGGCGTCGATTGGGTGCTCGATAAGCTGCTGGAGGCGATCGGCCCGGATCACGCGACTGTCGGTGACGACGATGAAGGCGAGGAGCCGGTCGAATGGTCGCCCGTCTGAGCCACCCGCGCCTCCGCACCGGCGTCCTGGGTAGCGGCGGCGCTTGGCAACACGTGCCACTGCCCCTACCCGCCCGGTCATGACCGTCCGCGCGCTATTCCCCACCCATTTCTACGAAGGCGATCTCGGCGATGCCGCCTTGCTGGAGGAACTGGAGGATTCGGTTAGGTCGCTTGCGGCAGACGACACCGCCGGCCGCCGCTGGTCGAAGGAGCATGGCTATCGCGGCTATACCTCCTACGCCTCGCTCAACGACCTGCCGCAACGCGACCCGGCGTTCGCTGACCTGAAGCGCCATCTCGACCGGCACGTGACGCGCTTTGCCGAGGCAACCGGATTTCAACTCGGCGGTCGCAAGCTCAAGCTCGACAGCCTGTGGGTGAACCTCCTGAAACCCGGCGGCGCGCACAGCGGCCACATCCACCCACATAGCGTCGTGTCGGGCACTGCCTATGTCACCGTGCCGCCCGGGTCGGGAGCGCTCCGGCTCGAAGACCCGAGGCTCGGCCTGATGATGGCGGCCCCGCCACGTGACGACACCTTCGTCCATGCGGTGCCTGCGCCGGGGACAATTTTCCTTTGGGAAAGCTGGCTGCGGCACGAAGTCATGCCAAGCACGGCCAAGAGCGATCGGATCAGCGTCAGCTTCAACTATCGCTGGTAGCGGAAGAAGCAGCCCCTTTCCGCCGCCCCAGCACGCCCGCACAGCCGTTACAGGGCAACGGCACAGGGTGGCGCGGCAGCCCGTCGCGCGGTAGGGCGCAGCACATTATCTACCCCCAAAGCTTTACCAAGGATCGATCATGGGTTTCCGCTGCGGCATCGTGGGCCTGCCGAATGTGGGCAAGTCCACCCTCTTCAACGCGCTGACGGAGACGGCGGCGGCGCAGGCTGCCAATTACCCCTTCTGTACGATCGAACCGAACGTCGGCAATGTTGGCGTTCCCGATCCGCGGCTCCAGAAGCTCGCCGAGGTCGCCAAGTCTGCCAAGATCATCGAAACTCAGCTCGCCTTCGTGGACATTGCCGGCCTGGTGCGCGGCGCATCCAAGGGTGAGGGTCTGGGCAATCAGTTCCTCGGCAACATTCGGGAGGTGGATGCGATCGTCCACGTTCTGCGGTGCTTCGAGGATGGCGATGTCACCCACGTCGAGGGCAAGGTGGATCCGATCGCCGACGCGGAGACCGTCGAAACCGAGCTCATGCTTTCTGATCTGGAAAGCCTTGAGAAGCGCGTACCGAACCTGGTGAAAAAGGGTCAGCAGGGCGACAAGGAAGCGAAGATCGGCGCCAGCGTGCTCGGGCAAACGCTTGAGCTCCTGCGAGAAGGCAAGCCGGCGCGGCTTACCCAGCCCAAGGACGTGGAAGAAGCGCGTGTCTTCGCCCAGGCGCAGCTGATCACTGCCAAGCCGGTGCTTTACGTGTGCAACGTCGAAGAAGCGAACGCCGCCACTGGCAACGCCCACAGCGCCCGCGTCTTTGAAAAGGCCGCCGCCGAAGGGGCCGAAGCAGTGGTGGTGTCAGCCGCCATCGAAGCCGAGATCGCAACCATGCCGGCCGAGGACCGCGCCATGTTCCTGGGCGAACTGGGCCTTGAGGAAACCGGCCTCGCCCGTGTCATCCGCGCGGGCTACAAGCTGCTGAACCTGCTCACCTTTTTCACGGTGGGCCCGAAGGAAGCACGGGCGTGGACCGTACCTGCGGGATCAAAGGCACCTCAGGCGGCGGGTGAAATCCACACCGACTTTGAGCGCGGTTTCATCCGGGCCGAAACCATCGCCTATGACGATTACGTGGCTCTCGGCGGGGAAGCTGGTGCGCGCGAGGCGGGCAAGCTGCGGCAGGAAGGCAAGGAATATGTCGTCCACGACGGCGACGTGATGCTGTTCCGCTTCAACGTCTGATCGAACCCGAGAGGTCGGCAGCGGCAGCTGCCGACCAAGCTCACGCCTGGGCAGCGTCAGCCTTGCCGCTCCTTCGCCGCCTCCCGAGCGGCGACGGCGCGGATCACGCGTTCATCAGTGGGAAACCGGGTTGCCGCCGCCTCGAGTGCAGCCGCCGCCCCGGCCCTGTCACCCTTGTTGCGCAGTCGCTGCCGATCCAGAAGGAGGCGAGTCGCCAACGCGTCCGCCTGGTGGCTCACCAACCGGTCCGTCAGGGCATCAAGGAACTCAACCGACACTTCTTCCGTGTAGCGGCTCGGCGGGACGTCACTTGCGGGATAGGAATACCGGGTGATCCCGAACTCACGTGCGAGAAAGGCCACGTCTTGCCTGCTCTGCGCATGGGCCTTCAGACGTGTTGTTTGCGGCAGGTCGAATTTGTGACCGGGAAGTCCCGCGAACGCCCGTGATTCAGTTCCGCTGCGCGCCGGATTGCGCCGACCATCCTGAAGTTCGGGCACCCGTGCATTGTAGCGCCCGAGCATCAGCGCGGCTTCCATTGAAAGCGATTCGTTCACCGTCGTTCCATCGCCCTGAACGATGGCGGCAATGTTGGCGCCCAGCCCGGCCGAGAGCGCAAACTGAGCGGCAAAGCGTTCGCGCACCGCGGCCAGCGCTTCATATTCCAGCACCGTCACGGCGCGCCGACCAAAGGCTGCCCGATAGCGTTTGATTATGTTGGCCCAGTGTGCAGCTTCGGGCCTGTCGAACACGGCATCGATATCGCTGCGGGTTTTCAGATGCTGCTGCGCTGCACTGACCGCCCATTCGACGGGGTCGCGAACCACAAAGACGATCTGGACGTGCGCAACATGCCGACCGAGCCAATCCGAAAATGCCTCCAGCTCACGCCGGGAAAAGCCGGTCAGCACTTCACCGGACAGCACCAACGTGTGCCATTCCGAGGCATGGAGTTCCCGGTCCAGCTCCGTGCGGGCACGCTCCGGATCCGAAGCATATCGATCACGCGGTGTCGGAGCTTGTTCTGCATGATCCTGGCGGAAAATACCGGACAAGCCAAAAGAATGATTTGCCTCTTCGAAGGGGTAGAGCACCCCTGCATTCAACAACGCCGCGCGATTCGCGTGGAAGTGATTCTGGATGAACGTCGTCCCGGTCTTCCGGTGACCGATATGGACGATCGCTCGCCGTTCGGCTCTCATCACCGCGCCTCCAGCATGCGCCGCAAGCCATCTTCCAGCGTGACCTGCGGCTTCCACGAAAGCTCCGCCCGCGCCCGTTCGATGGCCAATGCACTGCGTGGTACGTCCACGGAGCGAGGGGGTTGATAGATGCGCCGAACTCGGCGGCCAGTCACCTGCTCAACCAGCGAACATATATGATTTAGCGAGACTTCGTTGCCGGATCCGATGTTCACCACCGGGCTGGCCGGGGCTGCGGCCGCAGCAGCGGCAATCGCGCGGCCGAGATCCTCGATAAACAAGAAGTCGCGCGTCGTTTCCCCGTCGCCCCAGATCACCACCTCTTCGTCTCGTAACGCGCGCTCGAACACGGTGCTGACAAAGCCGAACGCACGGTCCGTGCGCTGACCGGGACCGTAGGGATTGGCCACCCGCAGCGACAGCGTCGGCATGCCGGTGCATGCCGTGACAAAACGAAGCGCATGCTCGGTCTGAAGCTTCAGAAAGCCGTAGGCATTGTTCGGCTCGGTTGGGCTCTCCTCATGTGCCGGCACGGCGGCCTTGGGCCCGTAGACGGTTCCACCCGAGGAAATGAACAGCATCTTCCCGACGCCAACCTGATGCGCACGCTCCGCCAGCGTGATGATCGGCGCCACCTGCTCGACATAGGCGGCGGCGAAATCGTCCGGGACATAGGCGGGCAACATCTCGCCTGTCGCATGAACGACCACCTTGGCGCCCGCGAGATGGTTCAGCACCGCCCGCGAGCGATGATCGATCAGCACTCGGTCAACGTTCGGCAAGGCCGGTGCCGAACCCGCCCGGGTAATCTGCGTTACCGCCCAGCCGTCGGCGCTAAGGGCCCGCGCGGCAGCACTACCGATAAAGCCGCCGCCGACAACAACCGCGCCGCGCCCGGCGACATTCATGGGCGCATCGCGATCGCTTGATCGTACAAGGCGCGATAAGCGGCAGCACAGGCTTCCATGCTGAAGCGGCCCGCCACCTCCGCCGTCAGCTCGCGGGCGGACGCGCGAAAATCAGGGTCTAGGAACTGCTCCATGGTTTCGGCGACAAGGTGAATAAAGCCAGCGGTGTCGCGCATGTTGTTCGTGACGGCACCCGCAACGCCCTTGTCGGACGTCAACATGCTGCGGATCTCACCCACGTCATTGCCCAGCACCGGGCAACCTTCCTGTAGCGCCTGAATGACGCACAACGGGAACGATTCTCCTTCGAATCGGGTGGGCACGAGCGCGCAATCGCTCATGCGGTAAATGCCGTTGATGCAGGATTGGTAACCGAGATAGTGGATAGCAGGATCGCCGGCGGCGATTTCCCGCGAGCGATCGGCAAACCGTCCTTCTCCGATCATCAGCAGGTGCATTTCGCGATCGGGATGGCGCGCCTTGAGCATCTGGAACGCCTCGACCGACGCGCGCCAGCCTTTCCGCTGAATCCCCCGGGCAACGAAGGTGAACACCGTCGCATCTTCGCCGATGCCCAGGCTCGCTCGCGTGAATGGCACCTCCCGCAGGTCGCGCGGCATGCCGTTCGCCATCTTGATGAAACGGGTTCGATCAAGCGGAATGCCGGCGAAGACATCAAGGTTCTTCTCGGCGGTATAGACCCAATAATCGACGTTCCGCAGCGAACGGAACAACAGTCGGTCAAGCGCACCGCCGGGAAGGTTGTGCGATCCGTGCATGGAAACGACATAGGGGCTATTAAGCACCCCGCCCCGTTCGAAGAACAGGTTCTCGATCAGCACGCTGTGCGAATGGATAACATCAAAGCCGGCGCGGTCGAGCAGAGCCGCCGGCCCGGCCGGAAACATGTCGTCGCGTGAATAGACTGCCACCCTTGGGTCGAGCCGCGCCACCATGTCGTCATTGCGGTCGGTCAGGTTCGCCGCGATCAGCGATACCATCAAGCCCTGCCGTGCATATTCATTGGCGAGAAGAAGCGGGAACAACTCCCCTCCCCCGGTCTCAAAGCCCAGGAAGCCGATCGCGATGTGCGGCGCCCGCTTGCCGGTCGGCATCAGCGAAGCGGTGCTATAGCGATCCTCGAAACGGCCATGCTCCCGGTCCACGGCGAAATGCTTGTACTGGTGCGCCAGATCTTCGACGAACCGGACGCCGGCCGCTTCATCTACACGCCAGAAACGGCGGATCTCCTGCTGAACGGCCCAGCACTCTTCATAGTAATAAAGCTTGTCGAAGTTGCGCGCGGACGTGTTCGCCTCGTGCTGGCGGAAGTAGCTGATGGCATCTGGATGATAGGCAAGCTTCCCGCCACCGAGCAGGTGAATATAGAGAAACCAGTCCCCCGCGATCCGGAACTGCGCGGCTCGATCCCAGATCTCGTCATCGACCTGCTGGTTGCGAAAGACACACCCACCCACATTCGTGACGATATTGCGCTTGGCGAAGGCTGACCGAAACCATTGGGCCGCCGGGCGGACCACTTCCTTGTCCCAGATTCCTGGCTCCGCACCATCGCGAAAGCCAGCCATTCCGGCCGTCGGCGTGCCATCCGCGCGGCAGAACTCAATACGACCAAGCGCCATCTTGACCGAAAGATCAGCAAAGCCCGGCACAAGATGTTCAAGGAACCGGCTGTCTGCGAAATCGTCGCTTTCGCAGATCCAGATGAGCTCGCCCTGGGCCATCGCGAGACCGCGCTGCCATTGGCGAAATGGACTGCCGGTTCCACGGTCGTTGAACGCAATTCGACACGGGAACGGGCACTGCTCCAGCAATCGGGCGATCACCTCCCGACTGTCGTCGGTTGAGGCATCGTCAAGCACGATCATCTCGATATTGCGGTAAGTCTGGGCGAAGATCGATTGGAGCCGCTGCTCCAGGAAGCGGGCATGATTGTAATTCGGGACGATCACCGACACGAGCGGTGAGAAGTCGGGCTGACGGTGATACGGTACCGCCGGGCGCTTTTCGTACCGCCCATAATTTACCCAGTGAAGAAACGGATTAATTCCCGCCGCCGCGACTTCAGGGTTGGTTTCCAAATAATAGGACGTGCTGAAATCCGGTGACGGATCCAGCCGCTGGCGCCAGCCGCTGTCCATGAAGTGGCGGTACAGCGAGGCGCCATCCGGCACCGATTCAAGCTGGGCAGCGTAATATGCCGGGTCGAACAGGGCTGCTGCGGGATCACCCTCCGGCAACGATTGAGATATCGGCTCCTGCTGGCTGACGGCTGCGTCGCCAGGATCCTCCTTGTTGGCTTCCTCGCCGGGCGGGCAAGCCGTGCGCCTTCCCTCAGCGCGGCCATGCCGGACAAAGTGTAACAGCGGGTTGATGCCGCTCTCTGCCACATCAGGATTGGCGCCGAGATAATATTCGGTTTCGAACGACGGCGACGGGTTAAGCCCCTGTCGCCAGCCGCTCTGCAGGTAATGTTCCAGCAAATCGCCGTCGAATGGCAGCGGCAGCTGTTCGCGGTAATATTCTTCGTCGAAGAGCTCGCGCAGCTGCGACATCATCGTCTCTACGGAGGCGATGCCAGCACCAACGCTTCGGTCCGACGGCGGGATCTCGGCACCGCGAAAGCGGCCGATTGAGGCGTGATACTCCAGCGGCGCGCATCCAGCCGCCCGAGCATCCTCGTGCAGCGCGAGATATAGTTCCGTTGAGAATCGCGGCGACGGATCAAAGCCCGCGATCCACCCTTCCTCCAGATAGTGGCGCAGGGCGCGCTGCGGCAGCGGATGAACCCCCGCTTCCCGCAATTGCTTGCGGTAGAACGCGGAATCAAACTGCTTGACGATCCACTGACGTGCGTCAGCCTTCACGATCTGGATAGGCGCATTTTCGTCCACGAATACGCATCTCCCCCGCCGGACGACCCCATAGCGCTCATCCCCGCGCACCCCGCAAAGGTCAACCCGACCTGTCCCGCTTATTGCTGTCCCGCAGCACTGATGTGCCGCGACCGTGGCTCCGGATCGTGGATCTGCGGGCCCGCTTCGAACCGCGCATGACTGCGCCGGCGCGATCGTCGTAGCGCTTCTGGTCGGGCCGATGCGCGGCGCTTGGCGAACCGGGTTCAGTCGTTCGAAAAACTTGCGATTACATCGGTCATGCGGGCGCTAGATGACGCGGATCATCGGCTCCGGACGGCCGAATTCCCCGACGGATCAATCCCCAAGCTGTTCACGCCTCTGATGAGGCCGTTCCCTCCGACCTCGCCATCATAGCATACGCGACGGCGAACGCTCAGCGGCGCCGATCTTTGACGAGGGCGGCGACGATGGTCATGACCACGCGAAGCTTTTCATCGAACAGCTGGTCGCCCGAAAGATATCGGTACTTTTCGTGGTCAACGTGAGGAAAAAGCCTGGAGCGTCCACGGAAGTATTTCCGGCAGACCGCCTCATTGACCGGGCGATAGAACTCGATGATCTTGTCGCGTTGCGCCTTGGTCAGCAATGACAGCTTTTGTTTCTCGACCAGCGCATCGCCAGTCAGGTCGTTAAGTCCGGCGTAGAATCTGTTGTCATGGACATCGGCAAAAATATTGCGATTGCCAGCGACCATCATCGTGACCGCATCACTGACCGATTTGTTGGAATCCGACTGCTGATAATCAAAGGCATCGGTATGCTCGCCTAGCCCCATCGCATCGACAAAATCGCGCAGCAGATCACCTCCGACGAAGCTTTCGCGATCGAATACTCTGACCACCATCGCCGCGGGACCGGCTTGCGCCTCCCATTCCGCGAGCACCTTGTCCCAATGGCCGAACTGCTTGAGCGCCAGGATCAACCAGGCGTGAAAGTCGGTTTCCACCTTGGACGCCCACTGCTGCCAGGCGGAAGTCAGCAACTCATCCTGACGCCGCAAATAGATGACGATGCGCAGATCATAATGGGCGGCGAGCCCCTCGATGAGCGCGCTGTTTCCCAGATTCGAGAGGTTCTCCGCAGACAGTAGCACCGCCCGCGTATTCGGACGCGCCCCATCGAAGACCGCATCGATCCGATCGCGTAACCCGCTGGCGTTGCGATCCTTGGCAAGCGCCTCCAGGGCGAAAACATGATCGCCAGTGATGCGGTCTCCCGTCGCGAGCGACACGTCCGGAACGGCGTAACCAAGACGCGCAAGCACGAACCGGTTGCGGCGAATGAAGGCCTGGATGGACGATGATCCCGCCTTCGACGCGCCAATATGCAGGACAATTGTTTTACGCATCGGATGCGTCGCTGCTCCCCGGAGCCATTCCCTACCCACCCAGTGCGAGCAGACGAGCGGTGACTAGCGCCGATTCTCAGGACTTTGCAATTCGCGCTCCTGGGAACCGCTTGGAATCGGATCTTTCCTCGAAACTGCGCAGCTGCACCACGTCATGGACGTGCGGGCGCCAACACCTTAGCAGGCGGTGATGGGCGGCCCTTGCGGCAGGGATGGAGTTTGGGGCGGGATGGACGGGCCGATCATCGTTCCGCGCGATCATGACCGCGTTTTCGACCTCTCTCTTCCGCCGGCGTTCCAGGAACTCCTTCGAGGGACCGCCCGGCCCTGCACGCTGATCATTTCGTATGTGAGTGAGGACGGCACTCAGGTCCTCGTCGGCACACACGAATTTACCGCCGGGGAGGCGCGGGTGCCCCCTCCGATTGTCCGCAAGCGGCTTCCCGCACCTCCACCGGGCCTGCACGCCATTCGGTTGGTCCTAGACGGTGACGATTGTCAGGGCTTGGCCGACGTGCCCGCACTGGCGGCCGATCTCGCCGCGTTTGCGGCCGGTTCTATCCTGTTCGGCGATATGCCGCACCCGTTTCGCGCCGGCCTCTCCGAAGTTTTGCCGATCACCGTTCGCAACGATTCCCCGTACGCATGGACGGGCGAAGTGACCTTGCGGATAGATCTGGGCGGCCACATCAAACGAGTTCCCCTGCCGGAAACCGTACCACCGGGCGCCGAGCGAACCTTCGACATTGAGATCGACGTCCCACAGACCCCCGGCGAACATTCCCTGCTCTGTTCGCTCATCCTGGCCCCCTCACTCCCATTCACGCGCGGGCGCACGTTCAAGCCGGCGCGAGGCAGCATCCGCATTGCCCCACACGAAGCGACGGATCCCGCCTCGTCCACGGCTCAGTGCCGCATCACGCTAGCGCCTCCACCGGGCGCCTATCTGCCTGGGTCGGCCATCACCCTGCTCGCCACGGTCGAGAACCAGGGAGCCACCCGAATCGAAGCCGCAGATCCCGGCGGCATTCGCCTGCGCGCGCGCTGGCGCCGGATCCCGCCCACGACCGTTCCGATCCGCGATGCCGTAACCGTTCTGCTGCCCTACCCGCTGGAGCCCGGCAACTCGTGCATGGTGGCGCTCGACGCGACGGCCCCGATCGAACCCGGCGACTATCGGGTCGATGTTACTGCCGAACTGATTGGCCTCGGCACACGACTGGGCCCTGATCACTGCCAGAGTCCGCCGATCCCCGTTTCCATTGCCGATGCCGAGCTGCTCGACAAAGCCGTCGAACGCCAGCTTCGTGACGAGGCCAATTGTGCCGACGAACTGGCGACGCGGACGGCCTATCGGGATTGGGCGTTGCATTGCGACACCTTTACCGACGCCGCTGATTGCGCTGCCGCCACTGGTCTTCACGACTGGCCACTCCACCCCAGCGTCGGCGTGCTGCTGCCGAACGATACGCCCACCGACGTCGCTGAGGACGCCTACAGCTGGCTGATGTCCCAGCCCTACCCGGCTTGGCACCTCTTCACGCCCGATGTTGATGCGTCGGCCCCGCCTACAGACCTCATCTTACACTGGGATCCCCGAACCGGGCGCCTCGCCGATCACGCGTTGATCTTCCTGGCTGGCGCTTTCGTGCGCAATCCAGCGCTCGCCTGCGTCTATGCGGATTTCGACCACATCGACGAAACCGGGCGTCACAGCCGCGTCTTCCTTCCGGGTCCCGATCCATTTTTCGCCCGGGCACAACCTGAGATGGCTACCCTTGTGGCGGCCCGGCCAAGCGCCTTTGCGACCGCCGGCACATCCCTGAAGGATCCGGATTGCGGCGTTCGCCTGCTGACCGATCTATCGGAAGCAGTGATCGCGCATGTTCCCGAAGTGCTGTTCCACCGGCGCGCGGTACCAGCGTTTTACGAGCAGCAGCAGGGATCCGTGCGCGGGCACTGGCGCCGCACGAAGATGCACGACACTCCGGGCTATGCCGTTCATGCCCGCGTTCCCGATCCAGCGCCCAGGGTCGCGCTGATCATCCCCACCCGTGACCGGCTTGATCTGATCGCTTCCTGTATCAGCTCGGTCCTTGATCGGACTGCCTATCCATCCTTCGAGCTGATCGTCGTCGACAATGGTTCGGAGGAGCAAGCGACGCTCGATTATCTGCGGTGGCTCCAGGCTGAGGGGTTGGCCCGCGTGTTGCGCGATGACGGCCCCTTCAACTGGTCTCGCCTGAACAATCGTGCGGCGGCGATGACGGACGCGGAAGTCCTCTGCTTTCTCAACAACGATATTGAGGTCACGTCGGAACGCTGGTTGGCCGAACTGGTCGGGCTCGCCAGCCAACCCGAAGTGGGGGTGGCCGGTCCTACCCTGTGGTTCCCCGACGGGACCATGCAACATGTGGGAGTCGTCTTCTCTTCGCGCGGCAGCCCGCTCCACCCGTTTCGCGCAGCGCCGCGGGGCACCGCGCCGTTCTACCTCCGATCGCTTCGCACGCAGCCAGCCGTAACCGGCGCTTGCCTCGCCGTGCGTCGATCAGTGTTCGAGGCGATATGCGGCTTCTCAGAATGCTTCCCGCTCGGCTTCAACGATGTGGATTTCTGCATGCGTGTGAAGGAGGAACTCGGCCTTCGCTCCGTCTGCACGCCCACCGCCGAATTGCTTCACAAGGAAAGCGCCTCACGAGGGCGCTTGCGCAGCGAGGGCGATCACGCGCGCTTTCTCCACGATCTCGCGCTCTTTGAAGGACGCCATCTGGAAACAGCGCTCGCGGACCGCTGGGCGTCAACCGTTGCGCACGAAGCTCGCCGCGGCGCGCCCCTAACCATGGTTGCACGTCGCGCACCCGGTGCAAGATCCGTCGCACGGCAGTACCGCCGGATGGCAGCGCCCAGGATCACCTTTATCCATATTCCCAAAACGGCGGGCACTGCTGTGCGCCGGGTGCTGGAGCGAGCACTTCCTGATCGCGCTGTCGTCAGCATCGGGGCGCGCGCCGTAGTGGAAGGTCAGGCTGGCGACCCTGTAACAGCGGCCCGCCTCGCCCCGCTGCTACGCGATGCAGAGATACTGATATCTCACGTCAGCCATGGATTTGGCGAGGCGATCGGCTGGCCCTGTCGTTATGCCACCATTCTGCGCGCACCGCGGGATCGGGTTCGCTCCCACCACCACTTCTTGATCGCTCCGCCGAATGCGCCCTTGCGGGACACGCCATTCGCCAACTGGTCGACCGCGCAGTTGCTGCGCAAGGGGATCATTCCGGGCAATCTCATGCTGGCCAAAATCCTCGGCGCACCGCCAGAGCCGGTTCGCTGGCCAGCGATCGACGGCCGCTTTCCGCGCTACACAGGGTTCGGCCTTCCCTCGGCCTTGTGGCGCGGCGACTGGGATGAGCTCGCCGCCGCGCCGGACGTGATGCCGGACCAAGATGAGTCAAAGGTCGCTGCCGCCCTCGCGATCATCAAACGCGACTTCATGTTCGTCGGCCTTCAGGAGCGGCTGGACGATCATCTGGCGCAATTCGGTCGGTTGATCGAACTACCGGATATTGGCGGCGTTCCGCAGATCAATGTCGCCCGGGGAGCCGACCCCTTGTTTAGCGATGAGGACGTTGAGGCGATCGATGCCTATAACGCCCTCGATCGCCTGCTTTACGACGCGATAGTGGCTCTTCCGGGCGGGCTATTTCTCGCGAGCTGACCCGCAATCCGGCAAGCTCCGCCTCGACGGTTCGCCTGTCACTCCCCCGGAGAAGGCGAAAGCCTCAGCCCTCGAGTTCGCGCATCAACGTGCGCACCGCGCCGTCGACTTCGCGGTCACTGTCCCGCAGCTCCTCGATCCGGCGCACGGCATGGATCACGGTGGAATGGTCGCGTCCGCCGAACTTCCGACCAATCTCCGGAAGCGAGCGCGTGGTCAGCCGCTTGGAAAGGTACATGGCGATCTGCCGCGGCCGTGCCACCGCACGCGCCCGGCGTGCGGAGATCAGGTCCATCGGCTTCAGATCGAAATGGGTGGAGACCAGCTTCTGGATCTCGTCGATCGTTACCCGCCGTTGGCTACCGCGCAGCACGTCGCCGAGCGTCGCGAGTGCAAAGTCCAGGTCGATCGTCTCTCCGGTCAGCTGCGCATAAGCGACCACCCGGTTCAGCGCGCCTTCCAGTTCACGGATGTTGCCGGTGATTCGGGCCGCGAGCATGTCGAGGACATCGCACGGCACCGTCGTGTCGGTCAGGTCCGCCATCTTGCGATCCAGGATCGTGCGGCGCAGCTCGAGCGAGGGCGCCTTTATATCGGCGACCAGGCCGATCGCCATGCGCCCGATGATGCGCTGCTCGATACCATCCAGTGCCTGGGGGCAGCGATCAGCGGAGATCACCAGCCGCTTTCCTGCTGTCATGATTTCGTTGACGGTGTGGAAGAACTCTTCCTGGGTCGCGTCCTTGCCCGCGATGAACTGCAGATCGTCGATCAGCAGGAGATCCGCCGAGCGAAGCCGTGCCTTGAACGCAAAGGTATCGCGGGCGCGCAACGCGGCCACGAAGTCGAACATGAAGCGTTCGGCCGACATTGCGATCACACGGGCACCAGGCACCGCGGCCATGAAGGAATGGCCGATCGCATGCATGAGATGGGTCTTGCCCTGGCCTGTCCCCGAATGGAGGAACAGCGGGCTGAACCGCACCGGGCCGGGCTCCGCCAGCGCCTTGGCCGCATTGAACGCCACTCGGTTCGATGCATCCACGACGAAGCGCTCAAAGGTGTAGCGCGCCTCCAATGCCGGGCGCTCAACGTCCGAACCGCCGATATGAGCTCCTGCCGCTCCGCCGCCTGAAGCGGCAGGAGCCGCTACTACTGGCGCGGGAGCCGCAGCTGGCGTCATCGTGATCACGGCCGGGGCCTCACGGGTCGGGGCGGTCTCGATGGTTACGGCGCGAACGTGCGGCAGGACCGCGCGAAATTCATGGAAGAGACGGTCGGCGTAATGGCTGCGGACCCAGTTCGTCATGAATGCCGACGGCAGGGTCAGGCTGACGCGGTCATGATCACCGCTGTCGCCCAACCGCATCGGCTTCAGCCACTGATCGAACAGCCGCGCACCGGCGGACTCGCGCAGGTTGGTCCGCACCCGTGCCCATGCCCGTGCCAAATCGTCCCCATCATCTGGCACCACAAACTGTGACAACGGCACGCACACCTTTCCTAGGGCCACGACGCACGTCGCGACCACAGATCAACAATGCAAAACTGTCCCCCGATGTGGCCCCCGCCACGGTCGGCTACGACGATGGTTCGTTTGAGCGCCTCAGGCAGAACGTGCCGTGGCGACTGCCCGAGGTTTAGGAACAGGGCCGTGAGTCGATCAAGTCCGGCCCCTGCCACATTTCCGAAATATACCGCCTTGACTCGATCCCGGCCGCGCAAATCCGTCAAAAAAAGTGATAAGACTTTGAAGACACTGATAAAAAGTCGATCTCACCCACTTGGCGCGCGGCGCGAATCGCGGATGATCCTAGGATTCTTGATCGGGCGCTACGCGGCGCTTCAAGGCGACCCCCAAGGGCCCGCAGCGGCCCTATCGAGCTAAGCTATTGAAGCGCCGTGCACCGCCAGTTTTCAGGCCATGGTAACCAGCGCTTTAACGAATCCGCCGGGCTTGTCCCGGGTGGCGGTCAGAGCCTCCCCGAGTCGGTCGAGCGGGTATCTGCCGGTGTAGAGCGGCGTCGGATCAAGCCGTCCGCTGGCAACGAGATCGACCGCCTCGCGCAGGCCGCGCATCTGCACCGCCGGGTCGCGCTCATGAGCATTGACGACGTCGATCCCCTTCCAGTTCCAGTTCTGGACGTTCACCTGCCGGGGTCCATCCTGATGATAGCCGGCGATCACGAGACGCCCGCCGAACCCGATCAACTCACCCGCGAGGTCGAGCGGCCATTGCTTGCCGACTGCTTCGATCACCCGCGGGCAGAAGTTACCGCCGGTCAGTTGCCCGACCTCGCCGATGATCTTGTAATGATCGATCATCGGGATCGTCACCTCCGCGCCGAACTGACGGGCCAGCTCCAGCGATTCGTCGCGCCGGGAAATGGCGATGACCCGCGCGCCCGCCTCGCTCGCCAGACGCGTCAGGATTGCGCCAAGAAAGCCGATGCCGATGATCGCCACCCACTGCCCCGCCTCAACCTGGGCACGACGAAAAATGTTGACCGCACAGGCGATTGGCTCCCCCGGGAAGGGCTGGCCTTCCAACGCCGCCGGAAGCGGCACGACCTTCTCGACCGGCGCCACGTCGTAGCCAGCGAAGGCGCGTTCGGACAGCATCGCGACCCGCGTGCCGACCGCCAGATCGGCGTCCTGCCCGACCGCGTCCACAACCCCCCATGCTTCGTGCCCCAGCCCGCCCGGCGCGCCCGGCCAGCTTGACCACGGCTGTCCCTCCCACGGCTCGACATTGGACGCGCAGACGCCGCATCCTTCGATGCGGACCCGCACTTCTCCAGGGCCGGGTTGCGGCACGGGAACCTGGTCGACGCTGATGGCGCTCGGCCCCTGGAGTACTGCCGCCTGCATGAATTCGGTCACGTTTTTCCGCCTTTCGCACAATGATGAATGATCGATCTTGGCGCTCTGCGCGTTGCCGCGGGCATGTACGCCGGGATGATGCCACGATGACCGACGCTCAGATGACGCGCACGCTGCGCGACAACATCGAACGTTTGAGCGCGCGCGCCGAGCGTCAGGCGAAGCACGCGCCGGCCGGCGATCGGATCGCAGACGCGATCACGCGCTTTGCAGGCTCGATGCGCTTCGTGGTGCTGCACGCGCTGCTCTTCGGTGGCTGGATCGTCTGGAATTTGGGCTGGATCCCGGGGCTCAAGCCCTTTGATCCGACCTTTGTGGTGCTTGCGATGGAAGCCTCGGTGGAGGCCATTTTCCTCTCCACCTTTGTACTGATTTCTCAGAACCGGATGTCTGCGGCGGCGGACCGGCGGGGTGATCTCGATCTTCATATCTCGCTGCTGGCCGAACATGAACTGACCCGCCTGGCGGGCATGATCGAACGGATTGCCGACAAGATGGGCGTCGGCAGCGATCCGGAAATAGAGGAAATCAAGCGCGACGTTTCACCCGAACAAGTGCTCGACGTTCTTGAGGAAAAAGGCACCGGTTGACCTGCCATCACGCCGCTTGAACATTGAGCGACAACAGTCGTCCGCCCCACTCGCCGACAACCAGGCTGGTGATCGAGCCCGGATCGACATCAAACAACAGCATCCGGTCCAGTGAGAGCCCGAGGTAATGCGCCACCACGCCGCGGATGATGTCGGCGTGTGACACGCAGACCACGCTCCCGGACCATGATTGCCGTCCCAGCGCGTTGAGGTGCGCGACCGCGCGGCTCACCGCGTCCGTCATCCGCTCGCCGCCGGGGACCCGGGCCTGCGAACGGGCGCTGTTCCAACGAGTCCAGTCGGGATCTCCGTCCAGATCGGCGATCACCCGGCCGGTCCATTCGCCAAAGTCGAGTTCATCGAGCGCCTCGACGATCTCGGGCTCTGCGCCGCACACTGCCGCAATTACCCCCGCCGTTTCGCGGGTGCGCCGCTGCGGGCTGCTCTCCACATGCACCACCTTCTGTGATCCGAGCCGCTCGGCTGCCCATGCTGCCTGGGCCCTGCCGATTGAGGCCAGTCCATCATCACCGCCACGCCCGGTAAGCACCCGTCCGGCATCAGCATGCGCGCCGTGCCGCACGAGATGGATAATCGTGGTCAACCAGCCCCCCACCGCATCTTTGTTGAAGATGCCGCCTGAACGGGCGGCGCGCTTCCTCGTTCCACCTAAGCCTGCACGCAGGCCGCCCGCAAATCGTATCGCTTCGGGAACAAAGGGTAGATGAAGATGTTCCTGCTTCCGTGGGGCCGCTCCTAAGCGGGCGGAAAACCAGAACAAACACGAAGCGGGGACTGATGAGCGAACATGTTCTGATCACGGGCGGCGCCGGATTCATCGGCCGCTTTGTCACTGAAGAATTGCTTCGCCGCGGCCACCGCGTGCGTATCCTCGACAATCTCCTCCCGCAAGTCCACGGCGACAGTGGTGCCCGCCCGGGGAACCTTGCGCCAGAGGCGGAGCTGATCGTCGCCGACGTGCGCGATGGGGATGCCGTTGCCAAAGCGCTGAACGGGATCGACAGCGTGGTCCACCTCGCCGCTGAGGTCGGCGTCGGACAGTCGATGTACGAGGTTGAACGCTACACCTCCGTCAACGACGTCGGAACGGCCGTGCTGTTCGAGCGGCTGATCGACAAACCTGTCCGCCGGGTCGTCACTGCCTCCTCCATGAGCATCTATGGCGAAGGTCTGTACCGCGACGCCGACGGCAATCTGGTGGAGGATGCCGCGCGCGGGATGATCCGCGATGGCCAGCGGCAGTGGGATCCGACCGACGCGCAAGGTCGCCCGCTCGTCCCCGTCGCCACGCCGGAGACCAAGCGCCCGGCGCTCTCCTCGATCTATGCGCTCAACAAATATGTGCAGGAGCGCACAACGCACATCATGGGCGCGCCCTACGGTATCGAAAGCGTCTGCCTGCGGCTGTTCAACGTCTATGGCCCCGGCCAGGCGCTCTCCAATCCCTATACCGGCGTGCTTGCGATCTTTGCCTCGCGCCTCCTGAACAAACAGCGCCCGATGGTGTTCGAGGATGGCGAGCAGCGCCGCGATTTCGTCCATGTCGGTGACGTCGCTCGCGCCTTTGCCGAGGCGCTGTTCCTGCCCGAGGCAGTTGGCGGCACGTTCAACGTCGGCTCGGGCAAGGACCGCTCGGTCACCGAGGTGGCCGAGGCACTCGGCCGCGCTATGGGCCAGAATGATGCGACGCCCGAGATCGTCGGCAAGGCGCGCGTCGGCGACATCCGCCACTGCTTCTGCGATACCTCATTGGCGGAGCAGCAGCTGGGCTTCCGCGCCACCGCCGATTTCGAGACCGAGCTTGCGGTGCTGGCCGATTGGGTTGCGCAGCAGACCGCCGAGGATCGCGTTAGCCAGGCGCGGGCTGAACTCGAAAAGCGCGGTCTGGTCGCATGACCACCGACCCTCACGCCCGCGACGGTCGCCCGATCCTCGTCACTGGCGGGGCCGGCTTCATCGGCAGCAACATCGCGCATCGGCTGGCGCGCGATGGGCACAATGTCATCGTCTATGACGCGCTCGTTCGCGAGGGCGTTAGGCGGAACCTCGAATGGTTGAAGTCGAGCCACGGCGACAAGATCGACGTGCGGATCGCCGACATTCGCAACGAGGCCGCGATGACCGATGCGGTCCAGGCGTCGCAGGCGGTGTTCCACATGGCGGCACAGGTCGCCGTAACGACCAGCCTCGTCGATCCGCGCGACGATTTCGCGATCAACATCGCCGGCACGCTCAACGTGCTGGAGGCCGCCCGCCTGTCGCCGCAGCCGCCAGCAGTTATCTTCGCCTCCACCAACAAGGTGTACGGCGATCTCGCCGACCTCGCCTTTGACGAGACGGCAAACGGCTACCAACCGGTTGACCCGCTCGTGAAGGCGTATGGCATTGGCGAGGCCCGTCCCCTCGACTTCCACACGCCTTACGGCTGCTCCAAGGGGGCGGCAGATCAGTACGTACTCGACTATGCGCGCAGCTACGGCGTGCCCGGGGCGGTGCTGCGGATGAGCTGCATCTACGGTGAGCGCCAGATGGGTACCGAGGATCAGGGCTGGGTCGCCCACTTCCTCATCCGAGCGCTCGAAGGTCGTACGGTTGATATCTACGGCGACGGTCATCAGGTTCGCGACATTCTCGAAGTGAGCGATGCCGTGGACACCTATCTTGCGCTGTGGCGGCAGATCGATCGCTACAGCGGGCACGTCTTCAATCTGGGCGGTGGACCGGACAATGCCGTCAGTCTGCGTACCGTGCTGGCGGAGATCGAGGCAATCGTTGGTCATCCGATCGATCTGCGGTTCGGTGATTGGCGCGCGGGCGACCAGCGCTATTTCGTCGCGGATCGGCGCTCGGCCGACGCGGCGCTTGGCCTTGCCAAGCCGGCCGATTGGCGAAGCGGCCTGCGTCGCCTTGCCACTTGGCTCTCGGCCGAGCGCAACCTGCCGCTCGGCGCGGCGCCGCAGCCCACCCTGAAGGTGGCGGTGTGACGCACCGCTTACGCCGAATTCTGATGACGGTTGATGCGGTGGGCGGCGTCTGGCGCTACGCCGTTGATCTGGCGGGGTCGTTGGCAGAGTCTGGCATTGAAACGGTGCTGGCGGTGCTTGGCCCCACCCCATCCGACGTTCAGCGCGCGGAAGTGGCGGCCTTGCGCCGGGTGACGCTGGTGGAAACAGGCGAACCGCTCGACTGGCTCACCGATGATGCCGTCGCCGTGCGGCATGCCGCCGCCACCGTCGCGGCCCTCGCCATCCGCCACCGCGCTGATCTGATCCACGTGAACCAGCCAGCGCTTGCCGCCGGGCTGACGGGCGATCTTCCCGTGGTGGTCGTAGCACATGGTTGTGTCTCCACCTGGTGGGAAGCCGCACGACCGCGAACACCGCTCGATCCGGGCTTTGTCTGGCATCGTGCGCTCGTCGCCGAAGGGCTTCGCCGCGCGACCTGCGTAGTGGCGCCCAGCGAAAGCTACGCGAGGACGGTCGCTCGTTATTATGGTCTGCCGGTGCAGCCGATCGTCGTGCACAACGGCCGGGCGCCAGCGCCGCTCACGGCGGCGCCCATGCGCCACATCGCCTTCACCGCCGGCCGTCTCTGGGACGAGGTAAAGCGCACGCCGCTCCTCGATGCCGCTGCCGGGCGCCTCGCCGCGCCGCTTTATGCTGCTGGCGCAACCCGTGCGCCACATGGCGCCTCGGTTCCGGTGGAACATCTCCACCTTCTGGGGGAGCTGACGCCGGACGGCATGGCCGCCATGCTGGCCGCACAGCCAGTCTTCGTCTCTGCCGCATCGTTCGAGCCGTTCGGCCTGGCGGTGCTGGAGGCAGCTCAGGCGGGCTGTCCCCTCATCCTGTCCGATATCGACACCTTCCGGGAGCTGTGGGACGGCGCCGCGCGCTTCGTCGCCGGCGATGATCCCGCCGCCTGGGCAGACGCCATCGCGCAGGTGATGAGTGACGATACAGAACGCGCGCGTCTCGCTGATGCCGCTATCGCACGCGGCTCGCATTTCACCGTCAGCGCCACGGCGAAAGCGATGCGCACGCTCTACGCCGAAGCGGCAGCCGCCGTCGGCAAGTCCCCGGCCAGCACCAACGAGAGGGTCGCGGCATGAAGATCATCTATTTTACCCACAGCTTGGCCTCCTGCTGGAACCACGGCAATGCCCATTTCCTGCGCGGCGTGCTCAGTGAACTGGTGGCGCGCGGACATGACATCGTCGCCTATGAGCCCGAAGGTGCATGGAGTCTCGCGAACCTTCTCGCCGATCATGGCGAGGCAGGGCTCGCGGCCTGGCGCAGCAGCTATCCGGAGCTGACCGCCTCCACCTACGATCCGGCGACGCCGGTCGACCAGCTGACCGATGGCGCCGATCTCGTCATTGTGCATGAGTGGAACGATCATGCGCTCGTCGCCGCGCTAGGGGAGCAGCGCAAGCGGGGCGCGCGCCACACGCTTCTGTTTCACGACACGCATCACCGCGCGGTGAGTGAGCCCGATGCGATGCGGGCTTATGACCTCACCGGCTATGATGGCGTGCTGGCGTTCGGGGAGACGCTGAGCGAAATCTACCGCGGCTGGGGCTGGGGCAAGCGCGTCTGGACGTGGCATGAGGCGGCCGATCTGCGCCGCTTCCATCCGCCCGAGATCGAGGGGGAGCGGAGCGGCCTCGTCTGGATTGGCAATTGGGGCGATGGCGAGCGGACCGAGGAACTGGAGCAATTCCTCTTCGCACCCGCGCAGCAGGCAAACCTACCGCTCGACATCTACGGCGTCCGCTATCCGGCCGAGGCCCTGGAGACGCTCGACCGCTATGGCGTTCGTTACCATGGCTGGGCGCCCAACGCCGCGGCGCCGAACATCTTCGCGCAACATCTGGCCACCGTGCACGTGCCGCGCCGCTATTATTCCACCATCCTACCCGGCATTCCGACCATCCGCGTGTTCGAGGCGCTGGCCTGCGGCATTCCCCTGGTATCGGCACCATGGGATGATGCGGAAGGCCTGTTCAGCCCCTGGCAGGATTATCTGGTCGCCCGCGACGGCGCGGAAATGACCCGCCATCTCACCGCCCTGCGTGACGATGCCGGCTTGCGCCGCTCGCTCGTCCAGCACGGCCTCGCCACTATCAAGGCGCGCCACAGCTGCGCGCATCGTGTGGATCAGCTGCTCGCTATCGTTGCCAGCCTGCGCACGCCCGAACAGACAAAGGATGCCGCATGAAGATCGCCTTCTACGGATCGAGCCTGCTGTCCTCCTATTGGAACGGTGCCGCCACCTATTACCGCGGCATCCTGAAGGCACTGGCGGCGCACGGTCATCAGATCACCTTCTACGAACCCGACGCATTCGACCGCCAGGCCAATCGCGACATCGAGCCGCCCGAATATGCGACGTCGATCGTCTATCCCGCGACTGAGGAAGGCCTTCGCTCGGTTCTCGCAGAGGCGCGCCATGCCGATGTGGTGGTGAAGGCGAGCGGCGTCGGCGTGTTCGATGCGGAGTTGATCGCCGGCATCGTCGAGCATGCGCGCCCCGATGCGCTCAAGATCTTCTGGGATGTCGACGCCGCCGCCACCCTGGACGAGATCCGCGCCGATCCCGAACATCCCGTCCGCGCCGCTCTGCCGCAGCTCGACATGGTGCTAACCTATGGTGGCGGCCCGCCCGTCGTCTCTGCCTATGAGGCGCTTGGCGCGGCACGTTGCATCCCGGTGTACAATGCGGTCGATCCCGACACGCACCACCCCGTTGCGCCCGACGATCGCTTCGCCTGCGACCTTGCCTTTCTCGGCAATCGCTTGCCCGACCGCGAGGCACGCGTAGAGCAATTCTTCCTCGCTGCCGCGGCGGCGCTGCCTGAGCAGAGCTTCCTAATTGGTGGCAGCGGCTGGCACGACAAGCATATGCCGTCCAACGTCCGCCATCTCGGGCATGTCGGCACAGCGGATCACAATGCCTTCAACTGCACGCCGCGGGCGGTGCTGAACATCGCTCGCGATTCGATGGCGGCGGTGGGCTATTCGCCCGCCACCCGCGTGTTCGAGGCCGCCGGTGCCGGTGCCTGCCTCATCACCGATTACTGGGAGGGCATCGAGCAGTTCCTGATCCCCGGGGAAGAAGTGCTGGTCGCGCACACTGGGCAGGATGTCGCCGATCTCCTCGCCGATCTCACCACCGAACGCGCCCGCGCCATCGGCGATGCGGCTCGCCGCCGCGTCCTGGCCGAGCACACCTATGCTCTGCGCGCGCGCCAAGTGGACGAACTCCTGCGCGCCCATGTCGAACAGGCGAAGGTGGCTGCATGAAGCTCGTCGTCCTTGGCCTCAGCCTAGGCTCCTCCTGGGGCAACGGCCATGCCACCACCTGGCGAGCGCTCCTGTCGGGCTTCGCCGCCCGCGGCCATGATATCCAGTTCCTCGAGCGAACCGTTCCCTGGTATGCCGGCGACCGCCGCGACCTGGTTGATCCCGATTTCTGCCGGCTCGATTACTATGCCGATCTTGCCGATCTCGAGAACTGGCGCGACACCATTGCCGAGGCGGATGCGGTCCTCGTCGGCTCTTACGTGCCAGACGGCGTAGCGGTCGCGAAGTTCGTGCAAGGCACCGCAACAGGTGTCACCGGTTTTTACGACATCGACACCCCGGTTACGCTCGCGAAGCTGGAACGCGGAGATTACGAGTATCTCTCGCCCGAGGTGATCCCCGACTTCGACCTGTATCTGTCCTTCACCGGCGGCCCGACGTTGGACCGGATCGAAAGGCAGTATGGCGCCAAGGCGGCTCGCGCACTCTACTGCACGGTGGATGCGCAGCGGTACCAGCCGCTCGACACCTCCAAGCGTTGGGCGCTGTCCTATCTCGGCACCTACAGCCCGGATCGCCAGCCGACACTGGAAAAGCTGCTGATCGAGCCGGCGCGCCGCCGCCCGGACCTGCAGTTCGCCGTCGCCGGGCCGCAATATCCCGACGACATCGACTGGCCGGCCAATGTCACCCGGATCGATCACCTGCCGCCGGCCGATCACCCGGCCTTTTACAGCGAATCGCGTTTGACGCTGAACGTGACCCGAGCCGACATGATTGCTGCCGGCTGGTCCCCCTCAGTGCGCCTGTTCGAGGCTGGCGCTTGCGGCACGCCGATCCTGTCCGATCGCTGGGACGGCATCGACGACCTGTTCAAGCCGGGCACCGAAATCATGCTGGCAGACACAACCGAACAGGCGCTCGCCGCGCTCGATCAGGATGCCGCCGCGCTTGGCGAGGCCGCCCGTGCCCGCGTGCTCGCCGCTCATACCGCGCAGCACCGCGCTGCCGAACTCGAAACCTATCTCACGGAGGCCGCCAGGCCCCGCCCCAACAGGAGCAAGCCCAGCATGGATCGTTCGGAGACCCGCGACACCACCGGTCCGATCACCCTTGTTGCCGGCGGCGCGGGCTTCATCGGATCGCATCTGTGTCAGGCGCTTCTTGACCGCGGCGAGAGGGTCCTTTGCCTCGACAACCTGCAGACATCGCGCCCGTCGAATCTGGATGATCTCATCGATCACCCACGCTTCAGCTTCATCAAGGCCGACGTGATCGACAAGCTGCCGGCGACGGTGACGGACCTGACGGACCGGATCACGCGCGTCTACAATCTGGCCTGCGCGGCCTCGCCGCCCCATTATCAGGCGGACCCGGAGCATACGATGCTGACGTGCGTCCTGGGCACCGATCACCTGCTGCGCTTGGCGGAACAGTCCGGCGCCCGCTTCCTCCTTACCTCCACCAGCGAGGTGTACGGCGATCCAGAAGTGCACCCGCAGCGCGAGGATTATCGCGGCGCCGTCAGCTGCACCGGCCCGCGAGCCTGTTACGACGAAGGGAAGCGCGCTGCCGAGGCGATGGCGCTCGATTTTGCGCGACTTAATCGTGCTGACGTCCGCATCGCGCGCATCTTCAACACCTACGGTCCGCGGATGCACCCGGATGACGGACGTGTGGTATCGAACTTCATCTGTCAGGCGCTCTCGGGCGACACGCTGACCGTTTACGGGGACGGCAGCCAGACGCGGAGCTTCTGCTACGTCAGCGATCTTGTGGACGGGCTGATCCGCCTGATGGACAGTGACACCGTCGGATCGGAACCGGTGAACCTGGGCAATCCCAACGAGTTGACGGTGGGCGATCTGGTCACGCGCATCGTCGCCATGACCGGCACGAAGGGGCGGATCGATTATCAGCCGCTTCCCGTGGACGACCCGCGCCGTCGCAAGCCCGACATTACCCGCGCAAAGCAATTGCTCGGCTGGGCTCCGCTCGTTCCACTTGAAGATGGCCTGTCTCGGACCTGCGCATGGTTTGCGGAGGAACTGCGTCAGACGGATCGAATGCCGCTGCTGTCGGTTGCCGCTGAATAAGGAGAGCGGCCATGGACAAGCACGGCACCACCGAAACGAAGCGCCCGAACCTGTCGACCGAGCACCAGAAGGATGGCGATGCGATGCGGCCGTCCGAAACGCTCGACAAAGGGCGGAAGAACGAACAGACCGTGGAGCGCAAAACGTCGCTGACGAAGAACGAATAGCGGTTTTGGGTTCGCAAATCCGGGATCTTGCAGCTGCGGCAGCTGCTTGGTCCGCGGTTGAACGGTTCCGCGGAAAAGCGCGGTTTATTAATCAGTAACCCGCCATTTTTATTGCGGAATTGTTGCCACACCCATAGGCCGGGTTCCAATGAGTGCGACCCGCAACCAGCACCTGCTCGCGATGGAAAACGAGCGTCGTTTTCAGCTCCTGCTGGATGCGGTGAAGGATTACGCAATCTACTTGCTAGACGCGGATGGTTTCGTCGTCAGCTGGAATGCGGGGGCGCAACGCTTCAAGGGCTATTCCGCCTCCGAGATCATTGGCGAGCATTTTTCCCGTTTCTACACGCCGGAGGACCGCGCGATCGGTCTTCCCCTCCGCTCGCTGCAAACTGCGGCTTTGGAGGGCAAGTTCGAAGCTGAGGGTTGGCGAGTTCGCAAGGACGGACAACGCTTCTGGGCCAATGTCGTCATCGATCCCGTCAAGGACGAAACCGGCGCTTTGATCGGCTACGCCAAAGTCACTCGTGACATCAGCCAAAAGAAGGAAGCGGAACGCGCACTGTTCCGCAGCGAGCAGCAGTTCCGCCTGCTCGTCCAAGGCGTGCGTGACTACGCCATCTACATGCTCGATCCCGATGGAAACGTGTCCAGCTGGAACGCAGGGGCGGAAGCAATCAAGGGATATCGCGCCGAGGAGATCGTCGGGCACCACTTCTCCCGCTTCTATACCGAGGGAGACAGGGAAACCGGCGAACCTGCCAAGGCGCTTCGCACCGCCCTTCTCCAGGGCACGTTCGAAAAGGAGGCACTGCGCGTTCGCAAGGACGGGACAACCTTCTGGGCGCACGTGGTGATCGATCCGATCCACGACGACGCGGGCGTGCTGACTGGCTTCACGAAGATCACCCGTGACGTCACCGAGCGGCGCCGTGCTCAGGAGGAGCTGGAAACTGCACGCGAGGCATTGGCGCACAGTCAGAAGATGGAAGCCATCGGCCGCCTGACGGGTGGCGTGGCCCATGATTTCAACAACCTCCTGACGATTATTCGCTCATCGGCAGACCTTTTGCAGTTGCCGAACCAAACCGAAGAAAAACGGCAGCGGTACATCTCGGCGATTGCTGAAACGGCCGATCGCGCGGCGCAGCTTACCGGCCAGTTGCTGGCCTTCGCGCGCCGTCAGCCACTGGAGCCGGAAACTTTCTGCGTCGGTGAGCGCGTTCGCGGTCTTGAACGGCTGATCATCACCACCGTTGGTTCGCCGGTCTCCGTGAAGATCGAGATCGAGGAGGCTGTAGGCTCCGTCACCGCCGATCCGAACCAGTTCGAATCCGCGATCCTCAACATGGCCATCAACGCAAGGGACGCCATGCCGCAAGGTGGGGAGTTGCGGATATCGGCACGCAATGTCCGCCATGTTCCGTCCGTTCGCCGGCACGCGGCGATCGAGGGCGAGTTCGTCGCGGTGGACATCACCGACAACGGCACCGGGATGGATGCTGGAACCCAGGGGCGCATCTTCGAACCCTTCTTCACCACAAAGGAAGTGGGCAAGGGCACCGGGCTTGGCCTTAGCCAGGCTTATGGCTTCGCCAAACAGTCAGGCGGTGAAATCAGCGTACAAAGCCGTTTTGGCGAGGGTAGCACGTTCACCATCTATCTCCCTCGTGCCACCGCACGCGCCGCGCCTGATCAGGCCGGGTCAACGCCGGCGCAACTACGCGACGAGCTGCCAACGCAGCGAGTGTTGATGGTGGAGGACAATGAGGTGGTCGGCCGCTTCGCTCTCGCGCTGCTGGAGGAACTCGGGCAGTCGACGGTTTGGGCCACCAACGGCGAATCCGCGCTGAGGACGATGGAGTCGCAGAACGGCGCCTTCGACTTGGTGTTCACCGACGTGGTGATGCCCGGGATGAGCGGGGTCGAGCTCGCAAAGGAAGTGGAACGTCGCTGGCCGAATTGCCGCGTCGTGCTGACCAGTGGCTATAGCCATGTGCTGGCGGAGGAAGGAAACCATGGTTTCCCGCTGCTGCGAAAGCCGTATTCGCTGGAGCGGCTGATGGAGGTGCTCGGCGTCAGCGGAAAGGAAACTGCGCAGGCCTGAGGCCGCGCGGGACGCCATTCATCGCCGTTCGCACAGCGAGATAGCGGGCACCAAATGCTGCCCCGCCGCTATGACGGGGCAGCCACCCACTAGGCTCAGGCCGCGGCCTGCTCCTCGTAGGACGGATAGTCGATGTAGCCTTCCGGTCCCTTGGAATACCAAGTCTTGGGATTGTCCTGCGCCAGCGGGGCGCCGGCACGCAGGCGTTCGACCAGGTCCGGATTGCCGATGAACGGGCGACCGAAGGCGATGGCGTCGGCGAGCCCGGAGTCCAGATCGGCCTGGGCCTTCTCCAGCGTGTAATCCTGGTTCAGCACCAGCGGGCGCGTGAACACCTTGCGGATCTGCGGGCTCAGCTTGGGCACCGTGGTCGCCCCGAACGTGCCGTCGGGCGCCTGCTCACGCAGCTCAAGGAAGGAAATGCCAAGCTCGTCCAGCACCTTGGCGGCCGGAATGAACACGGCTTCGGGATTGCTGTCGTCGGCGCCCTGGGTCTCGCCATTGGGCGACAGGCGGATGGAGGTACGCTCGGCGCCGGCTACCGCAATCACCGCTTCCACCGCTTCCTTCATGAAGCGGATGCGATTGTCCGGCGAGCCGCCGTAATCATCGTCGCGAAGGTTCGTGTTGTCGCGCAGGAACTGGTCGATCAGATACCCATTGGCGCCATGCAGTTGCACCCCATCGAAACCGGCGGCCAGTGCGTTGCGAGCAGCCTGGGCATATTGTTCGATAGCTTCCTTGATCTCATCCAACGTCGCGGCGCGCGCCTCACCATAGGGATTCTTGGCCGGGTTCGGATAGGGCGCGCGGGTGGCGGAAGCCGACAGCGGCTGCAGCTTGTTCACATCCGGCCGCGCCAGCCGGCCCTGGTGCCACAACTGCGCAATGATCTTGCCACCGGCTTGGTGTACCGCCTCGGTGACTGGCTTCCAGGCTTCGGTCTGCGCTTCGTTCCAGATGCCCGGCGCGTTGGGCCAGCCCAACCCCTGGCGGCTGATGCCGGTCGCCTCGGAGATGATCAGGCCGGCGCCGGCGCGCTGGCGGTAATATTCGACCATCATTTCGGTCGGCACGTGATTGTCGTCGGCCCGGGTACGGGTCAGCGGCGCCATCAGCACGCGGTTTGCGGCCCGAATGGCGCCCAGTTCGATGGGATCGAATAGGCTTGGCATTTCAAACTCCCCTTCCGTTTCACTTTGCTACGGGACTTGCCCGACTTAGGTGGTTACGGGGCAGCATGCACGAGGGACCCGCCCCAAGAAAAGCTACATCACGCCCAAGCGGCGGAGCGCTGGCCTTTGCCGCCCTGATCGGCGGCAACGTCGCGCTTGCCTTCGGGCCCTGGTTTGTCCGCCTGACGGATGTGGGCCCAGTAGCGGCGGGGTTCTGGCGGATCGGCCTTGCGACTCCACTCCTGCTGGGACTCGCCTCTCTTACGGGCGGTCGGCCGATCGCAAGCGCCCGCGGGCTTGGCTGGGTGCTTGCCGGCTCCGGGCTCCTGTTCGCTGGCGATCTCGCCAGCTGGCACGTCGGGATTCATCAGACGAAGCTCGCCAACGCCACTTTGTTTGGCAATGCTGCCACCTTCGTGTTTCCGCTCTACGGCTTTCTCGTGGCGCGCGCCTGGCCGACACGGATGCAGGGGCTGGCGCTTGGGCTGGCTGCGGTTGGTGCGGCATTGCTGATGGGGCGCTCCTATCAGCTTGATCCGCAGAACTTCGTCGGCGACCTGCTCTGCCTGGTCGCGGGGATCCTCTACGCTGGATACTTCATCCTGATGGCGCGGGCACGGGCCAGCATGGCGCCCCTGCCCGCCCTTGGCCTGTCGTCAGCGGCAACGGTCCTGCCACTCCTCTTCGCCGCGGTGCTGCTTGGAGAGCGCATCTGGCCGCAGCATTGGGGGCCGCTGATCGGCCTCGCCTTGTGCAGCCAGGTGATCGGCCAAGGCTTGATGATCTATGCCCTGGGCCGGTTCAGCCCTCTTGTGATCGGCCTCGCGCTGCTGACGCAGCCGGTGGTGGCGGCAACGGTTGGCTGGCTTGCTTATGGCGAAGCGCTCGGCACGGCCGATTTCGTCGGAGCCCTGCTCGTCGCCATCGCGCTGGTGCTGGTGCGCATCGCGCCAGAACGCCGCGCGGCTATCTCGGACTGAAGCGGCACTCGCGGCTCTCCGCCCGGGTTCCAGCAACAGGGGAGAAGGCACAAGGTGGCAATTGCGCCACTGACGCGCCTATATGCTGTTCATGACCGATACCGCAGACTTCACGCTCGACGAGATTCGCGTCCTCCTTGCGCCCGCCATCGCGGAAAATGCTGCGTTTGACGGCTGGGCACCGGCTGCGCGAGACATGGCAGCGGACATGAACGGTGTTGATCGTGATGTGGCAGCCCTCGCTTTTCAGGGTGGGCCGGTTGATATGATCGATGCCTGGTTCGCCAGTATCGATGCGGCCATGACGGAGTTGCTCCCGCCACAGCAACTCGCCGCGATGAAGATCCGGCAGCGGATCACCGCACTTGTTGAGGCACGGCTGATGGCCACGGCCCCGCACCGTGAGGCACTCCGTCGGGCGCTCGCGATCCTTGCCATGCCTCAGAACGTCGGCACGGCCGCGCGGCTCGGCTGGCGCAGCGTCGATGCCATGTGGCGCGCCGCCGGGGACACGGCGACCGACTATAATCATTATACGAAACGGGCGATGCTGTTCGCCGTCTACGGTGCCACGGTCACCGTCTTCCTTGATGACGAGAGCGAGGGCCACGCCGATACCCGGGCCTTCCTGGCACGGCGCATCGACGGGATCATGCGGTTCGAAAAGGCAAAGGCGGGGATCACGCGGCGCGCCCAGCACCGGCCAAGCCTTACCCGCTTCGTGGGCCGCCTGCGCTATCCGGTGGTTTGATCGCGCTGCTCGCGCTCACGCATTTGAGCGCGTGTGAATTGATAACCATTCGCAATGCCGTTAAGGTGCTTGCGTGCTTGCTCCTGCTCCCCTCCCGCTCGAATCGCTCCCGCTGCGTCGCCGGGCGACGGTTTCCGCCATCGCGTGGGATCGGCTCGCCACGCCAGAGGCTCGCCGCCTGCGCGAGTTCGGCTTTGAGGAAGGGGTGTCGGTGGAGCTTCTGCACCGCGCCACTCTGTTCCGCGGGCCGGTCGCCTGCCGGATCGGGCGCATGACGGTGGCGCTGCGCCGCAATGTTGCGGCGGCGATCACGGTGACGACCGACTGACATGAGCATCCTCCCGCTGGTCGCGCTCGTCGGCAATCCGAATGCCGGCAAATCCGCTTTGTTCAACGCCTTGACCGGCGCCCGCCAGAAAGTGGGCAACTACCCCGGCGTCACGGTGGAACGCCATTCGGGCCGCTTGGCGCTAGACGATGGTCGCCCGGTTGAACTCGTCGACCTCCCCGGCACCTACAGCCTGGATCCCTCTTCTCCTGACGAGCAAGTCACGCGCGACGTTCTGTTCGGCCGTCAGGTGGGCGAGCGCCGGCCAGACGCGCTGGTGGTCGTCGTGGATGCCGCCAATCTCGATCTTCACCTTCGTTTCGCTCTCCAATTGATCGCGCTTGGCCTGCCGGTGGTGGTCGCGCTCAACATGGTCGACCTAGCCGAGCGGGACGGCCTAACCCTGTCTGCGGAGGCCCTTTCTCAAAAGCTCGGCGTGCCGGTGGTGCCAACCGTCGCGGTGCGCAAGCGCGGGCTCGACGTGCTGCGCGCTGCCCTTACCACCGCGGTTGAGGGAAGCGGGCAACAGGCGGAGATTCCTGCTGCGGGCGACGCGGAGCCGATGAGTCAGCTTCAGCGCCGGGCGCGGGAAATCGCCCGTGCAGCGATTGTTTCCGAAACGCCAACCCGGCGCTGGAACAACGCGCTCGACACGATCGCCTTGCACCCTGTAGTCGGGCCGATCGTGCTGGTGGCGCTTATGTTCGTCATGTTCCAGGCCGTGTTCAGCTGGTCCGAAGCGCCGATCGGCTGGATCGAGGGCGGCTTTGTGGCGCTGGACGAAGCCATCCGCGGCATCATGCCGGACGGCCTGCTGCGCTCCATGATAACGGACGGATTGATCGCCGGCGTTGGCGCCGTGCTGGTCTTCCTGCCTCAGATCCTCATCCTGTTCACCTTTATCCTGGTGCTCGAGGCATCGGGATATATGGTGCGCGCGGCCTTTCTGATGGATCGCATGATGGCGGGCGTCGGCCTGTCGGGGCGGGCCTTCATCCCGCTATTGTCCAGCTTTGCCTGCGCCGTTCCGGGGATCATGGCCACCCGCACGATCAGCGATGAAAAGGACCGGCTGACCACGATCCTGATCGCGCCACTGATGACATGCTCGGCGCGCCTGCCGGTATACACCATCATCATCGGCGCGTTCATCCCGGACCGCAACGTGCTTCCCGGCGTCGGCTTGCAGGGGCTGGTGCTGCTCGGCCTTTATCTGGCGGGGATCGCCGGCGCCTTCATCGCCGCGCTGGTGCTGCGTCGCACGGTCACGAAGGGCGATTCATCGGGCTTCATGATGGAAATGCCGCGCTACCAGATGCCGCGCCTCAGCGACATCGCGATCGGCCTGTGGAGCCGTGCCTGGCTGTTCGTGAAGCGGGCGGGCACCATTATCGCGCTCACCACCATCGTGCTTTGGGCGTTGCTCAGCTTCCCGCGCGCGCCGGAGGGACAAAGCCAGGTCGATCATTCCATCGCCGGTCGCATCGCCAGCGGGATCGAGGTTGTCGTTCGGCCGATCGGCTTCAACCACGACATCGCGCTTGCACTGCTCCCCGCGATGGCCGCGCGCGAAGTGGCGGTTTCGGCGATCGGTACGGTCTATGCGGTGGACGATGCGGAGGATGCCGCGGGCGAGCGGACGATTATCGAAAACCTGCAGCACCGCTGGTCACTGCCCACGGCGCTCGCCTTCCTGATGTGGTTCGTTTTCGCGCCGCAATGCATTTCCACGATCGCCGTCGCCAGACGCGAGACCAACGGGTGGAAGTGGCCGCTCTTCATGGTTGGCTATCTGTTCGGCGCCGCTTACATCATGGCCGGAATCACATACTGGCTCGCGGTTGCCGCGGGCCTCTGAGGGGCCCCAATGGCAGGCAGCGTTAACAAGGTTATTCTCGTCGGCAATCTCGGGCGCGATCCCGAATCACGCTCGTTCCAGAACGGCGGCAAGGTCGTGAACCTGCGCATCGCGACCAGCGAAACGTGGAAGGATCGCAACTCCGGCGAGCGCAAGGAAAAGACCGAATGGCATTCGGTCGCCATCTTCAACGAAGGCCTGGCAAACGTCGCTGAGCGCTTCCTGCGCAAGGGCTCCAAGGTCTACATCGAAGGGCAGCTGCAGACCCGCAAATGGCAGGATCAGAACGGCCAGGACCGGTATTCGACCGAGGTTGTCCTGCAAGGCTTCAACAGCGTCCTGACCATGCTTGATGGGCCCGGCGGCGGTGCTGGTGGTGGTGGCGGCGGCGGTCGCGACTTCGGTGGGCGCGACGATTTCGGCGGCGGTGATGATTTCGGTGGCGGCTTTGGCGGCGGTGGTGGCGGCAGCCGCGGCGGCGGCGTCAACAAGGGCGGCGGCTTCGGCCAGTCGCGCGGTGGCTTCGCGGACGATCTTGACGACGACGTCCCGTTCTAGGATCGAAATCACCGGGTCGGCGGTTGATGCCGGGTTCCTCTTGGGGAACAATCGCGCCGCACGATAGGGCAAGGGCCGGACTGCTGGACGAGGACGCCGCACCTTCCTTGACGAAGGGGGCGCCCGTCCATCGCCCCGCGCCCCCGGACGCGACTCAATTTACCCTCACCGGTCGTCCGGCCGGTGATGGATCAACCCGACGGGAAACGTGACTCCTTCTTCCGCGCCCCTCTCCAACCACTCCCTCTTCAACGAGGGCGCTCGTGAACGAGTGATGGCGCTGTACGATCTCGCCGGCGCTAGAGACGAGGGGCTGCTCGACGATCTCGTCACATTCGCCGCGGAACTTTGCGCCACGCCAACGGCGGTGGTCAGCGTGGTGGAGACCGAGGCGCAGGTCTTCCTGTCGCGCACTGGCACCGATCTGGAAGGAACACCGCGTTCCCAGTCCTTCTGCGCGCATGCAATGCAGGGCGCGCGCACAATGGAGGTGCCGGACGCGACCCAAGACGCGCGCTTCGCGGATAACCCGCTTGTCACCGGCACGCCGCACATTCGCTTCTACGCCGGCGCGCCCCTCACCACGCGCGAGGGCATCTCGCTGGGGGCGATCTGCGTTCTGGATGCGGCGCCTCGCGACGGCCTGACGCCCTTTCAGACGCGTGGCCTCGAAATCCTCGCGACAACGGCAATGGCACGTCTTGAGACGCGCCGCGCTGCGCGTGAGCAGCGAGAGCAACGCAAGTCGGCGGCGCGGGCACGGGCGGCGCTGGCGGATAGCGAAATGCGCTTTCGCACCTTGGCAGACACCATGCCTCAGATGGTCTGGTCGACGCTGCCTGACGGCTTTCACGATTATTACAATGCACGCTGGTATGAGTTCACTGGCGTTCCCTCCGGCACCACCGACGGCGCTGGCTGGAACAACATGTTCCATCCCGAGGATCAGGAAAGGGCCTGGCAGGTCTGGCGGCAGAGTCTGTCGACTGGCGAGCCATACCAGATCGAATATCGCCTTCGCCATTTCGACGGCACTTACCGCTGGGTGCTTGGCCGCGCCTTGCCGATCCGTGATGATGCGGGGCAGATCACGCGCTGGTTCGGCACCTGCACAGACATTCACGAGCAGAAGCTGGCGCTCGAAGAGCGCGAGATCATCAGCCAGGAACTGTCACACCGTATCAAGAACATCTTTGCAGTGATCGGGGGCTTGATCCAGGTCGCGGCGCGGGCGCACCCGTCGCTTGCGCCGCTCGCCTCCGATCTTCGGCAACGCATTGCCGCGCTTGGCCGGGCGCATGATTTCGTTCGCCCGCACAGCCCGAGATCCCGCCCCTCTGTGCATCAGGATAGCCTGCGTGGCCTGCTAGACGAGCTGCTGGCGCCCTACCAGTCACGGCCCGGGGAGCGGGTGACGATCACCGGCGCGGACGTGCACGTCGACGACCGAGCCGCCACTCCATTGGCGCTGTTGTTCCATGAGCTCGCCACCAACGCGAGCAAATATGGTGCACTGTCGAACCCCGAGGGCCAGGTCATCATCGATATCGATACGCGGGGCACACAATCGCATATTCGCTGGCAGGAGCGCGGCGGCCCGCGCGTTGATGCCGAAGCAAAACCGGAAGGGTTTGGTAGTCAGCTGATCGAGTTGAGCGCCGTTCGGCAGCTTGGCGGCACGATCAGCCGCAATTGGCCGGTCGAAGGGCTGGAATTGTTGCTGGAGGTTCCGACGGCTTCGTTCAGCCGTGCGCACCGATCCTGATGACATCTTCGTCCGGGGCCACATCCTGATCGCCACTGGCTAGCGCAGCCGCCGCCAGGATTGCCCGATCGCTGAACGGTTTGCGAACATACCCCAGCGCGTCGGACGGAATGCCGATCTGCGACGGATTGGCGGTGACAAAGACGACCTTCACGCCATAATCGCGCGCGATCCGCTCCGCGATCTTGGGCCCCGTCGCCCCATCACGAAGATTGATGTCCACGAAGGCGAATGAGCACCCTGGCGCCGCGGCGATGGCTTGGTCGCTGTCGGCGGCAATGCCCGCCACTTCATACCCGGCGTCAACAAGGATCCGTTCGAGATCCAGCGCAACGAAGATCTCGTCTTCAATGATCAGGGCTGTCTTGGTCATGATATGTTGCCGTGCAACACTGATTACGGCCTATCGGTTCCACGAAGCAGAAAAATTGCATGTTCCGCGAGAAAATTGGCCGCGGCCGATCTGGTCTGCTTGTCGCCCGAAAGGAACCAGGCCCCCTCCACCGCAATGCCGCGCTCGCGCAGATGCGCGCGGAAATCGTCCACGGTCAGGTGGTGAATGTTGGGCGTGTCATACCAGCGTTCGGGCAACAGCCGGGTTACCGGCATCCGTCCACCCCACAACAGTGACAAACGCACGCGCCAGTGCGCGAAATTGGGAAAGCTGACGAAAGCGCGCTGCCCGATCCTCAGCAACTGGCCGAGCACCGCGTCGGGCGCGCGACAGGTCTGCAAGGTCTGGCTGAGGATCGCGTAATCGAAGCTGGCATCGGGATAGCCGGCGAGATCGGTGTCGGCATCGCCCTGGATCACGCTGAGCCCGCGGCCGACCGCCGCGGCAACGTTGCGGGGGTCCAGTTCCAGTCCACGCGCGTCCGCCTGCTTGGAATCGCGCAGGGCCGCCATCAGCGCGCCGTCGCCGCAGCCCACGTCAAGCACGCGGCTGCCCGCCGCGACATGATCGGCAATGATCGTGAGGTCCGCGCGCAGGGTCATGATGCGGTTCCCATGAAGCCGGCGACGACTCGGTTCATCTCCGGCGAATCGAGCAGGAAGGCGTCGTGGCCATAGGGGCTGGACAGCTCCACGAAGCTCACCGGGGCGCCCGCAGCATTGAGCGCCTGCACGATGCTGCGCGACTCGCGGGTGGGGTAAAGCCAATCAGTGTCGAAGCTGATCAGCGCGAAGCGGGCGCGAGTCTCGCGGAAGGCATTGGCGAGCAGGCCGCCATGCTCCTCTGCCAGATCGAAATAGTCCATCGCGCGGGTGATATAGAGATAGGAATTGGCGTCGAAGCGATCGACAAAGGCGATGCCTTGGTATCGCAGATAGCTTTCGACCTGGAAATCGGCGTCGAAGCCGAAGCTCTTGGCCTCACGCGCCTGCAGCCGGCGGCCGAACTTTTCGGTCAGGCCGGCTTCGGAAAGATAGGTGATGTGCGCCGCCATCCGCGCAACTGCCAGGCCCGCCGCTGGCACGTCATGCCCGTAATAATCCCCGCCGCGCCAGTTGGGGTCCGCCATGACGGCTTGCCGCCCCACCTCGTGGAAAGCGATGTTCTGGGCCGAATGGCGGGCGGCCGATGCGATGACGACGACCGCCTCCACCCGCTCCGGGAAGGTCGCGGGCCAGCTCAGCGCTTGCATCCCGCCCATCGATCCGCCGATCACCGCCTTCAGCCGTTCGATGCCGAGATAATCGAGTAACAGCGCCTGCGCGCGCACCATGTCGCGAATGGTGATCACGGGAAAGCCCATGCCAAAAGGCTTGCCGGTCACGGGATTCACGGTCGCGGGGCCGGATGATCCCATGCAGCTGCCGATCACGTTGGCGCAGACCACGAAGAACCGATCGGTGTCCACAGGTCGCCCCGGTCCCACCATCTGCGTCCACCAACCCTGCTTTCCGGTTCTCGGGTTGGCGCCCGCGACATGCTGATCCATGGTCAGCGCGTGGCAGATCAGAACGGCATTGCTGCGATCGGGCGCAAGCGTACCATAGGTTTCATAGGCGATCTCGACCGGCGCAAGCCGCCCCCCGCCGTCTAGCGGCAGCGGGCCTGGCAGGATAACGTGGCGCTGGAGACCGAAACGCTGGTCGTCGGCGGACATGGGTGTGCGCTAGCATCGTGTTGCCGATGGGGGAAGCGGTGCATCTGCGCCGCGCTGCGCCTTCCCGCCCGCTCGCGGCGCCCAACTTGGCGCCGCTTTGACCCCGCGCGGCCAAATCCGCGCCGTTGCCAACCCTTGTCGCCCCCCGCTATGCGCCCGCTCCATGACTGGACCCGTTCCCAAACCATGGATCATGGACATCGCCCCTTATGTGCCTGGGCGGTCGACGACTGACGACGGGCGAAAGGTCGCCAAGCTTTCGTCTAACGAGAATCCGCTCGGCACCAGCCCCAAGGCGCGCGCGGCATTCGCCGCTGCCGCGAACAACCTCGAACGCTATCCGGACGCCAGCGCGAATGAGCTGCGCGACGCGCTTGCCGCCAAGCACGGGCTCGATCCCACCCGGATCATCTATGGCAATGGCTCGGACGAGGTGCTGCATCTCGCCGCCGGCGCCTTTGCCGGGCCGGGCGACGAAGCGATTTTCGTGAAATATGGCTTCGCAGTGTATCCGATCGCCATTCGCCGTGTCGGTGCGACCCCGGTGATCGCGCCGGACGCGGACTATGCAACGGATGTCGACGCCATTCTTGCCGCCGTGACGGATCGCACGCGCGTTGTATTCGTCGCCAATCCAAACAACCCCACCGGCACCTATGCGCCCCGTGCTGAGATCGAGCGGCTGCACGCCGGGCTTCGCGACGACATCCTGCTGGTGCTCGATCACGCCTACGCCGAATATATCGACGGCGGCGACGACGATGGTGGAATGGCCTTGGCGGCTTCTGCTTCCAACGTGCTCGTCACCCGCACATTTTCCAAGATGTACGGCCTTGCGGCGGAGCGGATCGGCTGGGGCTATGGGGCGCCCGCGATCATCGAGGCGATGCACCGGATCCGCCTGCCCTTTTCGATCACCATTGCCGGCACCGCTGCCGCAGTGGCGGCGCTGGGCGATACCGATTTCGTCGCCAACACGGCCGCACACAATGCCAAGTGGCGGGCGTGGTTCTCGGATGAGATCGCCAAGCTGGGCAACGCTGGCCTGCGGGCCATTCCCAGCCAGGCCAATTTCGTCCTGGTCGTGTTCGAAGGCGATCTGACGGCAGAGGCAGCGTACAAGGGCCTGATGGACGCGGGCTATATCGTCCGGTGGCTGCCGGGCCAGGGTCTGCCGCACGGGCTGCGCATCACCATCGGCACCGAAGATGAAACCAAGGGCGTCATTGCCGCCCTTCGCCAGATGACGGGCGCGGCGTGATCGGCCGTCGCGCTTCCCGAAGCGCGACGGCACACAGGCACTAGGCACAAATCGACATGCTTCCTTTCGCCCGCGTCACCATCGTCGGCCTTGGCCTGATCGGCTCCTCCGTTGCGCGTGCGGTGCGGCAGCACATGCCGACCGTTCGCTTGACGGGCCATGATGCAGACGCCGACGTGCGCGCTCGTGCGGACCGGCTGGGGATCGTCGACGATGTGACCGACACAGTCGGCGCTGCCGTGACCGATGCGGAACTGGTGATCCTGTGCGTTCCGGTCGGTGCGATGGGGGCCGTCGCGATCGAGATGGCCGCTGACCTGCCCGCCGATGCGATCGTCAGCGATGTCGGCAGCTGCAAGGCCGAGGTCGTCAGGGCGCTGACATCGGCTCTGCCGGGCAGGACCATCGTTCCGGCACACCCCGTTGCAGGCACTGAGCAGAGCGGGCCGGAGGCCGGGTTCGCCAGCCTGTTCCATCGCCGCTGGTGCATCGTCACCCCCGTCGCGGACGGTGACCCCGTCGCAACGGAGCGGGTTGCCGAATTCTGGCGACGGCTGGGCAGCATGGTGGAAATCATGGCGCCCGATCATCACGATCGCGTGCTGGCCGTGACCAGCCACCTGCCGCACCTCATTGCCTATACCATCGTCGGCACGGCGAACGACCTCGCTGAGGTCACCCAGTCCGAAGTGATCAAGTTTTCCGCCGGCGGCTTTCGCGATTTCACGCGTATTGCGGCTTCAGATCCGACGATGTGGCGCGACGTGTTCCTCGCCAACAAGGAAGCCGTGCTGGAAATGCTTCAGCGCTTCAGCGAAGACCTTTCGCACCTTCAGCGGGCGATCCGCTGGGATGATGGCGACACGTTGTTTGATCTGTTTTCCCGTACCCGCACGATCCGTCGCTCGATCGTCGATCAGGGGCAGGACGATGCGGCGGCGGACTTCGGCCGCAAGCACGACTGATCGCCTTTCCGTCTGCGGCTCTCTCTACGACCGCATCGCCATACCGGACGATCAGCGCGCGCGTTCCAGCTCCAGCGCGTTGATCGCTTCCCAAACCCGCTGCTCGACTTCGCGACGCGGCAGCCCCGGCGGGATGGGTTCGCCGATCCGCATCGTGACCACGCCAGGCCGCTTGGCCCCCTTCCGGGGCAGGAAACGCCCGCTGTCCAGCGCGATTGGCACCACAGGCAGGTTCAGCGCCTTGTACAGCCCGGCAAAGCCTGATCGCAGTGGCGGCGTTTCCCCGGGCGCAACGCGCGTTCCCTCGGGATAAACGATCACCGAACGCCCCCTTGCACGTAGCGCGGCGCCTTCGGCCATCAACTGGCGCAAGGCCTTGGCAGACGCTTCGCGATCAACCGCCATGGATCCGTACTTGCGCGTCGCCCAGCCCCACACCGGGATCTGCGCCAGCTCACGCTTGAGCACCATTGCCGGCCCGCCCAGGATCAGCTGCAGCTCAGTGGTTTCGTACATCGCCTGGTGCTTGGCCACGAACAGGAACTGCCCCTCGGGCACCGTTCCTTCCACTCGGGTCGTGATGCCAAGGATGTGGCGCGCGGCCCAGCGCTGGAAACGCGCCCAGCGATGCGCGTGATGGATAACCGTCCGCTCACCAAAGAGCGCGGCCGGTGCAACGCCCAATACGATGGGCACCGATCCGGTGTAGAAGACGATCTGGTAGATGATCGATCGCAGCCAGTTCAACATCAGCCAATTCCCGCCCACAACGCGATCCGGCGCAGGATCAGCTTGTTATACTCGTTCACCAGCCGTCCTAGACGCTGCTCCGCTGGAACGCCGTCGCGATAAATGCGGACGTCGCTGTCCAGAGTCGCGCCCAGTTCCATGCGCGCGCGGGCCATGTGCCAGTCGGATGTCACCAGGCGCACGGATTTGTACCCATGCTCGCGCATCCAGCGCGCGGTCTCTTCGGCGTTGGAGCGGGTATCCACCGCCTCGCGCCCCAAATCGACGCAGCAAGCGATCGCCGCTTCATGGCCGTTTGCCGCTGCCAGATCCGCCTTGCGCAATCCGGTGGCGACGCCCGTAACCAGCATCCGCTTCGCTCGCTTGCCCTCGATCAGCGCCAGCCCGCGCGGGATCCGGCCGGGCCCGCCGGTGGGCACCACGATGGCGTCGGTGGTCAGCTGCGGATCAGCAGGCTGGGCCAGCGTCAGCATGAAAGCGGCAAAGCCCAGGCTCCAGGCAACGGCCACCAGTCCGATCAGCCGCGCGATCACAGCACGGATTCCAGCGCGCGGGTGATGGTGAAGCGTGCTGCCAGCGCCGCGAGCAGCACGAAAGCGATCGGCAGCATCCCCAACATCGCCCAGCCCGATGGTCCAAGGCTCGCCTGCCCCAGCAACTCCGATCCAAGCTCCGTCGCCTGCGCACTGACCAGCAACAGCATCGCGATAGCCGCAAGGCTGCCGATCGCGGCCCCGACGCCGGCGTCGCGGGCGATCCTCCGCTGGAACAGGCGCGCGACCTGCACATCGGTTGAACCAAGCATGTGCATCACTTCGATGGTGTGCCGATGGGCATCCAAGCCTGCTCGCGCCGCGAGCACGACAACCGCAGCCGTGGCGGTGGCCAGAAGGACCACCAGCACCAGCGCGATCAGCACCACCAGATCGAGGAAGTCGGCAACAGGGGCCATCCACGCTTCCTGTGCGTCAACGCGGGCTGCGGGTGCAACCCGGTTCAGCGCGGCGCGAACCCGCGACAATGCGGCCGGTCCCTCCGTCGCCAGCTCAAGATCGATCATGGCCGGCACGGGCAGGTCGGCATCGGCGCTGTCGTCGCCCAGCCATGGCCGCAGCAACGCTGCCAGCTCGTCGCGATCCACCGGCTCGGCGCTGCGAACCTCCGGGAGCCCGCGCATCGCTGCCAGCGCTCGCGCCGCCTCCGCTTCCTGGCGTTTGGGATCGCTCGCCACCACTTGCACCGTTGCGCGGCCAACCAGCTGGTTTTCCAGCGCATCGGCCGCATTGCGGGTCGCCAGCCCCAGCGCCGCGCCCAGCACGGTCAGGAACAGCATGATCGCGATGATCCACACCATCGCCCGCACCCCGCGCGCTTCGTCCAGCACGCGGCGCGTACGCTCTGCCCGGGTCATCACGACGCGGTTCATGCCGGCTCCCGAGCCGGCGGGTGCCGCAGGGTACCGGTCGGATCCTGCAGGCGCCCCTTCACCAGCCGCATCATCTGCGCACCGGACACGCGCTGCATCAAATGGATGTCGTGGGTCGCCACTACGACCGTTGTCCCAAGCCGATTCAGCGAATCGAACAGCAGCAGCAATCGCTCGGCCATTTCGGGGTCGACGTTGCCGGTCGGCTCGTCCGCCACCAGCATCTCCGGGCGTGCAATCACCGCGCGGGCGATTGCCACGCGCTGCTGCTCGCCACCCGACAGCGTCTCCGGCCGCGCATCGGCCTGGTCGGCAAGCCCAACCCATGCCAGCATTTCGCTCACCGGCTCCGCGATCTCCGCCTCCGGCATCCCGGCAATGCGCAGCGGCAGTGCGACATTGTCTGCCGCTGACAGGTGCGGGACCAGCCGGAAGTCCTGAAAGACCACGCCAATGCGCCGGCGAAATCCCGGCAGGCGGCCGCGCGGCATGGTGACGGCATCTTCGCCGAACAGCCGGATGATCCCGCGACTAGGGCGCTGCGCGAGGTACAGCAGGCGCAGCAGCGACGTCTTCCCCGCCCCGCTCGCGCCCGTCAGGAAATAGAAGGATCCCGGCGCCAGCGCGAAGCTGATGTCGGACAGCGTTTCCGGCCCGTTGCCGTAGCGCAGCCCCACATTTTCGAACTGCACGATATTCGCCATTGCGGCGCCGTTCGTCCTTTACCCGCTGATGCCCCGCACGCGCCATCGCACGATGCACCTTGATGCTTCAACCTTCCCTTGCATGCAGCGCAAGGGCCGTGTTTAGATTCGCGATGGCTTCAGCCCTTCCGTTCACCCGCCGGTAGCGCCCCGCGATGATCCTGCAATGTCCCGAATGCCGCACCCGATATCTGGTGCCCGATACCGCGATCAGCGCGGAAGGGCGGACGGTTCGTTGCGCCCAGTGCCGGCACAGCTGGCATCAGGAGCCCGACGCCCGAGCGGTGGAGGCGATCACCGCCGCCGCATCGGAGATGGCGCCGCCCGCCGGGTACGCGTCTGACCAGCCGCCCCCGGCGGCGGCAGCCGAACACGCAGCCGCATCAGCGGCGGTGGAGCGCGCGGTGTCCGCTACTTCCGACGCGGCGCGCCCTGCCGAAGCGGAGACGCCTCCGGTTGCGTCGTTCGTCAGCGCTGCGGCCCCCGGCACGGCAGGCGCGAGCGTCAACCCATTTCCCTGGCCGACCACGCCCGCCGCAGCGGTTTCCGCGGAGAGCGCCGCCCCCGCGCCTCGCAAGCGCGCCCGCGTCAATCCCGCGCGCCGCTGGACCATCGCGGCGGTGCTGGCGGCATTGCTGATGCTGGTCGCCGTCGGCGCGATCCTGTGGACCAGCGCTCCCGGCCTTGCGACGCAGCTCGGCCTGTCGTTCGGGCCGCAGGAATCACCGCTTCGCCTGATCGACAATCCGATCGAGCGGCGGGAGATCAGCAACGGCAGCGAATTGTTTGCGGTCAGCGGCAAGGTGCTGAACCCGTCGAACGAGCGCCAGCGGGTACCCGATATCCGCGCAGACCTGCGTGACGCGCAGAACCGGATCGTCTTCACCTGGACGATCATTCCGCAGCAGCGCACGCTGGCGCCCAAGAGCGCGATCGACTTCAATTCGGCCAAGCTGGATGTACCCGCCAGTTCCAAGAAGCTGGAATTGAGCTTCGTCGGGGAAGACGGCAACTAAGGGGCGCCCGGCCGAATGAGCGTCTGGCGGCCGGGGTGGACAAAAGCGGGCGCCAACATGCGAAATCGCAATCTTTTCGCGCAGAACCACCAAAGCCCCATTGCCAGCCCCTGGAACCCTTGCTAGGGGCGCGCTCCTGCCAGCCGCCGGCCCAGCCCGGCGGACATCACGTGCGGTCGTGGCGGAATTGGTAGACGCGCAACGTTGAGGTCGTTGTGTCCGAAAGGACGTGGAAGTTCGAGTCTTCTCGACCGCACCATTGATGAACGGCGGGGGCTACCAACGCTCTTCGGAGCGCCCCTCCCGTTCTCCTGCCGGCAACCTATGACCCAGCCTTTCCGCACCGCGGCCCTTTATCAGTTCACTCGCTTCGACGATCCCGTCGCCTTGCGCGCTCCGATCGAGGCAGTTTGCCGAGCCAATGGCATTGCCGGCACGCTGCTGCTGGCGAGCGAGGGGCTGAACGGCACGATCGCCGGCCCTGCCGACGGGCTGGAAGTGGTCATCGCCCACCTTCGCACATTGCCGGGCTGCGAGGGGCTCGTCGTCAAATATGCCTGGGCGCCGGAGATGCCTTTTCACCGGATGAAGGTCCGGCTGAAGAAAGAGATTGTCTCCATGGGCCAGCCCGGACTGGATCCGGCGCGCGACGCTGGCACCTATGTGGCTCCGGAGGACTGGAACGCCCTCATCGAGCGGCCCGACACGATCGTGATCGACACGCGCAACGATTATGAGGTTGCGATTGGCACCTTTCCCGGCGCCATCGATCCGCGCACGCGTACCTTCCGTGACTTTCCCGAGTGGTTTCGCGCCAATCGCGAGCAGCTGATCGCTGACGGAACCAAGGTCGCGATGTTCTGCACCGGCGGAATTCGCTGCGAAAAGGCAACGGCCTTTCTGAAGGCTGAGGGCGTTGACGAGGTCTACCACCTCGAAGGCGGCATCCTTAACTATCTGGAGAAAGTACCCGCCGACGAGAGCCGCTGGGCCGGCGAATGCTTCGTGTTTGACGAACGCGTCGCGGTGACGCCTGATCTGGCGCCGGGCAGCCATGTTCTGTGCCGCGCCTGCCGTCGCCCGGTCGGCCCGCAGGACCGCCAATCCGATCTCTATGTGGAGGGCGTCAGCTGCCCCGCCTGCCACGCCGAGCATGACGACGAGCAGCGCCGCCGCTTTGCGGAGCGCCACCGTCAGGAAACGCTCGCCCGCGCGCGCGGCGTCCGCCACATCGGCGCGCGCATGATCGACGAGCAGGACGACCCGGCGGCCGACTGATCCACGCGCTAGCCCGAGCCGCTGGCGCGGCGAAAGCAAGCGTTCTCAACGGGCTAAGACCGTGCCAGCCTGGATGCGTGTCGGGCAGCTTCGTGGACCGGCTACCAGCCGCACAGCATAAAGAAGAAATCGCGCCGATCAGGCGCGGTCCCAATGCTGCGGCACAAGCCTGTCGCCGCTCACGCGCCGCACACGGCGCCTGAGCGGCGGGTAGCGACCCCGCGCCTCAGGCGGCGCGGCGGCCGAACTCCTTGTTGATCGCCAGCGCCGCCAGCGTGCAGACCGCGCCGGACAAGAGGTACAGGCCGACCGACCACAGGCCGAAACGGCTGGCGAGGAACAGAGCGACCAACGGGGCGAAGCCGGCACCGATCACCCAGGCGGCATTGGCGACGATCGCTGCGCCGGTGTAGCGGCTCTCCGGCGGGAAGTTGCTGTTCACCGCACCCGAGGACTGGCCGAACGCGAGGCCCAGCAGCGCAAAGCCCCCCAGCATGTAAATCGCTTCGCCGACCTCACCAGCGCCGAGCAGCCGAGGCGCAAAGCCGCTGTACACCGCGATCAGCGCTGCCGAGACACCCAGAACGGCGCGCCGGCCGACGCGGTCCGCGATCACGCCGGAGGCGAGGATCGCCAACAGGCCGATCACTGCGCCCAGCGCCTCGATGCCCAGGAACCGCACCGGCTCCTCCCCGGCGTACAGGATCACCCAGGACAGCGGGAACACCGTGACGAGGTGGAACAACGCGAAGCTGGCAAGCGGAGCAAGCGCGCCCAGCACGATCGTACGCCGTTCGCGGAACATGGTGGCGAAGGCGGGCGATGGCTGAAGCTCCCGGCTTTCGAACAGGCGCTCGAACTCCGGGGTGGCAACGAGTCGCAGCCGCGCGAACAGGGCCACCACGTTGATCGCCAGCACCACGAAGAACGGATAGCGCCAACCCCAGCTCAGGAAGTCCGCCGGCGTCAGGATCGCGAGGAAATAGGCAAACAGGCACGATGCCACCAGCAAGCCCAGCGGCGCGCCAAGCTGCGGAATCATCGCGTACCAGCCGCGCTTTTCCTCCGGTGCGTTCAGCGACAAAAGCGACGGCAGGCCGTCCCATGCGCCACCCAGTGCCACGCCCTGGCCGATGCGGAACAGCGCCAGCAGCAGCGCCGAGAGCGTTCCCACCTGGGCGTAGCTGGGCAACAGCGCCAGCGCCATGGTCGATCCGCCCAGCAGGAACAGCGCCATGGTCAGCTTGGTGCCACGCCCGTGAACGCGGTCGATCCACATGAACAGCAAGGTGCCGAACGGCCGGGCCAGGAAGGCGAGCGCGAAGATCGCGAACGAATACAGCGTCCCCGTCACGGCATCGACGTAAGGGAACACCAGCTTCGGAAACACGAGGACCGACGCGATCGCATAGACGAAGAAGTCGAAGAACTCGCTGGTGCGGCCGATGATCACGCCGATCGCGATCTCACCGGGGGCGATTTCCTTGTGGCGCGCATTCACCAGCCGTGCGTCACGCTCCAGGGGCGTCGAGTCCGCCGCAGTGGTTGATGCAGTCATTCGTCATGCTCCCGCGGCAATCCGCCGTGCAATAATGGTTGGCCCGCGTCGGGGTTCATCAATACACGCCTGTGCCGGAGGCACGCTAGTGACGGGATTGGACAAATTGTCCAATGTAGCGCCCCGCGGACTCGGCCTAGGAGCGCATCATATGCCCGACCATCCCGCCCCGCTGGCACGGCTTGCCCGTGCGGCTTTGATTCCGCTCCTGCTGTTCGTTGCCGGTTGCCAGGGCGCCGTGCTCGATCCGGCAGGCGATATCGCACTTCAGCAGCGCAACCTGATCTACGCGTCGGTGGCGCTGATGCTGCTCATCATCGTTCCGGTGATGATCCTGACGGTCGTCTTTGCCTGGCGGTATCGCGCGGGTAACAAGGATGCGACCTACGATCCGCACTTCGATCACTCGACGTCGCTGGAACTCGTCATCTGGTCCGCGCCGCTGCTGATCATCATCGCGCTTGGCGCGCTGACCTGGTCGAGCACGCACCTGCTCGATCCGTTCCGCCCGCTGAATCGCATTTCCGCGACGAAGCCGGTCGATCCGAAGCAGAAGCCGCTGCTGGTCCAGGTGGTGTCGCTCGATTGGAAGTGGCTGTTCATCTATCCCGAACTCGGCATCGCCACGGTGAACGAGCTGGCGCTCCCGGTCGATCGGCAGGTCCGCTTCGACATGACGTCCAGCAACATGATGAACACCTTTTACGCGCCGACGCTGGCGGGCATGATCTACACCATGCCTGGGATGCGCAGCACGCTGCACGCCGTGCTCAACCGTCCTGGCGATTTCGAAGGCATGTCCGCCAATTACAGCGGCGCCGGCTTCTCCTACATGCGCTTCCGTCTGCGCGGGCTGGACGATGCCGGCTTCGCGCGCTGGGTGGGCGAGGTGAAGGGCCGCGGCGCGACTCTGGATACCGCCAACTATCTGAAGCTGGAAAAGCCCAGCGAGAAGGTGCCGGTCATGCACTTCGCCAGTGTCGATCCGAGCCTCTTCCAGCGCGCATATGAGCGCTGCGTCACCCCGGGCACGCCGTGCATGAGCGAGATCATGGCCCGCGACCATGCGGCGGGTGGTGGCGGCAAGCCGCATCCGATGAAGGCCGGCGAAGGCATGCCGTCCGGCCGCCAGTCGCTGCCGCGCGAAAAGCCGGAGGGCGGGCTGATGAAGGACACGGACGAGATCACGCCCGTGCCGCACAACTCCAAGCCGCGCCAGCCCGGTACGCCAGGCACGACCGACCCTGACTCGCCGCGTAACCGCGACCTCACCTTCCTCTCCCTGCCATCCGCGACGGGTCATGCCCGCGCGGCGCGCGGCTGAGCCGCCGGAGCCCCTCGATGTTCAACGAATCCGTCCTGAAGACGATATGCGGTCGTCTCAGTCTAGAATCCTTCCCGATCCATGAGCCAATTCTGCTCGTGACCTTCGGTGTCGTCGTCCTGCTTGGCCTCGGCATCGTCGGTGCGGTGACCAAGTACAAGCTGTGGGGCTATCTGTGGACCGAGTGGTTCACCAGCGTGGACCACAAGAAGATCGGGATCATGTACATGATCCTGGGCATCATCATGCTGCTGCGCGGCTTTGCCGACGCCATCATGATGCGCCTGCAGCAAGCCATGTCGTTCGGCGCGAACGAAGGCTATCTGAACGCGCATCATTATGATCAGATCTTCACCGCCCACGGTACGATCATGATCTTTTTCGTCGCGATCCCGCTGGTGGTGGGCATCATCAACTATGTGATGCCGTTGCAGATCGGCGCCCGCGACGTCGCCTTTCCGTTCCTCAACAACTTCAGCTTCTGGCTGACGGCGGCGGGCGCAGCGCTCGTCATGGTGTCGCTGTTCGTCGGTGAGTTCAGCCGCGGCGGCTGGCTGAATTACGTGCCGGTCGCCAACCTCCAGAACAGCCCGGATACCGGGCCGGATTATTATCTCTGGGCGCTTCAGATCGCCGGCATCGGTACCACCCTCTCGGGCATCAACATGGTGGTCACGATCATCAAGATGCGTGCGCCCGGCATGACGATGATGAAGCTTCCGGTGTTCTGCTGGACGGCGCTGTGCAGCAACGTGCTGGTTATCGCCATCTTCCCGGTCCTCACCGCCGCCTTCGCGATGCTGATGCTGGATCGCTACGTCGGCACCAACTTCTTCACCAATGATCTCGGCGGCAACCCGATGATGTATTGGAACTTGGTGTGGATCTGGGGCCACCCAGAGGTATACGTCCTCATCCTGCCGATCTTCGGCATCTATTCGGAAGTCACCTCGACCTTCACGGGCAAGCGGCTCTTCGGCTATTCGTCGATGGTCTATGCCACGGTCGTCATCACGATCCTGAGCTACCTGGTGTGGCTGCACCACTTCTTCACCATGGGCTCGGGCGCCAGCGTCAACAGCTTCTTCGGCATCGCGACGATGGTCATCTCCATCCCGACGGGTGCGAAGATCTTCAACTGGCTGTTCACCATGTACCGTGGCCAGATCCGGTTCGAGCTGCCGATGCAGTGGGTCGTCGCGTTCATGCTCACCTTCGTGGTGGGCGGTATGACCGGCGTGATGCTCGCGATCCCGCCGGCCGACTTCGTGCTGCACAACTCGCTGTTCCTGGTCGCGCACTTCCATAACGTGATCATCGGCGGCGTCGTGTTCGGCCTGTTTGCCGGCATTGATTACTGGTGGCCCAAGGCCTTTGGGTTCAAGCTCGATCCGTTCTGGGGCAAGATCCACTTCTGGGGCTGGGTCATCGGCTATTGGGTCGCCTGGACGCCGATGTACGTCGCTGGCCTGATGGGCGTCACCCGTCGCCTGCGCCACCTCGACGACGCGACCTTGCAGCCGTTGTTCGTCATCGCCGCGATCGGCGTTGCGATCATCGCGATCGGTATTGCTGCCTTCGTCATCCAGATCGCGGTCAGCATCATCAACCGTGACAAGCTTCGCGTCGGTGACGATCCGTGGAACGGCCGTACCCTGGAATGGGCGACCAGCTCGCCCCCGCCGGCGTACAACTTCGCCTTCACGCCCGTCGTGCACGATCTCGATGCGTGGCACGACATGAAGGAGCGTGGCCACCAGCGCCCGAAGAGCGGCTTCATGCCGATCCACATGCCGCGCAACACCGGTGCAGGCGTGATCCTGTCCGCGCTCGCCACCGTGCTCGGCTTCGCCATGGTCTGGTACATGTGGTGGCTGGCGGCGGTGAGCTTTGTCGCCATGATCGGCTACGGCATCGCGCACACCTTCAACTACAACCGCGATTATCACATCCCGGCCGAGGAAGTGGCCGAGAACGAACGCAAGCACGCGCTGGCGGGAGCCTGACATGACGACCCATTCCCCCACCGTGGAGGAAGCGAACCGGACGGCCGGGGCGGATGCCGCCCCGCCCATCTTCTACCAGACGGAGGCTGATCATCACGATCACAGCTCCGGCGGTACGATGCTGGGCTTCTGGATCTACCTGATGAGCGACGCGCTCATCTTCGCCACGCTGTTCGCCACGTACGGCGTGCTCAGCACCAGCTATGCTGGCGGCCCTGCCCCGGCACAGATTTTCGATCTGTCGCTGGTCGCGCTGAACACGGCGATGCTGCTGATCTCCTCGATCACCTGCGGCATGGCGATGATCGCGATGGAGCAAGGCAACGTCCGTGGCACTCAGTTGTGGCTTGCCATCACCGGCCTGTTCGGCGCCGCGTTCATCGGCATCGAACTCTACGAGTTTGCCGAGCTGATCCATGAAGGCGCCACGCCCATGCGCAGCGCCTTCCTGTCCGGCTTCTTCACCTTGGTCGGCACGCACGGCCTCCATGTGTTCAGCGGCCTGATCTGGATCGTGGTGATGCTGGTCCAGCTGGGTCAGCGCGGTCTGATCATGGAAAACCGCCGCCGCCTGATGTGCCTCAGCATGTTCTGGCACTTGCTCGACGTCGTCTGGATCGGCGTCTTCACCTTCGTTTACCTGCTCGGAGTCCTGCGATGAGCGCCTCCCACCCCCGCGCCAATACGCACGATCACGGCCATCACGGTCACGACCACCACGGCCATGACGCGCCGCCGGCTGATGGCGGCCACGGCCACGGCTCGCGACGCGGCTATGTTATTGGCTTTCTGCTGTCGGCGGTGCTGACGGCAGTGCCGTTCTGGCTGGTGATGACGGGCGCGCTGGCCAGCGTGCAGGCGACCGCCATTATCGTCGTCGCCCTCGCCTTCGTGCAGATCATCGTCCACACCTTCTTCTTCCTGCATCTCAATCCGCGTGCGGAGGGCGGCTGGACGTTGCTCGCCTTCATCTTCACCGTGATCATCATCGCGATCGTGATTGCGGGTTCGCTGTGGATCATGTTCCACCTGAACAGCAACATGATGCCGATGGACGGCATGGGCATGTGATGCGGCGTTATGCGTTCGTCGGCGTCTGCCTGACGCTGGCGGCGCTGTTCACGGCACTTGGGTTCTGGCAGGTCGAGCGCCGTGCCTGGAAGCTCGATCTGATTGAAAAGGTGGAGACGCGGGTTCACGCCGCCCCGTCTCCCCTGCCCCCGCCGTCCCAATGGGGCGGTGATCTGGCGTACCGGCGGGTGCGTATCACCGGCCGCTTTCTTCACGATCGCGAGACTCTGGTTCAGGCTGTCACCGTGCACGGCGCGGGCTGGTGGGTGTTGACCCCCATGCGCCTGTCGGATCCGGAACCGGCCTTCCGGCGCGCGACAGGCCACCCGCTGATCCTGGTCAACCGGGGCTTCGTACCCAATGAGCGCCGCGATCCCGCCAGCCGAAGCGCTGCCCAGCTCGCCGGGCGGGTCACCATCACCGGACTGCTGCGCACGTCGGAGCCGGGCGGCGCCTTTCTGCGCAGCAACGATCCGGCCGCGGATCGCTGGTTCTCCCGCGACGTTGCCGCCATCGCCCGGGCGCGCGACCTTGGCCCGATCGTGCCGTTCTTCATCGATGCCGACAGCACGGCTAACCCGGGTGGTTTCCCGATCGGCGGGCTGACCGTGATCGCGTTCCGCAACAATCACCTGTCCTACGCCATTACATGGTTCGCGCTGGCACTGCTCAGCGTTGGAGGCAGCGTGATGGTGATGCGCTCGGGCCGCAAAAGGCGATGATGGATTCGCCCCTTCTCGCGCTCACGCGTCGATCCGTGGCGCAGGCCGGTTCATCGCGCGATTCCACCGCCGCCGAAAACATGCGCCAGCTGCTTCAGCTGCGCTGGATGGCGGTCGCTGGCCAGTTGATCACGATCCTGGTGGTTCACTTTCTTCTCGGGGTGAAGCTGCCGCTGTTCCCCATGCTGGTGGTGATCGCGCTTCAGGTCTTCGCAAACGTCGTAAGCTTCGTGCTGCTCAGCCGGGATCGCGTCACCAACGTCGAATTGATGCTCGGCCTCCTGTTCGACGTCGGCTCCCTCACGGCGCAATTGTCGCTTAGCGGCGGTGCCACCAACCCGTTCGTGTCGCTGTACCTGATCCAGGTGGTGCTTGGCGCGATCCTGCTGGAAACCTGGTCGGTCTGGGTGCTGGTCGTCCTCACCACCGTTTGTTACGCCGGGCTCGCCGCCGACAGCCGTCCGCTTGATTTTCCCCCCAGTATCGAGCCGCTCATTGGCGATCTCAACGCGCTCGGCGCATGGCTCAGCTTCGTGCTCAGCGGCACGCTGCTGGCGATGTTCGTCACCCGGATCAGCCGCAACCTGCGCGCGCGCGACGCCTTTCTGGCCGATCTGCGGCAGCGCGCGGCGGAAGAGGATGGGATCGTGCGCATCGGCCTGTTTGCCAGTGGCGCGGCGCATGAACTCGGCACGCCGCTCGCCTCCTTGGCGGTGATCCTCAGCGATTGGCGGCGCTTGCCCAAAATCGCACAGGATCCCGAACTCGCCGGTGAGTTGGCGGAGATGCAGGCGGAGGTGGAGCGCTGCAAGGCGATCGTCACGGACATTCTCCATTCCGCCGGCGAGCCACGCGGCGAGGCGATGCAAAGCGTCGCTGCTCGCGCCTTTCTTCATGACATCGTGGAGGAGTGGCGCACTACGCTTGCCAGTGGCCCTCTCGACGTCGACCTGAACGGTTTGGGCGATGCGGCGGTTGTTGCCGGCCCCTCGCTGCGCCAGGCCGTGTGGAACCTCCTCGACAACGCCACCGAGGCGTCGCCCGGCAGCGCGGCATTGGTCGCCACCTGCGATGCCGACGAACTCACCATCTCGGTGATCGATCGGGGGCGCGGGTTCACCGAAAGCCAGCTCGCGTCGGTCGGCAAGCTCTATCATTCGGGCAAGGGCGCTGGCCACGGTGTCGGCCTGTTCCTTGCCAGCAACGTCGCCCGCCGCCTGGGCGGGCGGCTGGAGGCGATGAACCGTCCTGGCGGGGGTGCCGATGTGCGGCTGGTCCTCCCCCTGGCGAAATCAAGGCGCTAGGGTTCACCGCAACAGCCTGCCGGAGACAGCGATGAGCACCGAACGCCGGATCCTGATCGTCGAGGACGACGAAACGTTCGCGCGCACGCTTCAGCGGTCGTTTGAACGACGCGGCTATAGGGTCTGGCTGGCGCATGGTCCCGCTGAGATGGAGGCGGTGCTGGAAGAGGCCCGGCCGGGCTTCGCGGTCGTCGATCTGAAGCTCGGCAACGCGTCGGGCCTCGCTTGTGTCGAAAGGCTGCATGGCTTCGATCCCGCCATGCTGATTGTGGTGCTGACCGGCTTCGCCAGCATCGCCACGGCGGTGGAGGCGATCAAGCTTGGCGCCTGTCACTACCTGGCCAAGCCTTCCAATACCGATGACATCGAGGCCGCGTTCAGCAAGGCGGCGGAGGGGAATGCCGATGTGCCGATCGAAGGGCGCAGCACCTCCATCAAAACGCTCGAATGGGAACGGATCAACGAAACGCTGGCCGAAACCGGATTCAACATCTCGGAAACTGCCCGCCGTCTCGGCATGCACCGCCGCACCCTTGCGCGGAAGCTGGAAAAAAAGCCGCTGCGTTGAGGCACGACGGACCGTGTTAACCTGGATCTAATGCATGGCCGGTTAAGTAGCGGCCATGTTCCCGGTTTACGAAGAGGAACGCCTCGCGGCGCTGCGTTCGCTGGAGGTGCTGGATACGCCGTCGGAGCCCGAGTTTGAGGCGATCGTCCAGGCGGCTCGTCACATCTTCGACTCCCGCATGGCCTTTGTGTCGCTGGTCGATGCGGACCGCCAGTGGTTCAAGGCACGCTGCGGCCTGGATGAACCTGAAACACCGCGCGAATTCTCGATCTGCCAATATGTCGTCGCGACCGACGACATGCTCGTCATTCCCGACATGCTCGCGGATCCGCGCTTCGTGTCGAGCGTGGTGGTCACCGGCCCCCCGCACATCCGCTCCTACGCCGGTGTCCCGCTGCGCCAGGGCACGTCGCCTGATGCGCGCAAGCTGCCCATCGGCACTCTGTGCGTCGCGGATGATCGCCTGCTGACGTTCACCCCCGAAAAGCTTGCGCTGCTGCAGGGTCTTGCCGGCGTCATCGAAAGCACTCTGGAAGCACGCCGTGAACGGATCGAGAGCCTGAAGCTCGCCCTGTCGCGGCAACAGGCGCTGATCGAGAGCGAACGTGCCCACCGCTTGCTGCAACAGGCGGAACGCATGGCGCGTGTCGGCTCCTGGCGTCTCGACCTCGCGAACAACGATACGCACTGGTCGGCCCAGACCTATGCGATCCATCAACTGCCGCCCGTCGGCAGGCCGGAGCTGGAGAAGGCACTGCTCCATTATCCGCCGGCCGACCGGGCGCGGGTGCAGGAGGCGCTGGCTGCCTGCGCCGTGAATGGTCAGCCCTGGGATCTGGAGGTCGACCTCATCAATGCCAAGGGCATGCTTCGTCGCATCCGGCTGATGGGCGAAGCCGAAGTTCGCGACCGTCGCGTGGTGGCGATCATCGGCGTGATGCAGGACATCACCGAACGCTACAAGGTGGAGCGAAGGCTGCGGGAATTCGCGCTCACTGACGAGTTGACCGGCCTCGCCAGCCGCCGCGCCTTCAACGGAACGCTGGACGAGGCACTCGTCACTACCCCTGCCTGTGGCTCCGCCCTTGCCGTCGCCATCATCGATCTCGACCGCTTCAAGGAAGTGAACGATCGTCTCGGCCATCCCACTGGCGACGAGGTGCTTCGCGCCATGGCCGCCAAGCTCAGCGCTGCCGATTATCTCGGTGACTATCTGGCCGCTCGCCTTGGCGGCGACGAATTCGTGGTGATGCTCCGCGGCAGCCACGCGGCCGAACGGCTGGCGGAGGGGATCGAGCAGTTGCTCACCGACCTTCGCCACACTGTCTATGGCGAAGGCGCCGATCCCCACGCCGGGATCACAGTGTCGGCAACAATCGGTGCCTGCGTCCGCGATGCGGCTCATGCTGATCGGCCCTCGCTGATGAAGGCCGCGGACGAAGCGCTTTACGTGGCAAAGCGGACACGGCGGGGCACCGGCGCGATTGCCGGATGTGACGGCATTCTCGTCGCCCATGGCGCTGCACCGGTGGAAGGGGCGGCGTAACCGCCCGTTCGCTGCGGTTGACGGCCGCGGTCACCCCGGCTGTCGCGGCGTCCACTTCCCTTTGGTCCGGCTCGTCAGGTGAAACTGGCCGCAGCGATCGCAGCGATAGATGCGCAGCGTGATGGCCGCCTTCTGCGCGGCGGCAAGCGCGTTCGCTTCCTCGGCAAAGCGCAGCTTGCGGCGGCAGGAACTCAGTTTCGTCCGCAAAGCCCGCCCTTCCCTGACTTGGCGCTCACGACAGGAGTGCACGCCCGCCGTCCATGACCGAAGCGGGTCCATCTCGCCCCCCGGGCACGCCGTCGCACCGCAACAATCCGGTGTTGAGGCGTTACACCGCGGATGCCCTCATTCTCCACCCCCGATCCGTACATCCTGTGGCTGACCGGGGCGGGGGTGCTGATCGCTCTTGTCGCATGGTTGCCGATGGCGCTGCGCAAGCTGCCGCTGTCTTTGCCGATCATCTGCATCGGCATCGGTGCGGCGATATTCTCGCTCCCCGCCGTGCGATGGCAACCGATGCCGTTCGATTATCCGGACGTGACGGAGCGGCTGACCGAGTTCGTCGTGATCATCGCGCTGATGGGGGCGGGCCTGAAGTTGGACCGGATCTTCCGTTGGCGCCACTGGGGCGTGACATGGCGGCTGCTCGCGATCACCATGCCTTTGGGGATCGCCGCAATCACCCTGCTGGGTGCCTGGTGGCTTGGCCTTGGCTGGATCGCGGCACTGCTGCTGGGTGCCTGCCTGGCGCCGACCGATCCGGTGCTTGCCGCCGATGTCCAGGTCGGTCCGCCCAAATCGAATGACGAAGACGAGGTCCGTTTCGGCCTGACGTCAGAGGCCGGGCTTAACGACGGGTTCGCCTTTCCATTCGTGCACCTCGCCATCGTACTCGGCACCCTTGCCGCCACTGGCCAGCCCTGGGCGAAGACCTGGGTTCTGGAAAATGTGGTGTGGGAGGTCGCTGTGGGCGTGGGTGCCGGCTGGCTGATCGGCAAGGCCTTTGGCTGGCTCACCTTTCACGTCCCCGCCGAAACCAAGCTGGCGGCCACCGGCGATGGCCTGATCGCGGTGGCCGCCACCTTCGTGTCCTATGGTTTGACGGAGGTGGTTCACGCCTACGGCTTCCTGTCGGTGTTCGTCACCGCGCTGGCGTTGCGCCGGTCGCATCGCGATCATGAATTCAACCATCAGATGCACGCCCTCACCGAACAGGTGGAGCGAATCGCCATGATGGTGCTGCTGATCCTGTTCGGCGGCGCGCTCGTGGATGGCTTGCTGGCGGCGCTGCGCTGGACCGATATCGTGGCGGCGGCGTTGATGATCCTGATCGTTCGTCCGGTCACCGGGCTGATCGGCCTCGCTGGCTTCCGGGCGGATCGGTCGGAAAAGCTCACCATCGCCTTTTTCGGGATTCGCGGCGTCGGCTCCTTTTACTATCTCGCTTATGCCCTCAACCGGATGGAACTGGCCGAGGCGGATCGCTTATGGGCGATCGTCGGCATCACCGTGCTGTTCTCGATCCTGCTTCACGGGCTGACGGTCACCCCGGCCATGCGCCTGCTGGATCGCCAGCACGGACGCGATCCCGATCGAACGGCCGCGCCGCCCCCGGGGCTGCAAGGCCCAGCGGCGGAATCGTGAACCGCTAGGCAGCTACGCGGCTGGCGTAGCTCTTTTCTTCGATCAGATCGGATTCCAGCTTCAGGTTGATCTCGCGCTTGATCGCTGCCCGCTCATCATTGCGCTGATAGACGGCGCGGGCGAGCCGGATGAAATCAGCGCCGAACTCGCGCGCCGCCTCCTGCTCCCGAATGGCGTCCTCGATCTCCCACAGTGCTTCGTTCACCGCCTTCAGCGCGCGGACCAGCGGGGCGATGCCGCTCCGGTTCAGCACCTGCGCACCGATGGAGCGCAACAGGCGATATTCGCGCAGCACATTCTCCCGCGCTTCGGCGCGCGTGATCCGCTCGCGCTTGATCTCCAGGATGGTGATCTTGTCGAGCAATTCACCCCAGGACACGGGAACTGACGGTGCTGCGATACTCGCCATGGGCCGACCTTTCGTGGTTGGTGACAATGGTGTTCGGGTTGGTCAGGTCGCGAACGACGCGGGCGATCACGCCTGCCCAGTCGCCCGGCGTTTCCTGCACATAAAGGCGCATGTCCGGGTACCACGGCGTGTTCGTCGCCGCCGGGTTCCACCGCCAGTCCGGCTCCGCCTTCAGCAGCAGCCAGGTGGGGCGGCCGAGCGCGCCGGCCAGATGTGCGATCATCGTGTCCACCGTGATGACCAGATCGCAGGCGGCCACCAGCGCTGCCGTCGCATCCATGGCAAAGGGGCAGCCCGCCGGATTCAGTACCGGCAGTGTCGTTGGTTCGGCAACCAGCGTGATACAGCGCTTGGCCGCAGCGATTGGCGCGAACAGCACCGGATCGAGGGAGCGCGCCGGATCCCAGTCACCGCCCTGATGACACAGGCCGATCGTACCTGCGGGCAATGCGGCCGGGCTCGCGCGCAGATAGGGAAAGTCGCTCGCGTCTGGCTTTGCCCGCAGCGCAAAGGGCAGCTCTGTGATTTCAAGGTCGCAATCTGCCGGCGGAAGCGGATGGGCATGGTCGAACGGCGCAAGGGTCAACGGAGCGTCGAGGCTGGCGAGCAACGGGTGCAGCCGTTCGGGTGCCTCCACCGTTACTCGTGCGGCACGGGCGGCCAGCGCGGGCAGAAACCGCGCGAACTGGATCGTGTCACCCAGCCCGTGATAGCACCGCACCAGCACGTCCCGCCCATCGAAGGGGCGACCATCCCATACCCAGCGCAAGTGATAGGGCAGCTTTGGATCGTCACGCGTCGCGGGATCACGCGTCGCCAGATCGCGCGCGGAAAGTGCCCACGCGCGGGAGTAATCCTCCGCCCGCATCGCTGAAACCCAATTCAGTGCGCCCTCCTCCATCAACAAAGCTGAATGTCGCGAAGGCGTCGCAGGTTCCCTCCCCTGCCCTGCGGCCACGAGAAAGCCGCAGGTGAAACGGGTCAGGGAACAGCTTTGAAGTACGTTCGTTAGGCGTAACGAGGTTCCCCCTGCCATCGCGTGCTGGGGGCCATCATCTTGGGCGCCGCATGTCGCGGGCCGTCATCCAGGGGGCGCGATGCCGGTAGCCGCACGTTCGAATGACCAAACGCGGGATCGCGAGCTAAGTAGTAGCATCGCCGCGCTCGCTCCGTGGTTTCACAACATCGACCTGAACGGCGTGCAGACCGCGCCCGATCATTTCCTTGGCAATTATCCCGGCGACAAGTTCGCCCGCTTTGCGCCGATCTTTCCCGCGGACCTCACCGGCAAGAGCGTGCTCGACATCGGCTGCAACGCCGGCTTCTACTCGGTCGAGGCGCTGCGCCGCGGCGCCGAGCGGGTCGTGGGGATCGACAGCGACGATCGCTATCTCGCCCAGGCTCGGCTCGCCACGGACGCGCTCGGCTTCACCGGCGTCGAGTTCCGCAAGCTATCGGTCTACGACGTCGCCGCGCTTGGCGAGAGGTTCGACCTCGTGATCTTCATGGGTGTCCTCTATCACCTGCGCCACCCCTTGCTCGCGCTGGACCTGATCCGTGAGCATGTGGCGGGCGACGCCATGCTGTTTCAAACGCTTCAGCAGGGCTCGCAGGATGTAGCCGACGCGCCCGAGGATCACCCGTTCTTCGAACCCGGCACCTATCGGCAGCCGGCCTATTTCGATGCGCCCGGCTATCCCAAGATGCATTTCATTGAACGCAAGTTCGCCGGCGACTGGACGAACTGGTGGGCGCCCAACGCTGCCGCCAGCCAGGCGATGCTTCGCGCCGCCGGCTTCACCGTCGAGGCTCAGGCCGACGGCGACGTCTATTTCTGCCGGGTCGCACCGGTTCCGTTCGGCCAATATGGTCCAACGGCAGTCTATCCAGCCAAGGGGGAACAAGTTCGTGATCGAAGCGGCGATGATCTGGAACGAGCCGAACAACAAATCGCATTGGGATCCTGAGATCGACCCGGATTGGTCCTCCTACGCCGATCACGTCATTCGCGCGGGGAATTCGATCGCGGCGATCAATCCGTCGGTCACACGCGTGCTGGGCGGCATGTCCCCGATCGACCCGCAATGGGTGAACCGGATGCGGGCGCATGGCGCACTCGACGCGGTGGACGTGGTTGCCGTGCATGGCTTCCCGCTCGACTGGAATTTGTGGTCGATCCACGACTGGCCCAAGAAGATCGCGGAGATCGAGGCGGTGGTCCGCGACAAGCCGGTCTGGGTGACGGAAGTGGGCGTCGGCTCGTTCGGCGCGGAGGAAGTGCAAGTATTCGGCGTCGAGAAGACGGCGGAGCTGCTCGTCGGCCGCGTGCCGAACATCTATTGGTATTCGCTGTTCGATCTGCCGCAGTCCTGGGGCGCCACCACCCGCCACCGCGAGGCGGAAGGATCGAGCTATTACCGTCACTTCTACATGGGCCTGATCCGCGAAGACGGAACGGCGAAGCCGGCGCTTGATGTCTATGCGCGCCACGCCGCCGACATGGGGCTGATGCAATGGTTCCATTTCGAGGATCCGCGGCTTGACGAGGCAGTCGGCTGGCTGAAGCGGCTCGGCACGCGCAAGCTGCGCACCGGCCTCAGCTGGGCCGATCGGTTCCGCCCGGGCGCGCTCGACTGGTTCGATCGCCAGATGGAGGCGCTGGCCGATTTCGAGGTCACCGTCACCTTCTGCTTCACGCCCGAGCATCTCGGCGTACAGCCGCATCACACCAGCCCGGCGCGCGATCCGCAGATGTTTGCCGATTTCTGCGCCGAGATGATCGATCGCTATGCGCCCGCCCAGGCCGCACCGCTCAAGCTCGTCGCCTCGGCCTGAAAGACACACGCATGAAGCCCCGTCTCGGGTTCCTGGGAACCGGCTGGATCGGCCGGCATCGCATGGCTGCCATGGTCGCAACGGGGGCGGTAGAAGCCGTCGCCGTCTGCGATCCCTCGCCGGAATGTATCGCGGAGGCGGCTAATGTCGCCCCGACGATCCGCATCGTCGACTCGCTCGACGCAATGCTCGCGCTCGACATCGATGGCGTGGTGATCGCGACGCCCAGCGCGCTGCACGCCGATCAGTCGATCCAGGCGCTTCAGGCGGGCAAGGCGGTCTTCTGCCAAAAGCCGCTCGGCCGCACCGCGGCAGAGGTGGATGCGGTGATCGCTGCCGCGCGAGAGGCGGATCGGCTGCTCGGCGTCGATCTGTCCTATCGCCACACTGCCGGTATGGAAGCGATCGCCAGCCTGATCGGCGAAGGCGCGCTGGGTGACATCTTTGCGATCGATCTCACCTTTCACAACGCCTACGGCCCGGACAAGCCGTGGTTCTACGATCCGGTACAGTCAGGCGGCGGCTGCGTGGTCGACCTCGGCGTCCACCTTGTCGACCTCGCGCTTTGGGCGCTCGGCTTTCCCAAGGCGACCGACGCGCACGCCGCGCTCTTTGCGGGCGGTCAGCCACTCCACCCCGGCTCTGTCGAGGATTATGCCAGCGCCAGCTTCAACGCCGGCGGCACCAACGTCCGGCTCACTTGCTCCTGGCGCCTTCACGCCGGGCAGGATGCGGTGATCGCGGCCGATTTCTACGGCACCAACGGCGGCGCCGCCTTCCGCAACGTCGGCGGCAGCTTCTACGATTTCACTGCCGACCACTTCACCGGTACCGCGGCCCACCGCTTGACGGACGGTGCCGACGATTGGGGTGGCCGTGCCGCCGCCGCTTGGGCGACGCAGCTTGCGCAAAGCCCGCGCTTCGATCCCGCCGCCGATCATTTCGCCCGCTCGGCAGAGGTGCTTGACCTCATCTACGGTCGCTGATCGGCATGGCAGCACGAAAGATTGGCGTCCTCACCTTCCATCGTTCAATCAACTACGGCTCTTATTGGCAGGCGCGCTGCCTGGTGGAGGGGCTCCGCGCCCGGGGTGTGGATGCCGAGCTGCTCGATCACCGCTCGCGCCGCGTGGAATGGCGCGAAGCGCGCAACGCGTTCCAGCCCACGCTTCCCGTCCGCACCGATCCGCGCCACTTCGCCGCGCTCGGCCGCAAGACCCGCGCGCTGATCGCCGCCGTCGACGCGCTCCCGCTGTCCCCGCCCTTCCCGCTCGAGGATCCGACGCGCGCGCCGCGATACGACACGGTTGTGGTCGGCAGCGACGAGGTGTGGAACTTCCGCCATCCATGGTATTCCGGCGCATCGATCTTCTTCGGCGAAGGGCTGAACACCGATCGCCTCGTCTCCTACGCGGCAAGTGTCGGTAATCACGACGCGGCAGACGGCATCGACAACCATTGGCTCGATCGCCTCCGCCGCTTCCATGCGATCTCCGTGCGCGATGAGAACAGTCGCGCATTGCTCACCGGCCTGGCGCGGGAGATCCCGCTCGTCCTTGATCCCTGCCTGCAATTCCCGAACGTGATTCCCGACGCAGCCACACCCGCCGGCAAGCGTTACGCCGTGGTGTACGGCCACAGCTTCCCGGATTGGTTTACCGCTCAGCTTCGCCGCTGGGCGGACCGCACCGACACCCGCCTCGTCACGATCGGCTATCCCAGCCAAATCGCGGACGAGGCCAGGATTGATGCCACTGCGGCCGATTTCTCCTCATTGATCGCCGGTGCGTGCGCGGTCGCGACCAATTTCTTCCACGGCTGCGTCTTTGCGATCCGCCACAATCGCCCGTTCGTCTGCGCCGCCTCGCCCTATCGCCGCAACAAGGTGCAGGACCTCACCCGTATCCTGGGGCTGCAGGATCACCTCGTCGCCGAGGGCCTCAGCGACACCGCCTTCGCCGATCGCCTCGCGGCCCTGCCGGCCGACCTCGCCGACCGCCTCGCGACCGCCCGCGCCGCCTCCACCCGCTTCCTCGACCATGCCCTCGCTTAAGGCCCTCACTCCCGCCGACATCGTGGAATCGGGGCTGTGCATCGGCTGCGGGGGTTGCGCGACAAAGGGCATGGCCTGGGATCGCTATGGTCAGCGCAAGCCAAGCGCCGCGACACTCTCGAATTATCGAACCGGTACGATCGACCCTGCCCCGGCAACCATCGATCCGCAAATGCACGGATCGCACGTCGGGCGGCACAGCGGAGACCAGGCCCGGCCAGCGCTGTCCGAAGGGGCCATTCCCTCGGCGACGATAACCAGCCCACCCGCCCCGAGCGGCGCTGCCTTCGCCGCCACCTGCCCCTTCTCCCCCGCGGCGCGCAACGAGGACCAACTCGCCGCAGCCCGCTTCCCGAAAGCCTCTCACCACGATCCCCGCCTCGGCCGCTACGAGGCCAATTACGTCGGCCACGCCGAGCAAGCCCCTTTTCGCGAGCGCGGCAGTTCCGGCGGCATGGTCAGCTGGGTCGCCGCAGACCTGCTTGCATCCGGTCAGATCGACGGCGTCGCGCACGTCATCCCCTCGACTGGCGAGCGCCTGTTCCACTACCGCATCTCGCGCACCCCCGATCAGATCCTGGAAGGCGCCCGGTCGCGCTATTATCCCGTCGATCTCGCGGAGGTGCTGGCCGAGATCCGCGCCACGCCTGGCCGCTATGCTATCGTCGGCGTGCCCTGCTTCATCAAGGCGGTCAGCCTGCTGCGCGAACAGGATCCGATCCTGAACGAACGCATCACCCACCTGCTCGGCCTGTTCTGCGGTCATATGAAAAGCGCCGCCTTCGTCGACAGCTTCGCCTGGCAGCTCGATGTGAACCGCAAGGATGTGCGCGCGGTGGAATATCGCCGCAAAAATCCCGATCGCCCCGCCAATTGGTACACCGCGCACCTGACCCTCGACGACGGCACCGCGCGCTGGCAGGACTGGTTTCACCTTGCCGATGGTGACTGGGGGGCCGGCTTCTTCCAGAACTCCGCCTGCGACGCATGCGACGATGTCGTCGCGGAATGCGCCGACGTGTCGTTCGGGGATGCGTGGGTGGAGCCTTACTCCTCCGACGGCCGCGGCACCAACGTGGTGATCGTTCGCTCGCCGGACATTGCCGGCCGCATTTCCTCGGCGATCGCGGACGGCCGCCTCGACCTGAAGGCTGTCGATGCGGACTTCATCGCGAATACCCAGGCCGCCGGCTTTCGCCAGCGTCGTGAGGGGCTGGCCTATCGCCTCACCTGGCAAAAGCGCCGCGTAACGCCCGTCAAGCGCGTTGCCCCGCGGGCAACCGGCCATCCGCCGCGCCGCCGCGCCATCTATCGCCTGCGCGCCGGCATTGCCCGCTGGAGCCACCGAATGGCCTTTGCGGCCAAACGACTGAACCGCCCCGCGCTCTACACCCGCTGGGCCAAGGCAAGCCTCTACGTCTACCAGGCGATCGCCTACAAACGCGGTCGCCTGGGTCGCCTGCTCGCGCGCCTCGACGGCGTGGAAGGCTGAGCACAAAGAGAAAGCGGCCGCCGAAGCGACCATTTACGTGGCACGCACCCTGGGCCGCAGGCGCCCGCGTGGTCCGTTCCCGGTTGATCACGCAATTGCCCGGTCAACGCCGCAGACATCACCAATCCGCATGCGATGTGACAGTTATGTCACGAAAGTTTCAAAAGTCACTTTCTGCTGCACCGCACGGTTGCGATCAAGCACCAGAACGGGTCTGCGGGTCGGCCCACGTTCAGGGTAATGAAAAGGTGTTTGTCAATGCGTACTTTCCACTGGTTTCGGCCACTGCGCTGGCGACCGCCGCCGTCGTGGTGCCAGGGGTTGCGCTGGCGCAGAGCGAGCCGCAGTCCGGCGAACCGTCGACTGTTGGTGCCGCTACCGGCGAGCAGGAAGCTGATCCGTCCAACGAAACGATTGTGGTCACCGGTACGCGTATCCGTCGTCCCAACGACGATGCGCCGACGCCGATCACGACGTTCGATTCACAGCAGATTTTCTCCACCGGTCGCGTCGCGGTCGGTGACGCTTTGAACCAGCTTCCGCAGTTCCGTTCGTCGCTGGGTTCGCAGAACTCCACCTCGGGCCTCGGTGTTCGCGGTGTGAACTTCCTCGACCTGCGCTCGCTGGGCCGTGCCCGCACGCTGGTGCTCGTCAATGGCCGCCGCCATGTGTCGGCCGACATCATCAACAACGGCAACGCCGTCGACATCAACGCGATGCCGACCGACCTGATCGAGAATATCGAAGTCGTCACCGGTGGTGCGTCGTCGGCAGTTTACGGGTCGGATGCGATCGCGGGCGTGGTCAACTTCAAGCTGAAGCGTGACTATGACGGTATCGCGCTTCGCGGTCAGACCGGCATCAGCGACTATGGCGATGCGGGTAACCAGTATCTTTCGCTCGTCGCCGGCAAGAACTTCGCCGACGGCCGCGGCAACATCGCGTTCAACGCCGAATTCGCCCATCAGAGCGACTATTACGCGTCTGGCCGTCCGAACCTGCGCCAGAACGACGCCTTCATCGTCGTCGACACCGACAGCGGTGTTGCATTTGACGATGTGCCGGATCGTAGGTTCTTCCGCGACCTGCGCAGCGCCACGATTTCGCTGGGTGGCCAGCTCGGCTTCCGTCAGGGCGCCAACCCGGGGTGCGGCGTTGACGCAGTCGGCGCGGCCTTCACCTGCGGCTATCTGTTCGATCGCAACGGCAACCTGACGCCGCAGACCGGCGACCGGGTCGGCCTGGGCCCGAACGGCAACTACATCGGCGGCAATGGCACGACGAGCCGCGAAAGCCGCCTCACCGCCCTCTCGCCCGACGTGAAGCGTTACGTCTTCAACGCGCTCGGCCACTTCGAAGTGTCGGAGGGCTTCGTCCCCTTCTTCGAGGCCAAGTACGTTCGCACCGAAGCAAGCGGCTCGCAGAGCGGTCCGTTCTTCTCGCAGGGCCAGACGCTCTCCGATGGCGTGGCGATCGCTGGGTTCACCGACCGCTCCTACTCGAACGCTGGTTCGGGTTCCGTCAACCGTGAAGGCATCCGCCTCGACAACCCGTATCTCAACGCGGCAGCCCGCGCGACGATTGCGGGCCAGCTTCGCAACTCGATCATTTCGGGCGTGAACCCGAACACGGGCGCCGCATTCAGCGGTGCGTCTGCCGCCGCCAACCAGGCAGCAGCGCTGGCCCAGGTCGACGCTGGCACCTATCGTTTCAGCCTGCGTCGCAACTGGCTGGACCTCGGTATCCGCGACGAGCAGATCAAGCGTGATACCTTCCGCTTCGTCGGTGGTGTCCGCGGCGACTTCAACGACGACTGGAACTACGAAGTTTCGGTGAACTACGGTGAGCACCGCGAAAACAATCTGATCGTCGGCAACGTGAACACCCAGCGCTACCTGCTGGCGCTGGACACGACGCGCAACGCCGCTGGTCAGATCGTCTGCCGCGCGCAGGTCGACGGCGCCTATGCCGGCAGCGACCTGGGTGGCAATCCGGCACAGCTCGCGGCCGATATCGCTGCCTGCGTACCGCTCAACCCGTTCGGCGAGGGCTCGGTCAGCGAGGCTGCGCGCAACTACATCCTGTCGCCGACCGAAGCTTCGGGCAAGGCAACGCAGCTCGTCGTCAACGGCTTCGTCGCGGGTGATTCCAGCCAACTGTTCGAACTGCCCGGTGGCCCGGTCGGTTTCTCGGTCGGTGGCGAATATCGCCGCGAAACGCTGAGCTATGACCTCGATCCGCTGACCCAGGCGGGCTACAACTTCTACAACGCAATCCCCAGCTTCCGCGCACCGGCGTTCGAAGTGAAGGAAGCGTTCGGCGAATTGTCGATCCCCCTGCTGAAGGACGTGTTCCTGATCAAGGAACTGACGATCTCGGGTGCGGCCCGCGTTGCGGACTACTCCGGTTCGGTCGGCACCGTCGTGGCGTGGAACGGCAACGCGACCTGGCGTCCGGTCGACGACCTGCTGCTGCGTGGCGGTTACTCGCGTTCGGTGCGTTCGCCGTATCTGGGTGAGCTGTACTCGCCGCTTGGTCAGAATTACGCCCCCAACCCGACGAACGACCCTTGCTCGGCCCGCAACATCAACACGGGTTCGGCGACGCGCGCGGCGAATTGTGCGGCGGCTGGCCGTCCGGCGGACTATGACTTCGTCTACACCTCGTCGCTGGAAATCCAGAGCGGTGGCAACCGTCAGCTTGAGGCGGAAACGTCCAACTCGCTGACGCTGGGCGGTGTGTTCACGCCGCGCTTCGTGCGGGGTCTGTCGCTGTCGGTCGACTATTATGACATCACGGTCAACAACGTGATCACGTCGCCGTCGGTCCAGCAGGCCTTGAACGCGTGCTACGACGCACCGAACCTCAACAACCAGTTCTGCGATCAGTTCACCCGCGCGGGTGCCAACGGTGGCCCGAACGGTGAAGAGGCGTTCCGGATCATCGAGGGATCGTTCCAGGATCTTCCGCAGAACTATGCCCGCTTCAAGACGCGCGGCATCGACACGCAGCTGGCCTATAACCGTGACTTCGGCTTCATGCGGGCGAACTTCAAGGCGGTCTGGACTCACCTGATCCAGCTCGACCAGTTCACCGATCCGTCGCGTCCGGACTTCAAGAACGTGCTGACCGGTGAGCTCAGCTACCCGAAGGATCAGGTGATCGCGTTCACCGATCTTCGCTTCGGTCAGTTCACGCTGGGCCACACGATCCGCTGGATCGACGGCATGTATCTGAACACGTTCGAAGACTATAACGGCGTGAACGGTCAGCCGCCGCAGAACCCGGACTATGCGACGATCCGCAAGTATCCGTCGGTCGTGTACAACGACATCCGGTTCGGCATCGACGTGGAAGACGATTTCACGCTCGACTTCGGCGTCAACAACGTAGGCGACGTCAAGCCGCCGTACGGTCTGACCGGCATCACCACCGGCTCGGGCATCTACGACAACCGCGGCCGCTTCTTCTATGCGGGCTTCCGCGCACGCTTCTGATCCAGTGATCAGATTGCAACTTCTGGGGGGTCGGCCACGCCGGCCCCCTTTTTTCATGTCAGCCCGCCGCTCATCGCTCAGCCTGAAGGTCGTTCAGAGCCAGGCGCGCGACGCCAGCACAACGCTCAATTCCGTCCCCCGGCTGGCATGCCCCGCCCCCGCTTCCTACATCTCCGGTCTATCCTCCCGACCGGAACGGAAGTAGAACTAAACGCATGCTGACTCACATCTCCGTCCGCGGCGCGCGCGAGCACAATCTCAAGGACGTAAGCGTCGATATCCCCCGGGATACGCTGACGGTGATCACCGGCCTCTCCGGCTCGGGAAAGTCGAGCCTCGCGTTCGACACCATCTATGCCGAGGGGCAGCGCCGCTACGTCGAGTCGCTGTCCGCCTACGCCCGCCAGTTCCTCGAACTGATGCAGAAGCCGGACGTCGATCATATCGAGGGGCTCTCGCCCGCCATCTCGATCGAGCAGAAGACCACAAGCCGCAACCCGCGCTCGACGGTCGCGACGGTGACGGAGATCTACGATTACATGCGCCTCCTCTGGGCGCGTGTCGGCATCCCCTATTCGCCCGTCACCGGGGAGCCGATCGCGGCGCAGACCGTCAGCCAGATGGTCGACCGGGTCATGGCGCTGCCCGAAGGCACGCGGCTCTACCTCCTCGCCCCCGTCGTGCGCGGCCGCAAGGGTGAGTATCGCAAGGAAATGGCCGAGTGGCAGAAGGCCGGCTTCACCCGCGTACGGATCGACGGCGAGATCCACGAGATCGAGGACGCGCCCGCGCTCGACAAGAAGTACAAGCATGACATCGAGGTCGTGGTCGATCGCCTCGCGGTGAACGCGGACATCGCGACGCGCCTCGCCGACAGTTTCGAAACCGCGCTGAAGCTCGCCGACGGCCTCGCGTACGTCGATCTCGCCGACGGCGTCGTCCTGGGGCGCGAGGATGAGGCCGCGTCCGGCGGCGCGATGAAGAACGCCGGCATCCCCGCCAACCGCATCGTCTTCTCCGAAAAGTTCGCCTGCCCGGTCAGCGGCTTCACCATCGCCGAGATCGAGCCGCGCCTCTTCTCCTTCAACGCCCCCCAGGGCGCCTGCCCGGCGTGCGACGGCCTCGGCGAGAAGCTCATCTTCGACGAGGATCTCGTCGTCCCCAACCACGCGCTCACCATCAAGAAGGGCGCCGTCGTCCCCTGGGCGAAGTCCAACCCGCCCTCACCCTATTACATGCAAGTGCTCGGCTCCCTCGCCCGCGCCTATGATTTCAGCCTCGACACCCCCTGGGCTGACCTTCCGGAGGAGGTGCGGAACATCATCCTCCACGGCACCAAGGGCAAGGCGGTCACCCTCACCTTCATCGACGGCAAGAAGAGCTACGACGTCAGCAAGCCGTTCGAGGGGGTCATCGGCAACCTTAACCGCCGCATGCTCCAGACCGAGAGCGCGTGGATGAAGGAGGAGCTCGGCAAGTACCAGTCGTCCCAGCCGTGCGAGGTCTGCCACGGCGCCCGCCTGAAGCCCGAGGCGCTGGCGGTAAAGGTCGCGATGCAGGACATCAGTCACGCGACCCACCTCTCGGTGGTCGACGCGCTCGCCTTCTTCACCGACCTGCCCAATCACCTCAACGACCAGCAGCGCGCCATCGCGGAGCGCATCCTCAAGGAAATCGTCGAGCGGCTGGGCTTCCTCAACAACGTCGGCCTCGACTATCTCAACCTCGATCGCACCTCCGGCACCCTGTCGGGCGGCGAGAGCCAGCGCATCCGCCTCGCCAGCCAGATCGGCAGCGGCCTCTCCGGCGTCCTCTACGTCCTCGACGAGCCCTCGATCGGCCTGCATCAGCGCGACAACGACATGCTGCTCGCCACGCTCCGCCGCCTGCGCGATCTCGGCAACACCGTGCTCGTCGTCGAGCATGACGAGGATGCGATCCGCACCGCCGATTATGTGATCGACATGGGCCCCGGCGCCGGCGTCCACGGCGGCCAGATCGTCGCCCAGGGCACGCTCAAGCAGCTCCTCAAGTCCAAGGGCAGCGTCACCGCCGATTACCTCAACGGCACCCGCGAGGTCCCCGTCCCGGCCAAGCGCCGCAAGGGCTCGGGCAAGAAGCTGACGGTGCACAACGCCACCGCTAACAACCTGACCGGCGTCACCGCCTCGATCCCGCTCGGCACCTTCACCTGCATCACCGGCGTCTCCGGCTCGGGCAAGTCCAGCTTCACCATCGACACGCTCTACGCCGCCGCCGCGCGCCAGCTGAACGGCGCCCGCATCCTCGCCGGCAAGCACGACAAGGTCACCGGGCTGCAGCATCTCGACAAGGTGATCGACATCGATCAGTCACCGATCGGCCGCACCCCGCGCTCGAACCCGGCCACCTACACCGGCGCCTTCACCCAGATCCGCGACTGGTTCGCCGGCCTGCCGGAGGCGCAGGCGCGCGGCTACAAGCCCGGCCGCTTCTCGTTCAACGTCAAGGGCGGCCGGTGCGAGGCGTGCCAGGGCGATGGCGTGCTCAAGATCGAGATGCACTTCCTCCCCGACGTCTACGTCACCTGCGACGTGTGCCACGGCGCGCGCTACAATCGCGAGACGCTGGAGGTGAAGTTCAAGGGCCACTCGATCGCCGACGTGCTCGACATGACGGTCGAGGACGCGGCGGAGTTCTTCAAGGCCGTGCCCCCGATCCGCGACAAGATGGCGATGCTGGTCGAGGTTGGCCTCGGCTACATCAAGGTCGGCCAGCAGGCGACGACGCTGTCCGGAGGCGAGGCGCAGCGCGTGAAGCTCGCCAAGGAACTCTCCCGCCGCGCCACCGGCAACACGCTCTATATCCTCGACGAGCCGACCACGGGCCTGCATTTCGAGGACGTGCGCAAGCTCCTCGAAGTGCTCCACGCCCTCGTCGAACAGGGCAACACCGTGGTGGTGATCGAGCACAACCTGGACGTCATCAAGACCGCCGACTGGGTGCTGGACCTGGGGCCCGAAGGCGGCGTCAAGGGCGGCGAGATCGTCGCCGAAGGCACGCCGGAAGTGGTGGCGGCGGAACCGCGGTCATTTACGGGCAAGTATCTGGCGCCCTTGCTGGGGAAGCGGGAGGCCGAAGCGGCGGAGTGAGGACCGGAAGTTCAGCAGACCTACGGATCATTGTCGTGATAGACGAGAGACTTAGACAATTCGGCGAAGATCGCATCAGCACCCCACGCCTGAGCGGCTGTGAATGCAACCTTTCTTTGCTCATCCGAATGCAAGTCACGTAATGATTTGTATCCGAGATCATGATGCGCTTCGGACCAAGCATGTTGGAACAGTGTTTTTATTTGAAGCTCAAAAAATTCCGGAATGTCGTCTTCGTACTCATCAGGAACCACGTCGCTGGGCATCTTGAGGATGAAGTGGAGACCAAAATAGCCGAACTCCGATTCGGATGAGGGGGCCTTCTGCTGAACTTCTATAAATTTAAAGTACTTCGATATTTCGTTTTGAACCTCAACCGTATCGGGTAAGTAGAATACTGTAATCCTAGCCCCAATTTGATCCTGTATTTCGTATTGCGGGTTCGCGTACTTAACCCCACCTTCGACGCTTTCCTTTTGGGCCTTAGCTAAAAATCGCTCTGGGCTTTTTGCACGTGCCGTGATCCGGTCAACCCGAGGCCTTGGCAGCAGAAGATCACTTAAATGACGCTCCAGACGTTCCGAGACATCTACAAGCATCGGGAACCGCCTATTGTAGTCTTCTAGAATATCAGCTGTCATTTCCGAGCCAATCTCTGGTCGCTGACCCTGCCTTCCGTTATATACCTGACCACACCGTCAGATACATCCTCAGTCTCGAATACACTTTCAAACTCTTCGTTCGGTGCTGTCAGTATAGCGCCGTTGCTCATCTCGACCGTTCTGTAAGGCGCAACCGTCTTAAATTCCTTTGCATCGAAGGTAAACATCTTGCCCGATAAGCTTGGCTTTGTAAGTTGGCTTTTTATCGTTTCGCGCGTCGCTTTACTGAAACCAAAATGAGCACAGAATTCGTCGATCGTCGTAGCCTTGCCCTCGAAGGCCGCCGGAGCCAGAGAACTCGCATGTGCTATTTCCGTCTTAACCGACAAATTAGGACTTTTTTTCAGCGCTTGCTTTAGCGCGGTCGCAAGCCTTCTTGTTCCGGCTGCCGACGTTTCCGAAAAGTCAGCGTCAAGAAAATCTTTTAACCAATACTCCGAAATGTGTTCGCCAGACTGCCCCGCCTGACGATCAGTAGCAACACCCTTCCAGAAGGCGCTTGATGGAACCTTATGCTCTAGTCTAATTGCCTTGTACGATGACAGTCTCTTGATGAAGACCTGCTCTAAAAACTCTACGTCTAGACCCTCATTTCCGACTTCAGCTAACACCGCTTGGTCGGTGGGAAATCTTGATACGACCAAGCGTTTACTTAACCCGCTCGCGCCAGCGAGTAGAAACAGAAGCCCGACACCACTACGATTGTCTGTAACCGCCTGCAGACGCTCAGCAATTCTCCGGCCGTTCTCATTTGTAGGATCGGCTTCAAAGGCGATGAATAGATCTCGACAAGCATTTACCTGCGCACCGTCCGGCGCCGGGTTGAATGTAATCTCAAAATCACGGGACGAACCTTCCCCCGAGAAGATACCATCCAGCATCTCGAACAGCTTTCCGGCACCGATAGCGATATCTTTCCCAGATATCACCCCTCCCCCGGCTACTCCCTTTCCTGGCGGAATCAGAAACGCAAAAGCATGTGAGATTGGCATCCGGCCCCCTTACTTGAAGGTTGGACCGAGTTTGAGTGTAGAATCAACGTGAAAGTGCGCGCCGAAGTGCGGGGTCCGTTGGTTCACAATCCACTGCCTTCCGCAGCGCCTCGTCCATCCGCGCCTGCCACCCCGGCCCGCCCTCGCGAAACTTCTCGATCACGTCGGGATCGAGCCGCAGCGTCACCTGACGCTTCGCCGTGCCGCGCAGCGGCGGGCGGCCGCGCACCACGCCGTTCGGGCCGAGATAGCCCGTCGTGGGGCGCACGACCTTTCCGGCGACCGAGAACTCGGCCGTCTCGAACATTTGCTCTGTCCATTCCGGCGCGTCGTCGGGATCAACCCGATCGCTGCCGGTATCTGGCTTGCTCGCGCTCATTGGCCTTCCCCTGCCCCGGCGGGGGAGCGAGGTCCGTCCAGAGCTGTGTGACGACCGGACGCCAACGGTCAATGAGACAGCGCCACTTCGGCACAACCCCTCTTCGTCATCCCCGCGAAGGCGGGGATCCATAACCTCCGAACCCCCGCGATCGTGAGCGCTGGCGTTTATGGATTCCCGCCTTCTCGGGAATGACGGGTCACGGAGGGAACGGGAACAGCCCCGCCGCGGCAAAGCCGCGTCGTCAGTCGGCGCTTGGGCGCCGCTGGCCGGGCGCGCGCCGGTGAGCTCGTGCGTAGCTTTGCTACGCCCTCGCGGCGCGCGCTGTCCTACAACCCCCGTTTCGGTATAACTCCCCCGTCCAGCGATCACCCGCGAGGACGAAATCGATGCCGCATCCGCTCCCCGTTCCCATCTTCACCGATGGCCCGATCACCGATGGTCACACCGGGGCGGTGCGCCACTGGCAGTCGCTGATCGACAGCGGGCTGATCGGCAAGCGCACCCACACCCCACCCGATGTCGCCGCGAACCGCGACGCGACCGACCGGCTCTTTCGCGAGATCGCGCGCGATCGGCTGCGGCTCCAGCGAGGCTGGTAGCGCGACGCGGCCCACTTCGACGCCCGACCCTGCCGCCCGGCCCGATCGAGGCAATCCGCCGCGGCAATCCGTCGATGCCCCTGCCGCCACGCCGCCGGGGAACCAGAACGAAATCAGCGAGGCCTGCATGATCCCCCGCCAGTCCCTCTTCGATCCCAACCCGTCCGGACCAGCGGCCAGCCATCCGCCGGCCACTTTCCTCCCCACGCCCGAGGATTACGCGCCCGAAGACGCTGTCACCCTCGTCTCGCGCCGCGCCGACGGCTGGTCCGCCGCCAACCAGCGCCGCTTCCTCGAAGCCATTGCGGAGGGGCATGGCGTTGAGGCCGCCTGCCGCTGCGTCGGCCTTTCCACCGCCTCGGCCTACGCCTTTCGCCGCACCGCGAAGGGCGCCGCCTTCGCGCTCGGCTGGCGCGCCGCCTCGCTCGTCGCGCGCGAAGCGATCGCCGAAACCCTGCTCGTCCGTGCGCTGGAGGGGCAGGTCGATACCTATGTCCGCGCCGACGGGACGGAAGTGACGCGCCACCGCCATGACAATCGCCTTGCCATGTCGCTGCTCGCCCGGCTCGATCGCCAGGTGGAGGCCGCGCCCGATGCGGATGTGAAGGCCGCCCGGCTCGTCGCACAGGAGTTCGACGCTTATCTCGATCTTGTCACGCGCGATGAGGGCCGAGCGCGCGCCGGCCTGTTTCTCGCGCGGCGCTGCGGTACGCTGACTGGCGGCGGGCTGGGCGACGATGATGCCGCCGCTCGGGCCGATCTTGCCCCGATCTTTGCGCTCGCCGCTGCCGATCGCCTCGCACGCACCGGCGTCGTCACGGCGGGCGAGGTGCCGGTGGACGATCTCGATCCGGCGCAGCGCGCGGGCTGGACGGCGGAGCAATGGGCGCGCGCCGAGGCCGCCGGCCTGCTCCGCCTCGCCGTGCCGGCGCCGCCCGCGACGGCAGAGGACGACGCCACCGATCCGCACGCCGCCGCAGACACCATGAACGCGCCCGTCGCGCAGGGCGCGCCAGCGTCTCAACTTTCTCAACATTGGCAGGCAGCCGGCCTTTCCGGCGACGCGATGTTCGCCGATCCCGCCGATCCTGATGCCGCGCCGCTCGTCTGGTGGGATCCACTCGGCGGCGAATGGCTTACCCGCTTTCCTCCGCCGGACGACTTTGACGGCGAGGAGGAGGGCGAGGCGGGGAGCGAGGATTACGCCCGCAGCCTGACGGCACTTGAGGCTTATGCGGTCGGCCCTGCGCCGCCCGGCTTTGCGGATCGTTCGCCGCATGATCTTTGGGCGCGCCGCGACCAGTTTTTCGCCAGCATCATGCTCCGCCAACGCGATAATCGGGCGCGCGATTCGCTATTTGGGGTCAGCGCCCCTACATAGGGCAAGCTTCAGTCGCAAATCGACGGTCTTTGGCGCTTTGCGGCACCTTCTTCCTTCTTTCCCTGCTGCCGCGGCACCGGGGCGTACCGGTCGTCGGCCCCCGTCCGAAACAAGAAGGAAAATACACATGGCTAATCTTGGCACCGTCAAGTTCTTCAACGCTGACAAGGGCTTTGGCTTTATTGCTCCCGACAATGGCGGCGCGGATGCGTTCGTCCATATCTCGGCCGTGGAACGCGCCGGCTTTGTTACGCTGAATCAGAACCAGCGCGTCAGCTACGAGCTGGAGAATGATCGCCGCGGTCGTACCAGCGCGGTCTCGCTCGAAGCCGCGGAATAGCCCTCCCGTTGCACGTGGGCCGGCAATGGTGCCGGCCCGCGGATCCTCGAACCAAGGAGCTTCCCCCGATGGCCGATGATGCAACCATGTACCGGGCCCGCGCCGCGACCGAGATGGCCAATGCCCAGGGCGCGACGCTCGCCAATGTGCGCGATCGCTGCGAACGCGCCGCGCGTGCGTGGGAAACCATGGCCGAGCGCGCCGAGCGGGTCGCCGTCCAGCGTCACGAGCGCGAGGCCGCAACCGCGGCGCAGCGCGATGCCGCTGCTGCCGCCACCGCCCCGCTCACCGCGGCCGGCTAGAACCCTCCTTCCCTGATCGTCTCCATCACCACGAAGGTGGAGGTGCTGGCGACATGCGGCAGCGTTGAGATCCGCTCCCCCAGCACGTCGCGATACTGGCGGATGTCGCGGGTGCGGATCTTCAGCAGATAGTCGAAGCTGCTGGCGATCATGTGGCATTCCTCCACTTCCGGAATGGCCAGCACGCCGCGGCGGAATTCCGCCAGCGCCGCCTCGCGCGTGTCGGACAATTTCACCTCGGTGAAGGCGACATGGCCAAGGCCCAGTTTCTCCGGGTCCACCACGGCCTTGAACCCGCGGATATAGCCGCGGTCGGTCAGCCGCCTCAGCCGCGTCTGGCACGGTGTCTTGGACAGGCCCACCCGCTTGGCCAGTTCGGTCACGGAAAGGCGCCCGTCCTTTTCCAGCACCGCGATGATTTTCCGGTCAAACGCGTCGATCTCGTCCATCTGGCCTGTCCTACACCGGGTTTGCCGGCTAAATAGCCTGACGGGGGCGCGATCAAAAGTCGGATGGCCTGTGGCGGAATCGCTATATTTGCGGCCATGGAACCGCTGTTCGCCGATTTCGCCCCGCCGATCCGCCCCGCGACGCCGCTTCGCGCCGCGATCACCGCCGCCACCCGCCGCCCGGAGCCGGAGGCGCTCGCCCCCCTGCTCGACGAGGCGACGCTACCCGATGCGGTGAAGGCGCAAGCGCTGGCGACAGCGACGAAGCTGATCACGGCGCTGCGGGCCAAGCACAAGGGCACCGGTGTCGAGGGCCTCGTCCAGGAATATGCCCTGTCCAGCCAGGAAGGCGTCGCCTTGATGTGCCTCGCCGAAGCCCTCCTCCGCATCCCCGACGACGAAACCCGCGACGCGCTGATCCGCGACAAGATCGCCGGCGGTGACTGGCGCAGCCACATCGGCGACGGCCGCTCCCTCTTCGTCAACGCCGCCACCTGGGGCCTGGTGGTGACGGGCAAGCTGACGAACAGCGTCAACGACCGCGGATTGGCCGCCGCCCTCACCCGCCTCATTGCCCGGGCCGGCGAACCCGTCATCCGCCGCGGTGTCGACATGGCGATGCGGATGATGGGCGAACAGTTCGTCACCGGCGAGACCATCGAAGAGGCGCTGAAACGCGCCCGCCCGCTCGAGGCCCGCGGGTTCGGCTACAGCTACGACATGCTGGGCGAGGCGGCGACCACCGCCGCCGATGCCAACCGCTATTATCGCGACTATGAGACCGCGGTGCACGCGATCGGCAAGGCCTCCGCTGGCCGCGGCATCTACGCCGGCCCGGGAATCTCGATCAAGCTGTCCGCCCTCCACCCCCGCTACGCCCGCGCCCAGGCCGACCGGGTCATGGGCGAGCTGCTGCCCCGGGTCCGCGCCCTCGCGCTGATCGCCCGCGGCTATGACATCGGCTTCAACATCGACGCGGAGGAGGCCGACCGCCTCGAACTCTCGCTCGACCTTCTCGAAAGCCTCGCACTCGATCCCGCGCTCGCCGGGTGGCACGGCCTCGGCTTCGTCATCCAGGCCTATGGCAAGCGCTGCCCCTTCGTCATCGACTGGATCGTCGACCTCGCCCGCCGCGCCAACCGCCGCATCATGGTCCGTCTGGTCAAGGGCGCCTATTGGGATGCCGAGATCAAGCGCGCGCAGGTCGACGGCCAGTCGGACTTCCCCGTCTACACGCGCAAGATCCACACCGACGTCTCGTACCTCGCCTGCGCCCGCCGCCTGCTGGCGAACCGCGACGCGGTGTTCCCGCAGTTCGCCACCCACAATGCGCAGACGCTGGCGACCGTCCACGCCATGGCCGGCCCCGACTTCACCATCGGCGATTACGAATTCCAGTGCCTCCACGGCATGGGCGAGCCGCTGTATGACGAGGTGGTCGGCGCGGATAAGCTCAACCGCCCCTGCCGCATCTACGCCCCGGTCGGCACGCACGAGACATTGCTCGCCTATCTCGTCCGCCGCCTGTTGGAGAACGGCGCCAACAGCTCGTTCGTGAACCGCATCGCCGATCCCGAGGTTTCGATCGCCGACCTCGTCGCCGATCCCGTCGCGATCGTTCGCGCGACCGACACGCCGGGGCAGAAGCACGCCGCGATCGCCCTTCCGGCTGATCTCTACCCCCGCCGCCGCAACTCCGACGGGCTCGACCTCGCGGACGAGCGCACGCTCGCTTCGCTGGGCGAGACGATGCAGGCCGGTGCGCACGGCAACTGGCGCGCCGCCCCCGCCGATGGTCAGGGCACGCCCCGCCCCGTCCTGAACCCCGCCGACCACCGCGACACCGTGGGCACCGTCGTCGAGGCAAGCCCCGCGCAGGCCGCCGCCGCCGCGCGCACCGCCGCTGCCGCCGCCCCCGCATGGGCCGCCGTCGCCCCGGCCGACCGTGCCGCCATCCTCGATCGCGCCGCCGACACGATGCAGGCGCGCATGGCCGAGCTGATCGGGCTGACCGTGCGCGAGGCGGGCAAGTCGGTCCTTAACGCGATCGGCGAGGTTCGCGAGGCGATCGACTTCCTGCGCTATTACGCCGACCAGGCGCGCCGCAGCTTCGGCCCCGCGCACCGGCCGCTCGGCACCGTCACCTGCATCAGCCCGTGGAACTTCCCGCTGGCGATCTTCACCGGGCAGGTCTCCGCCGCGCTCGTCGCCGGCAACACCGTGCTGGCCAAGCCCGCCGAGGAAACCCCGCTGATCGCCGCACAGGCGGTCGCCATCCTCCACGCGGCCGGCATCCCCGCCGACGCGCTTCAGCTCGTCCCCGGCGACGGCGCGATCGGCGCTGCGCTGGTCGCGGCGCCGGAGACCGCCGCGGTGATGTTCACCGGCTCCACCGAAGTCGCCCGGCTGATCCAGTGCGAACTCGCCACCCGCGTCTCGGCCGATGGCGCGCCAATCCCGCTCATCGCTGAGACCGGCGGCCAGAATGCGATGATCGTCGACAGCTCCGCACTCGCCGAACAGGTGGTGGCGGACGTTATCGCCTCCGCCTTCGACAGCGCCGGCCAGCGCTGCTCGGCGCTGCGCATCCTGTGCCTGCAGGAGGAGGTCGCCGACCGCATCCTCACCATGTTGCGCGGCGCGCTGCAGGAGCTGCGCATCGGCCGTACCGACCGGCTGGCGGTCGACATCGGTCCGGTCATCACCGCCGAGGCGCAAGACAACATCACCCGCCACATCGCCGCGATGCGCGACCGCGGGCACAAGGTCGATTCGCTCCCGCTTGGCGAGGCGACCACGCACGGCACCTTCGTCGCGCCGACAATCATCGAGCTCCCTGACATTGCCGAGCTGGAGCGCGAGGTGTTCGGCCCGGTGCTCCACGTCATCCGCTACAAGCGCAGCGGGCTCGACGCGCTGATCGATCGCATCAACGCGACCGGCTATGGCCTGACCTTCGGGCTCCACACGCGCCTCGACGAGACGATCGCCCATGTCACCGCGCGGGTGAAGGCGGGCAATCTCTACATCAACCGCAACGTCATCGGCGCGATCGTCGGCGTGCAGCCCTTCGGCGGCCGCGGCCTCTCGGGCACCGGGCCAAAGGCGGGCGGGCCGCTCTACCTCGGCCGGCTGGTGCGCGGCGCAGTTGAGGCGCCCGCCGGCACCTCGACCGCCACGGATGCGGCCACCCGCGACCTCGCACTCTGGCTCGAACAGCACGGCGACACCGCAGGCGCCGCGCACGCCCGCGACATCGCCGCCACCTCCCCGCTCGGCCTCGAGGCGGAGCTCGACGGCGCGGTGGGTGAGCGCAACCTTTATGCCCTCCACCCGCGCGGCCGCATCCTGCTGCTGCCGGAAACCAGCGCCGGGCTGATGGCGCAGCTCGCCGCCGCGCTCGCCACCGGTAACGATCTGGTGGTGGACTCGGCGCTCCGCACCGATCTGCCTGCGCCGATCGCGGCGCGCGTCCGCTGGACCAGCGACTGGGCGAACGATGGTCCCTATGCCGGCGCGCTGATCGAGGGCGACGCGGCGCGTGTGCAGGGCCTGCAGCAGCGACTCGCCGCGCTCGACGGCCCGATCGTGCTGACGCAGGCGAATGACTATCGCCTCGAATGGCTGGTCGAGGAGGTTTCCACCTCGATCAACACCACCGCGGCGGGCGGCAATGCCAGCCTCATGGCGATGACCTGACCGGCCACGCAGGCGGCGCAGCGCGGGTCGTGCACGGGACTGGATTTTCCCGCGCGACCCCGCTATGCGCGCGCTCTTCCAGGTAAATCGCTGGAACGCTTGCGGGAGGGTGCGGCAACGCGCCCGCGACCACCGCTAAACTTAAAGAGAGTGACATGGCGAAGAAAATCACAGGCTATATCAAGCTGCAGGTGCCTGCCGGCGCTGCAAACCCGTCGCCGCCGATCGGCCCGGCGCTGGGTCAGCGCGGCGTGAACATCATGGAATTCTGCAAGGCGTTCAACGCGCAGACCGCTGACATGGAAAAGGGTTCGCCCCTCCCCACCGTCATCACCGTCTACGCCGACCGCTCGTTCAGCTTCGAGACGAAGACGCCGCCGGCGACCTTCCTCATCAAGAAGGCGCTGAACCTGAAGTCGGGCTCGAAGGAGCCGGGCAAGACCAGCGCGGGAACCATCAAGCGCTCGCAGCTCGCCGAGATCGCACAGGCCAAGATGAAGGACCTGAACGCGAACGACATCGACGCAGCAACGAAGATCATCGAAGGCTCCGCTCGCGCGATGGGCCTCCAGGTTGTGGAGGGTTAATCCCATGGCGAAGCTCACGAAGAAGCAGAAGGCGATCACGATCGACCGCGAGAAGCTGCACGGCGTCGACGAGGCGATCAGCCTCGCCAAGTCGGGTGCGACCTCCAAGTTCGACGAGACGATCGAAGTCGCGCTGAACCTCGGCGTCGATCCGCGTCACGCTGACCAGATGGTCCGCGGCGTCGTCACGCTGCCCAAGGGCACCGGCAAGACCGTTCGCGTCGGCGTATTCGCCCGCGGCGCAAAGGCTGAAGAGGCACTGGCTGCCGGCGCCGACGTGGTCGGTGCGGAAGACCTGATGGAAACCATCCAGGGCGGCAAGATCGACTTCGATCGCTGCATCGCGACCCCGGACATGATGGGCATCGTCGGCCGTCTCGGTAAGGTCCTGGGTCCCAAGGGCCTGATGCCGAACCCGAAGCTCGGCACCGTGACGATGAACGTCGCCGAGGCGGTGAAGGCTGCCAAGGGCGGCCAGGTCGAATATCGCGTCGAGAAGGCCGGTATCATCCACTCGGGCATCGGCAAGGCAAGCTTCCCGGCCGAGGACCTGCGCGCGAACTTCGACGCGCTGGTCGACGCGGTGGTCAAGGCCAAGCCGGCCGGCGCCAAGGGCAAGTACGTCCGCAAGGTCGCGATCTCCAGCACCATGGGTGCGGGCATCAAGATCGACGTGGCGGAAGTCGCTTCGGCCTGATCCGACGTTTCAGTTAGCGTAACGAAGAAGGCCGTGGGACAACCTCCGGCCTTTTTTGTTGCGCGCTGCCGCCGGCGGCATGGCCCGCGTGAACCCATCCGTTGCCGAGGCGTTACGAACCGCATGAGCGAGGGCACCATCGCTGCGCCCTGGTGGAAGCGCGGCGTCATCTATCAGGTCTATCCACGCTCCTTCGCGGACAGCGATGGCGACGGCATCGGCGATCTCGCCGGCATCGAGGCGCATCTCGATCATATCGCCTCGCTCGGCGTCGACGCGATCTGGCTCTCGCCGATCTTCCCCTCGCCGATGGCCGACTTCGGCTATGACGTCGCCGATTACACCGGCGTAGAGCCGATGTTCGGCGATCTCGCCGCCTTTGATCGCCTGCTCGCCGCGGTCCATGCGCGCGGGCTGAAGCTGCTGCTCGATTTCGTCCCCAATCATTCCTCGACGCAGCACCCCTGGTTCGTCGAAAGCCGCGCCAGCCGTGATAATCCGAAACGTGACTGGTATTTCTGGCGCGATCCCGCGCCGGACGGCGGCCCGCCCAACAACTGGATCAGCGACATGGGCGGCCCAGCGTGGGAGCTCAATCCCGCAACCGGCCAATATTATCTCCACACCTTCCTGAAGGAGCAGGCCGACCTCAACTGGCGCAATCCTGAGGTAGTGGCGGCGATGACCGACGTGCTGCGCTTCTGGCTCGACCGCGGTGTCGACGGCTTCCGCATCGACGTGTTGTGGCACATCGTGAAGGCGCAAGGCCTGCCGGACAATCCGCCCAACCCCGACTGGCGCGAGGGGATGGCGGAGAAGCTGCGCCTCATTCAGCTGAACTCGACCGACCAGCCCGAGGCTTATGCCTTCGCCCGCCAGTTCCGGGAGCTTGCCGACAGCTATGGCGAGACCTTGCTGGTGGGGGAGATCTTCCTGCCGCTCGATCGCCTGATGCGCTGGTACGGCCCGGCGGATCAGCCCTACGTCCAATTGCCCTTCAATTTCGAGCTGATCGAGAATCCCTGGGATCGCGATACGCTGGCCGCGCTGATCGCCAGCTATGATGCCGCCATTCCCGAACACGGCTGGCCCAATTGGGTGATCGGCAGCCACGACGCGCCGCGCATCGCCGCGCGCATCGGGGAGCGCCAAGCCCGTGTCGCCGCCATGCTGCTGCTCACGCTGCGCGGCACCCCGACACTCTATCAGGGCGACGAAATCGGCATCGGAAAGGTCGACATCCCGCCTGACCGGATTCGCGACCCGCAGGACCTGCGCCAGCCCGGCATGGGGCTCGGCCGCGATCGCTCGCGCACGCCGATGGCCTGGGACGCCTCGCCCAACGCCGGCTTTTCCACCGCCGAGCCGTGGCTGCCGCTCCACCCCGATTGGCGCACCCGCAATGTCGCGGCGCAGGAGGCGGACCCGGCCTCGATGCTCTGGCTCTACCGCCGCCTCCTCGCCGCGCGCCGCACCAGCGCTGCGCTGTCACTCGGCAGCATGACGCTGCACGCCGCACCGACCGACGTGCTCGCCTATGAGCGCCGCCACGGCGACGAAAGGCTGCTGGTCGTCCTCAATCTCGGCAGCGCACCGCGCGATGTTGCGCTGCCTGATGCCACCCGCCCCGGCCGGATCATCGTTACCACCGGCACGCGGGCAACCTTCGACGGCATTGTCGATGCCGATGAAGCCTATGTCGTGGAGCTACTCGCCTGATGCGCATTGCCATGTTGTCGTCGATCTCCTGGCCGACGCCGCCGACCGGCTATGGCCCGTGGGAATTGGTGACGAGCCTTTTGACCGAGGCGCTGGTCGCGCGCGGCGTCGACGTCACGCTTTTCGCCACGCAGAATTCGCGCACCGCCGGCAAGCTGGAGGGCGTCGCCCCGCGCGGCTATTCGGAGCCACCGCATCTCGACGCCAAGGTGTGGGAGGCGATGCACATCGCGCATTGCATCGAGCGCGCGGGCGATTTCGACCTCATCCACAACCAGGCCGATTTCATGCCGCTCGCCTGGTCGCGGCTGATCGACACGCCGATGCTGACGACGATCCACGGCTTTTCCTCCGAACGGATCGTGCCGGTGTACCAGCGCTATGACGATCACGTTCACTACGTCTCGATCAGCGACGCCGATCGCCACCCCTCATTGCGCTATGCCGCGACGATCCATCACGGAATCCCCCTGGGCGATTTTCCCTTTGACGAAACTGGTGGCCAGGACCTGCTCTTTTTCGGCCGAATACATCCGGATAAAGGCCCCCACGCTGCCATTGCCGCGGCAAAGGCGGCCGGCAGGCGGCTGGTCATGGCGGGCCTCGTGCAGGACCACGGCTATCACGAACGCGACGTCGCGCCGCACATCGACAACGACCGCGTCATCTTCCGCGGCGTCGTCGGCGGCGAAGAACGCACCCGCGCCCTGGGCCAGGCCAGCGCCCTCCTCCACCTCATTGGCTTCGACGAACCCTTCGGCCTGTCGGTGGTGGAGGCGATGGCCTGCGGCACCCCCGTCATCGCCTACAATCGCGGCTCGATGCCCGAACTGATCGAACACGGCGTCACCGGTTTCCTCGTCGACACGCTGGACGAGGCGGTCGCGGCAATCGAGCGCGTGGGGGAGATCGACCGCGCCACCTGCCGCGCCCGCGTTGCCGAACGGTTCAGCGTCGAGCGCATGGCGGACGATTACATCGGGCTATATCAACAGCTTATCGGCTGACCGCTTTTCTGGTCGCAAGGCGTGACAACGCCTCTCCAGCCCGCGACAATGCGCGCAAAGGAGAGCGTACCCCATGCCGCATTACGGCGACTTGCAGACCCAGATCTATGGCGCCGGCCTGTCCGGCATCGTCCCCACCTATCCGGTCGATTTCCCGACGCTGGAAAAGCGCGCGCAAGCCGCGCTGCCGCCGCATGTGCTGACCTATGTCCAGGGCGGCTGCGGCGACGAATATACCCAGGACGAGAACGCCCGCGCCTTCCGCCACTGGGGCATGGTGCCACGCATGATGGTCGACGCGACGCACCGCGACCTGTCGATCGATCTGTTCGGGCTCAAGCTGCCCTCGCCTTTGTTCATGGCCCCGATCGGCGTCACCGGCATGATGACGCAGGACCAGCATGGCGACGTGGCCGCGGCGCAGGCCTCGGCGATGACCGGCGTCCCGCTGACCGCCTCCACCCTCTCGAATGATCCGCTGGAGGACGTGAAGGCCGCCTGCGCGGAAACCCCGGCGTTCTTCCAGCTCTACACGCCGCGCGACAAGGAACTGGCCGAAAGCCTCGTCTCCCGCGCAGAAAGCGCCGGATACAAGGCCATCGTCGTCACGCTCGACACCTGGGTGACCGGCTGGCGACCCCGCGATCTCAACCCGTCCAACTTCCCGCAGCTGCGCGGCCATGTGCTGCAGAATTACTTCGTCGACCCGCGCTTTCGCCAGATGCTGGGCGGCAAAGCGCCGGAGGAGGATCTGCGCACCGCGATCGGCACCTGGGGCGCGACGTTCGGCAAGGTGCTGACGTGGGACGACATGGCCTGGTTGAAATCGATCACCAAGCTGCCGATCGTGCTGAAGGGGATTTGCCACCCCGACGACGCGCGCCGTGCGATCGATACCGGCGCGGATGGCATCTACGTTTCCAACCACGGCGGACGGCAGGCGAACGGCGGGATCGCGGCGATCGACATGCTGCCGGCGGTGGCCGAGGCGGTCGCAGGGCGCGTGCCGGTGCTGTTCGATTCGGGCATCCGATCGGGCACCGACGTGGTGAAGGCAATCGCGCTCGGCGCTGACGCCGTGGGCCTCGGCCGGCCCTATTCCTATGGCCTGGCGCTGGGCGGCGCGGCGGGCTGCGCGCACGTGCTGAAGTGCATCCTCGCCGAGGCCGACCTGCTGATGGCGGTCAATGGCTGGCCGACGCTGAAGGCGGTGCGCGAGGCTGGCGCGATCCGGACGGATCGCTGATCGCGCCGGAATAAGGGCCGGAATGCGGGGGCGCCATCCTCATCCACTAGGATGACGCCCCACCTTTTCAGATCCCGACCAAGCCACCATCCTGGCGCGTGATCACGATCGTCGCGGACCGCGGACGCGTTCCCGGGCTGGCGCTACCGCCCTGGGAGGCCGGCCAGTTGGACGTGATGTTGTCCGGGCCGCCATTCTCGCCGGGGTGCTGGATGTTGACGAACAGCGCCTTTCCGTCAGGCGTCGACGTGATGCCGGTGATCTCGCATTCCTTCGGCCCGACCAAGAACCGCTTCAGCGTCGCGCCCGGCGCCTTGCCGACGCGCGTCGTCGCCGTGCTGGTCCCAGCCGGCGTCGCATTGTTCACCGTCTTCGTGCCCCCGTCACCCACGCGCCCCGGGATGGCGGCGAGCATTTGGTTGTTGGTCACATCGGTGAAGGCGCCATCATCGGTCTGCAGCCACATCACCGGGCTCGCCCCCTGCCCTGCGACGTTGGTCGGCAGGCTGAACCACAGGCCGTCGGGCGAGGAGAAATCGTTGCTGTCGTCCAGCCCCGACAGGTTGATATTGTCCTTGTTGAGGTCGCTGCCCGATCCGAAGGCATAGACGTCCCAGGTGAAGGCCACGGCCTCCGTCGTGTCGCCATTCTCGCGCAGGCGGATGACATGGCCGTTGACGTTGCCCGCGCTGTTGCTGCGGCCATCGGTGCGCGGATCGACATAGGCGCGCGGATTGGCGGCATCGGTGCGCGCCGGGCTGCGCGACGAATTGTTGGTGAGCGTGCAATACATCTCGCCATTCGCTGGATTCACCGCGGTCCATTCCGGCCGGTCCATCGGCGTCGCGCCCAACAGGTCGGCGGCGATACGGGCGTTGATCAACACGTCGGCCTGATCCGCGAACGGATAGGTCGCATTGCCACTGGTCAGCGGGCCCGATCCGAACGTCAGGGCCAGCCACTGGCCACTGCCGTCCGCATTGAACTTCGCGACATAGAGCGTGCCGGCATCCAGATACTTGTCGCCCACCGCCAGCCGGTCAGCGGCATTGGCGTCACTGGCCGACCAGGGCGTGCTCGACACGAACTTGTAGATATATTCGTTCTGCGCGTCGTCGCCCATGTAGAAGGCGGGCCTGACGCCGGCGACCATCCGGCTCGGCTCCACGCCTTCGTGGTTCATGCGGCCGAGCGCGGTTCGCTTACGCGGCGTCGACTGCGGATTGTACGGGTCGATCTCGACGATCCAGCCGTACTGGAACGGCTCGTGGCGGAAATCGGCGGTGCCGTCTGCAACCGCGTCGGCCACGGCGGTGGCGTTCCATTTGCGAAAGACCGTGCTGGACGGATCCGATGGTGTCACGGTCGTCCAGCCGTAATTGCCCGCCCGACCCTCGCTGATACCGTAGCGCGACAGGCTGGCATTCTCCTTCGCCTGGCCAGCCGCAATGCGCACCGCGGCATCGCCGCGATCGCGCCGGAAATAACCGGCCCAGTTTTCTTCTGCGGTCGCGTAGGTGCCCCAGGGCATGGTGCCGTTGGCGCAATTGTTGATCGTGCCGCGTCCTTGCGTCCCCTCCTTGGAATACAGCGTGCGCAGCAGCGCATGGCCGCGCGCCGGACCGTTGAACGCCATCGGCGTGTTCGGGGTGATCCGCCGGTTGAGCGCGGACGCCTGCACGTAGCTCCAGGCAGAAGCCCCTCGAGTCACCTCGATCACCGAAACGCCATGCGCCTCGATCTCCTTGATCGCTTCCGCTTCCGGCCGCACACCGCCCGTGGTCGTCTGGCCCCGCGCGTGCAAATAGCTCTCGGTGATGTTTTCGTGATTGAGCACCAGCAGCCCGCGCGTGCTGCCCGCCGGATCCCGGCTGGTGCCGGTTGCGGCGAGACCGAAGAAGCTCATTCCGTCATGATGATCGCCCGCGCGCGCCGCGAAGTTCGTGTCCGTCCCGTCATTGGCATAGGCAGGCGTGCTGGCGTTGATCGGATCGCCCAGCCGGTACAGCACCGTTACGGTATAGCCGGCCGGCACGGTCACCAGGTCGTTGCGGTTCTTGGCAACGGCGGCGAAGTCCAAGGTCGCCGGTGAAACGGTAACGGTGGTGTCCGCGGTGGCGCTGTCGCCAGCCGCCCCCACGCCGGTAAAGCGAAACACTAGCGGCGTGGCAGTGCTCACCGCCGGAGCGATAAAGGTCGCGGTCGTGCCACTCGTGCCGCTCAGCGTTACGGAAGGCCCGCTCACCTGCACCCAGCCGATCGACTGGGCGCCCGTGTTTGCCGTGCCTTGCAGCGTCACCGTCTTGCCGGCGGTGGTAGCGACGGCGCTGCCCGCACTCACCTTCACCGGCTCGCTCGTGATCGTCTCGTCGTCGCAGCCAGCCAGCAGAACGCCGCCGAACACTGCCGTGGTCATCGCGCTCAGCCCGCCGCGCAGCGTCTGCCGCCGCGAATAGCGCTGCGCAATCAGGTCGTTGAGGTGACCGTTCGCGCTTCGGTTCGTGTCGATGTCACCGTCATCGTAAAGAAAGGTCGAATCGGTCATGGGTCCCCCCGGGGCTGCTTGTCTGGACAGGCTGTGCCGGGCGCGGATGACGGCGCCGTGGCGAGACGATGTCGTTCCGGTTGCGATTTGATGTGGGTTCAAAGACACTTGACCCACAGCGCCATTCCGCTATGGGGCTGCGCTTGCCGTACCCCTCGGGCGTGCGGCGCCGTCCGAGACAGCGGGTGGGCCACAGGGCCCTTAATGCCCCGCCGAGACGGGGACAGGATTTCACCGCGAGCGTCCTGGCGCTCCGGTCTGCCGCGTGGCTCATTGGGCCCGCGACTGCTTCCCATTCCCCTTCACTCGGGTCCTGTCAAAGTATCACTTTGACGGGGTGCCCTTGGACAACCCGTTCGCACGGTTTCGTGCGGACGGATCGTAACCGGCCGCAGCCTTCGGGATGCGGTCATAGTGTGGAGAATGGCATGGATCGTGCTCAAAAGGCCGCAGCCGTCGCCGAACTCAAGCAGACCTTCTCCGAGGTCGGCGTGGTGGTCGTCACCCGCAACCTCGGCCTCACCGTCGCACAGTCGACGCAGCTGAGGACGAAGATGCGCGAGGCCGGTGCCGTCTACAAGGTCTCGAAGAACAAGCTTGCCAAGATCGCGCTCGATGGCACCGACTATGATTCGCTGGGCGACATGCTCACCGGTCCGGTCGGTCTCGCGACCTCGGTCGATCCCGTCGCGGCTGCCAAGGTAGCCGTGGATTTCGCCAAGACGACCGACAAGTTCGAGATCGTCGGCGGCGGCATGGGTGCGACCAAGCTCGACGTGGCAGGCGTTCAGGCGCTTGCGACGATGCCGTCGCTCGACGAGCTCCGGGCGAAGATCGTCGGTCTCATCGTGGCCCCGGCCACCAAGATCGCGACCATCACCCAGGCGCCCGCCGCGCAGATCGCGCGCGTGCTTGCAGCTTACTCGGAAAAGGAAGCCGCCTGATCCGTCAGGCAGCATCGTTTCATTCGATCGTTTCAAAGGAAGTATATCATGGCAGACCTGAACGCGCTGGTTGACCAGCTGTCCGAACTGACCGTCCTCGAGGCGGCTGAGCTCTCGAAGCTCCTCGAAGAGAAGTGGGGCGTTTCGGCCGCAGCAGCGGTTGCAGCAGCTCCGGCAGCTGGTGGCGGCGCAGCTGCTCCGGCCGCTGAAGAGAAGACCGAGTTCGACGTGATCCTCACCGGCGACGGTGGCAAGAAGATCAACGTCATCAAGGAAGTCCGCGCGATCACGGGCCTCGGCCTGACCGAAGCGAAGACCCTGGTCGAAGGCGCGCCGAAGCCGATCAAGGAAGGCGTGTCCAAGGACGAGGCCGAGAAGATCAAGAAGCAGCTGGAAGAAGCTGGCGCGACCGTCGAGCTCAAGTAAGCCGCTGTGCTGGCGCGGGCTGCGTAGCAGCCCGCGCTTCGCACAAGGCCGGCCGACGTGGGCCAAGGCGCACGTTTGACGTCATGGGATCCGCTCCCGGGGCGGACCAGCCGACAGAAAGGGCGGCACCTTCGCGGGTGCCGCCCTTTTCGTATCTGACACGATGAAGGCCCGCCCGCTGCGGAGGGCCAGTTCGCCGCGGTAACCCGGCTTCAACCACTGAGGCGCTACCGCCCCGCCGGTGATCACCGGCGCGCTCCCCACCTACCGGCTGCCATCATCGGCGCTTCGACCGGGGTGGCCGATGCTCGTGATCGTGGCCGCGCTGGTTCAGCAGGCGCTGTCCTCGCTGAACTGCGACGTTTCCTGGCTGATCACCACGGCCGAGCGGGTGCTCGACGGCGCCCGCCTGTACCGTGACATCGAGGAGGTGAATCCGCCCGCCTCGGTTCTGCTATACATACCGTCCGTCGCCACGGCCGGGCTGCTCGGGATCGCGCCGGAGGCAGTGACGGTGCTGCTGGCAAGCATGCTGGCGATCCTGTCGCTCCGCCACGTGGGCCGGATCCTCGCGGTGCCGCCCGCGGCTTTGGCATCGCTGGGCGCTGCCGGAGCCTTCATCCTGCTGGTTCTGCCCGCTGATCTGTTTGCGCAGCGCGAGCATGTTGCGCTGATCGCCGGCCTGCCCTGCCTGGCCGTGATCGTCAGGCGGACCCGGAACCTGCCCGTTCGCGCCGGCGATGCCTGGGCGACCGGGATCGGCGCCGGTATCATGGTGGCCATCAAGCCTCACCTGATCCTCGCCCTTGCCCTTCCACAGCTCTGGTCCTCGGCGCGGCAGCGCAGCCTCGACGTGTTGAAGTCACCGGAATGGCTGGCGCTGGCCGCGACAGGGGTTGGCTATCTGCTGATCGTTCTGCTCGTCTTTCCCGATTATACCGCGCACATGCTGCCGCTGCTTCGGCTCGTGTACCTGCCGGGACGGGACAGCTGGGGCCATCTTCTGACCGGCACGATGGTCTCCATCCCGGCCACCGTTGCGATCCTTACCCTGTGGCTGGCCCGCGCGCGTCCGACGAACGATGTCGTCGTCCTGCTGCTCGCCGCCGCCGGCTTCGCCGCTGCCGGGCTGGTTCAGGGCAAGGGTTATCTCAACCACGGCTATCCCGCGGTCGCGACGTCACTTCTGGCGATCACGCTGCATCTTTCGCGCCCCGGCCATGCCCGCGCATTCGGGGCCGTCTGCGCCGCCATACTCGCCCTGTTCGCCACCTACAGCTACGCCCGCGTGCCGGAGCCCCGCGCCCTCAGCGACGCCGTGCAGCGTCTTGGTCCAGCGCACCCGCGGCTGATCGGCATTTCCTTCGATTTCTCGCTCGGCCATCCACTCACCCGCTGGGTTGGGGGTGAGTGGGTCGGCACACGCGGCAGCCAATGGGTGACTGGCAACGCCTGGCAGCAACTCGAAAATCCCGCGCTGCCGGCAACCGCTCGCCGCGCCTATGAACGCGCCGAGCAGGACGATGCCGCGCTGCTGGCCGCCGACATCACAGGTCATCGGCCCGACATCATTCTGGTTGATGACGTTCCGGGGCCGCGATGGATTGCTGCTCACCCACCACTCGCGCGGGCAATGCAGGGCTACCGGCCGGCACGCCGCGTGGGTACCGTCACCCTGTGGACGAAGCGCTGAACCTCCGCAGGTCGCGATGCCTTACCATTGGCCGCTGTGCGGGCGCACGCCGACCGTGTCGAACATCCGCCCGGGCTGGTCGAGCCAGAACGGCCCCAGCTTCGCCTGCCCCGGCCGCTCGATGCCCAGCGCATGAACGGTCACCGTCTGCCCGCCGGCGTGAATGGCGCGGATCGCCACCACCGGCACGAACATCGGCCGCCCGCCAGCCTGAAGCACCGTGATCGAGTCGCGCGCCATCGTCACCAGCGTACGGACCCGGCGGCTTTCCCCCGGTGCGAGGTCAAAGGGCGGCGCTGCCGGCCGGGGTACCGGCCCGGCAAACATCGCCGCAATCGCCGCATCCTGATTGGGCTGGGCGCTGGCGAGCCGCACGTCCAGCGTGACGCCACGTGCCGGCACGTCCGACACGTTGCGCACCTCAACCGTCAGGTCTGCCGTTGCCGTGATCATGTTGAGGCCGGCGCGGCGCACCACTGGCTCGCCCACTTCGATGCGGGCCGGTGGCATCTTGTCAGACAGGTCGAGAAAACGCGGGGCGGCGGTGACGGGTGCCGGAGCCTGTGGTGCCGATGCCGGGGGCTGAACGGGCGCAGGTGGTACAACCGGCGACGGGGCCGGAGCCGGCGCAGGTTCGGCCACCTCGTCCGCGACCGACCAGTTCTCGGCTGGCTCCATTGGCGCCGGTAGCGCATCCATCCGGCTTGCCCGACGGCGCCACAGGAACAATCCGGCACCGGCGAGCACGAGGACACCGATCAGCACTGTCCACAGCCAATTGCCGCCATTGCCACCGGTCGCCGGCTCGACCGAAGCCGCTGTCGGTTCTGCGGCGGGTACTGGCAACGCGGGGGTGTCGGCGGTTGATGGCTCCGCCGGCAGCACTTCGGGCGTCAGTGGAGCAGCGGGCGTCGCTGCCGGCACGGCCTCCCGTGTTGCCGCCGGAGTGGCTGCTGCGCTCGGGGCTGCCGTGGCTCGGGGCGATGGGGTTGGCGTCGGCGTCGCCCGCGGTGCCGGCGCACGAGTGGGTGTCGGGTTCGGCGTGCGTACCGGTGCGGCGCGCGGGGTGGCGGTCGGCGTAGGGGCAGGTGGCGCAATCACCGGCAGCGCCTCGGTCGGGGCCGGAGACGGCGTTGGCGCCGGATTCAGCAGCGGGCTCTGCTGCGCAGGTCGGGGCGATTCAGGCAGGCTGTAATTGCCCACGTCCGGCACCGTCGTCGGCGGCACTTGCGCGCTCGCCATGCCTGCCATGCAAAGCGCCGCCACTCCGGCTGCCAACCGCATCTTCGTCACCCCTGCCATGCTCATCGCGCTAACCGCGCCAACCTGAACGCCGGACAACCACTCACGGCCGCGACGGCGTCTCGCCGCTGGCCACAACCGGCAGCCATACCGCACTTGCCTGCGCACCGCCCCGCGAAAGCGTCACCGTCGCCTTCTGATAATCCTCCTTTTTCGCAAGGAAGATGTTGGGCACGTACTTCTGCGGATTACGATCGTATAGCGGGAACAGCGACGATTGGACCTGCACCATGATGCGGTGCCCCGGCTTGAAGACATGGTTCACGGTCGGCAGGCGGAATCGATAACGTTGGACCTTGCCCGCGGGGATCGGCGTCGGCTTTTCGAAACTGTCGCGATAACGCCCGCGGAAGATGTCCAGGCTGATCGGCAGTTGATAGCCGCCCTTCTTCGGCTCGTTCGGGTAATCGTCAGGATAAACGTCGATTACCTTCACGACGAAGTCGCCGTCGGTGCCGGTGGTCTTGGCGAACAGATCCGCCATCGGCGCGCCGGAGACACGCACCGCCTGGGTCAGCGGCGCGGTCTGGTACGTCATCACATCGGTACGGCCGTCGACGGATCGCTGGTCGGAAACCAGCCACGCGCCCCAGCGCCCGTCACCAAAGTTCACCGGGCGCGGCAGATGCGGCACTGGCTTGTCCGGGTCGGAGACATAGCTGTCGCCGCCCGCCCCGCCCTTCTGGAACCCTAGCGCGCCGTCCGCGCCCAGATAGATCGGCGTCAGCGGCGCGTCGCATCCGCTGTCGCAGGCGAGCGGCCATTGCGACAGCTTGTCCCAGCGATTGTCGCCGGTGTTGTAGATCAGCGCTTGCGGCGGCGTGAAAGCGGGCCGGCCGTCCCGCAGATATTGGTCGAAGAACGGGAACAGATATTGTTCGCGCCACTCGGTGGCCGTGTCGCCGTTCCACTTGAAGTCGCCCAGCGACGAACCGTCGTAGTTCGCCTGGCTGTGACGCCACGGGCCCATCACCAGAAAGTTGTTGCCGGCCTTGCCCTTGGCCTTCAGCGCCTCCCAGGTGGTGATGGCGCCATACATGTCCTCCTGATCGAACAGCCCCTGTTCCCACATGGTGGGCACGTTGGAAGGGTTGGCGGCCAGCAGCTTGTCGAGCGCCTGGCCCTGCCAGAACCCGTCATAGGCCGGATGGGACACCATGCGCTGCCAATAGGGCAGCTTGGCATAGCCGGACTTTTCCGCCCAGGCACCGGCCGATCCGATCCGCCGGAACTGCTCGTAATCGTCATAGATCGCCGACACCGGTTCCGATCCCGAACCCTTGAAGCCGGTCTGACGACCAAGCCAGGCAATATTGGCCAGCCGGAACGCGCCATAGTGGAACCAGTCGTCGCCCATCCAGCCGTCGATCATCGGGCTTTCCGGCGCGGTGACCTTCAGTGCCGGGTGCGGGTTCAGCAGGGCCATCACGACGGTGAAACCCTCGTAGGAGGAGCCGAGCATCCCTACGCGTCCGTTCGATTCCGGCAGGTTCGCCTTGTTCACCAGCCAGTCGATGGTGTCATAGGCATCGGTGACGTGATCGACCTTGGTGGTGTTGAGCGGCCCGATCACCGGACGGGTAACCACATAGTCGCCCTCCGAACCGTATTTGCCGCGCACGTCCTGGAACACCCGGATGTACCCCGCCCGGACGAACGGCTCGTCACCCTGGGGCAGCAGGGAGGCCATGTTCGGGCTGTTGGCGACCCGGTTGGCCCGGCCGGCAGCATTGTAGGGCGTTCGGGTCAGCAGGATCGGGGCGTTCGCCGCACCCTTGGGAATCACGATAACGGTGAACAGCTTGGTGCCGTCGCGCATCGGGATCATGACTTCACGGCGGATATAGTCGCGTGCATCGATCGGATAGGCGAAGCCGCTGGGAACGTCGCCGGACGGCGGCGGCGTCTGCTGCGCCGCAACGGGGGTAAGCGCCAGCGCGGCGCCGGCAAGCAGCAGCAGTTTCTTCATTCCAGCATCTCCCACGCCGCCCCGACTGTCGCACCCGGCTGGATGATCGGCGACGCTCAGGCCGGCAGCACGCGGTCGAGCATCCCGCCTCCGGCTCGCGCTGAAGTCACGGCTGAAGCGACTGGCGATAATCCTGCCGGGGCTCGCGGATCAACCGGCCACTGCACGCCGGCGCCCCGGCTACTTCTCTTGCGCCTCTCGCACTTGTCCGCTGGCCGGCGCCCGGGCACGCGAGGCCGATCTTCTCCGCGCAGCGGCCGATGCACCTCCAGTCGTGCAGTGCGGGCGGCCACGGCCGCCCCCCCCCCTACGGCTGCCCCTTTCCTTTTCGCGGACTCAGCATGGGGCCGCTGTTGGATGCGTGGTTGACGCGATCCAACACGGCTCCTATATCCGCTCCATCACCACAGCTTCGGGAAATGGCATGGCCTCGCGCACCGTGTCGAACGGATGGAAGTCGGTGGTTTCATAAGACGCTTCAAGGCTGCCGTTTGTGTCCGTAAGACACAGAACGAGCGGCCTTTTGGCGTCTTGTCCTGCGCCCGGACGAATTAGACCAAGGCAGACAGCTACATGGCAACCAAGGCGATCGAAGGCGGCACCGCAAAGCGCCGCATCCGCAAGGTGTTCGGCAACATCCACGAAGTGGTGCAGATGCCGAACCTGATCGAGGTGCAGCGCGAGAGCTACGAACAGTTCCTGCGATCCGACCCCTCGATCGGCTATGTCTCGGGTCTCGAGAAGACGCTGCGCAGCGTGTTCCCGATCCGCGACTTCGCCGGCACGGCAGAGCTCGACTTCGTGAACTACGAACTCGAACCGCCGAAGTTCGACGTCGAGGAATGCCGCCAGCGTGGCATCACCTATGCCGCGCCGATGCGCGTGACGCTTCGCCTGATCGTGTTCGAGGTGGATCCGGAAACGGAAACCCGCTCGGTGCTCGATATCAAGGAGCAGGACGTCTACATGGGCGACATGCCGCTGATGACGGAGAACGGCACGTTCTTCATCAACGGCACGGAGCGCGTGATCGTCAGCCAGATGCACCGCTCGCCGGGCGTCCTCTTCGATCATGACCGCGGCAAGACCCACGCCTCGGGCAAGTATCTCTTCGCCGCACGCGTGATCCCGTATCGCGGTTCGTGGCTCGATTTCGAGTTCGACGCCAAGGACATCGTCAACGTCCGGATCGACCGCAAGCGCAAGCTGCCGGTCACCGCGCTGCTCTACGCGTTGGGCCTCAACAGCGAGGAAATCCTCAACCACTTCTACAACCGCGTCACCTATGTGCGCGGCCAGGGTGGCTGGCGCATCCCGTTCGCGGCCGAGAACTGGCGCGGCGTGAAGCCGACGTTCGACCTCGTCGACGCGAACTCGGGCGAAGTCGTGTTCCCGACGGGCACGAAGGTGACGCCGCGCGCCGCCAACAAGGCAGCCAAGGACGGCCTGACCGACCTCCTCATCCCGACCGAGGAAATCTACGGCCGCTATTCGGCCTATGACCTCATCAACGAGCAGACCGGCGAGATCTACGTCGAGGCCGGTGACGAGATCGGCCCGGAAAGCCTGGAGAAGCTCGACAAGGCCGGCATCGACCGGATCGAGCTGCTCGACATCGACCATGTCACCACCGGCCCGTGGATCCGCAACACGCTGAAGGCCGACAAGGCCGAAGAGCGCGAGCAGGCGCTGAGCGACATCTATCGCGTGATGCGCCCTGGCGAGCCGCCGACGCTCGAGACGGCGGAAGCGCTGTTCGCTGGCCTGTTCTTCGATCCGGACCGCTACGACCTGTCGGCCGTGGGCCGCGTGAAGCTCAACATGCGCCTTGACCTCGACGCCGAGGACACGGTGACGACGCTGCGCACCGAGGACATCCTGGCGGTCGTGAAGACCCTCGTCGACCTGAAGGACGGCAAGGGCGAGATCGACGACATCGACAATCTCGGCAACCGCCGCGTGCGTTCGGTGGGCGAGCTGCTCGAGAACCAGTATCGCGTCGGTCTGCTCCGCATGGAGCGTGCGGTGAAGGAGCGCATGAGCTCGGTCGACGTGTCGACCGTCATGCCGAACGACCTCATCAACGCGAAGCCGGCGGTCGCCGCGGTGCGTGAATTCTTCGGCTCGTCGCAGCTGTCGCAGTTCATGGACCAGACGAACCCGCTGTCGGAAGTGACGCACAAGCGCCGCGTCTCGGCCCTCGGGCCGGGCGGTCTCACGCGTGAGCGCGCGGGCTTCGAGGTCCGCGACGTTCACCCGACGCACTATGGCCGTATCTGCCCGATCGAAACGCCGGAAGGCCCGAACATCGGTCTCATCAACTCGCTGTCGACGTTCGCGCGCGTCAACAAGTACGGCTTCATCGAGACGCCGTACCGCCGCGTGGTGGACGGCAAGGTGACCGGCGAGGTCGTGTACCTCTCCGCGATGGAAGAGCAGAAGCACACCGTTGCGCAGGCGAACGCCGAGCTCGACGCCGAAGGCCGCTTCACCGAGGATCTCATCTCCGCCCGTCAGGCCGGCGAATTCCTCATGGCGCTGCCCGAGACGATCACGCTGATGGACGTGTCGCCCAAGCAGCTCGTGTCGGTCGCCGCCTCGCTGATCCCGTTCCTCGAGAACGACGACGCGAACCGCGCGCTGATGGGCTCGAACATGCAGCGTCAGGCCGTCCCGCTGGTGAAGGCGGAAGCGCCGTTCGTCGGCACCGGCATGGAAGAGACGGTGGCACGCGATTCGGGTGCGGCGATCGCCGCACGCCGCGCCGGCGTCGTCGACCAGGTCGACGCCAGCCGTATCGTGATCCGCGCCACGGGTGAGGTCGATGCCGGCAAGTCGGGCGTCGACATCTACTCGCTGATGAAGTTCCAGCGCTCCAACCAGTCGACCTGCATCAACCAGCGCCCGCTGGTGAAGGTGGGCGACGTGGTGAACGCCGGCGACATCCTCGCCGACGGCCCGTCGACCGAGTTCGGCGAGCTGGCGCTCGGCCGTAACGCGCTCGTCGCGTTCATGCCGTGGAACGGCTACAACTACGAGGACTCGATCCTCATCTCCGAGCGGATCGTGAAGGATGACGTCTTCACGTCGATCCACATCGACGAGTTCGAGGTGATGGCCCGCGACACGAAGCTCGGGCCGGAAGACATCACGCGCGACATTCCGAACGTCGGCGAGGAAGCGCTGCGCAACCTCGACGAGGCGGGCATCGTGTACGTCGGTGCCGAGGTCGAGCCGGGCGACATCCTGGTCGGCAAGATCACGCCGAAGGGCGAAAGCCCGATGACGCCGGAAGAGAAGCTGCTGCGCGCGATCTTCGGTGAAAAGGCCAGCGACGTGCGTGACACCTCGCTCCGCCTGCCGCCGGGCGTTGCCGGTACGGTCGTCGACGTTCGCGTCTTCAACCGCCACGGCATCGACAAGGACGAGCGCGCGATGGCGATCGAGCGCGAGGAGATCGAGCGCCTGAAGAAGGACTCGGACGACGAGCGCACGATCCTCAACCGCGCCACGTGGTCTCGCCTGCGCGAGATGCTGATCGGCCAGACCGCGACTGCGGTGCCGAAGGGCGGCCCCAAGAAGGGTGCCGTGATCGATCAGGACATGCTCGACAGCGTCGACCGCCACGAATGGTGGAAGTTCGCGGTCGCCGATGACAAGGTCCAGTCGGATCTCGAAGCGGTGAAGGCGCAGTACGACGAGGCCGCGAAGCTCATTAAGGAGAAGTTCGAGGACCGTCGCGAGAAGCTGGAGCGTGGCGACGAGTTGCCGCCGGGCGTGCTGAAGATGGTCAAGGTGTTCGTCGCGGTGAAGCGCAAGCTGCAGCCGGGCGACAAGATGGCCGGCCGTCACGGCAACAAGGGCGTCATCAGCCGCATCCTGCCGGTGGAGGACATGCCGTTCCTCGCCGACGGTACGCCGGTCGATCTCGTGCTGAACCCGCTGGGCGTGCCGTCGCGCATGAACGTCGGCCAGATCTTCGAGACGCACCTTGGCTGGGCCGCCCGCGGCCTCGGCCAACAGATCGCGCAGCAGCTGGAGGAATGGCGTGAAGCCAATCCGGATGCCACCCCGGGCGCCATGCCCGAGGCGGTGAAGGAGCGGCTGAAGACGATCTACGGCGAACATTATGTCGACGAGATCGAGGCACGTGACGCGCAGGGCATCATCGAGCTGGCGAACAACCTGAAGCCCGGCGTTCCGATGGGCACTCCGGTGTTCGACGGTGCGGTGGAGCAGGACGTCGCCAACATGCTCGAACTGGCGGGTCTTGATCCGTCGGGTCAGTCGGATCTGTTCGACGGGCGCACCGGCGATCAGTTCGACCGCAAGGTGACCGTCGGCATCATCTACATGCTGAAGCTGCACCACCTCGTCGACGACAAGATCCACGCACGTTCGATCGGGCCGTACAGCCTAGTCACCCAGCAGCCGCTGGGCGGCAAGGCGCAGTTCGGCGGCCAGCGCTTCGGCGAAATGGAGGTGTGGGCGCTGCAGGCTTATGGTGCTGCGTACACGCTCCAGGAGATGCTGACGGTAAAGTCCGACGACGTGGTCGGCCGTACCAAGGTCTATGAGGCGATCGTCAAGGGTGACGACACGTTCGAGGCCGGCATTCCGGAGAGCTTCAACGTGCTCGTCAAGGAAATGCGTTCGCTGGGCCTCAACGTCGAGCTGAAGAGCATGGAAGACGCGGACGACGGTGATCTGGCCGAGGCGGCCGAGTAACCGCACCGCTCCGACGATCGACCATCCCTCCCCTAGCCCCTCCCGCCCGCGCGGGAGGGGGAAGAGGTAGAAAAATGAACGAACTTACCAATTTCGCGAACCCGGTCGCCAAGCCGGAGACCTTCGACCAGATCCAGATCGGCATCGCGTCTCCGGACCGCATCCGCTCCTGGTCGTTCGGCGAGATCAAGAAGCCCGAGACGATCAACTATCGCACGTTCAAGCCCGAGCGTGACGGCCTGTTCTGCGCGCGCATCTTCGGTCCGATCAAGGACTACGAATGCCTGTGCGGCAAGTACAAGCGCATGAAGTACAAGGGCATCGTCTGCGAGAAGTGCGGCGTCGAGGTCACCGTCTCGAAGGTCCGCCGCGAGCGGATGGGCCATATCGAGCTCGCTGCCCCGGTCGCGCACATCTGGTTCCTGAAGTCGCTGCCCTCGCGCATCGGCCTGCTGCTCGACATGCAGCTGAAGCAGCTCGAGCGCGTGCTGTACTTCGAAGCGTATATCGTCATCGAGCCGGGCCTCACCCCGCTCGAGAAGTTCCAGCTGCTGACCGAGGACGAGCTCCTCGAGGCGCAGGACGAATATGGTGAAGACGCCTTCTCCGCCGGCATCGGCGCCGAGGCCGTGCGCATCATGCTCGAGAGCCTCGATCTCGAGGGCGAGAAGCAGCAGCTCCTCGAAGAGCTGGCGACGACCAAGTCGGAGCTGAAGCCCAAGAAGATCATCAAGCGCCTGAAGGTCGTCGAGAGCTTCCTCGAATCGGGCAACCGCCCGGAGTGGATGATCCTCGAGGTCGTGCCGGTCATCCCGCCCGAGCTTCGCCCGCTGGTGCCGCTCGACGGTGGTCGTTTCGCGACCTCGGATCTGAACGACCTGTACCGCCGCGTCATCAACCGCAACAACCGCCTGAAGCGGCTGATGGAGCTGCGCGCGCCGGACATCATCGTCCGCAACGAAAAGCGCATGCTGCAGGAAGCCGTCGACGCTTTGTTCGACAACGGCCGCCGCGGCCGCACGATCACGGGCGCCAACAAGCGTCCGCTGAAGTCGCTGTCCGACATGCTCAAGGGCAAGCAGGGCCGCTTCCGTCAGAACCTGCTCGGCAAGCGCGTCGACTATTCGGGCCGTTCGGTCATCGTGACCGGTCCGGAGCTCAAGCTGCACCAGTGCGGCCTGCCGAAGAAGATGGCGCTCGAGCTGTTCAAGCCGTTCATCTACGCCCGCCTCGACGCCAAGGGCCTCAGCATGACGCTGAAGCAGGCGAAGAAGTGGGTCGAGAAGGAGCGCAAGGAAGTCTGGGATATCCTCGACGAGGTGATCCGCGAGCATCCGGTGCTGCTGAACCGCGCGCCGACGCTTCACCGCCTCGGCATCCAGGCGTTCGAGCCCGTGCTGATCGAGGGCAAGGCGATCCAGCTTCACCCGCTGGTCTGCTCGGCCTTCAACGCCGACTTCGACGGTGACCAGATGGCCGTGCACGTCCCGCTGAGCCTTGAGGCGCAGCTGGAAGCGCGCGTCCTGATGATGTCGACCAACAACATCCTGTCGCCCGCCAACGGCAAGCCGATCATCGTGCCGTCGCAGGACATGGTGCTCGGTCTCTACTATCTCTCGATGGAGAAGCAGAACGAGCCGGGCGAAGGCATGCTGCTGGCCGACATGGAGGAAGTGCACCAGGCGCTGTTCACCGGCGCGGTGACGCTGCACACCAAGATCATCAGCCGCGTTCCGCAGACCGACGAGGACGGCAACCAGTATCTGAAGCGCTACGAGACGACGCCGGGCCGCATGCTGCTCGGCGAGTGCCTGCCGAAGAGCCACAAGGTACCGTTCGAGACCGTCAATCGCCTGCTGACCAAGAAGGACGTCACCGACGTCATCGACGAGGTGTATCGTCACACCGGCCAGAAGGAGACGGTGCTGTTCGCCGACGCCATCATGGCACTCGGCTTCCGTCACGCGTTCCGCGCCGGCATCTCGTTCGGCAAGGACGACATGATCATCGCGCCGGACAAGACCAAGCTGGTCGACGAGACGCGTGAGCAGGTGAAGGACTTCGAGCAGCAGTATCAGGACGGCCTGATCACGCAGCAGGAGAAGTACAACAAGGTGATCGACGCCTGGAGCCGTTGCGGTGACCAGGTGGCGAACTCGATGATGAACGAGATCAAGGCCGTTCGCATCGACGAGGAGACCGGCCGTGAGAAGCCGATCAACTCGATCTACATGATGGCGCACTCCGGTGCGCGTGGTTCGCAGGCGCAGATCAAGCAGCTCGCCGGCATGCGCGGCCTGATGGCGAAGCCCTCGGGCGAGATCATCGAAACGCCGATCATCTCGAACTTCAAGGAAGGTCTGACCGTTCTTGAATACTTCAACTCCACCCACGGCGCTCGTAAGGGCCTCGCGGATACGGCGTTGAAGACGGCGAACTCGGGTTACCTCACCCGCCGTCTCGTCGACGTGTCGCAGGATTGCGTCATCGTCGAGGACGATTGCGGTACCGAGCGCGCGCTGGAGATGAAGGCGATCGTTCAGGGCGGCTCGGTCATCGCGTCGCTCGGCGAGCGTATCCTTGGTCGTACGACCGCGGAGGACATCGTCGAGGCGAAAACCGGCGAGGTCGTGATCCCGATCGGCACCCTGCTCGACGAGCCGATGGTGGCGAAGATCGAGGCGACCGGTGTGCAGGCCGTCAAGATCCGCTCGCCGCTGGTCTGCGAAAGCAAGATCGGCGTCTGCGGCAAGTGCTACGGGCGTGATCTCGCCCGCGGTACGCCGGTGAACATCGGCGAGGCCGTCGGCGTCATCGCGGCGCAGTCGATCGGTGAGCCGGGCACGCAGCTGACGATGCGTACCTTCCACATCGGCGGTGCGGCGCAGCTCAACGAGCAGTCGAACCTCGAGGCGCCGACCGACGGCACGATCGAGTATCGCGACCTGCGCATCATCGTCGACCAGCGTGGTCGCCGCGTGGTGCTCAGCCGCTCGGGTGAAGTCGCGATCGTCGACATGGATGGCCGCGAGCTGGCGGTGCACAAGATCCCGTATGGCGCGAACGTGCTGTGCGACGATGGGCACATCATCAGCGCCGGCGATCGCATCGCCGAATGGGATCCGTTCACCATGCCGGTGATCACGGAAACCGGCGGTACGGTGAAGTATCAGGACCTCATCGAGGGCAAGACGCTGACCGAGCAGGTCGACGAGGCAACGGGCATCGCCCAGCGCGTCGTGATCGAATATCGTGCAGCCGGCCGTTCGAAGGAGGATCTGCGTCCGCGCATCACCCTGCTCGACGAGGGTTCGGGTGAGTCCGCCCGCTACATGCTGGCGCCGGGTGCGGTGCTGTCGGTCGACGACAACTCGGTCGTCTATGCCGGCGACGTGGTTGCCCGTGTCGCTCGCGAGTCCGCCAAGACCCGCGACATCACCGGCGGTCTGCCGCGCGTTGCCGAGCTGTTCGAAGCGCGCAAGCCGAAGGAAAATGCGATCATCGCGAAGGTCTCGGGCCGCGTGGTGTTCGGCAAGGACTATAAGGCAAAGCGCAAGATCGGCATCCAGCCCGAGGACGGCGGCGAGGTGGTGGAATACCTCATCCCGAAGTCGAAGGTGATCGACGTTCAGGAAGGCGACTACGTCAAGCGTGGCGACAACCTGATCGGCGGCAGCCCGGATCCGCACGACATTCTCGAGGTGCTCGGCATCGAGCCGCTCGCGGAATATCTCGTGTCGGAGATCCAGGAAGTCTATCGACTGCAGGGCGTGAAGATCAACGACAAGCACATCGAGACGATCGTTCGTCAGATGCTGCAGAAGGTCGAGATCACCGAAGCCGGCGACACCACCCTGCTCCCCGGCGAGCAGGTGGACCGTGCGGAGATGGACGAGGTCAACGCGAAGCTCGGCAAGAACGAGGCGCCTGCACAGGGCAAGCCGATCCTGCTCGGCATCACCAAGGCGTCGCTGCAGACCCGGTCGTTCATCTCGGCCGCGTCGTTCCAGGAGACCACCCGCGTCCTCACCGAGGCGGCGGTCCAGGGCAAGCAGGACACGCTGATGGGCCTGAAGGAGAACGTCATCGTCGGCCGGCTCATCCCGGCAGGCACGGGCGCCGGCATGAACCGCCTGCGCGTGGCCGCTTCCTCGCGCGACGCGGCGCTTCGGGTGCAGCAGCGCAAGCTGTCCGAGATGCTCATCGCGCCCAACAGCGCGGAGGAACTGCGCGCGGCGGAGAATGCCCGCACCGTGCGTGACGACGCCGGCACCGGCAGCGACCCGCTCGCTACGGTCGTCCCGTCGGGCGACGGCAGCGACGAGGCGGCTGGCGAGTATCTGAACGACTGATCGTCGCCAGGATAAGCCTGATGCAATCAGCCCCGCCGGAGCGATCCGGCGGGGCTTTTTGTTTCTGTCGCGAGATCAGGCTGCCGGCTCTGCCGCTAGCCGGTTCAATCAGATGCCAGAAGCAGGCAGGCGCCATTCGCTGAACACGACGGCACAGGGCACCGGCAGTGCGGCCGGAGCGACGTCATGAGGCTACTTTCCGGAGACTGAACGAACGCCTGGGTTCGGCAACAGCTCTCCGTAGGAGCCTTCCTGAAGTACGTCGACGTGAGCGCCAGCCCGCCACAAGCGCACTTGGCGCTCTAAGGAAAGGCGTCGGCGTCAGGGCAGATGCGACGGGATGGCGGATGCAATTACCGCGCTTGTCGCGAGAGGCCGCCTGCCGTCGCTCGAATTGGGTAAGGCCCGCCCTCCCGGAGGTGTGTTCCAGTGCCGCTAACTGACGGTTGTCGGAAACATCGCCCCAGAACCCCCGCAGGCGTGTGAACGCTCAACGCGCTGGCTTCCCTCGCCATTCGTCGCGCAGCAAGCCCCAGATTACGCTGTCGCGCACGCCGATGTGCGTCTCCCACTCCGCGCGCAGCAAGCCCTCACGTTGAAAGCCGAGATCCACCAACAGCGCGATCGACCGGGCATTATCCGGGTCGGTATCGGCAAACACGCGGCGTGCGCCCTGCGCGAACAGCAAGTCAATAAGCGCACTCACGGCTTCGCGCGCAAAGCCGCGGCCGGAGGCGGCGGCGGAAAGGAGATAGCCGACTTCCATTACGCCACGGCGCCGTTCGCCTGCGGCCAGCGTGCCGATCGCGCGGCCGCTTGCCTTCTCCACGATCACCCACTGCCGCCACTGGTCGCCAGCGTGAGGGGTCACATAGGCGACAGTTTCCGCGACCGAGCCGTGCGGCGGGCTGGACCAGAAACGCATCACTCGCGGATCGCGATAGGCCTCAAACAGGGCCGGTGCGTCGTCCGTCGTGGGCGCCCGCATCGTCAGCCGCTCGCTTTCGAAGGGTTCCGCCCTCATGCGCGCCTCAACCTGCCAGCGCCTCGACCAGCGACTGCACCTTTTGCTGGCGCCATTGCGGCAGCGGCGCGACCAGCCAGAAGCCGAGGCGAGACGGACGCGGCTCGCCCACCATCACCACCTTCCCGGCGGCGATATCATTGGCGGCCAGCAGTTCGGGCACGGTTGCGCGGCCAAGCCCGCGCGCCGCGGCATCGAGCGCCAGGCCAGCGTCACCCACGCGGACCAGCGCTGCCGCATCGTCCATGCCATCCCCCGGCCATGCGATCAGCGCCGGTGCGCCGCCGCCGGGGCGCTCCACCGTTACCATACCTTCGCTTTCGATCGCTTCGCCCTCATGCGCTCCCGGACCTTCGCCCCAGGTGATGGCGAGGTCCAGATTGGCTTCGGTGAAATCCGGCGGCGCGTCGGCCGTGACCAGCACGAAGCGCAGGTCGCTGTCGCGCTGCGCAATGGTTGCCAGCCGCGGCAAGAGCCACTTTTCCGTAAGATCGCGGGGCGCCGCAATGGTCAGCGACTTGGACGATTGCCCCGCCTGCATCGCGCGCACCGCTTCCTCGAACTGGAGAAAACCGTTGCGGAGCGCGGAAAGGCCGGCCTCTCCTTCTGGCGTCAGCTCCAGACCCTTGGTGGTGCGGCGAAACAGGACAACGCCAAGGGTATCCTCCAGCGCCCGCACCTGCTGGCCGACGGCAGCCGGCGTCACCGCCAGTTCGTCGGCAGCGCGGGTGAAGGACAGATGGCGGGCGGCCGCGTCCAGCACGCGCAGCCCGTTCAGCGGAAGATGCGTACGCTTCACCTGGCACCTGCCATAAGGCGGAACGATCCAGCGGGGATAGTGGGGCGGCTGTTCACCATGGTCGCATGCCATGCCGCGCTATGGCGTCGCCCGCAAGCGACCGTGCTCAGCCGCGCTCTCCCCCGGTCACGGCTGGAGCGACCAGCGCGAACTTCGGGATCGCGACATCAAAGGTCATGCCAGCGGCATCGACCATGCGATAGCTGCCCTGCATCGATCCCAACGGCGTCGCTAATGGGCAGCCGGATACATAATCATAACTGGCGCCCGGCGCGATCAGCGGCTGCTCGCCGACCACCCCTTCGCCTTCCACCGAATGACGGGCGCCGCGCCCGTCGGTGATGATCCAGTGCCGAGTCAGCAGCTGTACGGCCTGCGGCCCGTCATTCTCGATCCGGATGTGATACGCCCAGAACCAACGTCCGCGCGCGGGTTCCGATTGTTCGGGCAAATAGCTCACCGAAACACGCACGGTGACTCCCCGCGTCGTTTCTGACGAGGGGAAAAAGGCCTTCACAAGCCGACCTTGCGTAATGCGCGGTCAAGATCCTCGATCAGATCCTGCGGATCCTCCAGCCCGACGTTCAGGCGCAACATGCCTTCGGTCACGCCCATTTCCTCACGCTTTTCCGGCGTGACAGAATTGTGGGTCGTGGAGGCGGGATGAGTCATCAGGGATCGAGAATCGCCGATGTTGTTCGAAATGTCGATCAGTTCCAGAGCATCGAGCAGCCCGTGTGCCTGTTGACGTCCCCCATCCAGCAGGACGGCGAAGATTGGGCCTGCCGCCTCCATCTGGCTCATCGCCAGATCATGCTGCGGATGGCTGGGCAGGCCGGGGTACAACACCGTCGGAACCCGGCCTTCAAGGAAGGTCGCGACCTTCACGGCGTTCTCAGACTGGCGCCGGATCCTCAGGTCCAGCGTTTCCAACCCCTTCAGCACTACCCACGCATTGAACGGCGACAGCGTCGGTCCGGTGTTGCGCGTGAAGGGCAGCAAGGTGTTCTCGATGAAATCCTTGGTTCCGCAAACCGCGCCGGCCAGTACACGGCCCTGTCCGTCCATCATCTTCGTGGCGGAATAGGCGGTCACATCCGCGCCGAACTCCAGCGGGCGCTGCAGTGCCGGGGTGGCAAAGGCATTGTCGACCACACTGGTGATCCCGCGCTCGCGCGCAATGCTGCACACCGCCTTCAGGTCCACGACGTCCATCGTCGGGTTCGCCGGCGTTTCGAAGAAGAACACCTTCGTTTCAGGGCGAACCGCATCCTCGAACGCCTGCGGATCGCGTGCGTCCACCACGGTCGTCGCGATGCCGAACTTGGGCAGTAGGTTGTCGACCAGCCAGCGGCACGATCCGAAGGCAGCGCGCCCGGCAACAACATGGTCGCCAGCCTGCAACTGGCTCAGCAGCACGGCCGTCATCGCCGCCATGCCGCTCGCCATGGTGCGACACGCCTCCGCCCCTTCCAGAATGGCGATGCGATGTTCCAGCATCTCCACCGTCGGGTTCTGCAGCCGGGAATAAGTCATTCCCTCCTGCTCGCCGGCGAACCGCGCGGCGGCGTCACCGGCGCAATCGTAGGTATAGCCGGAGGTGACGAAGATCGCCTCGGATGTCTCTCCGAACTCCGTGCGCACGGTTCCGCCGCGGATCGCACGAGTAGCGGGGCGCCAGCTGTCGGTGATCGCGCGATCTTGTCCGGTACGACGTTTCATGACGCCGCTTTCGGCCAATACTGCTTGGCTTTCAAGGTTATCCTCCCCCGGCGTACGTCGCGGGAGCAGACTCTAAGGGGCGCCGCGGCGTGCCGAATACGCAAACGCCTGGCGACACGGCCGCTCGCGGCTGTCCTACAGCCCGTGCGTCGTGGCAAAAGCGCTCTAGTTTTCCGGAGCAAGCCGAATGCTGAGCGATACGTCGCCGCCGTATCAACTTTCTCAACATTCGCGCGACACTTGGATGCGACAGTCCGCGTGCAGAGCGCCTGGATCCTGCGCCTATCGCATGGCCCGCTGCCCCGCTAAGCACACGGCCCATGCTGCGCCGTCCGCTGCCGCTCGCCATCCTCCTGTTCGCGCTGGCCGAAGCGGTGTTCCTGATCCGCCTCGCGGTCCCGCACCGGCTGGTCTTTGACGAGATCCACTATGTCCCGGCAGCCCGCTCGCTGATCGCTCTGTCCGGCCCGGCCAACATCGAACATCCGCTGCTGGGCAAATCATTGATTGCGCTCGGCATGCTGCTGTTCGGCGACACGCCGGTCGGATGGCGCTTCATGTCCACGCTCGCCGGCAGCGCGACCGTGGTCGCGATGTTCGCCACCACTTGGCAAATCACCGGGCGCCCGCGCCCCGCTCTCGTGGCCGCCGCACTGACACTGCTGAACTTCACCCTCTATGTTCAATCGCGCATCGCAATGCTGGATGGCTTCATGCTCGCCTTCCTGGCCGGCGCGATAGCGATGATCGCCTGGACCGTTCGAGCGGGCGGATGGTGGCGGTGGGTGGCGGCCTCGGTCCTGCTCGGACTGGCAGTCGGCTGCAAATGGCTGGCGGCACCCTATGTCGCCTTCGCTGCGGCGGCGCTGGTCATCCTGAAACGCCAGGATTCACGGCGATTTCCGGGCTTATCGGTCTGGCCGGCAGTCGCCGTGCTCGGCACCGTCTCGGTGACGGCCTATCTCCTCACCTTCGCGCCCGCCTTCTTCTACGCCGTCGAACCGCTGACGCCCGCGCGCTTGATCCCCTTTCAGCTGGAGATGTTCGAAAAACAGACCCAGGTTCTTCCTCCCCACGCCTACCAGTCAGACTGGTGGAGCTGGCCGTTGCTGATCAGGCCGATCTGGTATCTCTACGAACCGGTCGATGGGGCGCAGCGCGGAATCCTGCTGCTTGGCAATCCGGCGATCATGTGGGGCGGCCTCGCGGCGGTGCTCGGCTGCTGGATCGGATGGGTGCGCCACGGCTCGCCGCGCTTCTTTGCCGCCGCGGCGCTTTGGACGGCAAGTCTCGGCATCTGGGCCGTGATCCCCAAATCGCTCGGCTTCTATTATTATTACTTCCCGTCCAGCATCTTCATCGTTCTGCCAATCGTGCTGCTGCTCGATCACTGGCGCATGCGGCTGCGGGGCGCGGATCTGGCATTGCTCGGCGTGGCGCTCTGCCTCGCCATTTACTTCTTCCCGATCCTCTCTGCCCACGCCCTGCCCGATGCTGGCGCATTCCGGCAGTGGATGTGGTTCGACAGCTGGATATGAGCCGCCTCAGTACCGTCCCCAGGTGAAGCGCGATGAAAGCGCGTAGTTCCAGACGGCGCCCACCAGCACGCCGGCAAGTGCAGAGCCAGCCCATGCACCGTAGCGGAAGTCATAAAGGAAGGCTGCCACCCCGACATTGGCGATCGCTCCCACGGAACATACGAGGCAGAAGGATACCCATCCGTCGAGCATTTGGCGCCATCCCCGCAAGCGCCGGTCGCGATATGTCAGCGCGTTGTTCAGGAAGAAGTTGAACGTCATCGCCGCCACCGTTCCGACGATCTGCCCGACCAGAAAGGCGGCCCCGAGCCCGAGGTGCAACAGCGTCAGCACGCTCATGTGGATCAGCACGCCGATCACGCCGATGGCCGAAAACATCGCGAAGCGCACCGGCACCACCCTGCCGAACTTCCGATCGTAGATCGCGATCAGATATTCCAGCGCCACCACGTGATCGAGCTTCGACTCTCCCTGCTCCCGGCACCGGAATACGTACGGCAGCTCAAGGAACCGCAACGGGCGATCGGACGCCGCCATGATGTCGAGCAGGATCTTGAATCCGATTCCTGAAAGGCAGGGCGCCACCGTCCGGACAGCTTGCGTGCGGATCATGAAAAAGCCGCTCATCGGGTCTGTCAGGCCCACGTTAAGCACGCGTTGGGACAGCCGGGTCGCAAGGGCGGATTTTGCCACGCGATCCCTGTCCCACTCGCCGGTGCCGCCACCATCCACGAAGCGGGAGCCGATCACGATGTCCAGCGCGTCGTCTTCGCGCATCGCCTGCAGCATGCGCGGCAGGATCGCTTCATCATGCTGAAGATCGCCATCGATCACGGCCACCAACGGCGCCGCCGTGGCGCACATCCCTTCGATACAGGCCGTTGCCAATCCGCGCCGCCCGATGCGCTGGATCACCCGGACGCGTGGGTCCCGCCGCGCGATTTCGCGAGCAGCATCGGCCGTGCCATCCGGGCTGTCATCGTCGACGAAAATGGCTTCCCATCTCGTGCCCGCCAGCGCCTGCTCCAGCCTGGCCACGAGCAACGGCACATTGGCCCGCTCGTTGAACGTCGGGATGACGATCGCCAGCTCGAGCGGATCGCTCACAGCGCGGCCAGAACCGCGTCTCCCATTGCTTGGGTCGAGCAGTCGCCGCCGAGGTCCGCCGTTCGGTTGCCGCTGGCCAAGGCGCGTGCCACCGCCTGTTCGATCCGGTCAGCCGCGTCCGGTTGGCCAAGCGAATGACGAAGCATCAGGGCGGCGGAAAGGATCGCCGCACACGGATTGGCCTTGCCCTGCCCCGCAATATCGGGCGCCGACCCGTGGATCGGCTCGTACAGCCCCTTGCCGGCTTCATCGAGTGAGGCGGACGGCAGCAAGCCGATGGAGCCGACGCACATGGATGCCTGATCGGACAGGATATCGCCGAACAGGTTGCCGGTTACGATCACATCGAACTGGCCAGGGTCACGCACCAGCTGCATGGCTGCATTGTCGACGTACATATGGCTCAGCGCCACATCCGGATATTGCCGCGAAACCTCGATCACCACGTCGCGCCACAATTGCGAAGTCTCAAGCACATTCGCCTTGTCGACCGAGCACAGCTTGCCCCGCCGCCGCTGAGCCGCCTCGAAGCCGGCGACGGCAATGCGCCGCACCTCCCCTTCGTCATAGCTCATCAGGTCATACCCTTGACGCAGGCCAGCCTCCGTCGTCCGCATCCCCTTCTCGCCGAAGTAAACGTCGCCGTTCAGCTCGCGCACGATCAGCAGGTCGATGGTTCGCGCCACCTCCGGGCGAAGCGCGGACGCATCCTCCAGCCCCGCGAACAGCTTTGCCGGGCGCAGGTTGGCGAACAGGGTAAGCTCCTTGCGCAGGCCGAGAATGGCCTGTTCCGGTCGCAGGTGCCGATCCAGGTTGTCGCAGGCGGGATCCCCCACCGAGCCGAAGAGGATCGCGTCCGCGCGCCGCGCCAGGTCAAGTGTCGACGTCGGGAGCGGATTGCCGGTCTGATGGTAAGCCGCCCCTCCGACTGGCGCTTCCTCGAACGCGACCGCAAGGTCGAGCGCCTCCAGCACGCGCCGTGCCTGAGCGGTAACTTCCGGGCCGATGCCGTCTCCCGGCAGGATCGCGATGAGGTGAGATTGCGCCATGATCACCGTTTTGGGCTGAGCTTGTCGACATCGCCGCCGATAGTGCCACGCGGGCTGCGCAGACCTATTCGACAGCGTCGACGGCGAGCCTTGCCGGCCCGGCGCTGGTCACGCAACTGCTCTCTTCAGTCGGTCCATCAGCCGGGTGCGCGCGGACAGCGCGTCGACGCGGCGATCCGTGAGGACGTTTCTCGAGAGAAAGCGGCCTGTGATTGCCAAAGCGTCGAACACATCGGACCAGTCAGGCTCGCCCCCCGCGCGTAAAAAGTCGGGCAAGGGCAGGAGACGGTCCTCATAGCCCACAGCAGCCGCCCGACTCACTGCCCCGCCGCTCTTGGGGCTGATGAACGCCACGTCCTCGGCCGACCCCGTCGCCACGCAGCGCTCCAGATCCAGACCAAAGCCAAGCTGCGCCAGCACCAGAAGCTCGTAACGAGCCATTGCCCCTGCCCAGCCCCTCGCGGCCGGCGCCGCCTCGACGGCGTCCAGCATCGCTGCCAGCGCATCGTACAGCTGCGGATAAGGCTGCGCCTCAGGCAACGCGGCGGCCGTCAACGTCGTCAGCCACTCCAGCGCTGCTGCCGGCAACGGCTCGCCATGCAGCGATGCGCGGCTGTGCACCAATTCCACGGTCAGCGCGGGCAGTTGTTCGGCCGTTCTCGCGCGCCACTCGCCAAGGACGGCATTGGCCGGCTGCAATACCGGCCGCAGCCCGCGCGACCGGCCGCCACGCACATAACCGGCCTGCACGCCGTCTCTTGGCGTCAGGGCACGAACGATCGCGCCATGCTCGCCATGCGGACGCACCGACAGGATGATCGCTGGTGCCGTGAGCTGCATTCCTGCGGTCTAGCGCCGTCGCCCCGCGCTTGTCGAAATCTTCATGGCCGGCATAAAGGGTGCCCGCTCAGGCCCGCCGCACCCGCTTTGCCATTTGCTCCAGCCCCGGCAGCGCCGCTGCCCGCTTCGCGACCTGGATCGCCGTGTCGAAGCCGCTCACCAGCGCCATGGCTGCCTTGTTCGCCAGCGTCGGCCGCAGCAGCAACAGATCCCGGCAGGCAATACCTGCATTGGCCATTAGTCGCTTGTGCTGCCCTTCCCCCTCGGTGAAGTCGAAGCGAGCGAACCGGTCACTGAACAGGTCGACCAGTGCGGCTTCCATCAGCACGCTTCCTGGCGAAAGCGCCGCGAAAGCCTCGTCATGACCGACGTAATCGTAGCGAAGCGTCTCTCGATCGGCGCTGCACCACAGATAGGCTGCCGGTGTATCGTTCACGAACAGCAACCATGCCCGCACTTGATCCGCTTGCGCGAGCGTCACCATCCGCTGAACCCAGGCATCGTCACCGGGGAGTCCTGCGCCCATCAGGCGTTCCTGATAGGTCTTCTCCGCCAGTGCCCGCGCGATCGGATGAAAGACTTGCAGTTCGGCGGCAGTGCGAAACCGGCGCACGTCCAAGCCACCGCCACTGGCCGCTGCTAGCTTCTTCGCCTTGCGCTTCAGCGTCGACCGCGTCTGCCCGGACAGACCTGCCCGCCACGCGGATTGGCCAATGGCAAGGTCCACATAATAGCGTGTGTATCGCTGCTTCTCGAACAGTAGCCCTGGCCAGTCGGGTGATAACGCCGCGGGCAGCGACGTGAGCAGATAACCGTCGTCGGCATCTGTCAGCGGCGGAAAAGCGGGCAGTTGCCCCGCCAGCGCCGCGTCCAGGGACATGCCAACCCGGGTCAGGCGCCTTGGAATGGTGGCAATGGTGCGGGCGCCGATCTGCAGCCGCAGGGCGGCGTTGCTCATGCGCTACGCTCGCTTACCAGATTGGACCACGCCTGCTCCACCTGTCGCCGGCCCCGCCGCCAGCGACTTGCCGGCAGCGGCTTGTCGCACGCATCCAGGGCCAGGCTTGGCCGGTCGATGAAATGGGTGGTGGGGGCGCTCGCCTCGCGCTCCGAAAGCAACTGGCACAAGGCTTCGAAGCGACGCACGTGCACCCCGTTCGCCGTCATCCCGCTGCGATCGGCAAGCTCGAAACTATGACTGACGATGGTGAGTGCGGCATGTCGATCGGCAATGGCGTGGTCGATGGCGGCCGTCATTTCTTCGACAGAAAGGGCGCAAATCTGGAAGTTGCGCCACACACCGGCCGTGTCCTCGATCGTGGTAACGGGCACTTCCACGACGCCCCTGTGCCTGACGGGCGCGATCTGGGTGGCGGCTAGGCCGATTGCACTGGGCCAGGGATGATGGGCGCCATTGTGGCTGCTGTCATAAACGATTCCGAGCGATGCCAGTGCCCTGAGCGTATCGTCGTTCGCCGAATAGCTGCCGCTGCGGAACGCAATGGGCCGGGGCGCACCAGCCGCCATCAACAGGCTTGCCGCCTCGCTCAACAATTCTCGCTGTGCATCCGCGGGATAATCGCTGAGTTCGAAGCCTGCATGAACGCTCCGATCGCCCAGCCTCGCCTTTGTCCAATTAGGGTGTAGGTGAAGCTGCACCTCCTGCCCGGCTGTTAGGATCGCATCAATGATCCGCTTGAAAGGATCGAGGCCGTAGATCCGTGCCGGCATTGGATCCACGAAGAACGTCGCCTTCAGTCCGTGACAGCCAAGACGATTGAGTTGCCAGCGAAGCCCCACGCCTGCCGGCTCGATGGATCGCGCTTCCACGACGTCAGGACCAAGCCCCGCCGCATGGTGACGCCAGGCGATCTCTGTATCGATCGTAAGAAAAACCGGGGTCATGTCGACACTCTAGGGTTCGCCCGTAAACAATCCCCGAACTGTTTCCTACGAAAAAGGGCTGCCGGAGCGATCCGGCAGCCCTGTTGAGACACGTCAAACCGGATCAATCCGCGCCAGATTTCACCGAAGCGCCAAGGAAGCCGGTAAGTTCCTCGCGGGTGAGCGAGGTCGACTTATCCTTGTCGGCCTGCGCGAAGGCCGCGTCATTCCACTTGGTATCACCAGGTTTGTCGCCGCCTGCCGGCGCCTTGGCCTTCAGCGCGTCCATCCATGCGGCGAACTCCGCCTTCTCCAGCGTGCCGTTGCCGTCCTTATCATATGATGCGAATTCAGCGTTGACGATCGTGGACACCTGATCCGTCGTCGTCGCGGCCGCCTGGGCATTCGCTGTTGCCGCAGCGGCCTGCGCCGAATCAGCAGATGCGGGTTCTTGCGGCACGCTCGCAGCGCCCGGCGCTGACGAGGGCGCCGTCGGCTTCGTCGTGGCACCATCCTGCGCAAGCGCTGGAACAGCAACAACCATGGCACTGGCCAGGAATAGCTGCTTCAACATCATAACTCTCCTTACAAAACTCTTAGTTCTGCCCGCGTTTCGCATTACGAATGTCATCGCGGCAGCGTAAGTTCTTTGCCGTATCAACCGACAATTGCCATATCGGGTTCCGGGCATCGGATTTGAAGCCTTGACGCATGCCTGCTACCCGCGCGCAACCTCTTCCCTCGACGACTCACGGCGAGCCGTTGTCACCGCACGACCAAGGATGTTCACATGGTTCCGCGCTATTCCCGACCAGAGATGACGGCAATCTGGACGCCAGAATCCCGCTTCAAGATCTGGTTCGAGATCGAGGCGCACGCCACCGAGGCTCTGGCAAACCTGGGCGTCGTGCCCAAGGAAGCCGCCGAGGCGCTTTGGGCATGGTGGCACACCAACCCGGCCATCGATGTCGACGCGATCGACGCGATCGAGGCGGTCACGAAGCATGATGTGATCGCATTCCTCACCTGGGTGGCCGAGCAGGTCGGCGATCAGGCCCGCTTCATGCACCAGGGGATGACGAGCTCGGACGTGCTCGACACCTGCCTCGCCGTGCAGCTCGCCCGCGCATCCGATATCCTGATCGCCGATCTCGACGCGCTGCTGGCCGTGCTTCGCCGCCGCGCCGAGGAGCATAAGCTGACCCCGACGATCGGCCGCAGCCACGGCATCCATGCCGAGCCGGTGACCTTCGGCCTCAAGCTTGCCGAGGCCTATGCGGAGTTCAGCCGCTGCCGCGCGCGGCTCGTCGCTGCCCGCGCGGAAGTCGCCACCTGCGCCATTTCCGGTGCCGTCGGCACCTTCGCCAATGTCGATCCGCGCGTTGAGGAGCATGTTGCGGCCAAGCTGGGCCTGGCGGTGGAGCCGGTGTCGACGCAGGTCATCCCCCGCGATCGCCACGCCATGTTCTTCGCCACCCTGGGTGTGGTGGCGAGCTCGATCGAGCGACTGGCCGTGGAGGTCCGCCACCTGCAGCGCACCGAAGTGCTGGAAGCGGAGGAATATTTCTCGCCGGGGCAGAAGGGCTCGTCGGCGATGCCGCACAAGCGCAATCCGGTGCTGACGGAGAATCTCACCGGTCTCGCCCGCATGGTCCGCGGCTATGTGACGCCCGCTCTGGAAAATGTGGCGCTCTGGCATGAACGCGACATCAGCCACTCGTCCGTGGAACGCTACATCGCTCCCGACGCGACCATCACGCTCGATTTCGCCCTGGCTCGCCTGACCGGCGTGGTCGACAAGCTGCTCGTCTATCCCGAGCGCATGCAGAAGAACATGGATCGCATGGGCGGCCTGATCCATTCGCAGCGCGTGCTGCTGGCCCTGACCCAGGCCGGTGTCAGCCGTGAGGATGCCTACCGGCTGGTTCAGCGCAATGCGATGAAGGTCTGGGAGTCCGACGGCGCCTTGTCGCTCAACGAGTTGCTGAAGGCTGACGCGGACGTAACCGCCGCACTATCGCCTGAAGCGATCGATGCCGAATTCGACCTCGGCTATCATTACAAGCACGTCGACACGATCTTCGCACGCGTGTTCGGCTGACCCGGTCGCTTCCGGCCACCCCGGCAAGGCTGGGGTGGCCAGAAGGCGAGCGGCGTCAGGCAGGGATCTGCTGGGAGATGCAGTGGAAGCTGCCACCACCTGTCAGGATGGCGTCGGCGCGTAGCCCCACGACCTTCCGGTCCGGGAAGATCGCCTGAATCGCCTGCACGGCCGCCTGGTCTTGTTCGGAGCCGTAGATCGGCACCACGACGACCGCGTTGCCGATGTAGAAGTTCATGTAGCTCGCCGGTACGATCTCACCATCGCGCAGGACGCGACCCGGCGATGGCACCGTCACGACATCGACCCCGAACGCGCGCGCGCGCTCGATCGCCTGCTGATAGACGTGCCAGTTGGGATCATTCTCCTCGCCCACCGGCAGTGCCAGACGCCCCTCGCCGACGAAGCGGGCGAGGTTGTCGACATGGCCGTCGGTATGGTCGTTGAGCAGCCCATCACCAAGCCACAGCACCCGGTCGAAGCCGAGGTCGGCCGCCAGCCGCGACTCGATGTCGGCGCGTGACAGGTCGGGATTGCGGTTCAGGTTGAGCAGGCACTGCTCCGTGGTCACCACCAGGCCGGTGCCGTCTCCGTCGATGGCGCCACCCTCCAGCACCCAGCCGTGGCTTTGCACCTGCTGGCCCCGCTCCTCGGCCAGCCGCTGGCCGATGTCATCGTCGCCGGGCAGGTCGTATTTGCCGCCCCAGCCGTTGAACATGAAGTCGTGCGCCAGGCCGTCATGCCCGATGATCGGAGCAGTATCGCGCAGCCAGATATCGCCGAACAGTTCGACGACCACCTCGGCGAACGGCGCCATCCGCCGTGCCTCGGCTGCCGCCTCCTCGTCCGCGGCGACAAGCAATACCTGCTCGCCCTTGCCCTCCGCGTGAACGGCGGCGGCAAAAGCGACAACCTCGCTGCGCGCCTGTTCGAGGTCCTCCAACCAGAGATCCGGATGGCTCGGGAAACCGATCCAGACGGCCGTATGGGGCGCCCATTCGGGCTTGGGTGCGCGGCTCACTTCGCCTCCTGCCGAGACTTGTCGCGGATCGCCTTGAACTCGGCGGACGGGTACCAGTTGGGCCAGGCGTTGCCGTCGGCCAGCTGCCGTCCCAGCTGGTAATAGATGGTCAGATCCTGCACCGCGCCGTCCCAATTCCAGTTCGGATCATATTCATCCTTTGGGCCGTGATAACGGTTCTTCAGATAATCCGCGGAGGCACGCTCCCCGGCTGCCGTTCCGCCGTTCACCAGGTCAAGGCCGCTGCCACCCGAAAGCATCGGCACGCCCAGCTTCGCGAAGCTGAAATGATCGGAACGATAATAATGTCCCTTTTCCGGCGTGGCTTCGGCCGAGACGGTCCGGCCCTGCGCCGCCAGCAGCGGCTTCACCATATCCTCCAGCTCGGACTTGCCGGCCCCCGCGATCTCGAAATCGCGGGTCGCGCCCAGCGTGTTCAGCCCGTCCATGTTGACGCCGCCCACCGTCTTGCCGAGCGGGAAAGCCGGATTGGCAGCATAATATTGCGAACCCAGCAGGCCGCTTTCCTCTGCGGTCACGGCGACAAAGGCGACCGACCGCCGCGTCGGACCGCCCGCGCGATAGGCCTCGGCCATGGCGACCAGTGCCGCCGTGCCGCTCGCATTATCGGACGCACCGTTGCAGATGTCGTCCCCATCGACTGGGTCGCATCGGCCCAGATGGTCCCAGTGGGCCGAGTACAGCACCACCTCGTCAGGAGCGGTCGTGCCCGGCAGCATGCCGACAACATTCTTCGACATGCTGCGCTTGATCTCGTTCGAGAAGCTGCCCGACAGCTTCAGGCCGAGCGGCACGGCGCGGAACCCCTTCTGCTTGGCCGCGGCGGACAGCTGGTCGAAATCCTTGCCAGCGGCGGCGAACAGTTCCTTCGCCTTGGCCAGCTGGATCCAGCCAACCATTTCGCTCTGGTCCATATGGTTGTTCGGGACGTCCAGTTCATATTGTGCGCCCGTCCATGACGACTGAACCACGGACCAGCCGTAGGCTGCCGGCTCCGTATCGTGGACGATGATCGCGCCAGCCGCCCCCTGGCGGGCGGCTTCCTCGAACTTGTAGGTCCAACGACCGTAATAGGTCATCGCGCGGCCCTCGAACAAACCGGCCAGCGCGCCTGCTTCCTTGGTCTGCCAGTCCGGATCGTTGACGAGGATGACGACCGTCTTTCCCTTCACGTCCAGGCCGGCATAGTCGTTCCAGCCCTTCTCGGGCGCATTGATGCCATAGCCTACGAAGACCAGGTCGCTGTTCTTCAACTCGATTTTCGGCACGACCCGATATGTTCCGGCGACGATATCCGTTCGATAGTTGAACGTGACCGGCGCCTTGCCGCCCGTCGCCGTGAAGGCAGAAACGTTGCCGGCCGTGATCTCCACCATCGGCACGTCCTGGGTCCACTGCCCCTTGTTGCCGGGCTTCAGCCCCGCCGCCTGAAAGCGCTTCACCAGATAGTCGATGGTCTTCTTTTCGCCGGCCGTTGTCGGCGCACGCCCTTCATAGGCATCCGACGACAATTCCTTGGTGACCGACTTCAGCGTCTCCACCGAAATCTGCGGCGCGGTCTGCGCCAGCGCGGGGGTGGCGACGATGAGAGCGGCAAGGGAACACAATATCGAACGCATCCGCAAAACCTCATAGGAAGGATTGCTGTCCCATACAGGTTGCAGCCCCGCTCGCAACGCACTCGCGCGCCCTTGCAATTGCCCTGACGCCCGGCAAAGTTGCTTCCTGGGGGGGAAATCAAGACCATGACAATAAGATTGAAGTCGCGCGCGCTTGTCGCGGCGTTGTTGGCGGCTGCGTCGCCGGTTACAGCGCAGGCGCAAGGTGCCGCGCCATTGGCTCGGGCGTTCGGCGCACGGGAGGGCATCAGCCAGATCAGCCTTTCGCCGGATGGAAGTCGCGTTGCCATGATCGTACCGGCGGGCACCAGGGGTGCAGCGCTGATGATCGCCGATCCTGCCAAGGGCGGTGAGCCTGTCTCGATCATGCAGACGAGCGGAAATCCCGAAAAGCTGGCAAGCTGCCAATGGGCCACGACAGAGCGCCTGGTCTGCCGTGCCGTCGTGATGACGCGCAATTCCAACCTGATCGAAGGCTATACGCGCCTGTTCGCGATCAATGCTGATGGCAAGGATTTCAAACTCATCACCGCCCGGGTGAACGAGCGCTCCTTGTACTTTCACGGCGACGGCGGGCGCGTCCTCGACCTCACCGGCGATGGCAAGGGAACTGTCCTGGTTGCCCGGCAATATGTTCCGGAAAGCTCGATCGACCGGGTCATTCAGAAGAATGACGAAGGTCTGGGCGTGGAACGGGTCGATCTGAAAACGCTTCAGCGTCGGCCGGTCGAGCGCGCGAAGCGCGACGCGGTCGAATATATCAGCGACGGGGTCGGCACGGTCCGCATCATGGGCGTGCGGCCGATCGCCGGAACTGGCTATTCTGCCAACGAGATCAACTATTTCTATCGAAAGCCGGAGTCACGGACATGGGAGCCGCTGTCCAAGCTCGAGCTACTCGGCGGACGCTACAAGGGCTTCAACCCTTATGCGGTGGATCCCAAGCTGAACGTCGCCTTCGGCTTTGACGATTACAACGGTCGGCAAGCGCTCTGGAAAGTGGCGCTGGACGGATCGATGCGGCGCGATCTTGTGCTCGCCAATACGCAGGTGGACGTCGATGATCTGATCCAGATCGGTCGGCACCGCCGCGTCGTTGGGGCAAGCATTGCCACTGATTTCCGGCAGCCCCAGTTCTTTGACACGGAACTGGCCGCTTTGTCGAAGTCGCTTGCCAAGGCACTGCCCAAGCAGCCGCTCGTCAGCTTCGTCGACGCCAGCACCGACGAAAGCAAGCTGCTGATGTTCGCCGGGGGAGACACCCACCCGGGCACCTTCTACCTTTTCGAAAAGCAGAACCGGAAACTCGCCGAGGTACTGCCCATTCGGGCCGAACTGGCAGGGGTGCCACTCGCAACCATGAAGCCGGTCACCTTTCCGGCCGCCGACGGAACGAAGATCCCGGGCTATCTGACCCTGCCGGTCAACAGTGACGGCAAGAACCTGCCCGCCATTGTCATGCCGCACGGCGGGCCCTCGGCGCGTGACGAATGGGGCTTCGACTGGTGGGCACAGTTCTTCGCGGCGCGCGGCTTCGCGGTGCTGCAACCCAACTTCCGTGGCTCTACGGGCTATGGCTCGGACTGGTTCGCCGACAATGGCTTCAAGTCGTGGCGCACGGCGATCGGCGACGTGAATGACGCCGGCCGCTGGCTCTTGTCCTCCGGGATCGCACGCCACGGCAAGCTCGCGATCGTCGGTTGGTCATATGGCGGCTATGCCGCGCTCCAGTCAGGCGTCGTTGACCCCGATCTGTACAAGGCGGTCATCGCCGTGGCGCCGGTAACCGACCTTGCCGCCTGGAAGCAGGAATTCTTTGAACGGGGGAATTACCCGCAGGTTGTGCGCATGGTCGGCGAAGGTCCCCATGTCCGGGAAGGCTCCCCCGCGCAAAATGCAGCGGCGATCCGCGCGCCCGTTCTGATGTTCCACGGCGACCTCGACCTCAATGTCGAAATCGAGGAAGCACGCCTGATGGAACGTGCGCTGCGCAGCGCCGGCAAGAGCGTCGAACTGGTCGAATATAAGGGGCTTGCCCATTCGCTGGACGACGGCGCCGCGCGTGCCGACATGCTGGAACGGTCGGACACCTTCCTGCGCAAGTCGCTGGGCCTGTAAGCAAAGGAAAAGGGCGGCCCCGCAGGACCGCCCTTTTCTTTTCCACTCCGCCGAGGCGGTGACACTCCGGCTCGCACCGGAGCATCAGATCAGCGGCTGTAGAACTCGACCACCAGGTTCGGTTCCATCTTCACCGGATACGGCACTTCGTCCAGCGTCGGTACGCGGATGAAGGTCACCTTGGTGGTGCCGTCCTGGACGACATAGTCAGGAACGTCACGCTCGGCCAGGTTCTGCGCCTCGAGCACCAGCGCCATTTCCTGCGCCTTCTTGCCGATGGTGATTTCGTCGTTCACCGCGCAGCGACGCGACGCAATGTTGCACTTCACGCCGTTCACGTAAACGTGGCCGTGGCTGACGAGCTGGCGGGCAGCGAAGATCGTCGGCGCGAACTTCGCGCGGTACACGATCATGTCCAGGCGACGCTCGAGCAGGCCGATCAGGTTCTGCGAAGTGTCACCCTTCATCCGGGCAGCTTCGTCGTAGCAGTGGCGGAACTGCTTCTCGGTGACGTCGCCGTAATAGCCCTTCAGCTTCTGCTTGGCGCGCAGCTGGATGCCGAAGTCCGACACCTTGCCCTTGCGGCGCTGGCCGTGCTGGCCCGGGCCGTATTCACGCTTGTTCACCGGGCTCTTCGGACGGCCCCAGATGTTCTCGCCCAAACGGCGGTCGAGCTTGTGCTTGGCGCTATGGCGCTTCGACATCGTCTTTCCTTCGATTTGCTAACAACGTTGGTCCCGGTATCGCACCGGCCGCCATCTGGCGGACAGGCCACCTGCTTCACCGGAGTGCAGGGGCGATCGCGAAGCGGCGCGCCTACGCGCAGCCGCCTGCGAAGTCAAGCTGGACAGCCGCGGCCTGCCCCGCCAAGGCGCGCGGATGACGATCCTTTCCGGACCAGAATGCAGCACCATGGCCGAAGTACGCGCCGGGGTCGACCAGGTCGATCGCGAGCTCATCGCGCTGCTGCGCCGCCGCTTCGACTATATGGACGCCGCCGCCCGCATCAAGCCGGAGCGTGGGCAGGTGCGCGACGAGGCGCGCAAGGCGCAAGTGATCGCCAACGCCCGCGCCCATGCCGCCGCTGCCGGCCTTCCCGAACAGGCGATCGGCCAGCTGTGGGATGACCTGGTGGAAGCCTCCATCGCCTATGAGCTGGCCGAATATGACCGGCGGGTAACCAAGTCTTAGGCCGCCTCCGCCAAGCTCATGGACGGGGAGGAAGTACCGTCCATGAAGCGTCTGCCGTTGATCACGCCACATCCGCCGCGGCTGAGCGCTCTAACCGATGCGCTCACCCGGATCGAGGATTCCGGGATCTACAGCAATAACGGCCCAGTCCTCCGCGCCTTTGAGGCGGATGCGACGCGCCGGCTGTTCGGTGGCCGCGGTGCCTGTCTGGCGGTCGCCAATGCCACGCTCGGCCTGATGATCTCTTTGCGCGATGCTGTCAGCGACGGGCCCGCGGGGCGTTTCGCCTTGATGCCGGCAATGACCTTTGCCGCGACCGCGCAGGCGGCGTGGTGGGCAGGACTGACGCCGCTCGTCTGCGACGTCGATGCTGACGATTGGAGCGCCGCCGCTGATGAGGAGGAGCGCTTGCTGGAGCGCTACGGCGCGCAGATCGCTGCCCTCGTCCCCTATGCGACCTTCGGCTTCGGCATCGACCTCGACCGTTACCGCTGGCTCTCCCGCCGCTTCGGCGTGGCTGTGGTGATCGATGCCGCCGCCTCGCTCGGCACCACCGATGCCACTGGGCTCGGCTTCGGCGCCGGCGCTCCCTTTCCTGTCGTGTTCTCGATGCACGCGACCAAGCCGTTCGCCACGCAGGAGGGCGGCCTCATCCATTGCGCGGACGAGGACCGGATCGAGCGGCTGCGGGCGATGGCCAATTTCGGCTTCACCGCGCCGCGCACGGCGACATTGCCAGGCCTGAACGCCAAGATGCCCGAGGCCATGGCGCTGGTGGCCCAGGCACGGTTGGACGATTTCGCACGCATTGCTCGCCACCGCGACCAGTTGGCCGACGCCTACCGTGATGCGATCGCCGGCCGCTACACGGCGCAGCCGCAACGCGCCGGTCGGCAGGCGCTCGGTTTCTTCCCGCTGCTGCTGCCCTCCGAACGCACGCATGAACGCGACACGATCATCGCCCGGCTGGGTGAGGAAGGCATTGGCGCGGGCAAGTATTTCAGCCCGCATCTGGGGGAGCAGCCTTGGGTCCGCGGCGTTGCGCAGATCGAGCCTACGCCCGTCGCCGACATGGTGGGCAGCCGGCTCCTTTCGCTACCGCTGTCGGACACGATGACGACCAAAGACGTGGCCCGCGTCATCGAAACCCTGGACCGCATCGTCGCGCTCAAGCCAAGGTCGATCCCGGCCGCGCCGCCACCGGTCGCGGAAACCATGATCATCGGCGGCGGCCCGGCCGGTACTGCGCTGCTCACCGCCGCCAGCCGCCACGGCGTCCTCCCCGATCTTTCCCACGGCCTCATCGTGGTGGAGCGGGATGGATCGATCGGCGGCGGCCAGTTGGGCCGCTATGCGATCACCTCCGATTCAACGGCGCAAACCTTCCTGAGCGCCATTGAGGGCAACGCCGATCCGGCGATTGCCGCTCTTGCCGATCACCCTGCCGCCCTGGCGGTGGCTCGCCACCGTGCCTCGCTCGGCGTACCACTGGCGGAGGTTGGCCCCCTCCTGCGCGCCATCGGCGATCGCCTTCACGCCAGCGTCACGGCGCATGGCGGCACGGTGATGACCGGGATGGAGGCCCTGAGCGCCCGGCACAAGGACGGGCGGTGGCATGTGCGCCTGCGCGATACGACCACCCACCGGGATGTTGAGCGCGTGGCGCGAAATCTGGTGATCGCCACTGGCGGACATCAGCCGCTCGACCGGCTCGTCACGCAACGCGTGGCGGGCGCATCGCTGGTCGACATGGCCGGCGATCGCCTTGTTCAGTCGGATTCGGTGCTCGCTCGCGGCGGCTTCGAGATGGTGGCGGATCTGCTATCCGGCAAACGGGCGCCGCGCGTCGCCGTGATCGGTGGATCGACCAGCGCGCTCACCACGGTTGCGCTGCTGCTGCGGGAGCGTCCGGCGCTGCCGTTCGGCGCCGGCGGCATCACCCTGCTCCACCGCCGCCCCCTGCGCCCGTTCTACCATTCGGTGGAAGCCGCCCACGCCGAAGGGTTCACCGATTTCGGGCCGGACGACATCTGCCCGGTCTCCGGCTTCGTCTATCGCCTCGCCGGTTTCCGGTTGGAGGCCCGCGAGCTCGTGCTTCGCATGCTCGGGATCGACGGACGCGCGCCAGAGCCGCGGATCGCGCTGCATCGCGTCACCGGAGACGATGATGCCGCCGCGCGCGACATCCTTGGCACGGCCGATCTGGTCATCGCTGCCATGGGCTACCGCCCGCGCGCGCTGCCGCTGGAGGACGCAGACGGTCGCCCGCTCGCGCTTGCCGCACATGCCGGCGCCCCGATGGTGGATGGTGCCTGCCGGATCCGCGACGCCGCGGGAGCGCCCCTCCCCGGCCTGTACGGCATTGGGCTTGCCGCCGGCTTTGTTCCTCATGGCAAGCTGGGTGGAGAGGCTAGCTTCGTCGGTCAGGCGAACGGCCTTTGGCTCTGGCAGAATGACGTGGGCATGATGATCGTGGATCAGCTGCTGGCCGGACAGGCAAAGGCGGCGGCGTGAGCGGCCCGCCCGTCGTCAGCGTGATCATGGCCGCCTATAATGGCGCCGATCTGCTGCCGGCGACCCTCGCCACCTTGCAGAAGCAGACGTTCACCGATTTCGAGGTGATCGTTGTCGACGATTGCTCCCAGGACGAGACGCGCGAGATGCTGCGCGCATGGCCAGACCCGCGCGTTCGCATGATCGCGCTGGACCAGAACGGCGGGCCGGTCCGCGCGCGCAACCGCGCGTTTGCGGAAGCGCGAGGCAGATACGTCGCTGGACTGGACCAGGACGATCTCTGCCTGCCCGACCGGTTCGCGCGGCAAATCGCCTATCTCGACGCCCACCCCGAAACCGTTCTGCTCGCCAGCGCGACAGAGGTGCTGGAGGGTGCCCGCCTGCTGCCCTCGCCCCACGTGGCCCACACCACGCCCGCTCTGCTTCGCTGGCTGATCCGGATCGAAAATCCGTTCGTGTGGTCGTCGGTGATGGTAAGAATGGATGCGGCCCGGCGTCTCAACCCGTTCACCAGGCCGGACATCCTCTATGCCGAGGATTTCGACCTCTATCACCGCATGGCGGCGCTGGGCGAGATTGCCCGCATCGACACGCCGCTCCTTGCCTACCGCCGCCACGCCGGCGGCGCGTCGCAGCGTTATGAGGACAGGATGCTGGCCAGCGCGCGACAGGTTCTCGCCGGCGCCTATACGCCGCTTCTAGGGGAACAGGCTGAACCCGCAGCTGCGCTGGTGGTGGAACATCTCATGCATGGCCAGCCGGTGCCGGATCGTGCCACGCTGGCAGCCCTCGGCAACTATCTGGTCCGCCTTCAGGAGGCGTTCCTTGCGGAGCGGCCCTGGCGCGCGGCCGACATACGGTTGGTTCGTTGGGCCACGGCGCGGCGCTGGGCCGATGTATCGCGCCGCTCGCTGCGCGCCGGCACCCTCAGCCTGGGGGACGCCCTCGCCGTTCGCCCGCCGCACTTGGGGCTGGGCCATGCCGGTTTGGAGGAATTGTTATGGGCGCGGCTGATCGGCCGCGCCCGACGTGCCCGCCAGCGTTATACCTTCGCGGCGTAGATCATCCGGCCCTGGCCCAGCCGCTCGAACACTTCGGCCAGCTCGCGCTCGCCAACGGCAAAGCAGCCCTGGCTGCGGCCGAGCCGGCCATGGGTCCGCAGCATATCCTCGTTCGAATACCACGCGCCATGAACCACGATGGCACGCGCCAGCGCATTGTTGTTGGTCGGATCGAGGCCGATCAGACGCTGCGACTTGCCGTGCTTGCCGACGTAGTAATTGTCCGCGAGGAAGGCGCCCTCGCAGGAGGCATTCGACCCGTTGAGGTTCGAGAAGCGCTGCAAATAGCCAGTGTGGCTCGGATCCGATCCGCTTCCGTGTGCCACCAGCTTGGACACGCTCTTGCCGCTGACCAGGTCGATGAAGTGGAAGCGGCGCTGCGACGACGGCGCCGAAAAGTCTGCGATGACGATCCGGTCGCGCATCTTGATGGTGTTGCCATGGCGCTCAAGCGCCGCCAGCGCCTGACGCATCAGGTCAGGGCGAACGACTCGCGGCGAGCTCGGCACTACCCGCGGCGCAGGGCGCACCGGTGCCAGCGCAGACGGAGTTAGCGGTCGCGGCTGCGACTCGGCCGCACGCATCGCTGCGGAGACCGCATCCGGTACCACCATCGCCCCGGCCAGCGCGCCAGCCGTCTTCAGCAAGCCACGACGCGTCGGCGCCGTTTCACCCAATTTCGCCATCGATTTTGCTATCCCCGTTCCCGGTATGCGACGGTTATAGCAGGAAAAAGGTGAATAATCTTCGCCCTTTCCGTAAACGGGCGGTCCGGCACGGCCCATCCACCGCGCATATGACGCGGTTCATCGCATGGCACCAATTTCAAGAGTACGCGTTTATGATGCGACGGCCCGGCTGATCGGGCCCCCACATCGAAAGGGGTCGCACCATGCGCTTGATTCGCGCGCTGTTGCCGGCTGCCCTCGGAATGGCAGCCTTCACATCTATGCCTGCTTTGGCGGAAACGTCAACGGCTTCCGTCGTCGGCAATGCGTCTGGCGTTGCTCTGGTGGAGGCTGCCGCCAGCCTCACGCCGGGCGAATATCTGTGGGAACAGGACGTGGCGGCAGGGCCCGTCAGCATCCTGATCAGTATCCCTGACCAGAAAGCCTATGTTTATCGGGGTGATAACCTCGTGGCGGTGTCGACTGTTTCGACCGGCAAGGAAGGAAAGGAGACGCCCGTCGGCGTTTTCACCATCCTGCAGAAGAAGCAGATGCACCACTCCAATCTGTATGACAACGCGCCCATGCCTTTCATGCAGCGGCTGACCTGGGATGGCATCGCCATCCACGCCGGCAAGAACCCGGGCTTTCCCGCGTCGCACGGCTGCATCCGGGTGCCAACGGCCTTCGCCAAGAAGCTCTTTACCGCCACGGAGCTGGGCGCGACGGTGGAGGTGACCGACATGGCCTTCTCCGGTGACATGATGGCGCCGCGCAGTGATGCGCAGATGACCGCAGCCGCAAACAACCCGGTCGAGCCGGACCTCAAGACGTTTCTCGCGAGTCGCTGAGGCAGGGCGTAACGCCTTGCCCCTGGGCTGATCGTTCCCGGCACCGATGCGGACGGGAGCGCAGCCGGGGTCAGGTCGATATTGTGTTGATGCCCGTACGAAAAAGGGCGGAGCTTTGATGCCCCGCCCCGTTTTCACTTCTTGATCAGGCCGATCTCAACCAGTCGTTCATGCAGATAGCCGTTGGCGGTGATCGGCGTGGGATAACGATTGGGGTTATCCGGCGTGATCGTCTGCGGCAGCGTTTCGATCAGGAAGTCGGGCGCTGGATGCAGGAAGAACGGCATCGAATAGCGCGAATGCCCGCGGCGCTCCGGCGGCGGATTGACCACTCGGTGCGTCGTGGACGGCAGAACATGGTTGGTCAGCCGCTGCAGCATGTCACCGACGTTGACGACCATGGCGCCTTCTGGCGGCTTGATGGCCAGCCACGCGCCCGAATCGCGGTCCAGCAGCTCCAGCCCCGCTTCCTCAGCGCCCAGCAACAGGGTGATGAGGTTGATGTCCTCGTGCGCGCCGGCACGCACGCCTTCCGCGTCCACCGGGATTGGCGGATAATGCAGCAGGCGAAGCACCGAATTGCCGTCCTTCACGGCCGGATCGAACCAGTTCGGCGTCAGTCCCAGATGGCGCGCGATTGCGGACAGCAGCTTGTCGCCGGCAGTGTCGAACGCGCGGAACAGCTCCAGGAACGTGTCCTTGAACCCGTCGGGCCGCGCTGGCCAGACGTTCGCCGGCATCTCGCTTTCGTAATGATGCCCCGCCGGCAACTCGCGCCCGACGTGCCAGAATTCCTTCAGGTCGACGTGCTTGGCGTCCTTGGCGATCTCCGTCTTGAACGGCGTATAGCCACGCGCACCGCCCGCACCTTCGATGAAGTAACGGCGCTTCTCATCGTCAGGCAGTGCAAACAGCGCTTCGGTCTGGGCCCAGGCGCGCGCGATCAGATCCTGCGGAATGCCGTGGTCGGCAACAATGGCGAACCCGAACCGGCGGAATGATCCGCCCAGATCTTCTGCAAATCGGTCGGGGTTGTGAGCCTGGTCGGCCAGGCTCAGCGTCGGCACCTTGGCCAACGGTGTATCAAGCATCACTAACGCCTTCGTGGAACAGCGGAATGGCCGCTACATAGGCCAGCGCTGTTTGCGCCGCCAGTGTGGCCGAAACTCTCCACCCGGAGGCCGAATGTCGCCGGCAGGCGGCCGATGCCCGACGTTGCGTGGCCGAACAGCGCTGTTCCTGCCCCCCCTACAAAGACCGCAGGGGCGTTCCACCGAAGCCGCCCGGAACCCGGCATGGTGTGCATCCGTTCGACAGGGCACGATCAGGAGGAAAGATCATGGGCGGCCATCAGGTGACCAGCCACGGCGCAGACGATCACGGTTTTGATGAGGACGGCTACGACGAAAGCCAGCGTGCCGAAATCCTCGAAGCAACCCGGGACGGCCCGGGCGACGGCACGATCATCACCGATCTCGATCCTGACATCGATATCGATGACATCGACGACGTCGAAGAGGATGATCTTGTCATGCTCGACAATGAAATCGGCGAGCAGCACGACGACGCCGATCAGGACGATGATGACGTTGCCGAAGATATCGTCCAGGATGAATTCGACGACGGGTCGATCGAAGACGACGAAGACCTCGACGATCCCGATGACATCGCGCTCAATTCCTGAGCGCGGAGCGGTTCTGCATCTCGGCGCGGCGGTTGCATTGCTCTGCCCTGCCTGCTCGCCGAGACAGCCGTCGGACGAGGTCAACATTGCCGATGCGGCGCAGACTGCTCGCGAATCGATCGGCAACTATCGCGGGGAGAAATTGGGCGATCGCCCTGGCCCTGCCCATCCAACAGCTAAGCGGCCCGCGCCAGCACCCTCGCCCACACCACCTGCCTCAACACCGGCCGCCGCAGCAAGCGCCGGAGCGGCGGAAGCAGAAGAGCCTGACGCGCAAGCAGCCGTTGATGTCGTGCTAACTTATCACCGCCTGATCGGCCAGCGTCGGTACGACGAGGCGTGGAGCTTGTGGGACCGCGAGGGCGCTGCTTCCGGAATGTCTCCCGGTACATTCGCCGCCAGCTTCGCCAAGTATCGGAAATATCAGGCCGAAGTCGGGCCACCCGGCCGGATCGACGCCGGCGCTGGTCAGCGCTACGTGACCGTCCCTGTCTCGGTGAAAGGCACGCTGCGAGACGGCAATATCGTTACCCTCTCAGGTTCGATGATCCTTCACCGCGCCGGTCCGATCGACGGGGCAACCGCCCGGCAACTTGGTTGGCGGCTGTACGAGTCCACACTGAAACCGCGGTCACCCGCGCCGAGTGCGGCGAACCCAAACACCGCCCCTTAACTTTGCAATCATGCAATCGCAGCAGGGCGCCGGGATCCCGGTTAGCAGCTTCTGAACGACTGCACCGCGACGCAACTCCAGCACCAGATCACTCCGATCGGTTCGTTCCCCTACCCCACGCCGGCAGCCGATCCGCGGATTCACCAAACTGACGTCGCGCTACCTGCAAATAGCCTTCAATGCCCGCGGGTCCGCGCCTAGACCGGCGACATGCCCACGATTGCGCTGCTGCTCATCTCCAACGTCTTCATGACGATCGCCTGGTACTGGCATTTGAAGGGTGGAATGGCGAAGCCGCTGCCCACCGTCATCTTGCTGAGTTGGTGTATTGCGCTGGTCGAATACTGTTTCGCGGTGCCCGCCAACCGGCTCGGCTATGCGAGCGGCTGGACTGGCGGTCAGTTGAAGGTTGCGCAGGAGGTAATCACGCTCCTGGTCTTCGGCGTGTTCGCAGTGCTGGTTCTTGGCGAGCAGTTGAGCTGGCGCCATGCCGGCGCCTTCGTCTGCCTGGTGGGCGCCGCCGCCTTCATGTTTGCGGGGCGAAGCTGACGGTTCAGCGCGACCAAGTCTGAACAGTTTGCGTCAGATCGGGCCGGGGCCGCTCCTCTAGCGGGCGGGACGGCGTACCGATGAAGATGAACCCCGCAATCCGCTCGGGCGCGGCACCAAACGCGTCGCGAACCTGATCGTTGAACGCCGCCCAGGTGGTCAACCACCCACCTGCGAACCCCATGGCATGCGCCGCGTGAAGCAGGTTCATGCAGGCGGCACCCGTCGACAATTCCTGTTCCCACAAGGGGATCTGGCTGTCCGTGCGCGGCGACGACAACGCCACGACCAAGGCTGGCGCCTGCCGTGCGAATTGCTCGATCGACTCGATCTCCAGCCGCTTCGCCTCGGGGCGATCGGCTCGATAAGCATCCACCAGAAGTGCCGCGAAAGCGTCCCGCTGGTCCGGCTCCACGATCACGAACCGCCACGGCGCCAGCTTACCGTGATCTGGCGTGCGGCATGCAATGGCGCACATCTCTTGAAGCTGCGCCTTGTCCGGGCCGGGTGCGGCCAGGTCGCGCGGCTTGCCCGAGCGACGGGTGGTCAAAAGCGAGAGCGGCGTTGACGTGTCGTTGAACATAAGGGCGTTCTAGCCGCGCCGTCCGGTGGGTCGAGTGAATTGCGGTGACCGCATCCTTGCCAAAAAGAAAAGAGCGCCCCTGTCGGGACGCTCTCTCCTCAACCAACACCTCGCCCGTCAGGCGCGGCCGCCATCTGTCAGCGCGTTCCGGCTAGGGCCGGCGCGCAGTCGGGCATCAGGCGCTGTAATACATGTCGAACTCGACCGGGCTCGGCGTCATCTCCCAACGGGCGACTTCGCTCCACTTCAGTTCGACATAAGCTTCGATCTGATCCTTGGTGAACACGTCGCCCTTGAGGAGGAAGTCGTGATCAGCGAGCAGGCTGTCGAGCGCCTCACGCAGCGAGGCGGCCACGGTCGGAACCTCGGCGAGCTCTGCCGGCGGCAGGTCGTAGAGGTTCTTGTCCATCGCATCGCCGGGGTGGATCTTGTTCTGGATACCGTCGAGCCCAGCCATCAGCAGCGCCGCGTAGGCGAGGTACGGATTCGCCATGGCGTCTGGGAAGCGCACCTCAACACGCTTAGACTTGGCGCCCGTGCCGTACGGAATGCGGCATGAGGCCGAGCGATTGCGGCTGGAATAGGCCAGCAGCACCGGTGCCTCGTAGCCCGGTACCAGTCGCTTGTAGCTGTTGGTCGTCGGGTTGGTGAACGCATTCAGCGCCTTGGCGTGCTTGATGATGCCGCCGATGAAGTAGAGGCACATGTCCGATAGACCGGCATAGCCGTTGCCGGCGAACAGCGGGTTCTTGCCATCCCAGATCGAGAAGTGGGTGTGCATGCCCGAGCCGTTATCTTCCTTGATCGGCTTGGGCATGAAGGTGGCCGTCTTGCCATAAGCATGGGCGACCTGATGCACGACATACTTGTAGATCTGCATGCGATCGGCGGTGGTGGTCAGCGTGCCGAAGGTAAGGCCCAGCTCGTGCTGCGCAGCGGCCACCTCGTGGTGGTGCTTGTCGCACGGCAGGCCCATCTCGAGCATGGTCGAGACCATTTCGCCACGGATGTCGACGGCGCTGTCGACCGGCGCGACGGGGAAATAGCCGCCCTTGGCACGCGGGCGATGCGCAAGGTTGCCACCTTCATATTCCCGGCCGGTATTGGTGGGCAGCTCGATGTCGTCGATCTTGAAATAAGACGCGGCATAGTTCGTGTCGAACTGCACGTTGTCGAACATGAAGAATTCGGCTTCCGGGCCGACATAGACGGTGTCGCCGATCCCCGTGGAGGCGACATAGGCCTCCGCGCGCTTCGCCGTGGTGCGCGGATCGCGCGCATAGCCTTCACCGGTCGACGGCTCGAGAATGTCGCAGAACACGATCAGCATCGGCGTCGCAGAGAAAGGATCCGTGTACACCGCATCCAGATCCGGCTTCAGGATCATGTCGGACTCGTTGATCGCCTTCCAGCCTTCGATCGACGAGCCGTCGAACATCAGGCCATCGGTCCACTCGTCCTCGCCCATCACGCTGGCGACCATGGTGAGGTGCTGCCACTTGCCCTTGGGATCGGTGAAGCGCAGGTCGACCCACTCGATCTCTTCGTCCTTGATGCGCTTGATGACGTCTGCGGCGGTCGTAGCCATTTGTTCTCTCTTTTCCTCTGCGTCACCCCGGCAAACACCGGAGTCTCTTTTCATTGCGGAGCGATCCCGGCGCTGTGCCGGGATGACGTGATCAGGGTTCAGATTGCGTCGTCGTTGCGCTCACCCGTGCGAATGCGCAGTGCAGTTTCCACTGGGATGACGAAAATCTTGCCATCGCCGATACGGCCGGTTTGCGCCGCCTGTGCGATCGCTTCCACTACCCGTTCCACCAGGCCGTCCTCGACCACCACCTCAAGCTTCACCTTCGGCAGGAAGTCGACGACATACTCGGCACCGCGGTACAGTTCCGTGTGGCCCTTCTGCCGCCCGAACCCCTTGGCTTCGGTCACGGTGATGCCGGACACCCCCACTTCGTGGAGCGCCTCCTTCACTTCGTCGAGCTTGAACGGCTTGATGATCGCTTCGATCTTCTTCACGCGGAAACGCCCACCCCTGGTTTGAACCCTTGCCCCGCCACCGGTGCTTGCATTGAACGTGCCAGCCGGAAGCCGGGAGGGCAAGGCAGCGACTCGCCCACGCCAAGCTTGTCGCTACTGCCCGAAAAACAGGCATTTGGCGGCCAAGTGCCGCTTTACGCGGCACCTTCCAGGTCGCCGCTGCCGCGCTACTGATCAGGCGGGCAGCGGCTGAGGGATCAACGCACCCCGGTTGGGACCGGCGACTTTGCAGCAGCCGGCGCTGGCGCCACCTGCTTCTGCACGCCACCCAGGTTCTTCTGAGCCCAGTGCGCCTCGTCGATCACATACAGTCGGATCAGCTGAGCCTGCTCCGGCGTCAGCACCCGGGCGAAGCTCACCATGCCCTTGTCCTTCAACATGCCGTCGATGAGGATCGCCTTCCACGTGTCCGGATCCCCCAAAGCGGCAGACCGCTGCAGATTCGGCAGCACGCCGCCACCGCCTGCGCTGGCGCCGTGGCAGACCTGGCAATAGCGACCGAACAGCGCCTGCCCCTGCGCCACTTGCGGCGGGGTCGCCTTGTTTTCGGGCAGGTTAACCGGGGTCGAATCCTGCGGTTGCGTTCCCGGCAGCTGGGCCTTGCCGCCGAGCTTGAACACCAAGAGGCGCGGGACGTTTGGGACGTCGCGGGCTTTGCCGATCGCATAGCCGATCGACAGCGGCAGCGCGCCGCCGCGCCCGGCGAGCACCGCGACATATTGGTCGTTGCCGACCATGAAGGTGGCCGCGCCGGCCATGATCCCGGTGCCGACCGGATAGCTGAAGAGCTGCTTTCCGGTATCTGCGGCATAAGCGCGGAACTCACCGAGCGCCGTCCCCTGGAAGACGAGATTGCCCGCGGTCGTCATCGTGCCGCCGTTCCAGGGCGTCGGATAATCGACCGTCCAGCGCGCCTTGTTGGCGACCGGATCCCAGGCGACGAGACGCCCGGTAGCACCGGCGATCGCCTGCTTCACCGCTGCCGGATCGCGCGGATACATGGCGTTGCCGAGATCCTGGCCGACGTTGAAGCCAAGTGGCTTCGCCTTATCCAGATCCGACGACGGATTGAGGTAGGCCGAGCCGACGATCTGCGCCGGGATATAGGCAAGGCCGGCCTGCGGATTGAAGCTCATCGGCTGCCAATTGTGCGCGGCGATCGCGCTCGGCACCGCGAGGAACGGCTTGCCCGTCTTGTAATAGCGCGCCTCGGGATTCTCGATCGGGCGGCCCGTCTTCAAATCATAGCCGCTCGCCCAGTTAACGCCTGGGATGAACTGGCCAGCGTTGATCAGCTTCCCGTTGGTGCGGTCGATGACGTAGAAGAAGCCGTTCTTGGGCGCCTGCATCAGCACGCGGCGCTGCTGGCCGCCGATGTTGAGCGTGGCGAGATTGATCGGCTGGGTAGCGGTGAAGTCCCAGGTTTCGCCCGGCGTCTCCTGATAATGCCAGACATATTCGCCGGTATCAGGCTTCAGCGCGACGATCGAGGAGAGGAAGAGATTGTCGCCCTTGCCCTCGCTGCGCAGGCCATGGTTCCAGGGCGAGCCGTTGCCGACGCCGAGGTACAGCTGATCGAGCTCCGCGTCATAGACGATCGAATCCCACACCGTGCCGCCGCCGCCGGACTGCTTCCACTGGCCGTTTTCCGACCAGGTCGGCGCGACCTTGGCCATCGCCGCGTCGCTTGCCTCACCGTCCGGTGCGCCGGTGGGGTTGGGGACGGTGTAGAAGCGCCACTTCTTCGCGCCGGTTCCGGCATCATAGGCGGTGACATAGCCGCGCACGCCGAATTCTGCGCCGCCGTTGCCGATCACGACCATGCCCTTCACCACGCGCGGCGCGCCAGTGATCGTGTAAGGCTTTGAATTGTCGGTCGTCTGGACTGACCAATCCTGCTTGCCGGTGGCCGCGTCGAGCGCGATCAGGCGGCCGTCGATGGTGCCGAGATAGAGCCGGCCTTTCCACGCCGCGACGCCGCGGTTGACGACGTCACAGCAGGCCTGAACGCCCTTTTCCGGGTTCACCTTGGGGTCGAATTCCCACAGTTTCTGACCGGTGGCGGCGTCGAAAGCGAACACCTTGGACCAGGGCCCGGTGACGAACATCTTGCCGTCCACCACGACCGGCGTCGCCTCCTGTCCCCGCGCATCGGGCATGTCCGCATACCAGGCGAGGCCGAGCTGGCCGACATTCTCCGCATTGATCTGCGTCAGCGGGGAGAAGCGCTGCTCCTGATAATTGTAGCCGGTCATCGCCCAGTCGCGTCCATCACCGCCACTGGTCAGCAGGGCCGCGTCCACCTTGCCGACGCCCGTGGTGGCAGATCGATCTGCCGCCGCGGTCCCGTCTTCACCACTATTGGCCTTGCACGAGACGAGCGCCACCGCTGCGAGCAGCGCAAATACGATCCGCATCTTCCTCTCCCGCCCCTGACGAGCTTCGAGGTCGGAGACTGGCGCAGCCGCCAGGGAAAGGAAAGGGGCTAAGTCGGCCGGATTAACCTGTCACTATTGACAGGGCTGAAGACAGGCTGAGCCCGGTGGGTTGCACATTGCCGATACCCCTAAGTGGGGCAGCATCGCCGCCCCGTCCCGGGGAAATCAGGCGTACGGTGGCTTGTGCAGCCCTGCTGGCGAGAAGGTGAAGACCTCGCAACCGTCCTCGGTGATGCCGATCGAATGCTCAAACTGGGCCGACAGGGAACGATCGCGCGTCACCGCCGTCCAGCCATCGTCGAGCAGCTTCACGTCCGGCCGACCGATATTGATCATCGGCTCGATCGTGAAAATCATACCCGGCTTCAGCTCTGGGCCAGTGCCCGGCCGGCCGACATGCACCACCTCCGGCGCATCATGAAACAACCGCCCCAGACCATGGCCGCAGAAATCGCGAACCACGCCATAGCGATGCGATTCAGCATAACGCTGGATGACGTGGGCCACATCGCCCAGCGTGTTGCCCGGCTTCGCCTGCTCGATCCCCAGCATCAGGCACTCGTGCGTCACGTCCACCAGGCGTCGCGCCTTCAAGGGCACGTCACCAATCAGATACATCCGCGATGAATCACCGTGCCAGCCATCCAGAATGGGCGTCACGTCGACGTTGACGATATCGCCCGATTTCAGCGTCTTCTCGCTGGGAATGCCATGGCAGACGACATGATTGATCGAGATGCAGCAGCTATGGGTATAACCGCGATAGCCAAGCGTCGCCGGTACGCCGCCGCGGCTCTTGATGAAATCATGCACCAGCCGGTCGATCTCGGCAGTGGTAACGCCCGGCACCATGTGCGGGATGATCATGTCCAGCGTCTCGGCGGCAAGCTGACCGGCGGCGCGCATCCCGACAAAGGCGTCCGGGCCATGCAGCTTGATCGCGCCGTTGCGGCCCATGGGCGCGTCACTGGTGACGGTAACATATTCGGTCATGACCGCCGATATAGCGTGACGAGGGTAGTTTTGCGAGGCTATGCCGAGGCTCGCATGGAAAGCGAACGCATCTGGACCGCCGCTCTCGTCGTGATCGGCGACGAAATCCTCTCCGGCCGAACGCAGGACAAGAACATCGCGCAAATCGCGCAATGGTTGAATGTCCAAGGCATTCGTCTGGTCGAAGTTCGCGTGGTGCCCGATCGAGAAGACGCGATTGTAGAGGCGGTGAACACGTTGCGCGCCCGCAACGATTATCTCTTCACCACCGGTGGAATTGGGCCGACGCACGACGACATCACGGTGGATGCGATTGCTACCGCATTGGGCGTCGGCGTCGTTCATCACCCTGAGGCCGTCGCCGTGCTGGAGCGCTATTATGCCACCCGCGGCGGGGCCAGCGAGGCTCGGCTGCGTATGGCGCGCGTACCTGAGGGGGCCGAGCTGATCGAAAACCGAATGTCGGGGGCGCCGGGCATTCACATCGGCAACGTCTTTATCATGGCCGGCGTGCCGCACATCACTGCTGGCATGCTCGACTCGCTGACCGGTACGCTTCAGGGCGGCCGGCCAGTTGTCAGCCGACAAATCGGCTGCTGGGTTGCCGAAAGCGAGATTGCCGACGTGCTGCGCGAGGCGGAACGGACCCATGCGGGGGTTGCGATCGGCAGTTACCCTTTCTTCCGCGAAGGGCGGACCGGCGCGAACTTCGTGGTGCGGTCACCAGATGGCTCCGCGGTGGATGCGTGCATCGCCGATCTCACGGCCGCACTGGAGGCGGCGGGTCACCAGGTGTTCGCGGAAGGGATCTGATCCCCTCCGCGCCGAAGGAGTTGGAGCGCGGCAGGGGCCTCAGCAACTGAGCTCCGCGTTGCTCAGGATCCGCGCCCGCCCGCGGTGTTTGGCTTCATACAGCGCGGAGTCTGCCCGGCGCAGCGCCTCGTCGAGGGTGCGCCGCGATGCTGCGGTTGTTCCCGCTGAGAAGGTAACCGGCCGCTCGCCAAGATGCGCGAGCGGTTCATTCCGGATCCGCTCGGCAATCCGCATCAGCACCGATTGTGCCTGCGCCTCCGTTGCTCCGCGAAAGTAAACCAGGAATTCTTCGCCGCCCCAGCGGGCGACCAGATCGGTGTGCCGCACTGTCCCGGCGAGTACCTTTGCGAAATCCTGCAGCACGCGATCGCCTGTCTCATGCCCCAGCAGGTCGTTCACGAGCTTGAAATGGTCCATGTCCACCAGCGCCACGGCGCCGGTTGTTTCCTGTTCGGATAAGGTATCGAGCTGCTGCAACAGCCCGCGGCGATTCAGCACGCCGGTGAGGACATCGACATTCGCTTCTCGGCTCAGCTTGCGCATCCGCTCCGCTGTGGCACCAGCCGCCCGGTTGACCCCGGCGAGCAGGCGCGCGGCAAGGTCGCCGCCCGACAGCTGCGGTACCTGCGCGATCTCGCCATCGTCCGCATCATTCAATGCCCGGGCGGCGAGATCGATTGGGGCTAGCAACGCATAGATCCCGCCGACCGCGATCAGCATCCCGAGCACGGTGGCGGCTATCACGACGATCGCGCCTAGAACGTCGAGCCGCCCGGTCGCCGCCGCCCAGACCAGAAAAGCGGCCAGGGGCAGGTGCGTGCCCACAAAACACACCGCAAACAGCCGCAGTTGCAGGCTGCGCGGAAAAATGAACGAGCTTGCAAGATACAAGCGCATGGCCCGCCTTCCCCCTTCTCGGAAATCCCGGCACGCCCAATCGCGGCGTGCCGGAATGACCTGGGGAGAAGGGCGTTACCTAAGCGTTAGCGGAGCGATGAAGATGCCGCCTGATCGGACGAGACGAGTCAATCGCCGATCAAATTGGTCATCCGCTCCACCGCCTCGGCGAACTCCATCTTGAAGTCTTGGACGACCTGACCGGCTGGACGAACCTGATCGACCAGGCCCACGCCTTGGCCCACGAAATACGTCACCATCTCGCGCGCGGCAGGATCGCCCTTTTGCGCGGCCACGTCGCAGGCGCGGATGGCGGGTTCGCTGATCAGGCTCTGGTACGGCATCGGCAACGGGCCGGGCGATTCCGGTCCCTCCCACGCATCGGTCCAAGCGGAACGAAGCTGGCGAGATGGCTTGCCGGTGCGGCTCTTGGAGCGAACCGTGTCACGCGAACTGGCCTCGACCATCTTCTCGCGGAACACGTCGGAACATTCGCTCTCAGGCGTCGCGAGCCACACCGATCCGGTCCAAACGCCATCAGCTCCCATCGCCATGGAGGCCGCCATTTGCCCGCCGGTCATGATCCCGCCGGCCGCGAGCACTGGCACGCGCTGGCCGCGTGCTTCCAGCGCGCGGATCACTTCGGGCACCAGCACCATGGTCGAAACTTCGCCGCAATGGCCGCCGGCCTCGCCACCCTGCACCACCAGGATGTCAACGCCGGCCTCGACCTGGCGGATTGCATGCTCCTTTGCGCCCACCAGCGCCGCGACCGGCACGCCGCGCTCGCGCCCCATGTCGATCATCGCTTGCGGCGGCACGCCCAGCGCGTTCGCGATCAGCTTGATCGGGTGGCGGAAGGCCACGTTGAGCATCTCCAGCGCCAGATTCGGGTCGAACGGCGCTGGCGCGTCTGAATTGGCCCGCTCCTCCGGCATCGTGAAATGATGCTTCTGTGCCAGCTTGCCGACGAATTCGCGATGTTCGACGGGCACCTTGTCCATGATGGACGCGCGGGTCAGCCCCTTCGCGCCGCCGGTGGCCAGGTTTTCCGGGATCAGCACGTCAAGGCCATAGGGCTTGCCATCGACATGAGCGTCGATCCAGGCGAGCTCCATCTCCAGGCTTTCCAGCGTATGTCCGGTCGCGCCCAGCACGCCGAACCCTCCGGCACGGCTCACCGCCGCAACCACATCCCGGCAATGGCTGAAGGCGAGCAGCGGAAAATCGATACCCAGCATCTCGCAAATCGGTGACTTCATCGTCCCTCTCCCTGATCGTTTGGGGCCTTCTGACGGCTCCGCAATGGAAAAGGAAGAGTCCGGACACCCCGTCCGGTTTACGCCCGCGACGCTCCCCGAAACGGGCGGGCGCAAAGCCGGGATCAGAAATTAATGGCGAGCCGCGCGGTCACTTTGTCGCCGGTATGGCGTCCATTCGCAAAGGGCGAGTCAACCACCTGCTCGATGTCGGTTCCCGTGTAGGTCAGCCCCAGCGTGACTGGCCCGGTGATGTGATCAACGCCAAGCGACCAATCGGTATAGTCGCCGCCGGGGCGCAGACGCGCAGCGCGGCGCCAGTCATCAACGCTGCCGGTGGAGTGACCGATTTCCGCATTGAGCGTAAAGGGTGTCGCCGGCACGCCGACACGCGCGCGGGCGCCAAACCAAAGATTGTCTCCGCCGATCGCGTTCTGATCCGGCGCATAGCGCGCATCGATCCCGACCTCGGCTGGCCCCAGCGCATAGCTGGCACCAAGGCCAACCTCGACATAGTCGAGCCGCTCGGCCGCGCCGGCAAACAGATGGCCCGTAACGAATCCATCCAGTCGTAGCCCACCACCGATGTCGCGGGAGAAGCCGCCCGTCATGTCGAACACGGCATCTGCTCCGCCATGCCGGGGGTCGCCGCGCGTTCCGGTAACGCGCGCGCTCACGTCGAACCCGGATGGCATACCCAAGCTGACACTTGCCGCCGGCGACAGCTCCCCGTCGCTCCAGCTGATCCCGCGCCGCCGTTCGTCCGTTGCCACTTCGACGCTGGCGCCGAGATCTGCCTGAGCGAATGCTGGCAGGGCCGCAGCAGCGGAGGCTGCGGCCAACACGATTGCGATCGCCTTCATGTCAGCTACGCGCCGGCGCGTGAGCGGCGTCCAGTTCGAGCGCCAGGGCATCGCGGTCCTGCTCCGCCACAGCCAGCAAGTGCTCGCGTACCGCGCTGCTCCGTGCAGTCACCTCCTGCGCGATGGCAGACCGCTGGGCAGAGCACCAGCCGGGGCGGCTGCCCCCGATCGGCGCATCGCTGGCGATGGTGCGGGCAAGCACATGACCGGCGGCGCTTCGTGCCTCCCGATGGATGCTGACGTTCGCCTTCCAGGCACAGCGGAGCGTGCTTGCGCGGCCACCCGGCCCGGCAACCCCGACCTGCTTGTGGCTCACGTCCAGGTTACTGCGATACGTGACGTCCACGCGCTGTCCGCGATAATCGAGTTCGACACGATGCGCGTCGACTGATGGTGCGCCGAGCAGCAGCCCGGCGGCGATGATGAGGCTCATGTTCGGTCTCCTGCCTGTACGGCGGGCTTTCTCGCCCGCTCGCATGACCGCGCCGACCTGCGCGGCTTGGAGGGAATGGCCGAAGCGCCGTTCGCGTTCAATGCACCTGCAAAAAGCGCAACGATTTGACATGATCCCCTACACATCCCGGAATCACTCGCTAAGCCTGCGTAGATGATCGCTCGCCGCTACCTCGCCGCTCTTCCGCTTCCTGCCGTCGCGCTTCCAGCCATGGCTCTGCTCCTAGGCGCCGCGGCAGGCGCGCCGGAAACGCGCATGAAGGATGTGATCGCGCAGGAGGTTCCGCGGCACGAGGCACTGCTCGAAAAGCTTGTTCGGCAGAATTCGGGCAGCCTCAACATCGCGGGTGTGAAGACCGTAGGCGATCTGATGCGCGCGGAGCTGGAGCCACTCGGTTTCGCGGTCGAATGGGTCGACATGACGGCAACGGGCCGCGCCGGCCATGTGGTGGCCACGCACAAGGGCAACGGCCGCGGCAAGCGCGTATTGCTGATCGGCCACCTCGACACCGTGTTCGAGCCCGACAGCCCGTTCACCGGCTGGTCGCGCGAAGGGGATCGCGTGACGGGTCCCGGCGTCGGCGATGACAAGGGCGGCCTTGTCGTGATCGTTGCCACTTTGCGAGCGATGCAGGCTGCCGGAACGCTCAAGAACGCGGACATCAAGATCGTGCTGACCGGCGATGAGGAGAAGACCGGCGCACCGCTCGCCACCGCGCGCAAGGATCTGATCGAGGCGGGGAAATGGGCGGACGTGGCGCTCGAATATGAAAACCTGGCCGTCGACGGGACGCAGGAATTTGCCACCACGGCCCGGCGCAGTTCCACCAATTGGGAAATTCTCACGAGCGGGCGCACCGGTCATTCCAGCGGCATTTTCAACGCTTCGATGGGCTATGGTGCAGTGTACGAGCTCGCACGCATTCTTGATGAATTCCGCCGTACGCTCCCGGAACCGAACCTGACCTTCAACGCCAGCGTCGTTGTCGGCGGAACACCGGCGGCGCTGGATGCAGCGGGGGTGAAGGGCACGGCGGAAGGCAAGACGAACGTCATCCCGGCCCGGGCCGTGGCGCGTGGCGATCTGCGCAGCCTCTCGCCCGAGCAGGACACACGGATCAAGGCCGCGATGGAGGGTATCGTCGCCAAGCACCTGCCAGGCACCGATGCCTCGATCCGCTTCTTTGAAGGCTATCCGTCCATGCCGCCGACCGCCGGCAATCGCGCACTGATGGACAAGCTCAACCAGGTAAACCGCGATCTCGGCTTGCCGGAAATGCAGGAAATGGACCCCGCGAAGCGCGGCGCGGCAGACTCCAGCTTCGTCGCCGCAGACGCAGTGACGCTCGGAGGCATGGGCGCGTCCGGAGGCGGTGCGCATGCCGTTGGAGAATGGGTGGACCTCAGGAGCCTGCCGCGCCAGGCACTGCGCAGCGCCGCCCTGATCTCCCGCCTTACCGCTGAGCCGCGCACCAAATAGATCGGCCCTTTACTGTCGGCACCGTTTGGCCGCAGCAGGCCCTGTAGACCGGCACTGCCGCGGTATCCCCGATCGACGTCGCCGCTTCGCCCATTATGACGGGCAGCCACTGTGGGCCTCCGCGAGCACTGGAAGGGGGACCAGCTCCGTCCGGCATGACGATGCCCGTTGATCGTGGGCGCCCGAGACATTGCCTAGTGTAAGAGTGGAAGGCCTCTACTCAGCTGGCCATCGGCAGCCGCAGCCGCACCAGCAACCCGCCAAGGTCCTCGCTCTCTTCCAGACTCACCGTGCCCTCATAGATCTCGGCTACATCGCGTACGATCGCCAAACCCAGCCCGGTCCCCGGCTTGCCCGTATCCAGGCGCACCCCGCGATCGAAGATGCGGATGCGATCGGCCTCCGGAATGCCCATGCCGTCGTCCTCGACCATGATCTCCACGAAGCCAGCCTGTGCGCTCACCGTCACGAACACGCTGCCGCCGCCGTATTTCGCGGCATTTTCGACCAGATTGCCCATGATCTCGTCGAGATCCTGCCGTTCGATATGGGCGACCAGATCCCTAGGGCCGTCCATGTCGATCCGGGCATGAGGGTACAGGCGCTGCACCGCCCGCTCCACGGATTCCACGCTCGGCCAGACTTCCGCGCGACTGTGGGCGGAGCCTCGCCGCCCCACCGCACGCGCGCGGGCGAGATGGTGGTCGACCTGCCGGCGCATGGTGCGTGCCTCCCGGACCACCGTCTCGGCCAGATCATCCGATTGCGCCGTGGCCGCGTTCATGATCACCGTCAGCGGCGTTTTCAGTGCATGAGCAAGGTTGCCGGCGTGGCGTCGTGCTTCCTCGGCCTGCGTTTCGTTATGCGCGACGAGGGCATTCAGCTCTTCGACCAACGGCGCCACCTCGACCGGCAGCGGCCCTGCAATCCGGTTGGTTCGACCACCCCGCATCCGCGCGATCTCCAGCCGAAGCTTTCGCAGGGGCAGAAGACCGTAGAAGGTCTGCAACGCCGCCAGCACCACCAGTCCCAGGCCCAGAAGCAAAAAGCTGCGAACCAGCGTCCGCCGCAGCGCGCCGATCTGCGCGTCCAATCCTTCACGGCTTTGCGCCACTTGAAAGCGCCAACGCACCTCGGATCCCGGCAGCTTCACATCCCGCTCGACGACCCGCAGCTTCTCCGTCCCGAACTGGTCGCTGTTGTAGATGTGGACGCCGCGGTCGTTGTGGTTCTCGGAATGGGCGAGCTGTCGATCCCATAAGGACCGGGATGGAAATGCCTCTCGTCCGGACGCCGAGACCTGCCAGTACAGTCCGGAATACGGCTCCAGGAAGCGTTGATCGGCGGGCTCCCGATTGAAGATCACTTCACCCTCGGGGCCGATTTCCGCCGACACCAACAGCGATCGCAGGACATATTCCAGCTGGTCGTCGAAGTTCTGAGTCACTGCCGCGGTCAGCACGCGGTCCAGCGCGAACCCGCCGCCGGCCAGCAGCAAGGAAATCCACACCGCCGCGATGACGATCATGCGCCGGGTCAACGACCCGGTGCTGGCCATCCGGCCCTCGCTGCCGTTGATCACTTCGTCGCGCATCGGAACCATGCTGGCGCTTTTCTGTTCACCCCCAACGAAAGGAGAGCCGTCGTGTTGCGTACCTTTCCGGTGATGGCTTTGGCAGGCATGGCAGGCCTGCTCATCAGCCTGATGACAGGCTTCTTGCTAGCGTCATGGACGATCGCTGGCATCATTCCGGCTTATGCCACCCCGCCACTGATCGCGCAGTCGGAGCCGCAGATCGTGACGGATGGCTGGCGCGAGGCAGGATATGACCGCATAGGTTTATGGGAGCAGCCGCGCGCCGAAATGCTTCAGGCCGCCGGATCTTCCAGGCTGTAGCCAAGTCCCCGGATCGTGGTGATCACATCCTGACCCAGCTTCTTGCGAATACGGGTGACGAAAACCTCGATCGTATTGGAATCGCGATCGAAATCCTGATCGTAGATATGCTCGATCAATTCCGTGCGGCTGACGACCTTGCCCTTGTGGTGCAGCAGGTATGACAGCAGCTTGTATTCCTGCGCCGTGAGCTTCACCGGCTCCCCGGCCCGCGTCACCTTGCCGGATCGGGTGTCCAGCCGAACGTCGCCAGCGGTGAGCTCCGATGAGGCATTGCCAGATGCGCGGCGGATCAGGGCGCGCAGCCGCGCGATCAGTTCCTCTGTCTGGAACGGCTTGGCGACATAATCGTCAGCGCCGGCGTCGAGGCCCGCGACCTTGTCGGACCAGCTGTCGCGCGCGGTCAGCACCAGCACCGGCATGGTCTTGCCTTCCTTGCGCCACCGGTCGAGCACGGTCAGGCCGTCGATCTCCGGCAGGCCAAGATCAAGAACGATGGCGTCATAGTTCTCGGTCGAGCCCAGAAAGTGCCCCTCCTCGCCGTCCGTGGCGAGATCGATCGCATAGCCGGCGCCCTCCAGCGTGTTCTTCAGCTGCTGGCCCAGATTGGGCTCATCCTCGACGATCAGGACGCGCATGGTCACTCCCAAAAAGAAACGATGCTGGTTAGCACCGGCGAGCCGGCGGCAAAAGGTGCGCTCACTTGCCGGTGCGACCGATCACTTGTCCGGAGCGGCCATCGACATCCACCCAGATCACCGTGCCGTCGCGAAGGAACTTCAAGGTATAGACGGCGCTCGGCATTTCGAAATCGAAGCCAATATATTGTGCATCCCGCATGGTCGGGATCACCCGGCGTTCGATCTCCTTGATGGAAAGGATTCTACCTTCCCGAAGCGCGCGCCACGCGGCAACGCCGTCGCGCTGCTGATCGCCAGGCTGGGCCACGGCGGGCACAGGCAGGGTCAGCAGAATCAAGGCCAAGCACATCCGCATTCCCGCGGCATAGCGATAAAGGATTGAACACCTTGTGAATAAGCCAGCTGGCCCAAAACCGGGCCGCCGCGGCGCCACACGGATGCCGGCGCCGCTCGCCCGCAACGGTCTTACAGCGGCTTGAACGTCACTGGCAGCCCGTCCTTGGGACGCGGGATTGGAAAGATCTGCCAATCTGCGCCAGCGCCAGGCGCAAGCTCGATCCGATAACGGCTGAGCAGATGGGCAATCAGGATCCGGATCTGCATGGTCGCAAAGTGCAGCCCGATGCACATATGCGCGCCGCCGCCAAACGGCACCCAGGCAAAGCGATGACGTCCCTTGGACGCTTCAGGCGAGAAGCGGGTCGGATCGAACCGCTCCGGATCGGGCCAATACTCTGCCATATGATGGGTGTAGGCCGTGTTTACCCCTACGAACGTACCGGCGGGGATCCGGTAGCCGCCGAAGGTGAATTCTCGCAGGGCACGCCGCGGGATCGATGGTACCGGCGGCATCAGGCGAAGCGATTCCTTGAACGCCCATTCGGTCAGCACCAGTCGGTCGAGCTGCTCATAGGGCACGCTGCCGTCATTGCTACCCAGACCCAGCACCTCTTCGCGGAGCTTCTCCTGCCAATCCACATGCTTGCCGAGCAGCATGATCAGGCTGGTCGCGGATGACGTGATCGTGTCGTGCGCCGCCATCATCAGGAAATTCATGTGATCGACGATGGCGTCGTCGGCGAGTGGCTGGCCGGCTTCATCGGTCGCCCGGCAGAACTGGGAAAAGAAGTCCTGGCCGCTGCCATTGCGCCGGCCGGGAATCTCGCGCGTGAAATAATCGACCAGATATTCGCGCGCTTTCACGCCCCGCCGCATGGAGGTGCCGGGCAGCGGTGTCCGGACCGGCGAAACCGAGGCCTGAACTTCATCAACAAACGCCTGATTGATCTTCGACGCCTCTGGGCCGAGCGGAACGCCAAGGAAGCTGGTCGCGGCCAGATCCAGGCTCAACGCCTTGATCGCGCTGTAGAACGGCAGCGTGCGATTGGCCCATGCGCCGACCTGTCCTGCAATGCCGGTGTTCAGTTCCGCGGCATAGTGGCGCATCGGCTCCGGCTTGAACGCGACCGACAGCGCCTTGCGGTCGGCACGATGCTTCTCGAAGTCCATCAGCATCAGGCCGCGCGGGAAGACGAGATTGAGGATGGGGCCCCATCCCTGCTCCGACGAGAAGTTCTTCTCCTTGTCGAACAGGACGAGTTCGTTCGCGTCCGGACCGAGCAGGATCACCCCATCGCCGCCGAACGTGCGGTTGCGATAGACCGGCCCGTGCTTGGCAGCCATGCGGTTGGTGAAACCGATCGGATCCTTCAGCACGGCGAAGGTATTGCCGACGAAGGGCAAACCGCGGCTGCCGGGAATGTCCTTCAATACTGACGGCGGGTTGGCCGGCAGCCAGTGCGGGTTGGCGGCCAGCGTATGCGCGTGAGCCATCGGCGATTCTCTCCAATCTTACTTACATCAGTATAAGTAAGATCGGGTCGCCTTGCCAAGCGTTCGTGAAATCATCCCGGCGGCCAGGCTTCGATCACCACAGCACGCCCTTGACCGGCTGTAGCGGCGGGGGCGCCTCGTCTCCGATCGCCTGAAGAAGATCGATCTCGATGGTGCGGCACATGGATGCAAGCGGCACGTCATGGATGGTGTTCGCGAACGGATCCACCAGGTCATCACCGATCTGCAGAGCGGCAAGAAACATGAGGCCAGCGACGGTTGAGCCAACCGGCGTCGCAATCCCCAGGGCTTCAACCAGCCCAATCGGCAGCAGGATGCAGAACAGCCGGGTGAAGAATGTCGGAAAGAAGCGATATTGGTTGGGCAGCGGCGTGTTCTTGAGTCGCTCCATGCCACCCTGGGCGTTGGAGATATCGACGAGCAGCCCTTCGAGGTGCGCTTGCTGGATCGTGTCCAGCCAGCCATTCCGTCGCGCATCATCGATGCGCCGCGACGTCCCATCCAGAATGCCGTTGGCGATGTTCGTTCGCTGCAGGGCCGGTTCGGCCTCACCGCGGGACAGGAATCGAAGCACTTCCGCGTCGGAGGGTTGCTTGCGAAGCTGACAGCGCAGGGCGTTCACATAGGCAACATGGCGAAGCACGATCGTGCGCTTCAGATCGCGAGCGGAATCATCGGGCAGGAAATTGCGGGCGGCGCGGGCCAGGCTTCGCGACGCGTTGATCATCAGGCCCCAGAGACCGCGACCTTCCCACCAGCGTTGATAGGCCGAATTGGTCCGAAAGCCGAGGAAGAGGGCCAGTGCCGACCCGAAGATTGTCAGCGGGAGTTCGGGCGCTTGGAATGGTTGAAAGACATAGATGCCGGTAACGATACAGTCCCAGACGAACAGCGCGAGCAATGGTCGCCAGACCTCACAAACGAGGACGCTGAGACGGGGGGTCGAGGAAATGATCATGCGGGGTCACGGCCGGTTGGCTGAGGCGGGAGCGGCCCCTACGCGCAACTCCCTGCTCCGGCTCCGTGACGAATTATGTCCGAATGGGAAGTCCCGGGATCAGCCCAGTCGTTCGCGCAGGTCCAGCATCGCGAGCGCCGCCTGCGCCGCACCGCCTCCCTTGTCGAGCTGCGCCGGATCGGCCCGGCGGATCGCCTGCTCCTCGTTTTCGGTCGTCAGGATGCCGTTTCCGATCGGAATGCCGTCCATGGTGAGCGCCATGATGCCCCGCGCGCTCTCGTTCGACACGATTTCGAAGTGATAGGTCTCACCACGGATCACGACGCCAAGCGCGACATACGCATCATAGCGCCCGCTTTCCGCGGCCATGGCGATCGCGCCCGGCACCTCAAGCGCTCCCGGTACCGTCAGAACCTCGGCGTTATGCCCCGCGGCTTCGATCGCGGCACGCGCGCCGGCAACCAGCATGTCGTTCAGATGATCGTAGAACCGAGCCTCGACGATGAGGATGTTGGCCATTCAAAACTCCGTTGATCCCCAAACGGGTCGCAGGCGCGGTCCTCGCGCTTTGGGATGATGATCGCCGATCCGGCCTCCGGCCGGATCGCGAAGCCTTATTCGCCGCCCACGCCGGGGATCGGCCGCTCGCCGACGATCGACAAACCGTAGCCGTCGAGGCCGACCAGCGTGTGATGCGTGTTGGTGAGAAGGATCATTTCCTCCACCCCGATTTCCGCCAGGATCTGCGCCCCGACGCCATAGTCGCGCAGTTCCTCGACCTCCGGCGCACCGGCACCCTTGCCTTCGGCACGCAGCTGCATGGAACGGGTGATCGCACCCTTCATGGGGCGATTGATCACGACGATCACGCCCGCGCCTTCCTCGGCGATCAGCTCCATGGAGCGCGACAGCAGGCCAGCGCGATCCGACACCTCTCCGAACATGTCCGAGAAGTAGCTCGCGGTGTGCATCCGAACGAGGGTCGGCTTGTTGGGATCGATGCGCCCCTTCATCAGCGCAACCGTCTCGTCACCGGTCGCCTTGTTGTGGAAGGTCATCGCCTTCCACTGGCCACCCCAGCGCGATTCGAAGACGGTCTCGACCCTCTTCTCGACGAGATGGTCGTGCCGCCGCCGATAGGCGATCAGGTCGCGGATCGTGCCGATCTTGAGATTGTGGAGCTGGGCGAAGGAGACGAGATCGTCCATCCGCGCCATCGTCCCGTCTTCGTTCATGATCTCGCAGATCACGCCGGACGGATTGAGGCCGGCCAGCCGCGAAACGTCCACCGCTGCTTCGGTATGGCCGGCCCGCACCAGCACGCCGCCATTGCGCGCCACCAGCGGGAAGACGTGGCCGGGCGTGACGATCTCTTCCTTGCCCTTCGACGAGTCGATCGCCACCGCGATGGTGCGCGCCCGATCGGCGGCCGAAATCCCGGTCGTGACCCCTTCCCGTGCTTCGATCGATACGGTGAATGCGGTTTCGTGCCGCGTCCCGTTATGGCGGCTCATCAGATCAAGCCCGAGCGCATCCACCCGCGACTTCGACAGCGCAAGGCAGATCAGCCCACGCCCATGCCGCGCCATGAAGTTGATCTTCTCCGGCGTTGCCATCTGAGCCGGGATGACCAAATCCCCTTCATTCTCGCGATCCTCGTCGTCGACAAGGATGAACATCCGGCCGTTCTTCGCCTCGTCGATGATCTCTTCGGGGCTCGAGAGGAAGGCGTGGCGCAAACGCGCGAGTTCAGCGGGCTTTTGCACGATAATGTTCCATCCGTTGGAGATAGCGGGCAAGCACATCGATCTCGATGTTGACGGCGCTGCCCGGTGCCAGATCTGAAAGCGTCGTCACGGCTTGGGTGTGCGGAATGATGTTGACGGCGAAGTGAGTCGAGCCGTCGTCTGCATCGGTGACTTCGTTGACGGTCAGCGAAACACCATCAACCGTTATCGAACCCTTGGCGGCCAGGAACGGCGCCAGATCGCTGGAAACGCGGAAGCCGACCCGCTTCGAATCGCCATCAGGACAAATGCCGATCACCTCGGCAATGCCGTCGACGTGCCCGGTCACGATATGCCCGCCGAGTTCGTCGCCCAGCTTCATCGCACGTTCGAGATTCAGCCGCCGTCCCTCGACCCACTGCCCCTGGGCCGTGCGATGGATCGTCTCGCCAGAAACGTCGAAAGCCAGCCAGTTCGGGCCCTTGTCGACCACCGTCAGGCATACCCCCGAACAGGCGACCGAAGCGCCCAGATCGATCTCCAGCGTCTCGTAGCTGGTGCCAACCACCACGCGCGTGTCGCCACGCGTTTCCACGCGCGTGATTTGACCGACGTCGGTTATGATCCCCGTAAACATCGCACACGCTCGTAGACCTCGAGCCGGTCCCTGCCAAGCTGGCGCGCATCGGTCTGTGTCCACCGGCCGTGCGCATCGGCTAACGTCGCCAGGCCGATGTCGCCCAAAGCGGGACGACCACGGCCGATCAGGATCGGGGCGCGATACAGGATCAGCCGATCAACAAGGTCCTGCGCCAGAAAAGCGGCTGCCGCTCCTGCACCGCCTTCGACAAACAGGTGATCGCCCGGCAGGCGCGAAATGCTCGCCGGCGAATCGAGCCAGACCGGATCCGTTCCGCCGCTCCCGCTGGAAAGGATCACCCGCAGGGGCGATCGCGATTCGAGGCCGGACAACCGCACGTCCAGCTTCGGCCGGTCGGTCTCCCAGGTATTCCGACCGACCAGGATCGCTTCATGCCGGCTGCGCTCGAGATGGCAATGCGCGCGCGCCTCGGCGCCGGTGATCCAGCGGCTCTCGCCATCTTCCCTCGCGATACAGCCATCGAGCGAGGTTGCGAGCTTCAGCGTCACGTGCGGCCGACCGCTCGCCTGCCGGGTGAGAAAGCCCGCCATGGTGGCGCGCGCTTCCTCCGCTCGCACGCCTGCGATCGTCTCGATCCCGGCAACCGCCAGCCGGACCAGTCCCTTTCCGTTGGTGCGCAGATCCGGGTCACCCAGCGCGACTACGACGCGGGAGACCTTGCTGCTGGCCAGCAGGTCAGCGCACGCCGGCCCGCGCACGGAAATATGGGCACATGGTTCCAGGGTGACGTAGACCGAGGCTCCCGCGGCCGCGTCCCCGGCCTCCTGGAGTGCCATCGCTTCCGCGTGCGGCCGCCCGCCCGGCTGGGTCCATCCGCGACCGACCACAACACCGTCGCGCACGATCACGCATCCAACCGATGGATTGGGGCTCGTTCGTCCACGACCCCGCTCGGCTAGAGCAAGCGCGACACCCATCCAGCGCGCGTCAGCGGCGCTTACAGCCCCCATCGCTTCAGCTTGTCATCGACCTTCCGGAACGATTCCCGCAACTCTTCCTGGCGACGCTTCTGCTCGTCCATCATCTTCTGCTTGATGGGGGCATCAATCGCCTGCTGAGCCTTGATCTCCGCGTCCGTACGATCGAGACGCCACTGCTGCACATAAACGATCTCGGGCTTGTAGACCTTCTCGACCTTCGAGTCCTTGGCGAATCCGATCAGCAGCAGCCCGGTCAACATTACTGAAATGAAGAGGAAGATGAGTTCGTGCTTCTGCCGCTGGTGCAGAAACAGGCGCAGGTCACGCACCGCGCGAAACGGGCTCATCCGGGCAAAGAATTGCATAACCGTGACATAGTGCCGCGGGGATGCCGAGACCAGCCCTTCACCGCCGCTTCTCGGCCGTGGCGAGGTCGGAAGGCCGAACCGGACGATGGTCACCAGCCCCCCGAACCTCCTTCATCTTCAGGACTCTAGCTCGAACCGAACCGTCATTTCCCTGGTCGCTTCCGTCGGCACGCCGTCCCGTGTTGCTGGCTGGAAGCGCCATTTCGCCAGCGCATGCTCCCGTGTTGCGCGACAGAATGCGTCACTGGTCGCGCTCACGCATTCCGCAGCGACCACCCTGCCGCTGGCGCCTATCGTCACCCGGATGGTCGCACTCCCCTCCCGCTCGGCCCGTCGCTCGCCCGCCGGATAGGTGGGCTGAAGGTCGCGGGCGTAACGGGGATCCACACGCGCCTCGACCATGACGGGTGGAGCAGGTGGATCCACTCGCGCCACTTCGCTGGCCGGCTGGACCGCAGGGAGCGATGGAAGGGGCAACGTCGGAATAACGTAGAACTCTGACGCTTCCGTCGAAAGCGAGGAGGAGACATTCAGCTGTTCCGGCGGGTTGGAAAGCCTGCTTTCTGCCGCGGGGTTCGCTTTGGGCGGGGTAACTTCCGGCGGCTGAGGAGGAGGCTCGAGCGGGATGTTCTCAATTCTCAGACCTGTTCGCTGTGTGATCGCCTCCATCACGGGGGCGGACAATATCAGGGCACCGATCACAGCCGCGTTGATCGCAACGGCAGCAACAAGGCTGCCGGCATTCACGCCGCCCGACCGAACAGAATTGTTCGCGTACATGAGCCTCTCCTTTCTGTGTTCTTCTCCTTCCGGGTTTCAGCCGGTTCAGTTATGTTACCACGTAACATTGCGCGATCAAGCGCGGTCGCGCGTCCCGCCGCCGCGTCTCTTCAGCTCGCTCGCAACCGAGCGATCGCGCGCTCACGTCCAATCAGCGGCAACAACGCCGCCATGTCCGGTCCGTGATCGCGCCCCGTCAGAGCGCGCCGCAATGGCAGGAATAGCGCCTTGCCCTTACGCGCGGTCTGTTCCTTCAGTTTATCGACCAGCTGATGCCAGGGGTCTTCGCCCCACTCGATCACTTCCGCGGCATCGGCCGCCGCGGCGAGATACTCGCGATCTTCGCCAGCTGCCGGCGCATCGACAGGCCCTTCAATCACGCTCCACCAATCGGACGCTTCGGCAACCGTCGACAGGTTCGGCTTCACCACGTCCCAGGCATCCGCTGCCATGCCGGCCGGCAGGCGATCCGCCACTGCCCCGTACGGAAGCTGATGGATGATGCGCGCGCTGAGCTGCGCGAGTTCGCCTTCATCGAACCGGGCCGGCGCTCGGCCGAACCGCCCGAAGTCGAAGGTCGTGAGGAGGTCAGCCATATCCACCGCGGGCTCGACCGGATCGCTGGTGCCCAGCCTGGCCAGCAGCGCGCGGATCGCTTGCGGCTCGATGCCCATCTCGCGAAGCTGATCGACGCCAAGGCTTCCCAGCCGCTTGGACAATTTGCCCTCACTCCCGGTCAGCAGCGCGGCATGAGCAAAGCTCGGCGGTGCCGCACCGAGCGCCGCGAACATCTGGATCTGCAGCGCGGTGTTGGCGACATGGTCCTCGCCGCGCACGACATGGCTGATGCCCATGTCGATATCGTCGATGGCGGACGGAAGCATGTAGAGCCACGAACCATCTGCCCGTCGCACCACGGGATCACTCATCGTGCTGGGATCGAAGCGCTGATGCCCGCGCACCAGGTCATCCCATTCCACCAGACAATCATGGTCGAGGTGAAAGCGCCAATGCGGCCGGACACCATCATTCTCCAACCGCGCGCGATCGGCATCGGTCAGCTGCAGCGCTGCTCGATCGTACACCGGCGGCAAACCGCGACCGAGCTGAATCTTCCGCTTCAGATCGAGTTCCTGGCTAGTCTCATAAGCAGGATAGATCCGGCCCGCCGCGCGCAGTTCTTCGAACCTTTTTTCATACAGGCCGAAACGCTCCGACTGACGCACTTCCGCATCGGCTTCGAGGCCGAGCCAGGCCAGATCGTGCCGGATAGCGGCCACGAATCGCTCCTCGCTACGCTCGGCATCGGTATCGTCGATACGCAGCAGGAAACGTCCACCGTGCGCCCGCGCAAACATCCAGTTGTGAAGCGCGGTACGAATATTGCCGACATGCAGGCGGCCGGTCGGCGACGGAGCGAAGCGGGTAACCACGGTCATGCAGCGCCGGTTAGGCCCGCTGCGGCTGATCCGCAAACTGTCTCGCCAAACCATGTCTCACGATTGCAACATGGATCGTTCGCGCTAAGGGGGCCGCGCAGAAAGGGCGCGACGAACATGAAATTGATGACCGGCAACTCGAACCTGCCGCTGGCGCGCGACATTGCCTCCTATCTCGAGATCCCGCTGACGGAGGCGCTCGTCCGGCGCTTCGCCGATGAAGAGATTTTCGTCGAGATCATGGAGAATGTCCGCGGCGAGGACGTGTTCCTGATTCAGTCGACCAGCTATCCCGTCAACGACAATCTGATGGAGCTGCTGATCTGCATCGACGCACTGAAACGTGCATCGGCTAAGCGAATCACCGCTGTGGTGCCCTATTTCGGCTATGCCCGTCAGGATCGTAAGCCCGGTCCGCGCACCCCGATCTCCGCCAAGCTCGTGGCGAACCTGATCACGAAGGCGGGGGCCGATCGCGTCCTCTCCGTCGATCTGCACGCTGGCCAGATCCAGGGCTTTTTCGACATCCCGACCGACAATCTATTCGCCGCGCCGGTGATGTCGGCCGACATCCTGGCGCGATTCGGTTCCAAGAATCTGATGGTTGTTTCGCCGGACGTTGGCGGCGTGGTTCGCGCCCGCGCCCTGGCGAAGCGCCTCCACAACGCACCGCTGGCCATTGTGGACAAGCGCCGCGAGCGGGCTGGCGAATCGGAAGTCATGAACATCATCGGCGACGTCGAGGGCCGCTTCTGCATCCTCATTGATGACATCGTCGATTCCGCGGGCACGCTGTGCAACGCCGCGGCAGCGCTGCGAGAGGCTGGCGCCGAGGACGTTGTCGCTTATGTCAGCCATGGCGTGCTGTCCGGCGGTGCCGTCGCCCGGGTGGAGGGCTCGGCCCTGCGCGAACTCGTTATCACCGACTCGATCGGGAACCAGGAAGCGATCGGCAACGCCGGCCGGATCCGCCACCTCACCATCGCGCCGCTGCTGGCAGAAGCGATTCGGCGCATCGCGGATGAGACAAGCGTCTCTTCCCTGTTCGACTGAAATCATCAGGGCGCCGGCTTATCGAAGCGGCGCCCTTTTCGTGGTGCGATGAGAGCGCCGCTAGTACGACACGCATGAAAGCCCGCTCTCTACGGGCAGGTCACCTGCAATCTACTAGCGAATCGCGGCCGCTGGTCAGCTGTTGCCGAGCGCCACGATATGGTCGAACACAGCCGGGTGAAGCGGCTTGGTGAACGCACAGCCGTAGCGGTATTTGTCCCGCCACGCGACGACAGCCTCAAGCCCAGCAAGACCCGGCAGGGTGAGCCAAACCGTCGTTCCCGGCCACAGCGTAAAGCTTGTCTGCGCGCGAAATCCGGTGGTTGAAAGGTCGACCACTTCGATTTCAAACCGGGTAGTGCCGCGGTCGCGCAGGTGGGCGCGCATCTTCACCGCCTTGCGCAGTGCGCGGCGGTTTTCCTCGCCGTCAGCCGGGCTTGGAAGGGGAATGGCGTGATCCATGCCCGCGTTATCCGCCGCGAAAGTTACTTTTCGGCAAACATCCGGTCCGAACCGGCCGGGGCACGTACGCCGGCGCGCCCCCGGCGCTTCAACTCGGCCTTTAGCGCCTCTGGCCTCGGCGCGACGAGAAACCCGAAGCTGATGGTACCTTCCTTGGTATTCACCACATGGTGCAACCGATGCGCCTGCACGATCCGCTTCATGTAGCTCGATTTCGGCAGGTAACGCGTGCGCACCCGCTCATGCACGATCACGTCGTGGAATCCGAAATAGATCGCGCCATAGGCCGCGATACCGGCGCCGACCCAGGCCCAGCCCTCGCCCCAGCCGCCCTGCACCCCGCCATAGATCAGCAGGATCGAGGGGATGGCGAAGATCACGCCGTAGAGGTCGTTCAGTTCGAACCGCCCGGTACGCGGGCGATGGTGACTTTCATGCAGGAACCAGCCCGGGCCGTGCATCACCCAGCGGTGCATCACGTAGGCGAAGCCCTCCATCCCGGCGACGGTGAGGAAGAACAGGAGAAGGCCGGTCCAGATCGACATGCGTTGGCCATATAGCCATCGCGCGCCCGCCTCGCTACGTCGCAGGCCGTTATGACAGACGCATTTGATCCCGAACGGCGCGCCGCAGCGCTCGAGTCCAAGGCCTGGCCCTATGAGGAAGCGCGAAAGCTTCTGAAGCGCTGGCCCGAGGGCAAGCCAAACGGGGAACCGATGCTGTTCGAAACCGGCTACGGCCCCTCGGGCCTGCCGCACATCGGCACCTTCCAGGAAGTGCTGCGCACCACCATGGTCCGCCGCGCCTATGAGGAAATGACCGGCCGCCCGACCCGGCTGGTGGCGTTCAGCGACGACATGGACGGCCTGCGTAAGGTGCCGGACAATGTGCCCAACAAGGAATTGCTGGAGGCGAACCTCGGCAAGCCGCTGTCCCGCGTCCCCGATCCCTTCGGCAAGTTCGACAGCTTCGCCGCGCACAACAACGCCATGCTGCGCGACTTCCTCGATCGCTTCGGCTTCGACTACGAGTTCGTCTCGTCGACCGATTACTACACCTCAGGCCGCTTCGACGAGAAGCTGCGCGATGTTCTGCGCAACTACGACAAGATCATGGCCGTCATGCTGCCGACGCTGCGCGCCGAGCGGCAGGCGACCTATTCGCCCGTCCTGCCGATCAGCCCCACCTCGGGCATCGTGCTCCAGGTCCCGGTCGAGGTGGTCGACGCGGAGGCCGGCATCATCCGTTTCGAGGACACCTCTGTTCCCGGGGGCCAAATCGTCGAACAGTCGATCCTCGGCGGCAAGGCGAAGCTGCAGTGGAAGCCCGACTGGGGCATGCGGTGGGCCGCGCTCGGCGTCGATTACGAGATGTACGGCAAGGACCTGATCGATTCAGGCATCCTCGGCGGCAAGATCGCGCAGATCCTCGGCGGCCGTAAGCCGGAGGGCCTGATCTACGAGCTGTTCCTCGACGCCAAGGGCGAGAAGATCTCCAAGTCCAAGGGCAACGGCCTCTCGATCGAGGAATGGCTGACCTACGGCCCCGACGAGAGCCTCGCCTTCTACATCTATCGCGAGCCGAAGAAGGCGAAGTCGCTTCACTTGGGCCTCATCCCGCGTGCGGTCGACGATTACTGGCAGTTCCGCGCCAATTATCCCGCGCAATCGTGGAAGGAGAAGCTCGGCAACCCCGTTCACCACATCCACACTGGCGACGTGCCGGCGGAAACGCTGCCGGTCACCTTCGGGCTGCTGCTGAACCTTGTCGGCGTGATGGGCGAAGGCGCGACCAAGGAGCAGGTCTGGGGCTATCTCGGCAATTACCTGTCGGATGCCAACGCCGCGGCGCAACCCGAGCTCGACCGGATGATTGGCTATGCACTCGCCTATCACCGCGACTTCATTGCGCCCACGCTGAAGCGCCGCGCGCCCGAGGGCGTCGAGATTGCCGCGCTCGAGCGGCTCGACGCCGATCTCGCCACGCTGGGTGAGGACCCTTCGGCCGAGGATATCCAGAACGCGGTTTATGAGATCGGCAAGACCGCCGGCTTCGCCGAGCTGCGCGACTGGTTCAAGGCGCTGTACGAAACGCTGCTCGGCTCCAGCCAGGGCCCCCGCATGGGCAGCTTCATCAAGCTCTACGGCGTCGCCAACACCCGCCGGCTGATCGCCGAGGCGCTCGCCGCGGCCAAGTGATACCGGCAGCTGGCGTCAATCTCCCAAGCCGCGGGAGGTTGGCGTCAGCCCCGCCGATCCGCTACCCTCACGCCCATGTGCAACGAGGCCGCCCGCCGCATCGCCATCGGCGAATTGCGCAACGACTGGGGCGAGACGCGCATCCCGCTCGTCTTCCCCGAAGGCGTGCCCAACATGGCGCCGCTTGACAGCTTCCGCATCACCGACCGCACGATCATCATCCGCGGCGTCGAGGGCCGCGCCGACGAGGCGGAATGCGTCACCCGCCGCTGGAGCTGGCCCGGCTCGCGCGGAAAACCCGTGTACAATTTCCGCTCCGACGGGCGAGATCTGCGCGCCGGCCGCTGCCTGATCCCGGTCGACAGCTTCTTCGAATTCACCAAGCCCGCCGATCCCAAGGCGAAGCGCAAGGATAAATGGGCCTTTCGCCTCGCCGGCCATGACTGGTTTTGCATCGCCGGGCTGTGGCGCAAGGACGCAAGCGTTGGCGAAGCCTTCACCATGCTTACCTGCGAACCCGGCCCTGACATCGCGCCCTATCACTCACGCCAGGTTGTGGTGCTCGGCCGCGATACTTGGTCCGCATGGCTCGATCCCGCCGTGCCATCCGCCGATCTGTGCCAGCCGCTTCCGGCAGGCAGCCTCACCGTCACTCAGGTGCGCTGAGCAACCATCCTTCCTCCAATCAAGGTAAAGCCCGATGCGGCGCTTCTTCTCCCCCGATCAGCTCCATCACGCCCCGGCGCAGGAGCTGCACAACGGCAATTTCACCGACTATGCCGAAAAGCCGTCGCGGGCGCAGATGATCCTCGACGCCATCGGTGGCGCCGAGGAGCCGGACAATAGCGGCGAGGCGCCGATTCGCGCGGTGCATGATTCTGGCTACCTCCAGTTCCTGCAGGATGCGCCAGCCGCCTGGGCCGCCGCCGGCCGCCCAGGCGACGCCATCCCTTATGCGTTCCCGGTCGTTGGCCGCCGCCCGCTTCGGCTAGACCGGATCGACGCACTGATGGGCCGCTACGCCTTCGACGCGACGACCCCGATCACCCCGCAGACCTGGGCCAGCGCCTATGGCAGCGCGCAATCCGCGCTCGCCGCCGCCCACGCGGTTCTGGCCGGCGACCGCGCCGCCTTCGCGCTTTGCCGCCCGCCCGGCCACCACGCGGGTGCCGATTATTTCGGCGGCTATTGCCACCTGAACGTCGCCGCCATCGCCGCCCAGGCCGCGCGCGATGCCGGGCATAAGCGCGTGGCGATCCTCGACATCGACTATCACCACGGCAACGGCACGCAGGATATCTTCTGGCAGCGCGGGGACGTCTTCTACGCCAGCGTTCACGCCGATCCCGCGACCGATTATCCCTTCTACTGGGGCCATACCGACGAAATCGGCGAAGGCGATGGCGAAGGCACCACGCTGAACCTCCCGCTGCCGCACGGCACCAGAGCAGACGCGTTCCGCGCCGCACAGGCCACCGCGCTCGACGCCATCGCGCGTTTTGGCGCCACCTTCCTCGTGGTCAGCTTCGGCGCGGATACCTGGGAAGGCGATCCGATCAGCCAGTTCGCGCTGACGACGCCAGACTATGCGATCCTCGCCCGCGACATCGCCGGCCTCGGCCTGCCGACAGCGATCGTCATGGAAGGTGGCTATGCGATTGACGCGCTCGGCGCCAATGTGGCGAGTTTCCTCAGCGGCTTCTGACGGGTGGATGACAGACCGGGCTGCAGCGCTGTGCCGCAGCCCGGCCTTGTCGGATCAATCGGGCTCGATAGCATCTACCGGTCGCAAATTGCGCTGGCTCGCGGCCACCGCTTCCACCCGCTCCATGACTCGAAGGACATTGCCCTGCGCCAGGTTGGAGAGATCGGCATCGCTCCAACCGCGCCGCGCCAGTTCCGCAAATAGCCGGGGATAGCCGTCGACGCCGGTCATATCCTCAGGTGCGGTTCCGCTTATGCCGTCATAGTCGCCGCCAATGCCGACCGCGCCCTTGCCGGCGATCCGGGCGATGTGCTCGACATGGTCGGCCACCGTCGCCGCGGTCACGCGCGGCATCGGGTGAGCCGCATCCCACGCGATCATCGGCGCCGGCGCCTTGGGGCCATATACATCCGTCGCCAGCCCCTGCGACTTGCCAAAGGCGGTACGCGCCTGATCCCATGCCCGCCATTCGGTGGAAAGGAACGCCGGATAGACATTGACCATGACCACGCCGCCGCCGGCGCCAATGCGACGAAGCAGGTCGTCCGGAATGTTGCGCGGCACATCCGCGATCGCCCGGGCCGAGGAGTGGGAGGCGATCACCGGCGCTTTCGACAGATCGAGCACAGCCGCCATCGTCGTGTCCGCCACATGGCTGACGTCGATGATCATGCCGATACGGTTCATTTCGGCGACGACGTCGCGGCCGAATGCGCTCAATCCATTCGCACGCGGCGCGTCGGTGGAAGAGTCGGCCCAGTCGAGGCTCTTGCCGTGCGTCAACGTCATATATCCGACGCCAAGTTCCTTCATCTGACGCAGCACGGAAAGCCGACCATCGATCTGATGACCGCCCTCGATCCCCATCAGCGACGCGATCTTGCCCGCGCGTTGGGCGCGGCGCAGGTCGGCTGCGCTCGTTACCAACGCAAAGGTGTCCGGGTTTGCCGCTACCACCCTGCGTACGATGTCGATCTGCTCCAGCGTCATCTCCACGGCGCGAGGCCCGGTGGCGCTGGCCGGGATCCACACCGACCAGAACTGGCCCCCCACGCCGCCCTGCCGCAGGCGGGGAATGTCGGTCTGCAAGGGATAAGGCAGCGCTGCCGTGTTGCGGCTCAAGTCCACCTCTTCCACCTTCGCCTCGTGCCGTTCGCGGATCTCCCAGGCGAGATCGTTGTGGCCGTCGATCACTGGCGTGCGCTCCAGAAGACGGGTGATCCGCGCAGGAACGGCGGGGGCTGGCGCGGCAGCGGCCTGGGCAGCAAGAAGAACGGCGATCAACGACATGGCAGCTCCGGGAAGCACGGCCTGCCGAGGAACTTACCGGCATGCCGCGGGTTGTGATCAGGCTCGCGTGGAACCGAGCATCACGAACGTCTTGCAAAGCCGTCGTTGGCGCAAGCGTCAACCGAGCCCCGCCGCACCTTCGCGTCGGGGCCGACTTGTATTGGGGGAGGAGAAAGGGCGACTCAGACCGGAAACATCGCGCGCGAGGAGCAGGTTACCGCTGCCCGCAAGCATCGGATCTCAAAGAGTTAATCCAGTTGATTTGATGACTTCTCCCCGAAGCATATGCATCGGGGCGGGAGATGGAGTGAGTTCGGTGAACGACGACAAGGAATATTACTACAAGCGCGCCGAGTCCGAGCTTGAAATGGCCCAGCGTACCGAGGTGCCGGAGGCGGTGAAGGCGCATTACACTTTGGCCGGCTATTATCTCGACAAGGTGTACAATGACGAGGCGAACGCCACTTCCCCGTCGGTCACGTGATCGTGCCTGCGCGGTCGCGATGAGCCGATTGTCGCCTGACCGCATCTGGGGGTCGTCACCCCGTTAGCCCGTCTCTGGCTCGCCCTCCCTACTTCGTGGCGAGCCTCGGCTAGGCAGGACTGATTCTTCAACGATTCGCTCAGCCCCAGCGCCCGCGCCGCATACTGCGGCGACTTGTCGAGTGGCAGCGATCGGAGCGCCGGGTTCACGGGTGCCGCAGAGCCGCGTCGCTAACCGTCCTTGCGACCTTCCAGAATCCAGGGCCGCGGACGTCCGGTGGGCTTTGGCTTCCCGTCCAGCCGAACTGCCCGTTTCACATAAACGGGCTTCAGCAGCAGGGTGCCATTCATCGCGCCGCCGGTCGGCTGGGCGAGAATCCGCTTCACCACGGCCTGGCCTCCAACCACCCTCCCGAAGGCGGCGTAGCCGGGATTGTCGGGCTTCCAGTCCATCCAGGGCATCGCGCCCACTGCGATGAACCAGTTACCGTTTGCGGAACCTGGCGGGCCACGCCGCGCCATGGAAATGGTCATGTCCAGATGCTTGATCCCGGTCTTCTTCGTCGACTCATGCGGGATCATGTCGAGGAATCGGCGCGCGTCCGTGCGGATGCCAGACTGGATGAAGCCGAACTGCGGCGCCTGCTTGTTGCGAGCAACGCGGTAGAAGCTGACGCCGTCGAACCGGCCATCATCCACATATTTCATGAAGTTGGCGGTGGTGGCTGGCGCACGCTTTTCATCCAGCGCCAGGATGATCGCGCCCAGCGCTGTTTCCAGGCGAACTCGAACATAGCCGGGCGTGGGGCGATCCGCCCGCTGCGCCTCGGCAGGAACGGCCGAGATCAGGGCGGCGATCAGGAGAAGAAGACGCATCAGGCGCGAGATACCGCGCGCGTAACCGTGACGCTACTGCTTACCGGCGCAGCGTCCTGCCAACGATCCCGGGCACCTGCCGATGGCCCGGATATGAGAAGAGGTTGCCGAACGATCCATAGCGGACCGCCCGACAACCCCTAAACATGGTCAGCGGCCGGAGAGCTCCAGCCCGGGAGACCATGCAGGCCTCTGAAATTTACCGCATCCGGCGTTGTCTGGAGGAGGATACCTCCCGCCGAACAGCGGCACTCCTCAGAAGCGCGTCCCCCGAACGAACTGAACCGACCCCATTGCTGAACCATGAGACATCGGATCACCTCCTTTCGCTGGTTGATAACGAGCGTGACCTGCTCGGCCACGTCATCAATGTGCGTGCAGTGCGGCCGCTAAACAAGCCTTGTTTTACCGACAGTTTTGAACGAACCTCTTTCGCCTTGCCGCGGCCAGGCGCGCGGCGGTCAGGCGCGACAATCCTCGATCACTCGGCCGATCTCGGCATAGGCCGGCACCACAAGCGTCGCGGCGCCTGCCTGCTCAACGACGAACCGTCCTCGACTGAACGCCATCGCGTCCAGGAGCGGATCACGGCCGGGCAAACTCGCCTCTGCTCCCGTTGCCGCGCCGCTCGCCGGCCGGACGGAAAGGGCACGCGTCGCGCTGGAGGTACGAACAGTCAGCGGCTGCTGGGATTGGCTGGGCCGCGACAGCAGCATGCCGCGGGTGGCCGCATCGCACCGAAGCACGAGCACTGCCTCGCTGCCGCTCTGTCCAAAGGCCGCCTGGCTGCCACGCGTGTCCCGGACATAACGCCACGTTCCCGGCGTCAGCGGCCAGTCGCGCCAGTCCCCTGCCAGCGGTGCGGCTACCGGTGGGGGCGGGAGCACTGCGACTGGCGGCGGCGGCGGCGGAGCCGGGGCGTTGGCGGGAGGCGCAACACACCCCGACACGCCCAGGGTGAGCAGGGCGGGTGCGAGCAAGGCGACGGGGGCAAGAGAATGGCGCATCGGGACGAACCCTAGCCCCTCTACGCCTCCACGCTCAACCGGAACCGGCGCATGGCAAGAGCGGTTCAGCGTGGCAGGAGACCGAGATGAGCAACAACGACACGCACACCACATTGGCCCTGATCGAGGCCTCGCTGGCCGATACGGTTAAAATCGAGAGCCGCGACGGCGACAAGATCGGCACGGTTCATGCCTTTCTCGTCCACAAGGTGAGCGGTCGGGTGACTCACGCCGTACTCAGCCTCGGCGGCTTTCTGGGGATGGGCAAAAGCTATTACCCCCTGCCCTTCTCGCTTCTGCAATTCGATTCGGTACGCGACCTCTACGTCGTCACCATAGATCGCCGAATGCTGGAGGGCGGACCCAGTTGGGCCAACAACGCGCCGCATTTCGATCAGGCCTATGCTGATCGGGTGGCAAGTTACTACGGTGTCGGTGGTGAAGATCTGACCCTGGGATGACCAGCATGGAGGAGCGGTGGCGCCAACTGCTCCTCCCGCCGAATCTCAACGCCACCTCCCGGCCCGGCGATCAACACTAGCCGGGCGGCATCTTGCTGGCGCTTAACGGCAAAGATCCGTCCCGCTCGCTCCGCAGCGAGGGCCCGCGGCTACCGCCGCTTCGCCATCCTGATCGCCTGTTGCTTGCCGAAGCGCGTCTTGCGTGTGCCCGGCTTGCCCTCGTTGCTGCGCCCCATCAGCGGCGCCTTGTGCTCGTGCACCGGCAGGCCAAGCTCCTCCTGCTCCAGCGCGCGGATCTCGTCGCGCAGGCGCCCGGCCTCCTCGAACTCGAGGTCCGCCGCTGCCTTGCGCATCTTCTTCTCGAGCTCCTCGATGTAGGCGCGCAGATTGTGGCCCACCATGTGCGGCCGTTCCTCGTCGCCCGTATCGATCAGCACGCTGTCCTGGTTCGATACGTGCGCGATGATGTCGCCGATGTTGCGCTTGATCGTGGTCGGCGTGATGCCGTGCTCTCGGTTGTACGCCTCCTGCTTCTCGCGGCGGCGCGCGGTTTCGTTCATCGCCCGCTCCATCGAGCCGGTGATACGATCGGCGTAGAGGATCACGCGCCCGTCGACGTTGCGCGCCGCGCGGCCGATCGTCTGGATCAGCGAGGTTTCGGAGCGCAGGAAGCCTTCCTTGTCGGCATCCATGATGCACACGAGGCCGCATTCGGGGATGTCGAGGCCCTCGCGCAGCAGGTTGATGCCGATCAGCACGTCGTACACGCCGAGCCGCAGGTCCCGGATCAGCTCGATACGCTCCAGCGTCTCGACGTCGGAGTGCATGTAGCGGACCTTCACGCCCGCCTCGTGCATATATTCGGTCAGGTCCTCCGCCATCCGCTTGGTCAGCGTGGTGACGAGCGTGCGATAGCCGAGCTCCGCGGTCTTGCGGCACTCGACGATGCAATCCTGCACCTGTTCCTCGACCGGGCGAACCTCGACCGGCGGATCGATGAGGCCGGTCGGGCGGATGACCTGTTCGGCAAAGACGCCGCCGGTCTGCTCCATCTCCCAGCCGCCCGGCGTCGCCGAGACACTGACGGTCTGCGGGCGCATGGCGTCCCATTCGTTGAAGCGCAGCGGGCGGTTGTCGATACAGCTCGGCAGGCGGAAGCCGTATTCGGCCAGCGTGATCTTCCGACGATGGTCGCCGCGCGCCATTGCGCCGATCTGCGGGATCGTCTGGTGGCTCTCGTCGACGAACAAGAGCGCGTTCTCGGGCAGATATTCGAACAGCGTGGGCGGTGGCTCGCCCGGCAGGCGGCCGGTGAGGAAGCGGCTGTAATTCTCGATGCCGTTGCAGCTGCCGGTGGCGGCGATCATCTCCAGATCGAAATTGGTGCGCTGCTCCAGCCGCTGATGCTCGAGCAGCTTGCCCTCCGCCTCCAGCTCCTTCAGCCGCTCCGCCAACTCGTGGCGGATCGCCTCGGTCGCCTGCTTCATCGTCGGCCCGGGGGTGACATAGTGCGAGTTCGCATAGACCCGCACCGAGTTCATGCTCGCCGCCTTCTTGCCCGTCAGCGGGTCGAACTCGACGATCTCCTCGATCTCGTCACCGAAGAAGCTGATCCGCCACGCTGCATCCTCGAGGTGCGACGGGAAGATCTCCAGATTGTCGCCCTTCACGCGGAAATTGCCGCGCTGGAAGGCCGCATCGTTGCGTTTGTACTGGAGCGCGACGAGCTTCCTCACGATCTCGCGCTGATCGACCGTCTGGCCCTTCTTCAGGTCGAAGATCATCGCCGAGTACGTCTCGACCGACCCGATGCCGTAGAGGCACGAGACAGAGGCGACGATCAGCACATCGTCGCGCTCCAGCAGCGAGCGGGTGGCCGAGTGGCGCATCCGGTCGATCGCCTCGTTCACCGAGCTTTCCTTCTCGATGTACGTGTCCGACCGGGGAACGTACGCCTCGGGCTGATAATAATCGTAGTAGCTGACGAAATACTCGACGGCATTCTCGGGGAAGAAGCTCTTGAACTCCCCATAGAGCTGCGCCGCCAGGATCTTGTTCGGCGCGAGGATCAGCGCGGGGCGCTGCAATTCCTCGATCACCTTGGCCATGGTGAAGGTCTTGCCCGATCCGGTGACGCCCAGCAGCACCTGGTCCTTCTCGCCCTGCAGGGCCGCATCAACCAGCTCGCGGATCGCCGCGGGCTGGTCGCCGGCGGGCTGGTAATCCGACACCAGCTTGAACCTTTTACCACCCTCGACCTTCGCCGGGCGTTGCGGTCGGTGCGGGACAAAGTTTTCGCCGGTCTCTGGTTCAGCAAGCGTGGTACGAATCTGGATCGCCATGGCGTAGATATGGGGGGTGCCAGTGCGGCGCGGAAGAGCAACGCGGGTGGGCGCGTTGCACTGGCGCTGCGCATCGCCTACCTGCACCTCGTTGGTGCGCGCCGGGCATGTTGGCGTTTCGATGCGTACCGAACCGCCATGTGCTGACCAGGCCTCGCCCGTCGAGCGCGCGGCCGGCTTCTCGGCCTGCGAGCTTTTCTTGCTTGCAGCGGGAACGCAGGGCGGCGACGGGGTTGGTAACCGAAGGGGCAGTCAGGTGTTCAAGACTGCCGATGAATGGGTGGCGCCGCTTCTCGCACAGGGCGTCATCGAGGAGCGAGATCGTTGACCGTGCTTGCAGAACCGAAGTTGATCCCCGACCACAAGGCCTTCCTGACGGTAAACGTCCGCTGGGTGCGTCATTGGAACGAGCATCTGTTCAGCTTTGCGGTGGACCGACCGTCCTCGCTGCGCTTCCGCTCGGGCGAATTCATCATGATTGGCCTGCCGGGGGAAGAAGATCCGGCAAAGCCGATCATGCGTGCTTACTCGATCGCCTCCCCGTCCTATTCGGACGAGCTCGAATTCCTGTCGATCAAGGTGGAAAACGGCCCGCTGACTGGGCGCCTGCAGGCGATCCAAGCCGGCGATCAGCTCTATATGGGCAAGAAGCCGACCGGCACCTTGGTGTGCGACGCGCTGCTCGGCGGCGAGCGGCTGTGGCTGCTATCCACCGGCACTGGCCTTGCGCCCTTCCTCAGCCTGGCGCGTGATCCCGAGGTTTACGAGCGGTTCAACCAGATCATCGTCGTCCATGGCGTTCGCCGCGTCAGCGATCTCGCGTTCCGCGACGAGCTGACGGCGAAGCTCGCGGAAGATCCGTTGGTCGGCGAACACGCGCAGGAGCAGTTCCACTACATCCCGACCGTGACTCGCGAAGAATTCGAGACGAAGGGCCGGATCACGGACCTGATTGCGGACGGCCGCCTGTTCGCCCCGCCCGTCACCGGCCCGGCAAAGTTCGATCCGGAAACCGACCGGGTGATGCTGTGCGGCTCCACCGCGATGATCCGCGAAACCGCGCAGATGCTCGAACAGCTCGGCCTTACCGAAGGGTCGAATGCCAATCCGGGCCAGTTCGTGATCGAACGCGCCTTCGTCGACTAAAGCCGCTTCACCCCCGCTGCGCTGCGGCTATGCTGCGCGTAACAAAAGGGGAATCGGATGCGTCGTTTCGTTGTTGCCGCACTGCTTTGCGCCGTCGCCACGCCCGTGGCGGCGGCGCCTGACTATCAGGCACAGATCAAGGCCGATTACGATCGTGACCTGGGTAAGCTCTGGGACCAGCTTCACCGCAATCCGGAACTGTCTTTTCGCGAGGTGAAGACCGCCGCTGCTATCGCTGCCGAACTGCGCAAGATCCCCGGCATGCAGGTCACCGAGAAGGTCGGGCAAACCGGCGTGGTCGGCGTGCTGAAGAACGGTACCGGACCGACCGTGCTGATCCGGGCCGACATGGATGGCTTGCCGGTTCAGGAAAAGTCCGGCCTGCCCAATGCCTCCACGGTGCGGCAAGTGGGCGTCGACGGGGTGGAAACGCCCGTAATGCACGCCTGCGGGCACGACACTCACGTCGTCGGACTGATCGCCACCGCGCGGCGGCTCGCCGCCATGAAGGACCGCTGGCAGGGCACCGTCCTGTTCGTCGGCCAGCCTGCCGAGGAGCGGATCGCCGGCGCCAAGGCCATGGTGGCGGACGGCCTCTACACCCGCTTCCCCAAGCCCGATTACGCGCTCGCCTATCACGTCGACGCCAGCATGGAGGCTGGCAAGGTCGCGGCCAGTGAGTCGATCCAATATTCCTCGTCCGACTCGATCGACATCGTCGTGCCCGGCGTCGGCGCGCACGGGGCGAGCCCCAACACCGGCAAGGACCCGGTCTACATGGGCTCGCAGATCGTGATCGCGCTTCAGGGCCTGATCAGCCGCGAGCGCGCGCCACTGCTGCCCGGCGTCATCACTGTCGGCTCGTTCCACTCCGGGCTGAAGCACAACATCATCACGGACGAAGCGAAGCTCCAGGTGACGGTACGCGCCAACGACGAAAAGACGCGCGCGCAGCTCGTCTCCGGGATCAAGCGTGTCGCCGAGGGCGTTGGCGTGATTAATGGGATGCCGAAGGACAAGATGCCGGTGGTGACGGTGGTCGAAGGAACGCCCACGACGATCAACGATGCGCCGCTCGCCAAGCGATTGAACGCCGTGATGGTCGAAACGCTAGGGGCGCAGAACGTCGTGCCATTCGAACAGATGGGCATGGGTGCCGAAGACTTCGCCTATTTCGTGCAGCCCGATACCGGCGTGAAGGGCTATTACTTCGCGGTCGGCGGCACACCTAAGGCGGCGTTGGACGCGGCGCGCAACGGCGGCCCGCCCGTCGCCTCCCACCACTCGCCGCTGTTCAAGATCACGCCGGAGCCGGTGGTGGTGACTGGCGCCACCGCGATGACCGCCGCCGCGCTCGATCTGCTGAAGCCGGGCGCCGCGCAATGATCCGCAGCGTCGCCCTGCTCGCTTTGGCGGCCACGCTCGCTGGCTGCGATGTCGGCCCCGATCCTGCGGAGGTCGCGCGGGTGCGCGACGGCACGGAGGCAGTGCGGCGTGCGCTCAAGCAACCGGAGACGGCGCAGTTCAAGGGCGTCGCTGCTTACGGTGCGGCAGTCTGCGGCGAAGTGAACGCCAGCGTCGGCATGGGCCGCACCGGCTATGAGCGCTTTATCGTCAAGAACGGCGACGTGACCTTCGCCTCACAACTGAAGACCGATGCGGAAATGGACGCGCGTTGGGCGGCAGACTGCCGATCGTGAATGAAATCGGGCACTGGCCGGAATGTGCTGGCCAGTGCCCGATTGTCTCCTGAAACAGGCCGCTGCTGCCTCAGATGTCGGCCGCGAGTGCCTTCAGATCGGCCAGCGGACGCGCCCCGAAATGGCTGATCACTTCCGCCGCGCAAACCGCGCCCAACCGCAACGAGCGTTCCAGTCCCCAGCCCTGCGCCTGCCCGTGCAGAAAGCCAGCCGCGAACAGATCGCCAGCGCCGGTGGTATCGACAACCTTATCGACGGGCGCGGCAGGCACTGTCACCCGCTCTTCACCTGCGATGGCACAGGCGCCCTCTTCGCTCATCGTCACGACCAGCAACGGCACCTTGCCCTTGACCGCGGCGATCGCGGCTTCCGTGTCCGTCGCCTCGGTTAACGAGACGATCTCCGCCTCGTTCGCGAACAGCACGTCGATCAGCCCGGCGTCAATCAGCTGATGGAACGCCTCACGATGACGATCAATAACGAATTCGGCCGACAGCGTGAAAGCGACCTTGCGACCAGCAGCGCGCGCCACGTCGATGGCAGCACGCATCGCCGCCCGCGGCTCTTCCGGATCCCAAAGGTAACCTTCAAGGTACAGATATTGCGCGCCAGCGATCAGATCGCGGTCAAGTGCCTCGGCCGGCAAGTAGTGTGACGCGCCAAGAAAGGTGTTCATGGTGCGCTGCCCATCGGGCGTTACGAAGATCAGGCAACGGCCGGTGGTCGGGTTACCGGGGCGCGCCGCGGTGTCGAACCGGATACCCGCCGCACGGATGTCATGGGCAAAGACCGCGCCGAGCTGATCATCAGCCACCTGGCCGATAAAGGCGCAGCGGCTGCCGAGCGCTGCCATGCCGGCGATCGTATTTGCCGCCGAACCGCCGGACACCTCCTGCCCGGGGCCCATCTTTGCATAAAGTGCGTCGGCTTCCTCGGGAGAAAAGACCAGCGCCATGGCGCCCTTTGTCATACCATTGTCGGCGACAAAGGCATCGGTGGCGGGGGCGAGGATGTCGACAATGGCATTGCCGATCGCAACGACGTCGTAGCTGGACTGGGTCAAGGAAGGATCCTGCAGGCTCGTTCGCTCTTAGCGTGCCGAAAGGCCGCTCTCCGATCCGGATAGTAGCGGCCGCGACAAGCTCAGTCCGAACGGGATGAGTGTTGCCGGCGCCGTAATTGCCGCGCCCGCCTTGCGCAACTGCACAGGGGCGCGCATTCCAGATGTGATGTTGAAGGCATTTGCGCTCAGCCTCACCCAGCTTGGTGATCGGGCGGTGTTGGCGGTACTCGTCAGGAGCCTTGCGCTGACGTTCGCTTTGTTCGCGCTTCTGGGCGTGGGCACGTGGTGGGGCGTGGACGCGCTGCTTGCCCGTCGATCGTTCCACGGCGCACTCGCATCCGCTGCCGCTATCGTCGTGACCGTCCTCGCATTCTGGCTCCTGTTCCGGGCCGTGGCGATCGCAGTGCTGGGATTGTTCGCAGACACCATCGTTGCCGCAGTCGAAAGGCGTCACTATCCGGCGGCCATGGCGAGCGCGAGAGATGTCCCGCTCACCCGATCCTTGACCATGGGGCTTGGGTCGGCCGGCCGCTTTCTCGCCGTGAACCTCCTGCTCTTCCCCCTCTACATCGTGTTGCTCGCAACCGGGATCGGAACGGCGGCGCTTTTCCTTGCCGCCAACGCCTGGCTGCTCGGCCGTGATCTCGGCGACATGGTCGCGGCTCGGCACCTTGCTCCCGATATGATGCGGAACTGGCGCCGTGACACCGCCGGCCGCCGCTTCCTCCTCGGGTTGATCGTGACCGGACTGTTCCTTGTCCCGCTGGTCAATATGCTCGCGCCGATCGTCGGCGCTGCCCTTGCCACTCACTTCTATCACCGGAACCGTCGATGACGCGCTTTTCGCTCCCGATCCTGCTTTTGTTCCTGTCCGGATGCGCCACGGTGGCGACCAGCGCGCCTGAGCCGGCAGCGCCCGTTCCGATCCCCTATGGCGCCGCCGGATTGGAGCGCGTGATCGGCCAGGACGCGAACGGGCTGGTCCGTCTCTTCGGCGAGCCCGACGCCGACGTCCGCGAGGGTAATGCCCGCAAGCTCCAGTTTCAGAGCCGGATCTGCGTACTCGACACCTATCTTTACCCAAAGGGCTCAGCCGAGCCACGGGTCACCTATGTTGATGCCCGGCAGCCGGACGGCCGGGCAATCGACCGCGCCAGCTGCGTTGCGGCACTAACCCGGCGCGTCGGCGGCAAATAACGGCCTTCAGATCCATGCTGCACGTCAATCCGAATGGCGGTCGCCCTTGTGCGTCACTCCGGCCGCGGCTGGTTGTGCAGAGCGCATCCATCGCCCTTGCTCCTGCCGTTAGCAGGATCTTTCCGATCTCGCGGCTACCAGCAGACCATTGCCGTGCCTCCGCAAACGTCGGTCGACCGGCAGGAGCACCCGTTCTAATCCGCCGCGGCAACAGCCCCGGCCAATGCCAGGGCAGCCATCGTGGGTAGCAATGTAGACCCCGTCATTGTCGCCAACGGACTGGTGAAGCGGTTCGGCGGGCGGCCAGTGGTTGACGGCGTCGATCTCGTCGTGCCGCACGGTACGGTCTACGGTGTGCTCGGCCCGAACGGTGCCGGCAAGACGACGACATTGCGCATGTTGCTCGGCATCATCGAGCCTGATGCCGGGGAGCGCACCCTGCTCGGCTCACGCCATCCGCGCGATGCCAGCGATCGGGTGGGCTATCTGCCCGAGGAGCGCGGCCTCTATCCTGCAATGAAAGCACGTGAGGCCATCGCCTTCATGGGCGCGCTTCGTGGATTGCCCTGGAAGGAGGGGCGAGCTCGCGCGCAGCTGCTGCTGGAAAACGCAGGACTCGGCCATGCAGCCGATGACAAGATCCGCAAACTCTCCAAGGGAATGGCGCAGCTCGTCCAGCTGCTGGGCTCGGTGGTTCACCAGCCTGACCTTCTGGTCCTGGACGAACCGTTCTCGGGGCTTGACCCGGTGAATCAGGAGCGGCTCGAAGCGTTGATCCTCGCGGAGCGGGATCGCGGCGCAACTGTACTGTTCTCCACCCATGTCATGGCTCATGCCCAGCGCCTGTGTGATCGCCTGGCTATCATCGCCGGGGGCAAGAGACGGTTCGAAGGCACCGTTGCGGAAGCACGCGGCACCCTGCCGCAGCAGGTTCATTACGTGCCCCACTTCCCGAACGATGGCTTGCGCCAGCACCTGCCGTCCGACGCGCGTGCGGAGGGAGATGGCTGGCGTTTCGAACTGCCGCGCGAAGGTATCGAGGCGCTGCTCAAGAGGCTGATCGACGCGGGTTACGGCATTTCGGGCCTTTCGATCGAACGCCCCGGACTCCATGAGGCTTTTGTGCAGATCGTTGGCCAAGCCGCGCTGGAGCGCAACACATGAACATCTCGACCGCCAACCTGCGCCGGCGCTTTTGCCAGACCTTCACGATCGCTCGCCGCGACTTCACCGCCACCGTGTTCACGCCGATATTCCTTTTGTTCCTCTTCGCGCCGGTGATCATGGGATCGTTCGGCGCGATCGGCGGCCTCGGCGCGGCGTCGGTATCTGCGGGATCCGCCGAGAAAGAACGGCTGGTCGCCATCGCCGCTCCGAGTGATGCGGAAGCGCTGATCGCTGCTGACCGGCAACTCCGGCCGCTGTTCCCCGGCGAACTCCAGCCGCCTGCGCTTGAGGTCCGCGCACCCTCCGGTGATCTCGCAGCCCAAGCCCGCGCGGCGCTGAACACGCCGGACGTAGACGTTGTTGCGGTGATGAGCGGACCCCTCGCAGCACCGCATATATTATTCGGGCAGAGCCGCAGAGCCGCGCGTTATCTCGCGGCGTTATCCGAACAGGCGATGCGCGTCGCCGCCGCTGGCCCGCTGCCGCCAAGCCGCCCCGTCTTTACCCGCACGGCACGGGAAGCGCCGACCCTGGGCGGGCGCAACACCGCGGCCTTTGCTGCGGTGTTCGGCATCTTCTTTCTGACGCTGTTCCTGTCAGGACAAGTGGTCGGTACGATGGCGGAGGAGCGCAACAACAAGGTCATCGAGGTGCTCGCCGCCGCCGTACCGTTGGAAAGCGTCTTCCTTGGCAAGCTGCTCGGCATGTTCGGCGTAGCAGTATTGTTTGTCAGCTTCTGGGGCTTGGTGGTCAGCCAGATCGGAATGCTGCTGCCTGCGAGCGCTGACTTGGCGGGGATGGCACCCGCGGTGGGCTTCGGCACGTTCGCGCTGCTCTTCGCCGGCTATTTCACCACCGCCTACCTCCTGCTCGGCTCGGTGTTCCTCGGCGTCGGCGCACAAGCCTCGACTATGCGAGAGATCCAGATGCTCTCGCTTCCGATCACCATCCTTCAGGTGGCGATGTTCGGCCTCGCTTCTGCCGCCGCCTCGAACCCGGGCAGTGGCCTCGCGACCGTGGCCGAGATCTTCCCGCTGTCGTCACCCTTCGCGATGGCAGGGCGGGCGGCAAACTCCCCCTTGTTGTGGCCGCACATCGCCGCACTCGCCTGGCAGGTGCTGTGGGTCGCGATCTTCATCACTGTTGGCGCCCGCCTCTTCCGCCGCGGAGTCCTCCAGTCGGGAAGCCCGGCAGGCGCGTGGAAGAAGCTGCTTGGGAAGGCGGGCAAGGTGAACACCAACCTTCCCTATTGACAATATTGTCAGTGAGGTTCTTCCTTGCCCGATAGAATTCGGGAGAGAGATAATGGCGACCCTTGCCAGGGATGTGTCCGAATCGGTTGACCCATTCGACGTCAGCAGATCCGAACTATATCGCGACGATACCTGGCGAGAGCCTTTCGCTCGCCTGCGTGCCGAAGCACCGGTGCATTATGTGCACGACTCGGAGTTTGGTCCGTACTGGTCGGTCTCCTCCTACAAGCCGATCGTTGAGGTTGAGTCGCTTCCCGATCTCTACTCCTCCGAGGCGGGCGGGATCACGATCGCCGATTTCGATGCGACCGATCCAAATGCCGTGCGAATGCCGATGTTCATCGCACGCGATCGGCCCGTGCACACGGCGCAGCGGCGTACGGTTGCCCCCGCCTTCACCCCTTCGGAGATGACGCGCCTGGCGTCCGACATTCGTCGGCGCACGGAGGAGGTGCTAGATTCGCTTCCCTGGGGCGAACGGTTCGACTGGGTGGATACCGTGTCTATCGAGCTTACCACGCAGATGCTGGCGATCCTGTTCGACTTCCCTTGGGAAGATCGCCGCAAGCTCACCTTCTGGTCCGACTGGGCCGGCGATATCGAGATCATCAAGAACGAGGATCTACGTCAGCAGCGCCTCATGCACATGTACGAATGCGGCACCTACTTCCGCCGTCTTTGGAACGAGAAGCTGAACAAGCCGCTCCAGCCCGATCTCATCAGCATGATGATCCATTCGGACGCGATGCGGGAGATGGACGACAACGAGTTCCTCGGGAACCTGATCCTGCTGATCGTCGGCGGCAACGATACGACCCGCAACACCATGTCCGGCCTGGCATACGGCCTCGACAAATACCCCGACCAGCGCGCCAAGCTCGAAGCTGACCCGTCTCTCATCCCCAATGCGGTTAGCGAGATCATCCGCTGGCAAACGCCGCTTGCGCACATGCGCCGCACCGCCACCCAAGACACCGAATTGATGGGCCAGCAGATCAAGGCCGGCGACAAGCTTGCCTTGTGGTACATCTCCGGCAACCGCGACGAGAGCGTGTTCGGTGAAGACGCCGACAAGCTGATCGTGGATCGACCGAACGCTCGCCGGCACCTCGCCTTCGGTCACGGGATCCACCGCTGCGTCGGCGCCCGCCTCGCCGAGCTTCAGATCGGCATTTTGCTCGAAGAGATGGCCAAGCGGCGCATGCGCGTGAACGTGGCCGGCGCGCCGGAGCGAGTCTCCGCCTGCTTCGTCCACGGATATCGCAAGCTGCCGGTGGAACTTAGCAAGTATTGAGCGGGATCGGGGGCGGTTCAGTCGGCCGCCCCCGACATTGTGCGACCTTGCCTCTCTAAACCCCGCGCAACTATGCTGGCGTTGGGGAGAATGGGGCCATGGCGGACGGGATCGAGGCAAGTGCGGATGTGATCACCGGGGGGCTGATCGGTCGTATGCTCGAACGAGATGCCGGCGCGGCGCACACCGCGCACGATCATCCCACCCACTGCCTCAATTGCGGAACCCAGCTGATCGGGTCGCATTGCCATGCCTGTGGTCAGGCCGGCCATGTTCATCGCACCGCAGGCGCCATCATCCACGATATCGCGCATGGCGTGTTCCATTTCGAAGGGAAGATCTGGCGCACCCTGCCGATGCTCATCCGCCGTCCTGGTGACCTGACTCGGCGCTACGTAGACGGGCAGCGAGCGAGCTTCGTCTCGCCGCTCGCGCTATTCCTGTTTACCGTCTTCCTGATGTTCGCGATCGTTGCGAACCTCCCCGGCTGGAGCTTTGGCGGTGGAGATTTCCTGAAGTCAGGCCTGTCCGGCGGCATGGTCGAGACTAGGGACAAAATCGCTGCCGAGCGGATCAAGGCGCAGACGCAGGTCGCCGACTACCGCCGCCGCCTAAACAAGGAGCGGCGTGAGCAGCAGCCCGATGCCGGACGGGTCGCCGCGCTCGAGAAGCGGCTTGCCGACGCGCAGGAGACGGTTCGCGATCTTGGCGCGGCCGAGCGGCTCTTGCCGGCTCCGGGTGCAGCAGAGGAGTTATCGCCGCGCGGTGCTGGCGAAAGCTGGCTTGAAGCGAAAATTCGCCACGCGCGCGAGAACCCGACGCTGCTTTTCTACAAGCTCAAGACCTCAGCCTATAAGTTCAGCTGGGCGCTGATTCCGCTTTCGATTCCGTTCCTGTGGTCGCTTTTCCCCTTCAGTCGCCGCTTCGGCCTGTACGATCACGCGGTCTTCACGACCTATTCGCTTACCTTCATGTCGCTGTTGACCATCGTGCTCGCCATTTTGGGCGCAATGGGTGTACAAAGCTGGGCGCTCATCACCGCCGCCGTCGTGATTGCCCCTATTCACATCTACAAGCAGATGAAGGGCACCTACGGCCTTGCCCGGGCCAGCGCCCTGATCCGCACGAGCATTCTCGTATTACTGATCATGAGCGTCATCGTGCCCGCCTTCGCCATGCTGCTGCTCTATCTCGGCCTCGCCTGAGCCCGCCGGCTATGTGCCTGCCGGCATACCGGGGAGAACAAGGGAGGTCTGAGGAGCATCGGGCATCCAGCATCGCTCAGCGATCCAAACGCGTTTGCCTGCGCGGCTCCGCCCTCACCGATGGTGCTGAACCGCGGCCTCACCGCCGCAACCCAGCCGGTTAGGTCGCCTCCTAACCATTGCTTCCCTCATCGCGTCGAAGAGCCAAACGTTTCAAAAGGCTCATCACTGAGGCGGCTGCCCTCTGTAGGATTGAAGCGGCGGGAACTTGAGCGCCTGATCGCCGCTCTGGCGCGTAGTCACGCCGAAGCACTGAACGGCGGAAACCATTCCCCAGGCCTCGCACTTTCGGCGGGTCGGTTCAGCATCAGAGCATCGTGCCGTGCACTGTCGCCACTCACCTCACCGGCATTCATGTCGACCACCGCGCCAACGACCGCTCACCGGTGTTTGGAAGACGCGGGATGCCCGAGGCGCCGCTTCGACAACCGCGATCCTTAGCCGGGCGCGATGACCTTCGCCACACCCACAGCCACCAGCGCGGCCAGGCGCGAGATCGGGCAGCCCTTTAAAGCTGCTTCAATGTGGCTGGGGCGGGATAAGGAAAAGACACACCGCGCTTGGCAAAAGAAAAAGCGAATGCCGAGCAGCGCCCGACATTCGCTTGAAGAAACAACCGTCATTGCGCGACGCCATCACAGCGTCGCGCTTTGTTCAGGCACCCGCCGGAGAAGGATTTCCAAACGGGCCCTGCGGGCGACGCGTCTTTGGAATGGACGTGCCCACGGTCGGGATCGTCGAGCGCTTCGGCTGATCGGTGCGGCCGATGCCTTCACCGGCAATCAACTTCTTGATCTCGTCGCCCGACAGCGTCTCATATTCGAGCAGCGCACCTGCAAGCGTGTGGAGCTGGTCGATATGCTCGGTCAGCACCGTCTTGGCGCGCGTCAGGCCGCCCTCGACAATCGTCTTGATCTCATGGTCGATCAGCTGCGCCGTCTCGTTCGACATGTGCGTCGGCTGCGAGGAGGAATAGCCAAGGAAGCTTTCACCCTCGGGCTGCGCATAATCGACCGGGCCGACCTTGTCGGACATGCCCCACTTGGTGACCATGTCGCGCGCCAGGCCCGTGGCATACTGGATGTCGCCAGACGCACCCGACGAGACCTTGTCATAGCCGAAGATGATCTCCTCGGCGACGCGGCCACCCATCGCCACTGCCAGATTCGCGTACATCTTGTCGCGATGGTAGCTGTAGCTGTCGCGCTCCGGCAGGCGCATCACCATGCCCAGCGCGCGGCCGCGCGGGATGATCGTCGCCTTGTGGATCGGGTCGGATGCCGGCTCGTGCAGCGCGACGATCGCGTGGCCCGCCTCGTGATAGGCGGTCATCCGCTTCTCGTCCTCGGTCATCACCATGGAACGCCGCTCGGCCCCCATCATGACCTTGTCCTTGGCCTCTTCGAACTCGGCCATGGCGACAAGCCGCTTCGACTTGCGCGCCGCCATCAGCGCCGCCTCGTTGACGAGGTTGGCGAGATCGGCACCCGAGAAGCCCGGCGTGCCGCGCGCGATCGTGCGCGCGTCGACGTCCGGCGCCAGCGGCACCTTCTTCATGTGCACTTCGAGGATCTTCACGCGACCCTCGATGTCGGGGCGCGGCACCACGACCTGGCGGTCGAAGCGGCCCGGACGCAGCAGCGCAGGGTCAAGCACGTCGGGGCGGTTGGTCGCCGCGATGATGATGATGCCTTCGTTGGCCTCGAAGCCGTCCATCTCGACGAGCAGCTGGTTCAGCGTCTGCTCGCGCTCGTCGTTGCCGTTGCCAAGGCCAGCGCCACGGTGACGACCGACCGCGTCGATTTCGTCGATGAAGACGATGCACGGCGCGCTCTTTTTGGCCTGTTCAAACATGTCGCGCACGCGGCTGGCGCCGACGCCCACGAACATCTCGACGAAGTCCGAGCCGGAAATGGTGAAGAACGGCACGCCAGCCTCACCCGCAATCGCGCGGGCGAGCAGCGTCTTGCCGGTACCGGGCGAGCCGACCAGCAGCGCGCCCTTGGGGATCTTGCCGCCAAGACGCGCGAACTTCGACGGGTCCTTCAGGAACTCGACGATTTCCTCCAGCTCCTCGCGCGCCTCGTCGATGCCGGCGACGTCGGCAAAGGTGACCTTGCCTTCCTTCTGCGTCAGCATCTTTGCGCGGCTCTTGCCAAAGCCCATCGCGCCGCCCGCGCCGCCACCCTTCTGCATCTGGCGCACCACGAAGAAGGCGATGCCCAGGAACAGCAGGAACGGCAGCGCCTGGACCAGCATATACTGCCAGATCGAGGGGCCTTCGTCGCGCTTGCCCGAAATCTCGACGCCGGCCTTGCGCAAGCGATCGGTCAGCTGCGGATCGGAAACCGGGTCGGTCCGGAACTTGTCACCGCTGGAAAGCGTGCCCGTGATCTGCTCGCGCGAGATCGTCACGTCCTTGACTGTGCCCTCGTCGACCTTGTCGAGGAAGGCCGAGTACGCGATCGAATTGCCGGTTGCAGCGCCGGTGCGGCCGTCGAACATCGTGACGACGATGGCCAGCGACAGGAGAATACCAACCCAGATCAGGAGGCTCTTCATCCACGGATTGGGGCCATTGCCTCCATTCTCTCCGGGCTGCTTGTCGTTGTCGTTCATGCGTTACCTTTCAACAGCCGCAATGTAGGTTGCCTGAGGTTAATGGCAACGGAACGGCAGCCGAATTTCGTCGCTCAGAGTGATCGACGCGGCGGTGCAATCCGGAACTGCCAGCGCCCGCGCCTCCGGCCCGCAACGACGCCGCCCTGCGTGCCGCGCCGCCCGTCCAGCAGCGTATCCAGCATCGGCTCGATATTCGCTGATTCGTCGAAGGCAGGAGCGGTGATGTCATGCGCTGCGCGGACGGTGGCAATCGCACGGCGAACCATCCGACGCAGCGTGTCGCGTGGCAGCCCGCTTGGATCGAGCGTGACCGTCTCAGGCGATATCTCCGCTCGCTCGCGCCACATCAGCAGCGCGATCTCACCGAGGTCTCGCTCTGCCTCCGCAACTGCCGCCGCGGTTCGAGCCAGGGCAGGTGGATCGAGCCACTCATTGCGATCGAGCAGCTGGCGAAACCGCGTGCGATCATGACGTGGATCGCTGTTGGCGGGATCGTCCACGAAGGGAAGCCCGGCCCGGCGCACGATCGCGCGCAGCGCCGCTCGCCGCCAGCCAAGCAGCGGGCGCACCACTGACGCGCCAGCGACAACCGCTGCCGAGCGGATCGACGCCAGCCCCGACACACCGGAGCCACGCGATGCCCGCATCAGGAACGTCTCTGCCTGATCATCGGCATGATGAGCAGTGGCCACCGCCATCGCGCGGCGCTGTTCCGCCCAGTCCGCAAGCAGCGCATAGCGGGCATCCCGCGCGCGCGCTTGCAGGCTTGCCCCAGCGATCGGGCCGTCAACCTTCAGGATGGCGTGGGGAACAGCCAATCCTTCGGCCTCGCGCGCCACCATGCGGGCCTCGTCTGCGGAAGCATCCCGCAGCCCATGGTCGATAGTCGCGGCAACCACCGCCTCCGGAAAGGCCGCCGCCGCCAGTACCAGCAACGCCATGCTGTCTGGCCCGCCGGAAACTGCCACCGCGATCGGCCGATCGCGGGACGGTGCGTCACCCGTGAGCGCTATTAGATCGCGCCGAAACCGCGCGAGATCAGCCGCTTCCGGCACTCTGTTACTTGCACTTGGCGGAGGTGCGCGCCCGCGCCACGTCGTCCTTCATGCCCTGGCCGATCTTGTCCCCGTAAACGTCTAGCAACTCGCCATAAACCTTGCAGGCATCGGCAGGCTTGTTCAGCTTCAGCAGCGCCTGACCGAGATAATAAAGGCTGTCCGGCGCACGCTCGCCGTCCGGCATCTTCTTGTAATTGTCGTAGAAGGCGATGGAGGCCAGGCTGGGCTTGCCATCATCAAGATAGGCCCGTCCCAGCAGGTTCTGCGCGAAGCTGGCGCGGCGCGACCGCGGATAGGTTGCCACCACCTTCTTGAGCTGTTCGGCCGCTTCCGGATACAATTTGGCCGCCCACAAACGATAACCGTAAAGATATTCATCCTCGTCGGCCTGGCCCGACGCGGGCTTCGCAATTGCTGCCACCTGTGCTGCGCGCCCGCCGCTCGCCGCCCCGGCCGCTGGCGCCGACTTGGCGGGAGCAGTCGCGCCGGTGCGGGGCGGCGGCGGAACCACCGGTCCGCCCTCACCGCTCCTAGCGTCGCTGGTGATCGGGGCAGCCTCGCCGCTGCTCAGCCGCGCGTCCGTCGCCTTCTTGTAGGCGGCGAACTGATCCTCGAGCTGGCGCATGCGATATTGCGTCTGCTCGATCTGCCCGGTCATGGAGGCGATCTGGGATTCCAGCGACGAAACCCGCTGCGTCAGATCATAGATCGCGCTTGATGCCGGTGCGCCGATTTCTTCCTGCGCGGGCTGCGCAGCCCGCACCTGCGGTTCGATATAGGCGCCCGCGCCGCCCGGGAAGACCTTCCGCTGCACCGCGCGCATCTCGCTCTCCAGCTTGCCGACACGGCCCTCCAGACCGGACTGTGCGACAGCCGGGGTGGCCGCTCCGGCGAGAATCACGGCAATGAAGAACCTACGCATTGATCAACAGCCCCCGGGAGTGGGTTAACAACCACGCTATAGCTGCACCGTCGCGCCTGTCGCCAGCCTTAAGGGCGCGCGATCAGCGCGAGGGAGCCGTTGATTCGCCAGCGAAAGCGGGCGGCACGGACGAAGACGCGGCTGGCGCCCCCGCGTGAGCGGCGGCTGGGGCCGCCGCCGGCGCCGCCTGAACCCCAGCGCGCGCACTGAGAGCATCGGCACTCACCCGCACATTCTTGATCGGCCGCTTGCCATCCCCCAGCGGCGGCAGCACCGACCCGTTGAGCGTCACGCGCAGCTTGTCCGGCCGGCCGACGTTGATCATCGGATTGTCGGCGTCGGCAGGGACGTCGAACCGCTCACCGGCCTTCATGGTGCCGATGTAGAGCGTCTTGTCCGCAGCGTCATAGACCCGCAGCCAGACCTCGTCCGTGGCCGTCAACGTCACCTGCGGCGTTGCCTTGGGCGCCGACGACGGCTGAGCCGCCGGGACCGCCACTGCTACGGAGGGAGCAGCCTTCGGCGGCGTGCCGTCGCCACGGAACAGGCTGCTGCCGAGCCAAAGAACCGCCAGGACGGCAATCGCCAGCGCGACCCCGGCCGCCGCGATCACCAGCCCACGGCTGGGAACGCGTGTCGGGTCCGCCACTTCATAGGGCTGGTACTTCGGCGTTACGCGCGGTGCGTCATGCGCTTCGGCGCGCACGTCCCGCGCCAGCGTCACCTCATCCTCGCCGACCGCACGCGCATAAGCGCGAACGAAGCCAACCGCATAGGTGGGCGACGGCAGCGCGCCATAATTGGACGCCTCGATCGCTTCCAGGTGGCGCAGCGGTACACGGGTGCGGGCGCCGATTTCGGCCAGCGACATCCCGTGTCGCTCGCGCGCAGCGCGCAGCCTCTCGCCTACAGGTTGCGGGAAGAGCGTCGCGTTGTCGCCGCGCTCGGCCTCAGTCATTCGCTTCTCCGCTTCGGGCGGACCGACCCCGTCCATCCTCGCTGCACGTCTCACAGAGCGGGCCATCTGTGTCAATCGAGCCACACCGCTTTTGGTCCGCGAGGCCCCTCGCTTCGCCGAGGCTTCTGCCGATCCTCAGCCGAGTTCCACGCCTTGCGCCTGCGCCCAAGCGCCCAGTGCTCCCCGCATGTCGCGCGGAGGATCAGCCAGCAGCCGCTGCATTTGGGTCCTTACCGCCTGGTAATCGAGCGAGCGCACCATCGCCTTGATCGGTCCGACCGCCGCAGGGGTGATCGACAGACGATCGATGCCAACGCCGATCAGCGCCAATGCCTCGAGCGGTCGGCCGCCCATCTCACCGCACACCGCGACCGGCACCCCGGCAGCACGCGCGGGTTCCAGCACGCTGCTGATGAAGCGCAGAATAGACGCCGAAAGCCAGTCGTATCGCTCTGCCAGCTTCGGGTTTGCGCGATCGGCGGCAAACAAGAACTGAGTCAGATCGTTGGTGCCGATCGACAGGAAGTCCACCTGAGGCAGCAGCAGATCCAGCTGGTAGGCAAGACTGGGCACCTCGAGCATCGCGCCATAGCGGATCTCGATCGGCATGCGCCGGTTGCGTGATGTCAGCCAGGCGCGCTGCTGCTCGAACAATGCGCGGGCCTCGGCAAATTCCCAGGCCTCGCTCACCATCGGGAACATGACGTTCAGCGTACGCCCCGCCGCCGCGTCTAGCAGCGCGCGGGCCTGCGCCTTCATCAGTCCGTTCCGCTCCAGCGCCAGGCGCAGCGCGCGCCAACCCATCGCGGGATTTTCTTCGTCCCCGTCATGCTGGGCCAGATAGGGCAGCGCCTTGTCGCCGCCGATATCCACTGTGCGGAAGATCACCGGCCGATCACCGGCCACGTCCAGCACCTCGCGGTACAGCCGCTGCTGTCGCTCGCGCTGCGGCAGGGTGGCGGAAACCAGGAACTGAAATTCAGTGCGGAAAAGACCGATGCCGTCGGCGCCGGTCACGTCCAGCGCGCCCACGTCATCGCGCAGGCCGGCGTTGACCATCACCATCACGCGGTGGCCGTCCTTCGTCTCGGGCGCGACATCCCGCAGCCGTGCATAGGCGGCCCGCCGCTTCTGCCGCAGCGCCAGCTTCGCCTCGAACGCCTCCTCCATGGGGCTGGACGGGCGCACCACCACCGATCCCTCGCCCACGTCGAGTAACAGCATGTCCCCTTCGGCAATCTGCCGGCGCACATCCCTTACGCGGCCGAGCACGGGGATCCCCATGGCGCGTGCCACGATGGTGACGTGCGCGGTCAGCGATCCCTCTTCCAGGATCACGCCTTTCAGCCGCCGGCGATCATATTCGAGCAGTTCCGCCGGCCCCAGATTGCGCGCGATCAGGATCGTGTCCTGCCGCAGCCCCAACTGCGCCGCCGTGCCCATCTGCCCGGAAACGATCCGCAGCAAGCGGTTCGACAGATCCTCCAGATCGTGCATCCGGTCGGCAAGCAGCGGATCGTCGATCTGCCGCATCCGCTGGCGCGTGCGCTGCTGCACTCGCTCGATTGCCGCTTCCGCCGTCAGGCCGCTGTCGATCGCCTCATTGATGCGACGGGACCAGCCTTCGTCATAGGCGAACATCTTGTAGGTCTCGAGCACTTCCTCATGCTCACCCCCCACGCCGAATTCCGCCTCGCGCGTCATGCGATCGATCTGCTCGCGCATCTTGTCGAACGCGGCATAGACGCGGTGGCGCTCGGCCTCGGTATCCTCCGCCACGGTATGCTCGATATGGATCCGCGGTTGGTGGAATACGGCGGCGCCCGCTGCCATACCCTCCACTAGTTTCTGCCCGGTCAGCCGGATGCTGGCGGTAGGCTGCTGCGGCCGATTGCGGGGGGCGGCAGGGTCGATCAGACCGGCGTTGGCGATCAGTTCGCTGAGCACCATCGCAACTGTCTGCAAGGCCTCGATTTCGATATCGGCATAACGGCGCGGCTCGGCATGCTGCACCGCCAACACGCCCACGGAGCGCTCCCGGCGGATGATCGGCACACCGGCAAAGCTGTGGAACCGATCCTCGCCCGTTTCAGGCTTGTAGGCGAAATCCGGGTGGCTTGCGGCCTCGTCAAGGTTCAGCACTTCGCCATTCTCGGCGATCGTCCCGACCAGCCCCTCGCCCATCGCGAGTTTGGTGACGTGAACCGCATCCGCCGACAGACCCCGGGTGGCAAACAGCTCCAGCACACCTTCGCGCAGCAGATAAATCGAGCAAACTTCGCTGTTCAGCGCTTCGCCGATGATCTCCACGACTTGGTTGAGCTTGGCTTGGGCATTGGAGCGAGCCGCCATGACATCGTGGAGGTTGACCAGAATTTCGCGGGCAGAGGCGGCGGCGGAAAGCATAAGGTGTCGCTAGCAGGCCGACCCGCTGGGTGCCACGCAACATTTCCTGCGCGGCACCGCAGCGAAATGTCAGTTCTTGCGCTTCTTTTTCCTGGGTTCCGGCTTGTCCTCACGCGGGAACAGCACGGCCGCCACACCGATGGCGATCGCGCCAACACCGGCGGCAGCCCCGACGATCCGGCCCAGAGACCAGCCGCGCCGCTCCGGCTGTGCCCACTCTTCTGTCTTCTGCTGCGGCGGAGCGGGCGGGCTGGGCGGATGCGGCGGCTCCTGGATCGGATAGGGTGAGGTATTGGCGGGCGGCACAGGCGGCGTATGCGTCATCGTCTTCCTCTTGGTGGCGGCAACAGAACGCCGGCATTCCCTGCCGGGTCCATTGCGGGTCGCTTGAGCAAAATAGCGCTTCGCTGCCAAGGCTGTTCCCGGTCCCCAGCCGGTCTGTGCACTGGCCGTGACAAGCGGTCGGTCATCTTGACCGTGAGCAGCATTTCGGCGACGCGATGTCGCTTCGGGGGGCAAATCATATGGCAACTTACGTGGGCACGTCGTCGGCCGACTTTTACTCGGGCAGTGACGACGATGACGTGATCAGGGGTCTGGACGGCACTGATCGCCTATTTGGCGGTTACGGCGCAGATCGGATATTTGGCGGATCCGGCAACGACATTCTCACCAGCGGAATGGTATTGGCCGATTTCTTCGGCGCCTTTCTTGCTACCCGCTTCGATACAGCGCCGGATCAGGATCGAGTCGACGGCGGTATCGGCAACGACGTCGTTGGCGGCGGGATCAACGACATTCTCCTAGGCGGAGAAGGGATCGACACGCTGTTCCTGGACCTGACGGCGGCGGACCAGGGCGTGACGCTCAATTTCGCCAGCCAGGCAACCGGCGGTATTGCCAGGCTCGGCACGGGCCGCATCGCGGGCTTTGAGCGTGTCGGCACCATCTTCGGCAGCGCGTTCGACGACATCGTGCAGCTCGGGGGCCTCGGCACTGGCGCCTCCCTCGCCGATCACGTCTATGGCGAAGGCGGGAACGACCTGATCGACGGACGCGGGCTTAAGAACTCGCCCGGCACCGGCTCCCCCGACGGCGACGTCATCATCGGCGGCGCCTATCGCCTGAACGGAGGCGATGGCGACGATCAACTGCTCGGTAGCGATTACGCCGATCAGCTGACGGGCGGTGACGGCAATGACCGCCTCGTCGCTGGCCTTGGCCGCGACCTGCTGTTTGGCGGCGCGGGCGACGATATGATCGATCTGCGGACCAAGGGCTATTCAGGCTTCAAGGATGTCGACGGCGGGGACGGCGAAGATGTCGTCCAGGTGCTCGGTCCGCGCTCAAGCTACGAGGTATTTCTGCAGGCGGACGGGACGACCATTCTGTACCGTGATTTCGGCGGCTATGATGAGGAATATCACCTCCTCGACGTGGAAACGGTGCGCTTTGGCACCCGCGATTTCTCCATGGCCGAACTGCTGAAGGACAAGCTGGTCGGAACCGACGGCGTCGACCAGATCGGACCCGGTCTGGCGGATCGTTACGGCCGCGCCGCCACCGCGCGGAACGACACCCTATACGGCCTCGGCGGCGACGACGTGTTGAACGGGGGCCGCGGCGCCGACACCTTTTACGGAGGGGAAGGCGCCGACACGTTCATCCTCGACAATACCGGTGATCGGATCATGGATGCCGAAGAGGCCGATCGGATCATCACCAGCGTCAGCTACGTTCAAGAGGATTGGTGGCACGCTGCCGGCCAAATCGAACTCAGCGGCCGAGCCGACATTGATGCCTATGCGCCGACAGCCTGGCTCGTCCGGGGCAATGCCGGAAACAATCATCTCACCGGGCAGGGCGAGCTGGAAGGTGGGCTGGGCAACGATTGGCTTACCGGAGGCATCGCGAGCTACGAACATGCCACCAGATGGGTCAGGGTCAATCTGGCTATCGAGGGGCCGCAGGATACGCTGGGTGCCGGCGTTGACACGCTGGAGGCGATCAAGGGCCTGCGCGGGTCAGCGCACGATGATCTGCTGATCGGCAGCTCCGGCAACGACGCGATCGAGGGCGGTGACGGCAATGATCGGATGCGCGGCGGTGACGGTATCGACACGCTCGATTACGGTCACGCAACGGCCGGCGTTCGAGTAGATTTGTCGCTGAATGGCGTGGCGCAGGATACGGGCGGCGCCGGTATCGATACGATCTACGACTTCGAATTCCTCGTCGGCTCCGCTCACAACGACATGCTGATCGGCACGGACAGTGCGGACGCCAATTATCTGCGCGGCGGAGATGGCGACGACATTCTGATCGGCCGCGGCGGCTTCGACACGCTGGAAGGCGGGGCCGGCGCCGACCTTTTTGTTTACGACACGCCCGGCTCCGGCGACTGGATCATGGATTTCGGGCTCGGAGACGATCGCATCGACGTGTCGGCCATCGACGCCGATGCGGGCACGCAGGGCGATCAGGCGTTCCGCATCGTCGATGCGTTCAGCGGTTCGGCCGGGGAGCTTGTCATCGACCGCGGGGGAGCGCAGCCGCAGATCCAGTTCGATGTCGACGGCGATGGTCAGTCCGACCTGACGTTGCTGTTCTACGCCGCCATGCCGGACGACATCGCCGCCCGCATCATCCTCTAAGGTTCAGTCGAACAGTCCATCCTGGCTGCCGGCGGGCGGGTTGAGGCCGAGGTGCTTCCACCCGCCCGCGTTCAGCACCCGTCCCCGTGCGGTGCGGGCGACGAGGCCCAACTGGATTAGATAGGGCTCGATAACTTCCTCGATCGTGTCTCGCGGCTCGGACAGTCCGGCAGCCAGCGTCTCCACGCCCACCGGACCACCCCGATAGATGTCGGCGATCATGGTCAGGTAGCGGCGATCCATTGCGTCCAGGCCCAGATTGTCGACCTCCAGCCGGTTCAGCGCCCGATCGGCAGCACCCGCATCCACCACCTCGACGCCGGCCACGTTGGCGAAATCGCGCACCCGGCGCAGAAGCCGCCCGGCGATCCGTGGCGTGCCCCGCGCGCGTCGCGCGATCTCGGCCGCGCCATCCGACGCGATGTTGAGATCGAGCAAGGCAGCGGCGCGCGTCACCACCCGGGTCAATTCCTCCACCGTGTAGAATTGCAGCCGGATCGGAATGCCGAATCGGTCGCGCAGCGGCGTGGTCAGCAGCCCCTGCCGCGTCGTCGCGCCCACCAAGGTGAAGCGCGGCAGGTCGATGCGCACGCTGCGCGCCGACGGCCCCTCCCCGATCATCAGGTCGAGCGCGCGGTCCTCCATCGCCGGATACAGCACTTCCTCGACCGCCGGCTGCAGCCGGTGGATCTCGTCGATGAACAGTACGTCGCCGTCCTCGAGATTGGTGAGCAGCGCCGCCAGATCGCCCGACTTGGCGATCACCGGGCCCGACGTCGCGCGGAAGCCAACGCCCATCTCGCGCGCCACGATCTGCGCCAAAGTCGTCTTGCCCAGCCCCGGGGGTCCGAAGAACAGCACATGATCAAGCGCATCGCCGCGCGATTTCGCCGCCTCGATGAACACGCGCAGATTGTCGCGCGCGGCCGCCTGGCCGACGAACTCGTCCAGCCGCTTGGGGCGCAGCGCAGCGTCAGCATCCTCGGCGCGGCGGGTCGGCGTGATGAGGCGATCAGTATCCGTCATCGGATCTCCGATAGCGTAGTTTCGATCCGGCGCCACAGGTCCGATAGCGCTTCGACGCCAGCGGAGCTGCGTGGCGCATAGGCGCCCAGCGGCGCACGACGCACTGTCATCGCCTCGAACGCGCTGGACGTTGGGATGACCGGCCAGTTGGGATGCTGCTGCAAAGCCTCACGGTGAAGCGCGCGTCGCCGGTCGACCATCGAAAATACCGGCACCAGCGTTACCTTCGCCCCCTTCTTGCGCGCGACATGCGCGGCAATGGTATGGAGCGCGCGCTGCGACAATGCGGAGGGAATGACAGGCACCACCACCAGATCGGCCGCGCGCATCACCTGGTCCGACGTGTCGGCCAGCCCCGGCGGGCAATCGATAATGATGCGGTCGTAATCACCCGCAAGGTCCTCGACGAGGCGGGTCAGCCGATGCTTCTTGTCGATCGTGCGAAAGGCGAGGTCGAGCGTGCGCAACGAGGCATCCGCGGGCAACAGGTGGAGCCGGTCGATGGCGGTGTGGCGGATCAGCCGACGCGGATCGATCTCACGCCGGATCGCGGCGCCCGCCTCGCGCCCCTCGCCATCATGCCCCAGGATCCACGTCGCCGCCGCCTGCCCGTCGAGATCCCACAGCAACGTGCGCCGCGCCGACAGTGTTGCCGCCGCCCAGGCCAGATTGACCGCCAGCGTCGTTTTGCCGACGCCTCCCTTCAGGCTGTAGACCGCGACCGCGCGGCCGGTCACTTCGCCGCCTTGCGTAGCGCCAGCCGGACCAAGGCGTCCAGCGTGGCGCCCGCGCCCAGCTCCTCTTCGGCGGCTGCCACCGCCGCGGACGCCTCAGCCGGGCGGAAGCCGAGGTTGAGCAGCGCCGACACCGCGTCAGCCGCCGCACCGACCGGCATTGCCTGCGCCGCCGCAGCCGGCCCCAGCACGATCCCGCCCGCCTTGTCCTTCAACTCGCGCACGATGCGCTCGGCGAGCTTCGGGCCGACGCCATTGGCGCGCGCCACCATCGCCTTGTCCTGCGCCGCCACCGCGCGGTTGAGTTCCGCGGGCTCCAGTGCGGAGAGGATTGCCAGCGCCACGCGCGCGCCAACACCCTGAACCCCGGTCAGCAGCCGGAACCAGTCGCGCTCATCGGCACTGGCAAAGCCGACGAGCCGCTGAAAATCCTCGCCGACCAGCATCTCGGTATGGATGTGCACCGCCTCACCGACCGGCCCCAGCGCGGCGAGCGTGCGCGACGAGGCGCCGACCAGATAGCCAACGCCGCTTACCTCGATCACGGCGGAATCCGCGCTCGTGCTGGCGAGGATACCCTTGAGGTAGGCGATCACCGATGCTGGTCCGTCATATCGCCCAATCCGTAGCGCCTCGGCAGCAGCTGGCCAACTCCCGCAGCAGCCGACGCGCAGCGTCAGCTGCCGGCCTGCACTCGCCGCATCATGCCTGCCGCGCTGGCGCGATGATGAGCGTGGCAGATCGCCACCGCCAGCGCGTCGGCCGCGTCGGGGCCGGCGACCTTCGCCCCAGGCAGCAGCACGCCGATCATCGCCTGAATCTGCCGCTTTTCCGCGCCGCCAGTGCCGACGACCGCCTTCTTCACGGTGGACGGATGATATTCGCCGATGTCGAGCCCCGCGCCGGCTGCGGCAAGCAGCACCACGCCGCGCGCCTGCCCGAGCTTCAGCGTCGATTGCGCATTGGTGTTGCCCAGCACTTCTTCCGCCGCCGCGCTGTCGGGCCGCTCGGTGCGGATGACGTCGATCAGCGCGGCATAAAGGTTCGCCAGCCGGCGCGGCAGCGGCATGGACGGGTCAGTGCGGATCTGCCCGTTGGCAACATGCCGCAGCCGGTTCCCTTCCGCCGCGATCACCCCCCAGCCGGTGGTGCCAAGGCCGGGATCGAGACCGAGGATGATCATCGCCGGGCCATCAGCCCAGCTTCGCCATCACCTCGTCGGACACCTCGTAATTGCCCCATACCTGCTGGACGTCGTCGTCATCGTCCAGCGCGTCGATCAGCTTGAACAGCGTCGCTGCGTCGCTTTCGTCCACCGACACCATGGTCTGCGGGCGCCAGGCGAGCTTCGCGCTTTCCGCCTCGCCCAGCACCGGCTCCAGCGCCTTGGCGACTTCGTGGAGATCGCCCTGCGCGGTCCAGATCTCGTGGCCGTCCTCGCTCGACGTCACGTCCTCGGCGCCCGCCTCCAGCGCGGCCTCGAACACCTTGTCCGCGTCGCCGGCGCTCGCCGGATAGTTGATCAGGCCCATGCGATCGAAGCCGTGGCTGACGGAGCCCGACGCGCCGAGGTTGCCGCCGTTCTTGCTGACGGCGGTGCGCACGTTGGTCGCGGTGCGGTTGCGATTGTCGCTCAGTGCCTCGATGATCAGGCTGACGCCGCCCGGGCCGAAGCCCTCATAGCGGATTTCCTCGTAATTCTCCGCGTCGCCACGGCTCGCCTTGTCGATCGCGCGCTGGATATTGTCCTTGGGCATCGACTGCGCCTTGGCGGCGTTAACCGCCGCGCGCAGGCGTGGATTCATGTCCGGATCAGGCAGTCCCATCTTTGCCGCGACGGTGATTTCGCGGGAAAGCTTCGAGAACATGCCCGAACGCTTCTTATCCTGTGCACCCTTGCGGTGCATGATGTTCTTGAACTTGGAATGACCTGCCATGTGCGCGCCTCTAGCGCCGGATATGTGCCCTGCTCAAGTCGCTGCGCTCATCGGACTTCGCGTTTTTGCTCAAGCAGGTTCTCCACCCGCGTCAGACGGGCGATCACGTCCTGATCCATCTTGCGATGCAGCCGCAGGATCTCGAGTTCGGCGCGCAGGTTTGTCTCGTAATCCAGCGCAGCAGTCAGCCGGTCCTTGGCCGCCTGACGATTCTGGCTCATCATGATCACCGGCGCCTGCACGGCGGCTAGCGTCGACAGCATCAGATTGAGGAAGATGAAGGGATAAGGATCGAACGCCTTGGCATAATGCGCCAGCAGATTGCTGTTGAGCAGCATCCAGCCCAGCAGCACCAGGGCGAAAACGGTGATGAACCCCCAGGAGCCACCGATTTCCGCCACGCGATCGGCCAGCCGCTCCCCGAAGGTGGCGCGCTCATCGGCAACGTCGGATGCGTCGCGCACCCTTGCCGTGCCCGATGCGATCGCGGTGAGGACGCGCCGCTCCTCCTCGTCCAGCGCCTCCGGCGGCTTGCCAAGCAGATGCAGCGCCAGTTCTTCCAGATCCGCCCTTTGCCCCTGCATCGCCCTCTCCCGGCCCGCTGCCGATCCGCTACGGCGATCCCCGCAATAGCGCAAACGTCTTGCCCCCAATGGTCGGTTTCGGCCAAACGCGGCGCATGACGATAGCCGTGGACATGGGCGCCGACACCTCGGGCGCGCCGGTCCTGATCGACCTAGAGGAATTGCTGGCTACCCGATTGCTCGTGCAGGGCAATTCCGGGTCCGGAAAGTCGCACCTGCTTCGCCGGCTGCTGGAACGGTCGGCCGGGCAGGTGCAGCAGGTCGTAATCGACCCGGAGGGCGATTTCGTCACGCTTGGCCCCGCCTATGGCCATGTCGTGATCGAGGCGGCGGACTATGCCGAGCGAGAAATCGCGCGAATCGCTGGCCGCCTGCGCGAACATCGCGCCTCGGTGGTGCTCAGCCTGGAAGGGCTGGAGGCGGAGGGGCAAATGCGCTGCGCCGCCACTTTCCTGTCGGCGATGTTCGATGCCCCGCGCGAACATTGGTACCCCGCGCTCGTCGTGGTGGACGAGGCGCAGCTGTTCGCCCCCACCACCGGCGGCGAAGTGGCGGAGGAGGTGCGCCGCGCCTCGCTCTCGGCGATGACCAACCTCATGTGTCGCGGCCGCAAGCGCGGGCTCGCCGGCGTCATTGCCACTCAGCGACTCGCCAAGCTGGCCAAGAACGTCGCGGCGGAAGCATCGAACTTCCTGATGGGCCGCACCTTCCTCGACATCGATATGGCGCGCGCGGCCGATCTTCTCGGCATGGAGCGTCGCCAGGCGGAAGCGATCCGTGATTTGCCGCGCGGCACGTTCCTCGCGCTTGGCCCGGCGGTCTGCCGACGGCCAAAGACGGTAAAGATTGGCGCGGTGGAAACCAGCGCCCGCAGCGGCAGCCCGAAGCTGACGCCGCTTCCCTCGGCACCGCCAGCCGATCTGCAGGAACTGATCTTCGCCGCGCCCGAGCCGGAGGCCGCGCCGCAGCTGCCGATGACATTTGAGGCCCGGCCGCGCCGGGTGCCCGCCGACGAACTGATCGCGGACATGGCCCGTCCCGCCCCCCTGCCGCCGGAGCCGGAGCGCAGCGACGAGGAAGTGGCGGGCATCATCGCCGACGTGCTGCGCGCGATCGTCGAAGACGCAGACGCCGCTGGCCGGCCCGCATCGGTGCTGTTCCAGGATTTCCAGGTTCGCTGCCGTATGCAGGGCCTGTCGCGATCTGGCATCGACCTCGGCGATTTCACCCGTCGACTCTCCTGCGCGCGCGCCGGCATCTTCGACATCGCCGACCCTGAATGGGCGGAGGTGATCGCGCTGACCGGCACGCTGCAGGATGAAATGGTCGGCCCGTTCCTGCTCGTCGCCAAGGCCGCGCGCGAAGGCGCCCCCTGCCCCAGCGACGCTGCGCTGGCAGAAACCTATGGCACCTCTTCGCTGGGGCGCGTGCGTCGATTGATGGGCTATATCGAAAGTCGCGACCTGATCGTCACCCGCACCGATCTGTCGGGCAAGCGGTCGATCACCATCGCGCGGCTCGGCTGGACGACGGCACCGGCCGAGGCCGTCTGAACAGCGCGGCTGGGCAGGCTGGTCAGCGGTCCTCGCAGCGGATCCGGTTCTTGGCCATGCTCACTTCCGCCTGTTCGCCGGCGGCGGCTTGCGTGGTGGCGGCATGGTCGCCGACGGTCATCTCGAACACCGCCGGGCCGCTGACCGCGCAGGCAACCCGGCCAGCGCTCAGTTTGCAGGCGTCGGCAAAGCGCGCCGGGTCGCCGATCGCGGCGGGGTCATCCGGCGGGCCCAGCCGCATACCGACCATGGTCGATCCGCCGAACAGCGCAACGCCCAGCCCCTTCAGCGCGCGCGCCTCATAGGCTGGCTTGCCGCTCGGCTGGCTGACCGGCTTCATTGCATGTTGTGCCGCCATGCGCGTGCAAAAGCCCGCCACAGAATCGACCGCTGGTGCCGCGGCGGCAGGCAGCAGAAGCGCCAGGGAAAGAATAATGGTCTTCATGCCGGTCGCCTCTGCCCAGATATTGTGACGTTCTCGAGCCGCGCGGCTCAGAGCATGCCCAGCGCCTGCATGTACGTCTCGAGGATTGCTTCCTCTTCCTGATATTCCTCGCGCTTCTTCTTGCGGATCGACATGATCTTCTTGATCGCCTTGGGATCGTAGCCGCGGCTCTTCGCCTCGGCGAACACGTCCTTGATGTCGTCGGCGATACCCTTCTTCTCTTCTTCCAGCCGCTCGGCGCGCTCGATCAACAGGCGCAGCTCTTCTGCCGCCACCTGACCGCCGCCCATGCCTTCGCCGCGTTCTTCAGCCATCTTGAAAACCCCAAATGTGAAGCACCGCCGGCCCAGCGCGAATCGCGCGTGAAGCGGCGGTGCGGTTGCCGGAATATCGGTTGCGGCGGCGGCTCCTATGGGAAGCCGCCGCCGCGATCAAACGCTATTCGGCGAGCGGCTTGGCCACGGCGCCCTTGCGCATGACGAACCGGACCCGCTCCAGCTGGCGCACGTCGGACAGCGGGGAGGTGTCGACGGCGATGATGTCGGCCTGCTTGCCCGGCTCGATGCTGCCGATCACATTGCTCTGGCCCAGCACCTCGGCCGCAGCCACCGTTGCGCTGCGGATGGCGTCGGCCGGTGTCATGCCGACCTTTTCGACCAACAGGCCGAATTCCTGCGCATTGTCGCCATGCTTGGAAACGCCGCTGTCGGTGCCGAAGGCGAACTTCACGCCCGCCTTGTACGCCTTGCGGTGGCTCTCCTGCATGGCAGCAGCAGCCGCCTCGGCCTTCGGGATCGTGGCCGGCGGCAGCGCCCCGGCGCGGGCCTGAGCCACAGCGGCGACCGGCGCGATTTCGGTCGGGACCAGATAGGCGCCGGTTTTCTTGAATGCGGCAATCGCTTCGTCATCGATGAAGCTGCCGTGCTCGATGGTATCGACGCCGGCCGCCAGCGCCGCCTTTGTTCCCTCGGCAGCGTGACTGTGCGCGGCAACCTTTCGGCCCAGGTTGTGCGCCGTGTCGACGATCGCCTTCATTTCCTCGGGCGTGAAAGCCCGGCCCAGGCCGCCAGACACGTTCGACAGGACGCCGCCGGTCGCAGTGATCTTGATCACTTGCGCGCCGAGGCCGATCTGCCGCCGCGTCGCGCGCACGCAATCCGCGGGCCCGTCGCAGGTGTTCTCCACCGTCTCCTTCACGGCGTGGGCGAACGGCTCGGCCAGGCCATTTAGCGGATCTCCATGGCCACCCGTGACCGAGATGGCGGTGCCCGCGTTGACGATCGTCGGGCCGACCACGTCGCCGCGATCCACCGCATCGCGCAGGGCGCGGATGCTGCGCGGCTCGCCGCCAAGATCCCGCACGGTGGTGAAGCCCGCGTTCAGCGTCGCCTTGGCGTTGCCGGCGCCGTACAGCACGTCATCCGCGCCTTCGTTGTTCAGCGCCGTCAAGCGCGCGCGCATCGGATCGCCCCCGATGCCCAGCAGGTGGACGTGAAGGTCGATCAGCCCCGGCAGCACGAACTTGTCATTCAGCGCCACCAGTTTGGCGCCTCCTTCGGGCGGCACGAAGCCGTCACGCACCTCGGCAATCTTGCCGTCGCGCACGATAATGGTGCTGTTGCCCCGCGGTGACTGGCCAGGCCGGTCGAGCAGCGCGCCGGCGTGGATGTAGGTCACCGTCGATGCAGGGGCCTGTGCCGGTGCGGTCTGGGCCAGGGCAGGCGTGGCCGCCGCAATCATCAACGCAGCCAGGATCATTTTCTTCATCGCCTACCCCCCTTGTCGCACCGCGCCTGCCGCGATGCTGCTATCATTGTCCGGGTGAGTAGAAGATGCGTGCACCCCTGGACAAGCGGGCGCGACAGGAAAATGGCAGGTTTCCTCCCGAATGACGGCGGCTGCGCGAAAGTCTGCCCGGCCGCTGCCCTCGCCGTCAGTGTGCGTTCTTCGCGACGCTCTCCTGCATCCGCTGCAGCTGCTCCGGCGTCGCCTCGGCCTGGTGCGTCGCCTTCCACTCGGCGTAAGGCATACCGTAGATCGCCTCGCGCGCTGCGTCATTGGGCACGCCGCCCGCCTCGCTCACCCAATCCGACAGGCAATTGCGGCAAAAGCCTGCCAGACCCATCAGGTCGACATTCTGTGCATCGCTGCGGTGGCGCAGGTGGTGCACCAGCCGGCGGAACGCGGCAGCCGCCGTCGCGTCGTCGATCGTGTCGATCGGGTCCATCATCGTCTCCAAGGTTGATCGCCCGGAGATAGGCGGTAGGCCTGCGGACGCAAAGCGAGGAAACCGATTACATGGCACGAGCGATCACCCCACGCAGCCGCAAGGTGCGCGTGCTCGCCACCTTGGGCCCGGCCAGCAACACGCCGGCCATGATCGCGAAGCTCTTCGAAGCAGGAGCGGACGCCTTTCGCATCAACATGAGCCACGGCGATCAGCAATCGAAAGTCGCGGTGATCCAAGCGATCCGAGCGCTGGAAAAAAGCCACGGACGCCCCACCACCATTCTGGCCGACCTTCAGGGGCCCAAGCTGCGCGTCGGCCGCTTCGCCGACGGACGGGTCCAACTCGCCCCCGCCGCCACCTTCGTTCTTGATCGCGACCCCACACCTGGCGACGCCTGCCGTGTCGAACTCCCTCACCGCGAGATATTCGACGCGATCGAGCGCGGCGCCCGCCTGCTCCTCGACGATGGCAAGCTGGTGCTGCGCGTCGTGGAGCATGATGCCGACCGGATCGTCACCACCGTCGAGATCGGCGGCCCGCTCAGCAACAACAAGGGGCTGAATGTGCCGGACGTGGTGGTGCCAATGGCGGCGCTTACCGACAAGGATCGTTCCGATCTCGCCTTTGCGATCGAAGCTGGGGTGGATTGGATTGCCCTGTCGTTCGTGCAGCGGCCCGAGGATCTGGCCGAAGCACGCAAGCTCATCGGAGGCAAGGCCGCGCTGCTCGCCAAGATCGAGAAGCCGGCCGCGATCGACCGGCTCGAGGAGATCGTCGAGATGTGCGACGCCGTTATGGTCGCTCGCGGCGATCTGGGGGTCGAGCTGCCGCCGCAGGCCGTGCCCCCGCTCCAGAAGCGCATCGTGGAAACTTCGCGGCGTCTCGGCCGCCCCGTGGTGGTCGCCACCCAGATGCTGGAATCAATGATCAAGTCACCCTCGCCCACCCGGGCCGAGGTGTCGGACGTCGCCACCGCCATTTACGACGGTGCGGACGCGATCATGCTGTCGGCGGAAAGCGCGGCGGGTGACTGGCCGGTCGAGTCGGTCGCGATGATGAACGCCATCGGCGAATCGGTGGAGCGCGATCCCATGCACGGCGATCGCATCCGGTTCACCGTCACTCGGCCCGACCCCACCACCGCCGACGCGCTGGCGGAGGCGGCCAAGAACATCGCCGTGACCATATCGGCAAAGGCGATCATCTGCTTCACCACCTCGGGCTCCACGGCCCGCCGTGTCGCCCGCGAGCGCCCGTCGGTGCCGCTCTTGGTGCTGACGCCGAAGATGGAAACGGCGCGTCGGCTGGGGCTGCTATGGGGCACCCATGCGGTTCACACGCGGGACGTCGATTCGTTCGAGGAGATGGTCGCCAAGGCCAAGCGCATGGCACTGCGTCAGGGCATGGTGAAGGCTGGCGACCGCGTGATCATCATGGCCGGCATTCCGTTCCGCACGCCGGGCGCCACCAACGTCCTGCACGTGGTAGGAATCATCGGCGATGAGCTGAAGGGTTTCGGCTGATCCCGGAATAGCAGCCGCGGGCGCGCGGCACGCGGCCGCGCCGGCTTAGTTCAACAGGCCGAAGCGGCTGAGATCGGCCCGCAGCGTTGCGGCGTCGATAAAGGGCACCGCCTGCATCCCCACTGCCTGTGCCCCGGCAACATTGTCGTGCCGGTCGTCGACGAACAGCGCCTCTTCCGGCTTCAAGCCGAACCGATCGAGCGCGAGGCGGTAAATGGCGGCGTCCGGCTTCACCAGCCGCTCCGCTCCCGACACCACGATATCGCGGAACCGGTCGAACATGGCTGCTTCCTGCGCACGGAAGGGCGCAAAGAATTCATCGCTGAAGTTGGTGATCGCAAACAACGGCACGCCAGCCTCGTCCAGCTGGGCGACCACTTCGGGCATGCCTGTCACCGGCCCCGGAATCTGTTCCGAGAACCGCGGGCCCCATTCGGCGATCAGATGCGCGTGCTGCGGAAAGCGCGCAGACAGCTCCGCCGACGTCTCCGCGAAGGGACGGCCGGCGTCATGCTGGAAATGCCACTCCTTGGAGCAGACATCGCGCAGAAATACGTCCAGCGCCTCATCATCGGTGATGAGGCGCCGGTAAAGGACCCGGGGGTCCCAATCGTACAGGACGTTGCCGATGTCGAAGACAACGGCAATCGGCCGCATCAAGATTAGCCCTGGCGAGCCTTGAAGCGACGATTCGTCTTGTTGATGACGTAGGTCCGGCCGCGACGACGGATGACGCGATTGTCGCGGTGGCGGTCCTTGAGCGACTTGAGGCTGTTGCGGATCTTCATGGCGGATTCGCTTCTATGATTATGCGTGATCGGAAAGGGTGCGCGCCTAGTGGCAGCCCCCTTGCAAGTCAAGATGGAGCCGCCAACAGAGAGAAGCGTTGATTCACCGTAACGACTGCAGGGGAGAAGAATCATGGGTCGCATTTTGATCGTCATCGGCATGGCGGCGGCCCTGGCGGGCTGCGCTACCGGGCCGTCGCGTTTTCCCGTGCAGGCGACTCGCTATCATTTCAACGCCATGACCGATCGCGGCACCATCGCCGTGGAGCCGCTGACGGGCACGGGCACCGCCAGCCTTGAGTACAAGACCTATGCCGCCGCCGTTCAGACGGAATTGCTGCGGCTGGGCTATACGAATCCGGCGCCCGGCGCTGCGCCCGACTTCCTGGCCACCGTTTCCTTCAGCCGCGCACCCCGGGCGCTGCCACCGCGACGCTCGCCCGTGTCGATCGGGCTCGGCGGCGGCGGCATCAGCGGCGGTCGTGGCGGCGGCGTCGGCCTCGGCGGCGGCGTCAGCTTCCCGGTCGGCGGCTCGGGCGCGGGTGAAGGCGTCGTCACCGAATTGTCGGTCCGCATTCGCCACGGTGCAGACGCCGTGTGGGAAGGGCAGGCACAATCGCTGACTGACCTCAGCGCCCCGGACGCGGACACCGGCGCAGTGGCCTCCCGGCTCGCCCGCGCGCTCTTCAGCGGCTTTCCCGGCGAAAGCGGTCGCACTATCGAGGTGCAATGAATCTCAGCATCAACGCCGCGTTTGACAGCGGCAACATCCGCCTGATCGCGATCGATGGTGACCGTGTCGACCTGGAAATCGTCACGGATCACCAATCCGATTTCTACCAGTGGTTCTACTTTCGCGTCGCCGGCGCGGCAGGTCGCCGGCTGACGTTCCGCATCCTTAATGCCGGCGGCTCGGCTTATCCGTTCGGCTGGCCGGGCTATCGGACGCGCGCCTCTACCGATCGCAAGACGTGGCGCACCGTCGATACGCGCTATGCCGATGGCGTGCTCGAATTCGATTGGGCCGGTGACCCGTCCTCCGGTGAGGCATCAATTGTCTGGTTCGCCTATTTTGCGCCCTATACGATGGAACAGCATGCGGATCTGATCGCCCGCATCGCGACGCGCCCGGGCGTCCGCCATCGCGAGCTGGGCACCACGCTCGACGGGCAGGCGATCGATTGCTTCGATATCGGCACCGGTCCGAAGTCGGTCTGGCTCTATGCCCGTCAGCATCCCGGCGAATCGATGGCCGAATGGTGGATGGAAGGCGCGCTCGATTGGCTCACCAGCCCGGCCGCCGCCCCCTTGCTTCAGGCAGCTACCGTCCATGTCGTCCCGAACATGAATCCGGACGGCACGCGCCGCGGCCATCTGCGTACCAATGCGGCGGGTGTGAACCTCAACCGCGAATGGCACAGCCCGACGCCGGAACGCAGTCCGGAGGTGCTTTGCGTGCGCAATGCCATGGACGAAACCGGCGTCGTCTTCGCCATGGACGTTCATGGCGACGAGGCAATTGCCGCGAATTTCATCGCCGGCTTCGAAGGGGTGCCGTCCTGGACCGAGCGGCGGGGCGAGCTGTTCACCGAATTCGGCCGCCGGCTGGCGGCGCACACGCCGGATTTCCAGACGGAGCTTGGCTATGAGCGCTCGCAGCCCGGCCGCGCCAATCTGTCGATGTCGACCAATCAGCTTGCCGAACGGTTCGGCGCGGTCAGCGTGACGCTCGAAATGCCGTTCAAGGACCATGATGCGAACCCGGATCCGGCGTTTGCCTGGTCGCCGGAGCGCTCCGCGCGCTTGGGCGTGTCCTGCCTGGAAGTGCTCAGCGAGATGATCGGGGAGCTGTGATGGAAGTGCGCGAGGGTGGTCTGGACGACCCACAAGTGATCGCCCTCGTCGCACACCATCAGGCGGAGGCACGCGCCACTACGCCGCAGGAAAATGCCCACGCCATGGGTGCGGAGAGCTTGCGCCGCCCCGACATCAGCTTCTGGTGCGCTTGGGACGGCGAGGAACTGCTCGGCATCGGCGCCCTTCGCGAACTGTCGCGCGATCATGGGGAGATCAAATCCATGCGTACCGCGCCGGGGCACCTGCGTCGCGGCGTCGGCCGGGCGATTCTGGCGCAACTCGTGTCGCTCGCCCGCAGCCGCGGCTATCGGCGGGTGAGCCTGGAAACCGGCACCGCGGCGATGTTCGGGCCAGCCAATCGGATGTACGAAGCGGCGGGCTTCGTGGATGGCCCAGTGTTCGGCGGCTATCCCGAAAGCCCGCACAACCGCTTCATGACGCTCGCGTTGTGACGCGGGCCGTCACGGAACGTCACAGATATTCGTCCCAGTGCCGATAGGCCGGCTCCTTGGACAATTGTGGCCGATCGGCCTGGTCGAGCGTCATATAGGGCGCTGCCTCGATATCCTCCCGTGTCAGCTCGAGATAGAAACCCTCCAGATCCTTCGCATAGGTCAGCATCGACCACGGCAGCGGATAGGCCCGTGAACCGAAGCCCAGAAAACCGCCAAAGGTAAGCACCGCATTTTCCACCTGTCCGCTGTGCTTGTCGATCATCAGCGAGTGGATCGAGCCGATCTTTTCGGCCCGGCGGTCGTACACAGGGGTTCCCTGAATCCGATTGGATGAAATCAGGCGATGCGCCCCGTCGCGATGGTTTTGAGTGGTCGCGGCCGCGATGTTGGTCTGTGTCATGGCAAGCCTCCTCTGCCCCCCACAACCCGGTCTGCGGCGGCCCGCCTGTTGGCGGATCTCCGCCGTGCGTCATTATGCCCCATTTCCGTTCGTTCCACCACTCCCGCCGCCGAAGTCGGCGCCGGGGGACGGCGCGCAGCGACTATGCGCGCCGCCAGCCCCGGATTAGCCTGTCGCACCATGCCCTAGAGGCGAATCGGGAGAGAGATGTGGCCGATCCTTCGCTGCGTAACCGCGCTGTTCAGCTCTACGACGCCTTCACGCACGAGCATCGTGATCGGCGCACGCTGCTGCGCCAGATGACGGCGCTGGCGGGCTCGGCCGTGGCGGCGGAGGCGCTGATTGCCAGCATCGCCGCTTCGCCAGTGGCGGCAGCCATCATCGACCCGGCCGACAAGCGGCTTGAAGCCGGTATGCGCGACGGGACGGAGGCTGGGCGTCCGGCCCGCGCTTATTATGCCGCACTCAAGAGTGCCGCGAAGCCTGCGCGCCGCGGCGTCGTCCTCGTCATCCACGAAAACCGCGGCCTGACCCCGCACATCCAGGATGTGGCTCGCCGAGTCGCGCTGGACGGCTTTCTGGCGATCGCCCCCGACCTGCTTGCGCCCCAAGGTGGCACGCCCGCCGACGAGGACAAGGCGCGCGAGCTGATCGGCACGGTGGATTATGATCTCGCGCTCGCCCAGGCCCGCGCCTTCGCCGACAAGACGCGCGCCATGCCGCAGGCATCCGGCAAGGTCGGCATGATCGGTTTCTGCTGGGGCGGCGCCTTCGTGAACCGCATGGCGGTGGCTGGCGGCATCGATGCCGGTGTCTCTTATTACGGCCCCGCGCCAGCCCCGTCGGAGGCCGCGCGGGTCAATGTGCCGCTGATGCTCCACTATGCCGGCACCGACGCGCGCGTCGCCCAGACCGGAGAACCTTGGGTCGCTGCGCTGAAGGCCGCCGGCAAACCGGTGGAGGCTTTCACCTATCCGGGTGTCGACCACGCCTTCAACAATGACACGTCGGCCGCCCGTTACAACAAGGCTGCGGCCGACCTTGCCTGGGGCCGCACGACCACCTTCCTCCATCGCCACCTGGACGCCTGAGGCCGAACTCCCCCGACCCTCTCCGATACACACCGGGAGAACCACGATGAGCGACCTGATTTTCTACACCAATCCCATGTCCCGCGGCCGGATTGCGCGGTGGATGCTGGAGGAAGTCGGCGCACCCTATGAAACCCGGCTGGTCGATTGGACGGACAAGCCAGCCGATTTCTTGGCCGCCAATCCCATGGCCAAAGTGCCCACGATCATCCATCGCGGTCAGGTCGTCACGGAGGCCGGCGCGATCATCGCCTATCTCGCCGACGCGTTCCCGGAGGCCGAACTCGCCCCTGCCCCAGCGCAGCGCGCAGCTTATTACCGCTGGATGTTCTTTGCCGCGGGGCCGCTGGAAGCGGCCACAACGGATCGCGCCCTTGGCGTCGCACCCACTGCCGAGCAACAGGGCATGGTAGGCTATGGCAGTCTCGATCGCGTGGTCCAGGCGCTGAAAGGTGCGGTCAGCGCAGATACTTACATCGCCGGTGAGCGGTTCACCGCTGCGGACGTCTATGTTGGCAGTCATATCAGCTGGGGCCTACAGTTCGGCTCCCTGCCAAACTGCGAGGAATTCGATCGCTACCTTGCCCGCCTCATGGATCGCCCAGCCGCGGTGCGAGCGCGGGAGATCGACGACGCCCTGATCGCCGGCGCCACCGGCTAGGGCCTCCCCGCCCGCGGGTACGTCAGCCAGCAGCCGTTAAGCGCGTTTGTGCGTTTAGCAGGGCATGGCCTATGCTGCGATCACCCGCCCCCGCTGGACGCGCGAGCGCCTGCTCGCGGCGGTGGCCGCGATCATGGTGCAAGCCCTCGTCGGCTATGCCCTGATCACTGGCCTTGCCGTTCGCTTCCCCAACACCGTTCAGGACACGATCAAGCTCTTCTCCGCAGAGCCGGTGCCGCCACCCCCCCGGCCCCGTACCGAGCCGGAGCAGCGCGCTGCCAAGAGCCGGGCGGAGGGTCGGGCGTCCGCCCGGAACATTCGTAGCCGCGCAACCGAGGTGGCGGCACCAAAGCCAGTCGTCGTCATTTCGCCTCCGCCCCCGACAGTGATCACGACGCTCACCCCCTATGTCGCGCATGACCCCACCTCCGGCTCTGCGCCCGTCCGCGGCCCGGGCACCGGCGCGGGCGGTGTCGGCGATGGTTTCGGCAGCGGTGGGAGCGGCAATGGTGACGGCAGCGGCGGCGACGGCGACGAAACAGGCCCCGAGTTAATGCGGGGTCGCATGAGCACCTCGGATCTTCCCGAGTCGCTTTTTGCCACTGGCTTCAACGGCACCGTCGGCGTTCGCTACATGGTGGCCACAAACGGACGGGTGCCAAGCTGCCAGGTCACCCACTCGAGCGGCAACGCGGAAATCGATAACATCACCTGCCGTCTGATCCGGGAGCGATTCCGATTTCGTCCGTCCCGCGACAGCCAGGGACGACCAGTTGCTGCCTGGATCGTAGAGAATCACACCTGGGAAGTTGAGGCCGACACGGTTGAAGTGGTCGAAACAACAAGGAAGCGCCGCTTGCGCCTTTGGTAGCTGGCGAACCCGCTTGATCGCCCGTCCACGCGCTTCAACGCGGCCGCCTCACCACTCGCCCCAGCCCTGTCGCTCCTGCAGGTGCTCGGTGATCCGCCGCCGGGTCGCGGGGGACGTGCCGGGCGGCAGCTGGTCACATGCGAACCAACCCACTTCAGCGATCTCGCGGGGATCTGCGATTGTGATCGCGTCCGGATCGGCGACATCGCACAGGAAGACGACCACATGGTCGTCCTTTCCCTCCACCCGGTTGTGGTACACGCCGTGAACCCGGCGGAGCGTCACGTCGGCAAGCCCCACCTCCTCCAGCAACTCGCGCCGGATCGCGGCCTCGGCGCTCTCACGCTTGTCGACGCCGCCGCCCGGCAGATACCAACCGGCGACATATTGATGTCGCACCAGGGCAATTCGGCCCGCGGGGTCGACGAGAAGAGCACGCACGCCAAACGTCCGCGGTTGCACCAGCTTCCAATACAGCCGCATGGCACGCCCGGCGATCCGGTAGCGCCAGGCAACCACGGTCAGGCGCCGATGGAAACGCTCAGGAAGGCCGGAATCGGGCCGTTCCAACCCTCGTCGGAGCCGCCCTCGACCGGGTCGCGGCGTCGACGAAGATCATCCCGTTCGCGTCCGCGATCGCCATCGGCGCTCCGCTCGCGCTCACGCTCACGCCGCGGCGCGCGCTCTTCCGGCTTGGCTCGCCGCGGCCGCTCCGGCTTGGGCTCTTCCGCGACGGTGATCTCGCGCCGGTCGATCTTCTGACCGGTAAGCTTCTCGATATTCTCGATATTCTCGGCGTCGTCTGGCGCGACCAGCGTGTAGGCAATCCCGGTGGCGCCGCCGCGGCCGGTGCGACCGATACGGTGCACGTAATCGTCCGGATGCCAGGGCGCATCGAAGTTGAAAACGTGGCTCACACCCTTGATGTCGAGCCCACGTGCCGCGACGTCCGACGCGACCAGAATGTTGATCTCGCCCTTCTTGAACCGGTCAAGTTCGGCAAGCCGCGCCGGCTGTTCCATGTCGCCATGGATTTCGCCCGCCGCGAAACCGTGCTTCTTCAGGCTCTTGTTGAGCTCTCGTACCGTGGTCTTCCGGTTGCAGAAGATGATAGCGGTGCTGACCGCTTCCTCACGCAGCAGGTGCCGCAACGTCTGGCGCTTCTCGAACGCCTGCCCCTTCACCGACACCACCCACTGGGCGATGTTGATGTTGGTGGTGGCTGGCCGTGCTACCTCGATGGTCTTGGGATTGCTGAGGAATTTGTCAGCGAGCTTCTTGATCGGCGGCGGCATGGTCGCCGAGAACAGCAGCGTCTGCCGCTGCTTGGGCAGCTTCGTGCAGATTTCCTCGATGTCGGGGATGAACCCCATGTCGAGCATGCGATCCGCTTCGTCGATCACTAGCATGCTGCAGCCGTTGAGCAGGATCTTGCCGCGGCTGAAAAGGTCCATGAGGCGCCCGGGCGTCGCGATCAGGACGTCGACCCCCTTTTCCAGCGCCTTGACCTGGTCGCCCATCTGAACGCCGCCGATCAGCAGCGCCATGGATAGCTTGTGATACTTGCCGTAGATCTCGAAGTTCTCGGCGACCTGGGCGGCCAGTTCGCGCGTGGGCTCCAGGATCAGGCTTCGCGGCATCAGCGCACGGGCACGGCCATGCGCGAGGATGTCGATCATCGGCAGCACGAACGATGCCGTCTTGCCCGTTCCCGTTTGCGCAATCCCGATGATGTCCCGCATCATCAGCACGCTCGGAATGGCGGAGGCCTGGATCGGCGTCGGGTCCGTGTAGCCGGTGTCGCCAACGGCGCGGAGGAGTTCTTCTGAAAGGCCGAGGTCGGCGAAGCTCATGGCAATCCTGAAAAGAAGGCGCGTCGATGCGGCCCTTTTACGAGCCGGGCGAGACGCGATTGCGCCTCTGTTGTCAAGGTAAACGGCACTTCAAGCCGCTTTTTGCGACTATTTCTTCTCTACAAGGGTGCGGAAACGCGCAATTTCGCATCTTCCGCCAGATCGTGTGCGCAAGGCGTCGCGGCGTGCGCAGACCATCCCGTCCTTGGACCGCTTTACATAAAAGCCGCTGTAGAAGTTCAAGGAAGGGCAATCATCGTCCAACTTCGCGCGCAGCCGGCGCCCGTCGGTCGCGATCAGATCCACGTCGCCTTTGGGTGAAATGATCGCGCTGGCCAGCACGTTGGCTGGCACGCACTTGGGCGCCTTCTTCTCTTCCCACACGACCGGGGATGCTTGCTGGCGGCGTGATGCCACAGGCAAGCGCGGGATCCGGATCACGATCCGTTCCCGGACGGAAAGCTGCGCATAACGGACCTCCGGCTCGCTGGCGGAGATCGCAAGCGGCGCGGCAAGCAGCAGCGGAAGGATCGGGCGGGCGGACTTGTGCATCGTCAGAGACGCCCGCGCTGCCCCGAACAATTTGAACCGTTGATGAATTGCGGCAATCATGTGGCGATGACTCCGCAACAGATCCGCCTGCTGAACTCGCTTGCACCGCGCCTTTCGGCGCGCGCCATCGTCACGGATCGGGACGCGATTGCACCGTGGGAGACGGATTGGCGCGGCCGCTGGCATGGCCATGCGCCGATCCTGTTCGAACCCGCGACGGTGGCGGAGGTGCAGTCGATCGTGGCGGGTGCGACCAGCGAGGGCGTGCCGCTCGTGGCGCAGGGGGGCAACACGTCGATGGTCGGTGGCGCCACGCCGCCTGAATCCGGTGAGGCCGTCATCCTCTCACTGCGGCGGCTCAATCGCATACGATCGATTGATCGCGACGGAAGTCTCGCCATTGCCGAGGCGGGCGTGATCCTGTCCGATTTGCACGACGCAGTCGCGGCGGAGGGGCGCCGCTTTCCACTGACGCTGGGCAGTCGCGGCTCGGCAACGATCGGGGGGCTGGTCTCCACCAATGCGGGTGGCACGCAGGTGCTGCGCTGGGGAACGATGCGCGGCCTCGTTGCCGGCGTCGAGGCGGTTCTCAGCGACGGCAGCCTGTATGAAGGATTGGCTGCGCTTAAGAAGGACAACCGCGGCTATGACCTGAACCAGCTTCTGATCGGCGCAGAAGGAACCCTGGGGATCATCACCGCGGCCACGCTCCGCCTGGCGCCGGCCATCACCGCGCGCGCGGTGGCCTGGATCGGCCTCGCCACACCCGAGGCCGCGCTACAGCTCCTGCGTCGCTTCGAGGCAGCGGGCAATGCGGTGGAGAGCTTCGAATTGCTTCCGTCGGAATCCTTCCAGGCCGTGCTCACGCACATCCCGGGAACGCGCGCGCCGCTAGCGGGCGCCCACCCCTGGCACGTGCTGGTGGAGGCGGTGGCAAGCGACCCTGCCGCTCCTGCCCCTGCCGCCTTTGTCGAGCACGTTCTCCAATCCGCCATCGGGGACGGCATCGTTGCCGACGCAGCGATCGCCGCCAATGAGGCGCAGGCTGACGCATTCTGGCGCATCCGCGATTCGATCTCGGATGCGGAGCGCGCCACTGGGCCTGCCGCGCAGCACGACATTTCGGTTCCGGTCGAAGCCATGCCCCGCTTCCTCATCGAGGCTGCCGCTGCTTGCGACGCCCGTTTTCCCGGCACCCGCGCCAGCGGCTTCGGGCATCTGGGCGACGGTAACGTGCACTTTCACGTCCGCGCCCCCGCCGGCGCCGATCGCACCCGGTGGCTTGCCGAAGAAGCACCCATTGTGACGCGATTTGTCGATGATCTTGTCGTTGCGGCCGGCGGCTCGATCTCCGCAGAGCATGGCATCGGCCAGATGAAGCTTCACGAACTGGAGCGGCTCTCTCCGCCGCCGCGAATGGCTGCGTTGCGCGCGATCAAAGGTGCACTCGATCCCGCCGGTATCTTCAATCCCGGCAAACTCGTCACGCTTGCGCCAAGCGCCGCGGACGAATAGTGCGCGCGGGTTCGGGCGGCGGGCGCCGCTCCTTGTCCGTATCTGGAGAGATTTGATGGCCAGCGCGCCGCAGCAGCAACTTCCGCTTTTCTACAACGGCCTTGAGCCGCTCTCTAGCGAGTTGCACGCCGACTATAAGATCCGCCCTGCCCAGTCGGCGCCGTTTCTGGCGACCCAGCATGCGATTCCGATCACCATCGACGAATTTGCGCTGGTGCAGCGTTACATGCCGATCGTCTTTTCGGCCGGCGAGGATTCGGTGCCAATCGCGCTGATGGGCCTGAACGAGGGCGTGAACGTCTTCGTCGATGCCGATGGCAAGCTGGTCGAGGATAATTTCTACGTCCCCGCTTACATCCGCCGCTATCCCTATCTGCTGGCGCGTCTGCGTCCGGACGCGCAGGAGCTCTCGCTCTGCTTCGATCCGACGTCGGACACGATCGGCCAGTTCGACGAGGGTCAGCCGCTGTTCGAGAACGGTCAGCCGAGCGAAGTCACCAAGAACATTCTCGCCTTCAACGAACAGTTTGAGCAGGCTGGCGCCCGTACCGCCCAGTTCATGAACGAGCTGCGTGAGACCGAGCTTCTGATGGACGGCGAAGTCTCGATCCAGCACGAGGGCTATGAACAGCCGTTCGTGTATCGCGGCTTCCAGATGATCAACGAAGAGAAGCTTCAGGATCTGCGCGGCGATCAGCTGCGCAAGATGACCAAGAGCGGCATGCTCCCGCTGCTCTATGCCCACCTCTTCTCGCTGTCGCTGATGCGCGAAGTGTTCGCGCGCCAGGTCAGCCTCGGCAAGATGCCGCAGCCGACGCTCAGCGCCTGACGGCGTTCTAAACAACATCATGGTCAGCGAGGGCGCCACTCCGGCATCGGACGGAGTGGCGCCCTTCTGCTGTGTTGGCTGCCGCCCGTTTTTCGGCTCGTTGGATCGGGGTGCCGACGTCCTCGGGTGAGCTCCCGCGACGGCTTGTCGACGAAAATTCTCGCTTTCCCGTCCAAGGGTTGAAACCACCCGCCGGTACATTACGTTATGCAGGTACGGTTTCCGTGTCCCCCCTTTCGCGGAACCGTATGGCACACCTCACGGTGTGTCTCCTCCCTGAACCTTGGCCACCTCGGGCCTCGCCCGAGGTGGTTTTTTTATTCCGCGGCAAGCGCCGTGGACTGGTCCAGCGCTTCTTCCTCCAGCCCGTCGATGATGTTACGCACGAGGGCGGCGATATGGCCGAAGCCGGTGCCCGGACGATCAAGGCGCCCGTCCAGATAGAGCGACCGATCGATCTCGAGCTGAATGGCGTGAATATGCTGCCGCGGATTGCCGTGGCGCTCCAGGATATAGCCGCCGGCATAAGGCACGTTCAGGCTGTACTCGTGCTGCCTGGCCGCAATCGCCGCCTCCATCCGCCGGACAAAGCGATGCGACGCGGATCGCCCGAAGCGGTCGCCGATGACAATGCGCGTGCGGCTGCCAGCGATGGGCGGCATGGAATGAATATCCAGCAAGACCGCAACGCCGAACCTTGCCTTTGCCGCCGTCAGGGCCGCCGCCAGTGCCTCATGATACGGCCGATGCACCGACGCGATGCGGGCGACGACTTCATCACCCTCCAGACGCCGCCGCCACAACTCGCCCGAGGCGGTCGTACGGCGCGGCACCAGGCCAAGGCCGCTGCGGACCTTGGCACTTAGGTGCCCGGCCGGTGCGCCGTCATCCAATCGCGGATCGCGATCATGCTCCGCACGATTAAGGTCGATCCATGCCCGGGCCACCCGTTGGACGATCGCTGTCTCGCCCCGCCGGGCGGCCAGCGCGAGCTGATCCACGAATCGGTCCTCCAGAACCGTCAGCGCGGTCAGCGGTACCCTGAGGGCATCGTGCAGCGGCAGCGGATAGTCCCGCCCGGCGTGCGGCACCGACAGCACCACCGGGCTGGCTGGAGGCAGCTCGCCGACCGCGTCAAAGGACAATTGCATCGCCCATCAGCCTATGGAGTAAGTCCCCCTGTCGCAATGCGATACAGCAATCACCGTCATCGGCTGGAAAACGTTAAAGGATTTCCGCATATGCTGGTGGCTGATCGCAAGGACCCACGAATGATCCGAATCTTGCTGGCGGAGGACGACCAGGTGATGCGCGAGTATCTCGCGCGCGCGCTGGAGAAGTCCGGCTATGCGGTGACTGCTGTTGACCGCGGAACGGCTGCCCTGCCCCTGATCGAAGAGGAAGAATTCGATCTGCTGCTGACCGATATCGTCATGCCAGAAATGGACGGGATCGAACTTGCGCAGCGCGCCGGCGAACTGCGTCCGAAGCTGCGGGTCATGTTCATCACTGGCTTTGCCGCAGTGACGCTGAAGGCCGGCAAGGCAATGCCCCAGGCCCGCGTGCTCTCCAAGCCGTTCCACCTGCGCGACCTCGTCATGGAAGTGGATCGCATGTTCGAGATCGGAGAATTTCAGGAATTACACTAAACGGGGCTTGCGCCGGTTCCGCAGCCCGGCTAATGGCGCCGCTCCCGGAGGGCGTGTAGCTCAGTGGTAGAGCACTGTGTTGACATCGCAGGGGTCGCAAGTTCAATCCTTGCCACGCCCACCATCTAAAACCCCACCATCCCAACGGGCTGGTGGGGTTTTTGATTTGGGGTTTTCGTGGAAGCCATTGAGCACGCCGTGATGCTCGGCAGGTCACCAGTGCGCGAGCGTGTGATGGGCGGATGCAGCCGATCCCGGGTGCCCCTGGCGCTCACAGTCCCCGCAAGGCACCTCTGAGGGAAGAGGGGCACCCAAGACCCATCAGGGCGCCTGGACCAGCCCTTGGCGCACGCCTTGCGCCAGCTGCGCCCGCAATGACGCGAGCGCCGCCTCGCTCAGCCGTGGCCGCTCGGCGACGGGCTTGCCCTTGCGCAGTCGCGCGCGCTCCTTTTCAGGCGGATCGACGCGCCGCACCCGGACGGCCGCCACCCCTGCGCCCCGCATTCCAAGCTGCTCCGCCGCCCCCCGGGAGAGATCGAGGATCCGCCCGCGCGCGAAAGGCCCGCGGTCATTGATCCTCACCAGGATCGTACGGCCGGTGTCCAGCGCCGTCACTTCGACATAGGTCGGCAGCGGGAGCGTGGTGTGCGCTCCCGTGATCCATTTGGGGCGGAACCGTTCGCCCAGAGCCACTCGGTTGCCGCTTTCCGCACCGTACCAGCTGGCATATCCCAGCACGTCAAAGTCTGGGTCTGCCGCAGGGCGGTATGTCACCCCGCGAATGGTATAGGGCTTTCCGACCACCACAGGGGTGTCGCTCACGGGTCGGTATCGGGCCGTGCTGCAGCCAGCGAGCGCCAGTGCCCCGCTCACCAGCATGACCGCTCGGCCGCCCCTTATGCCTGGAATGATCATGCGCTTCTGGTAGCGTTCCGGCGTGTGGAGCGGAACCGGCCGTACTGCGAGACGCAGCGAGAAAGCGGGCGAACGGAAATCCACGTCGCGCAGGTTGATCCGTTAACCGGAGACGGTGGAGAGACGGTGGGCGCGACAGCGCATCACAACGCTGCCAAGCACGCAAATTGCGGCAAGAACAACAGGGTTGAGGCGATCAAACGTTTACGCCTGAGCGATGATCATCGTGGCTGACCGAGGCGGAGTCTCAACGCGCGAGGTATGTGATCAATCATTCGGGAGCGGCGATGATGACGGAAGAGGATCAGCTGGATCTCTATCATCGGGAACGCGCCATTGCGGAGCGTCGCGCCGCCAAGCGGGCTCAAGACACGCGCGCGCAGGCGGCGCATCTCGGGCTCGCCCAACAGCACGAACTCGCCCAGGCGATCGCATGGCATCGCGCAGACCTCGGCACTGGCCGCAACCCCTCGTAACACGATAGTCACGCGCCGGAGCTTGCCGGCGGTCGGCCGCCAAGCGTCACCCGCGGCACAGGGCGCATCGGGCGCTCGCGCCGGGAAGCCCTGGAAGCCCGCGCACCTCAGCGCCAGCCCTAACAGAACGAGCGCCAATCGATGCCCGCGGAGGAGCCGCCCCGCGGCTCGCCGTCACGCAAATCGCGGAAACGATGAGCGCCGGCTGCGAACAGGGGCCGATCGGAAATAAAGAAGGGGCGACGCTGCCGTCAGCGCCGCCCCTTCTTTTACTTCGCTGGTAACTTCACGAGCAGCGGAGCCGGGCGCCCTGACCCGGCGAACGCCGGGCCTGCGCAGGCCCGCTCAGAGCTTCTCGGTCAGCTCCGGAACCACCTTGAACAGGTCGCCGACGAGGCCGATGTCCGCGACCTGGAAGATCGGCGCGTCCTCGTCCTTGTTGATGGCGATGATGGTCTTGGAATCCTTCATGCCGGCAAGGTGCTGGATCGCGCCGGAAATGCCGACGGCGATATAGACTTCCGGGGCGACGATCTTGCCGGTCTGGCCGACCTGATAGTCGTTCGGCACGAAGCCGGCGTCCACCGCCGCGCGGCTGGCACCGACGCCGGCGCCGAGCTTGTCGGCCAGCGGCTCGATGATCTTGGAGAAGTTCTCGCCATTCTGAAGCGCGCGGCCACCCGAGACGATGATCTTCGCGCTGGCGAGTTCCGGACGTGCGCTCTTGGCGATTTCCGAGCTTTCGTAGGTGGACAGGCCCTTATCGCCCGTCGACGCAACCGCCTCGACAGTGCCCGAGCCACCCTCTGCCGCCGCCTTTTCGAAGGCAGTGGTGCGGACGGTCAGAACCTTCTTCGCGTCCGACGTCTGCACCGTCGCAATCGCGTTGCCGGCGTAGATCGGGCGGGTGAACGTGTCCTCGCTCTCAACCGAGAGCACTTCGGAGATCTGCATCACGTCCAGCAGCGCGGCGACGCGCGGCGCGATGTTCTTGGCCGAGGTGGTGGCCGGCGCGACGAACGCGTCGTGATGGCCCATCAGCTCAACGACCAGCGGCGCAACGTTTTCGGCCAGCGCATGCGCATAGGCGTCGTCGTCAGCGACGTGGACCTTGCCCACGCCAGCGATCTTGGCGGCTGCCTGTGCCACGCCATCGACACCCTTGCCGGCGACCAGCAGGTGAACTTCGCCCAGCTTCGACGCGGCGGTCACCGCGGCGAGCGTGGCATCCTTGACGGTCGAACCGTCGTGCTCGACCCAAACCAGAGTCTTCATCTTGAACCTCTTTCCTCTCCCCGTCGGGGCCGCGTCCACGCGGCACCCGGAACGGGATCAGTGACCGGCGTTGCGCTTACTTCGCGACGCCCATCGCCTTGAGCTTCATCACCAGCTCGTCGACATCGGCGACCTTGACGCCCGCCTGGCGCTTGCCCGGCTCGACGACCTTCAGCGTCTTGACGCGTGGGCTCGTGTCGACGCCGTAATCGGCGGCGGTCTTCGTCGCGAGCGGCTTCGACTTTGCCTTCATGATGTTCGGCAGCGAGGCGTAGCGCGGCTCGTTCAGGCGAAGATCGGTGGTGACGATCGCCGGCAGCTTGAAGTTGTCGGTTTCGAGACCACCATCGACTTCGCGGGTAACCTTGACGGTCTCGCCCGACACTTCGACCTTGGACGCGAACGTGCCCTGGCCCCAGCCGAGCAGGCCGGCGAGCATCTGGCCGGTCTGGTTGTTGTCGTCGTCGATCGCCTGCTTGCCCAGGATGATGAGCTGCGGCTGTTCCTCGGCGGCAACCGCCTTCAGGATCTTCGCGACGGCGAGCGGCTCGACCTTGTCGTCAGAGGTGACGAGGATCGCGCGATCCGCACCCATGGCAAGCGCGGTACGCAGCGTTTCCTGCGCCTTCTGCTCGCCGATCGAGACAACGACGATCTCAGTCGCCACGCCCTTTTCCTTCAGGCGAATGGCTTCCTCGACCGCGATCTCGTCGAACGGGTTCATGCTCATCTTGACGTTGGCCAGATCGACCCCCGTCCCGTCCGCCTTCACGCGGGGCTTCACGTTATAGTCAAGCACGCGCTTGACCGGCACCAGAACCTTCATTCCACTCTCCCAAGCGTCACCCCGGCCAGCGCCGGGGTCTCCCGGTTGCGTCGCGCTCCATGTCGGGGAGATGCCGGCCAGAGCCGGCATGACGATGGAGAACGATCAGTCGAAACTTACGCCGCCTTCTTCACCTCGGCGACGATCTTCTGCGCGGCATCGCCCAGATCGTTCGCGGGAACGATGGCGAGGCCGGAATTCGCGAGGATTTCCTTGCCCTTCTCGACATTGGTACCCTCGAGCCGAACGACAAGCGGCACCGACAGATTAACTTCCTTCGCCGCGGCAACGATGCCCTCGGCGATGATGTCGCACTTCATGATCCCGCCAAAGATGTTGACGAGGATGCCCTTCACGTTCGGATCGGCAAGGATGATCTTGAACGCCGCGGTGACCTTCTCCTTCGAAGCGCCGCCACCGACGTCGAGGAAGTTCGCCGGGAACATGCCGTTCAGCTTGATGATGTCCATCGTCGCCATGGCGAGGCCGGCGCCGTTCACCATGCAGCCGATGTCGCCATCGAGCTTGATGTAGGCGAGGTCGTACTTCGACGCTTCCAGCTCGGCCGGATCTTCCTCGGTCTCATCGCGCAGTTCGGCGAGATCCTTGTGGCGGAACATGGCGTTGCCGTCGAAGCCGACCTTGGCGTCGAGCACCATCAGCTTGTTGTCGTCGGTCACCGCCAGCGGGTTGATTTCGATCTGCGCCGCATCAGTGCCGAGGAAGGCGTCATAGACCTTCCCTGCGAGGCTCTGCGCCTGCTTGGCGAGGTCGCCGGTGAGGCCCAGCGCATTCGCGACGGCGCGGCCATGGTGCGGCTGAAAACCGGTCGCGGGGTCGACCGAGAAGGTGTGGATCTTCTCCGGCGTGTCATGCGCGACGGTCTCGATGTCCATGCCACCCTCGGTCGACACAACAAAGGCGACGCGGCCGGTCGCGCGATCGACGAGCAGGGCCAGGTAGAATTCCTTGGCGATATCAACGCCGTCGGTGACGTACAGGCGATTGACCTGCTTGCCGGCATCACCCGTCTGGATCGTCACCAGCGTGTTGCCGAGCATCTCGGTCGCGGCATGGCGAACCTCGTCCTCGGTCTTGGCGAGGCGGACGCCACCCTTGGCCTCCGCCGGCAGTTCCTTGAACTTGCCCTTGCCGCGCCCGCCAGCGTGGATCTGTGCCTTCACGACGTACAGCGGCCCCGGCAGCTTCTTGGAGGCTTCAACCGCTTCCTCGACGCTCATTGCCGCATAGCCCGCGGGAACGGGCACGCCGAACTTCGCCAGCAGTTCCTTGGCCTGATATTCATGAATGTTCATGCCGGGGCTCGCCTTACAAAACCGAAAACAGTGGGCCTTAAGCACAGGGGGGCCGCCGAATCCAGCCTTCGCGTGCGCTTTGTCGAGGCCAATACGATGCCGCGGCCACAACTATCGTTGCACTTGCGTCGCAACTACAACAAGGGCGTTCAGGACAGCGCCCTAGCGCCGGTTGCCGCTTTGTTCTATATCATCCGGCGTGATCTCGCTCCCCTACCCGGCGCTTCATGCGAGCCATACCGGCATCTGGATCGCGCACGGCGGGGAAGTGCGAGCGGTTTCCAGGGGAGAGGCGATCCGCGCCGCTGCGGACACGCCGATGATCATGATGAATGCACCGCTGGTCGGCCAGCGGCTGGGCTATGCCGACCTTTCCGGCCTTGATCTGCTGGAACTGTTCGCCTTTCTCCGCCCGGCGAGCTTCATGGTGCCGACGCCAAAGGGGCTCGCTGCTGCCACCGGGCTGGAGCTGCCGGCGGATGATGGCGCAGTCGCCCCGTTTCTCCTCGCCGCGACTCAGCGGCTCCTTGCCATCCCCGAAGGTGACTGGCGCGAGCGCGAGGGCGCGTGGAGTGCAGCCCAGTCGCTGTTCCGCCTGCGCTGGTCGTGGGCACCGTTGCTGGTCGATCGCCTGCGCAAGCCGGCGCGGGACGAACGCTGGCTGTTCTCGAAGCTGCCCGAATGGGATGAAGCGGCGCCCCGGCCCGCGCCGCGCACGGTCACACTTGCCGCCGACGCCACGCAGCAAGCGCTGGCTGACCTTGTCGGCCCCGGCGCCGAGACTCGGCCCGGCCAGCGCGCTTTTGCTCAGGCAGCCGCGGGCGCCTTCGCGCCGCGCCCTGCCCGCGACGTGCCCAATCTCGTGCTCGCCGAAGCGGGAACCGGGATCGGCAAGACCCTCGGCTATCTCGCGCCGGCCAGCCTCTGGTCGGATGCCGCGGGCGGCGCGGTGTGGGTCTCCACCTATACCAAGGCGCTACAACGTCAGCTCAGCCGTGAAACGCGGCGGATCTATCCCGACGAAGCCGTCCGCCGTCGCAAGGTCGTGACCCGCAAGGGGCGGGAAAACTATCTGTGTCTCCTCAACCTTGAGGATGCCCTGCAGGGCGGCTTCGCCGGGCGAGCCGCGGTTCTGGCGCACCTCGTGGCGCGCTGGGCGGCCTATACCGCGGATGGCGATATGGTTGGCGGGGACTTGCCCGGCTGGCTCACCACATTGTTCCGGCGCAACGGGTCGACGGCGCTCACCGATCGCCGCGGCGAATGCGTCTATGCCGGCTGCCCGCACTATCGGAAATGCTTCATCGAGCGCGCCGCACGCGCTTCTGCGGAGGCGGACATCGTCATCGCCAATCATGCGCTGGTGATGGTCAATGCGGCGCGTGGGCGTGAACTGGCGACTCGTCCGACCCGTTACGTGTTCGACGAGGGGCATCATCTGTTCGATGCCGCCGACTCGATGTTCGCCACCGCGCTTACCGGGCAGGAAACCATCGAGCTGCGCCGGTGGATCATCGGGCCGGAGGCGGGCAGCCGGGGTCGACGTCGCGGCCTTGCTGCGCGCCTCTCCGATGTCGCAAGCTATGACGAGGCCGGCGCGCAGGCGATCTCCGATGCGGTAAAGGCCGCGCAAGGCCTCGCCGCCGATGGCTGGCTGCAACGATTGGCCGAGGGCGCACCGTTCGGGCCGATCGAAACGCTGCTCGCGAGCGTTCGCGGCCTCACCTATGCGCGTGCCGAGGGGGCAGGAGATGCCGGCTACGGCCTGGAAACAGAGCTCGCCGAGCCGTCGCCGGAGCTGATCGAGGCGGCAGGCCCCGCGGCGGAGGCGTTGGACGCGCTGTACCGGCCGCTGGTTGCCTTGGGGAAAAGGCTGGAGGCCGTGCTGGCGGATGCGCCGGACTGGCTCGATGGCGCGGCCCGCGCGCGGGTGGAGGGCGCCATTGCCTCGCTTGGCTGGCGTGCGGAGATCGTTGCTGCGTGGCTGTCGCTGATCGCCCGCATCGGCGGCCCGGCAAGCGCGGACTTCGTTGACTGGCTCGCTGTGGATCGCGTCGAGGGCCGCGAGTTCGACATCGGGCTGCACCGCCGCTGGCTCGATCCGACGCGCCCCTTTGCCGAGATCGTGCTGAAGCCGTCGCATGGCGCGCTCGTCACCTCTGCCACCCTCACCGCTGGCGGCACTTGGGAAACGGCGGAGGCCCGCGTGGGCGCGCCGCATCTCGCGCGCCCTGCCGTCCGCTTCCAGGCCGAAAGCCCGTTCGACTATGCCGCGCGCGCCGAGGTGCTGGTGGTGACAGACGTGAAGCGCGGCGACGTGCCGGCGCTGGCGGGCGCCTATGCCCGGCTGATCGAGGCGGCAGGGGGCGGCACCCTTGGGTTGTTCACCGCCATTCGCCGACTTCGCGGGGTTCACGCCCGCATTGCCGATCGGCTCGCCCGGGCCGGGCTCCCGCTGCTGGCACAGCATGTCGATCCGATCGACACCGGCACGCTGGTCGACATCTTCCGGGATGATCCCCACGCCTCGCTGCTGGGCACCGACGCGCTGCGCGACGGGGTGGACGTCCCCGGTCATTCGCTGCGGCTCGTCGTGATGGAAGGTGTGCCATGGCCAAAGCCGACGGTCCTTCACGCCGCCCGGCGCCTCGCCAACGGTGGCAGCGCCTATGACGATCGCATCGTCCGGGCCCGCATGGCGCAAGCCTTCGGGCGGCTGATCCGATCGGCGGAGGATCGCGGCGTCTTTGTTCTTCTGTCGGCGGCGACGCCCTCGCGCCTGCTCGATGCCTTTCCGCCGGGTGTGCCAATTGCGCGCGTTCCGCTGGATGAGGCGATCGCGCGAGTCGCATCCCGGCTTTCCTCGCGCGCAACCTTCGGGCATGAGGCGGCTCCCGCACCCTGACGGAGATCAAGCTTGAAGACGTTGACGCTGCTGCGCCACGCCAAATCGGGCTGGGATGATACTGTCGCGCGCGATTTCGACCGGCCGCTCAACGCGAAGGGTCGAAAGGCGGCACAGGTCGTCGGCGCCCACCTGCGTCGGCTCGGACTGCGCTACGACCATATCGTTGCCTCCCCGGCAGAGCGCGTCGTCCAGACCATTGCCGAGGTCGCCACCGGCTATGGCGCGGCAATCGAGCCCGCCTGGGACAAGCGGCTGTACCTCGCCTCATCCGCCACCCTGCTGGACGTCGCCCGCGAATCGCCGGCTGACGCCGGGCACCTGCTGATGATCGGGCACAATCCGGGCCTCGAAGATTTCGTTCTCTTGCTGATGGGCGGCGGTGATCCGTCGCTGGTTCGCGAGGCCGAGCTGAAATATCCCACCGCCACCGTCGCGGAACTGACCTTCGACGTGGATGACTGGGCAAGCATAGCCCCTGCATCGGGCACGCTGACGCGGTTCATCCGTCCGCGTGATCTCGATCCCTCGTTGGGGCCGCGCGAGGAGTAGGATCCGGCTCACCACCGGGTCGGGCCCGCCCGCTGCGCTCGGGCGTTCAGCGCCGCATGAACGATACGGCGCCGACACGATTCCCCCTGCACCTCCAGATGCTGGCCGGTTTCGCCATCGGCCTGATCGGCGGCCTGATCGTGAAGCTCACCGCTGGCGACGCTGGCTGGGTGGAGGACATCACCACCTATGTCACCGGCCCGATCGGGCAGATCTTCCTTCGCCTCCTGTTCATGCTGGTCATCCCGCTGCTCTTCGCGGCGCTCGTCACCGGCGTGGCGGAGATGGGGGACATTGCCGCGCTGCGCCGGGTCGGGATCCGCACGCTGATCTTCACGATCATCCTGTCGGGCCTGTCGGTCGCGATCGGTCTGGCGCTGGTCAATCTGGTGCGTCCGGGCGAGGGCGTGGATCCGGCCATGGCGCGCGAGTTGCTGGCACAGGCGGGCGAAGGCGCCGCCTCGATCGTCCAGAAATCGCGCGAGGCGCCCGGCGCGCTCGATTCGGTGCTCGGCATCATCCCCGCCAACGTGATCCGCGCCGCGGCGGACGATGACATTTTGGCGGTGATGTTCTTCGCCCTCGCCTTTGGCATCGGCATCGTACTTGCCCGTTCGGAAAAGACCGAAGCGCTGCAAAATGCGATCGAGGGTCTGCTTGAGGTGACGATGACGCTGATCGGCTATGTCATCCGTCTCGCCCCGATTGCCGTCGCCTGCTTCATGTTCAACCTGGCCGCGCTGTTCGGGGCGGATATCCTGGTGCGGCTCGGCGCCTACATGGCCACCGTATTGGGTGCGCTGCTGATCCAGCTCGTCATCGTTTATTCGCTGGGCGTGTGGCTTGCCGCCGGCATGAGCCCGCTCGCCTTCTTTCGCGGCAGCCAGGAAGCGATGGTGATGGCCTTCTCCACCGCGTCGTCGAACGCGACCCTGCCGACCAGCCTGCGAATCGCGGAAAGCGAATTAGGACTGCCCCGCCGCGTCGCCCGCTTCGTTCTCACCATCGGCGCGACCGCGAACCAGAACGGCACCGCGATTTTCGAAGGCGTGACTGTCATCTTCCTCGCGCAGTTCTTCGGCGTTGAGCTCGGGCTCCTGCAGCAGCTCACCGTGATGCTCGTCTGCATCCTGGGCGGGGTCGGCACGGCCGGTGTGCCCGCGGGATCGCTGCCGGTGGTGGCGATCATCCTTGGCATGGTCGGGGTGCCGCCAACCGCCATCGGCCTGGTGCTTGGGGTCGACCGGCTGCTCGACATGTGCCGCACCGCCCTGAACGTCACCGGCGATCTCGCCATCGCTACCATGGTTGCCGGTCGGGACCACCCGCCCGCACCGGCAACCCGAAGCGCTTAGCCGCCGGCGTCAGCCCTCGCGCGTCACCGCCCCTGCGCCCGCCACTTCTGGATGGTGCGCTGGATGATCTCGTCCTCATGCCCGACGTCGCGCCACAATTGCGAGAAGACGGGATCAGCCGACGCAGGGCGCTTCGCCTCTTCCAGTCGGTCAAAGGCGACTCGGATCGGGATCGCCACGCCCTCGCCGCAGATGATGCATTCCTGATTGCGCAGCGCGGGGATGGAGTCGAGGAAGCCGCGCGCACCCTCCGGCATCGCCGCCCGCACGAAGGCCTGGTCGCGATCGTTGTTCAGCCGCATGGCGATGATCGTGCCGCATTGCGACAGCACGCCTTCCGCCAGGTCGGACGGCCGCTGCGTGATCAACCCCAGCGACACGCCGTATTTACGCCCTTCCTTGGCGATCCGGCTCAGGATGCGGCCCACCGAAGAGCCATCTTCGCTGCGTGGAATGTAGCGATGCGCTTCCTCGCAGACGAGCAGGATCGGCCGCTGCGGCTCGTTGCGTGACCAGATCGCGAAGTCGAACACCATGCGGCTGAGCACCGCGACGACCACGGACGTGATCTCGTTCGGCACGCCCGACACGTCGATGATCGAGATCGGGCGCCCATCGCCCGGCAGGCGAAAGACGCGACGGATGAAGTCCCCCATCGTATCCGCCACCAGCATGCCCGAGAACATGAAGCTGTAGCGCGGATCGGCCCGGATCTCGTCGATCTTGGTCTTGAGCCGCAGATAGGGCGCCGTGTTGGACGCCTTGTCCATCTTGCCCATTTCCAGCTGGATCAGGTTCGTCAGGTCGCTGAGCAGATAGGGGACGGGCGCATCCACCGTCAGCTTGGGGATCTCGCTGCCAACGCGGCTCTTGGCGCGGGCGGCGAGCAGGCATTTGGCCAGGATGTCCGCGTCGACCTGCCGCTCTGCCCCCTGCGTGGTCAGGAACACTTCGCAATGTTCCTCGAAGTTCATCAGCCAATACGGCATCTGAAGGTTCGAAACGTCATAGATCGCCCCGTTGGTACGGAACGCCGCGGCATATTCCCCATGGGGATCAATCATCACCACATGGCCTTGCGGCGCCAGCTCGCAGATCCGGTGCAGGATCAGCGCAGCCGACGTCGACTTGCCAGTGCCGGTGGAGCCGAGCAGCGCGAAATGCTTGCCCAGCATCGCATCGACATACAAAGCGGCGCGAATATCATTGGCGGGATAGACGCTGCCGATCTCCACATGGGCACGTCCCTCCGCGGCATAGACCTGCCGCAGGTCAGCACTGGAAATGGGGTAAACCTCCGCGCCGGGCGTCGGATAGCGAGTCACGCCGCGCCGGAACTGGTATAATTTGCCCGTCAGTTTCTCTTCATCGCCCTCGCCCAGGAAGTCGATGGAGGCGACGATCCGACCGGTGTTGAAATCCTCGAGCCGCAGCGATCGGATGTTGGCAATCAGCCAGGATGCACCGACCCTCACCTTGATCTGCCCGCCCACCTGGCCACCACTGGCGATTACCGGGTCAGCATGGCCGGCAAGCCCCGCAAGCGCTGCGGAATCGAACAGGACCTGGCTGGACGAACCGGCGATTTCCACCACAACGCCGATCGGTTCCAGGTCGATCGGCCGGCGCGCCTGCGCAGCAGCAATCGCCTGCTCGAACGCCTGCGGCGTCGGCATTTCACTCATGGTGGGTTCCTGCGGCCTTTCCCATCCCCTCTGGTTTAGAGCCGAAGCGTAAACAGACGGTGATTGGCGATTTGGCCGGTCTTTCGGTGAGTTACACGCGCTGTGCGAGCCGCCCGGCGCCCCAGCCCAGCAGAACGGACATGGCAACCGCGACCAGCCCGTAAGGGATGGCGTTGCGCTCCGCCGCGCGCGCGACATAGCGTTCGAAGCCGGCCTTCTCGACGGTGATTTCGCGGACCGCCGCCGCCAGCACCTTGCCGTCGCGGATCAGGAACGTCTCTGCGGTAAACTGCCCCACCGGGACGCGTGCGGGAATGCTGACGCGGGCGCGGTACAGCACGCCTTCGGTGATCTCCACCGCACCGGGCGCTTCGACGTAAAGCCCGGCCCGGCGCCGCAGGTCCACCAGGCCGCGCGCGAACCGGTCCTGCACGGTCGGCGCCGCGGACGAGGCTGGCGAAAGCTGAAGGCTGTCCAGCCCCAGTTCGTAGATTGCACGGGTACGATCATCGACGATCCGCTTGATCGGCCGCGACGAGGCGATCGCATAGAAACTGGGCGCCGAACGATAACGCAGCGCCTGCGCGTTCACCCACACGCCGGCCAGTTTTTCCTTCTCGCGAACCGTGATCGACTGGACCGGCCCCTTCACCACCACGACCAGATCGGTCGCATGTTCGTCATCCGGCAGTTTGCCGCCGGGATAAAGGATCGCCCCGAACAACAGGAGCTCGGCACCGGTAAAGCTATAGGCGATACGGATTTCGCGCTGCGACACATCGGGCACCAGCACCGGCTTCGCCTGGGCGAGCAGCAACGGGGCCGCCAGGATCAACGCGATTCGCTTCACGACAGCTCGATCGAGTAGATTTCGTCGGGTCGCCAGCCCAGCCCCAGCGCGATGCGCCCCGCCACCAGCAGCACCATCAGCGCCAGTGCCAGCCGCAGATATTCCGGCCGGGCCTTTGCCGCGAAGCGAGCCCCGACCTGTGCGCCGATCACCGAGCCGATCAGCAGCAGCCCGGCCAGCACGATGTCCACCGCCTTGGTCGTCACGGCATGCACCATGGTGGCGGCGGCGGTAACGAACAGGATCTGAAACAGCGAGGTACCCACCACCACCTGCGTGGCCATGCCCAAAAGGTAGATCATCGCCGGCACCAGCACGAATCCGCCACCCACGCCCAGCAGGATGGTGAGAATGCCCGTACCGAAGCCCAGCAACAGCGGCGCGAGCGGCGAGATATACAGGCCCGAGCGGTAGAATCGCATCCTGAACGGCAGCGAGGCGACGAGCGGGTGGTGCCGCCGGCGCCGTGGCGGCGCGGCCCGCCGCCCGCGGGTGACGGCTATCGCTTCCAGCGATTCCTTCAGCATCAGCCCGCCGATGGACGCGAGCAGCAGGACGTAGGTGATTGCGATCGCCGTATCGATCTGGCCGGACGCTTGCAGCAGGCGGAACAGCCACGCACCGAACAGCGAGCCCAGCACGCCGCCGATCACCATCACCCCGCCCATCTTCACGTCGACACCGCCGCGCCGGTAATAAGCGGACACGCCCGAAATACTCGCGCCGGTCACCTGGCTGGCGGCCGAGGCGGCCGCTACCGTGGGCGGGATCCCGTACACGATCAGCAGCGGGGTGGTGAGAAAGCCGCCGCCGACGCCGAACATGCCGGACAGGAGCCCGACTCCACCGCCCAGGGCGATGATCACGAGCGCGTTGACCGAGAGGTTCGCGATCGGGAGGTACAGATCCATTCCCCTCCCGATATGCCGATCGGGCGCGGCGCGGAAGCGCCTGCGGTCAGAAATCGGTGCCGATCGACAAGGCAGGTCCGGAGGCCGGCGCTGCCCGGCCGGCCAGCCGCTGCCGCCATTCGAGCGACAGCCGCAGGCTCACCTTCGCAATCGGCAGCACGGCGCTCGCGGTCGGCCCGGCGTCGAGTCGCGCCGCCCGCCGCTGCGCACCGCCCCACGCGCCGATCCCAAGGTCCAATCGAGCGGCGCCGACTTGCGCGACGGTGCGGGACAGGCGCACCGCGCCGTCAACGAAGCCCTCGGCGCCATCGCGGGCGATCACGCCGGCCTGGGCATAGCCGTCCAGCATCATCGGGCCGGCCACGCTGGTCGGCCCGAATCCCCCGATGAGCCCGACCGAGGGTCCGCCACGCGCCTGCTCGATGCCGACGCGCTGTTCGGCGATCACGTGCACCGGCAAGCGCGTCGGCTGCCAGTCCAGCCCGATCGCCGCTTCCCGCTGTCGGCCGCGAAGCGCGGTGGAGAACCGGCCCGCCACCGCCAGCCGAGCCTCGGAATCAAGCGCATAGGTCAACCGTACACCGGCCTGGCTCCCGCCGAGCTGCGGCACGAACGGGGCCGTCTCGCCACCGCGCACGATCATCCAGCCGCTTCCGCGAAGGCGCGACCCAGCAGATGGTCGAGCAAGCGGCGCGCCCGGTATCGCGGACGGCGGGCTAGCCTGAGATACGAAACCGGCGTTCCCCGGCCGTGGTCCCGCTTGCACGCCCACGGCATCATGGAGCGCGCTCGCGGCTTGCGAAGTCCCTGCCGCGCTCGGCCGAACAGGCGTGGTATGGAATGTCGGCCAAGGTCGCTGCGCCCTGTGCCGACCAACGGCCACGCGCGATCCATCCAGACGCGACAACGCCACGGGGCGGCGCGTCGGACTGCGCTGGTCCGCCACTTTGCCGGAGTGCCCCGGACGCTCGACCACGGCCGAAGGTCTCAGCCTCTCGGCCGCCCGGATCGAGTCGTCGACTGGCCACAACTGAAACACGCGCATTCCCACCCAGAGCGCGAGAAGGCTCACCAGGAACCGAAGCGGCCGGCCGCTCCCGCTCACAGCGGCGTCGCCTCGCCTGGAAAGACATGGGTCGTCTTGTCCCAGTGCGGCGGCGCACCCGTCAGCAGCCGGGCATATTGGCCCGCCGCTCGGATCGCGGCGAACATCGCGATCAGATTGCCGATCACCGCGCGCGGCAGCGACCAGAGCGCCTCCCGCCACCCATAAGCGCGCCCCGTGGATGCTGCCCGCCAGGCAAGCCGCCACACCAGCAAGCCGGCATTGACGTTGAGGATCGCCTGCAGCCCTCGATCGACGGGGGGCGTCGGCAGGCCCGTGGCAAGATGAACCACCGCCGACAGCCCCCAGCCGACCGACGCCAGATAAGCGGCGGCAAGCACGATCACGGCAATCGGCGCACGCCGGTCGCGCATCCGCATCCAATGGTCCGCAAGGTGCGTCGCGCGCGCCCAGCCGATCCGGTCCCAGCCGGCGAGCGCAATGCCCGTCATCCAGCGGCCCTTCTGCCGAACGGCGTCCGTCAAGGTCGACGGGAAGAAGGCGCGAACCGCCACCAGCTCTCCGTCGACATCTTCCACCCGCGCGAAGCACGCCGCATAGCCGAGCGCTCCCGCGCGCAGGCCCAGCTCATAATCCTCGGTCAGGCTGTTCTGATCGAACGGAGCACCATGGGCATCGGCAAGCGCTTCCAACACCTCAACGGCTATCGCGCAGCCGACCCCGGACAGCGGAAGGCCAGCCCCCAATGCGGCGCGCAGCACCATCTGGCGCCCGTGCGAATCGGCGAACTCATCGGCGTAATGGCCCGACACCAGCCGCGCCTCCCGATCGATCAACGGCAGCACTGGGATCTGCACCAGCGGGTGCTGGTCGATCAGTGCATCGAAAACGCGCAGCTCGGCGGGATGCACGACATCTTCGGCATCATGGAGGACCACCGCACGCGTCCGCTCGCCCGACGCGACGTCATCGCGCCGCATCGCACGCCACATCGTGTTGAGATTGTCCGCCTTGGTCGTTGGCCCCGGCCGCGACCCGATCACCGGGCGCACCCTTGGATCGCGTTCCGCCACGGCCACGACCGCGTCGATGGTCGCCCGGTCATTGGGATAGCAGCCGACGTAGATGCGAAAGTGCGGGTGCGCGTATCGGGCGAGTGCCGTTCGCAGCATGGCGCCGATTACCAGCGCCTCGTCCCACACCGGTACGAAGATCGCCAGCCCGCCAGGCTGTTCGGCGGCAGCCGCGGGCAGGCTGCTGATCGGCCGCCGCGTGGTGCCATGGCGCAGCCGGTGCGACAGCCACGCAAGGTCGACGACCAGATCGCCGATCCCGCCGACCAGAAAGCCGACAGCCGCAAACAACGTCAGCTCGCGCACAAGTGCGTCGAGCCCCGTCAAGACGAGTCCCCCCATTGCCAACCAGCCCCCCGATCCGGCGCGGCCAACCTTCCTTATCGAAAGGTGTCGAACAATGTTTTACGGACTAACCTGAGTTAAGCGTTCAATTTGGTGACGGTCGGGCGAACCAAATTGGGACATGCGCGTTCGGCCGCTTAGTCCCACCCCCTTTCGGGACTAGTGCCGGAACCCAAGCCAGGCACCGGCCGCGTCGTGTGTAGCAGCGGCGCGGCCGCTCTGGTCGGCACATAACGGGCCGGGCGATCACTCGCCCGGCCCGCTTTTCACTGGTTACCAGTAGAAGTTGCGGATCACGTCCAGCACGATGCCGCGACGGTAATCGACGAGCACGACGTCGTTATAGTGGCGGATCCAGCGCGCATTCGCACGGGCCGGAGGCAGACGGTAACGCCACGGGTCGCTGATCCAGTAACGCTGGCCGTAATAGGTCGGCGCAATGCGCACACCCGGTCGCCAGCTGTTGTAACGGAACGGCGCCCGCCAGTTGCCGCGCGAATACAGCGCCCGGTTCTGCGAACGATAAGATTGCCAGTCGTTCCGACCCCAGCGGCGGTCGCGATCGCGCAGGTCCTCGCGGTATTCGCGGCGGGCATCGCGCAGTTCGCGGCGCTCCTCACGGACATCGCGCCAATCGCCGCGGCGCTGCGCCTCACGAACGTCGCGGCGCTCCTCGCGGATTTCCTGCCGGTCACGGCGCAGTTCGCCATAGGATTGGGCCGTGGCGACGCCCGGGATCACTGTGGCTGCCATCAGCGCGGAAATGATCAAGTTACGCATGATCTGAAACCTCCATCCATGTGGCACGACACCGAACCGGACGCCGCACCGTGAGTGGAGATATGCTCCGATTCGCCTGAACCGCCGGGGAATGCATCAGTCAGCCAGCAGAAAGGATCGTGACGTAGGCGTCACGTCCCTTCGCCGGTGAGTTTTGCGCTTACGGGCGGGTTCCGCCCGCGCCGCCGCCCGCCCCTGCCGCGCCAACGGTGCCGATATTGCCGAACAGATCGGCAAAGAAGCCGCGCTCGCGTCCCAGCGTCGGCGTGGTGCGCTTCGCCGGGCTGATCGAGGCGACCTGCTCCGCGCCCCATTTGCGGATCGCGGAAACATTGCCGGCCTGATCGAAACTGATCTGAACCGTCACCTGCTCGCGCACCTTGGGGGTGTTGAACGCATAGTTGCGGCTGTCGCGCGACACATAATACCAATCGCCCTGATTGAACTGGGCCGCGAAGCTCGGCTGGCCGAGCGTCGCCAGTACCGACTGGCGGGTATCAACCCCCGGCTGCACGGCATTCAGCAGGTCCGCGTCGACGATATAGCCCTGATGCGAGCGCAGCGGCGCGCAGGCCGACGCGGCAACCGCCATGGCCGCAGCGATCAGGAGGGGAAAACGCATGGCTACTCCGCAAATGGCGTGGGGCATACGGCGCGCCGTTGCGCCGCCGGCCAATCCCCTCAATATGCGGGGCAGACACTCGACACAAGCACGACAGGCAAGACGATCTTGGGACTTCTTGAACGATTCCGCCGGCGCGACCGTGAAGCTGCGGCTCCGCTTTATGCGGCGGTGGTTGCAAAGGCACGCGAGCCGCACTGGTATTTGGATGGCGGCGTGCCGGACACGCTGGATGGCCGGTTCGACATGGTGGCGGCGGTGCTCGCCATGGTGATGCTGCGCATCGAGGCCGAGCCGCCGGGGGACATGGCCGCCGCGACGCTGGCAACCGACGTTACCGAGCGGTTCGTCGATGACATGGACGCGCAGGTGCGCCAGATCGGCTTTGGGGACATCGTGGTCGGCAAGCATGTCGGGCGCATGATGGGCATGCTGGGGGGGCGGCTCGGCGCCTATCGTACCGCGATCGCCACCGGCGACCTCAGCGAGCCCCTGATCCGCAACCTCTGGCGCGGCAATGCGCCGGCGGCGGAGGCTTCTTCCTATGTCAGCGCGCAGTTGCAGCGTTTCCATGCCTCGCTGCAGGATGTGTCGCTGGCCGATCTGCGTGAAGGACGTCTGGCATGACTCCCGAATTCTCGCGCCCCATCCGTATCGACACCATCGGCGAAGGCGAGCGTAGCGAAACGATCGAGGCGAGCGATACCGAACGCGCCGCGCTTGCCCAGCGCTTCGGCCTGCTCGGGATTGAGCGGCTGAGCGGCAATTTCGTGCTGCGGCGGGATGCTGCGGGCGTGTTGGTCAGCGGCCGCGTCCTGGCCACGGCCACTCAGGCCTGCTCGATCACCGGCGAGTCACTTCCCGCCGCCGTCGATGAGGAAGCGCGCCTGCGCTTCGTCGACGATCTCGGCGGCGGCGAGGAGGTGGAGCTCGACGACGCAGACATTGACGTGCTGCCGCTCGAAGGGGCCGCCATCGATCTCGGCGAAGTCGCTGCCGAAACCCTCGCCCTCTCGCTCGATCCCTTCCCGCGCGGTCCGAATGCGGAGGCGGCGCTGAAGGAAGCCGGCGTGCTCAGCGAGGGCGAAGCGGGCCCGTTCGGCGCACTGGCGGGGCTCAAGGAAAAGCTTGCGAGAAAATAGCGCCTAGGGCGCGCTCTGCCGATCCGCCCGGATGACAAGGGCCGCCGCCTGCTTCACTCCCCGGCCCGGACGTGATCCGGGCCTCGCGTGGTCGCGGCCGGCAGTCCTCACTCCGGCCGCGAGGCGATCCTAGCGCCGGTTCCGTATCGCGCTCAGCGTCGTTCCCGCGGTGATCTGCTCCACGTCGGTCTTGAGGTGGAGCAGGCGGACGCCCTTTTCATTCATGGCGCGGGCCAGTGCCGGCGCAAAATCGTCGGTCCGCTCGACCGTCTCGGCCCAGGCACCAAAAGCGCGCGCCAGCAACGCGAAATCCGGGTTCACCAGGCGCGTGGCCGATTGCCGCTCCGGGAACTCCCGCTCCTGATGCATGCGGATCGTGCCATAGGTGCCGTTGTCGACCACGATGACGAGCATGTCGCAGCCGTGCTGGATCGCGGTTGCCAGTTCCTGCCCGTTCATCAGGAAATCGCCGTCGCCTGCCACGGCAACCACCGTGCGGTCCGGGCGGCGAAGCGAGGCGGCCACGGCGGCGGGCACGCCATAGCCCATCGCCCCGGCGGTCGGCGCCAATTGGGTGCCCGGCCCGGCATAGGGCCAGTAACGATGCCACCAGCCGGAGAAATTGCCGGCGCCGTTGCAGATGATCGTGTCCGCCGGCAGCGCGGCGCGCATCGCCATCACGCAGGGGCCGAGGTCCAGCGTTACACCGGGACGCTCGTTTGGCGTCGCCCAGGCGCAATAATCGTCATGCGCCTCCAGATCGTGGGAGCGGCTTGGCCCGTCCACCAGCGCCAGCGCCTCGCCAAATTCCGCCATGGACGCGCAGATCGCCAGATCGGTGCGATAGGTCATGCCAAGCTCGGTCGGATCGGGATGGACATGCACCAGCCGCTGTCCGGGATGATCCGGCGTGATCAGCGTGTAACCGTCGGTGGTCGCCTCGCCCAGCCGCGCACCAATCACCAACAGCAGATCGGCCGCCTTTACCCGGTCGACCAGCGCCGGGTTCGGGCCATAGCCCAGGTTACCGGCATAGGCCGGGCAATCGTTGGGAACGGCATCCTGCCGGCGGAACGCCGCCACCAACGGCACGCCGGCGCGATCGCCCCAGGCAGCGACGTCCTGCCCGGCGGCCGCGTCCCAGCCGGCGCCGCCGATGATCGCCACCGGGCGCTCGGCCGTTGCCAGCAGGTCGGCAAGTTGCTCCATGGCGTCGGGGTCTGGCGCTTGTCCCACCCGCTCCACCCGCGGCCGGTCGACCGCCTCAACCTCGTCGAGCAGCATGTCTTCGGGCAGGGCCAGTACCACCGGGCCCGGCCGCCCGTTCATGGCAGTGGCATAGGCGCGCGCGACATATTCCGGAATGCGGCGCGCGTCGTCGATCCTGGCCGCCCATTTGGCGATAGGTCCGAACATGGCGGCAAAATCCACTTCTTGGAACGCCTCACGATCCCGCGTGCCGCGGTCGACGTCGCCGATGAACAGGATCATCGGCTGCGAATCCTGCATCGCTACATGAACGCCGATCGCCGCGTTGGTCGCTCCCGGCCCGCGGGTGACGAAGGCGATGCCGGGACGATGCACCAACGCGCCATCGGCACAGGCCATGAAGGCCACCCCGCCTTCCTGCCGGCACGTGACCACCTCGATCTCCGGCGTATCCACCAGTGCGTCGAGCACGGCGAGGAAGCTTTCGCCCGGTACGGTGAAGATACGATCGCAACCTTGTGCGACGAGCTGATCGACCAGAATGCGGCCGCCGGTGCGGGTGGGTGTCTCCATGTCTGGGTGTGTAGAGCGACGAAGCGGCAAGGGAAACCGCCAACGCTCGACGGGCTGCCCGCCGGGCTCCGCGCCGGAGCAGCTTCGCAATCCCCTTGCTAAGCCAATCGCCTTAGACAATCCTTCGCCGCAAAATAGCTGGGAGAGGATGATGGCGGATTTCGAGCTGGTCGCAGACGGGCTGCGCTTTCCGGAAGGGCCCGTGATGATGCCCGATGGCAGCATCATGCTGGTGGAAATCGAGCCGGGCCGCATCACCCGGGTCACGCCCGATGGCCGCAAGGAAACCGTGGCTGAGCCCGGCGGCGGCCCGAACGGCCTCGCGCTTGGGCCCGACGGAATGCTCTATTGCTGCAACAACGGCGGCTTCGACTGGCACGAGAACAGCGGAATGCTCTCGCCGGGCGGCATCGCTTCCAACTATTCGGGCGGGCGCATCGAACGGATCGACCCGGCGACGGGCAAGGTCGAGGTGCTCTACAAATCGGGCGACTTCGGCTGCGTGCTGCGCGGCCCCAACGATCTCGTGTTCGATGCGCATGGCGGCTTCTGGTTCACCGATCACGGCAAGATGGATTATGCCAAGCGCATCCACGACGTCGTCGGCATCTTCTACGCCAAGGCGGACGGCAGCCACCTGGAAGAAGTGATCTTCCCCTCCAACAACCCCAATGGCTGCGGCCTCTCCCCCGATGGGAAGACGCTTTATGCCGCGGAAACCTACACCTGCCGCCTGATGAAGTTTGACGTGACCGCGCCGGGCAAGGTCGATGATTCCGCTGGCGTCGGCGGCGCCGGGACGCCGGTCTATCGCCCTGCCGGCTGGAAGTTCTTCGATTCGCTGGCGGTGGAGGCTTCCGGCAACATCTGCGTCGCGACGATCGGCGAATGCGGCATCAGCGTGATCTCGCCGGAGGGGGAACTGGTCGAATTCGTCGCCACCGACGACATCTTCACCACCAACATCTGCTTCGGCGGCGATGACATGCGTGACGCGTATCTCACCCTGTCGGGCACCGGCCGTTTGGTGAAGACGCGCTGGAACCGCCCCGGCCTGAAGCTGGAATATTGACCTGCGCTCGCCCCCGGCCGACGTGCCGGGGGCCCGCTGCCTCCCCCGGCGATCCCGGCGCGTCGCCCGTTTGCCTTCTCCGTTCGGCCCGTTAAGGACCATCCCCATGCGTGATACCGTCATTTTCGATTTCGGCGGGGTGGTCACCTCGTCACCGTTCGAGGCGTTCAACCGGCTGGAGCGCGAGCGCGGGCTTCCGCACGATCTGATCCGCCGGATCAACGCGTCCAACCCGGACGACAACGCCTGGGCATTGTTCGAACGTGCCGAGATCGACGCCGCCGGCTTCGACACGCAATTTGCCGAGGAGGCGCGCGTGCTCGGTCATGAGCTGCGCGGCGAGGACGTGCTCTCGCTCCTTTCCGGCGACATCCGCCCGCGCATGGTGCACGCGCTGGATTGGCTGAAGACCAACGGCTACCGCCTCGGCTGCATCACCAACAACGTGCCCGCTGGCGAAGGCGCTGGCATGTCGCGCAGCGCGGAAAAGGCCGCCAAGGTCGCCGCCGTGATGGAGCGGTTCGATCACGTCATCGAATCGAGCAAGATCGGCATCCGCAAGCCCGATCCGCGCATCTACGAACTGATGCTGACCACCTTGGGCAAGCCTGCCGCAAACTGCGTCTACCTCGATGACCTCGGCATCAACTGCAAGCCGGCCGCCGCGCTCGGCATGCACGCGATCAAGGTGACGGGAGAGGCGCAGGCGCTCGATGCGCTCGCCGATGCGCTGGGGGTCGAGCGCGGGACGTTCTGACCCGCCGCCCCCGATCAGCTGAAGCGCCCACTGCCCGGCAGATCGGTTGCCCGCATCGCGCGTGATCGCTAACTCGTATCGTTCGATACGACAGAAGGCGCACGCATGAACAAGCTCTATCCGGACGCCGCCGCGGCGCTCGACGGGTTGCTTCACGACGGAATGCTGATCTGCGCGGGCGGCTTTGGCCTGTGCGGCATTCCGGAACGGCTGATCGATGCCATTCAGGCGTCGGGCGTGAAGAACCTGACGATCGCCAGCAACAATGCCGGCATCGATGGTGAAGGGCTCGGCAAGCTGCTGCGCACGCACCAGGTGAAGAAGATGATCTCGTCCTATGTCGGCGAGAACAAGGAATTCGAGCGCCAGTATCTGTCCGGCGAGCTGGAGGTGGAATTCTGCCCGCAGGGAACGCTCGCGGAACGCTGCCGCGCCGGCGGCGCCGGCATCCCCGGCTTCTACACCAAAACGGGCGTCGGCACCCTGGTTGCCGAGGGCAAGGAAGTGAAGGTGTTCGATGGGGAGGAATATATCCTCGAACGCGGCATCCGCGCCGACCTCAGCATCATCAAGGGCTGGAAGGCGGACGAGAGCGGGAACCTCATCTTCCGCAAGACCGCCCGCAACTTCAATCAACCGATGGCCACCGCTGGCCGGATCTGCGTCGCGGAGGTGGAGGAGGTCGTGCCCGTCGGCACCCTCGATCCCGACGCCATTCACTTGCCCGGCATCTATGTGAGACGAATGATCGTCGGCGCGCCGTACGACAAGAAGATCGAATTCCGCACCACGCGGGCGAGGGAGAACGCGTGATGACCGAGCAGACCAAGGGCTGGGATCGCAACCAGATGGCTGCCCGCGCCGCCAAGGAGCTGCGCGACGGCTATTATGTGAACCTCGGCATCGGCATCCCCACGCTGGTGGCGAACAACATCCCCGCTGGCATGACCGTCACCCTGCAGAGCGAAAACGGCATGCTCGGCATCGGCCCCTTCCCCTATGAGGGCGAGGAGGATGCGGATCTCATCAACGCCGGCAAGCAGACGATCAGCGAGCTTCCCAGCAGCGTCTATTTCGGTTCCGATCAGAGCTTCGCCATGATCCGCGGCGGCCATATCGACCTGACGGTGCTTGGCGCGATGGAAGTGGCTGAAAACGGCGATATCGCCAACTGGATGATCCCGGGCAAGATGATCAAGGGCATGGGCGGCGCCATGGATCTCGTTGCCGGCGTGAAAAAGATCATCGTCGTAATGGAGCATGTCGCGAAGGACGGCAGCCCCAAGTTCATCCCGGCCTGCACCCTGCCGCTGACCGGAAGGAACGTGGTCGACATGATCGTGACCGACCTCGCCGTCTTCCAGCGCCCCGACCACCACAGCGCCTTCCGCCTGATCGAAATGGCGCCTGGCATCACCGCCGACGAAATTGCCGCAAAGACGACCGCGACCTACGAGGTTGCGCTGGGCTGACGCCGCCGGTCCTCTCGGCCCAACGCCGGGAGGACGACGGCCCAGACACCCCTGTAGGCGCGGCACACGCAATCTTTGTACCGCAGAACAGCTTCTACTCTTCCATTTATTGCGCCACCTCGTCTAAGGCGCCCCTCGTTATGGCCAGTCGTCCGCTTACTTTGTACGAAAAGGTCTGGGCCGCCCACGTCGTCGAACGTCGCGACGATGGCACGTGCCTGATCTATATCGATCGCCACCTCGTTCATGAGGTTACCAGCCCGCAGGCTTTCGAGGGGCTTCGCGCCGCTGGCCGCCGCGTGCGCCGGCCGGATCTGACGCTTGCCGTTCCCGATCACAATCTGCCCACCACGCCGCGCGTCGATGCGGCGGGGCGTGAACTGCCGATCGCCGATCCCGAAAGCGCGACGCAATTGTCGGCGCTTCGCCAGAATGTCGCGGAATTCGGCGTGCCCTATATCGATGCGCTCGCCGCCGAGCAGGGCATCGTCCACGTCGTTGGCCCGGAACAGGGCTTCACCCTTCCGGGCACCACCGTCGTTTGCGGCGACAGCCACACCTCGGCGCACGGGGCTCTGGGCGCGCTGGCGTTTGGCATCGGCACTAGCGAGGTAGAGCATGTGCTCGCCACGCAGACGCTGCTGCTCAGCCCGTCAAAGACGATGGAAGTGCGGGTCGAGGGCAAGCTTGGCTTCGGCGTCACGCCAAAGGACGTGATCCTCGCCATCATCGGCCGCATCGGCGCGGCCGGCGGCACCGGCTATGTCATCGAATATACCGGCAACGTCATTCGCGAGATGTCGCTGGAGGGCCGGCTGACGGTCGCCAACATGTCGATCGAGGCCGGCGCGCGTGCCGGCATGATCGCGCCGGACGACACGACGTTCGCTTATATTAAGGATCGCCCCATGGCGCCGAAGGGCGCGGATTGGGACAAGGCGGTCGCCTGGTGGCGCACCCTCGCCACCGATCCGGGCGCGACTTATGATCGGACGGTCCTGATCGACGCCTCGGAGATCGCGCCCGCCCTCACCTGGGGCACCAGCCCGGAGGACGTGGTTTCGATCACCGGAACCGTGCCGGAGCCCGAAAGCTTCGCCGACGCCTCCAAGCGCGAGGCGGCAAAGAAGTCGCTCGATTACATGGGGCTGACGCCCGGCACCCGGCTTCAGGACGTGCCGGTCCAGCATGTCTTTATCGGCTCCTGCACCAACAGCCGGATCGAGGATCTGCGCGCTGCCGCTGCCGTGGCGGACGGCAGGCGCGTTGCCGAAGGCGTGCGCGCAATGGTCGTCCCCGGGTCGGGACTGGTGAAGCGGCAGGCGGAGGCGGAAGGCCTCGACCGCATCTTCACGTCGGCCGGCTTTGAATGGCGGGAGCCCGGCTGTTCGATGTGCCTGGCCATGAACCCGGACAAGGTGCCCCCGGGCGAACGCTGTGCGTCCACTTCCAACCGCAACTTCGTCGGCCGGCAGGGGCCGGGTGCGCGCACCCACTTGCTCTCGCCAGCAATGGCGGCCGCCGCTGCCGTAACCGGGCACCTGGCGGACGTTCGCGAGTTGATGGCAAACGCCTGATCTACGTCGGTCCGGGCTGGAACCTGGGTGAGCAACGTTACCCCGGGCGTCAAATAGCCGGTATGGGACGCCCGCCGATTAACAAGGGAAGCGTAATGAAAAAGGTCTTTGTTCTGCTGATCGCAGGCTCCCTGTTGAGCGGTGTCGCCGCGTACGCCGCCATCGCCAAGCCGGCTGCCCTGGTTAAGCTGCGGCAGCGCTGATGGAGCGGGTTCGCACCGTATCGGGCAAGGCCTATCCTTGGGGCGCCAAGAACGTCGACACCGACGTCATCATCCCGGCGCATTGGCTGAAGACCATCACGCGCGCTGGCCTTGGTCGCGGCGCGTTCGAGACGGTGCGCGCACAGCCCGGCAATATCTTTGACGATCCGGCCTATGCCGGCAGCCCGATCCTGATCGCCGGCGACAATTTCGGCTGCGGGTCCAGCCGCGAACACGCCGCCTGGGCGTTGGGCGATCTGGGGATCAAGGCGGTGATCGCGCCCAGCTTCTCTGACATCTTTTCCGGCAATGCGTTCAAGAACGGAATCGTACCCGTTGTTCTGCCGCAGGATGCGGTCGATCGGCTGATCGAGGTCGCCAGGACCGACGAGATCACCATCGATCTGGAAACGATGACCGTCACCACGCCCTTCCAGGATCGCTTCACCTTTGAACTGGACCCGTTCCGTCGGCAATGCCTGATGGAGGGGCTGGACGAGGTCGGCCTGACGCTGGCAAGGGATACCGCGATTTCGAAATACGAGGCGATGCTGGACGAGCATCGGCCGTGGATCGCGGGAGAGACGAATGCGAGCATTGCTGTCGAGGGCGCCGGGCGGACCTGAAACGCTGGAGATCGGGGAGCTTCCCGATCCCGTCGCCAAGCCGGGTGAAGTGATCGTTGCCGTGAAGGCGTGCGCGATCAACTATCCCGACGTGCTGATCATTCAGGACAAATATCAGTTCAAGCCGCCTCGCCCGTTCGCCCCCGGCGGTGAGGTTTCGGGCGTAGTCGAAAGCGTTGGCGAAGGCGTGACGGCGTGGAAGCCGGGCGATCGTGTCATGGGCAACACCGGCAACGGTGGCCTGGTCGAGAAGATCGCGCTGAAGGCCGACAACATCTACGCCATCCCGGACGAGCGTTCGTTCGAGGAAGGCGCTGCCATGCTGCTGACCTATGGCACCACCATTCACGCGCTGCAGGATCGCGGCAGCATCAAGGCGGGCGACAACCTGCTGGTGCTGGGTGCCGCTGGCGGCGTGGGCCTTGCCGCCGTGGAGCTGGGCAAGGCGTTCGGCGCACGCGTGGTCGGCGCGGTGTCGAGCGAGGAAAAGGCGCAGGCGGTGCGCGATGCTGGCGCCGATGACGTGATCATCTATGGCCGCGCACCGTTCTCGAAGGATGAGAGCAAGGCGCTGGCCGACGCCTTCAAGGAAAAGGCGGGCAAGAACGGCTTTGACGTGATCTATGACGCGGTCGGCGGCGATTATGCCGAACCGGCGCTTCGCTCCATTGCTTGGGAGGGCCGCTATCTCGTGATCGGCTTCCCCGCCGGCATCCCGAAGATCGCGCTGAACCTGACCCTGTTGAAGAGCTGCGACATCCGCGGCGTATTCTGGGGTGCCCATGCGGCGCGCGAGCCGGTCAAGAACCGCGCCAGCATCAAGCAGCTGTTCGACCTGTGGGGCGAAGGCAAGATCGCGCCCAAGGTGACGGAAGTATTCCCGTTCGATCGCGGCGGCGATGCCATCGCCAAGATGGAAGGCCGCGCCGCTATCGGCAAGCTGGTGGTCCGCGTCGCCGACTGACGGGCCGGGACGTGCCGGGTCAGCCCGGCACGTCCCGCACCCGATCCGCCCGAGCGCACCCCCGCCCCGCGCCCCCACAACATAGTCTCCGCGGCTAAGCGAAGCGCGCGCGCCTCACGCGATGTTCTCGAACGATCGCCACCGCCGGGCGATCGTAACCGGCAAATGGCCGAAAGCGCCCGCACCGCCCGGTCGCTCACAACACCTTTCAGGTCAGCGCTCTCACGCTCAGCCTCGCTTCGGGGGGCCGGACCGCTGATGGCCGGCGCTATCCGGAACAAGGCCAGCCAACGGCCATGACTGGCCAGAGACAGGCCAAAAGCACCCGCGGCGGTTACGCAAGCGGCCACGCAAAACGTGGACTTACCGGAACGTCCAACCGCCGCGCCGCTCGCGGAGCCAGCCCCTCCCGGCTCGGGAAGGGGCCAGTCCTTGTCAGCGCCCCAGAAGCATCCGCGCCTGGCTTGCCACCTGCGCCAGCATGGCGGCCGACGGGCTGCTCGCCTGCCGCGCCCGGTTGATCACGGCGGTAAAGCGCGCCACCGGCGCCTCGTTTTCCGTCAGCCATTTATTGACTGACGCGCTGGAATCGCACGGTTCTTCCCGCGACAGGAAGTCGAGCCGCATCTGCTCGAAATCCCGAACCAGGCCGGCCACCAGCAGCCGCTCCCACGGATCCGTCGGCTCGAGACGCGCCGCCGCCGCCTGCGCCCAGTCGAGCCCCAGCGCCTCGCCAAGCCGCGTGTAGGCACGGGTCAGCTCGGTTTCATCCGTCTTCGACTTCGCGCTGAGATCAACGAGCCCGATGGCCCCATCCATCTCATGCAAGCGCACGACCCGCGCCGCCAGCGACTCGGGCGCTCCGGCCGCCGCCAGGGACTGTGCCATGCGCGCACTTTCCGACCGCGCTTCCTGGAGCAGCAGGTCGCTCGCCTGGCCTTGCAGCTTGGCGACGCCCTTGCCGATCCGTTCCAGCACCTCACCGGGCAGAGTACCGGGCGCGACGACGCGAAGCAGATCCGCGACTTGCGAGCGCACCGCCCGCGCGACGCCGTCGAACAGGGCAATGCGCCCGTCCTCGGACATGCTGCCGGTCTCAATGTCGCGCCACAGCGTGCCGAGGTCGAACAATCGCTCGATCACGACAAACATGGCCGCGACGTCGCCCAGCGCCGCCCCTTCTTCCTCGGCCAGCTCGAACGGGTTCAGGATCCCGATTCGATTGACGATGCGGTTGGCCAGCTTCGTGGCGACGATCTCGCCCCGCAGCTGGTGATGGTCGATCGCTTCGCCAAATCGCTGCTGCATTTCCGCCGGGAAGGCGGCGCGCAGATCAGGCTGGAGCAGCGGATCGGCGCCCAGGCCAGCCGCCTCAATCGCGTCCTGCAGCGCAAGCTTCGCCGTGGATAGCAGCACCGCCAGCTCCGGCCGGGTCAGGCCGCTTCCCTCCGCGGCACGGCGCAGCAGATCCTCGTTGCCCGCCAGGCCCTCCACCCGGCGATCAAGGCGGCCCGCGGCTTCGAAGATCTCGATGACGCGCACGAAGCTTGGCACGGCGCGAACGCCGCCCCGCTCCGCGATCGACAATGCCAGCGTCTGGAGCCGGTTATCCTCAAGCACCAGATGCGCGACATCGTCCGTCATCGCGCCCAGCAGCGTGTTGCGATCATCGAACGAGAGGCGACCCTCGGCCATCTCACGGTTCAGCGCGATCTTGATGTTCACTTCATTGTCCGAACAATCCACGCCGGCGGAATTGTCGATGAAGTCCGTGTTGATCCGGCCGCCCTTCGCAGCGAACGCGATACGTGCCGCCTGAGTCACGCCAAGGTTCGCGCCTTCGCCGATCGCCGTTGCTCGAATGTCCTCTGCATCGACGCGCAGACGATCGTTGGCCGGATCCCCGACTGCCGCATTGTTTTCGGAAGCGGCCTTCACATACGTGCCGATCCCACCGAACCACACGAGGTCGACCGGTGCCTTGAGAATGGCGGAGATCAGCGCGGCGGGTTCCAGCTCATCCGCGATGATGCCGAGTGCGGTCTTCACCTCTGGGGTCAACCGGATCGTCTTGGCAGTGCGCGCGAAGACGCCGCCACCTGCGGAAATCAGGCCCTTGTCATAATCCTCCCAGCTGGACCGCGGCAGGCTGAACAGCCGTGCGCGCTCCGCCCAGCTCTTCGAGGGATCGGGATCCGGGTCGAGGAAGATGTGGCGGTGATCAAATGCCGCCACGATCTTGAGCGTCTGCGACAGCAACATGCCGTTGCCGAACACGTCGCCCGACATATCGCCGCAGCCGACGACACGGATGACATCCTTCTGAACATCCACCCCGCGCTCGGCGAAGTGACGCTGCACGGAAACCCACGCGCCGCGGGCGGTGATGCCCATCGCCTTGTGGTCATAGCCCTGCGAGCCGCCGCTGGCGAACGCATCGCCCAGCCAGAAGCCGCGTTCCAGCGCGAGGGCATTGGCGACATCGCTGAACGTCGCCGTTCCCTTGTCGGCAGCAACGACGAAATAAGGATCCTCACCGTCGTGAACCCGGACGCCCTCCGGATGCACCACCTTGCCTGCAACGATATTGTCGGTGATCGACAGCAGCGTGCGGATGAAGACGCGATAGCTTTCCTTGCCTTCAGCCAGCCACGCGTCCCGGTCCGTCGCGGGATTGGGCAATTGCTTGGGATAGAAGCCACCCTTCGCACCGGTCGGCACGATCACCGCGTTCTTCACGCGCTGCGCCTTCATCAGCCCCAGGATCTCGGTACGGAAGTCGTCGCGTCGATCGGACCAGCGCAGGCCACCGCGAGCAACCGGTCCGGATCGCAGGTGGATGCCTTCCACCCGCGGAGAATAGACCCACACCTCGCGCCACGGCAGCGGTGCCGGCAGGCCAGGGATGCAACTGCTGTCGAGCTTGAAGGCGAGCGCTTCTGCCGCAGCCGGGGCGAACGCATTGGTGCGCAGCGTGGCGGCGATCACCGCCTTGAACGCGCGCAGGATGCGATCGTCGTCGATCGCCGTCACCGCGTCGAGACCGGCAGCAATCTCTGCATCGACAGCCGCGACATCGCCTTGCGCGTGCGGATCATGCGCCAGGGTGAAACGATCGATCAGCGCCTTGGCCAATGCCGGTGCCCTGCCCAGCGCTTCGGCCACGGTGGTCAGGCTATAGGTCAGCCCCGCCTGTCGCAGATAGCGGAACCAGGCGCGGTAGAGCAGCACGGCCGCAGGCTTCAGTCCCGCGACCAACATCAGGCGGTTGAACGCGTCGTTCTCCGCCGCGCCCTTCAGCACCGCTGCGATCGCGTCTTCCAGCACCTCGCGGTCGATGTTCGCGACGTCACCTTGCGGCTGCACGATGAAGTCGTGAACGAAGCTGTCGCTATCCTCGCGCAGGCGCGTCGGCAGCTCGCCGATCACGCGATAGCCGAAATTCTCGAGAACCGGGACCGCTTCGGACAGCGCCAGCGCACCGTGCGATTTGTAGATCTTCAGTCGGTGATCGGCACCGGGCGCGGGCGGATAGATGTGCACCGCACGGTCGCTCTCATCGGCCAGCTCGGAAACCCGCAACACGTCTTCCGCCGCTTCATCGGCTGTCGAAACGTTGCGATAATTCAGCGGGAAAGCACCGGCCCAACGAATGGCCAGCCGGGCCGCGCGGGCAGGCGCAATGCGCTCCGCCAGTGCGGCTTCGACGTCACGCTCCCAGCCGCGAACCATCTTTTCGAGGCGAGCGTCCAGCGGCTCCACGTCCGGCATGATGCCGGACTGCCGCAGGTCGATGGTATAGCGGATCAGCGCGACCCGGCCGTCCTCCAGCGCGATCGACCAGTTCAGGATGCTGCCGTTCGCCGCGTCGGCCAGCATGTCGCCGATAGCAACGCGCCGGGTGGTGGATACATCATCGCGGGGCAGCCAGACGAAGGCGAACAGGTGCCGGCCCAGCGCGGACCGAACAAGCACCAGCTTCGGCCGCGGCCGATCGGCAAGGCTCATCGCCGTCAGCGCGAGTTCTTCCACCGCCTCGGCGGACACGGCGGTCACCAGATCATGCGGCAGCGTGGCCATCGCATGGGTCAGCGCCTTGCCGGTATGGCCGGCGGGATCGAAGCTCAGCTTCGCTTCAAGGTCCGCAAGGCGCTGGCGCAGCACCGGCACGCTGCGTGGCGGAGCCTTGAGCGCGGCCGAGGTCCAGAGGCCGGCGTGGATCGACAGGCCGGCGATGGCCGCCCCACGACGGATCGGCACCACGATCAGGTCCAGCGGCACGCGGCGGTGAACCGGCGAGATCAGGCTGGACTTCAGCAGCAGCGGCCCGCCCTTGCCGCTGGCGAAATACTCCAGCGCCAGACGTCGTGAACGCTCGGCAAGCAGCGGCGGCTCATGCGCGTTGCGGGCAATGCCCAGCGGCTCGCCATCCACTGCCCCGTCTGCCATCCACCGCTCATGGCCGAGCAAAGTGAAATGCCGGTCCAGGAACCAGCGCATCAGCGCGGCGCCTTCATGGTCGCCGCCAGTATCCTCGATGCCAGCAGCGTCGGCCGCCAGCGTCGCCTGCATCCGCCGCCAGTCGGCAACGGCAACCCGAACGTTCGAAAGATCGCTGATCAATGCATCGATGAGTTCACGCCGGTCGCGCGCGTCGGCTCGCTCCGTTTCGATATAGATCATCGATTCCGGGGATCCGCCGTCGTCTACCCCCTCGAGAACACCTTCGGCGTCGCGGCGTACTGGTACCACTGGATGGATAATACGATCGATAGCGATGTCGTGATCGCCAATTGCACCCGCGATTGAATCTACCAGGAAGGGCATGTCGTCGTTGACGATCGCCATGCGCATGCGCCGCTGCGGGCCTTCGCCGGGCAGCGGCTCCAGCGCGACCGCAACGGTACCGGGAGCCCGCACCTGGGCGGTAGCGGCCAGGAAGGCGGCGGCGTCAACCTGCTCCTCTCGTCCAAAGCCGTTCAATTCACCCGGCAGAGCGCCCTTGGTCAGCCGGTCAGCGAGCGCTTGTGTCAGCGCCTTCATCGAGGTTTTCGACATGGCCGAGCCTATGCGCCCGAGTGGCGCGGGGCTCAACCCTTGTTTCCGATGCAACTATCTCAGGGAAGCGCGGCAGCTGCCCGGCTCGCGAGGTCCTGATCGTCGGGAATTGCGCCAAGTATGTCGAACATGCCGTCGCCACGCGCCTGGGCGAGAAGGACAACCATCTGCTGCGGACCTGCCGGCACGTCCAGCGCCAAAGTAGCGATGGGCAGTCGCTGAAGATCCGAGGGGCTGCGGACGTCGTCGCGCGATGCGCTCGGCCCGTCGGCCCAGACGGTCGGCACCGCCTCTACCCTGGGCTGGCTGCGCACGGCGGCCGCGAGCTCCGCGTCGAGTTGCGCTTGCTCGGCCGCACCAACGATCTCCTTCCAATTGATCACGCCATAGACGTGATCAATGACGTCCCCGTCGGAGGAGAATGGCATCAGGATGCCGCGATACAGGGTGTTATGCCCACGCGTGCCTACGAACTCGGCCTCGAAGCCGATCGGCGCCCGATTCGCGATGATCTGCAGATAATGATCTGTCAGCCGCGAAAGCAGCGAACGGGCGGGCACCTGAGAGATTCGCGTGATCTCCTGATGAACGCCGCATTCCTCGCTCAGCGCCTCGCCGATGGCGCTAATCGCCGGGTCGTCCATGCCGTCCGTAAAGTCCAGCAACACGCCATGCGCCTGGAAGTCCGTTGGGCCTGCGGATTCCAGATCTTCGATGGCCGGGTACGCACGACCCTTCAGCAGGGACACCCAATGATTGTACGCGCGGACGTGCATGCGCCGCTCGTCACTGCCAATCACCTTCGTCGCCTCGCCGATTCCCCCCTCGGTCGGGTCACTGCCCCGGTCGGCGCGTGCCCCATCGAAGCCGCGGATATCCATGATGTTCGTCCTCTGGAGCTCATGCCCTGCCCCCTTATTGCCGCGCGCGTGGTAAAGAGCGCGTAAACTCGAGAGCCGCTTGCACTGTGCGCGAACCCCTGCTAGGCGCCCCGCTCCGACGCGCTGAACTGCGCATCGTGCCGCGTTAGCTCAGCTGGTAGAGCATCGCATTCGTAATGCGGGGGTCGCAGGTTCGAGTCCTGCACGCGGCACCACTTTCCGATCCGGCATGATCCCGTCAGGATTGAGAATCTCCCGGAAATCTGCCATTTCTAACGCATAATTTGCCGTAGAAGTCCCTAATTGTCCGGTGAAAGCCCGCACTCGTTGGGGGCTTTGTTGGGGGCCAACCCTGCGGCACTGCTAGGAATGGCCCCCATGCCACTGACAGACACTGCCGTGCGAACCGCTAAACCGGGTTTGAAGCCGCGCAAGATTGCAGACGAGAAGGGTTTGTTCCTTCTCATACAGCCGAGCGGAGGAAAGCTGTGGAGGCTCAAGTACCGCTATCTTGGCAAAGAAAAGAAGCTCTCCCTTGGGTGCTACCCTGATGTAACATTGAAGGCCGCAAGGGACAAACGTGATGAAGCGCGTCGCCTAATCGCAGAAGGTGTGGACCCTTCCGTTGAAAAGCGCGCCCGCCATCTTGCGGCCCAAGCGCAAGCGGCGAATACCTTCGGGGTGCTCGCCAATGAGTATATCGACAAGCAGGAGCGCGAAGGACGTTCTAGCGCCACCATCAGCAAGGCTCGTTGGCTGCTAAGCCTGATGGAGCAGCCGTTAGGCAAACAGTCCGTGGACTCCATCACACCAGCCATCCTTCTGGCCGCCTTGAAGCTTGTGGAGGATAAGGGCCACCATGAAACCGCGCGGCGTATGCGATCCCTCGCTAGCCGGGTTTTTCGGTACGCTGTGGCCACGGCACGCGGCACCGGAGACCCTGCGGCAGCTTTGCAGGGGGCTTTAACGAAGTCGCAGGCCAAGCATCATGCTGCGATTGTCGATCCTGCGGGTGTAGGCGCGCTGCTACGCGCTATTGACGGGTACGACGGACAACCGATGACCCGCCTTGCGCTTAGCCTTGCACCACTCGTCTACGTTCGACCGGGCGAACTTCGAACAGCAGAATGGTCAGAGTTCGACCTTGACGCTGCCGTGTGGCGTATACCGGCTAGTAAGATGAAGATGGGCCGCGAACACGTGGTTCCGTTGGCTCGGCAAGCATTAGCGATTCTGGCCAGCGCGAAGGTTTTGACCGGTAAGTATAAGCACGTTTTTGCTTCAATGTATCCCGGCACTCGGCCAATGTCCGAGAATACGCTTAATGCAGCGCTACGTCGTCTTGGGTATTCAGGAGACGAAATGGTGGCGCATGGATTTAGAACGATGGCGAGCAGCCTACTTAATGAAAGCGGTAAATGGCATCCTGATGCAATTGAGCGTTCGTTAGCTCATTGCGATAAAAGCGTTATACGAGGCACGTATCATCGCGGCGCTCACTGGAAAGAGCGTGTTGAAATGGCGCAATGGTGGGCAGATTACCTTGATGAGCTACGTGCAAACATCAGGTAACCAAACGGGACAGAAGGCAGCGGTGGGACTACTGCTGCGCTATGCCGGAAGTGCGCGAACATCATCGGCGACGTGATCCGTAAGTACAACCCGCACGCGGTATTCCGACCAGTAGCCTAGCCCACAACTGGTTGATTTTTCTATCTAGTTTGAGCGGCTTAACCGCTCTTAATGGTTCGAATATGGGTTGCGAATGCCTATTTGGTACCGACACGCTCTTCGGGCAGGCTGCAAAATGGCTATCATCGTCGCCATGACAAACAACACGCCCCACCTTGATCGCATTATTCGCCGAGCAGAAGTTCTCGAACTCACCGGCCTAAGCAAGTCCGTGATGTACGCCCACATCGCCATGGGAACCTTCCCTAAACCGGTGAAAATTTCAACTCGGTCGGTCGGCTGGCGTGAGAGCGCAATCATAGGCTGGCAAAAAGGACTTTCCGAGTAGAGGCGCACAAGGGAAGCTCTACGACGCGGCTAACAGAAAACCCCTACAATCCCGCGTGTGAGATTGATAGCTGTGAGCTTGGTGACGCAGCACCCCACAACTGCGTCACCAGTCCTTCTAACTACCGGCAAAGGCGTTTTCCCTTGTATGTAAGCGCATCCAGCAAGCCAGCTTGTTAAATCCGGGCGAAATTCAACGTGCCGACATAGCTGGTTAAGCTAGAAATTAATAAGCGGGTTAACTTACCATATAGTTGCATTAACATTGCAACTACTTCGCCCGGTACAAGGCGTTGCTTTCCGCGAAACCCGCGATAGAAGATGAACTGTTCACCGATCAAGGCGAATTGTTCACCCCTACATCGCTGAAAATGCGGTTCTTGGCCTGCTTTATCTCTTCTCCCGCAATTGCGTGGGAGCAGCGATGGGTGGCGGACCCAAAGACCGCAACACCCATATCCTTTCCGGATTAAGGCCCTCGGCAATGGCTTTGCCTAACCTGTCCTCCCCCATACTGCCAACCAAATGGTTACTCTATATGCCCCTCCCTCTTCTTCTCTCCTTTCCCTCTTCCCTTTCCTCCCCTCTTCTTTCCTCCTTTTTTAAATCGATAAATGAGAAAGGATCGCTTAAGGGATTCATAGAAGCTTATGGCTACAGTCTAGAACCAGACCCGAAGATAATCGGCAAGGGAGTCTACTTTGGGTTCAATCACGAACCAAAAACAGAGAAGGCTAAGCGGTTCATATCGGCCTTGGCTAAACACGCCATTCGGGGGACCGATAAGACCTACAATCCGTCACGATCATTCGAAACTGCCCTAGGTGCATTTGTGGCAGAGCTATTGGCCATCGTGGCGGATGATGAGATAAGCTACGGCTATCACGTCATGAACCCGGCCGCCTTCACCAAAGCAGGCGTTGGCTACAAGCCGTTCAGGTCCGTGGTGCAGGGCATGTATGAGTTCCGGCTGATTGAGTACCAGCGGGGCTACAGGGAGCATACGGGATCGGACGCCAAAGCGCAGGCAGCCCGCTTCCGCGCCACTGACAGGCTGTTGGAAATGGCGGCCGGTTATGGGATCACGGCCAACAATGCGCATTGCCACTTTGGCTTTAGAATGCGGCCAACGAGCATCCGTAATCCGGTGATATTGAAATCGGCTCGGACGTTCGCACGCGATCCGCAGAGCATGGGCGTCGATCTCGCTGACCCAAAGGCAAAGCAGATCGCAGGGCGCGTAAACGAGCTAAATGGCTTCTTCGCCAAACAGGAAATCACGCCAAGCTGTCACTATGCCTTCGTGCGCATGTTTTCATGCGGGGATCAGTCTGCTTTCGATTGGGACCAAGGTGGGCGGCTCTACTCGGTAGGTTTCGGTAATTACCAGCAGCTACCGGGCAAACCAAAGAAGGGCCACCTTTTCTGTCGCGGCGATATCCGCATCAACGGAGAGGAAACCATCGAACTGGATATCAAGGCCAGTCACCTGACAATCCTTCACGCTGTGGCCGGTATCCCGCTTCCGAACCATCCTGATCCCTACATCATTCCCGGCTTTGATCGTGGCGTCGTGAAGGCGTTTGTCACGATGGTCTTGGGCTATACAAAATTCCATCGTGATTGGACGGATGCCGCAATTGCCACTTACGAGAAGAAGACGGGTAAGGACCTAACAGCCTACCCGTTCAGGGCCGTAAAGGATGCGGTGTTAGATGCCGTTCCCCTTTTGAAGGGATGGCCTGACAGCGTCATCAGGTGGGGTGACTTGCAGTACATCGAGAGCGAAGCTGTGATCGACACGGTCTATGCCCTTGCCTTTGAGCATGGCGTACCAGCGCTGCCCGTGCATGACTCGATTATCGTTCCGGGCCGCTACAAGGCTTTGGCGGTGAAGGTGCTATCAGAGAAATTTGCAGCTTACGTGGGCGTGCGTCCGACAATCGAATGCAAGTGAATAGCCTTCTTCGAGGCTGTGAGCTTTCGGGATTATTCGGGTTTGGCCCTGAATACGCGATAGAGTCTTGCCTCGCCGATATCTCTAAGAGGTAAGCCTCATCTTCAACGACAACCAACGTGCCGTAGCAACCTAAGCCAATTAGGGGCGCTAGGGGCGCGTTTGCGTGTTGTGTGGATCATGGGTCCATCTAGCCGGTTGCGCGCGCTGTAGATGCCGTTTGCGGGCGATCTAGGGGCCTTCGTCATAGGGAGGCGCGACACCAAGCGCGTTAGAGCAAAGGCATAATGATGCACCACAAAAAACGAAGGGGGCCAGTGGCCCCCCGTTCGCTTACCAGCAGTGTTCTAGTATCTCTTCGCTTGTGTAGCATCGCCTACAGTCAATGTAGGCTGTAATTCCACCATCCGATATTTCCGCCCAAAGGGAACGCAACTCGGAAGATAGCTTTTCGCTGTCAAAGTTCAACGGTGCAGGTAGGCTGATATCAATGACGTGGTGCCCGCAAGCCCCGGACGTTTTTACATCAGGTGCAACGAGCTTCGCCCAATGGGCAGGCTCCCCCCACAAGAGGGCAACTAGCCGGTAGGTTGACATAGATTCAACCGCGTTGATAAGCTTTTGCGTCTTAGTCGGCGACTTTCCGCGTCCATCATACTGTTCGGGTACAACAATGGTGACTTTGAGTCTGTAGTGCCCAACGTCATCAGATGGGAGATATATTACTGTACTTTTTGATTTCGTCACAACTACTCACTTTCTTCTGAACCTCCTATAGAGGGGTGTGTCACACCAGAGCCGAATTGCTCCGGTGAGAAATCATCTATATTCCGACTTGGTCTTGCGCACAACCGTTAGTGATAGACTTACTAATCACTTTTACTTACACTGTTTGCGATGGCGAAGGCGCTTGGTCTAGGGCGTAAGCCCGGAATGAAGGCGGCGAAGGCTGTGGAACAGGATCAGCCCACACCGAAGAGCCGGAAGGGCAAGAGCGTCACCCAAGCTAAGGCTGCGGCGAAGGCTCACCTAGGCACCAGATGAGCATTTCCGGGGCAAAGTAGCTTTACTGCTGCTGTGCCGGAATTCTTACTAGCACCTGCGCACGGCAGGCCATCTTTTCACCTTCACCGTTGCATGAATAACCGACCGTTGGCGTGCGCAGGTTTATACTAACTAAGATGGTAAATTGACTCCCATCCTTCGAAACGCAATCTTTGCGTTTGAGGGGGTGAGAATCATGAAGGCACTGATTTCGAGTATGCTTGCGACGCGCTCGGAAATAACGAGAACATACAAAGAAGAGCTATTTGACCGGATCGATCCCGACAGCCGGCGATTGATAGCTCTTCAAATCCGCGCTCTCGAAACGGACCTTCACCGACTTCGCGAATGGGCAGGCCTGACAGAAGCCGATTAACCCTTGGGCCCTCGCCTCGCTGGAAAGGCAGGCGCGCTCGCCTCCCCGCTGAAAAGCGGCACTAGGTAAATCTTGTAAGCGACACGCCCATGCTGAAAGCAGAAGGTGCGTAGGCTACCGAAGTCTTTGATGCGAGGGCAGAAAGATGACGTACACGCACAAGGATTCAAACGCCGCATACTTCCATCAGCGGGCCGAAGTGGAGTTGAAGCGGGCCAACGAAGCGCGTTGCCCCCAAGCCGCAAGGGCGCACTATCTACTGGCAGGCCATTACCTCAACCGAGCCTTTAGCGATCCAAGCTATGCGAAGGTGTCCCGCGACAGGCGTGATAATCCTGTTCGCGTCCTTGCGCTCGAGTCAGAGGCAGTAGCGGCAGACTCCCTTGCAAAGGCGCAGGCGCTCGCATTTCAAGCGGATCGTTTGCGAAGCAAGCAAACACGAAATCTTCGCGCTGTCGAGCGGATGCCGTTCTTTCGGAACTGAATAGCGTGCGAACCGCGAGCCATCGACACCCTGAACTCCGAGCTAACTTACGGCGTTACGTTCGACGGGTGGTTTTCGACGGCCAGGAACCGCAATAGACGCCGCGATAAGGCAGAGTTCGCTAAGCGACCGTATACCGCCAACCATAGCTGCAAGGGCGCAATGGGTTGGTCAGAGTGGCAAGCGCAGTTGCGCTTTGTCCTGCACCGTCCAAGGGCGCTCAAGACCCTCTACAATGAACTCGGCAAGCTCCCGCGTAGACCAGTAGCGTAGAGCCTCGTTGGCGGCGCTAAGCCCCGTGACTGCACGCAAAGGCGCTGCCTCAATCAAGGCGGCAAGGTGGTCTGTGCTGATGGTGTCCATTGCGATTCTCCGTGACGACCGAATAGAACGTAACGAGAACGCAAAACAAGGGGGGTCGGTTCGCTCTTGCAGCGCCTGGATGGCGCAAGCAGCCGTTACGGAATGCTGCCGGGACAGGTACGAGCCACCCGCATCCCATCATCCCACTTGGGCTTGTAGACGGCGTGCCCCCTTGCAAGCTGCCAACACGATAAATCGCCCTTAGTACCAGCTACGCGCGCTAGCGTTCGTCCGTACCGATCCTCGCCCACACGATTGATTGTCAGAGAGCCTGTTAGCGCGGCTTCTAAGCTAGCGGTCGCGGCATATGGATCGCCCGTCACGCAGTCGCGACCACGCCGGCAATGACCGGGCAATTCTGGCGTGTCGATGCCTAACAGCCTTATGCGTTCATCACCGCATCTGATCGTGTCGCCATCTGTGACAGCACAGCCGGAAAGCGGTTCGTCATAGGTGACTATAGAAGACCGGCTAGCGCTTGCCGGGACCAAGGCTGGATATACCCCTACCAAGGTTCCTATAGCCGCTGCGGCGCTAATTACTGCCACTGGCAATCCGATGCGGCGCATACGCCCTTTCTGGCGCTTCGCCCTGTAACGCGGGCCTAGTTTGATCGGCACGGCACGAAAGGGCTTGTTGAAGGATATAGTGCGAGATTGCGCATCCCTGATTGCGGTTAATTACTTGGGATGATTGTCGTAAGCGGCGCCTCATCGCTCTGCATTTTAGATACCCTTTCCTTATCTATTTGTAATCGCATTAAGTGCCTGTCCTGCACCTTCATAAACGCTTTTATCGCCCAATCGGAAAGATGCCGCTGGTACACTCCCCGAACAAGCGACATACCAAAGAATTTCTGAAATTGTGTTCGGCGCAATAAATTGCTTTGGAGTTGGTGGCGCGGACTTTATAAATCGTCCAACGCGGTCATATATGCCCGACTGTAGAAATCGATACGACTTTTCAGAGCAATCATATTGAATAAATGACGTCTCAATATTAACCGAGCCGTTTTCAAGAGTGCCGATGTGACTCCACATGCGCGCGTTCGTAGGCGTGGACTTAACAACCGTATCTTTGTCAACAAACACGACATACGATCCATCACTGTGTTCGTTGAAGTCGACCATGTAGATATCGCGCGCGGAAGCTGCTGTAGCCGCCGCCCCAGCGAGTAGCACCGCCAATGCAAACCTAAACATCATTCGCTTTCCCCTGTCAGAAGGGGCTTAATGATCGGCACCGAAAATTGCCACGCTCATGTGTCCGCAAACCACACTCCTGTGTCCGCAAACTAGACAGCACGTTTTTCTACCCGTTGGATTGCAGCACGCGACACGCTGTAGCGCTTAGCCAATTTGCCTGGTGACACCCGCAATGCCCTAGCTGCGCAGATACCTGCTGCTGGTTGTTAGACAGAGCCCGCGGTCGTCCAAGCGTCTTTCCTGATACCTTTGCTCGCGACGGACCAATTCATGCATCACGCACTTTGCCGTTTGCGCAAATACAAACTGCTGTTACATATATGGCAACGCACGTTGCGACATATGGAACAGCACAATGGCAAACGGCAAGTTCGTGGCATATTACAGGGTCAGCACCGAAAAGCAGGGCAGAAGCGGTCTAGGACTCGATGCGCAGCGCAAAAGCGTCACTGACTATCTTAATGGCGGCGCTTGGGACCTTACTGGCGAGTTCGTCGAGGTTGAGTCCGGTAAGGTCGATCAGCGACCGAAGTTGGAACAGGCGCTTTCTCTCTGCGAATTGACTGGTGCCACTCTCGTCGTCGCGAAGCTTGATCGCCTTAGCCGCAATGTGGCCTTCCTTGCTGCACTACAAGACAGTGGCGCGCGCTTCGTCGCTGCGGATATGCCGGAAGCGAACGAACTTACGATCCATATCATGGCGGCGGTCGCCCAGGCCGAGCGGAAGGCGATATCTCGCCGCACTATAGAAGCATTGGCAGCAGCGAAGGCTCGCGGCGTCAAGCTAGGTGGGGCGAGGCGGAATGTAGAAGACCTTCGCAAAGGTCCTGCGGCTAGTGCTACTGTTCGCGGGAAGGCTTCCGAAGAGCGCGCAGCTAAGGTCCTGCGCCATATTGAAGTCGTAAGGACTTCTGGCGCTGAGTCCCTACGTGAAATAGCTGCCGGCTTGAACGCTGCCGGGATCACGACGCCGCGCGGTGGGGTGTGGCAGGCTTCGCAAGTGAAGCGCATACTTGATGCTCGGCATCCCTCACCAATGCGCTCGGCTGCAGTCGAGCCGGCTGCTTCAGGTAAACGAGTCAATTAGACGCTGGCCTGAACAAGAATGCTTGATTGAACACACAGTTTCATCCCTTGCCAGCCAAGTGCCGTATGCTACCAATCGGAGGCAAGGGAGAGTTTATGGCGAAGCGGCAACGTACGAACCAAGTCACAGCGTCGTTTCACTACCTCGTTAAGCGGAAGCGTGGCGAGCCTGAGAGCGAAGAGACGGGTTTCACCGCTCAAGAATTTGCCAAACTGGGGGCACGGCTGCGCGATGTTACTCCCATTGACTTCAGCGACGAAGCCGAAATTAGGTTGATAAAGCAGGGGGAGAAAATACCTCTTCTTAAAGTAACGGATATTTCTGTCGCGAGAATTTTCGGCAGGTTCGAAGGTGCGTATTACGGGCAGGAGTATCGCAACACGAAAGTGGGCACTATAGATGCTGATAGCCTGAACCTAAGAACATTTCACTACATTGTTGATTACCGTCGTGACGGCCGCATAGTGGTCGGGAGTCAATACTTAGGCAATTATGGCGACTACGACGGTCTTAGCTACTTCATTTCCAAGACTTTGCAAACCAATGAGTCGGTAGTAAGGTCGAAGTCATTCAGTAGTTTGCGCCATGAACTTGGTAGTGGAACTCCGGTCGAACTGAAGGTGGCCCTAAACCGACCTGGTAAGAAGTTGGGTAGCAAGAGCCTATTTTCCAAGACCGGCGTATTCGTAGTTCGAGGCTCTGAATACGGCGATGAATTCGAGCGTGATGTAAAGGGGCTGGTGCCCCAAGTTAAAGGTTCGATGGAGGCAAGAAAGGCCGCGCTTGCCAAAATAATGTCACAAGGCGATCTGATGGACATTGACGATGAGGACATTGCCGGCTGCACCGTTTTGATGCGACAGGACGGGCATCAGTATACAGTGTACCTTCTCGGCGACAATAATGTTGCCACAAGGTTCCCTCTTTCCGTTTCGGTTCCCCCCAATGGGTTATTGGACTATGATAGCGTAAAGAACGAAATGGTTCGCGTTCTGGACAATGTTGTTACACCGGGTTTGCGACGGTGAGTTCTGCTCGTTTATGGAATATCGTAAGTGACAACTACGGCACCTATCGGGATGAGCAAACGCAGGCGGCCGAACGACACGGCTTTAGGCTTGCGGTGCAAGCGCTTGCTTCTGTCATACTTTCCTTGTTCGTTGACGGGCTAAGCGACGATAATATTTCGGTGCTTGTCACCGCACTTTCTATTCTGATCGGCTTCGCCTTTGCGGCAATGTTTCCAATAGCTTTGGAAAGTGTGGGTGGGCTACCAAAGCCGCTGTATGCCGAGGATCGTGACGACATAAGGGTGATAAGACAGCTAGCGATGTACTTTCGCTTTAACGTCGCTTACTTTATTCCACTGGCGCTAACGTGTGTGGCAACGCTTCTGATACAGATGCTGGATTTAACTGTCCCGAACTTTATTTCAGGACTTCAGCCTCGTCTGTCGCCGCTGACGGCGGATGTATGGTACTATGTCTCTCATCTTAGAAGCCTCGCCTCTAAGGCGTTATTGTCTCTGTCAATTATGCTTTTGCAAGAGAGTTGCTACACATTCTATAGAATGTGTTTCAATGCACTTTCGCTACTTAGAATAAAAGAAGAGTACATATCTAGTCGTTCCGAGTAAGAACGACTAGGGTTGAATTTATCTTCTGAAGCGGAGCGCTAGGCGGACCGCCTCTAAATCCAACGGGATTCGTTTTCGGTGTGCCATTCGGTGGCAGTTAGCACACAGTACGGCAAGGTCAGAAAGCTTAGTCCTGGTTCTGCGGTGTAAGGTATGGACGGGCTTTGTATGATGCACCTCGACGTAGCCGGCCCCTAACTCGCCATAGGCTGCTTCAAAGTCGAAATTGCATACCTCGCAAGCCAACGACCCCGCTGCTGCTGCAGCGTTACGCTTCTCTTTCACAAGCTTGGGGTCGCGCTCATACCGCTTGTGAAGGCGCATGATGACGCCGCCTTCCTCGCCTTCGTAAGGCTCAGCCGCTGGCAATTTTGCAACGACCGCTTCATCGGCGTTGGCGACCGCTTCTCGAATTGCCGCTGCATCCGCTGCTAGATCGGCAGACCGGCCTTCGTATTCCTTCCATAACACCGCCTCTAGGCGATTGCCCCGCGTCATGCCGACCTTGCCTTGTTGTAGATAAGCAGGATCTGACGAACGGAAATTCATCACTTTAAGATAGACACCATTGCGGTTTCGAAGGGTGTCGCTGCCGCCGCCGCCGTTCAGCCGATGCATTTTGTTCAGAACAACAGATAACTGCTCAACAGCTTCATCGTCCTTGCCGGTCGGGTTGCCGCCGGTCTGAACATAAAGGTCTAATGCGAGGATCAACTCATCCCTCGACCAAACCGGATTGCGGATCGCCTTATCCATGATGCCATCGTAGGCGGGGGATAGCGCCATGCAAGTCGATCCGCTTCATACGGCACCAGCGAGCAGACAAACTTCGCTCGCTGAACACAGTGGCCGCGCGGTGCAATTCCTGTGCAATCATGCCAGGAAATTGGGGTAACACGGGGGCATGATCAGGGAAAAGCCGGGGACGCAGCAACAGGCTCCCCGCTGCACCTAAGCGCGATGACTTGGGGGCCACGGTGGGGGCCACATACCAAGCCTAAGACATATATTGTTTCTAGCGCAGATACTTACAGGCATTGAGCGAGTCCTGCACGCGGCACCACTTCCCGTCGAACACGGGCGCCAGGCCCAAGGCAAAGTTCGGCCTTTCCCGTTATTCTCTCGATGGTTCGCGGAGTGACCGTTGGTTTCTCCAGCGAGGCGCAACTGCTCAGCCCATGGCAGACCGCTCCTTTATCTCTTCGCTCGGCCGCGTTCAGGCTGAGCTGGATGTGCAGCTCGGCCACAAGGGGCATTGAGCTCCGTTACCTAGCTCCGCGCCTCCTGCCCTGCCCGGACCTTATCCTTGCATGGTGGGACACGCGGGCGACGAGCAACGCGAGGTCTTCGGGGCTGATGTCGAACGTCTCGCCGAGGTCAGCAAGTGCGCGATCGATGTCCTCGGGATGAGGGTCCGAGACGCGATCGGTCTGCTGGGGCAGCGAAGGGGCGCGGTGGGGATAAGAATGGTGGGAGAAGCGGTGGAACAGCAAACCTGCGAGGGTCAGGAGCACGGCGTTGATCCCGACCGGCACCAGCGCAAATAGATAGCCCGCGGATACGACGGCGGGCCCGCCAACCACGGCGGTCAGCGCCGCCGCACCGCCCGGCGGGTGCAGGCAGCGCAGCAGCGACATGATCAGGATGGCAGCGCCTACCGCCACGCCGGCGGCCAGCGCCACATCCGGCACGAGCCGCCCGACGGTGATCCCGACCAGAGCGGAGATGATGTTGCCCCCGATCACTGGCCATGGCTGAGCAAGCGGGCTGGCCGGCACCGCGAACACGAGCACGGCCGACGCCCCCATCGGAGCGACAATCATCGGCAGCGGCGCCATGTCCTTCAGCAGAAGGAAACTCACCGCTGCGGTGATTACGATTCCCGCCAGTCCACCAGCACTGGCGACCACCCGATCGCGCAGCGATCCGCCGGCCAGAATTGCGCGAAAGAGTGGAACCACGCCCGCTTACCGCTGGCTCGCCGTCCAATCCGCGACTTTCCGTTCCAGCACCGGCATCGGCAAAGCGCCCGTATCCAGAACAGTGGCATGAAACGCGCGCGGATCGAAGCGATCGCCCAACGCACGCCGCGCCTCCGCTTTCAGGCGAAGAATGGTCAGCTGGCCGATCTTGTAGGCGAGCGCTTGCCCCGGAATGGCGATGTAACGCTCCACCTCCGCCACCGCATCGCTTTCAGGCATCGGCGAATTGTCGAGCATGTAACGAACCGCTTGGTCGCGGGTCCAGCCCTTGGCGTGAATGCCCGTGTCGACCACCAGCCGCATGGCGCGCAGCATCTCATCGTTCAGCCCACCCATCCGCTGATAGGGATCGGTTTCAAGCCCCAGCTCCGGATAGAGCGTCTCGGCATACAGACCCCAGCCTTCGGAAAAAGCCGTGTTGCCGCCGAAACGCATGAAGGCCGGCAAACTGGCATTTTCCTGAGCGAGACTGATCTGGAAGTGGTGGCCGGGCACCGCCTCGTGGAGATACAGCGTCTCCATGCCCCACAGATAGCGGTTCGGCAGATCATAGGTGTTATAGTAAAAGACACCGGGGCGCGAACCGTCGGGCGTGCCGGACTGATAGGATCCCGCCGCCGCCGTCTTTTCCCGGAATGCCGGAACCGGCCGGATCTCGAGCGGTGTCTTCGGGATCAGGCTGAACTGCTCACGGACCCGCGCATCGACCTTCTTTCCGACCGCCGCGTATCCCGCTGCGATCTCTTCGGCGGTTTTCGGCTGGAAACGCGGATCGGTCCGCAAATGTTGGAAGAATTCCGGCAACGTACCCTTGAACCCGGCGCGCCCCTTCTGAGCTTCCATTTCGGAAAGGATGCGCGCCACCTCGGAAAGGCCGAGTTCGTGCACTGCCTCCGCCTTCAGCGGCAGAGTGGTGCTGTTCTCGATCAGATATTCGTACCAGGCGGCGCCACCCGGAAGCGCTGACAAGCCGACGGTGTCCCGCGCACGCGGCAGATATTCGTTCTGAAGAAATTCGCGCAAGCGTCGGTGCGCGGGATTGAGCACATCACGCACCTGCTGGGCATAGGCCTTGGTCAAGCGAGAGCGTTCGGCCGCCCCCACGGCGTCGGGGAACTTCGTCACCGGTTCATAGAAAAGCGACGCCTCCGGCGCTCCGGCCAGAATGTGATCCAATTGGCCGATCACATTCTGCACGACCAGCTTGGGTGGCATGATCCCGCGCTTCATGCCCTCACGTGCACGGGCGATCATACGATCTACCACCTGGGCATATTGAGCGTTGCGTTTCAGGTTGTTGTCGTAATCGAGCACCGTCTTGAACGGCGCCGCACCTTGGCTGGAGGCGAATTCCGGATAAAAGGTCTGCAATCCGCCGAAATGGTTGATCGGCAATACTTCGCTGATCCGCAGCAGAGCGGGCGTATAGCCCTTCAGATCACGCTCCCGATCCGACTTGAACACATCATAAGCAATGCGGTCCACCGCAGAAAGGCGATCGCGGTTCACTCGGCCCAGCGCCTTCAGATCATCAACCAGAGCCTGCCGCTCCGCTTCCTCGTAAGCGGGGGTGAGGTAATCGCCCAAGCGATCGGCATAGCGAAGGTCGCCGCGGAAGATCGCCTCCACGGGATTGCGCCGCAGCCTGGCTTCGTCGCTGTCGTTGAAGATCTGGCGCAGCTTGGCACCCTCGGCAGCGGCGTCACCCGCAGGCACGGCTGAGCCGGGCGTCGCCACCGGGGCCTGGGCGGCGGCCATAGCGGGAAGAGCAACAGACAGAAGCAGCGGAAGCAGGACGCGCAAGGTGGGTGTGCCTTTCGAGTGGGTTGCGCCCGGATCGGGGCAAGCGGCCATTTGCCAGTATTAAGTGTCTTTTGAAATGCTTCTCGCAGCGGCGATCGAGATAACCGCGAGGGGTTGTTCGCTAACTCGCTCGAAAACTGGCGCCCGATCGGGCGAGAGCATGGGCCGCGATGGGTCCGCACCATGGCGCCGTGCGGTCGCGCTTTCCGGGAGGCACGGCGGCTCGCGCCATCTCACTCGCCGCTGGGGCGTTTATGCCCGCTGCCGACAGCCAGCAGCGTCCCTAAACGAAAATGGGCCGCCCGGTTGTCCCGGACGGCCCTTCCCTCTCCTATTTCGAAGCGGGGAAAATTAGCTGGACGAAGAAAGATTCACTGCCGCGTACTTGCCGCGACGATCAACTTCGAGTTCGAAGGACAGGCGATCGCCTTCGTTCAGGCTGGACATGCCAGCACGCTCGACAGCCGAGATGTGCACAAAGGCATCAGGCTGACCATCGTCGCGCTGGATGAAGCCGAAGCCCTTCATCGCGTTGAAGAACTTGACGGTTCCCGTGGCCTTTTCGCCAGTCAGCTGACGCTGCGGGCCACCGGCACCGGCGCCACCAGCACGCGGCGCGCGCTCGCCACCGAAGCCGCCCTCGCGCGGTGCGCGGTCGCTCACCGGCATCGGCTCGCCTTCGATCTTCAGCTCGGTCGCCGAGATGCGGCCACCGCGGTCGACCAGCGTGAAGCCGAGCGGCTGACCTTCCGCAAGAGCGGTAAGCCCGGCCTGCTCAACAGCAGAGATGTGGACGAACACGTCTTCGCCGCCGTCATCACGAACGATGAAGCCGAAACCCTTCTGGGCGTTGAAGAACTTTACAACACCGGTGCCCTCGCCGACGACCTGCGGGGGCATGCGGTTCCCACCGCCGAAGCCACCGCCGCCGCCGCCGCCGCGGAAGCCACCGCCGCCGCCGCCGAAGCCGCCGCCGCCGAAGCCGCCACCACCGCCGCTACGGAAGCCGCCACCGCCGAAGCCGCCGCGGTCACCGCCGAAGCCGCCGCCACCAAAGCCGCCGCCGCCGAAACCGCCGCCGCCGAAATCACCGCCGCCGAAATCGTCGCCACCGAAGCCGTCACGCTTGTCGCGCCCGCGTCCGCCACGATTGCCGCGGCCACCTTTTTCGTAACCCATAAACCCTGTTCGTCTTCCCGCTCCGCCCGCAAATCAGTTTCAAGACCCGCGCGATGGACGGCCGGCGCAGGGCTTTGTGACGCGGAAGCTGGTGCGCCACAGGACTCGTCATAGCGCATCGGCGCGCCTGCTGCGAACAGATTCGTCGTGAAAAGCAAGTATTGCGCATCGATCATTGCGCAACTGTCGCGTTCAAAGCACAGGTTATCGCGCTAACAACCATTGTATCACCCGTTTTCCGCGGGTTGTTGAGCCTGACGGCGCCCCGCGCTACGGCGGGCGAATGGCCGTTTATTTTCATGAAGAAGATCTTCCGGGCGATGTGTTCGCACCCGGCGCCCCGCTTGCCGTCGACACGGAGACGATGGGGCTCATCACGCCGCGCGACCGGCTCTGCCTCGTGCAGATCTCGGACGGGCTGGGTGACGAGCATCTCGTCCGCTTCAATCCGGGTTCCACCTACGCCGCGCCGAACCTGCGTGCGGCGCTCGCGGATCCTGCCAGATTGAAGCTATATCATTTCGGCCGCTTCGATATCGCGGCGATCCGGCACTATATGGGGATTGTTGCCGCCCCGGTTTATTGCACCAAGATCGCGTCGCGTCTGGTCCGCACCTACACGGACCGCCACGGGCTGAAGGAATTGGTGCGCGAGCTGCTGGGGCAGGAAATTTCCAAGCAGCAGCAATCGTCCGACTGGGGCGGGCCGGAGCTCAGCGAAGCACAGCGCGAATATGCTGCCTCCGACGTGCGGTATCTGCATCGCCTTCGTGACGAGCTCGACAAGCGACTGGCGCGCGAAGGACGCACCGAAATCGCGCAGGCGTGCTTCGATTTCCTGCCCCATCGCGCCGAACTCGACCTGGCTGGCTGGCCGGAGGTGGACATCTTCGCGCATGCTTGAGGACCGTTTCGGCTCCCCGGCCATGTTCGTGCAGTGCCGGCAGGCGCGAATCGAACAAACCGGGGCAGCGCGAAACTTTCGCGGTCCTCCGCGTTTGGTAAGTTCCGCCTCGGCGGGAGGGTTCACGGCGGGGAAGCGCGCGCATGTCTGAAATCGCGGTCCGGGAACGTACGCGGCGTCAGCGATGGGCGGCCCCGGGGAGCCGGCACGACCGGATCATCTCCATCACCCACTGGCTGCTTCCGGTGCTGATCGGCGTGCTCGCGGCATTTCTGGTCATGGCGCCGCTGACGACCGCAGGGGACGTGTCGTTCGTGCTCGACAAGAACAAGGTCGAGGTCGCGAAGGAACGCCTGAAGATCCAGCGCGCCCAATATCGCGGGTCGGACGCGAAGGGGCAGCCGTTCACGTTGAACGCCGGCTCCGCCGTCCAGCGAAGCTCCGCAGAGCCGATCGTCGAGATCAGCAAGCTGGCGGCGCAAATCCGCCTTCAGGACGGACCGGCCACGTTGACCGCCCCGACCGGCCGCTACGATATGGAAAGCGAGCGGGTGAAGGTCGACGGCCCGATCGCCTTTCGAGGTCCGAACAACTACACGCTCGATACTCAGGACGCGACGGTGGACCTGAAGACGCGCAAGCTGCGCTCGACGGACGGCGTGACCGGCACGGTTTCCCAAGGAAGCTTCAGCGCAAACAGGCTTGATGCGGATCTGGAGGCCAGAACCGTCACTTTGCGTGGCAATGCCCGCTTGCGCGTGAACCCGCGAGGGGCGAGATAGCGCGCCATGAAACGCGTGGCCCTCCTCGCCCTTCTGTTCGCATCCGGCGCGATCGCGCAGACGCGTCACAACACCAACGCCCCGATCGATTTCGGTGCCGACACGATCGAGCTGCAGGATCGCGCCAATCGGGCGGTGCTTTCCGGCAATGTCGCCGTCCGGCAGGCGGAAATGTCGCTCAACGCTGCGCGAATGACCGTCAGCTACACGGGACAGGTGGTTGGCGGTAATCCGCAGGTATCGCGCCTCGACGCCGCCGGCGGCGTCGTCGTGCGCCGGCCCGACCAGACGGCGCGCAGCCAATATGCCGTGTACGATCTGAACCGGCGAATCATCACCATGGTGGGCGCGGTCAGCCTGACGCAGGGCGCGAATACCGTGAATGGCGGGCGGCTGACGATCAATCTCGATACGGGACGCGCCGTAATCGACGGGTCATCGGTTCGTGGTGGCACCGGCGCCGGAAACGTCACGACGGCTCCGTCAGGCCGGGTCACGGGCACTTTCTCCGTGCCGAACCGCAACTGATCGAAAGAGGGCTTCCGCCACGCCGCAAGCTCATGCATGATTCCTGCCAAGTCGGTACGCGGCAGCGTGCCGGCCGGGCGAGCGCAAGGCTGCAGACGAACGATGGACGATAGTACCACCCTCTCCCATGCGGAGCCCATCCACGAGGCGCCGATCTCGAGCGGTCTTCAGGTCGTTTCCATCGCCAAGTCGTATGACAAGCGCGTCGTCCTGAGTGACGTGTCCGTGTCTGTGGCGCGGGGCGAAGTGGTTGGCCTGCTCGGCCCGAACGGCGCTGGCAAGACGACCTGCTTCTACTCGGTGATGGGTCTGGTGAAGCCGGACGCTGGCCGAATCATGCTCGACGGCGAGGACATCACTGGCCTGCCCATGTACCGCCGCGCGATCCTGGGTCTGGGATATCTGCCGCAGGAAACGTCGATCTTCCGTGGTCTGACCATCGAGAAGAACATCCTGACCGTACTCGAACTCGCCGAGCCAGATGCTGCCGCGCGGCAGCGCAAGCTTGATACGCTGCTGGAGGAATTCGGCCTGACGCGGCTGCGTGATGCGCCGGCAATGGCCCTGTCCGGCGGTGAGCGGCGCCGCGCGGAAATCGCCCGCGCGCTGGCGGCCGACCCGACGATCATACTTCTCGACGAGCCTTTCGCCGGCATCGATCCGCTGTCGATCGCTGACATTCGCGCATTGGTGAAGCAGCTGAAGCAGCGCGGCATCGGCGTGCTGATCACCGATCACAATGTGCGCGAGACGCTGGACATCGTCGACCGTGGCTACATCATCTACGATGGGCGCGTGCTGTTCACGGGCGCGCCGGCGGATCTCGTCGCTGATCCGAACGTGCGGCGCCTGTATCTGGGCGAAGAGTTCTCGCTCTGAGCCGATGGGGATGGCCGCCATCATCGTCATTCCGGCGACAGATGGGATCGCATGGGGGCAGGCCAGGCGGGGCTGCGGCAACACCTCGCTGATCAACTCACCCGCGAAATCCGCTGCCCGATGAGCCTCGCGCCGCGCCTCGATCTACGCCAGTCACAATCGCTGGTGATGACGCCGCAGCTGCAGCAGGCGATCAAACTGCTGACGCTATCCAACCTCGAGATCGAGGGCGTCATCGCCGAAGAGATCGAGAGGAACCCTCTTCTTGAAGCCGTCGCGACCTCCGATGAGGCACCGGTGGCCGAGCGCGAGCCCGATCTGGTCCGTGACGAACCCGCCCCGGCCGACGAACTCGTTCTCGCCGGAGAGGCGGCCGGTGAGACGCTCGACGTGGATATCGCCGCGGAGCGGTTCGATGACAGCCCGTCCGACAGCATGATCGGCGCGGGCGACGGGCTTGGTGTCACCGGCGCGGCCGGGGGTCTGGGCGAGGACGCCCCTGATCTCGATGCGTTTGCGGCCGCCAGCCCGACGCTTGCCGATCATCTGCTCCATCAGGCTGGCGAAGTGTTGGCGGGCGCGGACCTGTTCGTCGCCCAGCATCTCATCGACCTCATTGACGAGTCCGGTTACCTCACCGCCAACCTGCTCGACGTTGCCGCACGGCTCGGCGTGCCGCTGGCGCAAGTCGAGCGGGTTCTCGCCGTTATTCAGACCTTTGATCCCACCGGGGTGGGCGCGCGCGATCTGGCCGAATGTATCGCGCTACAGGCCAAGGAGGCGGATCGCTATGACCCGGCCATGGCCCGGCTGATCGATCATCTCGACCTCGTCGCCCGGGGCGATCTTCCACGGCTGAAGCGCATTTGCCAGGTCGATGACGAAGACATGGCGGACATGATCCGCGAGCTGCGCAACTATGATCCAAAGCCGGGCGCGCGCTTCGGTGGCGAGCCGATGCAGGCCGTGACACCCGACCTTCACGTGCGCCGGACGCGCGGCGGCTGGCTAGTGGAACTCGACAATTCCACCTTGCCGCGCGTTCTGGTAAACCGGCGCTACCATGCGGAACTCTCTTCCGGGCCGCAGGACAAGGCGTCGAAGGCGTGGCTTGGTGACATGCTGGCCAGCGCCAACTGGCTGGTGAAGGCCCTGGATCAACGCCAGAAAACCATCATCCGCGTCGCGACCGAGATCGTGCGACAGCAGGAATCTTTCTTCCTTCACGGCGTGTCGCACCTTCGCCCGCTCACCCTGCGTCAGGTGGCAGACGCGATCGAAATGCACGAGTCCACCGTCAGCCGGGTGACGTCGAACAAATATCTGAGCTGCGCGCGCGGCCTGTTCGAGCTGAAATACTTCTTCACCTCCGCGATCCAGGCCGCCGATGGCGGCGACGCCGTGTCGGCAGAGGCAGTGAAGAGCGCGATCAAGAGCCTGATCGCCAACGAGGGCGCGAAGGTTCTCAGCGACGACACGTTGGTTGAATTGCTCAACGCGAAGGGCTTCGACATCGCGCGACGCACCGTGGCGAAATATCGCGAGGCGATGGGCATCGGCAGTTCGGTGCAACGGCGCCGCCAGCGCGCGCTCGGCGGCGGTTAGACGCCGAGGGAGCGCGTGCCGCTCCCTCGATGTCGACAGGCCCTGAGCGGCCTTTCAGGCCAGCAGGCGGCGCGGCACCTTTACCTTCATGTCCAGCAACTGCTGCCCCTTGCCCTTGGCAAGCGCATCGAGGCGGAGGCTGGCAAACTGCCCGCCGCCGAGTGACTGGATGCAGTGGAGGTTGATCGCATTCATGCCCGGTAGTTCGTAGCGTCGCACCTCCGGGTGGCTGGCGCCTTCGAACTCATGCGCAAAGAAGGCCTTCACCGCCTCTTCCGTCAGCCCGGCGCGGATCCAGGGCAGGAACTCCGGGCGGCGCGCAATCACGCCAACGTTGAAGGCATTGCCCTTGTCGCCGGAACGCGCCCAAGCAATCTCGATCAGCGGCACTTCGATCAGGTCATCATCGCTGGCCGTATCGCCACCCGGCGTCGGTCTTACGATCATCGTCTCGTCAAACGGTGTGGACGGTGCAGGATTGGCAACAGTGATCGTCTCGCCGCCCAGCGACACCTGGGCCGACACGGACCCACCATCGACCAGGAACGAAAACACCTGCGACACCGGCGAGATGGTCGGCCGCGCGCCGAACCAGCCGGTCGAGCCGACACTCATCGACGTGGTCGGCGAGTCAAACTCGCGCATCATGATGCCCAGCGCTTCCGCATCTTCGTGCTCGGCACCAATACGGGCGATCACCTCGCGGGTGGCAGACAGCGTCGGGTTCGCCTGCGCGCCATAACTTGCCTCGGTGCCCAACAGTTCGACACGGGTATCGCGCAGCGGCGGCAGGTTGCGGCCGCGCAGCATTTCGCCCACCCGCGTCAGCACCGCCTCCGCCTGTGCTTGCGCCTTCTTCGCGGCATCGCGCCCGACCACCGGCATGATGCCGATGAAGCGGTGGCCATTCTCGAAGGTGACACAGGTCTTGAGCTTACCGGTCGGCGGGTAACCCTTCGCATTGGACACTCGCACCCGCCCCTCACCATCGGCGGTAACGCTGAGCTGCGAGAAATCGCACACGACATCCGGCAGCGCATAGGCCTGCGGGTCACCAACCTCATACAGGATCTGCTCCGATACGGCCGCTGGGGAGACGAGCCCGCCCGTGCCTTCCGGCTTGGTGACGACGAAGTCGCCATCAGCGTGGCACTCGATGATGGGATAGCCGATGTGCGCCCAGTCCGGCACCTTCTCCCAATCGGTGAACAGGCCGCCAGTGGCCTGCGCGCCGCATTCGATGACATGGCCGGCCAGCGATCCCGCCGAAAGCTGGTTATGATCGTCCGCGCCCCAGCCGAACTCATGCATCAGCGGCCCAAGCGTCAACGCGCTGTCCACCACGCGGCCAGTGATGACAACATCCGCCCCGGCGGCCAGCGCCGCCGCGATCGGGCCGCCGCCAAGATAAGCGTTGGCGGTCCACACCTTCTTCGGATCGGGGAACGGCGCTTCGTTGAACATCTCGACCACGCCCGTTGCGGCGAAGTCTGGCACACGATCGATCAGATCGTCGCCGGTCACGATTGCAATCTTGAACGAAAGCCCGGCTTCGGCAGCAATCTGTTCCATGCGGGCGCGACATGCCTCGGGGTTCACGCCGCCTGCGTTGGTCACGACCCGAACGCCCTGCTCCTTGAACTCGCGCAGATTGTCCTTCCACACCCATTCGGTGAAATCGCGCGCATAGCCTTGATCGGGCCGCACCTGCTTAAGCTGGCCGAGCGGCGCCATGGTCGCTTCGGCGAGGTAATCGAGGATCATGTAGTCGAGCACGCCGCTTGCCAGCAGCTGCGGCGCTGCAACCGAACTATCGCCCAGGAAGCCGCCTGCGCCTCCGATCCGGACCACCTTGGCCATATCACTCTCCCGCATGTTTTGCAGGAGCCGTAGAGGAAACCGGCGATGAGGCAAACCACCCCTCCCCGTGTTCACGGGAAGGGATGATGCGGCTTAGTCGGCGAACGGATCGCGCACGAGGATCGTGTCCTCGCGTTCCGGACTGGTCGACACGAGGGTGACCGGGCAGTTGATCAGTTCCTCCACGCGGCGGATGTACTTGATCGCCTGTGCCGGCAGGTCGGCCCAGCTGCGCGCGCCGGCGGTCGACTGCGACCAGCCTTCCATCTCTTCGTAGATCGGCTCCACCGCAGCCTGATCGGCAGCGTGCGACGGAAAATAGTCCAGCGTCTCGCCGCGCAAGCGATAGCCGGTGCAGATCGAGATCGTCTCGAACCCGTCGAGCACGTCGAGCTTGGTCAGCGCGATGCCAGTGATGCCGCTCACCGCCGCCGACTGGCGTACGAGCACCGCATCGAACCAGCCGCAGCGACGCTTGCGGCCAGTAACCGTGCCGAACTCATGGCCGCGTGTGCCGAGGCGCTCGCCGGTCTCATTGTCGAGCTCGGTCGGGAACGGGCCGGAGCCGACGCGGGTGGTATACGCCTTGGCGATACCCAGCACGAAGCCGACCGCGCCTGGCCCAAGGCCCGATCCACCAGCGGCCGTCCCGGCAATCGTGTTGGACGAGGTGACGAACGGATAGGTGCCGTGATCGATGTCGAGCAGCACGCCTTGCGCGCCTTCGAACAGGATGCGGCGGCCCGCGGCGCGTGCCTCGTTCAGGTCACGCCACACCGGCTTCGCGAAGGAGAGGACGAAATCGGCAATCTCGCGCAGATCAGTCAGTAACCGCGCGCGGTCGATCGGCGGCTCACCGAAGCCGGCGCGCAGCGCGTCATGATGGGCGCACAGGCGGTCGAGCTGCGGATCGAGATCGTCGAGGTGCGCCAGATCGCAGACGCGGATGGCCCGGCGGCCGACCTTGTCCTCATAGGCCGGGCCAATGCCGCGACGTGTGGTGCCGATCTTGCCCGCGCCGCTCGCATCCTCGCGCAGGCCGTCGAGATCGCGGTGGAACGGCAGGATCAGCGTGCAGGTCTCGGCGATCCGCAACGTATCCGGCGACACCGTAACGCCCTGGCCCGACAGCTTTTCGACCTCGGCCTTGAGCGCCCAGGGATCCAGCACCACGCCGTTGCCGATCACCGATGGCGTGCCGCGAACGATGCCCGACGGCAGCAGCGACAGCTTGTACACCTGTTCGCCCACGACCAGCGTATGCCCGGCATTGTGACCGCCCTGGAAACGGACGACCATGTCGGCGCGCTCGGCCAGCCAGTCGACGATCTTGCCCTTGCCCTCGTCGCCCCACTGGGCTCCGATCACCGCAACATTCGCCATGGGTACAAGACTCCCCCTGCCGGGATGATCCTGCGCGCCCTTCGACAGGACTCGGTACGCAGGAGGGTCCAAAAATCGCGCCGCGCCGGTAGCCGTGGCGCGGCGCCGCTGTCAACCAGCCAGCGACCGCGCCTCGCCGTCAACGAACAGGTGGGTGCACAATTGCGCTTCGGGCGTGTCGCCGGCGGCAAGTGCGGCAACCGTTGCCCAGCCGGCCGCACGCATCGCCGCGCCGTCCGCTTCGGACGTGCCCATCGGCAGGAACAGCCGCCGCCGCTTGCTCGCGCCATCGCCAGCAATCGATGCCGCGAACAGCGAGAAACCGGTCGCCGCTTCTTCCGCGCCGTCTTCATGCATCAGCGTATAGGTGCCACCCCGCCCGACCTCGCGCGTCGCCCCTTCGGCAAACAGCGAGAACCCAAGCCAAGTCTGATATTCGAAGCCATGCCGCTCGGTCGGATCCAGTGTCAGCGTGGCACGCCCCCCAAGCGCCGCCGCAATCGCCTCCAGCCCGTCGAGGCGCGAGGATAGGACGCCGGCGCTGTCGAACGCCCGCAGCCGCGCAATTGCGGCCTCGAACGGCCCCGCCGCCTCGATCAGCGGAAGATATTCCGGCGCGAGCGCCGCGACGGCACCCGCATCCTTGGCATCCAGCCGATCGCGCAATTGCTCCACGTCGCTGACCGGCAGCGGTCCCGACGACAGCGTCTCGACCAGATCGGGCAAGGTGAAGTCAACCGACACGCCGGTTGCGCCAGCCGCCGCCAGCGCCTCGACCGCAACCGTCACGATCTCTCGCGCAGCCGCCACCGAATCGAGTCCGATCAGCTCGCAGCCGATCTGCCGCGCCTCGCGATCGGGCTGCAACGCGCCGCCGCGCAGCTTCAGCACCGAACCGGCGTAGCTGAGCCGTACCGGGCGCGGGTGGTGCGCCATGCGCGTCGCGGCGATGCGGGCGACCTGCGCGGTGATGTCGGGGCGGATCGCCATCGTCCGCTGGCTCACCGGATCAACGAACCGCACCGCATCCGCCAGGCCGCCGTCTTTGAGGCGAGAGGCAAGCCCGTCGGCGAACTCGGCGAGCGGCGGATCGACCCGCTCATAGCCGTAGGAATGGGCGACGGCGAGCACGCGCGATTCGACCGCTGCCGCGGCGTCGGCATGCGGCGGCAAGCGATCGCGAAACCCTTCGGGAAGCAGCGTCGTCATCCTATGCGCTCGCCCCGATCAGGGTCGCGGATGGGAAGGAAGCAGTCGACGGCACGACGGCGATCATCTGAAAGGCACCTCGTTCAAATTCATCAGTTCATCGGCGCAGCGTCGCACGATGACGCGAAAGCAATGCCGTTCCAATCATCGGGATCAGGCGGCGTCCAGCGCCTCGTTGCCCGCAAGGGTGCCGGCGTCAACCTCGATGATGCGCGCCACCACAAGGCAGCCATGCCGGAACGCGCGACGGGCAGGAATCCCACCTCAAAATTAAATGGCCGCGACACCAGGTGCCGCGGCCGGATCATTGCCGGAACCACAGTCGGCGCGGCCATTTTGCTCCGGAGAGAGGCCGCGCAAGCTCCGGACCAAAGGGCTTAGAAGCGAAGCCCCATCGCGGTCTTCACGCCCGGCAGCGCCTTCACCTTGGCGAGGAGGTCGGCGGTAACCGGCTCGTCGACCGACAGCAGCAGCACGGCCTCGCCGCCCGCCTGGCGGCGGCCGAGATGGAAGGTGCCGATGTTGACGCCGGCCTCGCCCAGCGTTGTGCCGAGGCGGCCGATGAAGCCGGGTGCGTCCTCGTTCACGACATAGAGCATCGCGCCGGTGAGATCGGCCTCGACCTTGATGCCGAACAGCTCGACGAGGCGCGCGGCCTGATCGCCGAACAGCGTGCCCGCGACCGACCGCTCGCCATCGGCGGTACGGACCGAGACGCGGATCAGCGTGTGGTAATCGCCCTCACGCTCGGTGCGGATCTCGCGCACTTCCATGCCGCGCTCGCGCGCCAGCAGCGGCGCGTTGACCATGTTCACCGTATCGGTCTGCGTGCCAAGGAAGCCCTTCAGCACTGCGCTGGTCAGCGGCTTGGGGTTCAGCTCCGCCGCGGCGCCTTCCATGTGGATCGAGATGCGGTCGATCGCGCCATGCGCCAACTGGCCGACGAGGCTGCCGAGCTTTTCGGCAAGGCCCATGTACGGCTTCAGCTTGGGCGCTTCCTCAGCCGTCAGGCTCGGCATGTTGAGCGCGTTGGTGACGCCGCCCGACACGAGATAGTCCGCCATCTGTTCGGCGACCTGGATCGCGACGTTCACCTGCGCCTCGGTGGTCGAGGCGCCGAGGTGCGGCGTCGAGATGAAGTTCGGCGTGCCGAACAGTGGGCTCTCCTTGGCCGGCTCGGTGACGAACACGTCGAGCGCGGCGCCGCCGATATGGCCGCTGTCGAGGCCTTCCTTGAGCGCGGCCTCGTCGATCAGGCCGCCGCGCGCGCAGTTGATGATCCGCACGCCCTTCTTGGTCTTGGCGAGATTTTCGGCCGACAGGATGTTGCGGGTCTGATCGGTCAAGGGCGTGTGAAGCGTGATGAAGTCGGCGCGGGCGAGCAACTCGTCCAGCGTCGCCTTCTGCACGCCGAGCTCGATCGCGCGCTCCTCGGTGAGGAACGGATCGTAGGCAACGACCTTCATCTTCAGCCCGAGCGCGCGATCGGCAACGATCGAGCCGATGTTGCCCGCACCAATCAGGCCGAGCGTCTTGCCGGTGACCTCGACGCCCATGAAGCGGTTCTTTTCCCACTTGCCCGCCTGGGTCGAGCGATCCGCCTCCGGCAGATCACGCGCCAGTGCGAACATGAGGGCAATGGCGTGCTCGGCCGTGGTGATCGAATTGCCGAACGGCGTGTTCATCACTACGACACCCTTGGCCGACGCGGCGGGGATGTCGACATTGTCGACGCCGATGCCGGCGCGCCCGACGACCTTGAGGTTGGTCGCCGCTTCGAGAATGTCCTTGGTGACCTTGGTGGAGCTGCGGATCGCGAGGCCGTCATATTGGCCGACGATCGCCTTCAGCTCTTCCGGCGTCTTGCCGGTGATTTCGTCCACTTCCACGCCGCGCTCACGGAAGATCTGCGCGGCCTTGGGATCCATTTTGTCGCTGATGAGAACTTTTGGCATCTGTCGTGTCCTAGATACAGCCGTCATCCCCGCGGAGGCGGGGACCCATAGCCGCTGTCCGAGCGGCTCCATCGACGACCTGCGTGTATGGATTCCCGCCTTCGCGGGAATGACGATGAGTCAGCCGGCCTTGGCGGTTGCGTAGGCCCAGTCGAGCCACGGGCCGAGCGCAACGATGTCCGCGGTGTCCACCGTGGCGCCGCACCAGATGCGCAGGCCCGGAGGGGCATCGCGATAGCCGCCGATGTCATAGGCGGCGCCCTCTGCCTCGAGCAGCGAGACCATCTTCTTGATCACCGCTTCGTCGGCGTCGACCGTGAGGCACACGCTGGTGGTCGAGCGCGAGGCCGGATCGGCCGCGAGATGCCCGAGCCAATCGCGGGCGGCGACGATCTCGTCGAGCGCCTTGGCGTTCGCATCAGAGCGCGCGATGAGGCCGTTCTCGCCCAGCGACTTCGCCCATTCGAGGCTGAAGATCGCGTCTTCGACGGCCAGCATCGACGGGGTGTTGATCGTCTCGCCCTTGAACACGCCCTCGGCGAGCTTGCCCTTGGAGACGAGGCGGAACACCTTCGGCAGCGGCCAGGCGGGCGTGTAGGTCTCAAGCCGCTCGACCGCGCGAGGGCCGAGGATCAGCACGCCATGCGCGCCTTCACCGCCCAGCACCTTCTGCCAGGAGAAGGTGGCGACATCGATCTTGTCCCAAGGCAGGTCGTACGCGAACACGCCGCTGGTGGCGTCGGCGAAGGACAGGCCCTCGCGATCGTCGGCGATCCAGTCGCCATTCGGCACGCGAACGCCGCTGGTGGTGCCGTTCCAGGTGAACAGCACGTCGTTCGACCAATCGACCTGGCCCAGATCCGGCAGCTGGCCGTAATCGGCGCGGATGACATTGGGGTCGATCTTCAGCTGCTTGACGGCGTCCGTCACCCAGCCTTCGCCGAAGCTTTCCCAGGCGAGCGCGGTGACCGGGCGAGCGCCCAGCATCGTCCACATCGCCATTTCGAAGGCGCCGGTATCCGAACCCGGAACGATGCCGATGCGGTGAGTGTCGGGGAGCTTCAGCAGCTCGCGCATCAGATCGATGCAATATTGGAGGCGCTGCTTGCCGATCTTTGAGCGGTGCGAACGACCGAGCGTGGCATCGGCCAGCTTGGCGGCATCCCAGCCCGGCGGCTTGGCGCAGGGACCCGAAGAGAAATAGGGTCGCGCCGGCTTGGTGGCGGGTTTCGCAGACGCAAGAGTGGCGTCGGCGAGCGTCGTATCAGTCATGTCTGACTCTCCTTACAGAGAGCACGCGCGGCGTTGGGACCGCGTGGCCCGCCGACGGCTCTAGTGTCGGCAGCGTAACGTGGCAACCGCCGAACGGTGCCCCGGACTCGGCTCGGCCTCTCGCGCGCTCCACTCGGCCCGCCTCTTGCCGGTCTGGCTTTCTTTTTGACAAATCGTGAAAAAAGAAGGGTGCGGGGTCGCGCTGCGACGCGAGTGGGGGAAGTCGTGCGTTCTGTTTTTCTTTTCGCCTTCGTGGCGACACTCGCCGCCTGCGGCCGATCCGACCCGCCAGCCCGCTCCGATTCGCGCACGCCCGTCAGTCGCGTGGAAGGGCCATCGCCTCGCGAAACAGCGCAATGCCACCGCGATCTGCGCGAACTCGGGGTCGCATTCGAGCCGCTGCCCGATCGCAGCTTCGGGCCCGGCTGCGGCATCGTCGGTACAGTCAAGCTGCTGGATATCGGCGTGCCAACTACGAACTTGGGCGCGGTGCGCTGTGGTCAAGCGCTTACCTATGCGCAATGGGCGCGCAACGCCGTGGCACCCGCCGCCTACCAGATTCTGGGCAGCGAGCTTGCGAAGGTAGAAAGTATGGGCAGCTACAACTGCCGCAACGTCGCCGGTACTGCTCGCCGTTCCGGCCACTCTGTTGCGAATGCCATCGACGTCGGCGGCTTTCTGCTGAAGGATGGCCGCCGCATCAGCGTGCTCAACGACTGGAACTCCCCGGATCCGGACGTGCGCCGCTTCATGCAGGTCATCCATGCTTCCGCATGCAAACGGTTCGGCACAGTGCTCGGCCCAAACTACAACAGCGCGCACCGCAACCACTTCCATCTCGAGGCGGATCGCGCGCGCTTTTGTCGCTGATCCACCCCGCGCAAGCGTCGGCGCCCCTCAATTAAAAAGCGGATCGATCCGGCCTGAAAACTCATCTAAGGCCCTTCGAAATGACAGAAACCCGCGTACCGAGCCGCACCTTTCCACGTGCGCGCCAGGATGCCGAGTCGGCCAAGACCGGCATCTCCACACCGCAAACCGAAAATCCGGCTTACCGCCTCGCCTTCCAGGATATGGACTTCCTTCTCCGCGAGGACCTTCGCCCGGTGCGGTTCCAGCTTGAACTGCTGAAGCCTGAGCTGCTCCTCGAGGAGGCGCATATTGGCTCCACCTTCGTCGTTTACGGCTCGGCCCGCATTCCGGAGCCTGCCAAGGCGCAGGCGATGCTGGAAATGGCCGATCCGGCGCACCGCCACATTGCCGAGCGACTGGTCGCCAAGTCGAAATATTATGAGATGGCGCGCGAACTCGCCCGCCTCGCCAGCAACTTCCCCCGCGACGAGCAGGGCATGCGCCACTTCGTGGTGTGCTCCGGCGGCGGGCCGTCGATCATGGAAGCCGCCAATCGCGGTGCGACGGACGTCCATGCCGAATCGATCGGGCTGAACATCGTTCTGCCGCACGAACAGGCGCCCAATCCGTATGTGACGCCGTCGCTCTCGATGCAGTTCCACTATTTCGCGCTGCGCAAGATGCACTTCCTGCTGCGCGCTCGGGCGCTCGCGGCCTTCCCGGGCGGCTTCGGCACGTTCGACGAATTGTTCGAGCTGCTGACGCTGATCCAGACCGGCAAGGTGAAGCCGATCCCGGTGCTGCTGTTCGGCCGGGAGTTCTGGGAAAAGGTGGTGAACTTTGAGGCGCTGGTCGAGGAAGGCGTGATTGCCGAGCGCGATCTCGACATCTTCACCTACGTCGAAAGTGCCGCCGAAGGCTGGGCCGTCGTGCAGCGCTTCTATCAAGAGCGTGCGCAACAGGATCCGACACCACCGGCCTGATGCGGCCAGCGAGTGAGCGCCGGCTTGGGCCCGGCGCTAGCCTGCTCGCCCAAGCAACAGGTCGCGCGCCGCGTTGAGGGCGCGCGCTTCTTCGGCGGAGCCGCCGCGATCTGGGTGAGCCTCGGCCATAAGGCGGCGATGAGCGGCCCGGATCGTGGCCGCGTCGGCTGCGCGGTCCACACCCAGCAGTCGCCGCGCGGCCGCCGCGTCGCTCGGCTCCCGCGGGACAACGCGCTTCTTTGCTTTCGCCCCGCCAAAACCGTCCTTCCACAATCGCCAGCCGGCATAGGCCACCAGCAGTGCGATCAGCAGCTTGAGCATCAGGCCACGTGCGGCAAAGCCGGCTCGGGTAGCGAAAGCCCGGCCATCATTTCGCGCAGCTCCTGCCGCGCCGCGACATGGCCGAGGCCCATCGCACCAAACTCCTTGGCGTCCAGCATCGTCAGACCGGAGGGGAATAGCTCGCGGTAGATCACGCGCTCACCGAGTCCCGGGATCACCCGGAACCCGACACGTTTGGACAGCTGATCGAGCGCGTCGGAGACGCGCCGCATGTTGCGCGCCTCGATGTGCTGCAATCTGTTGCGCAGCACGACCCAGTCGATGGTTGAACCATCCGCCTTTGCCCGTGCCTTGCGGGCATCCCAGATCAACTCGGAGTAAAAGCTGGGACGCGTCACCTTGAACGTCTCCGGGTGCACCTGACCGATCAGGTCGAAGTCCACGAAGCTGTCGTTCATCGGCGTGACGAGCGTATCGGCGCGGGTGGCGGCCGCGCGTGCATAAGGATCGTCACGACCGGGCGTGTCGATCACCAGGAAATCGGCGCCCTCTAGCATCTCCTGATAGGCTTGCTCGAAATCCTCATGCGCAGTGCGATAGCGCGGGATCGCGAGTTCAGACCCGAGCCGACGTACTGACTCGGTGCGGTTGTCGAGGTAACGACCCATCGTCCGCTGCCGATGATCGAGATCGAGGCAAGCGACGCGGGCGCCACGAACGGCAAGAGCGATGGCGACGTGCACCGCCGTTGTCGACTTGCCCGTTCCGCCCTTCTCATTGGCGAAAACGATCACATGGGTATTGTCGGGACCGGTCGGCAAATTGTCGCATCCTTTGTTGATCGCGTGCATCGATCCCCATAGATGCGCGCCGGTTACGTTTCGAGTGGAGTTTCGCCCGCGTGCAGACCGTCCGTGATTTGAACGACCTGCGTGCAGCGATTGCGTCGTTCCGTGCTGACGGCGCTCGCGTTGCGCTTGTCCCTACGATGGGCGCGCTTCATGCCGGGCACATCGCGCTGGTGGAAGCGGCGAAGCGCCCCGGGACCAAGGTTGTCGCTTCCATCTTCGTCAACCCCAAGCAATTCGGGCCCAACGAGGATCTGGCGCGCTACCCGCGGCGCGAGGCAGCCGATTCGCGCATGTTGGTGGAGGCTGGCTGCGATCTGCTCTGGCTGCCGCCGGTGGAAACCATGTACCCTGAGGGCTTTGCAACCAACATCAGCATCAGCGGCGTAACCGAAGGACTGGACGGCGCGGCTCGCCCGGGTCATTTCGATGGTGTCGCCACTGTCGTCGCCAAGCTGTTCAACCAGGTTGGGCCGGACACTGCCTATTTCGGGGAAAAGGACTTCCAGCAACTGCAGGTGATCCGTCGGCTCGTCACGGACCTGAACTTCCCGATCGACATCGTGGGCGTGCCGACCCAACGGGATGATGACGGCCTGGCCCTGTCTTCCCGCAATATCTACCTGGATGAGGACGAGCGGGCGAAGGCTGTCGCGCTGCCCCGCGCACTTGGCGTGGCGGCCCGCGCGATTGCTCGTGGAAACCTGCCGGCGGACGTTCTGGCGGAAGCGCAAACCAGCCTGATCTCGGCAGGCTTCACGGTCGATTACGTGACCCTCGTGGATGCTGAAACCCTGACCGAACAGCCGGCCGCCGATCGGCCCCGCCGTCTTCTTGCCGCTGCCCGCATGGGTCAGACCCGGCTGATCGATAACATAGCAATATCCCTGGATTAACCATTAACCATTTGGTGAGGCGATTCGCCGCACCTTGGCCCTGGGGAACTGAACCAGGGTAATGGACATGGCGAACAGCCTGAAGAGCGCACAATTGCTGATCGACCGCCGACTTCCGGCTGCCATGCGCGGCGACGGCCACGCTTGCTACGATCTCGGCGTTGCTTACTCCACCGGCACGGATGGTGCCGATTACGACCTGATCGAAGCACATAAGTGGTTCAATTTGGCCGCAGTGGCCGGCAACACCGCCGCGCAGGCAGCCCGGGCGGAAATCGCGGACGATATGTCGGCACGCGAGATTGCCGCTGCTCAGCGTGCCGCTCGCGCCATTCTCGCAACGAACCAGCGGCGCGCGGCCTGAGCGGGACCTGACAGGAGCCGCTAGTCGGCTCTAGTAGCGGCCGACTCCAAGCGCCCCCCGCTCAATTGTCGTGGCTGGCGACGTAACCGTCGTACGAGCCGCAATTCTCAGGATCCTTACGGCAGCGTTTTTCCCATTCGCGCCGTTCGCGACCCTCGCGCGCCTCCTTCTTGCGCATCTTGCGACCGTAGTTGCGATCCGCCTCGTCCTGGCTCGTCGTGGTCCAGTCGACCACCTGCCCTGCCGCCTTGAACGGCGCGGTCACGACACTCGCCGCCGTTCGAACGCATCCGCCCGCGGTCAGCGGAAGCAAGGCCGCAGCAGCTATCAAAACCGGTTTACGCATCACTCAACTCCCCGTGCGGCATCGCGCGTCCGCACGCCAATTGCCGGAAAATCAGTGAAGAATCCGTCGATACCAAGGCGCAGGACAGCCGAAATCTCGGCAGCGACGTTCCCGCGGGCCTTCAAATCGTCGCTCGTCCGGTATGCCGGTGGCAGAAACTGGTTCTCCGCGCGGTATGTCCATGGGTGCACGCGTAGGCCCGCGGCATGTGCATCCCGCACGATGGCTGTGGGCGACTCGCCCTGCCAAAGCATCGCCTTATTCGGCCCGATTCCCCAGGCATAGGCCGACACAGCCTTCAGTCCCGTTGGCGTTACCATGTCCGCATAGCGCGCCACGGACCCGTCCGCCGGCCCGCCTTCGCTCTCGATCAACTGGATGAGGCGTACCTTCGTCATCGTCTTCAGTCGCTGAAGATTCCGCACTTCAAAAGACTGGATGAAAACGGGCGCTTTGGCGCTGTCCCATCCGGCTCTCCTGATCGCCGCCACCAACGGCTCGTCAGTGCCAAGCCCCAGCGAGGCAAAATAGGTCGGGTGCTTGGTCTCGGGATAGATCCCCACGCCGTGCTGCTTCGCCAGAGCAATCACCTCATCCAAGGTTGGGATCACCTCTTGCCCATCAAAGGCGCGATTACCTGGGCGGAGCAGCGGCAGGCGTTCTTTTGCGCGCAGGGTCCTAAGCTCAGCCAGCGTGAAATCCTCGGTGAACCAGCCGGTGACCTCCCGGCCGTCGATACGCTTGGTGGTACGCCGAGCCCGGAACTCCGGATGATCGGCCACATCCGTCGTTTCGCCAATCTCATTTTCGTGCCGCGCTACCAACACGCCGTCGCGCGTCGGAACCAGATCAGGCTCGATCACATCCGCACCTTGCGCGATCGCCAGTTCATAAGCGGCGATCGTGTGCTCGGGCCGCTCTCCGGAAGCGCCGCGATGGGCGATGACGATCGGTGCGGAAAGCGGTTCGGCGGCGTGCATGATCCCTGCTTGCCGCGGAGCGCATCCGCCGGCCAGCGCCATAACAAGAATTATTGCGACGTACTTGGATCGAAGGGGGGAGTGGCGCATACTGCCCCCATGCGCTTCACCATCAACGGCAGCAAGCGCGAGGCCGATCCCGACATCCGCGCCTCGCTCCTCGACGTCCTCCGCGAGGAGTTTGCCCTGACGGGCACCAAGAAGGGCTGCGATCATGGCCAGTGCGGTGCCTGCACGGTGCTGGTGAACGGGCGGCGGATCAATGCGTGTCTCACCCTCGCGGTGATGCACCAGGATGATGACATCCTGACGATCGAGGGGCTCGGCAGCACTGATGCCCTTCACCCGATGCAGGAAGCGTTCGTCCGTCACGATGGCTACCAATGCGGCTATTGCACACCGGGGCAGATCTGCTCCGCGGTCGGCATGCTCGACGAAGTGGCGAAGGGCTGGCCCAGCCACGTTACCGACGATCTTTCCGCGCCCGCCCTTGATGACGATGAGATCGGCGAGCGGATGAGCGGCAACATCTGCCGCTGTTCGGCCTATCCCAACATCGTCGACGCGATCCGCGAGGTGCACGCACAGCGGAAAGGCGCGGGAGAGAAGGCATGAAGACCTTCGACTACACCCGTGCCGCCAGCCCCGAGGCGGCGGTGCGTGCCGGCGGCCGCTTCATCGCCGGCGGCACCAATTTGCTCGACCTCATGAAGCTGCAGGTCGAAACGCCGGAAAAGCTGGTCGACATCAGCCGGCTCGATCTGAACACTATCCAGGAACAGGATGGCGGGCTGCTGATCGGCGCGCTCCTCCCCAATAGCGATCTCGCGGCCGACCCGCGCATTATAGCGCGCTACCCGGCACTTAGCCGCGCGCTGCTTGCCGGCGCCTCTGGGCAGTTGCGCAACAAGGCGACCACGGGCGGCAACCTCCTCCAGCGCACCCGCTGCTATTTTTTCTACGACACGCATGCCGCCTGCAACAAGCGCGAACCCGGCAGCGGCTGCGACGCGATCGGCGGGTTCAACCGTATCCACGCGATCCTCGGCACCAGCGACCAGTGCATCGCCACCCATCCGGGCGACATGCCCGTCGCGATGCGCGCGCTGGACGCAACCATCGTCACGCTGAAACCGGATGGCGATCGCCGCCGCATCCCGCTCGGCGAATTCTACTGCCTGCCCGGCGATACGCCGCATGTCGAAACGGTGCTGGAACCGGGCGAGCTCATCACCCATGTCGCACTCCCTGCCCCGCCCCCCGGCGCGCGGCAGCTGTACCGCAAGGTGCGTGACCGCGCCTCCTACGCCTTCGCGCTAGTCTCGATTGCGGCTGTGGTTGGCGTGGAAAACGGCACCATCACCCACGCGGCGCTCGCCTTCGGTGGTCTCGCCCACCAGCCATGGCGCGATCCCGCGGTGGAGGCTGCGCTGGTCGGTAAGCTCGCAGGACAGGCAACCTTCGACGCTGCCGCCGATGCGCTGCTCAAGGGCGCACGCGGCTTCGGCCACAATGATTTCAAGATCCCGCTCACCCGGCGCGTGCTCGTCACCGCGCTGCGTGACCTTACCGGGGAGCCGGCATGAACGATCTCGCGATGGACGCACCATACCGTCCCGCCGCTCTCAACCGCGCCCAGCAGGGCCTGCTCGGCAAGCCGCTCGACCGTTACGAGGCACGCGAAAAGGTCAGCGGCGCTGCGCCCTACGCCTTCGAACAGGCGCCGGAGAACACCGCCTATCTCGCCGTGGTGCAATCGAGCATCGGCCGCGGCCGCGTGACCGGCGTGGATTCGACCGCCGCAGAAGCTGCGCCCGGCGTGCTCGCCGTCATCCACGGCGATCCGCGCATGCCGACCGGCGAGGGCAACTCGCGCGCCATGTCGGCGATCGGCAAGGACGAGGTGTTCCACTACGGCCAGGGCGTCGCCATCGTCGTTGCGGAAACGCAGGAGGCGGCCCGCGCCGCCGCGCGCCTCGTCACGGTGAACTATGAGGAAACCGCCGGCCGGTTCAACGCCGCCGATGTGGAGATCCAGCAGGACCACAAGCTCGGCTTCCTCCCTCCCGTGAACCGCGGTGATCTCGACTCGGCGCTCGCCGCCGCCGAGGTCGTGATCGATCGCACCTACACGACGCCGATCCACTTCCCCGCCGCGCTTGAGCCGCATGCAACGCTGGCCTGGTGGGAAGGCGACAAGCTTACCGTCCGCTCCAGCAACCAGGTGATCGGCGCGGCTAAGGACACCATCGCCACGGCGCTCGGCATCGACAAGGATCGCGTGCGCGTGCTCGCCCCCTATGTCGGCGGCGGGTTCGGCGGGAAAACGGGCGTAGGGCCGGAAGTGATCTTCGCCGCCATCGCGGCCGAGAAGGTGGGGCGCCCTGTGAAGGTTGCGCTCAGCCGCCGCCAGACCGCCTATATGGTCCACCATCGCTCGCCCACCACGCAGCGGCTGCGCATTGGTGCCGATCGCGAAGGCCGGATCAGCGCGATCGGCCATGAAAGTGTCGCTTATCAGAATGACGACAGCGCCTTCCTGGAACCGGTGCCGTTCGGCACGCTGCCGCTATACGCCGGCGAGGCGCGCCGCTTCCGCACCGATCTCGCGCGTATCGACTTGCCTGCAACCGGCGCGGTGCGCGCGCCGGGGGAAGCGATCGGCACGTTCGCGGTCGAGTGCGCGATGGACGAACTGGCGGAGGAGCTTGGCCTCGATCCGATCGAGCTACGCCGCCGCAACGAGCCCGCCCGCGATCCCACCACCGGCAAGCGCTTCTCCACCCGCCGCCTGCTCGATTGCTACGAGGAAGGCGCGCGCCGCTTCGGCTGGGATCGGCGCGATGCCACGCCCGGCAGCCGGCGCGAGGGCGAATGGCTGATCGGCATGGGCATGGCCGCGGCACTTCGCGGCAATTTCACCGTCAACGCCGAGGCCGAAGTGATCCTGGGTGATGACGGCCGCGCCACCGTGCGCACCGACATGACCGACATCGGCACCGGCACCTACACGATCCTCGCCCAGACGGTCGGCGACATGCTTGGCTTGCCGGTGGAGGCGATCGATGTGGTGATCGGCGACACCGATCTGCCGCCCAGCGCCGGCTCCGGCGGATCGTTCGGCGCAGGCAGCGCCTGCGCGGCTGCCGCGCTTGCCTGCGAGGATGTCCTTGCCGAGCTAGGCCGCCGCATGAATGCCGCGCCGGAAGACATGCGCCTCAAGGACGGCATCGTTACCGCCGGCGCCCGCACCAGCCCGCTCGTGGATCTGGTCCGCGGTTCGCCGATCGCCGCCAGGGGCAAGACCTCGCCCGGCAAGGAATCGCAGGCGACCAGCCAGGCGAGCCACGGCGCGCAATTCGCCGAAGTCGCGGTCAACGCCGTCACCGGCGAGGTGCGCGTCCGCCGCATGCTCGGCGTGTTCGACATCGGCCGCGTGCTCAATGAAAAGACGGCGAAGAACCAGATCGTCGGCGGCATGGTCTGGGGTCTCGCCTATGCGCTCAGCGAAGACGGCGTGGTCGACACCCGCAACGGCCGCTTCGTGAACCCCGATTTCGGCGAATATCACGTCGCCGTGAATGCCGACGTGCCCCAGATTGAAGCCTATTTTGTCGAGGAGATCGACGATTCCGCCAATCCGGTCGGCGCAAAGGGCGTTGGCGAGCTCGGCATCGCCGGCTCGGGCGCCGCGATCGTCAACGCGATCCACAATGCCACCGGTGTGCGCATCTATGACATGCCCGTGACACTCGATAAACTCCTCCCTCATCTCCCACCGGTGTGATCCATGGCCGATAACGACAGCGTCCTCTCCGCGGCTCAATCGTGGAAGGGGGCCCGCATGGCGCTCGCCACGGTCGTCTCCACCTGGGGCTCCGCGCCCCGCCCGCGCGGCAGCCACATGCTGGTGCACGAGGACGGCCGCTTCGAAGGCTCGGTCTCGGGCGGCTGCGTCGAGGGCGACATCCTCGACACCGCCGCGCGCGTGATCGCGGGCAGCCCCTTCGCGGTGAGGAAATATGGCGTCGCCGATGCCAGCGCCTGGGAAGTCGGCCTGCCCTGCGGCGGCGAGATCAGCGTCATGGTTCAGCCAGTCTCGGCGGAAGGGTTCGACCCGGAATTGTTCGACCGCATTGTCGAAGCGCGCTCGGAAGGCCAGCCGCTCACCGTCACGACGGACCTATCGACCGGCCACAGCGACCTGCGCCCCGTCGAGACCGGCGAGATCTTCGCCAACCGCTACGATCCGCCGCGCCGTTTGATCGTGGTGGGGGCGGTGCAGATCGCCCAGTCGCTCGTCGGCCTCGCCCGCACGCTCGGAATCGAGACGGTGGTGGTCGACCCGCGCGGCCGCTTCCTCACCGAGGAACGCTTTCCCGATACGACGCTCGACGATCGCTGGCCCGACGAAGCGGTGGAGGCGTATAAACCCGGCTCGTCGACAGCAGTGGTAACGCTCAGCCACGACACCAAGATCGACGATCCCGCGCTCGTCGCCGCGCTTGCTGCCAACACCGGCTATGTCGGCGCGCTCGGGAGCCGGAAGAGCCACGCGGCGCGGCTTCAGCGGCTGACGGAGGCGGGCGTCTCGCCTGAGGATCTGGCGCGGATCGACGGCCCGGTCGGGCTCGACATCGGCGCGATCGGTCCGGCCGAAATCGCCCTCTCCATCGCCGGCGCGATGGTGAAGGCCTTCCATGATCGCGGCTGAAGAAACCGCGCTCCTCCTCCTCGCCGCGGGCCGGTCGCGGCGCTTCCAAGGAGAAACTAGCAAGCTGGACGCGCCATTTGGCGATCTGCCGCTCGGCCTCCACGTCGCGAGGGCACTTGATCCAGTGCCATTCCGCGCCCGACTGGCAGTCGTGCGAACTGCCGCGCTCGATTATTTCCCGCTAGGCTTTGAGATTATCGAGAACCGCGATCCGGTCGGCGATATGGCATCGTCGATCCGGCTAGGCGTGCAGCGGGCAAGGGAACACGCCGCCTCAGCCGTGCTGATCGCGCTTGCCGACATGCCGCGCATTACCGCCGCCCATGTGCGCCGGCTGCTCGAAGCGGCGGAAGGAAGCGTGGCGATCGTGGCCTCCACGGACGGCGAGACTCCGCCCCGCCCGCCGGCTGTGTTCGGGCGGGAAATGTTTGATCAATTGCTGTCATTGCGCGGCGATCAAGGAGCCCGCGACCTGATCCGCGCCGGGCGCCATGTCACCACGGCACCATCCGACTTGATCGACGTCGATACGCACGCGGACCTCGCCGCCTTCCAACGACGGTTCTACAACAATGGTGCAGAAGAAAACCGCTAACGGCCGTTCTGGTGGCAGCCTGGCGCCGCGCAGCAAGCTGCCATCGATCAGCCTTCTCGGCAGGCACAGAGCGGACATTCTTCAGCCCGGGATAGAGCCGACCGCCACCACACGTAACCGCCTAGAACGGTCATATGGCCCACCGCAACGGCCGCGACCGACCTTCTAGACTTGGCCACCGATGCGCTTGGCGTTCAGAGGATCCTCAACGCCGCAGCGCGCTATTCAAGCGTATGAAATGCGGCTGCCGCTACCGCAATTTGTCGCGCACATAGCCGCCTAATTCACCTGTCGGAACGCTTTACAGGTCAGGCGATCAGCTGAGTGGCGTTAACCGTCGCCTGTCAGCAAATTCGCGGCTTGCAGTCACTTGGCACAGGGACTGCATTGTGTCTCGCATCGCGCATGTTTGCGCTTCAGTCGGGCGGGTGCGTCGCTACTTCGATCTCGCGAGGCCCCGCCCGCACCCGACTTCGTTCTGCCTCAGGCGACCTTTGCCGTATCCTTCAGCAACTCGGCCAGTTCGCCGCTCTCGTACATCTCCATCATGATGTCCGAACCACCGACGAACTCACCGTTCACGTACAGCTGCGGGATAGTCGGCCAGTCCGAATATGCCTTGATCCCCTGACGGATGCCCTGATCCTGCAACACATCCACGCTCTCGAACTCGGCGTTCAAATGCTGGAGGATCGCCACCGCACGGCTGGAAAAGCCGCACTGGGGGAACAGCGGACTGCCCTTCATGAACAGCACCACTGGATTGTTCTTCACCACCGCGTCGATGCGGGCGTTGGTATCTTCGGTCATTTTCGATCCTCGCGTGGAAGCTGGCTGGCAGTTATTTCGGCACGCCCGTCGTCAACTGCAAGGCGTGCAGCACTCCGCCCATTCGGCCGCCAAGCGCCGCATATACTGCCTGATGTTGCTTTACGCGTGACATGCCTGCGAACGAGGCGGCCGTGACCCGTGCCGCATAGTGATCGCCGTCTCCGGCCAAGTCCGTAATCTCCACCTCGGCATCGGGAATGCCTTCGCGGATCAGGGCCGCGATCTCGTCCGCTGCCATCGGCACGTTACTGCGCCTCCATCAACTGACGGCGCGCCTCGACAGTCTGATCGTCCAGCGCCTTGCGGACGTCAGCCTCGCTCATGTCCACGCCCGCTGCGGTCAGATCGCCAACCAGTTTGCGCACGACATCGGCGTCGCCCGCTTCTTCCAAATCGGCATGGACCACCGTCTTGGCGTAAGCGTCTGCCTCTTCCGGCGTCAGCTTCATCAATTCGGCCGCCCACTGACCCAGCAGGCGGTTGCGCCGCGCGATAATACGGAACGCCATTTCCTCGTCCCGGGCGAACTTGGTTTCAAACGCGCGCTCGCGATCGTCAAAGGTCGTCATGGCTGCTGCATTGCTCCTGTTTGGTGACGGGATAGGCAGCGCAGCGGCCTGACGCAATATCGTGAGCCTGCTTAGCCAGCGCCTGCCCCTGCAAGCGCGGCTAGCAGCAGCAACGCCACGATGTTGGTGATCTTGATCATCGGGTTCACCGCCGGGCCGGCGGTGTCCTTGTAAGGATCACCGACAGTATCACCGGTCACTGCGGCCTTGTGAGCCTCCGATCCCTTGCCGCCGTGGTTGCCGTCTTCAATGTATTTTTTCGCATTGTCCCAGGCGCCACCGCCGCTTGTCATGGAAAGCGCGACGAACAGGCCCGAGACGATCACGCCCAGCAGCATCGCGCCGAGCGCCGCGAAACCGGAGGCCTGCCCGTCTACCGCGGTGACAATGAAGTACAGCAGGATCGGAGAGAGCACGGGCAGCAATGATGGCACGATCATTTCCTTGATCGCCGCGCGGGTAACCAGATCTACCGTGCGCCCGTAATTGGGGCGGCTGGTTCCCTCCATGATGCCGGGATTATTGCGGAACTGATCACGCACCTCCTCCACGACACTGCCTGCGGCACGCCCCACCGCAGTCATACCGAACGCACCGAACAGGTAGGGTAGCAGCGCGCCGAGCAGCAAGCCGACGATCACATATGGATTGCTCAGGCTGAAATCGACCTGAATGTCGGGGAAATACGTCTGCAAGTCAGTGGTATAGGCGCCGAACAGAACGAGCGCGGCCAGCCCGGCCGAACCGATCGCATATCCCTTCGTGACGGCCTTAGTGGTGTTGCCGACCGCGTCCAGTGCATCCGTCTTGTGCCTGACTTCGTCCTCCAGCCCCGCCATCTCCGCAATGCCACCCGCATTGTCGGTGACCGGACCATAAGCGTCCAGTGCGACCACCATGCCGGCGAGCGCCAGCATCGACGTCGCGGCGAAGGCGATGCCGATGATGCCGGCAAGTTTGTAGGCGGCTACCACGGCCACGACGATCACCACCGTCGGCAACGCAGTGGCTTCAAGGCTGATCGCCAAACCCTGGATCACATTGGTGCCGTGCCCGGTTTCGCTGGCGCGGGCGATCGACTTCACCGGGCGATAGTTGGTGCCCGTGTAATATTCGGTGATCCACACGATCAGCCCGGTCACCGCCAACCCGATCAACATGCACCAGAACAGGTCCATGCCCGTGAAAGCGTCGGCTGCCGGTGCTCCGGTCACGCCTGTCGCGGCCAGATCACCCAAGCCGCTGGTCACCGCATCCGAGGGCGCGTCGAGAAATCCGGCCGCCCCGATTGGCGCGTTCAGGTCGCCGAGCGTCATCTGGGTTGCCACATAGATCGCCGGGATTGCGAGAAGCGCGGAGGTCCAGAACCCCTTGTAGAGCGCGCCCATGATGGACCCCTTGGACCCCAGCCGCACCATGTAGGTTCCAATGATGGACGTGACGATGCACACGCCGCCGACGATCAGGGGCAGGCTCATCAGGTTCATCAGCTCCGCGCCCGACGCCCGGATCAGCAGCGCGATCGAAATCATCGTGACGCCCAGTGTCACGACATAGGTTTCGAACAGATCGGCGGCCATGCCGGCGCAATCACCGACATTGTCACCCACGTTGTCCGCGATGACAGCTGGATTGCGAGGGTCGTCCTCGGGGATCCCTGCCTCGACCTTGCCGACGAGATCCGCGCCGACGTCCGCAGCCTTGGTAAAGATGCCGCCGCCCAGCCGGGCGAAGATCGAGATCAGCGATGCGCCAAACGCCAGAGCCGTCAGCGCCTCGACGATCTCGCGCGCATTGGGGGCGTAGCCTGCCGGGCCGGTCAGATACCAGAAGAAGCCCGCGATCGCGAGCAACCCCAGGCCCGCTACCAACATGCCGGTCACCGCGCCGGAACGGAACGCCATCGTCAAGCCACCCTGCAAGGTGCCGCGCGCTGCCTCCGCCGTGCGCACATTGGCGCGTACCGAGATGTTCATGCCGACGAACCCGGCCACGCCGGAAAGGATTGCGCCGATCAGGAAACCGATCGTCGACAAGGTACCCAGCGTTGCCGCCAGAATGATCGCGACGATCACACCGACGATCGCGATGGTCGTATATTGCCGACCAAGATAGGCTTTCGCCCCCTCCTGGATAGCGGACGCAATATCCTGCATCCGTTCGTTACCGGGTGACGCTCGAAGAACTTGCTGGCTTGTGACGATGCCATAGACCACGGCCAGCAGGCCGCAGAGGATGGCGATATAGACCGTGGTCATCGCGTTCCTTCCCCTAACGTGGCCGGTCGGCCCCGCCTCCGGGCGGTAACCGCCGGTCTCCTATGATTATCGTTCTGGAACGGGAGCCTACGCACACCGAAAGAAAGCGCAAGTATAGCTCGCCCCGGCGATCCTGCACGAATGCCGGAACAACCGGCGCTCGGGCTACGAAGTGGCGAAACAGTGGTTCGTCAATTACCCGCAATGGCAGATCTGTCGGCTACGCCCGATGTTCGAAGCCAAGACGCTGCGGGAGAGGAACGGGAGCGCCATGGAGGGTCAGGCTGAGCCCCGTGCCGGGTGCGAAAGTGCCGATGCAGGTTGCATGGCCGGTTGGCCGCTGGTCCGGCGGCAAGGCGCACAAAAGCTGGTAATCGTCGCCAGCCGTGACCGCCGGAAGGGGATCGTCGCCGACAAAATTGCGGTACGCGGTGGAAAGCGGCACTGCATCAAGCGCTATGGTCACCGCGAGGCCACTTGCAACCGCCATTCGCCAAGCGTCGATCAGCAACCCATCGGACACATCCATCATTGCATGCGCCAGAGGTGCAAGCACGCGCCCTTCCGCAAGCCGTGGACGCGGGCGGCGATAGGCGGCGAGCAGCGCTTCCGGCCCGTTCCCGGATCGGGCAACTGACAAGCCCGCCCCGGCATCGCCGATCGTTCCCGTGACCCAAAGGCCGTCTCCAGCCTGCGCACCAGCGCGCGCCGGCGCTACTGCGTCACGCCCGAACGCGGTGACGGTCAGCACGCGGGGCGCACCTTGCGGCAGAGACACGGTATCCCCGCCAATCAAAGGGCAGTTGAAAACGCTTAGGCAGGCATTCAATCCAGCAAGAAACGCCCGGTCCCATCCGCCCTTCGACAAGGGATAGTTGAGCAGCACCCCCTCCGGCACCGCTCCCTTTCCGGCCAGATCGGACAGGCTAACCGCGACAAGCTTCCATGCGACGTCTCCCGCGGGATCGTCGGGCAGGAAGTGGACCCCCTCTACCAGCGTATCGGTTGTAACTACGAAAGCACCCAGCCGGGCCGCATCATCCCCAAGGCCGAGCGCGCCTTTGTGCAGCGGAAGGCGGCGCAGAGCCGCAATGAACTCGGCCTCGGTCAACCCGCTACCTCCATCGTCTCGGCGTGATGCCCTGGGCAGCTTGTGTCGGCCACGGCAGCTAGCCGAAAGCCGCTGCGCCTGCCCGGGAAAATCAGGCTTCCAAGGCCTCGTCGCTGACGAACATGTTCCACTGACGCTCATGCGCGAACGTGGAAGGTTTGCCATGGCCAGGGATGAACGCGGTGTCGCTGCCCAGCGGCCACAGCTTGGTCACGATCGAGTTGATCAGCATCTTGTGATTGCCCTGCGGAAGGTCGGTCCGGCCGACCGAACCCTGGAACAGCACGTCGCCCACCTGCGCAAACTTGGAAGGCGCATGGTGGAAGATCACGTGCCCTGCCGTGTGGCCCGGGGTGTGATATACGTCCAGCGTCAGCTCGCCGACAGTCACCGTGTCGCCGTCGACCAGCCAGCGGTTCGGCTCGAACGGCACGCCGCGGATCCCCCAGTTGCGGCCATCCTCGCCCAGCCGCGCCAGCCAGAAACGATCGTCCTCATGCGGGCCTTCGATCTCCACCCCCAGTTCCTCGGCGAGCGGCTTTGCTTCGCCGGCATGGTCGATATGACCGTGGGTCAGCAGAATCTTTTCAATGGCAATGCCGGCCTGAGCGACCGCCGCCTTGATCCGCGGAAGATCACCGCCTGGATCAATCACTGCACCCTTCTTGGTCTTGGTGCACCAGATGATGGTGCAATTCTGCTCAATCGGTGTGACCGGCACGATCATCGCGCGCAGGGCGGGTTCGGTCGCAGCATCGGTCACTGACATGTTCCTTCGTTCGCATCGGGCGCAAGCGATAGCAGGTCGCCATTGGTCGCCCCGCTTATCGGCCACACGTTAACTGCTAGCGCGCCATTCGCCCGCCCCGCAAGGCAGATGCTCGGGGTTGCCCGCGAGCGAAGGGAAAGGCATGGCCGTACCTATGCCGCTCGCCGCGCCTTTTGTGCTGCTTGACGATGCTCGTGCCGGCAGCGCGCCCGCACGGCTGTACAGCGATCCGGTCGCAATCATTGAGGCAGCGACCCTGCCCGAAGTTCAACCCGCTCTGGCGAAGATTCGGCGCGGGATTGCAGCCGGTCACCATGCCGCAGGGTTCCTGTCTTACGAAGCAGGACCTGCCTTTGAACCACAGGCCGGGGTGCACGAAAATTGCCCGACGCCGCTGCTCTGGTTCGGTCTGTTCGAGCGCTACCAGCGGGTACCCTCCGTTCCCCCGCTGCTTCCCCCCGCCACCGGCGTATGGATCGGCGAACCCCAGCCGCAGGTAGCGCGGGAACGATATGATGCCATGCTGCAGGAGGTGCTTGATCTCATCGCCGCCGGCGACATCTATCAGGCAAACCTCACCTTTCGCGCCACGGTCCGCTTCGCCGGCGATCCGCTGGCGCTCTATGCGGCGGTACGGGAGCGGGCGCAGGCGGGATGGGGCGCAATCGTCGACACCGGGTCTGACACTTTGCTTTCCTTCTCGCCCGAATTGTTCTTCAATCTTGAGGGCCGCACCCTTCGCTGCCGGCCGATGAAAGGCACCGTGCGTCGCGACGGCGATGCAAATCGTGACGTCGAACTCGCCCGCAGCCTTGCCTCGGACGATAAACAGCGCGCCGAGAACCTCATGATCGTTGATCTCATGCGCAATGATCTGTCGAAGGTCGCTGTTCCCGGCAGCGTCTGTGTGCCTGAGCTGTTTGCCGTGGAACCATATCCAACCGTTCACCAAATGACATCGACGGTGACGGCAGAGTTATCGCCTGGCGCTGACGCGATCGATGTACTGTCGGCGTTGTTCCCCTGCGGCTCGATCACGGGTGCGCCAAAGGTCCGCGCCATGCAGGTGATCGCCCAGGTCGAGGACGCGCCGAGAGGCCCCTATACGGGGACGATCGGCGCGATCGGGCCGGATGGCGACGCACAGTTCAATGTCGCAATTCGAACGCTTCATGTCGCGGGTAAAAGCGGCCAGGCCGTCATGGGACTGGGCGGCGGCATCGTCGCGGATAGTCTGCCGGACGCCGAGTGGGACGAAGCCCTCGCAAAAGGCGCCTTTCTAGCCCACGGCCAGCGGGATCCGGACCTGATCGAAACCATGCGCTTCGATCCGCAAGCGGGCATTCTGCTGGTTGAGCGTCATCTCGCCCGAATGAAGGCAAGCGCCGCGGCCTTCGGGTTCAGCTTCGATCGTCATGATGCCCGCAATGAACTGCAAGCAGCGACCTTCCGGCTGCGCAAGCCGGCTCGCGTCCGCCTGCTTGCCAGCCGTATGGGCCGGATCTCCATCGAAATCGCCCCGGTGCCTCCCGCACTTTCACAGCCCCTTCGCGTCGCCTTGGCACCGCTGCCTGTTGCGCCGTCCGACTTCCGGCTGCGGCACAAGACAAGCGATCGCGCCTTCTACGATAATGCGCGGCACGCCAGTGGCGCTGACGAAATTGTGTTCGTGGATCCCGACGGCATGATTACCGAAGGCAGCTTCACCAACGTCTTCGTGGAAAGGGGTGGCCGCTTGATCACACCGCCACTTGCCCGTGGCCTACTCCCCGGCGTCCTCAGGGAAGACTTGCTTGAGAGCGGGCGGGCCGTGGAGCAGGATCTGTCACCGGCGGACCTGACCGGGGGACTGTTGTTGGGAAATGCTCTGCGAGGCCTCATTCCAGCCTTCGTTGCAGTTGCGAAAGCGGGAAACCCGTCGCTATAGCCGCGGCGCCGAAAGGAACCGCTCGATGAAGACTTCTGCCGCGCTCGATCGCATCAGCCCGTCGCCTACGCTGGCGATCACCACCAAGGTGCAGGAGCTGAAGCGCGCCGGGATCGACGTCATTGGACTCGGCGCCGGAGAGCCCGACTTCGATACGCCCGATTTCGTCAAGGAAGCGGCAATCGAGGCGATCCGTCGCGGTCAGACGAAATATACCAACGTCGATGGCACGCCTGAGCTGAAGGACGCGATCGCGGCCAAGTTCAAGCGCGACAATGGCCTTGATTACACGCCGGCGCAGATCAGCGTGAACGTCGGCGGCAAGCACACCCTGTTCAACGCGCTCGTCGCAACCGTTGAGGCTGGCGACGAAGTGATCGTACCCGCGCCTTACTGGGTCAGCTATCCCGATGTCGTTCAGTTCGCCGGCGGCACCCCGATCGTTGTCGCGGCGGGGCCGGAACATGGCTACAAGCTGACGCCGGCGATGTTGGAGGCTGCGATCACGCCGCGTACCAAGTGGCTGATCCTGAATTCGCCTTCGAACCCGACCGGCGCCGCCTACACCGCCGCCGAGCTGAAGGCGCTGGGTGAGGTGCTGGAACGCCATCCGCACGTCTGGATCTTCGCGGACGATATGTATGAGCATATCGTCTATGATGATTTCCAGTTCGCCACGATCGCGCAGGTTTGCCCATCGCTTTACGAGCGCACGCTGACCGTGAACGGCTGCTCCAAAGCATATGCGATGACCGGTTGGCGTATCGGCTTCGCCGGCGGCGCCCAGTGGCTGATCAAGGCGATGGCCAAGCTGCAGTCGCAATCGACCAGCAATCCCTGCTCGATCGCGCAGGCAGCGGCGACCGCGGCGTTGAACGGCGATCAGTCATTCCTGGCCGAGCGCAACGCGGCGTTCAAGGTACGTCGCGATCTGGTGGTCAGCATGTTGAACGCCGTCGATGGGATCAACTGCCCCACCCCGGAAGGCGCCTTCTACGTTTATCCCGAAGTGTCGGGCCTGATCGGCAAAACGACGCCAAAGGGGCAGACGATCACCACGGACGGCGATTTCGTCGGCTATCTGCTGGAAGATGCGCGGGTTGCCGCCGTGCAGGGCGTTGCTTTCGGGCTCTCGCCTGCGATGCGCATCAGCTACGCCACCAGCGACGAAATTCTTCGCGAGGCATGCACACGCATCCAGCAGGCGTGTAGCGCGCTCCGCTGACTAACCCTTCGCGAGGGTCAGGCCGCCGGCCCGAGTGGGACGGCGGTCGTCGCTTTACTTACGGCCCGGCCACGAATGGTTTCAGCGCGGAAACGATTGCTTTCCGCCTTGGTCATTCAACGTCGGCGAACCGGCCCTATATGCCGAACGACCGATGAACAGCCGGCCAAGCCGCGGTTCAGGACGAGGCGGCTAGGTCCGCTCTAACAGCAAAGAGATACAGAGTACGCTTATGACCCGCCTGTTCAAGTCCAGCTTCGTGTGGCAGTTCGCCGGCGGCTTCGTGCTTGGGGCGATCGGCCTGTTCACCCTCACGCCCGCCACTGATCCGGTCACCGGCGTGCCCGTCGAGCAGGTGCGCTGATCACGGCTTGAGCCGGTGACGCACCTCGCCGACGTGCTGGGGACCGACGCGAACGCTCGCCCCTGATTTCAACACCAGCGTCGTGTGTCGACCGATCTGATTGATCGCTTGCACCGCATCCGGCCGCACAAAGGCTGATCGGTGCACTCGCATGAGTTGCGTGGGGTCGAGGGCTGTTTCAAGCGCGCTCATGGTCACCCGGATCATGTAGCTTCGCTCCGCGGTGTGTAGCAGCGCATAATCTTTGGCAGCCTCGATCCACTCGATTGCCTCCACCGCGACCCGTACTTGTCCGCGGCCGGTGGGGATCCAGAACTCCGTCTGATACCCGCTCTCGGGCACGCTGACGGGTGCCGTCTGCGTGTCCCGCGCCGGCACCGGGACCGCGGAGATCCGGCGCAGCACCGAGCGGATCCGCGCCAGCAGTTCGCGCGGCTCGAACGGTTTCATCAGATAGTCGTCCGCGCCCAACTCAAGCCCGACCACGCGGTCGATTACGTCGCGACGCGCCGTCAGCATAACGATACCGAGCGGCAGTCCCGACGCGCGCAGCCGGCGAGCGATGGAGAAACCGTCCTCCTCCGGCATCGTCACGTCCAGCACCACCAGATCCACCGGCTGCTCGGCCAGGATCAGATCGAGCGCACGCCCGCCGCTCGCCTCCGACACCGCAAGCCCCTGGTCGGCGAGGTAAGCGGCGGTAGGTTCTCGCAGATCCTCTTCGTCATCAACCAGGACGATGTGCGGGGTTGCTTCGTTCATGCCAGCTCCATCTGGTTCAGAAAGCGACGCACAGCCTCCGGAACGAACGGCTTCTCCAGCACCGGCCGCTGGGCGTCTGCGATAAAGCGGGCAGCGGATACCCCCAGCGTGTCCCCCGTCGAAAAGGCCATGCGGGTGGCGAGGTCGGGCCGGGTTTCACGCACAAAGGCGTAAAGCGCGGGCCCGTCGACATCCGGCATTCGCAGGTCGCTGACGATAAGGTCGAAGTCGCCGGACGCGAGCCGCGCCTTTGCGGCTCGTCCACCGACCGCGACCTCACAGGTGAAGCCTTCCAGTGACAGGAAGTCGGCCAGTGACTCGGCAATCTCCGCTTCATCGTCGACCACGAGCGCGCGCCGCTGGGTCGCGGGTGGAAGCTGCGACATCTCCGGCTCGACGCGGCCAAGCGTCTGTTGCGGATCAACCGGCAGGGTCAGGCGGAATGTGGCACCGGTTTTCGTGGGCAGCAGGGACAGGCGTCCACCGTGCGCTTCCGCCAGTCCTTGGGAAAACGAAAGCCCAACCCCGGTACCTTCGCCCTGTGTCTTTGTGGTGAAGAACGGCTCGAAAATACGCCGGCGCACTGCTTCGGGTATGCCCGGACCATTATCGGCCACGTCAAGCACGACCGTCATCGGCTCTGGTCCCGGCGACGTGGTGATCGTCACCACGCGCTCTCCCGGTTGGTCCGCGAGCGCGTGCTGCGCGTTGATCAAGAGGTTGATGATGATCTGGTGCAGCTGGTCGGCGTCAGCTGCAATCTGCGGCAGCGCCTCGTCGAATGCGCGCTCTACCCTCACACCCTCGGTCTTGAGGCCGTATTCTGCCAGGTCGAGTGCTGCCATCGCGACCTGGTTCAGGTCAACCGGGCGACGCTCCGGCTCTTTGGCACGGGCCATCGCCAGGAACGTCTGCACGATGCGGGCGCAGCGATCAGCCGCCTTGCGGATCTTGAAGGCTCGCTCGGCCAAATCACTGCCCTTGGCCTGACGCTCCATCATCACCGCCTGGGCAACGACGATCGACAACGGGTTGTTGAGCTCGTGACTGACCCCGGCGAGCAGCGATCCGAGCGCCGAAAGCTTCTCCGTCTGGTAGAGCGCCTCACGGCTGCGGGCGAGCGCCTCTTCCGCTCGCTTGCGCTGCGTCAGGTCGATGGTGAAGCCGCCGGTGCGCGCCGCCCCGCTTCCGCCGGGTACGGGAAAGCTGATGGTAAGAATTGACGCATAGCTGTCGGCAAGCCCGGTTTCGAGTTCCGCGCTCGCCGTTTCCCCGCCACGCGCACGCTGCTCCAGCCGCCCCACTTCCCGCGCCAGCATTGGCGTGAACACGTCTGCCGGAGTCAGCCCGATCAGCTGTTCCGCCGGCAGCCCAGTCGCGCGCGCCAGCTCCGGGTTGACGCGAATATACCGGCCCTCCCCATCCTTCAGGTGCATCGCAACCGGCGCATTCTCCATGAACGCCGACAGCTGCGCCTCGCTTTCATTCAGCTTTTCCTCGGATCGTGCCCTTTCCAGCGTGGCCCAGGTCCGATCGCCGATTTCGCGCAGCAACCGGATTTCGCTCCCGCGCCATTCTCGCGGTTCCGCCTGTTGCAGCGAAAGGACGCCGGCGACCCGGCCGGCCCGCACCAACGGCACGCTGATCAGCGCTCCGATGCCCAGATCCTGGAACAAGGGCCGGTTGTGGTCGTCGAAGCGGTCGTCGAGCTCGACACTGTTTACCACCACCGGCTCACCGGAAAGGTGGCTGTGCATCAGCCGCTCACCCAGCGCCGTCAGAGGGAAATGGGTGCCCAGCAACGCCGGGGCGCCCTGCTGAGTCCATTCTCTGATCACCTGAAGCGCACCGCCGTCAGCATCGCTTTCCGCGTAGTTCGCCCGCGCTACATTCAGATACCGGCCCACACGCTCAAGGGTGATGGACAGAATGGCGGCAGCCCGGCTCTCGTCCCTCACGAGATCGCTCCACCCGATCAGGAAAGCCTGATCCCGTTCGCGCTGCCGCAACTCGGCGAGTGCACGGGCCCGATCGAGCGCAATCCACAACCGTTCCGAAACGTCGCGGATCAGCTGGATCTCCGCGTCACGCCACCGCCGCGGCACTACCGATTGAACCGAAAGCGAGGCACGCATCTGGCCTTCCACCACCAACGGCACGGTGATGAAGGCACGCACTTCGATCTCATCGTAATAGGCCTCGCGACCGGGAAGAACACGGGGATCGCCGACAACATCGTCATAGCGGACAATGCGACCCGCCTCCCATTGCTCGGCAATGGATTGGGAAACCTGAGAAACTGAAAACCGACGCCCGACCACACTGTTGACCCCGGCGCACCAATTGGCCACCACCACGAACTCGCGCTCCACCCCGGTCGCGACGGAATATGTGGTTCGGGTTGCGCCGAGATAGCGGGTCAGCCGCTCCAAGGTCACCGCCATCACCTGATCGGCAGTGGTCAGCTGGCGCAGCTGATCGCTCCATTCGACCAGAAATGCCTGGTTGCGTTCGCGATGCATCAGTGATGCCTCTGCCCGCGCGCGTTCCAGCATCGTCCACAGCCGGTCCGCCACCTCGCGTAGCAACTGCACTTCCCGGTCGGACCAGTCCCGCGGTTGGCGATCCTGAATGGATAACAGCCCCCGTGTCACGCCGCCGCGCACCATCGGTACCGCCGCAAAGGTGACGGCATCCACGTCGCGATAACGCTGCCGCGCGGCTTCGTCGAAGCGCGGATCGGTATCCACGTCCCGCGCGACAACAGGTTCGCCGGCGAGATACGCCGCCTCCACAGCGTCGCTGACTGCCGGCCGAGCGACGGCGCTGGTGCTGCCGATGACGTCGCGCCATTCGTGCAGAACGGTAAATCCGCGTTCGGCCACCGGCTCAGCAAAATTCGCGCGCGCGGTACCGAGGTGCGTCGCGAGCGCGGCAAGGGTGGTGGAAACGATCACCTCGACCGATGTTTCGGCGCGCAAGCGATCGCTCCAGGCAATAACGAACGCCTGATCCCGCTCCCGTTTCGCCAGTTCGGCCTGGGTCCGCGCGCGTTCCAAAGCGTTCCAGGTGCGGTCTCCCATGTCGCGGATCAGGGCAATCTCATGATTACGCCAGCGCCGGGGCGTTCTTGACTGGACCGAGAGTATGGCGGCGACCCTGCCGTGCCGGATCAAGGGAATACTGACGAAGGCGCCGATCTGGCGCGCAGCATAGATCGCGAGGTCGCTTTCGTCCGTACGCGGATCGCTGGCGACATCGTCATAGCGGACGGTTTCACCTGCGAGCCATTCATGCTGCGCCTGCTCCCCGATGGCGGCAAGCGACACGCGCGTGCCGATCAGGCTGGGACAGCCATCACACCAGTCCCAGCATGTCTGGAAGACACGCTCCACCTCGTCCGCTTCGGCATAGGTGACGCGGGTAGCATGGAGGTGACGTCCCAGACGCTCCATTGTCACCGGCATGATGTCTTCGGGCGCACTCAGCGAGCGCAGCGCATCGGACCATTCTACCAGAAACGCCTGGTCCCGTTCGCGTGCCTTCAGCGCCTGTTCCGTGCGCGCCCGCTCCAACAGCCCCCACATCCGATCCGCAACTTCGCCAATCAGCGCGATCTCCGCTCGCCGCCAATGACGCTCCCGATCCTGTTCGATCGAGAGGATCGCCTGAAGCACACCTCCCCGCGTCAAAGGTACCCCGATGCGGGCACCCGCCTCGCGCGCAGTTTCGCATTCGAAGTCTTCGGTAGTGAAGCGTTCGTCATGCGCGAGATCCGCGCTGATCAACATCTCGCCGGCCAGATACGCGCGGCGCACAGCCTCGGGAATACTGCTCGCCGAAAAGGATCGCGCGATCGCCGGCTGCTCCCGAATGGTCCATTCGGCAACGACAGCGTAGCGGCTTGCGTCGCTGGCACCCGGCCGGTCGGGATCGATCTCGATCGTCGCACAACAGGCGCGAGTTGCGCCCAGATGCTCGCCCAGCATCGCAACCGTGATGCTCATGATCGCCGCTGGCTCGTCGGCCGTACGCACGCGATCGTTCCAGCGCAGCAGAAACAATTGGTCGCGTTCTCGGGTGCGCAGTTTTTCTTCCGCACGGGCGCGGGTCAGCGTTGCCCAGGTCCGTTCCGCCAGCGCCTCGACCAGCGCGATCTCGTCACGCATCCAGCGGCGCGGCGCGTCATGCTGCACCGTGAGGACGCCCTGCAGCTGCCCACCCTTTACCAGCGGCACGGCAAAGCCGGACCGCACTCCGATCGCTGCCATGTAATCGCGGAAACCGACCGTAATCGGGCCGGAGGTCACGGTGAAGTCGTGGCTGACGACGGTTTCGCCCGCGGTGAAGCGAGCGAACAGCGGATCAAATGCGGGCGGGAACAGATGACGCCCCGTGGCATCGGGCAGTCCATCTGCTTGGTCCCGTCGCACGTCGAACAATGGACCATCCGGTCCTGGCTCACTCTCGCTATAGATTACACGGGCCACGTGCAGGTGGCGTCTCAGCATGTCCGAAACAGTCGCCAGTATTGCCGACGGATCGGTTTCATCCCGAATCGCATCGGCAACAGCGCGGAAGAAGATTTCATGCCGCACGCAATCTGCCCTTTCCCCGCCTCTGCTTGGTCTGTGCTTTTTGACAACCTAGCACCGCTTGCTCGAAATGCGCATAGGGGAGCAACCGTTCGAGCGATCCAGCCATCGTGTTCGTCGCGATTTGGTCGCACTCGTCGCAGGGAGCGCCCGTAAGATGCTGCCTTCAGGCAGTATTTCACGCGATGCACCCTTTGTTCCCTTTGACCGCCGGCGACCGCTCCTCCCACACGCTGGCGATCGGGTGCTTCGCCTCGCTGTGCCGCGACCGACTGGCGGAACCGCTGGTGGCGTTCACCACCACCCACCCCGATGTTGCCGTCGGCGTGCATGACATGAGTCTTGGCGAGTTGCTTCCCGCCGTGGAGGCAAGGCGGATCGCCATCGCCATCTGTCCGTGCGAGCCGGTGGAAGAGCTCGCACACACCAACCTTTGGATCGACCATGCCGTTGTGGCGATGAGCCGGGATCACCCACTCGCGGCCGCGCCCTCGATTCACGCGGCGCTGCTGCGGGAGGAGGTGCTGCTGATCTCCCGCGATCGCAACCGGGCGCAGCTTAATCGCTTCCTGATCGAGCGGCTGTTCGCAAGCACGCCTCCCGCACGGATCATCGCGGACCCGCGCAACGATCGACTGCTGGAGCGGGTGTCGGCAGGGGAAGGTATTGCCCTGTTATGCGAAAGCCAGGTTGATGCCAGCCTCGCACCATTGGTGGTGCGGCCGCTGGCCGACGCACGCGCCAGCTTTCGCCTCCGCGCTCATTGGCACGCGAGCGATGGCGCTCCGCCGCTCGACACGTTGCTCGACTTGCTGACCGCCAGCCGCGAACCGCGGAACTAACCGAGTCGGGCGGATCAGGCGGACAGTGCTTGCCCTTGCCGTCCGGGCACATTAAGTCACAGCAGGTTAAGCGGCCGCTCCGGTAAGGGGCGGCCCTATTTGTTTATACCGAAAGGCATTCACGCATGGCCCAGCCGCTCATGCCCCACGCGACCGCTTCCTGGCTGGTCGACAATACCTCGCTCACCTTTGAGCAGATTGCCGAGTTTTGCGGCCTCCATGTCCTTGAGGTGCAGGCGATCGCTGATGACACGGCGGCGACCAAGCTGACCGGCCGCGATCCGGTGCGCGCGCATGAGCTGACCCAGCTTGAGATCGACAAGGGTCAGGCCGATGCGAACTATCGCCTGAAAATGACGAAGGGTCCGGAGCAGGTCCGCCGCACGAAGGGCCCGCGCTACACGCCGGTATCCAAGCGCCAGGACAAGCCGGATGGCATCGCCTGGATCATCCGCAATCATCCGGAAATCAGCGACGGCGCAATTTCGAACCTGATCGGCACGACGCGCACAACAATCGCGGCGATCCGTGATCGCACGCACTGGAACATCGGCAACATCACGCCGAAGGACCCGGTGACGCTTGGCCTGACGACCCAGCGCGAGCTTGATGCCGCGGTGGCAAAGGCAGCCAAGGGCGCCGGCTCCGAGCCGCAGCCCACCGACACCCGGCTTGACGGTGATCGCGCAGCCCTGATCGAGCAGCTTCGTGCCGAGCGCGAGCAGGCGGCCCGCGACGCCGAACTGGCCGGCGGCGAAGGCGGCGAGGATCGCCCGCTGTTCGACGATCCGTTCCGGCGCTAATGTCACTTGCCACCGCGCGGTGGTTGCGGCCGGTCTTCCGGCAAGCACCGCCGCGTCGGTGAGGGCGGCACTTGGCCGTCCCGAAAATAACGGATCGGCATCGGGCGGTAACCGGCGGGCTGGCGCCGTTACTGCCGGTGCTTACCCGCTGTTCCCGCTCGAGGTGTAGCGCCGCGATGCCGCGCGAACGCCAACTAAACTCTCGACGTAACGATTGTTATGCTGATAGCGTCGCTGCATGGCGACGGCATATCTACGCACGCTGATCGGGGATGAGGGCCTGACGCCCACCAGCTCCGCCGGTCTGACCTTCCCCTTCGGCGATCGCGGGCCGCAGCCGGGCGAGCTGCTCAGCCTCATGGACGGGATCCGCTGGTGGCGCGTGCCAATGTCCGGTCCCCTGAAGCACGTCAACGGCCTGATCCTGGACGACGGTCCCGATCTCGTCGCGATCGACACCGGCACCGCCAGTCCGCGCTGCACGGAGGCGTGGCGCACGATTCTTGACGGGCCGCTCGCCGACAGCCGGATCGGCCGCATCCTGTGCACCCACATGCACCCCGATCACGTCGGCCTCGCAGGCTGGCTTTCGCGCAAATTCGATGACGCGGCGATCGTCATGACGCGCACCGAGTGGCTGATGGTCCGCATGCTTTCGGCCGATGCCCAGCCCGAAGTACCCGAGGAACAGATCGCCTTTTGGCAGGGTGCTGGCTGGGACGAGGAGCAAGTGGCGCACGGCAAGGCACGCGGCTGGTCGAGCTTCGGCAAGGCGATTTCACGGATGCCGGTTTGCTACACCCGTATCCAGGACGGCGAGGTGATGCGCATCGGCGGCAGCGACTGGCACGTCGTCACCGGCAGCGGCCATAGTCCGGAGCACGCCTGCCTCGTCGATTACGACCGCCGCGTGCTCGTCGCCGGCGATCAGGTGCTGCCCAAGATCAGCTCGAACGTCTCTATGCACGTCAGCCAGACCAACGAGGATCCGCTTGGCGACTGGCTGCGCTCGATCGAGCGGTTCAAGCAATTGCCCGACGACCTGCTCGTCCTTCCCGGGCACGGCGACCCCTTCTACGGCCTGCACACCCGTCTCGACGCCTTGCGCGACGAACATCTCGATCGCCTCGACGCGATCGTCGACCTGATGGCGAGCGGCCCGGTCCGCGCAGTCGACTGCTTCAAAGTCCTCTTTCGCCGCCCGATCGGCCTCGACGTCATCGGCATGGCCACTGGCGAGGCGCTTGCGCACCTGCGTCGCCTGGAGCTCGAAGGCCGAGCGGTGCGCGAGGTAAAGAACGGCGTGTGGTGGTTCGCGCGCGCTTAGTGGAAGCTGTGTGCTAATACCTACCCGGCACTCGAACTCCACAAGTGGCGATCTCTTCGCCTTTCGAATGCTGGTGCAACCGGCATGAGTTCAAATTGGCAGATCACGCCTGCACAATTAAGCGCCAGTGCGCTGCTCGGCCTCTGTTCAACAGCCATGCTCAGCCCTGCTGATGCGAAACTCGCGGGTCCCGCTGATCTTAGCGCAGGACCAACCGCGATCCGCCCTGCCAACTGGGTCAAGGCAACAGATTTCCCAAGCGATGCGCTCGACAAGGGTCAGAAAGGAACCGTCAATTTCTCTATCGCGGTGGATGCGACAGGCGCGGTTTACCGTTGCGAGATAGTCCGTTCCAGCGGCACGCCGTCTCTTGATGAACGGGCGTGCTTGTTGATGAAGCGTAATGGAAGGTTCAAACCAGCGCTTGATAAACACGGAAACCCGATCCCCAGCGAACACACACGTCGGATCGCGTGGGATACCAAAGCACCGCTGACTAGTAGCTATGACGTGGTCGCAACCGTTCAGGCGTTAGCCTCGGGCAAAAAGGCTGCTGATTTCTCCGTCCGCCAAATAGTGTCAGCAGATGGCACGGTTGAAAGTTGCGGAATCGAGAGATCTAGCGGGGATGCGGATATAGATCGACAAGCATGTAAGCTGGCTTCTCAACTCCTTCCGCCACGAAAAATTCGCGCAGCCGACAACACGCCGATCCGGGGGCTTCGCGTGTCTAGATTGGCTCTTTTGGTTGATGACGCGCTGAAAGGGGCGGCCTTACCATGACCCGTTAGTTCGGTGTCATTTCCCGATGGCTCGGCCGCCAGGCGCGGTATGCTCCGACGCCGCCGCTCGTTCTTTTGGCATCAATCGAGAAGCACTTCGTTTATCGCGGCCTCTGGATCGCGGCAGAAAGCCCACGGCTTCATTCTACACCCGAGCCAAGTGCCGCCGCCCGTGATCACGGACGGCGGTCTATGCTGATCAGTGCCGGAAGTGCCGCATGCCGGTGAACACCATCGCGAGGCCTGCCTCGTCGGCCGCCGCGATCACCTCGGCATCGCGGATGGAGCCGCCGGGCTGGATCACTGCCGTCGCGCCCGCCTCGACAGCAGCGAGCAAGCCGTCGGCGAAGGGGAAGAACGCATCCGACGCCACTGCCGAACCGATCGTGCGTGGGCTGGCCCAACCGGCCTTATCGGCCGCATCCTTTGCCTTCCACGCCGCAATGCGGGCCGACTCCAGCCGGTTCATCTGCCCTGCGCCGACTCCGGCGGTGCTGCCGTCCTTGGCATAAACGATCGCGTTCGACTTCACGTGCTTCGCCACGGTCCAGGCGAAGCGGCAGTCCGCCAGTTCCTGCGCGGTCGGCTGGCGCTTGGTCACCACCTTCAGCATGTCATCGCTCAGAACGCCATTGTCGCGTGACTGCACCAGCCAGCCGCCCGCGATCGTCTTCGCCGTAAGGCCGCCGCGCGCCGGATCGGGCAGGCCACCGGTCAGCAGCAAGCGCAGGTTCTTCTTTGCCGCAAACAGCGCGATTGCTTCCTCGTCGGCATCCGGCGCCACGACCACTTCGGTGAAGATCCCGGTGATCGCCCTCGCAGTTGCTGCATCCAGCGGGCGGTTGAGCGCGATGATGCCTCCGAACGCCGAGACGGTGTCACACGCGAACGCCGCCTCATAGGCCTCGGCCAGCGTCGCGCCGGTCGCCACACCGCACGGATTGGCGTGCTTCACGATCACGCAGGTCGGCTCCGCATCGCGGAACTCGCTCACCAGTTCCAAGGCAGCGTCGGCATCGTTCAGGTTGTTGTAGCTAAGCTCCTTGCCCTGCACTTGCCGCGCCTGGCCAATGCCGGGGGTCGACGGGCCAGCGTGGCGGTAGAAAGCCGCCTGCTGGTGCGGATTTTCACCATAGCGCAGCACAGTCGGGGCCTCGAGCGTGAAGGGCAGGGTCGCCGGAAATTGCTCGTCCTGATCGGACAGGCCGAACCAGCTGGCGATCATGCCGTCATAGGTCGCGGTCGCCGCAAAGGCCTTGGCGGCCAGCCGCTTGCGCTCTTCGAGCGTGGTCTCGCCCCGCGCGACGATTGCGTAATCCGCAGGATCAGTGACGATCGCGACATAGGCGTGGTTCTTCGCTGCTGAGCGAACCATGCTGGGCCCGCCTATGTCGATATTCTCGATCACCTCCGGCCGGTCAGCGCCCTTGGCCACCGTCTGCGCGAAGGGATAGAGGTTTACCACGACGAGATCGATCGCTCCGATCCCATGCTCCTCCATCGCCGCCGCGTGCGCGGCATCGTCACGCACTGCAAGCAGACCACCATGCACCATCGGGTGAAGCGTCTTGACGCGGCCGTCCATCATCTCGGGAAAGCCAGTCAGGTCGGACACATCACGCACGTCGAGCCCAGCGTCGCGAAGCGCCTTGGCGGTGCCGCCAGTGGAGACGAGTTCTACGCCTCGGCCTGCGAGCGTCCGGGCAAGATCAACAATCCCCGTCTTGTCGGAAACGGAAAGCAGGGCACGGCGGATGGTGATGGAGGTCATGGTAATCCTGCTGCCCTTCCTGCGCGGGAGGAGGGGCTGGTGGGTGGACGTCAGGTGACACGCCACCGGCTGGGCCGGGAATGCCACGGGCTCGCGCCTCCCCTACTCACTCCCTCGCCGGGAGGGGAGCCTTAATCAGCGCGCCCGCTTCAGTAGCCATCCGACGGTCGCCCCGCCCGCCTCGGCCGCGCCGCCGATCACCAGTTGCTGTGTGGCAATCGGCCGGCCTTCACCATCGATCCAAAGGCTTTCCTCGATCGTCAGCGATTCGCCGCGGGTGCGAAACTGCCATATGGCGCCGCCGGGGACGCGTAATACGGCCCCCAGTCCGTCGGCCGTCAGAGAGGCCTCGACCGCTTGCCCCAAGTGGAAACGAATGGCGAAGGGGGATGGCCCGGGCTGCCGCCTTCGCCCCTTGGGCAGCAGCACGTCCTCGCCACGAAGCTCCTTGCCGTCAGCGGTGAGAATCAGTTGCCGGCGATGAACGAACCCATGGCGGCGCACATAGCCGTCATGGCTCGCCTCGATGCGGCTGGCGTTTTCCGACTCCTGGCGGGTGAGTTCCACTTCCGCCACGCCCCGGCCCAGCGTCCCATCGGCATGGACGGCCGTAGAATTGGTATCGGCAAGCGTCAGGGTGGAATGGGCGGCGGTCGTCCGCAGACCTTCAATCAGGCCCCGCGGCAATGCCGGCACCGCCGACCGCGCTCCGCCGCAGTTCACGACGATCCGGGACGGCCCGTCCGAAAGCTCAAAGGCCAAGGTGGAGGCACAACCACCTTCCAGCACCCGCGCGATCGGCGGCGGGGCTGCATCGACCAGAAGCACGGTGGTGCCCGCCACTAACCGCTGATAGCCCCAATCCCGGGCCTGCCGGAGCGGCCGTGCACGCACCCCGCTCGCCTCGATCACCTGCGCCACGCGATCTGCCGGGACTGGCCCTCCGCCCTGCCAACTCGCCAGCCCGCGATCGGCATGGCACGTACCAAGGAGCGCCGGGACCATCCGCGATAGGGCTTCTTGCGCGAAGCCAGGCAGATCCTGGCGCCGGGCAGCATAGCTTTCACGTAGCGTGACGATCAGGCCGATAGTCTCCAAAAGTGCCTCGGGGGAGCGGCTAACGACCCCGCCGTCGGCCGATAGTGCCGTTCCCAATGCTCTTGCGAGGCCGGCTTCGCCGAAAGCTTTGCGCGGATCCCCGCCGGGAATGAGCAGCCCGGCGGCAATGACCCCGCACCACGCGGCGACCCGGTTCGGCCCCGGCGAGGCCTTGTCCGCACTGCTGTCAACATGCCGCGCCCCTCGCGCGAGCGCGTTCAAGACCTTGGATCGGTACACAAGATCCGTCGAGGACAGGATCAGCGGAGCGTGAGACGTCCAAAACAGGATCCGCCGCCCCCAGAGATCCGGGCGCCAGGCGAGTGCGGTGATCCGGTCCGCATGAGCTGCGAGCCACCGCTCCATCAGATCCTCGGCGATCGGCGCGCCTTGAGCGCGCGTGGCGACGCTCGAAAGATCGCGAAGCCATGCAAAGCTATGGAGATATTCGGCAAATGCGGGCGACGGCGAGAAGCTGCGCAGATCGAGCCCGGCAATCTGATGGCTTTCGCCCCGGTAGAGAAGGTGGCCGTCCAGCAGCGCCTGACCGCGCGCCACATCGCCGAACAGGGGGTCGTCGGGAACGGCAATCAGCTTGAGCGGATAACGACCCTTCAGCCGAAAGCCGTGGATCGGCGTGCGCCAGGTCAGGCGGTGAAAGCGATCGGTCAGGCGCTCGGCAAGCGACAATCCCTTGTCGCCGCCAACGCGCACCAGCCGCTTGCCTTCGTCGATCCCGTCGGCAGTGGAAAGATCGTCCGTCCGTTCGCTCATGCGCCCCTTAACGCGCGAATATTGTCGGCATAGGCATCAGGGCCACCGCGGAAAGTAGCCGTGCCCGCAACCAAGGCATCCGCACCGGCGTCAACTGCCAGCCGAGCCGTACGCACATCGATACCGCCATCCACCTGAAGGTCGATATCGCGGCCGCTGGCATCAATCATCTTCCGGATCGCCGCGATCTTGCGCAGCTGGCTGTCGATGAAGCTCTGGCCGCCAAACCCGGGGTTGACGCTCATCACCAACACAAGATCGACCATGTCGACGATGTAATCCAGCATCTTGGCCGGCGTGGCCGGATTCAGGACAACGCCCGCACGCTTGCCTAGCGACTTGATGTGCTGGAGCGACCGGTGAATGTGCGGGCCCGCCTCCGGATGGACGGTGATCGTGTCTGCCCCCGCCTCCGCAAAGGCATCCAGATACGCATCGATTGGCGAGATCATCAGATGCACGTCGAACGGCTTCGCCGTGTGCGGGCGGAGTGCCTTAACCACTGCCGGGCCGATCGTGATGTTGGGGACGAAATGCCCGTCCATCACATCGATGTGGATCCAGTCCGCGCCCGCCGCGTCAATCGCGCGCACTTCCTCGCCCAGCTTGGCGAAATCGGCAGAAAGGATCGACGGGGCGATACGGACTGGCTTCAACGGTTCACTCGCTCGATTGTTGTTCGGCCTGCCTGTCGGAAGACTGCCTGGATCCCTCGAACCGAGAAGGCGGTGGCTCCGATCAGCGCAAGCCGGACAAATGGGGCAACGGGAAAAATCCTTAACGCCCGATCGGTTCAGGCGGAAGCGCGCAGAAGCCGCGCGACGAAAAAGCCGTCGCACCCCCCGACATCGGCAAGAGTGCCGGGGAGCGTCCGCACGTAGCCGCTGTCATTCGGCTCGATCCCGGCCGGCAGCTCTTCAGCTGCTGGAGGCTCGAGCGTGTAGTCGGGATGAGACGCCAGGAAGCGATCCAACTGCTTTTCTCCCTCCGCGGGTTCAAGCGAGCAGGTAGCATAAACGAGACGCCCTCCTGGCCGGACCCAGGTGGCTGCGCGATCAAGCAGGCGGGACTGCAAGGCGGCCATTTCTTCGACCACACCAGAATGCGCGCGATAAAGAACGTCCGGATGGCGGCGAAAAATGCCCGTGGCGCTACAAGGGGCGTCCAACAGCAGCGCGTCGAACGGCTCCGCAGGAGACCAATCCAACGCGTCGGCGATCACCACCTTTGCAGGCAAGTGGGTGCGCGCAAGATTCTCGTGCAACCGAGCTGCGCGGGATGGCGCGATCTCCAGCGCCGTGACATCCCAGCCGGCTGCTGCCAGCTGCATGGTCTTGCCTCCGGGCGCTGCGCATAGATCGAGGACTTTGCCCGGCCCCCTGCCCAGCAAACGCGCGGGCAACGATGCCGCCACGTCTTGCACCCACCAGTTGCCCTCAGCATAGCCCACCAGCTGCGTGACCGGTGCGGCATCCACGAGCCGACGGTGATCCGCCGCCAGGCTCGTGCCCTCCGGAGCGAGCGCGTCGGGGCTCGCGAGTGTCAGGTCGAGTGGCGGAGGTGCCGCTATGGCGGCAGCGGCGGCAGTGGCCACCTCCTCGCCCCAAGCCGCACGCCACCGATCCGCCACTGCACTAGGAAGCGAGGGCAACTCAGGCAGCATTGCGCCGCCGCGGGTCAGGGCGCCGAACACGCCATGAACCAGCTTGCGCGGACCGCCATCCACCAAGGGCAGCACCGTGGCGATTGCGGCGTGCGGCGGGGTCCCAAGTGCCAGCGTCTGAACCAGGGCGACGCGCAATGCGGTCCGCGCCTTCGCATCGTCCGGCAGCGGCTGGCGAGTCGCCGAGTCGATGAGTGCATCCAGATCAGGCAAACGACGCAACGCCTCAGCCGCGATCGCATGGGCAAGGCCGCGATCTGCCCCTTCCAAGCCGCGCGCTGCCGAAGGCAGCGCCGCCTCGAGAGGCTCGCCGCGGCGTAAGACTGCGTCCAAAAGCCGCAATGCGGCCCGGCGGGCAGCTGTGCCTGGCGGATCAGCGGGGCGGCGGTTTGCGGTAGGACGGGGCTTGGCGGGGGAAGGCATCGGGCCCATGTGGCGGCTTACGGCCTTAACCGGAAGAGCTGATGTCAAAACGCCCTCCTCATGTGAAACCGCCCGCCTATCTGTCGCCCAACAAGCCTGTACCTGCACCGGCACCGATGGAGCGTCCGGCGGAAGACCCGCTCGGCCGTGATCCGGTGCGTTATGGGGATTGGGAGAAGAAGGGCATTGCCGTTGATTTCTAATTGAGGCCGCTTGAACGCAATTGTTCTGCGTGATTGAGGGGTTGAAGGGATTGAGCCAGTCGCAGTGACCTCCTTTCGCAACCGGAACGAAGGCGGGTTCCAAACGTCTCAGCACCGATGTTGAGCCCGCTACTGCGCCCACGTCTCCGGATTGCGGCCGTCCTGATCACAGCCCTCATCACTATCCTGGCGGTAACGCTCGCTGCGTTTCCTTGGGGATTGCTGAAGGGCTTACTAGAAAGTCGAATGACGGCACGCTTCGGGCGTCCGGTTGCCATTGGCGCCATGGAGCGCGTCGATAATTTCGGGTTTACGACCTCAGTTCGACTCCGCGATGTGCGGATCCCAGGTCCAGCCTGGGCCGGTTCCGCCGATCTGGCGCGTGTGGCACGCATGGAAGTCGGCTTCAGTGCGCTATCGCTCGTCACAGGCCGACTGGCGCTTGAGGACGTCTCGATCGAAGGGGCGCAACTCAACCTCGTCCGCGCGGCTGACGGACGTGAGAACTGGCGCGGCAGCACCGGTCGCGGCGGAATCGGCGGCGGGGGACTTGATCAACTCGTCGTGCGCCAATCGCGGCTGAGGTATCGCGACGATAAGCAGAACCGCAATTTCGACCTGGCGATTGAGTCCGATCCGGCTGTGGGTCTGCGTGTGAAGGGCACCGGCGAGATCCGCGGCACGCCGGTGCGCGTCGCCGCCAAGGGACCAGCGATCTCCGGCGAAAAACAGGGCAAATGGCCGTTTGATGCCCGGCTGATGGGCGATGATCTCTCGATGCATGCCAAGGGCACTATGGCGGCGCCGCTCGACACTGAGCACATGTCGCTGGAGGTTACGGCGCGTGCGAGCGACCTGAAGCTCGTCGACGCGGTGATCGAAGCAGGCCTCTTTCACACTCAACCAGTCGTGCTTACCGCCAAGGTGCGACGTGAGCCGGATCGTTGGTTGATCGATCGACTCAACGGACGGATCGGCAGGTCTGATTTTTCAGGGCAACTCACCGTCATCAAGACGGCAGGCAGAACGAAGCTCGACGGATCGTTCGAGTCTCGGCAGCTCGACTTTGACGACCTCTCTTCCGACGAGGGCTTGCGAAGAGCCGCAGTGAAGAAGCAGGCCGCCGGACCCCGGATCGTACCCGACACGCGGGTGAACTTGGCCAAGATCGGCCGAACGGACGGGCGCATCAGCCTGAAAGTCTCCCATATCGTGAGCCGGCACGGACCTTCTTCGTTGACCAGCCTCGCCGGCACTTTGGTACTGGATCACCGTGTGTTGACGGTGTCCCCGCTGACCATCGGCCTTCGCCAAGGGCGTATTACCGGCACAGCCGTGATCGACCAAGGTAAAGACGGGCCGGTCCCGCTGGTTAGGCTCGATCTCCGGCTGACTGGCAGCAGCATCCCGGCGCTTGCCGGCGGCGGTGGAACCGTCACGGCTCGCGTTGACGCACGTGCCGTTCTTGCCGGCCGCGGGAGCACCATCCGTGAGGCCGTCGGCAACTCAAGCGGGCGGATCGGCCTTGCTGCTCGCGATGGGGAGCTGCCCAAGGAGATTGCCGAAGCCCTCGGCTTCGATGCCGGTGGGGCGCTTCTCGCAAGACAGGCGGACCGTGCAACATTGCGGTGTGTGATCGTCGGGCTGACAATGCGCAATGGCAGCGGGCGCGTCGGACCATTCGTGGTGGATACGTCGCAAAGTCGGCTGGATGGCCAAGGAACCATCACCTTCCCCGATGAACAACTATCCATCCGGCTGACCGGCGCGCCAAAGCACGACGCGGTGCTGAAGCTGCCCGGTTCGGCAATCATGAATGGCACGATCAGCGAGCCAAACGTCGTCGTGCCGCGGCAGGTCAAGTCGGTCGGCAACGTACTCAAGGCTATTGGTCGCGCGATCACGGGTCGGCAGGGACCAGCGGCTCAGGAAGCAGATTGCGGTGCCCTTACCCGCCAAGTGCTGCAATAGCTCCGCTTCGCTAACGCCTGCGCCGGTCAATGCCGGCGTGCCGAGTTAGCGGGTTGCCTCGACGAGCTTCAGCAGCGTGCTCCAATTACGCCCGGTGCACGGCGGCAGTTTCCCCTTGGTCAGCAAGGCCGGAAACCTGGATCGGCCGATCCCCTCGGGATAATCGACGTACAGTTCGCGCCCGATCGCTAGCACTTGCTCGGGACCATTGTAGCTTGCAACCAGTTCCTCCATGCGCGCAGGGTCCAGTGGCTGGCGATAAAACAGCACCTGGACATGGTTCGGCCGGGCGGCAATTGCTTCAGGAAAGGGCGCGGTTGCCGCAATGGCGGCGAGCTCCGCGTGGCTGCGCACAAACCATGTCGTATCAAGCGACAGTCTCGCCTTAGCAGCCTCCTCCAGCCGCGCTTCAATGACTGCTGCATCTGCACCGCACGAGAATATGGCATTGCCGGATGCGAGAATGGTGCGAACATCAGCCATTCCCTCGCTCTCGAGGAAGGACCGCAGATCGGCCATGGGCAGCGGCTTGCCCGCGTTGATCGCGCGCGGAAGCGCAGCCCAGCGCATCATCCCTCTTCTCTTAACGGGCGAGCCAGGAGATCGTCGATGACAGCGCGCGCAGGCACACCATCGAGCAAGCGACAAACCGCCGCCGTGATGGGCATGTCGATCCCCGCCTCTGTCGCTGCCTCGGCCAGAACAGGAGCGGTGAAGGCGCCTTCCGCCACAGTACGGCGATCCGCCAGCAGGTCCGCCGCCAAGGCGCCACGCCCGAGGCCAAGACCCAGCGAAAAGTTGCGGCTGCTAGTCGACGAACATGTGAGGACCAGATCGCCGAGTCCGGAAAGACCGGCCAATGTTTCCGGCCTGGCCCCCCGCGCCATCCCGAAACGGGTCATTTCCGCAAAGCCGCGGGCAATCAGCGCAGCACGGGCGTTCTGACCGAGACCCGCCCCTTCAACAACGCCGCAAGCGATCGCGAGTACATTCTTGACCGCTCCGCCGATCTCCGCCCCGATCACGTCCGTCGATGCGTATGGACGAAAGCTGGGGCTGGCCAACCGAGCGGCCAGTCTGGTCTGAAGCGCCTCATCAGCACAGGCGAGCGTCACCGCGGTGGGCAGGCCAGCGGCGACTTCATGGGCAAAGGTCGGACCGGAAAGCACGGCGATGGGAGCTTCCGGATGAACTGCTTGCGCCACTTCGCCAACCAGCAGCCGGCTTCCCGCCTCGATGCCCTTCGCGCACAGTACGAGCGGCGTCTGACCGACTGGTGTAGCGCGCAGCACGTTACCGACGTGCTGTGCAGGCGCCACCACCAGCAATGCATCGTGCCCGCCGAGATCAGCGAGAAGCCCGGTCGCGCGGATCGCTGGTGAAAGCGGCACACCGGCCAGAAAGGTTGTATTCTCGTGTCGGGCGTTGATGCTTTCTACCACTTCCGGCTCACGCGCCCAGAGCAGCACGTCGCCGCTGCGCGCTGCCACCTGAGCCAAGGCGGTGCCCCACGCCCCGCCTCCAATCACGCCGATCTTCACGCCTTCACCCCTGCGCCGCGAACTGCCTCTGCATTCGGATCCAGCGGCCATCTGGCCCGCGCAGGCGTATCAAGCGGATCGACCAATCCGGCGGAAAAGCGCTCGGCCCCCGCCCAGGCGATCATGGCCGCGTTATCCGTACACAGCCATAGCGGCGGTGCGACGAAGCGGAGACCGTTGGCACTTGCGAGTGACGACAAGGCGTCACGCACCGCTGTATTGGCTGCCACACCGCCGGCGACGACCAGGGCAGTCGCGCCATTTGCCTGTGCCAGGGCGCGTCGCGTCCGATCGATGAGGCAATCCACCACCGCTGCCTGGAAAGACGCAGCGATGTCCTCTGGTGGGTATTCGCCAATCACTCGCGCGACCGCCGCCTTCAGCCCGGCAAAGGAGAAATGCGGCTCCGACGAACGCAATAACGGCCTAGGCAGGGGCACTGCCGTAGGGTTTCCGGCCTTTGCGGCGCGCTCAACGGCCGGACCACCCGGAAAGCCCAAGCCAAGCAGCTTTGCCGTCTTGTCGAAGGCCTCGCCCGCGGCATCGTCGATCGTTGTCGCCAAACGGCGGTAGCTGCCCACTTCCTCGACCAGCAGCAGCTGGCAATGCCCACCCGATACCAGGAGCAGCAGATATGGAAACGCGAGGTTGGGATCAGCCAGCCTAGGGCTGAGTGCGTGGCCCTCCAGATGATTGACGGCGACGAGCGGCTTGCCTGCGGCATGAGCAAGTGCCTTTCCGGTCACCAGCCCCACCATCACGCCGCCGATCAGGCCCGGGCCGGCCGTGGCTGCCACCGCGTCCACATCCGCCAGCGTTACGCCTGCATCAGACAGCGCGGCCTGAACCAGGGGCTCAAGAGCCTCGACATGCGCCCGAGCCGCGATCTCCGGCACGACGCCGCCATAAGGCCGGTGTTCGCTTTCCTGCCCCGCAAGGCGGTGCGCCAACACCTGCCGGTCGCCAGTGACGATCGCTGCCGCAGTTTCGTCGCACGATGATTCCAGGCCGAGGATGAGCATCGGCCTCCCTTATCCATTCGCCCGGAGCTTGTCGAAGGGCGGCCCAGGTCCGATAGAGCGGCTCTCCCGAATGGCTGAGTACAAACGATCCATGGCGAACACCTTCAGGCTTGGCACCCGCGGTTCGCCGCTCGCCCTTACGCAGGCGGGCATGGTTCGAGACGCGTTGATGGCGGCGCACGGCTGGGACGATGTCGAGATTGTGGTTGTTCGCACCACGGGCGATCGGATTCAGGATCGCGCCCTGGCCGAGATTGGCGGAAAGGCGCTTTGGACCAAGGAGCTGGATCGCGCGCTACTGGCCGGCGAGGTGGACGCTTGCGTCCACTCCATGAAAGACGTTGAAACGATCCGGCCGGCCGAGATCGCCATCGCCGCTATGCTGCCCCGCGCAGACGTTCGTGATCGCCTGATCGGTGCGGAGTCGATCGAGGCGCTGCCGCAAGGAGCGGTGGTCGGCACCAGCTCGCCGCGTCGTCGAGCGCAGCTGCTTCGGCGTCGGCCCGACCTGCGCATCGTGTTGCTTCGGGGTAACGTTGACTCGCGCCTCGGGAAGCTGGCGGCTGGCGAAGTGGATGCCACGTTGTTGGCAGCCGCTGGCCTGCAACGGCTCGAGCGTCACGATACGGGCACACCTCTGTCCGTCGACGGCACCCTGCCCGCGCCATCGCAAGGCGCAGTAGGTATTGAAACTCTGGCGGGCGGACCAGCACGCAAGTTCGTCCAGGCTATCGATTGCACGGCTACCCATCTTTGTGTTCGCACGGAACGCGCCTTGCTCGCGGCTCTTGGAGCCACTTGTCACTCGCCAGTGGGGGCGCTTGCGTCTTGGCAGGACGGGACAATGACGCTGGCGGCCGAGTTGCTGGATGAAGATGGCACGGCTCACATCGCCGGCAGCATGACGGGGGCCGGTGGCGAGACGCTCGGCATGGCGTTGGCAGCAGACCTGCTGGAGCGGGCGCCTTCGTCGATCCGGCGGTTGTTCGGGGGGTGAAACGCCCCGCCCTCGTCTTGCGCCCGGAGCCTGGCGGCTCAGCGACCGCAGATCGACTGAGGGCCGCTGGGTTGCTTGCTATTCGATTGCCGCTTTTCCGGGTTGCGCCGATCGCCTGGTCCCCGCCAGCCGATCAATATGATGCCTTATTGCTGACGAGCGCCAACGCTGTCCGTCAGGCGGGATCTGCTCTTTCTGCACTGCGGGCGCTACCCGTAGTCGCTGTCGGTCGAGGCACGGCGGCGGCGGCGCGCACTGCCGGCTTCACGGTCGCGGCAGTGGGTCGCAGCGATGGCGCGCAAGCACTCGCCCTGGCGCGTCAAAACGGATGGCACCGGATACTACGCCTAGCGGGTCGTGAGCGGACGCGCCTCGAGGGGGTGACGGACATTCCGGTTTACGCCAGCAATCCGCTGCCCCCCCCGCCGAATGCGTTACGCGTGGCACAAGGGGCAGTGGCTCTTCTTCACTCGTCGCGCGCAGCGACACACTTCCGTCATTTGCTCGAGCGTGATGTCGTGGATCCCAAAACCGTGCGGATCGCTGCGATCAGCAGCGCCGTTGTGGACGCGGCCGGAACCGGCTGGAACCGCATCGTGATCGCCAAGGAGCCGAACGATGCTGCCTTGGTGGCAGCCACCTGCACGCTCGCAATTGACCAGTAACGATCCGCTGGGGATAAGGCGCTCATGGATGAAGCTGTGCCGCTCGATCCCGCTCCGCGCCGGTCGCGAGTTGGCCTAATCACTATATTCGTGGTGCTGGCGCTGATCGTTGGCTTTGGCCTGATGTGGCTCTCAGTGCAGGACCGTGCAGGTTGGTGGCAGCAGACACCCACGCCCGCGGCAGCACCGAGCGCTGAGACGGGTTCAGCGGCCGCCATGCAGCCCGGCGCTCCCGTCGTCGGCCCCGTCGATCCGGTGACGCTCGCCACGCGAGAAAGCGCGCTGGCCGCACAACTGGCGGCACTGGAGGCGCGCGCTGCCGGAATGGAGCTTGACGTTACCGCCTCGGCCGATCGCGCCGGCCGGGCTGAGGCGATCCTGGTCGCCTTTGCGGCCCGGCGTTCTATCGAACGCGGCAGGCCGCTCGGCTACCTCGAAGAACAACTCCGCCGTCGTTTCGGCACCACGCAGCGGCAAGCCGTGGACACGGTTATTCAAGCTGGCCGTGATCCGGTGACCCTGGAGGGACTTCGTGAGGCGCTCGAGGCGAATTCATCCCTTTTGCTGAACCCCGGATCGCGGCACTGGTTCGACGGTCTTCTCGACGAGCTGCGCCACCTGATCGTGCTTCGTGAAGCGAATCTGCCTTCCGCCATCCCGTCTGAGCGACTGACGCGGGCACGACGGCTGGTTGATGCGGGACGGGTGGAAGCTGCGTTGGACGAGGTGGAGCGCCTTCCGGGTGGCTCACAGGCCGTAAACTGGACGAACGCCGCGCGGCGCTATGTTGCAGCCGACCGAGCGCTGGAAGCCCTAGAGACTGCGGCGATCGTCGGCACCATTGCGGGGTCCGCACAAGCAGCGCAGCAGCCATCCCAGCCAGCAGCGCCCGCCATGAAGGGGCCCTCGGATCAAGGGGATACGCAGGGCTGATCCAACGAACGCCTGCATTCTTCCGGTATTGGGTCCACGTTCATTGGAGCGTTGCCTCGGCGCACTTTCCCTGCAAGCATCGGTGCTTAAACGAAAAGGGAGAGCGGGATGCGCGGGTATTGGCGGACAACAGCAACAGCATTGGCGGGGTTGAGCCTGGCTCCATCCGCAACTGCGCAGAACCGCCCCGACGAGAAAGCCTTCTTCGACCTGTACAAGGAGTTGGTCGAAACCAACACGGTCGTTGATCAAGGAAGCTGCACACGCGCTGCCCGGCAAATCGCCAATCGGATGAAGGCCGCCGGCTATTCGGACAGCGATCTGGTCATCTTCTCCACACCCGAGCATCCCGAGGATGGCGGGCTGGTGGCGACACTGCCCGGCTCGGATCCGAAAGCCGGGGCGATGCTGTTGCTCGGCCACCTCGACGTGGTCGCCGCGAAGCGTGAGGATTGGCAGCGCGACCCGTTCAAGCTCGTCGAAGAGGACGGCTTCTACTATGCCCGCGGCTCCGTAGACGACAAGTCGATGTCATCGATCTGGGCCGACACGATGATCCGCTTCCGCCAGCAGAATTTTCGCCCGAAACGAACCGTCAAGATGGCCCTTACCTGTGGTGAGGAAACCACCTACGCCTTCAATGGTGCCGATTGGCTGGCACGGAACCGACCAGAACTGGTACGGGCCGATTTCGTGCTGAACGAAGGAGGCGGCGGCCGGCTCGACGCGCGCGGGCAGCGGCAGGCACTTGCGATCCAGGTCGGCGAGAAAGCGGCGCAGAACTTCACCTTCGTCGCGACCAATCCGGGCGGCCACAGCTCTGCGCCGACGCCGGAGAATGCAATCTACGATCTCGCTGATGCTATCAAACGGGTGCAGAATTACGAATTCCCGATCAGATTCTCTGACACCACCCGGGCCTTCTTCACGGCCAACGCCAAGGCGCTGCCATCGCCCACCTCCGCGGCGATCCAGCGGTTGCTCGCCAATCCGAAGGACCAGAGCGCCGACGAAATCGTCAGCCGTGACAAGGTGCTGCACTCCACGCTTCGGACAACCTGCGTCGCGACGCTCGTCAACGCTGGCCATGCGGAAAATGCCCTTCCACAGCGCGCCACGGCTAACGTAAACTGCCGCATCTTTCCGGGCGAGACCGTGGACGGGACGCTCGCCAAGCTAAAGGAGCTTGCCGGACCAAAGGTGACGGTTACCGCCAACCTGCCCGTTCGCCCCGTTGCCGTTCCGCCGCCGCTTGATCCAAAGATCATGGGACCTGTGCAGTCGCTCGCCGCCAAGCACTTCCCCGGTGTGCCGGTGGTCCCCATGATGTCGACGGGGGCGACGGACGGTGTGTTCTTCGGCACGCTCAACATGCCCGTTTATGGCGTACCTGGCCTGTTTCTGGAGCCCGACCTCAACGGCACGCATGGTCTGAACGAGCGTATTCGCGTGACGTCCCTCTACGAAGGACGGGCCTATCTCTTCGATCTAGCGAAGACCCTGGCAGAGTAACACTGGAAAGACATCGGTCCGGGTTCCTCCGCGGGAGCCCGGACGAGGCCTTACGCGCCTGAGGCAATTTCAGCCGCCGGCGCTTTCTTGCTCAGCCTTGATCCTCGGCAGCTTAGCGCCCGATCCAATCAGCCACTTCACCGGCGACCTGATTTGCTGCCTGGTTCAGCGCCACGCCGACGGGTGCAGGCTCAATCGCGGAAACCGCCACGCGTGCTTCGAAACGACGCTTTTCCAGCGCGCCGCCCTCGTCGCGGACCAAGGCCGCATCGTAAGTGACCACGGCGTTTGACGTTGCTGCGTCCACACCGAACATCCGCAGTTCACCGGCAAGCCGAGCGCCGGGATCCGCGAGCGACTGTGCACCTGAAAGGACGACGCGACCCGTCCGCGCCGTGACCGTGTCGGACAGCAGCCGCGCGAACTGCCGCGCAGGGGGCTCCACCCATTGCGCATCCTTGACATAGGCGATGTCGGTTGCGCTCGCCTGCACCGGTATGCGGTTGTTCGCCAGTGCCTGCGGCACTGCCGGCACCTGGATCGTGACAGTCCGTGCTCCTGCCGATGACTGTGCCTGCCCCACTGGCACCTGTTCAGCCGCGGTAAGACTAAGCAAGGACTCCGGCGGCTTGGCACCGAAGCTGATGCAGCCGGCAAGCGGCAGCAGAGCAAGACCGATCAGGAACTTTTTCATATCCATTCTCACTTGCCCTTATAGTCCGGCAGCTTTTGCTGACCGATCAGCGACCCTGCGCCTTGCCGATCCACCTTCTCAGCCACCGAGGCGAGGGCTGCCGACATCTGCCGCAGATCGAGTACCAGCTGGTTGATCTCCGGAACGGTGCGTTTGGAGAATGTTTGCAGCCCAGGGCGCGCGTCCTGGAAGGCGCTGTTCAACGTTTCCGTGCTTTGCCGCGCCGAGCGGATCGTTTCGTTCAGGTTGACGATCGTCGGGCGAACATCCTGAGCCAGCACGCCGTTTGTCGTGGCTGCGAGCTCACCGATCTGCTGGGCCGCGTCGCCCGCCTGTTGGATGGCGATACGGGTCTGCGCAAGCGTTGCAGCGATTTCAGGGCCGCGGTCTGCCAGCGCGTCGGTCAGACGATTGGTGTTCTCCAGGATACCGGCGATGGATGCCTGGTTGCGATCGGTCAGCAGCCCGGTCAGCCGCTCCGTCAACGTGGACAGCCGTTCCAGCAACTGCGGCGCGGAATTCAGGATCGCGCCGAGACCGCCCGTACGGGTCGGGATCACCGGCACTCCATAAGGGCACTGCCGTCCATCATCATTCTCTGGGCAGACGATCGGCGGGGCACCCTTACGGGCGCCGTCCAGACTTACGGTGCTGGTTCCGGTGAAGCTTCCCTGGATGGTCGCGGCGGTACCTTGCAGGATCGGCGTTTCCTGACTGACTTCGATGCGGACGCGAACGAACTGAGGATCATTGCGCCAAAGCTGGATCGACTTCACCTGTCCTGAAGGAACACCGGAATATGTGACCTGCGACCCTCGGGCGAGACCATCGACCGACTGCTTGAAGAAGATGTCATACTCGTTCTGCGTGGCGCCGCCCAATCTTGCAATCCACACCGTGAAGAGCGCCAGCACCGCCAGCAGGATCAGCACGACGGCGCCGACCAGCACATGGTTGGAACGGGTTTCCATCAATCAGCCCCTGACTTTGCCTTGGCGCCTGCCGCAGCCTCTCGCGTCGCCACAGCGGCTCGGCCACGTGGCCCGCGAAAATATTCCTGAATCCATGGATGCTCCAGAGCGAGCAATTCGTCGATCGTTCCGACGGCGATGACGCGCTTGTCGGCCAGCACCGCCACCCGATCACAGATCGCGTACAACGTATCCAGATCGTGCGTGATCAGGAACACCGTAAGCCCCAGCGTTTTCTGGAGCGACCGCGTAAGATCGTCGAACGCCGCGGCGCCGATCGGGTCTAGGCCAGCCGTCGGCTCATCAAGGAACAGGAGTTCCGGGTCGAGCGCAAGCGCACGCGCGAGCCCGGCGCGCTTCTTCATCCCACCGGAATCCCACCGGACAGTTCCGCCGGATATTTCGGCCCAGCGTCGGCCGGGAGCCCCGTCATCATCACCTTGAATGAGGCGATTTCGTCAAGCAGCGCCAGGTCGAGGTTCGGGTAAAACTCCCGCAATGGAACCTGCACGTTCTCGGCCACGGTCAGCGTTGAGAAAAGAGCGCCGCCCTGGAACAACACGCCCCAGCGTTTGCGAATCTCGACGGCCTCGGTTTCTTCACGGCCAAGCGTCGGCTCTCCGAATACCGTCACCTCACCCGCGGAGGGGCTCTGAAGACCGATGATGGAGCGCATGAGCACGGATTTGCCCGTGCCAGATCCCCCGACCACGCCAAGGATCTCGCCTCGCCGCACATCCAGGTCCAAGTTCTCGTGGACAACCTGGTCCCCGAACGCGTTCTTCAGGCCGCGAACTTCGATGATGTTCTCGGAACTGCTCATCAGATCCAGCCGATCCGTTCGAAGAACACGGCAAAGAAAGCGTCCAGGACGATTACGAGGAAGATGGCCTGAACGACAGCTGCAGTGGTCCGGGTACCCACCTGCTCGGCATCACCCTCCACTTGCATCCCCTGAAAACAACCGGCGATCGCAATAATGGCGCCAAACACAGGTGCCTTGATGAGCCCCACGTACAGGTCAGTGATCGGTACGACCTCACGCAAGCGCGCCACATAGGTCACGGGCGGAATTTCGAGCTGCCACCAGCATAACAGCCCGCCTCCGATGATAGCGATGAGCGAGGAGTAAAAACCGAGCAACGGCATGAGCATGACGGCGGCGATCGTGCGCGGAAGCACCAGCGCTTCCATCGGGGAAACGCCGATCGTGCGCATGGCGTCGACCTCTTCGGTCAGCTTCATTGTGCCAAGCTGCGCCGCAAACGCGGATCCGGACCTGCCAGCAACCATGATCGCGGTCATCAACACGCCAAGCTCGCGCAGCGTAATGCGGCCGATCAGGTTGATCGTGAACACCTCCGCGCCGAACTGTCGCAGTTGCACTGCACCCTGCTGCGCAATGACGATGCCGATAAGGAAGCTCATCAGCCCGATAATGCCGAGCGCCGAAACCCCGACCACTTCGAAGCGCTGAACAGTCGCGTTGAACCGGAAGCGGCGCGGATGCCTGATCACGCTGATGAAGGCGAGAACCGTTGCACCGAGGAAGCCGAGCAGGCCCAGAAGGGTGCGGCCCGACATGACCACCGCTTCCCCGACTTCGCCGAGAACACGGTTGAACGGGCTGACATATACTGGACGGGTCGAAACCGGCTGGTCGGCAATCCCCACCTGATCGAGAAGGTGCTGATGCTCAGGCTTCAGGCCAGTGATCCGAGCACCGTGCTTCTTGGCGAAGCGATACACGACCCAGGCGCCAATCGTATCCATTCGCCCGATACCGGAAAGGTCGAGCTCCGTGATCGCGCCGGGATAGGTATCAAGCCGGCCGGGAAGATCATCCAGGCGAGCGAGCAGCAAGTCGCCGGTGAAGCGCAGCTTGCCCCCGTCCTCGCTGAATTCGGCCAATGCGCCCATCCCCCACCCTTTGCGGAAAACTCCGCAGCTCGGCAAGACGAACGTACAGTGCGTCCGGTTGTTGCATGAACGTCATGCGGCGGCCGGCGAGCGCAAACCAAGCTTTGGTCGCCCGCATCTCTAAGCAGCGTCCTAGAGCAGCACGTCGACTGAATGGATGGCCAGGCCGACTGCGCCGCCTACAAGCGTCCCGTTGATCCTGATGAACTGGAGGTCCTTGCCCACCGAATGTTCCAGGCGCTGTGTGATCGTCTGCGCATCCCATCCGCGCACCGTCTCCGACACAAGGCCCACGATCACATCGCCATAATCCGCGGCCGTTCCCACCGCGACGCGGCGAACATAGCGGTTCAAGGTGTTACGAAGCCGCGCATCGTCTTCCAGCGTTTGTCCCAGCTGACGAAGCATGTCGCCGATACCGCCAGACAGAAGCCGCTCGGGATCACGCGCGGCGCGCAGCATCGCATGTCGCGCCTGTTCCCACAGGCCGTTGATCCAGCTTTGCATGGCCGGATTCTCGAGCAAAGCGAGCTTCAATGCCTCCACTCGCTCCTGCATCTCCAGCTTGTGCTGGAGATCGCGGGCAAGCGTCGCCAACCCCTCCTCCGCCTTGGCACGCAGCGGGTGATCGGGTTGCTCGGCCATGTCGGCCAGCATCTTGTCCAGCCCATCGATGATCTTGTTTGCAATCGTCTCGTCGAGCCCGGTCCAGCGCAGGATGGTGCCGGCACGCTCATGCACCATGTTGCGCACGACCTGTTGGTTCGCCTCCAGCACTCTTCCTGCCCATCGAACGATCCCGTCGAGGATCGGCTGATGCCGGCTCTCTGCCATAGCAGCCTCGAGCGCGCGCCCCAGCAGCGGCGACAGTTCGATCCGCCGGACCTGCTGAACCATTGCCCCGCGCACCATTCCCCCGAGCCGTTCCTGATCGAGGGCCTGGAGCACCTCCACTGCCAAGCGGGAGGCGCCGCGGGTGACACGCCGGCTGCCCGCCGAGGGACTCGCAAGCCAGCGACCAGCAGCGCTCGCCACGTCCATTCGCCGCATGCGGCGTGCGACCACCACCGGAATAAGGAAATAGTCCCGCAGGAACGTGGCGAGCTGGTCGCCGATCCGGTCCTTGTTTCGCGGGATGATGGCGGTGTGCGGGATCGGCAGACCGAGCGGGTGACGGAAAAGCGCCGTTACGGCAAACCAATCGGCCAAGCCGCCGACCATCGCGGCTTCCGCGAACGCTCGAACAAAGCCCCAGGCGGGATGAACGTGATCAAGTGCCCGCGCCAACAGGAATGCCGCCGCCATGACGATCAGCATTCCCGTTGCGATCACGCGCATGCGCACGAGCCCGACGGGCGCACTGGTCGGCGAGGGGCGCCGTAGCGCAACAGGGATCATGCCCGAACAATCCCCCAGGCGGGGGTTTGTTCAAGCGTCATTCCGCGGGAACGTCGCCGTCGCGATAGCCAATACGTCCAGGCGGCGGCGGTAGCGAGCCGCCCGTCGCCGCGTGATCGATCGCGGGCACACCATCGTCGCCGGGCTGGTACGTGAGCAGCTTTCGACCCAGCCACGGCCCCACGCGGCGCTCGATGCCGATCGACAGGCTGAACGATGCCGGCACGATCAGAAGCGTCAGCAGGGTGGAGACGATGAGGCCACCAATCACGACGATGCCCATCGGCGCTCGCCAGGCACCGTCACCAGTCAGTGCAAGCGCCGTTGGCACCATGCCCGCGACCATTGCAACCGTGGTCATAACGATCGGCTGCGCGCGCTTGTGCCCGGCATCAACCACCGCATCATAGATCGGCACGCCCGCGTGCATTTCCTCCAGCGCGAAGTCGATCAGCAGAATCGAGTTCTTCGCAACAATGCCGAGCAACATCAGTAAGCCGATGAACACCGGCATGGAGAGCGGGTGGCCGGTAATGATGAGCGCAATCACGCCGCCCAGAGGCGCAAGCAGCAGCGACCCCATGTTCACCAAGGGTGGGAGCAAGCGGCGGTACAGCAACACCAGAACGGAGAAAACGAGGAACACGCCCGCCACCACCGCGATAACGAAGTTGATCAGCATCTCCATCTGCCACTTGGCCTGGCCAACGCTCATCTGCTGCACGCCCAGCGGCAGGTTCTTCATCGAGGGCAGCTGGCTCACCTGCTTCATCGCATCCGACAGGATCAGACCCGGAGCGAGATCCGCCCCGATCGTGAGCTGACGTTGCTGATTGAGCCGGTTGATCTTGGTGGGACCAGAACCGAAACCGATGTCTGCAACGACCGACAAGGGCACCGACCCGCCATTTTGCGTCGGCACCGGCAGGTTGCGGATGGTCGCCATTCGGGTGCGTGATGATTGGTCGAAGGCGACGCGGATCGGAATCTGTCGATCGTTCAGCGAGAACCGCGCGCTGTTCTGATCGATGTCGCCAAGGGTCGCGATCCGGATCGCATTGGACAGCGCACTAGTCGTCACACCTAGATCCGCAGCGAGATCGAGCCGCGGCTTGATCACGATTTCCGGTCGATTGAGATCGCCGGCGATGCGCGGCGCGAGGAAGCCGGGGATCTTCGCCATGTCGCGAACGATCGTGTCCGCCGTTTGCCGCAACAACACCGGATCATCGCTACCTAACGTAACAGACACGTCCCGGTTGTTGTCGCCCCAGCCGAACTGCGATTGGAAGTTGACCCGTGCGTCGGGGATCTTCGCCAGGGCCGGCGCGAGCGCACGCTCGAACTCCGTCGAGGTCTTCTGCCGCTTGTCACCGATATCCTTGCCGAAAATGGCGCCGATACGATCGTTCAGGCTCGGTTTTTCCTTGAACTGAACGGTGACGCGGCCATTGCCCACGAAAGTTCGCGTATAGGTCGTGTCCACTTCCGGTTGCTGGCTGAGCAGGTCGTAGACCTCGTTCACCACCCGCTGAGTCTGCGCCAGTGTGGCTCCCGGCGCCATGGTGATGGTGACAGTGGAACGCTCCTGGTCAACGGAGGGCTGGAACTGCATCGGCAGGCTTGCGAAGCCCAGCACGGTGAGCACGAAGGCGAGGCCGCCAATACCGACCGTCCATATGCGGTGATCATGGAGGTAGCCGGTGACGCGCCGAATGCCGCCACGCGCCCGAACGGCCAGCGACTTACCCGGATCGAGCGTCCAGCGCAGGACGCCCATATAAAGATCCATGAGGCGGCCTTCGCCGTGTGACTCCGGCCCGGCGGATTTCAGGAAATAGGCCGCGATCATAGGCGTGATCATGCGAGCCACGGCAAGGCTCATCAGCACTGCCACGACGACCGTTAGGCCGAAGTTCTTGAAGAACTGCCCGGAAACGCCCGGCATCAAGCCCACTGGCAGGAACACCGCGACGATTGCCATCGTGGTCGCCAGCACGGCAAGGCCGATCTCGTCCGCAGCATCGATCGACGCCTGATAGGCCGATTTACCCATGCGCATATGGCGGACGATGTTCTCAATCTCCACGATCGCGTCATCGACCAGCACACCGGCAACGAGGCTCAATGCAAGCAGCGTCATGCTGTTCAGCGAAAAGCCCATCAGGTCCATGAACCAGAAGGCCGGGACGGCCGAGAGCGGAATGGCGAGCGCGGAGATGAAGGTCGCTCGCTTGTCGCGCAGGAACAGGAACACGATGAAGACGGCGAGCACCGCGCCCTCAATCATCGCGTGAATGGCGCTCTTATATTGCTCGACCGCATATTTGGAGCCGTCGATCCGCAACTGGAACTTGACCTGCGGATTGCGCTTTTCCAGCTCCGCCAGCTTTTTCTGTGCCTCACGGAAGACGGTAACTTCCGAATAGCCCTTCGCGCGTTTGAAATCGAAAGTGATGACCGGCTTGCCGTCCACGCCCGCTGCCGTGCGCTGCTCGGCATACAAGTCGCGTACGGTGGCGACCGCGCTAAGCTTGATGGTGCGGCCGTTGCCGGCGATGATCTGTGTCTCGCCCAGATCATAGGCGTCTCTTGCGTTGCCGAGTACGCGAACTGACTGCTCTGCGCCCGCGACTTCGGCGCGGCCGCCGGCTGCGTTCAGGTTTACCTGCCGCAGCTGCTGGTTGATCTGCGTCGCTGTCAAACCGTAAGCCGCGAGCTTCGCCGGATCGAGGATCACGCGTATTTCGCGATCGACACCGCCATTCCGCTCGACGCCGCCCATGCCCTCAATCGACAGCAATTCCTTGGTGACGGTGTTGTCGATGTACCAGCTGAGCTGTTCCACCGTCATGTCGGTAGCGATCGCCGAATAGCTGCCAAGATCATCGTCGTTGATCTTCACGCGGCTGATCTGCGGTTCAAGAATGCCTTCGGGCAGGTTCGACCTGATCTGGGTTACGGCATCCCGTACTTCGTTGACTGCCCGGTCCACCGGCGTTCCGATGTCGAGCTGCACCATAGTCGTGGAATTGCCCTCGCTAACGAAGGATTGCAGTTCGTCCACGCCTTCCACGGTTCGCACGGCCGCCTCGACGCGCTGCGTGACCTGGGTTTCCAATTCGCTGGGCGCCGCACCCGGCTGTGTGATCTCAACCGCAACGGCCGGGAAATCGATGTCCGGCTCCCGGTTGATGTCCATGCGAATGAAGCTGACGATGCCGGCGACCGTCAGGATCACGAACAGAACGATAATCGGAACCGGATTTCGGATCGACCAGGCCGAAATGTTGCGGAAGTTCATGCCGTCACTCTCCCGGCTTGCCGAGAACCGGGGCGATCTTCTGCCCGGGGTTCAGGAATGCGCCTGCGGAAACCACCACACGTTCGCTGCCGTCGAGCCCGGACGCGATCGCAACCGAGTTATCGCTGACCGTGCCAAGGCGCACATCACGACGACGCACGACATTGTCCTTGTCGACGACATAGACGAAATTGCCCTTTTCGTCGCTAAGGATTGCAGACTGCGGCAGGCCAGGCATGCTGGCATCCCCGCCGACGATCACCGCCGATGCGAAGCCACCCGGGCGAAGCGCCGGATCATAGCGCAGCGCGATCCGCGCGATTCCCTGACGGGTCTGCGGATCGATGACTGGCGAAACTTGCCACACCTGGCCCTCGAAGGAGCGATCGCTGCCTACCGGCGTTACCATCGCGCGCGCGCCAACCGGCAGCGCCGCCAGATCATCCTCCGGCAACTGGGCGCGCATTTCCAGTTCCCCGCCCTTGGCCATGCGGAAGAGCGTGCCCGACGCTGAGCTGATAATCTGGCCCGGCTCGACCTGACGAGTGAGGACCAGACCGGCAGCAGGCGCGCGGATGTCCAAGCGCTGGTTGCGTGCGCGTTGCTCGGCGGCAGAAGCAGCCGCAACCTTCAGGCGTGCGGCCGCCGCATCGCGGGTCGCAATGCGGCGCTGCACGTCCGCCTGGCTGATAAAGCCACGGTCAACTAGCTGCTGGGCGCGCTGCAACTCTGCCTGTGCCAAGGTCAGATCTGCCTGGGCGACGTTCACCTGAGCGGCCAAACTCTGCGCCGTCTGGGTCTGGACCGAACGGTCGACCAGCGCCAGCACCTGTCCCGCCTGCACCCACTGCCCCGGCTCCACCAGCACACGCGTGACCATGCCGCCCTCGCCTGCCACGCCAACGGGCATCTCACGACGAGCCGCCAGCGTGCCGTTCGCGTTGATCGTGCGCGCAACCGCCCCGCTCCCGGGAACAACGACTGTCACACGAGGCGCTTGATCCGAGGCAGCGCTAGCCGCAGCCGGCTTCTCGCCGCCGCGCGTGAAGAAGAAGGCGCCCAGGGCAATCACGACGGCGGCGACTAGCGCGATTACGAGAATGCGGCGCCGCCGGCGGGCGACGGGATCATCCGGCGCCTCGATCAAAACGGTCTCCCCACTCAACCCGCCCGTTTGATAATTCATGCGCCCTACATCCCGCTCCGGCGGCTTGCGGCAACCGGCACTACATTGATCTGCAGCTGTGTTATATGAATAAGTCACCGGGCTCAAGCACCGGTTTTGCCCCAATGCCGCATGGCAGATTCGACGGGGCGCGGCAAGCGGCGAGCCGTTCAGCCTGCGTTGATCAATCGGTCTGCACTAGGGCCCAACCGTTCCAAACCGGAGATTTCGGACGATGCGTTACACGATTGCCACACTTGCTCTGGCCGCCCTCATTCCGGTGGCCTTGCCTGCTGCAGCGCAATCCACGGCAGCGGTGCCGATCCTGCCGGAGGCGACCGTGCTGGACGTGGTTGCAACTGGAGAGGTGTCGCGGGTGCCCGATGTGGCGACGGTCCGCGCCGGCGTCGTTACGCAATCGCCGACTGCGGCGGCAGCTCTTGCAGACAATGCGAGCCGGATGGAACGCGTGGTTGCCGCGCTTCGCGCCGCAGGTGTGGCCGCTCGAGACATCATGACCGCCAATGTCGGCCTTTCTCCACAATATCGCTACGGCGAGAACCAGCCGCCGGCCATCACCGGATACCAGGCGTCGAACACTGTTTCCGTGAAGTTTCGTGATGTGGCAAAGAGCGGCGCGGTGCTTGATGCGCTGGTGAAGGCAGGCGCCAATCAGATCGACGGGCCGCAGATGGCCATCGACAATCCCGAAGCAGCACTCGACGCAGCCAGAGTAGAGGCGGTCAAGCGCGCCAGAGCGCGCGCTGCGCTTTACGCTGAGGCGGCCGGGCTTCGGGTTGACCGCATCGTTGCGATCGGTGAGGCAGGCGAGGACCGCGGCAACAACCCGCGCCCGCCAGTGCTTTACGCGCGGGCCGAAATGGCGTCCGACGCACAAACGCAAGTTCTGCCGGGGGAAACCAATGTTAGCGCGACGGTCACGGTGCGCTTCCTGTTGAAATAACGATCATCGCAGTCTGGCCTGACGCCCCGGTCAGACTAGCCGAAAGAAAACGGCCGCCCGTTTTCGGGCGGCCGTTGTTCTATCTAGTCTCAATTCGCTTAGCGAACGCGACCACGACGGGCGAGGTTAACAATCGCAAGCAGGATCACCGCACCAAGCAGCGAAACCAGGAACGACGTAAGCGTCAGCGGCGCGCTGTTGATCGAACCGCCCGAAATGATCAGGCCGCCAATGAACGCGCCGACGATGCCGACGACGATGTTGAGAAAAATACCTTGCTGAGCATCGGTGCGCATGATGATGCTGGCCAGCCAGCCAATCACGCCGCCGACGATCAACCAGAGAATAATACCCATGACTCACTCCCCTGCGTTAACGGCCCGAACGGCCGGGCGCTGGGGAAAAGACTCTTGACACGCAACATTTGTTCCGGGCCCGTAACCCGCCCTCAGAACTTCTGCTGCCGCTCGTAGAGGGACTTGTAGTGCTGGATGCGCGTGACCCGTAGCCCGGGCATACCCGAGCGGTCGATCGCGCGCTGCCAGCTGGCAAACTCCTCGACCGTCAAACCGTAGCGGTTGCACACTTCATCAACGGTCAGCAGCCCGCCGTTCACCGCCGCCACGACTTCGGCCTTGCGGCGGACAACCCAACGCGTGGTGTTCGGCGGCGGGAGGGTGTCGAGCGTCAATGGCTCTCCGAGCGGGCCGATCACGCGGGCCGGACGAATTTTCTGGTTCTCGATCATGGCTTAACCTCGGTTCGGGGCGGGGGCCCCCTCTCCACTTGATGAAACTACGGTGCGCTTACCGCCTGAAAGCGCATTAACGATGCGCGGTAAACAGGTGGTCACTCATCCTTCCACTGCATCATCACCTTCGCAACAGAACCGTTGAACGCCCCGTCGACGGGAGCAAACAAAGGGGAGTCGAGCCGCACCCTTGCAGATCGGGCATAGATGGTCGCCGTCGGCGACGCCGCCTGACGCGCCGTCATCTCCACCAGCAGCACCGCGAGGTCGCTAGGTAGCTCGACCAACGGGGCCCGTCGGTCAAAAAGGGCAAAACTCAAATCCACGCCTTGGCCGATCCCTCGTGCTTCATCGTCGGAAGCACCCCTGTACGCGCCATGAAGTGAAGGGTCCGTAAAGCTCGCGACGGTTCGTCGCGTTCACCATCAACATGAAATGTGCTATCGGCCTCGCCGTGATCGATATCGGTGATTTCCAGATGTCCGGCAGCGCTGCCGGACGGCGCATCGTCGTCGCCATGTCCGGCGGCGTCGACAGTTCCGTTGTAGCTGCTCTTGCCAAGGCGAGCGGCGCCGAAACGATCGGCGTCACCTTGCAACTGTACGACCACGGGGAAGCAACCTCGCGCGCGGGCGCCTGCTGCGCCGGACGCGACATCCGGGACGCACGGGCGGTATGCGACCAACTCGGCATCGCACATTACGTATTTGACCATGAAAGCAGCTTTCGCACGCAGGTGGTCGATCGCTTCGCCGATGAATATCTGGCCGGCCGCACCCCCATTCCCTGCGTCCAGTGCAACATGGGGCCGAAATTCACCGATCTGTTCGCGCTTGCCCGCGATCTTGGGGCAGATTGCCTCGCGACGGGCCATTATGTCCGGCGCCTGATCGGCGCCGACGGCCCAGAACTGCACCGCGCCATCGATCCCGCGCGCGATCAGAGTTACTTCCTGTTCGCGACCACCCGGGCCCAGCTTGATTTTCTACGGTTCCCCTTGGGCGGCATGCCCAAGGATCGCGTGCGTGCAATCGCCGCGGAACTGGGGCTCGGCGTTGCTGCGAAGCCTGACAGCCAAGACATCTGCTTTGTTCCGGACGGTGATTATGCCGGCCTGGTGCGGAAACTGCGTCCCACGGTCGTTGACGGGGGAGAGATCGTAGACCTGAGCGGGCGTGTTCTCGGCCGCCATAGCGGCATCATCCACTACACCGTCGGCCAGCGCCGCGGCCTCGACATCGGCGGCCAGCCGGAACCGCTGTACGTCATCAGATTGGAGCCCGAAGCGCGCCGCGTAGTGGTGGGCCCGCGCACTGCGCTTGCGGTCGGCGTTGCTCGCCTGACCGATCTCAACATCCTGGGACCTCTGGATCGGCCGCTGACCGCGAAGGTTCGCTCCATGGCGCGGCCGGTTCCGGCGCGGTTGCGGGGTGATCACCTCATATTCGATGCGCCGGAATATGGAGTCGCACCGGGGCAGGCAGCGGTATTGTATGATGGTGATCGCGTTCTCGGAGGTGGATGGATTGCCGAAACGGAAAGCGCGGCGCTGGCGGCCTGACGGCCGACTGGCGACCAACAGGCACGCCAGCACGCCGGTTCGTCAGCCCAACGTCAGGGCAACAAGAACGTGCCCTCGATCATGGTAATACACGAACCAGTCAGCACTACACGTTCGCCATCCAGACGACAGCCGATCCGCCCACCTCGCGCGCTCGCCTGGAATGCAGAAAAGGTGTCGCTTCCAATCACCTGCGCCCAATAGGGCACCATCACCGCGTGGGCGGATCCCGTGACGGGGTCCTCCGGGATGTCGAAATACTCTGTGAAGACCCGACTGACCACCTGCGCGGTTTCACCGGGCGCAGCCACGATGTGAACGATCGGGCCTAAACTCTTCAGCGCGCGGGCATCAGGCGCCGCTGCGCGCACCGCTGCCTCGTCGTCCACGATGACAAGGGCGTATCCCTTTTCATGCCACAGCGTCTCGCGCGCCGTCACTCCTAGCGCAGCAACGATATCGTCCATCGGCTTCGGCTCTGGAGCCCAAGCGGGCAGCGCCATTTCATACGCTGGCCCGCGACGCGTGACTTCCAGCACGCCCGCCTGGCGGGTGACAAAACGAACTGAGTGCCGGCTAGTGTCGGAGGAGAGCACGAAGTGCCCGCTCGCCAGGGTGGCGTGCCCGCATAGTGCCACTTCGGCAGCCGGCGTGAACCAGCGCAATTCGAAGTCAGCCTCGCCTTGGGACGGGACCAGAAAAGCCGTTTCCGATAGGTTGTTTTCCGCCGCGATCGCCTGAAGCGTAGCGTCGTCGAGCCACGAGGAAAGAGGCATCACTGCCGCCGGATTGCCGGTAAACGGCTGATCCGCAAAGGCGTCAATCTGAGCGAACGGGATCCTCATATGCGCTTTCCGAACCAGTGGGGGGTGACGTCAGCTTCGACGAGCGGATTGTCTGTATCCACATGCCCTTCAGGATCGAGGTGGATCAGAACTTCAACGCGAGGGAAGACATCCCGCAGGCGCCGTTCGACACTTTCAACGATATCATGAGCCGCCGCGACCGTAAGGTTGCGGTCGACCTCCATGTGGAATTGCGCGAAATCGTGGGTTCCCGCTCGCCGCGTCCGGAAGTCGTGGATGCCCCGGATACCTGGCTGCCGAGCCGCGATCTCGATGAACGCCGCACGTTGGTCGTCAGGCCATTCCTTGTCCATCAGCATGTCGATCGCCTGGCTGGACGCCTTGAAGGCGCCCCACACAAGCCACAAGGCGATCGCGATGCCGAACACCGGGTCTGCGCCAGCCACTCCCATGAACTGGTCGAGCACGAGTGCGGCGATAACGGCCACGTTCAGCAGCACGTCGGATTGATAGTGGACATTGTCGGCCAGGATCGCGACCGATCCGGTACGACGGATAACGCTGCGCTGGTAAGCGAGCAGCGCGAAGGTTGCCGCGATCGCAACAAGTGACACGCCGATGCCAAGCGACGCATCCTCGTTCACCTGCGGATTGGAAAGGCGCTCAATCGCGCGTGCCGCGATCCCGATTGCCGAAGCGGTAATCAGCACGACCTGGAACAGCGCGGCAAGCGCCTCGGCCTTGCCGTGGCCGAACCGATGATCATGATCGGCCGGCTCCGCGGCGACCTTGACGCCATATAGCGTCACCAGGCTGGCGAGCAGGTCGAGACCAGTATCGGCGAGACTGCCCAGCATCGCCACCGAACCGGTATGCCATGCGGCATAGCTTTTCAACGCGAGCAGGAACGTCGCGGTCGCGACGCTCGCCAGCGCCGCACGCATCGCGAACGGAATGATACGGCGGCGTTCTTCGCGCGTCATGGGTATAGGAGGCCTTCGATCCAGCTTGCGCCACCATCCGTATCGGTGCGCGTGAACAATCGACGCTCATGTAGTCGATGTGCGCGGTCCTGCCAAAACTCAATGCGGTCGGGCACCACCCGGTATCCGCCCCAATGCGGCGGCCGCGGCACCTCCCCTCCCTCAAACCGGAACTGCATCGCATCAAAGCGTGCCTCGAAGATCGAGCGCGCGGCCAGCGGTCGGGACTGTTCGGATGCCCATGCACCCAGCTGCGAATCGCGGCCGCGCGATGCGAAGTAAGCATCGCTTTCCGCCTCCGTGACCAGGCTTACCGCACCTTCGATCCGGATCTGGCGTCGCAACGACTTCCAATGAAAAAGGAGTGCCGCCTGCGCATTGGCCGCAAGATCCTCTGCCTTCCGGCTCCCGCGATTGGTGTAGAAAACGAACCCGTCGGGCCCGTGTCCCTTCAGCAGCACCATCCGCACCGCCGGGCGACCGCTTGCGTCCGCGGTAGCCAGCGCCATGGCATTGGGATCATTGGGCTCACTGCCGCGTGCCTCGGTGAACCAGGTGTCGAACAGGGTGAAGGGATCGGTGGTCATGCCCACGCCTTAGCACCGTACATATTGCGGAACGACTCCCCGCGCCGGGATTTGAATCGGCCTCGCAACGACAAAGGCTCCATCATGCCCGCTCGCGCATATTGGCAGGGACAGATCCGCCTCGCGCTAGTCTCGATCCCGGTCGAGATCTACTCGGCGACCAAATCCGGTGCCGCCGTCAAGTTTCGCCAGATCCACGAGCCGACCGGCAAACCGATCCACTACGAGAAAGTGGCCGAGGGCGTGGGGCCAGTCGATCCCGACGACATCATGAAGGGCTTCGAGATTGAGAAGAACGAATATGTCCTGCTCGACCAGGATGAGATCGACTCGGTGAAGCTGGAGTCCAAGAAAACCCTTGAACTCACCCAGTTCGTCGATGCGAGCGACATCGACGTTCTCTATTACGAGAAGCCGTATTTCGTCGTGCCGGCTGATGACCTTGCGGAAGAGGCATTCATCGTCCTGCGAGAGGCGCTCAAGCGCACCAAGAAAGTCGGGCTCGGCCAACTCGCCATGCGCGGGCGGGAATATGTCGTCAGCCTGAAGCCCTGCGGCCGTGGCATGATCCTCGAAACGCTCCGCTACGCCGACGAAGTCAATCGAGCCCAGAGCTATTTTCGTGAGATCCCAGATGAGAAGCCCGATAATGAGCTTCTGGAACTCGCCGAAGCGCTGATCGAAAAGAAGAGCGCCGCCTTCGATCCGCAGGAGTTCCACGATCGGTACGTGGACGCGCTGAAGGACCTGATCGAACGCAAGCGCAAGCAGAAGTCGAACCGCAAGATCATCGACGAGGATGAAGGCGGTGGCCGATCGGCGTCCAACGTCGTCGATCTGATGGCAGCCTTGAAGAAGTCGATGGAGAAATCAGGCGGCGCGTCGTCATCGACAAAACCGGCGGCGAAGAAGGCGCCCGCGAAGAAAGCGCTGGCCAAAGATGCGCCCGACAAGGCCGCTTCCACAAGGAAACCGGCCGCAAGGAAGCGCGCCTGAGCCGCTTTCCGGCGCCCCCCTGCCTGCATCGAGGCTGAAACATGAGCACCGATCCTCTCGCGCTATACAACGCCAAGCGCGATTTCGCGAAGACCGCAGAGCCGGCGGGCACATTGGCGCCGGGCAATGGCAACAGCTTCATCGTTCAGAAGCATGACGCGACGCGGTTGCACTGGGACTTTCGCCTGGAGCTGGACGGCGTGCTGAAAAGCTGGGCCGTCACCCGCGGGCCCAGCCTCGATCCCAACGAAAAACGTCTCGCCGTACGGACCGAGGATCACCCGCTTGGCTATGCCACTTTCGAGGGCACGATCCCGAAGGGGGAATATGGCGGCGGCACCGTCATGTTGTGGGATCGCGGCACCTGGTCCGTCATCAAGGGAAAATCGGCCAAGGATCTGGAAAAAGGGCACCTCCACTTCGTCCTCGATGGCGAGCGAATGAAGGGCGAATGGCTGCTGATCCGACTGAAGCCACGCGGCAGGGAGAAGCGTGAAAACTGGCTGCTTCGCAAGATCGACGATGCCTATGCAGGCGGGACAGACATGCTGGTGGAGACCGGCCTGACAAGCGTCGCCACCGGCCGAACCATGCAGGAAATCGCCGACGACAAACCGGCCCGTCTGAAACAGTCGAAACGAAGTGAGACGGGAGCGCCCAAAGCAGCGAAAGGCGCTGCAAAGGCAGGTTCCGGGAAACCGCGACAGCGTAAGGCACGCGCGGGATCAGGCACGAAACCGCCGGCCTTTTCAGAACCCCAACTGTGCACGCTCGTGGATACCGTGCCCTCTGGTTCCGCATGGCTGCACGAGATGAAATATGATGGCTATCGCGCCCTCATCGCCGTAGGCAGCGGGACAGCCAAGGTTTACACCCGTAACGGGCTTGACTGGACTGACAAGTTTTCGGCGATCGCGGCGGCCGCTGCACAGCTCAACGTCGACAACGCACTGATTGATGGCGAAATTGTTGCCTTCAAGGATGGTCGCCCGGATTTCTCGACGTTGAAGAACGCGATCTCGTCAGGCGGGGAGATGACCTTCTTCGCATTCGACCTGCTCGAAATGAATGGCGAGGATCTTCGGCCGTTGCCCAATGTGCAGCGCAAGGAGCGGCTGCGCCCTCTCCTCCCGGGATCCGAACGCCTGCAATTCAGCGAGCATGTGATTGGCTCTGGCGAGCAGTTGTTCGAGCGCATGTGTCAGGAGGGCATGGAAGGGATCGTTTCGAAACAAGCCGACGCACCCTACCGCGGGTCTCGCACGAAAGCCTGGCTCAAGATCAAATGCACGCGGCGGCAGGAATTCATCATCGTCGGCTGGACCCGATCGGACAAGTCGCGGGGATTTCGCTCGCTGCTCCTGGGCGTGTATGAGAACGGAAAACTGCGCTACGCCGGCAAGGTCGGCACTGGCTTCTCCAACCAGCTCATGATGGAGTTGAGCGCAAAGCTGGCCAAGCTGGAGCGCAAGACACCGACTGTCGAAATTCCCAAGAACATCGGGCGTGCGGCCGTTCGCGGCGCCCGTTGGGTCGCCCCGAAGCTGGTCGCGGAAATCGCCTTTACGGAAACGACGCCTGACAACCTGCTGAGACATCCCAGTTTTCTTGGCCTGCGTGGGGACAAGGATGCAAGAGATGTGGTCATCGAAACCCCGCAACCGGCGCCCGCGGCGCCCGCCAGCAGCATCAAGGTTAGCAGTCGTGATCGCCTGATCTTTCCGGAATCGAGCGTCACCAAAGGGGATCTGGCGGATTATTATGCCGCCGTTTCCGGCATCATGCTCCCCTGGGTTGCGCGGCGTCCGGTAAGCCTGGTCCGCTGCCCACAAGGGCGGGCACGCAAATGCTTCTTCCAGAAGCATGATGCCGGATCGTTTGGCGACCATGTCCATCAAGTGCCGATTACGGAAAAGGACGGAAGTACAGAGAATTACCTGTGGGTCGACGATACTGACGGGCTTGTTGCCTGTGTGCAGATGGGCACCATCGAGTTCCATGGCTGGGGCTCCACGGTGGACCATCTGGAGAAGCCCGACCGGCTGGTTTTCGACCTGGATCCTGATGAGGGGCTCGACTTCGAGGACACCAAGAAGGCCGCCGAGCATCTAAAAAATCAGCTGGCGGAGCTTGGACTTACAAGTTTTCCGATGCTGTCAGGCGGCAAGGGCATCCATGTGGTGGTGCCGCTAACGCCCAAAGCGGAGTGGCCGGCCGTGAAGAGCTTTGCCGACCGGTTCGCACGAGCACTGGCCCAGGCAGAGCCGGACCGCTTCGTTGCGACGATGAGCAAGGCCAAGCGCAAGGGCCGTATCTTCATCGACTGGTTGCGGAACCAGCGGGGAGCCACCGCAATCATGCCCTATGCAGCTAGAGCCCGCCCAGGTGCGCCGGTGGCCGCGCCGGTATCATGGACGGAACTGCGCGAGATCAAAACGGCCGCGAACTGGAGCGTGTTGGCCTCACAGGAACTGATCGAGCGCGCCGCCAGTCGCGCGCTCGCCGGCTGGGGTGTCGCGGATCAGGTTTTGCCGGATCTTTGACCGTCAGCATTAATCATCCCGCTCGTCGGCCAAACCGATCCTGTTTCGGCGATCCGGTGGTGAACCGGAAGGGCGGGCACGAGCGCCGACGCCTTTCGGCTATGTTGTTCCGCCTCAAGCTGGCGACGAACGATCAACTCCTGGATCCGCGAGCCGGGTGGTACTTTCGTGTTGCGCAGACGTCGGGCGTCGCTACGGTCCGCGCCGCTTAGGAGCCCGGCTTGGCAACACAACCAGCCCTTTTCGGTGCCGCGACGCATGCCCGTCGCTGGGTAGACGACTACCGGGCCCATGCCGGCGCGGGCGGCGACGTGCTGTGTGCCGCCGAGGACGCGCCGTGGCTGGCGATGTTCGAAGAGTTGGCCGCGCTGGTCGGCGACGATCTTGGCCATGCGCGCGAACGGGTGCAGCGCCATGCCGCCGACATCGGCACGGGCTTTCGAATCATCGGCGAATCCGAGGAGCGGTCCTGGCCACTGTCCCCCGTGCCGCTGCTGATCGACGGTGATGAGTGGCGCCACATCGAACGCGGGATCGTGCAGCGCGCCGACCTGTTCGAGACCATCCTGGCGGATCTTTACGGCGAAGCGAAGCTGGTCGCCCGCGGGCTCGTTCCGGCAGGGCTGGTCGCGGGAAGCCCGTTCTTTCTTCGCCAATTGGTCGGCCTGAAGCCGCCGGGTGGACACCATCTGCATTTTGTGGCGGTGGACCTCGGCCGGGGCCCGACGGGCGAGTGGCGGGTGCTCGCCGATCACCTGCGGTCGCCGACGGGCGCGGGCTATGCCCTCGAAAACCGGCTGGCGGTCAGCCGCACGCTGGGCGGGCTGCAGGCGCGGCTCAACGTCGCGCGGCACGCACCCTTTTTCGCGGCATTCCGAGACGGGCTGGCCGCCGCCTGCCCACGAAGCGACCCGCGTATCGGCCTACTGACGCCGGGCCGCTATAATCCCAGCTATCCCGAGCAAGCACATCTCGCGCGCTACCTTGGTCTATTGTTGGTCGAGGGCGCCGATCTCGCGGCGCTGGAAGACAAGGTTTATGTCCGCACCATCGGCGGGCTGAAGCGGATCGATGCGCTGTGGCGCCGGCTTGATCCACGCTTCCTGGATCCGCTGGCATTCGACACCCATTCCAAGATCGGAGTTCCCGGCCTGATCGATGCCTATGCTGCGGGCAACGTGCTGCTTGCGAATGCGCCGGGAGCGGGCGTGCTGGAAGCACCGGCCTGGAATGCGTTCTTGCCGCAATTGTCTACCCGTCTGACCGGCGCGGACCTGAGCCTGCCAAACATCGCCACGTGGTGGTGCGGCCAGGCGGCCGAGCGCGCGCGGGTGGAGGAGGATCTCGCCAACCTGCTGATCGGTCCGGCGTTCGGCAGCGGCACATTGGGCCTGCCCCGTGATGCCGCGATCGCGGGGAGCGACCTGACCGATGCGCAGCGGGCCACGCTGCGGGCCGATCTAGGTCGCCGACCGCAGGATTATGTCGGCCAGGAGATCGTGCGGCTGTCGACCATGCCGGTAGTAGGCGACGAGGCGCTGGTCGCCCGCCCCTTCACCTTGCGAGTGTTCGCGGCGCGCGGCCCGGACGGGCGATGGACGGTGCTGCCCGGTGGCTTTTGTCGGATCGGCGAGCATCCCGATCCACGCGCCGCCGTGATGGGCGAAGGCAATTGGTCCGCCGATGTCGTGATCCATGGCCGCGCGCCGGTGGATCCGGTGTCGCTGCTACCGGCACCGGATTCGCATCACGTCCGGCGCAATCCCGGCACGCTGCCGAGCCGGGTCGCCGATAATTTCTACTGGCTGGGCCGCTATCTGGAGCGCGGCGAGGCGCTGCTGGCGATCATCCGGGTGATGCTGGGCAATTCCATCGATGCGGACGGCGGCGCAGCGCTGGGGCCGGACACGGTCAGTCGGCTGGTCGGCATGCTCGCGGCGGCCGGCGCGGCTCCGCTGCCGTCGGCGCTGAAGCGGGCCGACCTGACGCAGATGGCGCGTACGGCGATGGAGTCGGTTGATTCCGGCTGGCAATCCGTGGCCGAGATGAACTTGCAGGCGCGGCGGATCGGCAATGTGTCGCGCGATCGACTGTCCGCCGACATGGTGCGGCTGCTCGACGCGCCGTTTCCGACGCATCGCGGAATGCTGGATCGAACCGGATCGCTTCAGCGCCGCTATGCCGCTATTGCGGGCCTTTCCGCCGAACATATGAGTCGAACCGCTGCCTGGCGCTTCCACGATCTGGGACGCCGCATCGAACGCGCGCTCGCGACCGTGCGCGCGGCCCGCACGTTCGGCCTGCCGGGCGCCTCGCTCGATGATCTGTCCACGCTTCTGGATCTGGCGAACAGCCAGATCAGCTACCGCCAGCGCTATCTGACCGGCCTTGCCCGCGTTCCGGTGCTCGACCTAGTGGCGCTTGACCCCGGCAATCCCCGCGCCCTCGCCTTTCAGGTCGAAAGGATCTGGGAACATCTGTGCGCCCTGCCCGTGTTGCACGATGATGGTATGGCGGAAGAACAGCAGGCAGAGGCCACCGAGCTCAAGGCGATGGTCTCCGTCGCCCGCGCTGCGACCATCAATGCCGACCTGCTGGACACGACCGAGCGCCGCCTCGCCAGCCTTTCGGACGCCATTGCCCGCCGCTATTTCCTGCAAGGCGCAGAACCGCTTCGTGCGGGCGGGCTGACGCTGGCGTGAGCGAAGCCGATTTCCCGAGCAGCATGATTTACGACATCGCCCACATCACGCGCTTTGATTATGGCGCACAGGTCAAGTTCGCGCGCTGCAACTTGCGGCTTGAGCCGATCGACTGGGCCGGGCAGCGGCTGGAATCCTATATGCTGCGCGTGTCCCCCGCCGGCCGGACCACGCCGGCGCGGGCAGAGGCGGGACTTGCCAATGTCACGCGACTGACGGTGGACGAACCAGTCCGCAGGCTGACCATCGAAAGCATTGCGCGAGTCATCGTGGATCGCCTGGTGCCGGCGCCGGAGGCCGGTGATCCGACGTTGGGCGAAGTGGCAGCCATGGCCCGCAACAGCCGCGACATCTCGGCTGCCGGGCCCTCCGCCTATCTGTTCCCCTCCCCCCTTATCCCGCTGGACCGCGAGATCGCCGCGTATTGCGCGCCCGATCTCGACCCCGGCCGGAATGCGCTGGAAGCCGGCATCGCCCTTGCCCGTCGGATCCAGCGCGAGTTCGAGTTCGACACCGCCGCCACCCTGGTCGATACGCCGCCGCACGAAGCCTTCGCCAAGCGCCGGGGCGTTTGCCAGGATTTCGCGCAGATCATGATCACCGGCCTGCGCGCCGCTGGCCTGCCGGCGGCTTATGCCTCCGGCTATATCCGCACCATTCCGCCGCCCGGCCATGAGCGGCTGGTGGGAGCGGACGCAACCCATGCCTGGGTGCTGCTGTGGTGCGGCCCGGAGCGCGGCTGGGTGGGGCTGGATCCCACCAACGGGATCTGGATGGCCAGCGACCATATCGTGGTGGCGGTCGGCCGTGATTATGCGGAGATCGCGCCGGTCGACGGCGTGGTGCTGGGCTCCGGTGCGCAGGAAATGCAGGTGTCCGTGGATGTCGCGCCCGTCGAGGAAGGCTGACCGATAGCAAAGCTGTGCTTGTGCCGAGCGGCGCGCTTCCCGATAGGCACCCCATGACGTCCCATCCCGCACCCGCCGGCATGCATCCGCGTGAATTTGTTGCTTTTGTCGCCGCGGTGATGGCGGTGAATGCGTTCGGCGTGGACCTGATGCTCCCGTCATTGGCCGACATCGGTCGCGACTTGGGGGTGATCGAGGCCAACCACCGCCAGTGGATCATCACTGTCTACATGGTCGGATTCGGCGCAGGGCAGCTTGTGTATGGCCCGCTGGCCGACCGCTACGGCCGCCGACCGGTGCTTGCCCTGACGCTTGCCGGATTCGTAGGCGCGAGCATCTTCGCCGCTGGCTCGGCCAGCTTCGCCGCGCTGCTCGGCGCGCGGCTGCTGCAAGGGCTGATGTCCGCATCGACTCGGGTGCTGGCCGTCGCCATCGTCCGTGACGGATCATCGGGGCGGCAGATGGCGCGCACCATGTCCGTGGCGCAAATGATCTTCTTCCTGGTGCCGATCCTCGCCCCGTCCTTGGGCCAGTTGCTGCTTGCCTTTGGGCCGTGGCGGTTCATTTTCTATGCGCTTGGCGCCTTCGCCGCCCTGGTTCTCGCCTGGACGCTGGTGCGCCTGCCCGAGACACTGCCGGTCGCGCGGCGCGTGCCGATCTCGATAACGACGTTGCGCGCCAATTATCGGCTGACGCTCACCAACCGCTATTCGGTGGGCTATGCCATTGCCGCGTCGCTGACGTTTGGCGGGATCATCGCCTTTGTGTCGCTGTCACAGCAGATCTTCGTCGATGAATTCGGCGCCGGCGACCGCTTCACCCTGTTCTTCGCGATATGCGCCTGCGCGATGGGGGCGGCTTCGTTCCTCAACAGCCGGCTGGTTGAACGGCTGGGCACGCGGCTGATCTCGCAAAGCGCGGTGCTGGGCCTCATCACCCTGTCGATCGTGCATGTCGCGGTGATCGTGACCGGCGTGGAGACGCTCTGGAGCTATATTTTCTTCCAGGCCCTGAGCATGACGTGCATCGGCCTGTGCGGGGCGAATTTCGGCGCGATGGCGATGGAGCCGGTAGGCCATATCGCCGGCACCGCTTCGTCGCTGCAGGGCTTCATCACCAGCATCGGGGCAGTGATCGTGGGCTCTGCGATCGGGCAATCCTATGCCGGCACGACGACGCCGCTGGCGATTGGATACCTCGCGATCGGCTTTGCCGTGCTGGGCATCATCTGGGTGGTGGAAGGCGGCCAGCTCTTTCGCGCGCGCATGGGCTGAGGCGCTGGCGACCGGTGTTCAATCGTCCGGCCGCCAAATGACGGCCCGCCGCGTCAGGCTGGCTTTGAGGCCCGCAGCAACTGCTGCTCGGCATCGCTGCCTGCATCTGCCCGCGTGAAGAAGATTGGTCCTTGGTCGTTCGCGAACCCGACGCGGGCCTTCAGCGGCAGCGGGGCCGCGTCCTCGTAATCCGCCGCGGGTGCCGGCAGGATCTGCATCAACGGATCTGCTTCCTCGTAGGAAGCGTCATCTCCGTAGCGGAAGGACCCGACCGGATCGGCCATAATCGTGTCGCACTGCATGGCAGTGGTTAGGTCAGCATTGCTGCCAGATCAACCGCCATGCTGCGACCGACGATCAACTTTGCGACAAATGGAGTCGCCGATTTCTCGTCGCCCGTCGCCCGACGCACGCGTCAGTGCGGAACAGCGCCCAGTTCCACCCCGGTCTTGTCGTGCAAGGCAAAGCGATCGACCAAGTCGGCGCTTGCCTCGTTGTAACCGATCACCGCGACGTACGATCCATCGCGGCGCAGACGGGCGACGATCTTGTCGAGCGCGCCAACGGCGGAAATGTCCCAGAAGTGGGCCGCGGTCACGTCGATCGTCACCGCCCTGCCATCCTCCGGTTGGAAAGCGCGAGCAAAACGGTCCACCGACGCGAAGAAGACCTCGCCCTTGACCCGGTAGGTGGTCATCTTCGCGCCGGCCTCCCGCGTGACGGCGAACATCCGCTGCACCTTGCCGGCGAAGAAGATGCCGGAAAGCAGCACCCCGGCGAGCACGCCCTGCGCCAGATCGCGCGTGGTGACGACCACGCCGACGGTGACGAGCATCACGATCGACGATGTAGGCGGGTGACGGCGCAGGTTGGGGATCGAATTCCAGCTGAACGTGCCGATCGACACCATGATCATCACCGCTACGAGCGCTGGCATCGGAATACGGCCGACGATCGGCCCGAGCACCGCAAGCAGGAACAGCAGGAAAGCCCCGGCGACAAAGGTCGACAGGCGCTTGCGGCCGCCCGACGTGACGTTGATCACCGATTGCCCGATCATCGCGCAACCGCCCATACCGCCCACCAGCGCGGCCGCAATATTGGCGCCGCCCTGCCCCATGCATTCGCGACGCTTGTCACTGTCGGTATCGGTCATGTCATCGACGATCTGCGCCGTCAGGAGCGATTCCAGCAGGCCGACGGCCGCCATGGTGAGCGAATAAGGGAAGATGATGCGCAGGGTTTCAAGCGTGAGCGGGACTTGCGGCAATGCGAGGCTGGGAAGTCCTTCGGGCAGCTGGCCCATGTCGCTGACCGTTCGCACCGGCAACCCGAGCGCGATACTTGCCCCGGCCAGCACCAGGATGGCGACGAGTGGCGACGGCACTGCGCGGGTGAAGCGAGGCAGCAGGTAAATGATGCCGAGCCCGGCCGCGACCATCGCATAGGTGTGCCAGGTGACGCCGGCGAATTGCGGCAGCTGGGCCATGAAGATCAAGATCGCCAAGGCATTGACGAAGCCCGTGATCACCGACCGCGACACGAACTGCATCAGGAGATGCAGGCGCAACAGCCCCGCAATCACCTGAAGCAACGCCATCAGGATGGTCGCGGCAAGCAGATATTCGACCCCGTGATCACGGACCAGCGGCGTCACGACAACGGCAACGGCGGCGGTGGCGGCGGAGATCATCGCCGGCCGTCCGCCCAGAAAGGAGATCACGATGGCAATGGCGACAGAAGCATAAAGGCCGACACGCGGATCGACGCCGGCGATGATCGAAAATCCAATCGCCTCCGGGATAAGGGCAAGTGCGACGACAATCCCCGCGAGAACATCGCGGCGCGCCTCTGCGACGCTGGCGAACCATTCGGTTCGGACACGGGAAAACAGGGTCATGGGCCTGTGATGAACAACGCACACCGGCTCCCGATATGGAGCCTGGGCCGGACGAGGGATGTGCGAGTTGCCCGGCGGATCGGCGGCCGGGATAGCTACCCGGAGTTGCACCGGGTCCTTGCGATTAACAGGCGCTTAGCCGGAAGCGGCGCCGCTGTTCAAGTCCGCCAGTCAAGCGCCCGATTTGGACAGAACAAAGGCCAGCAGGAACCCGGCAACGGCGATCAGGCCCGAGTAATCGTGAGTCGTCTCCGTCGCCTCGGGGATCATGGTGTCGACCAACATCGCCAGAATGGCGCCCGCGGCCAAAGCAGTGACCGCAGCGATGAGCTCCGGCGTCGCATTGGCGAGTGCGAAATTGCCGATCATCGCCGCCAGACCGGACGCGATCGCAATACCGCCCCAGACACCGAAGACGTAGCGGGCGCTTCGTCCGGCCTTCTTCATCCCGGCGGCGCTCGACAGCCCTTCCGGCACATTCGACAGGAACACAGCGGCCACCGTGACCGCGTTGACGCCGCCGCCGTCGAGCAGGCTGATGCCGATCACAACCGATTCAGGGATGCCATCCAGCAGTGCCCCGATCGCGATCGCAGCGCCCGAACTTGCGTCCGCCCCGTGCTGGCGCTCATCGGGATTGGAGCCAGAGCGCTTGCGATGGCGCGCTCCGCGGCGCGACACGACGATGTTGGCAATCGTATAAGCGAGTGCCCCGCCCAGAAAGCCAATCGCGGTCGATGGAAACCCACCCTGCTTATAGGCTTCATCCATCAGATCGAAGGCAACGGCGGAAATGAGAACCCCCGAGCCAATCGCCATCACGGCAGCGATCAGTCGCTGCGGCAGCCTCGCGATCCAGGCGATAGCGGCCCCCAGCACGAGTGCCGATCCACCGACCGCTCCCCAGAAGCCTGCCGCCAACGCGCCCTGCATCTAACCTCGCCACTCGCCGATCGAACCACAGGTGCAACGCACCGGGGGGCGAAGCTCTCCCGAGCCGCCAATCAACCGACGAGGAACGGTGCCGCGATGTCGGGACGCACGCGAACGAGCCGGCCGCTGGCGCGGTCAAGCATGGCCCAAGTGGTGATCCCTTCCACCAGCGTGCGACCGGCTGAATCCGCGAAGCAAAAATGGCGGTTGAAACGGGCGCCGCGCGGCGGCTCAGGAACCCACGTCTTTCCGGTCGCCGACGCGCCCTCAGCCAGATTGCCGCGATAGTCGATCTCATGCCGGGTTACGACCCAGACAAAGGCGTGGCGATGTTCATCGGGCGCGACAGCCTCCCAATGCGCCACGGCAAGATCCTGGATCCAGCGCACCCATACGGCATTGTTGACGTGCCCAAGCTCGTCGATGTCCTCCGCCGCAGCCGTGAAGATCTTCGAGAAGCTCATCGTTCCTTCCACCATCGCACAAACTGAAAGATGGCAAAGCCGCTGCTTAACACCGCTACCCCCATCAGCAGGGTCTGGCGGCTGGGTCGCAGCCGGCCGGCAAGCTCGGTCACCGCCTCCCCGAACCAATAGCCGAGTGCCGTGAACAGACTGGCCCAGATCACCGCGGCAAGCGCGTTGATGGTGAGGAACGTCATGGCCGGCACCCGGCTGGTGCCAATGGCGAGCGGGCTGACGGTACGGAAGCCGTACAGGAAGCGAAAGGCGAAGATGAAACCTACAGGGTAACGCTCCAGCAGGTTCAAAGCCTTGGCGAAGGCCCGCTTCTGCATCCAACGCTGCACGAATGGCCGGTCGCGGTAACGTCGTCCGGCCGCGAAGAAGAACTGGTCTGCCAGGAATGACCCGAGCGCCCCGGCGGCCAGCGCGAGGGGCCAGGCGATCAGCCCCTGATGAGCGATCAGCCCGCCGGCGATCACTGCAGTCTCCCCCTCCAGCATGGTGCCGGCAAAAACCGCAGCAATGCCCCAGCGGGCGATGATCGCCTCAACCGTCATGGCGCGTTCTGAAATGGAGGCGCCAAGCCGCCGCTCATTCCCCCACGCCCAGCTGCCACAGCACGAACGCATGTTCCTCTGCGGCCTCGCGCAGGCTCTCGAACCGGCCCGATTTGCCGCCATGCCCGGCGCCCATGTTGGTCTTGAGCAACAGGATATTGTCGTCGGTCTTGGTCGCGCGCAGCTTGGCGGCCCATTTCGCCGGCTCCCAATAGGTCACTCGCGGGTCATTGAGGCCGCCCGAGATGAACAGGGGCGGGTACGCCTGCGGGCGCACATTGTCATAGGGGCTGTAGCTGCGGATCAGCTCGAACGCGGCAGCATCGGTGATCGGATTGCCCCATTCCGGCCATTCGCCCGGCGTCAGCGGCAGGCTTTCGTCCATCATCGTGTTGAGCACGTCGACGAACGGCACGTCCGCGATCACCGCGCCCCACAATTCGGGATCGGAATTGACCACCGCGCCCATCAGCTCGCCGCCAGCGGAGCGGCCCGCGATCGCGATCTTCCCCTGGCTGGTCCAGCCGCCAGCGATCAGGCCGCTCGCAACGTCCACGAAGTCGTTGAACGTGTTGGTGCGCTTCTCGAGCTTGCCGTCATGATACCATTGCTGGCCGAGATCATCGCCGCCGCGAATGTGTGCAATGGCATAGGCAAAGCCGCGATCGAGCAGCGAGAGCCGCCCGGTCGAGAAGCCCGGCGGGATGGCATGACCGTAGGCGCCATAGGCGTAAAGGAACAGCGGGCGGCTGCCGTCCTTCGGGAAATCGGCCGGATAGACGATCGAGACTGGCACCTCAGTACCGTCGCGCGCGGTAATGTGCAGCCGCTCGGTGCGATACTTGCCCGGGTCATAGCCGGACGGGATCTCCTGCACCTTCAGCGTCGTGAGCGTGCCCGTCGCCGTGTCATAGTCATAGACGGTGCCCGGTGTGACCATCGACTCATAGCCCAGGCGGAGTACCGTCTGGTCATGCTCAGGATTGTCGCCGAGGCCAGCGGCATAGCTCGCCTCCGGGAAGGTGATCCGCTTTCCCTTCGTGGGCGTGTCGTAACGGTGGATCGCCACCTGGTCGAGCCCGTCCTCGCGCCCTTCGACGACGAAGAAGTCACGATAGCATTCGACGCCCGTCATGTAGAAATGCTTCGATGGCGCGATCAGCTCACTCCACTCGCCCGGCGCGCTGATCGGCGCGGTGACGAGCCGCCACATCGGATCCACGTCATTGGTGTGGATGAACAAGGTGTCGCCATGCGTGTCCACGTCATATTCGCGGCCGGGCCGGCGCGGCGCGACCAGGATCGGCTCCGCCAGCGGATTGGTGGCGGGCAGCAGACGAACCTCGCTCGTTACGTGATCGCCGGTCGCGATCACGATCCAGCGCCGGTCGCTCGTCTCCGCCACCGCGACGCGGTAGCCCTCGTCATCCTCATGGTAGAGCTCAACATCCTGGGCCGGGTCGGTGCCCAGCCGGTGCAGCCGCGCATTGTCCGTCCGCCATTCCTTGTTGGCGAGGCCATAAAGGAAGCCGCTGTCATCCGCGGTCCACACGATGTCGGACAGCATCCCCGGGATCGTGTCGGGAAGCAGCGCGCCGGTCGCCAGATCCTTCACATGGATGGTGAAGCGCTCCGATCCATTGTCGTCGATCGCATAGGCGAGCTTCATGCCGTCGTTCGACACGGCGAAAGCGCCCAGCCGGAAATATTCCTTGCCCTCGGCCAGCGCCGGCTCGTCGAGCAGAAGCTCGTCCGGGCCGCCCGCGACCGGCTTGCGCCACCATTTGCGATACTGTCCGCCGGTTTCATAGGCCGTCCAGTACAGCCAGTCGCCGTCTTTCTGCGGCACCGAGGATTCGTCTTCCTTGATGCGCGCCTTCATCTCTTCATACAGCCGGTCCACCAGCGGCCGGTGCGGCGCCATCGCTGCCTCGAAATAAGCGTTCTCCGCCTCGAGATAGGCGAGCACGTCCTTGTCGTTGACGTCGGGATAATTCGAATCCTTCAGCCAGGCCCAGGGATCCGCGATCGTGGTGCCATGGGCAGTGAACTCGTGCGGGCGTGTCGCGGCGATAGGCGGAGGAGGAAGCGTCATCCTTCCTTTGTGGCGATGGCGAGCCCAGATGTCGACCGGCCGCGATTGCATGAATTGCAACCGTACGGAATCCTTTTGCACTTGCGATAGATCATGCTGCGGTGCACAAGGATCGGGCCTTTCAGGCATCCTCTCCTAAAAACTTTCATGGCCGATCCCTTGCGGGGTCGGCCCTTTTTTGTGCTCTGGGCTCCGGAACGAGTCGCTTGCCTGCGCGCTGAGCCTGAGCGATGGCGGCGGGACCATCACCGAGGGGGATTTGATACATGGCCGGTGGCCTCGTCGCGCTGCTCGACGACATTGCCGCACTCGCAAAGCTGGCCGCGGCGAGCCTGGACGACGTTGCCGGTGCTTCGGCAAAGGCCGGTTCCAAAGCGGTCGGTGTCGTCATCGACGATACGGCGGTCACGCCGCGCTATGTCACTGGCCTGTCGCCTGCACGCGAATTGCCGATCATCTGGAAGATCGCGCTTGGCTCCTTGCGCAACAAGCTCCTGTTCCTTTTGCCCGCAGCGCTGATCCTGTCCGCCTTTGCACCATGGGCGATCACCCCAATCCTGATGGCAGGCGGCGCCTTTCTCTGCTTCGAAGGGGCGGAGAAGATCATCGGGGCGCTGAGTGGCGAGGATCACGGCCAGGAAGCCTGTGAGATCACCGATCCCAAGCAGTTGGAGGATCGCCAGGTCGCGGGCGCGATTCGCACCGACCTGATCCTGTCAGGCGAGATCATGGCGATCGCGCTGGCCGAACTGTCGGGCCAAAGTATCCTGAACCAAGCGATCGCGCTGGCGCTGGTGGGCGCCGCCATCACTGCCGGCGTTTATGGGGTCGTCGCGCTGATCGTGAAGATGGATGACATCGGCATCGCGCTTGCCCGCCGTCCTGGAGCGGCGACACAGGCGTTCGGGCGCGGGCTTGTGTCGGCGATGCCGGTAGTGCTGAGGGCGCTCGGGACGATCGGCACGGTTGCGATGCTATGGGTGGGCGGGCAGATCATCGTTCACGGTCTGCACGAATTTCATCTGACGCCGCTGCCCGAATGGATCGAGCATGCCGCAGAAGGCGCGCGCCATGCACTGCCGGGGATCGGCGGCGTAGCGGCCTGGGTCGTGAATGCCGGGCTGTCGGCCATATTCGGGATCGTAATCGGCGGGGTCATCGCCGGGCTGCTTCACCTCAAACCCAAGAAGCACTGAGCGCTCCCCTGCTCGCTCACACGACAGGCGTGAGCGATGCGGTGAGGTCGGCCGCGTCTCGCGCTCGAGGGTGACCGGGAACGGCTTCAGGCGGCGCTTCGCGTCAGGCTGAGGAAAACGTCCTCCAGATCCGCTTCGCGTGTGGACACATCGACGATTGCGAAGCCGGCGCCCTGCACTGCCGCCAGCACCTCACCGGCGTTCACCTGATCCTTGGAATAGGTGATTTCCAGCGTCCGCTCGCCCTTTAGCGCGATCTTCTGGAAACAGGCCGCGTCCGGCAGTGCGGTGACATCCCGCTCGACCGTTACCTCAACGACCTTCTCCTGCGCACGGCTTAGCAGCTGACGAGTCGGCTCATTCGCGACGACCGTGCCGTGATTGATGATCGCGATCCGGTCACACAGTTCCTCCGCTTCCTCGAGATAATGGGTGGTGAGCACCACCGTCACGCCGCCGGCATTGAGTTCGCGGACATAAGCCCACAGCTGCTGGCGAAGCTCGATGTCGACGCCGGCAGTCGGCTCGTCGAGCACCAGCACGGGCGGCGAGTGGACCATCGCCTTTGCCACCATCAGACGCCGCTTCATGCCGCCGGAAAGCGTCCGGGCATAAGCGTCCGCCTTGTCCTCCAAGTGCACCGCCCGCAGCAGTTCCATCGAGCGGCGCTTACCCTTGGGGATGCCGTAGAGGCCAGCCTGGATCTCCAGCGTTTCGATCGGCGTGAAGAACGGATCGAACAGGATCTCCTGATTGACGATGCCGATCGACGCCTTGGCGTTGCGCGGATGGGCATCGATGTCGAAGCCCCAGATCGACGCCGAGCCGCTGGTCTTGTTCACGAGGCCGGCGAGGATGTTGATCAGCGTCGACTTGCCGGCGCCATTGGGGCCTAGCAACCCGAAGATCGTGCCCTGCGGGACATCGAAGCTCACCCCGTCAAGCGCGCGCTTGCCCCCCTGATAGGTTTTGCAGAGATTGCGGATGGCGATGGCGGCGTCTGTCATGGTGCGACGGGTTAAGCCGGCACGCGCGCGAAATCCATGGGGCGATTGATCGTGCCCGGCGGCCTTGCTAACGCACCGCCATGTTGCCGCCGCCTCAGATCAGCCGTGTTTCGCACCACCGCGTCGCCTGTGATGGCGCGCATGACGGTATTCCCGCCGCGCTCGGCCACCCGCGCGTGTGGCTGGAAATCTCGGAACTGGGCTATGTTGACTGCGGCTATTGCGATCGACGCTTCGTGCTGATCGGTGGTCCCGCGGACGGCGTGGATCAGGGCGACCTGCGCGATCACGGCGACGGCGCCGGCCGCTAAGCCCCCGGCGAATGCTCGCGGGACGACCCCGCGTCCGCCGCTCCGCGGCGGGGTAATCTGCGGATTTATTCCCGCCACGCTTTTTAGCTCGTCCCGGTATCTGTCCCGGAGCGCTGGCGACGTCATGGCTGGCGGAGAAGCGCGCTGTCGGCGACGGAAGCTTTGCTTGGGCGCGCGGACGCCCTACATCTAGCGGCATGACCGCTGCTGACCCCCGCTCGTTCCTGTACCGCGACTCGCTCGATCCGGATGCCGCCAAGGCACTCACCGCCGATGCCCTCGGCAAGGCGGACGATGGCGAACTGTACCTTCAGTACAAGAAGTCGGAGGCGTTCGGCTTTGACGACGGGCGGTTGAAGACAGCCAGCTACGACACGCATTCCGGCTTCGGCCTGCGCGCGGTGTCGGGCGAAATGACCGCTTTCGCCCATGCCAGCGAGCTTTCCGAGGCAGCGATCAAGCGCGCGGCCGAGACGATGCAGCTGATCGACCCGTCGACGGGCGCAAAGGCACCGCCGCCCGCCGGGACGAACCAGCGGCTCTATACCGATGGCGATCCGCTCGACCTCGTTCCTTTCGCCGACAAGGTGAACCTGTGCCAGACGATCGACGCGGCTGCGCGCGCGCGGGATCCGCGGGTGGCGCAGGTATCCGTCGGGCTGTCCGGCACGTGGAGCGTCGTCGAGATCGTCCGCCCCGACGGCTTTGTCGCCACGGACGTTCGCCCGCTGGTCCGGCTCAACGTGTCGATTGTGGTCGAACAGAACGGTCGTCGTGAGACCGGTACGTTCGGCATCGGCGGCCGCTATCTTTACAACTCATTGTTCGACGAGACCACGTGGAACCGCGCCATTGACGAGGCGCTGGCACAGGCGCTGGTAAACCTCGATTCGGTCGCGGCGCCCGCCGGCGAGTTGACCGTCCTGCTCGGGCCGGGCTGGCCCGGCGTGCTGCTGCACGAGGCGATCGGCCATGGGCTCGAGGGCGACTTCAATCGTAAGGGCACCAGCGCCTTCTCCGGCCGCATCGGTGAGCAAGTCGCGGCGCGCGGGGTGACGGTGGTGGACGATGGCTCGATCCGCGATCGCCGCGGCTCGCTGACGATCGATGACGAAGGCACGCCCACGCGCGAGACGATCCTGATCGAGGACGGCTTCCTCAAGGGCTATATGCAGGATCGCCTCAACGCGCGCCTGATGGGCGTCGAGCCGACCGGCAACGGGCGCCGCGAATCGTTCGCGCACGCCCCCATGCCGCGCATGACCAACACGTTCATGAAGGCCGGCAACGATGATCCCGCGGAATTGCTGAGCCGCGTCAAGAACGGCATCTTCGCCAAGTCCTTTGGGGGCGGCCAGGTCGATATCGTCTCGGGCAAGTTCGTCTTCTCCTGCACCGAGGCGTACAAGGTGGAGAACGGCAAGATCGGCGCCCCGATCAAGGGCGCGACGCTGATCGGCGACGGCCCAACGGTGCTGACCAAGGTGCTTGGCGTCGGCAACGACTTCGCACTCGACGAGGGCGTCGGCATGTGCGGCAAGGGCGGGCAGAGCGTGCCCGCGGGCGTCGGCCAGCCCACGCTGCTGGTCGGCGGATTGACGGTGGGCGGCACCGCCGCCTGACGTCAGGCGATACCGATCAGGATGTCGATCGCGCCGGTTATGCGAAGATGGTCGCGGTCGAACGTGGTGACACGGCTTCGTAGCTCGGCCGTCCTGATCGTGCCGGCGAGTTGCGTGGCGACAACCGGCGTCTCGCCATTGACGTCCACCTCAGGGTTGATCCGCGAGTTTGGGGGTGCGCCGGTCCCGCACGGCAGCAGCGGAATCATGAACCGCGTGCCGATGTCGCTGAGAAAATCCGCCTCACAGTCGACGACCGGCGCACCATTGCTCAGGATACACGTCGAAGCTTGACTTCAGAACATTCGATACCGCTCGAGCGGCAGTTCATTGCTCTCGACCCACGCACGATGTGCGTCGATCCATGCCTTGTTCTCTTCTTTCCGCGCCGCGTTCCGCGCTTTCTCGGCAGCGCGTCGGCTTGCCTCTTCGCTGACCTGCGACAAAATCACGCCGGCCTTTCGTGCTGCGGCGACGATCCCGGTGTCGATCGACATGTTGACCGGCGCGCGCTTGCCCGAAGCGATCGGATCGTGTCTCATGCGCATGAATTATGCGCGTGCGCATGATGCGTCAGCGAACGGAGCATCCACCGTGGCCGAGTTCTTCCCCGCCCTCACTGAAGCGCATCGCACGTTCGTTGAACGACAGCCGGTGTTCTTCGTCGCCACTGCGGCGGAAGGGTCGCGGATCAACCTCAGCCCCAAGGGCATGGACAGCTTCCGCGTGCTCGACGACCGCACCGTCGCCTATCTGGATGTGGTGGGATCGGGCAACGAGACCAATGCGCATCTGCTCGCGGACGGGCGGATCACCATCATGTTCTGCGCCTTCGATCAGCCGGCGTTGATCTTCCGCATCTATGGCCGGGGGAGGGCCGTGCTACCGCAGGACGACGAGTGGAGCGCACTTTACGCCCATTTCACCCCGCTGCCGGGCACGCGCCAGATCTTCGTCATCGCGATCGATCAGGTGCAAACGTCGTGCGGCTGGGGCGTGCCGCAGATGACGCTCGATCGCCCGCGTGACACGCTCAACAAGTATAACGCCAAGTACAGCGACGAGGAACGCCTGAATTACTGGCGCGCCAGCGATGGCAAGAGCGTCGACGGCCTGCCTACGCGCCTGCCGGATGCGTTGCCCGGCTGATACGGGACTGGCACGAAGCCGGTCGCGGCTCGTTCTTTATCGCATGAGCCTCGTCGAACTCGGCCGTTACGATCGCAACCTGGCCAACATCCTGGTCGCGCGCCTGGAGAGCGAAGGCATCCTTGCGCTTGCCTTTGATGCCGGCGCGTCCATTGCGGACGGCAGCTGGTTGCTGATCCCCGTCCGCGTGATGGTCGACGAAGATGATCTCGATCGCGCGCGACAGGTGGCAGACGGTGCCTGATTATTGAGCAACTGCTCGCATCTGCACAAAAACTGATGCGTACCAAACCTCGTTACGCCCCTGTTTCTGCCTGTGCAGCACTTGGCACGGCCATTGCGATGGCTGTTTCCGGGACAACGGGAAGGGGGCGCGATGAAACTGGTCATAGCCATCATCAAGCCGTTCAAACTGGACGAGGTGAGAGAAGCGCTCACCACGATCGGCGTAGCGGGAATGACGGTCACGGAGGTTAAGGGGTTCGGGCGGCAGAAGGGCCAGACCGAAATCTATCGCGGGGCCGAATACAGCACCAACATGGTGCCCAAGATCAAGATCGAGGTCGTCTGCGCCGCCAACCTGGCGGACCGGGTGGTCGAAGCAATCCAGTCCTCGGCCAACACCGGCGCCATCGGCGATGGCAAGATCTTCGTCCTCGATGTCGGCCAGGCGGTGCGCATCCGCACCGGTGAAACCGACGATACGGCGCTCTGAGGGGGGATGACCATGAACCGAACATTGAAAATGGGCGGCGCCCTCGGGCTCGGCGCCGCCGCATTTGCCGCCCTGCCGGCCTGGGCGCAGGAAGCAACCGCTGCGGCCCCCGTGCCGAACAAGGGCGACACGGCCTGGATGATGATCTCCACCGTCCTGGTCATGACGATGATCGTGCCGGGGCTCGCGTTGTTCTACGGCGGTCTGGTTCGTACCAAGAACATGCTGTCGGTGCTGACGCAGATCCTGGCCGTGGCCAGCTTCGCCATGATCATCTGGGTGATCTACGGCTACACCATGGCATTCGGCGACGGCGGCAATGCCTTAATCGCCGGGTTCAACAAGCTGTTCCTCGCTGGCGTGACCCCGGCATCAACCGCCGCGACCTTCACGGACGGCGTGGTCATCCCGGAATATGTCTTCATCGCATTCCAGATGACATTCGCGGCGATCACCGTCAGCCTGGTGATTGGTGGCCTGGTCGAACGCATGAAGTTCTCAGGCCTGATGGTTTTCGCGCTCATCTGGTTGACGATCGTCTATTTTCCGATCGCGCACATGGTGTGGGCGGGTAATGGCCTGCTCTTCAACTGGGAGCCAGCCGCGCTCGACTTTGCCGGCGGCACCGTCGTCCACATCAATGCCGGCATCTCGGCGCTGGTGGGCGCGATCATTCTTGGCCCACGGCTCGGCTACAAGACGGACATCATGGCCCCGCACTCGCTGGTCATGACACTGATCGGTACTGGCCTGCTGTGGGTGGGCTGGTTCGGCTTCAACGCTGGCTCGGCGCTGGAAGCAAACGGATCGGCCGCGCTGGCGATGATCAACACCTTCGTTGCAACCGCCGCGGGCGTCCTTTTCTGGATGCTGACCGAGCGAGCGCTGGGCCACAAGGGTTCGCTGCTCGGCGCCTGCTCGGGTGCCATCGCCGGCCTCGTGGCAGTAACGCCGGCGGCCGGAAACTCCGGCCCGTTCGGTGCCATCCTGCTGGGCGCCGTGGCCGCGATCGTGTGCGCCTATTTCGTCGTGTCGGTGAAGCCGAAGCTGAACCTGGACGACTCGCTTGATGCGTTCGGCATCCACGGTCTCGGCGGCATCGTCGGCTCGATCGGCACCGCCTTCACCATGCTTCCGGGGCTCGGCGGGCCTGGCGCCGCCGATTATGCGCTCGGGCCGCAGCTAGTGACGCAGATCATCGCAGTGGTCATTTCCGTGGTCTGGGCAGCTGTCGGATCCGGCATTGCCTTCTCGGTTGCCAAGGTCGCGACCGGGCTGCGTGTCAGCGAAGAGGTGGAGCGCGAAGGCCTCGACCTCGGCGAACATGGCGAGCGCGCCTACAATTATTGACGAGATTGGGCGCCGGTTGCGGCCGGCACCCAAACGATGTTCCTCCTGCGGACGCACTAAGGCCCGGTACGAAAGTACCGGGCCTCTTTTCGTAGTCGGTTGGCCGCGCAGATAAGCCGAGGAGCAGAGAAGCGGCCTGTTTGCGGATCAAATTGGCCTTCAATCGCGCAGTCCTGGCCTCAGCCGCGCCGCGCACCGCCACGCGGCAAGAGCAGCCGCAATTCGCGGTTGGCAAAATCGATCTGCACGCGGGTGAACAGCTTCAGCACATCCATGCCAAGCATGATGGCGGGCTTGTTCTCCAGCCCGAAGGCACGAAACGGCGGCACGTCCGCGAAGGCGACGGGCATGTCGTGAATCTCCGCATCGCCGATCTTCACCAGCCCGACGGTGCCGTAATCGGCGATCAGCTGACCACCGGTGACGCTGACAAGCGTGATCGGCGTGACCTTGCCGCGCTTTGCCAGGCGTTTGCGCAACGCCATATTGCCCATCGATACGACGCTGCCGGTGTCCAGGATCACCCTCACCCGCTCACCACCGACCCTGGCGTCGGTCACGACAAGCTGCCCGAACAGGCTGCGGGCCTGAATGACGATTTCGTCGGGCGCACGGCGCACACGCTCGCCGCGCTTGCGCGCGGGCTTCACCGTCATCTGCTGATTGTCGAAGTCGATCAGGAGCGCATGGCCCTGAAGCGCATCGATACCGAGCATGCCCGGCGCGCCGAGATGCGCGGCGGCGAGTGCCGGCGCCTCGATCCGTTCGCCGCCCAAAGTGCTGACCGAAATGGAGGGGATCACGACTGTGCCCACGTTCTGGGTCCCCGTCATGCCGGTGAGCCGCACCGTCTGCCCACTCGGCAGGCCGAGCGTGCCGGCAAGCTCCCGGCTGATCACCGTGCGCTGCGCCCCGGTGTCGATGATGAACGGAAACGGCCCGGCGCCGGCGATCTGGACGGGCACCGTCATGCGCGGGCCATCATGATCGAAGCCGAGTTGCTCCTCCAGCGCAGCGTCGCCGAGCGGATCGCCGGTCGTTTGTGTGATCGGCGCCGGCGGCGTGACCGGCTGCTGCGGTGCCGAATTGGCGAGCAGCGCGATCAGGGGCAGAGCAAACCAGCGACGCATAGGGGGAGGAAGCGCCCGATCCGGTCCTTTGTCAATGGCGTTGGTGGCAAGACGCATAGCGGGGGACGGCGCCTCAAACTTGCGGACATGCCCGAGGCAAGTGAAGCCGGCTGCGGCGTTCCGGCAGGCGGGCAGACATGAAAGTTGAGAGATTACCCCACGCGGAACTCGCGCTGCGACCCCACGGGATCAGCGGCCCGGTGGCCAATATCCTGCTGACCCGCAGTGCGATTACTTCGGACCGCGCCATCCCGTATTCGCCAGATCACGCCGCCGCTCAACATCCTTTCGCAGAATTGCGCGGAACCGGTATCGTCAAACTGACAGAAGAAAGGCGCTGCTGGTTCGACCTGAGAACCCATGACACCGCCGGAGCGGAACCCGAGCCGTTGGGTGCAGTGATCTCGGTTCCTTGGGCGATACTCGCCGCAGCCCTGGCCACCCCACTCTACAGCGGCTGAGTGCCCCACCGCGGCGGCAATGAAGCGGCCGGACGGAAAACGCCGACTTGCGGTCGCTACGCGAGTTCAAGCATCATGGGACCATGTTTACGATCAGGCGGTCTCGCGTAGATGAGGGCAGTCGCATTGTCGCAATCTGGCGTGCGGCTGTCGATGCGACACACGATTTCCTTGCGGACGAAGATCGCGTCGCGATCGAGAGCGAGGTTAAAGATTTCTTGCCACAAGCCCCATTGTGGCTGGCTGTTGATAAAGTCGATCGTCCGCTCGCCTTCATGCTGATGGACGGTAGGCATATGGAGGCACTGTTCGTTGATCCGGCTTTTCATGGGCGCGGTGTCGGGGCTGAACTCGTGCGGCATGGACTCGCGCTGCATCCAGACATGACGACGGACGTGAATGAACAGAACGGCCAAGCGATTGGCTTCTATGAACGCATGGGCTTTCGCCGCACTGGCCGCTCGCCACGGGATGGGCAAGGTAGGCCATACCCGCTGATCCACCTCGCCTATCAAAACTGAGCGAGCGTCCGCTTTCCAGCCATTAGCTGTCGCCTACCCGTCGCCGGAACCCGCCCGAGAGCGGACAGGCTGCTAACGTCCATAATTGGTCATCCGCCGACCAGTTCGGCGGTTGCCCGCTCCGCGCCAAGCGGCGACTATTGGACGGAGAGGCGACCAGTCGGCCGATACGAGGTATAGTTCAGGATCTCGTTTGCCCTGCGTCGCACATAGCTCTGTTGCTCCGCAGTCAACTTGCCGCCGTTTTCGCGGAGCATGCTGTCGACTTCTGCACGGAGCTCTTGTGCGCGTTTGAGCTTCTGTCGCCGCATCGTGGGCGTGTCGCTGGGCGGGACCATCGCATCGCTTCGGAAGAGCGGCTCGTATGTTGAGTAGTTCGGCCCATTCATCGAGGGCTGCGAACCCGACAGCCCCTGTGCCGACGCAACAGCAGGTAAGAGGACTGAACAGAGCGCCAGTGCGGGTCTCACCGTTTTTCCCCATCCATTTTGCTAATAGTGAATGACTAGGCGGTCGATCGGGTCAATAGTTTGATGAAATTCAACGATCCTTATGTCTCTTAAGTTCACTCCGACGGCCGCTCAGAGCCGCATGAACAAACGGCAGGTTTTCGGATGGTGCCGAACAGGGCTTAACGGCTAAGGGGGAGCGCGAAGCCGCGACCAATTGAGTCTGCGCGATAAGCCACTTACGTCTGTTTACCAGGCCAAGCCGACATTCCGCTTTCCCTCGCACAGCCCGCCGCGCTTCAATCCAGCCGCATGGCTTCCCCGGCCAGCGCTTCCGCCTCGATCAGGAGTGCGTCGTCGGCGCTGCCGGTGGTGACTCGTTCGCGGCCAATCAGGACGAGCACCGGCACGGCAAGCGGGGAGACGCGGGGGAGGTCGACGTGGAGCATCGTGCCGGCGGCTCGGTCGAGCAGGTCGGCGAGGCGGCCGACGTCCGTCATGCGGGCGCGGGCGTCCGCCCAAGCCGCCTCGAGCAGAATATGACCGGGCTCGTATTTGCGTAGCACGTCATAGATGAGGTCGGTGGAGAAGGTGACTTGCTTGCCCGTCTTGCGCTTGCCGGGGTGCTGCCGCTCAACAAGACCGCCGATGACGGCGACTTCGCGGAACGCGCGCTTCAGCAGGTGCGATTGCTGCACCCAGTCGACAAACTCATGTTCGAGAATGTCGGACGAGAACAGCGCCGCGGGATCGGTGACGGGATCGATCGAATAAGTGGCGATGGCATAATCGTTGGCGACGAAGCCGAGCGGTTTCAGCCCCGCCGTCTCCATGCGGCGGGTAATGAGCATGCCGAGCGACTGGTGCGCGTTCCACCCCTCGAAGGAATAGGCCACCATGTAGTTGCGCCCTTCACGCGGAAAGGTTTCGACGAGGAGCTGGTCGGGCCGCGGGAGGGCGGAGCGGCGGGCCTGAATCTCTAGCCATTCGCGCACGTCATCGGGGAAGCGCCCCCATTCGGCCGGCGTGTTGAGGAAGCTGCGCACGCGATCGGCGAGGTTGGTGGAAAGCGGCATACGGCTGCCGCCATACGTCGGGATACGCGCAGGCCGCGCGGTGGCGCGGACGATCAGATCCTCGGTGTCGATCTTCTCGACCTCAAGACTCAGACCAGCGAAGAAAAAAGTGTCACCGTGGGCGAGCGTGGCGGCGAAGGCCTCCTCCACCTTGCCCAGCGTGCGGCCGTTGCGGAAGCGGACCTTGAGCATCGTCGCCTCGACGATGATCCCGGCGTTGAGACGATGCTGCGCGATGAACTTCGGGTGGCTGACGCGCCAGAGGCCGTCGGCATCCTGCGTCAGCCGCTTGAAACGATCATAGGCGCGTAGCGAATAGCCACCATCGCGAATGAAGCCGAGCACCTTGTCGAACAGCTCGTCCGTGAGTGCCGAATAGGGCAGCGCGGAGCGGATTTCGTCCAGCAATGCCTGCTGATTGAACGGCGCGGCGCAGGCGCAAGCCATCACGTGCTGCGCCAGCACGTCGAGCGCGCCCATCCGGAAGATGTCGGTGTCCAGCTCGCCGGCCTCCACCGCGTCCAGCGCAGCGCGTGCCTCGAGATATTCGAAGCGGTTGCCGGGGACGACGATCGCTTCCGACGGCTCATCGAGGCGATGGTTGCTGCGGCCGATGCGCTGGAGCAGGCGCGAGGAGCCCTTGGGAGCGCCCATCTGGATCACGCAATCGACATCGCCCCAGTCGACGCCCAGATCGAGGCTGGCGGTGGCAACCAAAGCGCGCAGGCGGCCGGCCGCCATCGCCGCCTCCACCTTGCGCCGCGCCTCCTTCTCCAGGCTGCCGTGATGGATGCCGATCGGCAGCTGCATGTCGTTCGCCTTCCACAGATCCTGGAAGATCAGCTCGGCCAAGCTGCGCGTGTTGCAGAAGACGATGGTGGTCTTGTGCGTTTCGATCTCCGCCATCACCTGCGCCGCGGCGTAGCGACCGGAATGGCCGGCCCAGGGGACGCGATCCTCGGGCAGCAGGATGTCGATGTTCGGATCGACGCCGGTTTCCCCCTGCACCAGGCTGACGCTGTCGATATCGCCGTCGGGCGCGAGCCAAGCGCGATAGCCGTCCGGGTCCGCGACGGTGGCGGACAGCGCGACGCGCCGCATCGTCGGGGCGATCGCCTGAAGGCGCGCCATGCACAGCGACAGGAGGTCGCCTCGCTTGCCGGTGGCAAAGGCGTGCACTTCGTCGATCACGATGGTGCGCAGGCCAGCGAACATGGTGAAGCTGTCGGGGTAACTGAGCAGCAGCGACAAGGACTCGGGCGTGGTGAGCAGGATCTGCGGCGGCCTTGCCCGTTGGCGGGCCTTGCGATCGGATGGCGTGTCGCCCGTGCGCGTCTCCACGCGGATGTCGACCCCCATTTCCTCGAGTGGGGTGACGAGGTTGCGCTGGATGTCGACCGCCAGTGCCTTCAGCGGCGAGACGTAGAGGGTGTGGAGGCCATCGATCGGTTGCTCGATGAGCTCGGCCAAGGTCGGGAGAAAGCCGGCCAGCGTCTTGCCCGCGCCAGTCGCCGCCACGAGCAACGCGTGTCGCCCGGCGCGGCCCTCGGCGAGCATGTCGAGTTGATGGCGGCGGGGGGACCAGCCCCGCTTGTCGAACCAATCGGCGAGCGGGGTGGGTAGATCAGGCGTCATTGAAGCTGGATATAGGATCGCCCCCGGCATGGCGGAATGGAGGCGCCGCATGGCGCACGGCACCTTCTGCGGTGACGGTCATGCTGAACTCGCTTCGGCATCCATTGCGCGACAAGCAGGGTCGCTGCGGGAAGAGGAATGGACGACGAAGAAAGTCCGGGGTGACGGCAGGCGTGCGCGCGAGCGTCAGACAATCGCCATCACCCGAGCAGAACCCTTACCCGCGAAGGGCGTCGTCGCGCGATTGCTCCTTGTACATCTCCCGCGTGGCACGTTCCGTCTGCGCGTTCTGCGCCGGCGTGGTCTTGTTGCGCAGCTTCGCAAAGGCAAGCGCAAGACCGAGGATGATGAACCCCCCGATCACGATGAAGGCCCAGAGGCTGTCGCCGGTTGCTTGATGTTCCATGTCGAACTCTCCCAATCCTTGCAGGCAGAACGAGGAGGTGGGGCGATTTGATCCGTTCGTGCGTAATGGGGATATGCCCAAGCTCGGCGATTGGCTGGAATCACACCCCCACGGCATTTACGTTCGACCGGCGGACGCCTGGGTCGATCCTTCAACCCCGCAGGCCAAGGCACTGGTCACCCACGGCCATGCCGATCACGCGCGTGGCGGGCATGGCGAAGTCTGGGCCACGCCCGAGACGCTGGCGATCATGGACACCCGTTATGGCGAACAGGTCGGTAACCCGGTCGCTTATGGCAAGACAGTCCGGCTGGGCGATGTGGAGGCGACGTTCGTGCCAGCCGGGCATGTGCTCGGCTCCGCGCAGATCCTGCTCGAGCATCGCGGCGAACGCATCGTCGTGTCGGGTGATTACAAGCGGCGCGCCGACCCCACCTGTGCGCCGTTCCAGCCGATCGCGTGTGACGTGTTCATCACTGAGGCGACGTTCGGCCTGCCGGTCTTCCGCCACCCGGATACGGGGGACGAGATCGACAAATTGGTCGCGCGACTTCACGCCAATCCCGACCGCTGCGTGCTGGTCGGCGCCTATGCGCTGGGCAAGGCACAGCGGGTGATCGCCGAACTTCGCGAACGCGGGCATGAGGCGCCGATCTACATTCACGGCGCGCTGCAGCGTCTGTGCGACCTTTATGCCGAGCACGGCGTGCGGCTGGGCGAGCTGATCCCGGTGGCGGGCGTGGCGAAGGCGGCGATGGCGGGGCACGTGGTGATGTGCCCCCCCAGTGCGCTTAACGATCGCTGGTCACGCCGGCTGCCCGACCCGATCACCGCCATGGCAAGCGGCTGGATGCGGGTGCGCCAGCGGGCGCGCCAGAAACTGGTCGAGCTGCCGCTGATCATGTCCGACCATGCTGACTGGGACGAGCTGACCCAGACGATCGAGGAGATCGCGCCGCGCGAGGTGTGGGTGACGCATGGACGCGAGGAAGCGCTGATCCACTGGTGTGCGATGCGCCAGATCAAGGCGCGGGCGCTGGCGCTGGTCGGCTTCGAAGACGAGGACGACTGAAGCAGAAGGACCAAGCGGCGCGCCGCCGCGCGTGACCGGCTGGACGTGCCAGCGAACCGGTTTAGGGTTCAGCGTGGGAGGGCCGATTGGATCAGACGCTGTTCCGTTCCGACAACCTCTTGGTGCGGCGGGCGGGGATGCGCGGCGGTACGGTGATCGTCACCTTTGGCTCCTACACCACCGAACCGATATTGGATCGCCCCGGCTTCGCCGAGGAGTTCCTGCGCACGGCACAGATCGATGCCATCCACGTGATCAACCGCCGCAACCGATGGTATCAGCACCCGGAGCGCCCTGCCGCACTCGCCGCCATTGCCGCCGTGACCGGTGACTATGATCGGGTGATCACATACGGTTCAAGCATGGGAGGCTATGCCGCCCTGCGTTATGCCCTGCCCTGCGGCGCCGACACCGCGATCGCGCTGTCGCCGCAGTTTTCGGCCGATCCTCGGATCGTGCCATGGGAAACCAGGTGGCAGGCCGATGTCGCCCGGACCCGGTTCGATGAGCCGGCCTATCACGGCGCCGCGCACGAATATGTCTTATACGACCCGCGCGTGCGGCTGGACCAGCGCCATGCGGAGATGATCGCGGGGGCGGATGGGGCGACGTGTATCCCCATCCCCTTCGGCGGCCATCCGGTTGGGCCCTTGCTGGTGGAAACGGGAGCATTGCAGCAAGCGATCCGCTCGATCGTTGCCGGCGACTTCGACCCGGCCAGCGTACGGGCGCGCATCCGACGCGAGCGACGGCGCTCACAGCATCAGCATTTCGTGCTGGCGCGGCATTGCGCGGCCCGGCGGCCGCAGACTGCGCTTCGCCTGCTGGAGCGAGCGGCCGAGATCGAGCCGGAATCCCATATCCTGAGCGCGCAGGCCGCGCTGCTCGATGATCTGGGACGATTCACGGAAGCAGCGCCGCTTCACCATGCTGCGGTAACCCGAACACCCGGGAACGCGCACGCCTGGGCCGGCCTTGCCCGGCACCGGGAACTGCTCGGCAATACGGCAGCCGCGGCCGACACCCTGCGGATGGCCGCGCAGCGCCAGAGCGGCTCGATGCTGCTGTTCGTGCGCGCACGGCAAGTTCGCTTATGGTTGCGCCGCCACCGGCTCGGCGCCCTCGACCGCTGGGCTGGGCGCGCCATCGCGCGAAGCACGGGCTCGCGCCTTCACGCCTGTCTCCTGCGCACGATCGGCAGGTGTTTGAGATGATCTAGCGGGGCCGACGGATCGGCACCGGAAGGTTGCAGATGTCGGCCGCGCCGGCGGGCCGGATGAAGAACGAATCCTGCCGATTGGCCCGCGCCGCTGCGTACCGGGACCAGCTGCCGGATCTGGTGGACAGATACGCGAAGGCGGGCCGCTCGGCTGCGGGCAACTCGCTGGCCAAGCGGATCTGCCGGATGGGCACGCGCTGTTCGGCCCGCTCGTAAAAGCCGAGGCCGAGGCTTCCCCGCGGAAGGCTGGAAAGATGCTCGATCCCCTCAATCACGCGCCCGACCACCGCGATGTTGCGGTCGAGGTGTCGGGGCGCGTGGCCGATTACCGCATAAAGCTCCGCGCCGGTGCCGGTATTTGGCGACACATCGCGGCCAACGCCGACCATGCCGTAGCAATGCACCGGCCAAGCGGCGCCACCGCCCTGCCCGTCTGCACCGACGGGCCAGCCGCGATAGAAGAAGGTGGCCGGCGCATAGACGTCCGAGGGGCCGGGCGTCAGCTCTTCAGGGCGCAATGCAGCACGGTCAGTGGTATAGTCGCTCTCCGCAGCTACGGTGAGGTGCGGCGGCAGCGGCTTCTTCTCCGTCGCATCGCCCCATTGCGCGACGTAATTGTCCTGCACCCGATTGACGCTTGTTCCGTCCCACCAGTGCGCAGCGGCGAGCCGGCGCACATTGGCGACCCAGGGACGCGCGAACGGTTCGGCGATCAACTGAATCACGATCCGCCGCTGGCTCTCGCCGGGATTGGCGGCAAGATCCATCACCAGCAAGTCATCGGCAGCGATCTCGACCCATTCCGCGGCAGGTGCCGCTGCCAAGATTTCGCTGGGCGATTGCGGGCTGGGCGAGGCGCGGCCCGCGGCTTGCGCGGCGGCAGCCTGGGCGATGAGCAGGGAGAGGAGAAAAGCGGCCATTACCGCACCGTGACGCGGCATAATGCGGTAGGCAATGCGCAAACGCTTGCGCCGAACGCGCGGGCAGCTTAGGGCGCGCTACTTCCAGGTATGCGGAGCGGTGGCCGAGTGGTCGAAGGCGCTCGCCTGGAAAGTGAGTATACGGCAAAACCGTATCGAGGGTTCGAATCCCTCCCGCTCCGCCAATCAGTCTCCAGATACTTACCTTACTCCATTTTCCTCCCGGGAGTGGCGCGCTTCCGCGCGGCTGCCGTCCGCTTTCGTGGTCTCCCCGGCTTGGGTCAGCCTGGTGCCGGTCCCACGACTTACAGCCCGGTCGATCTGGTCGCTCCGGGCGTCAGAAACGCCGGTGCGCCCGCGGCTCACAAGTGCAGCAATGCTTGTTGCACAGCGAAGTCGAGCGGAATGCGCAGGTAAACGGCCATCACCGTGCAGACCCTTACGCGCCCACCCGATCAGAGGCGCTTGCCGCGAGCGTTTGCTCGATGGCGCGTCGCTCGTCTGGGCTGGTGCGCTGGATCACGCCCTTGACGGCGAGGCGGTCGATTGTGTCGGGATCAAGGGCGAGCCACTGCCCCAGGATCTCGTCGCTATGCTCGCCCATCAGAGGCGCCGATCGCATCGGTGCTGCCGGTAGCCGGCTATGTGCTTGCCGTGCTTCGGCGGTGACAGGGTCTGCCAGGAAGGGGTGATGCTCGCACCGCAGAAGGCGCCGCTCAGAGACATAGTCGAACGCCGGAAGGTCCCCCACCCGCAACATCCGGGCGGCGGGAACGCCGGCGGCCTGCAAGCGGCGCATCGCATCGTCGGCGTCCATACAAGCCAGCCACTCCTCCAAAGGCTGTCCCTCGCACACCGAAGCGACAGCGGCGGAATCGGCGTCGGTGCGCATCGTCACCGCGATCCACTCGTCATCGCCGCTGCACCGGTACACCGCCGAGCGCTCGCCTTGCGCAGGAGCGCCGGTCGACGCTCGTGCGATCTCGGCGCCGAACTGGGCGAGCATGACCTCCGCCTGGGCGATGCTGGCGTGGCCTCCCTGCCCGGTCCGCTCACGTCGGATCAGCAATGCCACCGCGGCGATCGCCCCGACGCGGCCGGCGACATGGTCGGGGTAGATGGTGATGGAGTCGCTGAAGCTTTCGGGATCATCGGCGTAGCGCCACGCTTCCGTCAGGCCCGTGGCAGCCCTCACGAGCGGGCCATAGCCCATCCGCTTGCTCCAAGGCCCGCTATCCCCGAACGCGGAACTCTCCACGCTGATCACGCGCGGATTGGCGGCTTTGAGGACATCACGGCCGAGACCAAGCGACTGCATCGTCCCGGGCTTGAAGTTGGAGAGTACCACATCCGCCTGCCCAACCAGGCGAAGGAAGAGCGCCTTGCCGTCCGGGTCACGCAGATCGAGACCGACACTTCGCTTGTTGCGGTGCCCGGCCGCGAAGCTCGCCGACAGGCCATAAGGCAAATAGGATTGGCGATTGCCATCCGGAAAGGCAGCGCTCTCCACCTTGACGACGTCGGCACCCTGATCGGCCAGCAGGCGACCAGTCTCGGCACCGACGACGATGACGCCGAGGTCCAGCACCTTCAGCCCCTCGAAAGGCCGGGACAGATGATGTGCGCTTGTCGTCAGGCGAGCCTGCGCATGGTCAGCGTCTGGCGTCATCCGCTCCCCGTCCACGATGATGCACCCGTTGGGGACGGGATAGGTCGCACCATCCACGGCTTCGCTCCGGAAAGATGCACGTTCAACGAAGTGCGGCAGCATTGGCGCTTCAGCGAGCGTCGACAAACCACTCAGCGGCACGCCGTGCGAGATGGCACCCGCTTCAAGTTCCGCCCGGGTCTTGTCCGCAAAAAAGGCGGCGATCGCCGGCAGAAGATCAGCTGACTTGTAACGAACAGCCGTCTTGTTGAAGCTCGGGTCGGAGAAGGCAGGCGGTTCGCCCATCCAGCGGAACATGCCCTGCCACTGCCGTGCTGAGAGCAGGCACAGGCGTACGTGACCGTCGGCACAGGGGATGATGGGATATTGAAAGCCCTTGGCCGGTCGATCGCGCGATAACAGATGCGCAGGCCGCCCCAGGGTGGCGCTGCCCCCAATCCCGAAGCCCGGATCAAGCGCCTGCACGGCGCCGTCCAACGCGGCAAAGTCGATGCGGTCACCCTGTCCGGTCCGCAGGGCAAGGAAGTAGGATTGCAGGGCCAGGAAGGCCGCCTGCACCGCCGCGCACTGCCACGCGAGTTGGCCCGGCGGCAGCAGCGGCTCACGTCCGCGGATGCCGGAGCGCGACAGTTCGCCTGAAAGCGCATTCAAGATGGCGTCGCTCGCCTGCCAGCCCGAGAAGGAATTCCCGTGCCCGAATGGACTGACGCTGACGATGACCTGCGCCGGTAGGCGCCAGCTCAGCTGGAGGCCGCAATCCTCGACAATGATATCCGCGGCGGCGAGCAGGGCCGCCGCTTGGGGTGCGTGATGATCGAAAGGATGCACCGTCTTGCCGAGATTAGCGATGCGGTCCGACAAGCTGTCCCCTGCCGCGGCAACCACGATGCGATCCACCTGCGCGCCAAGCTCGGCCAGATACCGTGTGGTCACGCTCAGCGGGCCGTGCACCGCATCGACCACCCGGACCCCCGTCAGAGGCCGGTCAACTGCCATCTTCCTCTCCCAACCTCTTGCCGCGCGCTTTATCTATGGGCATTAGGTTATCAGACACAAGCGGCTGATGGCCGCGATCAGCGGGAGAGTGAGATGGCCAGCGCGGCAGCAACAAGCTTCACCATGACGATCGACGGCGCCGCCGCGCCCACGGCGACCTCGCTGCCGGTGCGCAACCCGGCGACAGGTGAGGTGTTCGCCGAGGCTCCCGACGCGACCCCCGCCGATCTCGATCGCGCGGTCGCTGCTGCGACCCGCGCCTTTGCGACCTGGAAGAATGTACCGATCGCGGAGCGCAAGGCAGCGCTGATCAAGGCAGCCGAGATCATCGAGGCCAATGCCGACGAGCTGGCCAGCCTGTTCGTCAAGGAACAGGGCCGTCCCTACCCCGGCGCCAAGGGCGAGGTGCTGGGCGGTGCGATGTGGATGAAGGCGACCACCATGCTCGACATCCCCGTCGACGTGACGGAGGAGACCGACACCCGCCGGATCGAGGTGCATCACGTGCCGCTGGGTGTCGTCTGCGGAATCGTGCCGTGGAACTTCCCGGTGCTGCTGGCAGTGTGGAAGATCGCGCCGGCAATTATGGCCGGCAACACGCTGGTCCTGAAGCCTTCGCCCTTTACCCCGCTTACCACGCTACGGATCGGCGAACTGATCCGCGATTGCTTTCCTGCCGGCGTATTCAACGTCATTTCGGGCGGAGACGCGCTGGGACCGCGGATGACGGCGCACAAGGGATTCGCCAAGATCAGCTTTACCGGCTCCACGGCGACGGGGCGCCGCGTGATGGAAAGCGCCGCCAAGGACTTGAAGCGTATCACGCTCGAGCTGGGCGGAAATGACGCGGCGATCGTGCTGCCGGACGTTGATGTCGATGCGGTGGCGGAACAGCTGTTCGAGGGTGCATTTCACAACACCGCGCAGGTGTGCGTTGCGACCAAGCGGCTGTTCATCCACGCCGATATCTATGACCAGGTCCGGGACCGGCTGCACGAGCTCGCCAAAGCCACGCCGGTCGGTGACGGTGCTGAGCAGGGCAGTCGCTACGGCCCGATCCAGAATGAGGCGCAGTATCGCCGCGTGCTCGGCCTGCTCGACGATGCGCGGGCGAACGGGCTGACGCTGCTCGAGGGCGGTGAGGTGCCGCAGCGTGGCTATTTCGTGCCGCTGACGCTGGTCGACAACCCGCCCGACGATGCTCGCGTCGTAGTGGAGGAAGCCTTTGGGCCGGTACTGCCGCTGCTCAAGTGGACGGACGTGGACGACGTGATCGCGCGCGCCAACGACACCGAATACGGCCTTGCCGGGGCAGTCTGGTCCGCCAACGTCGAAAAGGCGACCGAGATAGCCCACCAGCTCGATACGGGCACGGTGTGGATCAACCAGAACCTGCAATCGACGCCCTTCACGCCGCTGGCTGGCGCTAAGCAATCCGGCTTCGGGCAGGAGAACGGGCTGGCTGGCTTGCTCGAGTTCACCCGGCCAAAGTCGATCTTCATTCCCAAGCAACCTGCAGGCACCATCCCCGAAGCAGTGGTTGCGGCGCCATGAAGCTGACGCCCGAAGACGAGGCCTTTCGCACAGAGGTTCGCGCCTTTCTCGCCGAGAAGCTGACGCCCGCGATCCGCGCGGCGGGTAGCCGCATGACGAGCGTCTACGCCGATCACAAGGCACAGATGGCGTGGCAGGCGATCCTCCACCAACGCGGCTGGGCGGCACCGGCCTGGCCGAAGGAGCATGGCGGCGCCGGATGGACGGTCACGCAGCGCCACATCTTCGAGCGGGAGCGCGTCCTCGCCGGCGCGCCGCCCACCTCGCCAATGGGGATCAACATGGCCGGGCCGGCGATCATCCGCTTTGGCACGGAAGAGCAAAAGGCGTTCTTCCTACCGCGGATGCTGTCGGGCGAGCATTTCTGGTGTCAGGGCTATTCCGAACCGGGCGCCGGATCGGACCTTGCGGCGCTGCAGATGAAGGCCGAGCGCGACGGTGACGATCTCGTCTGTACCGGCAGCAAGATCTGGATCACCCATGCCAATGTCGCGAACTGGATGTTCTGCCTCGTCCGCACCGCGCGGGGTGAGCGCAAGCAGCAGGGCATCACGTTCCTGCTCGTGGACATGACAACGCCGGGTATCGAAGTGCGCCCGATCGTCATGGCGTCTGGCGAATGGATCCAGAATCAGGTGTTTTTCGACCAGGTACGCGTTCCGATTGGCAACGTTCTTGGCGCGATTGACGAGGGGTGGAGCGTCGCCAAATATCTGCTCGAGTTCGAACGGGGCGGCTCGGCCTATGCGCCGCAGCTTCAGGTCAGGCTCGACGCATTGCGCGATCAAGCCGGGCCACTTGCCGAAGAGCCGCTGTTTGCCAACAAGTTGACGGACCTTGAGATCCACATCGAGGTGCTCGACGCGCTTGAAAGCGAGTCCTTGTCGAAGCTGTCGCGGGGCGAGCAACTTGGGGCCGATCCGTCGATCATGAAGATACTAGGTACGGAGTTGGCGGGGCGCTTGTCGGAACTCGAGCTTGAAGCTGCTGGACCCGTCGGGCGGGCATGGCAGCCCGGCGTGACCGAGCCGGGCGGTCCCGTTGTCGGCTATCCGGAAGCGGCGTCAGATTACTGCAGCGGCGAACGGTGGCAGGCGATCGCACCGCTTCGCTACCTCAATACACGCGCCGGCCTGATCTATGCCGGCACCAACGAGATCCAACGGGGTATCATCGCCAAGGCGGCGCTTGGATTGTAGCCCGCAAGACCCTCTCCTTCGAAGGGCGCGCTGGGATGGACAGTGTTTCCCATAGACCTGCGCGCTCGGCTCGTCCCTCGGGCCTGCCACCTGCCCCTGCCCCCTCTTTCCAGGGGAAGGGGGCGTGTAGCTCCTCAAAAGGAGCGACTAAGCCGCGAGTTGCGCCGTCATCCGCCCAAAGCGCTGGCGGTGCTGATCGGCGCTACCGAGTTCGTGTTCGATCACCGTCAGGCGTTTGAAGCATCGGCCGACGAGCAGTTCCTGCGTCATGCCCATGCCCCCGTGCAGTTGAACCGCATTCTGCCCGACGAAGCGCCCGGCATCAGCCACCGTCACTTTCGCGGCACTGACCAGCCGCGCGCGCTCGGCCCAGTGGCCGCCCAGCGCCTGGCAGGCGCGCGTCGCAATCGCTGTCGCCCGGCGAGACTGGATATACATGTCGGCAAGCCGATGCTGGATCACCTGGAAGTGCGCGATCGGCTGGCCGAATTGTTGGCGCTCCTTGGCATAGGCAACTGTGTCCCTCACTAGCCGCCGCATCAAACCGCTTGCTTCTGACGCGAGGCAGGCAAGCGCAATGTCACCCGCTTCGCTCAGCGCATCGTCGACATCCATCGCGAGCAGCGCGGCATCGGCGTTGATGAAGCGGAGGTCGGCGGCGCAGCGGCCATCGATCGTCGGATAAGCCTTGGCGATCACGCCTTCGGTCTTTGCGGATACCAGAAGAAGCGCGGACGCGTAGCTTTCGGTCCGCGCCGCCACGAGCAGGTACGCCGCAGACGCACCGTCTAGCACCAGCGGTGCGTCGCCATCGAGTCGCCAGCCCCCAGCCGTAGGTGTCGCGCTGACGCTTGGTCGAAGCCGTGGGTCGAGCCCCGCAACGGCGACCGTTGCGCCGTTCGCGATGTCCCGCAGCACGCCATCCCCGGCCGGCGTTCGAGCGCCCCGCAGCAGCTGCGCGGCAATGACGCATGTCTCAAGGAAGGATGTCGGCGCACAATGCTCGCCAAGCGTTCCAAGCACGGCTCCCGCCGTGGAAGCATCCAGCCCGAGACCGCCCAGTTCCTCGGGCACAATCAACCCGAAAGCGCCCGCAGCTCGAAGGGCGGCCGACCCGTCGCGAGCGCTTGCCAGATGGCGGTCGAGCGCCTCGCGCAATGCCTGCTCCACGTTCAATCCTCCGGCGCGATGGTGATGCGCAGACCGTCGAGTGAACCGTCGAAGCGCAACTGGCAGGACAGGCGCGAACGCTCACTGCGATGTTCGGAGCTGTCGAGCAGTTCGTGCTCGTCCGGGCCGAGCGGGCCAAGGCAGTCAAGCTGATCCTCGTCCACATAGACGTGGCATGTCGCACACGAACAACTGCCGCCGCACATGGCGAGCAGTTCGTCGAACCCGTTGTCGCGGATCACCTCCATGACGCTGAGCCCGGCCTCGCCAGCTACTTCATGCTCGGTACCGTCGCGCGTCCTAACGATCAGCTGCGGCATCTACAGCAACGTCTCCAGCGCTTCGTAATAGCGGATCACGTTCTCCTCGAGCCCGCAATAGACGGTGCTTTCGGGCACACCCGCGTTCAACCCCTCCTGGCTGATCTGCGCCGCGCGGAAGTCCTCTCCCGCGAACACCTTGATGATCAGGTCGTAGGAGCGTTCGAACACCTCTTCCGCTTTGGGCGTTGTCGCTGGACCGGGAGTGATCATGTAATAATGCACGATCGTCCGGTCGACGCCGTACGGCATCAGGATCATCACGCTCGTGTAATATTGGCTGGTGACGATCACGACATTCGGGAATGCGGTATAGGCGTGGGTGACAAGCTTGTGGACGTTCATGTCCGCATCCTCGTCCAGCATCGACGGCTCGTAGCCGATGCGCCCGGATACCTGACGGATGTTGACGCCGAACGTATCGCTGACGCTTGGCGCATCGACAAACAGAGCGCCAATCGATGCCGCATGCAGCCGCTGGACGTGATAACCCTCCAGAAAAGGCTCGAGAACGACTTTCCAATTGGCCTTCAGGTCGAAGGTCTTGCGACCGTAGACATGGCCGCCGGGGATGCCAAGCGCGGTGAAGTCTGCATCGATCTGGTCGTGCAGTTGCGACACGTCGAGCGGCCCGCCGTTCAGCTGCGCATAGATTACGCCGCCCCAGACGATGCTGGGCAACTCCTTCAGCCCGCGCTGATCCTTCATCACGCCTTCGAACATGTCCGAGCGGGCAACGCCGATCAGCTTGCCGTCGAGGCCGTAGGCCCAGGCATGGTAGGGGCAAACCATTCGCCCCTGCTTGTGGACGGCGCAATCCTCCACCAGCTTCGCGCCCTTGTGCTGGCAAGCGTTGATGAAAACCTTGATCTCGTCGGCACGCGTCCGGGTAACGAGCAGGGGCTTGCCATAGGCCTCGATCGCGACGACCGACCCTGCCTCCGGCAATAGCGCCGATAGAGCGATCGGCACGGCGTGCTTCTGGAAGATCTTCGCCTGTTCGGCGTCAAACCGCTCGCGACCAGTGAAGATCTCGTTCGGACGCGTAGCCGCGAGTGGGACGTTGACAGCGTCCTTTTCGGCGGGAATCCGGCGAATAGCCGCCTGCTGACTGTCGGTCAGGTCGGACAGCCGGGTCACGCGGCGCTCGGCCGGCCTCGCTATGTCGGCGACGAAGTTCATGGTCGCACCTCTCCTGTTTGTCGGCACGACATACCCCATCTAAAAACTAATGGCAATAGTTTTACGTTTCTTTGAGGGGAACATTCGGGTCCGCGAGCCGCGCGGGATCGGGCGCGGCGCGGGCCTCGACCAGTTTGCGGCCCTGGACGTAATCCTTGACCGCATTGACGCAATCGAGCGCGATGACGCGGCCGGCCTTGAGGTAGATGATCGAGAAGCTGCGGGTGGCCGGGTCGCCGCGCAGGACGGTGGCGTCATGGCCGATCGAGAGGCCGACGGTCTGCAGCTTCAGATCATATTGGTTGGACCAGAACCACGGCACCGCGTGATAAGCGGCGTCCTGCCCGGCGATCGTCTTCGCGACGACATTGGCCTGGTCGTTGGCGTTCTGCACCGATTCGAGCCGGATCTCCGTGCCGTCGGCAAAGCCGTTGGTGTGGAGCGCGCAATCGCCGATCGCGAAGACGTCGGGCAGGCTGGTGCGGCATTGCGCGTCGACCGCGACGCCATTGCCGCCGACCGCTCCCGCGGCGAGCAAGGGTTCCACCGCGGGGATGATGCCGATGCCGACGATGACGAGCTGCGCCGGGATGACGCTGCCGTCGGAAAGGCGCACGCCAGTGGCGCGACCGTCCTCGCCGACGATGCAGTCGACCACAGCGCCGAGCCGAACGTCGACGCCGTGCGCGCGATGCTCCGCCTCGTAGAAGCGTGACAGGTCCGGGCCGGCGACTCGGGCGAGGACCCGGTCGAGCGCCTCGAGCAGAACGACCTTCTTGCCGAACTTGGCGAGGACGGCGGCGGCTTCCAGCCCAATATAGCCGCCACCGATGACGACCGCGTCGGTCACGCCGGGAAGCTCGGCCATCATGCGATCGGCGTCGGCGCGGGTGCGCACGGTATGGACCCCGGCGAGATCGTTGCCGGCGCAGGCGAGGCGGCGCGGGCTGCCGCCGGTCGCCCAGATGAGGTGGCGGTAGCCGATCGCCCGGCCATCGGCGGTGGTGACGGTATGCGCGGCGGGATCGACGGCAGTGACCGCGCGGCCGAGCAGCATCTCCACGCCGCGTTCCTGCCAGAAGGCCGCCGGGCGGATCAGGATGCGGTCGAACGTCTTGTCGCCGGCGAGATATTCCTTGGACAAAGGCGGGCGTTCATAGGGCAGTTCCGGTTCCGCGCCGATCACCGCGAGCGTCCCGTCGAACTTTGCCTGGCGCAGCGCGATGGCGGCCTGCGCCCCGCCATGGCCGGCGCCGACGATCACCACGTCATAGCTGCTCATTGGCCCTCCCCTCGCACGATTGTTAAACCTATGATTGTTAGGTTAACGCTACGCAGCGCAAGCTCTGGCCGTCAAGCAGTAAGCCGGTTAGCTTAGTGGCATGAACATCATGACACCGGCAGTCGCGAAGAGGACGAAGACGACCGTTGACGGCAAGCGTCGCGTGCCGCGTGCAGGGCGCCCGTCGTCTCCGCTGATCACGCGTGAGGCGGCGGCTGCGGCGGCGTTACGGCTCATCGATGCTAAGGGTCTGGACGCCCTGAGCCTGCAGGCTGTGGCCAAGGAGCTGGGGGTCAGTGCGCCATCGCTCTACCACCACTTCCGTGACAAGGAGGAACTTCTCGCGGAGGTCGCGCGCAGTTTGCTTTCGGAAGTCGGCCACGAGCAGGAGGAATGGTCGACGGATTGGGAGACGCGGATGGTGGAACTCAGCTGCGCGACGCGCCGCGTTGCCCTGCGCCATCCCAATGCCGCCCCGCTGTCGTTGCGCTTCTTTCCGCGGCGATTGATGCTCCCCGCCTACGAGGCCGGTTTGCGCGATTGCCCGTATCCGCTCGCCACGCACATGATCGTGCACGAAGTGATCGAGAAGTTCACTTATGGCTCGTCGCTATTCGCGGCAGCGGCGGAAACGCATCACATCCCGGCCATGCCCGAGGTGGATTCGGCCCATTTCCCCCGCCTTGCCGAGGCGCTTGAACTCGCACCCTCGGACGAGGAGATCTTCAAGGAAGGATTGCAGGTGCTGCTTGCCGGCCTCCGCGCGCGGTACGGCAGCAGGTGACAAGAAAAAGGGGCGGTGAACCCACCGCCCCTGTGAGGTTTCCCGGGAGGAAACAGATCAGAACTTGAACGCCAGTTCCACGAACACTTCGCGCGGATTGTCGACAAAGGCAGACATGTCGGCGGTGACGCCTGGGCCGGCCGTCCCGCCGCCGGTTCCGCCCGTGAACGGAATGTCGTTCGCGGCCGTGACTACCAGCTTGTTGGTGAGGTTGCGGCCGATCACCGACAGCGTCCAGCGTTCGTCCGGACCGTTGAGCGCCAGTGCCGCGTCGAGCTTCGCATATCCCTTCTGAATGGCATCGGGGCGGAGCGCATCGGTAAAATTATACTTCGACGTATAGCTCACATCACTGGAGGCACGCACCGACCATCCCGAGTCGGTCACCGGCACTTCGAACGTGAAGCCGGCGCGTCCGGCGAACTTGGGCGCCTTCGGGGGCGTGCGACCGTCATAATCCTGCGCGTTGAAGACACCGCCGGCGGGCTGGAGATTGCAGCCCAGCGCGATTGTCTGCCCAGGATAGCATTGGCCGATATAGTCCTGGTATTTGACGTCGTTATAGGCTGCCGCACCACGCAGGCTGAAGCCGTCGATCCCCGGCACGCGGAAGTTGAAGTCTGCTTCCACGCCCTGCGTGCGCAGCTTGCCGGCATTGCCCGCGGTGAGCGACACGGTGGTTGGGTCAAAGAACTGGACCTGCAGATCCTTATATTCGTAGCGATACGCCGTCAGGCTGAAGGTCAGCCGGCGACCGAAGGCCAGCGTGCGATAGCCGATCTCGCCACCCTCTGCCGTCTCCGCGCCGAAACGGCCCTGATCCTGTAACACGGCGGTCGGGGCCGGCGTCAGCGCCTGCGAGATGTTGAAGCCGCCCGCCTTGAAGCCCTGCTTGTACGAGGCGTACAGCGTGGTGTCGGTATCCGGCTTGAACCGGATCGTCGCCTGCGGCGAAATGTTGTCGTCCCGGTAGCGGTCGGTCACGACGATCCCACCGGGGAAGGCCGCAGCAAAGGCTGCGTTCGCCGGCAGTGAGCGCTGGTAGCTGTCGCGTGCTTCCAGGCTATAGCGCGCCCCGGCCGACAGTTCGAACTGCTCCGACAGATTGAGCGTTCCTTCGGCGAACACCGACATGGAGTCAGTCTTGAAGCCATTGTCGCGCTTGAAGCTGACGTACGTGCCCGTACCCGGATCAAACGGCACCGGCGCAAAATAGGCATCGGTATTGAAGACGAAATCGCCGTGCGCATAGAAGCCGCCGAACAGAATGTTAAACGGCCCGTCGAACTTGGACTGGAACCGTAATTCCTGCGAAAACTGATCAAAATCGGCGAGCTGGCTGAACCCGGCCGGATAAGCTTCGCCCGACACGTTGTTCAGATCATATTGGCGGAAGTGATAATAGCCGGTGATGGACGTGACATCGAACGGATCGCTCGTCACGTTGGCGGTCACGATGCCGTATTGCGACGCGAAATCGCCGTACATGTTGCCGTCGCGGGCATAGCGATAATTGGCCTCAGCCACCTGAATGGGGATGGCGGACTGGTCCGATCGCCCGTTAATGCGGCAATCCGCATTGGGGCTGGGCGGTATACCATTCGCCGCAAGCGGGGTGGTGCGTCCGCCCCCGCACAGCCGTTCCACGATGTCGGTGGGACCGCCATCCTTCACCTTTGTGAAGCCGCCCTTCACCTGCAGGTTGAATGCGCTGCTCGGCTCCCATTCGATCGTGCCACGAGCGCCATAGGCTTCCGAAAAGCCGCGCCGGTCGCGGTCGCGGGTGCGGAACTGGCCGGGTATGTAGTTGGTGTACTCATCCGCCGCCGTGTTGGTGAAGGCACCCTTCGCCTTGGAATAACGGCCGGCGACACGCGCTCGCAGCGTGTCGGATACCGGGCCGGACAGATACCCCTCGACATAATGTTCGTCGGCATTGAACCCGTACCCGCCCTTGATCCCGCCCTCGAACGTATTGGTCGGGTTGTTGCTCGATACGCTGATCAGGCCGCCGGTGGTGTTCTTGCCGAAGAACAAGGCCTGCGGGCCCTTCAGAACCTCGACGCGCTGGATGTCGAACTGCGGGAGGCTGATCTCGCGCCCGCGGCTCATCGGCAGGCCGTCGATGACGAACGACACTGACTGGTCGAAGCCGGCGCTCAGCGCGGTCGAGCCGACGCCGCGCAGGAAGATGCTGGCGGAAGAGCCTGATGCTGCCTTGCCAGCAATCAGCGAGGGCACCAGCGTCGCGATATCGCTGACGCGGGTTGCCTGATATTGGGTCAGCGTCTCGCCGCCGACTGCGGTGACCGCGACCGGCGCGTCGAGCAGACGCTCGTCACGGCGCCGGGCGGTGATGATGATCTCGCCATCGCCGGCTGCAGAAGGCGTCGTGTTCGCGGGGCGGGTTTCGCCGGTCGCGGATGCCTCGACCCCGCCGGTCGCGGGCTCCTGCGCCGTCTGCGCCTGCACGGTCAGGGGCACAATGGCTGTGGTGGAGGTCAGCGCCACCAAGGCGAGCCGCAAGGAACGCTTCATCCTTCAACATCCTCTCTGGAAACACGTGGTGCGATCTTCTGTCGCGCGGCCGAGAATTCGGCCGTAACAAACCTAATGTCAATAGATATTGATCATTCCTGCAAGGCGACCCGATCGCGAAGGATCAGGTCCGCAGCGCGCCATGCCATTGCCATGGTCGGGCCCTGCGTATTGCCAGCCGGGATTGTGGGCATGATCGAGGTGTCCATGACGCGCAGGCCGTCGACCCCGCGCACGCGCAGTTGGGGGTCCACCACGGACGCCGCGTCACTTCCCATTCGGCAGCTGCCGACCGCATGATAGCCGCAGGTGCCATAGCGATCGTATGCTTGCAGAATTTGCTCGTCGGTTTCGTATTGCGCGCCCGGCATGGTCTCCTGGCCGACCAGCTCGCCGAGCGGCGGTTGGCGGACGTAATCGCGCACTACCCGGATTGCGCCGATCATGGCGGCACGGTCTTCCTCGTTAGCGCGGTAATTCGGCCGGAACGACGCCGCCGCATCCGGATCACGGGTAGTGATATGGATGCTGCCGCGCGAGGACGGACGCAGCGGATAGACAACAACGTGCATACCGGGAAAGCGCTCGACATCCTGCCGCTGCTTGGCGAAATCGAACGAGAATGGCGCAACCAGCATCTGCGCATCGGGCCGGTTCAGCCCCGGTCGCGTGCGGAACCAGCCACCGATCTCATATGCAGCGGCTGCCATCGGGCCTGAGCGAGTCAGGTAATATCGCGCAGCGGACCGCAGAAGCCGCCAGCCATGGAACTGCTTGTTCTGCGAAATGTCGCGTTTGACCTTCCACTGCACAATCAGCCCGCGATGTTCGATGAGCCCTTCGCCGACTTCCGGATTGTGGTGGATCAAGGGAATGCCGAGCGCGGCCAGTCGGTCGCGGTCGCCGATGCCCGAGCGCTCGAGCACGCCGGGACTCGCCATTGCGCCGCCGCAGACGATCACCTCACCCTTCGCCGCCAGCGCCTCGCGCTTGCCAGCGCGCACCACCTCAACTCCGGTGGCCCGCTTGCCGTTAAAGGTAACGCGATCGACCGTGCAGTCGGTCATCACCGTCAGATTGGCGCGCTTCTCCGCCGGGCGCAGGAAAGCGGTTGCGGCGCTCTGCCGCTTGCCGCCGGAGATGGTGCGCGGCGTGAAGCCAATGCCGTCACCATTGTCGGGCGCGTTGACATCTTCCTTGCGCGGCCACCCCATCGCCTCGCCTGCGGCGATCTGCGCCTCCGACAATTTGTCGCGCAGCGTCGGCATGGTCACCTTGAGCGGGCCGGCGGCGCCACGGGTTTCTGCCGCGCCCAGCTCATGCCCTTCCAGCGCCGCATAGGCCGCGCCGATATGCTGCCAGCTCCAGTCGTCGCTCGACACTTCCGCGATCGCGTCGAAATCGGCTGGCTGCCCGCGCACGTACATCATGCCGTTGGTAGAGGTAGATCCGCCCAGCACGCGTCCGCGCACCCACATTTCGGATTGTTCGCCGGTGCAGGCGTCGGGCTGACTGGCATAAGCCCATAGGTGCTTGGGATCGGCCATCACCTTGGCGAGCCCTTTGGGCATGGCGATGAAAGGGTGCGTGTCGCGCGGCCCCGCCTCGATCAGGCACACCGCGACGTGGGGATCTTCAGACAGGCGATAGGCCAGCACGCATCCTGCTGCTCCCGCCCCCACGATCACATAATCGTAGCCCATTCGCGCGCCCTCTCCCGGGTCGGCAGCATCGCGTGCCGCTCAACCTACGGTGAATAGGTAACGTCATCGGACGCACGACGACAAGTCCCAGATAGAGAAAAAACTATTGCTATTAGGTTGACGCCTTTTTAGCTTCAGTAACAACAAGGAGAACGTACGCCGGCCAAGCTGGCGTCGGAGAGGGACGTATGCCGCAGACGTTGCCGAATGCCATCGCATGGTGGGCCAGGATGCGTGGCGATCAGCCGGCCGTGGTCCTCGACGGCGATGTGCTCACGTATCGCGACTATCACGAATGGTCCGCCCGGGTTGCTGCGATGCTGATCGCCGACGGGCTCCAGCCGGGTGACCGCGTTGCTATCTGTGCCACCAATAGCCTCGCCTATGTCGCCCTGATCATGGGCACGATCCGCGCCGGCGGGATCGTGAACCCGGTCAACTTCCGCTACACCCCGCGCGAAATCGCTGAACTGGTCGAAACCACCGAACCAGCCATCTCATTCGCTGATCCGGCTTATAGCAGGAATATGGCGGATGCCGGTCTTTCGCCCCGCGCGATGACGGAAATCGACGCATTGCGCCACGGCGCGCCGATCACCCCGTCGCACGATCCGCAGCCTGATGCGCCAGTGGTCATCATCGCGACCTCGGGCTCCACCGCCAAACCGAAGGGCGTCGTCTTCACGAACCGCTCGATGACGGCCTATGCCGCCAGCTGGGCAGTGGAGGAGACGAGTTCCGCGCCTGGATCGCGGGTCATCAGCCTTGCGCCGCTCAACACCTCGGCCGGCTTCGTTCAGCTGATGCATTATACGACCCAAGGCTGCACCATCTACATGGTGCCGCAGTTCATTCCCGCCGATGCGCTTCGGCTGATTGAGCAAGAGCGGATCACCTGCTTCGGCGCGGTGCCGGCCTTTTTCGAGTTCATCGCCGCCCTGCCCGAGTTCGCCGACGCCGACCTGTCGTCGATTAAGCTCGCCACGGCGGGCGGCGCGCGCGTCAGCCGCCAGTTGCTGGAGACCTACAAGGCCAAGGGAGTCACCATTCGCCAAATCTATGGCCAGACCGAGGTTGGCGGCAACGCGACGATGATGCCCGAGCATCTCGCCATGGACTCGCCCGAGAAATGCGGCTGGGGCAACATCTTCATGGACCTGCGGGTCGTGCGCCCCGACGGTACGGACTGCGATCCGGGTGAGCCCGGCGAGATCGTGATGCGCTCGCCTGGCATGATGCAGGGCTATTGGCGTAACCCGGCGGAAACGGCGAAGACGATCCGCGACGGCTGGCTCTATTCCGGCGACATTGGCACGCTGGACGAGAACGGTCTGCTCACCTTCGTTGACCGGCTGAAGGACCTCATCATCTCGGGCGGGCTCAACATCTCCGCCGCCGAGGTGGAACGTGTGGTGTGCGAGTTCCCCGGCATCACCGAGGCACTGGCGATCGCCGCGCCTGATCCCAAGTTCGGCGAGACGCCCTTTGTCGTCTATCACGGCCCCGCCGAAATCGATGTCGCGGCGCTGATCCGCTACTGCGACACCAACCTCTCCAACTACAAAGTGCCGCGCTACGTCGCCTTCTCCGCCGATCCGCTGCCGCGGCTCGCGACGGGGAAGCTGTCCAAGCCCGCAGTGCGTGAACTCTACGCCGGGGCGCACGAGCGCCTCTCGCGCGTCCGCTGAGGAGCCTCACATGAACGCTCATGCCGCCGTTGCCGCCGCGCCCCGTCCCGTGCCCGCGCACGTGCCGCCCGAACTCGTCTTCGATTTCGACATCTATGCCGATGCGCGCATCGGCGAGGACGTGCAGGGCACTTATGCCGCCGCGCTCACCGATGCGCCGCCGGTCTTCTGGACGACGCTGAACGGCGGTCACTGGATCGTGAAGGCGTTTGACGCGATCACCGCTGTTGTCACCGACCCCGAGCATTTCTCCGTTCGCGAAATGCAAATCCCGCGTGTCGCGAACCCGCCCTTCTTCATCCCCCTGAGCCTCGACCCGCCCGAGAACCTGCCGTACCGCCGCGCGATGATGCCGATGTTCGGCCCGGTCGCGATCAAGGCGATCGAGCCGCAGATCCGCGATTGGGCGCAGAAGCTGGTGGATCAGGTCGCCGCGAGCGGCCGCTGCGACTTTCAGGGTGACGTGTCCAAGGTCTTCCCCGTCAGTGTCTTCATGGAGCTGATGGGCATGGACCTCGCCCGCCTGCGCGAATTTCGCGAACTGGCGGAAGCATTCTTCGACAATCAGAACAACGCCGAGGAAATGGGGCGCCTGTCCGGCCTGATCCTGGGCGAGATGAAGGCGTTGATCGAGGAAAAGCGCGCAAATCCCGACGACAAGTTGATGAGCCACTTCATCACCGTCGACATCGGCGGGCGGACGATGAACGAGGACGAAATCCTCGCCATGAGCTTCGTCCTGTTCCTCGGCGGCATGGACACCGTCACCAACGTCACCGGCTTCGCCTATCAGCAGCTGGCGCAGATGCCCGAGTTGCAGGCCCGCCTCGCCGCCGACCCGTCGCTGATCCCCGCCTTCGCCGACGAGGCGATCCGCCTTTACGGCGTCGTCAACACGCCGCGCCTCGTAGTGCAGGAACAAACGATCGGCGCGGCCACATTCAAACCGGGCGAGATGGTGTTGTGCGTCCTGTGCCTGGGCAGCCGCGACCCCGCAAAGTTCGATGCACCCAATGCGTTCGACATCGATCGCAAGCGCACCGCGCACCTCACCTTCTCCAGCGGGCCGCATCTGTGCATCGGCCACGTCCTCGGCCGCGCGGAGCTGCGCATCCTCACTGAAGAATGGGTGAAGCGAATCCCGTCGTTCAAGCCGGTGGCAGGCGAAAAGCACGCGGTTCGCACCGGCACGGTCATGGCGCTCGAGAACCTGCCGCTCGAGTGGACACCTGTTGAACGGACCGGAGCATGAGCCGAGCGGACGGCGCGGACGCACCTTACTGGAACGGTTTGGAAGAGGGAAAACTGACGCTGCCGCGCTGTGACGGCTGCGACCGCTGGATCTGGCCCGCTGGCCATCGCTGCGGCGCGTGCGGCACCACCGGCGTCCATTGGGTCGAGCGGCCGATGGCGGCCACGGTCTTCTCCTGGACACGCACGTGGCACGCCTTTGGCGGGGCCGAGTCGCTCGGCCTGCCGTTCACGACCGTGCTGGCGGAGATTGAGGATTGCGGCATCCGCCTGCTCGGGCGGCTCGACGATCCCGACCGGATCGATCCCATATTGGGCGAAAAGCTGACCGGCCAGATCGGCCGCACCCAGGCCGGCGACGACTCCATTCCCACCATCATCTGGAGCCGTGCCGCGTGACGCATCCCCTCTACGGCACCACCGCCATCGCCGGCGTCGGCCTGAAGCAATATAAGCGCGGCGCCTCACCGCTGCCCGAACGCAGCGTGCTGGTGGAAGCGATCCTCGCTGCCTGCGACGAGGCCGGTTTTGATCCGGCCGAGATCGACGGCTTCGTCTCCTATGGCGACGACAAGAACGAACCCGTCCGCCTGATGCCCGAACTCGGCAGCCGCGAATTGCGCTGGTCGGCGCAGGTCTGGGGCGGCGGCGGCGGCGGGATCGCCGGCGCATTCGGCGTCGCGGCGGCGGCGATCCTGTCCGGTCAGGCCAGCGCAGTCGTCATTTTCCGCGCGTTGGTAGAGGGGTCGAGCGGCCGCATGTCGGCCGCCGTGATGGCCCACCATCTTAACGATCACCTGCGCGCGACCGGCATGGTTTCGCCGGCGCAGGCCTGCGCCGTGCGAGCGACACGGTTGTTCGACCACCACGGCGTCCCCCGCGACATCGTCGAGGAACTGGTCCGCGCCTCCTATCATCACGGCAGCCGCAACCCGGAGGCGGTGAGCTACGGCCAGACGTTCGACGTCGAGCAGTTGCGGCAATCACGCCTCATTGCCGAACCCTTCCGCCTGTTCGATTGCAGCCGCGAGAATGATGGTGCCGGCGCCTTGCTAATGGTGTCCGCCGAGCGCGCGCGCGATCTGGCCAAGCCGCCGGTCTATATGCTCGGCTGCGCACAAGGCGCCGAGGCCGGCTGGGGCGACCTGCTCGAAAATGACGACGCCGACCTTTATGTCACCGCCGGCTTCCGCGGGCTGGCGAAGCGGCTTTATGCCGACACCGGCCTCACCCCCGCCGACATCGACGTGGTCCAGCTTTACGAGAATTTCGACGCGCAGGGCGTCATGTCGCTAATCGATCACGGCTTCTGCACCTACGAAAATGCGACGGAGGTGATCCGCTTCGACAACCTCATCGTCGATGGCGGCAAGCTGCCGATCAACACCTCGGGTGGCAATCTCGCGCAAGGCTTCATCCACGGCATTGGCCTGCCCATCGAAGCAGTCCGCCAGCTGCGCGGGGAAAGCGCCAACCTAGTCGCCGGTGCGCGGACGTGCCTGCTCGCCGGCGGCCCGGGCGCGCCGACGGTGAGTTCCGCGATCTTCGCCAATGCGATCTAACCACCGCCTCACCCCGGCGAAGGCCGGGGCCCGATATCGGTGAGGTCGACAATGCACGCAGCGCGTCGTTACCTTGACCTTCCGAACTGGGCCCTGGCCTTCACCGGTGAGGCGCCGAGAGAGCACGGCCACACATGACCACCGAGGCTCGCACTTTCTGCCGGATCTGCCAGGGGATGTGCGGCCTCGTCGCCACCATCGAAAACGGCCGTGTCACCAAGGTGCGCGGCGACAAGGAGAACCCGCTCACCCGCGGCTTCGCGTGCAGCAAGGGCCTCGCCTCGCCCGAGTTCCACTATGGCCCAAAGCGCCTGCTGCGACACCAGCGCCGCCGCCCGGACGGCACGCATGAGGCGATCGGCTTCGGCGACGCGATCGACCTCATAGCGACGCGCCTGCGACCGATCATCGATCGCCACGGCCCGCGCGCGATCGCCGCTTATGTCGGCACGCAGGCGACCTGCAACGCCATCTACCGACCGCTCGCAATCGACTTCCTGCGCGCGCTCGGCTCGCCGTCGCTGTTCACCTCCATGACGATCGACCAGTCGGCCAAGTGGGTGACGATCGGCCGCATGGGAAGCTGGCTCGCTGGGCGCCAGCCGCTGAAGAGCGCGGACGTTTGGCTGCTGTCGGGCGTCAACCCGATGGTCTCCCTGTCGGGATGGTCGGGCAATCTGCCGCCCTATGATCCGGTAAAGCAGATCAAGGAGGCGCGCCGCGCCGGCCTCAAGCTGATCGTGATCGATCCGGTCCGCACCCAGACGGCGGCGAACGCCGACCTGTTTCTCCAACCGCTTCCCGGTTACGACGCCGCGATCTTCGCTGCGCTCCTCAACATCATCCTGAGCGAAGGCTGGCACGATGCGGCCTTCTGCGCCGAGCATGTCGCGGGCCTCGCCGAGCTGACCCAGGCCGTCGGCGCCTTCGATCCCGCGCTGGTGGAAGCGCGCGCCGGATTAGGGTTCGGCCAGCTCCACCAAGCCGCCGCCATGTTCGCCCGCGACGGCCGTCGCGGCTGCGCCGGTGGCGGCACCGGCCCCAACATGGCCGATCACTCCAACCTCGCCGAGCATCTGATCGAGACGCTGAACGTCGTCTGCGGTCGCTTGCTGCGTGCCGGCGAGCCGGTGCCCCGCCTCCCCGTGCTCAACCCCGACCGGCCAGTCCGTGCCGAGGTCCGGCCGGCGCGCCGCGAGTGGGAGAGCGGCCATCGGGGCGTCACCGGCTACGGCACGATGTTCGGCCAGATGATGACCGCAACGCTCGCCGACGAGATCCTGAGCGATGAACCCGGCGGCATTCGCGCGCTGTTCTGCATTGGCGCCAACCCCGCCAACGCCCTCCCTGACCAGCGCCACGCCCTAACGGCGCTCCGCAGCCTCGACCTGCTCGTGACCAGCGACGTGGTCTGGTCCGAAACCGCGAGACTCGCTGATGTGGTCTTTGCCGTGAAGCAGCCGTTCGAACGCCCGGACCACACACAGTTCCTCGAGGCGCTTGGCCTCGAACTGCCCTTCGCGCAATATACCCCCGCGTTGGTGGACCCACCGAGCGAGGCCGACGTGGTCGACGATTGGCGCGTCTATTTCGCGCTCGCGCAGCGCCTTGGCCTGTCACTCGACCTTGCCGGCCCACTCGACATGCATGAGACCCCCAGCAGCGATGCATTGCTTGATCGGCTCGCAGGCGGCTCAACCGTGCCGCTGTCCGTCGTGAAAGCCTGTCCTTCCGGCGCGGTGTTCGACCGCCCCGTTCCTACCGTGAAACCAGCCCGCGGAGGCCGGCGCGATCGGCTGACGATCGCGCCCCCGGACGTGCTTGTCGAGTTGCGCCAGTGCCGATCAGACCTGGCTGTCGCACGCACGGTGCGGGGCGGGTCAGCGTCGCATCTCCTGGTCGCCCGGCGCGAGCGAGAGACGATGAACAGCTTCGGCCGCGATCTTGCTGGCACCCGAAAGCGGTTCCCGCGCAACCCGGCATGGATTGCGCCGGTAGATGCCGACACGCTTGGTGTCTCGAACGGTGACCGCGTCCGCGTGATGGCCGAGCATGATGCCGTGATCGCAGAGGTGCAGATCGATTCCGCGATCCGGCCGGGGGTCGTATCCATGTCGCACGGCTGGGGCGGCTTGCCCGATGCGACCGATCCGTTGCGCGACGGCGTGTCCACGACGCGGCTGGTGGCGCGCGATCGTGCGGTTCAGCCGATCAACGCCATGCCGCGGCTGTCGGCGATTCCGGTGCGACTGGAGCGCGCTGATTAGGGCGCCAGCCGCATGCCCCAGCTCTTCGTTGCCGCCCGAGCCATGGCTCCCCCCAGGAACATGCGCAGCGTCTCGACGAACAGCTCCTCGTCGGCAAACGGGTTCGACGCGAGCGCATGCGTGAGCGTCGGATATCGCGCAGCATCCACTGTGGGGAAGGAGGGAACGTCAGCCGATCGCGCGAACGCCTCGAACAAGGCCGAGCCGAACGTGATCTTCTCCGTCCCTTCGATCACCGCCATGTGCAACTCGGCCGCGAGTGGATCCTCGCGCGCTGCACGGTCATATTCGTCCAGCAGAAGATGGCGCGGGAAATATTGGAGGATCAGCGAAGCGGCCCGCGGGTGTTCCAGCAACGATCGGCGTGTCTTGAGGCACAGCTCAATAAGTCGCTCCGGCCAGTCCGCTTCGTCCAGCGCAAACTCGCCGGGGTCAAGCAGCAGCAAGGCCACCTCCGCCAACACCTCCCGCCGATCGCGAAAGTGATGGTAAAGCGAGGGCGGCTTGACCCCCAGCCGCTGGGCAACCAGCGCCATGTTGAAGCCATCAAGCCCGTGTTCGTCGATCACTGCAAGCGCCGCTTCCGCAGCCCCGCGACGCGATATCATCGGCTTGACTGGTCTTGGCACGATCTCGCTTCCTCATCGCTGCGATGACCAGCCGGCTGGTCAACCGGATACAGGTGAAGCGTCAACTGTCACCTCGGGCAAGGAAGTAATCTACTGTTGTTAGAATAGCTGCTTTGGGCCATTCTTCGCGCAAGACGACAAAAGCAGGAGAGCAAAATGGCAGAAGACGCGGTCACGGGCAGGTGCAATTGCGGTGCGGTTAGCTGGCGGATCGCGGGCTCGCCCCTCGCGGTGGCAGCCTGCCATTGCACGAACTGCCGCGCTCAGTCGGGCGCAGCTTTCTCGGTCAACATCGTCGCCAAGTCACGTGAAGTTACGGTCGACGGGCCGATCACGACGTTCGAGGACAAAGCGACTGCTAGCGGACAACCTGTGTTGCGCCAGTTTTGCGGCCAGTGCGGCTCACCGATCCAGTCGGTGATTACCGCCAACCCTGCGGTTGTTGCGATAAAGGCCGGCACTGCCGACGAACCCGGCAATTATGCTCCGACCATCCACGTCTGGACGCAAAGCAAGCTGCCTTGGGTCGACATTCCCGACAACGTGCCGAGCTTCGCTCGCGATGTCGGCTGAAGCGGTGCGCCGGCGCGACGTTCGCACACCGGACGGGCTGACGATCGCCCTCGACGAAGGTGGGCCGGCGAACGCACCCACTGTCGTGCTCCTCCATGGTGGCGGGCAGACGCGGCATAGCTGGTCGGGGGCGGTGCGCGCGTTGGTGGCTGGCGGCTATCGCGTCATCAACTTTGATGCCCGTGGCCATGGCGACAGCATGTGGTCGCCCGAAGGCGACTATCTCCTGGACCACCGCGCTTCGGATCTGCGCGCGGTGGTAGGCGAGACAAGGCCCCTCGCTCTGGTGGGAGCGTCGCTGGGTGGCGCAACATCGCTTCATGCCGTGGCCCAGGGGCTGGCGGTGGATGCATTGGTGCTGGTCGACATCACCCCGCATCCGGAACCTGCCGGCATCGAACGGATCACCAGCTTCATGCGCCGTCATACTGACGGCTTCGCGACGCTCGACGAGGCGGTGGACGCGGTCGCCGCCTATAATCCGCATCGTCCGCGTCCGCGCGACCCCAGCGCGCTGCGCCGCAACCTGCGCGAGCATCCCGACGGTCGCCTTCGCTGGCATTGGGATCCGAAGATCATCGGCACCGCGCCGGCCGTGCACCACGCCACGGTACGCGTGTCCGCCGACCGGATCGCGGCAGGCGCGCCCTTTCCGCTGATGCTCGTTCGGGGGCTCAGCAGCGACATCGTCTCCGACGAAAGCGTCGCGGCCTTCCGTGCTCTACTGCCCTGGGCGGAAGTCGCCGACGTGGCGGGCGCCGGGCACATGATCGCGGGCGATCGCAACGACGCGTTCAACGCCGCCATGCTCGACTTCCTTGCCCGTCATCTGCCCGTTCAAACAGCAACTCCGGCAACAAGGACCTGAACTGGGCCTGTCAAACCAACGTGGCAACGCCTGGCGAGCGCTGCTAGCTCGGCGTGATCAGCCGCCGATCGAGAGCCAAGCCGCCCAGGCCGTTCCGCCGGTTCAACTCGTCAATCGAGGTGATCCGGCTTGTCGTGATGATGTACGTGCGGTTTCCGCTGTCGCTGCGGAACGTCGAGAATTCGCTGTTCGAGCGCGGGGTCGACATCTGCCACGAGACCGTGCGTCACTGGTAGAATCGGTTGGGTCCGTTGTTCGCTGGCGACATCCGTTGGCAGCGCGTGTCACGGATGCGCGGCGTTCGCCAATGGCGCTGACCACCACATCCGGCCACGGGCGAAGGTGATCCACATCGTGCCAGGATCAGCGTCGAAGAAAGCACGTGCTTCATTGGTGTACCCGGTCGCCGTGGCTGGGAGCCGCCCTTGCTTGCGGCGGGCGAAGGGCATAGGCCAGGAAAAGTTCGCGCTCGAGTTTGGGATTGATCGCCCGTACGTCAGCGGGATCGAGCGCGGTGCGCGTGACCCGACCATCACGGTGGTGCAGCGCCTGGCAGACGCTTCGGAGGTTCCCATCTCCGAACTGTTTGCCGAGATCGAGTAAGCTCCATCTCGGTTGACGATGCCCCCGCTGCGACAAAGCTGCATCTGCACTTCGGGAGCGTCGTCGCGCTTCGTGCCACGACTATGGCAGACGACCGCGACCTCGTTAATCAACTTCTACCCGAGCAGGCATGATGATGGAAGATGCGCATCAGTGAAGACGGAGAAACGGGGAAGCCGCGACTTTACCAGGCAGAACATTCTAGACGCGATTGGCGCGACGAGCGGTCGAGATTGATCATGTGGCGATCGACCGTTCAGCGGCTACGGCGACCCATTCCCGAACCTTCAGACCGGCTATCCGCTCTCCAGAAGCAGACTCTCATTCACCGAGCGCTTCACGACCGCTTAGCGCTTTAATTCCCACTCTCCAGCCTCGCTCCCGGCACGCCTAGAAGCGGCCGTTCTGCGTGGTTCTGCGTGGAGGCTCGGTCGGTTGATCTAGCCGATCATTGCGCCTGCCAGATGCTGCAACTTGTCGGGGTTGCGAACGATGTAGATCGCTGTGATCTTGCCGGCGCGTATATCGAGGGCGGTAGTCTGCACGATGCCGCGATCGACACTGATGTAGCCAGGCAGCCCATCGATCGTCGCGGTGTGCAGCAGCTGGGCGGTCGGCGCATTCTTGCGACGAAGTCCGGCGAACAAGCGCAGTGCCCGATCAACGCCGCGGATCACGTTACGGAAGGCGAGCACCTTGCCGCCGCCGTCCGAATGGATCTCAACCTCTTCGGCAAGCAACGAGGCAAGTGAGGCGGTATCGCCATCGCGTGCGGCAACGAAGAACGCCTGAGTGATCCGGCTTGCCTCGGCTGCTTCCACGCTGAAGCGCGGCCGTGCGGCCTGGACATGCTTGCGTGCGCGAGAAGCCAGCTGGCGCACCGCCGCCGGCTCGCGACTAAGCGTCACGGCGACTTCGCTCAGAGCGATATCGAATACGTCGTGGAGAAGGAAAGCTGCGCGTTCCAACGGCGACAAGCGCTCCATGGCGAGCATCAGCGTGACCGTGATATCGTCGGCAATCGTTTCATCGGGATCGGTCGAGCCCACCAGCGGGTCCGGCAGCCATGGGCCGATGTAGGTTTCGCGGCGCGAGCGAGCGGATTTCAGGCGATCGAGGCACAGCCGGGTGACGACCTGCGTCAGATAGGCAGCGGAGGAGTCAACGCCACCCTCGACCTGCTCCCATTTCAACCAGCTATCCTGGACCACATCCTCGGCTTCACTGAACGAGCCGAGCATCCGATAGGCCAGGCGGATAAGCCGCTTACGCTCGCGCTGAAAGTCAGCCAGGCGAGTGCTCGGTTCGATCGTCTTTGCTGGCGCCTCCACGCCGTCGACCTTCGTCATCTTGCGTCGCTCCAATGGTTCCCCTGATCTGACGAGCCAGCTCGCTGCAGTGTGACATGGTCGCGGGCAGAACCAAAAATACTTTGGACATGTCACATCGCCGGAGCCTGCCTCGTCAGTGCAGCAAGCGTCGATTGGACGCTGCTGCAAAAGGAGCGATGGCATGAACGAGACCAAGAGGCCGGTGTGGCATGAGGTTGCGCCCGTGGGCGCAAAGGCCCTGTTCGGCGTGCATCACTACGTAACCACGGGCACCAATCTGCCGGAAGAAATGATCCACCTCGTGTTCCTGCGCGTGTCGCAGATTAACGGCTGCGCGCATTGCATCGACCTGCATACGCGCGACCTGCTCAAGACGATGCCGCTCGACAAGGTGGCACTGCTGCCGGTGTGGGCTGAGGTGCCCCACCTGTTCGCGCCACGGTATCGCGCGGCGCTTGCCTGGGCGGAGGAGGTAACGCGGGTGAGCGAGACCCATGCCTCGGACGAGGCTTATGCCGCCGCAGCGGCAGTGTTCGAGCCGCGCGATCTGGTCGATCTGACGATAGCGATCGCGGCGATGAATGCCTTCAATCGACTTGGCGCGCCGTTCCGCTTGGCGGTCAAAGCCAAGCCCTGACACTCCCCAACTTATTGGATCTACGGACCATGACCGAACGACTGAACCACATGCGCCAAGTGCCGGCACTGACGCAGAAGCTCACCGAGCTTACCCTCGCACTCAAGAAGGGGACGGTCGAGCAGACCATCCTGAGCTTGGTCGAGATACGCGGGTCACAGCTCAATGGCTGTGCCTTCTGCCTCGACATGCACATCAAACAGGCCAAGCTGCACGGCGAACGCGAACTGCGCCTCCACCACGTCGCGATCTGGCGTGAGTCGACCCTGTTCAACGACCGTGAGCGCGCCGCATTGACGTGGACCGAAGCGCTCACCCGCCTGGCGCCGCACGGCGTGGCAGACGACACCTACGCGCAAGTGCGCGCGCAGTTCTCGGAAGATGAGCTCGTCTACCTCACCTACATGGTGATGGTAATCAACGCTTGGAATCGCGCCTCGATCGCGTTCCGGTCGGTGCCCGGGTCGCAAGACAAGGCTTTTGGGCTGGATAAATCAGGCCTGTCTTAATCGGAGCATCAGTTCTTCGTCGAGCGGTCGCCCAAAGGCGCTCAAGTGAAATGAACGGCCGCTCGTCTGAAGACACTCATTCGTCCGCTACGCGCCCTAATTCCGGTCATTCGGCAGGGTCGAGTTGCTGCCTGAAAGCCGCGGAAGGTGTCACGCTCGCATTGGGCCACGCGATCCTAGAAGGTGAACAGTCGGGCGCCCCACGCGCAGCTCTGCTGCAAGGTCTGGGTATGGCAGGCGGGCTGAGCCGACCAACACGGTATGTCTGCGGACACATGAACGTTCCGCCGCATTCCACACTTTGTACGTTGACGATACGGTATAACATTACGTACTCGTCGCTGTGAAAAAGGGTGGAGTAGAACACGATGCGTTTTCCCGATAACCGCGGCGCAGCGGCGCTGCTGGCCACAGCCGCTTTGGTGCTTGCGCCGTCAGTGGCTTGGAGCCAGTCAGGATCCGACGCGCAAGCGGAGAACGATCGGCACCGGCAGCGGCGCGGCGGGGACGGTTCAAGCGACATCGTGGTCACCGGCCGCTCGCTCAAGACCGAAGAGAGCGCCCTGCCCGTTCAGGTGCTTGAAGGCGATGCGCTCGTCCACCGGCGCCAAGGCGGTCTGGGCGAGACGCTCGCCGGCCTTCCCGGCATTCACCTCGATAATTTCGGCGGCGGCGCCTCGCGTCCGGTGATCCGCGGCCAAACCTTGCCACGTATCGAAGTGCTCAGCGACGGCGCCAATCTGTTCGATGCGTCTTCGGTCTCACCCGACCACGCGATCACCACCGATCCGTTGCTGCTCGAAGCGATCGAAATTCAGCGGGGGCCTTCCGCGATCCGCTATGGCGGCAACGCCACCAACGGCGCGATCAACCTGGTCGACAGCAAGGTACCCAAGTCGGTTCCGGTCGGCGGCGTCACCGGGGCAACCGAGGTCCGCTACGGCACCGGCGACGAGGAAAAGACGGTGGTCGGCCGCGTAACCGCGGGTGTCGGCCAGTTCGCGGTCCATGCCGAAGGCGCGCGCCGCGCGGCAGAGGATTACGACGTGCCGGACGCCTATGGGTCGGACCGCCTGCGTGACTCCTTTGCCGAGAGCACCAGCTACGCCGTCGGCGCTTCCTGGATCACATCGAAGGGCTATATCGGCGCTGCCTATTCGCGAATGGAAAGCGAATATGGGCTTCCCGGCCACAGCCATCGAAACGCTGTCTGCCACACCCATGGCCTCGACCTCCATTGCGCAGCGCATGGCAGCTTTGAAGACCCGTTCGGCGGGCCGGACGATCATACCGCCGCGATCAGGCTGCACAGCGACCGGGTGGATGTCCGTGCAGACTATACGGACCTGCTGCCGGGGTTCTCCGACGCGCGGCTGCGTCTCTCCTATACCGATTATGCACATGACGAGGTCGACGGCGATCTCCTGTTCACGCGCTTCACGAACGAGGTCTGGGACGGGCGCCTGGAGCTGACCCACAAGCCGGTTCTTGGCTTCGCCGGCACGCTTGGCGTGCAATATACCGACGGAAGGTTCGGCGGGATCAACGTCAACGACCTCCACAAGCCCTTCCCTGAGGGTGCCTATGGCTTCGACGGGAACCCCGATTTCCTGACCGAGAATGTGGGAATCTTCCTCACCGAGCGCCGCTCGTTCGGCGCGCTCGATATCGAGGCAGCCGTGCGCAAGGACTGGCGCAGGATCGACGTAACGGTGCCGACCTGGCGCTCCACGTTGAGCCCGGACGTCGAGGCCCTGTTCGTCGAATGGTATGGAACTGACTGGAAGAACATCCTTGAAAGCGAGGACGTCGACGCGTTCCGGGCGCGGAATCCAACTGTGCGGCACAATCCGTTCTCGGCGTCGCTCGGCGCTACCTGGAATGTGGGGCAAGGTTATGCGCTGGCGCTTTCTCTCGGGCATACCGAACGTGCCCCAAGCGTGCGCGAACTCTATGCGCGCGGCAACAATCTGGCCACCAACAGCTACGAGCTCGGGCTCGCCGTCGGCAATCCGGTCCTGGGAGAGGCCGGCCTCTCCGCAGAAGATGTCCTGGAGAAAACCGACGCGATCAATTTGACGTTCCGAAAGACGGGCGGTCTGCTCGAATTCGAAGTCGGTCTCTTCTACCAGAGCGTGGACGACTATGTGTTTGCACGCCTGCAGGAGACGGAAACCGAAACCGGTATACCGCACAATTTCCTGGTCTACACCGCGGCGGCTGCGCGTTTCGCCGGGATCGACGGCCAAGTGAGCTACGCCTTCAACCCATCGTCGCGCCTCACGTTGTTCGGCGACTACGTCGACGCCGACCTCAAGCGCGAGGACGACAATCTGCCGCGCATCCCGCCCGGGCGTCTCGGCGCGCGCTATGACCTTTCGGCAGGCGCTGTGTCGGGCGATGTGGAATACTATCACACCTTCGCCCAGGATAAGGTGGCTGCCTACGAGACGCCGACGCCGGGTTATGACATGCTCAATGCCACGCTCAGCTACCGCCTCGATCTTGGACAGACCAAGGGGGTGGAACTATATGTGCGCGGCACCAACCTGCTCAACGAGCTGGCTTTTGCGCACACCTCGTTCGTGAAGGACCAGTCACCGCTACGCGGTCGCAGCCTTGCGATCGGCATGCGGCACTCGTTTTGAGTATCGGCGCCGGCGTGCATCTGCACGCCGGCGCTTCCAATCGCATCTTCCTGGATAGCAAGCCCGGCACCTTGCGCGGCGTGCTCTGCGCCTAGGTCGTCACCATCGAGGGGCCGGTGAAGGGTTGCCTGGGAGCGACCGATCAGCCGAACACGAGGGTACGATGAGCGGCGGTCCCCGCCGTGACCCCATCGGCAACCGCCCAGCTGACCGCATGCGGAGCGCGTGCGATGTCGCCAGCGGCATAGAGGCCGGGTACGGTGGTCATCTTGTCCGCATCGGTCCTGATCACTGGCCCCAACGGGCCTTCGTCGATTGCGGCGCCAAGCTGCTCGGCGATCGGACTCGCCATGCAGGATTGCGGGGCCACATAAAGCGCCTCAACCGGCCTTGTACGCCCGTCCTCGAACTCCACGGCAGACAAGCCGGCATTCTCCCCGACCAGCCGCGCCAGCCTGCCCGCCTCGACGCTCACGCCATGTTTCGCGAGCCTTTCCGCGCTCTCGAGATCGAGCTGCCCGCCGTTCAAGAACAGCGTGGTCGGCCCCCATTCGGCGACCAGGCAGGCCTGGTGTGCTGACATCGGCGTCCGGAACAGCACGCCCAAGCGCCGGCCGGCAAACTCTAAGCCATGGCAATAGGGACAGTGGAGCACGGTCTTGCCCCAGCGCTCCTGCAGGCCAGGGATCGGCTCCAGCGTGTCGCGCAGCCCGAAGGCCAGAATAGCCTTGCGCGCCGAGACCTCCTCGCCGCTCGCAAGTGATACTGCGAATCCGTCAGGTAACGTGCGCGCTTCCGTCGCCTCCGCTTCGATCATCGTCACGCCTGGATACCGGGCCACTTGGCCGCGCGCCTTGGTAAGGATCGATTGCGGGTCCGCGCCGTCGAAACCGAGAAAGCCATGCGAGGCGTCGGCGAAGCGATTGCGCGGCCGGCGCACGTCGATGATGCAGACGCGCCGTTGCGCACGAGCGAGATAAGTGGCGGCGGCGAGTCCGGCGAAAGCGCCGCCGACGATCACGACATCATGCTGCATGGTTGGTCTCCAGGGCGAGCGACCCGCCGCGTTCGGCGAGGCGCATGTGAAAATCGGCGCTGAGTGCAGCAAGCGAGACTTCGCCGAACCGACAGAGCAGCAGTGCTTCGGCTTCATCGAAGGCCTCGCCGAGCGCAGCGTTCACCGCCTGCTCGACAAGGCAGCCTGGCGCCTCGGTCCGGTTGCCCATCGCCAGGAGTTCGGGGCGGCCAAGCGCTTCGTAGACGTCGCGGAGCGTCACCGACGCGAGATCGCATGCAATCGTCCAGCCGCCGCGATGGCCCTTGCCGGAGCGGACATAACCCCGATCGCGCAAGCCCGCCATAATCCGGCGGATCACCACGGGGTTCGTGCCCATCGCACGCGCCAATGCCTCCGATGTGACCGGAGCCGGCTGTTCCGCCATGTGGAGCAGGACGTGGAGCACGCCCGAGAGTCGGCTATCTCTTCTCATGCAACTTCATATGTTGCGTATGTTTGTCGGCTTCAAGTGCGTTTGTCATTCCCTCACAAGTTTACCTCGAGTCAGTCGACGCATGCCGGCGAGGGCCCGCCGTGCAGCAGCCTTGGGCCAGGTGCAGGCACCGGGGCGCGGCATTGCGGTGGGCAAACCGACAAGGCTGTGTTGCATCATGACGGGAATGTCTTATGAGATGATGCAACATACCATGAAGCGAGAATAATCGATTGTGCCTGTTGAGCCTTCTACGCATCTGCGCTCGTCTGTCCTCTGGCTTGCGCTCTCTGCCGGGGCGGTGACCTCTAACGCGCAGGCTCAAGACAGGGCCGACCATATTCGGCAAGATGCCGAGAAGTACGACATCGTCGTACTCGGATCGCGCGACACCGTGGATCGCACGCTTTCCTCCGATCGCGTAACCGAACGCATGTCGCAGTCGAGCCGGTCCATCGAGCGGGACATACTGGACGCGGCAGGCACTTACCGCTTGAGCGACGCACTCGAACTGGTGAGCGGTTTTAGCCAGCAGAACAATCGTGGCGGCGTGATCGACAATTTTGCCGTCCGTGGATTTCTCGGCACCCCTGACGGGGGTGCGGAATACTATCTGAATGGCTTCATGGCGAACCGCGGCATGGCGCCGCCGCGCGATCCGGCGACCACCGAACGGATCGAAGTGCTGAAAGGGCCGGCTGGCGCGCTGTTCGGCGATGTCGATCCGGGCGGGCGGGTCAACATCGTGACGAAGGTGCCACGCTTCACGCCCCACGCCAACGCCATGATCAGCTACGGCTCCTTCGACACGCGCCGGGTGGAAGTGGATGCGACTGGGCCGCTCAGTGATAGGCTGGCGGCACGGATCGTGGTCGCGGCCGAAGACAGCGACGGGTGGCGCGACACGGTGTCGATCCAGCGTCGGGTCGTGTCGCCGTCGCTCACCTGGCGCCCGAGCGAGGCGGTACGGCTGACCTATTCGGGAGAGTTCAGCCAGTTCGATACCCCGTTCGATCGCGGCATTCCCGCGATCGACGGAGACGCTAATGCGCTGCCGCGCTCCAACTATTATGGGGAACCCTCGAACGGCCTCACCAGATCGCGCAACGACCAGCACCAGCTGACTGGACTTGCGGATCTCGGGGATGGTTGGACGCTGAATGGCGGCTTTGTCTGGCGCACGGGGACGCTGAAGGGTCTGTCGGCGGATCAATCGCGCATCGTCGGCACGTCGCTATGGCGCCAGCGCCGCTCGCGCGACTTCAGCGTCGATGATCTGTCAGCACGGCTGGAGCTCGCCGGCCAGCTCGGGCGGCATCGCCTCAGCGTCGGGCTAAAGGGGTACCGCTTCCGCTATGGCGAGCGCTGGATGCGCATCAATCCGTCGGCGGCCGCGCCTTACGCAATCGACCTGTTCGATCCGGTCTATGGCTCAGTGGCGGCGCCGCTGCGGCCGTTCACCAACAATGACGAGAGCCGCTGGGCGGGCACCATCTACCTTCAGGACATGTGGGAGATCACCGATCGGCTGACGCTCGTCGGCGGCGCGCGGATCGACCCCTATCGACAGAAGATCGTCAACAACAACACCGGCGGCACTGGGCGTAACATCGACGAGCCGGTGAGCTTCCGCCTCGGCGGCCGCTATCGCTTGAGCGACGCGATCGCGGTGCATGCCAATTGGGGTGAGAACTTCTCGCTTAACACAGGAACGGATCGCAACGGCGCTGGCTTCGGACCGGAAACCGGCCGCGGCTATGAGTTGGGCATTGCCGCCAGTCTGCCAGGGATCGACGTGGCGGCGACCTGGTTCGACATCCGCAAGCAGGACATCCTCACCACTGATCCGGTCGATCCGAACTATCTCGCTCCGGTCGGCAGCTTGGTCAGCCGCGGGATCGAGCTCGACGCATCGGCACGGCTCGGCCAGCGCTGGCAGATCGTCGCCAACTATGCCTGGCTCGATGCGAAGGCGGACGATGCGGCATTCCCGACGCCGGAGGTACTGAACGTGCCGGAGCATTCGGGCACGCTGCTGGTGGTGCACCGCATTCCGACCGGACGCGGCGACTGGCAGTTGAGCGGCGGCGTTGCTTATGTCGGCGACCGAGCCGGATCGGTGGCGGCGACGCCGGTGCTGCTGCCGGGCTATGTCAAGGCGAAGGCGGCGATAGAGGCGCCCCTCACCGACAACCTCCGCTTCCGCCTAGAGGCGGACAATCTGTTCGACGAGCGGTACGCGGCCAGCTCCTACAGCGCCTTGTGGATCTACCCCGGTGCACCGCGCACCGTGCGCGCGTCCCTCCGCTTCGACATCTGAGGATCAGCCGATGACCAAAGACAATTTCGCACCGATCCTAATCGACAACCTGGTGCTCGCGTACGGCCAGCATCGCGTCCTCGACGGGCTTTCCTTGCAGGTGCCCGCAGGCAGCATCACGGCACTGCTCGGCGGCAACGGCGCGGGCAAGTCGACGACGCTGGCGGCATTGCTCGGCTTCGTGCGCGCGCAATCCGGGACGGTTCTGGTGTCGGGAATCGACCCGGGAAGTGCTGCGGACGCCGCGCGCCGGTGCATCGCCTATCTGCCGGAGAATGTGGCGCTCTACGAGCATCTGACCGCCGTCGAGAATGCCGATTATCTGCTGGCGCTGTCCGATGAGCGCAAGGAACGGCGGATCATCACCGATGCCTTTGCCGCGGCGGGGCTTCAGGACCGCGCCTGGGACCAGCGGCTTGGCGGCTTTTCCAAGGGTATGCGGCAGAAGGTGGCGATCGCGGTCGCGTTGCTGCGTGAAGTGCCCGTGCTGCTGCTCGACGAGCCGACCTCCGGGCTCGACCCGCGTGCTACCGCCGATTTCAATGCGCTGGTCGCCGCGGTGCGCGATCGCGGCACCGCGGTGCTAATGGTGACGCACGACCTGCTCTCAGCCGCCGATGTCGCCGACCGGATCGGATTTCTCGAGGCCGGCCGCATTGTCGAGGAAGTCGCGGCGAGCGGGCCGGAGCGGTTCGACGTGCGCTCGCTCCACGCCCGTTTCGCTGTCGCGGCGGAGCGGCTCGCGGCATGAGCGCTACTCGCCTTATCGCTCGTGACGAGCTGCGGCTGATGGTCCGCAATCGTGTCGCGGTGATCGCTTTTACGCTTCTGGTGCTGCTGACACTGGTGGCCGTGCTCAGTTCCTGGGCGCACCAGCACGGCAATGCGGAGCTGCGTGCCCGGCACCAGCATGCCGCGGAGCACGCCTTTGATGCGCAGCCCGACCGTCATCCGCACCGGGTGGTCCACTATGGCCACTTCATCTTCCGGCCGCTGGGACCGCTCGCGGCCTTCGATCCCGGCGTCGACGCGTTCACGGGCAGCAGTATGTTCCTCGAGGGCCACCGTCAGAACACCACTAATTTCGGCGACGTGCGGCAAAGCTCGCTGCTGGTCCGCTTCGGCCAGCTCACTCCCGCTTTCGTCCTTCAGGCCGTCGCGCCATTGTTGTTGATTTTCTTGGGCTATGGCGCGCTCGCGCGGGAGACCGAACGCGGCACGATGCGCCTGCTGATGCTGCAAGGCGCGTCGCGCGGCCAGGTGGTCCGCGGCAAGCTGCGGGCGCTGGGCACGGTTGCGCTGCTCGCAGGACTGCCGGCGATGATCGGCTTCGTCGCGATCGCCGACCAGCCCGGCGCACTGGCCTTGCCCATCGCGACTATCGCGATCGGCTATGCCGCCTATCTCGCGCTCTGGGTTGTGCTGATCCTGCTGGTGTCAGCCTCGGTCCGCCGCAGCCGCGATGCGCTGCTGGCGCTGGTCGCAATGTGGGCCGTCGCCGTCGTGCTGCTGCCGCGTGTCGCGCCCGATCTGGCGAGTGCCGCGGTGCCGCTGCAGAACCGGCTCCAAACCGATGTCGCCATCGCACGCGACCTGCGACGGATGGGCGATAGCCACAATCCCGACGATCCGCACTTCGCCGCCTTCAAACAATCGGTGCTGAAGCGTTACGGGGTCATGCGGGTCGAGGATCTGCCGGTCAACTACAAGGGCCTTCTGGCGCTCGAAGGCGAACGGCTCACCTCCGAATTGTTCGAACGCTATGCCGGCAAGAGCTACGCCGCTCAAAATCGGCAGAATGCGCTCGTGATGGGAGTAAGCGTGCTGAGCCCGGCGATTGCGCTTCGCTCGCTGTCGATGGCTGCCGCCGGGACCGACTTTGCAGGACACCGCCGCTTCCTCGAGCAGGCGGAAGCATATCGCTACGCGCTCGTCCAGCGGCTCAACCGGATGCAGGCCGAGGCAGTCAGCTACAGCGACGACACCGCCACCGACACCGATGCCGACCGGCGCAAGCGCGTGGCGGCGGATAATTGGGAACAGATGCCGGACTTCACCTATCGGGCGCCGAGCGGCGCCGCACTTGCCACGGGCGCGCTGCCGGGGCTGGCAATCGTGCTTGGCTGGCTGGCCGTCGCTGGCGTGCTGCTCGTCCGGGCCTCCCGCCGGTTGGGAGAGAGCCGATGACACTTTGGAAGCATGAATTGCGGCTGCTGCTGCGCGGGCGCCTCAGCAGCGTCGCATTGGCGCTGCTGGCGGCTCTTTCGATAGCCGCCTGCGCCGCGGGCATGGCAGAAGTTTCGCGCCAACGCGCGGCAATCGCCGCGATCCCCGCGGCGCAGGCGGAGGACATCGCCGCCGTCGCAGACTATGTGGACCGCACCAAGGATGCCGGCAGCGCAGCCTATTACAGCTTCCATCCGACGTGGGACGCGCCGTCGCCGCTCGCCTTCGCGGCGCTCGGGATGCGCGACGTATCGCCCTACATCCTGCGCATCCGTGCGCTGGGATTGGAAGCGCAAATCTACGATGGTGACACCTTCAATCCCGAGCTCGCGCTTCCCGGGCGGTTCGACTTCGCCTTCATGCTGGTGTTCTTGGCGCCCTTGTTCGTGATCGCGCTGTTTCACGATCAGGTCTCGGGTGAGCGCGAGGCAGGGCGACTGCGTTCGCTGATGGCGCTTCCGCGCGGCGGGTCGGGGCTGATGCGCCGCCGGACCTTGCTGCGGCTCGCGTTGCTCTGGGCGGTGCTGGCGGTGCCGTTCACATTTACCGCTATTGTGTCCGGCGTCGGCGTCGACGTGATCCTGCTGATCCTAGCGGTGATCGCGGCGTATCTGTTCTTCTGGATCGTGCTGACGGCGCTGATCGGCCGCTTGCGCTGGAGTTCGGTCGCTAACGCCGCAACGCTTGCCGCCTGCTGGCTGGTTTTGGTGCTGATCGCCCCGACTCTGGCGCATGTCGCGGTCAACCGCGCGGTTCCGGTGGATCAGGGGACCGAGATCGCTCTGGCGCAGCGCGAGCGCGTGAACCACGCCTGGGATATCCCGCGCGAGGAAACGATGCGGCGCTTCTACGCCAATCACCCACGCTGGGCGGCCTCGGCCCCACTTGGTCCGGAGTTCCACTACAAGTGGTATCTCGCCTTTCATCAGAACGGCGACGAGAGCGTGGCGGGCCAGGTGCGCGCCTATCGCGCGGGGCTGGAGCGGCGCGACGCTGCCGCGCGCGCGCTTGGCTGGGTGCTGCCGTCCGTTGGCGTGCAGGCGCTGCTCACTCGGCTGGCTAAGACGGATCTGACCGCACAGCTCGCCTATCAGGACCGCATCCGCGACTTCCACCGCCGCCTGCGCGAATTCTATTACGCTTTCCTCTTTAACGATCACCCATTCGGCAAGGAGGATTTCGCGCGAGCGCCTGTCTTTGGGCGATGACTTTCATCCGGGTGTGACGAGGCCGATTGCTGGTCCTGATGATAGAAGGCAACGTGGTGAGCGTCAGGTCGACCAGTTCATTCGACGTGAACGCAGCGGCCGCCGCAGCACAGGCCTGATCGGACGCATGAATCGCGCTGATGTTGGTGACTTCCTCCGCCCAGACCAGCGCAGCGCTATAGCGATCCGAGAACAGGTGCGGCACCTCTGCCCAGACCGGGATGAGCGCCACTTTGTCGATCAACATCGTCTTCAGCATGTCGACGCGATGCGCGCACGCGTTGATCTGCAAGACGCGCAGGAAGATCAGGTGGACGAGCTCCTCCGGGGGTCGGTGTTCTTCGTCACATAATGGTAGATCCCGAACCGGGCCTTGGCGCCGTCCGGCGCGACGTCGTACCAGTTCAGTCGTTGCGTTGCGCTCATGATGCTTTCCTCGTCAGAGGCGCCGACCACCGGCGCTGACGGACTTGACGAGACGCGAGGACGCGTCGTGACACCGCGCCCGAGATGGCGAGTAAGTAGCGAGCCTTTCTCGCGGAACGAGGTCGGATCCTGAGCGAAGCAGATCTCTCATCGGGTGAACCAAAGCTATCTTGCCGTTAATTCCTACTGGTTCAGTATGGATTCAGCGGTGGTCGCCCGATTGCGGCCCGCGGCGTTTTGATGGGATCAGCTTGCTCCGCGTCACCAACGGCTAAAGCGCACCCGGCGTGTCGACTGGCGGCACGGCGCGTGTTCCCGCATCTCGGGAGAACGAGCATGGTCGACCCGCCGCGCTAAGCCGCTTCACGCATCCATCGCCAGCGCCTGCCCACTCGCCAGCATGATTGGCGGGCAGCGAGCGCGCGGGCTGATCACAGATCGATAAAGGGACCACATCGCAATGCCCCTGCCCCTCACTGCCTGGCTGTTGGCCAGCGCAGGCAGCATATCTGCGCCCTCTGGCCATGCCGCCACCGTCACGATTACTCCTTCGCCCACTGCGGGGACGACCGCCGCGAGCATCGACCCCGAAACCACAACATCAGCCACCCCCCCTTCCGATGGTGGTTCTGACATTCTCGTCACCGCGAGGCGCCGGGCGGAAAGCGTGCAGGACGTGCCGCTTGCCATCAGTGTGCTGGGCGGCGAGGCGCTGGAGCAGAAAGGCGCCTATCACCTCCAGCAGATCTATCAGGAGGTGCCGAGCCTGACGGTCTATACCTCGAACCCGCGCAACGTGACGGTCAACATCCGCGGCTTGGGATCGAACGTCGCCACGGCGAACAACGGGCTGGACCTCGGCGTCGGATTCTACGTCGACGACGTCTATTATGCGCGCGTCGGCCAGTCCGGCTTCGACCTGGTGGATCTCGATCGAGTGGAGATCCTGCGCGGGCCGCAAGGCACCCTGTTCGGCCGCAACACCACCGCCGGGGCCATCGTCGTCACCACCAAGCGACCGAGCTTCACGCCGGAGGCCTCCGGAGATGTTTCGGTCGGCAATTACGGGCTGTTCCAGGCGCGGGGAACCCTGTCCGGCGGAATAGCCGAGAACGTCGCCGGGCGCCTGTCGTTCGAGGCGACGAAGCGCGACGGATACCTGCGCAACATTTTCCAGGATCGCCGCGTCCACGACTTTCAGAACTATACAGTGCGCGGGCAATTGTTGTTCACGCCGACCGAAGCGCTGAGCGTGCGCGTCATCGGCGATTATGCCCGGCAGGAGCAGAATTGCTGCGTTCCGGTGCTCCTCGGATCGCTCGCCGCTTATGACAATGGCGCGCCGATCGCCTTCAACTATGCCCAGCGGATCGCGCAGTTCGGCTACACCCCGCCGCTCGCCGACCCCAAGGATCGCATCACCGACAGCGACTGGCTGGGCCCGATCCGCATGGAACAGGGCGGCGTGCAGGTGAACGCGGAATATGATTTCGGCGGGGCTACGCTGACCTCTGTCTCCGCGGCGCGCTTCTGGAACTGGACGCCGCGCAACGACCCTGATTATTCGGCCCTCAACATATCGTTGGAGGGTAATCAGTACGACCGCCAGCGGCAGTTCAGCCAGGAATTTCGTCTTGCCTCCAACGGCCGGCGAACGCTCGACTGGGTGGTGGGGCTCTATGCCTTCCACCAGAAAATTCCCGGCTGGTTCATCAACGAATATGGCCGCGACGCGGGCGAATTTCTCATTGCGCCGGGCACCGCCGGCCTGACGCCGGCACAACGCCGCGCGACGTTGGAAGGCACTTATACTTACGCGTCCTCGGAGCCAAAGACGACAAGCGTTGCGGCGTTCGGCCAGGGCGTGTGGCACCTGACCGACGCGGTCGATCTGACGGTCGGCCTGCGGTACACGCATGAGCGCAAATACGGCTTCTACGAGCAGGTGCGCGGCGGCGGATCACCGCTTGCGACGCTGACCCCGGCGCAGATCGCGCTGCGCAACGCCTACACGCCCATTTATGCGCGCTACGATCTCGATCGCAGCTGGGGCGACCTTTCCGGCATGGCGAGCCTGTCGGGCAAGTTGGGCGAGGGCGCGCTGGTCTATGTCACCTATGCGCGCGGGCAGAAATCAGGCGGGCTGAACTTCGCCACCCTGCCGCTATCTCCGGACGGTGCGCCGCTGCTGGATCTCGCAGTGGTCTCGCCGGAGAAGGTCGACAATTACGAGGTCGGCCTGAAGAGCGAATGGTTCGACCGGCGCCTCACGGCCAATTTCTCGGCATTCCTGACCGACGTCTCCAACTATCAGTCGACGATCGTCGACGCGAGCGTCGTGCCGCCCCGCGCATATATCGCCAACGTCGGCGATGTCAGATCCTATGGCATCGAGGGCGATGTGCGGGCGCGCCCCGTCGCGGGTCTGTCGCTCTATGCCAGCGGCACCTGGAACCCGGCCGAATACCGCCGGTACACCAACGCACAATGCCCGTTTGAGATACGCGCGCCTGGGCAACCCACGGTCTGCGACCTGTCCGGGCGCCGCCTCCCCGCCGCCCCGCGATGGGCCTGGTCGGCGGGCGCCAGCTATGACGCGGCGCTGAGCGAAACCGTCACCGGCTTCATCGGCGGGGACTATGCGTACCGTTCGTCCTTCTACACGACGTACAACCTCAGCCGCTTCTCGCTGGTGGAAGGCTTTGGCCTCCTCAACGCGCGGCTCGGCGTGCGCGGCAAGGATGGTCGCTGGGAAGCGTCCCTCTGGTCCCGCAACCTGCTGAACAAGCTGTACTTCTACTCAAAGGGCATCAGCGAGAACGGCGCCGTCTTCTACGGCCAGCCCGGTGATCCGCGCACCTTTGGCCTCACCTTGCGTCACCGTCTCTGACCGGGAGAACAACCATGACCAAACGCACCGACACGATCCGCCTCGGCGCTTTCCTGATGGCAACGGGCCACCATGTCGCCGCGTGGCGGCACCCGCGCGCCGCCAAGGATGCAGGCGTCGACATCGAGCATTACGTCTCGCTCGCGCAAAAGGCCGAGGCGGCGAAGTTCGACATGATGTTCCTGGCCGACAGCCAGGGCGGCTTCGTCGATCGGGACGATCCGGAAAGCATCGCACGCATGGCGGGCGTCGCCGGGTTCGAGCCGATCACGCTGCTGAGCGCGATTGCGGCTCGGACGCAGCGCATCGGCCTCGTCGCGACGGCGACCACGACCTACTATCCGCCCTTCCTCCTCGCTCGCCTGTTCGCCTCGCTCGACACTGTCAGCGGCGGCCGGGCGGCGTGGAACCTCGTCACCTCCGCCGCGGCGGGCGAGGCGCAGAATTTCGGGCTGGAGCAGCATCCCGAGCCGGAGGTTCGCTACGCCCGCGCCGCGGAATTCGCCGCGGTGGTCAAGGGATTGTGGGAAAGCTGGGAGGATGATGCCTTCCCGCGCGATCGCGACAGCGGCCTCTTCGCCGATCCTTCGAAGCTCCACATCCTCGGCCACAAGGGCGCGCATCTTTCGGTGGCCGGGCCGCTCAACGTGCCGCGATCGCCGCAAGGGCACCCCGTCGTGGTCCAGGCGGGATCGTCCGAACCGGGGCGCGAGCTCGCGGCCGCGACTGCCGAAGTGGTGTTCACCGCGCATCAGACGCTCGCCTCCGCCGCAGACTTCTACGCCGATGTGAAGGGCCGGATGGCGCGCCACGGCCGGCGGCCAGAGACGCTGAAGATCATGCCCGGTGTCATGGCCGTTGTAGGCGACAGCGAGCGCCACGCGCGCGAGAAGTACGAGGAGCTCCAGGCGCTCGTCCATCCCGAGATTGGCAAACGGTTCCTCGCCCGGCTGTTCGAGGACGATCGCCTGCTGGAGCATGACGAGAACCAGCCGCTTCCCGAGTGGGTGCAGGTCGACGGGCGCAAGAGCCGCCCGGCGCTGCTTCTGGACATGGCGCGGCGGGAGAACCTTACCGCCCGCGAGCTTCACCTGCGTGTCACCGGCGCGCGCGGCCATTGGACGATCTTCGGCGATGCCGGGCAGATCGCCGACCAGCTTGAATCCTGGTTCGATGGCCATGGGGCGGACGGCTTCAACGTGATGCCGCCGCACCTGCCGGACCATTTGGATGACTTCATCGCCGAGGTGCTGCCCGAGCTGCGCCGCCGCGGTCGCTTCCGCGCGGACTACGAGGGAGCGACGCTGCGGGAAAATCTGGGCCTGCCCTTTCCGGAGCACCCCGCCCGAAGAGCGGCCGCGCTGGCGGAGGCGGCGGAGTGAGGCGCCGTGCATTGCTGGCCGGCACGCTGGCGCTGATGCTCGCCGCGTGCGGCAAGGGCGGCAGCGCAGGCACAGGCAAGGGCCTGACGATCGGTGTTCAGAAGGGCGGCGTGCTGTTCGTTGCGAAGGAGCGTGGCGCGGTAGAGAAGACGCTCGCGGCACAGGGTATTACGCCGGTGCGGTGGGTGGAATTCCCCTCCGGCCCCCCATTGATCGAAGCGATGCGTGCGGGCTCGGTCGATCTCGGCGCCGTCGGCGATACGCCGGTCGCCTATGCGCAGGCGTCCGGATCGGACATCGTCTATGTCGCGACGCACAGCTTCCCGAGCGCGATCACCGGCGGACTGATCGTGCCACGCCAGTCCCCGGTACGCACCGCCGCCGATCTTAAGGGCAAGCGCCTCGCCTTTACCAAGGGCTCGGCCAGCGAACTCAGCGCGGTCATCGCGCTGAAGAAACACGGGCTGACGCTGAAGGACGTGACGCCGGTGTACCTGGCGCCGGGCGACGCAATGACCGCGTTCAGCAACGGGTCGATCGATGCCTGGATCACTTGGGATCCCTACCGGGGGCTCGCCGAGGAGCGGCATGGCGCACGCGAGGTCCCAATCGACCGGGCCGGCCTTGCCTCCACCGTCTTCTACATCGCCCGGGGAACGGTTGTTAAGGAACGGCCTGAAGCCATCGCCGCCACGCTCGACGCGCTGCGCGATGAGGCTGCCTGGGCGCGGGCGAACCTGGACACGGTGAGCAAACTTTCTGCCGCCGCAACCCGTCTCCCGCTTGCCGTGCAGCAGAAGATGCTCGCGCGCTACAAGGGCGCGGCCTTTGTCGTCGACCCGGTCACGCCGGCCGACATCGCCAACCAACAGCGTGTCGCCGATTACTTGACCGAGGCCGGCGTACTGAACCGCAAGCTGGACGCCGGCGCGATCGCCTGGACCGGCTGGACCCCAAAAAGCTGAGGAGACGATTATGGCCAGTCTCGCGCCTAACCTGACGCGCGCCGATGCCCCTGCGGCCCCGCACGGGCCGTCACGCGCCTCTTCCCCAGCACCCGCGGGCTCATGGTTCGCCCGCGCACGCTGGACCCCCGCGATCCTGCCAGTACTTCTGCTCGCCACCTGGCAGCTCGCCTCGACCACCGGAGCGTTGCCGGCAACGATCCTCCCCGCCCCCACCGCAGTGATCGATGTCGGGGGTGAGCTGATCCGCGACGGCACGCTGATCGCCAACCTGGGCGTCAGCGCGGCACGCGCGCTGGTTGGTCTCCTGGCGGGCGGCACGATCGCCCTCGCGCTTGGCCTTGCCACCGCATTGTCGCCGGGGCTCCGCCGCCTGCTGGATCCGACGTTGCAGGCGGTGCGGACCATTCCGCACCTCGCGCTGATCCCGCTCGTCATCCTCTGGTTCGGGATCGACGAAGGGGCGAAGATCCTGCTGGTCGGGTGGGGCGTGTTCTTTCCCATCTATCTCAACACCTACCACGGTGTGACCTCCGTTGACCCGGGGTTGATCGAGATGGGGCGGGTGTACGGGATGCGGCGCATGACCCTGTTTCGCCGCGTGATCCTGCCCGGCGCGCTGCCGTCGATCCTGGTCGGCCTGCGCTTCGCGCTGGGCATCATGTGGCTGACGCTGATCGTTGCGGAGACGATCGCGGCCAATTCGGGCATCGGCTACATGGCGAACCAGGCCCGCGAGTTCAGCCAGACCGACGTGATCGTCCTCGCGATCCTGGTCTATGCCTGCCTCGGCAAGCTCGCCGACAGCATCACACGCCTGATCGAACGGCGCTTCCTGCGCTGGAACCCGGCTTATGGAGTACGCTGACATGGCCACCGTCCATACCCTTGCCCGCGCGGCCGCGCAGGGCGGCGCGACGATCACGATCCGCGGCCTCGGCATTGCGTTCGGCAGCAATCGCGTGATCGACGCGCTCGACCTGGATGTCGCGGCTGGCGACTTCGTCTCGATCGTGGGCCGGTCCGGCTGCGGCAAGAGCACGCTGCTGCGCGCGATCACCGGGCTGGAGCAACCCGATGGCGGCGCGATCGACACCGATCGCGATCGCACCCGCGTCGTCTTTCAGGAACCGCGACTGCTGCCCTGGGCCAGCGTGCTCGACAATGTCGTGGTGGGCGCTGAGGGCACACCGGCCCAAAAGCGCGAGCAGGCGGTCGAGGCGCTCGCGCTTGTCGGCCTGACCGAAAAGGCGGGCGAATGGCCCTCGCGCCTGTCAGGCGGCCAACGCCAGCGCGTCGCGCTGGCCCGCGCGCTCGTCAGCCGGCCACGGCTCCTCTTGCTGGATGAGCCGCTCGGCGCACTTGATGCGTTGACGCGGATCGAAATGCAGCGGCTGATCGAACGGGTCTGGCTGAACCAGGGCTTCACCGCGCTGCTGGTGACGCATGATGTGACCGAAGCAGTGACGCTGGGCAATCGCGTGGTGATCATGGAAGGCGGGCGGATCACGCTCGATCGGGCCATCCCGGCGGGCCGGCCGCGTCGCCATGGCGATACGGGGCTGGCACTGATCGAGGGTGAGATACTGGAACGACTGCTGGAGCAATAAGGCGGCAACGCGCCCCTCCTCCCTGCGGCGGAGGGGAGCAATTGCTCAGCTCGCCGCGGCCTGCCGCAATGTGGTGAAGGGGAATTGCGGCGCCGCTTCCTGCGCCTTCGGGCCGTTTACCAGATTGAGATGCGGGAACAGGAGCTCGGCCACCCGATAGGTCTCCTCGAGATGCGGATAGCCCGAACCGATCACGGTATCGATGCCGATCGCGGCATATTCCTCCAGCCGCTCGGCGATCGTTGCGGGGTCGCCCACCAGCGCGGTGCCGGCACCCGTCCGCACCAGCCCGATGCCGGCCCACAGGTTCGGGCTGACCTCCAGATCCGCGCGATTGCCCTTGTGAAGATCCCGCATCCGGGCTTGGCCTACCGACTCAGTGCGCGCCAGCGCCGCCTGAAAGCGGGCGATATCATCGTCGGTGACATGGCGGATGAGGTCGTTCGCCGCGTCCCATGCCTCGGCTTCCGTCTCGCGCACGATGAAGTGCAGCCGGACGCCGAAGCGGATGGTGCGCCCACGCGCCGCCGCCCGGGCGCGCACGTCGTCGATCACGTCCTTCAGTTGGGCAGGCGGCTCGCCCCACGCCAGATAAACGTCGACATGCTCGGCCGCGATCTCCCGCGCGATGTCGGAGGAACCCCCGAACCAGATCGGCGCATGCGGCTTCTGCACGAACGGGAATTCCAGCCGGCCCTTGCGGATCGACAGGTACTTCCCCTCGCGCGTCACCGTCTCACCGCGGCCCAGGGCGCGGAAGATATCGAGGAACTCGGCCGTCTGTTCGTATCGCTCGCGGTGATCGAGGAAGATCCCGTCCCTCGCCAGCAACTCGCTGCTGCCGCCGGTGACGACGTTGAGCAGAAGCCGCCCGTCGCTGATGCGATCCAGCGCCACCGCCTGCCGCACCGACTCCGCTGGCAGCGTGAGCCCCGGCCGCAGCGCGACCAGCAGCCGCAACCGCTCGGTTACGGGGGCGAGGCTGGCGGCAGTGATCCATGCATCGGCGCAATGCGATCCGGTCGGCATCAGCGCGCCGGAGAAGCCTAGCTGGTCTGCGGCGACTGCCACCTGTTTCAGATAGCCCGGCGTCGCGGCGCGCGCGCCATCGGTAGAGGCCAGATACCTCTGGTCCCCGGCTGAGGGCAGGAACCAGAGGAAATCGAGCGGGCTGCGGCTGGCGGCGGCGGTCATTCCGCAGCCTCGAGCAGTTCGCCGTCGACCTCCGGGCGGATCGCACGGCTGCGACGGCCGTCAATCGACACCGGAACGTCACCGGCAATGGTCACCCGGCGGACCGTGCGCCGCTGCAAGCCGAAATCGGCCGTGGCGCGGTGCTGGGTAGCGCGATTATCCCAAATCGCCACATCACCTTCGCGCCAGCGCCAGCGGACGATGTTTTCCGGCTGGAGGATATGGTTTTGGAGGATCTGGAACAGCGCCAGGCTGTCCGCCTGCCCCAGGCCGACGAAACGCTGCACGAAATGGCCAAGCAGCAGCGTCCGTTCACCTGTTACCGGATGGACGCGTACCACTGGATGCTCGGTCTCGTGCACGACGCGGGCGAACACCTCGCGCTGGTAGCGGATCCGCTCCGCCGAGGATTCGGGACGCAGCGCCGCATAATCATAAGCGTTGGAATGAACTGCCCATAGTGTATCGGCCAGCACGCGCAGCGGCTCCGGCAAGGCATCGTAAGCAGCGGCCGTATTCGCCCATTGCGTGTCGCCGCCCGCCTCCGGAATGGTCACGCCGCGCAGGATCGAAGCGGCCGGATAAGCCGGGACGAAGGTGACGTCGGTATGCCAGGAGTTTGCGGCCCGCCCGTCGGTTGAATCGAGGTCGAGGATATGCTGCGTTCCCTGCCGTACCGGAACGGTCGGATGCGACACCGGATCGCCAAAGCGCGCCGCAAATGCCTCCTGCGCGGCATCGTCCAGCTGGTGCTGATCGCGGAAGAACAGCACCTTGTGCCGCGCGAGTGCCGCATGAAGCGCCTCGATGATTTCGGGTGCGAGATCGGCGGATAGTGTAATTCCGCGCACCTCGCCGCCGATGCGGCCGGCGACAGGAGTGATGGCCAGCGGGCTGGCTGGGTCGGGCATGTTGATGAACTGAGTCGTCATTGGGCACCTCCTAATTCCTATCTTCTTAGTAGGATTAGAGTAGTGCCACGAAGATCGGCTTCGTCACTCAAAAGCCGGGCTAATGAGTTCGCAAGGGTGTTAGAAGGTTGGAATGGCCAACGGGCCGGAGGACCACATGCCTACTCCGGACAGCGCGGCTATCATCTCAATTGCCCCGATACGTCGAATAGCCGAACGGGCTTACCACAACCGGAACGTGATAATGGGCGGCGGCATCCGTCACGCGGAACACCACGGTGATTTCCGGAAAGAACGGAGCGGCGCTGGCGTGGGGATAAGCCGACATATCGAAGGTCAGCCGGTAGTCACCCTTGTCGAACTTTGCGGGATCGCCAAAGCTGCGCACTCGGCCGTTGGCGTCGGTGCGAGCCGTGCCCACCTGAACCCAGCTGCCATCAGCCGTACGCTTGGCAAGCACCACGGGCACATTCTGGCCGCCGACCCCCCGTGCGAGATCCAGGACGTGCGTTGACAGGTCGGCTGCCGCCGCCGGTGCGGCCGTGCTGGCGAGAAGGAGGCCCAGGCTTAAACCAATGCGCTTCATGCTGATCCTCGGAGTTCAAGTGAGGTGTGGAAGAGGTGGCGTCGCCAACCGCCATCATCAAACGATATTTCCGGATGAAGATCATCCATCTATCGAATGACGGTGATTGATCCACGCCTGCTGCAGACCTTCATCGCGGTGATCGACACCGGCAGCTTCACGCTGGCGGCGGCTCGGCTGCATTCCACGCAATCCACGGTGAGCCAGCATCTCGCACGGCTGGAACGCGCGATCGGCTTCAGCCTGGTCGACCGGGCCGCTCGGCCAGTCGGGCCGACTGCGGTCGGAGAGCGCCTTGCCACTTACGCGCGGCGCCTCCTGTCCTTGCAGGAAGAAGCGATCATGCTGCTGTCCGATCCGGCCGGTACCTCAACCATCCGCATCGGCATTCCCGACGATATCGTCACGGCGCAGATGAGCCGCAGGTTTTCGGCCTTCGCGCAAGCCAACCGGCAACATCGCCTGGATGTTTCCACCGGACTGAGCCGGGATCTGTCGCGCCGCTACCAGGCGGGCGAGCTCGACATCGTCGTGGTCAAGGAACCTGTGGCAAGAGCCGAGGCCCTGGCCAGCTTTGACGAACCTGTCATGTGGTTCGAAAGTGCGAGCGCTGCGGCACCGTTGGTAGATCCCGTGCCTTTGGTCACCTTTCCGCCAGGCGGGCTGTACCGCGACCTGATGATCGAGCGCATGGCAAGTGACGGCCGACGTTGGTACGTCGCCTTTACCGGCAACAGCCTTGCCAGCGTATTGTCGGCGGTGGAAGCGGGCGTCGGCATCGCCATTCTTCCGCAAAGCGCCGTGCGTGGCGCGGCTGTACGCGAACAGGAGGAGCTGGGAGATGCGCCTGCCCTGGCCGTTTCCCTTTACGCCTGGGAGCGTAACGCGGCAGTGGCCGCGCTGGCCAAGGGCATGGAGGAAGAACTGCGGGCCACGCGGAGCAACTGAAGCGCGCCGCTTGGTTCGGCCGCTTTATCTGCGGGAGCGATCTCCTTCAGCGAAGGCGGCGGCCCGGCTTGTGGAGAGTGCGCTGTTCCAGGCGCCGTCGCCCTGCTGGCACGCAAGGAGCGACTGACGCTTACCTCCGCAGGAACTGCTGACCAGCGACAGAGTCGTCGCTTCTTGTGTCCGGCGAAGGCTGTCGATACCGTCGGCCAACGCCCTTGCCCGCTCCCTTGGCAGCATAAAGTGCGTCATCCGCGCGCAAACGCAACTCGACAGCGGTTGCAGCATCCTCTGGCAGGCAGGCGAAGCCGACGCTGGCACCCACATGCACGACAAGTCCGCCAACGTCATAGGGCGCCCGAGCGATCGCCTCGATCAGCCGATCCACCAAGGGCGCGACATGTTCCGGCCTCATGTCTCGAACAATGACCATGAACTCGTCGCCGCCCATTCGGCCCAGCAAATCCTCCGGTCGCAATTCCCGCTTCATCCGGTCGGCGACCTTGGTCAGCAGAATGTCCCCGACCCCATGACCGTACCGGTCATTGACCTGTTTGAACCCGTCCAGGTCAATGCTGAGCAACGCCATCTGTCGCTCTCCGCCAGGAGGGATGCGGCTCAACGCCCGGTCCATGCCGTGGCGATTGAGGATGCCGGTGAGGGAATCATGTTCCGCCAAGTGAAGCGCTGTGGCCCGGGCGGCGAGCGTCATCAGCATCGTTCGATGGAAGGAACGAATGATCTGCATAGCGCCGACCAGGAACAAGGGCGTGAGCGCTACTATGGGGGTAAACCACATTTCACTCGAAGCGATCGCACCGGCCACGAATGGCAAATCACACAACAGCACGAGCAAGAAGGCGAAGCGCGGTGCCGCGTAATTGCGGGCGCAGATCGGGCCGAGCATCGCCGTGACCAAGGTGGCGGAAAGCACGCTCAGCACGAGATCGCCCGACGACATGATCGTGAATGCGAGTGCGCCCTGCAACGTGCACCAGAGCGCGGACAGCACGGCGGACGCATCGATGCTCGGCACATGATCGGGACGTTGGCCGGACCGTGCAGAGCGCCAGCGCCATTCGGTGACACGCAGCGCGATTAGCGACGCTTCGAGCGCGCAGAAGACCATGTAGCTGGGGTCGCCGCTGCGCAGCAGGGCTGTCCCGGAGACGATGAGCGCGCAGAAAGATCCCATGACGGCTGCGGCGACCGACCCAAGCAACTCGCCAAGGAGAAAGCCGCGCCCGGTCGGATCAACGGTGCCGGTCGGCTGGAAAAGCCAGCTCACGTGCCGTGTGACCCGTCCAAGCCTGGCGTGAGAAGAACCGTTCACCGTCGAGTGCCTGCTGCGTAAAGTCTCTTTCTGCGCCGCAAGAGGCTACCTAACACTTAAGAAGATCGTTCATTCCAGAAGCGGCGGGTTCTTCGTGACTTCGCTGCATGTTCCTTGATCTGAGCAGCGTTTTTCCACCGCTCCACCGCGTGATGAACGGCCATGAGCGCGATTGCTGACCGGGCGACGCAGAACAGCGGGCGCCAGGATCATCCGGAGCCTCACAGATACTCACACACGAGTGAGTGAGTGTTGACATGGCCTCTCCATTGCGGCAACCGATGCTCATCAAACTCGCATTACGGGTTTCAGGGAGGGGATCAGTGAGGGCCATGTTGCTGGCGTCCGCTGCGGCGATGACGCTTTTCTCAATTGCACCGGCAGCTGCGCAGGACGCGCCGGCTTCGGATCAGACCGGGGCCGGTCAAGCCAGCACTAATCAGCCTGCGGGCGATCTGACGGCCGGCGCGACCGATGATGCGACGGATTCTGGCGACATCTACGTCACGGCGACGCGCCGTGCCGAACGCATCCAGGATGTGCCGATCAGCGTCAGCGCGTTTCAGCAGCAGGAACTGACCGAAAAAGGTATCGTCGGCTTCGAGGGTATCGGGCGCGAAACCCCGGGCGTGGTGCTCAACCGCCCGACGCAGAATTTCAACAATTTCACCGCGCGCGGCATTGCCACCAACGGCTATAACGCCAATCTGCAGAGCTCGGTCGCGGTCTATATTGACGAGCTGCCGGTCTCGACGATCGGCAACACCACCGTGGTCGACCCGAACCTGTTCGACGTCGAGCGGGTGGAATTCCTGCGCGGTCCGCAGGGCACCTTGTTTGGCTCCGGTTCTCTGTCGGGCGCGATGCGCATTCTGACGAAGAGCCCGGATCTCAACCATTTCGACACGTCGGCGCTGATTGACCTGGGCCTCACCGGCTCGGACAGCCTGCGTCAACGTTACAATCTGATGGTCAACGTGCCGATCGTCAGCGACAAGCTCGCGATCCGCGGCGTCGGCTTCTATCGCCACGAGGAAGGCTATCTCGACAACGTCGGGACAGGCATTCGCAACTCGAACACGCTCGTCGACTGGGGCGGCCGATTGACGATGCTGTGGAAGCCGACGGATCGCCTCTCGATCAAGTTGCTCGGCTCCTATGAGGACAGCGATCCAAAGGACTCGTCGCTAACCAGCCCATCGCTTGGCCGCGAGAAGCGCATTTCCGACCAGCCGGATCGCTTCACCGGCAAGCAGCTGATCGCCAATGCGACCATTGACTACGAGTTCGATTTCGCGCGGCTCACCAGCTCATCGACCTTCTCGGACTTCGATCAGCGCTTCTGGCTGGATCTCGCCGGCACCTTCCCGCAGGGCTCCTTCCCAGGCGCGCCGATCGCATTCGGCCTCGATGCAAACGCCTATGACAAGGTGTTCGTGCAGGAGACGCGTTTCGTATCGACGCTGGATGGCCCGCTGCAGTTCACGCTGGGCGGCTTCTACCTGAAGCGCCGTCGCGACACCGACTTCTTCTATCGATCCAACCCCGAGTTTCTGGCCGCGCGCGGCATGACCGGGCTGCCCGACCAATATTACCAGAAGCAGTACACGCATCAGATCAACGAGGAACTCGCCGGCTTCGGCGAACTGACCTATCGCTTCTCGGACCGCTTCTGGCTGACCGGCGGCATGCGTTACGGTCGCATCTCCGCCCAAGCGTTCACCGAAGCCGGGGGCTACCTCGCGATGGCCACCTATCCGGAGTTCGGCGTTGACCTGAACTATCTGCAGCTCGCGCTGGGCAATGTGCGAAACCTGCCGTTCAACCGCTTCCCCGCGTACGAAGCGGCGGAGGGCGTCAAAGCGAAGGGCCAGAAGCCGCAGTGGAAGGCCAGCGCCTCGTTCAAACCGGCCGAGACGGTGACGACCTACGCCACCTTCTCCACCGGCTTCCGCGCGCCGATCGTCAACGCCTTTGCCGGGCGGGCGAGTGTCGTTGACCAGAATGACATCATCATTCCGAACGGCGCATCATCCGATCGCCTGGAAAGCTACGAGATCGGGGCCAAGGGCCGCTGGCTCGACGGCCGCGTGACCATCAACCTCGCTGCGTATCTGATCGACTGGAGCAATATCCAGGCGCAGGCCAACCGCGTGTCGGATTCGGTCCAGTTCGCCACCAACATCGGTGCGGCGCGCAGCAAGGGCTTCGAGGTCGAGATGGGGATCATTCCCGCAACCGACGTCTTCATCGGCTTCAACGCGGCGTACAATGATTCGAGGATAACGAAGCTAACGCCGGAAGAAGCCGCGATCTCCGGCGCGGTGCTTGGCCATCGCCTCTCCGCGCCGCGGCTTCAGGGCGCGATGTACACCTCGATCGGGTTCGATCTGGGCGAAAGCAGCAAGGGCACCTTCGCGGTGAACGCGCAATATGTCGGGTCGTACAACAGCTCGTTCCCCAACACGCCAGGCAATCCGAACCTGCGCCTGTCGACCTTTGGCAAGACGGACGAATATGTGAACGTCAACCTGAACCTCGGCGTGAAGCGGGGCGCATGGACCGGGCAACTGTATGTGGAGAACGTGTTCGACGATCACTCGATCACGTACATCCACCCGGAGGCGTTCCTGGTCAGCCGGTTCGGCACGCTGCGGCCCCGCACCGTTGGCATCCGCCTCGGCTACGGGATCTGATCGATGAGCGTGGCGACGGGCGCGCGGGTTGAAGCGCACGGGGCGGCCCCCCGTGCGCAGCAGCCGGTCTGGGTGCTGGTGACGTTGACGTTCGTCTATGTGCTGAACTTCCTCGATCGCCAGCTGATCGGCATCGTGGCCAAGCCGATCCAGGATTCGCTGGGCGTCACCGATGGCCAGCTAGGCCTGATCGGCGGGCTGTATTTCGCGATGTTCTATTGCTTCATCGCGATTCCCGTCGGCTGGCTGGCGGACCGGTCCAGCCGCGTGACCGTGCTGTCGCTCGCCTGCGCGATCTGGAGCGGCGCGACTGTCGCCTGCGGGCTGGCGCAGAATTACACGCAGCTGGTGATCGCGCGCATGACCGTCGGCTTCGGCGAGGCGGGCGGTGTGCCGCCGTCCTACGCGATCATCACCGATACCTACCCGCCCGGCAAGCGCGCGGCGGCCTTTGGTATCTTCAATCTCGGCCCGGCGATCGGCGCTGCGATCGGCGTCGCATTCGGCGCGCTGATCGCCGAACATTTCGGCTGGCGGATGCCGTTCATCATCATTGGCGCGGTCGGCATCGTGACCGCCGTGCTGCTGCGCATCTTCATGCGCGAACCGGAGCGCGGCGCAACCGATCCGGCGGGCGCCAAGGCTATCGAAGCGGTGCCGCCCGCCGGCTTCTGGTCCACCGTGCGCATGTTCCTGACCAATCCCGTGCTGATGTTGGCCGCGCTGGGCAGCGGGGCGACGCAGTTCGTCACTTATGGCCTGGGCAATTTCGCCGTCCTGTTCCTGATGCGGGAAAAGGGCATGAACCTGAGCGACGTGGCCATTTGGTACGCGCTGGTGCTGGCGATCGGCATGGGGGGCGGCATGGTCGTGTCCGGCCGGGTGATCGACCGCATGACGCGCCGCACGCGCGTCGGCTATGCGACCGCTCCGGCGCTGTCGCTGGCAATCGCAATGCCTTTCTACCTCGGCTTCATCTGGGCGCCCAGTTGGCCGCTCGCGCTGCTGCTGCTGTCGGTCGTCATGGTGTTCAACTATTTCTACCTCTCCGCCTCGGTCGCGCTGGTGCAGGAAGAAGTGCGGCCGGACCAGCGCGTCCTGTCGGGCGCGCTCCTGCTGCTCATCATGAACTTTATCGGACTTGGGCTTGGCCCCACGTGGGTCGGCCAGGCGAGCGACTGGTTCAAGGCGCAGGGCGACGCCCATGCGTTGCAAACCGCGCTTTACACTCTGACGCCCTTCTATTTCATCGCGATCGCGCTGTTTCTGTGGCTGGCGCGGCTGCTTCGCCGCGAGGGAAACCGCGCATGACATCACTGACCGGCGCCGCAATGGCGGCGTCCCTGCTCAGCGCTGCCGTTCCGGCGGTCGCCTCCGCCGCGCCTGCCGGTGCCCCGATCGTCCGCGCGCCCGATGGCGCGGTGGCAGGGAGCACGCAGGGTACGGTGCGGGTGTTCAAGGGCATTCCTTATGCCCAGGCGCCGGTCGGCCCTCTGCGGTGGAAGCCGCCGGTGCCGGCCGCGCCATGGGTCGAGGTACGCCAGGCGACCTCGTTCGCCGCCGCCTGCGTCCAGCCGCGGTCCTCCGCGCCCAGCATCTACGCCAACCCGCCGCAGCGAATGAGCGAGGATTGCCTGGCGCTCAACATCTGGGCGCCGCGCGAGGCGAAGGACCTGCCGGTGATCGTATGGATCCACGGCGGCGCGTTGGTCAGCGGCTATGGCCATGAAGCGATGTACGATGGCGCGAAAATGGCTGCGCGCGGCGCGATTGTGGTGTCGATCAATTATCGGCTCGGCATCCTCGGCTATCTCGCCCACCCCGAGCTGAGCCGGGAATCCCCGGACGGAATCTCGGGCAACTACGGCCTGATGGATCAGATAGCGGCGCTGCGCTGGGTCCAGCGCAATATCGCGGCGTTCGGCGGCGATCCCGCCAATGTCACCATTGCTGGCGAATCCGCCGGCGCGCTCAGCGTCATGTATCTGATGGCCAGCCCCGAAGCGGGCGGCCTGTTCCAGCGCGCGATCGCGCAGAGCGCCTACATGATCACCGCGCCCGAGCTGAAACAGGCGCGCCATGGGCTGCCCTCCGCGGAGGACGCGGGCGCGCAGATGATGACGACGCTGGGCGCCAAGGATCTCGCCGACCTGCGCGGCATGGACGCCGAGACGCTGACGCAGAATGCGGCGATGAAGGGCTATGGTCCGTGGGGCACCGTCGACGGCAAGCTCCTGAAGCGCCAGTTGGTCGACACGTGGGACCGCGGCGAGCAGGCGCCGGTGCCGGTGCTGACCGGCTACAATGCGGGCGAGATCCGATCGCTGCGCATGTTGCTGCCCCCCGCCCCGACCAATGCTGCGGCTTATGAGGCGACGATCAAGGAGCGGTACGGCGACCTCGCCGAGCCGTTCCTGCGGCTTTACCCGTCCAGCGACGTGAGCGAATCCATGCTGGCGACGACGCGCGACGCGCTCTACGGCTGGACGTCGCATCGGCTGGCGATTGGCCAAACCGCGATCGGGTGGCGCGGCTATCTTTATTATTTCGACCACGCCTATCCCGCGGCGAGCGAGAACAGGCTTCATGCCTTCCACGCCGCCGAGATCCCGTACGTCTTCGGCACCAACGGCAGCACGCCGCCCTTCTGGCCGAAGAATCCCGATGGCGTGGTCGACCGGCGGCTGTCGGCGGCGATGATGGATTATTGGCTGTCGTTCGCGCGCACCGGGCAGCCGGTGGCGGACGGCCAACCCAAATGGCAGCCCTATGGCGAGGCGGCGCATTTCATGGCGTTTGCGCAGGCGCCAGTGCCCGGCACGAGGCTTTCGCCGGGCATGTTCGCGCTGCACGAGGCGGCGATGTGCCGGCGCCGCGCAGCGGGGAACCAGCCGTGGAACTGGAACACGGGGCTTGCCTCCCCGATACTGACAAAGGCGGCCGGTTGCCGATGATCGACGGAACGATGCAGGATTTCCCGCTGACGCTGGACAAGTTCCTGACGCATGCGGCCAAGTGGCATCCCGACGCGGAGGTGGTCACGGCTGGCGACGACGGCGCGCTCACGCGGATCGGCTATGCTGCGCTGCATGCGCGCGCACGGCGCGTGTCGGGCGTGCTGGCGGATCTTGGCATCGGTACCGGCGACCGGGTCGCCACGCTGGCGTGGAACAGCCAGGCACATGTCGAGACATGGTATGGCGTCATGGGCATGGGGGCAGTCTGCCACACGCTGAACCCGCGCCTGACCGCGGCGCAGCTGGCCGACATGGCGATACAGTCGCAGGCCAAGCTGCTGGTGGCGAGTGCTGACCTGCTCCCGCTCGCCGCGGCGATCGCAGAAGCTGCGACGACTATCCGGCACGTCCTGGTTATTGACGGCGAGGTGCCGGTCGGCGCCGTAGGCGAGCCGCTGGAGTCGATGATCGGCGCCACCAGCACTCATGTCGCCTGGGGGAATTTTCCCGAGACGGCGCCGTCGGGCCTTTGCTTCACGTCAGGCACAACCGGTGCGCCCAAGGGCGTGACTTACACACATCGCTCCAGCTTCCTGCACACGCTGCGAACCTTGCAGACGGATGTAATGGCGATCGCGCGGACCGACGCGGTGCTGACGGTCGTGCCGATGTTCCATGCCAATGCCTGGGGCCTCCCCTTTGCCGTGCCCGCCGCGGGCGGCCGGCTGGTGCTCCCGGGGCGGCGCAACGACGGCGCAAGCCTCGCGCGGCTGATCACCGAGGCGCAGGTGACGGTGGGCGTCGGCGTCCCGACGGTATGGTTGGGGCTGGTCGAGCATCTCGACGCAACGGGCGCCGAGGTGCCGAGCCTGCAGCGGATCATCGTCGGCGGCGCGCCGATGCCACCCGCGCTGATGGAGCGGCTGGAACAGCGGCTCGGCGTGACCGTGCAAACCAGCTGGGGCATGACCGAACTGTCGCCGTCTGGCACCGTGGCGCCGCCGAACGATCCGGCGCGCACCGCCGCGGTTTCGGGCAAGCCGGCGATCGGCGTTGACCTGTTACTGACCGATGCCGATGGCGTGGCGCTTCCCGAACAACGCGATGTCGAAGGGCATTTGCGCGTGCGCGGTGCCGCCGTGATCGAGCGCTATTTCGGGCAGGACGCCCCCGCGACGGACACGTGCGGCTGGTTTGCCACCGGTGATCTGGCGCGCATCGATCGTGACGGCAATCTCATCATCACTGGCCGGGCCAAGGATCTGATCAAGTCCGGCGGCGAGTGGATCAATCCAGCCGAGATCGAGGCGATCGTCGGCGCGCTGCCGCAAGTGGCACAGGCCGCGGTGATCGGGCGCGCCGATCCCAAATGGGGCGAGCGGCCGGTGCTGCTGGTCGAAATGCGCGATGTTGCGCTCAGTGACGACGACCTCTTGGGCGCGTTGACCGGCCGCGTCGCGCCCTGGTGGGTCCCTGACGCCGTCGTCAGGCTGCCGGCCATGCCGCTTGCCCCTACGGGGAAGATCGACAAGATACGTCTGCGGGCCGAGCATGGAGGCGCTTGAGGGGAGCGGCGGGCAAGGCGTGCCAAGAACAGGGACAGTCGACCGCGTGACCGTTACCGAAAAGCCGGTGAAAAGGCCGGAGAAGATGACGCGCCGGCGCGCGACCAAGGCCGAGCAGCGCGCCGACACGATGGAGCAGATCCTCGACGAAGCGGAGTTCCTGTTTTCCAAACATGGTCTGCACGGCGTGACGCTGAAGGATGTCGCCAAGCGCGTCGGCGTTCATCACACGCTGATGAACTATTATTTCGAGGACAAGAAGAAGCTGTTCGACGCCGTCTTTGCCCGCCGGGCGGTGGTGACCAGCGAACAGCGCATGCGCGCGCTCGACGATTATGAGGCTGCAAGCGCCGATCAACCGACTGTCGAAGGGGCGCTGCACGCGTTCCTCGACACCGACCTCGATCTCTACATCAAGGGTGGCGAAGGCTGGAAGAACTACGGCGCACTGGGTGCGCTGGTCGCCAATACGCCCGAGTGGGGCGCCGAGCTCATGGACGAGCATTTCGATCCGGTCGTGCTCCGCCTGATCGCGCTGCTGAAGAAGGCGCTGCCAGGGTGCGCCGAAGAGGACATCTACTGGGGCTATCACTTCGTAACGGGTGCGCTGATGGTGACGCTCGCGCGCACCGGCCGCATCGACAAGCTGTCAAACGGGCTGTGCCGGTCGGACGATTTCGAGTCCGTGAAGGCGCGTATGGCATCGTTCATGGCCGCCGGGCTGCGGGAGATCTGCGCGGAGCGGGCAAAGAGTTGATGCCGCGCAATGCGGCAGAAGAACGCTCAAGATATTCACTGGCTGGTTAGCGAATTTACGAAAGGATGAGCATGATGCTGGACGGACGGGTGGCAATCGTCACAGGCGCAGGCGGCGGGCTTGGCCGCGCTCATGCCCTGTACCTCGCCAGCAAGGGCGCGAGCGTCGTTGTCAACGACCTGGCGCTGGACGCGGCGGAGAAGGTGGCCGCCGAGATCAGCGCGAACGGTGGCCGCGCAATGGCGATTGCCGCATCGGTAACCGATGAGGCAGCGGTCGGCGCGATGACCGCCAAGGTGATCGACGATTGGGGCAGGATCGACATCCTGATCAACAATGCCGGCATCCTGCGCGACAAGAGCTTCGCCAAGATGACCATCGATGACTTCCGGTTGGTGGTGGACGTGCACCTGATGGGCGCCGCGATCTGCTGCAAGGCGGTGTGGGAAACGATGCGCGCGCAAGGCTACGGACGGATCGTCATGACTACCTCGTCTTCCGGGCTCTACGGCAATTTCGGACAGGCCAATTATGGCGCGGCGAAAATGGCGATGGTTGGCTTGATGCAAACCCTGGCCATCGAAGGCGAGAAGTACGGCATTCGCGTGAACAGCCTGGCGCCGACGGCGGCAACGCAGATGACCGAGGGCGTGCTCTCCAGCGAAAGCCTTGCCGCGCTTGACCCGGCGCTGGTCAGCCCGGGGCTGCTCGCGCTGGTCGGACCGGATGCACCGACGCGCACGGTTCTGAATGCGGGCGCCGGGCACTTTGCCTGTGCCAACGTCACGCTGACGCAGGGCTGCTACGTCGGCAGCGGCACGGACGCGGGCGAGACGTTGCTCGCCAAGTGGAGCCAAGTGTCCGATCGGACCGGCGAAATCATCCCCGACTACGGCTTCGTACAGGCTGAGCGGGAAGTGGCGAGCGCCCAACGTGAAGCCGCTGCCGCACCGCGCGCCACCATCTGACGGCGCGAGATATCGACTGAATGCCCGCCCCCATGTGTGCGACCGGGGGCACACGTGGAGGCGGGCTGATGCCGTGAATGGGGCGATGGCGCTGCCCGTAGCGTGGGGATCCAGGCACAGGGACAGTGGCTTGCGAACGCTCCGGACTACCAACGCCTTGGATCGCCACAGCCGATGATCGGGTGATGCCGACATCGCGGCGTTAGGTGTGGGCTGTTCCCTGACCCTCGACCAGACTGCGGAAGGTGATCGACCAGCGCGTTCGGTCCATCTCGGCGATGCTGTGCTCCCAGCCGTGCCGTGCCTCGCCCGAAAGGTGATAAGCGCCGCGCGGCAGGAGTGGCACATTCACCCGCTGAAAACGATCGCCCTGGCGCCGGCGGAAGCGCATCGTTGCGGGCGCGCCGAGCGATATCCCGACCACGTGTTCGAAAGCCGGCCGGTCACGATGCCACCCGATCCCTGCGCCGGGATCGTAGCGGATCAGCAAGGCCTGAACGAGCGTATCGGCGGGCAGCCCGGCGAAGGCGGCCGCCCGGCCGCGTACAGAGAGAAGCCAATCGGGAAGCGGCTCCGCTTGCCGCAGGCGCATGCGATCGAAATCATAGCTCCAGCCGAAGGAGCTCGTGAGCCGCTTGCCCTCCCACCCTTGGAAACGGAAGGGTGACGGGCTCGTTGCATCAATAGCGGCGATCAGCGCGATTTCCTCGGCTTCACTGACCAATTCCGGTTGCGAGCTAAGGCCGGGCAGCGCGGGTAGATCGAACAGATCAAGCATCATGAGTCCCCGCCCGGTCCGCCGATTGGCGCTGAGAAAGCTGGGCAAGTGCGGTGCGAGTGAAGCTCGCCGGCCGCCGCAGCTTCGGCTGTTGTGGGCCGAACCGCTTGGGGAGAAACGGGAGGCGAGGTGGTGAAGGACGATGTGGCGGCCATTGACGCTCAGTAACATCAAACGAACGTACCGGGAACATAATTGGCGACGGTGCCCAATTCCGTCCGCTCCAACGCACTGACTTCCAAGAAATATGTCCGCCCGAGCAATTTGGTCCGCAGCGATCGATGCTTGGAGGTTCATCACCTCTCGCAATGGCCGCTGTTGGGCCTACGCAGCGGGCCCCACGTTCGCTATCGTTTGCGAAGCCAGCACAATCGCGGAGAATGGAGAAGGATGCTCGACGAACTTGCCCCGGTCGCTGCTCGTGCGGCCGCCATTCTGACCGAGCGGCGCGAGACGATCGCGGTGGCCGATGGCGCGACGGGCGGATTGATCCTGGCCGGCCTGCTGACCGTGCCGGGCGCGACGCGTTTCTGCCGCGGGGGAGGGGTCGTCTATTCGCTGCAAGGGCGTGACATTCTTCTTGGCTTGTCGCGCGACGAACTGGCCGGAATGGAGTCCGTCACGGAGAGGTACGCGCTGGTTCAGGCGGAGGCGATCAGGCCCCGGTTCGGCGCCGACTGGGGCATTGCCGAGAGCGGATCGGCCGGGCCGGACCACCACCCGCGCGGCGCACCGGCCGGCCGCAGCTGTATCGCCGTCAGCGGACCGGGCATCTCCGTCGCCACGACGTTCGACAGCGGCACGAGCGAGCGGATTACCAACATGGGGGCGTTCGCCCGAGCGGCGCTGGCGTTCCTGGTAGAGACACTGGAGATGACGGCGCCCTTGCCGGAAGCGTGATTTCTTGCGGATCATCGGCAATGGCTCGGCGAAAAACAGCCTGCGTTCGGCCTCAAGCGGCTGTCCCCCGGCCTGCCCCCGGATATGAAACGGCCGCTTGTGACGAAAATTGGCCAGACGCCCTCCCCTGACGTCCCGCGCGATTGGGGAAAGCACGTCCGGGCGACCGATTGCGGTGATCAGGCCTTCAGCGCCAGCCCCTCCAGCTCGCCATTGTTGCGCCAGTCGGCGAGCAGCGCGTTGAAGGCGTTGATGCCGGGCGCATAGGTCTGCCCCGCCTGGCCACCCTCCAGATCGCCCTCATTGTTGTAATAGCCGGGCGTGCAGCTTTCGAGATAGGCGCGGTTCACCACCGACAACTTCTTGATCGTCGTGACCCAGGCGTCCTGCGCCTCGGGCGTCGGCTCCACCTCGGTCGCGCCGCGCTTCTTCGCCTCGGCGATGATATAGGCGATATGCTGCGCCTGATCGTCGAACATCGCGGTCATGTTCACCGACAGGCCGTTCTGCGACACGCCGATGTAGAACCAGTTGGGAAAGCCGGTCGTGGCGAAGCCGTGCAGCGTCTTGTACCCGTTGGCCCAGTGATCGTGCAGCAGGACGCCATCGCGCCCCTTGATGTCGAAGCCGACGCGCCGCTTTAACGAGGTCGTGATCTCGAAGCCTGAAGCGTAGATGATGCAATCGACCGCATATTCGCGGCCGTTGGCGACGATCCCCCTGGGCGTGATCCGCTCCACCCCCTTGCTTTCGCTGACATCGACCAGCGTCACATTGGGGCGGTTGAAGGTGGGCAGGAATTCGTCGTTGAACGTCGGCCGCTTGCAGAACTGCCGATACCAGGGCTTCAGCATCTCGGCGGTTTCGGGGTCCTTCACCACCTCGTCGACGCGCTGGCGGATGGTGTTCATCTTGCGGAAGTCGGCGATCTCGGCGTGGCGGATCGCGGCCTCCGGCCCCATCGTCTTCGCATTGCGGATGACGAACGACTGCACCTCGCGGAAGATCGACGTCCAATTGTCGTTGACGAGGTCATGTTCGAACGGGCGGCCTTCGATGATGTCGGCGAAATTGTGCCGCCGTGCGCGCTGCCAGCCGGGTTCGAGCGACTTGGCCCATTCGGGATCGGTCGGCTTGTTGCCGCGCGTGTCGACCGACGAGGGCGTGCGCTGAAACACATAGAGCTGCTTGGCGTGGCGGCCAAGCGCGGGGATGCACTGAATCGCGGTGGCGCCGGTGCCGATGATCGCCACCGTCTTGTCCTCCAGCTTCCAGAGGTTTCCGGTCGTGTCGCCGCCAGTGTAGTTATAGTCCCATCGGCTGGTGTGGAAGCTGTGCCCTTCGAAGCTTTCGATGCCGGGGATGCCGGGCAGCTTGGCACGGCTGGCGGTGCCGAGCGCCGAGACGACAAAGCGCGCGCGGATCGCATCGCCGTGATTGGTGCGGATCACCCAGACCTTTTCCGCATCATCCCAGGCGAGTTCGGAAACGCGCGTTTGGAACAGGGTGATCGGGTAGAGATCGTAATGCTTGCCGATCCGCTGGCAGTGCTCGAATATCTCGGTGACGTAGGAATATTTTTCCTTGGGAAGGTAATTCAGTTCCTCGAGCAGCGGCAGGTAGCAATAGCTTTCGATGTCGCATTGCGCGCCGGGATAACGGTTCCAGTACCAGGTACCGCCGAAGTCGCCGCCCGCCTCGATGATGCGAAGATCGGTAACGCCCTTTTCCTTCAGCCGCGCGGCGGCCAGCATGCCGCTGAACCCGCCGCCGATCACCGCCACCTCGACGAAATCGGTCAGCGGGTCGCGCGTGAAGCCGGGCTCCACATAAGGGTCTTCCTCGGCGTAGCGGGCGTAATCGCCCGACAGCTCCTTGTACTGACGATCGGCATCGGTGCGCAGCCGCTTGTCGCGTTCCGCCTTGTAGCGCGCGCGCAGCGCCTCGATGTCGAAATCAGCCTCGAGCGTCGCCTCCTGGCTTTCGCTGGTGCTCATCGTGCCTCTCCGTTCTTTTTTGAGTAGGTCGCCCCGGCGCTATTCGGCGGCATAGGCGAGGAAATCGGGGTCATAGGCGCGCTCGGGATCGGCGCGGACGCGGCGGTCGAGCCGCTCGGCATCCTCGCCCACCAGGATGCGCCAGCGCTGCGCCTTCACGCCATCGAGGATGATCGTCGCGGCGCGCGCGGCGCTGGTTGGCGCGAGTTCCTCGAACCTTTTGGCGAGCATCGCCTGCGCCGCCTCCAGCGCTTCATCGTCCATCGTGTCGGCACCTTCGACGCCGATCATCTTCAGGTGCTGGCGCAGCTTGCGGCGGGTGACGTCGGTCATCGCGCTTGCGAGCACGCGGCGCGAGTTGAGGCCGATCGGCGTGCCGATGCCGCCGGGCATGACGATCGAGGCGCGGATATGCGGCGCGTAGTTGCGCAGGTCCGTCACGAGCGACTCGGTGAAGCCCTTCACCGCGAACTTCGCCGCGCTGTAGGCGGTCTGCGAGACGCCGGGCATCAGCGCCGCCCAGAAGCCGTTGGCGCTGGACGTGTTGACGATATGCCCTTCGCTCGCGCGCTCCAGCATCGGGAAAAAGGCGCGGCAGGAATAATAGACGCCGAACCAGCAGATCTGGAACACGCGGTCCCATTCGGCGCGATCGTCGAGCACGAAGCTGCCGCCGCCGCCGATCCCGGCATTGTTGAAAAGGAGGTGGATGTGGTCGCTCTGGTGATCGCGCGCGACCTCGGCGGCGAAGCGCTTCACCTGATCCTCGTCACCCACGTCGGCGATATGGCAGGTGATCCGCACGCCCTGCGGCACGCCGTCTGCCTCGCACAGCGCGACCGTCTCGGCCATCGTGTCGGCGAAGAGATCGCACATTGCGACGCTGGCGCCCTCGGCCACGAGCTGGCGCACCAGTTCGCGGCCCATGCCGGTGCCGCCGCCGGTGACCACCGCCAGTTTTCCGCCGAAATCCTTCATCGCGATACTCTCCTTGTCCTAGTGGCGCGGCGCGGGATCACGCGGCGGTCGCTGCCGTCTTGGGGTGGAGGCGCAGGAAGCTGGGCGCGCGCATCGGGTCGCCGGGCTTCAGCTTCGTCGCCATGTCGGGGAAGTTGGGCAGGGATTTCGCTGACTTCGGATCGTAATGCGTGCGCTCGCCGAAGAAGCGCAGCGTCAGCGTGCGGCGGCGCTGGCCGGGACGCGTCGGCGCGCCGCCGTGCAGGCTGCGAAAGTGGAAGAAGATGACGTCGCCCGGCTGGACCGCCCAGGAAACGATGTCGTGCTTGTCACGCGCTGCCTCGACATCGGGGAGGCGCGGCAGCGACAGGCGGTCATCGATCGGGCGCGTGTCATCATTGGGGTCGAAGGCCGAGGTGTTGTACATCGGGCCGAGGTGCGAGCCAGGGATGAACTCCAGGCTGTCCTCGCGAGGAAGCGGTTCGAAGGTGATCCAGGCGACGGCGTTATCCTCGCCGTCCATCGGGAGGTACGATCCGTCCTGGTGCCAGGGCGTGCGCCGCGTGTCGCCGCCCTCCTTTAGGAACACCTGTTCGTAGATGAACCAGACCGGGTCGCTGCCCCATAATTGTGCGCACGCCCGCGGGATCGGCGAGCTTTCGAGCATCTCCCGATAGCCGTCGAGCACGTTGGGGTGAAACGAGTCGTTGTAGAACAAGGGCGTGCCGTCGCGCTTCAGCAGCGGAGCGTTGCGCGGCGTGGGATTGGCGAGGCTCCATTCCCATGCCCGGAGGGTGGCGGCGAGCTGATCGGGATCGAGCAGGCCGGGGATATGGACCACCCCGTCCCGCTTGTACGCGGCACGCTTTTCCGCCCAGTCTGTGACCATGGCATCCTCTCGCTTTTGCGCGGGAACCTATAACACGTTTCAATTCTGTCAAAGGATTAGATGTTGGTTGCCGCGCGGGCACGAGCGCCAAGCGCAACTGGAACCGTGCTGGGCGAGCGGGGCTGAAGGCCGGTCAGCCAATCCGGAAACTTTGCCCAGATCCGCTGGCTACCCAGCCTCCGCTTGTGGCCTCGTCACGTTGGCCTGAGCGCCCGTTGCCGTCCGACCATCGGTGCGGGCTGAGAGAGGCGTCCCCTCCACTGTGCGCGGTGCGCGACGCGTTCGGGTGAAGGCGCTTGACCGCGTGCGCGGGATTGGCAAGGCTGCTGGTGTGGCGGGCAACAAACCCTCTTTTTTCATCGTCTTGCTGACGCTCGCCACGGCAGGATGCAGCGCCGAGTCCCGAACGGTGGGGCCGGACCTTCCCCAAACGCCGCCGCATGGCGCAGCGGATCCACGCATCGCCCGCTATGAGCGCAACGTATATCAGGTGTCGCAGGGCGGCCGCTATTTCACCTGGTATGGCTGCGGTGCATGCCATGGCGCAGATGCGACGGGGCCGAGCAACCTCAACGACCAGCAATGGGCCAACGGCAGCGGCTTCGATCAGGTTTACCGCTTCATTGCCACCGGCCACCCGGGCGCGCTGGCGCGCTACGGAGAACGGATCCCGACCGAGCAACTCTGGCAGATCACCGCCTATGTTCGCACGCTTCCGCAGCTGAAGCCCGAGAAGCGGCGGCGGCAGGATGTCGACCAGGTCGGGGAGGGCCAGGGGGCCAAGTGGAGCGGGCCGGTATCGTGACCTCCGGTCGTCGGCGCGCGGCGCTCCCCTTCTGTCTCGTTCCCCTGCTCGCGACGGGCGGCTGTGGCGGTTTTCAGTCTCCGCTGGCGCCCGCAGGTGAGCAGGCGGCGAGCATCCATTCGCTGTTCTGGCTGATGATGGCCGTGTGCGGCTTCATGTACGTTCTGGTGCTGGCCGGATTGGGCGTCGCCGTGGTGCGGGCGTGGCGCCGCCGCGGGGCGTCGCCCGGCGAACCCAGCATCACCCCGCCCGACGAGGGGCTCAACCGCGGGCTGCTGGCGTGGGCGGGGCTGATCGTGGTGGGGCTTACCGTGCTGATCGTCGGCAGTTTCTGGGTGGAGCGCACCATTGCCAGCGCACGGGCGCGCGATGCGCTGGAAGTGCGCGTCACCGGGCATCAATGGTGGTGGCGGATCCAGTATCGCGATCCGGCGACCGGCGGCTGGATCGAGACGGCCAACGAGCTTCACCTGCCGCTTGGCCGAACGACGCGAGTGTCGCTTGGTGCATCGGATGTGATCCACAGCTTCTGGATCCCGAACGTCGCCCAGAAGCTCGATCTGATCCCCGGGCGGATCAACACGATCGATCTCACTCCTACCCGGGCGGGCTGGTTTCGTGGTCAATGCGCGGAATTCTGCGGCGTTCAGCACGCCCATATGGCGCTGGACGTGAAGATCGACACCGCGCAGGAGTTCAACAGCTGGCTGGCAAGCCAGGCGCGGCCCGCCGCCCGCCCGGCGGATCCCGCCGCCAGCCGCGGCTTCCAGCTCGTGACTGAGGGCCAGTGCGCCATGTGCCACGCAATTCGCGGCACCCCTGCGCGGGGCAGAGCGGGCCCGGACCTGACGCATTTCGGCGCACGCCGGTCCGTTGCCGCCGGCACGCTGACCATGAGCCGCGGGGCGATCCAGGGCTGGATCACACAGCCGCAGGCGGTGAAGCCGGGCACGATGATGCCGCCGGTCGCGTTGTCGCCAGCCGATGCGGACGCCGCGTCGCGATATCTGATGGGTCTGAAATGAGCGACGCCGCCGATCACACCGCCGGACACGACCGCGAGATCGAGAAACTGGCGGTATCGTGGCGCGATGCGCCGGGGATCTGGGGCTTCCTCACCACCGTCGATCACAAGCGGATTGCCGCGCGCTACATCCTGACCATCGTAGTGCTGCTGTTCCTTTCCGGAATGCTCGCGCTGGACATGCGGCTGCAGCTGGCCATGCCCGACATGGGCCGCATGACGCCGCAGCTCTACAATGAAAGCTTCTCGCTGCACGGCTCCACCATGTTGTTCCTGGTGTCGGTGCCGGCGATGGAAGCAATGGCGATCTGGCTGGTGCCATTGATGCTGGGGCAGCGGGCGCTCGCCTTTCCCCGGCTCGCCTCGTTCAGCTACTGGCTCTACCTGGGCGGCGTGCTGATGCTGTGGGTGCCGCACGCCTTTGGCATCACGCCCGACCTCGGCTGGTTCGAATATCCGCCGCTGTCCGGGCCGGCCTATTCGCCCGGGCACCGCGCCGACATCTGGGCGCAGATGATCACCTTCACGGAAGTTGCGGCGCTGGCCGCGTCGGTGAACATCGCCGCCACCGTGCTGAAGATGCGGCCGCCGGGCATGACGCTGGCGCGCATCCCGCTGTTCGTCTGGGCGATGTTCATTGCATCGCTGATGACGATCTTCGCCCTGCCGGCCGTGATGCTGGTGACCAGCATGCTGATTTCCGACCGGCTGGTATCAACGCAGTTCTTCGCCGCGGCGACCGGCGGCGACCCGGTGCTGTTCCAGCACCTGTTCTGGTGGTTCGGTCACCCGGAAGTCTATATCATCTTCCTGCCCGCAGCCGGTTTCGTCTCGGTGATCGTCGAGACCTTCTCGCGCCGACCGCTGTTCGGCCACACGGCCGTGGTGCTTTCGATGCTGGGAATCGGCGCGCTCGCCTTCGGCCTTTGGGTTCACCACATGTTTGCGGTGGGACTGCCGCGCCTCGGCAATGACTTCTACACAGCCGCGAGCATGGCCGTCGCCCTGCCGGCCGGCGTCCAGATCTTCTGCTGGATCGCGACCTTGTGGAGCGGCCGGCCGCGCTTCGACACGCCCCTGCTGTGGGTGCTGGGCTTCATCGTCACCTTCGTCATTGGGGGGCTTTCCGGCGTGATGACGGCCTCGGCTCCGCTCGACCAGCAACTGACGGACACCTACTTCATTGTCGCGCATTTCCACTACGTGCTGATCGGCGGGGCGATGTTCCCGCTCTTCGGCGCCATCGCTTACTGGTATCCCAAGGCGACCGGGCGGCTGATGTCGGAGAGGCTGGGCAAGATCAGTTTCTGGATGATCGCGGGCGGGTTCAATCTCGGCTTCTTCCCGATGCACATCCTGGGGCTCCAGGGCATGCCGCGCCGGGTCTATACCTATAGCGAGGGCATGGGCTGGGGCACGCTGAACATGGTGGCGTCGATCGGCTCTGCCATTGCCGTGGCCGGCGGGATGCTGTTCGTCGCCAACGCGGCGTGGAGCTTCTATCGCGGCAAGCGCGCCGGGTCCAATCCCTGGGGCGGCTCTAGCCTCGAATGGGCCATTCCCTCGCCGCCGCCGCAGCACAATTTCGATGCCATGCCGGTGGTGGACAGCCTGACGCCGTTGTGGACCCAGCACCAGGGGCTGGCGGTGATGACCGGCCTTGCCGTGGACCGGCGCGAAGTACTGGTCACGTCCGTGGTCGAGGCAGCGCCCGAATATCGCCAGAAGAGCCCGCCACCGTCGATCGCGCCGCTGTTCGCCGCCGTTGCCGTGTCGATCCTGTTCGTCGGCAGCATCTTCACCCCATGGGCCCTGGTTTGGGGCGCAGTGCCGGTCGCGATCGGCCTGACCATCTGGTTCTGGCCGCAGCGTCCACGCTCCGAAACTGGCCCGCTTCGAGTGCGCAATCGATGAGCGACGCGGTGAAAACACGGGTGGTCGGCGACCTTTCCGACCTGCCGGAAAGCGCATCGGGCGCCAGCCACCTGGTATGGTGGGGCAATGTGGGCTTCATGGCGATCGAAGGCACCGCTTTTGCCTTGGCCGCCGGGACCTATCTCTACCTCATGAGCCAGACCGCAGGCTGGCCGCCGGACGGCCTCCGCCCGCCCGATCTGCTCTGGGTGGCGGTGCTGACGCTGGGGCTGCTGCTGAGCGAGATCCCCAACCTGTGGGTTCGCCGTCGCGCCCAGCAGAAGGACGAGCGCGGCGTTCGCATCGGTACGCTGGTGATGACCGTCATCGGCGTGCTGCTGTTGATCCCGCGCGCCTTCGAGTTCGGGCACCTGAACGTCTCATGGCATGACAATGCTTATGGCTCGCTGGTGTGGATGCTGATGGTGCTGCACACCAGCCATCTCATTACCGACCTTGGCGACACCGCCGTCCAGTGCGTGTGGCTCTACACCCATGAGGTGGGCGACGATCAGTTCGCCGATGTCGAGGACAACGCCAATTACTGGACCTTCGTGGTGCTGACATGGCTGCCCGTCGGCGCGCTCATCTATCTGGCGCCGAGGCTGGGGTGAGCGCGCCCGACGGCCTGTCCCGCGCCGACCGCGTCCGGCCATGGGCGGCGCTGCTGCTGCCACCTGTCGCCTGGTATGTATTCGAACTGGGCTTGGGCAGCGTGCTCAAGGTGGATTGCGCCCCGGTTGGCACATGGCTCGGCTTGACCTGGGGCGCCGCCAGCCTCGCGATCTGCGGCCTGGCGATGGCGATTGCCTGGCCCCGTGCCCGGCCAGCCGATGACCAGACGCCGCCCAGAGCCTGGCTGTCGCGAGTTGCGCTGATCCTCGCCGGAATCTTTGCGCTGGCCATCGCCTTCCAGACGCTGGCCGTGCTGATCGTTCCGCCATGCGTCGGCTGATCCGCCTGACCCTGCTGTGCGCAGCGGCGCTGCCTGGCGCAGCATTGGCGCACGGCGGGCATGATCATGGCGAGCCGCCGGGATGGACCTGGGATCCGTGGATCACCATGCCATTGTTTCTCTCTGCCCTGCTGTTCGCCATCGGCTGGCGCAGGCTCTACGCGCGCTCCGCCGGAGGGCAGCCGCGGCTGCGGCGGCGCGCATGGCTCTTCGCCGCGGGGTGGGCGACGCTGGCGGGCGCGCTGGTGTCTCCCCTGCATGAGGCAGGCGAGCGATCCTTCACCGCTCATATGATCGAGCATGAACTGCTGATGCTGCTGGCGGCGCCGCTGATCGTGCTGGCGGAACCGTTATCGGCGATGCTGTGGGCCTTTCCTCCAGCGGCCCGCCGGGCACTGGGCCGAATAAGCGCCAGTCGGCAGATATCCGTGCCCTTCACCTGGGCGAGCGGAGCGGTGGTTGCAACGTTGATCCAGGCGGCAGTGCTGTGGATCTGGCACATGCCTACCCTGTTCGACGTGGCGCTCGCGAGCGAAGGCTGGCACGCGACGCAGCACCTGTGCTTCATCGTCAGCGCGCTGCTGTTCTGGACGGCGATGCTCGGCCGGCGCGGCGCCGCGGCCAGTGCGCTTGGCGACCGGGCGCTGGCGGCATTCTGCCTTCTCGTCACATCCTTCGTCACTGGTGCGCTGGGCGCGCTGATGGCCTTTTCGGACTCGCCCTGGTACGCTGGCTATGCACGTCTCGCGCTGGCGCCGTTCGGCCTCAGCCCGGCGGAGGACCAGCAGGTTGCGGGGTTGATCATGTGGGTGCCGGGCGGCCTGGTGCATCTTGCCGCGGCGCTGGCGCTGTTCCGCACCCTGCTGGTTCCGCAAAGGAGCGCAGATGCCGTCTGAGCTACGCTTCGCGCTGATGCTCGCCGGGCTGGCAACCGCTGTCGGCGCCGCCTCGGTGTTCGGCATCTACCGCCAAGAAGCGGTGGAAACCCGCACCCAAGCGGAGGCGATGACCGGCGGGCATGTCGATGCGGGCAAGTCCGCCATCGCGCGTTACAATTGCGGTGCATGCCATAGCATCCCCGGTATTGCCGGTGCGGAGGGGGTGACCGGGCCAGCGCTGAACGGCATCGCGCTGCGCGCCGAGCTGGCCGGCGTTCTGGTCAACAACCCGCAGAACCTGGCCCGCTGGCTGCGCAACCCGCAGCAAGTGCTGCCCGGCAACGGCATGCCGGACCAGGGGATCACGCTACAGGAAGCCCGCGACATATCCGCTTATCTCTACACCGTTCGACGGTAACGTCCCGGGATCATCAGGCTCAGAACGGAAAGAAGGCGCGGATCGATACGATCGCGGCCGCAAAGGTGATGAGGTTGAGCGGCAGACCGACCCGGACGAAATCCATGTAGCGATAGCCGGCCATCTGATAGACGATGACGTTGGTTTGATAGCCGAACGGCGTGGCAAAGGCGGCGCTGCCAGCCATCATCACGGCCACGATGAACGGCCGGGGGCTGACGCCCAGGCTCTCTGCCAGCGCAACCGCCACCGGCGTCACCAGAACGGCGACGGTGGCGTTCGATAAAAGCTCGGTCAGCACCATCGTCAGGCCATAGAGGATGATAAGGGCGGCAAGCGGGCTGATGCCGTGCAGCGCGCCGACCAGCGCGTTGGTCGCAGACGCAGCGAGGCCGCTTTCCTCCATCGCGATGCCAATCACGACCATGCCGGCGATCAGGATCAGGATCTGGGGACGCAACCCGCCATAGGCCTCATCCGCGGAGATGACCCGCAGCAGGATCAGCAGCACCGCCCCGGCAAAAGCGGTGGCGGCGATCGGCGCAACCTCCAGCGCGGCAAGCGCGATCGCGCCAACGAAGACGGAAAAAGCAATTGCCGCCTTTGCGGGCTGATAGGGACGCGGCTCGGCGAACAGCTCGGCATGGCCGACCTGTGCGCTTGCCACCATGATCTCGCCGGTGTCCGAGGGCTGCGGCGAGGCACCGAGGCTGCGGTCGAGGAGCTTGCCCGAGAAGAGGAAGAGGTAGAGCCCGCCCGACAGCGCGATTGACAGGCCGACCGGCGTGATTTCGAACAATCCAAATCGTGGCTGACCGGCGACCCGCGCCATGTCGTCGACCAGCAGGTTGGTCGATGTGCCGATCAGGGTGCAGCAGCCGGTAAGCACCGTGATGTAGGAGAGCGGCATCAGATATCGTTTCGGCGACAGCCCGAGGGTCTTGGCAATGTCGCGGATCACCGGCGCGCCCAGCACCACGATGGGGGTGGAATTGAGAAAGGCGGAAACGCAACCGATCGCGCTCAGCAATAGCCAGAGGCCGGTCGACCCCATCCGCCGACACATCGCAACGCCCGCGGCAATGGCGCGGTCGAGCAGCCCCGACAGCTCCAGCGCGTAGGCAATCACGAACAGCGAGGCGAGCGCGACGATCGCCGGGCTGGCAAAGGCGCCCTGTAACTCGACCGGCCGAATAACCCCGGTGATCAGAAGCACCGCTGCGCCGGTAAGCGCCACGACGTCGGCGCGTACGCGATCCCAGATCAACGCAGCAACCACCGCCACCAGAACCGCAAGCGTCAGGGCTTGGTCGACCGTCACACGTCCTCCAGCTTGGCTTGTGATAGGATGGTATGGAGCATCACACAGATGTTGCTAGTGTAACCGCATGGTTGAGCCCAGCCTTCGATCCAGTCGGTTAGCGATTGCCGCTGGCCTGGCGGCGGCGATTGCAGTCGGCGGTGGCGGCTTCCTGCTCGGCCGCAGCACGGTGCCCCGGCCCGAACCTGCCGCGACCTTGCCGCCGCCCGCCCCTGCGCCGACCGCCGAAGCGCCCGTGCCGACCGACGACATATTGCGGCGGTCCGACCTGATTGCGCTTGGCGCCGCAGCGGCGGATGCGGCAACGTCCGCGCGCGACCTGCCCGCGCAGGCGGCCGCTGTGGCGGGCAAGCGGTTTGAGCTCGACATTCCGTTCGGATGCGATGGTCCTGCCCCCGAGACATCCGAGCTGCCGATGCGGTGGCGGTACGACGCGGCCGCCGGAGCGCTGCGTGTCCATGTCGCTCCGGTGAGCTGGGCCCCAACCGAGTGGTGGGCGACGCCGCCAGCAGCGGTTGAAGCGCTGGAAGGCTTCTGGATCGAACGGCCCTGGTCTTCCAGCGAGACTTGCCCGGCGCGCGCCGAACCACCGGCAGCACCGGCGGAAGCGGACGCGCCTTCCCCGCCGGTGGACGGCGAAACCCTCGGCATCGCGCAACTGATCACGCCCGATACGCCGCGGCAGATGCAGCGCAGCGGCAAGGCTTATGAAGCCGTCGTCCGCATGGCCGGTGAGGCGGTGGCGATCAACCGCGGGCTTCGGCTGCGGCTGAGCGGGCGGATCGGGCGCTTTCCTGATGGCCAGCCGGTGCGGTGCCGCGATGGCGGCGGACCCCATCAGCGTCCGATCTGCCTGATCGCCGTGTCGCTGGACGAGGTAGCGTTCCAGAACCCCGCGGACGATGCGCTGCTCGCCACCTGGCAGCCGACCGCCGATACACCAGCGGGCGATCGCCTTCGTGAATGACCGGACCGACTTGGCCGAGGATCGAACGCATCTGGCGGAAGATCGTACGGTCCTGGCGCACGAGCGGAGCTTTGCCGGCTGGGTGCGGACGGGGATGGCGTCGGTAGGGATCGGTTTGGGATTTCATGCGCTGTTTCGCGCGATTGATCCGCCTTGGATACCCAAGGCGATCGCGACCGCCTTTCTGTTGATCGCCGTTGCGATTTTCCTGTCGGCCGAACGCCGCGCCTGCGCCATCATGAACCGGCTGGAGGCGCACAGGATTGCCGCGTTGCGGCCGGTCCGTCTCCGCTTGCTGGCGTGGACGCTGTCGGGGGCGACATTGGCGCTGGTGGTGGTGATCTGGCTGTTCTTGGGTTCAGGCCCGGTCTGACGGGACGCCCTGACACGCGCGGCAGCCTTGAAGCTGGGTGATCGCTGTTCTGCCGTCCGGGCGGCTATTCAGCACACGACCGGGGACAAGCGTGATGGTTGGATGACGCACTCGGCTCCCCTACTCTTCCGCTGAGTCCGCATGGCATGACGGCGCAGAGTTCTAAGTGCGGTCTGACGCTGACGATCGCCAAGCATCAGCATTAGGTGACGTCTGCAACGTGCCGTGCGGCGCGTAGGTCGCAGGATAGCCGGCGAATGGAAGTGATGCTGCAGGCTGGCCAGCGCACGGCCGACGCCGCGTATCTGCGTGTTGTCTATGCCGTGTTCCACCCACCCCCCAAACAAGCGCGCTGTGCGGGGTTTTCCGGAAAGGTGTACAGCCAAGCGTCGAAAGTGCCGAAGGTCCAGTGGAAGGTCTCTTCCTGATCGCCTGCTCCCGGGCGGCCGTTCAGTCACCAAGCAGAACCGGGAATGATCGCGGGCCTTAGCGTCCCACCGCTGCAGACAACCGCGATCACCCTCCCCCCGGAAACCGCCACTTAGCGCACGCGTGCCGAGCTGCCACTGGAAGTTTTTACGTGTAATCCGGGGCGGCTTTCTTCCAGCAGCGCAGAGGCAGCCGCATGTGGGTCAAGCGTGCTCGCGAGCGGGCGGTATTCCGTACGGAAGGAGGCCGCAGTTGTCTTGGCGACCCTGATGGAGAGCGTCACCATCCGCTCAGCGACGCTCGTCCTGAGTTCGAGATGATGGCTAACACCGCAGCCCTGCGGTTGTTTGCGGTGCCGCCGACGCCGTGTGTGTGGGGCGTATTGAGTTGGTGTTGGTTGCGGGGACAGGATTTGAACCTGTGACCTTCAGGTTATGAGCCTGACGAGCTACCGGGCTGCTCCACCCCGCGTCACCAAGTTTGTCCGTTTGGAAACACGAA
>NZ_JAJNDU010000001.1:768163-1804266 GCF_021043365.1 Sphingomonas sp. IC-11 | reverse complement strand
GAACATGCACATGTAGGACAGCCCGTGCGGTGGGGGCGGCGGGAGGGCCGGTCAGCCCTCCAGCGATACCTCCGCGCTCATCAGCTTCGGGAAGAAGCCCTCATGCGCCGCACGCAGCGTGTCGAGCGTGACGACATCGTCGCGGTCGGGCCGCTCGAAGATCAGGCGCTTGCCGCCGGTGCGGCCCATCGGCTCCGCCTCGACGCCGGCCTCGAGCGCGGCCTGGAGGAAATCGGCCAGCGCGTGATCGTGGACGGTGACGATGTAGACGCCCTGATCCTCGCCGAAGAAGGAATGCGCGCAGTCGAACGGCTGCTTGCGGTCGATCATCGCGCCGATGTTGCCGGCGAGCGCCATTTCGGCGAGCGTGACGGCGATGCCGCCGTCCGAGACGTCGTGGACGGCGGAGAGCTGACCCAGGTCGATCGCGTGGCGGATGAGGTCGCCGGTCGCCTTCTCCTGCGCCAGATCGACGCGGGGCGGGGGGCCTTCCTCGCGGCCGTGGACCTCGCGCAGCCAGAGCGACTGGCCGAGATCGCCGCGGCGGGTGCCGACCGCGAGGATGACGTCGCCCGCGCCCTTGAAGGCGATGGTCGCGCTCTTGGTCCAGTCCTGCATCAGGCCGACGCCGCCGATCGCGGGGGTGGGGAGGATCGCCGAACCGCCGCCGGTCGCCTTCGATTCATTGTAGAGCGAGACGTTGCCGGAGACGATCGGGTAGTCGAGCGCGCGGCACGCCTGCGCCATGCCATCGAGGCAGCCGACGATCTGGCCCATGATCTCCGGGCGCTGCGGGTTGGCGAAGTTGAGGCAGTTGGTGATGGCGAGCGGCTTTGCGCCGACCGCGGTGAGGTTGCGCCAGGTCTCGGCGACAGCCTGCTTGCCGCCCTCGACGGGGTCGGCGTAGCAATAGCGCGGGGTGCAATCGGTGGTGATCGCCAGCGCCTTGTCGGTGCCGTGGACGCGCACCACCGCGGCGTCGCCGCCCGGGCGCTGCACCGTGTCGGCGCCGACCATGTGGTCATACTGCTCCCAGATCCAGCGGCGGCTGGCGATGTCGGGCGAGCCCATCAGCGTGACGAGATCGGCGGCGATGTCCTTGCACTCGGGCACGTTGACCAGCGCCTTGGCGGGCGGGGTGGGGACGTGCGGGCGATCGTAGAGCGGGGCCTCGTCAGCGAGCGGGGCGAGCGGGATGTCGCAAACGGTGTCGCCCTTCCACTTCAGCACCATGCGGCCCGTGTCGGTGACATGGCCGATGACGGCGAAGTCGAGCTCCCACTTGCGGAAGATCGCCTCGGCGAAGGCCTCGCGGCCCGGCTTCAGCACCATCAGCATGCGCTCCTGCGATTCGGAGAGCATCATTTCGTAGGGCGTCATGCCCTCTTCGCGCTGCGGCACGTCGTCCATGATCAGCTCGATGCCGACGCCACCCTTCGACGCCATCTCGACGCTGGAGGAGGTGAGGCCGGCGGCGCCCATGTCCTGGATCGCGACGATCGCGTCGGAGGCCATCAGTTCGAGGCAGGCCTCGATCAGCAGCTTTTCGGTGAAGGGGTCGCCGACCTGCACGGTCGGGCGCTTCTCCTCGGCATCCTCGCCGAAGTCGGCCGAGGCCATGGTGGCGCCGTGGATGCCGTCGCGGCCGGTCTTGGAGCCGACATAGACGATCGGATTGCCGATGCCGCTGGCGGCCGAATAGAAGATCTTGTCCTGGTCAGCGACGCCGACCGTCATGGCGTTGACGAGGATGTTGCCGTCATAGGCGGGGTGGAAGTTCACCTCGCCCCCCACCGTCGGCACGCCGACGCAATTGCCGTAGCCGCCGATGCCATGGACCACGCCCGAGATGAGGTGGCGCATCTTGGGGTGATCGGGGCGGCCGAAGCGAAGCGCGTTCATATTCGCCACGGGCCGCGCGCCCATGGTGAACACGTCGCGCAGAATGCCGCCGACGCCGGTTGCCGCGCCCTGATACGGCTCGATGTACGAGGGGTGGTTGTGCGACTCCATCTTGAAGATCGCGGCCTGGCCATCACCGATGTCGATGACGCCGGCATTCTCGCCCGGGCCGCAGATCACCCAGGGCGCCTCGGTCGGCAGCTTCTTCAGGTGGATTCGCGACGACTTGTAGGAGCAATGCTCCGACCACATCACCGAGAAGATGCCCAGTTCCACCAGGTTCGGCTCACGGCCGAGAGCGTGGAGGACGCGATCATATTCCTCGGGAGACAGGCCGTGTTCGGCGACGACTTCAGGCGTGATGGCGGTCATGCGCGCGCGATAGCGGCGGCGGCGCCCGGTGTCACCACAAGGCTGACCTCAAGATACCCCGGCGGCTTGAACAAGGCGCCTGCGGCCCGCCATGGCTTACCGGCGGCGGCGGAAGCGCCGGAGGCGATGAAGCAGCGGGCGCCGGGCGGAAAGCGCCTCGAACATCTCCTCCGGTCCTTCGGGATCGAGAATCTTGTTGTCGGCGAGCCATGCCTCGACGGAGGTGAGATCCGGCACCTCATAGGGAATGAGCGTCTTGCCCGCACCGCGCAGGTGCTCGATCGCGCCGATCAGGCCATGAGATGCGATCGCCTCGCTGACGGTCGCAGGTTCGGTGCCGAGATGTTCGGCAATCAGATCGTCGCGGATGGCGGCGATCCGATCGTCGTCATTCTCGATGGTAACGTCACATTCCGTGTCGAGCCGGAGCGAGCGATTGTTGAAGTTGGAGGAGCCGATGCGGATCACCTCCTCATCGATCACCAGCACCTTGGCGTGAACGTAGATCGGCTCTCCACCAGCGGTGTGCAGGTGGTACATGCGCAGGCGATCGTGCTTATCGCGCTGCTTCAGCGCCTGGAACAGCCGGGCGCGGGCGGTGTCCATCGCAATGGGTTCAAGCCAGCCCTGCGCTGAAACGGGATTGATGATGACGATTTCCGGACCGTCCGGCTCGTCCAAGCGCCGCGCAATGGCCTCCGCCACGCGGCGCGACGCGAAATACTGGCTTTCGGCGTAGATGCGGCGCTTCGCGCGCGCGATCAGCGAGAGATAAAGCTGTTCAATCTCCCGGATCGATTCCTGCGGGCCATATTCCGGTTGAGACCGCGAAATGGCGACATCAACGTCGCGGAAGTCCGGCTTCAGATCGGCGGGCCAGCAATCGACCTTGCTGTCGGGTTCGGGGATCTCACCGCCACCGGCAATCTGCCAGCGGGTACGGCAGAGATCGCCGAGGGCCCTGGCCACCGGACCTTCCAGCGCCGTCGTGGCATCGTGCCATGGCTTGTTGGGCCAGCCGCTGGGCGAGGTACGGTGCGGGTCGTCGTCCCTATGCGAGCGCGTGTCCCAACGCTCGTCCGTCATGTCGATGCCGCCGCAAAAGGCGAGGCAATCGTCGATAACGACGATTTTCTGATGCTGGGAGGCGCCAACGGGATGATGACCGTCGAGCTTCAGGTGGATACGCTTGCGCAGGAAACGCCACTTGGTCAGCGTCAGCAGCGTCTTGCCGCGGAACAGCGTCTTGAAGGCGCCCTTGTCCCAGCGGAGAATGTAGACGTTGAGATCCGGGCGCCGGCGCACCAGCCAGGTGATGAATTCGCCGACTTCGGTCGGGACGCCAGGTGGCTCGTTTTCCCAGGCGAGGCGGATGCGGGCGTCGAAATCCCAGCCGACCAGCAGGATCTGCTTGCGCGCGTTCATCATGGCGGCGCGTGCCAGGCGAAAATAGGTGTCGGCGTCGATCACTACCGCGGCGCGGCTTGCCCGTTCGATGCGCCAGCGGGCCTCCTCCGGCAGATTCACAGAATGTCGTGAACGCGTTCGGGCGGGCGCGCGAGCACCACGCCCTTGTCGGTTTCCACCAGCGGCCGTTCGATGGTGGCGGGATCGGCGGCCATGATGTCCAGCGCCTCTTCGTCGCTTGCGGCGGCGGGCGCGTCCTTGCGCATCGCGTCGCGCGGCGCCAGCCCGCCACGTGCATACAGCCGCGCGAGTTCCTCGCGAGCCGGCGGCTGCTTGAGATAGTCGATGATTTCCACCTCAGCGCCCGCTTCGGTGAGTAGCGCCAGCGCCTGACGCGATTTGGAACAACGCGGATTATGCCAGATCGTCGCCTTCAATGCCGCGCTCCTTCTTGATCCAGGCTAAAGTCTGCGAGCAGAATGTGAAGGCAAAATGTCGATGACGTCGCGCCCAAGCGAACCGGCATCCGGGAGCCCGCCATCCCAGGGAATGCGAGGCGTACCGCCGAATGCCGGACGCATCCGGAGGGATGGCTCAGGCCTGTTCGGCCAGCCACTCCTCCAGCCATTTGATGGTGTAATCGCCTTGTTGGAACTCAGGATCGTCCAGCAGCGCCTGATGAAGCGGGATGGTTGTCTTCATCCCCTCGATCACGAACTCCTCAAGCGCGCGACGAAGACGGCGAAGCGCGCCTTGGCGGGTGGTGCCATAGACGATCAGCTTGGCGATCATGCTGTCGTAGTAAGGCGGCACCTTGTAGCCGGCGTAGAGGCCCGAATCGACGCGCACGTGCATGCCACCGGGTGCGTGATATTGCTTCACGAGGCCCGGGGAGGGCGCGAAGGTACGCGGATCCTCCGCATTGATGCGGCACTCGATAGCGTGACCGCGGAAGACAACATCCTCCTGGCGCAGCGTCAGCGGATGGCCTTCCGCGACTCGGATCTGCTCGCGAACGAGATCGAGGCCAGTGATCGCCTCCGTCACCGGATGCTCCACCTGAAGGCGAGTGTTCATCTCGATGAAGTAGAACTCACCGTTTTCCCAGAGGAACTCGATCGTGCCGGCGCCCCGATAACCCATGTCGGCCATCGCCTTGGCGACGATCCCGCCCATACGATCGCGCTCTTCCGCCGAGATAACGGGAGAAGGAGCTTCCTCGAGGACCTTCTGGTGGCGGCGCTGCAGCGAGCAGTCACGCTCACCAAGGTGAATGGCGTTGCCGTTGCCGTCGCCGAATACCTGGAATTCGATGTGCCGCGGATTGCCGAGGTACTTTTCCATGTAGACGGTGGCGTCGCCGAACGCGGCCTTCGCCTCGCTGCCGGCCTGCGCCATCAGCGTGTCCATCTCGTCCTCTGACGGCACGACCTTCATGCCGCGGCCGCCGCCGCCCGATGCGGCCTTGATCAGCACGGGATAGCCGATGTCACGCGCGAGGCGCTTGGCCTCCGCCGAATCGGTCAGCGCCCCATCCGAACCGGGGACCAGCGGCAGGCCGAGCGCGCCGGCGGTGCGCTTTGCCTCCACCTTGTCGCCCATGGTGCGGATATGTTCAGGCTTCGGCCCGACGAAGATCAGTCCGTGCGCCTCGACGATCTCGGCGAACTTCGCGTTTTCGCTGAGGAAGCCGTAGCCCGGGTGGATCGCATCCGCGCCCGAGATTTCGGCGGCAGAGATGATGTTGGCGATGTTGAGATAGCTCTCGCTCGCCGCCGGCGGGCCGATGCAGATCGCCTCATCCGCCAGGCGGACATGCATTGCATCGGCGTCGGCGGTGGAGTGCACCGCGACGGTCTTGATCCCCATCTCGTGGCAGGCGCGGTGGATTCGCAGCGCGATCTCACCACGATTGGCAATCAGGAGCTTCTTGATCTCGGGCATCTTACTCGACGACCACCAGCGGCTGGTCGAACTCGACCGGCTGGCCATTGTCGACCAGGATCGCCTTCACCGTGCCGGCACTGGGCGCGGTGATCGGATTCATGACCTTCATCGCCTCAACGATCAGCAGCGTGTCGCCGGCCTGCACCTGCTTGCCGACAGAAACGAAGGCGGCAGCGCCCGGCTCGGCAGCGAGATAGGCCGTGCCGACCATCGGCGAGCGAACGGCATTGGCAAGCGAGGGCTCTGCCGCGGCAGGCTCTGCTGTCGGCAGCGCAGCGGTTGCCGTGCTGGGCGCCGGCGCCGCCGAAGCGGGCGGCGGTGCGTGATAGACGGCGGGCGCGGCGGCAGCCGCAGCCTTGCGGGCAACGCGGATGCGGCGATCCCCGTCTTCCACTTCAATTTCGGTGAGCTGCGTCGTGTCGAGCAGCTCGGCAAGCTGGCGGACGAGATCGACGTCGACCTTCATCGCTCCATTTTCCTTATCGGCCATTGCGACCCTTTCCCTGAACAGGGCGCGCGCTGTGTCAGAACCGCGCCGCCGCTTCAAGCGCGAGCAGGTACGACAGCGCACCGAACCCTGCGATTGTTCCACGTGCGGCACGGCCGACGTAGGAGAGATGGCGGAATTCTTCACGAGCATGCGGATTGGACAAATGCACCTCGATAACCGGGGTGCGGACGGATTTGATCGCATCATGAAGTGCGATCGACGTGTGGGTAAAGGCGCCGGCGTTGAGAATCACCGCCTTTGCCCCCTGAGCCTGCGCCTCGTGCAGCCAATCAATGAGATGGCCCTCGTGATTCGATTGGCGCATGTCGACCTCGAGGCCGAGTTCGCGTGCGCGATCCTCCAGCTGACCGGCAATATCGTCCAGGGTTTCATGCCCGTAGATCTCCGGCTCGCGCGTGCCGAGCAGGTTCAGGTTCGGGCCGTTCAGGACGTAGATCAGCGACAAGGGTGGCTCCTTCCTTGAACGGCATGTGCGCCAAGCCTAGGTGGAAGGCAATTCATCCGACCGAATGACAATCTGAATGAGAGGGGGCCTTGCCGCCCCGCAAAGGATATCATGCCCCATACCGACGGAACCGTATCGATCACCGTGAACGGCGCGCACCGCCGTGTCACCGCCGGGCTGACGCTGGCGCAACTGGCGACCGAGCTGGGCCTGATACCCGAGAAGGTCGCGGTCGAGCGCAATCTGGAAGTGGTGCCGCGCTCGACGCTGGCAGACGTGTGCGTGGAGGATGGCGACGATATCGAGATTGTTCATTTCGTCGGCGGCGGGGATCATGGCGGCGCCGTGCCCACCGACAGCTGGACCGTCGCGGGCAAGACGTTCCGCTCGCGCCTGATCGTCGGCACCGGCAAGTACAAGGATTTCGCGCAGAACGCCGCGGCGCTGGAGGCCTCGGGCGCGGAGATCGTCACGGTCGCAGTGCGCCGCGTCAACGTCAGCGATCCCAACGCGCCGATGCTGACCGACTTCATCGATCCCAAGCGGTTCACCTATCTGCCCAATACCGCTGGCTGCTTCACCGCGGACGAAGCGATCCGCACGCTGCGGCTGGCGCGCGAGGCGGGCGGCTGGGATCTCGTCAAGCTGGAGGTGCTGGGTGAGGCGCGCACGCTCTACCCCGACATGCGCGAGACGCTGAAGGCGACTGAAGTCCTGGTGAAGGAGGGCTTCAAGCCGATGGTCTATTGCGTCGATGACCCGATCGCTGCGAAGCAGCTGGAAGAGGCGGGTGCCGTCGCGATCATGCCGCTGGGCGCGCCGATCGGTTCGGGCCTCGGTATCCAGAACCGGGTGACGATCCGCCTGATCGTGGAAGGCGCCAAGGTGCCGGTGCTGGTCGACGCCGGCGTCGGCACGGCATCCGATGCAGCGGTCGCAATGGAGCTGGGCTGTGACGGCGTGCTGATGAACACCGCGATCGCCGAGGCCAAGGATCCGGTGATGATGGCCGCCGCGATGAAGGCGGCGGTCGAGGCCGGGCGACTGTCCTATCGCGCGGGGCGCATGGGGATCCGCCGCTATGCAGACCCGTCGTCGCCGCTCGCCGGACTGATCTGAACCTGTCCGGCGACGCTTGGCAGCGGGGCGATCAGCCCCGCTGTTCCCGAGGCTTCCAGGTGAAGACTCGGTAGAAGTACAGCAGCACGATCGCGATCACGGTGCCGACGGCGAGCGGGCCGACGAACTTCTCCAGCTGCTCCATCTTCAGCCCAAGGAAGAGACCGGCGCCCGCCAGTACCGAATTCCAGATCGCGCTGCCCGTGAAGGTAAACAGCAGGAACTTCCACATCGACATTTTCGCCATGCCGGCCGGCAGGGAGATGACCGTGCGGAACGTGGGGAGAAAGCGGAAGACGAAGATCACCCAGTGACCGTATTTCTGGAAGAAACGGTTCAGGTGCTCCACGTCCTCCCATTCCATCGTCATCCAGCGCGAATAGCGATCCACCAGTGGCTTGAAGCGCTGAATGCCGAGGCGCCGGCCGAGTTCGTACCAGAACAGGTTGCCGGCCGTGGTGCCCATCGTGGCCCAGAAGATCAGCCACCACAGATCCATCTGTCCGCGGGCCACGGCCATGCCGCCAAGCCCCATGATGACCTCTGACGGGATCGGCGGAATGATGTTTTCCAGCGCCATCAGCAGGAAGATGCCGATGTATCCCCCGCGGGCGATTAGATCGATGATGATGTCAGTCATTGAAGGTCAGCAATCGTCCTGTTGAAGCGGGAAGGTGGGCGCATTCCCGCAATCCCCCGCCAGCGCCTTATGCCTGCTTCGTCGCAGCGGTGGTAGCGGCCCCGAGTTGCGCCTGCCGAGGCGCGGAAGGGTTAAGCGAATCAGCGTTCCGCCAGGCGGCGCTCGATCGCATCCCAGATCAGGCCAGCGACGTCGGTGCCGTCGAACCGCTCGATCGCCACGATGCCGGTCGGCGAAGTGACGTTGATCTCCGTCAGCCATTGGCCGCCGATCACGTCAATGCCCACAAAGATCAGGCCGCGACGCTTCAGTTCCGGCCCGAGCGCGGCGCAGATCTCACGCTCGCGCGCGGTAAGTTCGGTTTTTTCCGCCGAGCCGCCGACGGCGAGATTGCTGCGAATCTCGCCCTCACCGGGCAGGCGGTTGATTGCGCCGGCAACCTCGCCGTCGACCAGCACGATGCGCTTGTCACCCTTTGCCACGTCCGGAAGGAACGCCTGCACCATGTGCGGCTCGCGATAGGCGGTGTTGAACACTTCAATCAGCGCCGAAAGGTTTTCACCTTCCGGCCCGACGCGGAAGATGGCCTTCCCACCGTTGCCGTGGAGCGGCTTCACCACGATTGCCCCATGCTGGCGAAGGAAGGCGCGTGCTTCGTCGAGCGACCGGGTGACGAGCGTCGGCGGCATGAAGCGCGCATAGTCGAGCACGAACACCTTTTCTGGCGCGTTCCGGACGCTCGCCGGATCGTTCACCACGAGCGTGCGATCGGCAATCCGCTCCAGGAGGTGGGCGGCGGTGATGTAGCCGAGATCGAAGGGCGGATCCTGGCGCATCAGCACGACGTCCGCTTCGTCATCCAGGTCGAGGCTGACGGGTTCACCAGCGTCGAAGTGGTTACCCTCCACTCGTTGCACCGTCACCGGCCGCGCCTTTGCCCACAGCCGCCCGTCCGACCAGTTCAGATCCTCAGCGGCATAATGGAACAGCCGGTGCCCGCGCTTCTGCGCCGCCAGCATCAACGCAAAGCTCGAATCGCCAGCGATGTTGATCGATTCGAGCGGGTCCATCTGGACGGCGACGGTGAGACTCACGCAAACCTCCGTTCGCCCCGGCCGGAGGAAGGTCACGCCTTCCCGTCATGGGGCAGTGCAATAGCAGACCGCGTCAGGCGCGACATGCACCGGCAGGTAAGGCGGTGCATCGGGCTTGTCACCCGATCCAGGCATTCTCGATGTGACGTGGCGCGGTTCCGGGGGCCAGAAGGATGACATCCACGCGGATGTCCTCGCCCGCAGTGGCATAGCGCGGCATCAACAATTCGGCCGCGGCGGCCACCCGTGCAAGCCGCCGCTGGTCAATGGCAAAGTCCAGTTCCCCAGCGCTGGCCCGGGTCTTCACCTCGACAAAGGCGATGAGAGCGCCCTTTTGCGCGACCAGATCGACTTCGCCAGCCGGGGTGCGCACGCGCTGGTCGAGGATGCGCCAGCCCTTTAGTCGCAGCCACCAGGCGGCCAGCCGCTCCCCGCGGCGCCCGGCCGCCTCAGCGGTGCGGCGTTGATCGGGGCTTTGGGTATGGCGGAGGCGACGCATGGCAGACCGTCTGCGCCGAGGGAGCGACCCGGGCAAGCTTTGCCGGTGTCCGGACGCGAAGGACGATCATCCTCAAAGAAAGGTCGTTCGCCCGAGCGAGGCTGGCTCGTGGCCGGGGAGGGCGTTGGTCATACAAGCTTCAACCGTCCATTCGACCTGGAGGAGGGCTGAGCGCGCCGGACCGCTACCTCCGATGCGCCTCTGGCTTGTCGAATGTCCCGCAATAGGTTCCGCCGGTCGGTAGGTGACGCCTTCGGATTGCCTTCAACGCCGACGTGTTCGACCCTTCCAATTTGGGGAGTAATCCAATGGCCAGAACGCTGATCACGGGCTCTGCCGGCGATGACGAACTGCGCGGCACTGCGGGCGATGACGACATCATTGCAGGCGCGGGCATGGACTTTGTTTCCGGCGGTGCCGGCGATGACTTCGTGCTGGGCGAGGCGGGAATCGATTACCTGGACGGAGAGGATGGCGACGACCGGCTGTTCGGCGGCGACGACAATGATGTGCTGAGAGGCGGGGCGGGGGCGGACCTCGTGTCGGGTGACGCAGGTAATGACTGGCTCTCCGGGGGAGACGGGCGGACGTCCGACAGCGGCTATGACCAGCTGCTGGGTGGCGCTGGCGACGATTATATCTATAGCGAGAACGCCGATCTGATCGATGGCGGCTCCGGCGACGATCTTGCAGTTATCCTGCGACAAAGCAGCAGTGTCGCGTTCAAGGCCGACTTCTCCACGCCGCATCGAGTTCAGACCCTTGCGGACGGGACAGTGGTTACCGGCGTCGAACGCGTGTCCTTCTCCGGCGGCAGCGGTGCGGACATCATCAGGGCAGGTGACGGAGCGGATGAGCTTCGCGGAGGCGCAGGCGCCGACCAGCTGTGGGGTGGCGGTGGCATCGATATCCTGGATGGAGGTTCGGGCCGGGATCGACTGGTTGGCGGCGCCGGTGCCGATCTGTTCTATTTTTCATACGGCACCAATCGCGACCGGATCATCGACTTCGTACAGGGAGAGGACCGAATTGGGCTCAATGGCCTGTTCGCGACGGTCACGTTCGACAAGATCCTGGCCGCGACCAGCCGCGACGATTCGACGGGGCTGGTGACGATCGATCTCTCGCAACTCGGCGGCGCGCCGGCCGACCGAATCGAATTGCTTACCGATCCGGCACAGGCGTTTGCCTTCGTCCCAGCCGATTTCGTGCTGTAGGGCCTTACCGCCGGCGCGGAAGAAAGCGCTTAGCCTTCCTTCAAGGCGAGCGCGCGGGCGTAGAGCGCCTTGCGATCAAGGCCGAGACGCTTGGCCACTTCGCCCGCGGCCTTCGCGGCGGGCAGGCGCGTAAGTGCTTCAGCGAGAGCGGCATCGGCGTCCTCCTCGCTGGCAGGAGGCGCTTCGCCCGGCGGCCCGACGACGATGACGATTTCCCCCTTGGGCGGCGCGTCTGCATAGCGTTCGGCCAGCATCGGGAGGGTGCCCGTGACCGCTTCCTCGAATCGCTTGGTGATTTCGCGCGTTACGGCGGCTTCGCGATCGCCAAGCTGCGCGGCGAGCGCCGCCAGCGTGGCACCGAGGCGCGGGCCGCTTTCATAAAAGACCAGAGTGGCACGAATAGCGCCGAGTTCGTCGATCGCATTGGCCCGTGCCTTCGCCTTGGACGGCAGAAAGCCTGCAAACAGGAAGCGATCGGTCGGCAGGCCAGCCAAGGTGAGGGCGGCTACGGCCGCGCACGGACCGGGGATCGTCACCACCGCATGACCTGCCGCGCGGGCATCGCGGACCAGTTTGTAGCCCGGATCCGAGATAAGTGGCGTGCCGGCGTCAGAAACCAGTGCGATCGCTTCGGTGGCCAGACGCCCGATCAACTGCGGGCGGACGTGATCGGCGTTGTGATCATGATAAGGAGTCATCGGACGCTTCGTTCCGATGTGTCGCAGTAACCCAATTGTAACACGAGTGTCTTCTGCGGCGATTAGGTCCGCCCGCGACAGGATGTCGGCGGCACGTGGAGACAGGTCCCCGAGATTGCCGATCGGGGTTGCGACGATGTACAGGCCGGGGCTTAGTTTTTCCACGAGGAGTGTCATGGCAGAGGCCGCAACCGTATCGCAACGGGCGAACACCATCGTCCGCGGGTTTGTCGCCATGACGGCGCTGCTCGTTTCCGCTTGCTCCACCGTGGTGCCGCGCGGGCCGGCGGGCCCGACCGGACCGACCAAGGCGCCGCCGCCCGTCGCGCGGCCGGACGTGGGCGTCGAGACAGGCATCCCCCGCGATACGGCGCGCAACCGCGTTGCGCTGCTCGTGCCGTTGTCCGGCACGAACGCCGGCGTCGGCAAGAGCCTGGCCAATGCGACTCAGCTTGCACTGCTCGACACGCGCAACGAGCAGGTCCGCATCACGAATTACGATACCGCAACCGGCGCCGCGGCGGCCGCTCAGCGCGCCGTGGCGGATGGGGCGCAGCTGATCTTGGGGCCGTTGCTGTCCGAGGATGTGCGGGCGGTGGCGCCAATCGCGCGCCGGGCGGGCGTGCCGGTGCTCGCCTTCTCCAACGACAACAGCGTCGCGGGCGATGGCGTGTACCTGATGGGCTATACGCCGAGCCAATCGATCGAGCGGGTGGTCGATTTTGCGCGTAGCCGCGGGGTGACGAACTTCGGTGGCCTGGTGCCGAATGCCCTCTACGGCACGCGTGCCTCGACCACCTTCCTGCGAGCGGTGGAATCGGCGGGTGGCCGCGTCGTGGCGTTGCAGACCTATGACCGCACGGCAGGCGGCGTTGGTGCAGCGGTGAGCCGGATGGCCAAGGATGCGCCGTTCGACGCCGTGCTGATCGCCGATTCGGGTGCCACCGCCGCGACTGCCGTGCCGCTGCTGCGCAAGGCGAGCCCGAACACCAAGGTGCTTGGTACCGAATTGTGGAACAGCGACAACGGTATTTCGGCGCGTCCGGCCCTGAATGGTGCCTGGTTCGCCAGCGTTTCCAACACCTTGTACCGCCAATATGCGGCCAAGTATCGCGCCCGCTTCGGCACCGCGCCGTATCGCCTTTCCAGCCTTGGCTATGATGCGGTGTTGTTGACGGCGCGCATCTCCCGCGATTGGCGGATCGGCGCACCATTCCCGGAAACGCGTTTGCGGTCCGGAGAAGGCTTTGCCGGCATCGACGGCGCGTTCCGCTTTGGCCGCGACGGCGTGGCCGAGCGGGCGCTCGAAGTGCAGGAAATCCGCAGCGGCAGCACAACCGTTGTTTCACCAGCCCCCGCGAGTTTCGGGCGCTGAAGCCTCTTACCTTTCCTACAAGGATCGTTTCTGATGTTCGCCTGGTTCCAGCGCCTCCTTCCGAAGCGCGGCAATTTCTTCGAGCTGTTCGATGCGCATGCAGCAGTGACGCTGCGCGCGGCGGAAGCGACCACCCGGCTGTTCGCCGGCGATGCTAATCCCGAACAGGTCATCGCCGAGGTGAAGGACCTGGAACATCAGGCGGACGATATTACCCGCACGGTGCTCCAGACCGTACGCATCACCTTCCTGACGCCGTTCGATCGCAGCGCGATCAGCGACCTGATCGGATCCATGGACGACGCCATTGACGCGATGGACGCCGCGCTTACCGCCGTCAGCCTGTATGGCGTGCGCAGCTTCACGCCGGACATGCATCAAATGGCGAGCAGCATGACCGAAGCGGCCGCCGTGACGGTGGAAGCCATGCAATTGCTGCGCGACGTCGCGCGTAACGGGCCCCGGATCCACCAGCTCACCGAGCGGCTGGTCCAGCTGGAAGGCGAGGCCGACGCGATGCACGAGCGGGGGCTGAAGCGATTGTTCGAACATTACCGCGGCGGCGACGCGATGCAGTTCGTCGTCGAGCGCGAGATCTACAAGCATCTCGAAAAGATCTCCGACGCGTTCGAGGACGTGGCGAACGAGATCGACGGCATCGTCATCGACCACGCCTGAGCGATCCAGCCTCACATGCATGAGCTTGCTCTTCCGCTGCTGATCGGACTGATCGTCCTGGCTTTGGCGTTTGATTTCCTCAACGGGCTGCATGATGCGGCCAATTCCATTGCGACCGTGGTCGCCACCCGATTGCTGTCGCCCGTCCAGGCGGTGGTCTTCGCCGGGTTCTTCAACTTTGCGGCGTATTTCGTGACGCTTGCCGTGCCAAGCTTGCATGCCGTGGCGGAAACCATCGGTAAGGGCTTGATCGACAAGGACGTCGTCACCCCAGCCGTGATCTTCGGCGCGCTTGGCGGTGCCATGTTCTGGAACATCGTGACCTGGCAGAAGGGCATTCCTTCCTCGTCCAGCCACGCGCTGGTGGGCGGCCTGGTGGGTGCCGGCGTTACCCATGCCAGCATTCACAGCGTTCACATCGGCGGCCTGACCAAGACGCTGGTGGCCATCGTGATCTCGCCCACGCTGGGCATGATCCTTGCCATGTTGGTGATGCTGGCCAGCAGCTGGGCGCTGCGGCGCTCCACCGCGCGGCAGGCCGAAACCAGCTTCCGCGCGCTACACCTCGTTTCATCCGCCGCTTATTCGCTGAGCCACGGCCTCAACGACGCGCAGAAGACAATGGGGATCATCACGGTGCTGCTGTATTCGACCGGCTATCTCTCCGGCGAATTCGAGGTGCCGCATTGGGTGGCGATCAGCTGCTATGTGGCGATCGGTCTCGGCACGCTTTCGGGCGGATGGAAGATCATTGAAACGATGGGATCGCGGATCACCAAGCTGTCCCAGCATCAGGGCTTCAGCGCCTCGACGGGCGGTTCGATCGTGCTGTTCACCGCATCCGCAATGGGCATTCCGGTGTCGACAACCCATACGATCACCGGCGCGATCATCGGCGCGGGCGTCGCCCGGCGAACCTCGGCCGTTCGCTGGGGCACCGCTAGCAACGTCGTGGTGGCATGGATCATCACGATCCCCTGCTCGGCGGCGGTGGGTGCAGCCTTTTACGCGCTGACTCTGTTGTTCTGAACCGGATCGGCTGGCCGGCGGCGCGCGTGGTCGTGTCGCCCCGGCCAGCCGGCAATCCGATGATGCGCCGCCGGCTATTCGAGCAGCTTGGGCGCTTCCTTTTGAAGCTTTGCGCGGATTTTGTCCGAGAACATGGCCAGGAAGGCCGGAAGCTCAAAGACGGCGTGGACGTTTGCGTCGCTGACGTCGAGGCGGGCACCCACCCGCTGTCCAAGCCCCTCAACCGTAAAGTGAAGCGAATTCCCGTCCCAGCGGTGTTCGGTTACGGCGCCGCCGGGGATGAAATCGGCGAGCTTGCCGAAGCTGCTGCCGATGCGTTCCTTTGCGGCCGCCGTGCCGAGACGGTGGGGAATGTCGACCTCGATCGGAGCAGTCACTGGGCGTTCTCCTTGGGCGCGAGCTCCGTGGCAAAGAGCTGGGCGTCGTCGGCAAACGCCTTGAACTCGAGCGCGTTGCCCGAAGGATCGCGGAAGAACATCGTTGCCTGTTCCCCCGCCTGACCCTTGAACCTGATATGCGGGGCGATCCCGAAGCTGACCCCGGCCTTCTCCAGGCGGGCGGCGAGCGCTTCCCAGTCCGGCATGGTCAGCACCACGCCAAAATGGGGGACGGGCACGTCATGGCCGTCAACAGGATTGCTGGCGCCTGCGGCGCGCGCGCTTTCGTCGAGATGAGCGACGATCTGATGGCCGCCCAAATCAAAGTCGATCCAGCGGTCGCTCGAGCGGCCCTCCCGGCAGCCCAGCACGTCACCGTAAAAGGCGCGGGCTGCGGCGAGATCATGGACGGGAAAGGCGAGGTGGAAGGGGCGAAGTGTCATGCCGTCGTGATACACCATCCTTGCGTGCCCCGGAAAGGGGCGGCGAAACAAGGCGCGCAGCACCGGAAGCTGCGGATCCGTGGCATCGAGACGATACTGGCCGCCTCAAGATTCCTTGTCGTGCCTCTCCCTCTGGCGGGGCTTATTTGATAGCGGAGGGGCAATGGCCTTGTCTTTCCCTACGCGTCGGCCGGCGCTTACATCTCTTGTTCTTGGTGCGATTGCGGCGTGCGGCTTTGCGCCCCTGCAATGGTGGTGGCTGACGATCGCGTGTGTCGCCGCGTGGATGCTGATCGTGCATCGCGCCCCGAACACGAAGGCGGCTCTCTGGCGTGGGTGGGCCTTCGGCGTTGGCCACTTCACGATCAACAACAACTGGTTTCAGCACGCATTCGATTTCCAGGACAAGATGCCGCCGGTGCTTGGCTATGCGGCGCCGATTGCCCTGGCTCTCTACCTGGCGGTGTATCCGGCGCTCGCGAGCGGGCTTGCCTGGCGGATGCGTGGCAGCCGGATCACGGCAAGCTACGTGCTCGCCTTTGCCGCGGCGTGGATAGTCAGTGAGTGGCTGCGCAGCGTGATGTTCACCGGCTACGCCTGGGATCCGCTAAGCGTGATCTGGATACCGGTGCAGCCGATCGCGCAGGTGGCGGCTTTGGTCGGCACCTACGCCCTGTCCGGTTTGACGGTATTGCTGGCGGGGCTCCTGCTGCTCGTTCCGCGTCGCCCCGTGCCGCTCGCCGGCGCTGGAGCGGTCGTGCTGGCGCTGTTGGGTGCGCAATGGCTGAGTTATGGCACGCCCCCGGCGGGGAGTTCGGCAACTGCCGATCAGCCGCGCGTGCGGGTCGTGCAACCCAATGTGCCACAGGACGCACGTGGCGAGAGCGACGGCGAGATGATGCTCGCCAAGCTGTCTCAACTGTCGGGCGGTCCAGGGGCGGCACCTCGGCTGATCGTCTGGCCGGAGGGCGTGATCCGCGAATACCTCGAAGACGGCTATCCCGATTATGCCTATGGGACGGACCCGTTCTGGCTGCGCTGGCGCATGGCCCGGCTGTTGGGCCCGCGCGACATGCTACTGACCGGCGGCACCGCCTTGCAGTTCGACAAGGCCGGTAATGCGGTAACCGCCACCAATTCAGTGTTTGCGGTCGATCCACGCGCTCGCCTGGGCAAGGAGCGTTACGACAAGGCGCATCTGGTGCCTTATGGCGAATATCTGCCGATGCCATGGCTGCTCAAGCGGCTGGGGCTGGACCGGCTGGTGCCGGGATCAATGGACTTTGCCGAGGGGCCTGGACCACGCGCGCTCGATATCCCCGGCTTCGGCGCGATCGGCATCCAGATCTGCTACGAAATCATTTTCTCGGGGCAGGTGGTGGACCGGAGCCAGCGCCCGCGCATGATCTTCAACCCTTCCAATGACGCGTGGTTCGGCAAATGGGGGCCGCCGCAGCACCTTGCCCAGGCACGGATGCGCGCCATCGAGGAAGGCCTGCCGGTCATCCGCGCGACCCCCAACGGCATCTCCGCCGTCATCGCCGCGGACGGGACGTTGATCGCCACCGTTCCGCATGAGCAAGCCGGCGCGATCGAGGTACCGCTTCCCGCGCCAGCGCCCCCCACGCTTTTCTCGCGGCTGGGCAATTGGCTGGCGGCAATCGTTGCCATCCTGCTGGGCGCCACGGCCATTGCCATTCGTCGCCGGTGACGATAGGCATATAAAGCTATCTTTATATCCTTATCTCATCAAAGCTCAGGCGGAGTGACCATGCGCCAATCGTACCTTTTCACCAGTGAATCCGTCAGCGAAGGTCATCCGGACAAGGTGGCGGACCAGATTTCCGACGCGATCGTCGATCTGTTCCTGTCCAAGGATCCGGAAGCGCGCATTGCGTGCGAGACGCTGACGACGACCCAGCTCGTCGTTCTGGCTGGCGAGATCCGGTGCAAGGGCGTGTACGAGAATGGCGCCTGGGCGCCGGGCGCTCAGGAAGAGATCGAGGCCACCGTGCGTAACACGGTGAAGCGCATCGGCTATCAGCAGGACGGCTTTCACTGGCAGACCTTCCGCTTCGAGAACAACCTGCATGGCCAGTCGGCCCATATCGCGCAGGGTGTGGACGCGAGCGGCAACAAGGACGAAGGCGCCGGCGACCAGGGCATCATGTTTGGTTTCGCGTGCGACGAGACGCCGGACCTAATGCCGGCGACGCTCTATTACAGCCACCGCATCCTGCACCGCATGGCGCAGGACCGGCATTCGGGCGCGGCACCGTTCCTGGAGCCGGACGCGAAGAGCCAGGTGACGCTGCGCTTCGAGAACGGGAAGCCGGTCGCGTGCACCGCCATCGTGGTGTCGACGCAGCACGCGAAGGGCTATGACAAGGGTGACCAGGAAGCCGAGCTTCACGCTTATGTGAAGAAGGTGGTGGCAGACGTCCTGCCCGCCGAGCTGCTGTCCGACGCGACCGTCTATCACATCAACCCGACTGGCAGCTTCGAGATCGGCGGCCCGGACGGTGACGCTGGCCTGACCGGGCGCAAGATCATCGTGGACACCTATGGCGGTGCGAGCCCGCACGGTGGCGGCGCGTTCAGCGGCAAGGATCCGACCAAGGTCGATCGCTCCGCGGCGTACATCACGCGCTATTTGGCGAAGAACATCGTCGCGGCCGGCCTCGCCAAGCGCTGCACGATCCAGCTCGCTTATGCGATCGGCGTTGCGAAGCCGCTGTCGCTCTATGTCGACACGCATGGCACCGGATCGGTGGGCGACGATAAGATCGAGGCTGCGATCGCCGGGATCGAGAAGCTGGGCGACCTGACGCCGCGCGGCATCCGTCTGCACCTGGGCCTCAACAAGCCGATCTACGAGCGTACCGCCGCGTACGGCCATTTCGGCCGCGACCCGGATGGTGACTTCTTCCCGTGGGAGAAGCTGGATCTCGTCGATGATCTGAAGGCCGCACTGGCCTGATCGAAGCCTGGTTCTCACCTCGGCTGGAGACAGCCGGGGTGAACCATCGGCGTTGAAACGCTGTCCCGTCTGACCAGCGCAAAATGGAACTGGGCTGTAGCAGCCCGCCGCGCTTCCTAGCTGGGATGCGCCTCTGCGAGCGCCAATGCGGTACTTTCCAGCCGCTGCTCGCGAACCCGATTGAACCCGCGTTCGGCCGCATCGATGATAGCACCCGCGAGCCGCTCCGCCGTCCAGCCGATCACGGCGCCAATCGCCACGTCGGTCGGATAATGCGCACCTCGGGGCAATTGCACCGCGGCAACGGCGGCCGCCCCGGACCGGGCGGGCCAGGCCAGTCGCGGCGCGGTGCGCGCGACAGCCTCCGCAACGCTCACGGCCCCGGCGGTGTGGCCTGACGGAAAGGAATTGAACTCAGTATCATCGGCGCCTTTACCCGCGCCGACCTTTGCCTCGCCGTCGAGGAGCGCGCGAGCAGGGCGGGAGCGATCAATCGATCGCTTCAGAATGGTCTTCCCTCCTGTTGCCAGAGCATGGGCGAGCAGCATCCGCGCCCCCGTCCGAGTGATGTCTCGGCGGCGGAGGATGAGACCGGCCGCGATCGTTGCGACGGAGAGGGCGACAAGAGGCGGCTGGTCTGCGATCTCGCTTGCGGCGCCCAGAAGCGCGACCGGCTTGTGCTCAGCGGCAGCGGCGACCGACCCCACCAGTTCATGCTCGGCCTCGGCGATCCTTTTCGCCTTTTTCTTGTTCTTTCCCATCGCTGACGGTGAACGATGCTGGTGCAGCTTTGCTCCGCGCCGGAGTGGCGCTATCGCCCGCGCCGATGAACGATCCCGCTACCATCCGTCGGCTTTATGGGCGTGCCCAGGGCCACAAGCTGCGCAAGGGACAGGCGGCGCTTGTCGAAGATCTGCTGCCCAAGGTGGCGGTGCCCGAAGAGGGGCCGGTCGACGCGGCTCGCTTGTTCGGCGACGATCGGCCGCTGCGGCTGGAAATCGGCTTTGGTGCCGGTGAGCATCTGGCGGGGCAGGCGAGCGCACGGCCGGACACCGGCTTCATCGGCTGCGAACCTTTCCTTAATGGCGTCGTCGGGGCGCTCGGCCATATTCGCGACGGCTCGCTTGGCAACGTGCGGCTCTATATGGGCGATGCGCTTGCCGTGGTGGAGCGGCTGCCGAACGCGTCGCTGGATGCCGTGTACCTGTTGCATCCGGATCCATGGCGCAAGGCGCGCCATGCGAAGCGGCGCATGATGAACCACGGACCGCTGGACCTGATCGCGTCCAAGCTGAAGCCGGGCGCCGAGTTCCGCCTTGGTACCGACGACCCGACCTACTGCCGTTGGTCGATGATGGTGATGGCGCAGCGGCAGGACTTCACCTGGTTGGCCGAGCGGCCGGCCGACTTTCTGGAACGGCCGGAGGACTGGCCGGAGACCCGCTACGAACGCAAGGCGCGCCGGCAAGGGCATGAAGTCTGGTACTTCCGATACATTCGGAAGTGATCATCGGCCCGGCTTCATCGGCTTGCCGGGACCTTCCAGGACTATCGCGGCGATTCTGAATATTCCGGGAGGCACTGAAGGTGTTCAGGCCCCCATCGCGGCTTGTTTCCTTTCCTGATGAAGAAGTCCGCCGGTGATGACGTCGCGGCATCGGAGAGGAGACTGGCGACGTCCAGGTGAGACCACTGAGAATGGCGCTCGCGAAAAGCCATCTGGCGACTTCCCGGTATCGTGGCGACCTGCTCTGAACTGGCGATGTAAGTCGCCGGGAGCGTCGTGCCGCGCGACAGGTGCCCGGCACATCCGCCGCATGGACGTATCAGCGTTACTTCACGACTGCGCGATGCACGGTGGGATGCCCCACGGTTATATAACGATAAGTGGGACGTCGGTTGTGGAACAATCTGCCATGCTTATGCAGGCGCGCCTAACGAAGTGGTGCGGCCGGCGATCTCCGTTCCAACGCGAGGCAGGCGTGCGGCGGCGAACGACCAACTTTGGTGGTGGATGCGGGAGCATCCAAAAGAGACTTTCAGGGGGTATATCGATGATCAACCGCGGCGCTTTTCTGGCGACTACGGCCTTTGCTTCACTAGCCATCGCCAGCTCCGCTGTTGCGCAAACCCAGGCGACATCGGACAATGCGGCGTCGACCGCGGCTGTGGAGGCAGCTGTCCAGGGCGACGATACGGCACCGGCAGAGGACATTGTGGTCGTCGGCAGCCAGATCCGCGGCAGCTCTGTTGCGGCCGCTTTGCCGGTCACCGTGGTCGGCCAGGAGGATTTCGCGGCAATCGGCGCTACCTCTGGCGACGAATTGCTGCGCTCGATCCCGCAGCTGGGCGACGTGACCTTCAACGCCAGCTACCTGCCCAACAGCTCGAACGCGGCACGGGGTGACGTCGGCTCGGTCAACCTTCGCAACCTCGGCGTCGGCAACACGCTGGTGCTGCTGAACGGTCGCCGCGTCGTCAATCACCCGACCAGCCGGGCGAACGAGAACCTCGTTCCCGTGCTGACCGTCAACAGCAACACCATTCCCGCCTTCGGCATCGAGCGTCTGGAAGTTCTGCGTGACGGCGCTGCCGCGATCTACGGCTCCGACGCCGTCGCCGGGGTGGTCAACACGGTGCTGCAGTCCGACTTCGAAGGTGTGCAGGTGGAAGGCCAGGTCGGCTTCGCCGAGGACACCAGCCTGCTGGAAACGAACCTGAACCTGCTGGCCGGCACGAAGCTGGGCGATCGCGGCAATATCACCCTCTTCGCCTCGCGCGAATCCCGTACGATGATGCGGGCGGCGGATCAGGATTACACGGCATCGGACGACAAAAGCCCGTTGTTCGCCGGCACGCCACTGGCAGGGTCGACGTTGGTCGACGGCCGCTCAACGATTACCCCATGGGGTGTGTTCACCACCCGCGGCGGCGTACCCGTGCGTCAGGGTGTCGGCACCACCGGCGCGCTGGTGACCAGCGCTGCCGGCGTGTTCCATATCCAGCCCACGGCGAATGGCGGCTGTTCAGCGGCGATCCCGTCCAATCCCGGCATCTGCATCGACGATGGCAACAATACCGCTCAAGGCGATCGCAACCTGCGCTTCGATCAGACCAAGGCGTATAACCGGACGATCCTGCCCAGGGTCGAGCGCTACAACCTGTTCGCCAACGCCAATTATGAGCTGACGGATTCGTTGGAGCTGTTCGGGGAGGCCGGCTATTATCAGGCGTCGACCGACAGCATCCAGAGCTCGCCGGGCACGCTGGCGGCGGGACCGATCGTGATCCCGGCCAGCAATTACTACAATCCATTCGGTGCCGTCGGCAGCGCAGGCCGCATCCCTGGGCTTAATACGCCAGCAGCCGGTCTCGACCTGACGCTGACGAGCTATAATTTCTCCGATTTCGGCCCGAACATCGTGAAGGTCGATAACGAGCAGTGGCGTGCGCTCGCCGGCGTCCGCTTCAACCTGTTCGGCATCGATTTCGAAAGCGCGGCGCTGTATTCGGAAGCCGTCGTCACCGACACATCGACGGGCGTCAGCGCCACCCTGTTGCAGCGTCAGCTGGGCCTCGCCACGCCGGACGCATACAATCCCTTCAACGGCGCCAACCTGGTGTCGCCGAGCCTCGCCGATACGACGCCGTCGAACCAGGCAGCGATCGACGCGATCCGGATCACCACGACTCGTCGCAGCAAGGCGACCCTCGCGCTGGCTGACCTGAAGGGCTCGAAGTCCGACCTGTTCGCCCTTCCGGGCGGCAATCTGGGCGTCGCGTTCGGGGTTGAAGTGCGTCGCGAAACCCAGCTTGACGACCGCGACCCGCGCGTCGACGGGACGATCCAGTTCCGCGATAGCGTGACCGGCTTCGTGAACCCGTCCGACCTGGTTGGCACGAGCAACTCGCCCGACACCCGCGGCCGCCGCGACGTGTTCGGCGCCTATGTCGAGGCTGCGGTTCCGGTGGTGTCGCCGGATATGAACATCCCGCTGGTCAACCGGCTGGAACTCCAGCTGGCGGGACGGTTCGAGCATTATTCGGACGCGGGCTCGGTCGCCAAGCCGAAGATCGCCGGCGCCTGGGACATCGTGCCCGGCATCCGCCTGCGCGGATCGTACGCCGAGAGCTTCCGCGCCCCGAACCTGGAGCAGGTCAACGCGCAGCTCGTCACGCGTTCCAACACGCGGCTCGACCCGATCCGCTGCGAAGCCCAGGTGCGCACCGGCGCTATCAGCTCGTTCGCCAACTGCACCCAGAGCTTCGCGACCACCGCGCAGCGCGCCGGCAATCCGGATCTGAAGCCGGAGCAGTCCACCAACTGGACCGCAGGCGTGGTGCTTCAGCCCAGCTTCCTCGATGATGCGGTGGGCCGGATCACGCTGACCGCCGATTACTGGAACATCAAGCAGCGCGACATCGTCGGCATCTTTGGTGAGGCCAATGCGCTCATCAACGACTATCTGCTGCGGGTTGGCGGCTCGAGCGATCCGAACGTAGTCCGTCTGGCACCGACAGCAGACGACGTCGCGTTGTTCATGGGAAGCGGGATCGCACCCGTCGGCCGCGTGCAGTTCGTCAACGACCAGTATCAGAACCTTCAGCCGCAGACCGTCTCCGGCTGGGACTTCGGCTTCAACTGGCGCGTGCGCGATTTCGGCATTGGCAAGATCGTCGCGAATGTGAACGCGGCGTATCTGAAGACCTATTTCCTCACCCCGTCCCCGGGCGTGCAGACGCTGATTGACGCGCGGGCTGCGGGCACGATCAGCCGCGAGATCGTCATCGTCGACGGCGGCGATTTGGTTCGCCAGAACGGCAAGCCGGAATGGCGTGTCAGCGGATCGTTGACTTGGTCCTCGGGCCCTTTCCAGATCGGCACGTTCACCAGCTACACCAGCGACGTGGATGACACGGACGGAACCGTGAACGGCGTGCCGTGGCGGGTTGACGCTCGCACCACGATCAACCTGTATGGCCAGGTGGAATTCGGCGACCGCAGCCGCGGCGAGGGGCAGCACCGGTTCCGGATCGGCGTGCGCAACCTGACGGACAAGCAGCCGCCGCTGGCGACGAGCGGGTTCCTGGGCTCGCTCTACACGCCCTATGCTCGCTACTGGTACGCCAACCTGCGGTCGACGTTCTGATGCGCCGCATCGCCGCCGCCGCTGCGCTTCTCGCGCTTACCACCCCGCTCGTGGCGCAGGAGGGCAAACCGCCCTCCCGCACCGGGACGGGCGGGGACATCGTTGCCTACGACCAGATCCACAAGCCCGTGATCGGTCGCGGGGGAATGGTTGTCAGCCAGAACATCATCGCATCGAGGGTCGGTGCGGAGATCCTGCGCAAGGGCGGCAACGCCGTGGACGCGGCAGTTGCGATGGGTTTCGCGCTCGCAGTGACCCTGCCGCGCGCGGGCAACATTGGCGGCGGCGGGTATATGCTGGTTCATATGGCCGCGAAGGACGGCAAGCCGGCGCAGGACATTGCGATCGACTATTACGGTCAGGCCAGCCGGCATACCACGCCTGACCTACTGCTGGGGGCCAACGGTCGCTTCGACCCTGCCAAGGGTTATTCGATGAAGGGCGCGGCAATCCCGGGGACGGTCGCCGGCCTTTGGGAAGCGCACCAGCGCTTTGGGTCAATGCCGTGGGGTAAGCTGATCGCGCCGGCCATTGCGATGGCAAAACAGGGCGTCATCCTATCCGATGACGAAGCCAAGGCGAATGCCGATCAGAAGGCCGCGATGGCCGATGATCCGGCCGCGCTCGCCATGTTCTTCAAGCCCGATGGCAGCGCGTATGCGCCGGGCGAGCGCTGGAAGCAGCCGGACCTTGCCGCGACGCTGAAGGTGATCGCCGCCAAGGGGCGCGACGGCTTCTATACCGGACCGCTGGCCGAGCGGATGGCGGCGGGGATCAAGGCCGGGGGCGGCGTGATCGACGCGCAGGACCTGGCGAGTTATCGCGCCATCGTGTCGGCACCGATCTGGTCCAGCTATCGCGGGCAGAAGATCGCCTACATGCCGCCAACCGCCTCGGGTGTCAGCGTTGCCGAAGCGATGAACATCCTGGAGACTTTCCCGGTTCGCGAACAGCGTTGGGGCTCCGTGGCGAACCTCCATCTTCTCTCGGAAACGATGAAGCTGGTGTCGGCCGATCGCCGCCTTGTGGGCGGCGGGCCGGACTGGCGATCGCCGACCAAGGGGCTGGCGTCAAAGGCCTATGCCGCCGAGCGCGCCAAGCTGATCCGGCCTGGTCAGTCGCTGGGGGCCAAGGAGGCCGCGGATGGCAATCCTTATCCGTACGAGAGCCAGGACACGACGCATTATTCGATCGCCGATGCGGCCGGCAATGCGGTGAGCAACACTTATACCCTGTCAGCCTCCTACGGCGCGCATGTCGTTGTGCCTGGGACCGGCGTGCTGCTCAACAACTCGATGGGCAATCTCGCCTGGGGCCGTTCGGGGGACGACAAGGCCACGCTGCCAGTGCCGGGCAAGCGGGTCGGGTCGACCATCACACCGATCATTGTCTTCAAGAACGATCGGCCGTGGCTCGTCACGGGTACGCCGGGCGGCGGCTATATCATTGCAACCATGGTACAATTGCTGTCGAACGTGCTCGACCACGGCCTGAACGTCGCTGAAGCGGCGCAGCGTCCGCGGGTGAACCAAGGCGGCGGCGACGCGCCGCTGGAACTGGAGGAAGGCTTCTCGCCCGATATCGTGCCGCTGCTGGAAGCGCGCGGGCACAAGGTGCGGCCATCCAACACGATGGGCAGCACCCAGTCGATCATGGTTGACGGCGAGCGCTTCTTGGGCGCGGCCGATTCCCGGCGGCCCGACGCCGCGGCGATCGGGGTCAAGTAAGCCGTTCCGGCGGGACGATAGAAGGGGGCAAAAGTGGCCGCGACTGGTTCGCGGCCGGCCTGCCATCGGAGTAGTTCGGCCGTTTTCCGGCCTCGCCGGGAGAGGGAGCGGCCAGTTCCCCTCCTGGCGCCGCAGTGCCGCCACCGGGCCACTTTGACGGCAGTGGCGCTGGGCGCGACGCGAGTGCTCGCTCCTGCCGCAACCCAGTCCGATCCCGGCCCGGGCGGTCACGTCGCGTAGCGGAATTCGGGGCCATCCAGGTTGATGGCCGGGATCTCTTCGCGTTCGCGCCAATAATCCTGATTGTGCATCCATTCGGGCTTGTCGCCGCGTAGAGGCATCTGATCGAGGCCGCGGAGAAGATAGCCCGGATTGAAGTTCTCGCTGTCGATCCAGGGCAGCAATGGCATGCCGGCGTCGTCGGGTCCCAGCTGAACCTCGACGCGCTCGGCGCCCTGTTCATCCATGTGCCGGAGAAGTCGGCAGACGAAGTCGGCGAGCAGATCCACGCGCAACGTCCAGCTCGCGCGGAAATAGCCCATGACCCAGGCCATGTTCGGCACGCCGGTAAACATCATGCCCCGGTAGGTGACCGTTTCGTGCCAATCGACGGGACGCCCGTCCACGTCGCACAAAATGTTGCCCATCATCAGCAGGCGGAAGCCGGTTGCGGCGATGATCACGTCGGCGTCGATCGCTCGACCCGACATCGTCACCACACCCGTTTCAGTGAAGCGCTCGATCTGGTCGGTGACGACGTCCACCTTGCCGTCGCGAACCGCCTGAAAGAGGTCGCCCTCGGGGCAGAACGCCAGACGCTGTTGCCAGACGCGATATTTGGGCGTGAACTCCGGCCCGATCTCGAAATCTTCGCCGGCATAGGTGCGGATCGCCGCCTTCAACTCCTCGAAGACCGTGTCCGGCTCCTCCATGCAGCGCCTCGTCATCACGTCCTGATCATGGCTGATCTGGGCGCGGACCACGCGGTGAATAGTAGGCTCGTCTATGCCGATTTCGCGCAGGCGATCGGCCAGTTCGTTGCGGTTTGGCGAGCAGTAGAAATAGGTCGGCGATCGCTGGAGCATGGTGACGTGCTCCGCCTCTTTCGCAAGCGCGGGGACGAGCGTGGCCGCCGTTGCGCCGGAGCCGATGACGAGCACCCGCTTTCCGGCACAGTCGGTTGCGGGATCCCAAAGCTGGGCGTGCTGGAAGACGCCGCCATAGGTTGAACGCCCCGGCCAATCGGGGACGTAGGGCCGCTCGTGATCGTAATAGCCCTGGCACATCCACAAAAAGCGGGCGGTCAGCACGACCGGGACATGGTCGGCGAGCCTGAGCGCCTCGACAGTCCAGCGGTTCTGCGCGCTGGACCAGTGGCAGGCGGTGATCCGGTGACCGTAGCGGATGTTCTTGTCGATGCCGTTCTCGGCGATCACTTCATTCAGATATTTGAGGATCTCCGATCCGCTCGCGATCGGCGCGCCGACCCACGGTTTGAATCGATAGCCGAAGGTGTAGAGATCGGAGTCCGAGCGGACGCCCGGATATTGATGGGTGTGCCAAGTGCCACCGAAGGACTCCTTGGCCTCCAAGATCAGATAGCTCTTGCCCGGGCATTGGTCTTGCAGGTGGAATGCCGACCCGATCCCGGAAATGCCGGCGCCGACGATCAGCACGTCGACGTTCAGGCCTTCAGCATCACTGCCCACGGCAGCGTCACTTTCCCTGGTTTCCCCCACCGCGATCATCCTCCATCTCCTATCCTGGCCCGTGTGACCTCCGACCTTGCGGCATGTTCTGTCCGCCGCTGGATCGGTGCGGGATCGTGCTGGGGTACTAAGACCGCGGGAGAGCGGTTATCCGGGGGTTTACGGATATGGATGTCGCCGGCCGGTCGTCGCGCCGGGCGGAGTGCTTGCCCGCCGGTAACGACGGGGCGCCTTTCATGAGGCGAGTAACGGTAGGAGGCGGTCCAGGAAGGGGCGTTGGCTGGGGAGCATCTCGTCCGCGGCCTCTTCGAGCGAGAACCAGCGGGCGGCGTCGACTTCGGGAAAGCTGGCGGACACGCCGCTGCGCGGTGGCCACTCGACCGTGAACTGAGCGCCGGCGATGGTCGAGGGATCGAGGTCGCCCTCCACCGCGAACGCGACCACGCGCTTTCCGGCTGCCTGCGTTACCTCGCCGAGCGGCGACGCCGCTCCCACGCAGGGCGATCCCAGTTCCTCCGCGAACTCGCGGCGAGCCGCGGCAAGCGCTTCCTCACCGGGCTCGATCATGCCCTTGGGAAGCTGCCACCAGCCGCGCCAGCGATTGCGCCAGAAGGGCCCTCCCGGGTGAACCAGCAGCACCTGCGGCACGTCGCCGGTGCGGCGGTACAGGAGGATCGCGGCGCTGCGCGGGCGCTGGGAAGTTCGGGACATGAGGGCAGGCTATCGCATTGCGCCGGCGATAGAAGGGCCGCCGGCTGCTTTGGGCATAGCGACGACGCTATTCGTTGGTTGTGGCTCCGTCCGTCGGGGTGCGCGACTGATGATGACCGCCTTGCTTCAGCGTCAGCATATAAGCGGCGAGCGCGTCTGCCTGCGGCGGAAGCAGGTAGAGATCCATTTCCTGGGGATAGTTGTGCGCTTCCCGCAACCATGCCGACAGCGTTTCTGCTGTTGCGCCCTTTTGGTTGACGAGCGTCGAGAAGGTCGGAGCCTCGGAATAGTTCGACGTTCCCGAGGGGCCGATCGCGTGGCATCCGCTGCAGTTGGCCTGCGCGAGCGCTCTGCCTTGCGCGATCATCGAATTTCCTGCCGTTTCCCTGGGCCCCTCGACCTGACAGGCCGCGAGGAGGAAAGGGATGGGGAGCAGGGCAAGGATTTTCATTATACCCTCCGAAGGCGAGCGGCGGTCACACGATCCTGCGTGACGCCGGCACCAGAGTTGAGCGCGCACCGAGCAGATGGCCCAGACCTGCGCCGGGATACGGCGTCTGCCGGTGCGCCGAACCTAGTAACATTGCGTATCTTTGAAGGGCCGTGATCAGCGACCAGCAGAGCGGAGCGCGCACTTAAAGAACGAGCCAGCCGACCAGCAGTGATATGATGAGGGTGGCGGTGCTGGCGGCCAACGCCAGGGCGGCAATCCTGCCGTGGCGGCCTGCATAGGCCAGGGTGACGCCGATCTTCACCGCCATGTTCGCGATGATCGTGCCGCCGATGGCAATGGCGGCAAGCTCGGCCGTGATGGCGCTGGCCGGCAAGCCGCCGGCAGTGATGATCGAGGCATCAACATCCACCGCGCCCATCACGAACAGCAGCACGGCGATGCCCTGACCGCCGAGCTGGCCCTCTGCCCAACGAGCCGCAACGGCCGCAATGGCGACGAAGCCGACGAAGCCCAGCGCGGGCAGCAACGCAATCGGGTTGCCCGGGGCGGGCGGCGCAGCGGCGGCAGGCGCGCGCCGGTACAGCCACCATCCCGCAAGGCCAGCGACCAGAAGCGCCGGCGCCACCAGAATGGCGAAGGCCGCGAACAAACGCGTGGCGAGCGCGGCGACCAGGATCAGAACGCGCAAGTACATGACGGCGCTAGCCAGGGCGATGCCCGCGGCCTCGGCCCCGGTCCGCTCGTCCTGTCCCAGCCTTTGCGCGAGTGACTGCGTGACCGCGGTCGACGAATAGGCGCCGCCGATGATCGCGGTGGCGATGGTGCCATGGCGTGCGCCGAAGATCCGGTTCGCGATATAACCGGCAAAGGAAAAGCCGGTGACCGCGATGATCACCCACCAGAGATTGGCCGGGTTCCACGCGTCGAACGGCCCCATCGCGCGATCCGGCAAGAAGGGGAGAATGGCGAGCGCGATGACGGCGAAGCGGGCAAGGGCCTTCACGTCATGGGAGTCGAGCCGGTTGACCCACCCGTGAAGCTCCTCGCGCAGGGCGAGGATCAGCACCGCCGCCGCAGCGGCGGCCAGCGCAACGCCGAGGCTGCCGGAGCCGGCCAGAAAGCCAAGCCCGACCACCAGCAGCGCCGCCACGGCGGTGGTGGAGTCGCGGCGTTCCAATAAGATTCGCGAATAGCCGAACAGGAGAACAGCGGCCGCTCCGAGGACCAGCATGGCGGACACGAGGGCTGCGCCCGACGTCGCGATCAGGCCTGCCACCCCGCCGACCAGCGACAGAAGTGCGAAAGTCCTGATGCCGGCGATGCGCGTTCCCGGCGCCTCGTGACGCTGAGTCCAGCCCCGTTCGATGCCGATCAGGATGCCGCACGCAAGCGCGCCGGCGAGCGCCACGGACTGTTGTTCCAACTCCACGCCCTTGTTCCGTTCAGCGCGGGCATGGCCCGGTGAAGCGGAGCGCGGGTTCATGGCAGCAAGGTGCGGGATCCATGCTCATCGATGCTGTTCCCTTCCCAGGACGTCATGGCGGCGCGAGACCTCTTCGGCCCGGCGAGTGCCAGATGTTACTAGGAAAGAAGAAGCTGGCTGACAAACGGCGGGATGCGCCCCGCGTTCATTCACGCCTGATCGGTCAGCGGACGGCGCGCGATCCAGCGCCAGCACCCGGGACGTACGCATCGATCAGCGCGCCGACATAGTCCGGGCTCGTGGACGTGAGGTTTTCGTGCGGGCGGCCGGGCGCGTAGATGAAGCCGTGCACCTTGTAGACGGTCCCACCCAGCCCGTTGGAATCGCGGAACCAGACCTTCACTTCGCTCCAGTCATTGTCCTTGCTGACGTCGAAGACGGTGACGTCCTGCTCCGCATGCCCGCGCTCCCCATCGAACCGCGACCAATTGGCATGGGTGAGCATCAGAACGCGCGATTCGACGATGCGACTGACCACCGCCACGTGTCCGAGCGGCAGACGGGCCTGACGAGCGAAGGCGATCACGGAGCCAACGCGCGGTTGCTCACCACGGCTGTAACGATCCTGAGCCTGATCCCACCAGGTCCACGCGTCGCCATAGATCTGGATGCCGGAGGCCTGGCGAGCGAAGGGCACGCACTGGCCCACGTAATCGAGCAGCGAACGGGCTTGCGCAGGTGCGGCAAGGGCGCACGCGCAGGCTGCGATAATAGCAAGAGAGGAGCGCTTCATCACGCCTTCCGACTATCCCAAACGATGCATGCGATCAGTTGCCGACCACGGTTAACACCGGGTTGATCGCCCCGGCAATGCGGCGGAACGAGGCCTAAACGGCGGGGAATTTCGTGAATAGCGGTACCACCCGCTCAACAATGGCGAATCGCCATAGCGGTGAGCGGGTGACGATTCGCCAATCAAGCGGCCGACATCGCTGCCGGCCGCTTTCGGGGAGTTTACAGGAGGAAGGCTGAAGCCGTGAGGTGATCGACGCCGACCAGCGTGATGGTGAGGTCCGCCACCCGATCTCCCGTCATGTCGGCCATGCACACCACACCCTCTCCGGTGCGTTCGTAACGCAATTCGCCGGCCGCCCCGGTGAATGCGCCGGTGCCGATGAACCGGAAGGCATCGTTCGCGTCAGTGCCGAGGTTCGCATCCATCAGCGACAGCGAGATCCGGTCGCCCTTCGCGAAATCGGTGATGACGTCGCGATCGCCGAACGATTCGTCACGGAACAGGAAGGTATCGCCGCAAGCGCCGCCGCTCATGACATCATTCCCGACACCGCCTTCGATGATGTCCACCTGAGCGCCGCCCCAGATCTTATCGTTGCCTTCGCCGCCGATCAGCGTGTCACCGCCGCTGCCGCCGTAGATGAGGTCGTTTCCGGCACCGCCGTGCAGATTGTCCTTCCCGTCCTCACCATAGAGCGTGTCGTTGCCGTCCATGCCCTGGATCGAGTCATTGCCCTTGCCGCCGTAGAGGATGTCGGTGCCGGCCGTGCCCGCCAGCCGGTTGTCCAGCGCGTTGCCGCGCCCGATGCGACCGGGTTCAACCATGCGGAGCGTTTCGACGTTGTCGGGCAGCTGATAGTCGATGGAAGCATAGACGGTGTCGGTGCCGGCGTTGCGCTCCTCCACCACGACGTCCCGGTCGGACCGGACGAAATAGATGTCATCTCCAACGCCGCCCTCCATGCGGGTATGGCCGTCGCCGCCGGTCAGCTGGTCATTGCCCTTGCCGCCGAACAGGATGCTGTCGCCGATCGCGGCTGCCGTCAGCCGGTCCGCGCCGTCGGTCCCCATGATGCGGGTGAGCGGCACCGGCGGGGGCGGGAGATCGGCGAGGTGGCGAAGCTCATCCGCGACACCGCCCAGGACGGGGGAGGCATGGGCGAAGCGAACCCAGTCGGTGTTCGCCGCCAGCCAGCTGCCGACGAACGCGCTGCCGTCGTCATAGATCGCACGCGTTACCGCGTTGCCGCGCGGCGGCTCCACCGTCTTGCCGTCGATCACGTACAACTGCGCCACGTTGCCGCTCATCGCCGTCACGTCCGCAACCCGGATCCACGAGGCCTGATCGAGATAGCCGGCCACGATATTGTCGGTGACGGTGAGCCCTGCGGCACGCTCGACATGGATGCCGTTGTACATGCCGCCGACCACCAGATTGTCGGAAATGGTGACGTTCTTGTAGGGCAGGGCATCCGTCTCGTCGCCCATGAAGATGCCCTGGATCGCCGCACCGTCGCCGCGATGAATGACGTTGCCGGTGATGGTGATGTTCTCGGCGCTGACCTTCTGACCGGCGGTCCAGAACTGGATGGCATCTGGATGGTCGCCCGCTGCCGGATGAAAATCGGTGAAGACGTTGTCCGCAATGAGCACGTTGGAAAGGCCGCCGCCGTGGAAGCCATCCGCACGCATGTCGTGGAAATAATTGCCCTTGAGCGTCACGCCCGAGTTGTCGAGCATGTTGATGCCGTAACGCAGGTGCGTGATTTCCGAATTGGTGACGGAGATATCGCGGCTGCCACGCACCATGAAGGCGTTGGACTGGTAACCCGCTTCGCCATCCTGGCCGCGAATGACGACCCCGTCGAAGCTTACCTTTGCCGCGTTCTTGATCTCGAAATCGTAAGGCGTTGACGCATCCTTGTCTGCGAACACGACGTTGCGGAACGTGAGGTTCTCGACACCGATCGCCTTCAGCCCGTTGATCTCAGCGGGTGCGCCCGGCGCAGCGGAGGTGATCGTCACGGGACCGTCGAACTTGATATTGCGCAGAACGACGTTGTCGTAATTGCCAGCGGCCAGCGCGATCGTATCGCCCGACCGAGCGCGTGCCGCAGCCGCCATCAGTTCCGCAGCCGTGGAGACGCTTATCGTTGCCATGAGAAGTTCCTGCCTCAGATCCCGCGTAACGGCGCGGGCTTCCAATGCAGAGACTGATGCGGCCGGAGCCTTAGAAGAAAGGTTAAAGAATAGCTAAGGACAAGTACTATAGCGGATCATTCCATAGAGCAGCGTCAGAAAGAATGATCTGATGTTGATAGATGTTCATCCATTTTGGATGTAAATGGCTGTTCGAAAGGTTGAGAAGGGGAAGAAACAGCGTACGAAATGGTCCCGTAATCTATGACGAAGGGCGAAAAGGATCGATCGACTATGGATCGAACTGCCTCGCAGTGTCCGCGACTGCGGTCGTGTTCGTCATGCTGGGAGGGACGCGATGGCAAAAGGATGGACCCGCTTCTTCATTGGTGCGATTGCAATCGCGTGGTCTCCCGCCCAGGCGCAGCAGAGCGATCCGGCGCAGTCCGCCGCCGACGGCAGTTCAGGGATCATCGACCAGCGACCGCCCTATGTGTTCGGGCGGGGCGATGTCATTGAAACAGCGGTAATTGGCCGGACGGACTTCAACGCGCGCGTGCAGGTGCAGGAAGATGGCGCGGTGCAGCTGCCATTCGTGGGCGTCGTACCCGTGGCCGGGAGAACGGCCCTTCAGTTGCGGGATGAATTGCGCGCCCGATTGATGCGCGGCAACTTCCTGGAGGATCCCGTCGTCACCGTATCCGTCGCGACCTTCGGCAGCCGTTATGTGACCGTGCTGGGGCAGGTCAATCAGCCCGGGGTGGTGCCGATCGATCGTGCTTATCGATTGTCTGAGATCGTGGCGCGTGCAGGTGGCGTCCGCTCAACGGCGGACACCATCGTGTTGACCCGACCGGACGGCTCGTCGCGGTCATTGTCGCTGCGCGCGATCGCCGCCGCGCCGGCCACGCAGGACCCGCGCGTAGAATCGGGGGACAAGGTGTTCGTGGTGCCGCCCCCGACGTTTTACATCTATGGGCAGGTGAACACGCCGGGAGCCTTCCCAATCGAGCGCCCTATGACCGTGCAGATGGCGTTGGCGCGCGGCGGCGGCCTCACAGCGCTTGGTTCGGCCAAGCGGGTGAAGCTGGTTCGTGCTGGCAAGGAGCTGAAGGTCGGTCTGAACGAAGACGTGCGGTCCGACGACGTGCTCGTGGTCGGCGAACGGTTTTTCTGAGGCCTGGTGAGCATGTCTCCAATTCAGATCCTGCGCATGCTGCGTGCGCGATCATGGCTGATCGTCCTGCTGGCACTGATCGGGGGAGTGGCCGGCGCCATCGCGGCGAAGTGGATGCCTTCGCGCTACGAAGCGCGCTCCCGCATCGTTGTCGACATGCTGAAGGCGGATCCCGTCACTGGGGAGACGCTGCCGCCCCGCACGCTGGAGACGTTCCTGGCGGCGCAGGTTGAACTCGTGCGCGACCCCCGGGTGACCCGGCGGGTGGTCGATCATTTCGGCTGGACGCAATCGCCGAGCTTGCGCGCGGCCCATCAGCGCGCGGTAAGCGCCGGAGAGCAGGCAGGGTTGCGCGATTGGCTGGCCGAAGACGTGTCCCAACGAACGCGGGCGACCATGATCCGCAACAGTCCGCTGCTGGAGATTGCCTATAGCTCAACCGTCCCGGAGACCGCTCGGCGCGGTGCAGATGCTGTTCGCGACGCGTTCATTGCCGAAGCGCTGGACAGCAAGCGGCGGGACGCGGCGCACAAGGCACGATGGTTCTCACGACAGGTCGAGACGCTGAAAGGCCGCCTCGCCACGGCAGAGCAGCGGAAGGCCAGCTTCGAGCGCGCCAACACCATCGTGCTCCAGGACGACAATGTGGACGCCGAATCGTCCAAGCTGCGCGCGCTCGCCAGCAGCGCGCCAGCGGCACCGGCCGCCATGGCCGCTCCTGCGATTGCGCCCTCGTCAACGCAGCTGGCGCAGGTGGATGCCCAGCTTGCGGCTGCGCGGCAATCGATGGGGCGCAATCATCCGGACATCATTGCGCTCGAGCGACAGCGCGCGGCGCTTTCCGCAGCGGTGAGCCGCGAGTTGGCGAGCGCGCGGGCGGCCAGCCATGCATCGGCGGCGGTCGGCTCGGCAGGTGGAGATTTGAGCGCGCAGACGCGCAAGGTTCTGGCCCAGCGCGGGTTGGTGGATGAGGCGCGGCGCCTCGCCGGCGACGTGACGGTGCTGCGCGAGCAAGTGGCCAAAACCATGCAGCGAGCGGCGGAGTTCGAATTGCAGGCGCGATCCACGGAGGCCGGGTTCAGCAGGCTTGGCGCGGCAGCAGTGCCGAGGGCGCCAGTGACGCCTGGCCGGTGGCTGCTGATTCTAGGCGGGTTGGCGGCAGGCGGTGTCCTGGGGGTGCTGACTGCCATTGTGCTTGAGCTGATCCGCCGCCGCGTTCGTGGACCCGAGGACCTGAGCATGGCGGGAGTGCCAGTGATCGGAATGCTTCCGCGTTCCTCCTCTGGCTGGCGCCTACCTGACCTTCTCAGATCACGGTCGGGCGGGAGGGCAATTGCATGAACACGTCGAGCGATGTGGCTGCTGCGGCCTTGAGCGATGTCGTGCCGGGCGCGGGTGGGGAGCAAAGCAGCGTGGCGGCAGACGCGGGAAGCGGCGCCGAGAGGCGCGATCGCCAGGCGGGCTTGACGGGGGCGACGACCTACGCCGGTGAGCCGCCGTTTGGGCAGTTGCCCAATCAAGATGCGTTTCGACCTGACGGCGCGTCGGATGGGGAACGGCCGGGTTATGCCTTTTCGCGCCGGCTTGTGTGTTTGTCTGCGCCCGAGGGAGCAGCAGCGGCAAGCTATCGATCGTTGCAAACGTACTTGCTTGCCAGACACATAGGGGATGGCCGTCGCGGCCTGGCGCTTTGCTCCCCGAAGATCGGCTCCGGCTGTACCACGGTCGCCGTAAACCTCGCGCTGGCCTGCGCTCAGGCGGGCATCAACACATTGCTGGTGGACGCTAACCTGACGCGGCCAGCGGTCCACCAGTTCATTGCGCCGGCAGATCGGGTAGCCGGACTTGCTGAAATGCTGACGGTGGATTCGGCCGGGCGCGTGGACGAGATCCGGCGTGACATTCGGCCGAACCTTTCCGTTCTGTTTGCAGGTGGGCTCACCCTCGGAGCGGCTGGGCTTATCCCTCAGCAGCGCCGCTTCAAGGACATCATGGACGCCTGCATGCGATCGTTTGATTTCACGATCGTGGACGCGCCGGCGACGGGTGGCGCGACTGACGCGAGACATGTGGCGATGAGCGTGCGCTACGCGATGATCGTCGCCCGCCGCGACGTGACGTTGCTGGCCGACATGAAGAGAACGGCGGACGAGCTCAGTAGTGATCGGGTCAAGTTGGCGGGAAGCTTCCTCACGGATTTTTGATAGGCGTGCGCGAGGGCGCAGGCACCGTTGCGGCGGCGTCAGCCGGACGTTCGCCAAGGTGAGCGCGGGCCAGCGGCCCGGTTGATTGCGCAGGCGCTGGGTTCAAGCGAGGTCAGTCCCACGAGCAGAGGTAAATCACGCATTTGCGGAATGGGCGGCGCTTGTGTGACGGCTTGGTAGATCCTTAGAAGGGATTCGACGTTCATCATGGCTGCCGTGTCGATCGTGGGGTGCGCGACGAGCGGTGCGTTTCCGAGCGTTGATGTGACATCTGGGCGCTGATCGTGGGCACGCTGGCGCCAGTTGATGGCGACCAGTTCCAGCCGAGGCATCTTTGAGAAAGCGACGAGCCCCTTTGATCGCTCCGTAGCAAAGTCGGAAGCGCGACGAATGCGGTGAAGGTGGGTCGACCTGATCCGCTGCCCCGCGCGGGAGTTCGCGACTGGCCGCTTACGCGGTCGCTCGGCGCGCAACGTGGTGCTGATGAACTTGTGGGCGAGGATCCAGTGAGGCGTTGCTGCCTGCCTTTCGGTTCAGGCTGACATAGGCGCGGGAGGGCTTAGGCCCCCGGCGACACTCGCGCGGTATGCGGGTGTATGCTTAGCCCGCGCGATTGCCGCGGCTGTGTCCGTGCATGAGCCTTACCCAGAGGTACAGCGGCACGCCGTCGTCGACGAAGCTCAGCGCTCCCGTTGGGTCGTCGGAGACGGCGGTGAGCAGGCGGTATTGGTCTTTCAGTGCCGCCAACGCCTCGGCTGTATTGGCCGGATTTCCCGGACGCAGATTGTTCAGTTCTCGATCGATCTCATCCGACGGAAGACGAAAGCTGTTGGCGAGTGCGACTTGCGCGAGGCGGCCCAGCAGGTGCTCCTGCCCGGCACGAAGGGCCTGCTCCATCCGCTGCCGCACGTCGGGCGCGATGCGTAAGTCGAGATGATCGAGAACCTGACCAATGCCGCGATCTACGTCGGTATGGTCAATCGTCGTGGATTGCCGGTCGAGCGCGGCGAACCCGGCGTGTTGCCCGACGAGACTGGCGAGATAGGGCAGGCCGAGTGCCGCCAGGCTGATGAGCTGCAATGCCTTTGGAGTGAACGTCATTCCACTCGCTTGTTGCCCATTGCTGATGAGCTCCGCGATGTCGTCCGGCGTCATGTTCGGAACGCGCAGGCCAAGGATGTTCCGCCGGATCGAAGGCACATGCTCGACGATTTCGGTAAGGTTCTGGGCGACCCCGGCGATGACAAGCTGCACCCGGCTACCGCGATCGGAGACGTTCTTGATCAGTTCGGCCACCGAACGGCGAAAATCGGCGTCACCCGCGCGGTCGAACTCGTCGAGCACGATCAGCAGCCGCGTGCCCGCGACCTTGCCCAGAATGTCGCTGGCGCGGTCAACCGTGACCGGGCGATCATCCAGCAGATCGGCGAAGGAGAGCCCCTCCTCGATCTCCGCAGCGGTGGGATCGTAATTGGCGTGAAACAGCAGCGGTACATCCGCCATCACCGACCGGAACAAGCCATCGAAGCTCGTCCGCTCACCACAGGAGATGTAGCGGACGACGTAGCGCGATTCCTGCGCGATCCCGCACAGCACGTGAAGGAGGGAAGTCTTGCCGATCCCGCGCGGGCCGAAGAGGATGACATGCAGATATTGGTCCTCGATCGCGCGGATCATTGTTCTCAGCAGGTCAGTCCGCCCGGCCAGCATCGCCGGATTCATGATCGGGCGGGCGGGCGTGAATGCCTGGCGCAATTGCAGGCGAATGCGATCATGCAGCCGTGTGCCGGAACGAAGCTGATCAGCGGCAGTGCCCCGGAACCGAGGCAAAGGGCGGTCCCTGGTTTCGACAGAAGGCGGCGGCGCAAGGACGACGTCCGCGGGCGCGGTGACATCCTGGGCGACATCCTCTTCCCGCTTGCCGAAGAAGGAAGAAAACCAGTTCATGTCGCGCGCCCTTCCGGTGGTTCGACACTTGTCATGGGTCGCGTGAGCGCCGGCCGGCAAGGGAATGGGTCCACCTTGGCGGTATCTTCCACCGAACAGGTGGGAAGTTAGCCGCGCCGGGACGTCGGCGTCGCGCGAAAGACTTGTAGGGCAGCCGAAAGGTCGAGCCTGGCAGCGCAACGCCCGAGAAGCAGCGTGGCAAGCGGGAGGAGAAGGAGCCAGCCATAGCCGCTGCCCCACGTCACCATCAGCGCGGCCGCAAGACAGAGCGTCAACAACAGGAGAAGCTGTCGGTAACGGGCGCCGTCGATCCCGGCACGTCGGTGGGCCAATTCGCCAGCGAGGGTGGCACCGGCCAGTTCGGCGAGGATGCCGGCGAGGATCATCGGCCCGATTGCGCCGGTGAGAGTGGCCGCAGCCATTGCGAGCGGTACGCCAAGCGCTCGCACCAGGTTCGCGTAGAGCGGATTGCGGGTCTCGCCATGCGCCATGGCCGCAATCGTCGGCGCCACACGGAGGAGGCGAAGCGCATTCATGCAGGCTAGAGCGGTGAGGAAGCCCGCCGCGGGCATGAACTTCTCGCCGAAGAGCAAGGCGATGATGACCTTGCCGAGCAACAAGGCGCCCAGGATGCTGGCAAGAGCGGCCAGCGCGGTTGCGCTACAGCAGCGGTCGTAGATGCGCTGGAAGGCACCGGTATTCGAGCGGGCGCGGGAAAGAGGAGGCAGCGTCACCGTCTGCAGCGACTTGGCGATCAGGTTGGCAGGCGTGAGCGTAAGCATCACTGCCGCGCTGAACCAGCCAAGCGCGGCCGGCCCGAAGCGGTGAAGAACGATGATCCGGTCCCCGTTCAGAATAAGGAACATGAGGAGGCCGTTAGCGATCAGGGGCCAGCCGAAAGCAGCGGCGGTCTGCCAAACCATGCGGTCGAAGGCGACGCGGAAGGCTGGACGCACGTGAACATGGGTGAGGACCACTGCCGCCCATTGCTGAGCGATGATGGAGACGAGGGCTGCGCGGTGATCGCCGAGCCACCAATAGCCAGGTAAGATCGCGAGAAGCCCGATCGGCTGCGAGAGCAATGCGCGGCGCACCTGCGGCCCGAACTTGCCGTGCCGCTGCATCCGGAATGTCTCGAGATTGCCGAAGGCGTTCGCCAGCGGAACCAGCGCAAGCAGCAGATACGCGGAAGTGAGCGCCGGTGTGCCCATGGCAAGTGCGAAGGGATAGGCGAACGCGGCCAGCAACAGGGCCGCGGCAACGCTGACGCCGATCTGCGCGCCGTGAAGGCTGGCGAGAAAATGTGGATCCTCGGCGCGTGAGTCCTGCACCACGAGCCGGTTCAGCCCCACGTTCTGGAAGGTTTCGATCATGGTCATCAGGATCGAAAAGGTCGCGGCGAGGCCGAACTGTTCGACGGGCAAAAGGCGCGCAAGGATGATGTTGCGGAGGAGGACCGCTGCGACATCGACCACATTGGCAACCAGGACGATCGTACCGGACCGGAGCATCACTGCTGGCAGTTCCTCATTAGGGATCGGTCCTGTTCAGAAGCCGAGCCGGCGCAGGCGAGCATGCCGGCTTTCCGTCGGCTGTTGATCGGCAGGAGAGCCCGATGGGCATTCGGCAATGCCTGCGTCCGTGCGCGTCATCCACGCCACGGCCCCCAGCATGAACATCAGCCATATGTAGCTGTTGTTCCAGAGATGAACGCTGACCGCGGCGATCATGGTGGCAACAAGCGAGAAAATGACCGCCCGGCGCATGTCACGACCCTGTTCATCAGCGTCCGGATGATGAGCGATCCGCCAGATCGTCAGGATGAAGGCGGCGGCAAGAAGGGCAAATCCTGGCAGCCCATAGCGGTAGGCGATAACCAGCCAGAAATTGTCCATGCTGGCGTGCATGAACGCCGGTCGATCCCAATCGTCCGTCACATGGCCAAGGAGCGGCGAGTCCATGACCGCGGCCGAGCCATATTGCCAGATGAGGATGCGATTGTACGAGCTCTGGGCGCTGAACGTCGCATAGTCGACAAACAGGTGAAACGGCGTGCGGTCCGACAGCAGATCGGCGGTGACGTAAAGCGCGATCACCAGCCAGATGAGGATCGCCCATCGCTTCTTCACGTGCCGCAGAACCGCGTTCCACAGCATCAGGCCGAACTGGATATTCATGCTGAGCAAGGCGCCGGTCGACAGCGAGGTCATGGCCGAGAGTACAACCGCGGGCGCGGCTAGCCACCGCATCATCCGGCCGCGCCGCCCGTGGAACATGAACGTGGCCGCCGAGACGAGGGTGGCGACAAACATGCCGAGCAGAATGGGATGTTCGAAAACCCCCTGGGCGCGCTGAAAGCCCCAGCGCGGGTCCATTTGCGTCGGCAGCAGCGTCTTGCCGAACAGTGCGGCGACATCGAGCAGCGGTTTCGCGCCAGTAACCGATTCCCACAGGAGAAACGGCAACATCAGGGCAACGCCGGTGATCGCCGTGGCGAACACCAGTCGGGTCGCCGCTGCATTCTGGGCGAGCACGCGGCCGGCGATATAGGCGCCAGCTGTCTGAAGCAGCACGACGCCGGCCGGCTCCAACGCAGCAGCGACGTCCAGCTGTACGAAGCGGGTGAGGAAGGCCCATCCCGCGAAGGCGAGCACCAGCATGTCAGTCGCGAGGCGCGGGCCGGCGTGACCCATCAGCCAGAAGGCGAGCAAAGGGAGGAAGGCCAAGGCCAGGTAAAGCAGCGCGGGCGAGAGCACGACGGGCCCGATGAAATACACCGATGGCAGGAACAGCGCGGCGACGAACAGCACGATGGCCGCTCTGGTACGCAGGGCCAATTGCGGCACCGGCGTGAGCTGCGCCTCCGGGAAAGGGGCGGGTGTCCCCGGTGCGGGCGTGGAAACTCGCACGAGGCGCCCACGACGTAGGGCCACCTTGGGCCCGGCCCGTGTGTGCACGGATCCGAGATGCTCAGCCATAACCGACATCAGCGGCGTTGCCCCACGCGATACAATAACGAGCGATCAGGCAAAGGACTGGAACCAGCGTTTGACGATCACCTTCGCATTGAAGCGATCAACGTCGATCTGGCGCTTGGGCGAGATTCCCCCGATCAAGCTGGCTGCGACCGAGAAGGTGGAATGCCGGGAGTGGATGAGCCAGTCGCATCCCGCGAGCGCGAACATGTCGATCACGGCGTTTTCCGCTTCCCGTAGCGGGTCGCTCATCTGGGTTCCGGCATAATGTAGCGCTCGTCCATCCTCCACCAGCTGCTTGTCGATGGTGAAGACCCGCTTGAAGCGGGACGTGATGTACCGCTGAGCCTCCGCGCTGTCGGTTGCCAGAAAGATGTCGCTGGCCGGCGAATGTGCGCGCAGCCTGATCAACGCACGTTCGATCTTCGCGAGCGGAACCTTGCGGTCGGTGAAACGGATGTGGACGCCAATCATCGGGCGCCGACGCCCGGCGAAAAGATGGCTGACAGCCTGGCGCACCCGATCGTTGGGGGTGAAGAAGCGGTGCAGCATATCCTGCGTGATCGCGTCCAGGCTCCGCCCGTCGAACCGGCGATCCGCCCGCAGGCGCCCCCGGAGGCGCGCAAGCTTCGGTAGGTAGGACCAGAACACACCCACAGGAGCGGCGGGGTCGGCGGCGGTCAACGGGACGGACAGGCGCCGGTAAATGAACGGGCTGGAATGTTTATCCGGAAAGTGGCGGGCGATGATGGTGACCGGCTGTTCGGTCAGGCGGCCAGTCCACAGCGAAGGGGCGACCGCCGTGCTGTCGTCAAAATGAGCAGGATCGATGCCGATCGGGTCACGAAACAGTAGCGGATAGAGATTGGTACCCTCCGGCACGTACAGCCCATCCCGCCAGTCGATGACGGGAGTGCGACCGCTGAGCTGGGCGAGGATCACCCCGGTGACCGCGGCCAGCATACGGTTGCCAAGGCCACCCTTCGCCTTGATCAGCAGTGTTCGCGATCCTGCCGGCGGCGCCGCCTTCGTCGCAGGAGGGAAAGGATCGTTGGCGGGCGTCGGCCGCAAGGGCGCGCGCGCGTCAGAGACTGTCGACATGGCGGCGGAGACTTTCGCTGTAGCGATGGAGCGGGCGCCCGCGCGCCCAGGCTTTTAGCGCTGCCGCGCCAGCATCCGCGCGAACGGGTGTAATATGGTTGTTCGCCACAACCTTCGCGCGGTTGTTGCCGATGAGGTAGATCGGCGCGCTGTTATCACGCAGCGTTGCATGGTCGTTTACCCGTATCCAGCTCTTCTGATCCGGGTACGCAGCGACGACGTTGTTCTTAAGGGTAAGGGATTTGGTTTGGGAGAGAACAGCGATGCCGTTGAACATGCCCCCGGCGACTAAATTATCCTGAATATATACGTTGCGATAAGGAAGGTTGCTGGTTTCATCGCGCATGAAGATGCCCTGCATCGCCTTTCCGCGGCCGCGATGAATGACATTGCCAACGATCCTGATGTCATGCGCGGCAGCTTTCTGACGACTAGTCCAGAACTGGATGCCATCGGGGTGGTCCCCTGCCTTTGGGCTGAAGCCCGTGATATAATTATACCCGATCAGAACATCCGAATTGCCGCCGCCGCGGATCGCATCCATCCGCAGGCCGTGAAAGTAACTGGACGTTACCGACACGCCCTTCGTGTCGAGAAGTGAAAGGGCGATCACCGCATTGGTGAACTCGGCGCGCGTGATCGCGGCATCCGTGCATTCTCGCAATTGCATGATCTTGTCCTCGGCGAGGCCGACCGCACCGGGACGTCCGCTGGCGAGAATGTTGCTGATCGTCAGATTGCGCATGCGACGGAACAGAAAGTCTTCCTGCACCGCCTTGCCCGAGCCGCGCAGCACGAGATTGCGGAAGGTGAGGTTTGCGCCGTCCCGCAGGTTGACCCCGGTGAGCACCGCCCGCCTTGAAGGATCCTGAGAGGTGATCACCAGTTCGGCTGGCGGGGCAATGCCGCGCAGCGCGAAGGGCGCATATTCGCCCGGTGCGAGCAGGACACGCTTCCCCCCGCGGGACTGCCGCAGCACTGTCACAAGCTGCGGTGTGTCGCGCACCACCACGTCCCTCATGGCGGCAGGCGCCGGTATCGCCGAGCCTGCGATGAACGCGCCGATGCAGCCAGCAATCGTGGCCGAAACGGATCGGATTGAGGTGATCGGCATGGTCCCCCGCCGCGTGATGCTGCACCAACACAGATACCGCCGGTCGTGCGGGCTGCGGAAAGAGTTGGCGCAGAAATGGAGCAGCCTGGTTCAGGCGCCGGGAATAACGGGGGAGCGGAATGATCGAGGCGCTGCAATCAACGGTGTTGGAGAAACTGTACGCCGGGCGACGATCGCACGGCTGGTTCCTTCGGCTGATGCGGCGCTGGGACGGCGGGGAAATGCGCTCCCCGCGGCTGCGCAGGTTGATGCGGGCGCATCAGGGGGTGACGATCGGCGACTATTCCTATGGCGCGATCCTGCACCGCGGCGTGTTGCCGCGCGGCACGGTGGTAGGCCGCTGGTGCTCCGTCGGTCAGGAACTGATCGTGCGGCGCCGGGACCATCCCATCGAACGGGTGAGCCAGCATCCCTTTTTCTACAATGCGAAGCTGGGCCTGGTGCCGCGCGATACGATACCGCTGGACGAAGAAAACCCGCTGGTGATCGGCAATGATGTCTGGATCGGTGACCGCGTCACGATCTTAAGCGGTTGCCGCAGCATCGGCGACGGCGCGGTGCTGGCGGCAGGAGCCGTGGTGACACGCGACGTCCCACCGTTCGCGATCATGGGCGGCGTCCCAGCCCGTATGCTCCGGGCGCGCTTCCCGGATCCCATCGCAACGCTGGTCGCGGAATCGCGCTGGTGGGACTTCGACCTGGAGACGGTGGCTGGGTGGCAGTCGCTGCTGTTCCAGCCGCTGACGGAGCAGAGTGCGCGGACGCTGGTGAAGCAGTGCGAGAGCCTGCGGGCGGCGGGCGCCGGCAGATGATCGGACGCGACGAATAGCCCGGAGGCGCGGCGTCGAGCGCGCCGGCGGCGCCCTTTGCTGGGCTGCCGACGAAAGAAAAAGGGGCGAGCGGTTGCGCTCGCCCCCTTGATGGCGATCAGCGCGTCTCCATGCGGAGGCCGATGCGGAACTGGCGGCCGAGCAGATCCGAATAGGTGCTGTTCGCGGCGAGACCTGTTTCCGGCAGCAGCAGCGGCCAGCGATCGAAGAGGTTGGTGACGTTCACGAAGAACTGCGCCTCCGCGTCACCGAACGTCACCTTCTGCGTCAGGTTCAGGTCGGCATAAAACACACCCGACACTCGATTGCTTTCATACGTGGGTGCGTTGACCGTCGAAACCGGGCAGCCGGTGGTGCATTCCACACCGTTCGCGACATATTTGCCCGCGCTGATACCGCGACCGACCGCCGTGATCGCGAAGTTCGGCGTGTCGTAGGTCGCGCTGAAACGGTAAATCCACTTGGGCGTGGTGGACTGGCCGCCATTCACGCCGACCGAGTTGGAGATAACGGCACCCGGCACGCCAGTGTCGAGGATGTTGTCGATATACCGCGTCGCCACGCCGCGCAGGGTGAAGGTACCCTCCGCGTCGGCGAAGACCCGCTGCAGCGGCAGGCGATAGGAGGCGTCGATGTCGACGCCGCGCACCGTCTGACCGGCAGCGTTGAACGGCTGGCTGCGAACCAGCTTATACGGCTGACCCGGCGTCGAGCGGCTCGGATCGTCCGAGATCGCGGCGCAGAAATCCTGATTGCCGACATAGCACAGGTCAAAGATGCTCTGTGCGCTGAAGGTGGTGATCCCGTCCTCGATCTGGATGTCGAAGTAATCGACCGACAGGTTGAAGCCGGGCAGGAAGCGCGGCGTCAGAACGATGCCGGCGTTCCAGGAATCGGACTTTTCGACGCGCAGGTTGGTGTTGCCAGTGACAAAGCCCGAGTAGCCGAACGACGACGGACCGTTGGCGCCATCGGTGGTGTAGGCAGGGTTGCGAACCGAGTCACTGTTGGCGGAGCCGCCCTGGTACAGTTCGTTCAGGTTGGGCGCACGAATATCACGCGAGCGAGTGACACGGACGCGGAAGTCGTCGATCGGCTGCCACGTCGCACCGGCCTTCCAAGTGGTGACATAGCCGGCGGTGGAATAGTCCGTTGCACGAACGGCGCCATTGAACTCCAGCCCGAACCCGAGCGGCACCACCGTTTCGAGGAAGACTTCCTTCACGTTGTAGCTGCCGTTGGTGGGCAGATAGTTACCCACCGACCAAGCGTTCGACGTGGTCGGCCGGCCAGCGGCATTGGTGGTCGCCGTCGGCTGGAACTCAGTCGGCACGAAGCCGCGGATCTTCTCCTCGCGGTATTCCGCGCCGGTCGCGATGCTTACGTCGCCCGCCCAGGTGCGGAACGGCGTGACCGAGACGTTGAAGGCAGCGTTATACTGTTCGACCACTTCGTCGCGGTACGGATCACCAAGCACATAGGCGATGGCGGCGGGGTTCGCGACACCGATACCCAGACGGTTGAGCGGGACGCAGTTCGGATCGTTGTTCGTCGTGCTGGCGTCGACGTTGATCAGGCACTGAATCGAACCGGGGGCATAGCTGCTGCCGGCCGGGGCGAAAGCAGCCGCCGTCGCATTGTTCATGCGGTTGATGTGCATGATGTTGCGAAGCTGTTCACGCAGATCCGCGCGGCCATATTGGCCGTAGATGTTCCAGATCGCGTTCTTGCCGAACACCTCAGCCGTGCCCTCGGCGCCGATCGCGTAACGCTGCACCTCACGCTTGTTGTCGGCAGCGCGGAACGGCAGGTCTGCCGCCGTCGTGGCAAGGGTGACGCCGGTGATCCCGTTGAGCGCCGCCGGGCCAAGTGCGTTATACAGGAACGCGTTGCAGGTGACCGGAACGGGCACGGTGGTGCAGCCGGTGGCGTTGAGCGCAATGCCGGTCGACAGGTTCGGCCCGGCGTTGAAGAACACCTGCTGCCAGTTGTAGGAACCCTCCGCAAAAATCTCGATATCGTCGGCGATTTCGTAGCTGGCGCGGGCAAAGACACCGCGGCGATCGTCTTCGGGATCGAGGCCGATACGGCGGCCGGAGTCGTTGACCCGCCAGTCACCACCCTGGGTCAGCGACGGTACCGCCGTGCCCGTCGGCGACGGGAAGGTGAGGGCGCCGTACTGATATTGGTTTACCGACCCGTTATAGCCGAAATACGTCCCGCGCAGCTGATTGGTGCGGGTGCCCGTCGAGGCCGTGATCAGGCCGCCGGGGGTGGAGTTGGCCGAGCCGACCTGGCGGCGGATCAAATACTGCGGCGTGGTGCTGGTCGCGGTCCAGTTCGGATCCTGGATGCGAACATAGCCGGTGGCGTTCCAATCGCGGTCGACTTCGAAGATGCCGTCGCGATGTGCGAGCTCCGCGTTGACCAGCAGGTGGCCACGACCTTCGCTGCCCCACTCAAGGCCGCCCGTCACGGCGAACGAGTAATTGGCGCCGTCGCCCTCTCCGGTGATGCCGCTGTCGATGGCGACCTTGAGCCCGGTGTACTTCTTGTCGAGCACGAAGTTCACCACGCCAGCCACCGCGTCCGAGCCGTAAGCGGATGACGCGCCGCCAGTGACGACCTCCACGCTCTTGATCAGCGCCTGCGGGATGGTGTTGACGTCGACCAGCCCGGTGACGGTCGAGGCAACCGAGCGGCGGCCGTCAAGCAGCACCAGCGTGCGCGTTTCGCCCAGGTTGCGCAGGTTGAGCGCGTTGATGCCGGCCTGCCCGCTCGAAAGGTTCAGGCGCGAGTTGGACGGGCGGGTCGAGCCGGCCAGGGCCGGCAGCTGGTTGACGAAGTCCGCGACGTTGTTCGACGGCGAGGAGTTCTGAATTTCTTCCTGGGTCAGCACCGTGAGCGGCGTTGGTGCCTGGAAGCCGTCCCGGACGATGCGCGTGCCGGTGACGACCACGTCTGGCCCGCTGCTGTCATCGCTGGTTCCCGGCGCAGGATCGCCGATCTGGGCCGTCGCGACATTCGACGGTTGTGTTTGTGCCGCTGCCGGCGTTGCAAGGCCGGCCGCAAGGGCGATGAGCCCCGTTGTGCCGAGCATTGCCCTGGACAAGAAAATACCACGCATGTGCCGTCCCCCGAAAGCTCTTGAACCTGAACCTACCCGCGTGCGTCATGCTGTTGTCGCAGATCGCCGTTACTGTGGAACGTGCCGGTATGGGCGGAAAGGCGTCAAGAGGCGATCGACTTACGTTTGTTTGTTGATCCATAGATTGCGCATATGGAAGCGCCGCTGCGCGGCCGCATAACCGCCTTCTATGAGGTGGAGCGCGCTTGTCATGGACGCGCCGCTTACGAGGGCGTTAGCCTGCGGCGGGACCGATGACGAAAGGATCGCAATGCTCGACCGGCGCCTGTTTCTGCTTGGCTCCGCGGCGACGGCGCTGGTGTCCGTCGCATGCCACGGGCAATCCGCGCCGACCGCCCGCCCGCTCCGCGTAAAAGGATTATCGGCGCCCATCGAGATCATCGACGATCGGTGGGGCGTGCCGCATATCCGCGCGCAGACGAAGCCGGATGCGTTCTTCGGCCAAGGCTATGTCGTGGCGCGCGACCGGTTGTTCCAGATCGACCTGGCGCATCGTCGGGAGCTGGGCCGGATGGCCGAGGCGTTCGGGCCGGGTTTTGCCAAGCACGACGCCGTGGCGCGGCTGTTCCATTACCGGGGCGACCTGGATGCGGAACTGGCGCGAGTGCCCGAGGAGGTTCGCAGCTGCGTGGCCGGGTATATCGCCGGCATGAACGCCCGCATCGCGGAGGTAGAAAAGGATACAAGCCAGCTGCCGCTGGAATATCGTATCCTGGGCGTGATGCCGCTGCGCTGGGACATTCGTGATCTGGTGCTGGCGCGCGGCGGATCGATCGGCAATGCGGACGACGAGATCCGGCGCGCGAAGCTGGCTGCGCTCGGCCTGCTGGAGCTGGATGCGGTGATCGCACCGCTGCGCCCGGCCTGGAAGCTGGAGGTGCCGGCCGGGCTGGACGCGTCAAAGGTGAGCGACGCCGATCTTGGCGTTCTGCAGCTGGGTCGACTGCCCTTCGGACCGGACACGCCGACGCGCGACCCGGATGAGCAGCTCGATCGGTCTCAGGCAGGGTCCAATGCCTGGACGGTCGCGGGCAGCCGCACCACCACCGGCCGCCCGATCCTGGCGAACGACCCGCACCTGGGCATCGGCGGCTTCGGGCCGCGGCATGTGGCGCATCTGACTGCGCCGGGTCTGGACGTGATCGGCGGCGGTGCGCCGGGGCTGCCGGGCATCATGCAAGGGCACACTGACCGCTTCGCCTTTGGCCGCACGAACTTCCACATCGACCAGCAGGACCTGTTCGTGCTCGAGCTCGATCCCAAGGATCCGGAGCGGTATCGCCATGATGGCGGGTGGAAGCGGTTCGATCGGGTAGAGGAGACGATCCTTGTCAAGGGCGGCACCTCGCAGAAGGTGGTGCTGCGCTATGCCGTGCAGGGACCGGTAATCATGCACGATCCGGCGGGCGGGCGCGCCACCGTCCTTGGTTCGATCGGGATGCAGCCCGGCGGGTCCGGATCCTTCGCGATGGTGGCAATCAACCTGTCGCGCGACTGGAACAGCCTGAAGGAGGCGTTCAAGCTGCACGCCTCGCCGACGAACTTTCATTATGCGGATGTGGACGGAAACCACGGCTGGCAGGTGATCGGGTTCGTTCCGCAGCGGAAAAAGGGCGACGGGCTGATGCCGGTGCCCGGCGACGGGCCGTATGACTGGAACAGCTATCGCGATTTCCGTGCGCTGCCGAGCGAGTTCAACCCGCAGAAGGGCTGGTTCGCGTCGGCCAACCAGAACAACCTGCCGGCCGACTGGCCGCGCGATAAGATCCCTGCCTTCTCGTTCCGCGACCCCTATCGTTACGAGCGCGTCGCCGAGGTGCTGGCATCGCAGCCGCGCCATTCGGTCGCGGACAGCGTGGCATTGCAGTTCGACACGCTGTCGACGCCGGCCAAGCAGTTCCTGGCGCTGCTGCCCAAGCAGCCGTCGGCGGGCGCGGCGCCGGCGGTGAAGGTGCTGTCCGGATGGGACGCGCGGCTCGACAAGGATAGCGGCGCTGCGGCGCTGTACGAGATCGTGTGGCGCGACCTGGGCAAGCGGATGCTGGCGGCGATCGTGCCGGAACAGGCCAGGGAGCTGGTCGACGAGATCGCGCCGTCCGAGCTGCTGCGCCGCGCCGCGAGCCGGCCCGACATGGTGGACGCCGCGCTGGCGAGCGGCTGGGCCGAGGCGCAGCGGCTGATGGGCAGCGACCCCGCCGCCTGGCGCTGGGGCACGTTGCATCAGGTGCGGATCGCGCATCCGCTGTCGAGCATCCCGGCGATCGCGGCGGCCTTCCCGCCGATCGAGGGCGAGGGATCGGGCGGTGACAGCTATACCGTCATGGCGCGTTGGCTGGGCAATGGACCGGGCTGGCGGACCGGCGGCGGCGCGAGCTACCTTCATGTCATCGACGTGGGGGATTGGGATAAATCGGTGATGCTGAACCTGCCGGGGCAGTCGAACGACCCGCGATCACCGCATTACCGCGACCAATATGCCCCGTGGATCAAGGGTGAGATGCAGCCGATGCCGTTCAGCCGCGCGGCGGTGGACGCGGCGACTGTCAGCCGTTCGACGCTGACGCCGCAGGGGAAGGACAAGTGATGCGGGGCATGTTGCGCGCCGGGGTAGCGATTGGATCGCTGCTGGCGCTGGGCGCGGCGAGCGGGCCGAACGTCGATGTCGTGATCCGCGGGGGCACGATCTACACCGGCGCCGACACGCCGCCGATCACCGGCGACGTCGAGATCGCGGGCGATCGCATCGTCTATGTCGGGCCGGGCCGTGGCACGCGCGCCGGGCAGGTGGTGGAGGCCAAGGGGCAGATCGTCGCGCCCGGCTTCATCGACGCGCATACGCACCCGGACAGCTATATCCGGTCAGATGATCCCAAGGTTCGGTTGAACCTGCCGTGGCTGGCGCAGGGGGTGTCGACGATCGTGATCGGCGTCGACGGCTATGGCACGCCCGATGTGGGCGATGACGCGCGCAAGCTGGAGGCGAGCGGGATCGGGACCAATGTGGTGCCGTTCGTCGGTTTTGGCGGGATCCGCCAGCGCGTGCTGGGCAAGGCCGATCGCACGCCGACCCCGGCCGAACTGGCGGAGGAAAAGCGGCTGGCGGCGAAGGCGATGTGCGAGGGTGCCTATGGCCTGTCGGCCGGGCTGTTCTATCCGCCGCAGAGCTTTGCCAAGACCGATGAGGTCGCCGCAGTGGCGGCCGAGGTGGGCAAGCGCGGCGGCATGTACGACAGCCACCAGCGCGATGAGTCCAACTATAACATCGGCCTGATTGCCTCCACCAAGGAAGCGATCGAGATCGGGCGCCGAGCGGGAGCCCCGGTGCATTTCGCGCACCTGAAGGCGCTGGGCGTCGACCTGCACGGCAAGGCGCCCGACCTGATCCGTACGATCGAGGAAGCGCGCGCGGCGGGGCAGGAGGTGACCGCCGACCAATATCCGTGGCTCGCGAGCGGATCGAGCGTCGACGCCTCGCTGGTCCCCGCCTGGGCGGTCGATGGCGGCTATCAGGCGATGATCAAGCGGTTCGACACGCCTGCGACCATGGCGAAGATCAAGGCGGAGATGCGCGAGAATCTGCGACGTCGCGGCGGGGCGGAATCGCTGCTGCTGATCTCCCAGGGGCAGCCGTGGACCGGCAAGACGCTGGCGCAGATGGCGGCGACGTGGAAGCTCGATCCGATCGACGCGGCGATCCGCATCCTGCGCGTCGCCAATGCCAACGGGACCGATCCCGCCGGCTCTGGCGTCGCGAGCTTCAACATGGCGGAACGCGACGTCGACCTGATCATGAAGCAGCCGTGGGTCGTCACCTCCTCCGACGGATCGAACGGGCATCCGCGGCAATATGCGACCTTCCCCAAACTGTATCAGGATTATGTCGTGAAGCGGCCGGTGATCACCCTGGCGCAGTTCATCCGCCGGTCGAGCGGAGCGACCGCCGACATGTATCGCATCAAGGATCGTGGCTATCTGAAGCCCGGCGCATTCGCCGATGTCGTGGTGTTCGATCCTGTGGGTTACGCCCCGCGGGCCGACTACATCCGGCCGCGCGAGCCGAGTGCCGGCGTCAGCGCATTGTTCGTCAACGGCAAGCTGGCGCTGAAGGACGGGGCGGTAACCGGGGCCGCGGCGGGACGTGCCCTGCTGCGGCCGCGGCCAGTCAATTGCGGGCAATAGCCTTGCGTTATAGGCAAAGCTGCGAGCGCGATTGGCGGGTCCCTGCGGGCGCCATCTATCGTCCAGCGCTATGAGCATTCCGGCACCATATCTGCTGTACCTCGGCCATTCGGACGACGAATTTGGCCTCAAGACCTCGCGCGGCCTCGCCACGTTTCGACGCCAGGATTGCGTCGGCGAATGGCGGCACGACGACTGCCCGTTCAGCTTTGACCTGCCACGCATGGACGCGGCGGCCGGGGCAGCGGCGGGCGCCCGGACGCTGGTGCTGGGCATCGCCAATGCCGGGGGACGTTTCCCCGAATGGATGATGGCCGATGCGCTGGCAGCGATCGCGGCCGGGATGAACCTCGCGTGCGGCCTGCACCAGCGGCTGAAGGACGAGCCGCGGCTGGTCGAGGCGGCGAAGGCGGCCGGCGTGCAGCTGTTCGACATTCGCGACCCGCGGCCCGACCTGCCGGTGGGCAATGGCAAGAAGCGCGCGGGCAAGCGGCTGCTGACGGTCGGCACCGATTGTTCGGTCGGCAAGATGTACACGACGCTGTGCCTGCGCGACGCGCTGCGTGCCCGCGGCGTCACCGCCGATTTCCGCGCGACCGGGCAGACTGGGATCCTGATCGCGGGCGACGGCGTGCCGCTCGACGCGGTGGTGGCCGATTTCATTGCCGGCGCGATCGAGGATCTGGCGCCCGCGCGCAGCGATGATGGCTGGGACCTGATCGAGGGGCAGGGCTCGCTGTTCCACCCCGCCTTTGCCGGCGTGTCGACCGGGTTGCTGCATGGCGCGCAGCCGCAGGCGCTGGTGATGTGCCACGATCCGACGCGGCCGCACATGCGCGGCCTGCCGCATTATCCGCTGGTCGACCTTGCCGAGTGCATCGACGCAAACCTACGCGTGGCGCGGCTGACCAGCCCGGCGGTGCGGTTTGTCGGCATCGCGCTGAACACTGCCAAGCTGGGCGAGGCCGAGGCGCGCGACCTGCTGGCGGCGACGAGCGAGGCGCATGGCCTGCCGTGCACCGATCCGTTCCGCTTTGGCGCCGATCCAATCATCGACCATCTGCTGGCGACCGATGCCGCGAACGCTTGACGCCCGCCACGACGGCTTCGCGCTGCACACCCCGTTCCGCATCTCGCGCGGGGTGAAGACGATCGCCGACGTGGTGACCGTCTCGGTCCGCGACGGCGACCATGTCGGGCGCGGCGAGGGGGTTCCCTATCCGCGCTATGGCGAGACGGTCGAGGGATCGCTGGCCGCGATCGAAGGCGTGCGGGCGCTGATCGAAGGTGGCGCGTCGCGCGAGGAGCTTGCCGCCGCGATGCCGGCGGGCGCCGCGCGCAACGCGGTGGATTGCGCGTTGTGGGACCTGGAGGCGAAGCGCGCTGGGACGAGCGTGGCGGCGCTGGCGGGATGCCGCGCGCCCGAGGCGCTGGCCTCCGCGATCACGATCGGCATCGATACGCCCGAGGCGATGGCGGCGGTGGCGCAGCGGCACACGTCGGTGCCGCTGCTGAAGGTTAAGCTGAACCGCGAGGAAGCGGAGGCGCAGCTGGCCGCCGTGCGAGCGGTGGCGCCGCTGCCGCGCCTGATCGTCGATCCCAACGAAAGCTGGCGGGTCGAGGATGTCGCGCGGTGGCAGGACATGTTGCTGGCGCACCGCGTCGACTTGCTCGAGCAGCCGGTGCCGGCCGATGATGACGCAGGGCTGGAAGGGCTGAACAGCCGAATTCCGATCTGTGCCGACGAGGCGCTGCATACCCGTGCGGACCTGCCGCGGCTGCGTGGCCGCTATGATTACGTCAACATCAAGCTCGACAAGACCGGCGGTCTGACCGAAGCCCTGGCGCTCGCCGATGCGGCGCTGGGGATGGGGTTTGGCCTGATGGTGGGTTGCATGGTGTCGTCGTCGCTGGGCATTGCCCCGGCGATGCTGGTCGCGGAGCGCGCGTCGTTCGTCGATCTGGACGGGCCCTTGTGGCTGGCCGCTGATCGCAAGGGCGGGGTGCGTGACGAGGCCGGCTGGATGCAGCCGCCGGCGCCGGGCTTCTGGGGAACGCCGGCGTGACCATCCTGCGTGGATGGTTCGCGATAACTTTGTGGAAGCGGGTGGTGGCCGGGCTGGTGCTCGGCGCGCTGCTCGGCCTGCTCTGGCCCGATGCGGCGCCGGCGGTGAAGATCGTTGGCGACCTGTTCGTGCGGCTGATCAAGATGCTGGTCGTGCCAGTGGTGCTGATCACCATTGCGGCGGGGATCGCAGGGCTTGGCGACCCGCGGCGGCTGGGGCCGATCGGCGGACGCACGATCGGGCTGTTCGCGGTGACGACGCTGATCGCGGTATCGCTGGGCATGGCGGTCGGCCTCTTGGTGCGGCCGGGCGAGGGTATCGCGCTGGCCGGTGTCGCGCCGCACGTGCTGGGCGCGGCGGTGTCGCCGAGCGACCAGTTGCTGTCGATCGTGCCGGCCAACATCATCGAGGCGCTGGCCAAGGGCGACATGCTGGCGATCATCTTCACCGCAATCCTGCTGGGCATCGGCAGCGTGCTGGCGGGCGAGGCAGGCAAGCCGGTCGTCGCGCTGTTGCAGGGCCTGGCCGCAGTGCTGATGCATATCGTGCGGATCGTGATGGAGGTGACGCCGTTCGGTGTCTTCGCGCTGATCGCCAATGCGGTCGCCGCGAATGGCGCGGCGGTGTTCGTCAACGTCGGCTGGCTGGCGCTGTGCGTGATCGTCGCCTCGCTGGCGCAGATGCTGGTGGTGCATGCCGGGCTGATCGCGCTGGTCGCACGGCTGCCGGTGGTGCGATTCTTCCGCGGGATCGTCGATGCGCTGGCGATCGCATTCTCGACCGCCTCCTCCTCCGCGACGCTGCCAGTGGCGCTGCGCGTGGCGCACGACAATCTGGGCGTGGCGCGGCCCGTCGCCTCCACCGTGCTGCCGCTGGGCGCGGCGATCGGCAAGGACGGGACGGCGATGTATGTCGGGCTGCTCGGCCAGTTCGCGCTACAGGCGCTGGGCATCATCCCCGATGCGCAGATGCTGGTCGTGATGCTGGCGACTGGAGCACTCGCCGCGTTCGGCACGGCGCCGGTGCCGTCCGCCTCGTTGTTCATGCTGGCGGCGATGCTGTCGGCGGTGGGGGTGTCGCCGGAGCAGACCGCGCTGGTCGTCGGGCTGGTGCTGCCGTTCGACCGGCTGCTCGACATGACGCGCACCGTTCCGTCCGCTTCGGCCAACCTGACGGTCGCGACCCTTGTGGCGCGCGCTGAGGGAGGATTGGACGAAGAACGGTTCCGCGGACGGGTAGTCGAGTGACGGCAGCGGCGCTAGGGACCCGGCCGTGAACCTGCGCCATATCGAAATCTTCCACGCCGTTTACGTCAACGGCTCCGTTTCCGCCGCGGCCCGTGCGCTGAATGTGTCGCAGCCCTCGGTATCGAAAACCCTGCGTCACGCCGAGACGCTGCTGGGTTTCGACCTGTTCCAGCGGATCGGCGGCCGGCTGGTGCCGACCGAGGACGCCCACAACCTCTTCGCCGATGTCGCGGAGATCCAGGAGCGCGTGCGCGCCCTGCGCGAAGCCGGGCGCAACATGCGCAGCGGCGGTGGCGGCAGGCTGCGTATTTCCGCGCTGCCAAGCCTTGCCCTCGGCGTCCTGCCCGCAGCCGTTTCGCGCTTCATGGAGCGCCACCCGGACGTCCACTTCGACCTACAGACGGTTCATCACGACGACCTCCTCCGCAAGCTGTACGAGCGCGAGACCGACATTGCGGTGGCGAGCGAACCCCCACGCGGCGCCGCGCTGAGCAATACATGGCTCGGAGAGGGGGAATTGGTGGTCCTTTATCGCGAAGCGGAAATGCCCGACGCGCCCGCCCGGGTGGAGCTGGCGGAGCTTGCCAACCGCCGCTTCATCTCACTGGCCGGAAGCGGGCCGATCGGTACGCTGCTGACCGACGAGCTCGACCGGCTGGGCATTGCGCTGGACGAAGTGGTTGCGGCGCGCACCTTCTATATCGCGGCCGCGCTGGTCCGCGCTGGCGTTGGCATCACGGTGGTGGACAGTTTTACGGCCGAGGCGTGGGTGGCGGAAGGGCTCGCCACGCGGCCGTTGAAGCCGTCGCTCACCTTTGACGTGCACGCGATTCACCTGCTCGACCGGCCGCCCTCAGCGCTGGCGAGCGAGTTTCTGGCTGTCTTGCGAGAGGAGATCGATACGGAATGATGCTGATCCTGCTGCCGTTGCTGGCTGCCGCTGCGGCGGACACATCATCCCCGACCCCGACCCCGACCCCGGCCATTGCCGCGCCCGCTCCGGTGACGGAGGCGCTTGCGACCGCGGCGACCGGCACCCGTATCGGCCTGCTGGTGGTGGACGAGGCCGGACGCGAGATCGTCGCGATCCGGCCGGACGACCGCTTCGTTCCAGCGTCGAACACCAAATTGTTCACCACCGCCGCGGCCTTTGCCATGCTGGAGACGGAAGGTGCCGATACGGCTGCGGGAGCCAGCGTGCGGCTGGAACCGCGCGGCGCACTGCGGGACGTGGTTCTGGTGGGCGCGGGTGATGCGCGGCTTTCCAGCGCACGGGATTGCACCAACGATTGCCTGGCGACGCTGGTGGATGCCGTGGCACGCGAGACGAAGGTCGTAGGCGACGTGATCGGTGACGACACCGCGTTTCCGGACGAACGCTGGCCAGCGGGCATGAGCTGGAACAACATGGTGGGCCGCTATGGCACGGCCGTGTCCGCGTTGACGATGGACGATAATGAAGTGGCGCTAACGGTGCGCCCTGGCCGCGCGGGTGGCGCGCCTGAGGTTTCCGGTGACGGCTATTACCGGATCGACAATCGCGTGGTGACCGTGCCCGCAGGAGGCAAGCGCTCGATCGGTTACATGCGCGAGCCCGGAAGCGATCTGCTGCGGCTGACGGGCACCATCCCGGCGGATGCCTCACCCTATGAAGTCAGATTGGGCGTCGATGATCCGGCGCACCGTGCTGCCTGGCGCTTTGCCGAACTTCTGCGGTCGGCGGGCGTCCGGGTCACCGGCAAGGTGGGCGTGCGGCATCGGCCGGTAATGCCGGCGGACGATCCCAAGGTGCGCGGCAACGCGCCGGCAGCGAGGCCGCCCGAAGTGCCCGCGTTGGCAAGGCTGACCCCGGCACCGCTCCGCGAGGATTTGGTGCACACGAACAAGGTAAGCCAGAACCTGCACACCGAATTGCTGTTGCGGCGGGTGGGTGCGGTATCCGGAAGCGGATCGGTGGCCGACGGACATGCCGCGATGGATGCCGTGCTTGAGCGGGCGGGCATCCAGCGCCGGCAATATGACTTCGGCGACGGATCCGGGATGTCCAATTATAATCGGGTGACCCCGCGTGCCAGTGTCAGGCTGCTCCGTTGGGGTGCGGAACAGCCCTGGGGCGCGGCGTGGCGCGAAACCTTCCCGATCGCGGGTAAGGATGGGACGCTGGCCAACCGCTTCAAGGGCACGGCTCTGGAGGGGCGGCTGTTTGCGAAGACCGGCACACTGAATGCCTCCAACGCACTTGCTGGTTATTTCACGACGGCGACCGGCCGCACCTTCACCTTCGCCGCTTACGCGAATGACATGCCCGGCGACGTCAGCGCCACCGCTTCGCTTGACGCGGCACTGGTCGCCGTGGCGGCGGCGAACTGAGGAAGCCGATCCGGCGCCGCCTGAGGGGCGCAATGGCGGGAGCAAATCCCCCGCATTGCGGCCAGCGCTCAAGCGGCGCAGGATCAGAGCCATGACGAAGTACCTGATCTCGTTTCCGAGCGAAGCCATGATCGTCCGGGAGGACGAGTTGCCGGCAGTGGCGGATGCGGCGCGCGCCGTGATCGAGCAAGCGAAGGCGGCAGGCGTTTATGTCTTCGGCGGAGGCATCAACGAGCAGGTGGCGCCGGTTCTGGTGGCGGGCGACGGATCCGCATCGCCGCAGATCTATCCGGGCAGTCAGCTGCGCGGCGGGTTCACGATCCTGGAACTGCCGACGCGGGACGAGGCGATGGCCTGGGCGCGCCGGCTCGCGGTCGCTTGCCGGTGTTCCCAGGAGCTGCGCGAGTTCATGTACGATCCGGCGAGCTGAGGAGGTGACCGGCAGTGCTGCCTGTGTTCAAGCGGCGTCGAAAGCCTGGATCACCGCGTCGCCGGTTTCCGGGCGAAGGGTGAAGATGCCGCTGTCATGATGGCGCGTGGGGTGGACGCGATTGGTGAGTAGCGTCCACGCAAGGTCACGCTCGAAATCGATCCAGAGACCGGTGCCGGTGAAGCCTGTGTGGCCGATGGCGCCAGGCGAGCAGGCCTGACCACCCGACCAGCCGGGAAAGCGGATCTCCCAGCCGGCCGTACGGTGACCCTCAACCGGTGTCCGAATTGCGTCCAGCATCGCGGGAGAAGCGGCAGAGCCATCCAGCAGGCCGCGAGCGAAATCGAGGACGCCGTCGACGGTTCCGAACAGTCCGGCATGGCCGGTACGCCCGCCCATCGCCCAGCAATTTTCGTCGTGCACTTCGCCCTTCATGACCCGGCCCCGCCATTGGCAGTGTTCGGTTGCGACCGCCGGGCCCGGGGGCGGACCCCAGCTGAGGCCTTTGCCGAGCGGCTGAGCTTCCAGCCCGGCGCCGGTCAGTCGCTCGATAGCGATGCCGAGCAGGATGAAGTTGATATCCGAGTAGACCGACGGGCCGTGCCGCCATTCGCGCTGAAGAACGAAGGCCCGCAGGCGCGCCGGATCATCGCCATAGGTGTAGATCGGCTCCACCGCCGGAAGAAAGGTGCGATGCACCAGGCAGTCCCGGAAGGTCAGCCGACGTTCCGGCGCATTCGCGACATCATATTGGCGCAGATCCGGGATGGCGTCAGTGAGCGGACGATCGAGATCCAGCCGACCTTCGTCCGCCAGCCGCAGGATGATACTGGTCGTGGCGATAACCTTGCTGACCGATGCAAGATCGAACCAGTGTTCGCGCGTGAGCGGCTCTTCCTCCGGTTCTCGCTGCGCCAGGCCGGCTAGGCGAACGGCGCGCGTACCATCGGCCGTAACGATGCCTAAAGCGGCGCCTGGAATACGGCCAGCAGACACAGCCGCGGCGGCGGGCGCAAAGCCGCCTTCGACAATGGAATCGATCATTCGCTCTCTTCGGATCTGGGGCGGATATGGGCGAGCAGCGGCAGGAACACGACGGCCACAAGGCTCAGTGCGCCAGACAACAGGAAGAAATTGTCATAGCCGATCCGGCCGACGATCGTCCCGCCGGCGCCTGAAAGCAGCCGCGGGAGCAGAAAGGCAAAGCCGGTGAGGAAGGCATATTGAGCACCGGGATACCGCGGGTTCACCAGCAAGGAGAGATAGACCACGAAAACGGCACCAGCGAAGCCGTTGCCGAACTGGTCGGCACCGGTCGCGAGGTAGAGGAGCCCTTCGCTGACGGGCTGATGCTGAAGCCAGACAAAGCCGAAATTGCCGATCGCAGCCACGAGGGCCCCGATCGCCAGCATCCATGACATGGCGTGCCGAGTGACCATCCAGCCAGCGAGACCAACGCCGATCGCGCTGGCGGCAAGCGCCACAACGCTATCCGCACGGCCAATCTGTGACAGGGAGTAGCCGAGATCCTTGATCATCGGCTTGGAGAGATTGAGCGCGAGAACGTCGCCCATCCGATAAAGCGAGACGAACGCCAGCAGGATCAGCGCGCCGAAGCCATAGCGCCAGAAGAAATCGACGTAGGGGCCGAGCAGCGCGGAGCGGCGGATCGGCGCGTCGCTGGGTGCGCGGCGGATCTGCGGGAGTGCGGCGGCCATGAGCAGAAACGGAAGCATGCAGCAGCCCAGCACCCAGGGGGTGACGTTCGTGTCGGCATCAATTCCCGCGCCGGACGCGGCCCACAGGATGAGCCAGCCGATGGCGGCGGTGGCAACCATGGCGCTGCTGAGGATCATGCCGCTGGCGACCAGTCCGGTAGCAAGCGCGGGAACCCTCTCCCGGGCGTCGGGCGTGTGGCCGCGCATGGCGGCCAGGATCGGAAAGGGAAGAAATGCGGCCGCCGCGATGGCGAGGTAGGCAATCGTCCAACCACCCCAATCGGCAAGCAGGAGCGCGCCGCTGCCAGCGGCGACCATCGCCCCGCGATAGCCCCACAGATTGGCAGCAACGATCGGGCCTTGCTCGTCCTGCGTAGGATAAAGTTCGATACGCCAGGCATCGGCGGCGACTTCCAGCGTGGTTGTCCAGAAAGCCAGCAACACGGCAAACAGCGCGGTCACCCCGAGAGAGGCGTCTTCAGCGGTCCACGCCATCGCGACGAGAGAAGTGAAGATCCCAAGCTGGGCCAGCATCATCCAGCCGCGGCGCTGTCCGTAGAATCGGGAGAAGCCGGGGACGGCGTACCGATCCAGCAGCGGCGCCCAGACGAACTTCAGGGTGGGCAGCAGCTGCACCCACGCGAAGAAGCCGATCACGGCCAGCGCCACGCCATGTGCCTGTAGCCGGAGCGCGAGCACCGTGGAGAACATGTAAAAGGGCAGGCCCGCGGCGAACCCCAGCACGCCATAAAGGGCCATGCCGCGGCGATCGATGGCGGCCGGTGCGGAAGGGGGCTCAGCGAGCGCTGCCGGAGCAGCCAGTTCGGTCATGCCGCCGATCGTTCAACGCCCGCTCGCCCGCGTCAATCCCGGCAGCTGCGGTGAGTGGCGACGGCATCACTGCTGGTTATACCGGCGAGACAAGCCGATATGGGTCATCACGCGCCCGCGAGCGCAGAATGGCGATTGCGATGGTAAGCTGGTATCTCGGTGTGGATGCGGGCGGCAGCCACTGCCGCGCGCGATTGATCGACCAAAGCGGGTTGGTGATCGGCACGGGACATGCCGGGCCGGCCAACATGCGCATCGGCGCTGCCGCCGTGCGGGCAGTTTTCGACGATGTGATCGATCAAGCCCTGGAGTCCGCTGGCCTTGCCGCGAGCGCGCGCGCCGATATCGCGGCAGGCGTCGGCATCGCTGGCTTGTCACGGCCCGGGAGCGCCGAAGCGCTGCGCGCCATTGACTTTGGTCTGGCCAGGATAGCGTTCGCTACGGACGCGGCGATCGCCAACCTCGGCGCTCATCGGGGGCGGGACGGTGCGACCCTGATCCTAGGCACTGGCAGCATCGCTCAATTGCGCGTGGGTGGCACCGATTTCGCGATTGGCGGCTACGGATTCCCCATTTCGGATGAGGGCAGCGGAGCGGCGCTTGGCCTGTCGGCGATGCGGCACGCCCTGCGCGCGCTGGATGGGCGCACGACCCGCACACCGCTCGCTCTTGCCATCGCTGCGCGCTTCGGACACGCCATTCCGCAAGCGATTGCATGGATGGATCGCGCGACGCCGGCGGATTATGCCGCCCTCGCGCCGATCGTGATCCAATATGCGCAAGCGGAAGATCCGATCGCGCGGTCCATCGTGGAGGATGCCGCCGGCCATGTGGAGCGGTTCATCGAGACGATCTTTGAGCGGGGCGCGCCGGCCTGCGCGATCCTGGGCGGACTCGCACCGCACCTGCGACCGTGGTTGCGCGCCAGAACGGTTGCGAAGCTCAGCGAGCCGCTTGGGGATGCTTTGGACGGGGCGCTATTCCTTGCAGGCTTTGCCTTGCCGGAGGTGACACGCGAATGACGGCGCTGATCAGGCTGAGCGAGCAAATGGCCGATCGTTTCGGCGAACGGTGGATCACGCACGAAGCCGGCCGCGCACAGTTCATGGCAGCCGAAGGGCACCACGAGGCCCTACTGCCAGACGTCGTGGCGCAGCCACGCACCGCAGAAGAAGTACAGATCCTAATGCGGGCGGCGACAGCTCTGGCAGTGCCGATCGTGCCGCTGGGCGTCGGCACCTCTTTGGAAGGCAACGCCGGCGCGGTCGTCGACGCGGTCTCGGTCGACCTGTCGGGCATGAACCGCGTGCTTGAAGTGGCGCCAGAAGACCTTCTGTGCGTGGTGGAGCCCGGAGTCACTCGCGAGGCACTGAATGAGGAGCTGCGCGCAACGGGCTTGTTCTTCCCGATCGATCCCGGCGCGAATGCGACGATCGGAGGCATGATCTCCACCAGGGCGTCAGGAACGAACGCCGTGCGCTACGGTACGATGCGGGAAAACGTGCTGGGGCTGAAGGTCGTGCTGCCGGATGGCACGATGATCCGGACTGGCAGTCGGGCGCGAAAGTCAGCCGCGGGCTATGACCTCACGCATCTGTTCACCGGATCGGAGGGCACACTCGGGCTGATCGTGGAAGCGACAGTTCGATTGCACGGCATCCCGGAGACCGTTCTCGCCGGAAGTTGGGCGTTCGACAGCCTAGAGGGCGCCGTTCAAACGGTGATCGAGACGATCCAGAGCGGCGTTCCCGTGGCGCGGATGGAGTTGCTGGACCCGGTGGCGATCCGAGCCTGTAACGCTTACGCAGGCCTTACGCTGCCGGAACAGCCGACGTTGTTCGTGGAATTGCATGGTTCGCCCCGAGCCGTTCAGGAGCAATGCGAGCAGCTGGAAGCGATCGGCGGGTCGAATGGTGCGGGCACGCTGGTGATGTCAGCTGACCGTGACGAACAACGCCGCCTGTGGCGCGCGCGTCACGCCGCGCTGCCGGCAGCGCGCGCGCTAGTGCCGGATGCGGTGACATGGTCCACCGACATCTGCGTTCCGATCTCCAGCCTGGCGGAGGCGATCAGGCGTGCGAGGGCGGCAATCGATGCCGCAGGGTTGCTGGCGCCGATACTGGGGCATGTGGGCGATGGGAATTACCACGTCTTCTTCGTCTTGCGCCGGGATGATCCGAGCGCTTGGGCAAGAGCGCGGCAGGTCAACGAGGAACTGATCGACTTTGCGCTGTCGGTTGGGGGAACCTGCACCGGGGAACATGGCATTGGTATTGGCAAAAGGGGGGCGCTGTTGCGTGAGCATGGCGGTGAAGCCGTCGCGCTGATGCGGCGGTTAAAGGCCGCGATCGATCCGGCAGGCCTGATGAACCCTGGCAAGATCTTCGCGGAGGCGTCGGCCGATGAGCACTGAGCAGGTCGATCCGCGCTACGTCTCCATCGACTGCTGGCCATCCGTCTCTGCGGTCGAGGCCATGCTGGAGGGCCAGATGGCCGCCATTGCGGCGATCAAGAGCCAGGTCGCGACCATTGCGTCCGCCGCGGAGGCTGCTGCCCGGCGGCTCGGGGCCACGGGGCGATTGATTTATGCAGGCGCGGGTACGTCGGGCCGCGTTGCCGTGCAGGATGGGGTGGAGTTGTTCCCGACCTACAACTGGCCGCGCGAGCGGCTCGTATTCCTGATGGCCGGCGGATCGGCTGCCCTGACCGAAAGTGTCGAGGGAGCCGAAGATGATGCAGCAGCCGGCCGTGAAGCGGTCGCGCAGCTTGGCGTTGAGGCGAGCGACGTGGTGATCGGCGTCGCCGCCAGCGGGCGTACACCCTACACGTTGGCAGTGACCGAGGCTGCGCGCGAGGCGGGCGCCTTGACCATCGGGGTAGCGAACAATCCGGGCGTCGGCCTGCTTACCAAGGCGGAGCATGCGATCCTGGCGGACACGGGAAGTGAAATCGTGGCTGGATCGACCCGGATGAAGGCGGGAACAGCGCAAAAGGCGGTGCTCAACCTGCTGTCCACCACCATCATGCTGCGCCGCGGATTGGTGCATCAGGGCCTGATGGTGAACATGCGGGTCTCCAACCGCAAGCTGCGTGGGCGCGCTGAGGCGATGGTCTCGAATATTGCCGGGGTCAGCCGCGACGTGGCAGCTGCGGCCCTGGACCGGGCGGGAGAAGAGATCCGGAGGGCGGTGCTGGTGGCTCTGGGTGCATCCGCGGACGAGGCAGACGACTTGCTCGTCGCGCATGACGGTGCTCTGGCGGGAGCAATGGCGGCTTTGAGGCCACGGCAAGCGGCAGAGTGCTGATCGCGAAGCGCTGGGTTGATCAGGGCAGGCGCCGCTGCGTTGGTCAGCAGTCAATAGCCGCACCAGCGCCGGTATATCGCCGGTCCCGCTCCAACCGAGCGGGACCAAGAGGCGTAGACTGTCTCGATCAGTAGCGGAAGCTCACGGTCCCGAGGACCGTCCGGGGCGGGCCGTAGAAGCTTTGGTCGAACGTCAGGGCACTAAGGTACCGCTTGTTCGTAGCGTTGCGCACGTTGACGCCGATCGCAACATTCGGCGTGAGTTCGTAGCGGCCCATCAGGTCCATTAGCACATACCCACCTTGTTCCAGCCGGATCGGATCACCAGCAGGCGTGAGGCCGCCCGGCTCGAAGTAGAAGTCACTCTGGTACTGGAGTGAGGTGCCAAGCTTCAGCTTTGGCAGCGCTGGCGGTGCGTAGGTGATGTTCAGTCGACCAACGTTGCGGGGCACGAACGTGCGCTCGGGTTCGTCGTTCTGATCCCGGATCCGCATCGTCGTGAAGCCACCAGTGGCTTGCAGGCCCGCCGCGAGCTCACCGCCGAACTCAAGCTCAACGCCTTGCGACTTTGCATCGACCGGAATGTACACGGTGCGGCCCAGGGCCGAGTCGAACTGGCCGAAGGCGGTGTTGTTCTGGCGCGCCTGGAACAATGCTGCGCTGGCGTATAGCCGTCCGCCGAACCATTCCGCCTTGAGGCCAGCCTCGAGATTGTCCCCCACGATCGGCGGCAGGATTTCGTTTGTCGCGCTTACCTCAACCTGCGGACGGAAGATCTTCGCATAGCTGGCATACAGGCTGAGGTTTGAGGAGATATCGAATGTGGCGCCGACGAACGGCGAGAAGCGCGAGCGGTCGTAAGCCTGGGCTGTTCCGTAGGAATCGCCTTCACTGGTGGCGTGGGTGAAGTTGCCGCCCAGCATGACCTTCAGCGGATCAGCCAGATTCAGGCGTGCGAGGCCGTAGACGGTCTCGCGTACCAGGTGGGTGTCGAGGCTGAGTGCGTAGGGCGTCGGGAAATCGACCCGAGGGAACGCACCATCGAAGAAGGTGTCGAGCGACAGCGGAATGCCGACCTGGCTGTAATCATAACTGGAATATTGCCGGTACTTTTCGGCACCGCGCTGCAGCCCGAGCACGACGTCGTGATCCCGGCCGCCGGCCGAGAGCTTGCCGCTGAGATACCCATCAATCGTCAGGTTTCGTGTCTCGCCCTTGAAGGCGCCGGGATAACTGAAGATCGCGCGTGTATCGTCGGGATCGTTCGGATCCCCGGAGTCGATACCGCCCGGTGCGCCGCGGACCGGGTTGCCGTAGACGTAGAAGAGCCGGTCGTCCTCGCTGTTGGCGCGCCGCAGTACCGACAATTTTGCCGTCCAGCCGTTCCCGAAGTCGTGGGTCAGATCTCCGAAGATCTGGCGCTCCACCACGCCCCACGAGGACCATTCCGGCGCGTAATTCGCGCTGCGATCGAACTCGAGCCGCGTGCCATCAGTATAATAAAGCGGGATCGCCCCCCACATGGCGCCGCGACTGCGATGATCCTGATGGCCATAGCCTGCGGAGATCACGGTGTTGGGACCAAGATCGGCCTCGACGATGCCATAGCCCGTCCAACGCTGCAGGCCGTAGCGATCAAGGTGGCTGTCCGTATCAAGATACGCACCGACCGCGCGGGCCCGGATCGAACCGTCCTGGGTCAGCGGTACGCTGACATCGGCATCGACGCGGAAATTGTCGTAGGAGCCATATTGCACACTGCCGGAGGCCTTCAGCTCGCGGTAGGGGCGTTTCCGGATGAAGTTGACCACGGCTGAAGGGTTACCCGTGGGGGATAGCAGGCCTGGCGCGCCACGGACCACTTCGATGCGATCATAGATGGCGGTATCGATGGACCCGGTCTGGATGCCAAATGAAAAGGGCAGGCCAATCCCGTCGACCTGGAACGTCTGAATGTCGAACCCGCGCGCAGAGTAGTAGATGCGGTCAGTGTCCGAAGTCAGGACGCTGACGCCCGGCACGGTATTCAGCAGTGCGTTGACGTCGTTCAGCTGGAAATCGTCGATCTGAGCGCGGGTGACGACGCTGATGGACTGCGGCGTTTCCCGCTGGCTCATCTGAATGCGTGTGGCGGTTCGTTGCGTCCGCACACCATAATCATCGCTGCCTTCGCTGCGCTGACCGGTCACCACGATGTCCTCGCCGCGCTGCGGCTCGGTTACCGCTTCCGGAGCGGCAATCGCGGCAGCGCTGGCCAGCAATGCAGAGATCATCATGGTTCGTGCCTCCCTTGAACGGGAAGCCCGCTAGAAGCGTTTGCCTGCTATTGCAAGCGAAACTCATTATCGGAAGTTGAGGCTGGATTAGGCGACTGGATAGGGGGTTAGGGTCGCGCGGTTCTCATCCGCGGCGACCGCGCGGCCAATCATGGGGAAGGCGCGTTGCGGGCAGGCGGTGCGTTCGCACACCTTGCACGCGACGCCGATCGGGGTGGCGGCGGACGGATCGCTGAGGTCAAAACCGCGCGAATAGACGAGGCGGTGCGCGTGGCGGATGTCGCAGCCGAGCGCGATGGCGAAGGTCTTGCCGGGCTCGCCAAAGGCGCCGGCGGTGCGGCGCACCGTGCGCGCGACCCACAGATAGGTGCGGCCGTCGGGCATTTGCGCGACCTGGCGCAGCACGCGGCCGGGCTGGGCGAAGGCCTCATACACCTTCCACAAGGGGCAGCTGCCGCCGACGCGCGAGAAGTGGAAGTCGGTCGCCGACTGCCGCTTGGAGATATTGCCCGCGCGGTCGACGCGGATGAAGAAGAAGGGGACGCCGCGTGCCTCTGGCCGCTGGAGCGTGGAAAGACGGTGGCAGATCGTTTCGAACCCGACGCCGAAATAGCGCCCGAGGCGCTCGATATCATAGGCCTGCGCCTCCGCCGTGGCGAGAAAGTCGGCATAGGGGAGAAGCAGCGCGCCGGCGAAGTAATTGGCTAGGCCGATCCGCGCGAGCCGGCGTGCCTCGCTGCCGGTCAGAACCGGGCTGCTGGCGAGATCGTCGATGAGGTCGCCGACCTCCAGGAAGGCGAGCTGGGTCGCCATCTGGAACGCCTGCTGGCCGGCCCGCAGATCGGGCGAGATGTGGAGAACTCGGGCTTCGGGATCGTAGCGGCGCTGAACCGAGCCGGGCTGGGCATGGACGACGCGGATGTCGTGCAGCCGCTGGAAGCGCTCGATCAGCCCCGCATGGACCATGCGCGGGGCAAAACCGGCCTCGCGGTAGAGCCGCTCGGCCGCCTGATCGAGCGGTTCGATATGGTTGTTATGCGCATGGAAGAATTCGCGCACCTGTTCAAACGGCATGCGCGCCGAGCCGCCGCCAAGCCATTCATTGCCAAGCTGATCGGCCATCGCCTCGGTCCGCTCGATCATCTCGCGGTGGCGGCGCTGGAGGCTGATGAGAGTGCGCGCCACGGCGGGCATGTTGGTGGCGAGCTCGCGGATTTCGGCGAGCGCGATCGGCTCGGGCGCCTCGGCGAGGCTGTCGCGCAGGTCGGTGATGAGACGCGCCTCCTCGTCCTCCGAGAAAAGCTGCACGTCGATGCCGAAGACGGCGTTGATCTTCAGCAGCACCGGCATGGTCAGCGGGCGCTGGTTCTGTTCGATCTGGTTGAGATAGCTGGTCGAGATGCCGAGGGCATGGGCGAGCTCGACCTGTTTCAGTCGCCGTTCCTCGCGCAGCCGCCGCAGCCGCACGCCCATAAAGGTCTTCCGCATGTGCGCCTTTGCACCTTTCGCATCCAGCGGCCGGCGGGGAGCCAGCGTTACCGGATGGGGAGCTTAGCGCCTTGCGGATGTTGCGAAAAGGCGGGTGGCTGCCCGGCCGGCGCGACGCCGGCCGGGCATACCGAAGTGGATCAGCCCTCCTGCGGCATCACCGGCACCACCGTCTTGATGATGCTGGCGTCGAGTTCCTCGAAATCGTGCAGGCCGATCGTGTCGTACAGCTCCTGACGGGTCTGCATCCGGTCGACATACTTGTGCGTGCCGCCATGCTCCTTGATCGACGCATAGAGCTCCGCCTGCGCCTTGTTGGCGACGCGCAGGGACGAGACCGGCCAGATCACCATCTTGTAGCCCATCTCCTCGAATTCCTCCGCGGTGTAGAAGGGCGTCTTCCCGAATTCGGTCATGTTGGCGAGCAGCGGCACGTTGGGCAGTGCCTTGGCGAACTTCTCGAACATCTCACGCGTGTTGAGCGCCTCGGGGAAGATCGCATCGGCGCCGGCCTCGACATAGAGCTTGGCGCGATCGACCGCGGCGTCGAAGCCCTCGACACCGGCGGCGTCGGTGCGGGCGACGATGACGATGTCACGCGCGGCCTTCTTCGCAGCGGCAACCTTGGTCGCCATGTCCATCGCCGAAACGAGGTTCTTGCCGTTCAGGTGGCCGCACTTCTTCGGCAGGATCTGGTCCTCGAGGTGGACTGCGCCGGCCCCGGCATCCTCGAAGGTGCGGACCATGTGCATCACGTTCAACGCCTCGCCATAGCCGGTGTCGCCATCGACGAGCAGCGGCAGGCCCGACGAGCGGACGATCTGGCGGATGAAGAAGGCGACTTCATCGACGGTGATGATGCCGAGATCGGGCAGGCCCATCGAGGCGGTCATCGCCGCGCCCGACAGGTACAGGCCGTCGAAGCCGGCGTTGCGCGCCTGGATCGCGGCCTGGCCATTGTGCGCGCCGGGCAGCTGGAAGATGCCCGGACGCTCGAGGCCGGCGCGGAAGCGCTTGCCGGCGGATTCGGTGGGGAGGTCGGAGGCGAGGAGGTAAGGCATTATCGGTCCTTGCTTATTCAGCGTCTGATTTGGGTTGGCGTCAGCATTTTTTTAGCTTGGCGCGGCCCTCGACGATGGCCGCGCCTCCGATCCTCTCACTACGTCAGCGGGCGCTTACGTGCGCTCGGCCAGCGGCACCCACTTGAGGTCTTCCGGACCCGTGTAGTTCGCCGACGGGCGGATGATCTTGTTGTCTTCGCGCTGTTCGATGACGTGCGCTGCCCAGCCCGAGGTGCGGGCGATGACGAACAGCGGGGTGAACATCGCGGTGGGGACGCCCATCATGTGATAGGAGACGGCCGAGAACCAATCGAGGTTCGGGAACATCTTCTTCACTTCCATCATCACCGATTCAAGCCGGTCGGCGATGTCGTACATCTTGGTGGAGCCGGCCTCGTCCGACAGCTTCTTGGCGACGCGCTTGATGACGACGTTGCGCGGATCGCTGATCGTATAGACGGGGTGGCCGAAGCCGATGATGACTTCCTTGGCTTCCATGCGCTTGCGGATGTCGGCCTCTGCCTCGTCCGGGTTCTGGTAGCGCTTCTGGATCTCGAAGGCGACTTCGTTGGCGCCGCCGTGCTTGGGGCCGCGCAGCGCGCCGATCGCGCCGGTGATGCACGAATGCATGTCCGACCCGGTGCCGGCGATGACGCGGCTGGTGAAGGTCGAGGCGTTGAACTCATGCTCGGCATAGAGGATCAGCGAGGTGTGCATCGCCTGCACCCAGCTATCGGACGGCTTTTCGCCGTGGAGCAGGTGGAGGAAGTGGCCGCCGATCGATTCATCGTCGGTCTCGACCTCGATCTCCACGCCGTTGTTCGACAGGTGGTACCAATAGAGCAGCATCGAGCCGAGGCTGGCCATCAGCCGGTCGGCGATGTCGCGCGCGCCCGGTGCGTTGTGATCATCCTTTTCCGGCAGCGCGCAGCCGAGCGCCGACACGCCGGTGCGCATCACGTCCATCGGGTGAGCGGCGGCGGGGAGGGCGGCGAGCGCCTCCTTCACGGCGAGCGGCAGGCCGCGCAGCGCCTTCAGCTTCGCCTTGTACGCCTTGAGCTCGGCGGCATTGGGGAGCCAGCCGTGGACGAGGAGGTGTGCGATTTCCTCGAACTCCGCCGTCTCGGCGAAATCGAGGATGTCATAGCCGCGGTAGTGCAGGTCGTTGCCGGTGCGGCCGACGGTGCACAGCGCGGTGTTGCCGGCGGTGACGCCGGAGAGGGCGACGGACTTCTTCGGCTTGAAGGTGGGAGCGGTGGCGGTGTCGGTCATGCTCTTTCGGTCCTCTTTGACTAATCAATCTGCCCGTTTCGGGCGTGTTGCAGCTACTACCCGTGCCGGGCAGCTGGTCAGAAGCTTCCTTCGGGCACGCGCACATGCCCTTCCATGAGGATACGTGCGCTGCGGCTCATGATCGCCTTGGTGACGGTCCACTGGCCGTCGACCAGCTTCGCCTCGGCGCCAACGCGCAAGGTGCCCGAGGGGTGGCCGAAGCGGACCGCCTGGCGTTCCCCGCCGCCGGCCGCCTGGTTGACGAGGGTGCCGGGCACGGCCGCCGCGGTGGCGATGGCGACCGAGGCGGTGCCCATCATCGCATGGTGGAGCTTGCCCATCGACAGCGCGCGGACGAGCAGGTCGATATCCTCGCCCTTGACGATCTTGCCGCTCGACGAGGCGTAGTCGGTCGGGGGCGCGACAAAGGCGATCTTTGGCGTGTGCTGCCGCTTGGCGGCTTCCTCGGGCGACTTGATGAGGCCCATCTTGAGCGCGCCGATCGTGCGCAACGTCTCGAACCGGCGCAGCGTGTCGGTATTGGTGTTGATCGTCTCGCGCAGCTCGGTGCCGGTGAAGCCTATGTCGGCGGCATTGACGAAGATCGTCGGGATGCCGGCGGTGATCATCGTCGCCTTGAGCTTGCCGCCGGGCACGATCTCCTCCGGCACGTCGAGCTCATCGACGAGATTGCCGGTGGGGAACATCGAGCCACCCTCGTCGCCCTCGTCGGCCGGGTCGACGAACTCGAGCACGATCTCGGCCGCCGGGAAAGTGACGCCATCGAGCTCGAAGTCGCCGGTTTCCTGCACTTCCCCGTTGGCGACGGGGACGTGCGCGATGATCGTCTTGTTGATGTTCGCCTGCCAGATGCGGACCGTGCACATCCCGTTTTCGGCGCGTTTCGCATCGACATAGCCGGCGTGGATCGCAAAGGCGCCCGCGCCGGTCGACAGGTTGCCGCAATTGCCCGACCAGTCGACGAAATCGGTGTCGATCGACACCTGACCGTAGAGATAGTCGACGTCGTGGCCCGGCTGGCTGCTGGGCGAGACGATGACGCATTTGCTGGTACTGGACGTTGCGCCGCCCATGCCGTCGATCTGCGCGCCATAGGGATCGGGGCTGCCGATGACTCGCTGGAACAGCTTGTCACGGGCGGGACCCGGAACCTGGGCGGTCTCGGGCAGATCCTCCAGCCGGAAGAACACGCCTTTGCTGGTGCCGCCACGTATGTAGGTGGCGGGGATGCGGACCTGGCCGGCCATTATGCCGCCGCCGCCTCGGATTCGAGGAAATCCTGTGCGAACCGCTGCAGCACGCCGCCCGCCTCGTAGATCGAGACTTCCTCGGCAGTATCGAGGCGGCAGGTGACGGGCACCTCTTCCGTCGTCCCATCCTTACGGTGAATGATCAGCGTCAGCGTGGCGCCGGGCTGACGATCCCCGATCACGTCATAGGTCTCGGTACCGTCGAGGCCGAGCGTCAGGCGGGTGGTGCCCGGCTTGAACTCGCACGGCAGCACGCCCATGCCGATGAGGTTGGTGCGGTGGATCCGCTCGAAGCCCTCAGCCACGATTGCCTCGACGCCGGCGAGGCGGACGCCCTTAGCCGCCCAGTCACGCGAGGAGCCTTGGCCGTAATCGGCGCCGGCGATGATGATCAGCGGCTGCTTGCGCTGCGCGTAGGTTTCCATCGCCTCCCACATGCGCATGACGACGCCGTCCGGCTCGACCCGGGCGAGGCTGCCGCGCTTCACCTGACCATCGACCACTGCCATCTCGTTGACGAGCTGCGGGTTGGCGAAGGTTGCACGCATCGCGGTAAGGTGATCGCCGCGGTGAGTGGCGTAGGAGTTAAAGTCCTCCTCCGGCACGCCCATCTTCGCCAGATACTCACCCGCCGCCGACGAGGGCAGGATCGCATTCGAGGGCGAGAGGTGGTCGGTGGTGATATTGTCCGGCAGGATGGCGAGCGGGCGCATCCCCTTCAGCGTGCGCGGATGCGCGGCGAGCGCGCCGACGCCCTCGGTATCCCAGTACGGCGGGCGGCGGATGTAGGTCGACATCGGGCGCCAGTCGTAGAGCGGGCTGATCTTTTCCGCCGAACGCGCCCGCGCGCCGAACATCGGCTCATAGACCTTGCGGAACTGCTCCGGCTTCACGTGCGCGGAAACGATCGCGTCGATCTCCTCGTCGGTCGGCCACAGATCCTTGAGGCGGATTTCCTTGCCGTCGACCACGCCCAGCACGTCCTGCTCGATATCGAAGCGGACGGTGCCGGCGAGCGCATAGGCGACGACCAGCGGCGGCGAGGCGAGGAATGCCTGCTTGGCATAAGGATGGATGCGGCCGTCGAAGTTGCGGTTACCCGAGAGGACGGCGGTGGCATACAGATCGCGGTCGATGATCTCCTGCTGGATCTTCGGATCGAGCGCGCCCGACATGCCGTTGCAGGTGGTGCAGGCGAAGCCGACGATGCCGAAGCCGAGCTTCTCGAGCTCGGGCAGCAGCCCGGCCTCTTCGAGATACAGGCGCGCGACGATCGAGCCGGGGGCGAAGCTGGTCTTCACCCAGGGCTTGCGCACGAGGCCAAGGTCATTGGCCTTCTTCGCGACGAGGCCGGCGGCGACGACGTTGCGCGGGTTCGACGTGTTGGTGCAGCTGGTGATCGCGGCAATGATGACCGCGCCGTCCGGCAGCAGGCCCTGGCGTTCCTCCTCCTGCGCAGCCTCAAGCCCGACGGCGATGCCGCTTTCCTCCAGCGCGGAGGTCGGCAGGCGGCGGTGCGGGTTGGACGGGCCGGCGAGGTTGCGCACCACGGTCGACAGATCGAATTCGAGCACGCGTTCATATTGCGCGGTCTTCAGCGCGTCCGCCCACAGGCCGGTGTGCTTGGCGTAGGTTTCGACCAGCTTCACCTGCTCCGGCTCGCGCCCCGTCAGGAGGAGATAGTCGATCGTCTGCTGGTCGATGTAGAACATCGAGGCGGTGGCGCCATATTCCGGGCACATGTTTGAAATGGTCGCGCGGTCGCCAATCGTGAGGCTCTCCGCGCCGTCGCCGAAGAATTCGAGCCAGGCGCCGACCACCCGCTCCTTGCGGAGGAATTCGGTGATGGCGAGGACGATGTCGGTCGCGGTGATGCCCGGCTGACGCTTGCCGGTGAGCTTCACGCCCACGATGTCGGGCAGGCGCATCATCGACGCGCGGCCGAGCATCACGGTTTCCGCCTCAAGCCCGCCGACGCCGATGGCAATGACGCCCAGTGCGTCTACGTGCGGCGTGTGGCTGTCCGTGCCGACGCAGGTGTCGGGGAAGGCGACGCCGTCGCGCAGCTGGATGACGGGCGACATCTTTTCCAGGTTGATCTGGTGCATGATGCCGTTGCCGGCGGGGATCACGTCGACGTTCTGGAACGCCTCCTTGGTCCATTCGATGAAGTGGAAGCGATCCTCGTTGCGGCGATCCTCGATCGCGCGATTCTTTTCGAACGCCTGCGGATCGAAGCCGCCATGCTCGACCGCCAGACTGTGATCGACGATCAGCTGGGTCGGGACGACCGGGTTCACCTTCGCCGGATCACCGCCCTTGTCGGCAATCGCATCGCGCAGGCCGGCGAGGTCGACGAGCGCGGTCTGGCCGAGGATGTCGTGGCAGACGACGCGGGCGGGATACCAGGGGAAGTCGAGATCGCGCTTTCGCTCGACGATCTGGGTCAGGGCATCGGTGAGCAATGCGGGATCGCAGCGGCGCACGAGCTGTTCGGCCAGAACGCGGGAAACATAGGGCAGGCCGTCATAGGCACCGGGGCGGATCGCCTCGATCGCCTCGCGCGTGTCGAAGAAGTCGACGTTCGTGCCGGGAAGCTGTTTGCGGAATGCTTTGTTCATGGGCGAATCTCTACCTGGCGTTGCTCGGCGCACAGGAACGAGGCTCTAACCCGGGCGTGCGCGTCGCGTCGTACGATCACGGTCCCTTCATTTGTGCATTATCCGCAACGACGCAACCCATGCGGGCCCGTTAAAGGGCGAAGATCGGCGGATGCGCGCCGGACGGCTTGCGAACTTTGCGAAGATAGCGCTTTTGCCCTCCGGGCCGACTTCCCGTATATCGCCGCGCCATGACCGAGATCGAACGCCCCCTGCTGACCCCGCCTGAGGGCCACAAGAAAGTGCTGCTGCACAGCTGCTGCGCGCCGTGTTCCGGCGAGGTGATGGAAGCGATGACGGCGAGCGGGATCGACTACACGATCTTCTTCTACAATCCGAACATCCACCCCAAGGAAGAATATCTCCTGCGCAAGGAGGAGAATATCCGCTTCGCCGAGAAGCATGACGTGCCGTTCGTCGATGCCGATTATGACACGGTGAACTGGTTCAAGCGCGCCAAGGGGATGGAGCAGGAGCCCGAGCGCGGTATCCGCTGCACCATGTGTTTCGACATGCGGTTCGAGCGCACCGCGCTCTATGCGCATGAGAATGGCTTCCCGGTCATCACCTCGTCGCTGGGGATTTCGCGTTGGAAGAACATGGCGCAGATCAACGATTGCGGCGAACGCGCGGCATCGCATTACCCCGACCTCAGCTATTGGACGTTCAACTGGCGCAAGGGCGGCGGCGCGGCACGGATGATCGACATTTCCAAGCGCGAGCATTTCTACCAGCAGGAATATTGCGGCTGCGTCTATTCGCTGCGCGACACCAATGCGCATCGCGTGTCGCAGGGGCGGCCGGAGATCGAGATCGGCAAGCTGTTCTACGGGGCTGACGAACAGTCTTGATACGCTGATCCCGCGACGAGTTCAGGCGATCTCGAACCAGACCGGTGATTGGGCGAACAGCGCGGCGGCAGGGCAACGGGTACCGGACGGGAACGTGATCGAGGCGCTCGCGGGCGGTGTTCCATTCAGTGCGACGGCGCAGCGCAGTGACGCGCCTCCGTGTTGTCGTTCGAAGGCTAGCAGACGCGAGGGCCCAGCGCCCTCTACCGTGGCTGGCTCATAGCTGCCGCTTGCGAACAGATCCGGGTATCGTCGACGCGCGCTGAGCAGATCGCACAGCAGCTGGAGCTTGGGTGGCGGTGCTTCCAGGGCTGTGATGCGAGCGGTGTAATCGACCGGGCGTCGGTTGTCTGGATCTACGAGGCTCAGGTCCGCGAACTCATTCCCCTGATAAAGATCCGGCACGCCGGGTAAGGAGTACCGGAGCGCCACCTGGATGAGGCTGTTGCGGGCTGCAGCCGGCTCGATCTCGGCTAGAAAGGACTGCATGGAGGCGACAAACCGACTGTCTCCGATCAGCTTTCCGGCCAGATCGTTGCAGCGGTCTTCATATTCTTCGTTCGGTGCCTCCCAGGAGGAGTGCAACTTGGCTTCACGAAGCGCCTTGGTCTGCCAGGCGGAGATGCGGTTGGCAAAATCCTCTTCCGGCGAGTCCGGCCAGGCGCCCAATAGCGACTGGAACAGCATGTAGCGGTCGGCCCGATCGACCCCGGCGGCATAGTCGGCGGCGATCCGCTCCCACTCCATCGCGATTGCCTGCCATCGCGCCGGCATCTCGCTGAGCACGGCGAGCCGCGCGCGGGTGTCTTCGCCGCGCTTGTGATCGTGAGTGGCAGTCGTAAGCATGGCGTGCGGCCAATCGCGGGCGCGCGCCTCCATCCGTTGATGGAAGGCGGCGGGAGAAAGCGACATGCATCCTGCATCGAAACCGACGTCGTTGCGTGAAAGAAGCCGGCCGTAGCGATAGAAGGCGGTGTCCTCGAGCGCCTTGGCAGCGATGGGCGCGGAGAGTTGCTGGAAACGGCGGACCGCTTCCGCCCCGAGTGCAGCATCTCCTGCCCCGCGCCCCGCGAGCCAATGGAGGATCATGTCCGTGACCTCGGTTTCGCCGGGCGGCACATGCGGCCGGACGCGATCGCGCACCGCATCGCGTACAGCCTGATCGCTGGCTGGCGCATCGGGGCCATAAGTCCGATAGACGGGAAACACCCATAGCAGTCGTTCAACGGCCCGGCGGAGCATCGAGCGGGTGACCCCGTCCGGCGCGATCGCGACGAAGGCGTCGACACAGCTTTCCAGCTGGCCCGTAAACTGCCAGGCGAGCAATTGCTGACGAGCGAGCAACTCCTCCGGCTCGAGATCCGGTGAGCGGCCGCTCACCCCCCGCCATATCTCACCAAGTGGCGCCGCGCCGGCGGGATCGTGGAGAAGTGCGGCCACTTCTTCCATGAAATCATAGCCACTTGTGCCATGTACCTGCCATTCGGACGAAAGGAGCTCGCCCGGTCCCAGGATTTTTTCGATCACGATCCAGGGCGGGCCCGGCGGTGCGTCCGCAGGGCGGACCTGTGCTTCCAACCGCTCCCGCAGCTTGCGGCAATATCCCAGCGGGTCTGTCAGTCCGTCGACGTGATCCACGCGAACGCCGTCGATCAGCCCCTCGCCATAGAGACGGAGGTAGAGCGCGTGGGTAAGGTCAAAAACGCCCGGGTCCTCGACCCGAACGCCGGCGAGTTCGTTGATGGCGAAGAAGCGTCGCCAGTTGAGTTCATCATTGGCCGTGCGCCACAAGGCCGGCCGGTAGTGCTGGCGGTCGAGCAGCGCCTCGATCGGCGCCTGATCGGGCGCATCCTGATCTTCGTCGCGGAGTGGAAAGCGCTTGTCGCCATAAGCGACGAGCCACCATCGCTCCTCATGCCGCTCCACCGTAAGCGCGCCGTTCGCGAGTGCCTCGGAGAGCGAACTGCCGAGGACGGGAAGCAGGATCGGACGCGACCAGTCGATGTCGAACACGTCGGCATATTGGCTGTCGCGGCCGTGGCGCAGCACGTCGTTCCACCAAGCGTTTGTGTCGCCGGCGACACCCATGTGATTGGGAACGATGTCGATGATGATCCCCATGCTGCGGGCGCGCAACGCCGCCGCGAGGCGTCGAAAGCCTTCCTCCCCGCCGAGCTCCGGATTGATGCGCGTGGGATCGATCACGTCATAGCCGTGCGTGGAGCCCGGAGCCGCGGTGGTGACAGGTGAGGCATAGACGTGACTGATGCCGAGCCGGTCCAGATACGGCAGGATCGCCTCGGCATCGGCGAAGGTGAAATCCTTGTGAAACTGCAGGCGGTAGGTGGCGCGAGGGATCATCCAGGCCTCTTCTCGGAAAGCATGTGGGTACGGCGTTGAACGTCCGGTCGGGCGAGAAGGGCGGGGGTGGCAGCTGGCATACGGCGGCGCCAGTTCGGGTGCTGGTCGGTGGTGCCGGGGAGGTTCGGTTGCTCTTCGAGGCCGAGGAGATCTTCAATCGGGAATACCGCAAGCGCGGCGGGCGCTTCTGCGACGGCTTCCATGATCTCATCTAGGGGCGGGGTAAGCCGATCTTTGGATATTCCAATGGCTTGCGACATGGAGCTGCGTTCTTCTCTGCGCTGCGTCGACGAACCGGGATCAGTTGCGCCACTGATCCTGGAACGCCATTCCAGGTCGCGGCCTTTCCACCAGCCGGCAACGGTGGGCGTGTCGTGCGTGCCAGTCATGGCAACGGCGTCGGCATCCCACTTAGCAGGGGGAACGAACTCGCCCTCGGTGTCACGTTCGAAAGGAAGAACCCGCATGCCCAGCATGCCGCGTCGAGAGAGATCGTCGCGCAGCCCAGGCGGGACCGTGCCCAGATCCTCCGCGATGACGATGGCATTGGCGCGATGTGCCTCGATTGCCACGATATTCTTCAGCGTGTCGCCCGGCATGGTGAGATAGGCGCCATCCGCGGCGGTGCCGCCGTCGGGCACGATCCAGAGGTGGTCCAGGCCAATGGCGTGATCGATGCGAAGGCCGCCGGCGTGTCGAAGAGCAGTGTGTATGGTATTGATAAACGAAGAAAAGCCGGTGCGTTGAAGCGCGTAGGGGTCGAGTGCGGAGATCCCCCAGTTCTGGCCGTCCGGGCCGAGCGGATCGGGGGGTGCACCGATGGAGACGCCGCTGAGCAGATCGGAGCGCCGGCTCCAGCCGTGGCTGCCAGCGCGGTCGGTGCCGACGGCCAGGTCTGCGATCAAGCCGATCGCCATCTGTTTGCGGGCAGCCTTCTGAGCGTGTTCAAGGCCTTGGTCGGCCAACCACTGAAGGAATATGAAGAAGGATATTTCATCCGCATGTTCGGTGGCGAAGCGTTGAACGGCGGGGCTTGCGGGATCCTGGAACTCGGTCGGCCAATCGGGCCAGCCGGCGCCGCCCAGTCGGCAGTGCAGCGCATCAAAACGGGCGTGCGCGGCTAAATCCGGCCCCCTCTCGGCCGCGAATGCAGTAACCGCGGCCTGTAGGCGGAGATTTTCGGCCAGATACACGCGGCGAAGGTGCGTGAGCCGCGCCGATAGCGCGTTGGGCCAGTCGATGAGGTCGCCGGACTGCTCATCAGGGAAGGGAGCATCGACCAGCGACGGATCGGCGAGCATCACATTGTGGAACAGCCGCGAAGAGGGTGCATAGGGGCTGAAGCGATGCGGATCGGCCGGAAAGAGCGCGTGGGTCGGGCTGATCGCCAGGGCGGCAGCGCCCGCGCGGCCGAAGGCAGCGGCGGCGTCCGCCAGCGTGCCGTAATCACCGAAGGCGGATGCGCGCTGATCGCGGAGTGAGGGGATCTGCACCGACACGCCCCAACTGCGTCCGCTCGGCTGCGGACAGCGCGGGGGAGCGATGGCGATCGTGTAGCGATGCCTTCCGATCGACAGCGTATGATAGCCGATGACGTCGAGAGGTGCGGCCACGCCCGCCTCGGACACCGGCAGCGGGCGCGTGGTTCCATCCTCCAACACCAGATCAGCCATCCCTGCCGAAGCCCCCGGCAAGAGAATAGGAGCGCCCACCGTCGCCGATACGAACGGCTGCTCGGCAGGTGTCATGTCGAGACGCGAAAGCAGCGCCTCCAACACTGAGTCGGCAACCTGTTGGGGCCGGCCGCTCGCGTCGGTCCAATCCCGTTTCAGGCCAGCGGCGGCGGCGGCGGCATGAAGATCGGTCATTCTATCCAGGCCGCGAAGCGATCGTCGGTCATGAAGATCGGTGTCGTGTCCGATGCTGGCCACGCTGCGGCGGGTGTGTCCGCAAGGTCGATCGCAATGGTCAGGCGAGCGCCATTGCCGAGGCGCCAGCGAGCGACCACGGCCGCATCGCCCACGGCCTCCGCGCCGATGGCGGTGGCGTCGGCGAGATGTTGAACGAGCCGCTCCCGGCGCAGGCGCAGCAGATCCTGATAGAAGGCCCGCCAGACCAACGCGTCGGCGCCAGGGAGCGGAAGGGACGCTTCAAAGGTCGACGGCGCGTTGGGATCGGGAATGCGCTCGCGAGCCTTCGGATCGGCGAAGGCCGCGAACTTGGCGAATTCGCGGCGGCGGCCTTCACGAACGGCCTCGGCCAGCTCGTCCTGAAAATCGGTGAAGAACAGGAACGGGGTTTCGCTGCCTTCCTCCTCACCCATGAAAAGCAACGGGATCTGCGGCGCGAGCAGCATCAAGGCGATGGCGGCGCGCAGCTTGCCGGAATCGGTGAGGAGGGTCAGCCGCTCGCCCATCGCGCGGTTGCCGACCTGATCGTGGTTCTGAAGGAAGCTGACGAAGCGGGTCGGGGGCAAATGCCCGCTCGGCGTGCCGCGAAGTTTGCCGTCGTGATTGGGCGAGGGATCGCCCTGGTAGATGAACCCTTCGGCGAGGCAGCGGGCGAGACGCTCCGCCGGACGATCGGCGAAGTCGCCGTAATAGGCGCTGGTTTCGCCGGTCAGCAGGACGTGGAGGACGTTGTGGAAATCGTCGTTCCACTGCGCGTCATAAGCGTCGGCGTGGAGGCGACCGGCGTCGTTATGTTCGTTTTCGAGAACCAGGTGGACGTGGCGATTTGGCAAGGCCGCCCGGATCTCGGCAGCCATGGCGTCGAGGAACGCAGGGTTGTCGATGGCGTGGACGGCATCGAAGCGCAGGCCATCAAAGCGATAGTCGCGAAGCCACATCAAAGCATTGTCGATGAAGAAGCGCGCGACGGCTGGCTCATCCACCGCAACCGCCCCGCCCCAAGGCGTGACGACATCGCGATGGAAGAAGCGATCGGCATAGAGGCCGAGGTAGTTACCGTCGGGGCCGAAGTGATTGTAGACCACGTCGAGGAAGACGCTGAGGCCGAGTTCGTGCGCCGCGTCGACGAGGGCGCGCAGTTCGTCGGGCGAGCCATAAGCTTCATGGACGGCGTAGGGCAGGACGCCGTCATAGCCCCATCCGCGGTCCCCCGCGAACGCGTTGATCGGCATGAGCTGGATTGCAGTGACGCCAAGCGCGGCAATGGCGGGCAGGCGCTGCAGGACGCCGCTGAACCCACCGAGCACGCCGGCGTGCAACTCCATGATCACCATCTCGTGCCACGGGCGACCGCGCCAGTCGGGCGTTCGCCAGTCATAGGTGTGATCGGGAACGACGCTGTGACCGTGAACGCCGCCCTGCTGGCGGCGCGAGGCGGGATCGGGAACTGCCGTATCGCCGATCCGGAAGCGGTAGCGCGTGCCGGCGCCAGCGGCATGATCGATGAAGTGCCAGCCGTCGCCCTGCGAGGTCATCGGCAGGTGCTCGCCGTCGCACTCCAGCGCGATTTGCGGAGCACCGGGCGCCCACAGGCGAAAGCGCGTGCCGCCGTCCGCCAGCGGCTCCGGCCCCCAGGACGTCACGCGTCCCATGCGCTGGTCCAGGTGAGGAGCACGGCGCCTTGCGGTGCAACCTCATATTCGTTGCCGATTTCCAGTTCGCCCTGATCGGGCTTGGCGCTGTCGATCAGGATGATGCGCCGGGTTTCGGGTGGCGGGAGGTGGAAGGTGATCGGATCCTCGCTGGCATTGAGGAGGAGCGAGACCGCCTCCACCTCTCCGGCCTCTGTGCGGGTGGCACGGCGCATCATCAGCGCGCGGCCTTCCGGGTTTTGCCAATCCGCGTCGCTCAGCCGCTCACCGCGCTCATCCCACCATTCGACATCGTTGACGCCGTGGCCGGGCGAGTCCTGGCCGTAAAGGAAGGTCGGCGCGCGCAGCACGGGGTAGCGGCGGCGAAGCTCGGTCAGGCGGGCGGTGAAATCGATCTGCTGCTGCCCCTCGGGCGTTGCGGCGGCGGTCCAGTCGAGCCAGCTTATCTCATTATCCTGGCAATAGGCGTTGTTGTTGCCTTGCTGTGTGCGGCCGAATTCGTCGCCGGCGACCAGCATCGGCGTGCCGAGCGAGGCGAGCAGCGTGGTCAGCATCGAGCGCATGACGCGGCCGCGGGCGTCGTTGATCGCGGGATCGTCGGTCGGCCCCTCCGCGCCCCAGTTGCGCGAATGGTTGTTGTCGTGGCCGTCGCGATTGTCCTCGCCATTCGCCTCATTGTGGCGATGTTCGTACATCACCGTGTCGGCGAGGGTGAAGCCGTCATGCGCGACAAGGAAGTTGACGCTGGCCCATGGGCGGCGCGAGCGGCGGTCGAAGAGGTCGCCCGAGCCAGACAGGCGGGCGGCGAGATCGCCGCGCGTGCCGGGATCACCCTTCCAATAGCTGCGCACGGTGTCGCGGTATTTGTCGTTCCACTCGGCGAAACCGGGCGGGAAATGGCCGAGCTGATAGCCGCCGGGGCCGACATCCCAGGGCTCGGCGATCAGCTTCAGCCGGCTGAGGACCGGGTCCTGGCGGACGACATCGAAGAAGGCGGCGCCGGGATCGAAGCCGGTCGCCTCGCGCCCGAGGGTGAGGCCGAGATCGAAGCGGAAGCCGTCGATGCCGAAGCTGGTCGCCCAATAGCGCAAGCTGTCGGCGACCATCTGGATCACGCGCGCCTTGCTCATGTTGAGCGTGTTGCCGGTGCCGGTGTCGTTGATCGTATAGCGCGGATTGTCGGCGACGAGGCGATAGTAACTGGCGTTGTCGAGGCCGCGCCAGGAGAGCGTCGGCCCCTTTTCGGAACCCTCGCAGGTGTGGTTGTACACCACGTCCATGATGACTTCGATCCCGGCCTGATGAAGGCGGAACACGGCTCGGCGAAGCTCGTCCTGCTGGTCGCGCGCCATATAGGCCTGTTCGGGGGCGAAGAAGCCGAGCGTGTTATAGCCCCAGTAATTCCTGAGGCCCTTTTCCTGCAGGAAGCGATCCTGCGTGAACGACTGGATCGGCAGCAGCTCGATCGCGGTGACGCCGAGCCGCTGGAGGTGGCGGATGACGGCGGGGTGGCCCAGCGCCGCATAGGTGCCGCGATCGCGCGCGGGCACTTCCTCCATCAGCTTGGTCAGGCCCTTGACCTGCGCCTCGTAGATGACGGTTTCCGACCAGGGCGTGTTGGGGCGGCGATCGCGCGACCAGTCCCAATGATCGTCGACCACCACCGCCTTGGGCATGGCGGCGGCGCTGTCGCGCTTGTCGAAGCTCAGATCCTCGCGCCGCGACCCGAGGCGGTAGCCGTGGAGCGCGTCCGTCCAGCGGATCTGGCCGTGGAGCTTTCGTGCATAGGGATCGAGCAGCAGCTTGTTGGGATTGAAGCGGTGGCCCGCCTCCGGCTCATAGCGGCCGTGCGCGCGATAGCCGTAGAGAAGGCCAGGCTCGACGTCAGGCAGATAGCCGTGGAACACCTCATCAGTGCATTCGGGCAGCCAGAAGCGCTTGATCTCGCGCTTGCCGGCGGGATCGAAGATGCACAGCTCGATCGCATCGGCATTGGCGGAAAAGACGGCGAAATTGACGCCGAGGCCATCGAAGGTGGCGCCCAGAGGGTGGGGGGAGCCGGGCTGGAGCCGGTCAACGGTGAATGGCAAGCGTGCGGCCTCGCGATGGTAGCGGGCAGGGTGAAGCCTCCACCCCGCCGCAGTCGGTCATGGATAGGGGCGGCGGGCGGGGTTAGTCGGAAACCTTGATCCCGCCCTTCGATTTGCGGCCCTTCGGGGCAGGCGCGACAGGCTGACCGGCCGCGGCAGCGATGCCGCTGGTCTCCGGTACCTCGGCGGCGCCGGCCTTGCCCTGATCGGTGGTCTCGGTGCCGGTGAGCGACGCATCCGCGCGGCCGGTGTCCTCAGGCTCGCCGAATGGCAGATCCTCGGCGCTGTCCGAGATCAGTTCGTCGTTCTCAGCGGCATCGTTGCCTGAAAGCTCCGCCTCGGCGCGGGACCAGTGATCCTGTTCGCGGCCCGAGGGTTCGCCCTCGTCCTGCCAAATGCGATATGCCCGTTCCCTGATCTGCCGCTCACGATCGTCAGCCATCGCCATTTTCCCTGCCGTTTGCCGTGAAACGCGTTTCCGGCGGAATCGACCCCACGTGGCGGAGAAAATGTCAGTGCTGATCGGCAGTCTGCCGGAGGCGTGGTCCTAGCGGCGATACGGGCTGTTGAGGTTGGGCACCCATCCGGCGGTGGGGGCATTGACGCTCAGGTCTCGCGATTGGCCGCGGAAGGGCTGAGGCGCGACGGCGGCCTTCGCGCGCGCCGCCTCCGGATCGATGGGCTCGACGAACTTCAGGCCGGCAAGGCTATCGCGCGTCCAGACCACCGTTGCGCCGACGGCATCCAGCGCACCCACGCTGACGAGAACGGTGGCGCCTTCCCTGAAGCCGGCGGCCTGATCGATCCGCAAGCCGCCGGTGGAAAGATCGCGCACGCGATGGCGGGTCGGCTTCTTTCCGCCGAAATGCTCCACCGTTGCGCTCAGAAACACGCTGTGGCGCGGGGCGCGCGGCTTCTGGTCCGCGGCGTCGCTGGCCTGCTCTTCGGAAGGGTTTGCCTCCGTCATACCTTTCAGTTGGGGGGTCGATAACCTGTCTGCAAGCGGCGGCGGAAACGTGAAAATGAGTATTGTGATGTTATTACGTACCCGTTAACCGGGCGCCAAACGGATCATTGGGGGTTTGGGTGAAAGTAAACGCGATCCTGTTGGCGGGAACGGCTCTGTTCAGCATTCCCGCTTATGCGCAGTCGAGCGATCAGCCGGCTACGAACAAGTCGGCCCATGTCGATGCCGATCCCGAAATAGTCATCACCGCGCCATTCGTTCGTGATCTCAACCTGCTGGCCGGCAAGTCGGTGATCACCGGCGACGAGCTGGTCCGCGACATCCGCCCGCAGATCGGCGAGACGCTGACCAGCCAGCCGGGCGTGTCCGCCACGTCGTTCGGCCCGGGCGCCTCCCGCCCGGTGCTGCGCGGGTTCCAGGGCGAGCGCGTGCGCGTGCTGACCGATGGGCTCGGCTCGCTCGACGTGTCGAATACCTCGACCGACCATGGCGTGACGATCGATCCGCTGACCGCCGAGCGCATCGAGGTGCTGCGTGGACCGGCGGTGCTGCTGTTCGGGAGCCAGGCGATCGGCGGTGCCGTGAACGTGATCGACCGGCGTATCCCGCGAGCGGTGCCGGAGAAGGGCTATCACGTCGACGCGATCGGCACCTATGGTTCGGCAGCGGATGAGCGCAGCGCCGGCGCTGGTCTGGACGTTGCGCTGTCCGACCAGATCGTCGCGCATGTCGACGGCAGTTATCGCAAGTCCGACGACCTGCGCATCGGCGGCTACCAACTCGCGCCCGGCCTTCGCCGCGAACAGCTGGCGATCGCAGCGGAGGAGGCCGAGGAAGGACACGCAGCCGAAGCCGCCGAGGCGACCGCGCGGGCCAATCGACGTGGCCGCGTGCCGAACAGTGGCACTGAAACCTATACGCTAGGTGCGGGGCTGGGACTGATCAACGAGGGCGGAAGCCTGGGGTTCTCGGTCGGCTATTACGACAGCAAATATGGCGTGCCGGAACGCCCCGGTGCCGGCCACCACCATGACGACGGCCATGACCACGATCATGACCACGACCATGAAGAAGAGGGCCATGACCACGGCGACGTGACGATCGCGGTCAAGCAGCTGCGCGCGGACATGCGCGGCGAAGTGAATGTGAATGGCGGCTTCCTGGACAAGATCCGGATCCGGGCCGGCTTTGCCGACTACAAGCATACCGAGTTCGAAGGTGCCGAGGTCGGCACGGTGTTCAACTCCCAGGCATTCGAAGGCCGGCTGGAACTGGTGCAGGCGGATCGCGACGGATGGCGCGGCGTCACCGGCTTTCAGGGCTTTACCCGCGACTTCTCCGCGATCGGGGCAGAAGCGTTCGTGCCGCCCAACGTGACGGACCAATATGGCGTGTTCACGTTGCAGGAGATCAATCGCGGGAATTGGGAATTCGAGTTCGCCGGCCGCTACGAACATGCCGCGGTGCGCGCGGGAGCAGTTCGGGTCGGGCTGGACGAGGATGCCCCGCCGGTGTCGGTGAGCCGCGGGTTCGATTCATTCTCCGGCGCGCTCGGCTTCTCCTATGCAGTGGCGCCGGAGGTCAGGATCGGCATCAACGGATCGCGCGCGGTGCGTGCGCCGTCGGCGGAGGAATTGTTCTCCAACGGGCCGCATATCGCCACCCAGGCCTTCGAGGTTGGCAACCCCAACTTCAAGACCGAAAAGAGCTGGGGCCTGGAGCTATATGCGCGCGGCAATACCGGGCCGGTCCAGTTCCAGGTGAGCGGCTATGCCACGTGGTTCGACGATTATATCTATGAGAACGCGACTGGCCTGGAGCGCGACGAACTGCCGCTGTTCCAGTATTTCCAGGCGGGCGCGCGCTATTATGGCTTTGAAGGCGAGCTGAGCGCGGACCTGATCCGAACGAGCGGGTTCGAACTGGATGGCAATCTGGTCGCCGATTACGTCAACGCGAAGCTGACCAACAATGGCGGTGCGGTTCCGCGTATTCCGCCGCTGCGCGTGCTGGGCGGACTAACGGCGCGGATGGGAGACTTCGGCGGACGCGTCGAGGTGGAGCATGTCACGGCGCAAAACCGGATCGCGAGCTTCGAGACGCGGACCGACGATTTCACGCTCGTGAACGCGTCGCTTTCCTTCAAGCCATTCGGCCGGGAGAGCGAAACGACGCTGATCCTTTCGGCGAACAACATCTTCGACGTCGATGCGCGCCGGCATGCGTCGTTCACGAAGGATTATGTGCCGCTCGCCGGCCGGGACATCCGGGTTGCGGCTCGGGTAAGCTTCTGACGATCGCGGAGGCGGCGTGTTCGCGCCGCCTCCGGTGATCCGCAGCTTAAGGACGCGTCAGAGGCAGGCTTCGAGGAACGCCTGGTCGAAGCCGAACTGCTTGGCCTTGTCGATCGTGTACGGGCGAAGGCCCATCGCGCGATATTCGCCGATGATCTTTCCGTCGGCGGTCTCGTCGAGATATTCGAACTTGAAGAGCTCCTGCGTCACGATGACGGGGCCTTCCATGCCGATCACCTCGGTGACGTTGGTAACGCGGCGCGACCCGTCGCGCAGGCGCTTCACCTGAATGATCATGTCGACGGAATCGGCGATCTGGCGACTGATCGCCTCCTTCGGCACCTTGATGTCCGACATCATCACCATGTTCTCCATACGCGCCAGCGCCTCGCGCGGGCTGTTGGAGTGGAGCGTGCACATCGAGCCATCGTGGCCGGTGTTCATCGCCGAGAGCATGTCGAAACATTCGGCGCCACGAATTTCGCCCAGGATGATGCGATCGGGGCGCATACGCAGCGCGTTCTTGACGAGATCGCGGATCGAGATTTCGCCCTGACCCTCAAGGTTGGCGGGACGGGTTTCGAGCGGCAGCCAGTGCGGCTGTTGCAGGCGAAGCTCGGCCGCGTCCTCGATCGTCAGCACGCGCTCACCCGGGTCGATCATCTTCGACAGGGCGTTCAGCATCGTCGTCTTGCCCGAGCCGGTACCGCCCGAAATGACGATGTTGAAGCGGCAGGCGCCGGCGATCTTCAGCGCGGTCGCCATCTTGGGCGACATCGAACCGAAACCGGCCATCATGTCGAGCGTGATCGGCTTGGCGGAAAACTTACGGATCGAGATGGCGGTGCCGCGCAAGCTGAGCGGGGGCACGATCACGTTGACGCGGCTGCCGTCCTTGAGGCGGGCGTCGGCGAGCGGCGTGGTCTGGTCGACGCGGCGACCCACCGAGTTGCAGATGCGCTGCGCGATCTGGAACAGATGCTCCTCGTCGCGGAACTGAATGTGCGCGAGCTGGAGCTTGCCCTTTTTTTCGATGAAGGTCTGGTCCGGGCCGTTGACCATGATGTCCGAAATTTCGGGGTCGGCCAGCAGCTCCTCTAGCGGGCCCAGACCGAGCAGCTCGTCCACCAGCACCTTTTCCAGCGCGAATTGCTCACGGCGGTTGAGGGTCAGCTTCAGTTCGGCGAGCACTTCGCCGATGATCGGGCGGAATTCCTCGGCCAGCTCGTCCTTGCCGAGCGTGGCAGCAGCCTCGGGATCAACGCGTTCGAGAAGGCGCGGGAGCACCTGTTCCTTGATCTTGTGGATCGAGGATTCGAAGCCCTCGACGCGGCTGTTGCCGGCTTCCCCGGAGGCGGCCTGACGCTCGGCCAGGCGCTGCATCGCGTCCATCTGGACGGCGGGCATGGTGCCGAAATTATCCGGTGCGGCAATCTCTCCCGGTAGGGGGAGCGCGTCGAGCGAGGGGAATTGCTCGCCGCCGTGATCAGGGCGCGGCGCACCGCCCTGCATCGGACGGGCCACGCCGAAACCCGGCCGCGAGCCCGTACCCACATTATTACGACGCCCGAATGCGTTCATTTGACCAACAATCCTGCTGTCTGCACCATCAATCTACGCGCGAAGGCTTTACGTTTACCTAAACGTGCGGCCAGGCGGGCGGTGCCGGCAGAGGGGCCGCGGCAGGGTAAGACCAGGCGCCGGCTTAAAGACCAGGGCGACTTCGGGTAGCGGATCGGCTGGCTCACTCAGCCCGATCACGCTCCCGATCGAGCAGGATCTGCTTGCGCTCGGCGCCGAAGGCATAGCCGCCGATCGCGCCATCGGCCCGGGTTACGCGATGACAGGGGATCAGCACGGGAACGTGGTTTGCGCCACATGCCGAGCCGGCGGCGCGAACGGCACCCGGACGGCCGGCAAGAGCGGCAAGATCCGCATAGGATCTGGTCTCGCCCGGCGGAATGGTTCGGAGCGCTTGCCAGATTGCCTCCTGAAAGGCGGTGCCGCGCACGTCGAGGGGCAGGGTGAGGTCGCGTCCGGGGCGCTCCACGGCGGCCACCACTTGCGCCGCCAGCGCGGCCAGCGACTCGCCTCCGGCTGCGATCTCCGCCGCCGGAAAGCGCGCGCGCAGGGCGCTGTCGTTCTCATCGAAAGCGATCCGGCAAATCCCGCGCTCCGTCGCTGCGACCAGCATCGGGCCAAGGCTGGTGGTTGCGATGGTCCAGCGGATGGTGACTCCAGCGCCGCCGCGCACCCAAGCGCTTGGCGCCATGCCGAGCCGTTGCGCCCCGTGCGCATAAAAGCGGCTTGGGGAGGAATAGCCGGCCTCGTAGATGGCTTGGGTAATGGTGGCGCCCTCGCTCAGCGCCTCGGCGGCGCGCCTCGACTTCAGCGCGCGCGCCCAGGCCGCAGGGGTGACGCCGGTCGCGCGCTTGAAGAGGCGGTGGAAGTGATGCGGGGCATAGCCCACCGCTGCCGCAAGATCTTCGAGCCCAGGACCGGTCTCCGCCGCCTCCATGAGCGCGATCGCCCCAGCGACGGCGACGCGGTCCCGCGCCTCGTCGTCGGGGCGGCAGCGCAGACACGCGCGAAAGCCCGCGGCGCGTGCCTGCGCCGGATCGGGATAGAAGCTGACGTTCTCACGTCGGGGATGCCGCGCCGGGCAGCTCGGCTTGCAATAGATGCCGGTGGTGCGCACCGCGACGACGAAGCGCCCGTCCGCCTGCCGATCGCGTGCGGCGAAGGCGGCCCAGGCGCTCTGGTGATCGATCGTGTCGCTCATGCCTGCCGATCTAGCGTGCCGGGCGGCGGCGCACATCCCGTCGCTTGCGATCAAAGCGGTGCTAGAAGCCGGACATCTGAATATTGAAGTTCCGCGTCCCGCCGGCCTTCTGTGCCGCCGCCTTCACGTCAGGGCGTGTGCGCAATGTCGCTAGCGCCAAGTCGACCGGATCGCGCGGCAGCGTGTTTGGCGGGGCGTCGAAGGTGCTGAGCTCCTCCAGCGCGCCGTGGCGCTGATCCTTATTCTCCAGCCGCGCGATCATGCTGGCGGCGGCGCCGTCGAGATCGCCGCGGCACAGCTGGAGCATGGTGAGCGTGCTCGGCGCGTCGCTGCGATGCGACGCGGCATAAGCGAGATCGGCGTCGGCCAACGCCTGCTGGCCGAGCCGATGGCTGGCGCAGCCGCGCACGCCGACCACCTGCATGACGCCATAAGGGCTGGCGGTGCCGTCGCCGGCACCATCGAGTGGCTTGAGCGTCGCCATCGCGCCGGCGGGATCGCCGGTGGTGAGCTGGAGGTTGGCGAGGTTGATCGTCTGGCTGACGTTGACGGCGTTGCCTTCCCGAATCGCGCTCGCGGTGCGCAGGGCGGCGATGGCGGCGGGAACGTCGCCCGCTGCATAATGGGCGCGCGACATCTGGTCCCACCACCAGATCACATTGTCGTCGCGGTCGCTGAGCGGCGTGTCGCCCTTGATCGCGGGTTCGAGCGTACGCAGCGTCGCCAGCGCCTCGTGCGGGCGGCCGAGCAGGCGCTGGTGCTCCGCCACGTCGATCACCGGCCGGATCGCGTTGGGGAAGCGACCGACCTGGGTGCGAAGCTGCGTCAGGTAGCGCTCGGTGACGGCGCGCAGGTCGAGATCGTCGCCGAAGACGGGGCGGAAGCGGGGATCCAGACTGAGCGAGATGAGCAACGATGAATTGGTGAGGAGGCGGGCAATGGCGTTGGCCTTCTCCTGTTCCCCGGCATCCGCCAGCAGCAGGGCGTAGCGGAAGCGGAAGCCTTCGGTGCTGCCGCCGGGCTCATCGGGCCAGTAGCTGCTGTCGGCGAAAAGCGCGAGATAGCGGCGACGCAGCGCAGTCTGATTGGCGCGGCGTAGCTGCAGGTCGATGTAGTTCAGCCATGCCAGGGGGAGCCTGTTCAACATGAGCGGCCGCTCGACAGCGACCCGTTCGAACGATGTGACGGCGGCCGGCCAATCTTTCGTTCTCACCTCGCGGTCGAGCCGCACACCCCAGACGCCGTCACCGCTGCCAGCCATCGCGCTCGCTAGCATCGCGTCGGCATAGGCAGCGGCCTTGTCGGCTTCCTTGCCCGATTGTTCGAGACAGAGCGCGGAAAATTCTAGCGTGACACGGTGAACGAAGTCGTCCTGCTTGAAATCGGGCATCGCTTTCAGGCGCGCCACCGACTCGAGCACTGCCGAGCAGTTCGGCTCATCAAATGCTGCCGTAGCTTTTTCTAGTTCCGCCATCGCAGACGGTGACCGCCCGGCCACGGCACTCAACGTCCCCGCGGCCGCAACGGCAAGCACCAACAATTTAAGCATCTGACATTCTCCCCCCGATCGCTGTCGTAGCAGCCTCGCGGTGTCGCGCCAGAGACGGAGTGGACGCTGGCGGCTCCGTCGTTACGATGCGGCGGAATAATGAGGGAGGCGAGGAATGACTGATCTGGTGCTGCTGGACATCGAGGATGGTGTTGCCACGGTGACGCTGAACCGGCCGGAGGCGATGAACGCATTGTCGTCGGCGCTGCGGTCGCAGCTGTATCGCGTGATGACGCAGGTAGATGCGGACGATGCAGTGCGCGCGGTGGTGCTGACCGGGGCGGGCGAGCGGGCGTTCACCGCCGGGCTGGACCTGAAGGAACTCGGATCGAAGGCGGGGGCGCTTGGCTCGGCCAACGCGACCGGGGCGGACGAGAACCCGGTCAAGGCGATCGAGCTGTGCCGCAAGCCGGTGATCGGTGCGATCAATGGCGTGGCGATCACTGGCGGGTTCGAGGTCGCGCTTGCTTGTGACATCCTGATCGCCAGCGACAAGGCGCGCTTTGCCGATACCCATGCGCGCGTCGGCGTGATGCCGGGCTGGGGGCTGAGCCAGAAGCTGTCGCGGCTGATCGGCATCTCGCGCGCCAAGGAACTGTCGCTCAGTGGCAATTTCCTGGATGCCGCGACCGCGGAGCGATGGGGCCTTGTCAATCGAGTGGTGCCCGCAAGCGAATTGCTGGCAACGGCCCGTCAGCTTGCCGCGGACATCGCCTCCGCCGATGCGGACTTCATTGCCGCATACAAGAAGCTGATCGACGACGGCTTTGCCCGGCCGTTCGGCGAAGCGATGGCGTTGGAGCATGAGCGCTCGTCGGCGGCGAACCGGGCGGTTACGCCGGAGGCCGTTGAAGCGCGGCGGGCCGCCGTGCAGGCGCGCGGACGATCACAATAAGTTTTTGAATCAGCAATTTCCGCGCTAGTCTCGCCCCGGGGAAAAGGGGGGGAGAGGACGATGATCTGGCGTGGGTTGCTGGCCCTGCTGTGTGGGCTGGCCGTGGCGCCGGCCGCGCAGGCGGAATGGCTGGAAGCAAAATCCAGGCACTTCACCTTATATTCGAACACCTCCGAGAAGGTGCTTCGGCGCCAGTCCGAGGCGCTGGAGCGCCTCGATTGGGGGCTGCGCCGGTTCCTCAAGGTGGCCGACGAGCCGGAGATCGAGTCCCGCAAGGTGACGGTGTTCCTGGTCGACGATGCCGATGTGAAGCGGCTTTGCTGGTGCACCAATGCGGCCGGCTTCTACTTCTCGCGGGTGAGCGGATCGACCGCATACAGTGCGAAGGGTGGGTGGACCGAATATAACGACTGGGGCCGGATCGTCCTGTTCCACGAATATGCCCATCACTTCCTGCTGGGCACCTACGACATTGCCTTTCCCGCCTGGTATTCCGAGGGTTTTGCCGAGTTCGCCTCCACCATGCGGATCACGGAAGAAAACGCCACGATCGGCTATGCTGCGCAACATCGCGCTTACGGCCTGATGCAAGGCGAGCGGCTGTCGGCGCGCCAGATGTTCGATCCCGTGCGCAAAAGCGGGATGGACATGGACGCCTTTTACGGGCGCGGCTGGCTGATGACCCATTATTTCAGCTTCGATGGGGAGCGGAGCGCGCAGTTTCTCAGTTATCTCAAGGCGCTGAACCAGGGCACCGGCTCGGTCGCGGCGGCGGAGCAAACGTTTGGTGATCTGAAGCTGCTGGACCGAAAGCTCTCCGGCTATCTCAACCAGCGCCGGATGCTCGGCCTCACCATGCCGTTCGCTGGTACGCAGACACCGCCAATCGTCATACGCCGGTTGAGCGAGGGCGAGGCGGACATGATTGACCTGCGCATGCAGTCCTTGCGCGGCGTTGATCGAGAAAGCGGTCGCAAGCTCTACGCCAAGGCGGCGCCGATCGGGACGCGGCATGCCGACGATCCGGTGGTGCAGGGATGGCTGGCCGAAATGGCCTTTGATGCAGGCGAGGATGATGCGGCGCTTGCGGCCGCGCAAAAGGCGGTAGCGCGTGACCCGAAATCCGTGCAGGCATTGCTTTACCAGGGGCGCGTGAAGCTTCGCCAATTAGGGCAGGCGAAATCCACCGACCCGAAAGCGTGGAATGCCGCCCGCGCCAGCATCGTAAAGGCGAATCGCGCTGATCCGGACGACGCCGAACCCCTGTGGTGGTTCTGGCAGAGCTTTATCCTGCAGGGGATCGAGCCCACGCCTTCGGCGATCAAGGGGCTGCACCGCGCGCAGGAGCTCGCCCCTCAAGACAATTACGTGCGCTTCGCAGCCGCAATGGCGAGGATCGGCGCGGGCGAGATTCCGGCCGCCCAGCAGCTTCTACGGCCGCTTGCCTACAATCCCCACGCCGGGGTCGATAACCCATCCAGTCGGGTGCTGGCCGCGCTGGAGGCGGGCCTTAAGGGTGAGGAGGCCATCGCTGCGGGCGCGGGGGCGGCGAATGGTGAGGAGGAAAGCGCCGGGGAAAAGTGAACCTGGCGCTTCTAACAGGTGACGATGGCGGCGGAGCGCTGGATCAGCCGCCATTCTCACGAAACAGCGTGAGGGTGCGATCCCGGGCGAGCTCCGCCGATGGCTCGTGATAATCCTTGCGGCGATCCGAATTGAAGCCGTGACCGGCTTCATAGACGTGCACTTCGGCGAGCGTGAAATCCTTGGCCATGACCGACTCCACGCCCTCCATCGGGATTCCTCGATCGTAGCGCCCGAAATGAGCGATCACCGGCACGCGCGGCGCCGCTTCAGCAGCGAAGGCGGGCACCATGCTGCCGTAATAAGCGGAAGCGGCCGCGACGCCGTCCAGCTTGGTCGCCGCAGCCCAGGCGATGGAGCCACCATAGCAATAGCCCACCACGAACACCGGCCCCTTGTCGCGCAGGGCATCAATGCAGGTCTGCGTGTCCTTCAACGACAGGTCGAACGGATGCAGCGTACGCGCGAGCTCAACAGCGCGTTCGAAATCGGGGCCGGTATAGCCCGCCTCAAATCCGGGGTGCTCACGATCGAAAAGCGCGGGGGACAGAACCTCATAGCCTTCGCTGGCATAATCGTCGGCCATCTCACGAATATGCTCGGTAACCCCAAAGATCTCCTGCACCAGCACCACGCCGCCGCGACGCTCGCCCACGGCAGGTGCATGGTAGACGGCGATGTTCGCACCGTCGCTCATCGCCATCCGGATCATTTCGCCCATCGTCACCCTCTCGTTACAGCTTGTTGCATCAACGCTACCCCTTTGCTACGCGCCGGCCAACCCAAGCGACGGCGCCGTTCGCGCGCCGTGTTTTCGCATGGGGGTTACTCTTAGTGCGAACGGGGATCGAATCGCGTGGATGGTTCCAGCGGTAATCTAGGCAGCAGCATCCAGGCGAGCCTGGGCGGGCGTTATGCGACCGCGCTGTTCGACCTCGCCGAACAGGCGAAGACGATCGATACGGTGGAGGCGAGCCTGGCAAAGGTTCGCACCGCGCTTGATCAATCGGATGATTTCAAGGCGTTGACGACGTCGCCGGTGGTGGCGCGCGATGCAGCCAGCAAGGCCGTGCTCGCCACGGCGGACGAGCTGGGTGTCGACGCGACAACCCGCAACTTCCTGGGCGTGCTGGCGCAGAACCGCCGCCTGGCGGAGCTGCCCGCGATCATCCGCGCGTTTCGCACGCTCGCCGCGCGTCATCGCGGCGAAGTGACTGCCGAAGTGACCAGCGCCCACGCGTTGACCGACGATCAGGTCGCCGAGCTGAAGCAGCAGCTTCGCCAACGCGTCGGCCGCGAAGTGTCGGTCGATTTGGCGGTCGACCCCGCGCTCCTTGGCGGGCTCGTCGTCCGCATCGGTTCTCAGATGATCGATTCGTCGATCCGTACCCGCTTGAATGCGCTCGCCAGCGCGATGAAAGGCTAAGTGATGGATATCCGCGCCGCAGAAATCTCGAAGGTCATCAAGGACCAGATCGCCAATTTCGGTACCGAGGCCCAGGTCAGCGAGACCGGCCAGGTGCTCAGCGTCGGTGACGGCATCGCGCGCATCTACGGCCTCGACAACGTCCAGGCGGGCGAGATGGTCGAGTTCGCCAATGGCGTGCAGGGCATGGCCCTCAACCTGGAAGCCGACAACGTCGGTGTCGTGATCTTCGGCTCGGACGCCGAGATCAAGGAAGGCGACACCGTTCGTCGTACCGGCACCATCGTGGACGTACCGGTCGGCAAGGGCCTGCTCGGCCGCGTGGTCGACGGCCTTGGCAACCCGATCGACGGCAAGGGCCCGATCGTGTCGACCGAGCGTCGCCGCGTCGAGGTGAAGGCGCCGGGCATCATTCCGCGCAAGTCGGTGCACGAGCCCGTGCAGACCGGTCTCAAGGCGATCGACGCGCTCGTGCCGGTCGGCCGTGGCCAGCGCGAGCTGATCATCGGTGACCGTCAGACCGGCAAGTCGGCTGTCGCGATCGACACGTTCATCAACCAGCGCGAAGTGAACAAGGGCGACGACGAGTCGAAGAAGCTCTACTGCATCTACGTCGCCGTTGGTCAGAAGCGTTCGACGGTCGCTCAGCTTGTCCGCACGCTGGAAGAGAATGGCGCGATGGAATATTCCATCATCGTCGCCGCGACCGCGTCGGATCCTGCGCCGCTGCAGTTCCTCGCGCCCTATACCGGTTGCGCGATGGGTGAGTTCTTCCGCGACAACGGCATGCACGCCGTGATCGTGTATGACGATCTGTCCAAGCAGGCAGTTGCCTACCGCCAGATGTCGCTGCTGCTGCGCCGTCCGCCGGGCCGCGAAGCCTATCCGGGCGACGTGTTCTATCTCCACTCGCGCCTGCTGGAGCGTGCGGCGAAGATGAACGACGCCAATGGCAATGGCTCGCTGACCGCGCTGCCGATCATCGAGACCCAGGCGGGCGACGTGTCGGCGTACATCCCGACCAACGTGATCTCGATCACCGACGGCCAGATCTTCCTTGAAACCGACCTGTTCTTCGCGGGCATCCGCCCGGCGATCAACGTAGGTCTGTCGGTGAGCCGCGTGGGCTCGTCGGCGCAGACCAAGGCGATGAAGAAGGTGTCCGGCTCGATCAAGCTGGAGCTGGCGCAGTACCGCGAAATGGCGGCCTTCGCTCAGTTCGGCTCGGACCTCGACGCCTCGACGCAGAAGCTGCTGAACCGTGGTGCGCGCCTGACCGAGCTGCTGAAGCAGCCGCAGTTCTCGCCGCTGCCGTTCGAGGAGCAGACGGTGTCGATCTTTGCCGGCACCAACGGCTATCTCGATACCGTGCCGGTGCAGGACGTGGTTCGTTACGAGGCGGCAATGCTGGCCTTCATGCGCGACCAGCATGGCGACACGCTGAAGCTGATCCGCGACAGCCGTGATCTTGGCGACGAAGCCAAGGGCAAGGTGGTCGCTGCGCTCGACGCGTTCGCGAAGACCTTCGCGTAAGGAGTTGTGTTCCCGCGATAGGGTTCATCGAGGCAACGTCTTGATGAAGCCCGGCGCGGGAACCCGGTCTGGGCTTCCGCCGATGCGGCGGGGGCACAACAAAGTGGAAACAGAATGGCGTCGTTGAAGGCCCTCAAGATCCGCATCGGCTCGGTGAAGTCGACGCAGAAGATCACCAAGGCGATGAAGATGGTCGCCGCCGCGAAGTTGCGCCGTGCGCAGGAAGCGGCGATGGCCGGCCGGCCTTATGCCGAGCGGCTGGAGGCGGTGATGGCCAGCCTCGCATCGAAGGTGACCGTCAGCGAGAACAGCCCCAAGCTGCTCGCCGGCACCGGCAAGGATCAGGTCCACTTGCTCGTCGTCGCGACCTCGGAGCGCGGCTTGGCGGGTGCGTTCAACACCAACATCGTTCGCGCTGCCCGCAAGAAGGCCGAGGAGCTGGAGCGCGCCGGCAAGACCGTGCGCTTCTATCTCGCGGGCAAGAAGGGTCGCGTGCTGCGCCGCTTCTATCCGAACGGCATCGCTGCGGATCATGAGCTTGGCCAGCACAAGGTGCTTGGCTTCGAGCAAGCGCGCGAGATCGCCGACGATCTGATCGCCCGTTACGAAGCAGGCGAGTTCGACGTCGCGCACCTGTTCTTCGCCAAGTTCCAGTCGGCGCTGGTGCAGATCCCGACCGGTCAGCAGATCATTCCGGTGGCAGTGCCGGCCGGTGAGGTGACGACGGCCAACGACGGCGGTGCGGCGGTGGAATATGAGCCCGACGAGGAAGCGATCCTCGCCGAGCTGCTGCCGCGCAACGTCGCGATCCAGATCTTCCGCGCGATGCAGGAAAATGCCGCGTCGGAGCAGGGCAGCCGCATGACCGCAATGGACAATGCGACGCGTAACGCCGGCGATATGATCAAGCGCCTCAGCATTCAGTATAACCGCGCGCGCCAAGCAGCGATCACGACCGAGCTGGTCGAGATCATCTCGGGCGCCGAAGCGCTCTAAGTTTCGAAAGCAGGAAGCAGAACATGGCCACCGTCTTTGAGGATCGTCCGACCACTTCGGGCAGCAACAATGTCGGCCGCATCAGCCAGGTGATCGGCGCCGTCGTCGACGTGACGTTCGACAACCACCTGCCGGCGATCCTGTCGGCGCTGGAAACCGAGAACAACGGCCAGCGCCTTGTGCTCGAGGTTGCCCAGCACCTGGGTGAGAACACCGTTCGCACGATTGCGATGGACTCGACCGAGGGCCTGACCCGCGGCCAGAACGTAACCGACACCGGTGCGCAGATCACCGTGCCGGTCGGCCCGGCAACGCTCGGCCGCATCCTGAACGTCGTCGGCGAGCCGATCGACGAGCGCGGCCCGGTCAACTCGGCGCACCATGCGCCGATCCACGCGTCCGCTCCGCTGTTCGTCGATCAGTCGACCGAGAGCGCCATTCTCGTCACCGGCATCAAGGTCATCGACCTGCTCGCCCCCTATGCGAAGGGCGGCAAGATCGGCCTGTTCGGCGGCGCCGGCGTGGGCAAGACCGTGCTCATCCAGGAGCTGATCAACAACATCGCGAAGGGTCACGGCGGCACGTCGGTGTTCGCGGGCGTCGGTGAGCGTACCCGCGAGGGCAACGACCTTTACCACGAGTTCCTCGACGCTGGCGTTATCGCCAAGGACGCCGACGGCAACCCGACTAGCGAAGGTTCGAAGGTGGCGCTGGTGTTCGGCCAGATGAACGAGCCGCCGGGCGCCCGCGCACGCGTCGCTCTCTCGGGCCTGACGATCGCGGAGTATTTCCGTGACGTCGAGGGCCAGGACGTGCTGTTCTTCGTCGACAACATCTTCCGCTTCACCCAGGCGGGCGCAGAAGTGTCGGCACTTCTCGGCCGTATTCCTTCGGCCGTGGGCTACCAGCCGACCCTGTCGACCGACATGGGCGCGCTGCAGGAGCGCATCACCTCGACGAACAAGGGCTCGATCACTTCGGTGCAGGCCGTGTACGTGCCCGCCGACGACCTTACCGACCCGGCGCCGGCCACCTCGTTCGCTCACCTCGACGCGACGACGGTGCTCAGCCGCGCGATCTCCGAACTCGGCATCTATCCGGCGGTGGACCCGCTGGACTCGACCAGCCGCGTTCTCGAGCCGCGCGTTGTCGGTCAGGAGCATTACGAGACGGCTCGTGCGGTGCAGACGATCCTGCAGAAGTACAAGTCTCTGCAGGACATCATCGCCATCCTCGGCATGGACGAGCTGTCCGAAGAGGATAAGCTGACCGTCAGCCGCGCGCGCAAAATCCAGCGCTTCCTGTCGCAGCCGTTCCACGTCGCCGAGGTGTTCACCAACATCCCGGGCAAGTTCGTGCAGCTGGAGGACACGGTCCGCTCGTTCAAGGCAGTCGTGAACGGCGAATACGATCACCTGCCGGAAGCAGCGTTCTACATGGTCGGCGGCATCGACGAAGTCGTCGCCAAGGCCGAGAAGCTGGCGCAGGAGGCGTAAGCCGATCTCCCTCCCGCACCGCGGGAGGGATCAGGGGAGGGGGCGGCCGTAAGGCTCCCCTTCCAAGCGGCCTACCCAAACCCCTCCTGGATCCGGGAGGGGAGTGAGAAGAAGAGATGCTCCACTTCGAACTCGTCACTCCCGAACGTCTCGTCCGTAGCGAAGACGTCTATATGGTCACCGTGCCGGGCACCGAAGGTGACTTCGGCGTGCTGGAAGGCCACGCTCCGCTGATGTCGACCATCCGCGATGGCGACCTGCTGGTTCACAGGACCCAGGGCGCCGCGCCCGAGACGATCGCCATCCGCGGCGGTTTCGCGGAAGTGAATGCCAACGGCCTGACGGTCCTTGCGGAACAGGCCGGCTGATCCAACGCCAGTTGGCGCGTATCAGGGGAGCGCGGAGTGCCTGGGGCATTCCGCGCTCTTTCTGTATGCAGGGTGGGTGAATGGCGGAGGGCTCTGCCCCAGCACTGGGTGGAGCAGCGTGCCGGGCACCGGTGCTGACCTCCGCGGGTAAGTCCCTCCGTCTCAGGAACCAGCGTTGCCGATGCGGGCGAGAAAGTCAGCGTAAATGTCAGTAAGCGCGTAGAGATCTGCGACGGATACGGCCTCGTCTAGCTTGTGCATGGTGGCGTTAAGCAGGCCGAACTCGACCACCGGACAGAGTGCCGAGAGGAAGCGAGCGTCCGAGGTGCCGCCAGTGGTGGAAAGCTCGGGCGAGATTCCAGTGTTTGCCTCGATGGCTGCTGAAAGGATCGTCGAGAGCGGCCCTGGTTCGGTCAGGAACGCCTCTCCCGATACGACTCCGCGAACCTGCGCTTCGGGAGCGTGGCGGTGAACCACGGAGGTGATCCGTTGCGTCAGATCCAAGCCGCGATGCTGATCATTGAAGCGGATCGACAGGCGGGCAGAGGCCTTGGCCGGAATGACGTTGGTCGCCGGGTTGCCGACCGCAATGTCCGTGACCTCGATATTCGACGGCTGGAACCAGGCATTACCCTCATCAAGCACAATGCCGTCGATCTCGGCCAAGGCGGCGACCAGCCGCGGGATAGGATTATCAGCGAGATGCGGATAAGCGACGTGGCCCTGGCGGCCAGGCACGTCGATCCAGATGTTGACCGATCCCCGGCGACCGATCTTGATCATGTCGCCGAGCCGCGCCGCAGAGGTCGGCTCACCCACCAAGCAGAAGTCCGGCTTCAACCCCCGAGCCTGCATACGTTCGATCAGCGCACGGGTGCCGTAGACGGCTGGACCTTCCTCATCGCCAGTGATGATGAGGCTCGTCGTGCCCGGCCCCTGAGCCCTTGCTGCCGCCGCGACGAAAGCTGCAATGGCGCCCTTCATGTCGACCGCGCCACGACCGTAAAGCAGCCCGCCGCGGACGTCGGGAGTAAAAGCGCCGCTCGTCCAACCCTCGCCGGGTGGCACCACGTCGACATGACCAGCGAAGGCGATATGGGGCGAGCCATTGCCGCGAACCGCCAGCATGTTTTCGACCGGGCCGTAGGGCGACTCGCCAAGTATGAACCGATCGACGTCGAATCCGAGGGGCTCTAGCGCGGCTTCCAAAACGTCGAACACCGCTCCGCGTGCCGGCGTGACGCTTTCGCAGGCGATCAGCGCCTTCGCCAGCTCAAGCGTATCGGTCATGCGCGGGCGGGGTGCTCGAACTGCTCAATCACCCAATCCTCCTCCTGCGCACCGGCAATCCAATCCTGCATGAAGGGGTGGGTGAGCACCGAGTGGATATAAGCGGCGGCAAATCGCGGAACGGGCAGCGAATAGGTGACGATGCGGGTGCAGACTGGGGCGAACATGATGTCCGTCGCCCCAAAGTCCCCGAACAGGAACTGGCCGTCTCCTGCGAAACGCGCGCGTGCTTGTGCCCAGAGCTCCATGATTCGCGAGAGGTCCGCCACGACCGCTTCAGAGGGCGGCACTGGCGAATAAACCTGGCGAATGTTCATGCTATGCTGGCGGCGCAGCGCGATGAAGCTGGAATGCATCTCGGCCGCCATCGAGCGAGCCATGGCCCGGGCCGCCTCATCAGCCGGCCAGAACCGGTCCCGGCCAACCTTGTCGGCGAGATATTCGATGATCGCGAGACTGTCCCACACGACAGCCTCGCCATCCCACAGGATCGGCACCTTCCCGGAAGAGGGTGCGAATTCGGCTCCCTCACGCCGGCGGTCCCAATCCTGATCGTACAGCGGCACGACCACTTCCTCGAACGGCAGGCCCGATTGCTTGCAGGCGAGCCAGCCGCGGAGCGACCAGGACGAATAGGCCTTGTTGCCGATGATGAGCTTCATGGGACCGGGCGTATCGCCGCCGCGTCCCATGCGCAACTCAACCGATCGCTTCGACCACCGCCGCGCGCAGTTCGGGGATGCCCATGCCCTTTTCCGAGGAAGTGGCGATGATCTCCGGATGGGCGGCCGGTCGCTTGCGAGCCTCCGCGATCGTGCGCTGCGTCACCTCGGCAAGGTCGGTCGCCTTGATCTTGTCTGCCTTGGTCAGGACCATGCGATAGCTGACCGCCGCCTTGTCGAGCATGTCGAGGATCTCACGATCCACATCCTTGATGCCGTGACGCGCGTCGATGAGCACCAGCGCGCGCTTCAGAACCTGCCGCCCGCGCAGGAAGTCGTTCACCAGAAAGCGCCACTTCTTGACCATGTCCTTGGGCGCCTTGGCGAAGCCGTAGCCGGGCATGTCGACGAGGCGGAACTGGAGCGGCTCGCCAACGTCGAAGAAGTTCAATTCCTGTGTGCGTCCCGGCGTCACAGAGGTGCGGGCCAGGGTCTTGCGGCCGGTCAGTGCATTGATCAGCGACGATTTGCCGACGTTGGATCGGCCGGCGAAGGCCACTTCGGGAACATGGGGCTCCGGCAGGAACTGAAGCGCCGGAGCCGATCTCAAAAACGTGATGGGCCCCGCGAAAATCTTGCGCGCGGTTTCAATCGCCTCGGCCGAGTTGGTCGCCTGATCGTCGTTCGTCAAAGCTTCCGCGCCAGCCTGCGGCTGGTTCTCTTCCGCAGGCTGGGAGGGGGTGGTCATTTCGCGGGAGCTTCCTTCAGGCCTGGATGGCGGGCGTAGAGCAGCTTTTGCTGCAGAATGGTGAGCACGTTGGAGGTGATCCAGTAGACCTGAAGGCCGACTGCGAACGGGGCCATTACGAACATCAGCACCCACGGCATCAGCGAGAAGATCTGCTTCTGCGCGTCATCCATCGGAGCCGGGTTCAGCTTGAACTGGAAGTACATGCTGATGCCGAGCAGGATAGGCACTACGCCGATCGCGAGGAACGAGGGAGGCGTGAAGGCAAGCAGGCCGAACAGGTTCACCGGGGTGAGCGGATCGGGCGCGGACAGATCCTTGATCCAGCCGACGAACGGCTGATGCCGCATTTCGATGGTCAGCATCAGCATCTTGTACAGCGCGTAGAAGATCGGGATCTGAAGCAGGGTGGGCAGACAGCCGGCGAGAGGATTGACCTTCTCCGCCTTGTAGAGCGCCATGATCTCCTGCTGCATGCGCGGCTTGTCGTCCTTGTACCGCTCCTGGATCGCCTTCATTTTCGGCTGCACGGCGCGCATGTTGGCCATGGAGGCGAACTGGCGCTGAGCAATCGGGAACATGAGGAGACGGATCGTCAGCGTCAGCAGGATGATGGCGATGCCGAAGTTGCCCAAGTGGCGGAACAGCCAGTCGAGATAATAGAAGATCGGCTTTTCGATGAGGCGGAACCAGCCCCAGTCGAGCGCATAGTCGAAGCGGTTGACGCCTTCCTTATCGGTATAATGATCCAGCAGACGGACTTCCTTCGCGCCGGCGAAGAAGCGGCTGCTCTGCGTGACCTGACGACCGGGCTGCAGCAGTTGTGCGCTGCTGGTGTAATCGGCCTGGTACGCCTTGTTGGCGCCCGCACGGAACTGGCCTTCGAAGGCGCGTGCCTGATCGGGGATCAGCGCAGTGAGCCAATATTTGTCGACGAAGCCCAGCCAGCCGCCGGTAGTGGAGAAGCGCTTGTCGCCTTCGTCCACGTCCTTGAAGTTGACGTCGTAATCCGCCTTGTCGTTGTGCACCGACATCGGCCCGACGTGAACGGTCCAGCTGTCGGGATCCTTCGAAACGCCAGCACGGTTGACGAGGCCGTAGGCGGCGACGGGAACAGGCGCCGGACCCGCGTTTGCCACCGTCTGCTTGATGCTGAACATATAGCCGTCATCAACCGACAGCTCGATCGCGAAGCGCTGACCCTTCGCATTGGCGGCGGTCAGCGTCACCGGCCTGCCGGGCGCCAGAAGCTGGGAAGATGCAGTCCAGACCGTGTCCGAGGACGGAGGCGCCAAGCCCTCGTCACGCCAGCCGAAACCAGCAAAATACGCGTCGCGCGTGCCAGCCGGCGACAGGAGACGCACCGGGGGCGAGTCCTTAGCGATGGTTTCCTTGTAGTTCTTCAGCACCAGATCATCGATCCGGGCGCCGCGCAGATTGATCGAGCCATGCATGGTCGGCGTGTCGATCTGAACGCGCGGCGCTTCGCGCAGAACAGCCGTGCGATCACGGATCGCAGCGGGCGTGTCGGCAGTGGGATCGGCAGCAGGCTGAGGCAAAACCTTCTGCTTGCCAGCCTCGATCTTGGTTACCGGAGGGTTGGCGGTCGGAAAGAACCGGTTCTGGATCACCGGCCATCCGAACAGGATCAGCGCCGCGATCACCGCGAACAGGACAAAGTTCTTATTCTCTTGGTTCACGAGCGCCCAATTCCCTTACGGCACCGGATCATAGCCGTGCCCGCCCCACGGATGACAACGCGCGATCCGCTTCGCCGCCAGCCAGCCGCCACGTGCGGCCCCATAGCGGCGCAGCGCCTCGATTGCATAGGCCGAACAGCTTGGCTGATATCGGCACGACGGCGGCAGGATCAGCGAAGGGCCAAGCTGCCAGCCGCGCGCCAGGAGGATCAACAGCCGTGCGATCATCGGCTGACCTTGCGCAGCGCCTTGCTGAGCTCCGCCCGAAGACTGGCATAATCACGTTCGATGCCGCCCATGCGGCCAATCAGCACGTGATCGGCGCCAGATACGCCCTCAGTCGGCAACAGCTCACGCGCCAAGGCACGCAACCGGCGCTTCATCCGGTTACGTACCACAGCGTTGCCGATCTTCTTGGTTACGGTGTAGCCAACGCGCATCGCAGCGTCGCCATCATCGCGTGGGCGCACCAGCAGCACGAAGCCAGGCATTGGCGCACGCCGTCCAGCATTCGCCGCCAGGAAATCCCGGCGGCGAGTAAGCATGGTCAAGCTTGAGTCCGTCTTATCCTGTAAGACGGTTAGGCCGACAGCTTCTTGCGGCCGCGCGCCCGGCGCGCGCGGATCACGGCGCGACCGCCGACCGTCGCCATCCGTGCACGGAAGCCGTGACGGCGTGCCCGCACCAGGTTGCTCGGCTGAAAGGTCCGCTTCATGGTTCATTCCCGAATCTGAAAAATAAAGGCCGCCACGAGGGACGGCCCGAATGGTGCGCGGCATAAGCGAAGGCGCGGTGCAAGTCAACGCGAGCCGAGGACACGATCGCGCGCGCGCCGCCGCCGCTCGCTGGGCCGGCGCATGACCCGATCGACCATGTTGCCAATGCGCGGCCAGCGCCGCTTCACCCGCGCCCAGCGCACCTGAGCCCAGCGCGAGTTGCGCAGGATCAGGATCATTCCCCCTGCAAACAGGAAGATGCCGCCAGGGCCGGGCAGGGGACCCATCAGCGCGGCACCCACAAGCAGGAGCCCACCGAGGGTCAGTTGCAGAATACGCATCACAGGATGGCGGTCGCGCATGGCAGCCATGTGGCGAAGGTGTGTTGCATTGGCAAGACGCGCGCGGGAGCTTCGCAGCGGCCGGAAAGCCGGTATGAGCAGGGGTGGGGAGCAGGGGGGATCTATGGCGGCGATCGTCGCAACGGTAGCGTATCTCGGATTGGAGGCGCGCGCCGTTGAAGTGCAGGTGCAGCTGATTGCAGGCTTGCCAGCATTCAATCTGGTCGGACTGGCCGATAAAGCGGTGGGTGAGAGTCGCGAGCGGGTTCGGGGAGCGATCGCCGCAATGGGGCTTGCGCTGCCGCCGAAGAGAATCGCGGTCAACCTGTCGCCGGCGGATTTGCCTAAGGAGGGGTCACATTTCGACCTGCCGATTGCGCTTGGCCTGCTGGCCGCGATGGGGGTGGTCGATGCCGAAGCGCTGGCCGAATATGTTATTGTTGGCGAACTGACACTGGATGGCCGGCTCGCGCCCTCGCCGGGCGTGTTGCTGGCGGCGCTGCACGCGGCGGAAATCGGCAATGGGCTGATTTGTCCCGCCTCCCAAGGCGCAGAGGCAGCCTGGAGTGGATCAATCGACGTGGTCGCCGCACCCGACCTCCTGTCGCTCATCAATCATCTGAAAGGCCATGGCCTTTTGCCGGCACCGCGCGCCGGCGACGTAGAGACGAGCGCAAAAGGCCCCGACTTGCGGCAGGTCCGTGGTCAGGAAACGGCAAAACGCGCGCTGGAGATTGCAGCGGCCGGCAACCACAATCTGCTGATGGTCGGGCCGCCGGGCTCGGGCAAGTCGCTGATGGCGGCGTGCTTGCCGGGAATACTGCCGCCGCTCGACCCCGGGGAAGCGCTTGAGGTCTCCACGGTGCAGTCGGTGGCCGGCACGCTGGAGGGTGGGCGGCTGACGCGCACCCGCCCCTTCCGCGCACCGCATCACTCTGCCTCCATGGCGGCGCTGACGGGCGGCGGGCTGAAGGTGCGGCCGGGCGAGGTGAGCATGGCGCACCTCGGCGTACTCTTTCTCGACGAGTTGCCTGAGTTCCAGCGCGCCGTCCTCGACTCGCTGCGGCAGCCGCTCGAGTCCGGGAACGTCAGCGTGGCCCGGGCCAATGCGCACGTTACGTTCCCCGCGAAAGTTCAGTTGGTCGCGGCGATGAACCCCTGCCGGTGCGGCTATCTTGGCGATGCGGGGCTCGCGTGCGCAAGAGCTCCAAAATGCGCGGCGGATTACCAGGCGAAGGTTTCTGGTCCGCTGCTCGACCGGATCGACCTGCACGTGGAAGTGCAGGCGGTCAGTGCCGTGGACCTGATGCTGCCACCCTCCGCGGAAGGATCGGCGGAGGTCGCGACGCGAGTCGCTGCAGTGCGCAGCGCCCAGGCGGAGCGTTATCGCGAAGCCGGGATCCGCACGAATGCGGAAATCGATGGCGAGCTGCTGGAGAAGTTCGCGACGCCTGATCCTGCCGGTCGCGCCCTGCTGGCGCAGGCGGCCGAAGCGATGCGGCTATCCGCTCGCGGTTATACCCGCATCCTGCGGGTGGCGCGCACGATCGCTGACATGGCCGGCAGTGCCGAGATCGGACGCCTTCATGTGGCCGAGGCGCTGAGCTATCGACGGCAGCCGCCGAGGAACTAGGCGGCGTCCCGCTCGCTCAGCCGACGAGGCGGCGCTCAGCTTCTGACGCTGCGCTGCCGGCGGCTAGCAGACGGCGCTCGGCCAGCAGCCGACGCGTATTCGCCGCGTCCATCGGGCGGCCGTACAGATATCCCTGTCCGCGCGCGCACCCGAGTGCGCGCATCCGCGCTTCCAGCGCAAGATCCTCAATGCCTTCCGCGGTCACCGGCAGGTTCAGGCTAGCCCCGACACTGGCGACGGCACCCACAAGGGCGGCGCTGTCCTGATCATCAGCGATCGCCTGCACGAAGCTGCGGTCGATCTTGATCCGGTCAAAGGGAAGCGCGCGCAGGTGGCCGAGGCTGGAATAGCCAGTGCCGAAATCGTCGAGCGCGACGCGGATGCCCTGGTTCTTCAGGCTGCCGATAATGGATTGAGCAAGCGGCAGATTCTCGAGCAATGCCCGTTCGGTGATCTCGATCTCCAGCCGATGCGCGGGGAATCCGGTTTCCAGCAGTAGCTTGATGATCTTCTGCGGCAGCCAAGCATCGCGCAATTGGACGGGCGAGACGTTGATCGAGATGGTTAGTGCCGGATCCCAATCGCGAGCGGCCTGGAGGGCTTGGCTCATCAGAGACTGGGAAAGATCGGCTATCATGCCGGTCTGTTCGGCAATGGGGATGAAGCGATCCGGTTTGATCTGACCGTGTATCGGATGTTCCCACCGCGCGAGCACTTCAAAGCCGAGCAGCTGGCCACTGCTCAGATCGATCTGCTGGTCGAAATAGGGCACGATCTGCCCGGCCGGGATGGCGGCGCGAAGCGCGCTCTCCAACTCGTTGCGGGCGTGCAGCGCGCGGGCCATGTCCGGATCGAACCAGCTGAAGCGATTTCGGCCGGCTTCCTTTGCGGCATACATCGCGATGTCTGCCGCCCGAATGAGGGCTTCGACCGAGGTGCGCTCCTGATCGGAGCGCGCGATCCCGATCGAGGCGGAAACACGGATCGACGTATCGCCAAGATCAACCGGGCGCGCCAGCCGGCTGACCAGCCGTTCCGCGATACGCTGCACCGTCTTCGGCTCGGATGGATTGAAGATGAAGACGCAGGCAAACTCGTCCCCCCCGACGCGCGCAGCGAGGGACAAGGGCGGAAGTTCGTTGCGAATCTCCGTCGCGATGCGGGCAAGCAGCGCGTCGCCAACCGCGTGGCCGTGCAGATCGTTAATCGTCTTGAACCGATCGAGGTCGATCATGAGCATCGCAACGGCGAGGCGGCGCTGCGTAGCGTCCTGGATCATCGCCGCGCCTTCTTCGACCAGGGCGCGCCGGTTCAGAAAACCGGTGAGGGGATCGTTGAGGGAAAGTCGACGCGCACCTTCGCTGCTGTCCAGATGATGGTGCAATCGCTGTGCGAGCTCCACGTGGCGTTTGCGACCGACGAGAATGACCGCAAGATTCAGCAGAAGTGCGATGATGAGCGGCCATACCAGCGGTTCCGCCGCTGCCGACCCGTTTCGGATAACGGCTATGATCACTGCGGCCATGACGACCACGCACAATGCGACGGCCGCCATCGTCGCGAGGCCGACCGGCGTCGCGCGCGTCTCGCCCCCGGCAGGACGCGCGGGCTCGTAGGCGGTGGACTCATCCATGTCCTGCCACTTTGCGACGATAGTATGTAGAAGGCGTTAATGGTGCCGCGGCTTGCCCTTGCTGGCTTGTTGCGTTACAGGGCGCGCACGTTCCGTGTTGAACGCTGATGACAAGCGCCCATGTGGTGCACGCTGGCCGGCGAGGTTTCGCCCGCCGGCGCTTTTGCGTTTGGGCGGGTGAAGGAGTTTTGACGCGATGTTCGACAGCCTGAGCGATCGTCTTGGCGGTGTGTTCGATCGTCTGCGCGGCCGCGGCGCGCTGACGGAGGCGGACGTGCGCCAAGCGATGCGCGAAGTGCGCGTCGCCCTGCTGGAGGCGGACGTCGCGCTGCCGGTTGCGCGTCAGTTCGTCGACGATGCAACCGAGAAGGCGATCGGCCAGAACGTGCTTCGCTCGGTCACACCGGGCCAGCAGGTCGTCAAGATCGTCCATGACGCGCTGGTCGCGATGCTGGGCGGGGAAGATCCGCAGGCCGCCGAGCTGAAGATCGACGTCACGCCGCCGGCGGTGGTGATGATGGTCGGCCTGCAGGGTTCGGGCAAGACGACTACCACCGCGAAGATCGCCAAGCGGTTGTCGGGCGGCCAGATGGGTCGCGATCGCAAGAAGGTGCTGATGGCGTCGCTCGACGTCAATCGTCCTGCTGCGCAGGAGCAGCTCGCGACGCTCGGCAAGCAGGTCGAGGTCCAGACGCTGCCCATCGTGCCGGGCCAGCAACCGGTGGAGATTGCGCGGCGGGCGCTGCAGGCCGCGAAGCTGCAGGGTTTCGACGTCCTGATGCTCGATACGGCGGGCCGCTTGCACGTCGACCAGGCGTTGATGGACGAGATGAAGGCCGTCGCGGAAATCGCGACGCCGCAGGAAATCCTGCTCGTCGTCGACTCGCTGACGGGGCAGGACGCGGTCAACGTCGCCCAAAGCTTCTCCGATCAGGTGCCGCTCACCGGTGTCGTGCTGACCCGGATGGATGGCGACGCGCGCGGCGGCGCGGCGCTTTCGATGCGCGCCGTCACTGGCAAGCCGATCAAGTTCGCCGGCGTCGGCGAAAAGATGGATGCGCTCGAGGCGTTCCATGCCGAGCGCGTTGCCGGCCGTATCCTCGGCATGGGCGACGTCGTCAGCCTCGTCGAAAAGGCGGCGGAGTCGATCCAGCAGGAAGACGCCGAACGCATGGCTGCGAAGCTGGCCAAGGGTCAGTTCGACATGAACGACCTGCGCGGCCAGCTGGCGCAGATGCGGCGCATGGGCGGCCTTGGCGCGCTCGCGGGCATGATCCCGGGCATGAAGAAGGCGCAGGCGGCGATGGCCAACGGCGCGGTCGATGAACGCATCCTGCTTCGTATGGACGCGATGATCACCTCGATGACGCCCAAGGAGCGCGCCAAGCCGGAACTGATCAACGCCAAGCGCAAGATCCGCATCGCCAAGGGCAGCGGCACGACCGTTCAGGACGTGAACAAGCTCCTGAAGATGCATCAGGAGATGTCCACGGCGATGAAGAAGATCCGCAAGATGGGCGGCATCAAGGGCATGCTGGCCATGCTCGGCAAAGGTGGCCCTGGCGGCGGCATGGCCGGCATCGGCAATGCCATCGGCGGCCCGGAGCTTGGCGACATGCTGGGCAAGGCGGGTGGCGGTGGGCTGCCGGGCCTGCCTGGTTTGGGCGGTGGTGGCGCGCTGCCGCCGGGATTTCCGAAGTTCAAGAAGTAATTTTTTCAGATACGTAGAAGGAAGAGACTACAATGGCACTGAGCATTCGCCTGTCGCGTGGCGGTTCGAAGAAGCGTCCTTATTACCGCATTGTCGTTGCCGATGCGCGTAGCCCCCGCGATGGCCGTTTCATCGAGAAGATCGGCAACTACAACCCGCTGCTCGCCAAGGACGACGAGAAGCGCATTGTGCTGGACGCCGAGCGTGCCCGTCACTGGCTGAGCAACGGTGCGCAGCCGACCGACCGCGTTGCTCGCTTCCTCGACGCGGCTGGCGTGCGTGAGCGTGCGGCCCGCAACAACCCGAAGAAGGCCGAGCCGGGCGAGAAGGCCAAGGAGCGCGCCGAGGAGCGCGCCGAGAAGCTGAAGGCACAGCAGGAGGCTGAGGCTGAAGCGGCGAACGCAGGTTCGGGCGAGACCGAAGCGGCCGAAGCAACCGCCGAGTAAGCATCCGATCCGATCATGGCGCGTTCCTTTCGCTGAAAGGAGCTCGCCATGATTCCAGATCCTGACCCCCGGACCGCCAATGATGACGACGAAAAGGTCGCCAGCAACGAAGGGGTCTCCGCCCCCGACCCAGCTGAAGGGCGCGACGACGCCCCGGCCGGCGACGAAGGCTCACCTAACGGGTGAGCCTACCGTCGTCATGGCGGCGGTGACGGGGCCGCACGGCATCGCCGGCGAAGTGAAGCTGAAGCTTTTCGCCGACGATGTGGCGGCGTTCACGTCGTTCAACAACGGAGCGCTGACGCTCCGGTCGCTTCGCGGCAACATCGCCCGGTTCGCCGAAGTACTGGACCGCAACGCCGCAGAAGCGCTGCGCGGAACCGAGTTGACGGTGCCGCGATCGGCGCTGCCTCCTCTTGAGGAGGGGGAATATTATCATGCCGATTTGCTCGGGCTCCCCGTCACATCCGAAGCCGGTGAGGTGATTGGGCAAGTCGTTGCCGTCGAAAATTTCGGGGCTGGCGACGTGATTGAAATCGAGCGGCCGACCGGCAAGCGTTTCATGGTGCCCATGAACCAGCAGGCTGTGCCTGAATGGGATAGCGAACGGCTGGTCGTTGCCGAGGCATTCGCAGCCGAGTGATCGGCGCGTGAGAGCCGGTGGCTCCGCGCAATGAGCGGCTGATCCCTGCCGCTGATCCTGCCTTCACCGTCAAGGTCCAGCATCTAACGTCGCAGCGCGCGTCGCTCGCTGAGCTCGTTACGAATCGTTGTGGCGGCGACCCCGGCCTGACCCATGGCGTGGCTGATCTGATCCAATCCCCTGACGACATCCCCTGCGGCGTACAGCCCGGGCAGCGTGGTACGTTGATGCTCGTCCGTGACGATGCAGCCGTCGTCGGTGCCGCGCGCGCCTGCTGCCAGCGCGAGTTCAGAGCGGATCTTTGATCCCAGCGCGGGATAAACGCTGTCGAAGCGCAGGCGTCCCGCTGCACTATCCATGGCGAACTGTCCGTCTTCGATCGCGAAGCCGCCACACGGGCCGTCGACGCGGGCGATGCCGGCAGTATCAAGTGCGGCAGCGCATTCTTCGTCAAGCATGTGCTCGGCATTCGGCGCAATCAGGGTGATGTCTCTGGAATACCCGCGCAGGAAGAGCGCTTCCCGCATGCCGTGGCTGCCGGTTCCGATCACCCCGATCCGCTTGTCCGTGACCTCATAGCCGTCGCAGATCGGGCAATAGCGAAGCAGTCCTTGTTCCAGGGCGCGGTCATGCAGCGCATCATCCATGTCGGGTCGGTTGTTCACCACGCCGGTCGCCAGCAGCACTGTCCTGGCCTGAACCTCCATGTCGGAAGTGCGGACGAGGAAGGTGTCCTCCTGTGGCTCAATCCCGGTGACGTGTGCGTGATGGCGCCTTACGCCAAAGGAGGCGGCCTGTTCGCTCATCCGCCCGAGCAGGTCTTTGCCGCTGATCCCCCCCGGAAAACCGGCGTGATTGTGGGTGCAGGGGATCAGGGCGGCTCGGCTGGATCCGTTGTCGAACAACAGAATGTCGAGGTGAAAACGGGCGAGATAAATGGCGGACGTCAGTCCTGCCGGTCCGCCGCCGATGATGACACAATCATGCATGGCGGTCGGAGCGATCAAGAGCGCAGGTGGTTCCATCACCGAAACGGCGCTTCGGGGAGAGGCCGTTTCGCCCGCCCCGATCGACGACGACGGTTCCGCGTTGCCCGTCGTAGTTGACGGGCAAAGGGCGGCAGGTAACGCTGGCACCCGAATACGACCCGGGGGAAGATCATGATCCGCGCGTTATCTGCTGCCTTGCTGCTTGCCTCATCGACTGCTGCCTCAGCGCAGGTGGTGGCACCTGCGCCTGCTGCTGCACCCCGCGCATCAAGCGTGGAGGGCCTTGAGCCGCAGCTTACCATGATCTTCGACACGTGGATGAAGCAGACCCATGTGCCGGGGCTGGTCTATGGCGTGGTGCAAGACGGCAAACTCGTCCTGGTGCGGGGGCTCGGCGTGCAGAACGTCGCCAGTGGTAAGCCGGTGACGCCCGACAGCCTGTTTCGTATTGCGTCCATGTCGAAGGCCTTCACTGCCATGGCGATCCTGAAGCTGCGCGACGAAGATCGCCTGTCGCTGGATGCGCCGGCGGAACGCTATGTCCCCGAAATGCGCGGCTGGACATACCCCAGCGCGGACAGTCGGCGGATCCGGGTGGCGGATCTGCTCCACCACACTGCCGGTTTCGTTGAAGACAATCCTTGGGGCGATCGGCAGCAGCCCCTGCCGGAAGCCGCTTTCAGTGCCATGCTTAAGTCGGGCGTGCCGTTCGCCCAGACGCCCGGTCAACGAATGGAATATTCCAACCTTGGTTATGCCACGCTGGGACGGATCGTGAGCAATGTGTCGGGGGTCCGCTACCAGGACTACATACGCCGCGAGATCATGGCGCCCTTGGGGATGACGTCCACAGGCTATGATGTGCTGAACGGGCCACAGGACGTGCGTGCTCTTGGTTATCGCTGGCAGGACGACGCCTGGGTTCGCGAACCGGACATGGCGGACGGCGCGTTTGGAGCGATGGGCGGGGTGCAGACCAGTGCCAATGATTACTGGCGCTGGGTTGCCTTTCTTCTCTCTGGCTGGCCGGCCCGCGACGGCGCCGAAGCCGGTCCGATAAAGCGTGCGACAGTTCGCGAGATTGTCGAGGGCGCCAATTTCGTAAGCACGGTAGACAAAGCGAGCGCGTCCGGACGGATGTGTCGGGTGGCCACGGCTTATGGGATGGGCTGGTCCGTCGTGAATGACTGTGATGTCGGCCGCATCGTGTCTCACAGCGGCGGTTACCCAGGCTATGGCTCGATCGTAATGATGTTGCCGGACGCAGGCGTGGGTGTATTCGCCTTCGCGAACCGGACCTATGCCGGGCCCAGCAAGCCGGTGCTGGAGGTGCTCTACCAGTTGCGTCAGGCCGGGCTTGCGGATGAACGCGCGCTTCCGGTCTCCACTGACCTTGCCCGCGCCTATGACATCGCGCGCGATGTGTGGAAGCGCGGTGATCCCGCTCGCGCGCCGCTGGCGAACAACGTGGCGCTTGATCGCGATCTGGCCCGGCGTCGCAAGGATATCGTTGAACTGAAGGAGCGCGTCGGCGCCTGTCGCACCGATGCGCCGATTATGCCCATCTCTGCCATGGAGGGCACGTTCACCTGGACGTGCGCCAACGGCAACGTCGCCGGACGGGTGCAGCGTGCGCCGACACCAGCGTTGAGTCTTCAGGTGTTGAGCTTTACCGCCGCCGAGTGACCTTTCATGCAACCGTCCTGACGCTTTACCCCGAGATGTTCCCCGGGCCACTTGGCTATGCCATCGCCGGCAGGGCGCTGGCGGAGGGACGTTGGGCGCTCGACGCCGTCAATATTCGCGACTTCGCTACCGACCGCCACCGCACGGTGGACGACACGCCGGCGGGCGGTGGGGCGGGAATGGTACTGCGGGTCGATATCCTGTCAGCGGCGGTGGACGCGCAGGGGCAAGGCCGACCGGTTCTTGCCATGACTCCGCGGGGCAAGCCGCTGACCCAGGCGCGGGTGCGCGCGCTTGCGGCAGGGCCGGGCGCCATCATTCTGTGCGGGCGCTTCGAGGGTTTTGACGAGCGCTTGTTCGAGGGTCGCCAAATCGAGGAGGTTTCGATCGGCGACTATGTGCTGTCCGGTGGGGAGACGGCCGCGCTGGTCCTCCTGGACGCTTGCGTCCGGCTGCTTCCCGGCGTAATGGGCGCCGCTTCAAGCGGTGTCGAGGAAAGCCACGAAAGCGGCCTGCTCGAGTATCCGCATTATACCCGACCTCAGGAATGGGAAGGGCGCACGATCCCCGAAGTGCTGCGATCGGGGGATCATGCGAAAATCGCCGCCTGGCGTCAGCGCCGGGCGGAGGAAGATACACGGCTACGGCGGCCGGACCTGTGGGAGCGCCACGTCGGCGCTCGGGTCAACCGCCCTCTGGCGCGCGGCGACGAACAGGAATGAAGTTTATGAACCTGATCCAGCAGCTCGAAGCCGAGCAGATTGCCAAGCTGACCGCGAACAAGAAGATCCCGGAATTCCGCCCGGGTGATACGCTCAAGGTCGGTGTGAAGGTCGTCGAGGGTGAGCGTACCCGCGTCCAGAACTACGAAGGCGTGTGCATCGCGCGTTCGAACAAGGGCATGGGCTCGTCGTTCACCGTCCGCAAGATCTCGTTTGGTGAGGGCGTGGAGCGCGTGTTCCCGCTGTACTCGCCGAACGTTGATTCGATCGAGGTGGTGCGTAAGGGCGCCGTCCGTCGCGCGAAGCTCTATTACCTGCGCGGTCGTACGGGCAAGTCGGCGCGTATCGCCGAGCGTCGCGACAACCGTCCGACGGCTGCCGCTGCGGAGTAATCCCTCAGCGCAATCAGTCGAAAAGGCGTCGGTGGTCCACCACCGGCGCCTTTTTTTATTGGTCAGGTCGCCGGCCGACGCGGATGCCCTCGGGCGCGAAGCGGATCAGGAAGCGCGCGGATGGCTCCTTGGCGGATCGCCCTGAAGATCAGCGCTGCCCCGAACGATCTCCACGATGCGATCGCCCAGTTGTACGGATGCGGCCTCAGGCTGATCAAAGCCGATGCATAGGCCGCCCCTGAACATGCGCACGCCCAACCCCGTGGCAAGGCCGGTTAGCGGCCGACCGACGTCGTCCGCCGTCGCATCTCTTTCGTGCAAGGCCACGCGGCCGTGGGCCGCGGCGAGATCAGTCAAATATTCAGAGACGTGCGGACCATTGGTGGATCCCGCAAGCAACAGCCCGGCAAAGCTCGCCGGATTGATCACGACGTCCGCGCCCGCCTGGCGCGCGAGCGGCTCGTTGTCATCGGATCGTATTACCGCGCTGATCCGAACCTGTCCCGAAAGGCGGCGCGCCGTCAGAACGATCAGGATCGTAGTATCGTCTCGCCCGGCAGAGACCATCAGCGTTGCGGCGTGATCGATGCGGGCAATCTGCAGGGTCGCGTCACGCGTCGCATCACCGTCCAGAACGACAGCGCCACATCCCTCGGCATCGGAAAGCGCCCGCTCGTCGCGATCAATGACGACGATGTTTGCCGGATCCACTTCTCGCCGGATCAGCTCCCGGAGCGCCTCAGTGCCGCTGGTGCCATAACCGGCGATCACGACATGGCCGCTCAACTGACGTTGGATGACCCTCATCCGCCACCTTTGCCATGTGCGCCGCAACAGGAAGTCATAAGCTGTCCCTAGGAAGATCAGCCACACGAACAAGCGGATAGGCGTGACGATGAAGGTATCGAACAGCCGTGCGCTGTCCGTTACCGGAACAATGTCGCCGTAACCCACCGTCGTGACGGTGATCATGGTGAAGTACAGTACGTCCGTGAAGCTGATCGACCCATCGATGTTGTCGCGCAAACCTTCGCGGTCGAACCAGTGCCCGCCCAGCGCCACCCCGATCAGCGCCAGCGCCAGTGCGACGCGAAGTCCAAGGCTGGCCCAGTCCGGCAGCGCGCTGCGGCGCCGCAGGTGCAGATCCTTGACGTGCTTGTTCAGGCGCATTGCCGCGACCTAAACCCGCAAGCCGTACCAAGTCGAGATCCCCTGCCGTCGCAGGGCGGGCCGACCATCAGGTCGTCTCCCGTGCGGGAGGTGGCCAGCAGGTACGCCGGGCGCACAATCCCCTGGTGCTGCGCCGGCGGGATCGCGGCTGCGCGCTTTGCGCTTCGGCGGAAGCCGGGCTAACCCGCTGGCTCACTGCATTTGGGAAGAGTGAATGCGCATATGGATGGCGGCGATCGGAGCCGGGCTAACGATCTGGGCAGGCGCTGCGATGGCTAAGTCACCTATGCCGCCGGAGAAGTTGACCCTCCAGCGTGTGTTCGCAAGCCCTGATCTTGCCGGCGGTCAGCCCCAAGCGTTGCGCCTTTCGCCCGACGGCACGCTGCTGACGTCGGTGCGGCCGCGTTCCGACGAGCGCAACCGCTTCGATCTGTGGGCGATGGACACCCGTACCGGGCAATCCCGCATGCTGGTGGACTCGCGCAAGGTTGGTAGCGGCGCTGAACTTTCCGAGGCGGAAAAGATGCAGCGCGAGCGCGACCGGTCCAAGACCGGAAAGACCGGCATCCTCGACTACGATTGGGCCCCGGATGGCAAGTCGATCCTGGTGCCGGTGGACGGCGAGTTGTTCGTCGCCACTCTCGATGGCAACGTTCAGCGGCTGGATGGAACGCGGGGCGCACTGAACCCAGTGGTATCCCCGCGCGGCACCTACGTCAGCTTCGTCCGCGATCAGAACCTGTGGGTGCAGCCCGCCGCCGGCGGTGGTGCGCGCCAGCTGACCACGGAGGGCAGCGGTACCGTTCACTTCGGCGAGGCAGAATTTGTCGCGCAGGAGGAAATGCATCGGCGAACCGGCTATTGGTGGTCGCCGAACGACCGGCTGTTGGCCGTCGAGCGGTTCGACGAGGCGCCGGTGCGTGTGTTTACCCGGGCTTCGATCGGCGCCACCGGCACCAGTATCTACCAACAGCGCTACCCAGCGGCAGGGACGCCGAACGTCCTGGTCGATCTCTTCATCATGAAGCCGGATGGAACGGGCAAGGTAAAGGTAGACCTCGGACCGGAGCGCGACATTTATCTCGCCAGGGTGGATTGGCTGCCGGATGGTTCGGCGTTGCTGGTACAGCGGCAGTCGCGAGACCAGCGTACGCTGGACATGCTTCGAGTCGATCCAGCGACCGGCAAGTCGACCGTGCTGTTCAGCGAGCGGGCAGGCGAGAAGAGCTGGGTCAACCTTTCCGACGCTTATCGGCTGCTTAGCGACGGGAGCCTGATCTGGCGGTCGGAGCGGGACGGCTTCGGCCATTTGTATCGCTGGAAGGCGGGCAACTGGACCCAGCTTACCAAGGGGCAGTGGGTGGTCGACTCGCTGGTTGCCGTGGATGAGGCAAATGGCCGGGTGGTCTTTACCGCCAACAAGGATGGCGTGCTTGAACGCCACGTCTACGCGCTCAACCTGGCGCGGCCGGAGCAGATCACCCGGCTGACCGAGGCCGGATGGTCTCTCGGCGGAGTGGTGGCGGATGGCGCAGGAACGCGCTTCATCATCAGCCGATCCAACCCGAGCCAGCCCAGGCAGACCTATATCGCCGACGCAAATGGCAAGCGGATTGCCTGGGTGAACGAGAATGCGGTCGCAGGCGATCACCCCTATGCGCCGTTCCTGGCCACGCACCGCCCGACCGAGTTCGGCACCATCAAGGCTGCGGACGGTACGCCCTTGCACTGGCAGATGATCACGCCGGTGCTGCAGAAGGGCAAGCGATACCCCGTCTTCTTCATGCACTATGGCGGTCCCGGCAGCCAGGACGTGTGGCGCGATTGGCCCGGCAACATGCCGCTGCGCCAGTTCCTGGTGCAGCAGGGATGGATCGTTTTTCAGATCGACAATCGCGGTTCGGACAATCGTGGCAAAGCATTTGAGGACGCAATCTGGCACGCGATGGGCACGGTCGAGGTGGACGACCAACTCGCCGGTGCCGGTTACCTGAAATCGCTCCCGTTCGTGGATCCGGACAAGATCGCGATCTATGGCTGGTCCTACGGCGGCTATCTGACCCTGAAGATGATGGAAGCACACCCGGGCGTGTTCGCGGCCGGTATCTCAGGCGCGCCGGTCACGGACTGGGCGTTGTATGATACTCATTATACAGAGCGTTACATGGGTGATCCGACGCGCGATGCGGAGGCTTACCGTGGCTCCAGTGCGCTGGAGCAAGCGGCCCGGATCAGCGATCCACTGATGCTGATGCACGGCATGGCCGATGACAACGTGTTCCTCGACAATGCAACTGCGTTTGCGGCCCGGATGCAGTCCGCCAACAAGCCCTTCGAGATGATGCTGTATCCTGGCAAGGCACACGGCGCGGTGCGGGAGATCCATCCCTGGACGACGATGCTCAACTTCCTTGACCGGCATGTGACGAAAAATGGCGTAAAGTAAAGCTTTGTTGGCAGAATCTTTCGCGCGCGGCTAAGGCCGCGCGGTTACGAGTTGAAGGACTGGTTTATGGGTTACCGGGTGGTGGTCGCTGGAGCGACGGGCAATGTCGGGCGCGAGATGATCAACATCCTCGCTGAGCGCGAGTTTCCGGCTGACGAGATTGCCGTACTCGCCTCCTCTCGATCGGTCGGTGACCAGATCGAATATGGCGAGACGGGCCGGATGCTGAAGGTCCAGAACATCGAGCATTTCGATCCGACCGGTTGGGATTTCGCCCTGTTCGCGATCGGCAGCGAGGCGACCAAGGTTTATGCTCCCAAGTTCGCGGCGGTTGGCTGCACGGTGATCGACAATTCGTCGCTGTACCGCATGGATCCAGACGTGCCGCTGATTGTCCCTGAGGTAAACCCCGGTGACATCGATGGCTTCCGCAAGAAGAACATCATTGCCAATCCGAATTGCTCCACGGCGCAGATGGTGGTGGCCCTGAAGCCGTTGCACGACGTCGCAAAGATCAAGCGCGTGGTGGTGGCGACCTATCAGTCGGTTTCGGGAGCCGGCAAGCAGGGCATGGACGAACTGTTCGAGCAGAGCCGGAACATCTTCGTCGGCGATCAGGCCGAGGCCAAGAAGTTCACCAAGCAGATCGCCTTCAACGTCATTCCGCACATCGACAGCTTCCTTGAGGACGGCTCGACCAAGGAAGAGTGGAAGATGGTGGTGGAGACCAAGAAGATCCTCGATCCGAAGGTGAAAGTCACCGCCACCTGCGTGCGGGTGCCCGTGTTCGTCGGACATTCAGAGGCGATCAACATCGAGTTCGAGAACGAAATTTCCGCGGAAGAGGCGCAGAAGATCCTGCGCGAGGCGCCCGGCGTGATGCTGGTCGATAAGCGTGAGGATGGCGGCTACGTCACCCCTGTGGAGTGCGTGGGCGATTATGCCACCTTCATCAGCCGCGTGCGGGAAGACTCCACGGTCGAGAATGGTCTGTCGCTCTGGTGCGTGAGCGACAACCTGCGCAAGGGCGCGGCGCTCAACGCAGTGCAGATCGCGGAGTTGCTGGGGCGCCGGCACCTGAAGAAGGCGGCCTAACGCCTTCTTTCGTCTAGGTTCGCTCGATCAATGCGGGGGCGCTTCCAACGGGGGCGCCCCCGTTTTCGTCTGTTGCGACGTGCATGGGGACCGCGAGATCACCCGCTGGAGGTCACTCGCTGTGCACCACCTCGATCTTGCCCTTTGGCTTCTGCAACAGCAGCACCAAGGGAACGGCCGCGAACGAAATCCAGCTCATCAAGTAGAAATCATCGAGATAGGCGATCATTGCCGCCTGCTTGTTCACCATCGCGTCTGCCATCGACATGGCAGCGTCCGACAGGGAGCCAAGTTCGCTGAGCCGTGCGAGATCGAAGCCCGCAATGGTGTTCCGGGTAACGTGCTGCGCCAAGTCCGCATGGCTGATCTGCGTATTACGAGCGAGCAGCACGGTGACCATGGAAATGCCGGCTGACTGCCCGATCGACCGGAACAGGTTCAGCAGGCTCGACCCGTCGGTCCGATAACGTCCGTCTAGGGTGGCAAAGGCGAGGGCGTTCAGCGGCATGAAGACCAGCCCCATGCCCAGTCCCTGAACGAAGCCCGCGGTGATCACCGGCCAGAAATCCTGCTCAAGGGAAAAGCCGGACATCTGGCGCAGCGATACGCCAAATATAACCAGCCCCACCATGATGACGATGCGCGTGTCGACCTTCCCCATCATCTGGCCGGCCAGCCACATGGTGAACAGGACGCCAATGCCGCGCGGCGCCATCATCACGCCCGTATCGATAACCGGATAGCCGAACAGGTTCTGGAGCATCGGCGGCAGCAGCGCCATCGGCGCCATGGTCGAGATACCGACCACCAGCATGAAGAGCAGGCCGGTCACCAGGTTCCGGTTCCGGAACAGCGCTCGATCGAACAACGGCTTTTTGGCCGTGGCGAAGTGGAAAATCGACAGCCAGGTAAACGCTACCGTCACCAGCGCTTCGATGATCACTTCCCAACTGTCGAACCAATCCTCGCTTTGCCCCCGGTCCAGCATCAGCTGAAATGCCGCTACGGCGACCCCGAGGTAAACGAAGCCGGCAAAGTCGAACGATCGTACAGCCTTGGGCCGGCTGGGTAGTAGAAACCAGAGGATCGCGAACGTCAGCGCCCCGACCGGTACGTTGACGTAGAACACCCAGCGCCAGTTATAGCTTTCGGTCAGCCATCCGCCGAGCACCGGACCCATGATCGGGCCGACCATCACGCCCATGCCCCAGACGCTCATCGCCTTGGCGGCATTGCCTGGAGGGTTGATGTCCAGCATCGATGTCTGGGACAAAGGATTGATAAAGGCGGCAAAAACGCCCTGGAAGACGCGGAAGATCACCATCTCTTCAAGGCTCGTGGCAATGCCGCAGAGCATGGAAGCGACGATGAAGCCGCCTACCGCAATGAGGAACAGGTTCCGGCTTCCAACGCGATCGGAAAGCCAGCCTGTCGCCGGGAGCGCGATCGCCGTCGCCACGATGTAGCTCGTCAGCACCCAAGTGACGGTATCCACCGTGGCGCCGAGGCTGGTCATCATATGTGGCAGCGCCACGTTGGCGATCGTGGTGTCCAGGATCTGCATGATCATGGCACCCATGATGCCGATCGTCAGCAGACCGCGATTGTTCGTTTCCAGCAGCGGCTTCCCGTCGGTGAGATTTGCCGCCGCCGGAGCTTGCCGCCCCGGCGGTGTTGCGGCCGCTGCCCGTGACGCCATGTCAGCGGGCCCCGGTATCGACTCTGACGTCCGTGGAGAGGCCGGCGATCATCACGCGAGGTGGTTTGCCGTTGATCGCGATCCGCACCGGGACTCGCTGCGTTACCTTCACCCAATTCCCGTTGGCATTCTGTGCGGGAAGAACGGAGAACTCGCTGCCCGTCCCGGCGCCGATCGACTGCACCCGGCCATGAACCTTGAGGCCCGGATACGCATCGAACTCCAGTTCGGCAGCCTGACCCACTCGCATGTGATCGAGATCAGTCTCCTTGAAGTTCGCCTCGACCCAGGCCTGATCGCTGACCACCAGGCTGAGGGCGGGAACTCCCGACGGGGTGATATTGCCCACCTGAAGCCGGCTGGTCTGGCTGACCACGCCGTCAGAGGGCGCTCGCACCGTGGTACGCTCCAGGTTCATTGCTGCCTGGGCTCGCTTCGCCAAGGCGACCTGAATGGCTGCGGGCTGGCCCGATCCCCCGCCGCTACCGATCTGCTGACGGGCCCGTGCTGCAGCAGCTTGGCCTGTTGCGATCTTGGCTCGCGCGGCGGCGACATCCTGAACGGCAGCGTCGAAGCTTGCGCGGGTGGTAAAGCCGCGCTTCATCAGTTCGTTCTGGCGCTGATAGGTAGCCTCGGCCAGCGTCAACTCGGCACGGGCGCTTTCGATATCCGCGGCAGCGCTGCTGCTGTCCGTCGCCATGGTCGCAACCTGAACCCGTGCAGCCGCAAGGTCTGCATTGGCCTGAGCAAGAGCGATGCGATAAGGCTCAGGATCGATCTGAAAAAGGACGTCCCCCGCCTTTATGCGCTGATTTTCCTTCACGTTCACGGCGACGATGCGCCCGGATACGTCCGGGCTCACCGAGATGACGTCCTGACGCACATAGGCGTTGTCCGTCGAGATGTATCGGCCGGACGTCAGGTATAAGTAGCCGGCAACCAGCGCGATCAGGAGCGGAAGGCCAAACATCAGCAACGGCCGCATCAGGCTGCGCCGCTTTGCCGACTGTTCAGGTGCAGGCGCATCCATGGCGATCTGTGACTCGGCGGCCGAACACGGCTTCGGATCGGCATCAGCCATGGACGACCTCCTTGGTCTCGGTTGAGCAGAGATTGTTGCGGATGCGGTTGAGAAGACCGGTCATCATCTCGATCTGAGGCTCGGAGACGCCGAGCAGTGCCTGAGTCATCAACTCGTCCGCCGTGGCGTGCAGCTCTTCCAGTACAGGGCCTGCCTTCTCGGTCAGGAACAACTGCCAGGCTCGCCGATCATTCGGATCGCGACGCCGTTCAACCAGACCGCTTTCTTCCATGCGATCGATAAGCCGGCACAGGGTGATCGGCTCTACCTCGAGCAGATCGGCCAAGTTCCCCTGGTTGATCCCCTCGTTTCTGCTGATGCCCGACAACGCCTTCCACTGCGCGCGAGTCGCGCCGTGTTGCCGCGCCCGCTCGTCAAAGCGTTTGCGCAGCATGCGCGCCGTATCGCTCAACAGGAATCCGAACGTGTCTGTCATACGCCGGCACATAATAAGCAAGCTTATATAATGGAAGTGTTGTCGGAAGTGCGGGCGCGGAAGGTTCTTGCAGCGTAGCGGCATCGTCGGGCGTTCAGGTATCGTGAGGAGCAGGTCGATGACGGTCATGAAGGGCGGCTGCCAATGCGGACGGATCCGGTATGCAGCCGAAATCGACAGCGATGACGCCTATCTATGCCATTGCCGGATGTGCCAGCGTGCCACGGGCGGCGTGTCGATTGCGTTTGTTAACGTGCCCGCCGCGAAATTGAGGTGGGAGAGTAGCCCGGACTGGTATCGTTCGTCGCCGATCGCTCATCGGCCGTTCTGCTCTGCCTGCGGCACGCCGCTGGGCTTCGCGTTTTTGGAGCACGCGGAAAACGTGGACATCACCGTCGGCAGCTTTGACGATCCTGGGCGGTTCAAGCCGGTGCATCATTATGCCGTTGAAAGCATGCACGAGGCCTGGATCGACACGCGAGGCTTGCCACGAGTCCGAAGCGAAGAGAATGAGAACGTCGTGAAACGCTGGATGGACGCTTGTGGCAAAACTCCCGATTGAGACGCATCATTTTGCCAGCTTCGATGGAACGAGGCTGGCGTGGCATGAGATGGGGCAGGGGCGACCTGTTCTCCTGCTCCACGGCTATTTCTCGGACGCGAACACGAATTGGATCCGCTACGGTCATGCGGAGGCAATTGCGGGAAAGGGGCGCCGGGTGATCATGCCTGACCTGCGTGCGCATGGGGAGAGTGATAAGCCGCATGACGCCGCGGCTTACCCACCCGACGCGCTTGCAAAGGACGGTCATGCCTTGATCGCGCACCTCGGCCTGTCCGATTACGATCTTGGCGGATACTCGCTCGGCGCGCGAACGACGGCCCGGATGCTGGCGACCGGCGCGACGCCGCAGCGGATCGTTTTTTCCGGCATGGGGCTTGAGGGGCTCACCAATTCGGAAAGGCGGCAGAGCCACTTCCGGCATATCCTTACCAACCTGGGCTCGCATGAACGAGGAAGCCCGGCTTGGATGGCAGAGGCGTTCCTGAAGACTACCGGAGGTGATCCGGTGGCGTTGCTCGGCGTCCTGGATACGTTTGTTTCGACCCCGTTGAGCGCCGTAGAAGGCTTTGACCAGCCGACTCTAGTGGTGAATGGCCGGGAAGATGACGACAATGGCTCTGCGGCAGCCCTCGCAGGCGCGTTGCCCAATGCCCGTCTGGTGGAAGTGCCGGGCAACCATATGAGTTCGGTGACAAAAGCTGAGCTTGGCCAGGCGATTGCAGATTTTCTCGCGGGTTGACCCGCTCGTCCGCTGCGCTCAGTGTGACAACATAACGACACATCAGGACTCACCATGAATCGTCAGATCGTTTCGCTTGCCGCCCTGGCGGTAGCGCTTGCGGTGCAACCCGCCTTGGCCCAGCAGGCTGCTCCTGCTGCCACGCGGGCTGCGCCCACTGCAGCGCAGGCCGATGCCTTTGTCGCTGCCGCGGAAAAGGAGCTTGCCGGTACCAGCGTGGAACTCGCTCAGATCTCCTGGGTGAACGCCACGTACATCACCGACGACACGGACGCGCTCGCCGCGAAAGCTGGCGGGCGGTTCACGGAACGGCAGGTGCAGCTTGCCACCGAGGCTGCAAAGTACCGCAACGTGCGGGGCCTCTCCGCCGATACGGCGCGCAAGCTCTACATCATGGCCGGCGGGGTAACGCTTCCAGCGCCGAACCGGCCGGGCGCGGCCGAAGAGCTATCGACCCTGAACACGCGCATGTCGTCCAGCTATGGCAAGGGGCGGGGAACGCTTGATGGGAAGCCGATCAATGGATCCGACATCGAAGCGGCGATGGGCGACTCGCGGGATCCTGAGAAGCTGAAGGAGATGTGGGTAAGCTGGCACGACAATGTCGGCGCGCCGATGCGGCAGGATTATGCCGCGATGACCAAGCTTGCCAATGAAGGTGCGACGGGCCTGGGGTTCAAGGACACGGGCGCGCTGTGGCGTTCCGGCTACGATATGGGACCGGACCAGTTCGCGGCACTGACGGACAAGCTGTGGAACGAGGTGGAGCCGCTGTACAAGTCGCTGCACACCTATGTTCGCTGGAAGCTGAACGAGAAGTACGGCGACGCCGTGCAGCCCAAGACGGGCCCGATCCGCGCGGATCTGCTTGGCAATATGTGGGCCCAGGAATGGGGCAACATCTATGACGTCGTGGCTCCGGCCGGCGCGGGTGACCTGGGCTATGACATCGGCGATCTGCTGAAGGCCAAGCAATATGATCCGGTGAAGATGGTGAAGACCGGCGAGGGCTTCTATTCTTCGCTGGGCTTTGCACCTCTTCCGGAAACGTTCTGGCAGCGGTCGCAGATTGTGAAGCCACAGGATCGCGAGGTCATCTGCCATGCCAGCGCCTGGAACGTCGACAACGTCGATGATCTGCGCATCAAGATGTGCACGAAGGTGAATTCTGACGACTTCGTCACGATCCATCACGAACTCGGCCACAATTACTATCAGCGGGCGTACAACCAGCAGCCGCTACTTTACAGGAGCGGTGCAAACGATGGTTTCCACGAAGCGATCGGCGACTTCGTCGCGCTGTCGATCACGCCGGACTATCTGGTGAAGATCAATCTACTTGATCCGGCCAAGGTGCCATCCGCAGACAAGGATATCGGCCTGCTGCTGCGTCAGGCGATGGACAAGGTGGCGTTCCTGCCGTTCGGATTGCTGGTCGACAAGTGGCGCTGGCAGGTGTTCTCGGGGGAAATCCCGGAAGGACAGATGCAGGCGGGCTGGGACAAGCTGCGGCTGCAATATCAGGGCATCGTGCCACCCGTTGCACGCGACGAGACCAAGTTCGACCCTGGTGCGAAGTATCACGTACCCGCGGCGGTTCCCTACACCCGCTACTTCCTCGCGCGCTTGCTGCAGTTCCAGTTCTATGAAGCTGCCTGCCGTCAGGTTGGCTGGAAGGGGCCGCTCCATCGATGCTCGTTCTACGGCAACAAGGAAGTGGGAGCGAAGCTGGACGCTATGCTGAAGATGGGTCAGTCCAAGCCCTGGCCCGATGCGCTGCAGGCGTTCACGGGCACGCGGGAAATGTCGGGCAAATCGATGGTCGCGTACTTCGCCCCGCTGAAGAAGTGGCTGGATCAGCAGAACAAGGGCAAGCCGAGCGGCTGGTAACAATCAGAAGTCGGGCACCGCTACGGCTTATGCGTAGCGGTGCCTGACGGTGACTGTCGTGGAACGTGGGGCATAGGGCCGCTGCTCGCCGGCTGCGGCCCGCAAACCCTTATTTTGGCTGGTTCGGGACCTCATCAGGGATGATGTTCTCGTCCGCGATGCCCGCCTCGAACGAGTCAGTCGCGTCCTGCCCGTCCGGCATGTGCGCATGTGACTTGTCGTCTGCTGACTTGGGGGGTGAGGAGGTGCCTTCCCCAGCGGCCTCTTCGGGCTTTCCGTCCGGCTTCTGGTCAGCATTCTTCTTCGGCGTGGAACCGCGCAGCGACAGCAAGGCCGCGGTTGCGGCTGCACCTACGGCCGCCAAGCCGCCGGCGAGCGCCGCCTTGCTCTTCCAGACGGGCGTCTTTTCGGACTCGGGCGGCGCTTCTGCCTTGGGTTTCGCCGGGCGCTTGGGGGGCGGGGTCGCCCGTTTTGTCGAACGCGGCTTGGGAGGCGCCGGCGGCTTTCTGACGGTTGCCGGCTCCGCAGCGCTCTCGCTCTTCGCCGCGGCTGGCTTGCGCCGCGGCTTGCTTGCGGGCTTGTCCGGGGCCGACTTCGACGCCGTGCTTTTGCGCGGAGCCCGACGAGCGGGCGGCTTGGGCGCAGCGGGCGGCGTTTCTTCGTTGTCGGCCATAGTCAGCTCCCCTTTCTGCCTGAATGGGGAGCGTAACGCAGTGACTCGCTGAATCGTTTCCTCGGTGGAACGTAGCTCAGCGGAAGGGCGGCTCGTTGAAGGCCCGCAGCTTGCGGCTGTGAAGCTTCTGCCCCTCGCGGCGCAGCTCCTCACAGGTTTCGATCCCGATCCGCATGTGTTCGGAGATCGCGCGCTCGTAAAAGCGATTTGCCTGCCCCGGCAGCTTCAACTCGCCGTGGAGCGGCTTGTCCGATACGCAAAGCAGCGTGCCATAAGGGACTCGGAAACGGAAACCCTGCGCGGCAATCGTCGCCGACTCCATGTCGATGCCGACAGCGCGGCTCAACGAGAAGCGAAGCGCGGACCGGCTGTAGCGTAATTCCCAATTTCGATCGTCGGTGGTCACGATCGTCCCCGTGCGCAGGCGGCGCTTCAGTTCCTCCCCGGACTGGCCGGAGACGGTCTCCGCGGCGCGAGCCAGGGCTTGCTGGACCTCAGCGATGGCCGGTACCGGGATCTCCGGCGGGAGCATGTCATCGAGCACGTGATCATCGCGCAGATAGGCGTGCGCCAGCACATAGTCGCCAATCCGCTGTGAGGGGCGCAATCCGCCGCAATGGCCGATCATCATCCACGCGTCCGGCCGAGTCACGGCCAAGTGATCGGTGATCGTCTTTGCGTTGGAAGGGCCCACGCCGATGTTGACCAGCGTGATGCCGGCGCGATCAGGCGCCATCAGGTGATAGGCCGGCATCTGGAGCCGGCGCCACGCCGTGTCGTCCAGCACGGCGGGATCATCCCCCGGCCGGAACATCACACCACCCGGACCCGCAAGCGCGGTGAAGCGACTGTCGCCGCCCACCTGTGCCGTGGCCCACCTGACGAATTCATCGACATAGCGATGATAGTTCGTGAAGAGCACATAACGCTGGACGTGTTCCGGCGCGGTGCCGGTGTAGTGCCGCAGTCGGGCAAGGCTGAAATCGGTACGAAGCGCGTCAAAGAGGGCGAGGGGGCGGGTGCCATCTATGGAGGCCCACAGTCCATCGGCGATTTCGTCGCCGATGTGCGCGAGCTCTGTCGCCGGAAAGTGGCGCGCCAATTCAGCGGCCGACACTTCATCCAGGCTCAGTGCGTGACCGGCATCGAGCACATAGGGGAAGGGGATTTCCGTTGCGCCAGGGGCCGCCTCCACCGTTACGTCATAATCCTCCATCAGCAGGGTTAGCTGCTCGATGAGATACTCGGCAAACAGCCCAGGCTTGGTGACGGAGATGCGGTATTCACCGGGAGTCACCAGCCGGCCGAATGAGCGGAGCGGCGTGGGGCGATCGATACCGCCAGTGAACCGGAGGCGGATTTCCGGATAAGCAAATGAACCGTTGCGGCGGGCCTCAGTCGAGGGCGCGACACCTTCGGTTAAATAAAGGTTCAGCGCAGCTTGTAGGCGGGCAACAGCGTCGGTGTAGAGCCGGTCTAGTTCGGCAACGATCTCTTGAGCAGTCATCGCGGATGGTTACGCCGCGTCGGTGACACTGGCAAGACGCCGCTCCGCCCGTTGTTCGGAGCGGCGCCTTGAACTTAGTGCTTTGTCTTGCCCTTGCCCGTACCGGGCTGACCGCGCCGGGTTGCCGCATAGGCGGCACCGCCGACAGCGGCGGCAACGCCCGCGATGATTCCGGCGGCCGCATAGGGATGCCCTTTTGCCGCATCCATCGTGGCAGTCGTGGCCGACGTCACTCGAGCCTGCGCGCCGCCGGCGGCGTCACGAGCCCGCTCCGCCAGAGTGGCTGAGCCCTTCTGGCCCGCATTGGTGTGGGTTGCGTTGGTCATGCCGATCCTCCTTTCCGAAGATAGGCCGACCAACGCTTGCCAGGATCAGAGGTTGCCGAGCAGGTGATCTGCAGAGCTGACCTTGAACTCGCCCGGCGCCTCTACGTGAAGCTGCTCGACGACGCCGTCGTTGATTACCATCGCGTACCGCTGGCTGCGCTTGCCCATACCAAATTTGGTGCCATCCATGGAAAGGCCGAGCGCCTCCGCGAAATCCCCATTGCCGTCCGCCAGCATTGTCACATCTGCCGCGCCGGCCGATTTCGACCAAGCGCCGAGCACAAAGGGATCGTTCACCGAGGTGCATGCGATCTCATCAATCCCCTTCGCCTTCAGATCGGCGGCCTTTTCGATGAATCCTGGCAGGTGCTTGGCTGAGCAGGTCGGCGTGAAGGCGCCGGGCACTGCGAACAACGCAACCCGGCGGCCAGCGAAGTAATCCGCGGAGTTTACTGCCTCCGGCCCGTTTTCGGTTGCCTTCACAAGGGTCGCGCTAGGCAGCTTGTCGCCGACGTTGATCGTCATTCGGTATCTCCTGCAGCCGCTGGTTGCGGTCGATCTTTCCTCGCAATCAGAAGACTGCTTTTCAAGCGTGACGATCCGCTGCGGCTCGGCTTAGAGTAACTCCATGGAGACAGCGACCTTTCTTACCGGCCAGTTCCTCCTTGCGATGCCGGGGATCGGCGACCCGCGATTTCAGCAAGCGGTGATCGCGGTGTGTGCGCATGACACGAAGGGCGCGATTGGCATCGGCATTGGTGCTCAGATCGGCGGCCTTGGGTTGCATGACGTGTTTGAACAGGTCGACATCGATCCGGGAGACACGCCGAATGCCCCCATTCACTTCGGCGGCCCGGTCGAGACCCGGCGCGGTTTCGTTCTTCATTCGCGTGACTGGAGCGGGCAGGACACGATCGACGTTGCGGGTAAATGGGCGCTCTCGGGCACGCTCGATGCCTTGCGGGCGATCGCATCGGGTAAAGGGCCGACGCGATGGCTGGTCGCCCTGGGCTATGCCGGCTGGGGTGCGGGGCAGCTTGACGGCGAAATGACCCGGCACGGCTGGCTGAACGTGGATGACGACGACGGCATGCTCTTCGACACCCAGATCACTGAGCGATGGGCTCGTGGGTTCAACGCTGCCGGTATCGATCCCCGGCTTCTTGGTAACGAAAGCGGCCACGCCTGAAAATGCCGGCGGCTGCCTGATGGGGCGAAGCGGGTCGGCTCAGGCCTGCGCACCGCGATAGGCAGAGGCCATCTCGCGCGGCTTCAGACTGGTTTCGCTTTTGCGGCCCATCAGGTAAAATCCGCTGGCGGCGTCATTGGCATAGGCGGCAGGTACCAAGGGGTCGAGCAGCGCCAGCCAGAAGAAGGAAAGCTTGGCCGCCTTGCCCGCGGCTACGGAGCGAAACAGCCCGCGGACGAAATAATCGATCGACCAAAGCATTTGCGTGCCGGCACCGCCGCAAACCCCAGTTCGGATCGCCTCAAACCGCCTGAACAGCCAACGGTGACCGCTCGCCGTGAAGCGCAGGAAGTCGTACGCGCCTTCATGAACGTGCTGAAGAAACGGTGTTTCGGCATAGGCGATGCCGCCGGGTCGCAGGACCCGCCAAATCTCATCCACAACCACCTGCGGCTCCAGCACGTGTTCGAGGACGGCTTGCACAACCACGCCATCAACGCTGGCGTCTGCCAACGGGATCTGGTGTGCGTCGGCGACCAGTTGCGCCAATGGAGAAGCGTAAACGTCGAGCGCCAGCACGCGGATATTGGGGTGTTCGTAGAGCGGGGCCATTCCCTGGCCCACGGTGCCGCCGCCGACGACGAGTACCACCGGGTTGTCATTGTCCCTCAGGAGCAGGCGAATGAACTCGTCGACATTCTCGCTCGTCACTCTTTTGGGAGGCGAGAGGAGGCGTTTCAATCGCGAACGCAGCCCGCTGAATCGGGGGCGGGCCACCTGACTCACGGCCTGGCCATCAAGTAGATCGCCCGGTGAGAATATGGAGCGATCGAAGTCGACGAGCACCGGCGCGTGACCGACGAAGGCGAAGCGACTGGACGTATCCGCCTCGTCCACCAGCGAGGCTTCGCAGCGCTTCAGGCGTCCACCCGTAACAGGGGAACGTAGCAGCGGTTCGACTTCTTCAAGTGAGACTAGCATGCGGAAACGGTACGGATGGTGAGGCGGCGGCGCGATGAAGCTTCTGGGGCGCCGTTGAAGGCATGAGGGTTCGTTTCCCAGCCGATCGAGCATGGCTACGCCGCGACGTGATTATGCCTCCGGTCGGCTCAAAGGAGCTATGCCAATCACCCAGATGGGCTGCGAGCGCGTCCACACGACCTCGCTCTGCCGACATATAAAGATATCTTTATATTTGTATTCGGCAATGCGCCCGATTATGTGGCGGCTATGTCGGCCGGTGATATGCCTGGTCGGCGTCACTTTCCTGGAGACCCGTTGTGGCCACCGTTCTCGATCGCCCCACCACTGATTATGTCATCAAGGACATCGGCCTGGCCGATTTCGGCCGCGCTGAAATCAACATTGCCGAGACCGAAATGCCCGGCCTGATGGCGCTGCGTGAGGAATATGGCGCGTCGCAGCCGCTGAAGGGCGCGCGCATCACCGGCTCGCTGCACATGACGATCCAGACCGCGGTGCTGATCGAGACGCTCGTCGCTCTCGGCGCCGATGTGCGCTGGGCAACGTGCAACATCTTCTCGACGCAGGACCATGCCGCCGCCGCGATCGCCGCTGCGGGGATCCCGGTCTTCGCTGTGAAGGGTGAGAGTCTCGCCGATTACTGGGATTATGTCGGCTCGATCTTCGACTGGGATGACGGCACCGGCCAGACCGCCAACATCATCCTCGACGACGGCGGCGACGCCACCATGTTTGCCCTGTGGGGTGCCAAGCTTGAGCGCGGCGAAAGCTTCGGTGAGCCGGAGAATGCCGAGGAAGTCGAATTCCAGCGCGCGCTGAAGGCGTTCATCGCCAAGAAGCCGGGCTACCTGACCGAGACGGTGAAAAACCTGAAGGGCGTGTCCGAAGAGACCACCACCGGCGTCCACCGCCTGTACGAGATCGCCAAGAAGGGCGAGCTGCCGTTCCCCGCGATCAACGTCAACGACTCGGTGACCAAGTCGAAGTTCGACAACCTCTACGGCTGCAAGGAGTCCCTGGTCGACGCGATCCGTCGCGCTACCGACGTGATGCTCGCCGGCAAGGTCGCCTGCGTTGCCGGCTTCGGTGACGTCGGCAAGGGCTCGGCCCAGTCGCTTCGCAACGGCGGCGCCCGCGTGCTCGTGACCGAAATTGACCCGATCTGCGCGCTGCAGGCGGCGATGGAGGGCTTCGAGGTTGTGACGATGGACGAGGCGGTGAAGCGCGCCGACATCTTCGTCACCGCGACCGGCAACGCCGACGTGATCACCGCCGATCACATGAAGGCGATGAAGCCCATGTCGATCGTCTGCAACATCGGCCACTTCGACAGCGAGATCCAGATCGCCGCGCTCGACAATTACGAGTGGACCGAAGTGAAGCCGGGCACGGATCTGGTGAAGTTCCCGGACGGCAAGCAGATCATCGTGCTGGCAAAGGGCCGCCTCGTGAACCTCGGCTGCGCCACCGGCCATCCGTCGTTCGTGATGAGCGCGTCGTTCACCAACCAGACGCTCGCTCAGATCGAGCTGTGGACCAAGGGCGAGAACTACAAGAACGAAGTGTACGTCCTGCCCAAGCACCTCGACGAAAAGGTTGCGGCGCTTCACCTTGAGAAGCTGGGCGTGCAACTGTCGAAACTGACGCCGAAGCAGGCCGGCTACATTGGCGTGCCGGTCGAAGGCCCGTTCAAGCCGGACCACTACCGCTACTGATCCGTAAGCCATTGGCGCAAACGGCGGTCGTCCGATGGGCGGCCGCCGTCTTCGTTTTGGGTAAGTGTGGCGCGCGAGCAACAAGCGCCGAGGTAATAGGGTTAACGATACGACAAGCTTGCATCCCTATCCGGATGCGAGGAGTTGAGGCCCCCGAACGAGAGCGCCTGCCAAAGGCGCCCCAGTAAAAAGGGCTTATCATGAATACGTTGCGTCGTACGCTCCTGGCATCATCCCTTCTGGGCGGGATCGTTGCTTTTCCCGTCGCGGCTCAGGTCGAGCCAACGGTGCAGAGCCAGACGGCTGAAGTGCCGACTGCGGATAATGTTGCCACGGTGAATGACGATGCAGGTGCAGACGCTGACATCGTGGTCACCGGCTCGCGCATCGCCCGCCCTGAAGTGGATGCGCCGACGCCGGTGACGTCCTTCTCGGCGGCAACTCTTCAGCAGTCCGGACGCGTCAACGTAACCGACTTCCTGTCGCAGAATCCTGCGCTGCTCGGCTCCGCCACGAGCGGGGCGCAGGCCGGCTCGAACGCTGGTTTTGGTGCAACCGGCACCAACCTCCTGAACCTTCGCAATCTCGGTACCGACCGCACGTTGGTGCTTGTTGACGGTCGCCGCCATGTTGCTGGTCTGCCGGGTTCCGCGTCGGTGGACATCAACACCATTCCTGTCGACCTGATCGACCGGATCGACGTAACCACCGGTGGCGCGTCCGCGATTTACGGCGCGGACGGCGTTTCCGGGGTCGTCAACTTCGTGCTGAAGCGCAACTTCGAAGGGCTGATGGCACGCGCGCAGACCGGCATTTCCGACGAGGGCGACGCTGGCAACCGCTATCTCTCGATCACCGCTGGCAAGAACTTCGCAGAGGGCCGCGGCAATGTGGCGTTCTCTTACGAATTCCGCGACGATGATCGTCTGAGCAGTTTCCGTCGGTACCGCACCGGCAATCCCCTGGGCCTTTTCGGCCTTGTTCGTGATCCCAACGACTTCCCCGATGATCCGACCCGGCCAGACCGCGTGCTGACCAATGACCTGCGTTATGCGGACAGCTCGCCAGATGGCGCCGTCGATCTGGATGGCGATGGAATCCCCGACTTCACGGGCAGCGGCAAGGTGTACGACCGCGGCCGCCTGCTTCCCGGTTCGGGCGGGCTGGTGCAGGGCGGCGACAGCACGCCACAGGCCGGGTATCAGGGCGATCTCCAGCCGAAGAACCGCATTCACAACTTCAATCTGCTGACCAGCTATGAAGTATCCCCGGCGCTCCGCATCTTTGCGCAGGGCAAGTACACGAACACCAAGAGCTTCAGCGTTTCGCAGCCGAGCTTTGACTTCGGCACGTACCTGGCGCCCGACAACGCATTCCTGATCGATCGTTTCGGCGCGGCGGCGGCCGCCGACGGGGCGTATGTGTCACGCGACAACTTCGATCTGGGTGTCCGCGGCGAGTCCAACAAGCGCGAGACGTATCGGGCCGTCGTCGGTGCCGACGGTCGGATCGGCGATCACGCTCGTTACGAGCTGTCGTACGTCTATGGCCGTACGGACAGCCGCTTCCTGAGCACCAACTATCGTATCGCAGATCGCTACTTCGCGGCGCTTGATGCGGTGCGCGATCCCGCTACCGGGCAGATCGTTTGCCGGTCGAACCTGCTCCCCGGCGCCAACATCGACCCCAACAACTTCGATGGGCCGGCAACGACCTTCACGCCGGGCGCAAACAGCGGGTGTCAGCCGCTCAACATCCTGGGTGAGAACGTGGCGAGCGCCGCGGCGCTGAACTTCATCAACGCCGACCTCACCAATACGTATCGGGTGCAGCAACACGTCGTTTCGGGATCGATCTCGGGCGATTTCGGCAAGTTTTTCGAGCTGCCCGGCGGCCCGGTCGATTTCGCGATCGGTGGCGAATATCGCAAGGAAATCAGCTCGTTCGTCTCGGACCCGCTATCGCAGCAGGGCGCGCTGGCCGATCTGGCGCAGATCCTGCCGGAGCGCGGCAGCTTCGATGTGAAGGAAGCGTTCGGCGAATTGCGCGTGCCGGTTCTTCGTGACCTGCCGGTTGCCGAGACTCTCGAGCTGAACGCCGCCATCCGCCTGTCGGATTATTCCACGGTTGGAAGCACGACGACCTGGCAGGTGAGCGGCGTCTATGCTCCGGTCCGGGACATCCGCTTCCGCGGCGGGTATTCGGAGGCAGTGCGCGCCCCGAACGTGACGGAGTTGTTCGCTCCGCAGAACGGTACGTTCGCGTTTATCGACGATCCGTGCGACCCGGAGAACCTGCCGGAGGGCACGCAATATCGCGTGGCGAACTGCCAGGCGGCGCTGACCGCGGCAGGTCTGTCCCCGGCTCAGATCGCCTCGTTCAACCCGGTCAGTGATCCGCAGGCGACTGCCAGCCTTCCTGGCCGGAGCGGCGGCAACAATGCGCTGCGTCAGGAAACGGCAAAGACCTGGACCGTCGGCGTCGTCCTTCAGCCGAGCTTCCTGCCGGGCCTGCAGATCACGGCCGACTGGTTCAACATCAAGCTGAAGGACGCGATCAACACGCCGGAGGTACAGCAGCTTGTCGACCTGTGTGTTGACCAGCCCACGCTCGACAACATCTACTGCGCCAACGTGACCCGCTCGGGTACGACGGGCTATGTGTCCGACTACTTCGTCGGGCCGCAGAATGTCGCCGAATTCCGGACGCAGGGCCTGGACGTGACCGCTAACTACCGGCTCGATGCGGGTTCGGTCGGTGTGTTCAACTTCAAGCTGGTGGGCAATTATCTGGACCGGCTGGACTTCGTTCCGACGCCGGGTGCAGACCGTGAGAACGAGCTGATGCGGGCGAGCGTGAGCCGGCTGGCGCCGAAGTACAGCGGCACGTTCGACCTTACCTGGACGAAGGATGCATTCACGCTGAACTATGGCTTGAACTACTTCAGCAAGCTGCGCCGCTTCACGGAAGATCAGGTGTCCGCAAATCCTGATATCGCAGAGCCGCAGTACATCTTCTACCGTGAGCGGTGGGAGCATGACCTGCAGGCATCGATCGCCGCCGGTGAGAAGTTCAACTTCTACCTGGGCGTCAACAACCTGACCAACGAGGTCGGTGACGTGGCGAGCATCCGCTATCCGTATTCGCCAATTGGCCGGTACTTCTACGCGGGTGCGCGGATCGCGCTGGACTCGATTTTCTGATCGGATCCCTAGGCTAGAAACGAAAAGGGCTGGAACGAACGTTCCAGCCCTTTTTCTTTGCGAGCTATGTCGAGCCGGCCGTCAGCCGGCCGCTTGCTTCATCACCCACTGGCCTTCTGCTTCGACGATGGCGTCCTTCACAGCAGCGAGATATCCCGCCACGTCACCTGCGCTCGACGGCACCGCCTGTCGTAGGGTGATAAAGCCGTGAATGTTGCCGATCGCTTCGCGGAACGTGACCGGCACCCCTGCGAGAATAAGGGCGGCGGCATAGGCCCGACCCTGATCGCGGATCGGATCCAGGCTGGCGGTGATTACCACCGCCGGTGGCAGGCCGACGAGGTTGCCGATCATCGGCGAGCCCCGGAAGTCAGTGAAGTCTGCCTGGTAGTGCTCCGCGAACCAGATCATCGTTTCGCGGGTCAGCAGGTAGCCGTCTGCGAAATCATTAAACGAAGGATATTCCTTGTTCATGTCGGCGGCCGGATACATCGGTGCCTGTACGATGACGGGGACCTCGGCCGCATTGTCGCGCAGGCTCATTGCGGTCGTGATCGTCAGGGTTCCGCCGGCACTGTCGCCTGACAGGACGAGGCTGGTCGCAGTACGGCCGAGCTCAGCCGGATTGGAGGCCACCCAGCGTGCAGCCGCTTCACAATCAATCGGGGCGGCCGGCCAGCGATGCTCCGGGGCGAGGCGGTAGTCCACGGACACGACCGGCAGGTCGAGCTGGCGCGACATTTCCGCCGTAAAACTGGCATGCGTGTCAATGTTCCCGATGACGAAGCCGCCGCCATGAAAGAAGACAACCACCGGTCCCGGCTCTCGGGACGCGCGCACGTCGAAGAGGCGAGCAGGAATGTCCCCGGCAGGACCAGGGATCGTCAGGTCCTTGATCGTGGCGAGCTCACCGAGTGGAGGATCGGCGACGTCTTTCATCGCCAAGTACATCTGGCGCGCCGCCTCCGCGGTGCCTTCATGCGTTTTCGGCCCCGGCGTGCTATTCAGGAAGTCGAGAAACCCGCGCACGTCTGGCCGGACGTACGGGCCATCATTTGACGGCGCCGCATCTCCTTGCTCCTCGCGGATCAGCGTATCAGTCATTTCTCTCTCCTCAGGTTCGCTTTTGCTACCTATCTTGGCGCAGATGATCGCTGTCGTCCATCACCCCGATTACGTCCCGGAAGCGCCGCGGAAGAGCAATTATCGCTGGGGCAAGAACGGGGCGATCCGCGACCTTCTTCTGGCCGAAGGCGAGGCGATCGACTGGCATGAGCCCGACGCGGCGCCGCGTGACTGGATCGAGGCAGCCCATGATCCTGTCTATGTCGCGGAGGTACTTGAAGCGCGCGTGCCGCGAGAAAAGGAACGACGCATTGGCTTTCCGGTGACCTCCACCGTGGCGCGGCGCGCGAAGGTTGTGCCGGGCGGAACATATCGCGCGGCGCATCTCGCGCTTTCCCGTGGCTTTGCCGCCAACACTGCGGGGGGGAGCCACCACGCACTGTCGGAAACAGGCGCTGGCTATTGCGTCTTCAACGACCTCGCCGTTGCGGCCCTTCAACTCGCCAGAGAGGGGCGGCGTGTGCTGATCGTGGACGTTGATGTTCACCAGGGCGATGGCACGGCGGCGCTCACCGCAGGTCATCCGGACATCGCAACCTATTCCATTCACGCGGAAAAGAACTTTCCGGCGCGCAAGGCGCGTTCGACAGTGGACGTGCCGTTGCCCGATGGCGCAGATGACCTCGCTTACCTCGCCGCATTGAAATCGAGTTTGCCGCCGTTGGTCGACCAGTTCGCGCCCAACCTGATCCTGTACCAGGGCGGCGTCGATCCATTCGGTGGTGATCGTCTCGGCCGGCTGTCGCTGACGGAGGAGGGGCTGGCGCGACGAGATCTGTTCGTGGCTGATCTTGCGCTTCGCCATGGCTTGCCGCTCGCCTGTACGGTGGGGGGAGGATATGGCGATGACGTTCTGGCAATCGCCAGGCGTCACGTGGACGTCATTCTGCGGTTGGGTCGCGCCTATCAGGACGGCTGGCGCGCGGGAGCCGCGCTGACATCAGCTGTATAGGAGTGCGATGACCACTATCGTCTGGTTCCGCCAGGATCTTCGCCTTGAGGATCAGCCCGCGCTGCTCGCCGCCTCGGCCGCGGGTGCCGTCATCCCGGTCTATGTGCTTGATAACGAAGGACCCGGTGAGTGGCGGATCGGTGGAGCGCAGCGCTGGTGGCTGCACCACAGCCTTGCGGCGCTGGACGCATCATTGCAGGCGAAAGGCAGCCGGCTGGTCCTGAGAAGAGGGCCTGCCGCGGAAACACTTACGGCGTTGGCCGAGGAAGTCGGTGCGGAGGCGATCCACGCCGTTCGCCATTATGAGCCATGGTGGCGCGCGGCGGAGACGAAGCTTGGCGAGCGGTTGTGCTTGCACGAGGGGGGGCACCTCCGGCCTCCGGAGAGTATCACCACAGCAAGCGGTGGCCAGTTCCGGATGTTTTCGGCCTTCTTCCGGACTCTGTCGGCCAGCTTGCCGCCAGACCCGCCCTTGCCCGCGCCGGAGCAGCTGGCGGCGCCCGATCAGTGGCCGCAAAGCGAACGGCTCGAGGATTGGAAGCTGCTGCCCACGCGGCCGAACTGGGCCACCGGCTTTGACGTATGGACGCCGGGCGAAGAGGGCGCGAACGATGCGCTGGATACGTTCGCGGATGCGTTGCGCAATTACGCGGAAGGCCGGAACTTGCCGTCCGTGGAGGGCACGTCCCGCTTGTCGCCCCATCTCCATCATGGCGAAGTGTCGCCGCGACAGGTGTGGCATGCGCTCCCGGGAGAAGGAGAGGGGGCGGCATCGTTCCGCCGCGAACTGGCGTGGCGGGACTTCACGGCCGGGTTGATCCTGGGGTTGCCGAACTATGCGCGCGAGAATGGGCGACCGCATTTCGATCGGCTGCCCTGGCGCCATGCCCCTGCGGATCTGAAAGCGTGGCAACAGGGACGAACCGGCTATCCTATTGTCGATGCAGGAATGCGGCAGCTGTGGGCGACAGGCTGGATGCACAACCGGGTTCGCATGATCACGGCCAGTTTTCTGGTGAAGCACCTGCTGATCGACTGGCGCGAGGGCGAACGCTGGTTCTGGGATGCGCTGGTCGACGCGGACTACGGCAACAATGCCGTGAACTGGCAGTGGATCGCGGGCACCGGGATCGACGCGAACATGTTCGGGCGGATCATGGCCCCGCTGAGCCAGTCGGAGAAGTTCGACGCGGGCGCCTACATCCGTCGCTGGGTTCCGGCATTGCGCGGGCTGCCTGACGCGGTCATCCATGATCCGGAAGAAGCCGGTCGGCGACCCGCCGATTATCCGCCCAAGATCATCGGTCATCGCGAAGCGCGCGAACGGGCGCTGGCCGCCGGCCGGAAGGTGCGCTGACCTCTTCCGCGCTGGCCCGCGCCGGTGCATGAGCGCGCGATGCACGGGAAGGTCCAACTGGCGCAGTCACGAAGCCGCTGGGCGCGCAGCATTGCGCCCATCTTTCATCGCATCCTCGACCGAATCGATGACGGCCTGGAGCTGGGTGCGATCGAAGCGGCGCTGCCCGATGGCACGCGACGGTTGCTGGGCGGAAAGGGCGCTGGGCCGATCGCGCATGTGACGGTGGCGAACTGGCGGGCGTTGCGCCGGCTGGTGACAGGCGGCTCGATCGGCTGGTACGAAGCCTGGGCCGACGGCGATTGGACGAGCCCCGATCCAGTCCCGATCTTTGACCTGTTCATGCGCAACCGCACCACCCTGGGCAACGTGGCGCGGGCAAAGCGCGGGGCGCGAGTTGCCGCCCGGCTGATCCATGCTCTGCGCCACAATGATCGGCGCAATGCACGGCGGAACATCGCGGCGCATTACGATCTGGGCAACGATTTCTACGAAGCCTGGCTTGACCCAACGCTGACCTATTCCAGCGCGCTGTTCGCGCCGGGAGATACGCTGGAGGCAGGGCAGCACCGCAAGCTGGCCGCAATCCTGGATCGGCTGGACGTGCCGGCTGGTGGCACCGTGCTGGAGATCGGTTGCGGCTGGGGTTCGCTGGCGGAAGCGGCGGGGAAGCGTGGCATCAAGGTGCGCGCCATCACCCTGGCGCAGGAGCAGCAACGCCACGTCGCCGCCCGTACCCGCGGCCTGCCGGTGGCGGCGTCGCTGACCGATTACCGGGACGTCGAAGGAACATACGATGGCATCGCCTCCATCGAGATGGTCGAGGCGGTCGGCGAGCGTTACTGGGATGATTATCTCGCCGCGGTGTCACGCGCGCTGAAGCCCGGCGGGCGGGCGGCGATCCAGTTCATCAAGATCGCCGAAGATGTGTGGCCGGCCTATTCCAGCAACGTCGACTTCATCCAGGCCTGCGTCTTCCCTGGCGGCATGCTGATCCACGAACCGCGGTTCCGTGCGCTGGCGGAGGCCCACGGGCTGGCTTGGCGAGATCGCCACGCCTTTGGCGAAGATTACGCGGAGACGTTGCGGCAGTGGCGGATCCGGTTCGATGCCGCCGTGGCGGAAGGGCGCCTGCCGGCGCGCTTCGATCCCGGCTTCATTGACTTGTGGCGGTTCTACCTGATGTATTGCGAAGGCGGGTTTCGTGGCGGCGGCATCGACGTCGTGCAGATCACGCTGGCAAAGGAGGGGGCATGAAACGGATCGCCGTGGGAGCGGCGCTGGGCGCGATTCTGCTCAGCGGATGTGCGGTTCAGCAGGAGGCGAGCCCTGCCTCGACCGTAGCGACCGGGGCGTCAGCAATCGGGCAAACCGAAGCAGTCAGCACGGCCAAACGCGACACAGGTGCCGCGGCGATCACCGCCGGTGTGCCGATTACCGATGCCAACCGTGACAAGCTGCAACAGGTCGGTGCTGCGGTTCTGTTCTGGTCCCAGCAGCAGCGAGACCAGAACTTCCCGCATATGGAGGATCAGTTTCCGGTCCACGTCGTGAAGGCTGGCGACCGGGTCCGCCCGCTTCCGAACGGCAAGGCACTGCCGGTGCCAGCGGCGGAGATCGACGCCTATATCCAGAGCCAGAATGTTGCCGGCCTGATCGTGGTTCATGACGGGAAGGTGCGGCTGGAACGCTATGCCCGCGGGCTGACTCGCGAGGGCCGTTGGACCAGCTTCTCGGTGGCGAAATCCTTCACCTCAACGCTGGTGGGTGCGGCAATCCGGGACGGCTTCATCCGATCCGTGGAGGAGCCGGTCACGAAGTACATCCCCGACCTTTCCGGAAGCGCCTATGATGGCGTGACGATCGCGCAACTGCTGACGATGACCTCGGGTGTGAAGTGGAACGAGGATTATGCCGATCCGAAATCCGACGTGGCGCGGATGTTCTCCATTGCCGTGCCCCCCGGCATGGACCCCAGCGTCGCCTATATGCGCACCCTGCCGCGCGAGGCGGAGCCGGGCACGAAGTGGGTGTACAAGACCGGCGAGACGAACCTGATCGGTGTGCTGGTTGGCAATGCCGTTAAGAAGCCGCTGGCGACCTACCTTAGCGAAACCGTTTGGCGCCGATATGGCATGGAGCGTGACGCTTACTGGATGATCGATCCTGCCGGGCGTGAAGTGGCGGGTTGCTGCCTGTCCGTCTCGTTGCGGGACTACGCTCGCATGGGGCAGCTGGCGCTGGAAGGCGGCGCGGGCGTGGTTCCCACCGGCTGGTTTGCCGAGGCGACGCGCGCCCATGCCTCCACCGGGCGGCCCGGCTTCGGCTATGGCTATCAATGGTGGACCTATCCGGAGGATCGGTTCGGGGGGCAGGGGATCTTCGGCCAGAGCATCACCGTCGATCCGAAAAGCCGGACGGTGATCGCGATGGTATCCGCTTGGCCCAAGGCGACCGGGACCGACCTGTCGCAGGCGCGAATGGCTTTTCTGGAGAAGCTGTTTGCGGCCGCTCGGCAGTAGCGGCTCAGTAGCGTAGCAAGCCGCGGGAGCGGCGCTGATGCGCGCGCTGCCCTGGCGGTAGTCCGCCCGACGCGACTGATCGCGTCGGGCAGGAGGTCGATCAGCCGGGAACCCGTTCCCAGAGGCCGGTTTCGAAGCCGTTGATTACGAGCGCCGTAATGTGATCCGCCACCGCTTCCGGCGGCTTCACCGATGCCGGATCTTCGCCGGGATAGGCGCGGGCGCGCATCTTCGTGCGGGTGGCACCCGGATCGATAATCGCGGTCCGCACGCGGCTGATTTCGGAGACCTCGTCCCCATAGGCGCCGAGCAGCGTTTCGAACGCCGCCTTCGACGCGCCATAAGCGCCCCAGTACGCGCGCGGCTTGCGCCCGACGGACGAGGTGACGCCGATCACCTTGCCAGCGTCGGATTGACGAAGGAGCGGGTCGAAGGCCTGGATGAGCGCGGCCTGGGCCGAGACGTTCAGCGTCAGGACGGCGGCGAGCTCCTTCGCGTCGATCGCAGGCACCGCGGCGAGCGTGCCGAGCGTGGCAGCGTTGAGCACCATCACGTCCAGCGCCTTCCACCGTTCGGAAATCGCGGCGGCGAGCCGGGCGATCGAGTCCTTTTCCGTCAGATCAAGCGGAGCAATCGTGGCCGAGCCACCAGCGTCGAAGATCGTCTGCTCGACTTCCTCCAGCGCCTTCGCCGTACGGGCAGTGACGACAACATGGGCTCCCTGTGCGGCAAGGGCGATTGCCGTGGCGGCGCCGATCCCGCGGCTCGCGCCAGTGACGAGGGCGAGTTTGTTCTCAAGCGGCTTGTTCATCCAGAATCCCAGGCAGGCGGGTCCGCGCGCCGGCGGGAACCCGATGCGTGCCCTCGAGGCGAGGGCACGCCAAGGTGGTTAGGCGACGCGTTCCTCGAGCATCGCGAACTGATCCACGGCGGCAGTATCGTCATGGTCGGTCAACGTGGTCGGGTAATCGCCGGTGAAGCAGGCGTCGCAATAACCGGGGCGAAATTGCGACCGGCCCTTTTGCCCCAGCGCCTTGTACAGGCCGTCGATCGACACGAAGGCGAGGCTATCGGCATGGATGAAGTCGGTCATCGCGCCGAGATCATGGGTTGCCGCCAGCAGCTTGGCGCGTTCCGGCGTGTCGACGCCGTAGAAGCAGCTGTGCTTCGTCGGCGGGCTGGCGATGCGCATGTGCACTTCCGCCGCACCGGCCTCGCGCATCATCTGAACGATCTTGAGGCTGGTGGTGCCGCGGACGATGGAATCGTCGATCAGCACGACCCGCTTGCCCTGGATGAGCGCGCGATTGGCATTGTGCTTCAGCTTGACGCCGAGATGGCGGACCTTGTCACCCGGCTGGATGAAGGTGCGGCCGACATAATGCGAACGGATGATGCCGAGCTCAAACGGGATCCCACTTTCCTGCGCATAGCCGATCGCGGCGGGGACGCCCGAATCAGGGACCGGGATGACGAGATCAGCCTCGACCGGCGCTTCGATGGCGAGCTGCTGCCCGATCGATTTGCGGACGGAATAGACGGAGTGATCGTCCACGATCGAGTCGGGGCGGGAGAAATAGACCCATTCGAAGATGCACGGGCGCGGGGCGACGGGTCCGAAGGGGCGGATCGAACGCATTTCCGTGCCCTGCACGATCACCAGCTCGCCCGGCTCCACCGTGCGGACGAACTCCGCGCCGACCACGTCAAGCGCCACGGTCTCGCTGGCGAAGATGATCGAATCGTTGAGCTTGCCCATGACAAGCGGGCGGATGCCGAGCGGATCGCGGCAGGCAATCATGCCCTCCGGCGTCATCACGATCAGCGCATAGGCGCCTTCCACCTGCTTCAGCGCATCGATGAAGCGATCGAGCAGGGTGCGGTAGTTGGATGTCGCGACCAGGTGGATGATCGTTTCGGTATCGCTGGTCGACTGAAAGATCGAACCGCGCCGGATCAGCTCGCGCCGCACCTTCATGGCATTGGAAATGTTGCCATTGTGCGCCACCGCGAAGCCGCCACTGGCCAACTCGGCATACAGCGGCTGGACGTTGCGCAGCGCTGTTTCGCCGGTGGTGGAATAGCGGACGTGGCCACAGGCAACCTTGCCCGGCAGCGCACCGATCACGGCCTCGCTGTCGAAATTGCCGGCGACGTGGCCCATCGCCTTCTTGGTATGGAAGTTGGTGCCATCAAAGGAGGTGATGCCGGCGGCCTCCTGGCCGCGGTGCTGCAGGGCATGAAGCCCAAGCGCAACCAGGGCAGCTGCACCATCGGAGCCGGAGGCTCCAAAGATGCCGCACTCCTCGTGCAGATGGTCGTCGTCGAAAGGATTGGTGGTCAGCATGGCGTGGGGGCTCGCGTCGTGCGCGGTCCATATAGCGCTTGTCGCCGATTTGTCATGGGGGCGGAGCGAATGGATCGTCGATCGGTTGTTTGCGCGCGAGAGGAGACAGCCAATGGCCAAAGATCACGGCGCGCAAATCAAGGACGACCGGCTGTACGAGGAGCTGCGCAAAAAGGGCGAATCAAAGGAAAAGGCAGCGCGAATCGCGAATGCGAAGGCGAACGGGTCCCTCGATCACCGCAGCACTCGCCTGGAGGAGCGAACCAAGGACGACCTGTACGAAGAAGCGCAGGAAATCGGCATCCAGGGTCGATCAAAGATGAACAAGGCGGAATTGGTAGACGCGATCCGCAACCACAAGTGATCCCGCCCGACAGCGGACAACCAGGCTGGCGATTCGCCCCGCCGCCCGGATAAGAGCGCGCCATGACTGATGCGCGCGAACAGGGCCTGGCCCTTGATCCCAAATATGATGCGGCGGGCCTGGTGACCGCCGTTGTGACCGATTCAGCCACGGGCGAGTTGCTGATGGTCGCGCATATGAATGCCGAGGCGCTCGCGGCGACTCGCGAGACCGGGAAGGCGACGTTCTGGTCGCGTAGCCGCCAGTCGCTTTGGGTGAAGGGCGAGACCTCGGGCCATGTGCTGAGCGTGCGTGAGATGCGGATCGATTGCGACCAGGATGCCATCTGGATCATTGCAGAGCCGGCGGGCCCTGCCTGCCACACAGGTGCGCGATCCTGCTTCTATCGCCGCATCGTGCCCGACGGGCTGGAGCGCGTCGGTTGAGAGCAGTGCCGGCCGCGCTGGCGATTGGCCTTTTGCTTGCCGGTTGTGAACGGGGCAAACCGGATGCGGCAGATGGCGTTGGCGGCGCCGGGGCAGGAGCGGCGCTGGAGCAAGCGGCCATAGATGCAGGCATCGTCACTGATCCGGCAAAGCTGAATCCGGTAGGCGCGTATGCCTCCGAAACCGACCGTGTCTGCATCGTGCCCCAGGAGGGTGGCTACCGCGTGGGCGCCAGCGTCGACTATGGCGATCGCCAAAGCTGCGTTGCGCGGGGCACAGCCAGCGGGCGCACCAAGCTGCGGTTCGAGTTCGGCGACGAATGCACGTTCGAGGCAGATTTCGACGGCGGGCGAGTGTCCTTCCCCGCGACCCTTCCCAGCGCCTGCGACACCCGCTGCACTGGCCGCGCAACGCTGACAGCGCTGAGCGCCAGCCGGTTGAGCGACGCGGAGGCCGAGGCACGCGCCATGCGAGGACCTGACAAGCAGCCGCTCTGCGGTTGACGTTCACGTAAGCGGAAGTTAGATGATCCGGCATGTCGGTTGCTGGCGTTTTTGACTCGCTTCCGCCCCGCGCGGATCGAACCCACTTCACCATCAGCGATCTCGCCGCCGAGTTCAGCGTGACGCCTCGTGCATTGCGCTTCTACGAGGACGAGGGGCTGATTGCGCCGGAGCGGCGCGGCACGGCGCGGATTTATTCGCATCGTGATCGCGCCCGGCTCGCCTGGATCCTGCGCGGCAAGCGCGTGGGTTTCAGCCTCGCCGAGATCCGCGAGATGATCGACCTTTATGACATCGGCGACGGGCGGCACACGCAGCGCGCCGTCACCATCGCGCGTTGTCGCGCTCGCATTGACGCGCTGAACGCCCAAAAGCGCGACCTCGACGCCGCCATCGCCGAGCTAGAAGACTTCGTTTCCCTGATCGACTATCCCGAAAACAAGGACTGACCCCTCATGCCGCAATATACACCGCCGGTGCGCGACACCCGCTTCGTCCTGGAGCATGTCGTCGGCCTGTCCCGCTACGCCAACGTGCCCGGCTTTGCCGCAGCGACGCCGGACACGGTGGACGCCGTGCTGGAAGAAGGCGGGCGCTTCGTTGCCGAGGTGCTGTTCCCGCTGAACCAGTCGGGCGACCAGGAAGGCTGCACCCGGCATGAGGACGGATCGGTCACGACGCCGGCCGGTTTCAAGGAAGCGTACAAGCAGTTCGTCGAGTCCGGCTGGGGCACGCTGTCCGCGCCGGAAGCGTTCGGCGGGCAGGGGATGCCGCATGTCATCTCGACCGCGTTCCAGGAATATATGATCTCCTCCAACATGGCGTTCGCCATGTACCCGGGCCTGGCGCATGGCGCCATCGCGGCGCTGGTGGCGAAGGGCTCGCCGGAGCAGCAGGAGAAGTATCTGCCCAAGATGGTGTCCGGCGAATGGGGCGGCACCATGAACCTGACCGAGCCGCAGTGCGGCACGGACCTGGGCCTCATCCGCACCCGCGCCGAGCCGCAGGCTGACGGTTCGTACAAGATCACCGGCACCAAGATCTTCATCTCGGCCGGCGAGCATGACCTGACCGAGAACATCATCCACCTCGTCCTCGCCAAGACGCCGGGCGCGCCGGACAGTTCGAAGGGCATCAGCCTGTTCGTGGTGCCTAAGGTGATGGTGAACGACGACGGTTCGCTGGGCGAGCGCAACGCCGTCTCCTGCGGCTCGATCGAGCACAAGATGGGCATTCACGGCAACGCCACCTGCGTCCTCAACTATGACGGCGCGACCGGCTGGCTCGTCGGTGAGGAGATGAAGGGTCTGGCCGCCATGTTCATCATGATGAACGCGGCGCGTCTCGGTGTCGGCCTGCAAGGCCTCGCGGTCGGCGAGACGGCCTATCAGAATGCGGTGCAGTACGCCGAGGATCGCCGCCAGGGCCGGGCGCTGACCGGTGCTGCCGAGCCTGACGAGAAGGCAGACACGCTGTTCGTCCATCCGGACGTCCGCCGCATGTTGATGAACGGGAAGGCGTGGCTGGAGGGTCTGCGTGCGCTCTGCCTGTGGGGCGCGCTTCAGGTGGATCTCGAGCATAATGCCGAGGACGAGGCCGCACGCCAGGAAGCGGCTGATCTGATTGGGCTGCTGACCCCAGTCATCAAGGGTGTCGGCACCGACAAGGGCTACCAGATCGCGACCGATGCGCAGCAGGTCTATGGCGGCCACGGCTACATCCAGGAGTGGGGGATGGAGCAGTACGTCCGCGATGCGCGCATCGCGATGATCTACGAAGGCACCAATGGCGTGCAGGCGATGGACCTCGTGGGCCGCAAGCTGGCGATGAATGGTGGCCGCGCAATCCAGCTATTCTTCAAGATCGTGGCGCAGGAATGCGCGGCGGCGAAGAGCGGCCCGGCGGCCGATCTGGCCACCCGCCTCGAGAAGGCGCTGGGTGAGCTACAGGCCGCGACCATGTGGTTCATGGGTAACATCTCCAACCCGAACAACATCGGTGCTGGTGCCGTGCCCTACATGCATCTGCTGGGTGTCGTGTCGGTCGGCCTCATGTGGCTGCGCATGGCGGTGGCTGCGGCGGCGCTGAAGGACGCGGGCGAGGGTGATGCTGCGTTCCTCGAAGCGAAGCTGGTGACCGCACGCTTCTTTGCCGAGCGTGTGCTGCCGGAGGCGGGCTCCTTCCGGCGCCAGATCGAGGGTGGTGCCGAGGCGCTGATGGCCCTGCCGCCGGAGATGTTCCGCGCCGCGTGATCAGCGTTGGTACGATGTGACGTTCAATTCATGCCGGGGGCGTTCGCGCTTCCCGGCATGATTTTTCTCAGGTGAGGGTTGCCGACCTTCCTGTGTTCGTGAGGCACTCTTGCTGGCGGCCGGCGCGCGGGATGGAGATTTATCGGCCGGACCGCCTGTTTATTCGACCCCGGCGGCGTTCCCCGGCGGCGGCTCTATGGCATCAGCCTTGCGACGTACGCCTTCCAGCTCGGCGGGCCCGCGCACATTCTCTTGTGGAGCGGGAGCGGCACGAAGGGTCATTCGCTTCATGCAGGGGGCCCGTTTCTTGAACTCCTCGCAGTTCCACAGCGCCCGCTCGAAGTTGCTGCCGCGATCGCGGATGTAGCTGAACGACATGGCGTTCATCTGTTCGGGGGTGAGCGGGAGTGTGAACGCCATGGCGTCCGGCTCCGTCCAGCCCATGAACTTGCAGCGCGGCCGCTCACCGCAGGAGGCGAGCGCCATCCCCTGGAAAGTGTCGGCCTGCGAGGGATTGAGCATGGTCAGAAACGTGTCGCGATCGCCGGCGAGCGGCGCCGGGGTGCGGCCGAAGAACGGAACGGCCTCGGCCAACTGAACGTCATCAGCCAAGGGGGCGCCGCCGCGGTGATATTCCGAAATCGCCGCGAGCTGCGGGATGGTCGCTTCGCCCGGCTGCTGCCCGCGATTGAACGCGGGGCCAGTGCCCCACCAGCCAGTCCACCGGAAGAAGAGGTGCGTGTTGACCTCAGCGATTTTGTCCAGGCTTGAGCTCCAGTAAGGCACCACCCAGTCGGTGTGATAGTGCGTTGCCCAGCCAACCGGCTTGTACACGGATCCGCGAAGCGCCTTGGCGGCGATGTCCCGCGCGCGCGTCCATGCGGCAGGCGACGGGGTGCGGCGGAGCGCCCCATCGCAGGTGAAGGTGAACTGGCAGCCGGTGATCCGCTCCGCGCCCTGGAAAACCACGCCGCAGACCGTCTTCGGAAAGGCGGGGTGGCGCAGACGGTTCAGGACGACCTGAACGACGGCGCGTTCGCCAACGGCATCGTCGCCAGCCTCGTAATAAGCCGCGGCGGCGAGGCAATCTGTTGCGCGGGCGAATTCCTCCGTGCCGCCGACGAAGCGGAACGGGCGGGCCGGCGGCACGGGGCCCTTCACGAACGGAACGGCGGCGTTGATGGCGCGGGCATCCTCCGGCGCGATCTCGGCATACTCGACCGGCTCGACCGGCGGTGGCGCGGCCTGGGGAACAACAGCGCGTTGTGAAAGGATGATCGGCTCTCCGATCTCAACGGCAACGTGCGGCACCAGATGAGTGACGATCAGCGGCAAGGCGATCGCGGCAAGCGCGATGGCAGCAAGGATGAGGTGAAGCGGTCGAAAGGTCGGCACGGGGCGCGCTTAACCTAATTTCCCCGTGCGGCGAAGCTGACAGCGCTGCTGGCCGCTGCGCAAAGCCGCGACGTCCTCCCGAGACAATCCCGGGAGGACGCGTTCAAGGCGAACCGTGTTCGGATCGACATCGCAGCGGCTGAATGCAGTGCCTTACGCCTCCGGCAGGAACTCCGGCACCGACAGGTAGCGCTCGCCGGTGTCATAGTTGAAACCAAGGACGCGGGCACCGTCAGGCAGGTCAGGCAGCTTCTGGAGGATCGCCGCCAGCGTAGCGCCCGAGGAGATGCCGACGAGCATGCCCTCTTCGCGCGCGGCGCGGCGCGCCATGTCCTTGGCGACATTCGCATCCACCTCAATGACGCCATCCAACGCCTGAGTGTGGAGGTTTGCCGGAATGAAGCCTGCGCCGATCCCCTGGATGGGGTGCGGGCCGGGCTGGCCACCGCTGATGACGGGCGACGCCGCGGGCTCGACCGCGAACACTTTCAGGTTCGGCCATTCCCTCTTCAGGGTTTCAGCAACCCCTGTGATATGGCCGCCGGTGCCGACGCCAGTGATCAGCACGTCGATCGGGGCATCGCGGAAGTCGTTCAGGATTTCCTGTGCCGTCGTGCGGACGTGAACGTCGATATTTGCGGCATTTTCGAACTGCTGCGGCATCCAGGCATTGGGCGTGGTTTCCACCAGTTCCAGCGCGCGTTCGATCGACCCCTTCATGCCCTTTTCACGTGGGGTGAGATCAAAGGTCGCACCATATGCCAGCATCAGGCGTCGGCGTTCCAGCGACATGCTTTCCGGCATGACGAGGACGAGCTTGTAGCCCTTCACCGCGGCCACCATCGCGAGGCCGATGCCGGTGTTGCCGCTGGTCGGCTCGATGATCGTGCCACCGGGCTTCAGGTCGCCGGATGCCTCCGCTGCCTCGATCATGGCGAGTGCGATACGATCCTTGATCGAGCCCCCTGGGTTCGACCGTTCCGACTTGATCCAGACCTCTGATCCCGGGAACAGCCGCTGCACGCGAATGTGCGGCGTGTTGCCGATCGTCTCGAGGATCGTGTTCGCCTTCATGGCTGAGCTACTCCGTGCTGGGTTTCGGGCGGCACCACCGACAAGGGTGCCTCTGGCGGGTCAAAGGTTTTGGCTTGCTTCAGTTCCGGAAACAACCGCGACCACAAAAGGGTAACGGCGATCGCGCCGACGCCGCCAACCACCACGGCGCCGACGGGGCCAAGCAGTGACGCCATGAGGCCGCTTTCCGCCTCGCCCAGTTCGTTGGAGGCGGAAATGGTGAGCTGACTGACGGCACTGACGCGGCCGCGCATTTCATCAGGCGTGTGAAGCTGGATCAGCGAGCCGCGCACGTACATCGACACCATGTCTGCGCTGCCCGCCACAATCAGCGCGGCGAGGCTGAGCACGAAGTTCTTCGAGATCCCGAACGTCAGGATGGCGAGCCCGAAGATGACAACCGCGATCAGCATCTTGCGCCCGACATCGCTGGTCATCGGACGAAAGGACAGGAAGATGCCGGTCAGCGAAGCACCAATCCCCATGCCGGCGGCCAGCAAGCCAAGACCGGTGGGACCGACATGCAGGATGTCGCGTGCATAGATCGGGAGCAGGGCAGTCGCCCCGGCGAGAAGCACGGCGAACAGATCCAGCGTGATTGCCGCCTGTACCAGCCGGTTGCGCTTCACATAGGCAAAGCCGTCGACAATCCGGGCGAGCGGGCGCCGGTCCTTCTGCGCCGGAGGCTGCGGCACGCGGCGGATGGTGAGCAACATGACCAGCGCGAGCAGGAACATCGCAGCCATACCGGCATAAGCGGTGATCGGGCCGATCGCGAACAAGAGGCCGCCCACGCTGGGGCCGGCGATGAACCCGACCTGCATGGCAATGGAACCAAGCGCGATCGCGCTGGGCAGGCTTTCGCGCGGGACAAGGTTAGGCGCCAATGCGCCGTAGGCCGGGCCGGCGAACGCGCGCGCGACGCCAACCAGCACCGCGGCGCCGAACAGAACCGGCAGGCTGATCCATCCCTCCCACGTCGCCAGACCCAGCAACATCACATTGGCGGCAAGCAGGGTGGTGGTGCCCCGCACGATCCAGCGGCGATCGATCGTGTCCGCGATCAATCCCACGACCGGCGTCAGCAGGAACAGGGGAATGAACTGGGCGAGGCCGATCATGCCGAGCAGGAAGGCGGCCTCCCGGATGTCCATGGTTTCGCGCGCGAGGCTGTACACCTGCCAGCCGAGCACGATGGCGAGGGCCGATTGCGCAATGGTGCTGGCGAGGCGGGCCAGCCAATAACTGCGGTAATTGGCGATGCGGAGCGGATGAACAGCGGCTGACATGCACTGGCGGACTTAAGTCGCCCGTCGAACAGGCACAACGGGCAATGCCACGGCGTTGCGCGCGCCGCCCGTTGAGGCTTATAGGCCGGCTTCTCCCTTTTCCCCAGGAACCTGCGAGGTCCAGCCCCGTGGCAAGAACATCCCGCGCGAAGAGCGCCGAACCCCCCGTACCCAATCGTGAGCGCCCGAACGAGCCGCAGCCCTATGAAGCGTCGAAGGACGAGCTGCTGCAGTTCTACAAGGACATGCTGCTCATCCGCCGCTTCGAAGAAAAGGCTGGCCAGCTTTATGGCCTCGGCCTGATCGGCGGCTTTTGCCACCTGTACATCGGCCAGGAGGCCGTTGCGGTCGGCCTGCAGTCCGCGCTGACCGAGAAGGACAGCGTTATCACCGGCTATCGCGACCACGGCCACATGCTGCTCTGCGGCATCCCGCCCAAGGATGTGATGGCGGAGCTGACCGGGCGTCAGGCCGGCATCTCCAAGGGGAAGGGCGGCTCGATGCACATGTTCAGCGTCGAGCATAAGTTCTACGGCGGGCACGGCATCGTGGGCGCGCAGGTGTCGCTGGGCGCCGGACTTGGCTTTGCGCACAAGTACAACAACGATGGCGGCGTGTGCCTGGCCTATTTCGGCGATGGTGCGGCGAACCAGGGGCAGGTGTACGAAAGCTTCAACATGGCGGAGCTGTGGAAGCTGCCCGTCATTTTCGTCATCGAGAACAATCAATACGCCATGGGCACGAGCGTCAACCGTGCGTCGGCCGAGGACCAGCTGTATCGCCGTGGCGAGAGCTTCCGCATTCCGGGCATCCAGGTCGACGGCATGGACGTGCTCGCGGCACGCGGCGCAGCCGAGGCGGCGCTTGAATGGGTGCGATCCGGCAAGGGGCCGATCATCCTCGAGATGAAGACCTATCGCTATCGCGGCCACTCCATGTCCGACCCGGCCAAGTATCGCAGCCGCGAGGAAGTGCAGGCGGTTCGAGAAAAGTCCGATCCGATCGAGCATGTGAAGAAGCTGCTTGATGCGCAGGGCGTCAGGGAAGACGAGCTGAAGGCCATCGAGACCGAGATCCGCAAGGTCGTGAACGAATCTGCCGATTTCGCGGAGAGCACCCCCGAACCCGATCCCAAGGAACTGTATACCGACGTGCTGGTGGAGAAGTATTGAGATGGCGATCGACATCAAGATGCCGGCGCTCTCCCCCACGATGGAAGAGGGCACGCTCGCCAAGTGGCTCGTCAAGGAAGGCGACACGGTGAAGTCCGGCGACATCATGGCCGAGATCGAGACCGACAAGGCCACGATGGAGTTCGAGGCGGTCGACGAAGGCGTGGTCAGCAAGATCCTGATCGCCGAGGGCACCGACAATGTGAAGGTCGGCACGGTGATCATGCAGCTGGAAGGCGAGGGCGCCGACGCGGCGCCCGCGGGCACCAGCGATCCTGCCGCGACAAAGGAAGACACCGCCGCTCCGGAAGCCAAGGCGGACGAGAAGAAGGCCGACAAGGTCGAGGACTCCGCACACCCGGCGCAGGAGAAGGTTGAGACCGGCGCTCGGCAGATGTTCGAGGCGGCGAAGCACGACGCGGAAGTGACCGACCCTGCGGTCCCCGAAGGCACCGAAATGGTGAAGGTCACCGTTCGTGAGGCCCTGCGCGACGCGATGGCCGAGGAAATGCGCGCCGACGAGCGTGTGTTCGTGATGGGTGAGGAAGTCGCGCAGTACCAGGGCGCGTACAAGGTGACCCAGGGGCTGCTGGACGAGTTCGGCGACCGCCGTGTCATCGACACGCCAATTACCGAATACGGCTTCGCCGGCGTCGGCACGGGCGCCGCCATGGGTGGTCTTCGCCCGATCGTCGAGTTCATGACGTTCAACTTCGCGATGCAGGCGATCGACCACATCGTGAATTCGGCTGCAAAGACGAACTATATGTCCGGTGGGCAGATGCGCTGCCCGATCGTCTTCCGCGGGCCCAACGGCGCCGCCAGCCGTGTCGCCGCGCAGCACTCCCAGAACTACGGCCCATGGTACGCCAGCGTGCCGGGCCTCATCGTCATCGCGCCCTACGACGCGGCTGACGCAAAGGGGCTGCTGAAGGCGGCGATCCGCAGCGAGGATCCGGTAGTGTTCCTCGAGAACGAGCTGCTCTACGGCCGGTCGTTCGAAGTGCCCAAGCTCGACGATTGGGTTCTGCCGATCGGCAAGGCCCGCGTCATGCGAGAAGGCAAGGACGTGACGATCGTCAGCTATTCGATCGGCGTTGGCCTAGCGCTCGAAGCCGCCGAGAAGCTGGCCGGTGAGGGGATCGACGCGGAAGTGATCGACCTTCGCACGCTGCGCCCGCTCGACAAGGACACCGTGCTCAAGAGCCTCGCCAAGACCAATCGCATGGTCGTAGCCGAGGAAGGCTGGCCAACCTGCTCGATCGCCAGTGAGATCATCGCGATCTGCATGGAAGAAGGTTTCGACGACTTGGACGCCCCGGTCGTGCGCGTTTGCAACGAGGACGTGCCGCTTCCCTATGCGGCGAACCTCGAGAAGCTGGCGCTGATCTCGTCCGACAAGATCGTCGAAGGCGTGAAGAAGGTGACGTACAGGAAGTGAGTTGAGGGCCAGTGGCTGCCCGCCTCGGCTGTTGCCAGGCGGGTGGCCTCAGCTCGTATAAAGGTTGCAGGTCGCCCGCCGAGCGTAGGACACCGGATTGTAGATCTGCCGGAAATCCCGATTGTTTCGGACGATCATGGATGCGCGATACTGCATCCGGAAAGGCGTCGCCAACCACTCACTGACGAGTGGCTCGTAGAGATAGTTGATCTCGACATACATCACGGCAGAGTTGGGTGGCGCGCTCACCTTTTCCCCGGTCGGTCCCATGCCGCTTGTCATCACGGTGCCCGCATTGGCAAGCGTGGAGGTGGTGCCGGCCGTGATACTCGTCGTCCCGTAACTGGAGTCATATCCTTCACCGCGCATCTTTCCGATGCAGCGCTGCCAGTGAATGCGCTGAACCGGCGCCGTGTCGTAGCTCTGCTGCACATTTTCGAGGCTGGAGACGATTACCCTCCCGTTCTGGGTAAGGTTCATCCCGTCGCCTTGGATCCGAGCAGCCTGAAGGATGTCATTCATGTCTCCTTCCCGCATGGTTTCGACATTGTTCGTGCCAACCAGGCCCATGCGAGAGGCGTTGTCCGCCAGATTGAGAGCGATCTGGCTGAGGCGCATGTGTACGAGTGCCTGGTTGCCGATCTCCACGCCGTATAAGCCAAGAGCCAGGACGAGTGGCGCGCTGAACGCGAATTCCATGAGCGCGGCGCCACGACGATCGCGGCGCAGGCGGTTCGGCAGGGAAGACGGGATCAAGAGCATTTCCAAGTAATTGTGGGATCCGCGCGCGTGGCATATGGCTGGTTCTTCAGCAGTGCCTGTGCCGACACAGAGTTGTTGTCGCTCCATCCGAACAGCCGGGGTACCGGGAAGATGCGAGCATAGGTGATCTTGATCGTATAGAGCGTCACATCATTGGCCCCGCCCTGACCCGGACTGCCGGGGCCGGGGGACACATCCCACGAACCGTTTCTGTTGAGATCCTGATAACATTCAGTCGGGTTTCGCTGACCGTCATTATTATCGTCGTTGAACGGCTCTGGACCGGCGGCCGAGAAGACCTCGTAGCTCTGTCGGGTCGAGCAGAAGGTGCCCGACGGTGGCGTCGGCGCGCAATTCGGCGTGGGGCGCGGCATGATTGCCCCCATCATCTCCATGACGTCGCTATCGATTTCCGCGGTTTGTTGCGCGCCACCCTGTATTGCGGAATCGCGCGCGGCCTTCTGGATCGAGCCTTCCAGAAGTTCCTTGGCGTACATGTTATAGAGGAGGTCGCCGAGGCCCATCATCATCAGGCACATGACAGGGGCGATGAGCGCGAACTCAACCACCGTCACGCCGCGACGGTCATGGCGGAGACGCGATGCAAGCCTCACTTCGAGATCCGCAGCATCGCGACCTGTCGCGCAATCGTCTGAAACGCGCTGGTCAGCGCGGCATTGTCGCGCGCGTAATACGCCTGCCCCGGCGAAGCGCAGGTGGTGAGCTCGTTGTTCAGCGTTTGGCCGAATCCCACCACGAACACCGTGATCCCGCGCTCCTTGGCGGCGGAGCAAACTGCCACGAAGCGCTTGTTGTGGTAGTCGGTGAGATCGCCGTAGCCGCCAGAGATGCGCCGATCGTACTCCTCGATCCCGTACATGCCGTACAGCGAGACATTGGGTGCCATTTCACCGTCGGTCATAAAGACTATATAGCGGTTCGGCGCCTGGCGACCGGGGTGGGCGGCGGTGTAACTGGCAAACAAGCCAGTTGGGGAAATGAGGCGAGTGCCCCAGATCATCCCAACATCATGATAGGTGCCGCCGATAGCCTTGAAGTCCGTGGCGTTCACATAATTGGAAACCTCGGTACGGCTCATCTCGTCAAGCAATTGCACGCGTTTGCCACAAGAATGAAAGCCGCTCCTGATATTTTCAGCCCAGCCGTTCGCCGCATAAGGAGCAACACTAGTATAGTCTGTCGTGGCGACATGATTTGTGGGTACGAAGTCCCCGTAAGGATTGGTGCCGCTGCCCGAGTAGTTCGTCGCGGAAATACCGGGTCTGTAATAGGTCACATCCGGCCACATCGGGCGCCAGCGAGTATCATCTGACGTCGCGCGCAAATCAGGATCGAGATCTGGCGGCAAGTTGCTGGTGCTGAACGAGGTCTGGGCAGCTTGCGTTCTGCGCTCCTCGATGCAGCCCTGCCACCTGGTGGTTGCGCCGGTGACCTTGGTCGGATCTGTAACGACATCGCGCAAGATGAAACGACTAACGTCGTGAGTGACGGGTTCATAGCGCCAGTTAGGGCGAGCATACTGGCCAGTGACGGTACAGTCGCCCCAGGACCAGTTAGCTCGTGTCACATAAGCCAAGCCATTAGCAGTGTAGCCGGAATCGGGTTCCCGATTGGCGCGCGCCATGCAGTTGTTGTATGTTGTGTTGGAATAGGTTTGTGTAGAGGTGGAGCCGAAAAGGGTATCTCCGATGATCCGTCGCGATTGATAAGTCGTTTGCGATACGAGCGAGCCCTGCGGCAGATCAAACCCGACGTTCACAGTCGATGTATAAGGCACGAAACCGTAGCGCACCTTTGTTCGGGAATCGATGTTCGCAGCCATGGTGTCGTAAAAGCTGAGTACTGCGGATCGCAGGCCAGACAGTTTCGAGTTGGTCTTCTCCGTCGTGTAATAGGCGATCCCAGTACCGTCTGGACGCTGGTAGCTGACCGTCGACTGACTGCAACTGGACTCGGTCGCCAGGCACGCCATCGATCCGGTGGTATCCAGCACGAACATGATGTCTGTGTCGGCAATGTCGAATCGTGCCTCGCACGTGACGGTCAATGCCTGGCTGGTCTGTCCGAACATTGCCATGAGGGTCATTGGCACCTGTGTGGAGGCGGTGCCGGCGACCTGGTTGTCGCTCGTCTTGCTCGGGACGAAAGGGTATGGGTTGGACGTACTGGTATAGGCTGGCGTCCCCATCAGGCCGCTGGGAAAATTGCTGGCGAAGAATGCGCGGGCCTGAGTGACAGCATTGCTGTCCAGCGTGCTGCTGTTGCTGTCCAGCATGAACTTGCGGCCCGCCAGAACGCCGGCGTCGCAGGCCTGTTGGAGCCGGATCTTAACCAGGTACATGCGGCCGACATCCACCGCCGACCCGGTGAAGGCCGCAAGCGGGATGAGGAACGCCGCCATCATGGCAAGCGTATTGCCTCTGACATCGCGCCGCAGCCTCCCGAGAAAGTGCGCGGCTCCGTTGTTTTCCACTCGCTTCGAACCCTGCATGACCATAGTCGTCTTCACGATGCGCATTGCCGCAGGAGCCGCTAAGCCCGCCTCAAACGACATGGTTAACGACACGCAAACCTTCGGGATCGACCCTGCTGCCGGCCATCCGGAGCGCGCGCTCGCGCTCGGCTACGCGCCTCTTGCGGCCCACGACGGAATCGTGGCGCTCTTTGCTCTGGATGCGACGCTGGCGAAGCTTGCGATGGGGACGCGCGACCCGATGGTGGCGCAACTGCGACTGACGTGGTGGCACGAGGCGCTGTCGGCGCTTGGCACCGGGCGGTCGCCTGCTCAGCCGATCCTGCGGGCGCTTTCCGAGGCGCAGGCTAATGGCGCTGCGCTTGCGCAAATGGAGGTCGGTTGGGAACGGTTGCTTGCGGCGCCCGATGATGAAGCGCTGTCCGCTTTCAGCGAGGAGCGCGGCATTCTGTTCGCAGAGGCGGCGCGCCTTGCCAGGGCGCAGGACGACGTAGTTGCGGCGGCCAGGGGATGGGCGCTCGCCGATCTGTCGCGCATCACGGTGGATGCCGGTCTTTCCGCGCGCGCGGGTGCGTTGGCGCGGCCCCTTCTGCAACGTGCCGCGGCGCAGCGGTGGAGCCCGGCCGGACGTTTTCTAGGCGCGTTGGTCCATGTGGCCCAGGCCGATCTTCTCGGCGAGAAGGCCGCGGGCGCGCCGCTGAGGGTGCTCCGCCTGGCCTGGCACCGGATGAGCGGCCGCTAGGCTTGCCGGTTCGGCCGGAGCCGCTAGCATGCCGCGTGGGGGAGAGCGGGGCATGTGGCGATATCTGGCGGGGGGACTTGCAGCGCTGTTGATGGTGGCTGCCGGGTGGACGCTGTTTTCTGGCCGGGCGCGCACCGAGCCCGTTTTGCCCCCGATGCCGCCGGCGGTGACGACAAACCAGGCGCAGCAAGGGGCTGCTCCGGAAGCGCCGGTGCCTGAAGCAAGCGAGCGGACGCGGGAAGAGAAGCGGTTCGACCGCTACGACAAGGATCGCGACGAGCGGATCACGCGTGAGGAGTATCTCGCGAGTCGTCGCAAGGCCTTTGCCAAGCTAGACGTGAATGGCGACGGGCGGCTTTCGTTCGAGGAGTGGGCGGCGAAGTCGATCGGCAAGTTCACCGCCGCGGATCGCGACAAATCCGCCGCGATGGACCGCGCTGAGTTCGCCACCACCGCGGTGAAACGCAAGGCAAAGACCAAGCCGAAGTGCCTGTGCCCGACCGCGGGCGCCGGGGAGGATGACTGAGGCCATATGGCCGCCGACGCCGGTGCAACAATTGCCGAACCGGCGCAGGTGAGCGGTGGTCAGCCCTCTAGCCACTTCCCAAGCGCTTCACGGGCGCGGTCGGTGTACATCTTCTTGCGATCCGCCTTCTTCGTGCGGCCCTCGATCGGCGGGAAGAGGCCGAAATTGACGTTCATCGGCTGATACGTTTCCGCTACCGCGGCGCCGGTGATGTGGTTCAACAGCGCACCGAGCGCGGTTTCCACCGGCGGCGGGGCCATGGTGCGCCCGCCGAGCTCGGCCGCCGCAAAGCGCCCGGCCAGGAGACCGATGGCGGCGCTTTCGACATAGCCTTCGCAGCCGGTGATCTGCCCGGCGAAGCGGACATTGGGGCGGGACTTCAGCCGCAACTCCGGATCCAGCAGCTCGGGCGAGCGCAGGAAGGTGTTGCGGTGGAGGCCGCCGAGCCGGGCGAACTCCGCCTTTTCCAGCCCCGGGATGGTGCGGAACAGGCGCACCTGTTCGGCATGTTTAAGCTTCGTCTGGAACCCGACGATGTTCCACAGCGTGCCGGCGGCATTGTCCTGCCGCAGCTGGACGCAGGCATAGGGCCAGCGGCCATTGGGGTGTTCCGGCGTCGCAGTGCGCGGATCATCGAGGCCGACGCCCTTCATCGGGCCGAAGCGCAGCGTCTCGCGCCCGCGCTCCGCCATCACCTCGATCGGCATGCAGCCTTCGAAATAGGGCACGTTCTCCCATTCGCGCGGCACGCTCTTCTCGCCGGCGAGCAGCCCTTCGACGAACGCCTCATACTGCTCCCGATTGAGCGGGCAGTTGATGTAATCGGTGCCGTCGCCCTTGTTCCAGCGGGACTGGAACCACGCTTTCTCCATGTCGATCGACTCGCGGTACACGATCGGCGCGATGGCATCGAAGAAGGCGAGCGCGTCCTTCCCCGTTTCACTGGCGATCGCCTGCGACAGGCCCGGCGCGGTCAGCGGCCCGGTGGCGATGATCGCCGGCCCTTCCGGCAGCGCATCGACCCGCTCGCGCACGATCGTGACGTTGGGATGGGCGGCGAGCGCGGCGGTGACGCCGGCGGAAAAGCCATCGCGATCCACCGCCAGCGCGGAGCCGGCCGGCACCTTGTGCGCGTCCCCCTCACGCAGGATCAGCGAGCCAAGCGCGCGCATTTCCTGATGGATGAGGCCGACGGCGTTGCTTTCGGCATCGTCCGACCGGAAGCTGTTGGAGCAGACGAGCTCCGCCAGATGATCGGTATGATGCGCCGGGGTGTTCTCTCCCGAGCCGCGCATTTCGGACAGGCGGACCTTGAAGCCGGCTTCGGCGAGCTGCCACGTGGCTTCGCTACCGGCGAGGCCGCCGCCAATGACGTGGATGTCGTAAGTCATGGAGGGGCGTTTAGGCGGGCCGAGTGCGAAAAGGAACGTGCCTGCGAAAAACGGCGAAAATCCGCGCTTTCTGAAAATCCGCCGCGCGCGAATGTTGAGGAAGTTGAGGCGATAGCGCGCTTTTTTCCAACAGCCTCAACATTCGCGGGGTAGGGCGGGGCGTGGATCATGGCGCGGATCATACGCCCCGGCGGGCATGTAGGACAGGAAGGCGGATCGGCGCCGGGGGGCTGCCGGGATCGGCCGTGCGTCGGGCTGGCCGGTAGGCGCGCCGCCGGGCGGCGGAAGGGGCGGGTGCATGGGGCGGCGCGGCGATGAACCGGGCGGGCAGGACGGGCGTTCAGCGGCCATGGCAACCCGCATCCACACCCCCGCTCGCGGCACGTTGAACGCTGCTTCCATCGCCGTGCTGCTGGCGGCGGCGTTCCAGATCCTGACGCCGCTGCTGCCGCAACTGGGGGTGGGGAGGCCAATCGGCGACCAGTCCGATGCGGTGCGCACGCTGATCACCCCGGCAGGCTGGGCCTTTTCGATCTGGGGGCCGCTGTACCTCGGCTCGACCCTGTTCGCGATCTACCAGCTGCTGCCGGCGCAGCGGGACAATCCGCTGATCGCGCGCATCCGCTGGCCGGCGGCGGGCGCGTTCCTCGGCAACGGCCTGTGGGCGGCGTACACCCAGGTGTTCGGGCTGAGCGCGATTTCCTCCGCGATCATCATCCTGACGCTGGCGTGCCTTGTCGCCATCTATCGCGTGTTCGCGAGCGGCGGGCGCGGCACCGGGCAGTCCGGCAGCGGGCGGCTCAGCACCGGCGAGCGCTGGCTCGCCTATGTGCCGCTGAGCGCGCTGACCGCGTGGCTGACAGTGGCGACGACGGTGAACATCGCCGCGAGCCTGCGCTTTCACGGCGTGGAGGGCGGCGCGGCGGCACCGATGATCGCAGGCGCAGTGGTGGTCGTGACCGGCGTGATCGCCGCCACCGCACTGATCCGCGGGCGCGGCAACCTGCCTTTCGCGCTTGTGTTCCTGTGGGCGCTGGCGGCGATCTTCGCAGCCGGCGGGCAGGAGGTGGCGCTGGTGGCGGGCGCGACGGCGGTTGCGGCGGTGCTGGTGGTTGCGGGGTTGGTGATGGGGATGCGGCGGGGGTGAGGGAAGAGCCAATCCACTGGCGCTTTCAGCAAGAAGCAGGAAGCGTGCGGTCCGAGGTGAAGATCCGACGTTGTTCTGTCCGTTGTTGTTGCGCGAGAGCCGTGGACGCCGCTAAGAAAAACAATAATCCGACAGTTATCATCGGTCGCAGGGGAGAGGCATGCTGTGGTGATATGTGGGGTGGACATTAAATCGAAGACGGCCAACTTAGTGCTCGTTTCACGCGACGACGATGTGAATGTTCACGTTAAAAGCACTACAAAGAAGCTTGAGCTCAACGACGACCGCGACACCGGAGCGCTGGTTACGCTGAAAGCAGCCATCGAGGCCTTCGCATTGAAGCATAACGTCGAAGAGTTCGTTATTAAATCACGACAATCCTCTGGGCAGATGGCAGCTAGCGGCGTGACGTTCAAGATCGAGACTTTATTTCAGCTTTCAGGAACGTCCGTAGAATTTGTAAGCCCCCAGACCCTTTTAAAATTTTCGAAGACAAATGAAGGTGGCGTTCCGTCCAGTTTGGCGAAATATCAAGAAGAGGCCTTTCGTGCGGCCGCTTGGCGGATTTCAGGTAAATAGATGGGCATGCCTATAGGATTTAAGATCCTGCCAGACAAGATTTCGAGAGTGGTCGAGAGCTTGTCACAAAAAATAGAATTCGAGCGGGTTATTGAAAAAGGAGGTAACGGATACGTCGTAATTGGGACGAACAGACAGCTAAACAGAAGAATAGTTGTGAAATTCTATTATTGGGGGGACGGAGTGCATGCCGAGCCGCGCATTCTTGCTGAATTGGCCTCTCCAAACATTCTTGACATTCACGATGCTGCTCCGATTGATGATGACGATGCCTACTTCATAACTCCCTTTTGTGAGAGCGGGGACTTGGACGATGTGCTCGCAACTGGAAGTGTCGGCGTGCGGCGGGCTGTCGATATGCTCCTGCAGGTAGCCAGCGGGGTAAGTTACATACACGGTAAAGGCTTCGTTCATCGTGATCTGAAGCCTTCCAATGTATTTCAACAAGATCCGGATCGCCTAGTAATAGGAGATTTCGGCTCGGTCGTGAAGAAGGGTGCTGGCGGTTTCGCAGAGACTAGGTCGCGTCATTCGCTTCTTTACCGGACCCCAGAAGAAATCGTTGCTAATCGCGCCTACGAGCAAAGTGATATATACCAACTCGGAATTCTGCTGTACCAAATCCTTGGGGGCGCCCTCCCATACGATCTTATGGATTGGCTGAACGGACAGGAGAGAGCTTGCTACAGCAAGTTGCCGCACCCCGATAATGAGATATATGCATCGAAGTGCTTTGAAGAGAGACTGATACTCAAGGGTAAGCTGCTAGCTTACGACAGTCTGCCGGAGTGGTGTCCGGACGATCTGAAAAAGGTCATTCGGGTCTGCTGCAATATTTCATATGAGAAGAGATATGAAAGCGCATCAGCGCTTATTGGCGTGCTAAATAACATGCGGGCTTCTTTGCCGGACTGGCGTTGCGAGCCAACCGCAGTGCTTCATCGAAGAAATGCAAAATTCAGGATTGTAGGTGGACCTGGAAAGTACACCATAGAAAAGATGGTCAATCACGGCGTGGGGTGGAGGAAGGTTCATGCTGTCAAGCCCACCACGCTGCGTGAGGCTGTCAAGGAAGCAGAGAAACTCTAAGTAAAGACGGCTTGTCGCATCTTACCCTTTGTCACTACTGACTTCGATCGGCGTCGACTTTCGCATGATGCAGTTAGTAACGGCCGTCACCCCGCCGCCTTCGCCAGCCCCTTCGACAATTGCAGCGCACCATGCAGCCGCGCGGCGGGGTCCGCCCAGTTGCGTGTCAGGGCTAGCTTCGAATCCGGGCGCAGCTTCGCGATCGGGCCGAGCTTTTCGACATAGGCGAGGAGGGCGGGGACGTTGGGCGGCGTATCGTCGTGGAAGCTGACGAGCGCGCCCTTGGGGCCGACGTCCATCTTCGCGACGCAGGCCTTCTTGGCGTTCAGCTTGATCTCGATCACCTTGACGAGATTGTCGGTCGCCTCCGGCAGGGGGCCGAAGCGGTCGATCATCTCGGCGGCGAAAGCGTCTAGGTCGGGCTTCGTATCGAGATCGTTGAGGCGGCGGTACAGGCCCATGCGCAGATCGAGATCGGGCACGTAATCCTCCGGGATGAGGATCGGCGCATCGACGGTGATCTGCGGCGAGAAGTCGCGCGGGCGGCTGGCGAGGCCGCCGGCGCGCGCGTCCATGATCGCTTCCTCCAGCATCGACTGGTAGAGCTCGTAGCCGACTTCCTTGATGTGGCCGGACTGTTCGTCCCCCAGCAGGTTGCCGGCGCCGCGGATGTCGAGATCGTGGCTGGCGAGCTGGAAGCCGGCGCCGAGGCTGTCGAGATCGGAGAGGACCTTCAGGCGCTTTTCCGCCGCATCCGTCATCTGCCGTTCGGGGGGCGTGACCATATAGGCGTAGGCGCGCGTCTTCGACCGGCCGACGCGGCCGCGCAGCTGGTATAGCTGCGCCAGGCCGAAGCGATCGGCGCGGTTGACGATCAGCGTGTTGGCGGACGGGATGTCGATGCCGCTTTCGATGATCGAGGTGGAGATGAGCACCTCGAACTTCTTCTCGACGAAGGCGGACATGCGCTCCTCCACCTCGGTCGGCGCCATCTGGCCGTGGGCAATGACGTAGCGGACCTCGGGCACTTCCTTGCGCAGGAATTCCTCGATGTCGGGCAGATCGGCGATGCGCGGGGTGACGAGGAAGCTCTGGCCGCCGCGGTAATGTTCGCGCAGCAGCGCCTCGCGCAGGACGACCGGATCCCACGGCATGACATAGGTGCGCACCGCGAGGCGATCGACCGGCGGCGTCTGGATGACGGAGAGCTCGCGCAGGCCGCTCATCGCCATCTGCAGCGTGCGGGGGATGGGCGTGGCGGTGAGGGTGAGGACGTGGACGTCCGCCTTCAGCGCCTTCAGCCGTTCCTTGTGGGTGACGCCGAAGCGCTGCTCCTCGTCGACGATGACGAGGCCGAGGCGCTTGAAATCGACGTTCTTGGCGAGGAGCGCGTGGGTGCCGACGACCACGTCGATCGTGCCGCTGGCGAGGCCTTCCTTGACGCGCTTCGCCTCCGCCGCGGGGACGAGGCGGGAGAGGCGGCCGATCTCGATCGGATAGCCTTCGAAGCGCTGGGTGAAGTTGAGGTGGTGCTGGCGCGCGAGCAGCGTCGTCGGGCAGACGACCGCGACCTGCATGCCGGCCATCGCCGCGACGAAGGCGGCGCGAAGGGCTACCTCGGTCTTGCCGAAGCCGACGTCGCCGACGATGAGCCGGTCCATCGGCTTGCCGGCGGAGAGATCGGCGAGCGTTTCCTCGATCGCGCGATCCTGATCGTCGGTCTCCTGATAGGGGAAGCGATCGACGAAGCTGGGATAGCCGCTGGCGTCGGGCGCGGCGACCTCGCCCTGGCGCAGCGCGCGCAGGGCGGCGGTGGCGATGAGATCACCCGCGATTTCGCGGATGCGCTCCTTCATCTTCGACTTGCGGCGCTGCCATGCCTCGCCGCCGAGCCGGTCCAGCGTCGCGCCTTCCTCGCCGGCGCCGTAGCGCGAGAGGACCTCGAGGTTCTCGACCGGCACGTAGAGCTTGTCGCCGCCGGCATATTCGAGCTGCACGCAATCGTGCGGCGCCTTGGCGACGGGAACCTGGGTCAGGCCGACGTAGCGGCCGATCCCGTGATCGGTGTGGACGACGAGATCGCCGGGCGAGAGCGTGGCGAGCTCGGCCAGGAAGGCGTCGGCGGACTTGCGGCGCTTGGCGCGGCGGATCAGCCGGTCGCCCAGCATGTCCTGTTCGGTGAGGACCGCGACCTTGGGCGCGGTGAAGCCGTGGTCGAGCGGCAGGACGATGAGCGCGGTCTGCGTCTCGCCGACGCCCTGCGCCTCCTGCCATGTTTCAACCGCCTTCGCACCGGTGAGGCCATGGTCCTTGAGAAGATTGCCGAGCCGATCGCGTGCGCCGGTCGAGTAGCTCGCGAGGACGGGCGTGCGGCCTTCCTTGCGTAGCGCCTTCAGGTGATCGACCACCGCCTCATAGACATTGGCATGGGCGGCGCGCTCGGGCGCGAAATCGCGCGGGCCGTCGACGTCGAAGTCGACCACGGTGGCGGATTCGGGCTCGTGGAACGGCGTGGTGACATGCGCCGTCGCGGCGGCGAGCGCGTCCTCCCATTCCTTGGGCGGCATGTAGAGCGTCTTGGCGGGAAGCGCGCGGTAGCTGCCGGGCTGCGCTGCCTCGGCGCGCTTGCGGTTCTCGTAATAATCGGCCACCGCCTCGAACCGCGCCTCGCCCGCGGCCTTCACGCCGCCGTCGCGCACGACCAGCGCATCCTCGCCGATATGGTCGAACAGCGTCTCGAGCCGCTCCTCGAACAGCGGCAGCCAATGTTCCATGCCGGCCAGGCGGCGGCCTTCGCTGACCGCCTGGTAGAGCGGGTCACCCGTCGCGGTGGCGCCAAACGTTTCGCGATAGCGGCTGCGGAAGCGCTTGATGCTTTCCTCGTCCAGCAGCGCCTCGGAGGCGGGGAGGAGGGTGAAGCCGGGGATCTTGCCGGTGGTACGCTGATCGGCAGGGTCGAAGGTGCGGACGCTCTCGATCTCGTCGCCGAAGAAGTCGAGCCGAAGCGCCTGCGTCTCGCCCGAGGGGAAGAGATCGACCAGGCCGCCGCGCACGGCATATTCGCCGGCGTCGTGCACCGTATCGGTGCGCACATAGCCGTTGGCGGAGAGCAGCGCGGCGAGCTTGTCGCGTGCGATCCGCTCACCCGGTTTCAGGTTCGCGACCAGCTGGCGGATGCGGAACGGGGTGAGCGTGCGCTGCGTGGCGGCGTTGACGGTGGTGAGGACGAGCTGCGGCGTCTTGGGGGTCGCCTGCAGCTTGTGCAGCGCGCCGATCCGCTCCGCCATGACGCGCAGGGAGGGCGAGGCCCGGTCATAGGGCAGGCAGTCCCACGCGGGATATTCGACGATCTCGATCTCCGGCGCGAAGAAGCGAGCGGTGCCCGCGATCGCGCGCATCGCCGCTTCGTCCGGCGCGATGAACACCGCCCGCGTCGTCGCCGCGCGGGCGAGATCGGCGAGCAGGCTGGGCAGGAAGCCGGTCGGCACGCCCGAGAGGGTGAGCGGCGTCTTGGCGGAGAGAATCGTCTTCAGATCGGGCAAAGGCGGGTCCGTTCGTATCGGGCGGCGGCAGGTAGGGGCTTGGTCAGGCGCCGGGCTGGCTGCCCGGGGTGGCGAGCGCGAAATCGACGCGGCGCATCGTCTGCATCATCTCGCCTTCCCATTCGGGCGGGCAGGGGATGGAGCCGATCGCCCAGCCCATGATGTCCACGTCCTGCTCCTCCAGCAGGCGTTCGAACCATTGCAGCTGTTCTTCGGACCAGCTGGCGTGATGCGCATCGAAGAAGCCGCCGATCATGAAATCGGCCTCGCGCGTGCCCCGGTGCCAGGCGCGGAAGCGGGTGCGCCGCAAACGAGTTTCTTGATCCATCAGGGGCTCCAACGACACTTGGCCGGCCGTGGTTTCGCACGGTCGGCTACGATTATTCACCCGCTCGCCTGACAGGATCGATGCGAACGGCTAGGCGTGGCGCAAGAGATAGTCATGCGACCCGATATCCTCAATCCACTGTTCGCCGAAGTCACCGCGCTAAAGGGCGTCGGGGCGGGGCTGGCCAAGCCGCTTGACCGGCTGGGGCTGGCGCGGGTGGTGGACGTGCTGTTCCATCTGCCGAGCGGCTGGATCGATCGCCTGCCGCGCGACGAGCTGATGGCGCAGGATGCGGGACGCACGATCGCGGTCACGCTGACGGTGCGCGACATCCGCGTCTCCTCCTCCCCCCGCGGCCCGACGCGGGTGCAGGCGGCGGACGGCTACGGCAACATCGTCAGCCTCGTCTATTTCGGGCGATCGAGCGGGATGGTGCGCAAGCTCTACACCGTGGGCGAGCCGGTGCGCGTGTCGGGCAAGCTGGAGACGTACGGCCAGGACTTGCAGATCATCCACCCCGAGATCGTGGATGGCGACGACAGCTTCCGCGAGCGCGAGGCGGTCTATCCCTTGTCGGAAGGGATCACGTCGCGCCGCGTCGGCGGACTGGTCAATCAGGCGATCGCGCGGGCGCCGGAGCTTGGCGAATGGATCGAGCCCGGGCTGCTGGCGCAGCGTGACTGGCCGGGATGGAAGGAAGCGCTGGCGCGCGTCCATGCCGATCCGGCCGACGCGGTGGCGCGGGCGCGCATCGCCTATGACGAGATATTCGCCAACCAGCTGGCGCTGTCGCTGGTGCGGCAGGATACGCGGCGGCGGCGCGGCCGCGCGCTGAAGGGCGACGGGCGGCTGCGCGACATGCTGCGCCTGCCCTACGCGCTGACTGGGGCGCAGGCCCGGACGGCGCGCGAGATCGAGGGCGACCTGGCGCAGGATGCGCCGATGCTTCGGCTGCTGCAGGGCGACGTGGGATCGGGCAAGACCCTGGTCGCCGCGCTTGCGCTGCTGATCGCGGTGGAGGCGGGGGCGCAAGGTGCGCTGCTGGCACCGACCGAGATCCTGGCGCGGCAGCATTACGACACGCTGCGCGAGACGCTCGCCGGGCTGCCGGTGAACATCGCGGTGCTGACGGGGCGCGACAAGGGCCGCGCGCGCGAGGGCGTGCTGATGGGGCTGGCGGACGGGTCGATCGACATATTGATCGGCACGCACGCGATCTTCCAGGATGCGGTGAACTACCGCGACCTGGGGCTGGTGGTGGTGGACGAGCAGCACCGCTTCGGCGTGGCCGAGCGGCTGGCGCTGTCCGCCAAGGGCAAGACGACGCCGCACCTCTTGGCGATGACCGCGACGCCGATCCCGCGCACGCTCGTGCTCGCGCAGCATGGCGAGATGGACCAGAGCCGTCTGGACGAGATGCCACCCGGGCGCGAGCCGGTGGAGACCCGCGTCATCAGCGAGGAGCGGCTGGACGAGGTGGTCAATGCGCTCGGTCGGCATCTGGCGGAGGGCAAGCAGGCCTATTGGGTCTGCCCGCTGGTGGAGGAAAGCGAGAAGAGCGACCTTGCCGCCGCAGAAGCGCGCGCGGCGTCGCTGGCGGGGCGCTTCGGCGATCGCGTCGGGCTGGTGCATGGCAAGATGCGGCCGGCGGAAAAGGACGCAGTGATGGCGCGGTTCGCCGGCGGCGAGCTTGGCGTGCTGGTGGCGACCACGGTGATCGAGGTGGGCGTGAACGTGCCCAATGCGACGCTGATCGTGATCGAACATGCCGATCGCTTCGGCTTGGCGCAGCTCCACCAGCTGCGCGGGCGGGTGGGGCGCGGCGGCGGGCAATCGCGCTGCCTGCTGCTGCGCGGCAATGCGCTGAGCGAGACGTCGCGCGCGCGGCTGGCGCTGATGCGCGAAACGAATGACGGCTTCATGATCGCGGAGGAGGATCTGCGGCTGCGCGGCGGCGGCGAGTTGCTCGGCACGCGGCAATCGGGCGAGGCGGCGTTCCGGCTTGCGACGCCCGAGCTGCTCAATGAGCTGCTGCCGATCGCCTATGATGACGCGCGGCTGCTGATCGATCGTGACGGCGGGCTCTCCGGCGCGCGCGGGCAGGCGGCGCGGGTGGCGCTGTATCTGTTCGAACGAGACGCGGGCGTGGCGCTGCTGCGGTCCGGCTGATAACGCCGCGACATGCCGGTGCTGCTGCCGTTCCTGTTCGCCATCGCCGCCGGCCTGTGCGTGGCGGTGCAATCGCCGAGCAATGCGATGCTGGCGCGCGCCACGGGATCGGTGTGGTTCGCGTCGCTGATCTCCTTCACGGGCGGGCTGACGCTATTGCTTGCGATCTGGGCATTGTTCGACCGGACACCGCTCGCTGCCGTGCGACAGGCGCCGCCCTGGGCGTGGATCGGCGGGCTGTACGGCGTCGTGTTCGTGGCGGCGGTGGCCTATGCCACGCCGCGGCTCGGGCTGGCGGTGACGCTGACCGTTACGCTGGCAGCGCAACTGACGATGGCAGTGGCGCTGGATCATTTCGGGCTGCTTGGATTGAAGCAGGAACCGGTGACGCTGACGCGGCTGGCGGGTCTGGCGTTGGTGGTGGCGGGAGTGTTCCTGGTCCGGCGGTAACAGCGCGCCGTCGCAGGTAATTACATCGCCTGCTAAAAAACGCCATGTTTTCGCGACTTGTCCCGTTTGCCGCGATGATGCTGGGCGGCTGTTTCGCTGGGGAGAACGGCCGCCCTCTCCGTGGCGCAGCGCAGGCCGGCGCGCTCGACCCTGCAGCAGCCGAACGTGCTTATGCGAATTGTCCCGGCGCTTCTGAATTGGCGGCGGCTGTCGATGTATCCTGGTCACCCCGCGTCAGTCGCCTGCCAGATCATCGCACCTTTCGTGAGAGAATGAAGGTACCGCTACCCGAAGGGGGCAGCCGGATCCTGTTCTGGTCATCGGGGGCATACCACAGCATGGTCTCGTCCCGCGTCGTTGCCGTGCGTGATTGGCAAGGGAAGTGGCACACGAGCGGCTTTAGTGAAGCCACATCCATGCTGGCGGACATCGAGCCCAGTCGTATGACGCTCGAACGAAGCCTTTCTTCGGAAGAGGGCCGCGCACTCGATCAGCTATTGGCCGATCCCTGCCTCTATGCCTCTCCAACGTTCCAACGGAACCCCAACATCGTCGCGGGCGGGGCCGAGCAGACCATGGAAATCGAGACGCCGGGACGCCGTTGGATCAGCAGTTGGTTCGGCCGCCGCACGCCACAACAGGCAGGGGTGATCAACCAGATCACCCGATAGTATCCTTCGGTGCGCGAGGCGCCACCCACCATCCGCCTTCCCGCGCCCGCCTAGAGGCGCCGGATCGCTGCCGAGGACGGCGATTACCCCGCGACCAGCAGGCCGTGGTGCTTCTTGCCGGCGGAGATGCGGACCGGCTCGCCGCCGGCGGTGACGGTGGCGGCTTCGTCGGACACCTTCTCGCCGGCGACGCGTGCGCCGCCCTGCTTGATCAGGCGGCGCGCCTCGCCCTTGGAGGCGCAGAAGCCGAGGCCGACGAGAACGTCGACCAGCGGCACCTCTCCGCTCGCCGCGAAGCTGGGGAGCGCGTCGCCGCTGGCGCCTTCCTCGAAGGTCTTGCGCGCGGTTTCGGCGGCCTGCTCCGCTGCCTCGCGGCCGCGGCACATGGCGGTCGCCTCGTTGGCGAGGATCTTCTTTGCCTCGTTGATCTCCGCGCCTTCCAGCTTCTCGAGGCGGGCGATCTCCTCCTCCGGCAGATCGGTGAACAGGCGAAGGAAGCGGCCAACGTCGCGATCGTCGGTGTTGCGCCAGAACTGCCAGTAATCAAAGTGCGGCAGCTGATCCTCGTGCAGCCACACGGCGCCTGAAACGGTCTTGCCCATCTTCTGCCCGTCGGCCGTCGTGAGGAGCGGCGTGGTGACGCCGAACACCTCGGTGCTGTCCATGCGGCGCGCGAGTTCGATGCCGTTGACGATATTGCCCCATTGATCGCTGCCGCCCATCTGCAGCCGCACGCCGTGACGCAGCGACAGCTCGCGGAAGTCATAGGCCTGCAGGATCATGTAGTTGAATTCGAGGAAGCTGAGCGATTGCTCGCGATCGAGGCGCAGCTTCACCGAATCGAACGACAGCATCCGGTTGACCGAGAAATGCTGCCCGACCTCGCGCAGGAAGGGGATGTATTCGAGCTTGTCGAGCCAGTCGGCATTGTCGACCATCACGGCGTCAGTCGGCCCGTCACCGAACGTGAGGAACCGTTCGAAGATGCGGCGGATCGAGGCGACGTTGGCGCCGATGCGATCCTCCGTCAGCAGCTGGCGCGATTCTTCCTTGAACGACGGATCGCCGATCTTGCCGGTGCCGCCGCCCATCAGGACGATCGGCTTGTGCCCGGTCTGCTGCAGGCGGCGCAGCAGCATGATCTGGACGAGGCTGCCGACGTGGAGCGACGGCGCGGTCGGATCAAAGCCGATATAGCCCGGCACCACCTGCTTCGTCGCGAGCGCATCGAGCGCGGCCGCGTCGGTCATCTGGTGGATGTAGCCGCGATCGGTGAGGACGCGGAGGAGATCGGACTTTGCTTCGGTCATAACGCGCCGCACATGCCTTTCCCCGGCCGCTCCCGCAAGCGGGCGGGGCGTCGTGGCTACCGCTTGGGTAGCTGGCTCGTCGGATCGACCGGGTTGCGGCCCTTGCGCAATTCGAAGTGAAGCTCAGGCTGATCGGCGAAGCCTGTGTCGCCGGACAGCGCGATCGTCTGGCCCTTCTTCACCGCCTGGCCGCGCTGGACGAGCAGCTTGGAGGCGTGGCCGTAAACGCTGGTCCAGTTCTCGCCATGGCGAACGATGATGAGGCCGCCCAGCGCCGCGATGCCGTCGCCGACATAGGCGACGGTACCATCCGCCGCGGCACGTACCGGCGTTTCGGTCGGCACCGCGATCTTGATGCCGTTGTTGCGCTGGCCGCTGGCGCCGGCGCCGAAGCGGCCGACGATGCGGCCGTCGACCGGCCACATGAACCGGCCAGGGCTGCTGGTAGGCGGAGCGACCGCCGCCGTCGCAGGAAGGACGCGGCGCGGCGTCGCCACGGCCTTCGCCGGCGCCTGGTTCTCGGCGATCGCCGGTTCGCCGCCGGTGATGATGTCGTCGATGTCGAGGCGGAAGGCCGCGGCGCGTTCGGCGGCGCTGCGCGGGCGCGCGTCGCCCGGGATCAGGATACGCTGGCCGGTGCGCAGGATGTAGGGCTCGCTGAGGGCGTTAGCGGCGACGATGTGCGACCATTCGACGCCATAGGCTCGGGCGATCGCGATGCCGGTCTGGCCGGAACGCACGAGGTGATAGCGGCCGCCGGGGATGCGCAGCCGCTGGCCGGCGTAGATGACGAACGGGGCGGACAGGCCGTTGGCGCGCGCTATCGCTTCGGAGCCGGCGCCGGTCCGCTCCGCGATGGCGCGCAGCGAGTCGCCGGAACGCACGACATAGGTTTGATCCGGAACCTGGCGCGCATCGTCCGCCACTCCGCGCTGCTCCCACGCGGGCGGCGGGGCGGGAAGCTGATCCACCTGCTCCTGCGGCCGCGGCCCGGGACGGGGCGGCGGATAACTGCCGCCCGTATCGGGACGCGGCGGAGTGGGCCGCGCCGGGCGGTCGACCGAGGGAATGCATCCCGCCAACGCGATCGCGAGCGGCAGCGCAAGCGGGATACGGTTCGTCATTACCGCTGCATTAACCCTGGACGGGCCGCGGCTCCAGTCGGTTCAAGCCGCCGAGATACGGCTGCAGCACCGAAGGCACCGCGACCGACCCATCGGCCTGCTGGTAATTTTCCAGGATCGCCACGATCGTCCGGCCGATCACCAGGCCGGAGCCGTTCAGCGTGTGGACGAAGCGGGTCGCCTTTTCGCCTTCGGGGCGGAAGCGCGCGTTCATGCGCCGCGCCTGGAAATCGGTGCAGGTGGAGCAGGACGAGATCTCGCGGTAGCGATCCTGGCCCGGTAGCCACACTTCGATGTCATAGGTGCGGGCAGCGGAGAAGCCCATGTCGCCGGTGCACAGCTTCATGCGGCGGAACGGCAGCTCCAGCCGGCTCAGCACGTCCTCCGCCGCGGCGGTCATCCGCTCATGCTCCACCTCCGACTGATCGGGTTCGACGATCGAGACCATCTCCGCCTTGTCGAACTGATGCTGGCGGATGAAGCCGCGCGTATCGCGCCCGGCCGCGCCAGCCTCCGAGCGGAAGCAGGGGGTGAGGGCAGTGAAGCGCAGCGGCAGATCGGTCGCGGCGAGGATCTTCTCGCGCACGATATTGGTGAGGCTGACCTCGCTGGTCGGGATCAGCCAGCGACCGTCGGTGGTGCGGAACAGATCCTCGGCGAATTTGGGCAGCTGGCCGGTGCCGAACATCGCCTCGTCCCGCACGAGGAGCGGCGGGATCACTTCCTCATAGCCATAGTCGTGCGTCAGCACGTCGAGGCCGAACTGGCCGAGCGCGCGGGCGAGCTTCGCGACATGGCCGTGCACCAGCGTAAAGCGCGCACCTGACAGCAAGGCACCGGTCTCGAAATCGAGGCCAAGGGCAGGGCCGATCGCGTCATGCTCGCTGATCGCGAAATCGAACGCCGGGCGCTGACCGCGTTCGTGGATCAGCTGATTGTCGTTCTCGTCCGCGCCATCGGGCACGTCGGCGAGCGGCAGGTTGGGAAGACCGGCGAGGAGGCTGTCGAGCTCTCCGCCGAGCCGCGCTTCCTCCGCCTCCAGCTCGGGCAGCCGCTGCTTGAGCATGGCGACTTCCGCCATCAGCGCGGCGGCGGTGTCCTCGTCCTTCTTCGCCTTGGCCGCGCCGATCGCCTTCGACGCCTCGTTGCGGCGGGCTTGGCCGACCTGCAGCTCCGTCACCACCTCGCGGCGGCGGCGATCCAGATCGAGGATGGTGGCAGCGTCCGCCGGCTTGCCACGGCGCGCCATGGCGGCGTCGAAGGCGGCGGGATCATCACGGATCAGGCGAATGTCGAGCATGGCGCGGGGCTATGCCGAGGGTGCGGGGTTCAGGCAAGCCGTGCAGCGGCGTCGAGTAGAGGAGCAAAAGGCAACCCGCATGCGCGTCAAGGCGTTGGTTGGGCAACACGGCATGCAAGGAGGTACGATCATGCAAGTCCCGCACAACTCCGTCGTTCTAGTGGCAGACGGCCGCAAGCTGCTGTTCCTGCGGAACGAGGGAGATGACGTGTACCCGAACCTGACGGTGGAGCATGCGGAAGAGCGCCCCAATCCGGCGGACCGCGATCAGAAAACCGATGCCGCGGGTGCCGCTTCCTCCACCCAGTCCGGACCGGGAGCGCCGGCGGTTGCACAGAACGGATCCATGCACGCGCGAGGCGGCGGGGCTCAATTTGCGCCGGCGCGCGGCACATTGGGCGAAACGGATTTCCACCAGCTTGAAGAGGATCGTTTTGCAGCCGACGCGGCAGAGCTGCTGAAAAAGCGGGCGCTATCCAACGATTACGAAAAGCTGATCGTCGTTGCGCCGCCCAAGACGCTGGGGGAGTTGCGCAAGCACTACCACAAGGAAGTCACGGACCGGCTTGCCGGCGAGCTGTCGAAAGACCTGACGGGGCATCCGATCACCGACATCGAGCAGGCGCTGCTGAACGCGTGATGCATAAAGGCTGCGCACCCTGGTGAGGGCGCGCGGCCGATTGTTCGTGGCCAGTCAGGCCTTGGCCGAAGCTTTCCGGGCGAACCGTAAACGTACCGCCAAACCTGCTGCAGCAACGCCGAAAAGGATCATCATCGGGGGCGCGGGCACGGGAGAGGGATTGCCGCTGCTGTTGCCGCCGTGGCCCCCGTTGGACGACCAACCCCCGTTGGATGACCAATGGCCACCGTTCGAACTCCACCCCTTGGACGATGAACCGTAAGAAGAGCTCGAGGTCGACGACGAGGTCGAGGTCGAGGTGGAAGATGAGGTGGAGGACCCACCGGTCGACGTGGAGCTCGAGGTCGACGAGCCGCCGGTCGAGGTTGAGGTCGAGGAGCCACCGGTAGAGGTCGACGTGGAGGATCCTCCCGTCGACGTTGATGAGCCTCCGGTTGAGGTGGACGAGCCCCCCGTCGAAGTTGAGGATCCGCCAGTCGAAGTTGACGAACCGCCGGTCGAGGTCGAGCCGCCGCTGGAGCTGGACGTCGACGAAATCACGATGCCGCTTGATCCGCTGACACCGCCAGAGCCGCCGAAGAAGCCACCTGCAAAGAAGCCGCCGCCGCCGACGCCGCGTCCCCAGCCACCGCTGACGACGGGTGCAACATCGCCCCCGCCGCTGGCAATCGCCGGACCGACGGGCAATGGCACTGGGACGGGGGCTGCCTGTGCTGCCACCGTGACGACCGTCGGCGCGCAGGCGGCGGGCGCTGCCGCCACCACGCGGCGCACGGCGGTGCGCCGGGCGGGCGTACGCCGGACGATCCGCTTCTGCGGCGCGACCTTCGCCACCTTCGTATAGGAGCTGCGCGCCTTTTGCGTTTGGGCGACATGCACTGCGCCGCCGCCGATCACTGCACCCCCTACGGTGCACGCGCAGAGTTTCGCCAAGGCCATCCGCACTGACATGATGTCACTCTCTCATTCCCAGGCGGCGCTACGTGCCGTCCTGTGTTCTATTCAGGATCTGCTTGCGGCCAACGTGCAGAACAAAGATTTAAACTCAACTGCAATGACCGTCCCGGCGGGGGTTTTTACGCGAGCGACGCAAGTAGGACCGCGCTTTCTACGTTAACGTACCATGGCGGGACACGTTGAAAGGTCCTGTCTGTTCACTGCCGGGCAATGCCGCGTCGAGTACGCATTTTTCCACGCTCGCGAATGCTTGTGAGTTTCCCGGTCGGCGTTTATAGGCGCGCCACGGGGCCCTCGGGGTGCAACGACACCCTGACGCGGGCGGGGAGACGGGTTGATGGCGACGGCTTACAATCGCGTGGATCAGTTAAGTCCTAAAGATCTTGGGGCTGCAAACGACGACGGTTATCGTCCGCATCCGGACGAGCCTTTCATGAACCCGCGTCAGCAGGAATATTTCCGAGCCAAGCTGTTGGCGTGGAAAGATGCCATTCTGCGAGAATCGCTGGGTACGCTCTCGCAGCTGCAGATCGATTCGCTTCGCGAGTCCGACCTCAACGATCGCGCATCGAGTGAGACCGACTGGTCGATCGAATTGCGCACGCGCGATCGGCAGCGCAAGCTCATCGGGAAGATCGAAGCTGCGTTGCGCCGCATCGATGAAGGTGAGTACGGCTATTGCGAGGTTACGGGCGAGCCGATCAGCCTGGGCCGGCTTGAGGCGCGACCGATTGCCACCATGACGGTGGAAGCGCAGGAGCGGCACGAGCGCAACGAGAAGATTTCTCGCGAGGATTGATCGGGCGCGGCCGCTCGGATTGGCCCGTTCGTGATTCGACAAGAATTGGGACGTACTTTGACGAGCATGGACTCCGCGGCCGGCGTATTCTTGGACACCACCGCTGTTGGCGGTGATGATCGAGGGCGGGACAGCCTGTTTCTGTTGGCGCGGCTGAAGGTGGCTGGCGTGGATGGCGAAACCACTGTTCGCGTCCGCAATCTATCGAGCGGTGGCTTGATGGTGGAGCTTCCGGAGCCAGTAGCACCCGATTCGGTCATTCAGATCGAGCTTGCCGCTTTAGGGTGGCTCGCCGGGCGAGTCGCGTGGCAGACCGAAGGGCGCGCAGGGATCGCGTTCGACAAGCCCATTGATCCGCAGCTCGTGCGTAAACCGGTGGGTCTGGCGTAGGCGTAAGTAAGTGCAGGGCAGGCGGAAGTGCTTGCCGGAGTAAACGGCGCACCTCGATAGGCGCGATTACTCACCGTCCGGGCTGGACGGCCCGGCATCGTTTGTGCCAATGCGCGCATCCGATCACGCGGGTGTGGCGGAATTGGTAGACGCAGCGGACTCAAAATCCGCCTCTGGCAACAGATTGTCGGTTCGAGTCCGACCACCCGTACCAGTCGAGGGCTCGACGTTCCGGCCCGGATCGGGCATCGCCCATTGATGTCAGCAATTGCTCTGCTTCGCGCAAAGACGGCGGCGTCCCACGAGGCAGTCGACTCGGTTTTCGGCGGCCATGATCTGAACAATCCCCTGTCGTACCAGCGTTTCCTGGAAGCGCATGGGCGCGCGCTGCCGCACGCGGAGGCGATGGCGGCTGCGGTATGGCCAGCGTTGCGACTCCGCACACCGCTATTGGCTGCCGATCTTGCCGCGCTTGGTTCGCCTGCGGAATTGGCTGTGAGTACCAGGAATGAACAGGGGCCGTCCCAATGGGGCGCGCTTTATGTGGTTGAGGGATCGCGTCTGGGTGGCGGCGTTCTGGCGAAACAGGTCGGACCGGGAATGCCGGTCGCCTATTTGTCTGCCGTTCACCAGCCAGGGGAGTGGCGAGCGATTCGGCATGCCATCGACGCTGCCGCCGCCGATCGGGACCAACATTGGCTGGACCAGATGGTGGCGGGTGCTCTTGCCACCTTCGAGCTTTACGAGGCCGCTACGCGGCACGCACGCGCATAGCGGCCTCAGTTTCTGTCCGGCGAGGTGAGGGCAACCTCAGCCGGGGTTGCGCGATGCCCCCAACGGCGTCAGCGCGGCTCGTCTTCGATGGGAGCAGTGAGGATCGCTCGCAAACCGGGGCTATTTTCGGCATGGTCGAGCGTTCCGTTGAGGCGAGCCATGACCGCTTGCATCATCCGGCTGCCGAACCCGCTTCGCTCCCCGGTGATGCCGACACCATGGTCCGCCACGATCAAGCGGAAACGATTGCGGTGCTGCTCCAACGCGATATCGATCGGCCCGGTGCCGCCGGGGTAAGCATATTTGGTGGCGTTGATGACAAGTTCCGATGCGATCAGGCCAACGCTGACCGCGCGATCGGTCGGGATTAGCATGGGTGTAAGATCAACCGTCATCTGAGATGACCATTCCTCGCCCAGCGAGCCCTTCAGGTCTCCGACCAACTCCTCGAGATAACGCGCCAGGTCGATCGTCTCGATCTGGTCATCGCGATAAAGCCGGCGGTGAACCAATGCTACGGACGAGAGCCGGGACCGGGCCTCGATCAACTGGTCCGCCACCGGCCCGGGACCAGCCTCGCGCGCCTGCAAGGAGAGGAAGGCGGACACGAGCTGAAGGCTGTTCTGAACCCGGTGGTCCACCTCCTTCATCAGCACGTCCTTTTGCGCCAGGGCGAGGTCCTTTTCCGTAACGGCTCGCTCCAATTCGCGAAACAAGCGTTGGCGCTCCCTGGCTTCATTGGCTGCGCGCAACGCCCGACGCAGGCGATGCGCCGACTCGGTCTGCTCCAGTGTCCAACGCCGTGAGCGACAGCGTACGGTTTCGCGCCACGTCTCGAAGGATGTGCGCGGGGTCAAAATGGCGTCGGGATTGTGCTGGACGCCCTTGTGCGGATTGCCCGCCCATTCGATCTCTTCGACCTGCTCGGCGCGGAACCAAAGCAGGATCGACTGCTCTTCCGGCACCGGCAGCGCCATGACTCCGCTCGCCTTCTCGGCGAACTCTGCCGCTTCCCGGAGATGGCCGGCTAAATGGTGGGTGACGAAGGCGTCGGTGGTGTTCCGCTCCGCCAGCCAATTTCCGATGCTGGCGATAGCGGCATCGTCCGGACAGTGGCCATAGCGATCGATGCCGCCGGGGTGGATGACCGCCACGCCATCGCTGTCCATCATTCGCTGAAGATCATCGTGACGGCTTGCCACGGCGCTGGTGAGCGGCGGCTTGAACGCGGGTACCAGCGAGTCCTCGGCCGCCCGAAGCGACAGCCGCTCACGATAGCTATCGGCTTCTTCCCGAGCGCGGATCTGGCGCGCCAGACCGCCCGCGAGAGCGAGCGCGGCGAGACGGACATCCAGGGGCATCGCCCTTGCGGTGCGATGGTGGCAGGCGATCAGGCCCCAGAGGATCCCGTCCTTGACGATCGAGATCGAGGCGGATGCGCCGACATCCATGTTGCGAAGATACTGCAGGTGTATCGGCGAAACGCTCCGCAACGACACATCGCTGAGGTCAAGCGACTCGTAGCGCGCCGGGCGCAGTGGCGCCGGTTCGTAACCGACATCCGGGATAACGCGCACCCTGTTTCGGACATACAGGGCCCGCGCCTGACGCGGTATGTCGGCAGCCGGGAAGTGGTGGTGCATGAAGCTATCGAGGGACTCGTCGCGAGCTTCCCCGACCACGCGGCCGGCATCGTCATCAAGGAACCGATAAACCATCACTCGATCGAAGCCGGTCAGCGTCCGAAAGGCGCTCGCCGCCCGAGCGCAAAGCGTGCGGAGATTGGGCGCGCGTTCAAAGCCGGCGGCGATCGCGTCCATCCAGCCGAGCATCTCACCGGCGAGCAGCGGGTGTTCGGACGCAGGCTCTAGCTCGACGACCAAGTGATCGCCTGTTCGGTGAAGCGTGACGTCGAAAGTCTGCCCCGCCATCTCGACGGAAGCGCCGCGGATCGACCCGCCCGGGCCGGCTGAGGGAACAGATTGCAACAGGGCCGACACGTCCTGCGCAAGCAATTCCGAAAGCGAGGCGCCGAGCCAACCTGGGCCAAACGCCGACTCCAGCGATCCCGCGCCAGCCTCAACCGCGAGGCTGGCGTGATCAGCAACAAGGAGCAATCCGTGGGGTTGGATCGCGCCCGGGATATGAATCGGCTCGCGATCGCATGCGGTCAGGTCGGGCGCGGCCCGCTCATTCAGGCTCGCCATAGCCCTCCCTCAGTGCGACTGGAGGAGGGGAATGGCCCAGATGAACGTGCCGCGCAACTATTTGATGTCAGGCCCGTCGCTTACTCCGCCGCTTCGGCGTAGCGGCTAATCATGGATTGGAGGCGGCCCTCGATGATCTGCTCCGCCTCGGCAATGATGCGGTCGACCAGTTCCTTTACGGTCGGTACGTCGTGGATCAGGCCCTGTACCATGCCGGCCGACCAGATACCGTCCTGCGTGTCGCCATTCTCCATTGCGGCGCGACCGCGAGCGCCCGCGACGAGATGCTGGACGTCCTTGAACTCGGCACCCCCCTTGCGCTCGATGGCCACGACTTCCTGGCTGACCTTGTTCTTCATCACGCGAGCGGTGTTGTGTAGCGTGCGGAAGATGAGATCGGTCTGACGCTCGTCATTCTCGACCATCTGCTGCTTGAAGCTGTCGGGAATCTGCGCCTCCTGCGTGACGCAGAAACGCGTGCCCATGTTGATGCCGTCGGCGCCCAGCGCCAGCGCTGCGACGAGGCCGCGTCCATCGCCAAAGCCGCCAGACGCGAGCATCGGCACCTTGATCTTGTCTGCCGCTGCCGGGATCAGGATCAGGCCGGGGATGTCGTCCTCGCCCGGGTGGCCGGCGCATTCAAAACCGTCGATCGAGATCGCGTCTGCGCCCATCCGCTCGGCCGACAAAGCGTGGCGAACCGCGGTGCACTTGTGGATCACCTTGATCCCGTGCGCCTTGAAATCGTCGATATGCTCCTGCGGCTTGTAGCCGGCGGTCTCGACCACCTTGATCCCGCCTTCGATGATCGCGCGGCGATATTCGGCATAGGGCGGGGGCGTGATGGTCGGCAGGATCGTCAGGTTCACGCCGAACGGCTTGTCCGTGAGATCCTTGGTGCGCTGAATTTCCTTCGCCAGATCCTCCGGCGTCGGTTGAGTAAGCGCCGTGACGAAACCGAGTGCGCCCGCATTGGCGACCGCGGCGACCAGGTGAGCCTTACCGACCCACTGCATGCCGCCCTGCGCGATTGGATATTCAACTCCGAACGCCTCAGTGAACCGCGTCTTGAGCATTTCCCTCTCCCATGGGCGCCTCGTCGGGCGCGCTAACGTAACAGATGTTATGCCGATCGCGGCAGGGCCGCAAGTCCGCTCGGCGTGCGGTTGGCCCGCCCCGTCAGCGGCCGTGCGCACCGATGCGCAAGCGGCGGCTGGGGCGGGGCGGGCCGCCGATCAGAAGACGCTGCCCAGCGCCTGCTTGCCCGAGCGCGGGCGGATCTGGCTGTTGCGATAGTCGACGTCGTTCCAGTCGAGTTCCTTGAACTCCTGCCGCCGGGGGCCGAGGTAGCCGAACAGGAAGGCCGCGACCTTGCGCATCTGGATCTCCTCCGCGCCTTCGGTGATGCGATAGCGGCGGTGGTGGCGATAGATGTGCTCGAACGCCTTGTGCCGCGAATAGCCGATGCCGCCATGGACTTGCATTGCGCGATCCGCCGCCTCGCAGCACAGGCGATTGCCCCAGTAATTGCACATCGACACCTTGTCCGAGAGGCGCTTCTCCACCTCATGGTGCGGCATCTGATCCATTTCCCACGCGGTCTTGCGGATCAGCAGGCGAAGCATCTCGGCCTGGGTCGCGAGTTCCACCAGCGGGAACTGGATCGCCTGGTTGCGGGCGAGATCCTCGCCGAACGGCTTGCGTTGCCGCGCGTAGCGGATCGATTCCTCGATGCAGTAGGTCGCGGCGCCCAGCGATGATGCGGCCTGGCGGATGCGGTTCTCGTGCACGAACGCCTGCGCGACGGGGAGGCCGTTCTCGGGATCGCCGAAGATCGTCGTCTCCGGCACCCACACGTCCTTGAAGCTGACGCGCGGGTGATCGGTTGGCATGTTGAAGGTCCAGAGATATTCCTCGATCTGGACGCCCTCGTCATCGGTCGGCACCAGGAAGCAGGTGATGCCCTTGGCCGCGCCGTCATCGCCACTGGTGCGGGCGAACAGGGCGCAATGGGTCGCGACGTGCATTCCCGTCGTCCACATCTTCTCGCCATTAATGACATAGCCGGGCACGCCGTTGCGCGATTCCGGCACCGCGCGCGTCTCCATATGGGTCGCGTCGGAGCCGTGATACGGCTCGGTCAGGCCGAAGGTCACCCGGCGGGTGCCGTTCAGCGTACCGGTGATAAACTCTTCCTTCTGCTCCTCGGTGCCGAAATCGTCGAACATCTTGGCGAACGGGTTGTTCGCCACGATGCTGTGTTCGGTCTGCAGATCGTTGTGGAGGCCGAGGCCCTTCGCGGCGAGATATTCGCGGATGACGCACATCCACAGGTTCGACCCGCCCTTGCCGCCGAACTTGGGATCCATCGCGAAGCGCAAATGCCCCGCCTTGTCGGCGCGGCGCTTCGCCTCGCGCATCAGCTCTTCCCATTCGTGGCGCGGCAGGCCGCCGGCCTCGAAATCGGTCCGCGCATATTCGCGGCGGTGGTCGAAGAAGCGGACGTTATCGTCGGCATCCTCCAGCGGCTTGATCTCCGCCTCGATGAACGCATCCAGCTCCTTGAGATAGTCGAGCAGATCCTGCGGCAATCCGAAATCCATGGCCCTCTCCCGAATTAAGTCGACTCTTTTAACTTGCGTAGCGGCCTCTCACGGATTTTAAAGCCCCTAATTCAAACAAGCCGAGGGGCGATGGCGGAGAGGCTTTCGAAAGACGAGTTGGCGCGGCGATTGTCCGCGCTTGCACCGCGCATGGCCCCCGGGGCTGAGCGGGTCGAGAATCTGGTACGGCTGACCGGCGGCGCGAGCATGGAGACATGGGCGTTCGATGCGGTGGGTGAGGGCGAGGCGAAGACGCCGCTGATCCTTCGCCGCCGCACGCGGATGGTGATGAACTCCGCCGTCTCGAAACCGCCGCTGCGTCGCGAGGCGGAGGCGATCGCGCTTGCCGTTGAGGCGGGCGTTCCCGCACCGATCGTCACCTATGTCTGCGACGAGGAGGCCGACGGGCTGGACGAGGCCTATGTCATGCACCGCGTGGCCGGCGAGACGCTGGGCAAGAAGATCACCAGCGATCCCGCTTTCGAACCGGCGCGCGGCAAGCTCGCGCGGCAATGTGGCGCGGCGCTCGCCCGGATCCACTCGGTCGCGCCGCTTGATGGCCTCGACCAGACCGACGCGGAAACCACCCTTGCCAATTACGAAGCGACCTGGCGCGCCACCGGCGCGGTACGCCCGACGATCGAGGCGGCATTCCGCTGGCTGGAAAAGCGGCTGCCGAAGGAGAAGGTGACGTCCCGCTTCGTTCATGGCGATTTCCGGAACGGCAACATCATGGTCGATCCCAACGAGGGCCTCGTCGCCGTGCTAGACTGGGAGTTGGTGCATGTCGGCGACCCGGCGGAGGATCTGGGATGGCTGTGCACCAACAGCTGGAAGTTCGGCCGGCCCGATCGCTACGTCGGCGGTTTCGGCGACGTGCAGGACCTGCTCGATGGCTATGCCGAGGCGGGCGGCGAGCCGATCAACGCGGCGCGAGTCGATTTCTGGTCGATGCTCGGCAGCCTCAAATGGGGCGTCATGACGATGGGCATGTACGCAAGCTTTGCTTCCGACCCCAGCGCCGGGCCGGAGCGCGGCGTGATCGGGCGCCGGCTGTCCGAAACGGAGGCAGACATCGTGGCGATCATCGAGAGGAACGCGGCATGATCACGCATCCTACGGCGCAGGAACTGGTGGCAGGGGTCGCGCAATGGCTGCCGGTGGATGGCAGCGCGAGCGTCTTTGGCCTTCGCGTGGCGCGAAATGCGCTGGAGATTGCGGCGCGCGACATGGCGATGAGCCCGACTGCGGATGCGCGCGCGGTAGGGCGGATGCGCGCGCTGCTGAACCGGGACGGCACGCGTGACGAGCTGGACAAGGCGCTGGTGGAGGCGATCCGCAGCGGGGCGATCGCCCCTGACGACCCTGCTCTGGTGGCGCATCTCAAGGCGACGGCGCTGGACACGATCGCGATCGACCAGCCCAAATATGCCCATACGCTTGGCGCGCCCGCCTGAAGCACTATAGGCCATAACGATCATCTCCGTTCGCCCTGAGTTTGTCGAAGGGCGTGTCGTTCGGCTCGATGCTGCTTGGCACGGGCCGCGACAGGCTTAGCCCGGACGGGGCGGAGCGTTTCGCTCCTGGCACTATGGTGGAGTAGATTATGGCCGGCATGGGCGCGTTCGACTGGGCGGATCCGTTTCTGCTCGACGAGCAATTGAGCGAAGACGAGCGGATGGTGCGCGATACGGCGCGCGCCTATGCGCAGGAGAAACTGGCGCCGCGGATCATCGATGCGTTCGCCAACGAAGTGACCGACCCCGCGATCTTCCGCGAGATGGGCGAGCTCGGCCTGCTGGGGCCGACGATCCCGGAGGAATATGGCGGCGTCGGCGCTTCGTACGTCGCCTACGGCCTGGTCGCGCGCGAGGTGGAGCGGATCGATTCGGGCTACCGCTCGATGATGAGCGTCCAGTCCAGCCTCGTGATGTACCCGATTCATGCCTATGGCTCGGAAGAGCAGAAGCGCAAATATCTGCCCAAGCTCGCGAGCGGCGAGTGGATCGGCTGCTTTGGCCTGACCGAGCCGGATGCGGGATCCGACCCCGGCGGCATGAAGACCCGCGCGGTGAAGACCGACGGCGGCTACCGCATCAGTGGCAGCAAGACCTGGATCTCGAACGCGCCGATCGCCGACGTGTTCGTCGTGTGGGCGAAGAGCGATGCGCATGGCGGCGGCATTCGCGGCTTCGTGCTCGAGAAGGGCATGAAGGGGCTGTCGGCGCCGAAGATCGAGGGCAAGCTGTCCTTGCGCGCCTCGATCACCGGCATGATCGTGCTGGATGATGTCGAGGTGGGTGAGGATGCGCTGCTCCCCGATGTTCAGGGCCTCAAGGGGCCGTTTGGCTGCCTCAACCGCGCTCGCTACGGCATCAGCTGGGGCGCGATGGGCGCGGCGGAATTCTGCATGCACGCCGCGCGGCAGTACGGCCTCGATCGCCACCAGTTCGGGCGGCCGCTGGCGGCGACCCAGCTTTACCAGAAGAAGCTGGCAGACATGGAGACCGAGATTGCGCTCGGACTGCAGGCCTCACTGCGCGTCGGGCGGCTGATGGACGAGGGGCGGTTCGCGCCGGAAATGGTCTCGATCGTGAAGCGCAACAACGTCGGCAAGGCGCTCGATATCGCCCGCGTGTCGCGTGACATGCACGGCGGCAACGGCATCTCGGGCGAATATCAGGTGATGCGCCACGTGATGAACCTGGAAACGGTGAACACCTATGAGGGCGCGCATGACGTGCATGCGCTGATCCTGGGCCGGGCGATCACGGGAATCGCCGCGTTCTGAGTTTCGTCACCCGGATCTGATCCGGGGTCCCGCTCCCATTTCATCTGCCGGGAAGAAGGGTGAGCGGGACCCGGCTCAAGGCCAGGGTGACGAGAGATGACCAAGGAAACACCGCTCAAGGGCATTAAGGTGGTCGAGCTTGCCCGCATCCTGGCGGGGCCCTGGGCCGGGCAGATCCTGGCTGACCTCGGCGCCGAGGTGATCAAGGTGCAGAGCCCCGCGGGCGACGATACGCGCACCTGGGGCCCGCCGTTCGTGGAGCATCAGGGCGACCGGGCGGCGGCTTATTACCACGCCTGCAACCGCGGCAAGGCAAGCATCGTCGCCGATTTCACCAAGGCCGAGGACGTGGCGCGTGTGAAGGCGCTGATCGCCGATGCCGACGTGGTGATCGAGAACTTCAAGGTCGGCGGGCTCGCCAAATACGGGCTCGATTACGCCAGCCTCGCGCCGGATCATCCGCGCCTCGTCTATTGCTCGATCACCGGCTTCGGCCAGACCGGGCCCTATGCCCATCGCGCCGGCTATGATTTCATCATCCAGGGGATGGGCGGGATCATGTCGCTGACCGGCGAGCCGGACGGTGCGCCGCAGAAGATCGGCGTCGCCTTCGCCGACATCATGACGGGGCTGTATGCGACGATCGGCATTCAGGCGGCGCTGATGATGCGTGCTCGGACGGGGCGGGGGCAGCAGGTGGATTGTGCGTTGCTCGACACGATGGTCGGGGTGCTCGCCAATCAGGCCGCGAACTATTTTGCCAGCGGCGAGAACCCGGCGCGGATGGGCAATGCCCATGCGAACGTCAGCCCCTATGCGGTGTTTCCGACCAGCGACGGCTGGTTCATCCTGGCGGTGGGCAATGACGCGCAATATCACCGCTTTGCCGCGATCGTCGGCATCGGCCCGGATCCGCGCTGGGACACCAATGCCGGCCGGATCGAGCATCGTGTGCCGCTGTTCGCGCTAATCGAGGAGCGCTGCCGCACGTTTACGCGTGACGACCTGTTGGCGAAGCTGGAGGTGGCGGGGGTGCCCGCGGGGCCGATCAACACCGTCGAGCAGGCGCTGAACGATCCGCAGGTGCAGGCACGCGGGATGGTGCTGCCGGTGAACGACACGCGGCCGATTGCGGGGCTGCGCACGCCGATCCAGTTCTCGGACGCGGATCTGGCGCTGGACAAGGGCGCGCCGCCGCTCTGCCGCGGATAGGCGGAGGCTCCTACATCGGACGGAACGTGCCGGTGGGCACGCTCTTCGACAGGCGCAGCTCGAAGCTGGCAGCTGGTAAGGCAGCATAACTTTTGTTGTGCTCGTCGCCTTCGCGCGATACGCCTTCCGGTAAATCAATCGGGAGAGACACATCGTGAGCAACGCGCCACTCGCCGGCATTCGTATCGTTGAGTTCGCCGGGATCGGCCCTGGCCCGTTCGCCGGCATGATGCTGGCGGACCATGGCGCGGAAGTGATCCGGATCGATCGCCCGGTGAAGGGCGGCAGCGGCATTTCGATCGACAGCAAGGACCCGCTGCTGCGCAGCCGCAAGTCGATCGGCATGGACCTGAAGAACCCCAAGGCGATCGAGGCGGTGCGCAAGATCGTGAAGGGCGCGGACGCGATCATCGAAGGATATCGCCCGGGCGTGATGGAGCGGCTTGGCCTGGGGCCGGACGTGCTGCTCGCGGACAATCCGAAGCTCGTCTACGGCCGAATGACCGGCTGGGGCCAATATGGCCCGATGGCGCCGGAGCCGGGCCACGACATCAACTATATCGCGATCTCGGGCGCGCTTCATGCCTTCGGGCGCAAGGGCGAGAAGCCGACGCCGCCGATCAACATGGTCGGCGACTTCGGCGGCGGCGGCATGTTCCTGGCGTATGGCATGCTCGCCGCGCTGCTCCATGCAGCGCGGACCGGCGAGGGGCAGGTGGTCGATGCCGCGATGACCGATGGCTCCGCGGTGCTGATGACAATGATGTGGGGCTTCCGCGGCATGGGCCGGTGGAGCGACGAGCGCGGTACCAATCTGCTCGATACCGCGGCGCATTTCTACGACACCTATGAGACGAGCGACGGCAAGTTCATCTCGCTCGGCGCGATCGAGCCGCAATTCTATGCCGAGTTCCGCAACGTCATGGGGCTGAGCGACGAGAAATGGGCCGCGCAGATGGACGCGAGCCAGTGGCCGGCGCTGAAGGATGAGCTGACCGCGCAGTTCAAGACCAGGACGCGCGACGACTGGGTCGCGGCGTTCAAGGGGCATGACGTGTGCTTCGCGCCGGTGCTTGGCTTCGACGACGCCTACAATGATGAACACAACAAGGCGCGCGGCACCTTCACCGAGGTGAACGGGATCAAGCAGCCCGCGCCGGCGCCGCGTTATTCCAAGAGCGAGACAGTGGCGCCTACGCTGGGCGGCGAGCGCCGGGACGCGGAGGTCCTGCGCGAGCTTGGCTTCGACGATGCCGAGGTGGCGGCGCTGGGCTACTGAGGGAGCAAGTGATGGCCGCTAGCGCGCACTACCTGACCTCCGCCGAGGATCGTGACGGCAACGTCTGGGTCGTGCGCGCCGACGATGATGCCACCGCGCATCACGTGGCAGACCTGTTCCGCCTCAGCGACCATGTGCGCGTGACGATCATCTCGCCGGACGACCCGCTCGATCTGGATTGAGCGCGGCCCGCGTTCGGGTAGAGCGGGGACATGCCGAGATTGACCGTCAACAACGAGGCGATCGAATATCGCCTCGACCCGGCCACGCCGCTGCTGTGGGCGCTGCGCGATGCGTCCAACCTGACGGGCGCCAAATATGGCTGCGGCACCGGAAGCTGCGGCGCGTGCACCGTCGATGTCGACGGGCGCGCCGTCCGATCCTGCCAGGTGACGCTGGCGGAGGTGGAAGGGAGCTTCGTCACCACCGTGGAAGGGCTGTCGCGGGAGCGCGCGCACCCGGTGCAGGCGGCGCTGCTGGCCGGCAACGTCGTCCAGTGCGGCTATTGCATCCCAGGCATCGTCATGGCGGCCGCGGTGCTGATCAAGAACGACCGGGATCCGTCGGAGGCGAAGATCCGCCGCGCGATCACCAACATCTGTCGATGCGGCATCTATCCCAGGCTGGTGGAGGCGATCCAGCGCGCGGCCAGCGCCGCACGTGGTGACGAGACCTTGCCAACCGCCACCCGGCCGGGGATCGACCCGGCGGAAGCGGCGAAGAGCGTGCCGGCGCTCAGTCCTCGGTGATCCGGCTCGTCATGCGCGTGTCGCGCATGCGGATGTAGATCACCAGCGACACCGCGATCATGCCGGTGACATACCAGTAGAAGCCGCGTTCCCAGCCCGCGTTCTTGAACGACAAAGCGACATATTCCGCGGTGCCGCCGAACAGGGTGTTAGCGAGCGCATAGGGGAGGGCGACCCCAAGCGCGCGGATGTTGGCCGGGAACAGCTCCGCCTTCACCACCGCGTTGATCGAAGTGTATCCAGTGACGATCACCAGCGCGGCCATCACGAGAAGGCCGGCGACGAACGGGCTGCGCACCGTCTCCAGCGTGGCGAAGATCGGATAGGTGGCGAGCACGCCGAGCACGCCGAAGCCGATCATCAGCGGCTTTCGCCCGATGCGATCGCTGAGGCCGCCGGCGAGCGGCTGAAGGCACATGAAAACGAAGAGGGTGGCGGCGTTGATCTGGCTCGCCGTTTGGCGATCGAAGCCGCTGGTGTTGACCAGGAACTTCTGCATGTAGATCGAGTAGGCATAAAAGGCGAGCGTGCCGCCGGCGGTGAGCAGCATCACCGTCAGCGTTTCGCGAGGGTGATGCGTGACGAGCGTCCAGAAGCCCGACTTTGGCCCTTCGGCGCGCTTGAAGCTTTCGGTTTCGGCGAGCCCGCGCCGGATGCGGAAGACGACGATCGCCAGCACACCGCCGACCGCAAACGGGATGCGCCAGCCCCAGGCGTCGAGCGCGGCCTCGCTCATCACCGATTGCAGCACCAGAAGGACGAGGAGCGCGGTGAGCTGGCCCGCGATCAGCGTGACATATTGGAAGCTGGAGAAGAAACCGCGGCGATCCCGCCCGGCCATTTCCGATAGGTACGTCGCGCTGGCGCCATATTCACCGCCGACCGAGAGCCCCTGCATCAGCCGGGCAACGACCAGCAGGGCGGGGGCGAAGACCCCGATCGTCTCATAGCCCGGCGTGATCGCGATCAGGAACGAGCCCGCGCACATCAGCGTGACGGAGAGGGTGAGGCCCGCCTTGCGCCCGCGGCGATCGGCATAGACGCCCATCACCCAGGCGCCGATCGGCCGCATGACGAAGCCGACGGCGAAGACCGCGGCCGCGCTCAGGAGCTGCGCGGTCTGATCGCCTTCCGGAAAGAAGTGCGGCGCGAAATAGAGCGTGAAGGCGGCATAGGCGTACCAGTCATACCATTCGACGAGGTTGCCGGTGGAACCGCCGATGATCGACTTGAGGCGCGGGTTCATGCTGACATCGCTCTTCACCTAACCGATGATCCACGCCGACGCGGCTGGCGCGAGGGCTTAGCCACAGCTGCCGCTCGCGGAAAAGGGGTTGATGCGTCACGACACTGGCCTGAAAGGACATAAAAAAGAGGGAGAGGCATCATCGAAAGCCTGTTGATCGCAAATCGCGGTGAGATCGCGATCCGCATCGCGCGTGCCGCCGCATCGCTGGGTTTAAAGACGGTCGCGGTGTACTCTGCCGATGATGAGAGCGCACCGCATGTACAGGCGGCGGACCGCGCGGTTGCGCTGAGCGGCGAGGGTCCGGCAGCCTATCTTTCGGTTGATGCCATTGTCGCAGCGGCGGTTTTTGAGGGGTGCGGAGCGGTTCACCCAGGGTATGGCTTTCTCAGCGAAAACCCTGAGCTCGCGCGGGCCTGTGCTGACGCGGGGCTGACGTTCGTCGGTCCCAATCCTGATCTTTTGAGTCTGTTTGGGGACAAAGCAGCAGCGAAGCGGCATGCGCGTGCGGTGGGCGTGCCGGTACTTGCCGAGGGGGCAGAGGCAAGCGGGCCGGTAGTGGTGAAGGCGCTGGCCGGCGGCGGCGGGCGCGGCATCCGCGTGGTGCACGACCCGGCGACGCTGGCGGCGCAGATCGAGGCGGCGGGGGCGGAGGCGCTGGCGGCGTTCGGATCGGCCGAGGTGATGGTCGAACGCTATATTCCGGCGGCGCGGCATATCGAGGTGCAGCTTGCCGCCGACGCTGCCGGCCGCGTGATCGCGTTGGGCACGCGCGACTGTACGGTGCAGCGACGGCACCAGAAGCTGATCGAGATCGCGCCGGCGCAAACGATCGATCCGGCGCTTGCCGAACGGATCGAGCGTGCGGCGGAGCGCCTGCTGGAAGACACCGGCTATGTGGGTCTCGCGACGGCGGAGTTCCTGGTCGACAAGGAGCGCGCCGCTGATGATCCGGAGGCCTTCGCCTTCCTGGAGGTGAACCCGCGGCTTCAGGTGGAGCATACGGTGACCGAGGAGGTGACCGGGCTCGACCTGGTGGCGCTTCAGCTGCGCCTTGCCGAGGGCTGCAGCGTGCCGGCGGAGCGGCCGGGCGCGCGCGGGGTGGCGATCCAGCTGCGCATCAATGCCGAGACGATCGGCACCGACGGCATGCCGCGCGCGCCCGGCGGCTCGATCAGCAACGTCGAGGCGCCGGGGGGGCCGGGTATCCGCATCGACGGCGCGCTGAAGGCCGGGATGGCTGCCAATCCGCGGTTCGATTCGTTGCTCGCCAAGCTGATCGTCCATGCGCCCGACTGGGAGGCAGCGCTGGCGCGGGCGCGGCGTGCGGTGGCGGAGTTCGAGATCGCGGGTGTGGCCACGAACCTTCCGCTCCACGCCGCGCTGCTGGCACGCGAGGAGGTGGCGGCGGGCGCGGTCGACACCGGCTGGTTTGATCGCAACGTCGGCGATTTTGCGGCGGCCGCGACCCCGGCCGCCCCGGTCGACGCGCAGGCGATCGTCGCGCCGCTGGCGGGCGTGGTGGTGGCGATCGGCGTGCAGCCGGGTGATCGGGTGGCGCGCGGTGCCGAACTGGGGACGATCGAGGCGCTGAAGATGCAGCATGCCGTGGTGGCGACACACGGCGGCGTGGTGCGTGCGGTGACCGCGATGCCGGGGCGGGTCATCGACGAGGGCGCGGTGTTCGTCTCGATCGAGCCGGTGGATGGTGACGAGGGCGTGGCGGCCGAAGCTGCAGCGCTCGACCTCGACCTGATCCGCGACGATCTTGCAGAGGTGCGGGCACGCCATGCGCTGGGGCTGGACGAACATCGCCCCGCGGCAGTGGAGCGGCGGCGGCGGACCAATCAGCGCACCGCGCGTGAGAATATCGACGACCTGTTCGATGCCGGCAGCTTCATCGAATATGGCGCGCTGGCGATCGCGGCGCAGCGGCGGCGGCGGAGCCTCGACGATCTGATGCGCAACACGCCCGCCGACGGCCTGATCGGCGGGATCGGCACGGTGAATGCCGCGGATCATGGCGAGGAAGCGGGCAAGTGCCTCGGCCTCGCCTATGACTATACCGTGCTGGCGGGCACGCAGGGCCACATGAACCACCGCAAGACCGATCGGCTGCTCGGCATTGCGGGGGACCTGAAGCTGCCGATCGTCTTCTATACCGAGGGCGGCGGCGGCAGGCCGGGGGACGTTGATTCGGTCGGCGCCACGGGGCTCGACGTGCCGACGTTCAGCCGCTTCGCCGGGCTTTCCGGCGTTGCGCCGCGGATCGGCATCACGTCCGGCTATTCGTTCGCCGGCAATGCGGTGCTGTTCGGCAGCTGCGACATCACCATTGCGACGCGCGATGCGCATATCGGCGTCGGTGGTCCGGCGATGATCGAGGGCGGGGGGCTCGGCGTCTATTCGCCCAAGGAAGTCGGGCCGGTCGAGGTACATTGGTCGAGCGGCGCGATCGACGTGCTGGCCGAGGATGAGGCGGAGGCGACCGATCTCGCGCGTCGGCTGTTGTCGTTCTTCCAGGGGCGCGTGGCGGGCGGTGAAGCGCCGGACCAGCGCCTGCTGCGCCATGTGGTGCCGGAGAACCGGCTGCGCGTGTTCGACATTCGCCGTGCGATCGACGGGCTGTTCGACACTGGTTCGTTCATCGAGCTGCGCGGTGGCTGGGCGAAGGGGATGATCACCGGGCTGGCACGGCTAGACGGCCGTGCAGTGGGCGTGATCGCCAATGATTGCCGCTACTTGTCGGGTGCCATTGATGCGGAAGGTGCAGACAAGGCGGCGCGCTTCTTTCAGCTGTGCGACGCATTCGGGGTGCCGATCGTCTCGCTGTGCGACACGCCGGGCTTCATGGTGGGGCCGGAAGCGGAGAAGACCGCGCCCATCCGCCGTGCCTCGCGCATGTTCGTGGTCGGCGCGGCGCTGTCGGTGCCGATCTTCACCGTCGTGGTGCGCAAGGCTTATGGCCTCGGCGCGCAGGGGATGGCGGGCGGATCGCTTCATGCTGGGCCGTTCACCGTTGCCTGGCCGACCGGCGAGTTCGGCGGCATGGGGCTCGAAGGGGCGGTGCGGCTCGGCTACCGCAAGGAGCTGGAGGCGATCGAGGACGCCGAGACACGAGAGGCGCGTTATCAGGAGCTTGTCGCCCATTCCTACGAGCGCGGCAAAGCTGTGTCGGTGGCGCAGTTCCTGGAGATCGATGCGGTGATCGACCCGGCGGACACGCGCGCCTGGCTGCTGCGCGGGCTCGCCTCGACGCCGGCGCGCCGGTCTGGCCGCTATGTCGATACGTGGTGATGGGGGGATATGATGATCGAACTGTATCACTGCGCCGACGCGCGCAGCTTCCGCGCGCTGTGGGCGCTGGAGGAGCTTGGGCTGGAGTATAAGCTCCACCTGTTACCGTTCCCGCCGCGGGTGCGCGAGCCCTTGTACCTCGACGTCAATCCGCTCGGCACCATCCCGCTGCTGGTGGATGGCGAAACGCGGATGACGGAATCGGCCGCGATTGTTCAGTATCTCGCCACCCGTGCGGGGCCGAACGAACTGGTGGTGGCGCCCGACTCGCCCGACTATGGCGCGTGGCTGAACTGGCTGCACTTCGGCGAGGCGACGCTGACCTTCCCGCAGACGCTGGTTCTGCGGTATCGCATGCTGGAGCCGCCGGAGCGGCGCCTGCCGCAGGCGGCGGACGATTATGCACAGTGGTTTCACTCACGGCTGCGGCATGTGGAGCGGGCGCTGGGCGACCGCGAATATATGGTCGGCGGACGCTTCACGGCTGCCGACATTTCTGTCGGTTACGCCCTGCTCCTCGCCAAGAGCCTGAAGATCGACAATGGCTTTCCGCCGCAGGTGGCGGCCTATTGGGAGCGGCTGAAGGCGCGCGACGGGTTCGCGCGGGCGAAGGAGGCGCAGAAGGCGGGGGCGGCGCCGTTCTGAAGGGGCGCCGACGGCGATGAAGCGAACGGGGCGGCTAGCGGGACGCCAGCTTTCGCAGGGCGCGTTCCAGGCGATCGGGCTCCTGCGCGCCGTTGATGACGAATTCGCGGTCGATCACCATGGTGGGGACGGAGGCGATGCCTTCTGACCGCCATTCGATCTCGTCATCGGCGACCTCGGCCGCAAATTCGCCGCGGGCGAGGACCTGGAGCGCCATTTGCCTGTCCAAACCTGCGTCAGCGGCGGCATCGGCCAGCACCTGATGGTCCGAGATTGCACGCCCTTGGTCGAAATATGCACGCAGGAGCGCATGTTTGAGCGCCAATTGCCGGCCCTCGCGCCGTGCCCAATGAAGCAGGCGATGCGCGTCGAACGTATCGTAGAGCCGGTCTGGCCGGCCAGCCATCGACACGCCGGCAGCCTCCGCCGCCGCCCGCACGCCCCCGCCGCGGCTGCGCGCCTGATCGGGCGTGATGCCATATTTGCGGGCGATATTGTCGGCGGCGAGCTCGCCCTCCGGCGGCAGGCCGGGGTTTAGCTGAAGCGGATGGAAGACGAGGTCGACTGAAACCTCGTCCCCAAGGTTGGTGAGGGCGCGTTCGAGGTTGGCGAGGCCGATCAGGCACCAGGGGCAGACGACGTCGGAGACGAAGTCGATGCGGAGCGTGCGGCCGCTCATCGCGCGACGCTTTCGATCGCGTCGACGATCTCGGGGATGACCTCGACGGGCACGTTGTGGCCCATGCCGCGAACCTCGACCAGCCGCGCGCCGGGAATGCTGGCGGCGGTATCGCGACCGCCGTCGATCGGCACCAGCGAATCATCACTGCCGTGGATGACGACCGTCGGCGCGGTGATCGCTTTCAGCCGCTGGCGACGGTCCCCGTCGGCGACGATCGCGGCCAGCTGCCGCGCGAAGCCATCGGGGTAGTTCGAGCGCTGGATCGTTTCGCGGGCGCGGGCCTCCAGCACGTCGGGTGCGACGGGAAAGGCGGGGCCGGCGAGCACCTGCGACGCGCGGACGCCATGGGCGACGAGCGCCTCGAGATCGTCCGTCTTCGGGTGGTTGACGAGGACGTCCATCGCTTCCCGCGAGGCGCGCGAGAGCCTGGGGTTGCCGGTGGTGGACATGATCGAGGTGAGCGACAGGGTGCGATCGGGATAGGTGGCGGCAAAGATCTGCGCGATCATCCCGCCCATCGATCCGCCGACGATATGCGCCTTCTCGATCCCCAGCGCATCGAGCAGGCCGGCGGCGTCCGCGGCCATGTCGCCGAGCGTGTACGGCATCCGCGGGCGCAGGCGTAGCAGGCGCTGAAGCACGAGCATGCCGACGCGGGGCGGGCGGGCGTGATCGAGCTTCGTCGAGAGACCGACATCGCGATTGTCGTAGCGCACGACGTGGAAGCCGCGTTCGACCAGCGCCTCGACGAACGGGAGCGGCCAGAGCGTCAGCTGCGCGCCGAGGCCCATGATGAGGAGGATGGTGGGATCGGCGGGGTTGCCGAACGACTCATATTCCAGCTCGATGCCGTTCGCGCGCGCCTTCATGGCCTCTCCTTCAGGCGGTGATGATCGCGCCAGCCTCCACCCGAAGCGGCCATGGCGTCAAGGCAGTGCCGGGGCAGGGGCCGCCAAGGCACGCGCCGCTCTCGATATCGAACAGCGCGCCGTGCCAGCTGCACGCGATGCGATCCGCGGCGACATAATCGTCGAGCTTCTGCGCGAGCGGCAGGCCCATGTGCGGGCAGCGATCGACATAGCCGAACACCTGATCGCCGCGCCGAACCGCGAAACCGTGGAAGCGGCCGGCGCGCATCTCGATCACGAAGCTGCGCGCGGCGCCGTCCGCGATCTGATCGAGCGGGCCGAGCGCGATGCCGGCCGGCGTGGCGGTGAGACGCTCGGTCAGGGCAGCTTCGCCTTGGGGAAGTCGGCCCAGCAGGCGTCGTAATCGGGCTGGGCATGCTCCAGCGCGAACTTGGTGGGGCGATAGGGCCAGCAGCTTTCCAGCATGAAGGCCATGGTGCCGCCGATCTTGTGCGGCTTCAGATCGGCGTTGGACGCGGCGTCCCACGTCGCCTTGTCGGGCCCGTGGCCGCTCAGCAGATTGTGGAGTGACAGGCCGCCGGGGCGGAAACCTTCCGCCTTGGCGTCATAGGCGCCGGTGATGAGGCCCATCGCCTCGGACATGATGTTGCGGTGGAACCAGGGGGGGCGGAACGTGTCCTCCGCCACCATCCAGCGCGGCGGGAAGATCACGAAATCGGCGTTGGCTCGGCCCGGCACGTCGCTGGGCGAGGTCAGCACGGTGAAGATCGACGGATCGGGATGGTCGAAGCTGACGGTGTTGATGGCGTTGAAATGCGCCAGATCATAGCGCCACGGCGCGAGATTGCCGTGCCAGGCGACGACATCGAGCGGGGAGTGATGCAGCTCCGTGCGCCACAGGCTGCCGAGATACTTCTGGATCACCTCGATACGTTCGTCGCGATCCTCGAACCAGGCGTTCGGCGTTTCGAAATCGCGCGGATTGGCGAGGCCATTGGCACCGATCGGACCGAGATCGGGCAGGCGGAACATGGCGCCATGGTTTTCCAGCGCATAGCCGCGCGCGGAGCCGTCCGGTAGCAGCGCGCGGAAGCGCACGCCGCGCGGCACCAGCGCGATCTGGCCCGGAGCGATGTCGATCCGGCCAAGCTCCGTCAAGAGCGCCAGCCGGCCTTCCTGCGGCACGAACAGCAATTCGCCGTCGGCATCGACGAAGACGCGGTTCTCCATGTCGCGATCGGCGGCGTAGAGGTGGATCGCGACGCCTTCGAGATCGGCGGGGTCGCGATTGGCAAGCATCGTCGTCATGCCGTCGATGAGGTCGACGTCGGTGTCACCGGCGTCCGGATCCCAGCGCAGGCGATTGGGCGCGAGTGGTTCCTTGACGGTGCCGGGCGCGAAGCGTGCAGCGCCTTCGTAGCGCGTAAAGGGCGGATGCTCGGCGGAAGGGCGCAGGCGATACAGCCAGGAGCGACGGTTCTCGTGGCGCGGCGCGGTGAACGCGGTGCCGGAGAGCTGCTCCGCGTAGAGGCCGAAGGGCGGCTTCTGCGGCGAGTTGCGGCCGATGGGGAGGGCGCCCGACACGGCCTCGGTCGCGACGTGATTGCCGAAGCCGGGAGTGTAGGCTGGGGTGGCAGTGTCGGTCGGCATCCTCACCTCGGGCTGGTTCTGTTTCGGGTAGTCAGGGGTGGTGCATCTGGTGGCTCGCCGGCGCGTCAGACGCGGCAAAGCCGCGCCTTGTGCGCCGGCTTTGTCGCGCTGGCCGGTGGGGCTCGAGCGCCGCCGCGCTCGCATTCGGCCGATGCTTACGCATCGACCTTGATCACGCCCCGACGGATCTGATCTAACTCGATGCTTTCGAACAGCGCCTGGAAGTTGCCGTTGCCGAAGCCTTCGTTGCCCTTGCGCTGGATGATCTCGAAGAAGATCGGGCCGAACATGTTCTCGGTGAAGATCTGCAGCAGGATGCCCTCGTTATTCTCGACCGAGCCGTCGATCAGGATGCGGTTCTTACGGAGCCGCTCGAGGTCCTCGCCGTGGCCGGGCACGCGCTTGTCGACCAATTCGTAATAGGTCTCGATCGTGTCCTGCAGCTTCACGCCGCGGGCGCGCAGGCGCTCGACCGTGTCGTAGATGTCGTCCGTGGTCAGTGCGAGGTGCTGAATGCCTTCGCCCTGATATTCGCGGATGAATTCCTCGATCTGCGAATTGTCGTCCTGGCTTTCGTTCAGCGGGATGCGGATCGCCTTGTCCGGTGCGATCATCGCCTGGCTGAACAGGCCGGTCGCCTTGCCCTTGATGTCGAAATACTTCTGCTCCTCGAAGTTGAAGAGCGTGCGGTAGAACTGGCTCCACACCTGCATCTGGCCGCGGCGAACGTTGTGGGTGAGGTGATCGAGGAGGTCGAGCCCGACGTTGTTCTTTGCCTCGGCCTCGCGCCAGCCGGCGAACTCGGCCCAATTTTCATACAGGTCGATGCCGTCCTGGATGAAATAAAGGTAGGATCCGCCGATCCCCATGATGACGGTGTCGTCTTCCTCGGTCGGCTTGCCGCCGTTGGCGAGCGCCCATTCGAGCGCCTTCTTCGGATCGGCGACGCGGAACGCCATCGCGCTGGCGGAGGCGCCATGCTCGTTGCGGAACTGCTTCACCCGTCCCGCTTCGTCGCGGTTCAGCATCAGGTTGATTCGGCCCTGCTTGTAGCGGGTGATGTTCTTCGTCGGGTGACGGTGCGTCGGCACGAAGCCGAGCTGCTCGAACTGCTTCGCCATCGCCTCGGGATCGGGCGAGGTAAATTCCACGAATTCAAAGCCGTTGAGGCCCAGGGGATTGTCGGTCGACATGAGTGGATCCTCATCCAGTAACATTTGATACTATGATCGCGGGTTGAGGCATTCGTGTCAAATGCTACCACTGCGGCATGACGAACCATCTCGTGCTCGACCGGTTCCTGCCGTATCGGTTGTCGATTACGTCCAATCTCGTCAGCGACCGGATCGCGCGAATTTACGAATCGCTCTTTGGTCTGACCATTCCTGAGTGGCGGCTGATTGCAGTCATCGCGGAGGTGGAAGCGGTCACCCAGGCGGACATCGGCGAGCGCACGCGAATGGATAAGGTGACGGTCAGCCGCGCCGCGATTGCTCTGGTTGAGCGGGGACTTCTGGCCCGGGCGCCAAACCCGGGAGACAAGCGCTCTCATCACTTGTCGCTTACCCCGGCGGGGCGGGACCTCTACGCGAGTGTCGCTCCGAAGGCGCTGGAGCTGGAAAGCAAGATCTTCTCGCGGTTTACACAACAGGAACTGGATGGGTTTGTCGCCATGCTGCGGCGGATCGACGCTGCAGCATTGGAGGCCTGAATGACTGAGGACCCGCTGATTGCCGGGATCGAACTCGGCGGAACGAAGTGCGTGGTTATCCTGGCGCAGGGACCGGACGCGATCCACGAACGGGTGGAGATTCCGACGACTTCCCCCGAGGAGACACTGGCTGCGGCAGAGCGGGCGATTGATCAATGGCAAGGGTTTGCCGCCTTGGGCATTGCCAGTTTCGGACCGGTGTCGATCAACCCGAGCGCGGCAGATTACGGTTTCATCACCTCGACGCCCAAGCCGGGTTGGGCAGGCACCGACGTCGCCAAACGGTTAGGGGCACGGTACGGCGTCCCGGCCGGTTTCCACAGTGACGTCGTTGGAGCGGCGCTGGGCGAGGCGCGCTGGGGAGCTGCGGCAGGACTTGCGGACCTAGCCTATGTAACGGTCGGGACCGGGATCGGCGTGGGCTTGATCGGCCATGGGCGGCCCGTCGACGGCCTGACGCATAGTGAACTCGGCCATATACGGCCGCAGCGGTCGAACGGTGACGATTGGACGGGGGTATGCCCATTTCACGGCTCCTGTATCGAGGGGCTTGCGTCGGGACCGGCGATCGCTGCGCGAACCGGCGTGAAGGGACAGGATCTGCCGCCCGACCATCCGGCTTGGGAAGGGGTCGTGCACGCGCTTGCGCAACTTCTGCACACGATCACCCTGACCGGTGTGCCGCGACGGATCGTGATGGGTGGTGGGGTGATGGTCGGCAGCCAGTTCCTCTTTCCGCGGATCAGGCAGGCATTTCGGCGTTCCTTGAACGGCTATGTCGCAATCCCTGATATTGAGGATGTCGACACGTTCATCGTACCGCCGGCGCTCGGCCACAATGCCGGTCCGCTGGGAGCAATTGTTCTGGGGCAACAGGCACTGGAAGGCCGTTGAGGGCATGCAAGGATCGTTTTTCGAACGTTAACTGTGTTCCGTTACTTTTGGGTAAGCAGTTGAGGACGTCTTCGTACCGGTAGGTGAAAGGAACGTCGATGCGGCTGCTCATCATGGATCAAGATCCGGCGAACCATGATGCTTACCAACGCAGTTTTCGAATTCTGTCAGGTGACGTGGACCCTGAAGATTGCCTTGATGGCGAAGCACTGAGTGGCGAAGAGCCTGGGGTCGATCTTGTTAGCCTCGAATGCGTTTTTCACGTTGTAGGCGATAGCGCCGTGGAAGAAGTTCAGCGGTCGGTTGTAACGGACTCGCCCTTTGCCGTGGCGTTTGTCGGTGTATCGGCTGATCTGGATGTGAAGGAGTGGGTGGGGCGAATTCGTGAACTCGACCCATCCATCAATCTGGTACTGGTCGCCAACGATCGACGCCTTTCACCTCCAGAACTTCAAACCCTCGCCGGACCACCCGACAAGATCTTCTATCTCGTCGGCCCCACCGAGAGCGCGGAGATCGTTCAAATCACGCGGGCTTTGAGCCGACGGTGGGAGATCGACCGCGAGCTGGCGGCGGCACGAACAGCGCTCTCGCTTCAGGTCGCTGCGCTTGAACAGCATGTTGCGGAGCTTGCTACGAACGAGGGCCGCGCGCGTCATCTTGCCAGCTACGATACGCTGACCGATGCGCCCAACCGCCTTGCCTTCTTGCGCGCTCTGGGGGAGCGCGGCCGCCAGCCCGGGATGTTTGCTGTCGCCGCGCTGGACCTCGACCGGTTCAAGTTGATCAACGACTCGCTCGGCCATTTGGCCGGCGATGAAGTCATTCGCCAGACATGCCGCACCTTAAGGTCTGTCATCCCCGAGGGCGGGATGGTGGCCCGGCTAGCCGGAGACGAATTCGGCCTATTGTTCGATGCCGCTGGCGATGAGGCCGCCGCCATGGTGTGCGAACGGATGGTGGTGGCAACCGGTGCGTCGATGCGGGTTCTCGGTCACAAGGTGCAGGTGTCTGCCTCTGCCGGGGTGGTGGTGGCGCCCGAAAGCGGTGCCCGCGATCCTGTCGATCTGATGCGGCAAGCGGATCTCGCTCTCAACGATGCAAAGCGCAGCGGGCGGAACCTGGCACGGCTGTTCGAACCGCGGATGGACGAGGGCATCCGCGTCCGCCGAGCCGTGGAAAGTGGTCTGGGCCGGGCCATCGCTCGCGGTGAATTGACGATGCTGTTCCAGCCCATCGTAGCGAATGGATCATATGAGATTGTCGGGTTCGAAGCGCTGATGCGCTGGTACACGGATGAGTTCGGCCCGATTAGTCCCGGCACGTTCATTCCTATCGCGGAGGAAACCGACCTCATCCATGAACTTGGCGACTGGGCGCTGATCCAATCCCTTGAAGCGGCGAAAGGCTGGCCGGAACAATATGTTTCGGTGAACTTCTCGCCGCGGCAGTTTCGACGCCAGAACTTCGTCGGAAACATCGTGGAGAGGGTGCAGCGAGCGGGCATAGATCCGCAGCGCCTGCAGATCGAGATTACGGAGACAGCCATTTTCGATGACGCGGAGCGTGCCGCGGATACGCTCTACAAGCTGCGCCAAATGGGGTTCCGGGTCGTGCTCGACGATTTCGGAACCGGCTATTCTAGTCTGGACAACCTGCGCAAGTTTGCACTGGATGGCCTCAAGATCGAGCGCAGCTTCATCGATGGCTTGGAAAGGGAGCGCGAGTCTGCGGCAATTGTTCGCTCCATAGTTCAGCTCGGTAGAGCCCTGAGCCTCGAGGTGATTGCCGAAGGAGTGGAGACGAGGGGGCAGGTTGCGTTGCTCCGCGCGGCGGGGGCAAGCCACTTGCAAGGTTTCCTTTTCTCACATCCAATCGGGGCCAATGACGCGCAAGCGCTCGCAAACGCCGGCTTTGTTGATCGGCCGGGCGGACTGGTGGGATCGATGGCGGATGAGGTGGCCTGAGGCGGGTGGGAGGTCGTCGACGCGGCCTTTAAGTCGACCGCTCCGGGCCTTCGGCGGGCGCTATCGAAGGGAAAAGTACAGCTTAACCCCGCGCTTTGGCCTCAAGGTCAAGCGGCTTACCGGCTCTGGTATCTCGCCCGGAACGGCGCGGATCGTGAACGTCCTGAGCAGGGTGGCGAGTACGACCGCGGCCTCTTGGGTCGCGAAGCCCGCACCGACGCAGATCCGCGGACCGGCGCCGAACGGCAGCCATGCCTCACGACTCTTGGTTTTCGCATCGGGATCATCGAAGCGGGCGGGATGGAAGGCGTGGGGGCAGCGCCAGTGCTCCGGATTGCGCTGGATCAGCCATGGGGAGACAACGACCATCGCGCCCGGCGCGAGTTGCTTGTCGCGCATCTGCGTGGGGCAGCTGACCTCCCGCGGCATGAACGCCACGGGGGGATAAAGCCGAAGCGTTTCGCGGAAGACGTTCCGAATGATGGGCATCCGGCGGATCATTTCGGCCTGGATTGGCCTAGTTCCGGCGACGAACAATACCTCGTCGCGCGCGATCCGTTGCGACTCGGCCTCTTCCGCGAGGCAGTACAATGCCCAGCTGAGCGCGCTCGCCGACGTTTCGTGCCCGGCGAGGAAAATCGTCGAGACTTGCCCCATCAGATCCGTGAACGAAAATGGCGCCCCGGTCTTCGGATGCCGCGCCTCCATCAAGGATGCGAGAATGTCGGACGGTCCGAGGTCGCCGGTCGCGCGGTAGGCGTCGAGCCGCCGCTGTACGATGTGTGCGAACACGCCATGGATATCGGCGGCGGCGCGGCGCGAGCGATGGAAGAAGCCCAAGGTTGGCATTCGATAGAAGCGGAGCATCGATGCGGATTGGGCGTGCCGCTGAAAGCGATTGAAAGCGTCGTGGATCCGCCGCGCATCACCCTCGCTGAGGGGTGAGGAGAATAGCGTCCGAAAGATCACGTCGGCGGCGACGTGTGTCATGAGTGGATCGACGTCGATTGGACGGTCAAGATCCGACCGCCGGACACGTTCGACCAGCGCATCGGCGGCATCTCGCATCATCGGCAAGGTGCGACCAAGGGCGGCCTGTTGGAAGGCGGGGTTGATCATCTCCCGCTGGGTCGCCCAATCATCGCCGTTGGCCGAGAACACGCTGTTGCCGATCGCCGGGCCGAGCGTTCGAACGAGCAGGTGGTGCTTCGGAAAGCCGCGCCAGTCGTTCATGATCCGCTTCACCAGCGGCAGTTCGTTGGCGATGTACATGTGGAGACCCGGTGTCCGGATCTCGCCCATCTTCATCGTGTAGCTCTTTTCGAAGAGCACATGGATCCACGAATTCCAACCTCGGACGAACCGCCAGAACAACGAGGACTTTTTCGGATGCGGGTCGGGGAAGGGCGGAACGAAGAGGCCGTCCACATGCTCTCCGCCGATGTTTGGCAGGCTCATTGAATAGCCCGGAACTCGGCAATGGACGCGTCAATCGGCCGTGCCGCCGTCATCAGGCTCGGGAAGTCGAGCGGGGAGCGCCGATCGCCCATCCGCAGATAGTCGAAGTGGATCTCATATTTGTTCGCATATCCCCTGTGATAGGTGTGGGGATCATAGAACAGGTGAAAGCGGGGGCTGAGCAGTTCCATCCGGGGCCGGGGATCGGGTGCCACGATCGCCATCGGGTTCACCCCAAAATATGCCGCGCCGTCCGGGGGCGAACCGATGTCGATCCAGCGGAAGTCCGACTGGGCAAGGCGGCGTAGTTGATCGTGAAAACGCGTGGCGTCGCGCCGACATGCCACCAATGGGATACAATGGCCCATGGTGACCAGGGCGAAATTGGGAGGCATCGTCCCGCCGCAGCGATCAAGCAGGCGCACCATCAGCGGCACCGACAGGATCGACCCATTGCTGTGGGTGAGGAGGATGATTTCATCCCAGGGATCATCGAAGCTGGCGGAGATCTCTTTCGCGAAATTGTCTAGCCGTGCTTCTATTTCCGGGTGCGCTTCGCCCCCGCCGAGCTCGCTGTTGAAAACGAAGAACCGCAACAACCAGGGAGCATGCCATTTCTTCAGAAGCGGCGCTGAAATGGCGATGGCGGCGACCAGGCCGATGAGGAAAGCGACAGCCGTCGGCAACCAGATGGCAGCCACGCCGCCAATCAGGAGAGTGAGCAATAGCGGGAGCGCGATGGAAAGGATCGGCGGGTAGAACAGCGTGATGAGCGGGCCTTTGCCCAGCTTTTTCCCGGTTTCGAAATCGAGATGCCTGATGTTCGCGCGATAGGCACGCCACGCCCGCAGCCCAAGCGACAGAGGATTTCGGATCCAGGCCTTGCGGACGATATCGTCCCAGCGAAGGAAGCTGTATTCGGTGGAGACGCCCTGCGCTGGATTGAGGATGGACCAATCCGTGCGAAACGGCCCGGCATTGCGACGAGTGGATATTGTCGCTGGCTCTCCGGTCAGCTTGCCGTATCGGTCCAGCTGTTCCGCAGCGAGCGCGTGATAGAAGCGGACGCCGCGCGGATCGAAGCCGCCGACATAGAAGACTTTCCGCTTGAACCCCGCCATGCCCACTGCCTACACGATGGAATGGCCGAGCGGGAACGGAATTACTGCCTTTTCTTGGACCATCGCAAATACAATCGTAACATTGGCTGCCGCCGCCACGACAATCTCTACGGGATCGCGGGCGGAGGAACGGAGCGATTGCGCTGGGCCGTTGATCTTGAATTCTACCGCACGATGAAGGCGCAGGGTGATCCTATGGCCTTGCCGGCGCTTTTGGCGTGCCTGTTGTTCGGCTGGTTCTTCTGGAACTATCATTCAGGCGTCTGGCCATGGCGGGGACAGCTGCTGCGCCGGTTTGTGAAAGCCCCGCGATGAACGTGCAGGTTGGCGATATCGTATTCGGTAATGACCGGCCGTTCGTGCTGGTGAGCGGCCCATGCCAGATCGAGAGCCGTGATCACTCGCTGCGACTGGCTGAGGCGATCGCGCGGATGGCGGCGGCGGCGGGCGTGCCGTTCGTGTTCAAGTCTTCGTTCGACAAAGCCAACCGCACCTCGATCACCGGCAAAAGAGGTGTCGGAATCGACGAAGGTTTGCGGGTGTTGGCAGACGTGAAAGCCGCAGTGGGTTGCCCGGTTCTGACGGACATTCACGCGCCCGAGCAGGCGCCAGCTGCGGCTGAGGTGGCGGACATAATCCAGATCCCGGCCTTCCTCTCTCGTCAAACTGATCTGTTGATCGCTGCAGGTGAAACGGGTGCGGCCGTCAACATAAAAAAGGGGCAGTTCCTTGCACCTTGGGACATGGCAGCGGCAGCGGCTAAGGTAAGATCCACCGGCAATGAACGGATCATCCTGACCGATCGCGGCGCCAGCTTCGGCTACAACACGCTGGTCAGCGACTTTCGTTCGCTGCCGATCATGGCCGAAACCGGCTGTCCCGTGATGTTCGACGCCACCCATTCGGTTCAGGCGCCCGGCGGGAGGGGCGGATCGTCTGGTGGGGACCGGCGGTTTGCCCCGGCATTGGCGCGCGCCGCCCTGGCAGTGGGTGCAGCGGCGATATTCGCCGAAGCGCATGAAGATCCGGACCGCGCGCCCTCTGACGGGCCGGTGATGCTGCCGCTTGATTGGTTGCCGGGGTTGCTTGATGATCTGCGGCGTGTCGACGCGGTGATCAAGCGGCCTAGATAAGAGCGGTGCTCAGGGGCGCACATCCCATGCGGTGAGATTGCCACCGATAATCTCCCCATAAGCGCCCGTGCGCAGCCGGGCAGGGGAGAGCTCCAGGGCAAGTCGCGCGAATTGCGCTGCGCCGTTGCTCGTCACCAGCAGCACCGTGCCGCTGGCCTCGCTGAAGAAGGCCCGCCAGGCCGCGATACGTGCAGGTGCGTCGACGATCCAGCCGGGCGGCGGAAGCGCAGCTTCGGTCCAACGCGCCAATGTTTCGGCGCCAATCCTTGCCACGACGGCTTGCTCTATCATGCCCTCATCAGGGCCATGATCGATCTCGCGCAGCCAGGCAGCGGTTTCAGGCGGGAGGTGCGGCGCGAGGATGGCCGCAGTCTCGCGGGTGCGGCGCAGGGGCGATACGAGGCACCGGTCGATCTTCGTGTCGGCGAAATGGAGCGCGAGCGCTTCGGCCTGCGCCCTTCCGCTAGCCGCCAGGGGAAGGTCAGTCCTTGCGCCGATCCGGCTGACTGGCTCCCCTTCCGCGAAGGTGTTGCCGTGGCGAACGATGATCGCGCGCATCAATGATGCGGGTCGCCGTGCGCCGCAATGAGCGCCTCCGCTCTGACGATATCCGCGGGCGTGTCTATCCCGGAGATGTCAAAGAGGGCCGGGGAAACCTGGACGGTTTCGATCCGCAAGCCGAGTTCCAGCAGGCGTAATTGCTCAAGGCCTTCCAGCCGCTCCAGCTCGGTCGGTTCTGCCGCCTCGAACCGCTCGAGGGCATGACGCCGGTAGCCATATAGACCGATGTGGCGCCAGACCGGGCAAGGTTCCCCGGACGCACGAAGCGCGTCCTCGTTGCGGATGGCCGGAACGATCATCTTCGAGAACCACAGCGCACGGCCGTCGGCAGCGCGCGCGCAGGTGGTGCCGCTGAAAGGCTCGCGCTTTTTGTGGTCGCGCATGGCGTCGAGTGCGTCCCAGGTCAGCCGAACAACAGGCGTGGCGACGTCCCCGTCACCGGATGACAAGGCGCGGATGATGGCCGATGGGGCGCCGAGGGGCTGAAACGGTGCATCACCCTGAAGATTGATGATAATGTCGGGCAACTCTCTCGCCGCCCGTGCCGCCGCGAGGGCGCGGCCCGAGCCGGAGGCGATGGCGGGATCCGTCATGACGGCTTCGCAGCCGGCCTCCTGTGCATGGGACAAGATCCGCGGGTCGTCGGTGGCGACGACCAGATCCGCTTCGGGAACGTCGGAGAGCGCGTGGCGGGCAAAGGCGATCGTTCGGTGAAGCAGGCTGACGCCGGCAATTGGCCGCAGCGGCTTCAGCGGCAGGCGGCTCGACTCCGCGCGGGCAGGAATGACGACGAGCAGCGACATGGGCCGGGCTGCCTCAGACCACGCCGGCGCGGAGAACGTCGTGCATGTGAACGACACCGACCAGCCCCTCGCCCTCGCGAACGAACAACAGCATCACATTGCGTTCGTGCATCAGCCGCACCGCTTCGGACGCCAACTCTCCCGGCCCGATGCACAAGGGGGAACGGCTCATATACTTGCTCACCGAATCAGTAAGTGTTCGCTCAACGGTTACGGTTCGTCGCAAGTCGCCGTCGGTGAAGGCACCAACCAAGCGGCCTTGGGTGTCCACCACGGCGGTGCCGCCGAGCCGCGTCCTGGTCATTTCGATGGTGGCATCGAGCAAGGATGCGTCCGGCGTGATCCGCGGCACGTCCGCGCCCTTGGCCATCACGTCCCGCACCTTCAGCAAGCGGGCGCCGAGGCGGCCGTTCGGGTGAAGACTGTGAAAGTCATCGGCGGAGAAACCACGGCCGGCCATCAGGGTCATGGCGAGCGCGTCGCCAAACACGAGTTGGACCGTGGTCGATGTGGTGGGGCTGAGCTGGATCGGACACGCCTCGCGCACGGCCGGCAGGCGGATGTGGAAGTCGGCGGCCTTGGCGGCGGTTGATTCCGGCTGTGCGGTGATCGTGACAATCGGGATGGCGAAGCGCTTACAGTAGCTGAAGATCGTAGCCAGCTCGCTACTCTCGCCCGAATGGGAGATAACAAGCACCACATCGTCCTGCGTGATCATGCCAAGGTCGCCATGCCCCGCCTCGGCAGGATGCAGGAAAGTGGCAGGCACGCCGGTGGATGTCAGTGTCGCGGTGACCTTACGCGCGATTATCCCGCTTTTCCCCATGCCGGCGAGGATCACGCGCCCACGCGATCCGGAGATCAGCTTCACCAGACGCTCGAAATCCGAGGAAAAAGTGGGATCCCGGAAGCAGGCCTGCAGCGCAGCAATGCCATCCCCCGCGAGAGCAACCGCGCGCGCGGCGACGGACGTCGCCTCATCACGCAGCGGAAGAGGGATGATCCCGCCTGGCTGTATCGTCATCTCATCGCCTTCTCGTGGAGCGATGCGGGCTGGTCAATGCTCGCCATCTGTTTCTCCACGAGGTCTTAGTCGCCAAGGATTCCGCCGCATCAAGCAACTGAAACCATAATGATCTTAGTGGGAAGCAAAGAAGTGACGGTCAGCGTGTGACGGCGCGGACCGCGAGAATGGGCGAGAAAAGCTGGCCAAGGATCTGCGCCAGCTTGCCGGGCGCATTGGCGCGAGCGGTGGCGATGTAGATGACGTCCTTGTCGTGCATGCCGATCCGCTGCGCCAGGAAATAGCTGTCGGGTCGCATCATATTGAGCCGGTAGATCACAGGCTGACCGCCGGATGCCTCACCCGACGCTGCGGCGTAGCGGAAAAGATACACGGCGGCCGGATCGGCAAGGCGTTCGCTCGGACCGCCGGTTCGCGCCAGAGCCTCTGCCAGAGAGACGTTGTTGGCACCGAAATTAACCTGGCTCACCTTGTCGCTCGCGCCGAACACCAGATAGGTGCGCGGCCGGTTGAACAGCTCGATCCGGTCGCCGGGGAGCAGCGCGATATTCTGGGCTCCGGACGCATCCACTGCGGAAAGCCGGCTTTCCTCCGAAACGCCGCCGCGGGTCACGCGCACAACCATGTCGTCAGGCTGGTTCACGGTGCCGCCTGCGCGTGCCAGCGAGTCGAGCAGGCGCTCGCGCGGAAGGCCCAGCGTGTACCGCCCGGGCTGACGCACGTCGCCGGACACATAGAAGACGTTGTGCGCATTGTCCTTTACAGAGACCAGCGCCTGAGGCCGCTGAGAAAGCCCGCGAAGCCCGCGCTCGATCATTCGCTCGATTTCGCTCGTCGTCTTCCCAGCGGCGGCGAGCCGGCCGATGTAGGGAAGCTGGATGTCGCCGGCGCTGTCCACCTTCACCGTGCCAAGCTGGGTTCCCCTGGCGGAGGGGTTGAACGCGCCACCTTGGGCCGGGCTGTCGGTGCTTGCCCCGGTAAACAGGGTAACGCCAACCTCGAAGATGCTGATTTCAAGCAGGTCGCCTGGCCCGACGGTGTCGATCCGCCCGACCCGATCAAGCTTGGCGAGACCACCCATCGGAGGCGGCGTGAAGGCGAGGGAGGGTGCGGCTGCCGCGTCGATGTCGACGATCGTGAAGCCGGTCTGATTGTCGTGGCGCAGTGCCCGGTTGATCTGGGCCGCGGTCGGTCCAGCACTTGGCAAGGTGGAGCAGCCGGCCAGCGCACTTCCGACCAGCGCCGCCATGATCAGCCGCGATGATCCGACCAAGCCCTTCCGCATACCATTCCCCCGGAAGCGCAGCCAAAAACGGCGCGCGAGCGGCGAGTTATCGTGTCGGCCCGGCCAAGACAATCCGGCAGCCGCGGGAACGGCGGCAGTTGTCGCTGACCGACAGCTAAGCTGCCTGGCCCACTCGTGCGCCTAAGCTCTGCAGTCGATGATGGACGTCGGCCGCCTCCGCGATTGTGTCGTAAAGCGTGACGCTGCCGCCATACACCACTGCCCCGCGCTTGCAGTAACGGAACAGCGTTCCCGTATCGTGGGACACCATCACCAGGGTTCCATTTTCCCGACGCTCGTGCAGCGCTTCTTCCGCGCGCACCTTGAAGCGTTCGTCTCCGGCGCCGGTCACTTCGTCCACGAGATAACAGTCGAACTTGATGGCAAGGGACACGCCGAACGCGAGCCGTGCTGCCATGCCGGCCGAGTAGGTCCGGATCGGTTCATTTAGATAGGAGCCAAGTTGCGCGAAATCCTCGACAAAGGCGAGTAGGTCGCGTTCGTCAGCACCATATATGCGCGCCACGAACTTGGCGTTGTCGGCCCCCGTCAAATGGGGGTGAAAAGCGGTAGAATAGCCGATCGGCCAAGACACGCTCATGGTCCGCGTCACCTTGCCGGTGGTCGGCCGTTCCACGCCGGCGATCAGCTTCATCAACGTGGACTTGCCAGCGCCGTTTGCGCCACACACCCCGATGGAGTCGCCGCGCGGGATCGTCAGGTGAACGCCGCGCAGCACCTCATTGTCCACATTATGGCCTCGATAGACCTTTGAAACATTGTCGAGGACAATCATTCCCACCCCGTGCCAGTGTCGGCCGGATGTTAGAGGATGATATGCGCGCGCGACAGGTGCCAGTTTGTGTCGACGGGCGCCTGACCGCCTCAGAGGGTACCGGCGTCGCCTCCTACGCGCGGGCCATGCGAGATGCCCTTGCGGCCACAGGGCCGGCCCCTCTCATGCTCGAAGACGATCAGCGTGGGCGGTTCGGTGCGAGAGCCCCGCTGTCGGAGGTGATCGGGCGACGCGTTCGGGGAACGCTTCATCGTCGATTGCTGCTCACTCGCGATGCTCAGCGACTCTATAGCCCCGACGTCTTCCGTCTGGCGCACGCGCGTTTTGCCGGGACGGGTAAAGTGTTGATACTGGATGCGCCGGGTACTCCCGGGATCATGCATTGGACCTATCCCATCCCAGCGTGGATCAGGGGGTGGGTGAACCTTTACACGATCCATGACGCAATCCCGTTGATCACACCGGAACTGTCGAATGTAGAGCCGCTGTCGCTCGCGCGAAGGATCCGCGCTCTGGCATCAGTCACGGACCGCTTTCTCACAGTCTCCGACGCCGCTCGCGATGAAATTCTCAGGGCGCTTCAACTCCCAGCAGCGCTGGTCAGCAATTGCGGGACGGCGGTTACGGCGCTCGCTCATGGACCTGGGCAATTGCCTGACGGATTGATACCGCAGGAATATTATCTGTTCTGCGGCCTCGCCGAGCCACGCAAGAACTTGCCGCGGCTGATCGCTGCCTGGCGCAACAGTGGTACAACCCGTCCGCTGGTCCTGACCGGCCCTGATCATGATTGGGCGCAGGCGGAAGCCGGGCTCGTGCTGTTGCCCTTTCAGGCGCGGCCTGCGCTGGTGGACTTGATCCGCAACGCGCGAGCGTTGCTGTTCCCGTCTTTGGCGGAGGGCTTCGGCCTGCCAGTGGTGGAGGCCATGGCGCTTGGTACTCCCGTTCTGACCGCCAATAACGGCGCTTTGGCCGAAGTGGCGGGGCGATCTGCGCTTTTGGTAGATCCGGTTGATGAAGGCGCAATCACACAGGGTATCATTCGCCTCGACCAGGACGACAATTTGCGTTCAACCCTGATGATGCGTGGTCTCGAACGGGCGGGGGACTTCACCGCCGAACGCTTCGGAGCGCGCCTCCGCCGTCTGCACGACGAATTCACTAGCGATTCTCGCTTCGACGTTTAGTCCTTCGGCTGCATGGGGGACGAGCGTACGACCATCGCAAGCGTCGGCATCGACGGGTTCAACCTGGCGCTGCCACAGGGAACCGGGGTGGCCACCTATGGCTTTGCGCTAGCTCAAGCGGTTCGGTCCCTGGGCCTCTCTGTGGAAGGCTTGTTTTCCGTTCCGGTTGGCCGCGACGCTCGGATGCAGGAGATCCTGTTTTACGAGGCGATGGGGCGGGGGCTGCCGCCAAGGCGCGGGCCGGCGTGGCTGCGTCCAATCCTGCACCGGGCAGCGGTTGCCCGGGGGCTGCGTGTGTCGCAGATTCCGGAAAGCGGTCGGATCGAAAGCGCGGGCTTTGTTGACAGGCTGCCGCGGTTCGACCGGTTATTGAGCAGTGCTCACCTGTTCGAGCATGCCGAGCAGCACTTCCGGCGGACAAGGCGTTTCCTGGAACTGAAAGTCGCCAATCCGCCGTCCATCATGCACTGGACCTATCCGATACCAGTACGTCTTGCGGGCGCCCGGAACCTGTACACCTTGCATGACCTGATCCCTCTGAAACTGCCGTTCGCAACCCTTGACCGAAAGCGGTTCTACCACCGGCTCGTGGAGCGTTGCGTCCGGGACGCGGATCATATCGTCACCGTGTCCGAGTCCAGCCGACGCGACATCATTGAACTGCTTGGCGCACCCGAGGATCGCGTCACCAACACCTATCAGCACACTCCAATGCCGGAGGTTCTGGCCGGCGAGATGGCGGACGTGGAAGCCATCTTCGGCGTGCGACCCTGCGGCTATTTCATGTACTTTGGCGCTATCGAGCCCAAGAAGAACGTGGCAAGGCTGGCGGAAGCCTATCTGTCCACCGACACGCCGCACCCGCTGGTTCTGGTCGGGGCGCGCGGTTGGCAGAAGGATGAGGAACTTCGCCTGATTGACGCCATGAGCCGTCGTGCGGGCAGGGCCGGTGCCCGGATCATCCAGCTGGATTACTTACCGCGACGGCTACTCATGCACCTGGTGCGCAACGCCCGCGCAGTCCTGTTCCCGTCCTTGTACGAGGGGTTCGGGCTACCGGTGCTGGAGGCGATGCAACTCGGCACCCCCGTGATTACGTCGAACCGGGGATCGTTGCCCGAGGTGGCAGGAGACGCTGCGATCATCGTTGATCCCTATGATATTTCCGCTCTGACCGCGGCGATCGCGCGCGTCGACCGCGACCCGGATCTGCGTGCCACGTTGGCGCAGGCAGGGCGCGAACAGGCGGCCCGCTTCTCGCTGAACGAGCATCGGCGGCATCTCCATGCCCTTTACAGCAAGGTGCTGGCGACGCCCCCGCGATGACTGCGCGGTTGCCTCGACGCGCTACGTGGTTTCCGCTAGCGACATCTCACAATTCGGGGCAGAATCATGGCAAGCGTCAGCGAGGATTTGCGATCGCAGCCCGGCGTGATGAGAAAAGGGTTGCGTATCCAGAGCCGCGTCATCGGCGCGTTGATGATGCGCGAGCTTCATACTCGTTACGGCCGTGAGAACATCGGATATTTGTGGCTCATCCTGGAGCCGCTATTTCTCGCCACGGCAGTTGGCCTGATCCACGCGCGTAGCCCGAACCATTTCGGTGGCGACATCAAGCCTGTGCCGGCTGCATTGATTGGATACTGCAACTTCATGACGTTCCGCTCGATGGTGAGCCGAGCCGAGGGTGTGCTCGAGAACAACGTGTCGCTGTTTTACCATCGCACCATCACGCCTTTCGATGTTCTCCTGTCGCGTGGATTGCTCGAACAGGCAGGGACGCTGGTAGCTTTCTGCCTGCTCATGGGGGTGGCGATGGCCACCGGCATTGCCAATCCACCGGAGCGACCGCTGATCTACGTCGCGGGTGTCGCTGCGTTGTTCCTGCTGTCCTGGGGTACGTCCATGGTAGTGTGCGCAATTACGCATGAGCGCCGCACACTCGGCCGAGTGATACATCCGCTCATTTACGTTTTGATGCCCTTGTCCGGGGCTTTCTTCACAATGCACGCCTTGCCGAAACAGGTTCGCGACGTACTGCTCTCGATCCCGTTGGCGCATTGTTACGAGATGATGCGCTACGGCTGGTTCAAGTCTGCCAAGTCCGTTTACATTGATCTTGCGTACCTTGGTGGATGGATTTTAGGCCTGATTTTGCTGGGGCTTCTTTTGCTTTCGGTTACCCGGAAGCGTATCCACATGCCGTGACCGGCGTGGATACACAAAGCACCGTGGGTTGCACGATGAGGGGGAGTTGAGCGTGCACGGTTTCATGACGCCGGCTGATGCGGAAGTTCAGGCCGCGCCGCCCCTGAGCACGCGTGCTCGCCGCCTGTGGAAGCGGTACAAGTGGTTTGCGGTGGTGGTGGTCGCGCCGACCTTGCTTCTGGCGACCTACCTCTATGCCATGGCGTCCGATCAATATGTCTCGGAAGCGCATTTCATCGTTCGCACCCAAGGCGGCAACAATCCTGCCCCCTCGGTGGACGGGATCACAGCCGCGCTCGGCTTCGGCGGGGCCGGGGGCGGAGGAGCTGCGTCCACCGAGGCGCAGAGCGTGGCGGATTACCTGACCTCGCATGACGTCGTTGCCACTCTTCAGAAGCGGCTCAACCTGGTGGCGCTGTTTCGTCGTCGGGAGGCCGATCTCGTCAGCCGGTTGACGGTGGCCCAGCCAACACCGGAATTCCTGCTGCGCTACTATCAGCAGCAGGTCGACGTGTATTTTGACACCGACACCGGCATCACCACGCTGAAGGCGCGGGCCTTCCGTCCGGGCGACGCGTATAATTTGTCTCGCGCGCTTCTGACGCTGGGCGAGCAGCGGGTGAACGAGATGAACATCCGCGGCTTCTCCGACGCGGTCGCCCTGTCACGCCGTCAGCTCGATGAAGCCGAGCGGGCGTTGAGCGACGTGCAAACTCAGCTTACGCGGTTTCGCCAGACCGGGCGCGACGTGGACCCCGCCGGCACCGCGCAGGCACAGATCGCCCTGGTTTCCCGCCTGTCACAGGAACTGTCGGCAGCGCGCGCGCAGCTGGCAACCACCCAATCGCTGATCGGTTCGGACAGCCCGCAGGTTCAGGCACTCAAGCAGCAGATCCGGAGCCTGGAGGGGCAATTGGCGGCGCAGAACGGCCGCCTTGCAGGCGGTGCGAGCACTATCGCGGAGGGTCTGGGCGGCTATGAGCGCTTGCGCATTCAGCAGGAACTGCTCGCCAAGCGCTATGAGGCGGCGGCAGCCACCTATCAGCAGGCGCGGCAGAATGCGGTGCGGCAACAATTGTATGTCGTTCGCGTCGTCGAGCCGAACATGCCGGTGAAGTCGCTCTATCCGAAGCGTGCACTGACCCTGGTCACCGTGCTGTGCGCCCTGCTGGTGGTCTATGCGATTGGCTGGCTGATCGCGGCTGGCGTGCGCGAGCACGCGGCCTGAGGCAGGAGGGAGGATAAGCTGTGGTCGCGACATCGACCGCCCCCCTGCTTCGATCTCCGCCCTTCCCCTGGGTGGGGGAACAAGTAGCTGCGGTGTCGCGGCCCGGCCAGTCCACGCTTCGCGATCCCGATCAGCTCTTTGCCGCCATGCGTGAGAACGGCGTCGGCGGCTCCTTCTGGCTGAGCACTGCGGCCGGAGGTGCGGCCGCGGATGTACTCGAAGGCGGCATTTTGCGGTGGATAGCTCGCGAACCCGGCGAGCCCGACCGCCGAATGGAGGCGATCAGGGCAGTCGAAGCGGCTTGCTATCGCAATCCGTTCAGCGGTGCGCCGTGCGATGCACATGAAGCCGTGAAGATCCTGGCCGACTGGCGCCGCACCTTAAGCGCCAACCGCCCGATCGTTGCTGCAGCGGGCATGAGCGCCTGGAAGCGAGAGGCGATCGGGCGTTTCCTGTGGGATGGTGAAAAGCAGCCGCCGTTTCATTCGGTCGAGCGGGCGCTCAGTTCCGCCAAGGCAGGGGAAGCAATTGCCTATTGGCCGTCTCGCACACCCGCGGACTTTTCAACAAAAGCGAAGCAGGCAGGAGTGGCCGCCTGGCAGATCGAAGATGGTTTTCTGAGGTCTTCGGGGCTCGGTGCGGAGTGCCGGCCGCCATTGTCGATCATCGTGGATCGTACAGGGGGTATTCACTACGATCCGAATGGTGTGAGCGAGATCGAGACCCTGCTCGCAACCTACCACTTCGACGAGCCATTGCTGCAACGGGCGAAGGCGTTACGCGAGCGGATCGTTGCAGCGCGGCTTTGCAAATATGGCGTCGACAAAGACGCGCCGCTGCCGAACTTGCCGACTGGCCGGCGCATCGTGCTGGCGATTGGTCAGGTCGCGGACGATCTGTCAGTGCTGTGTAGTGGCGACGGAGGGATGAGCGGCTTTCTGCGGCGTGTCCGCCAATGCGAGCCGGACGCCTTCATCATCTACCGCCCTCATCCCGACGTAATGGCCGGCCTGCGAGACGGCGTGCTGCCGGGTTCAGAAGACGTGGATCTGATCGATGGTGGCGGATCCCTGCTTGCCTTGCTGGAGAAGGTGCAGGGGGTCCACGTCTTTTCCTCGCAGGCCGGATTTGAAGCATTGCTGCGCGGCGTGACGGTGACCGTTCATGGCGTTCCATTCTACGCCGGATGGGGGCTGACGCGCGATCTCGCTGAGATTCCCGCACGACGCGGGCGGCCGCTTTCAATCGGTGCGTTGGTAGCAGCAGCTTTGATCCTCGCGCCGCGATATCTTGATCCGGAGACTGGGCTGCCCTGTTCTGCCGAAGTCATCGTGGAACGTCTCGCCAAGACGAACAAGCCTGCTTACAGCGCCCTTACGGGCTTCCGGCGCGCCTATGGCGCAGCGCGGCTGGCAGCGCGACATGTTGCACGGGGGCGTTCATGACCGGGGGGGAGCAGCGCCGCTTCTTGTTCCTGCAAGGGCCGCACGGGTCCTATTTCGCACGGCTGGGCGGTGCCTTGTCAGCGCTTGGACATAGCGTGTTTCGAATCAACCTGTGCGGTGGGGATCGGCTGGACTGGCCGGGGCCTGCGGTCGATTATCGAGGTACCCTGCGCTACTGGCCCGTGTTCTTTGATGATTTCATCGTCGATCACGCGATCACGGACGTGGTGCTGTTTGGCGACTGTCGCCCTCATCACTCGAGTGCGCACGGCATGGCCAAGGTTCGTGGCCTGCGCGTCCACGTGCTTGAGGAAGGCTATATCCGCCCGGACTATGTGACCCTGGAAGAGGGTGGGGTGAACGGTCATTCGCGCATGCCGCGCGATCCACTATGGTTTCGGGCGGAGGCGTCGCGCCTGCCGCCGGAGCCGGACCATGAGCCGGTGCCATCCAGCTTCCGTCGGCGGGCCGAGGAAACCATTAGCCATCTGCTCGCCACGATGTTGCTGGCCCCCGCTTATCCATTCTATCGCACGCACCGGCCCAATCACGCGTTGGTCGAGGCCGCCGGCTGGGCCCTATGGGCAGCGAACAACAAACGCGAGCGCAGGCTCTCCCAGCGAACCTTGGCCAAGGTCCTGCCGGAGCGAGAGCAGCACCCGATCTTTCTAGCGCCGCTGCAGCTCAACTCCGATTACCAGTTGCGGGTTCACTCGCCCTTTGGCGATATGCGTGCTGCGCTGCGTTTCATCATCAAGAGCTTCGCACGGGGGGCACCTGCGAACAGCCGACTGCTGGTGAAGCGGCACCCTCTGGACAACGGCCTGACTCCGTGGCGGCGGATCACGCGCAAGCTCGCGCTGCGCTACGGAGTGGAGGACCGGATCTTCTACATTTCCGAGGGCGACGTCGCGAAGCTGCTGCCGCTTGCTGTCGGTGCGGTGATGGTAAACAGCACGGTCGGCACGCTGGCGCTGAATCATGGCGTGCCCGTCGCCGTGCTTGGCCATGCCGTCTATGATGTCGACGGCGTCGTGCACCGCGGCGCGCTGGACGACTTCTGGCCCGATCCCCCAGCGCCTGACGCCGAGTTATGGGCAGCGGTGCGCCGGGTGTTCGTCAATCGATCGCTCGTACATGGTGGGTTCCTGAGCGAAGAGGGGCTGGCGATGCTGGTCGAAAACGCGGTCCCGCGCTTGACGGCGGCGACCCCTGTCACCGCTCGCGTCGATAACGTTACGCGGATTGCGCATTGGCGCTGAAGCCCTTCCGCGCGCCGGCGCAGATGCTTTTCAGCAAGGGGCTGCCCGGTACTGGCCGGCACAGCCGGCGTGCGCACCGGCCAATCGTGTTCGACCTGTCGCGTCTGCTGAGCCGTGCCTATCACCTGACGCCGACCGGCATTGACCGCGTCGAATATGCCTATGCCGTCGAATTGCTGAGGCGAGTGCCGGAGCGGCTGCGCTTCGCCGCAGTGCATCCCGCGGGCGGCTATTACGGGCGGCTGGAGATCGGCGCGGTGCGTCAGTTTCTGGCGTTTACCCAGGCAAGATGGCAGGCGCGGGGTGAGGCGCAAGCGGAAGCGGTGCGAGCCCAGGCCATTCGGCATCTCTTCGCCCTTCGACCCCGAGCGGTGCCGGTGCCGCTCGGGCCGCGTGTGTACCTCCAGGCATCGCCGCACCACCTGGAGGACGGCAAGCTCGTGCGCAGCATCCTTCAAACCGAACGCGCACGGTTCGTGAACCTGGTTCACGACGTGATCCCGCTGACCTACCCAGAATTTGCGCGGCCGAACGGAGCGGCGCAACATGCGCGACGTATCCGTACGATCGACCGGTTTGCCGACGGCATCATCGCGAACTCACAAGCCACGCTGGATGCTCTCCAGCCACATCTAACCGCGCGACCAGGGAGATTGGCCCGCGTCGCGCATTTAGGCTGCGAGTGGAGTGATCCTGTCCCGCCCGCGCCGGATAATGCGCAGGAGAAGCCCTATTTTCTTTGTATCGGCACGATCGAGCCGCGTAAGAATCACCTGCTGCTCCTGAACCTTTGGCGACGCATGGCCGAGAGCATGGGAGATGCGGCGCCGCGTCTCATCCTGATCGGACGGCGCGGTTGGGAGAATGAAAACGTCATCGATCTGCTGGAGCGCTCGGTAGCGCTACGTGGTCATGTAATCGAGCAACCGGATGTGGACGATCGGCAGCTTACGCGTTTGCTGGGCGGCGCCCGTGCGGTGCTGCTGCCGTCCTTTGCAGAGGGCTATGGTATGCCGGTTGCGGAAGCTCTGGCCACGGGCGTTCCAGTAATCTGTAGCGATATAAGCGCGCTCCGCGAGGCGGGGGGTGAATTGCCCGACTACCTGGATCCGCTGGACGGCATGGGGTGGCTGCGAACGATCCTTGATTATGCGCAGCCAAACTCGGCAATGCGGGCAGCGCAATGCGAGCGGATGCGCGGATGGGCTCCAATGAGCTGGAACCGCCACCTGGACATCGTGCTGGACGTCGTCGACTCGGTCGCCGATCACCGGAGGCAAGAGAGCGCTTAGTTCCGGGTGAGAAGCAGCATCTGGTCGTCCACGGGCGAGGCATTCAGAACCTCCTCGCGGGTGCGGCTCTGGATACCGCCTACCAGGTCAACCTCGGCGAGATGAAAGCCGTGCCCGAGTATTTCCTCGAGGAATGAGGCAGGGTCATTGTAGCGGACAGCCGCGAATTCCAGCAGGATCGTCAGCGGCCGTTCTCGCGACAGGATGCCGCTTAGTCCTTTCCAGATCTCCTGCTCCGCTCCCTCCGCATCAATCTTGATGAAATCTGCGTTGAGTGCGCCAGGGATCTCGTCCGCGCGTTTCAGCGCGACTTCCACCATTCCTGGCCCGCGCGTGCCTTGCACGACATGGGCGTTCTTGGGCTCGTTCCGCGGAACGTCCAGCACGGCGGAACCGGTCTTATCGCCGAGCGCGACTTCGAAAACCGTGGTGCGCCTGTCAAAGCCGTTCACCGCAACTGTGCGGCGGAGCAGCTCTGCAATGGGCGGATTGGGTTCAAAGGAGAGCAGTTTGCCCTGCGGTCCGACGAGGTCGGCCATCAGCACGGAGAAGTAGCCGCAATGGGCGCCGACATCGAGCACGGTCATGCCTGGTTTGACCAAGCCGACAATGGCTTCGGTGTTCCACATCTCCCAATAGCCATCGAGCATTAGATGGCTGGCGACACCCACGTCCCGTGTGTCGACGTACATCTTGTAGCGGCCAAGAATGCGGCAGATCGCGATGTGATCGCCCAGATAGGCAGTTTGGCACAAGCCGCGGATGACCGCTTCGTGCCGCCAGCGATCGCCGGATCGTAACGCCCAAATGTCGAAGATGGCGCCCTGCGCTTCGCCCTGGCGGCGAATGTCCGCGGGGCTGGCTTGGTGATCCAGGAAGCGCATCGCTCGTCCTTAGCTCGCGGCCGGAACTTCGGAAATACGAAGTGTGCCCGTTGGCGTCACGTGATCATGTTCTCCGTCGAAGAGCGGACCACCAGACCGAACGGGACCGACCCGCCTGCTGTGTCGCCGTGGCGTAGCTGAGCAGCAATATGGCCGAAGGCGGCAATGCCTAAAACAATCCGATTTAGACCATGCTGGTCCAAGTGCGGACCGGTGTTGACGATCAGCAGGGCCAGACCGCCCGGCCGCAAACGGGCCAGCATGTCCTCAATCGTTGCGAGCGCCTGCGCGGAGCCGCACGACCCAAGCACCGTACTGCGTGCGTAGATGAAGTCGAAGCCAACGCCTTCCTCCGGCGCCCTGAAACGAGCGGCGCAGGCGGACTCAATGGTAGCGCCCGAGCCTACGGCGACGGTCTCGATGATGCATCCCGCGTCTTGCGCGACTGCGGCGACTGGGTCGGGTCCAGCGGACAGGGCGAGTCCCCGCGCACCGGCTTCAAGCCGGCCGTATTGTTCCAGGACGCGCAGGATATAGGCTGATTCCCAGCGCTCGATCACCGCTCCGCCATTGGTGAGCAGGGCGCTTAACCGATGAAAGTCTGGCTCCCGCGTTTGATCCGGCGTGAAGCCCTGAGACACTGGCCAGGCGAGCTGCGGTGAGTCGCTGCTGATCATTGCACTCGCCCGGCGCGCCTTGAGACGTCCGAACAGGCTGCGCGCCCGGGATGGGTCATCGCGTTCGCCCTGTCGTCCGGCGATGGCAACAGCGATGCCGTGAGCGTGCGCGTCACATTCGCCAAACACATATCCCGTAATGGCGTAGGTGGCCCCCGCCACCGCGTCGAAAGGTAGCTTGATGGTCCGAGGCGCTCTCGCCAAGGAGGGGAGAAGCGCGGTCACCTTCCCGCGCTCGGTCACCGCCGGCTTTCCGGCTGGGAAGTGCTGAAAGATGCGGACCGCAATCATGCCGGTATCCGCAACAAGATCATCAAAAGAGATTTCGGCCACCGCTGGCCCGGTGGGTACCGACACATAAGAGGTGTGGAAGACGTAATTCGCATCGTCGCTCTTCTCACGTCCGCCGAGCGAGCGAATGCGGCTGCGCTTGGCCGGCCAGTAGCCAAAGGGATCGAGCGTCTGGGCGGTCATGCTGGAACCGTAGGCGAGCGAATGATCCGGTGGCAATCGTCGGAGCTGCCTTGTCACCTCATAACGGCTGGGCCATGCACAAGCGATGTGGGAGCGATCATGACGCGCTGGGCACGACCAGATCCTCGAGCAAACCTACAAGCGGTCGTGCCAGCCCTTGAGCCATTGCCGGAGCAGGCGGGCTCTCATGTGGCGCCAAAGCGCGCGCGGAATCGGTCCGAGCAGCTTTCCGAGGTGGAGGAGAAGCTTCGACCGGCTGAGCGCTGGCAGAAGATCATGGCGCTAGCGGAGGCGCTTGCGAGTGAGCGCTTTGCGAAAGAGACACTCGCTGCAGGTTTGGCCTATCCAGTTGCGGCTTATGATCAGTTCCGTCGGGACGTGGCGATACGCCCACCCCCTCCGATAGAAGGGCGGCGGCCCCCGGTCACCGTGCTTGTGGATGCACGGCGGTCTGCTCCCTTTCTGTTGCGTGCGACGTTGCGAAGCTTGCAGGATCAGTCGGTGAGTGACTGGTCGGCCCGGGTGCTGGCGTCCACGGAATTGGGCGAGGGGCCCGTCGCGTCCTTTGCAGAAACGGACCCCAGGATAGAGTTCGTGAGTGGCGATGCAGTCGCGCCCGCCGGTGCCGGCCCTCTGGTGCTCCTGGATGCGGGCACGGTCCTTGATCCCGAAGCGCTGGCGTGGCTGACATTCGCGTTGATCCGCACTGGAGCAGGGGCGGTTTACGCCGACCATGATCACGGCGTGGCGGATCCGGGGTTGCGCATGCTGCGCGCGGACCCGGTGCTGTTCGGCACGTATGACGAAGCCCTGATCTCCGAAGGCATCGTTCCGCCCGTCGTCGCGCTCGCCGCGCCGGTGGTGGATATGGGATATGGTGGGGCGGAGCTTCGCAAGCGGGCTCTGCTCGATGTCGCCCGCGGCGGCAGGGTTGCCCATGTTCCCCGTTTGCTTGCGACGCAGGTGAGCTTGCCCCTGATCGCCAGGACCGGGCGCGCCGAGCCGGAAGATGCAAGGCCGGGCCGACTTTCTCCCGAGGTGCATTCCCCAGCAATCCGCCCTACGCCCACACCCCGAAGCGATCGGATCGCGGTCGTCATCCCTACCCGAGATAACGCCGGCCTGCTCGGTCGCGCGATTGATGCGCTGCGAGCAACCGCACGGCAGCCGGACCGGTTGGATATCGTCGTGGTCGACAACCGCAGCGTGAAGGCGGACACCGCGGCGTTGTTCGATCGCCTGGCGGCGGATGGTGCAGCGCGCGTCCTGCGATTCGACTCGCCCTTCAACTGGTCGTTGGCATCGAACATGGGAGCGGCGGCGAGTGACGCTCCGCTTATCGTCTTCATCAACAACGACGTCGAGATGTTGTCGACCGGCTGGGATGATCTCGTCGCCGATGGCCTGAGCCGTCCCGACGTCGGCGCAGTAGGCGCTCGGCTGCTTTACCCGGACCGGACCATTCAACACGCAGGCATTGCCTTCGGGTTCGGACCTGGCGGAACCGAACATGAGGGCAGGGGCGTTCCAGCGGCAGATCCAGGGCCTGGGCGCCGCTACGTGGTCACCCATGCCGTATGCGCACTCACCGGGGCCTTTCTCGCGGTCCGGCGTTCCGACTTCAACCAACTCGGCGGATTCGACGCGGCTCGACTGATGGTGGCGCACAGTGACGTCGACCTATGTCTGAGACTGCGCGAACTCGGGAGAGTCATCCTTTACTGCCCGGCGATCGAAGCCATCCATCACGAGGGGGCTACGCGAGGTCGCAACCAGACGCAGGCTGCGATCGCATGGGACGAAGGTGAGCGCCTGGACCTGCTCGATCGTTGGGGAGAGGCGTTGGCCGATGACCCCGGCATCAGTCCGTACTGGCGGAGAGATGACAAACCGTTCGAATTGTTGAGAGAGCCGACGATCCGCGAAATTCTGAAGCAGATCGATCGGAGCGCCAGTCGCCATCCCTGGCAGGTGCATCGTTCTGCCCCGACATGAACCCGTTTCCCCCGCCGCGACACTCGAAGGCCGCTTAACACCATAGCACATATCGATTAGCTCGTATGAGGGGGCAGTCGACGGGAACGGGGGAATAATGGTCCGCAGCTATTTCGCGCGTGCGGCGGCGGTGCTCGGACTGCCGGGCGGCCGATCGCCAGCGAACGCCAAATATCGGCTGCTGGGCGACAAGGCGCGCGACCATGGCGACTGGGCATCGGCCGCAGGGCATTATCGGTCGTACTTGGAGGCGGATCCGAACAGTTTTGCGATCTGGGTGCAGCTTGGCCACGCGTTGAAGGAGTCAGGCGACCCAGCGGGGGCAGAGGAGGCCTATCTTCAAGCACAGCTTCTGCAGCCAGACGACTCCGACCTGGCGCTGAACCTCGGGCATTTGATGAAGTCCTTGCGCAAGCTGCGCGAAGCAGAAGGATATTACGCGCGCAGTTTTCAGATCGACGGAAATCTCTCGGCGCGTACCGAGCTGGAATCGCTCGGGATAACGCCTGAACGCAATCTTGCCGCTCAGCGTGGACGGGGCGGAAGACGCATGGTGGGCAGCGTCGACCAGGTCGAGGGGCAGGTGGTGCGTGGCTGGGCCGTGGAGCCCGAGCCGGCGCGTAGGCCTGCCGAAATCGAGATTGTAACTCTGGATGGGCGAGTCATTGGCTCGGGCACGGCGACTCAGTTTCGCGCAGATGTGACGGACGCTGGTTTCACGGACGGGCCGGCCGGGTTCACCATATTCGTCGATGCGGAGGACCTCGCTGGTGAGGCAGTGCGCGCAGATGTGCGGCTGCGTTCGACGGGCGACCTCCTGGATGGCTCCCCTCTGACGATCACGTTTCCCAGCTCTGTGGAAGCGGACTTGACTCGGCACGTCACTGCCGCCCGCCACGTCGTCGCCAAGCCGCTCGTCGGTGTCGGCGGCGAACATGCGATCTTCGTGGCTTACGCCGCAACCGGAATGCTTCAGCCTTTCGTGCGCGGCTTTTTGCGGATTCTGCGCGAACAAGGTATTTCGGTGTCGCTGGTCGTCAACTGCGATCGGCCGATGGTCCTTGATGATGAACTGCTGGAGACGGTGTCCAGCGCCGTGGTCCGCGAAAACAAAGGTTATGATTTCGGCGCGTGGGCGCACATGCTGAGGCTGGAGCCGCGTCTGTATGCCGCGGAATGCCTGTACATCATCAATGACAGTATCGTAGGTCCGAGTAGCAAGGCCGGCTTTGCCGAGCTGATCGGGCGGATACGGAAGAGTTCTGTTGATCTACTTGGCCTGACAGAGTCGCTTGAGCGTGGCTGGCATCTGCAAAGCTACTTCCTGCGTGTCAGCGGGCCATTATTGGCCTCCTATGCCTTTCAATTGTTCGTGAACTCCGTTGAGGTGATCTCGGACAAGGACGCCATCATCAACCGATATGAGGTGCCGCTCGCGCAGCGCGTCTGCGAAGCCGGTTTCTCCGCCGACAGCATCTTCAAGGTCGACCAGGCTCGCAACCCGACCTTGTTTGCCTGGAAGCGGCTTCTTCAAGCCGGGTTCCCGTTCGTGAAATGCTCCCTGCTGCGGAACGGGTTTGCGCACGTTTCCACCGACGGTCTAGAGAGTGAGTTGAGGCGCGCCGGCTTTGATGGCGACATGATCGAAGCGGCTTCGGATTATTACACAGACGAGCCGCTTCCCGGTGCCGGCTATCCATTACTCGCCCGACCCGTGCCGAGTGGTGGGGGCAGCCATGTGCCCAGCAAGCCATATAAAGTCGCGTTCTATGGCCCCTGGAATTACGACAATGGCCTGGGAGCGGCGAGCAGGGGCATCATCGCTGCCATTCGCCAAGCGGGCGTGCGGCTGAACCTGCATCCGATCCGCAAAGCGTTCCACGTTCATAAGCCGCTGGTTCCGCCCCACGACGTGATCGACTTCGCCGGCCCGGCCGACGTTGCGATTGTTCATCTGAATCCTGATTCCTGGCACCTGCTGACCGACGATCAGCGAAGGGACGTCAGCCAAGCCCGGCATCGCGTTGGTTATTGGGTATGGGAGATGGAGCAGCTGCCTGCGGCATGGCACCAGGACTTTGCATCTGTTGACCGGATCTGGGCTCCCAGCAGCTACAATGCCGAGGTCTTTGCGGCGGAAGAGCAAGCGCCCGTTGATGTGATCCCCCATGTGGTGCCGGTCGCTGGTGACTTCCTCGGCGCTGTCTCATCTATTCGCACGACGTTGCAGCTTCCAGCAGATCGCCGCCTGATCCTGTACGTGTTCGACGGCGCGAGTTACCTCGTTCGAAAGAACCCGGCCGCGCTCGTCCATGCGTTTGCGGCATCCGGCCTGTCCGCACGCGGCTGGACTCTCGTTCTCAAGACCAAGCACCTTATGGATCGTCCTGGCGAGGGACGGGCACTGGCCGCTCTTGCCGAGGCGACCGACGGCGTCATCCTGCTTGATAGATCGCTGACGAGTCATGAACTGTCTGACCTGATCGCGTCGTGCGACATCTATGCTTCGCCGCATTGTTCGGAGGGCTTCGGGCTGACGGTTGCCGAGGCGATGGCGGCCGGACGGATGGTCGTGGCAACCGACTATAGCGGCACAAGGCAGTTCCTCGACGGCTCATGCGGCTTCCCCGTCCGCGCGGAAACGTGGACGCTGGATGAAGATTTCGGACATTACTCGCGCGGCGGAACTTGGGCGCGTGTGGATCAGGCCGCACTGGCGGAGGCGTTAGTAGTTGCCGCAGAACGCGTGGATGCGGGCGATCGAACCATGGGAGACGCTGCGCGCGCGCGCGTCGCCGAAACGCTTTCGATCGAAGCAGTTGGCGCTGCTATCGCGAAGAGCTTGGATGCAGTGGTTTCTGGCGCTGAGGCCGTTCGTCATCCGCTGCCCAGGATAGAGGAAGGCGTATCAGGTACGCCCCTGTCCGACCTGACCGGGCGTGGGGAGGCGGGTACGAGTGCGCTCCAGGTGCTGTCGCTGGCGGCAGGATCGCTCACCCCAGCGAGTGACGGCCTCGCCCACATCCCCAATGACCGCAATGTCTGGTTATTGATCGCTCCGGAAGATGCGAGCTTTCATCCAAGAACCGGCACTATCATCGCACGGCACGCTGCCGCCCGACCCGACGTATCTCTTTTCTATGCCGACGACGTCGCTTTTGGCGAGGCCACGCTGCAGCAGCAGGTTCGCCTGAAGCCTGCCTTCGACCGCACCCTGTTTGCCGCTCAGGATTATATCGGTGCACCGGTATTTATCCGGGGTTCGGCGCTGCACGAGGTCGGCGGGTTGCGCCCGGAGCTTGGGGATGCGGCCGTGTATGACTTGGTACTGCGGGCGGCCGAGAACGGCTTGTCGATCGGCGGCATATCAGACGTACTGATGGTGCAGGGCGGTCGGCGCAGTGCTGCGCCGGCATCCGCCCGCCGCGCCTTGCTTGAGCGGTCGCCGCTCTACGCCGGCTATTCGGTGGCCGATGGGCGCGCTCCTGAATCACTGCAGCTCTCAGCGCGTTTCGAGGGCGAGTTTCCTAATGTCACCTTGTGCATCCCGACCAAGCGTACGCCCGTAGAGGATGGCACGGGCACGTACATCGAGCGGCTGCTCCTAAGTCTTGCCGATGTGGAATGGCCGTCCGGCCGCCTGACGGTACTGGTTGGAGACGACGTTTCCGGCACCCCATCTTGGGCGCTCACCGACTGGCCCTTCACTTTGCAGAGGATCGAAACTTTGCGAGGTGAGGATGAACCTTTCAACTTTGCCGCCAAGATGAACCAGCTGTGGCAGGCTGCTGACAGCGAACTTGTCATCATGCTCAATGATGATGTCGTGGCGCTCGACCAAGGCTGGCTGAGGGCTCTCGCCGGCTTTGCGATGGACCGAGACGTGGGCGCTGTAGGACCGCGCTTGCTTTACGATGACGGCACGATCCAGCACGCCGGGATCTACGGCGGCGTCCTTGGTACCAGCGTTCACGCGTGGTTGGGAGCACGGGCGTCGAGCCCGACGTACCAAGATTGGGCGGTCACCCAGCGCGAAGTCTCCATGGTAACGGGGGCGGTGCTGGCAACTCGCCGCAGCGTTCTTGCGGCTGTCGGCGGGTTCGATGAAAGGTTCAGTCTGGAGTTCAACGACACGGATCTTTGCCTCAAGATGCGGCAGCAGGGATATCGGATCGTGTACAATCCTTCCGCTGAGCTCATTCATTCGGAAAAGAAATCTCGCGGCGTAACGGTGCCACCCGGGGAGCAGTTGGCGCTGTTCCTCGCACGCTGGAACGATTGGCTGAGGGATGATCCGGCGCTCCCTCGCCGTATGCGTCGCGATATGCTGGACCTGACGCCCTCTGTCGGCGCAGCCGATTGGTTCGTTTGAGGGCGCAATCTCGACCGTCTACCGCTACGTGGGAAGCCGCATGGCGATTCAGCATGTTGCGTTCGGGAGAGGCGCGTCGCTTCATGTCGCGAGCGAGGCAAAGCTCCCGAGCAGCTTGAGCGGCGGCGGACGGAGGCTCGGCTCCTGCCGCCTGCTCTATTTGCAATGGTTGTAGGCGTCGCTCTCTACAGGAGAGTCGTTCGTCCGGGTTGAGTCAGCTATCTGGCGCGACGTGCGAGAAAAAGGATGCTGCTCATCGTTGCTACCGCGCCGATGCCAGCCGCGGCGAACAGAACCGTATTTGCTGCTTCCATAACCCTCTCCTGAAATCGCCGGCTTTCCGGTCCTATGCTTTCCAGACTGGCTTGGTGAGCTGTCACACGCAAGAGCGGGAAGCGAACTTTATAGCTGGTATATGGCGATAGCCCGCGGCACTTGGCCGTCGCTGACATCCATTCCGATGCGTGGCGATTGCGGATGGAAAGGGTAAGTCGCGTTTGGCGCGCCCGGCTGGATTCGAACCAGCGGCCCCAAGCTTAGAAGGCTCGTGCTCTATCCAACTGAGCTACGGGCGCGCACCGGGGCGTGTTAGCGTGGATTGCGGGCAAGCGAAACCGTCGGCATGATCTTCGAATGACCGAGGGGGCAAAACCGAACCGCGTTTCGGCACGTACGCTGCGTGGGCAAAGCCTGCGATACTACGACTTTGTCATGGCGGCGTTCGTTGCAGTGCTTTTGCTCTCCAACGTGCTCGGGGCTGGCAAGGTCGCGCAGATCTGGTTGCCTGGGGTCGGATACTGGCCGTTCGGCGCGGGCATCCTGTTTTTCCCGGTCAGTTACGTGATCGGTGACGTGCTGACCGAAGTGTACGGCTATGCCCGTGCGCGGCGCGTGATCTGGGCCGGCTTCGCGGCGACCGTGTTCATGGCGTTGATGGCCTGGGTGGTCGTTGCTCTGCCCCCGGCGCCGGACTGGACCAATCAACAGGCCTATGAGGCGGTGTTCGGCCAGGTGCCGAGAATCGTTTTTGCCAGCATGTGCGCATTCTGGGCGGGCGAGTTCGTCAATTCGTATGTTCTGGCCAGGCTGAAGGTGGCGACGGGCGGGCGGCACCTGTGGATGCGGACCATCGGATCAACCGTCGCGGGGCAGGGAGTCGACAGCCTCATATTCTATCCGCTCGCGTTTCTTGGTGCGGAGGGGTGGACTACCGGCCTCGTAGTGACGGTGCTCTTTACTCAATGGGTCCTGAAAGTGTCATGGGAGGTGCTCCTGACGCCGTTCACCTATGTGGTCGTTGGATCTCTGAAGCGAGCGGAAGGCGTGGACGTCTTCGACGAGGGAACGGACTTCAACCCGTTTGGCACTCGCGTTTGATTGGCGGTCGCTCAGAGATCTTGATCGAGATGCTGAGCTCAGGGCGGGAGCGCGTTCTGGTGAGCAATCCCGTAGGCGCGCTGACCCGCGCGCGCCCTCGATCAGCTGACGAGATCTAGCAATCCCTCAAACAGGCGGCGCCCTTCGGTTCCGCCATGCGCGCCCTCGATCCGACGTTCCGGATGGGGCATCATGCCAAGCACATTGCCAGCGTCGTTCAGGATGCCCGCAATCCGCCGGGCCGAACCGTTGACCTCTTCGGCATAGCGAAACGCGACTCGGCCCTCGCCCTCTAGGCGGTCGAGCGTCTCCTGATCGGCGACGTAATTACCGTCGTGGTGAGCGACTGGGATCTTGATCGTTTCCCCGGCCGCGTAACGACTCGTGAAGGTGCTCTGAGCATTTTCCACCGTCAGAGCGACGTCCCGACACACGAAGTTGAGCCCCGAATTGCGCATGAGTGCGCCAGGGAGCAGGCCTGATTCGGTGAGGATCTGAAAGCCGTTGCACACGCCTAGGACCGGAACGCCGGCAGCCGCCTTGTCCGCCACCGCCCGCATGATGGGAGAACGGGCTGCCATGGCGCCCGAGCGCAGGTAATCGCCGTAGGAAAACCCCCCGGGGACCGCGATCAAACCCACGCCATCGGGAAGTTCCGTGTCGCCATGCCACACCATGTCCGGCTTCTTGCCGGTGACTTCCTCCAGCGCCACGGCGAGATCACGATCGCAGTTGGAGCCGGGGAAGACAACGACCGCGGATTTCATGCGCGTTCGATCCGGTAGTTCTCGATCACCGTGTTCGCCAGCAGCTGGCGGCACATGGCGTCGATCTGTGCATCGTCCGTCGAGTCAGCAACGTCGAGCTCGATGAGCTTGCCGACGCGGGCGCCTTCAACGCCGGTGAAGCCGAGGCCGGACAGGGCGTGTTCGATCGCCTTGCCCTGGGGGTCGAGGACACCGGGCTTTAGCGTTACGTAGATGCGCAGCTTCATGAGGTGCCCGCTATTCCAACCGCCCACGGATCGCAACCTCCTCGCGCGTGAGGCGGCGAAGCCGCAAGCGGATCTGCCATTATTTTCCGCGACGTTCCCGATGCTCGGCCATGTCGAGGATCGCCGTCTCGCCACCTTCGGGCAGCAGGCCAAGACGGCGTGCAACCTCTTGATATGCCTCAACTTCGCCGCCCAGATCACGGCGGAAGCGATCCTTGTCGAGCTTCTCGTTAGTGGTCATGTCCCAAAGCCGGCAGCCGTCCGGGCTAATCTCGTCAGCCAGGATGATCCGGCCGTAGTCATTGTCCCAGATGCGCCCGAACTCGAGCTTGAAGTCGACCAAGCGGATGCCGATGCCGGCGAACAAGCCTGACAGGAAGTCGTTCACCCGGATCGCCAGGTCAGCGATGTCGTGCATCTCGTCCTGACTAGCCCAGCCGAAGGCGGCGATATGTTCGTCCGAGATCATCGGGTCGCCGAGCGCGTCGTCCTTGTAGCAATACTCAAGGATTGTTCGCGGCAGCTGCGTACCTTCCTCAATGCCAAGACGCTTGCTGAGGGATCCCGCGGCCACGTTCCGCACGATCACTTCGATGGGGACTATTTCCACCTGCCGGATCAACTGCTCGCGCATGTTCAGCCGGCGAATGAAGTGAGTCGGAACGCCGATATTGCCGAGGAGCGTGAAGATATGCTCCGAAATGCGATTGTTCAGGACGCCCTTGCCGTTGATCGTACCCTTTTTCTGGGCGTTGAAAGCAGTTGCGTCGTCCTTGAAATACTGAATCAAGGTGCCGGGCTCAGGCCCCTCATAGAGGATCTTCGCCTTGCCTTCGTAGATCTGCCGGCGCCGCGCCATTGCATCACCCCTGAAATGGACAGCCCCGGCGAACGCGACGGATAGCGGCGCGGCCGGGGCGGGAATGGCGAGCCGTATAAGGGAAGGGTCGCTGCGGTGCAATCACGCGAGCATTCTTCCCGGGCACGCTCACTGTTGCGAAAGCTTCAGCGCGGTGCGGATCAGCTGTTTGGTTCGCAGCCAAGCGTCGGTGCCAGGCGTGACCAGCTCCACATGACCCGTGGCAGGTACCGTGACGAGATCCACCTGATCCCCGGCAGCCCGTGCGCGCTCAACGTAATCCGTGGCCATTCGATAAGGGATAATGCGGTCCTCTCGTCCATTGACCAGCGTTTGCGGCATGCCGAGGGGAAAGAGCCGGGGCACGGACGTATCGGCATAAGGGTCTGCGCGTCCTGACCCGACAAGCTTTTCGACCACCGCGATGCCGCAGCCATTGTCAGGGCTCCTGGCGGTTGCCTCCAGGTCGGGCAGCCCGCCAAGGCTTATCACTTCGCTGAGTGCCAGTGGATCGGTGGTGTGAAGCGGGCTGCCAGTCGGTAACCTGCGCCGAGCCGCCAACCAAAGCGCGAGGTGTCCGCCAGCCGAATGGCCAACGGCTACGACGCGGCGCGTGTCGAGCCGGAAATGTGCCGCATGTACCGCGAGTTGATCGGCAGCTTTCGCAACATCTAGGAAGGTGCCGGGATAGCCCCCGCCGGCGCGGTCTACGCCGCGATAGTCGATGTTCCAGACCGCGATGCCATCTGCTCGAAGGTCGCCTGCGATCCAGTCCATGATCTTTCGATCGGCGATCGAGGTCTGCCAACAGCCGCCATGAACCATGAGCACGACCGGATGGGCGCCGGACCCGGCCGGGACCCACACATCGACCTTCTGCATGTGATCGTCACCATAAGTGATCGTTGCGTCCGGTGTAGGGCGGGGCCGGCTGGAAAGATCATCCCAAGTCAGAGGCTTGAAGCGGGTTGTTGCGGGTTCGGCGAAGGACATGGTGGCGGAACATGGCGCCGACAGCAGGGCACAGGCAAGCAGGATCCAGCGCGAATGTTGAGAAAGTTGAGACAACCGCGAGGTTCGAGTTCCCGACAACGGACGAGCGGATCGAGGCGAGGACGCGGCTGCGGCGGCGTGGCGGTGCAAGGTCATTTTCGGGGTGTGGCATGCGGCGCGAATGTAGGACAGGGGTAAGCGGAACGGTTGTGGAACAAGGGCGCATCCTGCTAGCAGGCGGGCCATGCCGACCGACGCGACCGTGCTGCCACCCGACAATCCGCCCGTGGGCGTGCTCGATGCACCGTTCGATTCAGCGCTGTCGGAACGGTATCTCGTTTATGCGCTGTCCACGATCACCGCGCGCTCGCTGCCGGATGTTCGCGACGGTCTGAAGCCCGTTCACCGCCGTTTGCTGTGGGCAATGCGGCTGCTGCGGCTGGATCCCACGCAGGGATACAAGAAGTGCGCCCGCGTCGTTGGCGACGTGATCGGCAAGTACCATCCCCATGGCGATCAGTCGGTCTATGACGCCATGGTGCGCCTCGCGCAGGATTTCGCCCTGCGATATCCGCTGGTCGACGGGCAGGGCAATTTCGGCAACATCGATGGCGATAACGCCGCCGCCTACCGCTATACCGAAGCCCGGCTGACGCAGGTCGCCATCGACCTGATGGACGGGCTCGACGAGGATGCCGTCGGTTTCCGCCCCACCTACAATGGCGAGGAGCAGGAACCGGAGCTGTTTCCGGGCCTGTTCCCCAACCTTCTTGCCAACGGCGCTAGCGGTATCGCGGTGGGCATGGCGACAAGTATTCCGCCTCACAATGCGGCGGAGCTTCTCGACGCGGCAATCGCGCTGATCGACGATCCTGCCGCTGATCCGCTGGCGTTCGTTCAGGGGCCGGACTTCCCCACCGGCGGCCTGCTGGTTGATCCGCCGGCGATCATCCGTGAGGCCTATGCCACCGGGCGCGGCGCCTTCCGCGTCCGCTGCCGCTGGACGGTGGAGAAGGAAAAGGGCGGCGGCTGGCAGATCGTCGTCAGTGAGATTCCGTATGGCGTGCAAAAGGGCAAGCTGATCGAGCAGATCGCTGGCCTGGTGAACGACAAGAAACTGCCGATTCTGGCGGACGTTCGCGATGAATCAGACGCGGAAATTCGCCTGGTGCTGGAGCCCCGGAGTCGGACCGTCGACCCGCAGGTGCTGATGGACGGGCTTTACCGCATGTCCGATCTCGAGACGCGGGTGCCGTTGAACCTAAACGTGCTGGATGCACGTCGTACGCCCCGGGTGATGAGCCTCGCTGAGGCATTGTCGGCCTGGGTCGAGCACCAATTTATCGTGCTTCGCCGGCGCACCGAGCACCGGCTGGGCAAGATCGCGGACCGGCTGGAGCTAGTTGCGGGTTACATCACGGCCTTCCTCAACCTGGACCGCGTGATCGAGATCATCCGTACGGAGGACGAGCCCAAGGCCGTGATGATGTCGGAGTTCGCGCTGACCGACCGTCAGGCCGAGGCGATCCTCAACATGCGGCTGCGTAGCTTGCGCCGATTGGAAGAGATGGAGCTGAAGCGTGAGCAGGCGGCCCTGGAGAAGGAGCAAGCGAGCCTGCAGCTGCTGCTGGGATCGGACGCGCGGCAGCGCACGCGGATGAAGAAGGATCTCGAGAGGGTTCGCGACCGCTATGGCCCGGAGACGACACTCGGCAAGCGGCGCACGACGATCGAGGAAGCCGCGCCGGCGCGCGAGATCCCGCTGGAAGCGATGATCGAACGCGAGCCGATCACCGTGATCCTGTCCCAGCGGGGCTGGATCCGCGCGATGAAGGGGCATGTCGAGCTGGCCTCCGCCGAGACGCTAAAGTTCAAGGAAGGGGATGGACCTGCCTTCGCCTTCCATGCGCAGACGACCGACAAGCTGCTGCTCGCCGCGGAAAATGGCCGGTTCTACACACTGGCGGCGGACAAATTGCCGGGGGGGCGCGGCTTTGGTGAGCCGGTGCGTGCTACCATCGATCTTGATGGCGGGCTTGGCATCGTACGGCTGCTTCGCGCCGAACGTGACGGCAAGTTGCTGGTTGCGGCCAGCGACGGACGCGGCTTCGTCGTGCCGGTGAATGAGGTGCTGGCGGAGACCCGAAAGGGCAAGACGGTTGTAACGCCGCGCCCTGGTGCGAAGTTGGCGCTCGTTCGCCCGGTCGCTGCCGAGGACGATTATGTCGCCGCGATTGGCGACAATCGGAAGATGGTGGTATTTCCGCTGAGCGAACTGCCGGAAATGACGCGGGGGCAAGGCGCGCAGTTGCAGCGATATCGCGATGGCGGCCTTAGTGATGCAATCACCTTCCGCTATTCGGAGGGGATCAGCTGGCCCATGGGAGGTGATACGGGACGCACACGGACCGAGGCAGACGTCTCGCCATGGCGCGCGGCGCGCGGAGCAGCGGGCAGGATGCCGCCGACCGGATTTCCCCGGAACAATCGCTTCGCCTGACCGCCATTCCGAATTCAATGAAAGTTAACGAGGCACCGCTAGGTGCAGCGTGATGCCGTTTTTTGCTGCGCTGAAGATCGTTGAAGAGCCGCCCGCGCCTGCGTTCGACAGGAATGCGGCCGAGGTGGCGATGGATCTGCTGCCGATCGCCGCAGCCGTGGTGGCGCTTGGGCCGACCGGGCTTCAAATTACCCTGTCCAATGTGGCGTTCCGGCGTCTGGGGCTTGGGACGGAACCGATCCATTGCGCCCTGACCCGAGATCTCGGCGACGCACTGGTCACTTTTCTGAACGGCGACAGCCCGCGTGAGCAGCGTGGCTGGCGTACGGGTGACACCGTGGAGCAGCGCTGGTTCGACGTGACCTTCGCCCGGATCGATAACGGACATTCGCCTCGGTGCCTGGTCACGCTTGTCGACCAGACCCGAGGCATGCGGACCGAAGCAAGCCTGCGGCGGGAGATGAGCACCGATAGCCTGACGGGTTTGCCGAACCGCGCCGGCTTCGGAGATTTGCTGGAAGCGCGGATCGGGACCGGCCTGACGAACTATGCCGTGCTGGTGATTGACCTCGACCGTTTTGGCCGGGTGAATTCCTGTCTCGGCAGCATGGCGGGCGACGAGATGCTGATCACGGTCGCGCGGCGCATCAAGGGTTCGTTGCGCGGGGGCGACGTGCTGGGTCGGATCGGGGGGGACGAGTTCAGCGTGCTCCTTGAAACGGGCGGCGATCGTGCTGAGGCTAGCCGGGTCGCCCGGCGCATTCAAAAGCTGCTCTCCACCCCCGTGCGCCTCAGCGACTTCGAGATTCGAATCACTTGCGCGATCGGGATCGCCTTTGGTGCGGAAGAGACCGACGACGCCGAGGACGTGATCCGCAACGCCCAGTTTGCGGTGCGGCGGTCCAAGGAGACGGGACAGGCGGAGGCGTATGACACCCGGGCGCTGGATCGCGCGCGGGAGCGGTTCGGCATGGAAACCGCCCTGCGCCGTGCGATTGAGGCGGAGCAGTTGCAGCTTCACTATCAGCCGATCTGTGATCTCGCGACCGGCCGCATTGTCGCGTTCGAAGCGCTGGCGCGCTGGACGGCAGAGGATGGCAGCGAGATCGCACCGGCCGATTTCATACCTGTGGCAGAGGAATCCGGCCTTATCGTGCCGCTGGGTCGGTGGGTGATCGACCAGGCGCTCCGCACGCTGGCGGCTTGGGACTCACGCTCGGGAGGAAAGCTCGACGTGCAGATGGCGGTGAACGTCTCCCCGATCCAGTTGCAACGCGATCGCATCCCGCCGCTGGTGACCGGGGCGCTTGCTGCGCACGGGCTGGCTGGCAGCCGCCTGAAGCTGGAGCTGACGGAAAGCGCGTTGATTGCCGATCCCGATGGCAATGCGGAGATCCTGCGCGCGCTGAAGGCGACCGGCGCAACCATCGCCATGGACGATTTCGGCACGGGCTATTCAAATCTCGCTTATCTTCAGCAGCTGCCGATCGACACGCTGAAGATCGACCGGAGCTTCGTTACCGGCATGATGGCGGATCGTGACAAGATCGCCATTGTGCGCGCGGTGCTTAGCCTCGCCACCGCGCTGGGCATGGCGACCGTGGCCGAGGGAATCGAGACTTCGGCCGTGGCGCAGACACTTTCCGCCCTGGGCTGTACCTACGGGCAGGGGTATCACTTTTCTCGGCCACTGCCGGCCGAGCAAGCCTATGAGTTGCTAGTGGCGTCCAGTAGCTGACCGGTAACGAGATCCGCGATCTCCGCCGTCCGCATTGCGTTCGGGAAACCCTCAGCGATCCAGCGGGTCTCGATCTCCCGAAGCGCACGGGCAACCTCTGGGCCACGTGCGATGCCGCGCGCCACCAGATCGCCGCCGCCAATTGGAAGGCGAGGGGGCGACCAATGGAGAAGCTCGTCGACGGGCGCCCCGGCAAGCAGAAGGCGATCGAGAGCGATGACTGGACCGACTCGATACGCGAGCGCCCGGGCACCCTCGGTGCCAACCCCATCATGCGCCGCGATCAGCCGCTTGCGATCGGCGTTCGATAGTCGAAGCCTAGCCCCGACCGCCTCCGCGCTATCAGCCGGGATCAGGGCGGCCAGCCGGCGGATTGCGTCGGGAGGCAACCCTGCGCTCGCCTCGGCCTCCGCCAACGCTGTCAGCGCCGGCACATCGGCGATTTCGGGCAGCACCGGACGAAAGATGCCGCGCTCGACCATCAGGGAGACGACCGGCACCGCTCCCTTGGCGACCAGCAGCTTGAGCAGTTCCGCGGCGATCCGTTCGCGCGACAGGGCCATCAGGTCGTTCGCACGATCAGTGCACGCGTCCAGCCCTGCCGCATCAGGCGCGTCGCCGAAACGGGCATGGAAGCGGAAGAACCGCAGGATGCGCAAGTGATCCTCGGCGATCCGCCGGTAGGGGTCTCCGATGAACCGTACGCGGCGCCCATGAAGATCCTCTAGCCCACCGAACCAGTCGAACAGCTCGCCGGTGATCGGATCGGCGTAGAGGGCGTTCATCGTAAAGTCCCGCCGTGCTGCGTCGGCTTCCCAATCGTCGGTAAACGCCACCTGCGCGTGGCGCCCATCGGTCGTGACATCCCGTCGTAGAGTCGTGACCTCCACAACGGTGCCGGCGGATACTGCGGTGATGGTGCCGTGAGCGATGCCGGTCGGGATGGCCTTGATCCCGGCCGCCTTGAGCCTAGCGATCACCTCGGCGGGCGTGTGACGGGTGGCGATGTCGATGTCCGCGACCGGGAGTTCGAGTAGCGTGTCCCGCACCGCGCCGCCAACATAACGCGCCGCGCCCTCCGACGCGCCGAGCGCGGCGGCGAGTGCGTCCAGCCCAGGATGGGTCCGCCAGGATGCGGCTGGCAGGATCATGCGCTCCACCGCAGCCGCCGCGCAAGGTTCACGATCATCGCTGCCGTGGCACCCCAGATCCGCCGATCATCCCACATGATCTCGTAATAACGGCGTTCGCGACCTTCCCACTGCGTCCGCGCCTCGACATGATTGGCAGTGTCCAGCAGAAAATCGAGCGGCACCTCGAACACGCTCGCGACCTCCGCCTCGGACGGGCGGAACGTCAGATCCGGCGGAACAACAGCCACCACCGGGGTGACGGTATAGCCAGTTACGGTCTGATAGCGATCTGCCTCTCCCACCACGGTGACCAGCGACGGGGGAAGCGCGATCTCTTCGTCCGCCTCGCGCAATGCAGCAGTTACGGCGTCCTCGCCGGGGTCGAGGCGCCCGCCTGGGAACGCCACCTGTCCGGCATGGCGTCGAAGGGTTTCGGTTCGTTGCGTAAGGATCACGCCCGGACGGGGCCGGTCCGTCACGGGAACCAGAACCGCAGCGGGCGTCAGGGTGCCCCCAGTAGCAAGCGCCACGTCACCATGATCGCTGTCCAGGAGGATCGTCTGCTGTGCCATTCCCTCGGTCAGCGCCCGGCCCAGCCGGTCCACCAGCGAGGTCACGACGCGATCGGAAAGAAGGTGCCGGCGCTCCATACGCCTGGCGTTTCGTCCTCACCGGCCAACGCCCGCTCCGCGAGCTCATAATAGACCGAGCGAGCGATCAGCGCCTCCAGCCCACCGCGCACGTGCACGTAAGGATGCGGTCCATCCTCGTGTTCGACGAAGCGAAGCGGGTGTTCCGCGGACGCCGTCACCAGCTCGCCGGTGTTCAGGCGAAATGCCAAATTGGCCTCCCGTCCTTCGCCTTCTGCCTTCAACTCAACAGCCACGAAGGGCGCATCCTCGACATCAATGTCGAGCTTCTCGACCGGCGTGACGAGCACATAGCCACCGTCAGGTTCGCGCCGGAGAATTCGGCTGAAGGCGCGAACCATGGCCAGGCGGCCAATGGGCGACCCCTGATGGTACCAGGTGCCATCGCGGCTGATGCGCATGTCGCTATGACCGCAATGATCGGGATTCCAGCGATGGACCGGGGGCAGGCGGTCCGCCTCGGAGAGGCGCGCAATGTCGGCAATCGTCAGCGTTTCGAAGTCGGGTGCAGGCGCCATCGGCATGTCCCCGACGTAGGGAAGGGCGGCGGCTGCGTAAAGGATCAGGCGATCAATGGATGGCGAGGGCCGATCAAACCCTGTCCATCCGGGACGCCCTCACCGCGCGCGAGCAGTCGGCGGCGCTCGACCGGCCCGGGCAGTCGCCAACCTGCAGTGCTCGCCGCGCTGAAGCCGAAAAAGCGGCCATAATATTCTGGGTCGCCGATCAGCATGAGCGGCGCATCGGTTACTCGCGCCAATGCGCCGGCGACCAATTGGCGCCCAATCCCGTCCCGTTGACGTTCAGGGACAACCGCGACCGGGCCGACGAGCACCAGCGGAACACGGCGGCCGTCGTCGCCGCTGAACAGCACCGGCCACAGCTGAATCGTGCCCAACAATGCGCCGTTTTCGACCGCCGCCAAGCTAGGCCCGGTGAGAGCAGGAACACCTTCACGCAGGCGATAGGCAGTCCGACCATGCCGATCAGCACCGAATGCTCGATCCAGTAGCTCTTCGACTGCGCTGTTTTCCACCCGTTCAAGCCCGAGCAGTTCGATCACCGACGTCTCCCGCCCCGACCAATGGGGTGGGGCGCTCTACCGAGTCGCAGTTGTAACGCAAGTGGCATGGCGCCGACGTCGATGTGCGGCTAAGCGCGCGGCGTGGAAGACATGCTTGAACTCGAAGTGCACGACCTCGAAGTGCTGGTGCTGACCGGCGTTTACTCCGAGGAAACGCACCTGCCGCAGCCGCTGCGTATTTCGCTGACGGTTCTGCTCGATGCGCCCGCCCACTTTGCGCCCGACACGCCGCTGTCGGTTTCGAAGAACTACCTCGATCTGAAACATGCCGCGACGTCCGCGCTGCCGCCCGGCGTGCACTTCACGTTGATCGAAGGGGTGGCGGATTACATCGCTGAGACATTGTTCCTGCAGGATCAGCGGGTGCGTCGAGTCAAGGTGAAGATCGTCAAGCTGGCCATCGCTGAAGAAGGCGAATCGATCGGCATCACGCTGGTTCGGCATCGCCGCTGAAGCCCGATCCGTCCGGCCGGCGGCTTACGCGCCGGCAGGCGGCGTTCGTTCGCACCGGCCCAATTGCTCGAGAACGAAACGATAATCCTCCTGGGCTACGGCCGCATCTGCCGGCTCCAGGGCCTGGGTGCTGCGGGACGGCAGCTGGCGCGGGAGGCTGCAGGCGAGGCGATACCACAATAGCGTGTCGCGCTTCGGGGGACCGGCGGAGTCGTCCACGATCTCGGAAAGGGCGACTGCCCACCGTGGCTGCTCGCCGGGTCGCCGCAGGATGTTCAGCGATACCGGGCGATTGTCCCTGGTGGTCAGGAACACTTGCGTTTCCCCTTCGCCCGGAAGGGAACCCGGCACGTGAAAGGCGTTGCCGACCCCGGTCACGACCGGTGGCGCATCGGCCGCAAGTACCTCGCCCGCAATGCGGCGGGTGAGTGCGTCTAGTTCATGCGTCCACGCCTGCTGCGCCTGTGGGCCGATCAATTGCACTTGGCCAGCGCTGCCGCCGACGGTGCGCGCGAAGAGCAGCACGCGTGACTTCTTGTAACGAGGCTGCCGGCCGTCCGGACCGAGTGGCGCGTCGAGGATGTAGCCGATGCGCGGTGGAATGGCGCCCGGACCGCGGATCAGCGCCATGACATCAGCCTCAACATAATAGCGCACGAACCCGGCCGGCACGTTTGCGGCTTCCGCTCCCTTGATCCGAGTGGTGCTGGCGATGGTTGCGTCCACAACCAGCGGTGCAGCGATCACAAGATCCGCTATCTCAACATAGGAGGGCGCTGACGCGATCACTGTTGCTGGCAAATCCGCCTGTTCGGCGTTGATGCAGGCCGGAGTGATGGCGAGAAGCGCGATCGCCATCGCGGAGTTACGAATTGTACGAAAGGGCATGCCTTTCGGTTATCCGATCAGCCTCTGCTGATACAGAAATAAATCTCTTTTAGGGCGATTGTACGTTTGTTGCGTCCGACAAAGCGTTTGCGTGTCGTTAAGGCGCAAGTTAGGAGTCGCGCTGTGCAAGGGTTCCGTTTAGCCCTTGCCGAACGGACCGGCACGCCCACTCCGCCTATGCGGGGGCCGCGGCAGGCCGCCCGGCCCCTTCGGGCCATAGGGATTAGGGAGTGCTTTTGCTGAATGGCCTACTCTGACCAGAAGATGAGCGGGAGCAAGGTTGTCGCGATCGTGATCGTGGCGCTCATCCATGCTGCTCTCGGCTACGCCTTCGTCACCGGCCTCGCGTTCCAGTACGTGAAAAAGGTGTCGGAGAAGCTGAATACGTTCGACGTTGAGGAACCACCGCCCCCGCCGCCGGACGAGCCGCCACCACCGCCGCCTGACGTTCCGATGACGCCGCCGCCCGTTGTGGCGCCGCCGCCTATCGTGTCTGCGCCGTCGGCTCCGGTGACGATCGCCACTGTGCCTACGCCGCCGCCGGTTTATGTGCCGACGCCGGTTGCGCCTCCTGCGCCTCCGCCTCCTGCTCCGCCGGCCCCGCCGGTCGTCAGCAAGGCTGCGGGTGCCAAGGGCAATCCTGCGGACTGGATCACGACCGACGATTATCCGCCGAGCTCGATCCGTGCCGAGGAAGAAGGCACGACCGTGATCAAGTGGACAATCAACGCCCAGGGTAGGGTGGAGAACTGCGTCACTACCGAGTCGAGTGGCTCCAACGCCCTTGACCAGGCAGCATGCCGTGCGTTGCAGCGCCGGGCCCGGTACACGCCGGCAACGGACGCAGCGGGCAACCCGATCGCGACCACTCAGACGCGCCGCGTCGTGTGGAAGCTGCCCCGGGACTGATCCAGGCTTAACAGAATCGCGCTTTTCAGAGGGAAACTAATCGAATGATCACCACCATCCTCGCCGCGGCCGCCGGCCCGGCCGCCCACGGCGGCGACAACCCGTACGGCCTGGCAGCCGCGCTCGAGCAGGGCGGCATCATTGCCCAGAGCACCTTCGGCATCCTCGTGCTGATGTCGGTTGTCTCGTTCTACATCATGTTCACCAAGCTCTTCGAGCAGCAGAAGATCATCAACCAGGCGAAGCGCATCCGCGGCTCGTTCTGGCAGACGAACTCGCTGCGCGAAGGTTCGGCGAAGCTGGAGAAGAACTCGGCCTACAAGCAGATCGTCGACGACGGCCTGCAGGCTCAGGAGCAGCACTCGAAGCTGACCGATCCGGTCGAAGCGCATGACTGGCTGCACGGCTCGCTCGCTCGTTCGGAAGCAATGATCAACTCGAAGCTGGGCACCGGCCTCGCGTTCCTCGCGACCGTGGGTGCGACGGCGCCGTTCATCGGCCTGTTCGGTACGGTTATCGGCATCTACCGCGCGCTCATCAAGATCGGTGCAGCTGGCCAGGCGTCGATCGACGCGGTCGCTGGTCCGGTCGGTGAAGCGCTCATCATGACCGCGCTCGGTCTTGCCGTCGCCGTTCCGGCGGTGCTCGGTTACAACTGGCTGCAGCGTCGCAACAAGTCGATTGCGGAAGACCTGTCGGCCTTCTCGAACGACGTGCTCGGCTACCTCGCCTCCAACGGTGCGGTTCGTCCGACCGTTGCCGGTGCAGCGAAGCCGGCGGCAGCTAAGCCGGCTGCTGCAACCACCACGGCCGGTCAGGCCGGTGGCGTGCAGACCCGCTCGTAATGGGGAAAGCGGGGACGCCAGATGGTGGCCCCGCGACCTTTCCCGGCCGGATCACCGGCGGGAACGAAGACATAGGATAGCCTGACTTATGGCGATGAGCGTTGGTGGAGACTCCGCCGCAGAAACCCCGATGTCGGACATCAACACGACGCCTCTCGTGGACGTCATGCTGGTGCTCCTCATCATCTTCCTGATCGCGGTGCCGGTCGTGATCCAAACGGTTCCGGTGAAGCTGCCGAGCGTACGCTTCGACCCGACCACCACCAAGCCCGAGAACGTTTCCCTCTCGATCACGACCAAGCCGGACGGCGCCTGCGCTGTCTATTGGGGCATGACGCCGGTGACGCACGAGGAGCTCCTCGATCGCGCCGTGGCCAAGCTGCGCGCCGAGATCGATCGTCAGGGCGGCCCGAACGCCCCTGGCCTCGAACTGCCGGAAGCGCATGTGCGCGGTGACGTGAATGTGCCGTGGAAGTGTGTGGCAGGCGCGATTTACAACATGCAGATGGCAGGCTTCGCGCGTGTCGGCTTTATTTCCGAACCGCCGCCGGGCTCGAACACCGAGCGTCTGTAAGCAAGCCACCAGGAGTAATCGATATGGCAATGAGTGGCGGCAAGGACGATGGCGAGCCGATGATGGAGATGAACACGACGCCGTTGATCGACGTCATGCTCGTTCTCCTCATCATGTTCATCATCACCATTCCGATCCAGACCCATGCGGTGAAGGTCGACCTGCCGGTCAATGACCCGAATGCGCAGAAGTCGCCGGTTGATCCGCAGAAGAACAAGATCACGATTTCGGTGGATGGCACGACCAGCTGGAATGGCGCGCCGGTGGACGCGGTTCGCCTGCGCCAGTACCTGGACGTGGCGGCAGCCATGAACCCGGAGCCGGAGCTGCACTTCCAGCCCGACCCGCAGGTCCGCTACGATGTGGTCGACCAGACGCTTGCGGTGATCCGTCGTTCGAACGTGACGAAGCTCGGCTTCATCGGCAACGAGCAATATTACCGCGAATTCTGATCGTCAGCGATCAAACGTGTAACGGGCGGCCCGAAAGGGTCGCCCTTTTTTTGTCCTGTCTAGCTCACGTGGACAGATGAGCCCGGATCCAGAGGTTCGGCCGCGTTGGTGGATGGTTGCAACAACACCGTGCGCATGACATACCGCTGTCACAAAAGCGTAACGTCAACGTAGCGTTATTGTCATGTGGGAGATGGGTGATGCGGACCATGCTTTTTCTGGCACTGGCGGCCGGGCTTGCTACGCCGTCGTTGGCGAGTGATCGTACCGGCTTCTTGGCTATCTCTGCTGGTGATTATCAGAAGGCGGAAGAGCGGTTGGTTGTGGAGCGCCGCATCTTTCCGCGTCGACCAGAACTGATGATCAACCTTGCTACCGTTTATGCTCGGACGGGGCGCTTGGCAGAGGCCGCGAACCTTTATCGGTCGGCATTAAATACTGCGCCGGTAGAGATGGTTTTGCCGGACGGCGGTGTCGCGTCCTCGCGTACAGTTGCGCAGCGTGGACTTGATAGCCTCGGCGGGGTGTCGCTCGCACGACGGTAGTCATCCGCTAGCTGGCGCCTTCAGAGCTGCTTATCGGCTTGTGGCGGCAGGTCGCCGGACGGCCACGCTAACGTTCGCCGTCGTGCCATCGCGGTCACCGCCTGCTATGATCTCGAACGAACTCGCGGCTCCTTGAGATGGGCTGTGGTCAAGCCGTCGCGACTGCGCGGGCGCTGGAGACCAGTGAGATCGGCGGCCCCGACATCACGGACCTTTGGTTGTAGCCTTGGCGGGTCGCTGTCGGAGTGTCGCCGCCTCATCGGACCGCTGCCGTGACGGTGCGGGAAGCTACAATGTGCGTGGCGGTGTGGGTCGTGCGAAGGGCATTCACGTGAACCTTGCGTCGCTCAACCGCGGATCGTTGACGCGTTCTTTACCTTTCGGCGCTATCACCGAGCTCGTGCTTCTAGCCGAGCACTTCTCTCCCTAGTTATTGCCCTCTTGCCAGGGCTACTTGGCCGTCCGCTTGCCCGGGCGGCCTTTTTTCTTTTGGGCAATTTCTTGCATCCGTCGTCCGATGCGCCTAGCGGGCGCGCGATCATGTCCAGCGATCAGCCTTCCGCCGTCGTCCTCGTATCGGGCGGCCTCGACTCGATGATCTCGGCTGCGCTTGCGCGCGAATCCGGGCACAGGATCTTCGCGCTTTCGATCGACTACAACCAGCGGCATCAGGTTGAGCTGGCAGCGGCACGGCGGATCGCCAGCGCTTTAGGCGCGGTTCGGCACGTCATATTGCCGATCGATCTCTCCGCGTTCGGCGGGTCCGCACTGACGGCGGACATCGAAGTACCCAAGGATGGTGTCGGCGCCGGAATCCCGATCACCTATGTGCCGGCCCGAAACACGGTGTTCCTCAGCTTGGCGCTCGCCTGGGCAGAGGCTGCCGGCGCAAGATCGCTCTTCATCGGCGTCAATGCCCTTGATTATTCCGGCTATCCCGATTGCCGGCCCGAGTTCATCGCTGGCTTCGAACGGCTTGCCGAACTCGCGACCAAGGCAGGGGTGGAAGGTGAAGCCTTCCGTATCCATGCGCCGCTTCAGCACATGACCAAGGCGGATATCGTTCGGGAGGGAACACGGCTCGCCCTGGATCTGGGACTTAGTTGGTCGTGCTATGATCCGACACCCGCCGGCACACACTGTGGATTGTGTGACAGCTGCCGCCTCCGTCACAAGGGCTTTGACGATGCGGGTGTCATTGATCCGACGATCTATGCCGTAACTCCGCCGGCGCCCTGACATGAGCTACGCCGTGAAGGAGATGTTCCTCACGCTCCAGGGAGAGGGCGTGCAGGCTGGGCGGCGGGCGGTGTTCGTACGGTTCGCCGGTTGTAACCTATGGTCAGGCCGCGAACAGGATCGGGCAAGTGCGATCTGCCGCTTCTGCGATACAGACTTCGTTGGCATGGATGGGCTGGGAGGCGGGCGCTTTGCAGATGCGCAGGCCCTGTCCGACGCCGTGGTGGAGATGTGGAGCGGTGGCGAAGCCGACCGCTTCGTTGTGCTTACCGGCGGAGAGCCGATGCTTCAGGTGGATGACCCACTGATCAACGCGCTGCATTCGGCCGGATTCTTTATCGCGATTGAAAGCAACGGCACTTTGTTGGTTCATCCCGGGATCGACTGGGTATGCATCAGTCCGAAGGCCGGCAGCGAAACGGTGCAGCGCTCCGGCAACGAGTTGAAGCTGGTCTGGCCTCAGCCTGGCAGCGACGTTGCAGCCATGGAAAGCTGGCAATTCGAGCACTTCCTGATCCAGCCTTTGGACGATGCCAAGGCAGCCGACAATCAGGAGGCGGCCATGGCTCTGGTGATGGAGCGCCCGCGCTGGCGCCTTTCGCTACAGACCCACAAGCTGCTGGGCCTGCGTTGATCGGCAACGCGTGGAAGTCGCCATTGTCCTGAGTCGCGGCGACAGGCGGCCTCAGGTGCGCTTCCTGAGACCGTGGATCTTGTGCCACAGATAGAAGGCGCCACCGGCCACGAGCACGAGGCCAATGGCAAGATCCGCCTGGTGGAAGAACGCCTTCAATCGCGGATCATTGTTCCACGACTCGCCGAGTTGAGCCCCGATCCAAGCGAGCAGGTAACAAAACGGCCAGGATCCCAGGAACGTATAGACATGGAAGGGGAGCAGCTTCATTCGCGCAACACCCGCTGGAAAGGCGATGAAGGTGCGGATGATCGGTAGCATACGACCGATCAGGATCGCGGCTGCGCCCCAGCGATTGAAGAAACGGTCCGCCATGTCGAGCTCGCCCGGGCCCACCAGCACGTATCTGCCCCAACGCTCTGCCAGTGGCCGGCCGCCGCGCTTTCCGATCTCATAGGCGACGATGGAACCCAAGTTGCAGCCAAGCGCGCCCGCCGTCGCCGCGAGGAAGAGGTTCATCTCGCCCGTGGAGACGAGATAGCCAGCAAACGGCATGATGATTTCGGAGGGCAGCGGAATACACGCACTCTCGATCCCCATCAGGAGAACGATGCCCCAATAGCCGCCAGCGCGGATGACCCCGACGGTGAAGATAGCGAGGGCGGCGATGATCTTCTCGAACATGGCGACCGCTCTGACGGGACGAGGGGCGGGCGGTCAATCGTGGATCGCCCCTGCAGCGCGAGTCGGCCCGCCGTCTTGGGGGGGTCAGTTGGCATAGCAGCGGCGCCACGCTCCCGCTCAGGCCGCGGCAGCCTTTGCAAGGCGAAGATCCTCGACGAACCTGGTAAACTCGCTCGTCCGTGCAGCTTCATCCGGAAGCCGCAGGAGGTAACTGGGATGTACGGTGATCCAGGCCTCTCCGCCGTCTCCAGGTAGCCGCTGGGCCCGGCCGCGTTCCCGGCTGATCGTCATCACCTTTCCGAACAGCGATCGTGCCGCCGTGGCTCCCAGCGCCACCGTTACCTTCGGTCGGACAAGCATCTGCTCCTGCTCAATCCACCAGCGGCATGCTTCGATCTCGCCACCGTCGGGCTTCGCATGGATCCGCCGCTTGCCGCGCGGCTCGAACTTGAAGTGTTTAACCGCGTTGGTGACATAGGTTTGCGCTCGGTCGATGCCGGCCTCGCCAAGCGCGCGATCAAAGAGCTGTCCCGCCGGGCCGACGAACGGGTGGCCGGCGAGATCCTCCTGATCGCCGGGCTGCTCGCCGACGAACATGATGCTGGCGGAAACCGGACCTTCGCCGAACACGGTTTGCGTTGCGTGCTTGTAGAGGTGGCAGCGGGTGCAGCTCATCGCCTCTTCCCGCAATGCTTCCCAGGCGATCTCGCTGTTGCCGCCTGGCGCGCCGCGTGCCTTCGCGATCATCCCGCTCTCCCGTGCCTGCGCCGTCGCCAGCAATTCAGGCACCAACGCCGTTTCCGGCATGTTTTTCCAGTATTTGCGAGGCATCTCCTTCAGCATCGCGCCGACCTTCACGCGGGCGGGATTGAAGATGGACGCATAATAGGTCTTCCAGACTTCCTCTGTCGGGTCACCGTCAGGCGTGTCCGCCTTGGTCGCGCCTGGACCTTCGCGGAGCGCGGCACCATCCCAGTGCAGCGCAACTTCGGGAGTTAGGATGGACCAGCGCATGCTGGCGAAGCGATTGACGAAAAAGGCAGCATTGGCGCGAACGATATGATGCTCGGGCTCGAACCACGCGACGTAACGGCTCCCGTCATCCTCGGGCACTTCCCGAAATCGCAGGAACGCACGCATCTTGTGGATGTCGCGACGCACGTGTTTGGCGAAGCCGTCGAGGCGACGAACCAAAGGGTCAGCGTGATCTTCGATCAATCCCGGTTCCCGGCGCAGTCGCGCCAGCAGCGTATAGAGGAGCGCGAACCGCTCGGGATCGCGGTGGAGGATGGCGTTTCGAGCCAGATCAAGGAACGCGCGCGGCACCTTGAAGCCGGCATCCACCGGATCGTGAAGGGGCGGAACCGCGGCCGTGGCCGCGAACAAGTCGCCGGGTTGGCTGCCGACCTGCCACACAACGTCATCTGGAGGCACGCTGGCCCCGATCAGGCCGCGCGCTGCATCACGCCATGCCTCGAAATCGTCAGGCTGCGGGAGGGTGATGAGATGCATCGCGGACGGACGAGCGCTTAGTCGCGCTCGTCGCTGCCGGGCGGGTTGTCGCGTGCGATCTCTAGTTCCACAGGCTTCCGCTCCTCGTAGGTAGCGGCCATCTTCTTCTCGGTCGCGTCGTCCAGTTCCTGGTCCGCGGCCGGGAACATCTCTTCCTCTTCCTCATCGATGTGATGTTCGTAGCGGTGCCGTATGTGGGAGAAGTGCTCCTCCCACTCCTTCGACCCGAATGGCAGATCGATCATCTCGCCCAGAAGATCGTCCACCTCTTTGTGCTCCGACACGGAGTGGCGTGCGTCGTCCCGTAGCTCCGGGTTGGCGAGCATCACCGCGTAAAGCGACTCCTCCTCGGCGGCGGCATGACTCTGCAACTCCAAGCGGAACTGCTCGAACAGCGCGCGGCGTTTTTCCGTATCGCCGTTCAGCTCGCTCAACTGCTTCAGCATCGACCGCTGCTTGTCGTGATCCGCCTTCAACGCGCGGTAGATCTCGGGTTCGGACATGATGTGATGCTCCTCGCTCTGTCCGGGAGAACAGGCGACGTGAGCGCAGGTTGCTCTTGCGATCAGTTTTCAGGCGGGAAGCGCGGTGCCTGTAGGCGCGGGCTGCGCCCGCATGGCCGCCTCCGCCTGAGCGAGGGCACGCGCGTCGTCGACGTCCAGCCACCAAGCATCGCCAATGTCCACGGCGACCGCTCGGCCGTCAGCGCCAAGCGCCTCCACTCCGGCGGAAATTGAGCCCGATCCACCGGCCGCGATGACTTGACGGAGCGCGGCGTGGAAGCCGCCGTCCACGGCGAAGACGCCGCAGTCGAACGCATCATATTCTGCAAGATGCTTGCCGATAGCGACGATGCGGTCGCCATTCGTGCGAACGCGGGTGACATCGTCCAGGTCGACTAGCGGGTTATCGAGCCGGCGATCGACCGCCAGCGTCAGCGGCGCTGGCGGCCCAGCGATGACGCGGGCAACGATCGATGGATCGAAGAGGTGATCCGCCATCATCAGAAGGTGTCGTTCCGGACCGATCACGTCGGCGCCGGTCAGCACGGAATGGCCGTTCGGGAGGTTCCAGTCAGCAGTTGGGACGCACGTGATCGCGGGGTCGAGGCCCTGAAGATAGGCGGTTAGCCGTTGCCCTTCGTGCCCGGTCACCACGACAAAGCTGGTTGCGCCTCCGGCGCGCGCCTCAGCGATGACCCGTGCGATCATCGGCGTTCCCGCGACATTGGTAAGAGGCTTGGAGGGTGAGACTTCGCGCAGCCGGCTGCCGAAGCCGGCTGCGACGATCAATGCTTTCAAGGCAAATGCGCCCTTGCTTACTCTGCGGCGAGCCGCGAGTCCGCGTGGATGAAGTCGTCAGTCATTTGTGAAGCGACATCATCGGTGAACTGCTCAGGCGGGTGCTTGCAGAAAAATGCCGACGGACCCGTGAGCGCGCCTGCGAGCCCGCGCTCAAGGCCCAGCTTCACGCAGCGGATGGCGTCCACGACGACGGCTGCCGAATTGGGGCTGTCCTCCACCGACAGGCGAAGTTCAAGGTTCATCGGCACATCGCCGAATAGATTGCCTTCAAGGCGAAGGAAGCACAGCTTGTTGTCGTGCAGCCACGGAATGTAGTCTGACGGACCGACGTGGATGTTTTCATCCGCAAGGCGCTCGGAGAGCACGGCCTGCACCGCCTCGGTCTTCGACTCCTTCTTGCTCGACAAGCGATTGCGATCGAGCATGTTCATGAAGTCGGTGTTGCCGCCAGTGTTCAACTGATAGGTGTGATCGATCGTCACGCCGCGCTGGTTGAACAGGTTAGACAGAACGCGATGGACGATCGTCGCGCCGACCTGAGCCTTTACGTCATCGCCGATGATCGGCAGGCCGGCATCCGCGAACTTCTTTTCCCATTCCGGGCGGCTGGCGATGAACACCGGCATGCAGTTGACGACGCCCACGCGCGCCTCAAGGGCGCACTCCATGTAGAATTCCGTCGCCTCCTGGCTGCCGACCGGCAGGAAGTTCACCAGGATTTCAGCGCCCGAATCCTTCAGTGCCTGAACGATCTCCGCCTTGGTCGCGTCGCGCGTATCGTCCATTTCAAACCCACGATCGTTCGCAGCCGTCAGCATGTGGGCTGCAACGCCGTCCAGCCGCACGCCCATCTTCACGATCGTGCCGGTGTCGGGAACGTCTGCGTGGAACACCTTGGTGCAGTTGGGCTTGGCGAAAATTGCCTTGCCGAGATCAAGACCCACCTTGCGGGAGTCGACGTCGAATGCAGCCACGAACTCCAGGTCCGACACGCGGTAGCCGCCGATCTCCTCGTGGATCAGGCCGTGCGCGGTGTTGCTGGCGGCATAATGATATTTGCCTTGTACCAGGCTGGATGCGCAGTTGCCGATCCCGATAACCGCCACCTTGATCGTCGCCATTCTGTAGAACCCCAAAGTGCCAGAGATAAGCCCTGGCCATGACAATTGATTTGCAGCGTGGTGACAGATGCGAGACTTCTGTCAAGCGACCCGTGTGGATGCTAGGGGCCGAAGCAAGGGGACGCGAAACGTGACGACGATGGAAGTGCGACCAACAGTGACCGGAAAGCCGCGCGAGCTGCAAGGCTTTCTGAATCGCACCGTCTATCATCCTGCTGCCCGCCGGCTGGCCAACGCGCTGGTTCCGACGCGGGTGACGCCCAACATGGTGTCCGTATTCGGTGCCGTGATGGTGATCGCTGCGGGCGTGCTGTACGCGAAGGTTGGCACGGCAGGGGCCATTCTCACCGGGTTTGCCATTCACCTGCTATGGCACGTCGTCGATGGCGCTGACGGCGATCTGGCGCGCTTGACCGGGCGCGCCAGTGCAAATGGCGAAGTGGTGGACGGCCTGTGCGATTACGGCGGTCACGTTGCCTTGTATCTGCTGCTCGGCAGCACGTTGGACGATACGCTCGGCGGCGCGGCCTGGGTGCTTGCCGTTGCGGCAGGCGCCTCGCGAATTGCCCAGTCGGTTTTCGCCGAAAGCTCTCGCCGCAGCTACCAATGGTGGGCCTATGGGGTGCCATGGCTCCAGCACAATCGAGCGCGCCCTGCCGGCATCGGCGGCGCCTTGGGCCGGATCTATCTGGCGGCGTCGGCTGTGCTGGTAGGGGCAACCTCCCGCATCAACGCGCTGGTGGCGAGCGCCGAAGTCGATCCGACGGAGCGGCAGCGGATTGCCCGCCTGGCCCGAGAGGCGGGGCCTTCTTTCCTGTCGCTCCCCGGCATGCTCGGCGCGAACCCCCGGACCATTATTCTGGGGCTCAGCATGCTCGCGGGAAGCCCCCTCTGGTTCTTTCTCGTGGAGATCACCTTGCTAAACCTGCTGCTCGTCACGGGCATCGCGCGTCAGCATGCGCAGTGCCGCCGTTTGGTTGATCTGATTGGCCGGGGGCGCAACTGATGGCTGGGCTTTGGTTTGAAGAATTCTCGGTCGGGCAGCGCTTCGTTCATGAGATCCGCCGAACGGTGATCGAAGCGGACAACATGCTGTTCTCCGCGCTCACCTATAACCCGGCAGCGCTGCACATCGACCACGCCTATGCCGCGACCACCGAGTTCGGAAAGCCGCTGGTGAACTCCCTGTTCACGCTGGGCCTCGTGATCGGACTGAGCGTGCAGGACACCACCTTTGGAACCACGGTAGCGAACCTAGGCATGAGCGAAACCGTCTTTCCGAAGCCGGTCTTTGCTGGGGACACGATCCGGGTAGAAACGGAAGTGAAGGCGCTCCGTCCATCCTCGTCCCGACCGGGGCAGGGGATCGTCACCTTTGAACATGTCGGGCTGAACCAACACGATGATGTCGTCTGTCGTACCGTTCGTGCCGCTTTGATGATGGCGAAGCCCGCTTGACCGGGAACCAGTGATCCATGTTGCCGTTTCGTCTACGAAACGGGAGACGTACATGATTCGCTTGACGATGGCTGCTGGTCTTGGGGCCTGTGCGCTCGCGCTGGGGGCCTGCAACGAGGACAGGCTGGAAACGGGCGCCCCGGTTGCCGGTGGCGCCACCGCCGTGGCAGCTTTGCGCACGTCGGCTGGGGCGGAGGTCGGCAGGGCTACGGCCACAGAGGTGTCCGGCGGATTGCGGGTCACAGTGGACGTGCGGGATCTGCCTGCTGGTACTCACGGCGCACATATCCACACGACCGGCCGCTGTGATGCGCCTGGTTTCGAGACCGCGGGCGGGCACTGGAACCCGACAAACATGAAGCATGGTTCCATGAACCCCCAGGGCCCGCATCAAGGAGACATCCCGAACCTGATCATCGATTCCGGTGGGCGCGGCACCGTGGCTGCAACTGTTCCGGGCGCAACCATGGCTGGGCTGCTCGACACAGACGGCGCCGCCTTCGTCATCCATGCAGGACAAGACGATTTGAAGACCGATCCTTCGGGTAACAGCGGCGGCCGTATCGCCTGCGGCGTGTTCCAAGCATCCTGAAACAAGAAAGGGGCTGCGCCTTTCCGCCAGCCCCTTCATCATGCCCTTGCGTGTTCCGGGCTAGTTCATGGAAACGTCGTTTGATCAGTCCTTGCGGTTAAGGCTGACGCCGTAGAGCTCCATCCGGTGATCGACGAGGCGGAAGCCAAGCCGCTCGGCGATTTGCTTTTGCAGAAGTTCCAGCTCCGGATCCACGAATTCGATAACCTTGCCCGTTTCAACATCGATCAGGTGATCGTGATGAGCCTCGGGAGACGGTTCGTAGCGGGCGCGGCCATCGCCGAAATCGTGGCGGTCAAGAATGCCGGCCTCTTCGAACAGGCGGACCGTGCGATAGACGGTCGCAATCGAAATGCCGGGATCGATCGCGGACGCGCGCTCGTACACCTTTTCCACGTCGGGATGGTCGTCGGCCTCGGAAAGGACGCGGGCAATAACCCGGCGCTGTTCGGTGATGCGCAGGCCCTTTTCCTGGCAGAGCGCTTCAAGGTCGATCTTGCGTGGCATGCCAACCGTGTAGTCCCGCGAGCCAGTTGCGAAAAGCGTAAACGACTCGCAACAACGTCAGCTCAGCGCGACCGAATAGCTGTGAGCATCATAGACCTCCCCGGCTTTGCCCCGGTAATAGCCGCGGCGCTCGCCACATTTCGCGAAGCCGTTGGAACGGTACAGGTCGACAGCAGCATTGCCCGCCCGGACCTCAAGATGGACTCGAATCGCGCCACGCTCCCGAGCGTCCGTCAGGATGCTGCGAACTAGCGCCGATCCGACACCCCGCCGGCGGTAGGCTGGGGCAGTGGCGAGCAGCAGCAGTTCCGCCTCATCGACGATGGCGCGAGACAGGGCAAAGCCGGCCACGTGGCCATCCACCCGCGCCAAGGTCAGCCACACCCCGGGCATTCCCAAGATCCCAAGCAGCTGGCTGCGGTTCCAGGCTTCTCCAAACCTCGGGTCGAAAGCGCTTTCCATGACCTGTTCGACGGCCGAGATGTCGGCGGCTGTGCCCTTCGCCAATTCAACGATGCGCAGCCGCGTGCTCATGATGGAAGCTTCGCGTCGGGTGCACGCCCGTAGAGCGGACGTGGCGGCAAGTTCGCAAGGTCAACCGGGAGAAGATGCGCCTTTGATGCGTCGGGAAGCGCTTCTCGAGCGGCAAGAGTAGGATCCAATTGGGTCAGCCAGCGCACGCCGTTTCCAACAGCCAACCGGCCGCCGAGGGCCGCAAGTGCCGCATCCGGCCGGAGTGAGGCCAGAGCTTCGGTGGGCACCAGGGGCGAGGCGGTGAACCCTTGCATGAAGACCTCACCGTGCCCGCCTTCAAGCACGACCGCAAGCGGGGCATTTCCACCATCTGCGAAGGCCGCTGCCGCGATCAGGGAAAGGGAGGAGTAGCCACGCACCGGTACGTTCCAGCCGAGCCCTAGCCCCCGCGCTGCGGCGATGCCGACGCGAATGCCCGTGAAGCTGCCCGGCCCCACATCAACCATGATTTCGTCCGCTCGGCCGCCGCCTGGAAGGTCCGCGATCATCGGGACCAGACGTTCGGCGTGACCGCGCCCCACGACATTATGGATGGCCGCGTGCACTCGGCCGTCGTCCAGCAGGGCAACGGAACAGGCGGCGGTGGCGGTGTCGATAACAAGGGTGCGCGGCATCGCGTCCCTTTGCCATCAGCGCGATGCGGCTCAACCCTTAAATCAGCCGGCGATCATCCGATGCGGTTGAACTTTTCGAATGCCGGACGCGGGCTGCGCTCGAAAATGGTGGAAGGATCGCCATAGCCGAGGGTTGAAATGAAGTTGGTACGCACGCCGGGCTGATCTGCAAAGAACGCCTTGTCGACTTGTCCTGCGTCGAACCCGCTCATCGGTCCGGTGTCGAGGCCGAGCGCGCGTGCCGCTAGGATAAAATAGCCGCCTTGAAGCGAGGAGTTGCGGAACGCTGAAGCCTCCCGAAGTTCGGCATTCCCGTCAAACCAGCTTTTCGCATCCGTATGCGGGAACAGTTCCGGCAGATACTCGTGGAAATTCACGTCCATGCCGATCACGACGGAAACGGGCGCCTTGCGGATTTTGTCGGCATTGCTGTCGCTCGCGCAGGCAGCCAGCTTCTCCTTGGCTTCCTGGCTGACGCACCAGACGAGGCGGGCCGGGAGCTGGTTCGCGCTGGTCGGGCCCATTTTCATGAGATCCCAGATCGCCCGCAACTGATCCTCGCCCACCGGCTGATCCGTGAAGCCGTTATACGTTCGCCCGGAGCGGAACAGCTGGTCCAGCGCAACATCGTCAAGCGGCGTCGCCATCGTGAGATCCCTTTTGTTGGTTGTTGTGGCGCAACCCCAAGCGGTTGCGCTTTCGACAGGCGCGCCGGTTGTGGACCGGCACGTCGCCTAGGTGGATCAGACCGCCCGAACTTCGGTGACTTCCGGCACGTAGTAGCGCAACAACTGTTCAATGCCGTTCTTCAGTGTTGCCGTGGACGAGGGGCACCCGGAGCAGGCGCCCTGCATCCGCAAGTAGACCTTACCCTTGTCAAAGCCGCGATAAACGATGTCACCGCCATCATTCGCCACTGCCGGGCGAACCCGGGTGTCGATCAATTCCTTGATCTGCGCAACGATCTCCGCATCCGCAGGGTCGTCGGCGAATTCCTCTTCCGCAGGCGGGACTGAAAAGCCGGCAGACGCCATCCGGAACAGCGGCATCTGCGCCGTGAAATGATCCATCAAGATGGCCAGCACGTCAGGCTTCACGTCTCGCCAGTCGCTTCCCGGCGCGATGGTCACCGAGATGAAATCGCGGCCAAAGAATACGCCGCTGACATCGCCAAGATCGAAGAGGGCAGTGGCGAGCGGTGAAGCCTCTGCCTCTTCCGGGGTCGCGAAGTCGCGTGTGCCCGCGTCCATGACGATGCGGCCCGGCAGGAACTTAAGCGTAGCCGGGTTCGGCGTAGGTTCGGTCTCGATCAGCATGCCATCCATGTGGCGTGAGCTGCCGGGCCGATCAAGCGCGGGGGTGGAAAGGAAAGGTTTCCGGTCGCGCAGCCCTCCTCTGTTCGATAGCGAGGGTACATGGAGCCCGAACGGATCTCGCCAGACGTGGCACGCCGCATCGCTCTGGCCGCGCAAGGCTTTGGCGTGCGCCGGCCGCCGCACGTAACATCCGCGCACCTGCGACGAACGCTGGATCGGCTCGCCCTGCACCAGATCGATAGTGTCAACGTGCTTGCGCGCGCTCACTATCTGCCCGCCTTCTCTCGCCTGGGAAGCTATGGCCTGGAGCAGTTCGACCGAGCCGCATGGGGGCCTCGATCGCACCGGCGCATGTTCGAATATTGGGCCCATGAAGCCTCGTTGCTGCCGCTTGATCTTCATCCTTTGCTGCGCTGGCGCATGGAACGGGCGGACCGCGGCGTTCTGCGCTCTGCCGGCATGAGGCGCTTTGCCACTGAGCGCAGGGGGGAGGCGATGGCGTTGCTGGACCGGATTCGCTGCGACGGCGCGCTGGCCGCTTCGGACGTGGAGAGCAGCCGCACCGGTTGGTGGGAGTGGAGCGGGGCCAAGACGGCACTGGAATGGCTGTTCTATGCCGGTCATGTCACCACGGCGAGCCGCAGGCGTGGCTTCGAACGTGTCTATGATGTGCCCGAAAGAGTTCTGCCGAGCGAGATCCTCGAGCAACCAACGCCTGATGAGGCGACCGCGCAGGCCAGCTTGGTGGAGCGAGCAGCAAGGGCGCTTGGGATAGCGACCGCGATTGAACTGCGCGATTACTTCCGATTGGCACCAGCAGATGCGGCTGCAGCGATCGCCCGCCTGATCGCAGAAGACGTGCTTCGGCCCGTGTCAGTGGACGGATGGCCGACGGCCTATATTCACCGGGACGTCAAGAGGCCGCGCCGGATCGAGGCACATGCTTTGCTGGCGCCCTTTGATCCGCTGATCTGGGAGCGGGCCCGTACTGAACGGTTGTTCGGTTTCAGATATCGGATCGAGATCTATGTGCCGGCAGACAAGCGTCGGTACGGCTATTACGTGCTGCCGTTTCTGCTGAACGAGCGCATCGTGGCCCGCGTGGACTTAAAGGCCGACCGGGAACGTGGCCGGTTGGTGGTCCGCTCCTGCCATTTGGAGCCTGGTGCTCCCGGTGAGACCAGCGCGCGGCTGGAGCTTGAGCTTGAGACCATGGCCGGGTGGCTCGGCCTGGGGGTCGTGGAGCGGTAGGGTAGGGGGCGTCACCCCTCCAGCTGCTTTACCGCGGAATTCCACGCTGCGATGTTTTGACGCGCCTCCTGCACGAAAGGTGATCGGCGAACCACGCCGAGGAACAGGTCCGCGATCCACTTGCCCGGATTGCGCAGGGGGCGTTCGAACTGGATTAGCAGTACCACCCGGGTACCGTCGGTCTCGTTCCAGACCTCGTGATCATAGGTGTCATCAAAGACGAGCGTTTCGCCTTCGCACCAACGAACGACTCGACGATCCACACGCATGCGCACGTCGCCATTTCGCGGAACGATTAAGCCGAGGTGGCAGGTGATCAGTCCCTTGGACACGCCGCGATGCGACGGAATGTGGGTGCCTGGCGCCAGGATGGAGAAGAAGGCGCTGTTCAGGCCGGGGATCTGCTTCACCAGCGCGCTTGTGACCGGGCAGCGCATCGCATTCTCATCAATGCGATAGCCATAGCCCCACAGGAAGAACGATCGCCACATGCCCATCTGTGCAATGGAGCGATGGTCAGGGGAGATCGTCGCGAGACTGGGTGATGCATCGCCCTCGAGCGCCACGTCCATCGCTTCGGATCGGATTGCCTGCCAATGGTCCCGCAGCAGCTGCGTCCACGGGAACGTGCGCACGTCTAGCACCGGGTCGTTGGGAACGAGCGAGGACGAGGCGATCAGGCGATCGAATGCCCCGCGCAGACGCTTGCCAATCCGGATGATCAAGGGACGGTTTGGATCTGCCTTCATCTGCGAAGGCGCGGCGTTCGGGATGGGGCACACGCTGAGCGGCGGCCGGTCGCCGATCACGTTCGCAGCCATCGCGCCGACCGGGCGGCCATAATCCTGCCGCACCTCGTTCCTGGTCTGGGTGATGGTCTCCACGTGGCCTGTCCGTTTTCTTCTTCGCGCGCTGACAACTGTCGCCGGCGCAGCAGATCGGGCGAAAATCTAGGCGCGATTCGGGTCCAAAACATGGCGGCAGGGCGGTAATCGAAAGATCGTCTCCGGGTGTGGCGGCACTGCGCCGGGCAGGCTAGAAGCGGCACCATGATCCGCTTCTCGCGCGCATTGTCTGCGCCGTTCGCCGCTCTCCCGCTTCTCGCCATTGTCGCCGTGCCGGCCATCGGCCAGCAGTCTTCGCGAAAGCCCGCCACAACCAATGCCGCCCGCGCGCCGCAGGCGCCGACGGCACCCGGCACCATCGTCGATCCGGCCACGATCAAGGTTGATAACGCGCCCTGGCTATTCAAGGGCTCGGACATCCCGCCCGATCCGGCGTGGAATTTTGGCGCGCTCCCGAATGGTCTGCGCTATGCCGTTCGCAAGAATGGCGTGCCGCCGGGCCAGGTGGCCGTCCGGGTGCGGATCGATGCCGGTTCGCTCAACGAAACAGATGAAGAGCGCGGTTACGCGCACCTCATCGAGCATTTGTCCTTCCGAGGCTCCAAATACGTTCCGGATGGAGAAGCGAAGCGGGTGTGGCAGCGGTTCGGGGCAACATTCGGCTCCGATTCCAATGCACAAACGACGCCGACGCAGACGGTTTATAAGCTGGATCTCCCCGCGGCGACGGAAGCGAACCTTGACGAGAGCCTGAAAATCTTCGCCGGCATGATGTCCGAACCGGGCATCAACGCGCAGGGGCTTGCCGCTGAGCGCCCCGCAGTGCTTGCCGAGCAGCGCGAGGCGCCTGGCCCGCAGGTGCGGCTCTCAGATGCCCGCAATGGCTTGTTTTTTGCGGGGCAACCGCTGGCCGACCGCTCCCCGATCGGTAACGTAAAAACGCTGGAATCTGCGACCCCAGACAGCGTGCTTGCCTTCCACCGGCGCTGGTATCGTCCCGGCCGCACGGTGGTGATCATTTCCGGCGACATCGATCCCGCGACCGCGGCCCGGCTTGTCGTCAAGAATTTCGGGGGGTGGAAAGGCACCGGTCCAGATCCGGCAGACCCGGATTTCGGAAAGCCCGATCCCAAGGGCACGCCAACGGCCGCGATCAACGAGCCGTCCATTCCGCCGCTCGTCATCACGGCCGTTCTTCGCCCTTGGATCTATCGCGACGATACCGTCATCTTCAATCAGAAGCGGCTGGTTGATCTGGTCGCCATGCGCGTGATCAATCGCCGGCTGGAAGATCGGGCGCGTCAGGGCGGTAGCTTCCTTCAGGCCGGCGTGAGCCTTGAGGATGTCGCTCGTTCAGCCAACGGCACGTTCGTTAGCATCTTGCCGATTGGAGACGATTGGGAAGCGGCGTTGAAGGACGTGCGTGCCGTGATCGCTGATGCGATGGCATCCGCGCCCAGCCAGGCGGAGGTCGATCGCGAAACCGCCGAGTTCGAAGGCGCGATGCGCAACGATGTCGAAACGGCGCGGGTCGAGGCTGGCGCCAAGCAGGCGGACGACATGGTTCAGGCGCTCGACATTCGTGAAACGGTGGCGGGGCCGCAGGAATCCTACAACATCTTCCTCGAGGCCAAGAAGAAGGGAATGTTCTCTGCTGCGGCCGTGCTGGAGTCCACGCGCCGGGTCTTCAAGGGAGATGCGGAGCGAGCGCTGGTGAACACCCGCGCCGCGGATGCCGGCGCCGCGGCCAAGCTGGCGGCCGCGCTAACCGCGGACGTCTCCAAGCTCGCCGGTCGCCGCGCGCGTGAATCGAAGGTCGACTTCAAGGATCTGCCGAAGCTGGGTACCCCCGGTAAGGTTGCTTCCCGAGAAGCGATCGCCGATCCTGGGATCGAGAAGGTCACCTTCTCCAATGGCGTCCGCATGCTGATGTATGCGAACTCGTCCGAGACGGGCCGCGTGTATCTGCGCGTGCGCTTCGGCCGCGGTTATGGTGCCCTTCCGGCTGATCGGCCCACCGCCGCATGGGCCGCTGAAAGCGCCCTTGTGCAAAGCGGGATCGGCAAATGGAACCAGGGCGATCTGGATGTCCTGACAACAGGCCGGCGCATGGGTCTCGGCTTTGACATCACCGATGACGCGTTCGTTCTGAATGCCATAACCACGCCCGGCGATTATGCCGACAATCTGGCGCTGATGGCGGCAAAGCTGGCAGCGCCGCGCTGGGATGCCGCACCGGTACTGCGAGCAAAGGCCGGCGCGCTGGCTGGATATGCCGGTTTCGATTCTTCTCCCGACGGCGTCCTTTCCCGCGATCTCGAGCGCAAGCTACGCGCGGGTGATCCTCGCTGGGGGCCGCCGACCCGCGAGGAGATAGAGGCACTGACGCCGCAGGCGTTCCGCAGCCTGTGGGAGCCGCTGCTTGCGACGGGGCCGATCGAAGTCGACGTGTTCGGGGATGTAAAGGCGGACGAAGCGATCGCGGCGGTCGCCCGCACCTTCGGAGCGCTCAAGCCGCGCACCGAAGCGCCGGTGGTGGCGCCCGATGCGGCTTTCCCGGCGCACAATAGCCGACCCGAGGTGCTGAGCCACGAAGGTGCGGAGACGCAGGCGGCTGCGGTGATCGCATGGCCGACCGGCGGCGGCACTGATGGGATCGCGGAAAGCCGCCGGCTGGACATCCTGGCGGCAATCTTCGGTGACCGCCTGTTTGATCGCCTGCGTTCGGTCGCCGGCGCCAGTTACAGCCCAAGCGCCGTGAGCCAGTGGCCGCTCGGGCTGAAAAGCGGCGGCCGGGTGCTTGCCGTTGGCCAGGTCGCGCCTGAGAACGTCGAATTGTTCTTCAAGCTGAGCCGAGAAATCGCTGCGGAGCTGGTGTCGACGCCGGTCACCGAAGATGAGCTCCGCCGAGCGATCGGGCCAATGATGCAGTATCTGGCGCGCGCCTCGTCGGGCAACCAGTTCTGGCTGCTTCAGGTAAGCGGCGGGGCCTATGATCCCAATCGGCTGAACGGCGCCAGGACGCTCGTGAGCGACTATATGTCGATCACGCCGCAGATACTGCAGGCGACAGCTGCCAAGTATCTGCGCCCAGAGAAAGATTGGACTCTCACGGTTCTGCCGAAGAGCGCCGCCAAGTAAGAGTTCTGCGTCGCAGCTGCAGCTGCCGGTCAGCGCCGGCTGCGGCGCAAACTGTCGAGAAAACGCGGCGACAGGACAGTCTGTCGACTATTCCCCGGGTGGGGGCTTAAGGATTCTGTATGTTGCCGCGATGGACTGGCGGGCTCCTGCGTCCGGAGCTGGGCGCGTCGCGATCCGACCTGGGTAGGCGGCAGACTGTGCAGCAGCAGAGCGCGGCGCCGCACGCGTTCGATCAAGCCCTGTAGAGAGCCTCCAAGCGCTCGCCGTACACCTTGCGCAGAACGTGACGACGGATCTTCAGACTCGGCGTCAGCTGTTCGTTCTCGATTGTGAAAGGCTCATCGGCGAGCATGAAGCGCCTCACGCGTTCCGTGACCGACAAATCCTTGTTCGTGCGCTCAACAGCTTTGCCGATCTCTGACCGATAGGTCGCGTTGTCTGCCAGCGCGGTCGGCTCGTTTCTCACGCCGTTTGCCACGCAGAACTCCCGTGTCCAATCAGGATCGGGTACGATCACTGCCACCATATGCGGCTTGCGATCACCAGCGATCATCGCTTGCATGATTTCAGGCTGCAGCGTCAGCATGCCTTCAACCTTCTGCGGAGCGACGTTGTCGCCCTTGTCGTTGATGATCAGATCCTTCTTGCGATCTGTTATCTTGATGCGTCCGGCATCGTCGATCACGCCGATGTCGCCGGTATGTAGCCATCCGTCCTGCAGCACCCGCGCGGTTTCGGCAGGATTGCGCCAATAACCGTGCATCACGAGTTCGCCGCGCACCAGGATCTCGCCATCCTCGGCCAGGCGGACCTCCGTTCGCGGCAGTGGTGGCCCCACACTATCGACCGTCACGCCCACCTTCGGGCGGTTGCAGGAAATGACCGGCCCGGCTTCGGTCTGGCCATAGCCTTGAAGAAAGGTGATGCCCAGCGACTGAAAGAAGATGCCCACTTCGGGAGTGAGCGGCGCCCCGCCGGACACCAGGGCTTTCATGCGACCGCCGAACTTTTTGGCGATCTTCGGCTTGAACACGGCATCGACCATCAGCGCCTTGGGTCGGTCACTGAAGCGCAATGTACCCGCGTCTCGCTTTGCGCCGATGTCGAGGGCGGCGCCGAGCAGCCGCTGGGAAAGCCCGCCCTGTTTTTCGATCGCCTTGCTGATCCGCACCCGCAACACCTCGAACAGACGCGGCACGACGAACATGATGGTGGGCCGCACCTCCTCCATGTTGGCAGCGAGCTTCTCCAGCCCCTCGGCGTAGTAGATCTGCCCACCCATGGCGATGGGCAGCATCTGCCCGCCGGTATGCTCATAAGCATGGCTAAGTGGCAGGAATGAGAGAAATACCTCGTCGCCCCAGCCCATGTCCTCCGAGATGACATCGGCGCAGCCAGCGGCATTGTGGAGGATGGCCCCATGATGCTGCATCACGCCGCGCGGTGCGCCCCCGGTACCCGACGTATAGATGATGCAGGCAGTGTCTTCTCGCGCGAAGCTTGCACCCGCAGCGATCACGGCCGCTGGCGTATCATGTTCCTCGATCAGCCCAGCCCATCTGCAACTGCGCACACCAGAGGGGCGCGGCCGGAGCTGGTCGAAAGCGATCACTGCCTCGATATGGGTGGTGCGCAGCACCGCCTTTAGCAGCGTATCGGCGAGTTTCTGCGTCGACACGATCACCGCGCGTGCGCCGGAATTCTCGATGATATGGGCGTGATCGCGTTCGGTGTTGGTGATGTACGTCGGCACTGTAATGCAGCCAGCAGCCATGATTGCGAGATCGCTGATGCACCATTCCGGGCGGTTCTCGCTTACCAGCATTACCCGGTCACCGGGGTTCAGACCCAAGGATTTGAGGGCGGTTGCGAGGCTCGCTACTTGGCGCGCCGCCTCGGCCCAGCTGGTCGCGCGCCAGGCACCATCCCGTTTCGCCCACAGGAAGGGTGCGTCACCCTTTTCCTCCGCGCGGGTGAAGAACATCGTCACCAGGTTCGGGAAGTGCTCGAGATAGCGTGCCGCCATGATCCTCTCCGTCGCTCGCTGTGCGCTGGGCGGCTTACTGGTTGAGCGCGGTGCCGACACTGCGCGGGTCGGGTGCTCCGACCCAGCCGGATGCGGTCTTCTCGGCTGCGTTGGCCTTCAACCCCAACTTTCCAACGGATACCTTGTGACCCAGCGCCTCCAGCGCGGGCTTCATGGCGGGCAAGATGGTGCCCTGCTCCAGCACCAGACCGTCCTTGTTGAAGTAGATCAGGCCAAGGCCAAGCGCTTCGCGAGCTGGCAATTTCCAGTCGAGATGAGCGATGATTGCCTTGGTCACTTGCATCAGGATCGTCTTTCCGCCGGCCGCGCCAACGGTGAAGATCGGCGCGCCGCTCGAATCGTAAACGATGGTGGGTGCCATGGACGAAAGCGGCCGTTTTCCGCCCTGCACCCGGTTTGCCACCGGTGCGCCAATCTTTTCAGGTGCAAGGCTGAAGTCCGTGAGCTCGTTGTTGAGCGCAAAGCCGTTGGCGATCAGCTGGCTACCGAACGGACCTTCGATGGTTGAGGTCATGGTGGCGATATCGCCCTTGGCGTCGATCGCAACGAAGTGGGTAGTGCCGGGCACTTCCTGCTGAGGCGCGTAGGTGCGTGGCTTCGCTCCCGGAGGCGTACCCGGCTCATAGGTGCCGAGTGCGCGTGTTTCGGAGATCAGCCCAGAGCGCTGGGCGATATAGCCTTTGTCGATCAGCCCGGCGACCGGCACGTCAACGAAATCCGCGTCACCAAGATACATCTCCCGGTCGGCGTAGGCGAGTTGCATCGCCTCCCCGATAAGGTGCCAGGCGACCGGTGAATCCTTGCCCAGCTTGGCGAGATCAAACCGCTCGAGCATTCCGAGCATTTGAAGCACGGTAGTCGCGCCGGAGGAGGGCGGGGCCATTCCGCAGATCTTGTAGCTGCGATACGTGCCGCACACCGGCGCACGTTCCTTCGCCTGGTACGCGGCAAGATCCGCGATGGTCATGTCGCTCGGCGCGATCCTGGTTGCCGTTACTGCGTTGATCAGCGCCTTTGCGTTCTGGCCCTTGTAGAAGGCGTCCGGCCCCTCGGCAGCAATCTTGCGCAGCAGCTTGCCAAGGGCGGGGTTGGTGACGGTGTCTCCTTCGACCAGCGGTTTGCCGTTCCTAGTGTAAAGGGCTGCCGCCTCCGGGAAGCGCCCGCTTGCCGAGCCAGTTCCGGTAGAAGTGCCACCTTCCGGACCGGCGACGGCTGTGCTGCCGCCGCCCCACAAAGGGGCGAGGTTGGCGCTCGCGGCTGCGAGCGGGCGCGTTACCTTATAGCCGCCCTCGGCCAGCCGAATGGCAGGGGTGAACAACGCCTTCCAACGCAGCTTACCCCACTTCTTGTTGGCGAGAGCCGCCAGACGGATGTTGCCTGGAACGCCGACGGATTTGCCGCCCGGGAATGCCTGAATATAGGGCAGGGGATTGCCATCAGCGCCAAGGAACCGCTGCGGCGTCGCGGCCGCCGGCGCCTTTTCACGCCCGTCGATCGTTTCCAGCGGGCCATTCGCGGACTGGTGCAGCATGAACCCGCCGCCGCCGATGCCGCTCGACTGCGGCTCCACCACGGTAAGGGCAAGCATCATCGCAACCGCCGCGTCAGCCGCCGATCCGCCAGCACGCAGGATTTCGAGACCCGCCTCGGTCGCGCGAGGATCGGCGGAGGTCACCATTCCCTGCGCCGCCGCCGAATGCGGGGTGAGGGCGGAGACGGGAGCGAGCAGAGCGGTGAGCGCCAACAGGTTCTTCATGGCGGGCGACCCTATCGGCCGCTTTGGCGACGTCAACCGGCGCCGACAGCCTCGGTTATCGAGCCATAGCCATCGCGCCGAAGGAGTGTGGCGAGATCCTTCAGGATGCGGATCGGCAGGCCGGGGCCGGCGTAGACCATCGCGCTGTAGAGTTGCACGAGGCTCGCACCGGCGCGGATGCGGGCATAGGCCTCCGCCCCGCTGCCTATGCCGCCGACCGCGATCAGCGGAATGGCGCCGCCGGTTGCGGTGCGGAATTCCGCGAGCTTCTGGCGGGCGAGCGATGCCAGCGGTGCGCCCGACAGGCCGCCTGCTTCGCCGGCGTTCGGCGAGGTGAGCGGGGGGCGCGAGATCGTTGTGTTGCCGATGATGAGAGCGTCCAGCCGATGGTCGATAATCGCGGCGGCGATGTCGTCGATCGCGGCATGATCGAGATCGGGCGCGACCTTCAGGAACAGCGGGCGCGTGCCCGCTGCGGCGCGGGTGGCGGCGAGGAGGTCGCGCAGCGCGCTGCCATGCTGGAGATCGCGCAGGCCGGGGGTGTTGGGCGAGCTGACGTTGATCGTGACATAATCCGCCGCCTGCGCTGCGGCCGAGACACCGGCGACATAATCGGCGATGCGATCGGCGGCGTCCTTGTTGGCACCGACGTTGAGGCCGAGCACGCCGCTGCGCCTTGTCGGAAGCCGCTTCAGCGCGGCGTCGAGCCCGCCATTGTTGAACCCCATGCGATTGATCACCGCCTCATCCTCGACGAGGCGGAAGAGACGCGGCCTGGGATTGCCGGGCTGGGGCAGGGGGGTCAGCGTGCCGACCTCGACCGAGCCGAAGCCGAGCGCGTGGAGCCCGGTCACCGCCTCGCCATCCTTGTCGACCCCGGCCGCGAGGCCCAGCGGATTGGCGAAGTCCAGCCCCGCCACGCGGGTTGCCAGCCTGCTATCGGATATGGATCGGCCTCCGGGCGCACCCATGCGGCCCCACAAGGCGAGGCCCCTGATCGTCAGGCGATGGGCGCGTTCGGCGTCGAGGGCGAACAAGGCGGGGCGGATCGGAAAACTCATGGCGGAGCGGTGCCCCCGAACCACCCGCGAGATCAAGGGCGGGAAGGCCCTTCGCGCGTGCAAAATCGCTGGTTGATTTCCCCGTTCCCCGAGCCCATTTGGCAATCAGATAAATTTAGTCCGATTTGAGAACCGCTCGCAATATGCGCCTGTCCAGCCTTGCCGATTATGCCGTCGTCATGATGACGGCCGCGGCGCGTCATTGCGGCGGGTTGGCTCGTGTCAATGCGACCAGCCTGGCGCAGGAGACAGGCGTGCCGCTGCCGACCGCGCAGAAGCTGGTGAGCCGGCTGTCCTCCGCCGGACTGATCGAAAGCACGCGCGGCACCGGCGGCGGTTTCCGCCTGTCCCGCCCGCCGGCGACGATCACGCTGGCCGATATCATCGAGGCGGTGGAGGGGCCGATCGCGCTCACCACCTGCGTCGATACGGCGCAGCATGATTGCGCGCTCGACGGCAGCTGCCGCGTGAAGCCGCATTGGGCGGTCGTCAACAATGCGGTGCGCGGCGCGCTTGCCGGCATCACGCTGACGCAACTTGCCGCCACCACGCCGCTCGTCCCCGCCGAGGGGCGCGCCATGACCGAAATGAAAGTGGACGCCTGACATGGCCACCAAGAACGCCGAGGCGCTCGCCGCGGTATCCAAGAAGTACGAATGGGGCTTCGCCACCGAGGTGGAGCAGGACTTCGCGCCCAAGGGGCTGAACGAGGACACCGTTCGCTACATTTCCGCCAAGAAGGGCGAGCCCGAATGGATGCTCGACTGGCGGCTGAAGGCATTCCGCAAATGGCTGACGATGGAATCGCCGGACTGGGCGAAGCTCAACATTCCGCCGATCGACTATCAGGACGCCTATTATTACGCGGAGCCCAAGCAGAAGAAGACGATCGCGTCTTTGGACGAGCTCGATCCGGAAATCCGCCGCACCTATGAAAAGCTGGGCATCCCCATCGCCGAGCAGGAAGTGCTCGCCGGCGTCGAGGGCGCGCGCAAGGTCGCGGTCGATGCAGTGTTCGATAGCGTCAGCGTGGCGACTACGTTCCGTGAGGAGCTGAAGGCGGCGGGCGTCATCTTCCTGTCGATCTCCGAAGCGATCCGCGAATATCCCGAGCTGGTGAAGAAGTGGCTCGGCAAGGTCGTGCCCCAGCACGACAATTACTTTGCGACGCTCAACAGCGCGGTCTTTTCCGACGGCACCTTCGTGTACATCCCGGAGGGCGTGCGCTGCCCGATGGAGCTTTCGACCTATTTCCGCATCAATGCGGAGAATACGGGCCAGTTCGAGCGCACGCTGATCGTCGCCGACAAGGGTGCGTACGTCTCGTACCTCGAGGGCTGCACTGCCCCGATGCGCGACGAGAACCAGCTCCACGCCGCGGTGGTCGAGCTGGTCGCGCTGGATGATGCCGAGATCAAATATTCGACCGTGCAGAACTGGTATCCGGGCGACGAGAACGGCCTTGGCGGCATCTACAATTTCGTCACCAAGCGCGCGCTGTGTCAGGGCAAGAACAGCAAGGTCAGCTGGACCCAGGTCGAGACCGGAAGCGCGGTCACCTGGAAGTATCCGAGCTGTGTGCTGCTGGGCGATGGCAGCGTCGGTGAGTTCTACTCGGTCGCGGTGACCAACAATCGCCAGCAGGCGGACACCGGCACCAAGATGATTCACCTCGGCAAGAACACCCGCTCGACGATCGTGTCGAAGGGGATCAGCGCCGGCCGTTCGGACAACACCTATCGCGGGCTGGTGCGTGTCGCGCCGACCGCGGAGGGCGTGCGCAACTTCACCCAGTGCGACAGCCTGCTGCTGGGCGACCAGTGCGGCGCGCATACCGTGCCCTATATCGAGGTGCGCAACCCGTCGGCACAGATCGAGCATGAGGCGACGACGTCGAAGATCAGCGAGGACCAATTGTTCTACGCCATGTCGCGCGGGCTCGATCAGGAAGCCGCCGTGGCGCTGATCGTCAACGGCTTCGCCCGCGAGGTGCTGCAGCAGTTGCCGATGGAATTTGCCGTCGAGGCGCAGAAGCTGCTCGGCATCAGCCTTGAGGGTTCGGTCGGATGACCGGCGCTTCCGTCACTCACCTTTTCGGGTCGGCCGCTCCGACCGCCTTCATTTCGGAATGACCATGCTCAGAATCGAAAACCTTCACGCCGAGATCGACGGCAAGCCGATCCTCAAGGGCCTCAGCCTCTCCGTGAATGCGGGCGAGGTGCATGCGATCATGGGGCCGAACGGCGCGGGCAAGTCGACGCTCGGCTATGTGCTCGGCGGTCGGCCGGGCTATGAAGTGACCGAAGGCAGCGTCACCTTTGATGGTGTCGACCTGCTCGAGCTCGAACCGCATGAGCGCGCCGCGGCGGGGCTGTTCCTCGGCTTCCAGTATCCGGTCGAGATCCCCGGCGTGTCCAACGTCCAGTTCCTCCGTGAGAGCCTGAACGCCCAGCGCGCTGGCCGTGGCGAGAAGCCGTTGTCAGGCGGCGAGTTCCTGAAGCTAGCGCGGGCGCAGGCCGATGCGCTTGGCCTTGACCAGGAGATGCTGAAGCGCCCGGTCAACGTCGGTTTTTCGGGCGGCGAGAAGAAGCGCAACGAGATGGTGCAGATGGGCATCATCGATCCCAAGTTCGCGATCCTCGACGAGACCGACAGCGGCCTCGACATCGACGCGCTGCGCATCGTCGGCGACGGCATCAACCGCATCATGCGCAAGCCCGAAAAGGCCGTGCTGCTGATCACCCACTATCAGCGCCTGCTGGATTACGTGAAGCCGGACTTCGTCCATGTCCTCGCCGATGGCCGCATCACGCGGTCGGGCGGCGCGGAGCTCGCGCATCAGCTCGAGCGTGAGGGCTATGCGGAGGTCGCGGCGTGAGCGACGCCGTGCTTGATCTGCCCTCCAGCCGCGAGGAAGCCTGGCGCTGGGCCGACCTCGGCGGGCTGGTGGCGGCGGCGGCGCTCGCGCCGATCGCGGTGCCCGAAGCTGATTTCCTCGACCTGCCGGGTGCGAAGCTGCTGTTCGTGGATGGCGTGCTCGATGAGGGGCGTAGCGACCTTCACCGGGTGACGATCGGCGAGCTTGCGGCGGACGATCATCCGCTTGGGCGCCGCGCCGGTGGCACCGGCTGGTCGCTTCGTCTCGATGCCGAGGCAGCCGCGCATCCGGTGCAGATCGTTCATGTCGCCACCGGGCGGCAGAACCATGTGCCGGCCGAGATCATCCTCGCCGACGACGCCGTGTCCGACGTGGTGGAGACCTTCGTCGGCGCGGGCTGGCAGAACCGTTTTACCCGCACGCGGCTGGGCAAGGGCGCGCGACTGATGCGCTCGGTTCGGTTGCTGCAGCCGGCCGGCTTCGTGTCGCTGCGCGAGGCGGCGGAGATCGGTGAGGCGGCGAGCCTCGTCACCGTCTTCCTCGGCGCTGGCGGGCAGGGCAGCCGGATCGACGCGCAGCTCACCATGGCGGGCGATGGTGCCTTTGCCGAATATGGCGGCGCGCTGCTGACGTCGGCCGATCAGAAGCAGGAATGTGCGGTGCGCGTGAACCATGCGCACCCGAACGGCTCCTCGCGCCAGGTGTGGCGCGCGGTCGCGGCGGATCGCTCGCAGGTCAGCCTGGCGGCGGCGGTCGAGGTCGCGCGTCATGCGCAGAAGACCGACGGCGAGCAGAGCCTGCGCGGCCTGCTGCTCGATCGCACCGCGACGGTGAACCTGAAGCCAGAGCTGGAGATCTTTGCCGACGACGTGAAGTGCGCGCATGGCGCAACGGTCGGCGAGCTTGACGCACGTGCGCTATTCTACATGCAGAGCCGCGGCATTCCGCGCGCGCGCGCTGAGGCGATCCTGACGCGGGCGTTCGTCGCGGACGCACTGGAGCGGATCGGCGACGAAGCCGTCCGCGCGGCGTTCGAGGCGGATGCCGACGCGTGGCTGGAGGCGGCGCTCCAGTGACCCAGGCGGACACCATCCTCGACGCTGCCCGCCCGCTCGACGTGCTGGCCGACTTTCCGGCGATCCCGGCGGGCTGGGCCTATCTCGACACCGCGGCGACGGCGCAGAAGCCACGGCCGGTGATCGATGCGATCACGCGCGGTTATGACACGACCTATGCCACCGTTCACCGCGGCGTGTACCAGCGGTCGGCGGACATGACGCTGGCCTATGAGGCGGCGCGGCGGCGCGTGGCGCGCTTCATCGGCGGTGCGGAAGAGGAAGTGGTGTTCGTTCGCGGTGCGACCGAGGCAATCAACCTGGTCGCGCAATGCTGGGCGGGAACGCAGCTGAAGGCGGGCGATCGCATCCTGTTGTCCGCGCTGGAGCATCATTCCAACATCGTGCCGTGGCAGATGGTGGCCGAACGGGTGGGCGCGGCGATCGACGTCGTGCCGCTGACCGCGGATCACCGCATCGACCTGGATGCGATGGCGGCGATGCTGACGCCCGCGCACAAGCTGGTCGCACTGGCGCATGTGTCGAACGTGCTTGGCTCGGTGCTCGACGCCAAGCGCGCGGCGGCGCTGGCGCACGGTGTCGGCGCGAAGATCCTGATCGACGGCTGCCAGGCAGTGCCGCGGCTGCCGGTCGACGTCGTTGACCTGAATTGCGATTTCTACGTCTTCTCCGCGCACAAGCTGTACGGGCCGACCGGCCTTGGCGTGTTGTGGGGCCGGGCGGAGCTGCTTGACGCGATGCCGCCTTACCAGGGGGGCGGGTCGATGATCGATCGCGTGACCTTTGCCAGGACGACCTATGCCCCGCCGCCGACGCGGTTCGAGGCGGGGACGCCGCATATCGTCGGGGTGCTGGGGCTTCATGCCGCGATCGATTACGTAGAGGGGATCGGTCTCGATCGCATCCATGCGCATGAGACTGCGCTGGTCCGGCAGACGCGCGCGGCGCTGTCGGCGATCAACTCGGTGCGCCTGTTCGGGCCGGAGGACAGCGCCGGGATCGTCTCCTTCGCGATTGAGGGGGTGCATCCGCATGACATCGGCACCATCTTGGACGAGGCGAAGGTCGCGATCCGCGCCGGCCATCATTGCGCGCAGCCGCTGATGGAGACGCTGGGCGTCGAGGCGACCGCCCGCGCCAGCTTCGGCGTCTATAACGGTCCGGCCGACGTCGAGGCGCTGGCCAAGGGCATTGAACGAGTGAGTCGGATTTTTGGGTAGGGATTTTCGGATGAGCGAGCCGATCCGGATCGAGGAAGTGGAAGCCGAGACGAAGCCGCCCCGCGCGCGCGTTGAGGATGCGGTGGAAACGCCGGGGGAGACGGGGGGTCGCCAGCGCGACTATCTCGACGGTTTCCTGGCGCAAAAGCCGCAGGGTGACGCGGCCCATGAGCCGGGCGGCGCATTGTATGAGGCGATCATCGATGCGCTGAAGGAGATCTACGATCCCGAGATCCCGGTGAACATCTATGAGCTGGGCCTCATCTACAATGTCGAGGTGACGGATGGCGGCCATGCGGTGGTCACCATGACGCTGACGACGCCGCATTGCCCGGTCGCCGAATCGATGCCCGCCGAGGTCGAGCTGCGCGTCGGATCGGTGCCGGGCGTGTCGATCGTGGATGTGAACCTCGTCTGGGATCCGCCGTGGGACCCGGCCAAGATGTCCGACGAGGCCCGGCTCGAACTGGGGATGTTGTGATGGCGACTGCTGTTCGTGAGCGCCCCGCGGCGCTGATCCTGACCGACACCGCCAAGGCGCGGATCGCATCGCTGATGGCGAAGGCGCCGGACGGGGCGATCGGCGTGAAGCTGTCGACGCCGCGGCGCGGGTGTTCGGGGCTGGCCTATTCGGTTGATTATGTGACCGAGGCCAAGCCGTTCGACGAGAAGATCGAGACGGACGGCGGAACGCTGTACGTCGATGGCGGATCGATCCTGTACCTGATCGGATCGACGATGGATTGGGTAGAGGACGATTTCACCGCCGGCTTCGTGTTCAACAACCCCAATGCCAAGGGCGCCTGCGGCTGCGGCGAGAGCTTCACCGTCTGATTTGAGACAAGCTGCACTGCAGCATCCCGCGTGACTCCTGCGCCGCTGGCGCTAATCTCGCGGGTCGATGACCGACGCCCATTCTGCGCCCACTGTCGACCGCTCGCCGCTGGCGAACCGCATCGTCGACACCCTCATCCACCGCATCGGCAAGGACGAACGCGCTGCGCGTAAGCACGACTGGCTTGCGGCCACGATCCTGACGCTGCGCGACGAGATTATCGACAAGTGGATGGAGTCGACTCGGGCGGCGCATGCCGCAGGAGCGAAGCGGGTTTATTACCTCAGCCTCGAATTCCTGATTGGTCGCCTGTTGCGCGACGCGCTGTCCAACCTCGGCAGAAATGCTGAGGTCGGGGCTGCGCTTGCCTCCTTGGGTGTAGATCTGGTCGAAATCGAGGAGATCGAGCCTGATGCCGCACTCGGCAACGGCGGGCTTGGACGCCTGGCGGCCTGTTTCATGGAAAGCATGGCCACCCTGGAATTGCCCGCCTACGGCTATGGCATTCGATATGTGAACGGCATGTTCCGCCAGCGCATCGACGATGGCTGGCAGGTCGAACTGCCTGAGACATGGCTTGCGCACGGCAATCCGTGGGAGTTTGAGCGCCGCGAAAGTGCGTATTTCATTGGCTTTGGCGGCGAAGTCACCGGCAATGAGGCCGGCCATGTGCACTGGAAGCCGGCGGAGGCGGTGGAGGCGGTAGCCTATGACACGCCAGTGGTGGGCTGGCGGGGCAAGCGCGTGAATACGCTTCGCCTGTGGAGTGCCCGCGCGTTCGATCCGATCCGGCTGGAGGCGTTCAACGCCGGCGATCATATCGGCGCCCTGGCAGGTCAGGCACGTGCCGAGAGCCTCGTCCGGGTGTTGTATCCCTCGGACTCCAGTCCGGCAGGCCAGGAACTGCGACTGCGGCAGGAGTATTTCTTCTCGTCGGCGTCCATTCAGGACATCGTTCGCCGGCACGTCCAGTATTTTGGCGATGTGCGTACGCTGCCGGACAAAGCGGCGATCCAGTTGAACGACACCCATCCTGCCGTCTCGGTGGCGGAGTTGATGCGCCTCCTGGTGGATCACCATGACCTGCCGTTTGACGAAGCCTGGGACATTACACGCCGCACGTTCGGCTACACCAACCACACGCTCCTGCCGGAAGCGCTCGAAAGCTGGCCGCTGCCCTTGTTCGAACGGCTGCTGCCGCGCCACATGCAACTGGTCTATGCAATCAATGCCCGTGTCCTGCGCGAAGCGCGGAAGGCCGAAGGGACGAGCGACCATTCGGTGGCAGCGATCAGCCTGATCGACGAGAATGGCGAGCGCCGTGTGCGGATGGCGAACCTTGCCTTTGTGGGAAGCCACAGCGTCAACGGCGTCGCGGCGCTTCACACCGAGCTGATGAAGCAGACCGTGTTTTCGGACCTTCACCGGCTGTATCCCAATCGCATCAACAACAAGACCAATGGCATCACGCCGCGCCGCTGGCTGATGGAATGCAACCCTGCGCTAACTGCGCTGGTTCGCGAGGCGATCGGCCCGGCCTTCTGCGACGATGCGGCGGAGCTGCGCGCGCTTGAATCTTTTGCCGAGGACGCTTCGTTTCGGGAGCGTTTTGCTGCGGTAAAGCGTTCAAACAAGGTGGGACTGTCGAACTTCATCAAGGAGAGCACGGGGTTGCGGCTGGACCCCGACGCGCTGTTCGACGTGCAGATCAAGCGTATTCATGAATATAAGCGCCAGCTGCTCAACATCATCGAGACAGTGGCCCTGTATGACCAGATCCGCAGCCATCCGGAAAAGGACTGGACCCCGCGAGTAAAGCTTTTCGCCGGCAAGGCCGCGTCGAGCTATCACAATGCCAAGTTGATCATCAAACTCGCCAATGACGTGGCGAAGAGGATCAACAGCGATCCGTCGGTGGGAGGCCTTTTGAAGGTCGCGTTCATCCCGAACTACAATGTCAGCCTAGCGGAACGGATCATTCCTGCGGCTGACCTATCGGAGCAGATCTCGACTGCCGGCATGGAGGCATCCGGCACCGGCAACATGAAGTTTGCGCTAAACGGTGCGCTAACCATTGGCACGCTCGACGGCGCCAATATCGAGATCAAGGATCACGTCGGTTACGACAACATCGTGATCTTCGGCCTGACCGCGGAGGAAGTGGCGGCAAAGCGTGCCGATGGCTATCAACCGCGCGAGACGATCGAGGGAAGTCGCGAACTGTCTCAGGCGGTGAATGCCATCGCCTCCGGCGTGTTTTCGCCCGATGATCCCGGACGTTATCGTGATCTGATGAACGGTCTGTATGACCACGACTGGTTCATGGTGGCCGCAGACTTTGACAGCTACGCCTCAGCGCAGCGGTCGGTGGACGATCGTTGGGCCGATCAGGCCGGTTGGCAGGGCTCGGCTGTCCGGAATGTCGCTCGGGTGGGATGGTTTTCATCCGATCGCACGATCACGGAATATGCTCGCGAGATCTGGGGTGTCATGTGAAGCCCCCGCCCGGCGCCATCGAAGCCTTGCTGGCGGGCCGTCATAACGACCCTTTTGCTCTGCTTGGCACCCATGCCGGCCCAAAAGGAACGTTTGCGCGCGCGCTGGTTCCGGGCGCGGAAACATTGGAGGCACACAGCCTTTCCGGCGAGTTGCTGGGCACGTTGGACCGCGTCGACGCTCGGGGGCTATTCGAAGGGCTGATCGACGGAGATCCGCAGCCGTTGCGTTACCATGCCAGGGCGGGCCAGGCGGAATGGTCGGTCACTGATCCTTATACCTTCGGTCCGGTCCTTGGCCCGGTCGATGATCTGCTGATGGCAGAGGGCACGCACTTTCGATTGCATGACAAGCTTGGTGCGCACCTGATCGATCACGAAGGCGCATCCGGCGTTCACTTCGCGGTCTGGGCGCCCAATGCAGAACGCGTTTCCGTCGTCGGAGATTTCAACGATTGGGACGGCAAGCGCCATTTGATGCGCCGCCGTACGGACGTCGGTGTGTGGGAAATCTTCATCCCCGATCTCGGCGCCGGCAGACACTATAAGTTCGAGATCATTGGGCCGCAGGGGCAGCTACAGCCACTAAAGGCGGATCCTTATGCCTTCGCTTCGGAGTTGCGCCCGCACACGGCCTCGGTGACGGCGGCGCCTCTCAATCACGAATGGGGCGATGGCGAACATCGCGCGCATTGGGCGAAGGTTGATCCTCGCCGGGTCCCGATCAGCATCTATGAGGTGCATGCGGGATCGTGGGAGCGCGATGAGGCAGGTTGGTTTCTCACTTGGGACGCGCTGGCGGATCGATTGATCCCTTATGTCGCGGAAATGGGGTTCACCCATATCGAGTTCCTGCCCATCTCCGAGCATCCCTATGATCCGTCCTGGGGATATCAGACGACGGGCCTTTATGCCCCCTCAGCCCGCTTTGGCGATATCGAAGGCTTCGCGCGTTTCGTGGACGGCGCGCACCGGGCCGGGATCGGCGTGCTGCTGGATTGGGTGCCGGCGCACTTCCCCACCGATGCCCATGGGCTCGCCCGCTTTGACGGCACCGCATTGTACGAGCACGACGATCCACGACTGGGCTATCACCCCGACTGGAACACGGCGATCTACAATTTCGGCCGTCGGGAAGTGTCAGCCTTCCTGGTCAACAACGCGCTGTTCTGGGCCGAGCGCTACCATGTCGATGGCTTGCGGGTCGATGCGGTCGCGTCGATGCTGTATCGCGATTACAGCCGAAAGGCGGGCGAGTGGATCCCGAACCCGGAAGGCGGACGCGAGAACTGGGAAGCCGCATCGTTCCTGCAATCCATGAACCGGGCAGTTTATGGTGCGCATCCCGGCTTCTTCACCGTGGCGGAGGAATCGACTGCTTGGCCCGGGGTGACTCATCCTGCCCACGACGGCGGGTTGGGCTTCGGCTTCAAGTGGAACATGGGCTTCATGCACGACACGCTGAAGTACATGGCCCGGGAGCCGGTGCACCGGCCGCACCATCACAACGACATCACATTCGGCCTCGTATATGCATTCAGCGAGAATTACGTTCTGCCGCTCAGCCATGATGAAGTGGTGCACGGAAAGGGTTCGCTGCTCGCCAAGATGAGCGGTGATGACTGGCAGCAGTTCGCCAATCTGCGCGCCTTTTATGCCCTGATGTGGGGTTATCCCGGCAAGAAGCTGTTGTTCATGGGGCAGGAATTCGCGCAGCGACGCGAATGGAGCGAGGACCGGGCACTCGATTGGGAATTGTGCCATTCAACCGCGCACGAGGGCGTGCGGAAGCTCGTCCGCGACCTGAATCGCCTTTATCGTGAGAAGCCGGCGCTCCATGCCCGTGACTGCGAGCCTGAAGGGTTCGAGTGGCTGGTTGCCGACGATGCCGAGAATTCAGTGTTCGTCTGGCTTCGCAAAGCGCCGGGTGCACGGCCGATCGCGGTCGTCTGCAATATGACGCCGGTTGCCAGGGCGCCGTACCGCCTCCCACTGCCGCACGCCGGCCTGTGGCGAGAGATCCTGAATTCCGACGCTCATGACTATTGGGGGTCCGGGCTCGGCAATCTTGGAGGAGTGGTGGCAGCGGACGGCTTCGCCATGGTGACATTGCCGCCCTTGGCCACGATCATGTTCGAATTCGAGGAACAGCAGATCGCCGGTTGATCACGGTTGCTGCAACAGGGGGCTTTGTCCTCCACAGATAACACGTCGGGAGGGCGGCCTCCCCAAAGCCCTCTCGCGCCGAGGGGAGAAGGAAACGAGGATGGAACACCGGAAGGGACAGCCGCTTGCGCGAGACGCCATGGCCTATGTGCTGGCTGGCGGGCGAGGCAGCCGCCTGGCGGAGCTGACCGATACGCGCGCAAAGCCGGCGGTGTATTTCGGGGGCAAGAGCCGCATCATCGATTTCGCGCTGTCGAATGCGATCAACTCCGGCATCCGCCGCATTGGGGTTGCGACGCAGTACAAGGCCCATTCATTGATCCGCCATTTGCAGCGCGGATGGAATTTCCTGCGGCCGGAGCGCAACGAGAGCTTTGACATTCTGCCGGCGTCCCAGCGCGTCAGCGAATTCCAATGGTATGAAGGCACTGCCGACGCCGTTTTCCAGAACATCGACATCATCGAAAGCTACGATCCGGAATATATGGTGATCCTGGCTGGTGATCACATCTACAAGATGGATTACGAGCTGATGCTGCAGCAGCATTGCGAGCAGGAAGCCGATGTTACCGTGGCGTGCATGGAAGTGCCGCGAATGGAGGCGGTGGCCTTCGGCGTCATGCATGTCGACGAGACCGGCCGGATCATTGAATTCGTGGAGAAGCCGGCTGACCCCCCGGCGATGCCCGGCAAACCCGATGTCGCACTCGCCTCCATGGGCATCTACGTCTTCAAGACGTCCTTGCTGATCGACCAGCTGAGGCGAGATGCCGAAACCCCCGGATCGAACCGCGATTTCGGGCGCGACATCGTCCCATGGCTGGTGAAGAACGGCAAGGCCGTCGCCCATCAGTTCAGCACCTCGTGCGTTCGCTCCTCCAACGAAGCCTCGGCTTATTGGCGCGACGTCGGCACGGTGGACGCTTATTGGAAAGCGAACATCGACCTTACCGATGTTGTCCCGGCGCTCGACCTTTACGATCGATCCTGGCCGATCTCGACCTATTCGGAGCTGACACCTCCAGCCAAGTTCGTCCACGATATCGACGGCCGCCGTGGATCCGCCGTTGCGAGCCTGGTGTCAGGGGATTGCATCGTCTCCGGGTCTTCGATCTATCGTTCGCTGCTCTTCACCGGGGTGCGCACGCACAGCTTTGCCATGCTCGATGAGGCCGTGGTGCTGCCCTATGTGAAAGTCGGGCGGGGCGCTCGTCTCAGGAAGGTAGTGATCGATCGCGGGGTTCAGATCCCCGACGGTCTCGTAGTCGGAGACGATCCAGCCCTCGATGCGCGCCGCTTCCGCCGGACGGAAGAGGGGATCTGCCTTATAACGAAGCCGATGATCGATCGGCTTGTATGAGCGTGTCCGCGACGCGCTACGTGCGCTGGAAGGCCGGAACGAACGGGCACGGAGCGGCGGCGCGGCTGAGTAGCCACCCGGCGCGCGCTGTTGACGAGCCGGCCATATGCCTCGCATGCGGGGGGAGGGGATGAAGGTCCTCTCCGTTGCGTCCGAAGCATATCCGCTCGTCAAGACCGGCGGCTTGGCGGATGTTGTGGGCGCGCTTCCTCAGGCACTGACGACCCATGGCATCGCAACCACGACGCTGCTCCCCGGGGTTCCGGCGGTTCTGAACGCGACAGCCGGGCGTGCGGTCCATAGTTGGCGTGATCTGCTGGGCGGTGGCCCGGCCCGCTTGCTTTGCGGAGAGATCGGCGGCCATCCGCTGCTCGCACTGGATGCGCCTGCATTCTTCGAACGCGACGGCGGACTTTATGGTGATCGGAGCGGCGCAGATTGGCCCGACAACTGGCGCCGCTTTGCCGCCCTGGCGCGCGCAGCGGCCGATATTGCCAGTGGCAACGTGAAGGGATTGTCGTTCGACATCCTTCACGCTCATGACTGGCAGGCGGCCCTGGCCCCGGCCTATCTTCGCTATGGCGCGTCGCCGACCAAATCGGTGGTGACGATCCACAACATCGCTTTCCAAGGGCGGTTCGGGCGAGAGATCTTTGCCGATCTGGGCCTGCCCCAAGAGGCCTGGTCGATCGATGGCGTCGAATATTATGGCGGCGTGGGGTACCTGAAGGCGGGCCTTCAGGCTGCAGATGCGGTGACGACGGTCAGCCCGACCTATGCTCAGGAAATCCTGCGCCCGGAGTTTGGCATGGGGCTGGAAGGCCTGATCGCGCAGCGGGCGAAAAGCGTTTCGGGAATCGTGAACGGAATAGACCGGGCGATCTGGAGCCCGGAACATGATGTCGCATTGCCGGCTCGCTACTCCTCCAGGACGTTGGCGCGGCGGGCCACAAACAAACGGGCGGTAGAGCACGAGTTTTCGCTTGAGCCCGGCGACGGGCCGATCTTCACGGTGGTAAGCCGCCTGACCTGGCAGAAGGGCATGGACGTGCTCGCCGAGTGCGTTGACGAGCTGGTGCAGATGGGCGGAAGGCTCGCGATGCTCGGTTCAGGCGACGCAGGCTTGGAAGAGGCGTTCGTCCGAGCGGCCGAGCGTTATCCCGGGCGGATCGGGGTCAGGATCGGTTATGACGAGCCGCTCTCCCACCTTCTGCAAGGCGGGGCAGATGCCATCGTCATCCCGTCGCGGTTCGAGCCATGTGGCCTGACCCAGCTATATGGGCTTGCTTATGGTTGCGTGCCCATTGTCGCACGCACCGGTGGCCTCGCAGACACGATCATTGATGCCAATATTGCCGCCGTCGATGCGCAAGTCGCCACTGGCGTTCAGTTCGGGGAGGTGTCGCGCGACGGACTCTTGCATGCCCTCCGGCGTGCCTGCGAGCTTTATGCCGATCGTGCGCGTTGGCTCTGCCTTCAGCGCTGCGGCATGAAAGCCGATTTTTCATGGGGGAGGAGCGGGGCTGCTTATGCTGCGCTCTATCGGGGATTGATCAACACATGATCGAGACAGTGACGACCACGCCCTTTGCTGACCAGAAGCCCGGCACGTCGGGCCTGCGCAAGAAGGTGAAGGTTTTCCAACAGCCACATTATGCCGAAAACTTCATCCAATCGGTGTTCGATGTGGTGGAGAACAAGAACGGGGCTACCCTGGTCGTGGGAGGGGACGGCCGCTTCCTGAACCGCGAGGTGATCGGCAAGGCGATCCGCATGGCCGCGGCGAACGGCTTTGCGCGCGTGGTGGTGGGGCAGGGCGGCATCCTGTCCACGCCGGCCGCCTCCAATATGATCCGCCAGTTGGGCGCGATCGGCGGGCTGGTGCTGTCGGCAAGCCACAATCCAGGCGGGCCCGACGAGGACTTCGGGATCAAGTACAATGCCGCAAATGGCGGGCCAGCGCCGGAGAAGGTGACGGACGCGATCTACGCGCGGACGCGTTCGATCGGCCAATATCGTATTGCCCCAGATGAGGGGATCGACCTGGATCGGCTGGGCACCCAGCAGCTTGCGGGAATGACGGTAGAGATTGTCGATCCGGTCGCTGCCTACGCAGATCTGATGGAGAAGTTGTTCGATTTCACCGCCATCCGTGGTGCTGGCCTCACGATGGCGTTCGACGCCATGAATGCGGTGACCGGCCCGTACGCAAAGGAGATCCTGGAGCGACGGCTTGGGTTCTGCGCCGGCACGGTTCGTAACGGTACGCCTCTGGAGGATTTCGGAGGTCATCATCCCGACCCGAACCTAGTTCACGCGCGTGAACTCTACGACCTGATGATGTCGCCCGACGCACCGGATTTTGGCGCGGCGTCGGATGGCGACGGCGATCGCAACCTGATCATCGGACGCGGGATATTCATTACACCGTCCGATAGCTTGGCGATGCTGGCCGCCAATGCTCATCTCGCTCCGGCCTATGCCGGGGGCCTGAAAGGCATCGCTCGCTCAATGCCGACCAGCGCGGCGGCGGACCGGGTGGCTGCGGCGCTGGGGATCCGGGCGTATGAAACGCCTACGGGCTGGAAATTCTTTGGTAATTTGCTCGATGCCGGCGAGGTGACGATCTGCGGTGAAGAGAGCGCCGGCACCGGATCCGATCACGTCCGGGAAAAGGATGGCCTTTGGGCGGTGCTGCTATGGCTCAACATCCTTGCCGCAACCGGCAAAACGGTGATGCAGATCGCACAGGAGCATTGGGCCCAATACGGCCGCAACTTCTACGCACGCCATGATTATGAGGGTGTCGAGAGTGCGGCGGCGGATGCGCTCATGTCCGAATTGCGCGGCAAGCTGGGTGAGCTGCCGGGGCAGGTCTTCGGCACGTTGACCGTCGAGGCGGCGGATGACTTTGCCTATCATGACCCGACCGATGACTCCGTCAGCAGCAATCAGGGCATCCGTGTGCTTTTCGCCGGAGGCAGCAGAGTAGTGTTCCGGCTCTCCGGGACGGGGACTTCGGGCGCTACCCTACGGGTTTATCTCGAACGATATGAACCGGTCGGCGGCCGTCTGGATGCGAGCACCACGGAGATGCTCGCCGAGATTGTCGCGGCGGCAGACGCGATCGCCGGCATTGTTCGGCATACCGGCCGCCGTCAGCCTGACGTGATTACCTGAGCCCAGTCGATCATGGCTTGGACCTCGACGAGCGCTGGTCGTCCGGTTGCGCACGCGTGGGGCAGCATGTTTGATGTCGTTCATGCGTCTTGACGTGCTATCCAAAGCGGACCCTTCTCCGATGTTCGAGCACCGATTTCAGGTTCGGTCGCCCCGCGCCACTCACGTCTGGCTCTGCCTCTTTGACGGTGAGGTGGAAAGTCGCCGGTTGATGTCGCGGAACGGTGATGAGTGGTTCTGTGAAGCGCGGGTTCGTGAAGGTGCCCGCTATGGGTTCCGCGCCGCTGGGTCTCACCCATTCGACCCGTCGAAGCTGCTGCTGGATCCGAACGCGACGCACCTCGACGCGCCATTCACTTATGATCCCAGGTTGAGCGAGCCGGGGTTTGATACGGCAGCCCTCGTTCCGAAGGCTGTTCTGACGAGGTCACTACCTCCGCTGCCGGCGCGAGAGCCCGTCTTCAAGGCCGGCGGCCTCATCTATGAGGTGAACGTTCGCGCGTTCACCATGCGGCATCCGGACATTCCGAGCGAGATGCGCGGCACCGTCGCTGCGCTAGCTCATCGGTCGATCTTGGACCACCTGACCCGCATCGGTGTTGATGCCGTTGAGTTGATGCCGATCGTTGCCTGGATCGATGAGCGCCATCTGCCGCCGCTGGGCCTCAGTAATGCGTGGGGCTATAATCCGGTTGTGCCGATGGCACTTGATCCGCGCCTGTGTCCCGGCGGGATGGAGGAATTGCGGGCCACAGTGGAAGCGCTGCGGCAGGCCGGTATTGGCACGATCCTGGATCTGGTGTTCAATCACACCGGGGAAAGCGACTTGGCGGGTCCAACGCTCTCGCTTCGAGGGCTGGATGACGACGTCTATGCGCGTTCCGAGACCGGCGTTCTCATCAATGATGCTGGAACCGGCAATACGCTGGACTTCGGGAACCCCTGGGTTCGAGCTATGACGCTCCGAACTTTACGGCATTTCGTCAGTCAGGCGGGTGTGGACGGCTTCCGGTTCGATCTCGCGCCGATCGTGGCGCGTTCACCCGGCTTTGATCCCCAAGCCCCGATCTTTTCTGAGCTGCGTGCCGATCCACTTCTGGCCGATCGCATCATGATTGCCGAGCCGTGGGACGTTGGCCCCGGTGGGTACCAGCTCGGCGCATTCCCGTCAGACTGGCTCGAATGGAATGATCGCTTCCGAGACGATGTGCGCCGGTTCTGGCGCGGGGATGGCGCCGCCGGAGCGATTGCCACCCGCCTGGCCGGATCCACAGACGTTTTCGGCGAGGAGCGAACGCGCAGCGTGAACTTTGTCGCCGCGCATGACGGCTTCACGCTCGCGGACGCGGTCTCGTACCGGTCCCGGCACAATCACGCCAATGGCGAGCAAAACCGCGACGGTCATGCGGATGAAGTGAGCTGGAACGCCGGGAATGAGGGACGCGGCGCGCCTGAAGACGTGCGCGCGTTGCTGGCCAGTCTTTTTGCCGCTCGCGGTACGATCATGCTGACCGCGGGCGATGAGTTCGGACGCACCCAGGCGGGCAACAATAATGCCTACGCGCAGGACAACGAGATCAGCTGGCTAGATTGGGATAGGCGGGATCATGCGCTGGAAGCCTATGTGGCGTCTCTGGCTGCTTGGCGGCGCGCCCATCCGGCGATCGGCGCCCCGGAGATCCGCCACGACCTTCATTGGTCGACCCTCGATGGCGGCGCGATGATGGCGGAAGACTGGGAACGCGCCCATGGCTTTGTCATGCAGATACCGGGCGGTGCGGAGGTCCGGATTGATCGGGTCAACCGGAGCGTTGACCTGTCGCCCTCGCCCCGGGAGTGATCCCGGAGCGAGGGCCGAGATCATGCCTGGGGCACTACCAGATACTTCTCCCCGGTCGCTCGCTTTCCGTAAGCGGCGATGGTCGCAGGATCGAGCATCTCGGCCAAGGCAATACGCTTGGTGTACTTGCTGGCGAACGTCGTCTTCAGCTCACGCGCGACGCGATCGCGAAGCTCCTTTGCTGCGCCCGCGCCAATGTCCTCGAGGAAGTAGGTCAGCAGCCAGCCGCCCATGCGCCAGCGCATGCCGAACCCGCGATTGAATTCGGTCGGGGCAGGGGACAGGCCGCCATAGAGATAGACCTGCTTCATCTGACGTGACCCGTACGGCCCGTCCGCGCGCTGCGTGCGGAGTGCAGCCTGTTCCATGGCGGTCAGGATCTGCCCGGCCAGCTTCCCGCCGCCGACCGCGTCAAAGGCGAGGAAGGCGTTGGTCGCAGCGATGGCGTCAATCAGCTTGGGAAGGAAATCGTCCGCCGTCATGTCAACGACGTGCTGCGCGCCAAGGTCACGCAACAGCTGCGCCTGCGCCTCGCTGCGGACGATGTTGACGAGCGGAACGCCGTCTGCCGCGCAAAGCTTGACGAGCATCTGGCCAAGGTTTGACGCAGCGGCGGTGTGCACCAGGCCCTGGTATCCCTCACGCTTCATCGTGCCCACCATGCCAAGTGCGGTGAGCGGATTAACGTAGGACGATGCTGCCTCTTCCGCGCTGGTGCCTTCCGGAACGATCATGCAATCGGCGGCGCGTACCTTGCGATATTGCGCGTAGAAGCCACCGCCGGCGAGCGCGACGGTCTTGCCCAGAAGCGCTTGCGCGGAAGGGGAGGCGCCAGCAGCGACCACCTGACCTGCGCCTTCGTTGCCGACAGGAACGTCAACTCCCGCGCGGGGGGAGAGTGCACGCTGAACCGCGGGGTTGAGCGGTGCGCTGGCAGAGTTGCCCTCCCGCGTGAACTCCGTTCCGTCGGTTAGCGCCAGGAGGACGGCAAGATCGGAGGGGTTGATCGGCGTTGCCTCAACGCGAACAAGAACGTCCTCATCGTTCAGCGTCGGTACCGGCACGTCCTGCAACGAGAGCCTTACCTGCCCCTCGGCGGTCACGGTCGACACAAGGCGACGGTATGTTTCAGGCAAGTCAGTCATGGCAGCTCCTCTTGAAGGCTATGGTTATGCCGTAGCCATCTCGCCCGCGCCGACCAATGTCGAGAGATTTAGCGCTGCCATGCCTCTCGACACCGGTGGTTCGGGCGCCGGCGCGCCGTCAGTTCGGTTCGGAGCAAGCCTCAGGCGAGCTTCAAACCCTTCATGCTCCCTTCCTCGCGCCACTCCTTGATGATGTTGAAGAAGGCATTGGGCCCCTTGCCATAGCTGGAGAAGCTGGCCGCCTTGGGACTCAGCTGTCCCTCGCCATTGTAATAGCCGGGCGTGCATTCCTCGAGGAACTTGCGCCGGTCCAGCACGGCCGACAGGACTTCTTGTGTCCAGGCCTCCTCCGCTTCTTCGCTCGGCTCCACGCGAGACTTCTGCGACCGCATCGCCTCCCCGATGATGTGCGCGGCATGTCCGGCCTGCTCGAGAAGGGCGTGGGGGTAATTGGCGGTGAAGCCTGATTGAACAACCGAGAAGATGAACATGTTTGGGAAGCCGTTGACGGTCATGCCGTGCAGCGTGCGGCCGCCGTCAGCCCACTTTTCTTCGAGTGTCCGTCCGCCCAGGCCGCGCACGTCGTAACCCGCACGGCGAGCATAGCTGGTGCCGACTTCAAAGCCGGTGCCGAAGATCAGGCAGTCGAGCTTGTATTCCTTGCCCGCGACGACCACGCCATCGCGCGTGATCTGCTGGACGCCTTTGCCCTGCGTATCGACGAGCTTCACGTTCGGCCTGTTGAAGGTCGCCAGATAATCATCGTGGAAGCACGGCCGCTTGCAGAACTGGTTGTACCAGGGCTTGAGAGCGTCGGCGGTCGCTTTGTCATTCACCACCTGATCCACGCGCGAGCGGATCGATTCCATTTTTTGGAAGTCGGCGAGCTGCACCAATTCGTCTGGGTTCTCGGCACCGGCCTTTACGGCCTTCATGCGGGCGATCATGCCAAGGTTGCGGATGATGTCGGTCCATCCGTCGTTTACGAGGTCTTCCTCAGCCCAGCCGCCCGACACCAGCGTGTTGAAATTCTCCATCCGGTGGCGGTGCCAACCGGGAGTGAGGGACTGAGCCCATTGCCGGTCCGTTGGACGATCGCCGCGCACGTCGATCGATGAGGGCGTACGCTGGAAGACGAAGAGCTCCTTGGCGCTTGCCCCAAGATGAGGAACGCATTGGACCGCCGTGGCCCCTGTGCCGATGATCCCGACGACCTTGTCGCCAAGCCTGTCCAGACCACCGTTCTGATCACCGCCGGTGTAGGCATAGTCCCAGCGGCTCGTATGGAAGGTGTGGCCCTGAAACTCCTCGATGCCCGGAATGCCCGGGAGCTTGGGGCGGTGCAGGGGGCCATTTGCCATTACGACGAAGCGAGCGCGGATCGCATCACCGCGGTTGGTGAACACCGTCCACCGACGTTGCTCTTCGTCCCAAGCCATGTCGGTGACTTCGGTCTGGAACAGGACGTCCCGGTACAGGTCGAACCGTTCCGCAATGCGACGTGAATAGGCGCGGATCTCGGGGCCCTGGCTGTACTTGCGCTCGGGCATGAAGCCCGTTTCTTCGAGCAGCGGAAGGTAGACGTAACTTTCGATGTCGCAGGCTGCGCCAGGATAGCGGTTCCAATACCAGGTTCCGCCGAACTCGCCGCCCTTTTCGATGATGCGAATATCGTTGACACCGGCCTCGCGCAGCTTGGCACCGGCGAGCAGACCACCAAACCCGCCGCCGATCACCACGACGTCCTTTTCGTCGCTCAGGGGCGCGCGTTCGATCGGCTGCTCTATGTAGGGATCCTCGAGATAGTGGGCGAACTTGCCCGTCATCTCGACATATTGCTCGTTCGCGTCGGCGCGCAGTCGCTTGTCCCGCTCGGAAAGATACTTGGCTTTCAGCGCCTTGGGATCAAAATTGAACTGGCTGTCGGGCGCGCTGTGCAGAGCCTGCGACTCGAGTGTCATTCGCCTCTCCTCGTTCTATTTTCTTAGAACGCATTATGACTTAGTGCCGGAGGGAGAGGTAGCCCCGATTTTTGTGCGACGGCGCCTGTCGTGAGCTATCGCTCCAGCCGGCCGTCACCAATCGCCGACGCTTCGAAAAGGAAGAGCGTGTCGGGATCCGGTGCCGGGATCAAGCCGCCGATTTCCTCAGGCGCCAGTTCACGCAAGAGATGCTGGATGATCGCCCGCCGTGCGCGTTTCTTGTGGTCGGCACGAACGCAGATCCACGGCGCAACCGGCGTGCTCGTACGGGTCAACATCGTGTCGCGAGCGGCGGTGTAGGCATCCCACTTTTGCTGCGCCACGGCATCCAGCGGCGAAATCTTCAGGGCCTTCAACGGATCACTTCGGCGGGATTCCAGCCGGGCAGCCTGTTCATCGCGCGAGATGTCGAGCCACAGCTTGATGACCTTGATCCCGTCGGCAAGCAGCATCGCTTCAAAACCGGGAACATCCTCAAGGAAGCGCGCCTGCGCTTCAGGCGAGGAGAAGCCGTTCACCACCTCGACACCGGCACGATTGTACCAACTGCGATTGAAGATCACGAGTTCGCCCGCAGCAGGCAGGTGCGCGACGTACCGCTGGAAAAACCACTGTGACCGTTCGTGCTCCGTTGGTTTTGGCAGCGCGACAACCCTCGTCTGCCGGACCGCGAGATGGCGAGTGATGGCGCGGATGGCGCCATCCTTGCCCGCCGTATCGCGGCCCTCGAAAATCACGACGGCCCGTGCGCCCGCCGTCGCGGCCCAGCCTTGGTAGCGGACCAGCGCAACCTGGAGGTCGTGATCCTCCTTTTCGTGATCCGCCCCCACGGTTCAGACTAGCTCGACAGCAATCGCCGTGGCCTCACCCCCGCCGATGCACAGGCTTGCCACGCCGCGCTTCTTGTCGCGGTGCTTGAGCGCGGCAATCAACGTGGTGATGATGCGCGCGCCGGAAGCGCCGATCGGGTGGCCGAGCGCGGTGGCGCCGCCGTGAACGTTGATCTTCTCGTGTGGAATGCCGAGGTCGCGCATCGCGAACATCGCAACGCAAGCGAACGCCTCGTTGATCTCGAACAGGTCGACGTCATCGATCGCCCAACCGGCCTTTTTCAGCAGCTTCTCGATCGCACCCACCGGCGCCGTGGTGAAGGCGGCTGGTTCCTGCGCATGGGCCGAGTGGGCGACGATACGTGCCACCGGCTTCTGGCCCTTCGCCTCGGCGACGCTCGCCTTTGTCAGCACCAGCGCAGCGGCACCGTCCGAAATCGACGAGCTGGTCGCAGCCGTGATGGTCCCATCCTTCGCAAACGCTGGCTTCAGCGACGGGATCTTGTCCGGCATTCCGCGGCCAGGCTGCTCGTCGGTGTCCACCACCACTTCGCCCTTGCGCGTGGCCACGGTGACAGGAACGATTTCCTCAGCAAACGCGCCGGACTTGATCGCCTCCTGAGCGCGGCGCAGCGATTCGATCGAATAATCGTCCTGTGCCTGACGGGTGAGTTGATACTCATTGGCGGTGTCCTGGGCGAACGTGCCCATGGCGCGGCCCTGCTCGTACGCATCTTCGAGCCCGTCCAGGAACATGTGGTCGTAAGCAGTGTCATGACCAATCCGCGCGCCCGAACGATGCTTCTTGAGGATGTACGGCGCGTTGGTCATGCTCTCCATGCCGCCTGCCACGATCAGGTCGGCAGATCCCGCCGCGATCGCTTCCGCACCCATGATCACGGTCTGCATGCCGGAACCGCAAACCTTGTTCACGGTGGTGGCTTCAACGGACTTCGGCAACCCGGCCTTGATCGCCGCCTGACGCGCGGGAGCCTGGCCCAAGCCGGCCGGCAGGACGCAGCCCATGTAAATGCGCTCGATCTCAGCCCCATCAACCCCGGCGCGCTCGACTGCCGCCCTTACCGCCGTCGCGCCAAGATCGGTTGCGGAGACGTCGGCAAGCGCGCCCTGCATGCCGCCCATCGGCGTACGGGCGTAGGAAAGGATAACAACGGGGTCGGTGGCCATTTCGATGCTGCTCCGCGGGAAATCGTGTTGGCCCCGATCTAGTCACGAACAATCGCGAATACAAAGGCCCCTGATCGGCGTTGGGCGACGATGGACACACTCATCGACGTGCTCAAATGGTCCGCTTCAATCAGCGGAATGATCGCAGCCTTCATGGTATCCCTAGACCTCGGCCGACGCGTTACGGGCTGGGGCTTCGTGCTGTTCGTGGGATCGTCGATCTGCTGGATCAGCGGCGCCACCCTGACCGATGACTGGGCGCTCGGCACGCAGAATGCGGTGCTGTTCGGGATCAATCTGTTCGGCGTCTATCGCTATCTGATACGTAAAAAGGGTGTCTGATCTTTTCTGGCCGCTCGCGCTCTCCGTTCTCGGCGCCATTTTCGGCAGTTTTCTCGCGACGGTGGCGGTGCGGTGGCCCGCTGGTCGGTCGTCGCTCACCGGCCGCTCTACTTGCGACGGATGCGGCCAGCCGGTGGCGGCGCGTGACCTGATCCCGATCGCGAGCGCAGTCCTCCTCAAAGGACGGGCACGCTGTTGCTCGGCGCCGATCGACCCAACCCATGCGCGGGTCGAGATTGCCTGCGCAGCGGCGGGCTTGCTGGCGGGCGCGGTGGCCAGCGGCTTCACGGGATTGATCGTCGCGATATTCGGCTGGCTACTCGTGCTCGTCGCCGCGCTCGATGCCACCGAGTTGTGGATCCCGGACCCTCTCGTCGGAACACTCGCCGCCGCTGGCCTTCTCGCCAGTTCGATGCTGCCGCCCGCCCTGACAGACCGTCTCATCGGCGGCGTGGCGGGCTTCGCCTCACTCTGGCTGATCGGCTTCGCCTATCGTCGTGTGAGGGGGCGGGAAGGGCTTGGCGGCGCGGACCCGAAGCTGTTCGGCGCGATCGGCCTCTGGCTTGGATGGCGGCTGCTTCCGGCCGTGCTGTTGATTGCTGCGATGATCGGCCTTGGCGTGGTTGCCGTGCGTCTCCTTCGCGGAGTCAGCGTAGAACGGGACGATGCGGTGCCCTTTGGCGCGTATCTTGCCGTGGCGGCTTACCCGGCGTTGCTCCTCATGATACATCTCGGCTTATGATGGCGTTGCTCCTCGCGCTCGCGGCTGCCGACCTGCCAACGACGCCGCCGTCGATCGACGGCCTGCCGCTTGGGGGCTTGCCGCCGCAGTCGCTTCCGGCTCGCGGATGCGCCGCTTATCTCTTCAGCACCGGCAAGACCCGCACGCTTGTCGCGATGGCGAGCGCCGAAGCCGGTGCGCTGAGAATAGCAGTCAATGGTGTGCCGGCTGATCTTGCCAGAAGCACGCAGATCGGGAGCGCCGGCTACGGCTTTGCGGCGACCACCACCTACCAGGGCGCGGGCATGTCTGCGACACTCGACCTAGCTGTCCAGAACCGGCGTGACCTGACGCAGGGCGCCGTTATCGACCAAGGATCCCTGCGCCTGGATCGTCCTGGCGACGACACCATCATTCTGCCGCTTGCAGGCCTGATCGGTTGCGCTACCCAGACACCATAACAAGGGGGAGAGGACGTGATGAAGGAGATATTGGCCGCCCAGCGTGAGAGCTTCATGGCCGCGCTGCCGGAGCCACTTTCGATCCGCAAGGACCGCCTGAAGCGAGCTTCGGCAATGATCCGTGACCATGCGGACCGTTTTTGCGACGCGCTCAGCGAGGATTTCGGGCATCGCAGCCGTGAGCAGTCGATGATCACCGACATCGGTGGCTCCATTGGCCCCATCAACCACGCGCTGAAGAACTTGGATAAATGGTCCAAGCCGGAGAAGCGTGGCGTTCAGTTCCCGTTGGGGCTCCTCGGGGCGAAGGCGTGGGTGGAGTATCAGCCGAAGGGGGTAATCGGCGTGATCGCGCCGTGGAACTTCCCCGTGAACCTCGTCATGTCGCCGCTCGCCGGCGTGTTCGCCGCCGGAAACCGAGCGATGGTGAAGACGAGCGAATATACGCCAGTCACGGCGGCATTGTTCGAGGAAATCGTCGGTCGTTACTTTGATCCAACTGAGCTGGCGTTCGTGTCAGGCGGTGCGGATGTGGGCCAGGCATTTGCGGAGCTGCCCTTCGATCACCTGCTGTTCACGGGAGCAACGGGGATCGGCCGTCACATCCTGCACGCCGCTGCTGACAACCTGACGCCCGTCACCCTCGAACTGGGGGGCAAATCACCCGTGATTGTGGGCAAGGGTGCGGACGTGACGCAGGTCGCCGAGCGGGTCGCAGTCGGCAAGATGCTGAACGCCGGGCAGATCTGTCTCGCCCCCGATTACGTGCTGGTTCCGTCCGACCAGGAAAATGCGGTTGTTGATGGCCTGAAGTCTGCGGCAAGCGCCATGTACCCGACGTTGCTCTCCAATCCCGACTACACAAGCGTCGTGAACGATCGCCATTATCAGCGGCTGAACGACTGGATTGAGGATGCGCGGGCGAAGGGTGCTCAGGTCGAGGTGGTTAACCCCGCCAACGAGGATTTTGGCAGCACCAACAGCCGCAAGATGCCGCTCCATATTGTGCGGAATGTGACGGACGACATGACGCTGATGCAGGAGGAAATCTTCGGCCCGGTCCTGCCTGTGCGTCGGTACGACGGGATCGACAGCGCCATTGCCGAGGTGAACCGGCGCGATCGCCCGCTTGGCCTATATTATTTCGGCAAGGATGAGCAGGAGCGCCGGCGCGTGCTGGACCGCACGATTTCCGGCGGCGTGACGCTGGATGACGTGATTTTCCATGTGTCGATGGAAGACCTGCCATTCGGCGGCGTGGGGCCTTCAGGCATGGGTTCCTACCACGGCCTGGACGGTTTTCGTACCTTCAGCCACGCCAAGGCTGTCTTCCAGCAGTCGAAGCTCGATGTAGCGAAGATTGCCGGGCTGAAGCCGCCATATGGTGCCGCGACTCGCAAAGCAGTCGCACGTCAGATCGGGGGATGATGGAACTCGGCGCGGGATGCCCGCGCCGAACCCCGGCTTTTGTCAGTGCGCGGAAATCTCTTCCTTAAGGCGCAGCTTCTGCTTCTTGAGGTCCGCAATCAACATGGTGTCCGGCATCGGCCGATGCCGTTCGTCGTCGATGCGCTGATCGAGCAGGGCATGCTTGGCCTCCAGAGCCGAACGATGCGCAGTCTGCATATCAGGAACCTCCTTGCTTGCTTGACGGAACTCAGGAGTAAATCACTGACGGGCCGAAAAGTCGCGGGCGAAAAGGGTTAACGGTCGACCGGCTGACCGCAATGCGGGACGTCTCGCGCGTGTAACGATAAAGGTGCTGGACGGTGGAGTCTCTGCTAGGGAGCCGAGCAAGGGAGGCCAGGTGGTGGACGATACGCACTTAATCGCGAGGCTGGGGGCGCTCCGGACCGAGCATCGCGATCTGGACGCGGCCATCACGGCGCTTTCCAGCCAAGGACCCCAGGATCAATTGCAGCTTGCGCGATTGAAGAAGCGCAAGCTTCTCCTGCGCGATGAAATTGCGTTGATCGAAGACCAGCTGATCCCGGACATCATCGCCTGAGTATCGCTTTGGGACGAAGGCGACGAAGTCACTGCGACTAGATCCTGTGCCATTGGCCAGGAGGCAGGATAACAGTGGCAGATGCAGGCAAGCATCCAGGATTCGCCCGTTCAAAGGCGCTTGATCAATTCACTCTATGTGGAAGCGATGGTGCTGGCCGACGACGCTCGCAGTTATTTTGACGATGGTGGGCGCGAAGAGCGGGACAGCCTGTCGCCAATGGCGCGGGTAACCTTCAGCTGCGAGTCGCTGAAGGTCACCACCCGACTGATGCACGTGATCGCCTGGCTACTGACGCAACGCGCAATGTTCGCCGGAGAGCTTAGGTCCGGCGATGCGATGCATCCGTCGCGACGGCTTGGAGAGGCGCCGCAGACGGACCCGACCGTGGCGGCCGAACTGCCGATGCGGGCGCAGCGACTTGTCGGCGCCAGCGTTGAGCTGCACCGCCGGGTGGCACGGCTTGATGAGGCTCAGGCGGTCGGACCGGCAGGCGAAAGCCCGGCACGTCAGATGCTTCAACGGCTTGCCCTGTCGTTCTAATCGGGACGACTAGTGACGGAGACGGCTTGCCGTTCCCACACGGGTAGGCTGCTTGTTGCTCGGCCCATGGTGCGGATGAAGCGACTAGAGCATTACCGAGCCGGACGCGGCCGCTGGCGCAACAGTCCGCAGACGGCGGTGACGGACGTCAGGCAGTTTCCAAAGCCTCGGTTGCCTCAAGCCAGCGCGCTTCGGCTGCCTCGATCTGCTCTACCAGAGTGGCACGCCGCTTCATCAGCTCGGTCATGGTCAATCCTGCAAGCGACTTCTCGGCACCTGCAGGATCGAACATGGCGCGGTCCACGGCCGAACGCTCGGTGCCGAGTTTCGCAATCTCTGCCTCTGCCTCCTTAGCCGCCTTGCGCCAGGCCTTGTCACTCTCGCGCTTTTCCGCCGCAGCCTTCCGGTCTTCCTTGCGCGCCTTGCCTTCGCTCTTCGGTTCCTTGGCAAGGACAAAGGCGACATAATCGTCGAGGCTTCCGTCGAACTCGCGTGCCGTGCCAGCGTCGACGAGCACCAGGCGGTCCGCGGTCAACTCGACCATATGGCGGTCGTGGCTGACGATGAGGACGGCACCCTTGTAATCGTTAAGCGCTTGGACAAGCGCCTCACGCGCATCCACATCCAGGTGGTTCGTAGGTTCGTCGAGGATCAGCAGGTGAGGTGCCTCGCGCGTGATCAGGGCGAGGGCGAGACGGGCGCGCTCTCCACCCGACATCTTGCCTACCTTGGAGGTGGCACGGTCGCCGGAAAAGCCGAACCGGCCGAGCTGGGCGCGCACTGCCGCCGGCGTGGCGTTGGGCATAACGCGCGTCATATGGGCGAGCGGCGTATCGTCGGCGTCTAGTTCCTCAACCTGATACTGAGTGAAATAGCCGACCCGCATCCTGTTGCTGGCCGCGAGCGTGCCATCCATCGGTGCGAGCTGCGCGGCCACCAGGCGGGCGAGCGTCGTCTTGCCGTTGCCATTGCGCCCGAGCAGCGCGATCCGATCGTCGGGATCCATGCGCAGATTGAGACGCCTCAGGATCGGTGTTTCGCCATAGCCGACGCTCGCGTGATCCAGCGTGATCAGCGGTGGCCGAAGCGGCTCGGGATCGGGGAAGGCGAAGGACAGGGTCGGATCGTTCGCAAGCTCGGCGATCGGCTGCATGCGTGCCAGCATCTTTGCGCGGCTCTGAGCCTGCTTGGCCGTCGATGCGCGAGCGGAGTTGCGGGCGATATAGTCCTGCAGCTTGGCCCGCTGCGCATCCTGATTGGCTCTGGCCGCCGCGATCTGAGCCATCCGCTCAGCACGTTGCCGTTCGAAGGCATCATAACCGCCGACATAAAGCGTCGTCTTGCCGCCCTGGAGGTGCAGGATGTGGTCGACCACGTTGTTCAGGAAATCGCGTTCGTGGCTGACCACGACGATGGTTGCGCGATAGGATCGCAGGAAATCCTCAAGCCACATCACCGCTTCGAGATCGAGGTGGTTCGAAGGCTCGTCCAACAACAGCAGGTCAGGCTGCGAGAACAGCAGCGCAGCTAGCGCGACCCGCATCTTCCAGCCGCCCGAAAAGCTATCCAGTGGCTGGTTCTGAGCCTCTTCGTCAAAACCCAGTCCAAGCAGGATCTGCGAGGCCCGAGCCGGTGCCGTATAGGCGTCGATTGCGATCAGCCGTTCGTAGATATCGCCCAGCTTTTCGGGATCGGCTTCAGTCTCGCTTTGCTCCATCAGCCGCGCGCGTTCGAGGTCGGCCGCAAGTACGGTCTCGAACGGCGTAGCGTCACCGGCGGGCGCCTCCTGTGCGATATATCCGATGCGCGCGCCTCGCGGCATGTCGATCGAGCCACCGTCGGGCTCAAGCTGGCCAGCGATGACCTTGACCATCGTCGACTTGCCAGCGCCGTTGCGGCCAATCAGCCCGACGCGGCTTCCCGGCGGCAGAGAAGCCGAGGCGCCGTCCAGGATCGCACGCCCGCCCAGGCGTACGGTGATGCCGTTGATCGTAAGCATGGCGCCGCCCCTAGCAGGTCTCGGGCGTTCCGGTAACACCCCACCGCGACGGCAATTTACCAGGCCGCATCAAGGGACCTGATCGCCGCTCCGGCCCGAACCGAAGCGGCGCATCCGGCTAAAGCCTAGTGAACGAAGCGAGCGACAACATCGCGATAGCTGCGGCTCACCTTCACCTGCGCCCCGGAATCCAAGACCAGGAAACACTCGCCGTTCGTATGCGGCTTCACCTGGCGCACCTGATCCAGGTTGACGATGGTCGAGCGATGGACGCGCTGAAACCGCCGCGGGTCGAGCCGCTTTTCCAAGTCCTTCATCGTCTCGCGCAGGATCAACGTGTTATCGGCGGTCTTGATGCACATGTAATCACCGGCCGCTTCGACGATTTCGATCGTGTCGACGTCGACGCGGAAGATCTGACCGCGATCCTTGACGTTGATCAGCTTCTCGAACCGGCTGGCGGTCGGGCCATCGCCGCCATCGACGATCTCGGCTGCCGCCTCTGGTGCGTGTTCGGCCAGTGCCTCTTTCAGCTTTTCGGCTTCGTTCACGCTCGATTTTTCGGCGAGCCGCTGGCGCACACGGTCCAGCGTGTCCGCGAGCCGGGCCTCTTCCACTGGCTTCATCAGATAGTCGACCGCCTGCGCTTCAAAGGCGCGCAGCGCGTGATCGGAATAAGCGGTGACGAAGACGAAGAGCGGCGGTTCCACTTCCATGAGGCCTTGGACCACCGAAAATCCGTCAAACCCTGGCATTTGGATGTCGAGGAAGACCAGGTCGGGCTTGTGTGTCTTGATCGCGCTGATCGCCTCGCGCCCGTTCTGGCACTTGGCGATGATCTCGACATCGTCGTGCACCTGCAATCGGAGCTCTAAGCCCTGTATTGCGAGTGGCTCGTCGTCGACGAGAATGGTGCGGATGGTCATGGTCTGGTCGATCTCCGATACGAATGCCGCCCGTCCGTTCTTATTGGACTGGCAGTCATCAAACTTCGCTACCCCCCGATTGCACCCCTGTTATTCCACCTGGAACGGTATCTCGATCTCTACGCCGAAGCCGCCTGTCGGCATGGCGCGGAGCTCAAAACGATGATCCGTTCCGAACGATTGCTGTAGCCGCTCCCTGATATTGGCAATCCCCACCCCGGTGGAAAGGCTTGGCTTGTTCTTTGTTGGCTGCAAGCCCGGCCCGGTGTCCGATACGCCGATCCGCACTCTATCGCCGTTGAGCCGCGCGGTTACGCAGATTTCGGCGCCTTCCTCCTTGGGGGTCACCGCATATTTGATCGCATTTTCGACCAGAGGTTGCAGCAGCAGCGAGGGCAACCGCGCCCGCTCCGCAGCCGGATCAATCTCAAATTTCGGCCGTAACCGATCCTCGAAACGCATCTTCTCGATTTCGAGATAGAGCTTCAGCGTTTCAACCTCCTGCGCCAGCGTCACGTGCGCCGTTGGCTCGTTCACCAGCGTGTACCGCAGAAAACTCGAAAGCCGGCTGAGCATCGCATTGGCTCGCTCGGTCTGCTTCAGCAGGACCAACGTCGAGATCGAGTTAAGCGTGTTGAACAGAAAGTGCGGATTGAGCTGGTAGCGCAACATGGCCAGTTGCGCCGACGAGGCTTGTGTTTCCAGATGCTGAAGCTGATCGATCTGCTCTTCAACGATCAGGTAGAAGTTGATCCCGAAATATAGCGCGGACCAGCCGGCAAGCACGGTGAAGTTAAGAAACAGAGCGCCGATCAACAGCTTCACGTCAACGCCGGGCGCGGACAGTTTGATGAAGCTGAACGAAAATGTGTCGAGCAATGCGTAGACGAAGGTGGCGGCGCCAAGCGTCAGAACCGTCAGAACGATCGCCGTGATCCGCGGAAGTCCACGGTAGAAGCCGTAAAGCACGGATAGCAGCAGCGTGATGCAATAGCCGACGATCGTTTCCACAATCGTGCTGATCACCCCCTGAAGAGTGAAGCCGTTTGAGATCGACGAAACTGTTCTAAGGACCAGATATCCGGTCCAGCCAGCGGCCTGCAGGACCCAGAATGCGCGCGCCTTGTCTTCGAAAAATGGTCGTACGGCCAGGTTGCTCGGCCGGATCGGGGCCGTCGTGGAAGCAGGGCCGGGGAGGGTGGTCGCCATCCCGGATCCTGTACACGTCCGTTTGCCGACGCGCAAAAACGAAGGGCCACCGTTCACCCGAGGGAAACGGTGGCCCGAAGTCAGATCAGATCAGCGCGATCAGAACGTGAAGCGCGCGCCGATGCGGATCGAGTAGAGCGACTGACGCGAGTAGACCGTGTCCGTCGGTGTCGCGGCTGGTGCGCTGTAGCGATACTGCGCACAGGCCTGGCTCGTGTTCGCCGTTGCCGCAGCTCCGGGCGCGGTGCCGGTCGCCACTGGAGCCTGCAGGCACGACACGCGGACCGCAGGGATGGTGTACGGGAACTGATACTCGCGCACCTGACCCCAGTTCTTGTTGATGAGGTTGGTCAGGTTTTCGATATCCATGAACAGCTCGACCCGGCTGTCGCCGACAAAGGTCGGGATTTCCTGCCCGATATGGAGGTCGAACCGAGTGAACCACTTCGAGTTGAAGGCGTTGCGCGGCGCGATCTTGCCACGGTACTTACCGAGCTTGGTCGAATTGATCAGGTTGTCGAGATAATCACGAGTAGCCGTGGTGTCGTACGAAACCAGCGCGTCCGTGGTCGAGGTCGGCACATAGAGCAGGTAACGTGAGCCGTTGCCGGCCGTCCCGAACACACCCGAACGGGCGTTCGAAAGTTCCTGCATCGTGTAGCTGAACGGACGACCGATGCGCGTTTCACCGAACAGGGTGAAGTTCGTCTTGTAGTCACCGAAGAACGCGCGGTTGAAGCTCAGGTTGTACTTGATGTTGTGGCGAACTTCGTCGTTGGAGATGCCGTAAGCTGCACCATTGGCATCGAAGAAGGCGCCGTTGCCGTAGTTCGACGATGCCGTCGAGGAAGTGGCAGGAGCCTGATCCTTGATGTCCTGATAGCTATAGCTGACCGCCGCACGGAGACCGAAGTCAAACTCCTTGGCGATACGCGCAACGGCCACGAGGCTGCGCCCCTTGGTGGTGTTGGTCAGGAAAAGATCCTGGTTCGTATCGGAGAAGTTCGTGGCCGACGCATACCGAACGCGGCCGTCCGGCGTACGAAGTGCCGTCGGGATCACGCGAAGGTCGGTGAAGAACACCTGGTTGCGAACGTCGGACCAGAGGAAATCGGCACCGAAGTTCCAGCCACTGCCGAAGGTACCGCCCCAATCCGGATCATAGTCGAACGACAGGGTGCCGCGCCACTGCGACGGGACCTTGAAGTTCGGATCCAGCGCGTTGGTCGGCGACTGCGTGCTCACGGTCGCATTGTTCAGCACGGCGTTCGCCTGCCCAGGGATAACCGCGCCGTTGACCCCGGTGAGGATCGCCTGGCCCGTGGTTACCGCATCGGCGCCATTCAGCCCAGGAACGGTGTAGCCGCCCCCGTTCAGCTGACGCACGTCGATTGCGTTGGTCAGGAAGCCCGTGTTGGAGAAGCTGTTCGACACATACACGTCCGGCGAGCCGCCCGAGAAGATGCCGATGCCGCCGCGGATCGAGAGTTCGCGGGTGGGCTTGAAGTCCACGCCGACGCGCGGCTGGAACACACCGCGACCCGAGATGTACGAGGTGTTCGGGAAACCGTAGCGGCTCAGGAACGACGAGTTCAGCTCCGGCCGGCTGTCGCCGCCGTAGAGATCATAACGCGCGCCATAGGCGAGCGTCAGGATGTCGCTGATCCGCCACGTGTCCTGGATACCAAAGGTGTAGGACTGGTAGCGGAACTTCGCGGCGCCGTTTGCCGGATCCAGGCTCGGCACAGCGTTGCCGTAGCGGAAGCGCTGCGCGTTGCCAGCTTCGAAGTCGGCGATCGAGTCGAAGTAGTAGTCGCCCGCGGTGCGCTGCACGAACAGGTTGAAGATGTCCGTGTCCTGGAACTCGGCGAAGATCCGCAGGTCGTGATTGTTGCGGGTCAAGCGTGCCTGCACCAGGCCGCCGTACGTACGGCTGGTCAGCTCGTTGGACTGACGCGAGACGTCCGGGCCGAAGGAAACATTGCCGAACCCCGACTGGCAAGTGCCTGCCAAATCGTTGCTCGCGGCAGCGCCAGTGCTGCGATCGCTGGTCGGCGCGGTGCAGACCTGCATCTGAGCGAAGCCGCGACCCAGGATCGGATCCTGACCGCGCTTATAATCCTTGTAGAAGCCGCGAACCTCGGTCGAGAACTCGTCGGTCCAGTCGCTGTTTAGCTGGAACACACCGGTGTGCAGGCGGTTCGAGCCGACGTAGCCGTTAGACTCCAGACCCAGGCCCGGCGTGCCGGTCAGGAAGGTGTTCTGGTTCATCTGGATCGAGTCTTTGGTGTACAGGTACGTCACCGAAGCGCGCTGCGTGTCCGACAGGTTGGCGTCGATACGCGCCACCAGTCGATCGTCACGATCCTTTGCGTCGTTCAGAACGCCGCCCGTCTCATAGCCATAACGCGACTGGGCGATGCTGCGGATCCGATCGACCTGGGCGTCGGTAATGTTCGGCACCACCGCGCCAGCGTTGTTGCCCAGCGTGCCTTCGGCGATCGGCGTATTGGCGCGGATGCGCTCACCAGCGACCATGAAGAACAGCTTGTCCTTGATGATCGGGCCGGACAGCTGCGCGCCGTAGTTCTCGTACTTGAAATCCGGGATGTTCACGCGGCCGGTGGGAACACCCGGGCCTGCCTTGGTTTCCTTGCCGGTGAGCCCAGCGTCAGAATAGGCGTAGAATCCGGTGCCGTGGAAGCTGTTCGTGCCGGACTTCAGAATCGCGTTGATCGCGCCGCCCTGGAAGTTGCCTTCACGCACGTCATACGGCGCCACCTTGGTCTGGAACTGCCCGATCGCGTCGAAGGGGATCGGCGAGCGGCGGGTGGGGAGGCCATCGGGGTTGAGGCCGAAGTTGTCCGTGACAGGCACGCCGTCGACCGAGAAACGGTTGAAACGTGCGTTCTGGCCCGCGAAGCTGACAGCGCGGCCGCCCGAGGGCGTGTCATCAAGACGGGCGAACGGGTCACGGCGCATCAGGTCGCGCACGTCGCGGTTCACCGACGCGACACTTGCGATGTCGGCAGCCGACAGAACGGTTGCCGGGCCCTGGCTGACCGTACGGGCATTTGCGACGCGCGACGCGGTGATGACGATGTCGCCGCCCGCCGCCTCGGTGTTCTCAGCCTGCAATTCGATCGGCAGGTCATATGCCTGCGCAACGACCGTGAAGATGTCGGTGACAGTGACCTGCGGGTAACCGGATGCGGCCACCGTGACGGAGAAGGGGCCGCCGACACGAAGGCCAGAGGCGTTGAACGAACCATTCGCATCGGTCGTCACCGTGCTGGTGGTGCCAGACGGAACGTTGACGATTGTCACCGTCGCACCTGCAACCGTCGCACCTGCAGCAGTCACCGTGCCGCGGATAACCGAGGTGGTTTCCTGTGCCATCGCACCCGTTGGCGCGACGAGCGCAACAACAGCTGCACCCAGAAACAGGTTGTGTCGCATTAATCAAATTCCCCTTGGAGCTCATGCTCTGGCACGCGGTGCCTGAACCGCTGCCGCGCCCGTGCCCGCCCAATATTTCTGTTCGGTTACGCGGGCGAGCAGAATCCAAAGGGAACCAACTTTGATTTTGCTGCGTTGCAAAAAGGCGACAGGTGCGCCCGGGCCTATTCTGCGGCCGATACGATCGCCTGCCAGCCTGCTTCGTCAACCACGCGGATGCCCAGTTCTGCGGCCTTCTTCGCCTTTGAACCAGCGCCGGGACCAGCCACGACCAGATCGGTTTTCGCCGATACTGAACCGGAAACCTTAGCCCCGAGCGTCTCGGCCTGCGCCTTTGCCTCGTCACGGCTCATCGTCTCCAACGTGCCGGTAAAGACGACGGTCTTTCCGGAAATCTCTGAAGCGCGAGTCTCATGTACCACGTCGGCTGGCATAAGCTGGCCGAGCAGGTCGGCCACTGCCGAGTCGTTCCGGTCTTCCGCGAAGAAGTCGATCAGCGCCAAGGCGACTTCCGGGCCAACCTGCTTAGTGTCGACGATCGCGGCCAATTCCTTGGCGGTGCGGGCAAGCAGCTTGTCATCGCTCTCTCCCACCGCCCGAAGCATGCCGTCACGTTTTTGGATTCCAGCCTCCACCATGCCACGGAAGGCGTTCCAGCTGCGCCAGCGCCGGGCCAGATCGCGAGCCGTCACTTCACCAATATGCCGGATCCCCAGCGCGAACAGGAAGCGGTCGAGCGGCGGCTGGCGTTTGGCGTTGATCGCGGCGATCAGATTTCGCGCGGACACTTCCGCCCACCGCTCCCGGGCGAGAAGCTGTTCCTCGGTCAGGCGGAAGATGTCAGCGGGGGTCGCGATCAGTTTGTCGGCGAAGAAGCTTTCGATATTGGTGATGCCAAGCCCTTCGATGTCCAGAGCATGGCGGGAGGCAAAGTGACGCAGGCGTTCAACCTGTTGCGCAGGACACACCAGGCCACCCGAGCAGCGCCAGTCGACCTCGCCTGGCTCTCGCACAGCCTCTGAGCCGCATTCGGGGCAGTGGGTGGGGAAGTGCCAAGCGGGACGACTCTCCCCCGCGGTAAGATTTTCGACGATCTGCGGGATCACATCACCTGCGCGCTGCACAACGATGCGGTCGCCCGGACGAACGCCCAGCCGCGCGACCTCGTCCGCATTGTGCAAGGTGGCATTACGCACCACCACGCCGCCGACAGTGACGGGTTCCAGCTTCGCGACGGGGGTCAGCTTCCCCGTGCGACCAACCTGTATGTCGATGTCGTTGAGAGTGGTCTGGGCCCGTTCGGCGGGGAATTTATGTGCAATCGCCCAGCGCGGTGCGCGGGCGACGAAGCCGAGTCGTTCCTGCCAGTCGAGGCGATCAATCTTGTAGACCACCCCATCGATGTCGAACGGCAGGTCGGCACGTTTTCGTTCAATGGCACGGTACTGCGCCAGGGCCTCGGCAGCGGTGGCAACGGTCGCGAAATCGTCAGCAACGGGGAAGCCCCATTGCCGGACGGCGGCAACTACCGAGGACTGCGTTTGACCGGGAAGGGCACTGGCTTCTCCCCAACCGTGGGCAAGGAAGCGCAGCGGCCGGCGCGCCGTCACGGCTGCATCCTTCTGCCGCAGCGAGCCAGCCGCGGCATTGCGCGGGTTTGCAAACTGGCGCGCTTCCTTGCCGTTCTCTGCCGCTTCCTGGGCGAGCCGCTGGTTCAGCGCCGCAAAGTCGGCCTTGGCCATATACACCTCGCCTCGAACCTCGAAGATGTCGGGTGCGTCCTCGGGCAGCGTGATCGGGATGTCAGCGATGGTGCGGACATTGGCAGTGACGTCCTCGCCCGTGGTGCCGTCTCCGCGCGTCAGCGCTTGCACCAGGCGTCGACCTTCATAGCGCAGCGAGCAGGAAAGGCCGTCGATCTTCGGTTCGGCAGTGAGTGCGACCTCCTCATCCTCGGGCAGGCGCAGGAAGCGTCGGATTCGAGCGACGAAGTCTTCGACCTCCTCGTCGGAGAAGGCATTGTCAAGGCTGGTCATCGGTCGCGCGTGTTGCACCTTTGCCAGATGCCCCGCGGGTGCAGCGCCGACCTGGCGAGAAGGGGAGTCCGGTCTGACGAGGTGCGGGAAGGCAGCTTCGAGCGCATTGTTCCGCCGGACCAACGCATCATAGTCCGCATCTGAAATCTCTGGCGCGTCGTTCGTATGGTAGAGGCGATTGTGGCGCGCGATTTCGCCCGCCAGATGCTCAAGCTCGGCAGCGGCGGCTTTTTCGGTCGTGGGGAGCCCAGTCATAGTCGCTGGTTAGGCGAGCCTCGGCCCGCCGCCAAGCAGATGCTAAAAGGGCCGGAGCATCGCTCCGGCCCTTTTCATTTCAAGTCTTCGCCGGGACCTCAGTGGGTGCCGGGCATTGTCGGATCAACGTCGTGCACGGCTTCGCTCTCATGCACTTCAACCAGGCCGCGGCCGAGGTGCGAGGCACGATAGCCGTAGCCGTAGTAGATCGCGAGGCCGAGGATGCCCCAGAGCGGCAGGACCAGCATCGCGTCCAACGGCAGGTTGAAGAACAGGAAGATGCAGCCTGCGATCGTCAGCGGCCCGACAATCCACAAGCCCGGCGTGCGGAAGCTGCGCTGACGATTCGCCTCGGTGCGGCGCAGGATCATGACCGCAATGGCGACCATCATGAACGCATAGAGCGTACCCGCATTGGCGATATCCGCGAGCTTGCCCACCGGCAGGAAGGCGGCGGCGAAGGCCACGGCCGCGCCGGTGATCGCCGTAACGATGTACGGAGTCTTCCACTTCGGGTGCACCGCGGACAGGCGCTCCGGCAGCAGACCGTCACGGCTCATCACGAAGAAGATGCGGGTCTGGCCGAACATCAGGATCAGGATGACCGACGGGAGCGCGAGGAAGGCAGCGATGCCCAGCATGTTGCCGACACCCGACCAGCCGATCTGACGCAGCACATGGGCAAGCGCCTCGTTCGAGCAGACGAGCGGTAGGTCGTTGGCGGCGTAAGTGGCGCACTGACGAGCGAGCTCTTCCGAGCCGGCCGGGAAGGGCACGCCATTCGGGCCCATGATCGGCTGACCACCAACGGTGCCGATCGCACCCGCGGCCACCAGGATGTAGAAGACGGTGCAGAACAGCAGCGAGCCAACGAGGCCGATAGGAACATTGCGCTGCGGGTTCTTGGTTTCCTCAGCCGCGGTCGAGACCGCGTCGAAGCCGACATAGGCGAAGAAGATCGTCGCCGCGGCGCCGACCGCACCGACGCCGGTGCCGAAGCCGCCAAAGACGCCGGCGGGAAGGAACGGGTTGAAGCGATCAGTGTCGAACGCGTCAGACGGGATGGTGAGCGCGATGAAGGCGGTAAGCGCCGTCACCTTGATCGCCACCAGCACCGCATTGACCCGCGCGCTTTCGGTGGTGCCGACCATGAGCAGCCAAGTGATCAGAAGGGAAATGACCACCGCAGGCAGATTGATAAAGCCGCCTTCGACGCCGCCTAGAGCAAGCGGTGCGCCGGACAGCCAGGCTGGCAGGTGTATGCCGAGGAATTCATTCAGGATCGTGCCGGTGAAATAGCCGGACCAACCCACCGACACCGCGCTGGCGGCAACGGCATATTCGAGGATCAGGGCCCAACCGACCGTCCACCCGATCATCTCGCCCATGGTGGCGTAACTGTAGGTGTAGGCGGATCCCGCAACCGGGATCATGGCAGCGATTTCGGCATAACACAGCGCGGCGACAATGCAGATCGCGCCGGCGATCGCGAAGGCGAGCATCAGGCCCGGACCGGCCTTCTGTGCCCCTGCGGAGGTCAGCACGAAAATGCCGGTGCCGATGACGCAGCCGATGCCGAACAATGTGAGCTGGAACCAGCCCAAGGTACGATGAAGCGATTTCTTCTCGGCAGTCGCCAAGATGGCATCGAGCGGTTTTACTCGGCCAAAGATCATGCGGCCCTTTCCCCCAGGAGGCGCGGCCTTTGCGGCCGCCCATTTCTTGAATCGCGCGAAACTAGCGGGAGATCGGCCGCGCGCAATCCCTCACGGCATCGCCCTGCAAGATTGCGTCTTCTCCGTTACTTGCGACTATCGTTTTCGACCAGCATAGGCCCCAAAGGACGCCCGGCGAGAATGTGGACATGCAAGTGCGGGACTTCCTGGTGGCTATGCGGCCCGGCGTTGGCGAGTAGCCGGTATCCCGGTTCGACGAGGCCGGCTTCGCGTGCGACAAGCCCGACCGCTCGCACGAAGCCGGCAATTTCGGCGTCGCTGGCCTTCGCGGAGAAGTCATCCCAGCTGACGTAGGCGCCCTTCGGGATCACGAGGATATGCGTCGGCGACCAGGGCGCAATATCATGGAATGCCAGCGCGAATTCATCCTCATATACTCGGCGCGACGGGATCTCTCCGCGCAGAATGCGAGCAAAGATGTTCTGATCGTCATAGGGGGCGGTGGCATCAACGGGCATGTGCTCAGCCTTATTCGGGGCGGAAGGAAAGCGGACGCCCGGCCTTTTCATCGTGGCCGGATTGCCCCTCGCGCCGTGCGAGTTCCCGCCGGACATCGTCCAAGCTGAGGCCGGCATCGGCGAGAAGAATCAAGAGGTGGAAAATGAGGTCAGCAGCCTCCGGAACGATGTCCTGATCCTCGCCGGAGCAGGCCGCAATCACGGTTTCGACGGCTTCCTCGCCGACCTTTTGAGCGATTTTGTGCCGCCCCTGGAAGAAAAGGCTGGCGGTATAGGACCGCACCGCCGGGCTATCCTTGCGGGCGCGTATCGTCGTTTCTAGACGCTCGAGAATGTCGTCGGCCATGGCCGCGAGGTGCCGCGCACGCGCGCTCAGGTCAACCTTTGCCGCCGCGATTGCGCAACGCTCTCCGCGTCAGCCAGACCGCCGTGGCGGCGATCAGGAATAAAGCGACGTCAGAAAGCTCGGGGCCAGTCCGCGGGGTGGAGACCGCTGCAACAGTCGTAGTGGCCGCAAGGGAGGGCATCGGCATTGTCGACAATTGCTCTTCCGTGTTGCGAGACTAGCCCCGCGCCGATCCGAAAGCAGGGTGGGTCAGCTACCCACCGCTATATGCGATCGCACAGGTACACCGGCGTGAGCTAGCGCTGCATGTGCCTCAGCGATCGTTGCCTGTCCGAAATGGAAGATCGATGCCGCCAAAACAGCGGAGGCATGACCTTCAGTGATCCCGCGAACCAGATCGTCGATTTTCCCGACGCCGCCGGATGCGACGACGGGAACCGTTGTTCGATCAGCCACAGCCCTGACTAGTTCAAGATCGTAGCCGTCGCGGGTTCCGTCGCGGTCCATCGAAGTGAGCAAGATCTCGCCGGCACCTAGCCCAGCCAGGCGCAAGGCATGCTCCACCGCATTGATGCCGGTAGGGCGGCGACCACCGTGAGTGAAAACTTCCCACCCATTGTCCGTGCGCCTCGCGTCGACGCTTGCGACACAACATTGGCTGCCGAATCGCTCGGCGATTTCGGCAACCACCTCCGGCCGCGACACGGCGGCAGAGTTCACGGCGACTTTATCAGCCCCCGCAAGCAAGAGCGCGCGTGCATCATCCGCGCTCCGCACACCGCCGCCAACGGTCAGCGGCATGAAGCAAACGGCTGCCGTCCGTTTCACGACATCCAAGATGGTGTCGCGGCCCTCATGGCTGGCGGTGATGTCGAGGAAGCACAGTTCGTCAGCGCCGGCAGCATCATAGGCCCGCGCTTGCTCAACCGGATCACCTGCGTCCACGAGATCAACAAAATTGACGCCCTTCACGACGCGGCCATTCGCCACATCGAGGCAGGGAATAACTCGGGCTCGTACGGTCATTGGCCGCTCCGCGCCGTCGGCTGCGAGCAATTCCGAGGTCGGTCAGGCCCGTTGCGGCTGGCTCTTGTGGCGAGCGAGCGCATCACGCTGCGGCCGCCACGCTGAGAGCGGCGCGAAGATCAAGTCGCCCGTCGTAGAGGGCGCGTCCGGTGATCACACCTTCAACACCATCGCGGGCATGAAGGGCCAGAACGTGGATCTCGTCAATTCCCTTGACCCCGCCGCTGGCGATCACCGGGATCGATACAGCGCGTGCGAGATCCAGTGTCGCCTCGACGTTGCAGCCCTTCAGCAGACCGTCTCGACCAACATCGGTGAACAGGACAGCAGCCACGCCGGCGTCTTCGAAGCGGCGGGCAAGATCAACCGCGCTGGTGGTGGAGATTTCTGCCCACCCCTTGGTCGCAACCATGCCGTCGCGGGCGTCCACCGCAACCACGATGCCGCCCGGGAAGGCAGATGCCATCTCTCGTACAAAGCTGGGGTTCTCCAGCGCTGCGGTGCCGATCACCACCCGCGCCACCCCCGCGTCAAACCAGGCCTCCACGCTCTTCGGCGTACGAATGCCGCCGCCAAGCTGCACATGTCCCGGGAAGCGCGCGACGATGGAGCGAACCGCCTCTCCGTTCCTGCTTTCGCCAGCAAAGGCACCATCCAGGTCCACCACATGCAGGTGCCCGGCACCCGCATCAGCAAACAGCATCGCCTGCGCCGCGGGATCGTCACCATAGACGGTGGCGCGGTCCATATCGCCTTCTGCAAGGCGGACTACCTGACCGGCCTTCAGGTCAATCGCGGGAAATACAATCAGGCTCATGGACGCCACTTCAAGAAACGGGCGAGAAGATCGAGGCCGTAGCGCTGGCTCTTCTCGGGATGGAACTGCACGCCGACGATGTTGTCACGGCCGATCGCAGCCGTAACCTGGCCAGCATGGGAGGTCTGGGCGATCACGCCTTCGCCTTCATAAGCGAAGCTGTGAAGGAAATATGCTTCGCCGGCCGGTACCAGCGGGTGATCTCCGCGTGGCGACACATCGTTCCAGCCCATGTGCGGCACCTTGGCGTCCGTGCCGGCGGGATCCAGGCGCCGTACGCCGCCGGCAAACCAGCCGAGGCCGCGATGATGCCCGAGCTCCTCGCCGTGCTCTGCCAGCAGCTGCATGCCGACACAGATGCCGAGGAACGGTACGCCATCGTCGAGCACTCGCTGGCGCAAGGATGCTTCCAAGCCGTCAATGGAGCGCAGGTTCGCCGCGCACGCGCCAAAAGCGCCGACGCCGGGAAGCACCACGCGGTCGGCCTGGCGGATCAGCTCGGGATCGGCCGTGATGGTGACGTCAGCGGCACCGGCGGCGCGAAGAGCGTTCTCAACGGAGTGCAGGTTGCCGGACTGGATATCTACCAATGCGAGCATCAGTTGGCCCCAGCCCCAGCGGACATGCTGCTACCAATTCCAGAATTCACAGCACACCCTTGGTCGATGGAATGGCATCGGCCTTGCGGGGATCGATTTCGATCGCCTTTCGCAAGGCTCGCGCCAAGCCCTTGAACGCACTTTCGGCGATGTGATGATTGTTCTCGCCGTGCAGCGTCTCGACGTGCAGGGTGATCCCTGCCGCCTGAGCGAAGCTGTGGAACCAGTGTTTGAACAGCTCGGTGTCCATCTCGCCCAGCCGCTTCTGGCTGAAATCCGTTTTCCATACGAGCCAGGGACGACCCGAGATGTCGAGCGCAACGCGGGTCAGCGTCTCGTCCATCGGCGACAACGCGTCGCCGTACCGCCGAATGCCGCGCTTGTCGCCCAGGGCACGTGCAATTGCCTCACCAATAGCGATCCCGGTGTCCTCCACCGTATGGTGCTGATCGATGTGCAGATCGCCCTTGGTCTCGACGTCGAGATCGATCAGCGAATGCCGGGACAGCTGTTCCAGCATGTGGTCGAAAAAGCCGACGCCTGTGGAAACGCGATAATTGCCGGTGCCGTCCAGATTGACGGTAACCGCAATCTTGGTTTCGCTAGTGTCGCGGCGGATCGTGGCGGTGCGCATTGCGCGCACATAGCGGCGCCGGTGCGTCATGCAATCTTGACCAGCCGATTGCGACCGTTACCCATGACGAGAATGGACGACCAAGCACCAGATAGCCTGATTCCGTATGACGAGATCGTACAGGAAGCGCTGCGCGCCGTCGTTGCGCGTGTGCTCGGCTCAGTGGCCACGGGCGGCGGATTGCCGGGCGACCACCATTTCTACATCACCTTCAAGACTCAGGCTGCCGGGGTAGACATCCCCAAGCGGCTGATCGAGCGTTTCCCCGATGAAATGACCATCGTGCTTCAGAACCGCTTCTGGGACCTGATGGTGGATGGCGAACGCTTCTCGGTCGGGCTCAGCTTCAATCAGGTGCCGTCCAAGCTTGTGATTCCTTACTCGGCGATCACGGGTTTCCATGATCCGGCGGTCAACTTCGAGCTGCGCTTCCAGGCTCAGGAAGGCCCGGGAGATGGACCGGAGCCGCATGATCCGGCTGAGAACGACGGTCCTTCGTCACCCTCATCAAGCGAGGACGGCTCAAACGTCGTCAGCGTGGACTTCAAGCGCAAGAAGTAAGCCTCTGTCGCTTTAGCCTGAAAAGCACGCGCTTCCCGATGCAACCGAAGCGCGTGCTCGATGCTTGTTTCCCTGCCTTTCGCGGGGACACGCAAATGACCACTCGGACCGAAACCGACTCGATCGGCGCCATTGAGGTGCCGGCGGAAGCGTATTGGGGTGCCCAGACCCAGCGCTCGATGGAGAACTTTCCCTTTCCGTCAACCGAGCGGATGCCGCTTGCGATCGTTCACGCGCTAGCGTTGGTGAAGCAGGCTGCTGCGCGAGTTAACCGCAAGCACGGGCTCGATCCGCAGAAGGCGGACGCGATCGAGGCTGCCGCGGCGGAAGTGATTTCGGGGAAGCTGGACGACCAGTTTCCCCTTGTGATCTGGCAGACCGGCAGTGGTACCCAGAGCAACATGAACGTGAACGAGGTTATTGCCGGCCGAGCGAACGAGATCCTGACCGGTCAACGCGGGGGCAAATCACCCGTTCACCCGAATGATGATGTGAACCGTGGGCAATCGTCGAACGACTCCTTTCCTACAGCGCTCCATGTAGCGGCGGTACTTGCGACGAGCCGTCGGCTGCTCCCTGCGCTTGAGCGTCTCGAAGGGGCGCTCTTCGAGAAAGCTGAAGCCTGGCAGCGAATCGTCAAGATCGGCCGTACCCACATGCAGGATGCGACCCCGCTTACGCTCGGCGACGAATTCTCCGGCTATTCGATGCAGTTAAGGCTCGCGCGGAAAAGACTGCAGCCGCTTATCGAACATGGGCTTTCGCTTCTGGCGCAGGGCGGTACGGCGGTCGGAACCGGCCTGAACGCTCCTGCCGGTTTTGGCGAGGATGTGGCTGCCGAGCTCACTACGCTTACGGGCTTTTCTTTCGAGACGGCGCCAAACAAGTTCGAGGCTCTCGCCAGCAACGACACGCTAGTCGACCTGTCCGGACGGCTGAACTCCCTGGCCGTCGCGCTGACCAAGATCGCCAACGACATCCGATTGCTGGGCTCGGGCCCGCGGTGCGGAATTGGTGAACTTGTATTGCCTGCCAATGAGCCGGGCAGCTCAATCATGCCAGGGAAGGTCAATCCTACGCAGGTCGAGATGCTGACGATGGTGGCTGCGCAGGTAATTGGAAACCACACGGCGATCACGGTGGGCGGGATGCAGGGCCATCTGGAACTCAACGTTTTCAAGCCGTTGATCGGTTCTGCTGTGTTGCGTTCTATCGAGCTGCTGGCCGTGGGCATGGAGAGCTTTGCGGAACGATGTGTCGATGGATTGGAGGCGGATGAGCGCCGGATTGCCGATCTGCTTGACCGTTCGCTGATGCTGGTGACGGCGCTTGCGCCAGAGATCGGCTATGACAATGCAGCGAAGATCGCGAAACACGCCCATTCGGAAGGGCTTACGCTCCGGGAGGCAGGCCTGGACCTGGGCCTGGTAGATGAAGCGACGTTCGACAGGGTGGTGAAGCCGGAGGTAATGCTGGGAACCGGGCGGTCCTCGCAGGGTTGATCAAAGTACGTATCGAAAGGAAAGTCATGCTCCGCACCATCATCGGCGCGCTTGTTGGTAAGGAACTCGATCAGCGGGACGGGCGTGGTGGCCTGAAGGGCGCAGCGATCGGGATGCTCGCCGCGCGGGCGGTTACGCGGACCGGGCCATTGGGCCTGCTGCTGGGTGGCGGGTATGTCGCGAAAAAGATGTACGATCGCCGGAGGGCCGGCAAGGGAATGGCAGGTCGTGGGATGCGGTAACGGGCACGCGAACGCGGCCTTGCCGCGGCCGAAAAAGATGACTGTCCGGGTGTGCACCGGCGACGATCAGCCGCTTGCGGAGTATTTCGGCTGCATATGGCCGCGCCCTTGACGCTCCCGCCCCAGCCGCGGCAGTAGCGCGCATGGCCGCTTCCTCTCCCAACGATCCGCACGGCATGCGCCGGCGCGGTGTGCTGTTCGTTCTTTCTTCGCCGTCGGGCGCCGGCAAATCCACCATCGCGCGAAAGCTGCTCGAGGCCGAGCCCGAACTCTCAATGTCGGTGTCCTACACGACACGTCCGATCCGCCCTGGCGAGGTGGATGGTAAGGACTATAACTTCGTCTCGCTGGAAAAATTTCGCGAGATGGTCGCCAATCACGAATTCCTGGAGTGGGCGCACGTCTTCGACAATCGCTATGGCACGCCCAAGGCCGATGTCTTCCACACGCTGAGCGAAGGACATGACATCCTGTTCGACATCGATTGGCAGGGCGCGCAGCAGCTGCACCAGCTAGCCGGCGGAGACGTGGTCCGGGTCTTCATCCTGCCGCCGTCCATGGCGACGCTTCGCGATCGGTTGCAGAAGCGGGCGACCGACAGCCAGGACGTGATCGATGCGCGCATGTCGCGTGCCGCCAATGAGGTGAGCCACTGGGACGGCTATGACTACGTCCTGGTCAACGACGACCTCGAACATTGTTTCGAGTGCGTGCGCATGATCCTGGCGGCCGAGCGGCTGAAGCGATCGCGTCAGACCGGCATCATTGGCTTCATCCGCAGCCTGCTGAAGCACGGCGGCGTGAACGATCCGGTTTGAGTCGTTAGTCGACCAAGCCCAGGAAGCGGACGGCCGAATCGAAGTCCCGCCGGCGCGCGGCGCGTGCGTTGACCGCTTCGGGATCCTCTCCCCAAAGCTCCGCCTGCCAGACTTCGTCGACGATGGCGGCTGACCAGAGCGTGTCAGCGTCGATCGCTTTTTCCGCAAGGGCAAGAGCACCAACCAGCGTGCCGGTGATCGTGACGACAGGCTGAAGCGCGACCAGCACAAATGGCGGGCGACTCGCCACTGCCTCAGCGAGCCGGGCGATTGTGGCGGCAGGTTGGGGCTGATGCATCACCCCGCTGACCGTTTCGAAGTGGATGTCGTAACGCTTGCGCGCCCAGGCGAGCAGGGGATCCCACGCCGCTTCTTCACGAGCGACGAGTTCTGCCGGCGACTCCGCACGGTAATATAGCAGGTCGCTTTCCGCATAAGCAGCGAGGCCGGCGGCAAAGGCCTGCGGATCGGGTGCAACACGATCGATCGCAGCATTGGCAAGGCCGGTGAGCGGCATTGCGCGCGGATCGATGGTCTCCCCAACGGCACGCCATTCGTCGGCAATGGCAGCGGCAAGGGCAGGGGTCGGAAGCGCGAGCAGTGCGCGGCCAGGCGTGCGCACGGGCCGACCGTCCAGATTGATGCTCGCATCCGCATCGACGGCGACGTTGGTCCAGAAGCGCTTCACTGTGCGGGGCTCCGCCACCGACGGGCGAGCGCCGCCGGTACGACGGCCATGGCCCATAGTGCGACGAGCAGGAGCGCGCCCCCAAGGACTTTACCGGGTGCATCGGCCGCGCGGGCGAGCAGCACGATACCCAGTATCGCGGCCGCAGCGGTGGCGAGGCGAACGAGCACCAAAACGAACCAGCGCGATCGGGCGGGATCAGTTGCCATGCACGGCCTATGACGCAACCGGATCGTAGGCGCCAGTCACGACAGAATGACAGCGCAACGGGTTCAACAGGCCGTCAACCACTTGGTTACGGATGAACTTTATGGTGTATTGCAGGGTGTTACCGAGAGCGGGCCCGGGGGGGCGAGCCTCACAGATCTCTATCAGGAATGGTACGGCGATGGTCGGCGCGGCAGTATTCGTATATGGTTTGTTGGTAAGCTTCATCTTCTCGGGCGCGTCGCGAAACGCGAAGTTGCGTCGGCCGAATCCGCCTGCCGTGACCTATATCGGTTACGTGCTGGTGGGCATCACCACCGGCGCATCGCTGCTGCTGTTCGCTCACGCCATCGGCTTGTCGATCGGCCAGCCGCTGATTGCCCTGACGATCTGACGTCGCGGCAGGATCTCTGCCGCAGGCTGCTTCGAGAAGGAGCATCAGGTTCAACGATCGTGGTAGGATATTGCGGGTCGCCTGATCAGGGCGGCTCGCAAATCGCGTGAACGCACATGGCGCATGGCGCGCCAGCACGCCTGTTATTGAGCGGATCCGCGGCCGCGACGTTCTCCGCGGCGCGCCTTGCGCACCTGCTTGGCATGAGCGCGCGCTTTCGCCTTTCGCACTTCCCGCGTGATCGGCGGAGGCGCGTCCGACGGCATGGCATCGCCCTGCGACTCCTCAAAGCCGAGATTGGCGAGGCTCTCGGCGAAATGGTTGGGCAGTTCGGCCGTGACGTCAATCGCGCCGCCATCCGGATGATCCACGCGGATCCGCCGGGCGTGAAGGTGCATCTTGCGGCTGATCCCGCCGGTCAGAAAGGCTGCCGGGCCGCCATATTTCCCGTCACCGACGATGGGATGGCCGATCGCCGCCATGTGCACGCGTAGCTGATGCGTGCGTCCGGTGAACGGCTGCAATTCCACCCAGCAGGCACGATTGCCGGCACGTTCGATGACGCGGTAGCGGCTACGTGCCGGCTGTCCGTTCTCCTCATCCACGTGCATCTTTTCGCCGCCGGTGCCCGGCTGCTTGGCGATCGGGAGATCAACCGTGCCGTCGTCGATGGACGGAACGCCCACGACAAGCGCCCAATAGACCTTCTTGGCGGAGCGGCCGGAAAACGATTTGGCGAAAAAGGCTGCGGCGCGCGCCGAACGGGCGACGAGCAGGGCGCCGGATGTGTCCTTGTCCAAGCGGTGAACGAGCTTTGGCCGGCCCTCTGCCTCGAACTGCAAGGCGTCGAGGAGACCGTCGACGTGTGACGTCGTCTTGGTCCCCCCCTGAGTGGCAAGCCCTGGTGGCTTGTTCAGCACCAGTGCGGCCTGATCCTTGTGAATCACCATTTCACGCGCGAATGCTGCCTCATCTTCGCTGAGCGGCGGACGCTCGCGCTTGGGCTTGGTATCGACGCGGACCGGCTCGGGTGGCGGAAGGCGCAGAACCTGACCGGCGGCAACGCGATCGCCGGGCCCGACACGGGCTCCGTCCAGCCGAAGCTGGCCAGTGCGGGCCCATTTCGCGACGGTGGTGAAGCTGGTGTCGGGCAAGTGCCGCTTGCACCAGCGATCAACGCGAATGCCGTCGTCATCAGGCGCGACGGTAAATTGGCGAACTGCGTCGCTCATGCTGCGGACCTCGCCACGCCGAAGCCGAACGCCAGTGCTGCGATGGAACCCAGCACGGAGAGGGCGACATAAGCGAACATCTGCGCCCAGGCGCCGCGTTCCATCATCATAACTGTATCAAGCGAAAAGGCCGAAAAGGTGGTGAAGCCGCCGAGCACGCCGACCCCCAGGAACAGGCGCCATGGCTCTCCGTTCGCCAGCCGCGACGAGGCGGCGGTGAGAACACCCATCGCCAAGCCACCGGCGATGTTGACGAAGAGCGTGCCCCAGGGCCAACCAGCCCCGAGCGCAGACAAGGCCGCGCGGCCAACCAGATGGCGCAGGCCCGCGCCCAACGCGCCGCCCGCCATCACCAGAACCAATGCATTCATTTGATCGCCCTAGACCCAAGGAGGGCATGGCGGAAGGGCGGTCAGCGGGCAGCGTCCACCATCAGATCGACATTCGTACCCCCGCCGGCACGTGGACGGAGCCTCAGCATGAACGCGGCCGATTGCCGGGTGCCGGCGAGAACATGCTCGTCGGCGTCAGTGCCGTGACCGGCGCGGTAGCCGGCGTCGGCGGTGCGCGTGTAATACCAGTCCAGCAGCCGCTGCATCGGCGCCGCGCTGACGAAACTCACGACGCGAAGTGCGCAGCCTTGCCCGTCGGCCCCGGCGGCCTCCAGCACGCGGGCGTCCGGATATAGCGGCACCTCTGCCGGAAGGCGGTTCGCCCAGCCGGCCGAATAGGCGATCTGCTGAACGCAATCCGCCGATGTGCCCTGGCTTGCAGCGAGAGCGCCGAGGGTTAGCGCACGCCGCGCCGCCGCGCATTGCGGGCATTGGGGGGAGGCGGCGGGCGCCGAGCGGAGCTGGCCAGCGACTGACTGGTGAGCGGCATCCGCGATGGTTTCGGGGGGCAAAGCGAGCGATTCGGGCTGGGCTGGCGGGCGCAGCGTGTCGGCATTGGCCTGCTGCACCAGCTTTGGATCGACCATGATTTGATCGCGCAAGGCGGCTTCAATCGCGGGATCCCGATCTGCGCTGTTGGCCGTGCCAGTGCCGTTTGCCAGTTCCTGCTGGCTGGCGCTGGCCGCGGCCGACGTTGGCTCATTTGACGCAGGGCCACAGGAGACGGCGAGCAGCGCGATGGCGATCGCCGCGGCCGTATGGCGCTTGGTCCCCGCCCGTGGCTGTCCCCGTTTCAAGGTCGTCATGCGGCTTCCGTCATGAAACGGCGGGGAGGGCGCAGCATGAGCTTCCATGTGTCTCGCCCTTGTAACACACTGAAGGTCCCCCATGTTGATCTCATGCTCAACATCGTTTCGGTCCTGATCGGCCTCGTCACCCTGGTTCTGGGCCTTGTCGCGTTCATGCCCTTGCTCGGCTGGCTGAACTGGTTCGTGATCCCGATCGGCATCGTCGGTGCGGCGGTTGGTGCGCTTTCGTCCAGCAATGGCGGGCGAAACCTCAACATCGTGCTGATCATCATCTTCGCGCTTCGGCTGATGCTGGGCGGCGGGATCATCTGAGCCGCGCTTCGGCGTCAGGGTGCGACCACCACGCAGCTTACCCCGGACTTTGTGCAAGCGGCTTGAGCGGCGGCGCGTGACGCGAAGCCGGTGGCTTGCAACCGGGTGACGCCGCCCGCCTGGACATAGCTGGGGTTGCCGCCGGTGCGGCTGCCGACCTTTGCCCAGAGGTTGCGGGCGTTGTCCCCATCGCGGAAGGCGCCGAGTTGGATGCGCCACCGTCCGTTCGAAGCGGGCGCGGGTGCGGGTGCTGCTGTCGTGGGCGGTGCTACGGCTGCTGCGCGGGCCGATGCCGGGGGGGCGGCCGGGCGGACTGCCGTGGCAGGCGCGGCGGTCGTTCCCGGCGCTGGCGAGGGCGGCGGCGTGCTGGCGATGCGGGCAGGGCTGGTGGTAGCCGGGCGCGGTGTGGCGGTGGAGACCGTTGTACCCGCCGTCACGGGGGGAAGACGGGTCGCCAGCGCCCGGGCATCAGCCTCGTACTTGCGGGCGAGGGTCAGCCCCTCCTGCCGCTGAGCCTCGGGGATATATTGGTCCATCTGGGCCAGCGTCTGGGACGCTTGGGGCAGGCCCTGCTGCGATGAGCGGGTGACCAGGGCGTAAGCGCGTACCCAATCGCGCGCCACGCCGTCCGCGTTGAACAACATGGTACCGAGTACGAGCTGGGTCCGGCGTTCGCCGCGTGCGGCCGACTTCTCCAGCCAGGGCAGTGCTTCCGCCTTCTTGCCGTCCTGGAAAAGCGCCAGGCCGTAATTGTCGATCGCCTGATTATGCCCCTGAGCCGCTGCCTTGCGGAACCATTCGATTGCGGTCGGGAGGCTCGCCGGCAAGCCACGGCCGAGCTTATATGCCTGGCCAAGATTGAACTGGGCGTCGGCATCACCCCCAGCTGCAAGCGGCCGCCACACGTCCACCGCGGCCTTGTAATCACCGCGCGCCCACGCATCCACGCCCTGTTTGACATCGGCCCCCGCGGTCCCCGCAACGAAGGCCGTGGCGATCATCCCAGCAAGATAGGCATTCTTCATCCGACTTTCCCTGACTTACCCGCGAGCATTCTGCCGATGGCGCATGATGTGGACGCGCGAAGTTACTCCATCGCTAACCCCCGATCACGAGGGCGCTGGGGTGTTTACCATTCCTTATGATCGGATTGGCACCAATCGCCGGAGAGGTGGAAGCCCCACGATACCAGCGGATTCCCGCATTGGGACGTGGCGGGGCTTCAACCGAGATGATGGTTCGGGGATCCGACGATGAACAAGCGTGCAGTTGCCGGCTTCGGCCTTTCGGCCCTGATCTTGGGCGGCGCGATGGTGGGCTGCGCACAGGGCGGCATTTCGACGGCAAGCACCCGGAGCGATGCGGTGTTGGCCAAGAACGCCGCGCGCAATGCCGAAAGAGCTGCCGAAGCGCTTCAGAAGGGCGATCCTGCCAAGGCCATTGGCTTCGCAGAGGCGGCGGTCGCGGGGCAGCCGGGCAATGCCGATTACCGCGTGCTGCTGGGTTCGGCTTATCTCAAGGCCGGGCGCTTTACCTCTGCCCATGCCGCTTACGCCGATGTTTTGACCCTCTCGCCCCAGAACGGAAAAGCAGCGCTGAACCTGGCGCTCGCCATGATCGCGGAAGGCCAGTGGGACGAGGCCCGGCAGATGCTGGACGCCAATGCAGCAATCGTACCGGCGAGTGACAGGGGCCTTGCCATCGCGCTTGCCGGCGATCCGGCAGCGGGGGTGGAGGTGCTGACCGCAGCGGCGCGCGAGCCGTCAGCGGACGCCAAGACGCGGCAGAACTTGGCGCTTGCGCTTGCGCTCGCAGGGCGCTGGGCGGAGGCGCGTCAGATCGCAGGGATCGACATGGGACCGGCAGAAGCGGACGCCCGCGTCGTGCAATGGGCCGCCTTCGCTAAGCCGGTTGGTGCTGCGGACCAAGTGTCGGCCCTGTTGGGGGTGACGCCGGTGAAGGATCCGGGACAGCCGGTCGCGCTGGCGCTGAACAAAGTCGTACCGACGAACACTGCGCCGGCGGCAGAGCTGCTGGCGGCGGCGCCAGTCGCACCGATGGCAGCCCCGGTGTCCGCCCCGGAGGCGGCGCAACTCGCGTCGGCCACCCAGGAGGCGCGGGCGGGATCGCGAGTCGTCTTCGCGGAACGCCGAGAGGTGGTGCAGGCGATCCCTGGGAATGATCCTGCTGTTCGTACGGCATCAACGGCGGCGCCCAAGCGCCTCGCTGCGGTGGAGAGCGATGGCGTCGGCAAGCCGAAAGCGCCGGGCAAGTGGTTCGTTCAGCTGGGCGCCTATGATTCGGCAGCGGTGGCCAAGGACGCCTGGGATCGCGCGCAGCGTCGCTATCCTGCCTTTGCCGGGGAGACACCCACCGGCATGGCGTTCAAATCCTTTTACCGCCTGTCCGTCGGCGGCTTCTCACGCGGGGAGGCGAATACGCTTTGTCGCGGGTATCGCGCCAACGGGGGCTCCTGCTTCGTGCGTACCGGCGCAGGCGACCAGACGGCAGCTTGGGTGAAGCCCAGCAAGGTGCAGTTCGCGGGCCGGTAAAGCCAGCGGGGCCGGCGGCGCCGGGTGGCCGGGTAGCCGCCGATCAGGCGAGTTCGCGACCGCCCTTGAACAGGCGAAGTACCCGGCCCTGCACCGGCAAACCATCGAACGGTGTATTGCCGGCGGTGCCGGGCAGCGTGTCTGCAGAAATCTGCCACGGCACTTCAGGATCGACGAGCATGAGATCCGCTTCGGCACCTGCCTGAAGCGATCCGGCTTCGATGCCGAGGATCGCCGCAGGATTGCGGGAGAGCAGGGCAGCGAGCCGCTCGAGACTGACATGGCCATCGCGCGCGAGCCCGAGCGCCAGCGGCAACAGGGTCGCCGCACCGGCGGCTCCTGCACTCGCATCCGCAAAAGGCAGGCGCTTTTCTTCGGGCCCGCGAGGATCGTGTCCCGAGCACAGCACGTCGATGGTGCCGTCCGCGAGCGCAGCCAGCGCTGCACGCCGATCCTCTTCCGCACGAAGCGGCGGCGACAAATGCGCAAAGGTGCGAAAATCGCTCATCGCATTGTCGGAGAGTAGCAAGTGCGCGGGTGTAATCCCGCAAGTTACGCGCACGCCGCGCCGCTTCGCTGCCCGCACCATGTCGAAGCCTGCGGCAGTGGTCACCTGACGCAGGTGGAGGCGTGCACCGGCTGCCTCTGCAAGCATCAGGTCGCGGGCGATCGCCAGCGGCTCCGCCAGGGCGGGAGCGGCGGGGAGACCCAGCCGCGTCGACGTTTCGCCCTCGGTGGCCACCGCGTCGCCGACCAGCCCGGCATCTTCGGCATGGGTCACGACCGTGAGGTTGAGGTCGCGGGCATAAGCGAGCACACGCGCCATGACGCCCGAATCGCCGATCCAGCGTCGGCCCGTTCCAACGGCGCGCGCGCCGGCCGAGGCGCAGATGGCCATTTCGGCAAGATCCGTCCCGGCAAGCCCGCGAGTCGCCGCAGCGATCGGGTGGATCCACAGATCCGGACGCCCGATCAATGCGGACCGTTGAACGATACCCGGCTCATCAAGAACCGGCTTCTGATCCGGCATCAGGCCGACTCGAACGATGCCGCCGGCGCGGAACGCCGCGCGATCGATGGTCGCCACCCCCAGATCGACGATCGCCGGCGCAAGCACCGCCCCGCGACAATCGATGATGGTCGCCCCGTCAGCAGTGTCGACAATCCGTCCGTCGGCGACAAACAGGTCGCCGCGCCGCTCTCCTGCGACAGGACAGATGATCCGGGCGTCTCGAAAGTGCAGGGGGCCGCTCATGCCCAACCCTCCACGCCGCGCGATCGGCGCGTCAGCACGTCAAGACAGGCCATGCGCACGGCGACACCCATTTCCACCTGTTCCGTGATCGCGGAGCGCTCCGCATGGTCAGCGACGCTGGAGTCGATCTCAACCCCGCGGTTCATCGGACCGGGGTGCATCACCAGCGCGTCCGGCTTTGCCCGGCCCAGTCGGTCGAGCGTCAGCCCGTAACGGAGATGATATTCGCGGGTGGATGGGACATAGCCGCCCGCCATTCGTTCCGTCTGAAGGCGAAGCATCATCACGACATCGGCCCCGTCGAGCGCTGCGTCGAAATCAGTGAACGGCGTGACGCCCATTCGCTCGATCGCGGGCGGCATCAATGTGGATGGCGCGCAGACCCGGACCTCCGCAGCCAGTGCGGTCAGCGCCAGGATGTTCGATCGGGCAACCCGGCTATGCAGTACATCGCCGCAGATCACGACGCGCTGGTTATGGATCGTGCCACGCCGGCGGCGGATCGTCAGCGCGTCGAGCAACGCCTGAGTTGGATGTTCGTGGCGGCCATCACCGGCGTTGAGCACGGGGCAATCGACCTTGTCCGCAATCAGCCGAACCGCGCCTGACGACATGTGACGAATAACGATCACGTCGGCGCGCATCGCATTCAGCGTCATCGCCGTATCGATCAGCGTCTCACCCTTTTTCACGCTCGACTGCGCGGCGTGCATGTTGACGACATCCGCCCCCAGCCGCTTGCCGGCGATTTCGAAGCTGAGCAGCGTACGGGTGGAGTTTTCAAAAAAGGCGTTGATCTGAGTAAGCCCGGCAAGCCGCTTGTCAGGCACACCCCGCTGACGATTGGCGGCGATCCAGCCCTCCGCTTCGTCCAGCAGAAAGGAGATTTCGTGCGGTTGGAGCCCCTCAATCCCGGTGAGATGGCGGTGCGGAAAAACAGCACCGCCGGAGATCAGGGAGGCGGGGCGGTGGTCCGAGGAAGGCATCGGGGCAGGCGGATAGTCGGCGCAGACGAGGGTGGCAAGCCGGGCAGCGGTCCGGGCCGTCATCCAGCGCGCAGTGGATGACGACCGGAAGCTCGCACCGGCGGCAGTGCGCCGAAGCCCGTTTAGCCCAGTGCCTTCTTCAGCAGATCGTTGACGACCTGCGGGTTTGCCTTGCCGCCCATCGCCTTCATCGTCTGGCCAACGAAGAAGCCGAACAGCGCCTGTTTGCCGCCGCGATACTGCTCCAGCTGATTCGGGTTCTTCGCCAGAACGTCAGCGATGACGGCTTCGATCGCGCCCGTGTCGCTTGTCTGCTTAAGGCCGCGTTCCTCGACGATCTTGCCAGGTGCATCGCCGGTTTCGAGCATCACCTCGAAGACCTGCTTGGCGAGGCTGCCTGAAAGCGTACCGTCGGCGACCAGCGCCAGCAGCTCTGCCGCCTGGCCGGGCGTGACCGGCGACTCCTCGATGCCCTTGCCAATGCGATTGAGGGCGCCGAATAACTCGCCCGTCACCCAGTTTGAGGCCGCGACGGGGGCTGCGCCGGCATCCAGCAGGGTGTCGAACCAGCGTGCGGTCTCGACCTCCGCGGTCAGCACCTCGGCATTATAGGCCGTGATCCCGAGCGATTCGTAGCGCTTGCGCTTGACGTCCGGCAGCTCTGGCAGGGAGGCCCGGCACTCCTCCAGAAAGGCGTCGTCCAGCTCCAGCGGCAGCAGATCGGGATCGGGGAAGTAACGGTAATCGTGCGCATCTTCCTTCGAGCGCATCGACCGGGTGGTCCCGGTGTCGGGATTGAACAGGCGGGTTTCCTGGACGATCTTGCCGCCCGACTCGAGCACGTCGACCTGGCGATTGGCCTCATGCTCGATTGCGGCCATCACGAAGCGGACGGAGTTGACGTTCTTCGTCTCGGTCCGGGTACCGAATTCTTCACCGGGGCGGCGGACGCTGACGTTGACGTCGGCGCGCATCGAGCCTTCTTCCATGTTGCCGTCGCACGAGCCAACATAGCGCAGGATCGCGCGCAGTTTGCGCAAATACGCTCCGGCCTCTGCCGGCGAGCGCATGTCTGGGCGGCTGACGATCTCCATCAGCGCCACGCCCGACCGGTTAAGGTCGACATACGAACGGGTGGGGTGCTGATCGTGCATCAGCTTGCCGGCATCCTGTTCAACGTGAATGCGTTCCACGCCGATCGTCTTGACGGTGTCGCCATCCTCGATCTCGACTGAGCCTTCCCCGACAAGCGGATGATAAAGCTGCGAGATCTGATAGCCCTGCGGCAGATCGGCGTAGAAATAGTTCTTGCGATCGAAGCGTGACCATTTGTTGATTTGCGCATCAATTGCCATGCCGGTGCGCACCGCCTGCCGAATGCATTCGCGGTTCGGCACGGGCAGCATGCCCGGCATCGCCGCGTCGATCAGGCTGACCTGCGAATTGGGTTCGGCACCGAACGCCGTTGCCGCACCAGAAAACAGCTTCGCGTTCGACGTCACCTGCGCATGTACTTCGAGGCCGATCACGACCTCCCAATCGCCCGTGGCGCCCTTGATGCGATAGTCAGTCATAGCCCTAAACACCCGTTCGGGCAGGGACAGTGAAAGCCCCGCCCATTCTCATGGGAAATGATGAAGTGCGCCGGACGGCTCACCACCACGCCTGCGGCCGTGCGACGAAGCCGGCGCGCTCCTCGATCGCGAGCGCGGCGTTGAGAACGCCCTGTTCGTCGAGCGCCTTGCCGATCACCTGCAGCCCGAGGGGCAAGCCTTGCTTATCGAGGCCGCCGGGAACGCTCATCGCCGGCAAACCGGCGAGGGACGATGGCACGGTGAACACGTCGTTGAGGTACATGGCGAGAGGATCGTCGCTTTTCTCGCCAAGGCCAAAGGCTGCAGACGGCGCGGTTGGGGTGAGCAGCACGTCGCAGCTTTCCCACGCGCGCTCGAAATCGCGAGCGATCAGCGTGCGCACCTTCGAGGCTTGGGTGAAATAGGCGTCGTAGAAGCCGGCCGAGAGCACATAGGTACCGATCAGGATACGGCGCTTCACCTCTTCGCCGAAGCCGGCCGCGCGAGTCGCGGCGTACATCGCCTGAAGGTTCGCGCCGTCCGGCAGATCGCGCTGGCCGTAGCGTACGCCATCATAGCGCGCGAGGTTGGACGAGGCCTCCGCCGGCGCAATGATGTAATAAGCGGGCAGGGCATATTTGGTGTGCGGCAGCGATACCTCGACCACTTCCGCTCCGGCATCCTTCACCCATTCAATGCCCTGCTGCCAAAGCGCCTCAATTTCCTCCGGCATGTTGTCCACGCGATACTCGCGCGGGATGCCGACGCGCTTGCCGGCGAGGCTGGCGTTCAGACCCTGCTCCCACTGCGGAACGGGAATGTCGAGTGAGGTGGAGTCCTTTGCATCGAAGCCGCTCATCGCCTCCAGCATGATCGCGCAATCGCGCACGTCGCGGGCCATCGGCCCGGCCTGGTCCAGCGAGGATGCGAATGCGATGACGCCCCACCGCGAGCAGCGGCCGTAGGTCGGCTTGATGCCCGAAATGCCAGTGAAGGCAGCAGGCTGACGAATCGAGCCGCCGGTGTCCGTTCCCGTCGCCGCCGGGCACAGGCGAGCGGAAACTGCCGCCGACGAGCCGCCGGACGAGCCGCCAGGGGCGAGCGGCGCGTTCCCGCCATCATTGCGGCGCCATGGTGAAATCACGTTGCCGAATGCGCTCGTCTCGTTGGACGAGCCCATGGCAAACTGGTCCATGTTGAGCTTGCCGAGCATGCCTGCCCCCGCATCCCAGAGCCGCTGGGACACGGTGGACTCATACTGCGGCGTGAAGCCTTCAAGGATATGGCTGGCAGCGGTCGAAGGCACACCCTTGGTGCAGAACAGGTCCTTCATGCCAATCGGCACGCCGGCGAGCGGCTTCAACGTGTCGCCAGCGGCACGTGCAGCATCGGCCGCGTCAGCGGCGGCAAGGGCGTGGTCGGGCGTTTCGACCAGGAATGCATTGAGTTGCCCCGCGTTGCTGACGGCGGTGTTGAACGCTTCTGCCACCTCGCGTGCGGAAAAGGTGCCTTCGCGCACGCCATCGCGGATCTCGCGGATGCCAAGGTCGGTAAGGTCAGTCATCAGAACACCGTCACCCCAGCGAGCGCCGGAGTCTCAAGAGAAGAAGGGACGCGGTCGAATGCCGCTGCCGGCAAGGCCGACAAAAGGCGGCTCACTCGATTACCTTCGGCACGGTGAAGAACCCGTGCTCAGCGGCCGGTGCATTCGCCAGCACCGCTTCGCGAATGCCGCCGCCGGTCAGCGGATCGGCATTCACCACGTCATCGCGCAGGCGCTGCTTGTTCGGAATAACCGCGGTCATAGGGGCCACGCCGTTCGTGTCCACTTCGCCCAGTTGCTCGACCCATCCCAGGATGTTGTTGAGCTCAGGCACGAGCCGCTCGGCATGGGCATCGTCGATCGCAATGCGGGCGAGGCTCGCGACCTTTTTCACGGTGGCAATATCTACGGACATGGCCCGCGCGCTATCACTGCCGCAGGTGCGAAAGCAACAGCGCTGCGGATGGCGGGCGAAGGTTGACGCGGCAGCCGGTCACCGCGGGGCGGGGCGCGGCCTGTAGCACGGTTGCGCGCGCCTCGCCGCTGGGGCAGGCGGGCTGGCATGGCACGCAAGTTCCTTTACGTCATCGCCTTCCTGATCGCGCTCGTGATCGCAGGAGCGGTCGTGTATCGCATCTGGGGCAACGACCTGATCCGTTGGCGGTTCGTGCCGGCGCGCGCGTTCGAGCCGCAGAGCAATGTTCGCGAGGACGTCTACGATCGGCCCGACATGTGGCTGGCGCGACCCGACATCCAGCGGAACCCCGCGCTGTGGACGCCTGCCGGGTACCAGCCGCGCAACGCCGCCGGGGGCGCCGCCATCTTCTTCATTCACCCGACATCCTATCTGAGCGATGACCATTGGAACGCGCCGCTCGACAACAAGGAAGCGAATGATCGCGCGGCGTTGTTTCTGCGTGGCCAGGCCAGCGTGTTCAACGAAGCAGGCGACATCTGGGCGCCGCGCTATCGGCAGGCGACCTTCGGCTCGTTCCTGACCGACGCGGCTGATGCGACGCGTGCGCTGAACCTTGCCTATGGGGACATTCAGGTCGCGTTTGCTTCCTTCCTGCGCCAGATCGGCAATGATCGACCGATCGTCCTGGCGGGGCACAGCCAGGGCGCCCTTCACCTAACCCATTTGTTGAAGGACAAGGTGGCCGGCACACCGCTCGCCCGGCGGGTTGTCGCGGCTTATGTCGTTGGGTGGCCGGTGAGCCGCGACAATGACCTGCAGGCGATGGGTTTCCCCGAATGTGTCCGGGCCAACCAGCGGGGTTGCCTGCTTTCGTGGGAGACGTTCGCGGAGCCGGCAGATCCATCGCTGGTCCTCGACATCTATGATCGCTCGACCGGTTTCGACGGAAAGCCTCGCCGCGGATCGCGCCTGGTCTGCACCAATCCTCTTACGGGTACGGCGAACGCGGCAGCGCCAGCCAGTGCGAACAAGGGAGCGCTGTTCCCCGCGGCGGATCTCGGCAGTGCCGAGATCAAGGCGGGGCGGGTACCGGCCCGGTGTGATGAGCGCGGGTTGCTTCTGATCGGCGAGGGACCGGACGTTGGCCCTTATGTGCTGCCCGGAAACAACTATCACGTTTATGACTACAGCTTGTTCTGGGCGAATGTTCGCGATGACGTTGCCCGGAGGCTGGGTGCGCGATGATCACGCTATCGGCAGAGGATTTTCGCGGCGCGCTGCCAAACGGAGGGCGGCTGATCGGGCTAGATCTTGGCACCAAGACGATCGGGACAGCGCTTTGCGACGCAGGCTGGAGTTTTGCGAGTCCGGCGACGCTGATCCGACGACGCAAGTTCACGCAGGACAAGGCGGCGCTGGTCGAGTTGATGACGGCGCAACAAGTGAGGGGGGTGGTGCTGGGCCTGCCACTCAACCTGGACGGTACTGAAAGTCCGCGGAGCCAATCCACACGCGCGTTCGCCCGCAATATCGCCGATCTCGCGCCCATTTTGTTGTGGGATGAACGCTGGTCCACCGTGGCGGTGGAACGGGTGATGATCGAGCAGGACATGAGCCGCGCAAAGCGCGCCGAGAGGGTCGACAACCTTGCCGCAGCCCATATCCTTCAGGCGGCCATCGACGCGCTGGTGCGGCAATAGTCAGCTGGTGCGGAGGGTGCGGAAAGCGGTGCGAACCTCTTCGACGAACAACTCCGGCTGTTCGAAGGCGGCGAAATGGCCGCCCCGCTCCAGTTCGTTCCAGTGGATGATGTTGGGATATTGCCGCTCTGCCCACCGGCGCGAGGCGCGAAAGATCTCCTTCGGGAACATGCTGTACCCGGTCGGCACCATGACCTTGTCTGACCCGAACGCTCGGAAGCTCTCCCAGTATAATCGCCCTGACGAAGCCCCGGTGCCGGTAAGCCAATAGAGCATGATGTCGTCCAGCATCTCGTCCCGGCTAAGCGCGTTCTCAGGCTCACCGCCGCAGTCCGACCATTCGCGGAACTTCTCGTAGATCCACATCGCTTGACCAACAGGCGAATCGACCAGGCCGTAGCCGAGTGTCTGCGGGCGCGTGGCTTGCTGCTGCGAATAGCCGTTGCCGTCCTGCATGTAGCGTTGCAGGCTTTCGAGAGACGCCTTCTCCTGGTCGGTCGCATCCGCCAGGTCCTCCGCCGTCGGCCGAACCACCAACATGTTGAGGTGGATGCCGGCGACGGCCGGGTCGCCGCTTGCACCGATCGCCGTGGTTACAGCAGAGCCCCAGTCGCCGCCCTGCGCAACGAAGCGCGCATAGCCGAGACGCTTCATGAGCGCGATCCAGGCGCTGGCGATTCGTGGCACAGGCCAACCCTCTTTGGGACGCTGGGAGAAGCCGTAGCCGGGCAAGGACGGGCAAACGACGTGAAAAGCGTCTTCCGCCTTGCCGCCATGCGCCACGGGATCGGTCAGCGGGCCGATCACCTTCATGAACTCGACGACCGAACCCGGCCAGCCATGGGTGATGACGATCGGGAGGGCGTCGGGTTCGGGGGAGCGACGGTGGAGGAAGTGGAGGTTCAGTCCGTCGATAGTCGTGGTGAATTGACCGATGCCGTTCAGGGCCGCTTCGCACCGGCGCCAATCATAGCCGTCCTCCCAGTAAGCGACCAGCGCCCTCGCGCGATCCAGCGGGACGCCCTGTTTCCACCCCGAAACAGTTTCACGTTCCGGCCAGCGCGTGCGCGACAGGCGATCGCGTAAGTCGTCCAGTTCCTCTTCCGGTACATTCAGGTGAAATGGCGTGACGGCATCGCTTGAACGATCTGGACTCGGCATATCAGTTCCTCAGCCGTCGCGGCGCAACAGCGCCAGCGCTTGTTCCGCCAGGGCAGGGCAGCCGTTGATTGCTTCCCCCGCGTTGGGCGTCGTTCCCGCGAGGGCACGGGCGTAAACGCCCTGACTGATCGAAGCCAGGCGGAACACGGCGAAGCCGAGGTAGAAGCTCCAGTCGTCAATCCCGCTGCGGCCCGTGCGCCGGCAATAGGCGGAGACATATTCCTCTTCGGAGGGGATGCCGCTGGTGGCGAAATCGACGCCAGTGAGGGTGCCCCAAGAGGGCGAGGTCGAGTGCCACATGAACCCGTTGTAGCCGAGATCGGCGAGCGGGTGGCCGATGGTCGAGAGTTCCCAGTCCAGCACGGCGATCAGACGCGGCTCGGTCGGATGGAACATCACATTCTCGAGCCGGTAATCCCCGTGCGCGATTGCCACCGCCTCATCAGCGGGGATGCGGGCGGGCAGTTCCGCAATCAGCGCCTCCATCGCCGGAACATGCTCCGTTTCAGCGCCGCGATACTGCTTGGTCCAGCGCGCGATCTGGCGTTCGAAATAGCCAGTCGGCCGCCCATAATCCTCAAGACCCACAGCACGGTGATCGACCGAGTGCAGCGCCGCAAGTGTTGCGTTCAGCTGGTCGTACACGGCGCTGCGCTCCGACGGGGTCAGATCCGGAAGCGTGGCATCGCGGAAAATGCGACCCTCCAGATAATCCATCACGTAGAAGGCCGTACCGATCACCTCCGGATCGTCGCACAGGGCGCGCATGACCGGCACCGGAACGCCGGTGTCGCGGAGCGCGGCCATGACGCGATATTCGCGGTCGACCTGATGGGCGCTGGCGAGGAGCTGCCCCGGCGGCTTCTTGCGCAGGACGTAGTCACCCGCGTCGGTCGAGAGCATGAAAGTCGGATTGGAAGCGCCCCCGACGAATTGGCGAACCCGCATGTCCCGCCCGAACCCTTCCACATGGCGGTTCAGCCACTCGCCGAGACGGGCCTCATCGAAGCGGTGGCGCGCCGATACGTCGGTAAGGCGTGCACCGCTCACGCGCGCACGTCCGTGTCGTTGGCAGACGGTTCTACCGCCATGATCCTCTCCCTCTCATGCGACTTTGTGTCGCTTGTCGCCACCTTGCGGAATTGACGGCGGATTGGAAGAGGGTTCCGCGCGATTACCGAACAGTCGAAAGGATTTGAGCGAGCAGGCGGAAGTCCCGCTCTCGCGGGCTGGCGCGGCGCCATGCAAGGGCGATGGTGCGCCGCGGATTGTCGCCGCCCAACGGACGCGCCGTAATGTTCGTGTGGTCCAATATACCGGCGTTCAGCGCGATTTCGGGCAGCATGGTGACGCCCAGTCCATTGTCGACCATCTGCACGATGGTGTGCAGCGACGTACCCATCATGGTTGCCTCGGCGCGAAGCTCCGGCCGGTTGCAGGCGGCAAGGGCGTGATCCTTGAGGCAGTGGCCATCCTCCAGCAGGAGCAGGCGAGTCTCGTCGATGTCATTGGGCGATACGGGCTGAACCGCCTCCGGTAACTCCCCCGCAGGGAAGGCGAGAAACAGACGATCGTCAAACAGCGCCTCGGTGGTCACCTCTCCGCAGGAATAGGGCAGGGCAAGGAGGACGCAGTCGGCGCGCCCGTTCTGCAGCGATTCGCACGCCGCCCCGCTTGGCTCCTCACGCAGGAACAACTTGAGGTCCGGATATTCTGTGCGCAGCTTGGGCAGGACACGGGGGAGGAGGAACGGCGCGATCGTCGGAATGACGCTCATCCGCATTTCCCCCGATAGTGGGCGCCCCGCAGCCCGCGCCATGTCGCCGAGTTCCTCGGCCTCACGAAGGACGCGGCGCGCCTTGGCGACGATCTGCTCGCCCAGTGGCGTGAAGCGGACGACGCGGCGGGTGCGCTCCACCAGCGTGACGCCGATCAGTGTCTCAAGCTCGCGGATCCCGGCGGAAAGCGTCGACTGAGTCACGAAGCAGCTGTCCGCCGCCCGCCCGAAATGCCCATGATCACGAAGCGCAATCAGATATTGCAGCTGCTTGAGCGTGGGCAGGTAGGTATTCGCCATTAATCGTCCCGTTCGATCACGGAACGTCACATAGCGGGCATCAGTCGATGATGCGAGCAGTTGCGGACCTGCGCGCTACAGTACGGCGCGGATAAAGCCGTAGGTGCTGGTGATCATCAGAACGATACCCACGAGGATCAGCATCGTCTTGGTCGGGATACGCTTCGCCATCACCGCGCCAAGCGGTGCGGCAAGCACGCCGCCGATCAGCAGGCCGATGGTGGCAGTGGCAAAATCCTTGACGCCAAGATGCGCGATGAAGGTCGCAGACACTGTCAGCGTTAGGAAAAACTCAACCGAGTTTACGGTGCCCACCACCCGGCGCGGCTCCACGCCCTGGACCAGAAGGTTGGAGGTGACGATGGGGCCCCAGCCGCCGCCACCCGCCGCATCGAGAAAGCCGCCGATGAGGCCGAGCGGCTCCACCACCTTTGGCTTTTGCGAGGTCGGCGGGAACAGCAGGCCGCGGATGAGCAGATACACGCCAACGGCAACAAGGTATCCAAGCACGAACGGCTTCACCGTCTCGCCATCGATGTTGGTTAGAAGATAGGCGCCGCTGACGCCGCCCAGCATCCCGGGAATGAGCAGCCGGAAAAACAGGCGGCGATCGACGTTGCCGTGCAGCAGGTGGCTGATGCCCGAGACGGCCGTGGTGAAGGTTTCCACGATGTGGACGTTCGCCGAAGCGCGCGCTGGCGAGAGCCCCATAACTGCGACCAGCAACGTGTTGCAGATCACCCCAAATGCCATGCCCAGCGCGCCGTCCACGATTTGCGCACCGAACCCTACAAGAATGAACGGCAGCAATGCTTCAACGGAAAGCAGCGAAAGGTCCACGCACTTGCCCCTGATCCCTGGTGACCGGGGTTGCATGGCGCATGAATGTAAAACCTACAAGTTTGCTATGCTTTGCACCAAGATGCTTTGGCTTTGTGGACGCTGGAAAAGGGTGAACGGACGCCCTAGATCGCGTCATCACGGAAAAGGGGACGCGTGATGGCGCGATTGGCCAGTTACCTTGATTCGATTCGGGCACGCGATCCGGCCCCGCATTCGCGGCTCGAGATCCTGACTTATCCCGGTGTCTGGGCACTTGGCTGCCATCGTATCGCCCATCGGCTATACCGGTCTCGGTTCTTCCTGCTCGCGCGAACCGTGAATCATTTCGCCCGGTTCATGACCGCCATTGACATTCATCCCGGCGCAAAGATCGGTCGTAACTTCTTCATTGATCACGGCTTTGTCGTGATTGGGGAAACTGCGGAGATCGGGGACGACGTGACGATCTACCAGTGCGTTACGCTGGGCGGGACGAGCCCAGACAACGGCGTTGGCGGGAAGCGCCATCCGACCATCAGTGACGGCGCCATCATCGGTTCAGGCGCGCAGGTTCTGGGGCCGATCACCGTGGGCCGGCGCGCGCGCGTGGGCGCGAATGCTGTCGTGACTCGCGATGTGCCGGAAGGCGCTGTCATGGTCGGCATCCCGGCACGGCCCACCATGGTGGAGGGCGGGCAGGCTCCCGAACGCAAATTCATGGCCTATGGTACGCCCTGCAGCGAGATGTTCGATCCGGCCACGCAGAAGGTTGAGATCTTGCGTTGTGAATTGGAGGCAATGAAGAAGCGCCTCGATACCCTGCTGGCGGAGCAGGAAGGCGAAGAACGGGCACGCGACCGCGCCTGATGGGAGTAGTCACACCGTTTCCTCTGGCGAGCCAGCCTAGCCAGATCGGGTTCGATCGGATCGAGTTGAACCGGATTCTGGATCTTTATGGCCGTATGGTCGCGGCCGGGCATTGGCGGGATTACGCGATCGAGCTCGGCCGGGAGGCGGCCATCTTCGCCGCGTTCCGCCGATCGGCGGAAAGGCCCGAGTTCCGGATCGAGAAGCGCCCCTCGCTTCGTAACAGACAAGGCATGTGGGCGCTGGTCGGGGAAGCCGGGCAGATCGTGAAGCGGGGGCATGAGCTGGGCCCGGTGCTGGCACCTGTCGAAAGACGCCTGATGAAACTGGTTGAGGATTGACGTCGATTCCGGTCGCGGCAGCGAAGCTGCTGGGCGACTGATCTGCGGAAGGCTCCGTAACGATACGGCCGGGTACTTCGGGACCGGCAGGCCGGCCCCGAAGCATCGGAGTTGGTGGTCAGGCGCCCTGGAGCTTCTTGCCGATCATCATCGACTGACCGGCGCCGGACTCCGGCACGATCTCGCCAGTGCGATCCGTGATTTCGGACCAATGCTTGGCAATGCCCTCCGGCGAGAGTTCATCGCCGCTGAGGGCAACGCCTGGCGTCAGCGTGACATAGGCGGCCTGGAACACGCCTGCGCCTGCGCCGACGATCTGGTTGGTCGGTGCTTCCTCGCTGACGAGATACAGAGCCGCCGGTACCACCTTCTCGGGCGAGAAGGCCTGGAAGAGCTGCTCCGGGAAGAGGTCCTCGGTCATGCGCGTGCCAGCCACGGGGGCGAGCGTGTTGACCTTGATGTTGTTCTTCGCGCCTTCGAGGTAGAGCGACTTGGTGAAGCCGGCGAGACCAAGCTTCGCAGCACCATAGTTGGTCTGGCCGAAATTGCCGTAGAGACCCGTCGACGATGCGGTCATCAGGATGCGCCCGTAGTTCTGCTCGCGCATCGTGTCCCAGACGGCCTTGGTCGCATAAGCGGAGCCGAGCAGATGGACCTGCACGACGAACGCAAAATCGGCCGGCTCCATCTTTGCGAAGGACTTGTCGCGAAGAACGCCCGCGTTGTTGATGAGAACGTGAACGCCGCCCCAGGCTTCCTTCGCCTTGGCAACCATTTCCACCATCTGGTCATATTCGGTGACGCTGGCGCCGTTTGCCATCGCCTGGCCGCCGGCAGCCTTGATTTCTTCAACCACCTTGTGCGCTGCGTCGGAGGCGCCGGAGCCGGTACGGTCACCGCCGAGATCGTTCACCACGACCTTGGCGCCGCGGCGGGCCAGCTCAAGCGCATATTCGCGACCCAGGCCGCCGCCAGCGCCAGTGACAATGGCTACCTTGTCGTCGAAACGGATGGACATGGAAAAGGCGCTCCCCTCACGTGAAATGGAGCGCCTTCCCATACTGGACATTCAAACGGGCGCAACCGCCCGCATGGTCACACGATCACTTGCCGCCGCGCTGAATGCAATTGTCGTACTGACCCTTCTTGCACACCGGGTACTTCTGCATCGGCGGCGGGGGCGGAAACGCGGTGTTCGGATCCGGCGCGGGTTGGAAGCGTACGGTGGCGCCCGGAGCAGGCGAGCCCTGGATCGGCGGTGCGCTCGGTTGATAGCCGCCGGCCGGATCGGCTGCGGCGGGATCACCCGAGCCGGTCATGGCGCCGCCCGACGAGGTTCCGCCCGCGGTGCCGCCCATGGATCCGGACGTCGTGTCCATGCCGCCGCTGGAGCCCGCGGTCGTGTTGCCACCGGTGCTAGGCGTCTGGGTCGCCGGATCGCCGGTGGTGCTCATCGTTCCGGATCCCTGCGTAGCAGTACCCGGAGCGGTCTGATCAGCCGTTCCCGCCGGCTGTTCCTGCGCAATGGCCGGCACAGCGATCATCGCCGCGGCCGCAAGAAAGATCGATTTCATCTGCCAATCTCCTGTCAGGATACGCTCGAATGCGTGCAAGAACGCCCCGGACGAACGCGCTTGTTGTTCAAAGTATCCTTCGTTTCGCAGGCGATTCGACAGGTTCGTTGACGGCCTCTTGCTTTCACGCCGTTCAACGAGATCATTTTCGGACGGTCAAAAGAGAGTGTTCGACACGAGTTAATTACCGGCATCCAGTGCGTAGCCAGCAGATCGGACCGTTCGAATGATGTCCGGACGGCCACCTTCGTTGATCGCTTTGCGCAAGCGCCGGATATGAACATCGACGGTTCGACTCTCGATGTCGCTGTCGTGCCCCCAGACACTGTCGAGCAGGCGTTCGCGCGAGAATACGTGACCGGGATGTTCCAGGAAGTGCTTGAGCAGTCTGAACTCGGTCGGGCCCAGCGGGATCACCTCGCCGCCCCGCCGCACCTTGTGACCAACAGTGTCCATTTCAAGGTCGGCATAGGTCAGCGCTTCGCCGGCGAGTGCCGGACGGACGCGGCGAAGAACGGCAGAGACGCGAGCCACCAGTTCCCGCGGACTGAACGGTTTCGTCACGTAATCGTCGGCGCCAGTTTCCAGCCCCCGGATGCGGTCGGCTTCTTCCCCGCGCGCCGTCAGCATGATGATCGGGACGTTTGCCGTTTCGGCAGTGCGCCGCAAACGGCGGCACACCTCGATGCCGGACAGACCCTCAACCATCCAGTCGAGCAAGACGATATCGGGCACCTTCTCGCGGGCGAGCAGCAGCGCTTCTTCACCGTCGATCGTGTGAATGACCTCAAAGTCCTCACGCTTGAAGTGCCAGACGAGAAGCTCCGCGAGAGCGGCATCATCCTCTACCAGGAGCATCCGAGCGCGCGCCATCATTCCCCCTTTTCGCGGTCGGCCAGCTGCGTGCCGGTTGCCGCAAAATAAACCATTTCCGCCACGTTGGTCGCGTGATCGCCGATGCGTTCGAGGTTCTTGGCCACGAACAGGAGATGCGCGACTTCACTGATCGTTTTCGGATTTTCGACCATGTGGGTTACGAGCGTTCGGAAAATGGCGTCGTAAAAGTCGTCCAGCGCCGTATCGCGCTCGCAGATCTCGACCGCTGCCTCAGCGTTGCGAGCGGCAAACGCATCGAGCACGTCATGGACCATTTCCGCCGCCATTCGACCCATGGCCTGAATGACGGATATGGGTTCGATCCGATGTTCCCCTTCGATCAGCGGGACGCGCTTGGCGATGTTCTTGGCATAGTCACCGATGCGCTCGACCACCGCTGCGATCTTCAGCGCGGCAACCACTTCGCGCAGGTCGTTGGCCATGGGGGCACGAAGGGCGATGATCCGGACGACCAGACGCTCGACCTCCGCCTCGATGGCGTCGATCTGCTTGTCTCCAGCGCGAACATCGCGCGCCAAGTCGACGTCGCCACGCTGGAGCGAGCGCATCGCCCGCTCGATCGCCTGTTCGGCGAGCCCGCCCATTTGACTGATGAGGCCACGCAGCCGACCAATGTCTTCGTCAAAAGCCTTGACGGTATGTTCCGCCATGTCCTGTCCCCTCAGCCGTACCGCCCGGTGATGTAGTCGGTCGTGCGCTGCTCGCGCGGGTTGGTGAAAATGTTGTTGGTGTCGCCGTATTCGACGAGTTCACCGAGGTGAAAGAAGGCGGTCTTCTGACTGACGCGCGCTGCTTGCTGCATATTGTGAGTGACAATCACGATGGCGTAGCGGCCCCGCAAATCGTGTATAAGTTCCTCGATACGGGCAGTGGCGATCGGGTCCAGCGCGCTGCATGGTTCGTCCATGAGGATCACTTCGGGATCGACCGCAATCGCTCTGGCGATGCACAGTCGCTGCTGTTGTCCGCCCGACAGGGCGGTGCCGCTGTCGGACAGCCGGTCCTTCACCTCGGTCCAGAGGCCGGCGCGGGTCAGTGACCGCTCGACGATCCCGTCGAGTTCCGATTTGCCATTCGCCAGACCGTGGATGCGGGGGCCATAAGCCACATTCTCGTAGATCGACTTCGGAAACGGGTTCGGCTTCTGGAATACCATGCCCACGCGAGCGCGGAGCTGCACCACGTCCATGTCCCTGGAGTAGATGTTCTCGCCGTCCAGCCGGATCTCGCCCTCGACGCGCGCCGAGGCAACCGTGTCATTCATGCGATTGAGCGTGCGCAGAAAGGTGGACTTCCCGCAGCCGGAGGGGCCGATGAAGGCGGTCACATCCTCCTGATCCACGTCGATCGAGACGTTTCGGATCGCCTGTTTGTCTCCATAGAAGACATTGACGTTACGGGCAGTGATCTTCTGGGTCACCAGCGGGTCTCGAAGCGGTTGCGGAGGTAGATGGCGAGGCCGTTCATCGCGAGCAGGAAGACGAGCAGAACGATGATCGCCGCCGAAGTCTTTTCAACGAAGCCGCGGGCGACCTCGTCCGACCACAGGAAGATCTGGACGGGTAGCACGGTGGCGGGGTCCGCCAGCCCCTCTGGCGGTGCGGCGATGAACGCGCGCATTCCGATCATCAGCAGCGGAGCCGTTTCGCCCAGCGCGCGGGCCATACCGATGATCGTTCCCGTCAGGATACCGGGCAGGGCGAGCGGCAGCACGTGGTGGAAGACGACCTGCACCGGGCTGGCGCCGATGCCGAGCGCGGCGTCGCGGATCGACGGCGGGACCGCTTTGATCGCATTGCGACCCGCGATGACGATGACCGGCATAGTCATCAAGGCGAGTGTCAGTCCACCGACAATCGGCGCCGAACGTGGGAGGCCGAGGGTGTTCAGGAACACGGCGAGGCCAAGCAGGCCGAAAATGATCGAAGGTACTGCCGCCAGATTGTTGATCGACACTTCGATCAGGTCGGTCCAGCGGTTCCGCGGTGCATATTCCTCAAGGTAAAGCGCTGAGAGCACGCCGATCGGAAACGCGATCACGAGGGTGACGAGCATCGTCAGCAACGATCCCTTCAGCGCGCCCCAAATGCCGACACGCGTGGGATCCGAGGAGTCGGCACCGCCGAAAAAATCGCGGTTAAGGCCGCGGGAGAGCTTGTCTCCAAGAGCGGTGACGATCCGTTCGGCTACGGGCGTTCCCTCGCCTTTAAAAGCCATATCCAGATCGGTGGCGACGGGCACGTCGACGACAGCGCTGCGCCGGAGCAGTGACGGATCGGCCTTCACCGCGTCGCGTACACGGAGCCAGGCGCCGTCCGACAGCAGCTCCGCGCCGCCGAGCGTCGAAAAGGCAGTACCGGCCGCCCCATCGACGACATTCTCGAGCCCGGCCCCGGCGAGGGCGAGATCCGCACGGTCACCGCGCAGTTGTTCGGGCGTGACGTTGAGCTCCGCCGCCTGAAAGTCGATCGGCAGTGCCACCCGCGTCTCGGCGAAGCCGGCCGCCCCCTGCATCACCATGGTGATGATCAGAAAGGCGAGAAAGGCGGCGGACAGAATGATCGCGCCGAGCCCCAGCATCCGGAAGCGACGTTCGGACGCGTAACGGCGGGCGATGCGGCGGCGCATCGCATCCGTGCGCCAGTCAGTAGGGGCGCGATCAGTCATAAGCCTCGCGGTACCTTTTCACGACGACGAGAGCGACGATGTTGAGGAGCAAGGTCACGACGAACAGCGTCAGACCCAAGGCGAAGGCGGCTAGGGTCTTGGCGCTGTCGAACTCGGCCTCACCGGTGAGCAGGTCAACGATCTGCTTCGTCACGGTAGTCGTGCTGGCGAAGGGATTGAGGGTCAGCGTGGCGACGCCGGACGCCGCCATGACAACGATCATGGTTTCGCCGATGGCTCGGCTGACGGCGAGCAGCACCCCGCCCACGATGCCGGGCAGCGCGGCCGGGACGAGCACCTTTCTGATCGTCTCGGAGGGGGTGGCGCCCATCGCGAGGCTGCCATCACGCATCGAACTGGGCACGGCCGCCAGTGAATCGTCAGCCATCGAAGAGACGAAGGGGATGATCATCACCCCCATCACCAGACCTGCGGCGAGCGCGCTTTCGCTGCTTGCCCAACGGATGCCGACCGAAACGGCCAGGTCTCGGATCGCGGGCGCGACTGTAAGAGCGGCGAAATAGCCATAGACGACGGTGGGGACGCCGGCGAGCACCTCCAGCAACGGCTTCATCCAGCGGCGCGTCGAGGAACGCGCATATTGGGTGAGATAGATCGCGCTCATCAGGCCAAAGGGAATCGCGACAAGCATGGCGATGACCGCGCCGATAAAGAAGGTGCCCCAGAACAGCGGCACCGCGCCCAAGCTCGCACCCGGATCGCGCGGGTCGATGACCTGCGGGGACCAGTGGGTTCCGAATAGGAAATCGGTGAGTGGCACGATCGAGAAGAACCTGGCGCTCTCGAACAGCAGGCTCGCCACGATGCCAAAGGTGGTGAGTATCGCGATTAGCGAGGCAGCGAGCAGCATTACCATCACGATCCGCTCAACCTGCGTTCGTGCGGCGAAGTGCGGGCGCACGCGAACGTAGGAGAACGCGAAACCAGCGAAGGCTAGCAGGGCAGCGAGACTTGTCGCCATCCAGTCATACCGGCGCTGCGCGGCAGCATAGGCGGGGGCGAGCGTTTCCGAGAGGTCATGGAAAGCACCGAACGCTTCACCCCGCGCAAGATTGCGAGCTTCGGAAAGGATGGCCGACCGCTCAAACCCAACCGGCGGCAAGCCCGCGGCCACCGGGGTTGCGATTACCGCATTGGTGACCATCGCGGGCGACACGAAGAACCAGACGGTCAGAAACAGCAGCGGCGGGATCGCGGTCCAAAGCGCCACGAACCACCCGTGGTGAGCCGGAAGTGCGCTGAATCGCCCGGTACCGCCGCCGCGCAGCGCGATGGCCCGAGCGCGGGCGACGAACCAGCCAATCAGCCCAAGGGCGACGACGAGGAAGAAGAGCGGGCCGATGCTCATTTGAGTGCCGCCCCATCCAGCGTCTTTTCGGTGCGCACGACATCCGCGGCCTGGATCTGAATCGTTGTGGGTGCGGCTATCAGCCCGCGGCGCGCCAGCGGGCCGTTCGCGCCCCAAAGCTTCGTATATTGAAGGATGAACCGGCTGAGGCCCGGAACGGCTTTCAGGTGCGCCTTCTTTACATAGATATAAAGGGGGCGGGCGCCGGGGTATTTGCCGTCGGCGATGCTGGCCTCGCTCGGCGCGACCCCGGCAATCGGCACGCCATCCACGGATCCGGCGTTTTCCTCCAGATAGGAGTAGCCGAACACCCCAATGGCGTTCGGGTTCGCTGTCAGCTTCTGCACGATCAGATTGTCGTTTTCGCCCGCATCCACATAGGCGCCGTCTTCGCGAACCCGTTGGCACCGCGCCTTGAAGGCATCGGCATCATCTGCCTCCAGTGTCTTGGCGGCCGGATCGGTTTCGATGCAGCCGCGCGCCATGATGAGTTCTGCAAGGGCGTCACGGGTGCCACTCGTGGAGGGCGGTCCATATACCTGGATCGGGATCGGCGGGAGCGTAGCGTTCACGTCTCGCCAAGTGCGCGCAGTGTTCGGCTTACCCTTGGGCGCAGCGGCAAGAGCGAGGTAGATCTCGCCAGGCGTAAGCGCCATCTTCGGGCCATTCTTTGCCTCGGCGAAAGCCACGCCATCGATGCCGACCTGCACCTCAAGAATTTCGCTGGCGCCGTTGCGGACGCAAGCGTCGAACTCACTCCGCTTCATCCGGCGCGATGCGTTCACGATGTCCGGGTGAGCGGCACCAATGCCGGCACAGAAGAGGCGCATCCCCGCTCCAGTCCCCGTAGACTCAATCACGGGAGGACGAGCACCGGGGCTGTTTGCCAAATATTGCTCTGCTACAATCGTGGTGAACGGATAAACGGTTGAGGAGCCGACAGCCTTGATCTGGGCACGGGCGCCTGCGCCACCACTTGCCTGATCATGGCAAGCCGAGCAAAGCGCGATCAGCGCAATTGATAAAGCGGCGCGAATCATTTGGGTTCCGAAAGGTGTTTGCCCTCGACGCGCCGCCTCTGTGACACCCGCGTTACTGCTTCATGACAGCGGTTGCCCGGCATTGATGGCGGGCGCGCGGAGGGTGACGGTGACGCGCGTACCCTCGCCAACGCGGCTAGCGATGTCGAGGCGACCGCGGTGGCGTTCGACGATATGCTTCACGATAGCCAGGCCAAGACCGGTTCCGCCGACCGAACGGCTGCGACCAGGATCCACCCGGTAGAAGCGCTCGGTGAGGCGAGGCAGATGCTCCGGGGAAATGCCGTCTCCCTGATCGGCGACGATCAGGCGGACGGCGTCCCCATCCCGGCTAATCGACACGCGGACGGGCGTACCCGGGTGACCATATTTCATCGCGTTGCCGATGAGGTTGTGAAGCAGCTGAGACAGCTGCGTTCTGTCCCCGAGCACCGGAATGCTGCCGGATTCATGCTCCAGAATGATGTCTCGCCCACGCCCGTCATGCGCTTCTGCAAGCTCAGCATGCGTGTCATCGACTAGGGTCCCAAGATCAACGATGTTCGAAGGAGCGCGGAATTTCTCTGCTTCGATGCGCGAAAGGCTCATCAAATCATCGACCAAACGCTGCATCCGCCTAGCTTCATCGAAAACGATCTTGAGAAAGCGCGCACGTACGACCGGATCATCCCCGGCAGCATCTGAGAGGGTTTCGACATAGCCCAAGATCGAAGCAAGCGGCGTGCGGAGTTCATGGCTAGCATTCGCCACGAAATCGACACGCATGCGCTCTGCCGCATGACTACCGCTGCGATCGGTGAGATGAACAAGGCGACGACCGTCACCGATGGGCGCGATTTGCATCTCCCACCGCTGCGCCACCGAGCCAAGCCCGGTAAGCGCAACCGGGCCAGCGCTTTCCTCACTTGCGAGGAGCCCGGAAGCAGCCGGGTGTCGGATCGCCGTCCGCGCGTCTTCACCGACCACATGGGAGCCAAGCAGCGCGCGAGCGGCACGGTTTGCGCTGACGATCCGCGATCCCAGCAGGATCAGCACCGGCTCACCGAGCGCATCGAGCACCGGCTCGCCGAGCGCATCGAGCACCGGCTCCATCATTGGTGAGTTCGCCGGGAGAGCGGAAGGGGCGAGCCGATCTTCGTCCGAGGAACGTCCGCCAGCACCGGTCAGAGCAGCGGCGATCGCCCCCGCGACGCTGATGATAACCGCATCAGGTCCGACCCCGATCACGGCCATAATCGCGGCGGTTGCCGCAACAATTCCGAGCGCGGCCCACCCGCGCGGAGAAATAATCTGGCTCATGTCCTTGGCCTGGCGCCGCTGTCCGCAAGGATCCGGTGGGTAGGGCGCGGCAGGGGTGATTGTCCATCCCGGGGCGCAGGCGACGCCGTTTACCCGGGCGTCCCATGGCGGCACGGGTTCGCCGCGGTTCTTGTGCGCGAGTTAGGATTATGGAAGGGCTTTGGGGAAGAAAGAGGCCAGATGAGCGATCCCATCGATCATGATCAGCCGGCGCAGCCGCAGCGTCGCCGCGCCCTGCGCATCGGTGCCGCGGGCGCAGTGGCCGTGGTATCGATCCGGCCGGCGATGGCCCAAGCCTACGGCTCCGTGCTGACGTGTGAGGTTCCGGTGCCTGATCCCGGAAGAGCAGGTAGTTATATCGATCCCTCGGGGAAGGTCGTGCCGGCCGGTACGCGCGGCGCTTATGCTCCACCTGGCCGCCCGTTGAAGGGTGAGGATATCCGACGTGCCCTCGCGACCGGCGGGAACTTGCCTGGGGTCGACTACGAGCGGAGCCGCGCCTATCTGAAATATGTGCAGAACCTGCGTAGCGGGACGACTGGCTTCACCTGCTTCGCCTCCCTGCAGATGCCGCGGCGCTAAGTGATGGGCGCGACGCGCTATCGCGCGCCGCAGGCTTCGGACCTGTTGATGGTTCACCTCGATGAGTTGGTCGCGGTTTTCCACCGCGCGGCGGGCATCACGCATCTCGTCGCCTCGCCTGTGCCGGAGTTGCTGACGGCGCTGTCGGGGCGGTGGTTGACGCTGGACCGCATCGAGGAGGAGTTTGAGCTTGTCGACGGAGATCGTACCGGTCTCGCGGCGATCATGGATGAACTCGCCGCCGCCGGACTGATCGAGCGACGAGCATGAAGCACGTGTTTGGCGTTCGGGTTGGGCCGGTGACGTTCCGGATAGGCAGCGTCTGGCGAGAGCCGATCACGCAGTTGCAGATACTGTATCGTGACTACCCGCAGGATAACCGCGTGCCGGATTTCACCGTGCGTTTGGCGCCGCTCAGGGCCTGGCGTCGCTGGATACGTCCTGCCGTCACCATCGAGGGCGACTTTGCCATTCCCGATGCAGCGCCCTTACCGCTGGACCAAGGCCTGCTGGCCGCGGAAATGGGAATGAATCTGCAAATGGCGCTGGGGCAGCGACGGTTTCTGCTGCTCCACGCCGCGGCAGTAGAGCGGGACGGCCGCGCAATCGTGCTGACCGGGGAGTCCGGTGCAGGGAAGTCGACGCTGGCAGCACTTCTGCAAGGCCGTGGATGGCGCCTAATGGCGGATGAGTTCGTGCTGCTCGACCTGGCGTCTGGCATGATCCAGCCATTTCCACGGCCAGTGAGCCTGAAGAATGACGCGATCGAGGTGGTCGCGAAGTCACTGCGCCATTCGCAATGGGGGCCGCTTATCAGCGGCACCCCCAAGGGAACCATCCGGCATCTGGTGCCGCAAGCGAACGCCTTAGCCGGTGCCGAGCAACCCGCCCGGCCGATATTGCTGCTATTCCCGCGCTTTGGTGCTGCGCCAGATCAACGGGTTGTGGGCGCCGGTGAAGCCTTTGTCAGGTTGACGCAGGCGTCGACGAACTACGTAGGTTTGGGAGAGCGCGGCTTTCTTGCCCTGACCGGCTTGGTAAGTGACGTGACGCGGGTGGCGATCGACTATCCAGATGCTGACACCGCGGCGGCGATGATCGAGGCGCTGTGGTAGCCCCCGCTCTTACCTTGACCAGGCTTCTCGCTGATCCGACGATCGCATCGTCGATGGATCTGGACGCGTGGACGGCCGTGCTGGCGGTGGCGCGCGCCGAGCAGTTAACCGGCACATTGGCGATGCGGCTCGACGGTCTTGTGCTCCCGCACCGCGTATCTGCGGTGCTCGAAGATGCGAAGGCGACCGCATTGGAGGGACGCCGGCAAGCGCTCTGGGAAGCGGAAATGGCACGGCGCGCGTTAAGCGGAGTGATCGAGCCGCTAATCCTGTTGAAAGGAACCGCGTTCGCGGCGGCCGGGCTTGATGCGGGGCAGGGGCGATCGATCGGCGACCTCGATATTCTCGTTCCGCGCGCAAAACTGGCCGAGGTGGAGGCGGCTCTGCTGGCTCACGGATGGGTGTGGGTGAAACCGGACCCCTATGACGATGCCTATTATCGGCAGTGGATGCACGAGCTGCCCCCGCTCATTCACCCCGACCGCGACCGGATGATCGATGTTCACCACACCATTTTACCGTTAACCGCCCGCCGAACACCGAACGCGGACCAGCTGATTGCCAACGCAGTGCCGCTTGGCAGTGGTTTTGCCGTCCTCGAAAGCTCGGAGATGGTCGTACATGCGGCTATCCACTTGTTTGGCGATGGCGATCTCAGTGGTGGATTGCGCAACTTGTGGGACATTGATCGCCTGTTGCGCGAGTTCGGCGAAGAGGATGGGCACTTCTGGACCAAGCTCGGCAGCTTTGCAGCCCAGCATGGCGCGGTGGACGTGGTGGCGCGGGCCGTTCGCCTATCACACGCACTTTTTGGTACCCCGGTGCCGGCTGAATGGGCGGGCATGAAGCCGATGGATCGCATGTTCTTGAGGCGCTTGCTGGCGCGCGATGGCTGGGGCCAGGAAGCGCGTCCCGCCACGCGGCTCGCCTTCTACATCCGGTCACACCTGCTGCGTATGCCGCCGGCCATGTTGGCTCGGCATCTCTGGGTCAAATGGCGGAAGAGCGCCGGCGGTAAAGGGCGACCGCAGCAAGCACGAATATGATAACGGCAGTGTCGGCTGCCCAGTCCATGATGTCGCAGGTACGGTGCAGGGCAGGGATCGACTGAACCACTTCGATCATCGCCCCGAGGAATGAAAGCCGCTCGCCAATGCGGATCAGCGGCGTCTCGGGATAAGCCGCTACCGAAAGAACGGTCAGGGTCAGGAAGGCGAGCATATGCTGATACTTGTCGCCCTCGATCGGGATGCTCGGCGGATGCGGAAGCAGCGCCATGACCACCACGAACACACCGACCGCGCCGAGAAGCAGGCGCCACATGGGACGGGATAACGTCATCCAAGCCGCTCCAGAACAGGCACCAATTCGTCAAAGTGATCGATGATTGCCTCCGCGCCAAGCTCCTCGACGGGCTGCATCAGGAACCCAAAACGGCACGCGACCGCTGGGACGTTCGCCGCGTGGGCGGCAGCCACGTCATAGATCGAGTCGCCCACGAATGCTGCGCGGCCGCCGCCGGATCGTTCAATCATCGCGCGAATGGGGGCTGGCGATGGCTTGCTGTTGCCTGGTCCAAGCGTGTCGCCGCCGATCATACAGGAAAGCCGATCAAGAAGGCCAACGTCACGCAACACCTCTCGCGCAAATCCCTCCAGCTTGTTTGTAACAACGGCCACCTTCACGCCGAGGTCTTCCAAGGCGTCGAGGGCGGCAAGGGCGCCCGGAAACGGTGCCGTGTGGATCGACAAATTGCGGGCGTAGTGATCAAGAAGAATGCGGTGTAGCCGTTCGAGCAGCTGCTCATCCGAGCCGCCGGTTGCCTCAAGCCCTTGCGCCAGCATGTGTCGCGCGCCGCCGCCGATCATAGGCTTGATGACGGCAACCTCGAGCGGTGGCCGATCCGCTTGGGCGAGTGCGTGATTCACGGCGGCGGCGAGATCGCCACTCGTGTCGAGAAGCGTGCCGTCGAGATCGAAGCCGACTATGTCGAAAGGAAAGCGCTGCATCGTGCGGCGGCGTGGCCGCTCACTATGGAAATGGCAAGCGTGTGGTGGCACAGGCGCGCCATGACGAGCCGTTCTCTCGCTGTAATCGTTCTTGCTGCCGGCAAGGGCACGCGCATGAAATCCGCCACCCACAAGGTGCTGCACCCGATTGCGGGCAAGCCCATGTTGATTCATCTTCTGGACAGCGCCGCAGATCTTCAGCCTGTGCACACGGTCGTTGTTGTAGGTGCAGGGCGGGAGCAGGTGGAAGCCGCAGTCACCCACCTTGGGGTAAGCGTCGTTCACCAGGCAGAGCAACTGGGCACCGGACATGCGGTGTTGCAGGCAGCCGCAGCATTGCAGGGCTTCGACGGCGACGTCCTGATTCTCTATGGCGACGTTCCCTTGGTGGCGGCGCAAACGATGCGTCGAATGGTTGACCGCTTGCATGAAAGTGATGCGCCAGCCGCGGTGGTCCTTGGGTTCCGACACGAAACTCCTGGCGCCTACGGACGGGTGATTGCAGAGGCGAATGGCCGCATCCAGAAGATGGTCGAGTTCAAGGACGCGTCTACTGAGGAGCGCGCGGTAAATCTTTGTAATTCGGGGCTGATGGCTGTTGCCAGCGCAGACCTTTTCACACTTCTCAGTCGCGTTCGGAACGACAACGCGGCGGGCGAATACTACCTGCCCGATATCGTGATGCTCGCTGCCGCCGACGGCCGAGCCTCAGCGGTGATCGAAACGTCGGCTGAGGAAGTCGCCGGGGTGAACAGCCGGGAGGAGCTGGCCGCATTGGAAGACGCTTGGCAGTGCGCGCGTCGGAAGCAGGTGATGGGCGAGGGTGCCAGCCTGATTGCTCCGGATACCGTTTGGTTCAGTTACGACACGAGGATTGGCAAAGACGTTGTGATCGAGCCTAACGTGATCTTTGGTCCGGGTGTCAGCATCGGTGATAACGTGACTGTTCACGCCTTCAGTCACCTTGAAGGCGCGCGGGTGGAAGAAGGAGCTTCTGTCGGCCCCTACGCCCGTCTGCGTCCGGGCGCAGTGATGGAGCGTGGCTCTCGTGTCGGCAACTTCGTCGAGATGAAGAAAGCTGTGCTAGGCCCCGGCGCAAAAGCCAATCACCTGACCTATCTTGGGGACGCGGAGATCGGCGCCGGCGCAAACATTGGCGCCGGCACCATCACCTGCAACTACGATGGGTTCTTCAAGTACAAGACGGTAATTGGGGCGGGCGCGTTTATCGGGTCGAACTCGGCCCTGGTTGCGCCTGTCTCGATCGGCGATGGCGCGATCGTGGGGGCGGGTTCCACGATCACCGCGGACGTTCCGGGCGACGCTCTGGCGCTTGTCCGTCCTCCTCAGACCAATAAGGCAGGGTGGGCGGAGCGATTTCGAACCCTGATGCGTACGCGGAAGGAAGAAAAGTAAATGTGTGGAATCGTTGGTATTCTGGGCAGCGAACCGGTGGCCGACCGGTTGCTCGACGGCCTCAAGCGGCTTGAGTACCGAGGCTATGACTCGGCTGGGATCTGCACCATCCACGATGACCAGTTCGATCGTCGTCGCGCACCGGGCAAGCTGAAGAACCTGGCGCAGCGATTAATGGAGGATCCGCTGCCGGGCTTCGCGGGGGTTGCGCACACCCGTTGGGCGACCCACGGAGCGCCCACGGAGGACAACGCCCATCCGCATATCGTGGGTGACGTGGTGATCGTCCACAACGGAATAATCGAGAACTTCAAGCCGTTACGGGACGAACTTATCGCGCAAGGTCGAGAGTTTCGTAGTCAGACCGATACGGAGGTCGTCGCTCATCTGATTGCGCGCGAGATCGAGGGCGGCGCGGAGCCGCGCGCGGCGCTCGCGGCGGTTCTGCCGATGTTACACGGTGCGTTTGCGCTTGGCGTTATGGTGCGCACTCATCCCGATCTGTTGCTTGGTGCGCGCCTTGGAGCGCCGCTGACCGTTGGGTACGGCGATGGCGAGAACTACCTCGGGTCGGACGCACTCGCGCTCGCGCCGCTGACGCAGCGAATTGCGTACCTTGAAGAAGGGGACTGGGTCGCGATCACGCGTGAGGGCGTTGAGGTCTATGATCGCGACAACAATCGAGTTGAGCGTCCGATCGTCAATTCCGGCGCTTCCGGGCAGTTGATCGACAAAGGCAATCATCGCCATTTCATGCAGAAGGAGATCTACGAGCAACCGGTCGTCGTTGCGCAGACGCTGCGCTCCTACCTTCGGCCGTTGGAGGCTCAGGTGGCACTGCCGGACATGGACTTCGATCTCTCCAGCATCGAACGGGTGGCGATCGTCGCGTGCGGTACGGCAAGCTATGTCGGCATGATCGGGAAATATTGGATCGAGCAGCTCGCGCGTGTTCCGGTCGAGGTCGATGTGGCGAGCGAGTATCGGTATCGTGACCCTGTGCTGCTGCCGAATACGTTGGGCATCGTGATCTCCCAGTCTGGCGAGACGGCGGATACGTTGGCTGCCCTACGCCACATGCGATCCGCAGGCGTGACGACTGCCGGCATCATCAATGTGCCGACCAGTTCAATGGCTCGCGAGGTTGACCTGCTGTTGTCGACCCATGCGGGGCCCGAGATCGGTGTTGCGTCCACGAAGGCGTTCACGTGCCAGCTCGCCGTCATGGCTGCGCTCGCTACCAATCTGGCCCGTGCCAAGGGACGCTTGGAGGACGAGGCGGAGATCGTTCGGCAACTCCAGCAGGTGCCGGAGGCAATGAGCCAGGCCTTGTCCCACGATGCCGAGATCGAGACGATGGCGCCGAAGATCGCCGTGGCACGAGACGTCCTCTATCTGGGTCGCGGCCCCGAGTTTCCGCTTGCGCTTGAGGGTGCTCTCAAGCTGAAGGAGATCAGCTACATACACGCCGAAGGTTACGCGTCGGGTGAAATGAAGCACGGTCCGATCGCGCTTATTGATGATCAGGTTCCCCTGATCGTGATTGCGCCGTCTGGTCCGTTGTTCGACAAGACGGTCAGCAACATGCAGGAAGCGCAAGCGCGCGGTGCGCAAGTGGTGCTGATTTCTGATGCTGACGGTATCGCTCAAGCGGGCGAGAACACCATCGCCACGATTGAGATGCCAAAGGTGCATCCGCTGATCGCGCCGCTGGTTTACGCGGTGCCGATCCAGCTTCTGGCGTATCATGTTGCGGTGGCCAAGGGTACGGATGTCGACCAGCCCCGCAATCTCGCGAAGTCCGTGACCGTCGAATAAGCCTTCTTTACAGCGGGAGTGAAGTTCTGGCCGTTCCTGTTCCGGACCGGCCCTTCAATCCCGCTGTAGCAGCCGTGGGACTTAGTCGAAGCCGCGTTCCAGAAAGCGTTCGGCGAGGGCGCAATGCATTGCGATACCCTTCGCCATGACGCTTTCGTCGATGGTCATCCGTGTGTTGTGAAGCGGCGGGTTGGTCTTGGGATCGCTGTCCGGAGCGGCCACCCCGACGAATGCCATGGCGCCGGGAACTTCCCGCAAGACGTACGAGAAATCCTCTCCGCCCATCATCGGAGCGGGCATGGGCGACCAGCCCTTTTCTCCTGAAATTGATGTGGCGAGTTCACGCATCAACGCTGTGGCCCGTGGGTCGCAGAAGGTCACGGGATAGCCTTCGTCAATATTGATCTCGGCGGTGCAACCGTGCGCCGCCGAGATGTCGTTGGCGATCTGGCGGAACGCCGCGCGCGCCTTTTCGCGTGTGCTATCCGAAAGGGTGCGCAACGTGCCCATGAGGCGAACGGAGTCCGGGATGATGTTGTGGCTGCTGCCAGCATGGATCTGTGTAATCGTCAGCACCGCCGGATCGGCCACCGGGATCCGGCGTGCGACGAAGCTCTGCAATGCCGTCACGATTTCGCAGGCCACGGGGATCGGGTCGATGCAATCGTGGGGCATGGCTGCATGCCCGCCCTTACCCTTGATGTTGGCGATCAGCGTGTCGGTGGAAGCAAGCAATGGCCCTTCACGACCGACGAAGACCCCCCCCGGCGCATTGGGCGAAATGTGCAGCGCAAATGCCGCGTCGGGACGCGCAACCTCCAACAGCCCGTCCTCGATCATCCAACGAGCGCCGTGGTGACCTTCCTCGCCAGGCTGGAACATGAACACAATTGTGCCGGGGAGTTGATCTTTACGCGAACATAAAGCCCGCGCTGCACCTGCCAGCATGGCGGAGTGGGCATCATGCCCACAGGCGTGCATCGCGCCCGGGATCGTGGAGGCGAAATCCAGATCCGTTTCTTCTGTCATCGGCAGGGCGTCCATGTCGCCGCGCAACAGGACGGTGCGCCCGTTATCGCCAGCCTGCGCTTGTCCACCGCGAAGGATGGCGATGAAGCCGGTCGTAGATTGACTGTCATGAATCTCGAGTGGCAACCCGGCGAGGGAAGCCTTCAACTTAGCCGTGGTTTTCGGACAATGAAGACCAACCTCGGGCTCGGCATGGATGGCACGTCGGAGCGCGATCGTATCCGGAAGCACGTTCTCGCCGAGTTTTGGCCAATCCTGAAGCGCGGAGGGAGCGTTCATGAGCATTCCTTTCGATGCTCAAGCTTAGTCCGATCCGCCGCCGACGCAAACTATGAGGCTATTGGCCAGAGGCGGAAAACGCTGTCGCCGTCGTTGCACGGGCGCTGCCGACCGCTCGGCCTGGCACGGGCCCACAGCGATCTCCGGTCTCTCCATCACCAGCTAACCACGATCTTCCCGAAGTGGCTGCCACTTTCCTGATGACGAAAGGCGTCCGCGAGGTTTTCAAACGCGAAGGTTCGATCAATGACCGGCCGCACGCCATTGGCATCAAGCGCACGAACAAAATCCTCCTGCTCTTGCCTGCTGCCGACAATTAGTCCTTGTAGTCGCGCCTGTTTGGCCATCAGCAGAGCGGTTGGCACTTCGCCGCTCACACCTGTCAGTACACCGATCAGGGCGACGTGGCCGCCGATGCGCACGGCCTGCAACGACTGCCCCAGGGTTCCCGGCCCTCCAACCTCAACGACCACATCCACACCTCGGCCGCCGGTCAGTTCCATTACCTTCTGGCCCCACTTGGGCTCACTGCGATAGTTGATCGTGTGGGTTGCGCCGATGTCCTTGGCGCGTGCCAGCTTTTCGTCCGAAGAAGAAGTAACAATGACCTGAGCGCCCATCGCGCGTGCGATCTGGAGGGCGTAGATCGAAACGCCGCCGGTGCCGAGCGCGAGAACGGTGTCGCCAGCCTTCAGTCCGGCGTCCACGACAAGCGCTCGCCACGCCGTAAGGCCGGCCGTCGTAATCGTCGCGGCCTCCTTGTGGCTCCAGCCGGCGGGCGCCTTGGTGAAGGCGGTGGGAGGGAGGACAACAGCATCCCGCGCGAAGCCATCAATTCCGTCGCCCGGCACTCTGCGAAAGTCCCCGACCGTGGGTGGTCCCGCCTGCCAATCCGGAAAGAAGCAAGACACAACGTGGTCGCCGACCTGAAAATCGGTAACGCCTTCCCCGATCGCTTCAACGACGCCGGCGCCGTCCGCCATCGGAATGCGTCCGTCCGCCGTCGGTGACTTGCCGGAGCAGACCAGGTAATCATGGAAGTTCAGCGAGGTAGCATGAAGCGCTACCCGGACTTCTCCGGCCTTTGGCTGGCCAGGATCGGCCTGTTCGGATACGGTCAGGCGATCCAGACCGCCAGGCGCGGCAAGTTTGATCGCCCTCACGATGCAGGGCCCCCTGCCGAGGTGGCGGTGCGCCGGGCAGTTTTCACCGGAATCGTCGGCTCCAGCATCTGACCTTTCATGATCCCTTCTCCCTTGGTCGGTGATGTGGGCATGTCCATGATCCGATGCACCACATCCATGCCCTGGATCACGCGTCCAAACACCGCATAGCCGGGGTTCGCACCGTCTGCATCCATAGCTGGCGTGTTGCCGACAATGATGAAGAAGTCGCCGCGCGCGCTTCCAGGTGCCGCCATCGCCATCGAGATCGCTCCATCGACGTGGCTTAGCCCGGTCTTGCTGGTCGGTTCATGGGCGATCGGGGACAGGGTGCGTTTTGGATCATTCTGGGTGCCGAACTGAATGAAGCCATAGCGTGGTTCCGCCTGGACCTTCACCGTGCGATAGAATGACGTTCCGTCCAAGCGCCTGCCATCCACATATTTCAAGAAGTTAGCAGCCGTTGTCGGTGCTTTCTCCGTTTCGATAGCAAGTACGATCGGTCCAGCGTCGGTAATCAGCGTGACCTGCGTAGTCGCTGCAGGTGTCGGAGCTGGCGATGCGCTTGGCTGACCTGGGGGCGGGGGCGCCTGGGTCTGAGCAACAGCGGGCGCGGCTGATAGCAAGCCGATGATCAAGGCTAACGTGCGCATCAGGCAACCTTTACCGCCAGAAGGGTGACGCTTTCGGCCTGGCTACCGGAAAGCTGCACGGTGTAGTTGCCGGCGGGCAGAACAAAATCGATCATCTTGCGGATCCCTGTGCATTTAGGCCCATTGCTGTGAGCTGAAGACTGCACGAGCTTGCCGTCGCGGATCAAGTCGATCCACGTGGGTTCCCCAAGAGCCAGCCGGTACGTGCCGGGCGCTGCAATGACCAGCGTCAGGGTGCCGCCATTTGGACCGACGGTCTTAGGTGCGGGGCTTAGCTTCAAGTGTCTTGCCGGGTGCAGAGACGCACGTACCGCTTGGCCCGGGCGAATGGTCGCGCCGCCTCCCGGCTCCGTGCCAGCAGCTACCGGCACTTGCTCTGCCCAGCCGACGAGATCCGCTGGCAGGGCCACCCGCACGTTCGCGCAGGCGGGGTCAAAGGCAGGGTCTTGCCCTTGAGCCGGAACGGCGGCCACGAGCAGGGCGGTTGCAGTAACGAGACGCATCGAAGCTCCTTCGGGAACCGGAGAACTCCTGAACGCGTGAAGTGACGTTTTGGCACATCTTTGACAGCGATGCTCGCGTGCGAGCGGGTCGCCAATGTCGGGCAAGTTGCTCTCGTGGCGATATAATCGCCGGCCCACCCGTTCCGGCTGCAGGTCGGGTGATCGCGGTCGATTGAACCGCAAAGAACAGCCCGGTGAGCCGGTCGGCTAGCTCACCGGGCGCTCAGAGCAGTCAGGCCCTGGTGGGGATCTTTTCGAAAGGAACGTCCTTGTCGACGCGGACGTCGCCCGGCAGGCCGAGAACGCGCTCGGCGATGATATTGCGCAGGATCTCGTCCGTTCCGCCCTCGATGCGGGTCGCTGGGCTGCGCATCAGGGTAGCCTGGAAACGAGCCGCGTGCGCGGCCTGTGCTGGGTCTGTGAGTACGCCAGTCTCTCCTTGCAGATCGATCGCGAACGTCGCGATCTCCTGGCTGGTAGCACCGGCGACGAGCTTGCCGATCGAATTCTCTGGTCCGGGCTCCTGCCCCTTGGAGAGAGCCGTCAAGGCACGCATCGAAGTGTACTTCAAGCCGCTTGCTTTGGTTGCCCAGTCCGCGAGCCTCGACCGGATGGCGGGATCGTCGACCAGACGGCCGCCATCACGGCCGGGCGCGCGAACCGCGTAATCCAGCAAGGTTTCAAAGCCGGTGGACATGCCGGACCCGATCGACAGCCGCTCGTTCATCAGCGTCGTCAACGAGACCGTCCAACCCTGGCCAACGCCGCCGAGGCGCTGACTGTCTGGAATGCGCAGGTCAGTGAAGAATACTTCGTTGAAGCCCGATTGGCCGTGAGCCTGAAGAATCGGTCGCACCTCGATACCGGGCGAGCGCATATCGACCCAGAACATCGTCAGCCCCTTATGCTTGGCGACGCTGGGATCGGTGCGGGTGAGCAGAATGCCATATTGCGAAATATGAGCGCCGGACGTCCAGATCTTGGAGCCGTTGATCACCCACTCATCGCCATCCTTGACAGCGCGGGTGCGGAGACCGGCGAGGTCGGAGCCGGCGGACGGTTCGGAAAACATCTGGCACCAAATGTCTTCACCCGCGGCAAGCGGCGGAAGGAGGGCCTGCTTGTCCTGTTCGCTGCCCCACGCCATCACCGTCGGACCGCACATGCCCTGACCGATGATGAAGGTGAACGAAAGCTGCGCATATACGCCTTCCTCCTGGTTCCAGATGACCCGCTGCATCGGTGTGGCGCCGCGGCCGCCATATTCCTTTGGCCAGTGGAGGCAGGCCCAGCCAGCGTCATACTTCTTCTTCTGCCACGCCTTGCTCTCCGCGAGCATGTCCACGTCGGCGATATCACCGGCTGTACCATGGCCTGAGCCCGAGAGGATTGGGTGGAGGTGCTTGGGTGCGTTGGCGTCAATCCAGGAGCGCGCTTCGGCGCGGAAGGCGGCTTCTTCGGGAGTGTCATCGAAGTTCATGAGCGTGGATCCTCTGTCCTTTGCCCGGCCGATCCCCGCGGTGAGACGGAGAAGGGCGGCGTACTTCCGGCCTTGATCAGGCGGCGAGCGGCTCGTTTGCGGCCGCGAGCCGGTTGACCAATTTCTCTTCCCAATCCGGCAGACTGCCGAGCGCGAGCGCAAGCTGATTGGCGCGGCGATAGAAGAGGTGGCAGTCCATCTGCCAGGTGAAGCCCATGCCTCCGTGCACCTGGATATTGTTCTTGGCGCAGTGGCGGAAGGCGTTGGTTGCAGAGACGCGAGCCGTAGCAGCGGCGCGTGGCAGCTCCGCTGCGCCCGTGGATAGTGCCCATGCGCCATAATAGGCATTGGAGCGGGCCAAGGTCGCCGATACGTACATGTCGGCGAGCATGTGCTTGATCGCCTGGAAGCTGCCGATCTGCCGTCCGAACGCCATGCGTTCGAGAGCGTAATCGCGGCCCATCTCCAGTGCGCGATCGGCGCCGCCAATTTGCTCAAACGCGACCAGTACTGCCGCGCGATCCAGCAACGTCTGGAGATTGGCCCAGCCCTCACCGCGCTCACCAAGCCGCTCACCAGCGGCATTGTCGAACGTCAGCGTCGCCTGCCCGCGGGTGGGATCGATCGTGTCCAGCGATTGCCGAGTTACGCCTTCCTGTGAAAGGTCGACCAGCACGAGGCTGAGGGCATCGCCTTCCTTCGCGAGAACAATTGCCACATCGGCGATGTCGCCGTCGAGCACTGGCGCCTTGGTGCCGCTTAGTGCGCCGTTGTTGAAGGTCGCCCGCACGTTCCTTTCCGTCAGGCGCTCGCCTTCGCTGCTGGCGAGGCAGCCGATAGCGGCGCCGGCAGCAATCTTGGGCAACCATTCGGACTGCTGTTCGGCGGTCCCGAACGACTTGATCGCTTCGGCGGCCAGGTAAACGGAGGAGAGGATCGGCAGCGGGGCGATCGCCCGGCCGAACTCTTCAGCAACGGCGCAAAGCTCCAGGTATCCGAGACCGAGCCCGCCATGCTCCTCGGGAATGGCAATGCCCAGAAAGCCCATTTCGGCGACACCTTGCCACAGCGAGCGATCGAAGCCGCCGCCTTCCAGCGCCTTGCGGACCCGATCAGTGGAACACTCGGCGGTCAGGAAGCGTCGCGCCTCCTGCCGAAATTCATTCTGTTGCTCGTTGAAATCGAACTGCATCGATCCCTCCCCTAATCCTGTGGAAGCTGGTGTACGTAGACTTCGTTGTGAGTGATCTGCTCGCCATCGAGCAGCACCATGTCGAACCCGCGCAGGCGGCCGCCCCCGGCAACATCGCAATACCAGCGGCCACAAAAGCCGCCGGGGATCGGCCAAGTCTCGTCGGGCGTGTAGGTCATTTCCGGAGTGGCCGCGAAAAGCCCGGTGAGATAGGCGCGAAGGGCTTCATGGCCGCGAATGCCAGCGGCTGTTTGCGGATCAAAATAGGTGCAGTCCGCGCCGTAGAAGCCTAGCAGCGCGTCGACGTCCTTGGCCGTCCACGCGGCCAGCCAGTCGGCGTTGTAGCGTGCGATATCCATCAGCTAGACTCCCACCACTCGCGCAACATGGGCGGCGTCGAAAACTTCGGCCGGCACAGCTTCCGGGCCGGCGAGGGTCGCCACGCCGTGCATTCCGAGCATCGGATCAACGGCACTTGCCTCGTGGTACCGGCGCCGGCGGGCACGAGCCTCCTCGCCGAACTCCATGTCGAGCTTTGCCTGCAGTTCGGACGCGATGCGCAGTCGGCGCATGCGCTCCTTGCGTTCCTCCGCATAAGGGCGGAAATCCGGCTCCCGGCCGTGGGGAGTTTCCTTCAGAATGTCGCTGACCAGTCGCACATCGCGATAGGTGATCGACAGACCTAGCCCAAGGATGGGATCGTTCCAGCCGGCTGCGTCACCGACCAGCACGGCTCCCGGTGCGAACGGACGCTCGGCGGCGCTGCAATTGTTGTAATAGGCGAGGAGAGGGCTTGCCGGCGTGCCCTGGGCGATCGCTTCATTATGCGGCGCCGACTTCATGCGGAAGGCGTCCAGGAAACGCCTTGGGCCCTCCTGACCAGCAAAGCGGGTCTTGGCCGCGAGATCCCAGCCACCATAGACCCGCATGCGTCCGTTTCCCTGCGGAAATGCGAGAAAGGCGAAATCCTCTTCGGTGCCGATCGCCTGCCGTGTGTCGTCCCACGCCTGGACGCCATCGACCAGCAACCCGGCAAACCAATGGTGCGGCTTGTCCTGATGAAGCGTCAGCCCAGCCGCGCGCCTAACAACGGATTGTCGTCCCTCGGCCCCGACGACGAGCGGCGCATGCTCCGTATGTTGTTGGCCGTCATGCACGTAAGTGACGCTGGACGTGTCGCCGAGTTCGACCTGCTTGACGTCTACGCCCCGCAGCGCGGTGGCGCCGGCCGCGGAAGCCGCATCAAAGAGCGCCTGACAATGAACCGGATGGCGGATGCACAAGGGACCAGGCACGTCCGGCGCGAACATGCCGAGCGGCAGCGCGCGCGCCTCCGCTTCGGCCGGGTCACGCGTCTCATCATAGGTTACATGGCTGGAGAGGTGGTGTCCGCCGGCGCTCAGCAGCGTGTCATAAAGGGCGAGACGCTTGGTCTCGGTAACGCCCCATGGCGCAATCCACTCGCCGCGCACCTTGTCTTCGTAGACGAGGCTCTTTTCCAGGAGGAGCACCGAACGCCCGGCGCGCGCCATAACCGTGGCAAGGGCCGATCCGCCAATCCCACCACCAACTACGATGATGTCGTACGCCATTCCCGCTCTCCCGCCGTCGACCGCCGTCATGGGCAGTCGATCGGACAATTAAGTCAGTTGACCTAATTGCTTCACACGTACGAGCGGGGTTGTGGGCAAGTCAATGGGCGTTCGTCGAACCTGACGCCACGCCGCACGGTGCAAACGTCGGGCGGCAAAAGGTGATCCCAGCGCGAGGCGAGTCAGGCTGCGCGTGGTCGAGTGTTCCCGCATGCTAGGCGACGAGTGTTGACGCAGCGCCGCACCATAAATGGCGATGAGCGACAATCGAGACGAGCTCGAGAAGCTCGCCGTTCAAGGCCGAAGCCTGCCATTGAGTAGTGGATTTCCCGATCGCGGCGGCGCCAACGTTGTCACCTAAGTGACTGAGAAGTGGTGGACGCACTTGGGCTCGAACCAAGGACCCGCTGATTAAGAGTCAGCTGCTCTACCAACTGAGCTATGCGTCCGTGATCGTGTTGGGCGGCTGCCCCGATCGGGAGGCGCGCCATTAGCACCGCTTTTGTGCAGCGCAAACCCTTTTTCGCGGATTCACCAATTTTTTTCGCCGCGATTGCTCCGGTCGATCGACATGAGGATGCCCAGACACAGGAAGACCGTCATCTGAGCGGATCCACCGAAGCTGACCAGCGGCAAGGGAATGCCTACCACGGGGGCGAGCCCCATCACCATCGCGAGGTTGATCGCCACGTAGAAGAAGATCGTGGTGGCAAGGCCGGCGGCCGTCAGCTTGGCAAACCGGCTCTGCGCCTGCAGGCCGACATTCACGCCCCAGCGGATCACCATCAGATAAGCCACGATGATGAAGAGGCCGCCAAGGACGCCCCATTCCTCAGCCATGGTGGCAAAGACGAAATCGGTGTGCCCTTCCGGGAGATAATCGAGATGGCTTTGGGTGCCGTTCAGGAAGCCCTTGCCAGTGATGCCTCCTGACCCAATGGCGATCTTCGACTGGCTGATGTGATAGCCGGTGCCGAGCGGGTCGCTTTCCGGATCCATGAAGATCAGCACGCGATTGCGTTGATACTCATGCAAGAGGAAGTTGACGGCCAGCGGAGCCGCGACCGCGAAGGCGAGTGCACCCCCGACGAACAGACGCAATGGTACGCCCGCCAGGAACATGACTGTGAGGCCGCCGGCCACGATCATCAGCGCGGTTCCCAGATCGGGTTGAAGCATCACCAGAGCCGCCGGTAAGCCAATAAGCATCGCTGCCGGCCAGATGCCTCCGAATCGGCGAGTCTCGTTGGGCGGCAGCATCTCGTAGAAGCGCGCGCAGGCCAGCACGATCGCCGGCTTCATCAGTTCAGAGGGTTGCAGACGGATGAAGCCCAGGTCGAGCCATCTCTGGCTACCACCGCGTACGGCGCCTAGAAGCTCCACCGCAACAAGCAGGACGACGATCAACACATATCCGGGCAGCGCCGCCTGTCGCCAGACATCTTCCCGGACCCGCGCGATGATCAGCGCCCCAAACAGGAAGACGACGAACCGAATACCTTGTGCCATTGCCCAGGGACGAAGGCTCCCGCCTGCCGCGGAATACAGCACAACAAGACCAAAGACGGCGATGCCGATGACAAGAAACAGCATCCGCCACGGCAGACGCGCGACGGGCGCGGGGACGATGGAGGAGCCGATCACTGCGGGTCTGATGGTTCAGTAGTGCCGACGCTGGCGGGACCTGCGCCATTGGCAATGTCGCTTACGGTCGCCTCTTGCGCGGCGTTGGACGCGTCCGTGGCCTGCTCGACGGCGGGGGCGCGGGTGGGCGCCGGAACATCCGTTTCAGTCGCCACGGCCTGTGCTGGAGCTGGCGCGACCGAGGTGGCGCGGTACGCGGCTTCCTGTGCCGCCATTCGGGTGCGGATATCTCCGCCCCAGGTCGGTTCCACTTCCGCCAGGGCCTTGAGCGCCTTTTCCTTGTCGAACAGGTACGTCATGATGTCACGGCCGATCATCGGCGTGTCCAAGTTGCGCACGGTATGGCCATTGTGTTCCAACACGATACCGGCAGCGTAGCGCGGATTGTCCGCGGGCGCGAAGCAGATGAACAGGGCATGGTCGCGCAGCTTGAACGGCAGTTGCGCGTTGCTGAGCACACCCGAGCGTCGTTCTGCCATGGTGATACGCCGCACCTGGGCCGTGCCGGTCTTTGCCGCCAGATCAATGCCGGGGATGTACAGGCGCGAAGCGCCGCCGGTGCCGCCGCCATTCACCACTTGCCACATGCCTTCTCGAACGATGCGCAGGTTTTCCGCGCTGAACGGAAGGGCGGGGGCGTCGCGGCGGACCTGGTCCATCAACAGGCTGGGCTGAAGCATACGGCCGGAGCCAATCCGCATCGCCATCACGGCTAACTGCATCGGATTGGCCAGCACGTAGCCTTGGCCGATGGAGGCATTCAACGAATCCGCCACGGTCCACTTCGTCTTGTACTTGCGCTCTTTCCACGCGCTATCGGGTACAGTGCCGTAGCGCTGAGTGGCGAAGGGCAGGTCGTATTTTTCTCCCAGCCCGACTGCGCGAGCGACTGGGGCCACGCGATCATAGCCGAGGCGGCGGACCATCTCGTAGAAGTAGATGTCGCAGCTCTGGGCGATGGCGCCGCGCAGGTCGGTGGCACCGTGGCCGCGGCGCTTGTGACAATGGAACAGCCCGCTGCCGACACGGAGCGCGCCACCGCAGAACACCCGCTCGTTCGGGTCTACGCCCGCCTCAAGCAGCGCAAGGCCGTTCATCGGCTTCACGGTCGAGCCGGGCGGGTAGAGCCCTTGGGTCACCTTGTTCATCAAAGGAACGTGATCGTCGGCCGAAAGCATCTTCCACTCTAGGTGGCTGATACCGTCGGAAAAGCTGTTCGGATCATAGGCTGGCATGGAGACCATGCACAGCATCTCGCCCGTGAGACAGTCGAACACCACGGCCGAGCCGGAGTTGGTGCCGAGCCGGCGGGCGGCATATTCCTGCAGCCCGGCGTCAATTGTCAGCCGCTGGGTCTTGCCCGGGGTGTCGGGGCGAGTCGCCAGTTCGGCGACCAGCTTGCCGCGGGCCGTCACCTCGATACGCTTCGCACCTGGCTTTCCGCGCAGATCGGTTTCCAGTGTCTTTTCAAGACCATCCTTGCCGAGTTTGAAGCCCGGAGTGACGAGCAGCGGATCGCGGGTTTGCTTGTACTGTTCCGCCGACGCGCTGCCGACATAGCCGGTCAGGTGGGCTACCGCCGCGCCAGCGGGATAGTTTCGTGCAAAGCCGCGGGTCGGCGCGACGCCCGGGAGCTCGGGCTGACGCACCTGAACGGCCGCGAACCGCTCCCAGCCGACATTCTCCGCCACCTTCACCGGTTGAAATCCAGCGGCCCGCTTCAGGTCCGTCCTGATCCGCAGCATGTCCTCGTCCGTAAGAGCGAGGAGGTCGCGCAATGCGGCCAGAGTCCGCTCTTCATCAACGATGCGATCGGGAATCAGATCGACGCGAAAATCGGTGCGATTGTCCGCAATTGGATGCCCATGACGATCCACGAGCCAGCCCCGCCGTGGCGGGATCAGCGTCATGTTTACCCGGTTACTCTCACTCAGGAGATTGTAGCGTTCGTTCTCCGCAATCGCGAGCCAACCCATGCGGCCGGCGAGCAAGGTGCCGACGCCGACCTGTGCGGCGCCGAGCAGCCAGGCACGACGGGAGAAGGTGTAGCCTTGCTGTGCTTCCGTAGCGATCCGGGTTGAACGGTTCATTCAACGACGCGCCGGCGATCAACCCACGCGACAATCCGCGCGGCGAAGGGGAAGAGGAGAATGGACACTGCGATCTGCGCGACTAGCACGGAATCCACGTGCCCGCCGAGAGGCGTTGCAAACAATCGCCCGCCGACCAGGCAAATTGCGATTGCGGCCGAGGCGATAAGCCAGTCCTGCGCGAAGGCACGGAAGATGGTGCGCTGATCAAAGAGATCGATCATGAAGAAGGACAGGGTCCACAGGAGCGTGGCGCTTCCCAACGGCTGGCCGCTCAGACAATCGTCGAACAGGCCAAGTAACGCAGGCGCCCAGCGACGCAACGCCAGCGGAGCCAGCAAGCGCCACGCCAGCAGCATCAGGAGGCCAAACGGCGGAAGCAGCGGCAACGTCGCCGCGACGGGAAAGATGGTGACCAGTGACCCTCCCATGACGGTGATCCACGGCAGTGCGCGGGCCCGCGTATGCGGTAGGGCCGGCCCGAAGGGTTTGGAGCTCGGCGTCACCGCTTTGCGCCTGCAGCAGGCGGCGTGGTGCCGGGCACCGGCGGCGGAACGGGTGATGGCGGAGGCGGCGGAAGAAAAGGTGCGCTGACGATGACGAAATCGAAGGTGTCAGGGTGGGCGAACGGCAGGGCCAAAGCACTGTCGGAACCCGGCTTCAGGACACGCCCGACGAGAACTCCGGGCGTATAAAGTCCACCTGTCCCGGAAGTGACGAAGCGGTCACCTGGTTGCAGGCGGGCATTGGTGGTTCCCACGGAGCGAATGTCCATCAGCCCGTCACCGCGCCCCGCCGCGAGCGCCGGAAGCCCGTCCCCGATGCGGCGAACCGGCACCACGCTTTCGGGATCAGTGGTGAGCAGCACGCGTGCCGTGTTGGGACCGGTTTCGACGACCCGCCCGATCAACCCATCTGGACCGCGTACCGGCATACCGGGACGCACGCCCTGCCAGCGCCCCGCGTTGAGGATGCCGAAGCGCCGGGTGCTCGTGGCGCTCGAACTCACGATGCGGGCAGTTACGATCGGGTTCGGCGTTACGTCTCGCAACCGCAGCAGAGCGCGCAGGCGCCGATTATCCCGTACGATGATGCGCGCTTGCATCAGGGCATCGCGCGTGCGGGCGACCTCCGCCCGCAGAGCTTCATTCTCGCCGTGAACGCGGAAGTATGTTGAGATCGTTTGCGGAACGGCGGCGACGCTGCGGATCACGCCGGACAGCCCGGAGGAGACCGGCGCGGTGAGTTCCGTGGCAGTAGAGCGCAGCGCAGCAAAGGCGGGCGGATTGAACTGCGACAGAACAAGCAGAACCGCCCCGATCAGCGCCCCCGCGACTGCCAGGATGTAGCTCAAGAAGAGCGAATATTGCGCCCGCCGCGAGAATCCCGGGCGTCGGTCCCGCGACGCCACCATGCGCTAAGCCCTTCTTCGATCAGCCGTTCTGAAGCACGCCGCGGTACATGGGATCTTCCAGCGCTCGGCCGGTTCCCAGCGCCACGCAGGTCAGCGGCTCCTCAGCGACGGTAACGGGAAGGCCCGTTTCATCGCGGAGAACCTCGTCCAGCCCCTGCAACAGGGCGCCGCCGCCAGTCAGCACGATACCCTGATCGACGATATCGGCGGCCAGTTCTGGAGCCGTATTCTCCAGTGCCACACGAACGCCTTCGACGATCGTCGCCACTGGTTCACTCAATGCTTCGGCGATCTGGCCCTGATTGATCTGGATCTCCTTGGGCACGCCATTCACCAGATCACGTCCCTTGATGTGGATCGTCACGCCCACCCCATCGACTGGCGGCTTGGCGATGCCGACCTCCTGCTTGATCCGCTCGGCCGTTGCTTCACCAATCAGCAGATTGTGGTTGCGGCGAACGTAGCTGACGATCGCCTCGTCCATCTTGTCGCCACCGACGCGGACGCTGGTGGTATAGGCGAGGCCACGCAGCGACAGCACCGCAACTTCCGTAGTGCCGCCGCCTATGTCCACGACCATGCTGCCGATCGGCTCCGTCACGGGCATGTCGGCGCCGATCGCGGCGGCCATGGTTTCCTCGATCAGCCACACGCGGCTGGCCCCGGCGTTCGAGGCCGCGTCGCGGATCGCGCGGCGCTCCACCTTGGTCGAACCCGAGGGAACGCAGATCACGATCTCCGGCCAGCGCATGAACTTGCGCTGTCCGTGCACCTTGTAGATGAAGCTCTTGATCATCTGCTCGGCGACGTCGATGTCGGCAATCACGCCATCCCTGAGCGGGCGGATCGCCTCGATATTGCCAGGCGTCTTGCCCATCATCAGCTTGGCGTCTTCGCCGACCGCCTTCACCTTCTTGATACCGTTGATCGTCTCCACGGCGACCACGGATGGCTCGTTCAGTACGATCCCACGGCCGCGCAGATAGACCACGGTGTTCGCGGTCCCGAGGTCGATGGCCATGTCATGCGACATGAATTTGAAGAAACGCGAGAAGGCCATGTTGAGCTAGATTCCGTCCCCGAGTCGCAAACGCGACTTGCACCATTCATCCCGCGGCCACGGCCGCAAGCCGCTTCTTGGGCGCTGATTGCTGTTATCTCGGGGTCGCGGGAGGGCGTCGATTGGGCTAGGGGCGTGGCTGTGTCAATACGCCGCCTGCCCGAACATCTCATCAATCGTATCGCTGCCGGTGAAGTGGTGGAAAGACCAGCCAGCGCGTTGAAGGAACTGGTTGAGAACGCCATCGACGCCGGTGCGACGCGTGTCGCCGTGCGCCTTTCGGACGGCGGAATCGGCCGCGTGGAAGTCGCGGATGACGGCTGTGGAATGACCCCGCAGGACATGGCGCTCGCCCTGGAGCGCCATGCCACGTCGAAGCTGCCCAGCGATGACATCGATCGCGTTGCCACCATGGGATTTCGCGGTGAAGCGCTTCCCTCCATCGCCAGCGTCGCCAGGCTGACGCTGGAGAGCCGGGTAAGAGGCGCGGACGGCTGGTGCCGTGTCGTCGACAATGGTGCCCTTGTTTCAGAGGGGCCTGCTGCCTTGCCGCCCGGGACGCGCGTGGTTGTCGAAGGCTTGTTCGAACGGGTTCCTGCGCGACGCAAATTCCTGCGATCTGGACGCAGCGAATATGCGGCGTGCCTCGACGTGGTGCGACGGCTGGCGATGTCGCGCCCGGACGTGATCTTTACCGTGGAGCATGATGGTCGCCGAGTGCTGGCGGCGCTTCAGCCCGAGGACCGGCCGGGACGCGTGGCGGCGCTGACCGACCGAGCGCTGAAAGAGAATAGCGTCGCGATCGACATGACGCGGGAGGCCGTGGTGCTCGGCGGGGTGGCTGGATTGCCGACCTTTCACCGCGGCGTTGCGGACCACCAATATCTTTTCGTGAACGGCCGACCGGTCAAGGATCGATTGCTAATCGGCGCCATCCGTGGCGCCTATGCCGAGATGATGCCGCGCGATCGACATGCGGTTGTGGCGCTGTTCATTGATCTGCCCTCGGATCAGGTTGATGTGAACGTCCATCCCGCGAAAACAGAGGTGCGTTTTCGTGACCCGGCCATGGTGCGCGGGCTGATCGTTTCTGGCTTACGGCGCGCCCTGGATGAGGCGGGCCACCGGGTGGCGCACCGTGCGCCTGATGAGGTCCTGGCGGCGTTCCGTCCGGACGCGCCAGCCTACAGCGAAGTCGCGCCGTTGGTGCAAGATCAGATCGCGAGGGGGGCGCAGGCAGTTGACTACATCTCCCGCGCCAGCCTGCTGCGCGACCAGCGGCCGACCTTCTTTGCGCCACCGCCGCAAGCACGGGGAGAGGCAGCTGTCGCGTCCCCGCCGGAATCGCGTGTTCATCCGCTTGGCGTGGCTCGGGGGCAGGTCGCCAAGACCTACATTGTCGCTGAAGCGGAAGACGGTCTCGTCATCGTCGATCAGCACGCCGCACATGAGCGGTTGGTGCTGGAACGCATGCGGGCAGCGCTGGCAGGCGGCAAGGTGGCGGCGCAGGCATTGCTGATCCCCGAGGTCGTGGAACTGGACGAGCCGAATTGCGATCGGCTGGAAACCAGGATCGAGGAATTGGCGGAGCTCGGGCTCGAGCTGGAGCGATTTGGCCCTCGCGCCATGCTGGTTCGCGCCACACCTGCATTGCTCGGCAGCGGTGATCCGAGCGGACTGGTTCGCGATCTTGCCGATGAGCTGACCGCCTACGACGAAACCTTGTCTCTGCGTGAGCGTCTGGACGCGGTGGCAGGAACCATGGCCTGTCACGGTTCAGTCAGGGCAGGGCGTGTTCTGTCGGTCACCGAGATGAATGCTTTGCTCCGGGAGATGGAAGTGACGCCGCACTCCGGTCAATGCAATCACGGGCGGCCCACCTGGGTGAAAATGCCGCTGGAGCAAATCGAAAAGCTGTTCGGCCGGAAATAACGAATGCTCCACGTCGCCTGTGCAGATCCGCTGCCGCACTGGTTCGAATAAGCCGCCGGCCCTGTGAGAGGTCCGCAGTGTTGGGACATCGCGGCGTCGCAGCCGCGGCGCGTTTTGGTCGATTTCCGAACGCATGGTTGTGGTGGGGCGCTTGGCGTTGATCGATACCCTCGAAAGTCGCGGCGCTGCTCGGTCGGAAACTTTCGTCGGCGCTCAGCATTCTTTGCTCGAATATGTCTCCAGGATTTCAATCATGAAGCAGATTGTGCCTCTCGTCCTCGCGCTCATACCCCTTGCCGCGGTTGTGGGCGCCTGCGTCGCAGTGCCTTGAGGCCGCAATCGGTCCTCGCAGGCAGTCAGTAGGCTCAGCATCTTACTTCCCTCCCGTGTCTTGCAATAGTGTTGCGCGCAATCTAACTCTGGTTTTGCAGAAATCGGAGATTGAAGATGGGTACGCTCTATTCCACCAAGGTGACCGCAGTGGGGGGCCGCAGCGGCACGGTGCGCAGTGACGACGGTATTCTCGATCTTTCTCTGGCCATGCCTAAAGAGTTGGGCGGCAAGGGTGGCGCAACCAATCCGGAACAGCTATTCGCCGCGGGCTATGCCGCTTGCTTTGAAAACGCTGTCATTCACGTGACCCGCGCGCAGGCAGACAAGGTTCGCGATGGCGATATCGAGGTGATCGGCGAGGTCGGCTTGCTGCCTGGTGCTGGGGGCGGTTTCAACCTGGCTGTGACGCTGGACGTCACGATCGCTGGCGTGGATCAGGCCAAGGCAGAAGAGATCGTCAAGGCTGCGCACGCGGTGTGCCCATATTCGAACGCAGTGAAGGGCAACGTGGACGTCACGTTGAACGTGTCTACTCGATGAAGGATCAGGTGGCGGCACATACGGATGATCCACTCCGGCTGGACCGGCAGGTATGTTTCCCGCTTTATGCTGCCACCAATCTGATCAACAGACTGTACACGCCCGTGTTGCGCAGTCTTGGTATCACCTACCCGCAATACCTTGTCCTGCTGGTATTGTGGGAAGAGGAGCCGCAGACGGTCGGCGCACTGGGTACGCGCCTTTTCCTTGATAGTGGAACGCTGACCCCGCTGCTCAAGCGGATGGAGAGCAACGGATTGCTTGATCGCCGCCGCGACTCGGCGGACGAGCGCCGCGTTCTGATCACGCTGACGGACAAGGGGCGGGCGCTTCGAGAAGCGGCTCTTCATGTGCCTGGCACCATGTCACGTGGATATGATACGCAAGGCTTGGAAGAATTGCGGGAGCGTGTGACAGCGCTCGTCGCGATCTTGGCACAGCATGACGGAAGAGAACGCCTGGAGGGTGGCGCCTGAGCGATCGCTGACGCAATTGCCGCCGCAATGTGTCGGATCGATTGCTCCCCGCCGTTATTCTATAAGCGCGGCGTTCCACAGCCTGAAGTCATCGTGAGCTCGGCTGAATGCGCTCCCGGATGGTCAGCCGTGAACCGTCGACGGCGCTGGATCATGGCTCAAACTGCACTGTAAGCAAGAATGCCCTTCCTGATCAGCCCAACGCGCTTTCTGCTGCATTACGTGGCCGCGCGTCCATGGATCTTTCTGCTGCTGGGCGTACTGGTTGCGGGTGCGTCGGTAAGCTCGATTGGCGTCCAATATGCCATGAAGCTGTTGATCGATGCGATGACCAGTGCCGATCGCGTCCGATCGCTCGTTTACACGGCCCTGGCATTATTCCTGAGCTTGGTAGTTCTTGAAAGTCTGCTCCAGCGGATGGCCGCGCTGACTCTCGGCCATGCTACCGTGGTATCGGGCGTCGGCATTCGGCTCGACATGGTGGACTATCTGACGGGCCACCAAATGCCCTTTTTCCAGAACCAGCGAGCCGGTTCGCTTGGGCACCGGATTTCGGGCCTAGCGGGGATCTTTGGCGCAATCATCCACCGGCTCCTTCAAGAAGTGACACCGCCGCTCATCGCGTTCGCCGGCGCCATGATCATCTTCGTGACGATCGACGGAACCATGGCCTTGGTTCTTGGGGCGATATTCATTGTCGTAACGGCCGGACTCGTCCTGCTTGGCCTGCGCGGGCATGTGCACCACAAGGCCTTTGCTGAGCATGCCGGTACGGTCGGTGGCGAACTGGTCGATTTGATCGGCAACATCTGGGTAGTGAAGGCCTTTGCCGCCGGTGAAAGAGAACTGTCGCGGCTGCGGGGATTTCTTGACGATGAGGCCGTGGCCCAGCGCCGTGGTTGGTTCTTCGTCGAGCGGATGCGCGGCCTCCACGATCTCTCGCTCGCCATCTTCGTCGGCGGTACGCTGATCTGGGCAATCGGGCGTTGGTCAAACGGCGCCATCACCACCGGGGACGTGGTGATCATCAGCACGATGACCTTCCGCATTCTCCATGGTTCACGCGACCTCGCCATGGCTCTGATCGATGTCAGCCAGCAGTTCAGTTATCTGCGGGAGACGCTCGACATTATCGGCGTGCCTCAGACGCTGAGTGATGCCCCAGGTGCTGCGCGGCTGCGGGTGGGAGAGGGTCGGGTACAGTTCAGCCATGTCACTTTCGGCTATGATCCGCGCCACCCCGTGCTTCATGATCTGTCGTTGGAAATCCCAGCGGGGCAGAAGATCGGCATTGTAGGGCCCTCCGGCGCGGGAAAGTCATCGCTGCTTCAACTGACCCAGCGATTTCATGATCCCCAGGCCGGTCATGTCATGATCGATGGTCAACGTGTCGACACAGTGACGCAGGAGAGCCTGCGCGACGCGATCGCAGTGGTGCCGCAGGAAGTGCTGCTGTTCCACCGATCGGTGATGGAGAACATCCGTTTCGCCCGTCCGGACGCGGATGATGATGAGGTGTTCCGAGCTGCGGAGGCGGCGGGATGCGACGACTTCATCCGTCGGCTGCCACACGGGTATGACAGTATTGTCGGCGAGCGCGGCACCAACTTGTCGGGCGGACAACGGCAGCGGATCGGCATCGCCCGCGCCTTTCTGAAGAACGCGCGTATCGTGCTGCTCGACGAGGCGACGTCAGCGCTGGACTCCGAGTCGGAGCTTGAAGTCCAGAACGGGCTGGAGGCGCTGATCCAGAACCGCACAGTCATCGCCGTGGCACATCGCCTGTCCACAGTCGTTAATTTTGACCGGGTGGTGGTTCTGTCGAACGGCCGCGTCATCGAGGATGGCCCCCCTCAACAGCTGCTCCGACGTCCCGGCGGCGCGTTCCGTCAACTCTGGGTCATGCAGGTCGAGGGGATGGATCGTTCATCGGGGATCTCGGCCGCGGGGGAACGACTCCGCGCGCTGTCCGAGCGTAGCCGTGCGCGCGTCCAGCAAATGGTACGAAGCGCTTGGCAGAGCCGCGCTGAGCGCGCCTGAGTCACGCGCGTGCCGGTGAGCGAGGCTCGTGCTCTGGATGGGCCAAGCAGATGCAGCGTGAGGCCGGTTGTCTCCGGAGTGAGCAGTGCATCGAGCCGATCAGCCACCGGTACTCGCTCGCGGCGGCGGCTTGTGTCCAGGGCCGAGCGCCACGCATGAATGTGGTCGGCGAGCGCAACTCATAACGAAAGGCCCGCCAGGCATGACGCCTGACGGGCCTTTTGTCTTGTCCTAAGCGAGGGTGGTTAGCCCTCGGCCGATTCCTCGCGGACTTCGGCGCTCGCGCCGGGCTCGGCGTTGGCGTCATACGCTTCCGTGAAGCCGCCCTGGTCACGGCCTTCCTCGAAGACCTGCGCCATCACGTCGACGCCCTGCGACTGCAGCTCCGCCTCTTCAGGCGAACGCGCGACGTTGACCTTCACCGTCACGGACACTTCCGGGTGCAAAGCGACGCGGATGTCGTACACGCCGATCGCCTTGATCGGGCGGTCGAGAATGACCGCAGACTTAGCAACCTTGTGGCCAGCATCGTTCAGCGCATCGACCAGATCGCGGACCGCGACCGAGCCGTAGAGCTGACCGGCGTTCGACGCCTGACGGATGATGGTGACCGACACGTCCTTGAAGGTCTTGGCTTCCTTCTCGGCCTCGCCACGACGATTGGCATTCTCAGCCTCGATCCGTGCACGGTTGGCTTCGAAAACCTTCCGGTTCGCTTCGTTGGCGCGCAGCGCCTTCTTGTTCGGCAGCAGGTAGTTACGGGCGAAGCCATCCTTCACCTTCACTACGTCGCCGATGCCGCCGAGCTTCTCGACGCGCTCAAGCAGAATGACGTCCATCTGCTCTTCTCCTTACTTAACGACGTAGGGCAGCAAGCCCAGGTGACGGGCGCGCTTGATCGCCTGGGCGAGCTCGCGCTGCTTCTTGGCGCTCACCGAGGTGATGCGCGAGGGGACGATCTTGCCACGCTCGGACACGAAGCCCTGCAGCAGCCGCACGTCCTTATAGTCGATCCGGGGAGCGTCCTTCGCCGAGAAGGGGCAGCTCTTGCGACGGCGGAAGAAGGGACGTGCCATTATGCGTTCTCCTCTTCACGACGGCGGCCGCGCTCGCGGTCCCGCTCCTGCTTGCGCATCATCACCGACGGGCCCTGCTCATGCGCGTCAACCTTGACGGTCATGTAGCGGATGATGTCCTCGTTGATGGAGTGCTGACGCTCGATCTCAGCGACGGTATCGCCCGGTGCGTCGATCTCCATCATCACGTAATGAGCCTTGCGGTTCTTCACCATGCGATAGGCAAGGCTGCGCAGGCCCCAGGTCTCGGTCTTGACGACCTTGCCCTGATGATCTTCGACGATCTTGGTGATGGCTTCCGCCATCGTGTCCACCTGCGCTTGTGCCAAATCCTGGCGCGCAAGGAACACGTGCTCGTAAAGAGCCATGTGCTTTCCTTCGTTGGCCGATCGCTGACATGGCCCCGTGCCATGCCCCTCCGACTGTCGTCCCAAAATAGCGAAGGCGAGGAGACGATGCTCCCCGCCTGTGCTGCCCGGTCCCGTACCGGAAATCCCGAAGAAATCAAGCGCCACCGCAAGGCGTTCGCAAGTACGGCCGCCACAATCCCGCTGCTGACCGCGACAAGCACAGCGTCGTTGCCGGAGCGCACCTGCTGCTGACTGCGGGTCGGCGCGTAGAGATGGCGGCTGCGATACTGGCGATAGTCGATGGTGCGATAGTTCTGGGCATAGCGACGATCAAAGCGCTCGCCCTTGTGCCATGAGCGCTGCTTCTGCAGCGGTGGGACGATGGTCGTCTTCTTGACGGTTGTACTCCGGGTGGTGCTGCACGGTCGTGGTCACGTGGCGGTCCTGACGACGCGCCTGTGCCTCCGCCGTCGCGGCAATCATCGGGGTGGCGACCAGCGAGGCCGCAACTGTCACCTGAACCAGCTTCTTGAACATCTGAAATCTCCTTCGCGCTTTCCGCAAGCGGCGCCTGAACGATCGCGTCGGAGAGATGTCTGGACCTCGTAGGTATCCTGCGGGACGGCTTGGGCGCGGCATTTCGTAGCGAACTGTCGCCAAAAAGGCGGGCACGCTGAACAACGGTTCAGCAGGCAAGCATTTGTACATGGGATCGAGTTATCACTGCCGAAGATGACGACCATGTTCCCACCGCGCCGTTCGAGAAGCGACAAGACAGCGCTGGTCGAGAACGACGGCGCTTCGTGCCGGGTGCGTGCGGCGACGTGGTTTGGGCTCGTCGTGGTCGCGATGGCGGCGGCGCTCTACGTCGGCTGGATCGGGTTCATGGCGTCCGACGACTCGCTCTATCATGCCGGAGCAGTGCGCTGGCTTGTTGATCCTCCTTTTGCCGGCAGCGATCACTGGTCCACCCGCTTTCCGCTTACGCTGACGTTCGCTGCCGTAATCGCAATCGTTGGGAACAACTTCGCCGCTTTCGCAGTCACCGCGGTGCTGTTTTACGTTCTTCTTGTGGTGGTGGTTGGCGGCTTCGCTGCCGCGGGCGGGAAGCCGCGCGCCGGATGGATCGCTGCGTTGCTGACTGCCACTCTTCCTGTGGTGGTCTCGCATGCGACGACGGTAAGTGTCGATCTGACCGAGGCGGCCGCTCTCGTGGTCGGGGCGTGGCTTCTTGGCTCCAGCAGGGAGGATCCGGGAGGGCTCCTGCGCGCAGGTTTGGGCGGCGTCATGTTCGGGGCCGCCGTGCTGTGCCGGGAAACAAGTGTTCTCCCGCTGATCGTGCTTGGCCCGATGTTTCTGATCGGTAGGCCTCTACCGCGTCGTGTGCTGATGGCGTGCGGCATTGGTGCCGCGATGGTGCTCGTGGGAGAAGCGCTCTTCCAATATGCGCTAACTGGTGATCCTCTGCGACGCTATGCGATCGCGTTTCATCACGACGAGCATATCAATCGGGCAGCCAATCACGAGGGCAACTTCCTCCTGTGGGCGCCGATCGATCCTCTGCTCGTATTGTTAATCAACGATGATTTCGGGCTCCTGTTCTGGACCGCCGGGATCGCCTGCGTCGGTTGGTGCTGGACGAGATTGTCGGTCGCGCGGCGAGCGCCCTTTCTGTTGCTTGCGGCCATGGCGGGCAGCAGCTTCATTCTCGTATCGGCCCTTTACGCCAAGCTGGTGCTTAACCCGCGATATTTCATGCTGGCGGCCCTTGCTGCAGTCATCCTCGTGGCCCTGTGGCTCGACCGTATTCGTGCCTGGGCCCGGATCATGGTTCTGGCGGTGCTGGTTTCAACCAATCTGTTGCTGGTGAGTGTAGGAAACGCTCATCCGAGATGGCCCATGGAAGCCTTGTTGATTGCAGCGGAAGCCCACCCGCAAGCCGTTGTCGCCGGCGCGCCGGATGATGTAGCGCGCTCGGATATCCCGATGGCGTTCCTGCGTCAGACCAACATTCGGCCCCTTCCGGCACAACCGGGCGACCTCGTCGTGGCGCCCGCGGCTCATGCGCCGAAAGGTGTAGTGATCGCGCGCTATCCCTCTCCCCCGACGCGGCTCGGCGCATTGCTTCGGTGGCTCGGACTGGAGCCTTTGGTGCCCAGCGCCATCTCACGCCGTATGTTTGCGCCAAGCCCGGAGATGGTGCTGGTTCGACCGCAGGGCGGTTGACCCCGCCGGCCTGAGGCGCCTACCCGGCGCCTCTTCGATTTGGGAGAGGCAGATGCGAGCGTTTATCTTTCCGGGGCAGGGCAGTCAGTCCGTTGGCATGGGCCAAGCGCTCGCGGCCGCGAGTTCCCATGCGCGCGAGGTGTTCGGCGAGGTCGATGAGGCGCTTGGCCAGAACCTGTTTCGGCTCATGACGGAAGGGCCAGCGGACGAACTTACGCTGACCGAGAATGCGCAGCCAGCGATCATGGCAAATGCCATTGCAACGCTGCGGGTCCTCGAGAAGGAAGGCGGCGTTCGCCTGGCCGAAAAGGCGAACTTCGTGGCTGGTCACAGTCTGGGCGAATATAGCGCGCTATGCGCCGGCGGGGCGATTGACCTTTCCACCACGGCAAAGCTGCTGAAGCTGCGCGGTCAGGCGATGCAGGCAGCGGTGCCAGTGGGTGAGGGCGGCATGGCGGCTCTGCTGGGCGCTGACCTTCCCAAGGCGCAAGCCATTGCCGCGGCGGCGGCCGAAGGCGAGGTTTGCACGGTCGCGAACGACAACGATCCCAGTCAGGTGGTGATCTCCGGCGCGAAGGCGGCGATTGATCGTGCCATCGCTTTGGCGAAAGACCACGGAGCCAAGCGTGCCGTTGCTCTTCCGGTTTCCGCTCCATTTCACTGCCCGCTCATGCAGCCTGCCGCAGATGCGATGGAGAAGGCACTGGCAGAGGCTAAGGTCGCCGCTCCCCTGGTCCCGGTGTACGCGAATGTCACTGCAGCACCGGTGAGCGATCCGGATACGATCCGTCGCCTCTTGGTAGAACAGGTTACAGGAATGGTGCGTTGGCGCGAATCGGTGCTGGCGATGGTTGATGCTGGCGTGACAGAGTTCGTGGAGTTTGGCGGCAAGGTGCTGTCACCGATGGTCAAGCGGATCGCCCCTGACGCGCAGGCAGTTAGCATCGTGTCCATGGACGATCTCGAGGCGCTGCTGAAGGGCTTGTAAGTTCGGCAACTGGTCGGACCAAACACGCACGTGGAAGGTTCCTCGACCGCATACCAGCGGGCCGCGGTTCGTGTGAATTCGGGAGATTTCAATGTTTGACCTCACAGGGATGACCGCGCTGGTGACGGGCGCCTCGGGCGGCATCGGCTCGGCGATTGCGCAGGCCCTCGCCGCTCAGGGGGCACGCCTGGTCGTTTCAGGATCCAATGCGGATAAATTAAATGCGTTCTGCGGCCAGCTTGGCGGCGATCACGTTGCGGTGCCGGCCAACCTGGCGGATGCGCAAGCAGTGGACGGGCTGGTTCCCGCGGCGGTGGAAGCTCTTGGCGGACGTCTCGACATTCTGGTCAACAATGCGGGTGTAACGCGCGATAATTTGACCATGCGAATGAAAGACGACGAATGGGACCAAGTCATTCGAGTCAATCTTGAGGCTGCTTTCCGTCTGATGCGGGCAGCCGCAAAACCGATGATGAAGCAGCGCTTCGGCCGAATTGTCTCGGTCACCTCGGTGGTCGGGCAGACCGGCAATCCGGGCCAGGCGAATTACGCGGCATCCAAGGCAGGCCTTGTCGGTATGTCAAAGGCGGTGGCGCAGGAGCTCGCAAGCCGCAACGTCACGGTTAACTGCGTTGCTCCCGGTTTCATCCGGTCCGCGATGACCGATGTATTGCCGGAAGCGCAGAAATCCGCGCTTCTCACGAAGATTCCGGCTGGCGATCTGGGAACCGGGGAAGACGTGGCCGCAGCTGTCGTCTATCTGGCATCGCGGGAGGCTGGCTATGTCACCGGCCAGACCCTGCACGTAAACGGCGGGATGGCGATGGTCTAAAGCAGACTTGTATCGCAACGCACCCCGTTCTACCTGCGTTCAGGATTCAACAACCCCCCGACGAAACAAAGGGAATATATATGAGCGAGACCGCCGACCGCGTGAAGAAGATCGTCGTCGAGCATCTCGGCGTCGAAGCCGACAAGGTGACCGAGGACGCGAGCTTCATCGACGATCTCGGCGCGGACAGCCTCGACATTGTCGAGCTGGTGATGGCGTTCGAAGAAGAGTTCGGGGTGGAAATTCCGGACGACGCTGCCGAGAAGATCACTACCGTGCGCGATGCGATCACCTATATCGACGAGCACAAGGGCTGATCGCGAACGGGGCGCGGAGGCTTCGAGCCTGCCGCCGCCTCGGCCCGGATTTGAGCGGCTCCCCGTCCCCGGCTAGAGGGCGGGGAGCCGTTTCGTTGTAACGTTCATGGAGTAGCGCAATGCGCCGCGTCGTCGTCACCGGTCTTGGCCTCGTCACCCCTCTTGGGGCTGAGGTGGAGCTAGCTTGGGCCAATCTCATCGCCGGCAAATCTGGCGCCGGGCCGATTACGCGCTTTGACGCGTCTGACCAGAAATGCCGCATCGCTTGCGAGGTGAAGCCTGCAGGCCACGAATATGGCTTCGACGCTTCCAAGCGGGTCGATCACAAGATCCAGCGCCAGGTCGATCCGTTCATCGTGTACGGCATCGATGCGGCCGGCCAGGCTTTGGAAGACGCAGGCCTGACGGAGATGACGGAGGCGGAGCGTTACCGGGCCGGTTGCTCGATTGGCGCTGGCATCGGGGGCCTGCCGGGTATCGAAAGCGAGTCGATCGTTCGCCATGAAAAGGGGCCCGGGCGCGTCAGTCCGCACTTCGTGCATGGCAGGCTGATCAATCTGATCTCGGGCCAGGTCAGCATCAAATACGGCTTGATGGGCCCGAACCATGCGGTCGTGACCGCTTGCTCCACAGGTGCACATTCGATCGGCGACGCCGCCCGCATGATTGCCATGGACGACGCGGACGTGATGCTCGCCGGTGGCGCAGAAGGCGCGATTTGCCCGCTGGGCATTGCCGGCTTCGCGCAGGCACGTGCGCTCAGCACCAACTTCAACGATACGCCGGAGAAGGCGAGCCGCCCGTACGACAAAGATCGCGACGGCTTCGTCATGGGCGAAGGCGCGGGCGTTGTCGTGCTCGAGGAATATGAGCGTGCGAAAGCGCGCGGCGCGAAGATCTACGCTGAAGTTATCGGCTACGGTCTGTCGGGCGACGCCTATCACGTCACGGCGCCGCATCCGGAAGGTTCGGGTGCGTTCCGCTCGATGGAAATGGCGATGCGCAAGTCTGGTCTTCGCTTGGAAGACATCGACTATATCAACGCCCATGGCACCTCCACTCCGCTCGGAGACGAACTGGAGCTTGGCGCGGTTCGACGACTGTTCGGCGACCATGTTGGTTCGCTTTCCATGTCATCGACGAAGTCGGCCATCGGTCACCTGCTCGGTGGCGCGGGTGCGGTGGAAAGCATCTTCTGCATCCTTGCGATGCGCGACCAGATCGTGCCGCCGACGCTGAACCTCGACAATCCGAGCGATAATTGCGCCGGCGTCGACCTAGTGCCGCATGTCGCGAAGAAGCGGCAGGTCAAGGCGGTGCTGAACAACAGCTTCGGTTTTGGCGGTACCAACGCCTCGCTGGTGCTGAAGGCCATCTGATAACAACTGCTCGTCCCGGATACGGCCGGGACATTCTTCTCGGCCGGCCATGAACTGGGATCCGGCCATCGCCGGGGTGAAATGATGCGCAAGGTCGGTTGCCTGGGACTGCTGATCGGGCTGGGGCTGATCGCCGCGCTCTTCTGGGTTGCGCGCGATTGGTCAGGCGAGGGCCCGGCGGCCAAGCCACTCGCCGTCGTGGTTCCGGAAGGCGCGAGCCTGTCACGGGCAGCCGGGGAACTGGAAAAGCAGGGCGCGATCCGCTCCGCTTGGCGTTTTCGCGGTTATGCTCGGGTGTTCGGCACTGGCAAGCCGATCAAGGCTGGCGAGTATGCAATCCCGGCGCGCGCCAGCGCCTCGGACATTCTGGCGCTGCTCGAACAGGGCAAGGTTCGCCAGCGGCTGATTCCAGTACCGGAGGGCTATCCGTCCATTCTGGTCCACGAGGCGCTCATTCGCGCGGAGGGTTTGACCGGACAGGTTGCAGTGCCGCGGGAAGGCTCGATTCTGCCGGACAGCTACGCATATCAGCTCAACGATACGCGCACGGCAATCGTTGCCCGCATGCAGAAGGCGATGGCGGATTATCTTGCGACGGCGTGGAAGAAGCGCAAGCCGGGGATTGCCGTGAAGTCGCCTGAAGAGGCCATTGTCCTAGCCTCCATCGTTGAGAAGGAAACGGGCAAGCCATCCGAACGGCGGATGGTGGCCGCCGTTTACACGAACCGCTTGAAGCGCGGGATGCCGCTTCAGGCAGATCCGACGGTCATCTATCCTATCACCAAGGGAAAGCCGCTCGGGCGGCGGATCAAACGATCCGAGCTCCAGGCGACGAACGGTTACAACACCTACGCCAGTGCTGGGCTGCCTGTTGGGCCGATCGCAAACCCGGGCCGGCAATCGATAGACGCCGTTCTTGATCCGGCGACGACTTCGGCGCTTTACTTCGTGGCTGACGGCACCGGCGGCCATGTGTTTGCGGACACGCTGGAGCAGCACAATGCGAACGTCGCGAAATGGTATGCGATCCGCCGTGCGCGGGGAGAGATGTAGGCTGTTCACTTTGCGGCCTGCGGGCGTAGAAGTAGCGGACATCATCACGGACTCGCCTCTTTCTTGACCACGCCCATGTTGATCGCCGCCGGCGCCGTCCTGTTGTTGCTGGTGGGCGCGGCTACCATGGTGCTCAACCGCGGCTTGAGAGCGCTTGCGTCGGCAGCGGATCAGCGGGCGCGGCTGCAACTCGCCGAAGGATTGCTGGCGGGCGCGCCGATGCAGCCGATTCTGGTGCGCGCGGACCATCGACTGGAGATGCCTCCACGGATTGCGGACCTGTTCGGCCTTGTTCAGCCGCCGACCGACTTCGATGGATTAAGCGCGGCGGGCGGCGGACTTGATCCGCGGGATGCCGAGCAGCTTCTCTCGGACGTGATGACGGTCCAGCGCTCGGGCAAGCCATTCGTGCGACAGGTACGCCCGCGCGGGGCCGCGCGCACGCTGATGCTGCGCGGTGCCCGAGCCCCGGTGGGCACGGGAAGTTCGGACGTGGTGATCTGGGTACATGACGCCAGCGAAGCACAGGAAGAGGTGGAGCGACTGGCGATCGAGCAGGCCGAGGTTCGCGACGCGTTCCATGCATTGACCGGCCTGATCGAAGCGGCCCCTCTGCCCATGTGGTACCGCGGACCAGACCTGCGGCTGTCGATGGTCAACACGGCCTATGTTCAGGCGGTGGAAGGCGCGGACGCTGCGGACGTTGTTGCACGCGGCTTGGAGTTGATCGAGGGATCCGGCCAGGGTGGCCCACTCGCCGGTGCCACGGCCGCGCGAGAGTCTGGCCGGCCGGAGGTCCGCGTGCTTCCCGCGACCATCGGCGGTGCTCGCCGTTCGATGCAGCTTTACGATGTTCCGTTGCCAGGCGGGGGCGTCGCGGGTTTCGCCATCGATGTCGAGGAACTCGAAGAGGCTCGCGCTCGCGAACAGCGGTTTGCCGTTGCACAGCGCGCCATGCTTGATCGGCTTTCCGCCGGCGTGGCTCAGTTTGGACGCGACCGGTCAATGGTGTTCTGCAACCAGCCGTTCCGGCGCATGTTCGCGATGCGCAGCGAGTGGATGGCCGATCGGCCCGAGTTCGATCGGGTGCTTGAGCGCATGCGAGAAGCGAACCGGTTGCCAGAGGTGCGGGATTTTCCGGGCTGGAAAGCCGAGCGCCGCGACTGGTTCACCCGTACGGATGCGGCGACTGAGGAAACCTGGCACCTGCCGGGCGGGGTGCACATTCGGGTGCTTGCGCAACTGCTGCCTGACGGCGGCCTGCTGCTGATTTTCGAAGATCGGACGGAAGAGGTGCAACTCGCCTCTGCCAGGGACACCCTGCTTCGGGTGAGAACCGCCACGTTCGACAATCTCTTTGAAGCGCTCGGCGTGTTCGCCGCTGACGGTCGGCTTCAGTTGTGGAACAATCGGTTCCGCGCGCTTTGGGAGTTCGAGGAGGAGTTCCTCAGCAGCCACCCGCGGGTCGATGCGGTGGCGGAGAAGATTGCGCCCAAGCTGCGTACGCCCAATCGCGCGACGCTGGTGACGGATCTTGTCCGTTCCGCCACTACTGATCGGCAGCAGCGGAACGGGCGGGTGGCACTCGCGGATGGTCGCCACTTTGCGTTCGCGGCGGTGCCTCTGCCAGATGGCAACGCACTGTTCACGATGCTGGACATCAGCGATAGCCGTCGCGCCGAACAGGCGCTACGCGATCGCGCCGCGGCGCTTGAGGCTGCCAACAAGGTAAAGACGGCGTTCGTTGCCAACATGAGCTACGAATTGCGGACACCGCTGACGTCGATCAGCGGCTTCGCAGAAATGTTGCACGCCGGCTATGCCGGCAAGCTGACCCAGCAGGCGGATCAATATGTGGTCGCGATCCTCGAATCGGTCAGTCGCCTTGGCCTGCTGATCGATGAAGTGCTCGATCTGACGCAGGGCGAGCGTGACATGCCCTTGAAGCGGGAAATGGTCGATCTTGGGGACATCGCGCGCTCGGCAGCTGCGGCGGTGCAAGGAGCGGCCGGGGAGAGAGACATCGACTTCGCGGTAGAGATCGACCCGAGTGCAGGGCAGGTGAACGGAGACCCTCGGCGTATCCGAGAGACAGTGGAGCATCTGCTTCGGCACGCCATCAATGCCACCGTTTCAGGGGGGCGGGTGTTGCTTCACGTGGATGGCGAGGAAGAGACGGCCCGCATCATCGTGTCGGACGATGGCGGCGGGATGGACGAGGACGCCGCGCGGCATGCGTTCGACCGGTTCGCCCAGCCCACGACAACACGCGGCGTGCGCGCGCTGGATCTCGGCCTTCCTTTGGCAAAACAGTTTGTCGAAGCGCATGGCGGTAATATCTCGCTGGTCAGCGAACTTGGCGTGGGAACCTTGGTAAAAGCAGAGCTGCCGCGATGACGATTGGGAGCTGTCGCCTGGCCGATGCGGTCGAAACCGAAGCTGTCGGTGCTCGTCTCGCGACGATGATTCAGCCGGGCGACGTCATCGCTCTTTCCGGTCCGCTTGGCGCGGGAAAGACGAGCATCGCGCGCGGGTTGCTGGCCGGCCTCGGCCTCATCGGGGAGGCGCCGAGCCCCAGCTTCGCCATCGTTCAGCCCTATGACCCCCCGGAGGTGCGACTTCCTGTCCTCCACGTCGATCTTTATCGGCTGGATGGTTCGCATGAGCTCGAGGAGCTCGGCCTGGATGAAGCCTTGCTTGACTCTGCGCTGGTGGTGGAATGGCCGGACCGTGCGGGTGCGGGAGCATGGCCGGATGCGCTACGACTTACACTCGCCATTGAACCAGACGGCGCGCGGCGCTTGACTTGGGAAACGCCCGCGGCATGGGAGCGCCGATGGTCCTAGACATGACGCCGCCCGCCGAAGCGCACACCTTTCTCGCTGCGCACGGATGGGGCGGAGCAACGGTGCTACCGCTAGCCGGTGATGCCTCGTTCCGACGCTATTTTCGTGTTGTCGACGGTGCGCGCACCGCCGTGCTGATGGACGCGCCTCCGCCACATGAGGACCCGCGACCGTTCATAGCGGTGGCGAAATGGCTGACGGATCGCGGGTTCGGAGCCCCAAAGATCCACGCCATCGATGAGGCGCACGGGCTCGTCCTTATCGAAGATTTCGGCAACGATCGCATGCGCGAGGCGATTGATGCTGATCCTGGCGCTGCGAGCACCCTGTATGCCAATGCGGTCGACGTTCTCGTCGCGCTCCGCGATCACCCGGCGGGCGCCTGGCGCGCGTATGATCGGGCGGAGCTGCAACGCGAGGCGGCGCTTCTGGTCGAATGGTATTGCCCGACGGTGGGGCTGGCCGTCGACACGGCCGGGTATGTCGATGCGTGGGACGCCGTTCTGCACCATGTGAGTTGCGATCGGGCGGTCACCGTGCTTCGCGATTATCACGTGGAAAATCTGATGCTGGTCGGTGCGTCCCGTTCCTTGGGGTTGCTAGACTTCCAAGATGCGCTCGCCGGACATGCCGCTTACGACTTGGTGTCACTGCTGCAGGACGCCCGGCGTGACGTGGATCCTGCGCTGGAGCAGGCGATGCTGGAGCGTTATCGAAGCGCGACGGGTGAGGGCGAGGGCTTTATGCGCGCCTACCATGTCCTCGGCGCGCAGCGAAATGCCAAGATCATCGGCATATTCACTCGTCTTTGGAAGCGCGACGGCAAGGACCGCTATCCCAGCCTTTGTCCCAGGGTCTGGTCCTATCTGGAACGTGACTTGGCTTGCCCTGAACTTGCGCCGGTTGCACGTTGGTTCGACGCCAACATTCCCGTCGAATTGCGCGGCGATCCACTGCTACTGAGCGCAAAATGATCAAGCCGCGTTTGATCCGGCCGGAAATCGAGGCCTACATGCCCGAGACGGCGATGGTCATGGCTGCCGGCCTCGGAAAGCGTATGCGGCCACTGACCGCAACGCGGCCCAAGCCGTTGATTGAAGTGGCCGGCAAAACACTGCTGGATCACACGCTTGATCATCTCCGCGCCGCGGGCGTGAAGCGGGCGGTGGTCAACGCCCATTATCTCGCGGATAGGTTGGAAGGACATCTGTCATCCATCAAGGGTATCGAGATCGAGATCTCCCCACTGCTACTGAGCGCAAAATGATTAAGCCGCGTTTGATCCGGCCGGAAATCGAGGCCTACATGCCCGAGACGGCGATGGTCATGGCTGCCGGCCTCGGAAAGCGTATGCGGCCACTGACCACAACGCGGCCCAAGCCGTTGATTGAAGTGGCCGGCAAAACACTGCTGGATCACACGCTTGATCATCTCCGCGCCGCGGGCGTGAAGCGGGCGGTGGTCAACGCCCATTACCTCGCGGATACGTTGGAAGGACATCTGTCATCCATCGAGGGCATCGAGATCGAGATCTCCGATGAGCGTGCGCAGCTTCTGGAGACAGGCGGCGGGCTGATGAAGGCCAAGCCACTGCTTGGCACAGACCCGATCTTTGTCGTTAACAGTGACAATTACTGGCTGGACGGACCCATCGACGCCCTCTCGCTTCTGGCCGCGCGGTGGAACCCGGCAGAAATGGACGTCCTGCTGCTCCTGGTCCCGTTAGCACGCGCGCATTGTCACAGGGGGCAGGGCGATTTTCACATCGGCGCGGATGGCCGGATCACCGCGCGCCGACGTCCAGGACGGCTCGCACCATTCGTGTTTATCGGTGTGCAAATCCTCAACCCCGCAATCCTTGTGGATGCGCCTGAAGGTCCGTTTTCCACGATGCTGTTCTGGGAACGGGCAATCGCCGCGGGCCGCGCCTATGGCGTTGTCCATCAGGGTCTATGGGTCGATGTTGGCACACCTGCCGCAATCGCCAGGGCGGAAGCGCTGTTGATCGATGGGTGAGCGGAGAGGGCCTCGGCTCTTCACCATTCCTCCCCACCGCGCCTTTGCTGATGCATTGGTCGCCGGGCTGATCCGGCGCTTCGGCGACGATCCGCTAGGCTTGGCGCGCGGGCTGGTTCTGCTGCCGAACAATCGAGCGAAGCTCGCAGTCACCAACGCCTTTGTGCGCGCGCGCGGTGGTGCGTTGGTGTTGCCGCGTCTCGTGGCCATCGGCGCGGATGACCTTGGCGAAGCGATCGGGGCGGCGCTCGATCCTGCCGACGCAGCTGATCCGCCGCCGCCTGCCGTCTCGGTGCTTGGTCGTCGCATGATCCTGGCTCGCCTGGTCAAGCAGGCCAAGCCCGCATTGGATACGGCAGAGGCCGTCCGGTTGGCGGGCGAACTGGCGAGTACCCTTGACCAGCTGATCGTTGAAGAGGTGGATCCCGGCCGCCTTGCGGAGCTGGATCTTGGGGACTTGACCGAGCACTGGCGCGAGGCGCTGGAGCTGTTTCGGGTGGTGCTGGATCACTGGCCGGCGGAGCTTGCCCGAATGGGCCGGATCGACAGCTCGGCCCGCCGAGTCATACTGTTGCGGCGGTTGGAGGAGCGTTGGGGGCAGGGCGGCCCGGCGGGTTTCGTTTGCGCCGCCGGCATTACGGATGCGGCGCCGGCCGTGGCTGCGCTGCTCGGCCGGATAGCGAAGCTGGATAACGGACTGGTCGTGCTTGCCGGTCTGGACCGCGCGATGGAGGAGGTCGAGTGGCAGGCGCTCGGCCCTCATCAGCCCCATCCGATCACTGGCCGGACAGCCCGGTCAATCGAGGTGCATCCGCAGTTTCATCTCAAGCAGCTGCTGTCGCGAATGGGGTTCGCGCGCGACGATGTCGCGCTTTGGCCCGACGGCAGCGACCATGATGCCTCTGCTGCACGTGGCAGAACGATCGCAACCGCGCTTGCGCCGGCGGACTACACTGCTCGCTGGACCGAGTTGCGGCCGCAGCAGCGCCAACTTGCAGGGGTGCGGATCGCGGAGCTCTCCAGTCCTGCAGAGGAAGCGCAAGCCGTCGCCCTTGCGCTGCGGGAAGCGGTGGAAGACCGGGGCCGCACCGCCGCCCTCGTGACACCAGACCGTGCGCTGGCGCGTCGCGTCTCGGCGCATTGTGCGCGCTGGGGACTGGACGTTGACGACAGCGCCGGCCGTCCCCTGTCGATCACGCCACCAGGCACATTGCTGACCGCTATCATAGAGGCGGCGACCGACCGTTTTGCGCCCCTCGCGCTCCTCACGTTGCTGAAGCATCCACTGGTGCGCGCTGGTGAGAGGCGGGGCGCTTGGCTAGAGGGTGTACGGCGATTGGACCGGAGCCTGCGAGGTCCAAGGCCTGCGCCTGGGCTGGACGGGATCGAAGCGCACCTCGGCGATCGTACGGGCGCGTGGTGGGCGGAGCTGCGTCCATTGCTCGATCCGCTCGCAGCATCGTTCGGAGATGGCGCCGCGCCCCTGCCGGTCCTGATCGCGGCGTTGCGCAATGCGGCAAGCGCGCTGGCCGGCGAGGACGCCTGGAGCGGTCCAGCGGGACGAGCGGCGGCCGACCTGCTCACCGAGCTGGAGGCCGAGGCAGCGCTGGGGCCCGCCAATGTAACGCCCCAGGAACTGGCGCCCACGTTGCGCCTGCTGATGGACGAGATCGCGATTCGACCGCCGCAAGGCGGGCACCCGCGGCTCGCCATTTACGGCCTGATCGAAGCCCGCCTCCAATCGGCGGACCTGATGATCCTCAGCGGATTAAATGAGGGAGTCTGGCCGGGAAGTACTGCGCCGGACCCTTGGTTGGCTCCGCGCATCCGCGTTGCCCTTGGTCTTCCCGGACTTGAAAGGGCGATCGGTGTTGCCGCGCATGATTTCGGACAGGGGCTTGGTGCGCCCAACGTGCTCATCACACGTTCGCGCAGGGATGCTCGCGCACCGGCGATCCCGTCGCGCTTATGGCTGCGGCTCGCAGCAATGGCGGGCGATGAGTTCGATCGTGCACGCGATCGACGGCTCGAAGGCTGGAGCCGGCTGATTGACGACGGCGGCACGCCCCAACCCGCCGCTCGGCCGGCGCCCAATCCACCCGCCGCACTACGCCCGCTGGCTATGTCCGTAACTCAGGTCGATCGCTTGAAGGCCGATCCGTTCGCCTTCTATGCCCACAGGATCCTTCGACTTGCGGCACTTGATCCGGTCGATGCGGATCCGACTGCCGCATGGCGCGGGACCGCCGTCCACAGCGTTTTGGAGAGATGGGCGCGGGATACCGGCTGTCGGGTGGACGCTCTTGGGCCGCTCGCGATCGAGATGCTGGGTGATCCCGGTACCCACCCGCTGGTTCGGGCTCTTTGGCAACCCCGGCTGCTTGCCGCAGTGGAGTGGATCGCTCAGCGCATGGCGGATGAGCAGAAAGCCGGGCGCAAGGTGCTTGCCGCGGAGGGGAATGGCATGGCGACGATTGCCGGCATCGAACTTTCGGGCCGGTTCGATCGCATCGATCTTCTGCCGGACGGAATGCTGGCAATCGTCGACTACAAGACCGGCAAGGCGCCTTCCGCCGCGGCCGTTCGAGCTGGCTTTTCAATGCAGCTCGGACTGCTCGGCGCGATCGCGGAGGCGGGTGGGTTTGCTAGTATCACGGGCAAAGCAGGTGCCTTTGAATATTGGTCGCTGGCCAAAAACCGCGACTCATCATTCGGAAGCGTAAGCACGCCGGTCGATCCAAACGGAAAGAACGACCGGATCATCACCAGCGAGTTCGTCGATCGGGCCCGCGCCGTGTTCGCGGAAGCGACGACGCGATGGCTCACTGGCGACGAAGCGTTCGTGGCCAAGCTTCATCCCGAATATGCGCCCTACGCCGAATATGATCAGTTGATGCGTCGCGATGAATGGTATGGCCGTGACAACTAAGTTTGCCCAAGCGGATCGCACTTCCAAGTGAGCAGTTCCTCGGGCGCCCGCCCCCTTCCCCCGCTGAGAGGTGAGCAGCGCCGGGCCAGCGCGCCCGACGCGCATGTGTGGCTTTCCGCCTCGGCCGGTACGGGCAAGACACAGGTGCTGTCTGCCCGCGTATTCCGGTTGCTTCTCAGGGGCGTGGAACCTTCGGCGATCCTGTGCCTGACGTTCACCAAGGCGGGTGCCGCCGAAATGGCGGCCCGCGTCAGCCAGCGATTGGCCGCATGGGTGCGAATGAAGGATCGCGATCTGTTTGCGGACCTCATCGCGCTTGGGGAGCCAGGAGATCCTGCGCAGCGAGACAGGGCGCGAACTCTGTTTGCCAAGGTTCTCGACGCGCCCGGGGGTGGCCTTCGCATTCAGACCATTCACGGCTTCTGCCAGGGGCTTTTGGCAGCCTTCCCGGCGGAAGCCGGACTTGTTCCGGGTTTCCGACCCGTCGAGGCGCGCGAGGAAGCGGTCCTCGCTCGCGGTACGCTGGGGGATCTGCTTGTTACAGCGGAAGAGGAGGGCCGTGCTGGTCCGCTGGAAGCGATCGGCAAGCTCAGTATCCGCTTGGGGGAGGCAGGGGCGGAACGATACCTCAACGACTGCGCCCGTGCTGCCGCTGCGCTCGAGAACCTGCCCGCCGGCATCCAGCCGTGGTTGCGCCGCGAATTGGATCTCCCAGCTGGCGATGTTGAGGATCACATCCGCGACGCCTGCGGTGATGACTCAATCGATCGTGCTGCACTCGAGCTGATCGGCGCCCTGAACCGGGGCTGGGGTGGTAAGAAAGGCTCTTCGCGGGCCGACACGATCGCGACCTGGCTGTCGGCAGGCACTGAGCAGCGAGCCGCAACGCTTGACCAGCTTCATCTGGTGTGGGCGAAAACCGATGGCGTTCCGCGATCATTCGTGAAGGGGCAAGCACCGGCGGATCCGGAATATGCCGACCTCGCCATGCGCCTCCACGGGACCTGCGGAGAGCTGCTCGCGTTGCGTGTGCGTGCTGCCTATGCCGATCTGCTGGCCGAGGCTCTGACGGTCGGGCGTGAATATGCGCGCGCCTATAGCGCCGCGAAGCGGCGGCGAGGGCTGGTCGACTTTGACGATTTGATCGGGGCAACCGTTCGCTTGCTGGAGGTGCCAGGCATCGGCGACTGGGTCCGGTTCAAGCTCGACCAGACGACCGAGCATGTGCTGATCGATGAAGCGCAGGACACGAACGTCGCGCAGTGGCGCATCGTACGTGCGCTGGTGGACGAGTATTTCGTGGGTCGGGGTGTCTATGCGCCGTCCATGCGTACGCTGTTCACCGTGGGTGATCACAAGCAAGCCATCTTCGGCTTCCAAGGTACCGATCCAATCAACTTTCGGGCGGCGGAAATGCATTTCGCACGCAAGGCGGCTCTGGTAGCCGGCGATGACCGTATGCCGGCGGATGAACGCGGCCTCCCGTTTGAACAGCTTTCGCTGGTATCCTCCTTCCGCTCCACGCGCCCGGTCCTGGAGTTTGTCGATGCGGCGGTCGAGGCACTCGGTTCGGAAGCGCTTGGGCTTGATGCTGCCATGCCTCCACACGCGAGCGAGGTTCCGGGGCCTGGCTGTGTCGAGGTGTGGCCTCCCATCGCAGTCGGCAACGCCGAGGATGACGGCGGCGACGAAGAGTGGATCGACGATGCGGTGCGTGCCAATGCGACGCGTATTGCGCGCGAGATCCGCGCATGGCTCGACAGCGGCGCCATTCTGGAAAGCAAGGGTCGCCCGATCCGGCCCGAAGACATCATGGTGCTGGTCAAGCGGCGCGGCGAGATTGCGCAGCTGCTGGTGGCCCGCCTCTATGCGGAAGGGGTGCCGGTCGCGGGCGTCGATCGCCTTCGGTTGAACGCGCCGCTCGCAGTCCAGGATCTATTGGCCGCCATTCGCTTCGTCCTCCAGCCTGAGGATGATCTAAGCCTTGCCAATCTGCTGGTGTCCCCGCTCATCGGCTGGAGTCAGGAAGAGCTGCTCGCGCGCGCGGTCCCCCGAACGGGTAGCCTGTGGCGGCATCTGTCCGAGCATCATCGAGATCTTCTCGGGCCACTGGACCGCATGCTCGCTCGTGCGGATTTCACGACGCCTTACCGCTTTCTCGAAGAGATCCTTTCCGGGCCGCTCGAAGGGCGACGGCGCTTGCTGTCCCGCCTTGGTGAGGAGGCACGCGATCCGATCGAAGAGCTGCTGAGCGCGGCGCTTGATTTCGAAACAACCGCAACCCCGTCGCTGCAGCGCTTCCTCGACTGGTTCGATCGCGGCGAAGTGGAGGTAAAGCGCGAGGCGGAAGGGGCGCTCAGCGCGGTGCGCGTCATGACGGCGCACGGTGCGAAGGGGCTGCAAGCGCCAATCGTGATCCTTGCGGACGCCACGGCGGACCCGACGGCCACTCGAGGCGGGACACTGATGTGGACTCCGGATGGTTCTACCGCGCCGATCCCGGTGATTCCGCCGCGTCCGCCGGAGCTTGCCGGGTCGATTGCAGACGTTGCAGCGCAAGTGGAGACGCGCGAACTGCAGGAGCACTGGCGCCTGTTCTATGTCGCTGCGACCCGCGCGGAGGAGCGGTTGGTGATCGCAGGCTCGCTGAGCGTCAAGTATCGCAACGGCCCGCCGGAGGCGAGCTGGTACGCGGCCGCTCGGCGCGCGTTCGATGCGTTGGGCGTGCCCGAGGGCGACACCCGTGTTTTTCGCGGGATCCGACCCGATGATCCCGTGCCTTTGCAGTCTCCCGGAACAACGGAAACAAGCGAAGCTGAGCCACTGCCCGCTTGGGCACGTACGCCAGCGGCGCCGGAGGCCCGTCCGCCCCGGCCGCTTGCCCCCTCGTCGATCGGTGAAGATGCCGTTGCGGATCCACCACCCACGCCTGCGATGCGCGCGGCGGCGGAGCGTGGTCGGCTGATCCACGGCCTTTTCGAACGCCTGCCGGCTGTCCCCGCTGAGAGCCGTCGGGCGGCAGCGGATCGTTGGCTGTTGCAGGTCGGGCAAGTGTCGGATCCCGATGAGCGATCGGACGTAATCGAAACGGTATGTGGGATCCTCGCCGATCCCGAGTCCGCCCCGCTGTTCGGCCCAAGTTCCCTGGGCGAGGCGCCGATCAGCGCTGTGGTGGAAGGCGGCTTGGTAATCACCGGCACCGTGGATCGCTTGCTTGTGACGCCGGAGCGCGTGCAACTGGTTGATTTCAAGACGGGGCGATTCGCGCCTGCAGGGCTGGACGCAGTTCCCATTTATCACGTTCGCCAGATGGCCGCGTACGTTGCGGCATTATCGGTGATCTTTCCCGACCGTCCGGTCGAAGCGTCGTTACTCTACACATCGGCGCCGTTGCTCATTCACCTTCCCGAGAGCCTGTTGGCGACGCACAAGCCGGGCTTGACCCGGGCGGAGCAAAGCTTGCCCGTGGGTCGTTGAGTGTCCCGTTTCGCGAACCTAAATCGGTGCGCAAAGGAGATTGTTACATGGCCACCAAGAAGATCACCGACGACAGCTTCCAGGCAGACGTCATTCAGTCGGACAAGCCTGTCCTCGTGGATTTCTGGGCGGAGTGGTGCGGCCCGTGCAAGATGATCGGCCCAAGCCTGGAGGAAATTTCCGAAGAGCTCGGCGAGCAGGTCACCATCGCAAAGATCAATATCGATGAGAATCCGGATGCACCGGGCCGCTATGGCGTGCGCGGTATCCCGACGATGATCCTGTTCAAAGGCGGCAATCCTGCCGCAACTAAGGTCGGCGCTGAGCCGAAGGGGCGGATCAAGGCCTGGCTAGAAGGCGCTCTCGCCTGACGATCGGTGGCACCGGCCCGGTCTATTGATGACCGCGCCGGTTTCCCGGTCAGATGATGAGAGGGGCGCAGCTAGCGGCCCCTCTCGGCGGGTTCCCGGTCTCGGCGCAAACGTCGGGAAATCCACGGGTTCGATCAGCTCCGATAATCGGCGTTGATGGAAATGTAGCCGTGCGTCAGGTCGCAGGTCCACACCGTTGCGCGCCCTTCGCCGAGGCCAAGATCAACGCCGATCTCGATTTCCTGTCCTCTCAAATGCGCAGCGACCGGCGCTTCATCATAGCCGTCTACCGCTAAACCGCCGCTTGCCACTTGCGTCGAGCCGAAACGGATCGCGAGCCGATCGCGTTCTGCGGGTTCGCCCGCTTTGCCCACAGCCATAACCACCCGCCCCCAATTGGCGTCCTCGCCCGCGATAGCAGTCTTCACCAACGGTGAATTGGCGATCGACATTGCAATACGATGCGCCGACGGATCGTTCGTGGCGCCTTCCACAGTGATCTCGATGAGCTTGGTCGCGCCTTCCCCATCACGCACGACCAGTTGGGCCAATTTGTGGCACAGATCCGACAATGCCGCGCTGAAGGCGTCGGCACCTGCGCTTTCGTCGTCCGTGAGCGGAGCATTTCCCGCCTTGCCGGTTGCGAAGGCAAGCACGGTGTCGCTGGTGGAGGTGTCGCCATCCACCGTGATGCACGAGAAAGTGCGGCCGTTCGCTGCCGAAAGTGCGGCCTGCAGGAATGGCGCATCAACAGCGGCATCGGTGAAGATGAAGCCGAGCATGGTTGCCATGTCCGGGGCGATCATGCCCGAGCCCTTGATCACGCCCACCAGAGTGACTGGGCGTCCATCGACGATAGCTGTGGTGACGGCGCCTTTCGGATAAGTGTCCGTGGTGCCGATCGCCGCTGCGATCTCGCGCCAGTCACAGGGGCGGGCATTGACGGCCGAATCGAGGCCAGCTTCCGCCTTGTCGATTGGCAACGGCACGCCGATCACGCCGGTCGAGGCGACGAAGACGTCGGATGGCTGGCAGCCAAGCTGGGCCGCGACACGAGCGGCGATCGCTTCGACGGCAGCTCGGCCGCGATTGCCGGTGAACGCATTCGAATTGCCGGCATTCACAACGAGGGCACGTGCTTCGCCTAGGACGAGCGCCCTTCGGCACCACTCCACCTCCGGAGAAGGACATTTCGATTGCGTCAGCACGCCCGCCACGGTCGTACCCGGATCAAGCGTTACGAAGCTGAGGTCGCAGCGATCCCATTCCTTGTAGCGCGCCCGCGCGACGCGAGGGGTGGCCCCAGCGATCGACGGCAGGTCAGGGAATGGAAGGGCGAGTGGAGAAACGGCGTGTGACATGAAACTGCCATGCTGCCGCGCGATGAAAAAGTCACCAAAAGCGTGATTGACCGATCATGATCGCGCCGTCAGTTTCGATGGGGTGAGGGGGCTCCATCGTACATCCGCGGGACAAGAGCGTGGTTGGCTTGGCGCGTCGAGCGCTACGTGACACCGCAGCATGACCGATGCGGTTATATCGTTATCGGCGCCTGTGTCGCGCTTGGTATCGCGATCATCATGTTGCTCATGAGCATTGTCGAACGGGAGATCGCCAGCTGGCCCATGCCCGAGGCACCGCCGAGCCGCGCCGGGCCCTCGACGGTTGCGGAGCAGAGCAACCCAGATGCAGCCTGTGCTCCACCGGCGGAGTGGGTCACCGCCGATGATTATCCGCTTAACGCCATCATGCAGGATCAGGAAGGAACGACGACGCTCAGCTGGATGGTCGGCGACGATGGCCGGATTGCTTCGTGCCGCATTGCCGTATCAAGTGGGCACCATCTGCTGGATCAGGCTGGCTGCCGTGCCATAATGGCGCGCGGCTGCTACGACCCCAAGAGCTTGTCCGAGAAGCGGGAGTTCACCCGGCGGATCGTATGGCGGCTGCCGACGTAATGAAGTGTGACGCTTTTGGGTTGGCCATGTCGGCCGGCCTCCCTATGTCCAGGCCGAAATGAATCTGCTGCTCCTCCTGTCCGCTTTGCTCTCGGCGCTGTCCGGCGTCGGCGCGAGCGTGCGGTCGCAGGATCGCGCGCAGGCGGTGGCCGAGGGGTCGCTCACTACGACGGCGACGGCGCATGCCCCACGGCTCCTCGCCCAGCGTCCCAGGACGGCGCTGCCGACGTTACGTGAGGCGGCGCTGCCGGGTGAGGTGCGGGCATTAACGCTTGTGGCGGCCGAGCCTTTGTTCGCCAGCCGCAGGCGCGAATAGAGAATTCCTCCCGACTCACGCGTCGGACCAGCACGCCTTTTCCGCGCGCGCCCAGCGAGGCTGCCGCGCCGCATCGATTATCAGGATATCAGCTCATGTTCGGCAACTTCGCCAAGTCGCTCTTTGGCTCTTCAAACGACCGCTACGTCCGCTCGCTCAATCCCATTCTAGCAAAAATCGCTTCGTTCGAGTCGTCGCTGCAGGCGATGGATGATGCGACACTTTCCAATCAAACCGTGCTGTTTCGCGAAAGGCTGGCGAGCGGCGAGAAGCTCGACAACCTGCTGCCGGAGGCATTCGCCACCGTGCGCGAGGCTGCTCGCCGCGTGCTGGGCCAGCGCCATTACGACGTGCAGATGATTGGCGGTATTGTGCTCCACCGCGGCGAGATCGCCGAAATGCGCACAGGTGAGGGAAAGACGCTGGTGGCGACGCTCGCCACCTACCTTAATGCTCTGCCCGGTGATGGCGTTCACGTCATTACCGTCAATGACTATCTGGCTGCGCGCGACGCCGACTGGATGGGCCGGGTGTATCGGTTCCTTGGGCTTACGGTTGGCGTGATTGTCCCCAACCTTAGTGATGAGCAGCGGCGCCAGGCGTATGCAGCCGATATCACCTACGGAACGAACAACGAGTTCGGCTTCGACTATCTGCGCGACAACATGAAGTACGATCGCACGTCCATGGTGCAGCGTCCGTTCGCCATGGCAATCGTGGACGAGGTCGACTCGGTGCTGATCGACGAGGCGCGCACCCCCCTGATTATCTCCGGCCCGACCGACGACAAAAGCGACCTCTACATGCAGGTCGACGCGATCGTGAAACAGATCACGCCGGACGATTACGAGAAGGACGAGAAGCAGAAGACGATCGTTCTCACCGAAGAGGGCACCGAGCGGGTGGAACGGCTGCTGGAGGCGGCCGGCCTGCTTGAAGGCGCCAACCTCTACGATTTTGAAAATACTCAGGTGGTTCACCACCTGAACCAGTCGCTCCGTGCGAACGTCATGTTCAAGCGGGACATCGACTATATCGTGAAGGACGGTAAGGTCATCATCATCGATGAGTTTACCGGCCGCATGATGGACGGTCGTCGCTGGTCGGACGGTCTTCATCAAGCGGTGGAGGCAAAGGAAGGAGTTCAGATCGAGCCCGAGAACCAGACCATGGCCTCGATCACGTTCCAGAACTATTTCCGCATGTATCCGAAGCTTGCTGGCATGACTGGCACGGCGGCGACAGAGGCCGCAGAATTCTTCGATATCTATAAGATGAACGTCGTCACCATTCCGACGAACAATCCGATACGCCGCGTTGACGAGGAGGATGAGTTCTACAAGGACACGCACGACAAGTTCCGCGCTATTGCCAAGCGAATTCGGCAGCATGCCGAAAAGGGCCAGCCGGTGCTCGTCGGTACAGTGTCGATCGAGAAGTCCGAACTGCTCAGTGACTTCCTGAAGCAGGAAGGCGTCGATCACTCGGTGCTGAATGCTCGCTATCACGAGCAGGAAGCGCACATTGTCGCCCAGGCAGGACGGCTTGGAGCGGTCACGATTGCCACGAATATGGCGGGGCGCGGCACCGACATCCAGTTGGGCGGCAATCTCGAATTCCGTGTGGAAGACGAGCTTGCGGGCATGCCCGACGGGCCGGACCGCGATGCTGCTATTGAGCAGATCCGGGGTGAGATTGCCGCTGAAAAGGCCAAGGTACTGGAAGCAGGAGGTCTTTTCGTCCTCGGTACCGAACGTCATGAGAGTCGTCGTATCGACAATCAGTTGCGCGGCCGTTCAGGCCGTCAGGGCGATCCGGGTCTCAGCCGATTCTACCTCAGCCTCGACGACGACTTGCTGCGTATCTTCGGTCCGGACACGTTGTTTGCGCGCATGATGCGGAACAACATCGAGGATGGCGAAGCAATCGGCAGCAAGTGGCTGACCAAGGCCATCGAAACTGCGCAGAAGAAGGTCGAAGCGCGCAACTACGACATTCGCAAACAGGTCGTCGAATATGACGACGTAATGAATGACCAGCGCAAGGTGATCTACGAGCAGCGCGCGGACATCATGGACGCCGAGACGGTTGGCGACGTCGTTGAGGACATGCGCGCCGAAACGGTGAACGCCATTGTCGGCGAGGCCTGCCCGGTCGGCTCCTATCCCGAGCAATGGAACATCGACGGCATGAAGGCGCGTCTCGCCGATGTGCTGAATGTCCGTCCCGCCATTGAGGATTGGTTGAAAGAAGACGCGATCGACCCGGAAATGGTGACGGAGCGCGTGCGCACCGAAGCCGACGCGATGATCGCAGCAAAGGCGGCTGAACTGGAACCAGAGACCTGGACTCAGGTCGAGAAGTCGATCCTTCTCCAGAACCTCGATCATCATTGGAAGGAGCATCTGGCGACGCTCGATGCGCTGCGTCAGGTGGTTCACCTGCGTGCCTATGCACAGAAGACTCCCATTAACGAGTATAAGCAGGAAGCGTTCGCGCTCTTCCAGCGGATGCTCGACAATATCCGAGAGGACGTGACGAAGACGATCGCGCATGCCGAGTTCCGGCTGCAGGCACCGCCGCCGCTCCCAGACCTCCCCGACTTCATCACCACGCACTTCGACCCACTCTCGGGAGAGGATAATTCGGCCGATGTGGATGCGGGCACGCTTGGTCTCATCCAGACCCAGATGCCGCCCATGCAGATACCGCAGCCCACGGCAGCGGATCTTGGCGAAGATCCGGAAAATTGGCGTGGTCAAGTCAGCCGGAACTCGCCGTGCCCTTGCGGCTCCGGCCGCAAGTACAAGCACTGCCACGGCACGGTTTAAGCGGCGGCACCTCGAGGAGTACGCCTGCGGCTTGATCGCGCAGGTGCTCGGCTGCCATTCGCTTGGCGATCTGATCCTCGTCGAGGACTTGTGGTGAAAAAAGGGGCCCTCGCTGGACTTGGCGAGGGCCCCTTCTATTTACGTTTCGCTGCGGTCAGCGGCGACGCTGTTGCTCCGGCAGTACGATGGTTGGTCCGAGCCGCTCGACAACATCGCGAGCGTTGAAGGCGCGGACTTCTCCAGAGGGCGGTGAGCCCTTGCCCATCACAATCTCGGCAGACGCCTCATAGCGGTCGACGGTGCGGACGTCGAAGTCGTTGAATCCGCCACCCCACGGACCCCAGCCGCCCCATCCACCCCAAGGCCGGCCGTAGAAACGCCAGGACGGACCCCAATAGCCGCCCCAACCGCCATAGCCCCAGCCGGGACCAAATCCGGTGCCGGGCGTCGAATACGTCCGCGCCTGGCGATCGGTCTGGCGATCCACCGTCACGAAATAGTCAAAGCCGTTTTGAAGCGTCAGTTCGGCAGCACGGAACAATAGATAGCGCTCGACGGTGTCGCGGTCCGTAACGGTGTTGCCAGCGAAGTTGACGAGGAAACGGTTTGCTTCGACCTGGCGCTCACTAAAGCCAGTGCGGTTGAAGCCGGATCCGGTGGCAGGACGATATGGAGTCTCCGTGGCGCACCCCGCGACCAGCAATGCACCAGAAACGGCCGTCGCCATCAGCAGGCTGCGACCGGTACGCAAGATTTTCATTATGACGTCTCCGAAGCCCGCCGATACGGCGGAATGAATCGCTTGTAGCTGTTGTTGCCGGAACGTCCGATGAACGGATTGGCTCCGAAAAGCCACGTCTTGTCGTGCGCCTACGCGCCGGCGGCAGTACGCTGGAGAGTGGAGGCGGCGTCTTCAAGATAGGCGTTGAGCACTGCCTCGTTGATTGCGTCCCAGCGGTAACCGGCGGCCTTCTGATTGCCGGCCCGGCCCATGGTTTCGCGTCGCTGAGGATCCTTGATCAGTGCGGAAAGCGCGTCGGCATAGCCGGCGATGTCGCGGGGCTCGACAAGGAAGCCGGTAACGCCGTCGTCGACCAGCCCAACGGCGCCTGAGGCCCGTGCTGCGATGACGGGAATGCTGGCCGCCATCGCTTCCAGCGTTACGTTCCCGAACGTTTCGGTCACGCTGGGATTGAAAAAGATGTCCATCGACGCAACCGCGCGTCCCAGTTCATCTCCTGCTTGGAACCCGGCGAACGCAGCGTCTGGAACTTGCGAGGCGAACCACTCGCCTGCCGGACCTTCACCAATCACCAGAACGCGATGGGCTATCCCGCGGCGTTTCAGTTCGGTCGTGACCGAGGCAAAGACGTCCAGCCCCTTTTCCTTCACCAGCCGTCCGAGAAAGCCAATCGCAACCTCATGATCCGCAATCCCGAGCTGCCGCCGCCATTGCGGATCACGCCGGGCAGGGGAGAAGCGGCCGTGGTTCACGCCGCGGGACCATATTGTGGTTGGCGTCTTGACGCCCCAGCTTCGTAGAATGTCGCCGATCAACGGACCCGGCACCAGAACGCGATCAACCCGATCGTAGAACCTTGCGAGCATGCGTTCAAAGAACGGCTCAATGAAGCCCAAGCCGTAGTAGCGTGGGTAAGTTTCGAAGCGGGTGTGCAGCGACGCCACCCGCGCAATGCCGTGGCGCCGCGCATAGCTGATTGCCCGATGACCTAGAATGTCGGGAGCCGACACGTGGATCAGGTTGGGCGCGAATGCCGCCAAGTCACGCTTCACCTTTGCGGGCAGGCCGCGGGCGAGCCGATATTCGCCGCGCTCGCCCGGGAGCGGGATTGCCGGCACATCAACAAGGTCGCCCGTTGCCGGGAATGCCGGCTCGGCAACGGTGGGTGAGTAGACGCGGACGTTCACGCCACGGCTGAGAAGATGGCCTACCAGCAAGTTCAGCGCCTGGTTCGCGCCATCTCGGGTGTAATTATAATTGCCGCTGAAAAGTGCGACACGAAGGTCCGACGGCTCCATGATCGTGGCCGGGTAGCGCTTGATTGCGGCGAACGCTGGGCAGCGGTCACTCTAGATTTGCGATGCGGTGCCTATCTCGCTTTGTCGCGGCAAGCGGCGGATGCGCGGCTCACGGCTGAGTTTTGCCTCTTGCCGGATCGTCTGGCGGAGTTCGTCGCGCTTTTCGTGAATGGAAGCAATCACCGGGCCCATTGCGACCCCAAGGTCAACGAGAACAGCCTCGGAAAGCTGCAGCGAACTCTCCAACGTCTCCGGCACCGCATCTGTCGCACCGGCACGGTAAAGCTCTGCAGCGTGGGCCGCGTCCCGCGCGCGCGCGATGATCGGAAGCTCAGGCGCCAATGCTCGCACCCGTCGTGCAAGGCGCACGGTAAGTACCGGATCATCCATCGTTAAAACGAGGGCGCGAGCCGCAGGCAAGTTGAGACGATCTACCAACTCTGCACGGATGACGTCACCATACATTACCGACTTCCCGCTCGCCCGCGCCGCCTTCACCACGTCGATGTCTGCCTCGACGGCAAGATAAGGTTGGGCATGCACGTCAAGAAGTTCGGCAACCATGCGGCCCACGCGCCCGAAGCCGATAATGACCGTATGCTTTCCGTCGTCGGGAGCGGTCGCCGAGGTGTCATCATTACCTTCGATCCGCCTGGAGATGGCGCTTCCTACCTTGGCCAACACGGGGGTGATGGTGAGACCTATGGCTGTCACCGTCTGCCAGAATGCAGCCGTTGAAGCTTGAATGAGTTGCGCCTGGGCGGCGGTGGCAAGTACGATCAACGTGGTTTCTGACGGGCTGCCCATGAGCAATCCCGTTTCCGCTGCGACGCCACGCCGCGCATTGGCGATGCGGAGGAAAAGGTACGTAACTGCCGTCTTCACGGCCACGACGCCCGCCACCGCCAGGAGCAGGTCGGACCAATTCCTGACAATCAGCCGCAGATCCAGGCTCATTCCTACGCTGATCAGAAAAACGCCAAGCGCCAAGCCCTTGAAGGGCGCTGTTATCACCTCAACTTCTGTATGGTATTCGGTTTCCGCAATCAGAAGACCCGCCAGCAGCGCACCCACAATCGGCGACAGGCCAGCAGCAGTCGTGGCGACACTTGCCACAATAACGACGAGGAGCGACGCCGCAAGGAACAGCTCCGGGCTTTTGGTGCGTGCCGCCTGGGCGAACAGCCGCGGGAGTACCAGTCGCCCCCCGATGTAAATCGCAACAACCGTCAAGCCGCCGCGCAGCGCTACCATGCCGATGTTACCGAAGCCGTCCGCTGCCGCCGAAGGTGCAAGGGCACCGAGGGCAAAGATGATAGGCACCAGTGCCAGATCCTCAAACAGGAGCATGGCGAACGCGCCCCGACCGACGGCACTGACGGTGCCAACGAGCGGAAGAACGAGAGCGGTAGAGGACAGGGCGAGAGCGAGGCCCAATCCGATCGCCCCTGGCCAGCTTTGTCCCATGAAGTGCAAAGCCGCACCGATGATCAGCGCCGAACCCAAGAGCTCAACCGGACCAATTCCGAACACGAGACGGCGCATCGCCCACAAGCGTCGGAACGACAGTTCAAGGCCGATGGAAAACAGCAGAAGGACGATGCCGAATTCTGCGAACGGCTCAATCGAATGAGGGTTCGAGATGGTGAGGTAGTAAAGCCATGGCCATCGGTCCACTTGGCTACCGAGCCCCGCCGGACCCACCAACAGACCCACAAGGATGAAGCCAATAACCGGGCTGATCTTGAACCGGGCGAAAGCTGGGATCACGAGGCCAGCGGCGCCGAGGATCACCAGTGCGTCAGAGAATTGCGGGTTGTCGAGACCAATCGCCATCCACTTTCCTTGCCTCGATCAAGTTCGATTGTCAGTAGCGCGATGCCGATGTCGTGGTTTTCGTGCGCTTTCCCGCCACCATGCGACCAACGCTGTCAGCGTCACCGCAGTAAGAACCGACAGATAGTAAACGAGGTGACCGCCGCCGGCCCGGTCCCAAGTAAGCGCCAGCACATAGGTTGCGAGTACACCGGCAGCGAAGCAGTCCAAGCTGTGACGGCCGATGGTGGCAAGCATCCTTGCTGGCGGCGTATGCAGGAGCCGCCGCGCGGCGGTAAGCAGTGCGGTATATAACATCAGGACCAATATCGCGTGGCCTAGCCGCAGCAGGTGAAGGCCGTACCGCGGCGTCAGCCATTCTGGCGCTGGGGCTTCCCACGTCTTCAGGAGCGCTCCAGCCAGGAACAGGAAAACGAACAGCACCAATGGTGTGCGGTGGGTCTCCAGCCACCGAAACAGGGCCAGGTGCAAGCGTCGCGCGCCCAGCGCCATGGGAACAAAGAAAATCACCTGCCAGCTTAGCAGCTTTAATATGCCGTCGTCGGTGGCAGTAGGCGAGCCGTCGATGCGCTTGATCGTCAGGATCTGAGCTACAACGTAAATAGTGGCAGATGCTGCGATCACGACCCGGGGCGATCGGGCGTGGATGACAATCGCGAGCGGCGCGATCAACATAAGGGTGACGTAAAGGAGGAGGATGTCGAGAAGCCGCGGCGCCTGCTGCAGCGCTCCCATGCGAACGATTGCGTTCAGCGGATCATTCACGAGATCGTTGAAGCGCCAAAAGTCTAGCTCGATAGCCGACATGAGAAAAGCCAGCGGAAAGACCGCTGCCAATAGTGCGAAATTGTAAAGCCAGAGCGTTGCGGCGCGCTTGAGGACGGCGAGGATTGGCTGCGGCCGGGCGAGATAGACCAAGCCAACCATATAACCTGACAGGATGACGAACAGCTCGGCAGCCGTCGAATAACCATACCGCGTCGGTGTCGGAAAAAGTCCGGAAGTAAGGCCGCCTGCCTCCGCGACTTGGCTGAGATGATTGATGACAATCGTTAGAAGCGCGCAGCCGCGAAGAATGTCGATCCGCGGCTCGCGAGCAATGACAGCTCCCGGCGATGTGCCGGGAGCTGCATTGTGGGGTGGGGCGGAGCTTATGCCCAGGCCGCCATCTTGTTCTCGAGGTTGACGCGAACCGCTTCGAAGAATTGCTCGGTCGTCATCCACTTCTGGTCCGGGCCGATCAGGATCGCGAGATCCTTGGTCATGTCGCCATTCTCGACGGTTTCGATGCAGACCTGCTCCAGCGTCTCGGCAAAGCGGGTGACGTCCGGAGTATCGTCGAACTTGCCGCGGAACTTCAGGCCGCCAGTCCACGCGAAGATGGAAGCGATCGGGTTCGTCGAGGTCGCCTTGCCCTGCTGATGCTGGCGATAGTGGCGCGTCACGGTGCCGTGCGCCGCCTCGGCCTCGATCGTCTTGCCGTCCGGGGTCATCAGCACCGATGTCATGAGGCCCAGCGAGCCGAAGCCCTGCGCGACCTGATCGGACTGTACGTCGCCGTCATAGTTCTTGCAGGCCCAGACGAACTCACCGTTCCACTTCAGCGCCGATGCGACCATGTCGTCGATCAGGCGGTGCTCGTAGGTGATGCCGAGCTCCTTGAACTTTTCTACGAACTCTGCCTCGTAAACCTCGGCAAAGATGTCCTTAAAGCGACCGTCATACGCTTTAAGGATCGTGTTCTTGGTGCTGAGATAGACCGGCCAGTTGCGATTGATGCCGTAGTTCAGCGACGCCCGGGCGAAGTCACGGATCGACTCGTCAAGGTTGTACATGCCCATGGCGACACCAGCGCCCGGGAAGTCGAACACCTCATGCTCGATTTCCTGGCCGTCCTCGCCCGTCCATTTCATGGTCAGCTTGCCGGCGCCGGGCACCTTGAAGTCCGTCGCGCGATACTGATCGCCGAATGCGTGACGACCGACCACGATCGGGTGCGTCCAGCCCGGAATGAGGCGGGGGACATTCTTGATCACGATCGGCTCGCGGAAAACGACGCCGCCCAGGATGTTGCGGATCGTGCCATTTGGCGACTTCCACATCTTCTTGAGGCCGAATTCTTCGACACGGGCTTCGTCCGGCGTGATGGTGGCGCACTTCACGCCGACGCCATACTTCTGGATCGCTTTGGCACTGTCGACCGTCACCTTGTCGTCGGTGGCGTCGCGATGCTCCATGCCGAGGTCGTAATAGTCGAGATCGATGTCGAGGTACGGCTTGATCAGGCGCTCACGAATCCATTCCCAGATGATCCGCGTCATTTCGTCGCCGTCGATCTCCACGACGGGCGTTTTCACCTTGATCTTCGCCATTGTTCGTTTCCTTTGAGGGAGGTTCTGGCGCGGTCGATACGGGTAAGGGGGCGGGGGATCAACCATCGGTACGCCCGCGTTGTGCGCATTGGCTCCCCCCGCTACACGAGGCCGCATGCCTTCATTGCCGAAACCCGAAGAACAGGGTCTGCCTGTAACTACCACTGTCAGGTGGCGCTTCCCAGCAGTCCATCCCGAAGGGCAGAAGTTCGCCGCCATCGCGTTCGGTATCACGCTGTTGATGACCATTGTTCATAGCGTGTTTTTCTGGCCGCTTCTGGGGATCACGATCTGGGTGGCGGCGTTCTTCCGTGATCCGGTCCGCACGACGCCCCGGGGTGAGGATCTGATCGTTTCTCCCGCAGATGGATTGGTAACGATGATCGCGGAGGTGCCAGTACCTCGCGAACTCGCCGCGGATCTTGGTGCAACGCATCTTACCCGGGTGTCGGTCTTCATGAGTGTCTTCGACGTGCATATCAACCGTTCGCCGATCGCCGGCACGATCCGGCAGGTGGTCTATATCTCCGGCAAGTTCCTGAACGCCGATCTCGACAAAGCGTCGGAGGAGAATGAGCGGCAGCACTTCGTCGTGGAAGGTCATGACGGCCGCCGGGTTGGGTTCACCCAGATCGCCGGCTTGGTGGCGCGGCGGATCATCGGCTTCGCCAAGGTCGGAGACATGGTGGCCGCGGGCCAGCGCGTCGGCTTGATCCGCTTCGGAAGCCGCGTCGACGTCTATCTGCCCGCAGGCTATGCTCCACAGGTGGCACTGGGCCAGCGGACAATCGCCGGCGAAACCGTTCTGGCCCGCGCGGGATTGTCGCCTGTATCCGGAGTTGCACAATGAGGCGCCCAATACGTCCGCGGCGGGGCCTTCCGCTGCGCGCCGTCGCTCCCAATGCCATTACCGCCTTGGCGCTATGCTCTGGTCTCAGCGGCGTGCAGTTCGCGATCAAGGCCCGCATGATGGAGAATGATCTGGCATTGCTGCGCGGTGCGGAGCTGGCGGCGCTCGCAGATCGCGTTGCAACCCACTGGCAACTGGCGGTCGCCTTTGTTCTTATCGCCGGTCTTTTGGACGGGATCGACGGGCGCATTGCGCGTCTGCTTCACGGTGAGAGTCGCTTCGGGGCGGAGCTCGATTCTCTCGCGGACGCGATTTCCTTTGGTGTGTCGCCCGCGTTGATTCTTTACCTGTGGTCGCTGTCGTCCTTGCCGCGGTTCGGCTGGATTGCCGCCTTGATGCTGGCAGTGTTCGCAGCGTTACGCCTTGCGCGTTTCAATGCGAATATCGATGCGGACGATCAGCCACATAAGTCTGCTGGCTTCCTTACCGGCGTCCCGGCGCCAGCCGGCGCTGGATTGGCCCTGCTGCCCATGTTCTTGTGGTTCTGGACGGAGGAGCCGGCGCTGCGATCGCCCTATATCGTCGCGCCGTGGACGGTTCTTTCTGCCTTGCTGATGGTGTCGAGCCTGGCCACTTGGTCGTGGTCTTCGCTTCGCCTGCGCAGGAACATTCGCTTCGAGGCTCTGGCCCTTGTGGTCATCGTGGCCGCGGCAGCCGTGACCGCACCTTGGCACACCGTGAGCGCAATCAGCATCGCCTATCTGCTGGCGCTGCCATTCAGCATCGCCAGCTATGCACGAGTTAAGCGGCTGCGCGCGTCCGGTATGCAGGCGCAGGCCGCGCCTGTGCCGCCCAACGCCTGACGGCGATACGCTGCTCTGCGCGAACCAGGGCAGCCAGCGGCTGATGATCTGCCGGCGCTTGCCTGCGCAACGCGCTAACAATTCTGTCAAAACGAGGAATGATGGTCGTCGCAAGAGCATAGGCTGAAACTGCGAACGCGCCGATAAAAATCGCGAAACTCACAACCGCCATCATTGTCTGCCTCCATGGCACTTGCGAACCATAGCGCGCAAACCGCTGAAAAGACCTGCTGTTCCACTTTCCACCCAAAATGCACCATTGGGCTTTGCTGCGTGGACCGGCATTTCCTACTCGCGTTCGGCTAGGTTCCCTCTCTGTTCTTGCGTTTGTTCCACGTATGTTCGTGCGGGTCAAGCGGTATCAAGCCGCTTGTGCGTGGACGGATGTTTCGGTAAGGGCGCGGGCCTCAACTCCGCATGGGAAGTACAACTACCGGTGCGCTGGCCTTTCAGGCTTGCGCCATCCGCTTCCCAGAGGCCTAACCGGAAGGAATAAAGATTATGGCGGCACCTGTCGTCACGATGCAGCAGCTTATCGAAACCGGCGCGCACTTCGGCCACCAGACCCACCGCTGGAACCCAAAGATGAAGCCGTATCTGTTCGGCGAGCGCAATGGCGTCCACATCATCGACCTGTCTCAGACCGTGCCGCTCTTTGCGCGTGCGCTTGAGTTCATCAGCTCGACCGTCGCGTCGGGCGGCAAGGTGCTGTTCGTAGGCACCAAGCGTCAGGCGCAGGAGCCGGTTGCCGACGCGGCGCGTCGTGCCGGCCAGCACTTCGTCAACCATCGTTGGCTGGGCGGCATGCTCACCAACTGGAAGACGATCTCCAACTCGATCAAGCGTCTGAAGGCTCTTGAAGAGCAGCTGTCAGGCAACACCGCCGGCCTCACCAAGAAGGAAGTGCTGCAGCTCACCCGTGAGCGCGACAAGCTTGAGATGAGCCTGGGCGGCATCCGCGACATGGGCGGCATTCCCGACATCATGTTCGTGATCGACGCGAACAAGGAAGAGCTCGCGATCAAGGAAGCCAACACCCTCGGCATCCCGGTCGTTGCGATCCTCGATTCGAACGTGTCTCCAGACGGCATCGCGTTCCCGGTCCCCGCGAACGACGACGCAAGCCGTGCCATCTGGCTGTACTGCGAGGCGGTTGCGATCGCCGCAACCCGCGGCAACGCAGAGCAGCAGCGCCGTGGCGGCGTTGACTTCGGTGCCATGGCCGAGCCGCCTGCGGAGGAAGCGCTGGGCAGCGACCCGGTGGTTGCCACTGCGGGTGCAGAGGAATCGCGCCAGATCGACGCGTAAGACTGCGGCTTCGACAAGCCACTCACCTTTTCGTGCCGAGTTTGTCGAAGCACTGTCTCTTTCCTGCAATGCTGCGGAGAGAAGGGCGGTACTTCGGCGGGCTCGGCACGAGCGGTTTCATACGGGCTGATCCCACCTCACGGGATCCACAGGAAGGATTACACGATGGCCGATATCACGGCAGCGATGGTCAAGGACCTGCGCGAGAAGAGCGGTGCAGGCATGATGGACTGCAAGAAGGCGCTGAACGAGACTGGCGGCGACATGGACGCTGCGCTCGATTGGCTCCGCACGAAGGGCCTGGCAGCGGCTGCGAAGAAGTCCAGCCGTACCGCGGCCGAGGGCTTGGTGGGCATCGCTACCAGCGGCACCAAGGGCGCGGCGGTTGAGGTGAACTCGGAAACCGACTTTGTCGCCAAGAACGACCAGTTCCAGGATTTCGTTCGTGAAGTGACGCAGATCGCCCTCGCCACTGGCGGCGATGTCGACTCGCTCAAGGGCGAGAAGATGCCATCGGGCACGACCGTTGAGGAAGTGCTGACCAACAACATTGCAACGATCGGTGAAAACCAGTCGCTCCGTCGTTCGAAGCGCCTCGAAGTCTCGAAGGGTGCGGTTGTCGGCTACGTGCACAACCAGCAGGCGCCGGGCCTCGGCAAGATTGGCGTTCTCGTGGCGCTTGAGAGCGAAGCTTCGGATGAGGTGCTTCAGAGCCTCGGCAAGCAGCTGGCAATGCACGTTGCCGCGGCGTTCCCGAAGGCGCTGAACGAGGAAGACCTGGACGAGGCCGAGATCGAGCGTGAGCGCGCGATTGCCGCCGAAAAGGCAGGCGAGAGTGGCAAGCCGGCCGACATCATCGCTAAGATGGTCGAGGGTTCGATTGCGAAGTACCGCAAGGAGCATGCGCTGGTCAGCCAGCTGTTCGTGATGGACGGCAAGACCCGCATCAGCGACGTCGTTGCCAAGGCGGGCAAGGACGCTGGCACTCCGATCGTTCTGAAGGACTATGTCCGCTTCCAGCTGGGCGAGGGCATTGAGAAGGAAGCGTCGGACTTCGCTGCTGAAGTTGCTGCGGCTTCGGGCGTGCCGCAGAACAAGCAGGCGGAGCCGACCGCCTGATCATTCCGGGCGACGGCCAGCCGTCGCTCGACGATCAACATCCCGGTCTCGCCCGGAGATCTGCTCAGACGGTCGCTACGCAGTGACTGGGGAGCTGATTTCCGGAGTGAGGCCGGGATCATTTTTGTCGGTCAGGCAGCGCTTTGGAATTGAGGTTCCGCGACGTAGTGGTTGCGACCCTTGCGGGGCTTCCCTAAGGTTCCCGCCGCCCGACCTCAGCCGTATCGGATCAAATGACCAGCCCTCGTTACAAACGAATCCTCCTGAAGCTTTCGGGCGAAGTTCTGATGGGGGCAGATGGCCTAGCCATTGATCCCGCCGTGACTGGCCGTGTTGCCGAGGAGATCGCCGACGTTAAGGCTCAAGGATATGAGCTTTGCGTGGTGGTCGGTGGAGGCAACATCTTCCGCGGGCTCGCTGCTGCTGCCAAGGGCTTCGAACGGGCGACCGCCGATTATATGGGCATGTTGGCGACGGTCATGAACGCGCTGGCGGTCCAGAATGCGTTGGAGCAGATCGGCGTTGATACCCGTGTCCAATCGGCAATTCCGATGCAGTCGGTTTGCGAGCCGTTCATTCGCCGCCGCGCTGTCCGTCACTTGGAGAAGAACAGGGTCGTGATCTTTGCGGCTGGGGTCGGTTCGCCGTTCTTCACCACAGACAGCGGTGCGGCCTTGCGTGCGGCGGAGATGAACTGTGACGCATTGTTCAAGGGCACGAGCGTTGACGGGATTTACGACGCGGACCCGAAGCAGGTGCCGAACGCAACGCGTTACGAGACGATTTCGTACGACACCGTTCTGTCCAAGAACCTCAAGGTGATGGATGCGAGTGCGGTAGCATTGTGCCGCGATTCGAATATCCCGATCGTCGTCTTCAACATTCGCGAGCACGGCAATTTTGCTGACGTGCTGCAGGGCGAGGGCGTATCGACGATCGTAATGAACGAACAGGAGATGATCGATGCCCGCGTATGACAAAGCGGATCTGGAGCGCCGGATGGCTGGCGCGGTGGAAGCGCTGAAGAGCGATCTGGCTGGTCTTCGTACTGGCCGCGCGTCCACCGCGTTGCTCGATCCCGTGACGGTTGAAGTCTATGGCTCGCATATGCCGCTGAACCAGGTGGCAACGGTTTCCGTCCCGGAGCCGCGGATGCTTTCCGTGCAGGTGTGGGACAAGAGCAACGTCAGCCCAGTGGAAAAGGCGATCCGATCGGCGGGTCTCGGCCTCAATCCAATCAATGATGGCCAGACGCTGCGTTTGCCGATCCCTGATCTCACCGAGGAGCGCCGCAAGGAACTCGCGAAGCTTGCCGGATCCTATGCCGAAAAGGCGAAAGTGGCGGTTCGTAATGTCCGGCGCGACGGCATGGATAGCTTGAAGACCGACGAGAAGAAGGGCGTCTTTGGCGAAGATGAACGCAAGCGGCACGAGGTCGAGGTGCAGAAGCTGACCGACGCCACGATCGCGGACATCGACGCGGCCGCTAGCGCCAAGGAAAAGGAAATCCTGGGCAAGTGAGTTCGGGACTTTCAGGTTCCTTTCTGCGCGCCGCCGTGGAGCTGACGCTGGCCGACGCGGTGCAGGCTTTGTGCCCGTTGCCTGTCGCCGGCAACAATGCGGGCGGGAACCTGTTCCTGTGAGTGTTGCGCCAGCGCTCCAAGCGGGCAACCTCAATATGCCGCGTCATGTCGCCATCATCATGGATGGCAACGGACGATGGGCCAAGAAGCGCCTGCTGCCCCGCGCTGCCGGTCATAAGGCTGGCGTAGAGGCGGTGCGACGCGTGACACGTCACGCGCGCGCCATCGGCATCGAAGCGCTGACGATCTATGCCTTCTCTTCCGAAAACTGGCGTCGCCCGGAGGAGGAGATCGGCGATCTAATGGGTCTGCTGCGGTTGTTCATTCGCAGCGACCTTGCAGAACTTGTTCGTGAAAACGTCCGACTCAAGATCCTTGGCGACTACCGGCGCTTCCCTGGCGACGTAGTTGCGCTGATCGACGACGCGCTGGCGCGCTGTTCCGCGAATACGGGCCCGATCCTGGCGATTGCGTTGAACTATGGTGCGCAGGCGGAACTCGTACGTGCCGCGCGCCGGCTGGCGGAGCGCTTGCCGCCCGAACAGATCGACGCGGCAGCTATAGAGGCTGAACTCGAGACCCGCGACATGCCGCCGTTGGATCTTTTGATCCGGACGTCGGGTGAGCATCGCCTGTCCAACTTCCTTCTGTGGCAGGCCGCTTACGCCGAGCTGCTGTTTGTCGACACGCTTTGGCCGGATTTTGGCGCGTCCGATCTGGACGAAGCAGTCGCTGCGTTTGGCACCCGCAACCGGCGGTTTGGAGGCTTGTGACTGCTCCCGACGCCAAGTTCCGTACGCCATCCAATCTGCGGCTGCGGATGATCGCCAGCGTGGCAATGATCGCCGTGGCAACCGCAGCGCTCTGGTTTGGTGGTATCGCCTTCTGGCTGCTGGCGGTGGTGGTCGCACTGTTCATGATGGCGGAATGGTCGGACCTTCAGAAGGTCTCGCCACGTGAAAAGCGGATCGCTCAATACGGCTTGTCGGTTCCGCTGGCGGTGATGGCGCCTGCGTCGCTGGTGCTGGAGGAGCATGACTTCTTCTCGCTGGGTCTGCTGGCCGGCGCTGCCTTCTTCGTCGCCATTGTCACCCGGCGCTCGGCTTTGGGTAAGGGTGTCGTTTATTGCGGGCTTCCGGTGCTCGCTCTCGTGTTCCTGCGCCGGCAGGATGAAGGTCTGCTGTTCGCCTTCTGGGCCCTGGCGCTCGTCTGGGCGACAGACATCGGTGCCTTCTTTGCTGGGCGCTCGATTGGCGGGCCGAAGCTCGCGCCAAAGCTCTCACCTAACAAGACCTGGGCCGGGTTGATCGGGGGCGTGGCGGCGGCAACTATCCTCGCGCTGATCTTGCATGTCCGCTATGGCCTTCCCTGGCGCATGACCCTGGGAACTCCCCTGCTGGCTGTCCTGGCGCAAGGAGGAGATCTGTATGAAAGTTGGCTCAAGCGGCAGGCGGGCGTGAAGGATTCGGGTAATATCCTGCCGGGTCACGGTGGGGTTCTCGACCGGCTCGATGGTGTCGTTCCAGTCGCTCCGGTGGCCGCCTTTCTCGTGATCGCGCCCTATCTTTACCGATGAAGACAATCACTGTTCTTGGCGCGACCGGGTCGGTCGGCACATCGACGCTCGACCTGATCGAGCGTTCGCCTGACGCATTTCGGGTCGTTGCGCTTACCGCAAATAGCGACGTTGAGCGGCTTGCCTCGGCTGCGCTGCGCACGCGAGCGCGCCGCGCTGTGGTTGCAGACGAAGCACGCCTTCCGGCGCTGCGTGATGCACTGGCAGGCAGCGGGATCGAGGCGGCTGGCGGTGATGCAGCGGTGGCCGAAGCCGCGGCGATGGGCGCCGAGGTCACGGTCGCAGCAATCGTCGGTTGTGCCGGTCTCAGGCCGGCGATGGCTGCGGTGGAGCAGGGCGGTACCCTGGCGCTCGCGAACAAGGAGGCGCTGGTATCGGCCGGCGACGTGATGAACGCTGCGGTTCAGCGTAGTGGCGCGACACTGCTTCCGGTCGACAGCGAGCATAGCGCCATTTTTCAGTGCCTTGACGCGCGTCTTGCCGGGCGGGTCAGCCGCATCGTGCTTACCGCCAGTGGCGGGCCGTTCCGCGATCGCTCCCTGGAAGACATGCGGGCCATCACGCCGGCTCAGGCTGTAGCGCATCCGAACTGGTCGATGGGGGCCAAGATCTCGGTCGACTCCGCGACGATGATGAACAAGGGGCTCGAACTTATCGAGGCCTACCACCTGTTCCCCGTTGCGTCGGAGCAGATCGAGATTGTTGTGCATCGACAATCGGTGATCCACTCCATGGTCGAATATGTCGACGGATCGGTTCTTGCCCAACTCGGCACGCCCGATATGCGCACGCCCATCGCTTATGCGCTCGCCTGGCCGGATCGCATGGCAACGCCTGGCGAGAGGCTGGACCTGGTCCGTGTCGGGCGTCTGGACTTCGAGGCCCCCGATGAGGAGCGTTTCCCGGCGCTTCGTCTCGCGCGAGAGGCGCTGGAGGCAGGCGGCGCCCGTCCGGCCATCTTGAACGCGGCCAATGAAGTGGCGGTTGATGCCTTTTTGAAGGGGCGCGTCGGTTACCTCGAAATTGCCGCAATCGTCGCCGATACCTTGGAACGCTTTGATCCGCTCGCTCCCTCGTCGCTCGACGCGGTTCTCAATGTGGATCGCGAGGCGAGGGCACTGGCGGAAGAGCGTGTGAAGGATCGCGTCGCTTGATCGAAACTCCTGGCCTGCCGCTGACGCTGCTCGCCTTCGTATTGGTAATCGGGCCGCTCGTGTTCGTGCACGAGATGGGGCATTATCTGGCCGCTCGCTGGTTCGGGGTGAAGTCCGACGTGTTCTCGATTGGCTTTGGCCGCGAGATTGCCGGCTGGACCGACAAGCGTGGGACGCGCTGGAAGATCGGATGGATGCCGCTGGGCGGCTATGTCCGCTTCGCCGGAGACATGAACGCGGTGAGCCAGCCCTCAGCGGAGTGGCTGTCGCTGCCGGCCGAAGAGCGTAATCGCACGTTTCAGGCGAAACCGGTCTGGCAGAGGGCGATCATCGTCGCGGCTGGCCCGATCGTCAATTTCTTGATTGCCATGCTGATCCTGGGCGGCTTCGCCCTCGCATTTGGTGATACCCGCACGCCTCCGGTCGTCGGAACGGTAGTCCAGGGAAGTGCTGCCGCACGGGCAGGGCTGCAGGCCGGCGACCGCATCACTCGGTTGGGCGATCGCGAGATCGCGATTTTCGAGGACATGCTGTCCTACACCCGGATCCATCCGGGCGAGGTGACGCAGGTTACGTTCGAGCGCGCCGGTGAGCAGCTGACGCGTCCGGTGACCATCGGGGTTCAGCAACAGGTCGACCGCTTCGGCAACAGCTACCGTATCGGCATGCTGGGCATTGCCCGAGGGGAGCGAGTGTCTGTGCCGGTGAGCCTGCTGGAGGCGCCGGGCATCGCAGTTCGGCGGACGGGCGAGATCGTTTCCATGATGGTGGAAACGATCGGTCAGATCATCTCCGGTCGCCGCTCGGTGAAGGAGCTGGGCGGTCCGCTGTCGATTGCAAAGGTGTCGGGTGAGCAGATCACCCTTGGCCCGGAAGCCTTCGTCTTTCTGATCGCGCTGGTGTCCATCAATCTGGGGTTCATCAACCTGCTGCCAGTTCCCATGCTGGATGGCGGTCATTTGCTCTTCTACGCGATTGAGGCAGTGCGCCGGCGTCCGGTCGGGCCGGATGCACAGGAATGGGCGTTTCGCGGCGGTCTGGCGGCGATCCTCGGCCTCATGCTGCTGGTGACCTTCAATGATCTGGGGAATTTCGGCCTTTGGCGCAGCCTCGCCCGCTTGATCGGTTGACGATTCAAGGGCAGGGCGCTGCGCTCACGGGCTTGTTTGGGCTTACCGGGGTGGATTTGGTGACTGTATTGAACACTTCGTTTGCTCGACCGCGCGCGGCTGCGCTTCTGCTTGGCTGCACGATGCTTGCGGGCGTTCCGTCCATGGCGGCAGCGCAGCAGAGCACGTCTGCCCAGCCTCAGGTGCAGCAGGCCGCGCCAGCGGTCGCGCCTCCGGTCGAGCGCGTGATTCGGTCGCTGCGCGTCGAAGGCTCGCAGCGCATCGAGCCGGATACCGCGCTTAGCTACACCAAGCTTCGGGTCGGACAGACGTACACCAACGAAGCGCTCGATCAGGCGATCAAGGACCTATACGCCAGCGACTTGTTTGCTGACGTGACGGTGTCCGGCGCGGAAACCGGCGACATCGTTCTTCGCGTACGGGAAAACCCGATCATCAATCGGGTCATCCTCGAGGGCAACAAGCGCCTGAAAGAGGACAAGATTACCAAGGAGATCCGGCTTAAGCCGCGCCAGGTCTTCACCCGCTCGGCCGTTCGCCAGGATGTCGCCCGCATCGTGGAGCTATACCGCCGCCAGGGCCGGTTTGGCGCGAGTGTCGAGCCCAAGATGGTGTCGCTCGATCAGAACCGCGTCGACGTGGTCTTCGAGATCAGCGAAGGCCCCAAGTCCAAGGTTCGGCAGATCAACATCATCGGCAACGAGGTGTTCGACGACGACAAGCTGCGTGAGCAGATGGCGACTAAGCAGGCACGGCTTTTCCGCCTGCTGTCGTCCAACACCACCTACGACCAGGATCGTTTGGCGTACGACCAGCAGAAGCTGCGCCAATTCTATCTGACCGAGGGCTATGCCGACTTCCGCGTCACGAGCGCGGTGGCCGAGCTGACGCCGGACAAGGAAGACTTCATCATCACCTACGTGGTGGAGGAAGGCCCTCGTTATAAATTCGGTGACGTCACCGTCGACAGCGACATTCGCGACTTCGACGACAAGGCGCTGGCCAAGACGCTCGCTGTGAAGAAGGGCGACTGGTACAACGCGAAGCTGGTCGAAGACACCGTCGACAGCCTCAGCCAGACGACGGGCCTGTTCGGCTACGCCTTCACGGAGATCAATCCGGAGTTCCAGCGCGATCGTGAATCGCTCACCATGTCCATCAACTTCCACATCGCGGAAGCGAAGCGGACCTACGTTGAGCGGGTCGACATCACGGGCAACACGCAAACTCAGGACAAGGTGATCCGCCGCGAGATCCGCCTTGCGGAAGGCGACGCGTTCAACAGCTTCCAGGTGCGTCGTTCGCAGGATCGCATCAACAGCCTGGGATATTTCCAGGACAAGTTCGAGATTAAGCAGACGCCAGGCACGGGACCTGATCGCGTCATCCTCGGCGCGAACGTCGAAGAGCGTGCGACCGGTGAGCTTCAGTTGTCGGCCGGCTTCTCGAGCCTCGAACGCTTCATTCTGCAGTTCAACCTGACCCAGCGTAATTTCCGCGGCAAGGGCCAGGAACTTCGCTTCGGCGTGAACTATTCGAGCTATTCGAAGTCGATCGAGGCCGGGTTCACCGAACCTTATCTATTCGACAAGAACATCGCGGTCGGCGTTGATGTGTTCCGCCGCGACTACAATGCCTTCAACTTCATCAATAACAATCGTGAGACGACCTACAGCCAGGTGTCGACCGGCTTCCAGGTGCGCGCTGGCGTTCCGCTGACCGAATATTGGTCTTTGTCGGCGCGTTATGGCCTGTCCTATGATGAAGTGAGCCTGGATCGCGATCAGTTCTTCCGGAACGGGCGGTGCGACCCGCTTCTTGCCGGGCGCTATCTGTGTGACGCTTTGGGCAACCGTCTGACCTCGTCCGTCGGCTATTCGTTGATCTACGACAGCCTCAACAGCCGCCTGCGTCCGACCGCTGGCCAACGCTTCACCTTCAGCCAGGACTTTGCGGGTCTTGGCGGCGATGTGAAGTATCTGCGCACCCGTGCCGATGCGGCGAAATATTGGGGGATTGGCGGCGGCTTCGTCCTCTCCGCGCTGGCGGAGGGCGGCTACATCCATCCGCTCGAGGATAGCCCGGACGAGGGCGTTGATCCGATCCGCATTACCGACCGCTTCTACCTTGGCGAGCCGCAGTTCCGCGGCTTCGACATCCGCGGCGTCGGGCCGCGCGTGCTGCGGCAATATTATACGACAAACGAGAGCGGCGCTCAGGTGCTGATCACGGATCGTGATCAAATCGTCGATGACGCACTTGGCGGCACGGCTTACTACCTCGGCCGTATCGAGCTCGAGATTCCGCTTGGTTCGGGCGCGCGTGAGCTTGGCCTCCGTCCGTCGGTCTATGTTCAGGCGGGCAGCTTGTTCAACATCACCCGTCCGCGTCCGACAGCGGTGTTCCCGACGACGACGGACGCAAATGGCAACACGATCGTGCTGCCGCTGCCGCAGACGGATACCGCTGGTAACCCGCTCTATTACTACACGAACCCGGCCGGGGTTCCGGTCACCACGACCTGCGCGGCTGGCATCCCCGATGCCAGCGGGAACTGCAATGGCATCATCCCGAATACCGCGCAGATCGCGTCGCAGCCGTTCAAGGAGAGCTTCCTCGGCAACTCGGCCAAGCCGCGTCTGTCGGTCGGCTTCGGCGTCAACTGGACCTCGCCATTCGGCCCGCTGCGCATCGACATCGCTCGCGCCCTGATCAAGCAGGAAGGCGACGACGACAAGCTTATTACCTTCAACGTAGGGACTCAGTTCTGATGACCAAGTTCAAGCACATGCTGCTCGCCGCAGCACTCGCGGCCCCGGTTGCGTTTTCCGCTGGTACCGCCACCGCGCAGGTGTCAGGCATCGCTGTCGCCAACCCGGAGCAGGCTGTTGCCAATTCCAAGGCCTGGACGACTGCCCGTTCGCAGATCCAGACGCAGTACAAGACCCAGCTCGATCAGGCGAACACGCGGCGCACCGCGATCCAGGCCGAGCTGCAGCCGCTGGTGACCGCCTATCAGACGGCCGCGCGGGCGCCTGGCGCAAGCGAAGCGTCGCTTCGTCCTCAGGCACAGGCCATTCAGACCAAGCAGCAGGCCGCTCAGCAGGAGCTCGCCCGTCTGACCGAGCCGGCTCAGCGTGCCGAAGCTTATGCGATTGAGCAGATCAGCGCGAAGCTGTCGGATGCGGTGCAGGCTGCCGTGCGCGCGCGCAACGTGACGCTGCTGCTGCGTCCCGAGGCTGCGCTCTATGCACAGCCCGCCGCTGATATCACCTCGGCGATTACCGCTGAACTCGACAAGTCGGTGCCGAGCGTCGGGATCACGCCGCCGGCAAACTGGCAGCCGGGCGGACAGGGTCAGGCACAGGCCGCGCCGGCAGCCCAGCCGCAGCGTAACCAGCCGCAGGGTCGCTGATCCCAGTCATGACCGATACGCCCAACTCGACGGCACTCGGGCCCTTTGACGTCACTCGGGTGATGGCGGCGCTGCCGCATCGTTATCCGATGCTGCTCGTCGACCGGGTGGAAGAATTGGTGCCCGATGAGTCGATCACCGCCATCAAGGCGGTGACGATGAACGAGCAGTTCTTCCAAGGGCACTTCCCAGGGCGTCCGATCATGCCGGGCGTGCTGATCGTAGAGGCGCTGGCGCAGGCCGCCGGCGTCCTCGCGGTCGAGAGCCTCGGTCTCGCGGGTACCGGCAAGCTGGTGTATTTCATGTCGATCGACGGCGTGAAATTTCGCAAGCCGGTGGAGCCCGGGGTTCTGCTGCGGCTTCAGGTTTCCTTCGTGCAAAAGCGCGCCCGGGTGTGCAAGTTTGCGGGAAGGGCACTGATCGGTGATGACCTGGCCGCCGAATGTGAGTTCACGGCCATGATCGCTGATCCGCCGTCTGCGTGAGCTTGGTCTAGGCCGAAAGCTGTGGATTGCAGGGGGAGCGCGCGTCTGCTAGGCGCGCCGCTTCCTTTTAGGCTGGTTGGAACCAGCCATTCCGGAGAAGAAGACGTGAAGAAAGACACCCACCCCGACTACCACATGATCAAGGTGCAGATGACGGACGGCACTGTGTACGAAACCCGCTCCACCTGGGGCAAGGAAGGCGACACGATGACGCTCGAAATCGATCCGCTGGCGCACCCGGCATGGACCGGCGGTCGCGGTCAGATGCTTGACCAGGGTGGTCAGGTCGCGCGCTTCAACAAGCGTTTCGGCGGGCTCACGCTTCGCAAGTAAACGACTGGTTAACCGCCGCGAGCCTAGCATTTGCCTGATGTTCGCGGCGGAATATGAACCAGCTGAAACGACTGGCCGGCGCCGCAGCCCGCGTGCGCCGGTTTCGTTTGATGCGCGGGTGGGCGATGGCGGCTTGCGGCGCACTTTATGCAAGATCGTGGACATCTCCATAGATGGAGCCCGGATGCAGACGCACTCTGCGCTGCGTGTCGGGAGTAGCATCTGGCTCACGCTGCCTCTCGCCGGCACCCTTTCAGCAGATGTGATGTGGGCTGACGATTTCACGGCAGGCTGCCGCTTCAACAAGCCCCTCCGACCCGACATTTTCAAGCAGTTGCTGGTCTTGTGAGGACGTAAGCGTGGACTCAGCTCCAGATGCCCGGAGGGTAGGGTGTTCCGATGAACAGCTCGGGCATGTGCTTCATCAAGCCGCTGTTGATCGCCGCCTGAGCCATGAGCTCGAGATGATCGACGGTATCGAACTGCTCGCCGGCATGGTTTGATCTGTAGACGGATCCCCATCTACGCTTTTCTACCCCAGAGAAGCTATTGGCGACCGCCAAGTAGCTATCACGTCCGTGCCTGTCCCAAGATCCGGGTAGCGAAGGTAACGCCGACACGCTTTGCGCAGGCTGGGTTGGCGGATGGGGTGGGATTCGAACCCACGGTGAGCGTGAACCCACGGCGGTTTTCAAGACCGCTGCCTTAAACCACTCGGCCACCCATCCGTCCGGAACGCCCTGTGGCGCGGTGCGGCGATACGTGCAAGCCCGTCGATGATTGACGGTTCCGAATAATGGCCGGCTGTGTCACACAGCAGGGGTGAGGGGCTTCAACATCACCAGTCATTTTTTTCGGATCGCAACCGCCCTGGCGGCGGGCTTCACCTTCGCCGGTGCGGCAGCTGCTCAGGACGAGGCGGGCTTTCAGGCCTATCTGCCCGAACTGCGGGCGCAGGCACTGCGCGAAGGCGTGCGACCATCCACCGTCGATGCGATACTGCCGACGCTTACCTATAGCGCGCGCGTGGTGGAGCTTGACCGTGCGCAGCCCGGCAATCCGCAATCCACCGCCAGCCCGCCGTTCGCCCCGTACAAGGCGCGTCACGTGGATGCGGCGCGCATTTCCCGCGGCCGCGCGGCCTATGTCGCCAACCGGGGGCGACTGGCGCGCGTGGAGGCGGAGACCGGCGTGCCGGAATCGATCATGGTGGCGATCTGGGGCCACGAAACGAATTACGGCAGTTATACCGGCAACTTCGACCTGCTCCGCAGCCTGGCGACGCTTGCCTATGAGGGGCGCCGCCGCTCGCTCTTCGCAGGCGAGTTCATCGCTTCGCTCAAGATCCTGGAACGCGGGATCTCGCGAGAGACGTTGAAGGGTAGCTGGGCAGGGGCCACGGGTAACCCCCAATTCCTGCCCTCCATTTATCTGCGCCTCGCCAAGGACGGCGATGGAGACGGCCGCGCAGACATTTGGAACAGCCAGGCGGATACGCTTGCCTCTATCGGCAACTACTTCGTCAACGCGGGCTGGCGCCCCGGTCAGCCATGGGGCTTTGCCGTCTCCGTACCCGCGGGGTTCGATCGTTCGAGCCAGCGCAACCGGCTGGTTTCGCCTCGCTGCCCACGTGTCTTCGAACGGCACAGCACATGGCGAACCATGGCCGAATGGCGTGCGCTCGGCATCGTACCGCAGGGACGCGCCTGGCCCGCGGATGACGTCCTCGCCACCCTGATGGAGCCGGATGGTCCGGGCCAGACGGCCTATTTGCTGACCGGCAATTACCGGGTGATCCTCGACTATAATTGCTCGAATTTTTATGCGCTTTCGGTCGGTCTGCTGGCTGATGCCGTGGAGCAATAGGGCCCGGCCCACGCTGGTTGGACTTGCCCTGGCATCAATTGCCGCCGCCAATCCCGCTCCGGCTCAGCTTCCCGCATCAACGAGCGTGCCGCTTCCGCCAGAGGCGGGCACGCCGGCGGGACCGGCTGCGACGTCCGGCATGGGGCAGCCTCGCTATGATCAGGTGGGGCCCGCAAGAAGGCGCTCGCCTGATGCGGCTGCAACCACCAGCGCTGCCGGAGGCTTGGCCAGCCAGACTGCCATCGTTGCCGCCCATCACCAGCTTCCTTCAGGGTCTGTGGCGGAGGTCACGTCGCTGGACACCGGCAGCACGATCCTTGTCCTCATCGATGGTCACATGGCGCCACGCGGGGACAGTGCAGAGATCGAGCTTTCGCCGGCCGCAGCGGGGTTGCTCGGTCTGGCCGACAGGCTCTCCGCGCCGGTTCGCGTCCGCGGAGTCGCCGCCAGTGCGGCCGATCTGGCGGAACTGAGGGCGGGTCGTCCCGCGGGACGGCGACTTGATGCACCGCCCGGACTGCTTGCGGCACTTCGCAAGCAGCTCGAACTCGGTTCTGCCGCAGCAATCACTGCTTCCCAGACCCGATCTCCCGCAGTTTCCGCTATGCCCACCGCTGTGCGTACGTCGGCCGTTCCGTCCCGCGTGACGCCCGCCGTCCCACGCATGGCGACATCAGGGAGATATCTCGTGCAGGTGGCGGCGCTGTCCAGCCAATCGCGCGCCCGTGCACTGGCGGAAACGCTGGGGGGCTATGTCGAAGGCACCGGCGGACTCCACCGAGTTCGGCTGGGGCCATTTGCCGATAAGAATTCCGCCCAACGCGCACGTGACGCAGCCGAGCGCCGCGGCTATGGCGGTGCCGCAATCATTGTTCAGCCTTGAGAAAAGCACCGAGTAGAGCGTCCATGACCAAGCTTCTGTCCTATCTTGCGGTGCCGGCGATTGCCTTGTCTGTCGCCTACCCCTCCGCCGCCTCTGCGCCGCAGTTCCAGACCGTGGCGCCTGTCGCCTTCCTGAAGGATCTGTCGTCCGGCGCCGTGCTCTTCGCCAAGGACGCCGATCGCCGGATGCCACCCGCATCGATGGCGAAGATGATGACGGCCTATGTGGCGTTTGATCTCATCAAGCGCGGCGAGCTGAAGCTGGATCAAGAGTTCGAAGTCCGACCGGAAACATGGCAGAAGTGGCATGGTCCGTCGGCAGGCTCGACCATGTTCCTGTCACCGGGCGAGCGGGTTTCCGTTGCGAACCTTCTGTACGGCATTGTCGTGCTTTCGGGTAACGATGCGTGCGTCGTGCTGGCTGAGGGCATTTCCGGCACCGAGGAAGCTTTTACGCAGCGGATGAATGAAGCTGCCAAGAAGCTGGGCCTCAACAACAGCCACTTTGGTACGTCCAATGGCTGGCCCGACAATGGCGTCACCTATGTGACGGCGCGTGATCTGGCGAAGCTGGCGGCGTCCACGATTGAAGATCACCCGCGTCTCTACAAGCAGTTCTACTCGCGGCGCGAATTTACCTGGGGCAAGACGCTCGGATCAGGCAACGCCATCACCCAGGCGAATCGCGATCCTCTGCTGGGCCGCGTTGCCGGTGCCGACGGGCTTAAGACGGGGCACACCGAAGAGGCCGGTTATGGCTTCACCGGATCTGCGGAACAGAATGGCCGTCGCCTGGTCATGGTGCTCGCCGGGCTGACGAGCTCCAATCAGCGCATCAGCGAGTCGGTGCGCTTCATGGACTGGGGCTTCCGCGCATGGCAGGCGAAGCCGGTCGTGAAGCAGGGGCGCAAGGTCACCGAGGCTGAAGTTCAGCTTGGCGATGCGTCCACCGTGGGCCTTGTTGCGCCACGTGACCTGAAGGTTGCGCTGCCGTCAGGTGCCGCACCGGCCATGAGCGCGAAGGTCGTCTATCAGGGGCCGATCAAGGCACCAATCAAGGCTGGCGCGCATGTCGCCGATCTTGTGATCACCTCACCTGGCCTGCCGGTTCAGACCATGCCGCTGGTTGCCGAAAAGGATGTCGAGGAAGCTGGCTTCTTCGGTCGTGCCTGGGCTGGTCTCGCCGGGTTGTTCGGATGAACGGACGCTTCCTCTCGCTGGAGGGCGGCGAGGGAGCGGGTAAGTCGACGCAGGTTCGGGCGCTGGCTGCAGCGCTCGAATCGCGTGGGTTGTCCGTGCTCGTCACCCGGGAACCAGGCGGAAGCGAGGGCGCCGAGGCGATACGCACCTTGTTGATGCAAGGTGACGTTACACGTTGGGGCGCTCGTGCGGAGGCCCTGTTGTTCGCCGCAGCGCGATCGGACCACGTCGAAAAGGTTATCAAGCCGGCGCTTGAAGCAGGCACATGGGTGATCACCGATCGTTTCATCGACTCGACCCGCGCCTACCAAGGCGCAGCGGGCGGGATAGACGACGCGGCGATCCTGGCGCTCCACGGCTTCGGGTCTCGCGGCCTTCTCCCGGATCGTACCTTTGTTCTGGATTTGCCGGTGGCCGAAGGCGTTCGTCGTGCTGCTCTGCGCGATGGCGATGCGACGGACCGCTTCTCGATGCGCAGCGAGCATTTCCATGCCGACGTTGGCCGGGCCTTTCGCGCGTTTGCGTCCCGTGAGCCGGGCCGGTTCAGGGTGGTCGATGCTAGCCGCTCGCCCGGCGACGTCACGGCGCTGCTGCTGTCCGAACTGAGCGATCTGCTGCCGTGATCGCCCTGCGCGGCAACAACGCGGCGCGGGAGGCATTTCAGGCAGCGGTGGCTGGCGGAACCATGCACCACGCCTGGTTGTTCGCCGGCTCGCAAGGGATAGGGAAGGGCAGCTTTGCTCGGGAGGCGGCCGTCGACCTTCTGGCGCGGGCGTCCGGTGATCTCGGGCCCGAACGGACCCGCGCGCTCGTCGAGGCGGGCTCGCATCCCGACCTTCGCGTGCTTGAGCGTTTGCCGAAGGACGGCAAGCCCGATGGTGATCTCGCGCGCAGCATCACGATCGCTCAGGTTCGCGGGCTCCAGCCCCTGTTCGCGACCACGCCGTCGCTCGGTCCGCGCCGGGTTATTGTGATCGACGCCGTTGACGATCTCGAGCGCGCTGGGGCGAACGCGCTGCTGAAGAATCTGGAAGAGCCGCCTGCCGGCACTGTTTTCCTGTTGATCAGCCATGCACCCGGCCGCCTCCTGCCGACGATCCGCTCGCGGTGTCGCTTGTTGCGCTTTGACCCGCTGAGTGATGCCGACATGCAGGCTGCCCTTTCGGATCTCCTGCCCGACGCCAGCCAGGATGAACGCGAGTCGTTGCTGCGGGCGGGCGCTGGGTCGCCAGGGCGGGCGCTCCGCTTCGCTGGGCTTGAACTCAACAGGATCGACGCGGCGCTGGCCGCAATCGCGCAACATGGTGACCGCGACAACGTTGAGCGGGTGAAGCTGATGCGCGCGCTGTCGTTGAAGGCGGCGCAGCCACGGTATGAGGCGTTCCTCGATCGTGTGCCCACCTTCATCGCGGAACAGGCGCCCTACCGCTCCGGCACCGCGCTGCGCACGGCCCTGGATGCGTATGACGAGGGGCGGAGGATCGCAGCCAGTGCCCGCGGTCTCTCCCTTGATCCCGGGACAACCGTGTTTGAACTGGCGGGGGTGGTCGCGCGGCTCGCTCGATAGTAGAGGCGAACTCCTATGGGCGAACCCTTCTACATCACCACCGCGATCAGCTATCCCAACGGAAAGCCGCACATCGGCCATGCCTATGAAGCGATCGCTGCCGACGCCATCGCGCGGTTCCAGCGCCAGTCCGGGCGCGACGTTCGTTTTCAGACGGGGACGGACGAACATGGTCTGAAGATGGTGCAGACCGCCCGGGATCGCGGCATGGCGGTAGGCGACCTCGCTTCGGAAATGTCCTCTCATTTCCGTGCTATGTGCGACAATCTGAACATCTCTTATGATCGCTTCATCCGCACTACGGATGCCGATCATTACCGCGCCAGTCAGGCGATCTGGCAGGCAATGGAGGCTGCCGGAGATCTTTACCTCGATCGCTACGAAGGCTGGTACTCTGTGCGAGACGAGGCCTTTTACGACGAGAAGGAGCTCGTCGCTGGTGAGGGAGGTGAGAAGCTCTCGCCGCAAGGGACGCCGGTGACGTGGACGGCGGAGGAGACCTGGTTTTTCCGCCTTTCCAAATATCAGCAGCCACTGCTCGACCTCTATCGCGACAATCCCGATTTCATTCGTCCGGAATCGCGGCGCAACGAAGTTATGCGGTTTGTGGAAGGCGGGCTGTCGGATTTGTCGGTGTCGCGTACCAGCTTTGACTGGGGCGTGCCGGTTCCGGGCAGTCCCGGGCATGTCATGTATGTGTGGGTGGACGCACTCACGAACTACCTGACCGGCGCCGGCTATCCGGAGGCCGAAATGCGCCACTGGCCGGCCGATTTGCACCTGATCGGAAAGGATATCGTCCGCTTTCACGCCGTTTATTGGCCGGCATTTCTGATGTCGGCGAAGCTACCACTGCCGCGGTCGGTGTTTGGGCACGGGTTCGTGCTTCACCGCGGTGAGAAGATGTCGAAGAGCGTCGGCAACGTCGTCGATCCTGCTGACCTAGTGTCCGCCTTCGGTGTCGATGCGCTTCGCTACTTCCTTTTACGTGAGGTGAGTTTCGGACAGGATGGCAGCTATTCGGCAGAAGCCATTGTAACTCGCGTTAATGCGGAGCTGGCGAATTCGTTCGGCAATCTCGCGCAGCGCACATTATCGTTCATCGCGAAGAACCTCGGCAACCTCCCGGAGGGTGGCCGCGCTGACGACACTGATGGTGTGTTGATCGAAGAAGTTATCGTTGCCGCAGCGGGGCTTAAGGCTGCTTTCGGTGATCTCATGTTGAGTCAGGGGATCGAAGCTTGGATGCGCGGCGTTTTCGCCTGCAACCAGTATATCGACGCTCAGGCACCCTGGAGCCTTCGCAAGACCGATCCTGAGCGGATGAACGCCGTGTTGCGCACCCTGGTCCGCGCAATCCGGATGCTCGCGATCGCGATCCTTCCGGTGGTTCCCGCGGGTGCCGGCGCGATCCTCGATCAACTCGGCGTGGCGGAGGCGGAACGCGATCATGCCGCGATCGACGATGATGGCTGGTATGAGCGTCGGGTGAGCAGCGGCGCAGCCTTGTCGGTGCCATCACCAGCCTTCCCGCGGCTCGAAATGCCGGTGGAGACTGCCTGATGCTCGCTGACAGCCATTGTCACCTCAACTACAAGGGCTTGGCCGAAGAACAGCAGGCGGTGCTTGAACGAGCACGCGCCCGCGGCGTGAGCGCGATGCTCAACATTGCGACACGAGAAAGCGAGTGGGATGATGTTCTCGCGACAGCCGAGCGAGAACCGGACGTTTGGGCTACGGTGGGTATCCACCCGCATGAGGCAGATCAGCATCCGCACGTCGACACAGCCAAGCTCGTGGAGCGAGCACGTCATCCGCGTGTGGTGGGTATTGGCGAGAGTGGGCTCGATTATTTCTACGATCATTCCGACCGGGTCAGGCAGCAAGCGAGCTTTCGCGCTCATATCGCTGCGGCACGGGAGGCGGGAGTGCCGATCATTGTCCACACGCGCGAGGCCGAAGAAGATACGGCCGAGATACTCAGGGATGAGTTGGGGAAGGGCGCCTTCTCGGGCGTAATCCACTGTTTCACTGGCACGAAAGCCTTCGCTGACATCGCGATCGATTTCGGCTTCTACATCTCGATCTCCGGGATCGTGACGTTCAAGAGCGCGCGCGACCTTCAGCAGACCGCTGCCGCTCTTCCTCTCGATCGCCTGCTGATAGAGACAGACGCACCGTTTCTTGCGCCCGTTCCACATCGAGGGAAGACTGGCGAGCCCGCCTTTGTCGCCGATACCGCCAATTTCCTGGCTGACCTTCGAGGCGAGAACGTCGAGCGTCTCAAAGAAGTTACGGCTCGAAACTTTCATGCCTTGTTCGATAAGACGACCGCGTGAAGGTCCGTGTCCTCGGCTGTGGGACGTCTTCAGGAGTGCCGAGGATCGGCAATGACTGGGGCCTGTGCGATCCGTCGGAACCCCGAAACCGGCGAACACGGGTCTCGGTTCTGGTGGAGCATGAGGGTACCCGTATCCTGGTCGACACGGGACCGGACATGCGCCAGCAGTTGTTGGCTGCAGGCGTCGGTACGGTGGATGCGGTAATCTGGACTCACGAACACGCCGATCACGTGTTTGGGATCGACGATTTGCGACAGATTTATCACCAGATCGGCCGGCCAGTCACCGGTTTTGCACGCCGGCATACCGGTGCGAAGCTCAAGACAATGTTCGGCTACGTCTTTGCTGGACAGGACGAGTATCCGCCTACGGTGTCACTCCACGAGCTTCCCGACGCGTTCACGGTCGGGCCGATCAACTTGCGGGTCGTGGACCAGCCGCATGGGGCGATCACCTCGGCCGGGTTGCGGTTCGAAGCCGATGATAAGGCATTCGGTTATGCCACTGATATCAGTGGCATGTCGGAGCAGATGCGCTCTCTTTATAGCGGGCTGGATCTATGGATTGTCGACGCGCTGCGTCGTCGAACCCACCCGACGCACCCGAGCCTTGAACAGGCCCTTGGGTGGATCAACGAGCTACAGCCGCGGCGCGCTGCTTTGACCCATATGGATCACTCCATGGATTACGCGTCTTTGCTCGCGGAGCTGCCCTCGGGTGTGGAGCCATGTTTTGATGGTCAGGAGTTCATGCTGTGAACGACAGCGCCGCGGCGCTGTTGCTGCTGTTGATGCTCGTCCTACCAGTGTCCGCATTGCTCGTCCGGCGGCTGCCACTTGGCAGAGTTGTGAGGTTCGCTGTGATATGGGCGGCGATCTTCGCCATAGTCACCGGGGCGGTCCTGCTGGTGAGTTCCTGAAACCTTGCTCAGGCTTAACATAATGCATATTATCGGTGAATGTGAATGAATGATCGGGAGCTCTCCCCCATAATCCGGTTGCGGGCCATTATGGCGCGCTTACGTGATCCCGATACAGGCTGTGAGTGGGATCGGGAGCAGACTTTCGAAACCATCGCGCCTTACACGATTGAAGAAGCTTACGAAGTTGCAGACGCATGCTCGCGGGGCGACTTGGGTGACCTCAAGGACGAGCTAGGTGACCTGCTGCTTCAGGTGATCTTCCATAGCCAGATCGCGGAGGAGCTTGGAAAGTTCACGTTTGATGATGTGGCAAACGCGATTTCCGAGAAGATGGAGCGACGCCATCCGCATATCTTCGGGAATGCCGAGGAAGGTGGTCATCACCTTTGGGAGATCATCAAGGCACAGGAACGTGCTAAAAAGTCGGACGCTGGCGCTCTTAGCGGCGTGGCGTTGGGCCTGCCAGCGTTGCTCCGTGCTGAGAAACTTCAAAAGCGTGCAGCCCGCGTAGGCTTTGACTGGCCGGACGCTGCGGGCCCGCGCGCAAAGATCGATGAGGAGCTCGAGGAGGTCTCAACGGCGAGCGACGCGACACGTGCTGAAGAGGTCGGGGACCTGTTGTTCGCGGTGGTGAATTGGGCGCGGCATCTCGGTGTTGATGCAGAAGCTGCACTGCGAAGCGCGAATGGAAAGTTCGAGCGGCGCTTTGTGGCTATGGAGAAAGCTGCAGGCGGTTCCATCGCCGGCCTCAATCTCTCTGATCAAGAGGAGCTCTGGTTGGCTGCAAAGCAGCAGGAACGAGGAGAGTAGCGCCCTACTCTCCTCTGTGCGTATGTTGCCGCGCTGACCTCATTGGACGCCGCTAAGAAGCGTCGTCGATCCCACCCGTACGTTCCGCGAAGCGCTCGTAGTCCTTTGGGGACATGCGCACTTCATACATGGCCTGATCGGCATCTACCGACTGATGGAGCACTTCGCCGTGCTGATGCAGCCATGCGGCACTCGCACCATCGCCGATGTCGAGGGCGATGGAATAGCGCTGATGACCCTCGGTCAACCGGTTGGAGAGCAGCCGAACGAGCGTATCAACCCCCTCACCGCGCAAAGCAGACATGGCGACCACGTCGTCCCGGCGCGCTGCCTCGCTTAGCATTTCCTCACCCGCATCCTGCTCGATCAGGTCGACCTTGTTCCAAACCTCAATGCGCGGTGTCGTCTCCGACACGCCGAGTTCGGCCAGCACAGCCTCTACGTCTGCCTTTTGCGCCAACGTGTCTGGGTGGGCCACGTCGCGCACATGGATCAACAGATCGGCCGAGACTACTTCCTCGAGCGTCGCCTTGAACGCCGCCACCAACTGCGTGGGCAGCTCGGATACAAAGCCCACTGTGTCGGACAGGATCGCTTTGTCGATCCCCGGCAGGCTGATCTGCCGAAGCGTGGGATCCAGTGTGGCAAACAGGAGATCCTCGGCCATCACATGGGCGCCGGTCAACCGGTTGAAGAGCGTAGACTTGCCGGCATTCGTATAGCCAACCAGTGCAATCACCGGCCAAGGCGCGCGTTGTCGGCGTTCCCGGTGGAGGCCACGAGTACGGGTGACTTGATCAAGCTCTCGCCGCAACCGGGCCATGCGATCGCGAATGAGCCGGCGGTCCGCCTCGATCTGTGTTTCACCAGGACCACCCAGAAAGCCAAAGCCGCCGCGCTGGCGTTCGAGGTGGGTCCAGCTGCGCACCAGGCGACCAGCCTGGTAATCGAGGTGAGCCAACTCAACCTGAAGCCGCCCCTCTGCCGTGGCTGCGCGTTCGCCGAAGATTTCCAGGATAAGGCCAGTGCGGTCGATCACCTTGGCCTCGAGCGCAGTTTCCAGATTGCGCTGCTGAATGGGCGACAAGGCAGCGTCGAAGACGAACAGTGAGGCATCTTCCTGTCGCCCAAGGATGCCAAGTTGCTCAACCTGACCGGAGCCTATCAGTGTGGCAGCGCGCGGGGAACGCACACGCACTGCCTGCCGATCGACCACGTCCACACCAATGGCAGCCGCTAGACCAGCCGTTTCCTCGAGACGAGCGTCGGCGTCGCGCGACGATCCGCCGAGATCAGGATAAACGACGATGGCGCGCGCGCCACGTGCGAACTCCTCACGATCGCGATCGAAACCTGTACTCAATCTTCCTCCGAACTTGAAGTCTCATCCGCCAAATTCAGCGGCCGCGCCGGCTGGATAGTGGAAACTGCATGCTTGTATACGAGCTGCGACGTGCCATCGCGCTGCAGCAGCATGCAGAAAAGATCGAACGCCGCGATCTGCCCTTGCAGCATAACGCCATTCACGAGGAACATCGTGACCGAGTCTTCCGACTTGCGCACAGCGTTCAGGAAGATTTCCTGCAGCAGCGGCTGCTTTCGGCCCTGCTCGCCGAGATGATCAACAATGGACTGAACGTCGATCTGCGCTCCGGGCATGATTGTCGAGATCGCATGCTTGTAGATCAGCTGGCTCTGCCCGTCGCGACGAAGCAGCACCGAAAAATTGTCAAACCAGGTCACGATGCCCTGGAGCTTGACGCCCTTCACCAGGAACAGCGTCACAGGAGTCTTTGATTTTCGCAGTGCGTTCAGGAACAGATCCTGCAGGGAGCTTTGCTTGTCGGCCATTGGTCGATGCCCTTTCTTTTTTGGCGGAGTTTGCTCCGCGATGCGCCGGTGCCCGGCGTCGGGTTGCGGCTCATGCAGCACGCTGTCCGTTATGTAGGAACCATCTCGCTTATGGTCCAGCGGCTCAATCGTCCTTGGTTTCCGTAATGCCGAGTAGTTTCAGCTTCCTGTGCAGCGCGGAGCGTTCCATCCCGATGAAGGTAGCCGTCCTCGAAATGTTTCCAGAGAAGCGACGGATCTGAACCTTCAGATACTCGCGTTCAAACGTTTCACGCGCTTCGCGGAGCGGCGCGCCCATGATGGTATTGGAACCGCCGCCGCTGCCCTGATCCCCCAAAACCTCGGCGGGCAGCAGGTCGACGTCGATCCTCCCGATCCGGTCACCCGGCGCGAGGATGATCGTACGCTCCACCACGTTGCGCAATTGGCGCACGTTACCTGGCCAGTCGTAGGATTGCAGAGCCACCATGGCGTCGGTGGCGACCTCCGGCGTGCTTACACGGCGTTCGGCGGCGTAGTGTGCTACAAAATGCTCCACCAGCGCAGGTATGTCCTCGCGCCGCTCCGACAGCGGCGGGATCGAGACGGGAACAACGTTGAGCCGGTAGTACAGATCCTCTCGGAACCGCCCCTCTGCAATCTCCTGGGTCAGATCACGTCCCGTGGCTGACACCACGCGAACGTCGACTTTCACGATCCTCGTACCGCCAACCCGGGTGAAACTCTGGTCCGTCAGCACACGCAGGATGCGACCTTGCGTAGTGATCGGCATGTCGGCAATTTCATCAAGAAACAGCGTGCCGCCGTGTGCCTGTTCGAGCAGGCCGGGACGAACCAGGTCCCCGCCCTCTTCCACCCCGAACAATTCTTCTTCCACTCGCTCCGGGGTCATGTTGGCGGCGCTGACCACGACAAAGGGGCTGCTCGCGCGCTGGCTCCAGCCATGTAGCAGCCGCGCGGCCACTTCCTTGCCGACGCCGGCCGGGCCGACAATCATGACCCGACTGCCGGTTGCGGCCACCCGCTTCAGCGTCGCCCGGACGGTGTTGATAGAGCCGGAGCTTCCGGTCAGATCCGTGTCGCGGCCGGCGGAGAGACGCAGGCTCGCCACCTCACGGCGCAGACGCTCGGTTTCTGTCGCGCGCTCCACCATCAGCAGCAAGCGCTCGGCCTGAAACGGCTTCTCGATGAAGTCGGCAGCGCCTTGCCTGATGGCGGCTACGGCCGTGTCCAGATTGCCGTGCCCGGAGATTACCAGTACCGCAATGGACGGATCCCGTCGCTTGATTTCGGCGAGAAGCTCTAGTCCATCCAGCCGGGACCCCTGAAGCCAGACGTCCAGGATGACGAGGCTGGGGCGGCGCGCTGCGATGGCTTCAAGCGCCGCGTCGCTGTCCGCCGCGCTGCGTGTCTCATATCCTTCGTCTTCGAGTACGCCGGATACCAGTTCGCGAATATCAAGTTCGTCATCGACGACGAGGATGTCTAGCGCCATGATTATGCAGTCCGATTTCGGGTAAGCGCGGCGAGCTCTCCGCCGTCGTTGTCGCTGGAGTCATCTTCCCGGCCGATCAGGCCGGCCAGCATGGTTGTGTCGAAAGTCATTGTCACGAGCGTTCCGCCTTCGGGACGGTCGGCGAACGAAATCGTTCCGAAATGTTCTTCTGCGATCTTCTTGACGATCGCGAGGCCCAAACCCGTGCCCCGGGCACGTGTGGTCATGTAAGGTTCGACGATACGGTCGCGCTCGGCCGGCAGGCCCACACCGTCATCTGCCACGGTGATCACTGCCCGTCCTCCCACCTCTGCCACTTCCATCAGGATTTCACCGGCTCCGCGACCGGTCCCCTCGATCGCTTCGACGGCGTTCTTGACAATATTGGTGAGCGCTTGGCCGATCTGCCGACGATCGCAGACCAAGGTGGGGCCAGGTTCGTCATGCCGGAGCTCGAAGTGAATGGCGGCATGTGCCACCTCATGAAGGAACATCGTCTGCCGGGCGATGTCGACCAGCGCTTCCTCGCGGAACTCGGGTTTCGGCATTCGAGCGAATGAGGAGAACTCATCGACCATCCGGCGGAGGTCCCCGACCTGGCGAACGATCGTCTCGGTCAGGCGAGCGAAAGTGGTATCCCCCTCCTCTACCTTGGCGCCGTAGCGGCGCTGTAGTCGCTCGGCCGCGAGTTGGATGGGAGTAAGCGGGTTCTTGATCTCGTGAGCGATCCGTCGCGCTACGTCGGACCAGGCGGCTCGGCGCTGATCGAGCAGTTGCTGGGTAATGTCGTCGAATGTCAGGATCGGGCCAGTACCGTCGCGGGCGATCCGGACTGCAAGGGTGCGAGCTTCTCCAGCCGCGTTCAGCTGGATGATCGCTTCGCGCGCGGTGCCCTCCAGCAGCGCGTTCAGCTCGGGCGCCACGACTGCCAGGGGGCGGCCGATCGGAGTGTCGGTCAATCCTAGAAGCGATTGAGCGGAACTGTTGATCAGCCGGATAGTCCGGTCAGGCGCAATCGACACCACGCCAGCGGACACGCCCGACATTACCGCCTCGATCAGCGCGCGCCGGTTGTCGAGTTGAGAGTTCGCGGTGACAAGCGCCGTGTTTTGCTCCTCCAACCGCTCCGTCATGCGATTAAAGGCGTGAGACAGGGTGCCCACTTCGTCCCGCTCGCGGGTTTCCGGAACCCGTGCGGAAAGATCGCCTCGTTCCACCCGTCGCGCGGCATCGACGAGTTCCGCAACGGGCCGCACCAGGCGATCAGCAACAGCGAGGGCGATCCATACTGCAACACCAACGATCAAGAGAGACAGGAGTAGCAGGGCGGCATTGAACTGAAGTTGCAAGGTCCGCGCGCGCACCAGCAGGCTGCGGTAATTGGCGAGAGCCGCCTCCGCTCGCTCCGTCTGAGTGGTCATCTCCTTGGGATTGGTGACCCGCGCGGCGTAGAGGTACACCCTTGCAGAGCCAGGCAAGCGCGTAACGGTCTGGATACGATCACCGGTAACCGTCACGACGCTCCGCTGGCCCCGTCGCAACTGCCCGACGGCATCGGCGGACACCTGCCGCGCCAGATCAAGGTCGTAAGGGTTCACGAAGGCCAGGGTCTGGAGCTCGCCATTTGGCGACACCTGAAACAGCAATGCCTCTGACAGGCTGCGGAAGTAGGTTTGCTGGAACAGGAACGCCCCAAAGCGGGGGTCATCGATGGCCCGCTCCTCCAATTCGCGGCTGATATCCGTCGCCATCGTGACGGTGGCTTCTTCCCAGCGCTGAAGGATCTGGTTGTACGACGTCCGAGTCAGGGACGCGGCGTTCTCAAACACGCCCCTCGCACGGTCGGAGTACCAGAACTGTACACCATATTGGAAGAGAAGCGACGCGGCGATGGTCACAAGCACCATCGGCACTGCAGCGAGGCTTGAGAACAGCGCGACGAGCCTGACGTGCAGCCGTCCCTCGCCGCCAACGGGCGAGCGTGCCGCGCGACGGCGGGCGATCCGCCGGCCAAGCAGCATCATCAGCGCCACACCGGGCACCAGGTTTGCGACGAGCAGAAGCGCGATGATGCCGGGCGCTATCAAGCCCTCCGGTCGACCCGTATGCGCAATGACGTAATAGGTAGCTACCGCGATGGCGACAGCGATCCCTAGCACGCCTGCTTCCATAACAAGCGTCACGGTCGGGCGCTGCGGCACAGAGGCCGGATCAATCCCAGGTGCCGAACCGGCGTTCATCGAAGCAAGGCTACAACAAGAGTGTTGCAGAGAAAACACATATTTGAGGCGTTCACCGCAACTCTTGCGCAGGCGGTCGAGGCCCCGGATCGATGCCGAGCATGTCCAGGCGCTTGCGCAGGGTGTTGCGGTTGAGACCGATCGCACGGGCTGCGCGCAACTGGTTGCCCCCGTGGCGGGCCAGCATTGTCTCGATCAACGGCCGCTCAACTTCGGCGAGCAGCCGATCGTAGAGGGTTCCGTTATCCAGCGCGGTCGGTTCTAACCGCGCTAGTCGTTCGAGATAGGCACGCACTGCTGTGCTCAGCCTTTCGTCATCCGGCACCGGGCAGGCAACGTGCTGGCCAGAACCCAACATCGCGGCAAGCTCAGACGACGAGATCCGGTCATCACGGGACAGCGCCGCCAGACGCCGCATCAGGTTTTCGAGCTGCCTGACATTCCCGGGCCAATCGTGTTGCTCCAGTGCGCTTACTGCGTCCTCATCTAGGGTCTTGCGCGGCAGGCCAGACTCCGCGGCGCGCTCCAGGAAATGCCGCGCCAGCATGGCGATATCGCCCTTGCGCTCCCGCAGCGCGGGTAAAGCAATCGGCACCACGTTCAGGCGATAGTAGAGATCTTCACGGAACTGCCCGGTCGCGACGGCCTGCTGAAGATCCCGATTGGTGGCGGCAACGATGCGAACGTCGGCGCGTATCGTGCGGGCACCGCCCACGGTGGTAAATTCTCCCGATTGAAGAACGCGGAGAAGCCGCGTTTGCGCCTCTGTCGGCATGTCTCCAATCTCATCCAGGAACAGCGTTCCGCCTGCCGCTTGCTCAAATCGGCCAGCCGTGCGCTGGGCCGCACCCGTGAACGCCCCGCGCTCGTGGCCGAACAGCTCCGCTTCGATCAGTTCGCGCGGGATTGCCGCCATGTTGATCGCCACGAAGGGCGCCGTGCGACGGTGCCCAAGATCGTGGATCGCGCGAGCGACCAGTTCCTTTCCCGTCCCAGATTCACCGGACACGAGCACCGTGAGGTCGTTGGAAACCACCCGTGCGATCACGCGATAGACTTCCTGCATCGCGGGTGATCGCCCGATCAGGGGCAGGCTCTTATCCTCATCCTCTACTTGCGAGGGCAGGCTTGCGCCGCGTCGGCCCAGGGCGGCGGCAACCGTTCGTGTCAGAGTGTCGAGGTCAAACGGCTTGGGCAGGTAATCATAGGCCCCTGCTTCGTTCGCACGCACCGCTGTGGTCAAGGTGTTGCGCGCTGAAAGGACGATCACCGGCACCTCCGGTGACACCGCGTTCAGGCGTGCGGCTATCTCGATGCCGTCGCCGTCAGGAAGCACGACATCGGTTAGCAAGACGTCGGGTACGCTCTGCTGGAGCTCGCGGTCCAGATCGGCAACACTTGCTGCCGTTCTAACGCGGTGACCGGCACGGCGCAGCGCATGGGCGACCACCGTGCGGATCGCGTCGTCGTCATCGACGAGGAGAACGTTGCCGCCGCTCATCGCTGCGACGCTCTGGGCAGAAGGACGCGGAAAACGGTCTCGTTTGGCGTCCCCTCGCGCGAATATTGCACAATACCACCCATGTCGCGCACCAGCTTGTCGACCAGCGCCAATCCGAGCCCCTTCCCTTCGGGACGGCTAGACACAAACGGATCAAACAGGTGCTCCGCTATGTCTTCGGGTGCCCCCGGGCCGGTATCAACCACGCAGATCTCGATCGGCAAGGGGAGCCGGGGTCGGCCCGGTCCGGGCGCGATCGCCATGCCGTGGCGGTAAGAGGTCGTGAGTGTGATACGCCGCTCGCCGCGATCGCCCAAAGCAGTGGCCGCGTTCTTCATCAGGTTGAGCAGCACCTGAAGCAGCGCATCGCGATTTGCGAGCACCCGTGGAAGCGACGGATCGAACCGCTCTTCGATCGTGATCCCACGTGCGAAACCAGCCTGTGCCGCATCGCGCGCATGCGCAAGTAGCGGATAGATGTTCAGCGGCTCGACGACCAGCGGCCGGGTGTCCGTGAAATCCTCCATTCGATCGATAAGCGCAGCAACCCGATCGACCTCGTCAATCACCAGCTTCGTCATGACCTGCGCATCGACCCCATCAGCGATCAATTGAGCCGCGCCGCGAATGCTCGAGAGGGGATTTTTAATTTCATGGGCGAGCATGGCCGCTGCACCGACGGCCGAGCGCGCCGCCGCGGCACGATCTGCGGAGACGCCCAGCCGTCGGGAGCTTGCCGCATTGTGAAGCGTGATCATGCGCCAGCCGGGATGCTCAACCAACTCCACCGCGGCCAAGTCTACCCGAAGCCGATGGCCGCGAACCGTCTCGAGCGCCAGATCGAAAGCGGTAAACGCCCTTCCATCGTGCCCGACCGCTTCTTCCGGCAGCGCCAGAACGTCGCCAATCGATCGTCCCCGCATCGCGCGTTCCGACAGATTGAGGAGCAGTTCGCATTCTGCGTTTGCCTGAGCGATGCGACCTTCCGCATCAACAACCATCAGGGCAACCGGCAGTGCGCTCAGCAGTTCCGCCGCTTCGGGGCCCCGCCGCGTCAGCATCAGGCTGCCGCGCGGCTCCGATATGGCGCGTAAAAGTCCGCCAGCATTCGAAGCACGACCTTCGCGTCGGGCTCCTTATTTACCGCGTTGCGGAACTCCGCCGAACCGTGGATACCCTTTGTGTACCAGCCGATGTGCTTGCGGGCCATGTTGACGCCGGTGACCTCGCCATAATGGCTTAGCATCGCTTCATAATGTTCGACGATCAGGTGGTATTGCTCATCGAGAGAAGGCTCCGGCCGGACGGGTCGTCCTGCTAGCGCATCCATAACCTGGCCGAGCAACCACGGCCGGCCATAGGCACCGCGCCCGACCATCACGCCGTCTGCGCCCGATTGATCAAGGGCTTCACGGGCGTCATCAACCGAGCAGATATCGCCGTTGACGATGACGGGCACCGTAACCGCGTCCTTCACCCGGCGAACGAAGCTCCAGTCCGCCGAGCCCTTGTACATCTGGTTCCGCGTGCGCCCGTGCACGGTCACCATCTTCGCGCCCAGATCTTCGGCGATGCGGGCAAGCTCCGGCGCGTTCAGGCTGTCGTGGCACCAGCCCATGCGCATCTTCACTGTCACCGGTGCCGCGACTGCTTTCACCACGGCATCGATGATGGCGCCAGCGTTCTTGAGGTCGCGCATCAGCGCCGAGCCGGCGTCGCCGCTCGTAACCTTACGGACCGGGCATCCCATGTTGATGTCGATGATCGCTGCACCCTTTTCTTCAGCCAGCTTCGCTGCCTCGGCCATTTCGTGCGGCGTGCAGCCGACCAGTTGCATGGAGACAGGCTCTTCCGAAAGGTGCCAAGCCGCCTTCTGGATGGACTGGCGCGTCTCCCGGATCGCAGCCTGACTCGCGATCATCTCCGTGACATTAAGGCCCGAGCCATAGCGGCGCACCAATGTGCGGAATGGCTGATCGGTAACACCGGTCATCGGCGCCAGTACCACCGGCTCATCGATCCGGACGGGGCCAATCTGAATGGGAGCGAGCGTGCGCATCAATCGTTTGCCTGAAAAACAGGCAGGTAAGCGATGATGGCAGCGCTGGCAAGGCGGCTCTGATCCCGCTACGGCCGCGACGATGAAGACCGTTGCGCTGATTGTGGCTGCTGGCAAGGGTGAGCGCACGGGCGGCACGCTGCCCAAGCAATTCACCCTTCTGGCGGGCCGACCGATGCTTGCCTGGAGCTATGCTTCTCTGTCCGCCCACCCGGCTATCGATGACGTGCTCGTCGCGATCGGCGACGGTCAGGAGCCGCTCCTTGGCTCGGCGTTGCCTTCCGCCCGCTTTGTTTTAGGTGGTGCGACACGTCGAGAGTCTGTGAGGCGTGGCGTGGAGGGGATCGGACAAGCCGATCGGATCCTGATTCATGATGCCGCGCGGCCGTTCCTGAGTGCCAAGGTCATCGACCGGCTTCTCGCGGCGCTCGACCAGGCCGATGGCGCAGTTCCGGTGCTCCCCGTGGCCGACACGTTGGTGACTGCCGACGGCGTGAACGTTCCGCGCGACGGGATTTCGCGCGTACAGACGCCGCAGGCGTTCCGCTTCGATGCGCTTCGCCGTGCTCACGTGGAATGGACGGGTAGCGAACCTACTGACGACGCGCAGATGGTTCGCACGCTTGGCGGATCGGTAACACTGGTGCAGGGCGACGCCATGCTAGAAAAGGTAACCTGGCCTGCTGATTTCGCGGCTGCAGAGGCGCGGATCGGGTGGGACACACGGTCGGCGACCGGCTTTGACGTGCATCGTCTGGCGGACGGAGAAGAGCTCTGGCTGGGCGGCGTACGGATTCCTCATACGCAGGGACTTTCCGGCCACAGCGATGCTGATGTGGCCCTCCATGCGCTCACTGATGCGGTGCTGGGGACCATCGCAGAAGGCGACATCGGGCTCCACTTCCCGCCCAGTGATCCGAAATGGCGAGGCGCAGAGTCCGGCCAATTCCTGCGCCACGCTGCATCCTTGGTTGAAGCACGGGGCGGCCAAATCATCTTCGTCGATGTCACGATCATTTGCGAGGCGCCCAAGATCGGGCCGTATCGTGAAGCGATACGCAACCGGATCGCGGAACTTCTGCGGCTTTCAACCGATCGCGTCAGCGTGAAGGCGACTACAACAGAGCGACTGGGCTTCACCGGCCGGGGGGAAGGCATCGCAACCCAAGCCGTGGCTACCGTCCGCCTGCCCGGAGTGCAGCCATGAAGCGTTTGCTTGCTGCAGTTGCCCTGCTCGCTTTTCCCAGCGCAGCACTCGCCCAGACGCCATGCCTCACCCGCGCAGAGGCAGAGGCCGTGACGCTGGTCGCCCTGCCCGATATCATACTGGAGACCGGACGGGTTTGTACCACCCTTCCCGCCTCGAGTCTGGTCCGCCGGACGTCCGGCCCGTTCATCAGCCGCTACCAGGCAGAGGCAGATCGCGCTTGGCCAACCGCACGTGGAGCTATCGCCAAACTCAGTGATCCGCGCGTGTCGATGCTGCTGCTTCAGTCGGACTACGCGCGGCCATTGATCACGTCGCTCATCGCGCCCCAAATCGTTGGACGGGTTCAGACATCCGACTGCGGCACCATTGACCGGTTGATGACACTGCTGGAGCCGCTACCGGCCCGGAACATCGCGGGGATTGTTGTGGCCAGCCTACAGCATCTTAAAGCCGAGAAGGCTCGTGGTACTGCGGCCCTTCGCGAGGTGCCCGACCTCCCTGTTTGCCCGGCGCCCGGCCGATGAGCGATAGCCTTCTTCCGGAAGCGCTGATTGCTTCGGCTACACGCGTCATCGCAGCGAATCGGGCGGCAGGACGCCGTGTCGCTGTGGCCGAAAGTTGCACGGGTGGGCTCGTCGCTGCCGCGCTGACGGAGGTGCCAGGGTCTTCTGACGTGCTGGAAGCCTCGATCGTCAGCTACGCAAATGAAGCGAAAATGGGGCTCCTCCACGTGTCCCAGGACGTGATTGAAACATTCGGCGCAGTTTCGATCGCCACGGCCTGGAGCATGGCGCAGGGCGCTCTGGAAGTAACCGGCGCAGATGTCGCCGTTGCGATTACCGGGATCGCCGGCCCGGGCGGCGGCAGTGAGAAGAAACCGGTGGGTACCGTGGTGTTCGCTCGCGCCGAAAAGGGCGGTGACCCCGCCAATGTTGTGGCGGACCGGCGCGAGTTCGGAGATCTCGGTCGCGCCGGGATCCGGCTTCAGGCGGCGCTATGCGCGCTCGATTTGCTGATGCCGCCCTCTGAGGAGCCTTCGGACCCGTAGAGCTTCCGTGCACGCTCCTCGAAAGCCCCAATCATCTTGCGGAGGGCCATGGTGAAGACCTGGCCCGCTAGCATTTCGAACATGCGGTTCTTGAACTGAAAGTCGACGGTGAAGTCCACCAGGCACCCGTCGCCATCAGGCCGAAAACGCCACTCATTGTGCAAGTACTTCAGCGGCCCGTCCACGTAGTCGACGTGGATCCGCTCCGGCCGCTGCTTCTCCACGCGCGACGTGAACGTCTCTCGCAACCCTTTGAAGCCCACAATCATGTCGGCCACGGTTTCTTCGGGTGCATCGCGGCGCACCCGCATGGCGATGACCCAAGGAAGGAAGTCCTGATATGCCTTCACGTCCGCCACCAGATCGAACATCTGCTCCGGCGTGTAGGGCATCGCCCGGGTCTCGCTATGCTTTGGCAAGCTGGGCCTCGCGCGCTGCGCGCAGTTTCGCGAAATCGTCACCGGCGTGATAGCTCGACCGGGTCAGCGGTGACGAAGCCACCAGCAAAAAGCCTTTGGCGCGGGCGATTGCGGCATATGCGTCAAACGCCTTGGGTGTGACGAACTCCGCCACTTTGGCATGGCGAGGCGTCGGCTGCAGATATTGGCCCATCGTCAGGAAATCGATGTCGGCGGAACGCATGTCGTCCATCACCTGATGAATCTCCAGGCGCTCTTCGCCAAGTCCGAGCATCACACCGGATTTCGTAAAGATCGAAGGATCATGGCGCTTCACGCTCTCCAGCAGGCGGAGCGAGGCATAGTACCGTGCGCCGGGACGGATGGTCGGGTACAGCCGCGGTACTGTTTCCAAATTGTGGTTGTAGACGTCAGGCCGCGCCGCAACGATCGACTCTACCGCTGCCTGGGTCTTGTTGCGGAAATCCGGAGTCAGGATCTCGATGGTTGTAGTCGGCGTGTTCCGGCGAAGTGCCTCAATCACCTTGACGAACTGCGATGCGCCGCCGTCCGGCAGATCGTCACGATCGACGGACGTGATCACAATATGCTGTAAGCCCATCTCGGCAGCGGCGACCGCAACATGCTCCGGCTCGAGCGGGTCAACCGCACGTGGCATACCGGTCTTCACGTTGCAGAAGGCGCACGCTCGCGTGCAGGTGTCGCCCAGGATCATCACCGTGGCGTGCTTCTTGGTCCAGCATTCACCGATGTTCGGGCACGCCGCCTCCTCGCACACCGTGGCCAGGTTCAGCCGCCGCATCAGCTGCTTCGTTTCGGCAAAGCCGACCGATGTCGGCGCCTTGACGCGGATCCAATCGGGTTTGCGGGCGCGTTCTGGCCGGGCGAGCGGGATAATCTCGGTCATGTCGCGGCGCGAGATAGCGACTGCCACGGCTTGAAACAACGCGTATAGGGCAAACATGACCGTCTTCTCCGATCTTGTCGCTGGCTACGGCCGTTTCCGGGAACATGGCTGGGCAGAAGAGCGCGAACGCTGGGCGCACCTTGCGGAGGGACAGTCTCCCAAGGTGATGGTGATTGCCTGTTCGGACAGCCGTACGGATCCGGCGACCGTTTTCGATACATCGCCGGGCGAGATCTTCGTTGTCCGAAACGTGGCCAATCTCGTTCCGCCGTTCGAAATCGGCGGGGGCCGTCACGGCGTGTCTGCCGCACTGGAATTCGCGGTGACTCAGCTTAAGGTCGAGGAAGTCGTGGTCATGGGTCATGGCATGTGCGGCGGTGTTCACGCCTCCTTGACCAAGCGCTTCGCCGAGGCTGACCCAGGTGAAGGCGGCTTCATCGCCCGCTGGATCAACCTACTCGATGAGGCACGAGACCGCGTGACTACCGAGCACGGCCACGGTGAGGACGCAGTTCGCGCGTTGGAGCTGGAGACGGTTCGGGTCAGCCTCGCCAACCTCCGCACCTTCCCGTTCGTTCAGGACGCGGAAGCCGTGGGACAGTTGACGCTGCATGGTGCGTGGTTCTCGATCCGCGAGGGCGTGCTCTGGGTAATGGACGAGAAGGGAGAATTCTCGCCGGCCAGCTAAGAGTCGAAAAGGGTCATCTCATTAGCAGCAAGGACGATGCCTCCGCCGGCTCAGGCCACCGGAACCTGGCCGCCGATAGTCGCGAGCAAACGGGCGAGACGGGCCTCGATCGCCCGATCTTCGGCATGATTTGCCGATAGCGCCGGCAGCATGGCGGGTGATTCGCTGCCGGCCAGTGCCATTGCTGTCTCGATGGATACGATTTCAGCCGCCTTTGCCTTGCGCAGCGCACCGATCAACGCGGTGTCGAGAATGGCGCCGCTCTGGTGGCTACGCGCGTCGCGCTCCGCGTCATCAAGGATGCCGCTCATCCACAGATTGGCGGGTGCACCCGCAAGGTCCGCTATTCCGTCGAGCCGGGCGGCGTGGCGCCGGGCATTGGCGCGATCACGCTCGATCACGTCCTGAAGGCTGGGGTCGGACGCTGTCTCGGCCAGCGGCAACAATCGCTCGATCAGCAATTGCTTGCCGGCGCGCAGATCCTGGAGGGCGACGTGGAGCAAGGCGGCGCGCGATGCGGTCAGCGACATGCTGACTTAGCGCATGCGTCGCCGCCGAGTTCCCCCAGTTTAGCCCGCGTCGGGCGCTACTGCCTTGGTGACGTCACTCGGCTGCTCGGCAGTCACACGGATGTTGAGCTCGCGCAGCTGCTTTGCGGTGGCGAAGTTCGGTGCCCCCATCATCAGGTCTTCGGCCTTCTGAGTCATGGGGAAGACGATGACCTCACGGATGTTCGGCTCGTCCGCCAACAGCATCACGATGCGATCGACTCCCGGTGCCGAACCGCCGTGCGGCGGCGCGCCGAACTTGAACGCGTTGATCATGCCCGCGAAGTTTGTGTCGACATCCTGCTGGCTGTAGCCCGCGATCTCGAACGCCTTGTACATGATCTCGGGACGGTGGTTCCGGATCGCGCCCGACGACAGCTCGATGCCGTTGCACACGATGTCGTACTGATAGGCGAGGATATCGAGTGGATCCTTGCTCTCCAGCGCCTCCAGTTCGCCCTGCGGCATGCTGAAGGGGTTATGACTGAAGTCGATCTTCTTCGCGTCCTCGTCATATTCGAACATCGGGAAGTCTACGATCCAGCAGAACTCGAAACGGTTCTTGTCGATGAGGTCGAGCTGCTCGGCGATACGGGTACGGGCAAGACCAGCCAGCTTCGCCGCCTGCGCTTCCTTGCCGGCAGCGAAGAACACGCCATCATCCGGACCGAGCCCGAGTGCTTCTGCCAGCTCGCGCATGCCCACGTCGCCGTGGTTCTTGGCAATCGGGCCGCCGAACTCGCCACCCTTGCGCGTGGCATAGCCCAGGCCAGCGAAGCCCTCGGATTGCGCCCATGCGTTCATATCGTCGAAGAACTTGCGGCTCTTGTCTGCGGTATTCGGCGCAGGAATTGCCCGCACCACGTCGCCCGCCTCAACGATCGAGGCGAAGCGCCCGAAGCCTGAACCAGAGAAGAAGCCGCTGACGTCTGAGATGACCAGGGGATTGCGCAGATCCGGCTTGTCATTGCCGTATTTCAGCATCGACTCCCGATACGGGATGCGCTTGAACGGCAGCGGGCTGACGGTGCGCCCCTTGTTCTGCCAGTTGGCGAATTCCTCGAATACGCCGTGGAGCACTGGCTCAATGGCTGCAAACACGTCTTCCTGAGTGACGTAGCTCATTTCGAAGTCGAGCTGGTAGAACTCGCCCGGTGAACGATCGGCGCGAGCATCCTCGTCACGGAAACACGGCGCGATCTGGAAGTAGCGATCAAAGCCAGCCACCATCAGCAGCTGCTTGAACATCTGCGGCGCCTGCGGGAGGGCGTAGAACTTGCCCGGGTGAACGCGGCTGGGAACAAGGTAGTCGCGCGCGCCTTCCGGGGACGACGCGGTGAGGATCGGCGTCTGGAACTCAGTGAAGCCTTGATCCACCATGCGACGGCGGATCGACGCAATCACGCTGGAGCGCAGCATGATGTTAGCGTGGAGCTTTTCACGACGCAGATCGAGGAAGCGGTAGCGAAGGCGAATGTCCTCCGGATATTCCTGCTCGCCGGCGACCGGCATCGGCAGTTCCTGAGCGGCACTCTGCACCGTCACGCCGCGTGCGAAGACCTCGATCTCGCCTGTCGCGAGGTTTGGGTTCACCGTTCCCTCGGCACGCGCCTTCACCACCCCGTCAATAGTGATAACCGATTCGACGCGGAGCGTTTCCAGGATCGGCAGCGCCGGCGAATCGGTGTCGGCGACGATCTGAGTGATCCCATAATGATCACGCAGGTCGACAAAGAGCACGCCGCCGTGATCGCGCTTGCGGTGGATCCACCCTGACAGGCGAACCTCAGAGCCGACCTCAGAGGCGGTGAGCGCGGCGCAAGTGTGCGAACGATAAGCGTGCATGTCTCGTTTCTCTCGTCACCCCAGCGAAGGCTGGGGTATCGTGCAGCAAGGGTGGCGCTCTCCGCCGCGAAGCGCCAACAGATGTCGGTACAACGGGCGAGGCGATGGCTCGCGCCCCTCCCCTTCCATACCCTCTTTGTCAACCCGCACGCTCGGGTCTATGGGGCGCGGCTTATGCATGTTCACCCGCTAATCACCGACAGCGCCACACTTGCCAATCTGTGCGCCCGTCTCGCCGACGCCCCCTTCGTGTGCGTCGATACCGAGTTCATGCGGGAGAATACCTACTGGCCGGAACTATGCCTGATCCAGATCGCCGACACAGAGGAAGCGGCCGCGATTGATCCGAAAGCGCCCGATCTTGATCTGCAGCCGTTGCTGGATCTCCTCGTGAACAACGAGGATGTCCTGAAGGTCTTCCATGCCGGCGGACAGGACATAGAGATCATCTACAATCTGACCGGCAAGACGCCGCATCCAATGTTTGACACCCAGGTTGCAGCGATGGCGCTGGGGCAAGGGGAGCAGATCGGCTATTCCAACCTGGTCGACAGCTGGCTCGGTATTCAGGTCGACAAGGGCGCACGCTTTACGGACTGGTCACGCCGTCCGCTGGATCAGCGGCAGGTTGATTATGCAATTGGCGACGTAACCCACCTGTCTAAGATATTCCCTCGCATGTTGGACCGCCTGAAGAAAACTGGGCGCGGTCAGTGGCTGGATCAAGAGATGGAGCGGATTTCCGACCCCGCCAATTACGCCAACGATCCCGACCTCGCTTGGAAGCGAGTCCGTATTTCCGGGCGGCGGGCTGACGTTCTCGGCCGGCTAAAGGCCATTGCCCGCTGGCGCGAGGTTGAGGCGCGCGCCAAGGATCTGCCGCGCGGACGCATCGTGAAGGATGAAACGATCGCTGACCTCGCAGGACATCCTCCTCGCAAGCAGGGAGACCTCGCCAAGGTGCGCGGACTTTCGGCGACGTGGGCGTCGAACGACATCGGCAAGCGATTGTTGGCGGCGATCGAGTCCGCAGAGCCGTTGTCGGCTGACGAGATGCCTCCGCGCGAAGACCGCAAGCCGGGCCTGGGCAAGGATGGCGCGTTGGTCGCTGACCTCCTCAAGCTCCTGCTGAAGATCCGCGCTCGTGACATCGATGTCGCGCCGCGGCTGCTGGCGCGTAGCGAGGAGCTTGAAGCGCTCGCAGCCGGGCAGCGTGGTCAGCTGGCGATCCTCGAAGGCTGGCGCTTCGATCAATTCGGGCGCGACGCGCTCGATCTTGTCGAAGGGCGGCTTGGCTTTGCTGTGGTGGGTGGAAAGCTCAAGATGACCAGAACGGAGGATGCTGCATGAAGGCGATCGTGGCCGCCGCGGTGGCGTTGGCAGGATGCACTACGATGGACACTGCTCTCCCTACGGCGCCCTCGCAGGGGCGGTGCAATGCGGCTAATGTCCAGGATTTCGTCGGAAAGGCACTGACAGCTCACCAAGCAGAGGCAAAGCAGCGCGCCGGCGCCGCGATCGTGCGCAGCTACGAAACCGGTTCGCCCTTGACGATGGACTACCGGGAGGACCGCTTGAACATCGAAACGAACGCCGCGGGCACGATCGTCAAGCTATCCTGCGGCTAAGTAGCCGGCAACGGCGCCTAGCGGCGTTGGCTGATCCGCACCTGGAGGCCAAGCGCCGCGCCTAGCGCTTTCAACCGCTTTTCCACGACCTCTCCGCTCAATGCGAGGTCGCCGTCGTCGAAGATCAGCTCGATCTCATTTGCGCCGCGCCGCACCCCGGTCCGGTGAAGCGGACCCGCGACTCCCCCGGACAGACGCTGGGCCAGACGTATGGCTAAGCCCCAGGAGGTGGCTGTCGCGATGTCTTTTGGGCTCGCGAGCAACGGGATCGGGTCTGCATACGGCGCCTGCGCGCCCAGGCTTGCTGCAAGGGCTGCTGCCATCATCGCCCGTCCGCGCGCATCGGTCCCCACCCAGTTGCCATGCAGTGCGGTCTCGATGCCGAGTTCGACGCGAAATTCCGGATTAGCTCTCCAACTCGTGTCGGCAAGCAGGCAGGCGGCATGGCGCAGTCGCGAATCGCCATGCGGCTCTCCCTGGAACAGGGGTGTGATCCACCGGTTCAGGAGATCGCCATGTTCGGGGAAGCGCCCAAGTTGTCTTCCCTCGTCTCGCGCAGCCACGACCAGCGGGTCCAAGCCCGCTTCTTCCGGAGACAAGCGCTCGTACAGCAGTCCTTCACGCAGTCCGAACGCCGAGACAACTGTCCCTGAGCAGCCGAGCACTGGTAGAATAGCGCTAAGCAGGTCCGCAGCGGCACTCAGCGTTGGAACTCGTCCGGTGGAAAGGTTTGGCACTGCCTTGAACCAAGGCTTGTCGAGCGCCGGCAGCTTGCGACTTAGCAGGTCGATGCGTGACGCGGGCATGGTGTAACCATGCAGCACCGGTAGCGGATACCCGCGATCATGGATGTCCACGCGCGCCAGCGAGCGCCAGGATCCTCCGACGAGATAAAGCGGCTTACCGTACCCGAGACCGCGCCAGCCGGCATCGTCGAGAATACGTTCCACCCTGCGAGCGAAGCTGCCTTTGCCCCTCAGGCCGGCGAGGCGGAGGACTCCCAAAGGGAAAGACACATGCTCATGGACCTGCCCCCCGGCAATCCGCACCAGCTCCAGGCTGCCGCCGCCGAGATCCCCGACGATCCCGTCCGCCTCAGGCATGGCCGACAGCACTCCGAACCCGGCCGCTTTTGCCTCCTGCTCACCCGATAGCAGTTCGACGGAAAGCCCGAGTCGTTCCGCAACGCTGATCAGGCCCGCGCCATTAGTCGCGTCGCGCACCGCTGCCGTGGCGACGGTGCGAACATCATCGCACGCCATTTGCTGGACCAGCGCACTGAAGCGCTGAAGCGCAGCGCCTGCCAAATTCATTGCCGTGCTGTCGATCGTGCCCGTTTCTGCAAGGCTGCGACCGAGTCCCGCAAGAACCTTCTCGTTGAAGAGGATGGCAGGCAGGCGCGGCGGCCCCTGGTAAACAACCAATCGGATCGAATTCGACCCGATGTCGATGATGGCAGTACGCTTGCCGTCCACTCGATCAGCCCCGCAGTGACAGTTTCGGCACGGCGCCGCCTTCGGCAAGCGCGGCGCCGCGGCCGGAAAGCGATGGGTTAGTCATGAAGTACCGGTGCAAGTTGAATGGTTTGTCACCGGGCGGGGTGCGCATGTAGGTGCCGTCGGCATATAGGTCCCAGCTCTGCTCGGTGTCGATCAGATTGGCGAGCATCACTTGGTCCAGCACTTGATCATGAACGGTTCCGCTTTCCAGCGGCAGCATATATTCTACCCGGCGGTCAAAATTGCGCGGCATCCAGTCCGCCGAAGAAATGTACACACGCGCATCGTCGTTCGGGAGCGGCGCACCGTTGCCGAACACGGCAATACGGCTGTGTTCGAGGAAACGGCCAACGATTGATTTCACCCGTATGTTCTCGGACAAACCCGGGATCCGCGGACGCAGACAGCAGATACCACGGATCACCAAATCGATTTGAACACCCGCGCCGCTGGCTTCGTACAGCTTCTCGATGATTGAGGGGTCCACGAGGCTGTTCATCTTGGCCCAGATCGTCGCCGGTCGCCCGGCGCGGGCGTGCTGGATCTCGGCATCGATCTCCTCGATCAATCGGGTTCGCAGCGAACGGGGCGACAGCACGAGCCGTTCCATATCGTCCGGCTCGACGTAGCCGGTGATGTAGTTGAACATCCGGGCTGCATCTCTACCGGTGGCAGGATTGGCGGTGAAGAAGCTGAGATCAGTGTATATTTTGGCGGTGATCGGGTGATAGTTACCCGTGCCGAAGTGACAGTAGGTGCGGAACTGCCCAGCCTCCCGCCGCACGACCATTGAAACCTTTGCGTGGGTTTTCCAGTCGATAAACCCATACACCACTTGAACGCCCGCCCTTTCCAGTGCGGAGGCCCAGAGCAGGTTCTGCTCCTCGTCGAAGCGCGCCTTCAACTCCACGATTGCGGTGACGGACTTACCTGCTTCGGCAGCCTGGATCAGCGCGTTGATAACAGCCGATTGCTTGCCCGCACGGTAGAGCGTCTGCTTGATTGCCACCACATCCGGATCAGCGGCCGCCTGCTTCAGGAAGGCGAGCACCACGTCGAAGGTCTCATATGGGTGATGGACGATAATGTCTTTCGCGCTAATCGCCGCGAAGCAATCGCCTCCAAACTCGCGAATTCGCTCCGGAAATCGAGGGGTGAACGGGACGAATTTGAGGTCCGGGCGATCCTCTTCAACGATCTGGTCCAAGTCGCCGATGCCGAGAAACGATCCGGATTCGGTCACCAGTGCCTGTTCGCCAAGCTCGTCCCGCAACGCCTTGGCGAGGGAAGGAGGCATGCCGCTTTCCAGTTCCAGCCTTATGACACGGCCCCGCCGCCGGCGCTTGATGGCATTGGCGAAGTAGCGGACCAGATCCTCTGCCTCTTCCTCGATCTCGATATCGCTATCCCGCAGCACCCGAAACTCGGCGGCTCCCTCAACTCGGTAGCCCGGGAAAAGCATGGCGGAAAACCGCTTGATCATTGATTCTACGGCAACGTAGCGCGCCGGAATGCCAGGCAGGCGGACGAAGCGCGACATCCCGTTCGGCACCATGACGAGCTCGCGAATGGGCTCCTCATCGGATATGCGGATGAGGTCGAACATGACCGCAAGGCCCTTGTTCGGCATGAACGGGAACGGATGTGCCGGATCAAGCGCCTGCGGCGTGATAACCGGGAAAATCTGCTCGCGAAAATGAGTTTCCAGCCATCCGATCTCGTCCCGGGAGAGCATCGCGTCTATCCGGCTCGATCCGAATACCTGAATGCCAGTATCACCAAGCGCGTGCCGTATTTCCCGCCACACTGTTTCCTGGCTGGCAAGCAGCGCGTCTGCTTCTGCGGTGATTGCGCCAAGCTGTTGCGATGGCGTCAGTCCGTCCGCCGAACGCGCGTCCACATCAAGCAGCTGCTGCCCCTTGAGCCCCGCCACTCGGACCATGAAAAACTCGTCTAGGTTTGATCCGGAGATCGAGAGGAACCGTAGCCGCTCAAGCAACGGATGCACCGGATTCCGGGCTTCTTCCAAGACGCGGCGATTGAACGCCAGCCAGGATAGTTCGCGATTGAAGTAGCGATCGGTCCCCCGCTCCTCGAACGGATCGTCATCGGAATCGAGACGAGCTTGGCGGACAGATCGGTTCATCATGGCTCCGGCGGTGTCGTGATCAACGCCGCTGCCGCGAGCGTTGTCCTTGCCAGAGGAATGGACAGCCGCTTCCGACGTTCCATCACCTCCTGATCAAGGGCATCGACGCAACGTATGACGGCCAGATGACTCCGCTCGATCCTGGCCACCAGCCACTCGATCAGATCGGGTCTGGCATCCAGGCTGCGGCGGGTGAACTCGCGCTCCAGCAGTGCACGCATCAGGATGTCATCGGGGGGACCGATCTCAGCCAGCGGCGTTGCCGACAGCCGGGAGCGCAGGTCGGGCAACTGCAAATCCCAGCTTGGAGGCGCGACGTCCGCGACCAGCAGAAGCGGCCGGCGTTGCTCCTGCGCCCGATTCCACGCGTGGAACAGTTCGGTTTCCGGCCGGCCGGGCGCGTCATCAATGATGGTGCCACCGCTCTTCGCCGCGAAGATACGCGCGAGCAGACTACGTCCCGATTTCCGCGGTCCCACGAGCAGCGAGGTCATCACCGGCCACGTCGCCCAGCGATCCAGTGCATGCACTGCCCGCTCGTTCGAGGGAGAAACCACAAATTCTTCGTCGCGCGGATCAGCGGGCCAGACCAGTGGCAGCGCGATCTGGCTCATCGTTCGGCCATCATCCAGCTGTGGAATTGTCTGGCACGAGATCGGGAGGCAGCAGTCGTGGCGCGCGACGAATCCGAATCGTTGTGCCGGATCCGAACACCTGCCACCCGCGCGCCTCCAGCGCTGCCTTGAGAGCGTCCGGCGTACCTGTGAAGCCCACCGTCATCACCGATACACCGCCCAGTGCCAGGCTGCTGGTGGTCGCGGAAGAGACCCCTGGCACTGCACGCAGGGCCGCCTCACCGGCCGTCACGGCCGCTACCCCAGGAGTGTCGAACTGAACGGAGACGGACACCACGGGCTGCGCCGGCACGTCGGTCACCAGCGTCTCGCCGGCTTCGTCATCGTCGACCGGCACTTCACTTGGCGGCACATAGGACAGGCCGGGATCACTGCGCAGGTATCCGGCCCGCAATGCCGACTGGTACGTCTCGTCGAGACGCTTCACGCCTGCATCCAGCAGTGCCGGGACGCCGGAGACGCTGCCGACCCGCAGCGTGAATTGGGACAGCAGGCGATTGTCCGGTCCCTGGCGCGCCTGGAAGACGCCGATCACCGGCCCGCCCGGCCATTGGCGGTACAGTTTGACGGTTGGGATCAGCACGTCCGTCCCGCCATATTGATCCAGCACCGCGCGCCACCAACCGCGCCCAGGGCGCTGCGTCTGCCCCAGGTTCAGCAGCAGCGGATCAGGACCGCTGCCCGTTGGCCGAATATAATCGATCGAACTTCCGCCGGTCCGGTACCTGGCCCAGGCCTCCTGCCAAAGGGTCCGCTGTTCAAACCCTGTTGCCACGCCGCCTGACCATACGATCGGGATCACCACCATTGGCGGCGACCGCAACACATAGTTGGAGATGCCAAGGATTGCGCCCGCCCGATTGCGATCGAACAGCACACCCAGCGTCGCCACGTAGCGCTTCGGCCCGATCTGTTCGTTTTCTACGACGATGCCGGTGACGATCGAGTCCAGGGTCGAATCGGGCACCAATCCCCTGCCCGCCCCAAGCCGCTTCGAAAGCTGAAGCCACGCCTTGCGCTGCGCTACCCGCCACCCGCCTAGCCGTGCGCTGTCGGCATCTTTCGCTGCGACATCGACGCGTACGCCGGAAACTTCATAGTCGCTGGAGCTATCTACCGGGGCCACGCCCCGGCCGCTGCCCTCGATCTGGGCGATGCTGACGCCTGCCCCGAGCATGAGCGCCACGGCAGCAGGAACAAGGAACAAAGGCTTCAGGCGCATAAGCTGGCCTCTTTTGGCGAAGCAGGCGTGGAAATCCAAGCGCGTTGTGGCTAGGCGGCACCACATGAGCGAAAGCGGGTACACTTACGAGCAGGCCGGCGTGTCGATCGCGGCGGGAAATGCATTAGTGCGGGCGATCGCGCCCCTGGCACGGGCGACGCGGCGCAAGGGGGCTGATGCCGACCTTGGCGGCTTCGGCGGATTCTTCGATCTGAAGGCTGCCGGCTTCACCGATCCGCTCCTGGTCGCCGCCAATGACGGTGTCGGCACCAAGTTGAAGCTGGCGATCGAGCATGACCGGCACGATGGCGTCGGCATTGATCTTGTCGCCATGTGTGCAAACGATCTGATTGTTCAGGGCGCGGAGCCGCTGTTTTTCCTCGACTATTATGCATCCGGGAAGCTCGACGGTGCCGTTGCCGAGCGCGTTATCGCGTCCATTGCTGACGGGTGCCGGATCGCCGGTTGCGCGTTGATCGGCGGCGAAACAGCAGAAATGCCGGGCATGTACGCGGACGGCGACTATGACCTTGCCGGCTTTTGCGTGGGCGCGGTCGAGCGCGATCGTGTGTTGACCGGCAGCGGGATCGCCGCAGGCGACGTCATTCTCGGTATGGCCTCGTCCGGCGTGCACTCGAACGGCTTTTCGCTGGTTCGACGGCTTGCCGCTGACAAGGGCTGGAAACTGGATCGGCCTGCGCTCTTCGATCCGGAAGTGCTGTTGATCGAGGCGCTGATGGCCCCGACTCGCATTTACGTGAAGAGCCTTCTCCCGCTCCTCGGAGCGGGGCGGATCAAGGGGCTGGCACATATTACCGGCGGCGGCCTGCTGGAGAACATCCCGCGCGTGCTTCCGGCTGAGGCGCATGCGCGGGTCGACGCGGATGCGTGGCCGCAACCACGATTGATGGCCTTTCTTCAGGCTCAGGGCGCGATCGAGCCCGAAGAAATGGCCCGCACCTTCAACTGCGGCATCGGCATGGCGGTGGTGGTGGCCGCCGACCAGGCGGATACCGTCGTCGCCGAACTCGAAGCGGCCGGTGAGCAGGTGTTCCGCATCGGCGCCATCGAATCAGGCCAGCGCGGTTGCACCGTTTCCGGTTCAGCCGAGACGTGGAGCGCGCGGGCACCCTGGACCGCCACGCACAACGCATGACGGCCAAGCTGGGCATATTGATCTCCGGTCGGGGATCGAACATGCAGTCGCTCGTTACCCATGCAGGTGCAGCCTACGAAGTTGTGGTCGTAGCCTCAGACCGTCCGACGGCACCGGGTCTCGCCTGGGCGCTTGAACATGGCATTCCCACTTTTGCCTTGTCGCCCAAGGACGTTGGGCGGGCGACGTATGAGGTCGCACTTGATGCAGCTCTGCGGGCAGCTGGCGCGGAATATCTGGCGCTGGCCGGCTACATGCGCTTGTTGTCCGACGAATTTGTTGCCCGATGGCGCAATCGGATCATCAATATCCACCCCTCGCTACTTCCCAAGTACAAGGGGCTCGATACCCACGCGCGTGCTATCGCAGCGGGCGATACGGTGGCGGGCTGTTCCGTGCATGTGGTGACGGAGGAACTGGATGGCGGAGAGGTGCTGCGTCAGGCAGAGGTGCCGATCCTCCCTGACGATACACCACAGACCCTCGCGGCGCGCGTGCTGGCCGAGGAGCATCGCCTCTATCCACGCGTTCTAGCCGAATGGTTGAGTCGGTAGAAGCTGTCGAGCAGGCGCTTGCTCGCGTGCGTGCGATCGCGCTTGAGCTGCCTGAAGCTGCGGAGCGCCTGTCGCATGGCGCCCCCGGCTTCCACATCGTGAAGGGCAAGTTCTTTGCCTACTTCTCGCACGATCACCACCGCAGCGGGGAGACAGCCGTTCTCGTAAAAACAAGCGGCGCGGAGGAACAGGGAATGCTGATCGAGGCGGATCCGGACCTCTATTACAAGCCGCCCTATCTCGGCCCGTCCGGCTGGATCGCCATACGCGTGGCCGCGCCGGGCACCGATTGGGATCATGTGGCAGACCGGATTGCGGCAAGCTGGGAAATGGTCGCTCCTCGCCGCCTGCTGGAGATGGGCGGACGGTGAACGATGTTCCTGATCAACCGAAGACGCGTCGTCGCCTGGTGACGCTTCCCGAGATGGTTGCGGTACTTGGGCTCGTGGTGGGCGCCCTCACCCTCGGCCTGAATTGGAGCGAGAAGCGAGAGGCGGCGGAGGAAAAGGCCGCAGCTGCCGCAGCCGCCGGAGCCGCGAAGGTCCGTCTCAGCCTCGATGCAGACCTGGCAAGTGGCGGGCAGGAGATCCGGCTCTCGGACGCGCGGCATGAGCTGATCGATACGGCTGTCGATTTTCCCGCCGCGCTGCGGATCGAACGGCAAACCCCTGCCACAGCGCGAATCGATCGTCACTGGTTCGAACGAGCCGTGCTGGGGGCGACCGACGGTGGAGCGGACGATCGCGAAGGTCGTCTGCCTGTCTTGGTCACGGCTCGCTATATGGTGGGAGACTCGCCGCGCGAGGGACGCGCCATTGTCGAGATAATCTGGCGCACGCATGGCCGCCTGGTTGGCGGGCGAACGCTGACGATCGAGGCCGTGCGGGTGCGTGAATCCGGGGGCGACCGCAAGCGGATTAACGCCTTGTGGGCGGCGGAAATGAGGAGTCAGAGATCCCGAGCGTAGATCACGTCGTCATACCAGCCCGCGCCAACATTGAACCGCCGCGTACCGGCAAGCACGAAGCCTTCACGTTCATAGAAGGTGCGCGCCCGGACGTTGGTGCTCAGCACCCCCAGCAGCACGCGCTTCGCGCCAAGCGCCGCCGCATCGGCTAGGGCCAGCGCCATAAGCCGGTGGCCCAAGCCGGTGCCGCGGGCGACGGACAGCGTATAGATGCGACGCAGCTCAATATCGCCGGGTAGCACGTCCATGGGAAGATCCGGGCTGGTCAGCACTGAATAGCCGACCGGCGCCTCGCCAACGGGATGTTCCGCTATCGTCACTACGGTGGCAGGATCACCAGCCCAGCCAGCGAACTTCTCGGGCGAGCTATTTCGCGCGCAATGCGCAACGATATCGCTCCCGGGCAGGATGCCGGCAAACGTTTCTAGAAAACTGGCGGCCGCCACCATTGCTACCGCCGACGCATCCGCCGAAGCGGCGCGGCGCAGCCGCCAGTCATATGTCATCGGATCAGCCGACGATCTCTTCGGGCTTGAAGAAATAGGCGATTTCGATCGCCGCATTCTCGTCGGAATCCGAACCATGCACCGAATTCGCCTCGATCGACTCGGCCAGCTCCTTGCGGATCGTGCCGGGTGCTGCGTTCTCGGGGTTGGTGGCGCCCATGATGTCACGGTTGCGCTGCACGGCGTTTTCGCCCTCCAGCACCTGCACAACCACCGGACCGGAGATCATGAAGGAAACCAGGTCGTTGAAGAACGGACGCTCCTTGTGGACGGCATAGAAGCCTTCGGCCTGCTCCTTGGTCATCTGGATGCGCTTGGAAGCGACGACGCGCAGGCCGGCTTCCTCCAGCATCTTGGTAACGGCGCCGGTCAGGTTGCGGCGGGTCGCATCGGGCTTGATGATCGAGAAAGTACGATTGGCGGCCATGATGGTCGCTTGCTCCTGTGTTTGTAATGCTGGAAACTGCCGCGCCGTTAGCGGGGCGAAGAGTGAAGCGCAACCGCCCGCCGGACCGGGCCTAAGCCGCTTGTTCCCACCGCCCGTCCTCGTTCTGCTTCCAATAGCGACGCTCCACCCCGTCACGCCCGGCCAGTGCTTTCCATGCCGACCGCGCGGCTGCGATCCGGTCTTCGTCGAAGAAATGAAACGCCCGGTCGAACACTAGCGCTTCGTCCCTCCACTCTCCATCGACCAAGGCGATGTGACGCGCGGCATTGGCAGCATTGACGTCCGCCGCGATCAGGATCGGCTGGCTCGCATCGTCTGCTGCGCCCAGGCACGCATGAGGAAGGAAGCTCTCCGGCGCATATTCCCAAAGAAGCTTGTCGATCGCCGCGCGCTGACCTTCGTCAGCTGCGACGATCAACAGCCGCTGTGCGCTGACGAGCACGCGTTCCGCGATCCGCGGCAACACGCGCTCGATAGGCATCAGGGTCAGGTGATAGAAGTCGACCTGCATTAGCCTTCGAAGTTGCTCGCGACAAAAGCGTCGAGCAGCCGCACACCATAGCCGGTCGCGCCCTTGCCCCATGTGGGGCCGTCCTTGTCGGACCAGACGGTCCCGGCGATGTCGAGGTGCGCCCAGCGAACGTCATCCTCGACAAAGCGCTTGATGAACTGCGCCGCGGTGATCGAGCCGCCACCCCGCGGTCCGACATTCTTCATATCGGCAATGGGGCTATCGATCAGCTTGTCGTACGCTGTTCCCAATGGAAAGCGCCACAGCTGGTCACCGCTCGCCTTGCCTGCCGCGAGCAATTGATCCGCCAGGCCGTCATCGTTGGCGAACAGCCCGGCCTGCTCGTTGCCCAGGCTGATGATCATTGCCCCGGTCAGCGTCGCGAGATCAACGATCGTCTTCACCTTGTACGTACGCTGCACCCAGGTGACGCAATCGCAGAGCACCAGCCGTCCTTCGGCGTCAGTGTTGATCACCTCGATCGTCTGACCTGACATGGACGTCACTACGTCGCCCGGACGCTGGGCATTGCCGTCAGGCATGTTCTCGACAAGGCCCATGACGCCGATGACATTGGCCTTCGCCTTGCGAAGCGCCAGCGCCTTCATCGCACCGGCCACCGCGCCTGCCCCGCCCATGTCCCACTTCATGTCTTCCATGCCGGCGGCGGGCTTGATCGAGATGCCGCCCGTATCGAACGTCACGCCCTTGCCCACAAGCGCCAACGCAGGATCACCCTCGCCCGCACCGTTCCAGCGCAACGCAAGGATGCGCGGCGCCCGACGCGAGCCCTGCGCCACGCCCAGCAGCGCTCCCATACCCAGTTCACGCATGGCGGGCTCGTCCAGCACCGTTACTTCCAAGCCGAGACCTTCCGTCTCCTTGGTGACGATCTCAACGAAGCTCTCGGGGTAAAGAACGTTCGGCGGCAGTGTCACCAGCGTCTTCGTGAGGGCGAGGCCCTGCGTCGCCGCATCGCGGATCGACCATTCGCTATCTGTTCCTTCCGGCGCCCCGACAATCGTCACGTCGGTAAGCGACGGCTTTGCCTCCTCGGACAGCTTCGTGCGGTAAACGTCATAACGCCAAGAGCGCTGCGCAATTGCAGCCGCCAGCCGGGCTGCGGCCGTGGCACTTGCGCCGGTGTCCGAAAGATCAACCGTCGCCGCCTTGACCCCTGAGGTGAGCAGCCTCGCAGTCAACGCGCCGCCCGCCCGTTCGTAGCTGGCGTCGTCACCCTCGCCGACACCCAGGAGAAGGATGCGGGTGGCTCCCTGCCCAGCGGCAACATACGCTTCCGCGACGCTGCCTGGCTCACCGGCAAAGCGCTGTCCGGCCGCGGCTGCAGCCACGATCGCCCGAGCTGATTCGTCCAGCCCTGCAGGCGAGAGCGATCCAGCGCTCGCCTTGGTGACCGGCAGCGCCAGAACCGGCGCTTCTGCTGGGCGGCTGGCAGCAAAGGTTACGTTCATGGTTGTTCCTCTTGTTTCGCCATGCAGATAGGCATTCCACCCGCCGGTGGCAAAGCGTTGCGCCGGGCGCCTTCGATGCGATAGGGCCGATGGCTGACGCGCCATCAGGCGGCGAAAAGGGGTTCAAGCTTTGCGAGTAAGCGAGTGACGCGTCTCGACCTTCTGGCAAGCTGCGCGTTTTCGGTGGCATTGCTTTCCGGGACAGCCGCCGCGCAGGATCTTCAGGACCGGCCGGTGCCACCGCCTGCACCGGAGGTCGCGACCGATCCGGCGCCAGGCGCGGCCGACGACCAGGTGAATTTCAGCGCTGGTACGCTCGAATATGATTATGAAGGCGATGTCGTTACGGCCACCGGGGACGTGCGCATGTTCCGTTCTGGCCAGCGGCTGCGCGCCGACAAGGTCGTGTGGGACCGCAAGACTGGGAAGGTCGTGGCGACCGGCAACATCGCGGTCACCAATCCCGAGGGCGACACCGCCTATGGCGATTCGATCGAGCTGACCGATTCGCTGAAAGACGGATTGGTCGACAACATGCTTGTCGTACTCGAGCGTGGCGGCCGGCTCGCGGCGGATCGCGGAACGCGGTTCGAGGACGGCACCATTTCCCTTGAGCGCGCCGCCTATACGGCCTGTTCGGTCGTCGATTCTGATGGTTGCCCGAAGGAACCGACGTGGAAGGTGACAGCGGTTAAAGTCACCTACCGACCGGACCGTGAGCGCGTGTATTATACCGGCGGTCAGGTCCACCTGTTCGGACTGCCATCCATCCCGCTTCCGAAATTCTCACATCCGATCGGCGAAGGCACCGCAAGCGGCCTCCTGACTCCGAACGTCCGCTATGATCGCGTGAATGGGTTTGAGGTCGCGACGCCTTACCTCTTCCGTCTGGCGCCCAATCGGAAGCTGACGGTGACGCCGCACGTCTATTCGGCGGTCTTGCCAATGCTGGAAACCAATTACGAGCACCTGAACGAACTGGGTGCGTTCAGCATCACCGGCTTCGGAACCGTGAGCCGCCGTAGCGATGATCTGTCGAGTGGCTTCACCTCATCGACCGAGCAAGCGTTCCGCGGTTATCTCGACGGCGTCGGCCGGTTTCAGCTGGACGAAAACTGGAGCCTTTCCGGATCGCTTCGCCTGGCTACGGACCGGACTTTCCTGCGCCGTTATGACATTTCGAAGGCCGATCGTCTGCGGACGACCTTCGCGCTCGAACGGATCGATCAGAACAGCTATTTCTCGCTTGCGGGCTGGGCAACACAGACGTTGCGTGTCGGCGAACGTCAGGGTTTGCAGCCGGTCGCCCTGCCGGAGCTCGATTATCGACGCCGCGTCAGCGAAGGCTTGTTGGGCGGCACCCTTCAGTTTCAGTTGAATACGCTGGCCCTCGGCCGCAAGGCTGGCCAGGACACCCAGAGAGCCTTCGCCAGTGCACGCTGGGATCTGCGCCGCCTCACGAACTGGGGACAGGAAGTCACGTTCACGGCCTTTGCGCGAGCGGATGCCTACAACACCAACGATACCGCTGCGACCAACATTGCCAGCTACCGCGGTATCGAAGGCTTTCAGTCGCGGGGCATCGGGTCCGTGGCAGTAGACGTTCGCTGGCCGTTCGTGGGGGCGTTCCTAAGCGGCACGCAGCGTATCACGCCGCGGCTGCAGATCGTCGCCTCCCCGAAAATTGAGAACTTGGAGCTTCCGAATGAGGATGCCCGCGCGATCGATCTTGAGGATTCGAACTTGTTCGCGCTGAACCGGTTCGCGGGCTACGATCGTTGGGAGGATTCATCCCGCGCTACCTACGGCATCGAATATAATCTCGATCTGCCAGGGCTCAGCATCGCCACCAACATCGGCCAAAGCTATCGTCTGAACAATCGCGCGACCATCCTGCCATCCGGAACTGGGCTCAGCGATCGCTTTTCTGACATCGTTGGTCGAACGAACATTCGCTTCCGCGACTTTCTGTCTCTCACGCACCGCTACCGCCTGGACAAGGATGGGCTTGCGGTGCGCCGGAACGAGATCGACGCAACAGTAGGTTCGCGCGATACTTATCTTCTGGTTGGCTATCTACGGCTGAACCGCGATATTGACGAGCTTGAGGATCTGCAGGATCGAGAGGAAATCCGCGTCGGTGGTCGCGTACAGTTCGCGCGCTTCTGGTCGGCCTTCGCATCAGGCCTGATCGATCTCACCGACCGTACTGACGACGTATTCTCGCTCTCCGATGGGTTCGATCCCATCCGGCACCGGCTTGGCGTGCAATATGAGGACGATTGTCTGACACTCGGCGTTACCTGGCGGCAGGATTATCGCACCACGGGCGACGCCCGCCGCGGCAGCAGCTTCCTATTGACGCTGGCGTTCAAGAACCTCGGGCGCTAAGCCTCGGTTCAGCTACATGAATGCAGTGCCGGGTCGGCAGCAACGGCGCGCAGAATGGGATTCCTGAACGAGTGACGACGATGGGCAACAAGGCGCTGCGGTTCGGCCGCGTCGCGGGCATGGTGCTGGCGCTGGCGGCTGCAGGTGCGGCGACCGGGCAGCAGGCGGGACCTGCGACGGTGAAAGATCAGTCTCTGCCGGACAACACCGGGCTGAACATCCCCCAGAACCTGGAAATCTTCGGCAGCGTCGACCCGAACGTTCGCAAGGCAACTGCGATCGTAAACGACAATGTTTTGACACGCACTGACGTGGACCAGCGGGTGGCGCTGATCCTCGCTGCGAACAATGTTCAGCTGAAGCCGGAGGAAATCGATCGGCTTCGCCTTCAGGTGCTGCGGCAGTTGATCGATGAGGTTCTGCAGATCCAGCAAGCGAAAACGGCCGAGATCACGATCACGGACGATGAACTGAACCAGAGCTTCAATCGCATCGCGACGAACTTCAATCGCACGCCTGAACAGTTCCGCGTCTTCCTGCGCGAGCAGGGTTCGTCTGAACGGTCGATCAAGCGCCAGATCGAGGGAGAACTCGCGTGGCAGCGGTATCTGCGTCGCCGTGTCGAGCCGTTCGTCAACGTCGGTGAGGAAGAGGTAAAGGCGATCCTCGATCGTCTGGAAGCCGCGAAGGGCACGGACGAGTTTCACCTCAACGAAATCTACCTTTCCGCAACTCCTGACCGCACCGAACAGGTCTATGCCGCCGCACGCCAGTTGATCGGTGAGATCCAGAAGGGTCAGGCACCGTTCGGCTATTTTGCGCGCAACTATTCCGAAGCCTCAACGCGCGGCGTTAATGGCGATCTCGGCTGGGTGCGTGGCGCGCAGTTGCCGGCCGAACTGGCCGAAGCCGCTGCGCAAATGCAGGTCGGTCAGGTGGTTGGCCCGATCCCGGTGCCGGGCGGGTTCTCGATCCTTCACTTGGTGGACAAGCGACAGGTGCTGACGGCAAATCCGCGTGACGCGCGTCTCAGCCTGAAGCAGATGACGATCAAGTTCCCACGTGGAACCACGCAGGCGCAGGCGAGCCAGCGAACCGCGAGCTTCGCGTCCACCCTCACGAAGCTTCAGGGCTGCGGCTCTGTTGAAAAGGTCGCTGCCACGATCAACGCCGAAGTCGTGCAGAACGACGCCATTCGGATCCGCGATCTTCCCGCGCCTTTGCAGGAGATCATGTTGAACCTTCAGGTCGGCCAAGCGACGCCGCCATTCGGCAACCCGGAAGAGGGCGTGCGGACCCTTGTCCTCTGCGGACGCGACGATACGGCTTCGGCCCAGCTCCCCGGCACCGAACAGATACAGAACCAGCTGGAGCAACAGCGCGTGAACCTTCGCGCGCAACAGGCGCTCCGTGACCTGCGTCGCGACGCCATCGTGGAGTATCGCTGAGATCTCGACCGTGGCACCTCTCGCTGTTTCCATGGGTGATCCCGCCGGGATCGGGCCGGAGGTCATTGCCAAGGCATGGGCTGTCCGCGAAGCGACATCGCTGCCGCCCTTTTTCGCGGTAGGGGACGCGCGCGCGATCGAACGTGTCTGGAACGGCCCCGTCGCGCGGATCACTGATCTTCGTGAGGTGGAGGCGGCCTTCGGCAACGCGCTTCCGGTCCTCACCGTCGAGGATGCCGGGGAAATCGTGCCAGGTCGGCCGGATGCAGACGGCGCACGCTGCGCACTCCATTCGCTCGAGCTCGCGGTTGGTCTCGCGCGCTCAAGCGCGGCGTCGGCACTGGTCACGGGGCCGGTATCAAAGGCACAACTCTACGGCATCGGCTTCAGTCACCCTGGCCAGACGGAATTCGTGGCGGAGCGGTTCGGCGTCGCCAAGGAGAATGCCGTGATGATGCTGGCTGGCCCTTCCCTGCGAGTCGTGCCGATGACCACGCATGTTCCGCTGGCACAGGTCGCATCGCTGCTCACGATTGACCTTGTGGTCGCCAAGGGGCGTGCGACGGCACGCGGGCTCCGTCGGAACTTTGGGGTGGAGGAGCCTCGCCTCGCCTTCGCCGGCTTCAACCCGCATGCGGGAGAGTCCGGCACGTTGGGCCGCGAGGAAATTGAGGTTCTGGAGCCTGCCATCGCGCAATTGCGGGAGGAGGGGATCAACGCCGTCGGCCCGTTCGCGGCGGACACGATGTTCCATGGTCGCGCTCGCGAGCAATATGACGCGGCGCTTTGCTGTTATCATGATCAGGCGCTCATCCCGCTCAAGGCGCTTCATTTCGATGAAGGTGTCAACATCACGCTAGGCCTTCCCGTGGTGCGCACTTCGCCGGATCACGGCACAGCGTTCGCACTCGCCGGCCAAAACAGGGCAGAGCCGGGCGCGATGATCGCGGCAATCGCTATGGCGGCAAAGGCTGCGGCGGTGCGAGCCGCCTGTCCAAACCTGTGACGGACCTGCCGCCGCTGCGCGAGGTGATCGCGCGGCATGGTCTCAGCGCTTCCAAGGCGCTTGGCCAAAACTTCCTCTTCGACGCTCAACTCCTCGCCCGCATCGCCCGCATTGCGGGTGATCTGGATAACGAGGAAGTTTTAGAGATCGGGCCTGGCCCGGGCGGATTGACCCGCGCACTGCTCGCCGCGGGTGCAAAGGTCACCGCAATCGAGCGCGATCGGCGGTGCATCCCCGCGCTCGCGGAGCTTGGCGACGCCTACCCCGGCCATCTGACCGTCATCGAAGGGGACGCGCTCGCGATCGATGCGCGTTCGCTCTTCGCTGGCAAGCCGCACATTGCCGCCAATCTCCCGTATAATGTGGGCACAGCCCTCCTCGTCGGATGGCTCTCGGCGGAATGGATGCCTTGGTGGCAGTCGCTTACCCTGATGTTCCAGCGCGAGGTCGCCGATCGCATCGTCGCAGCGCCGGGTACCGATGCCTACGGCAGGCTGGCGGTGCTCGCGCAATGGCGAAGCACACCGCGCATCGCGCTGCCGGTGCACCGCTCCGCCTTCACGCCGCCGCCAAAGGTGATGTCGGCCGTGGTGCACATCGTTCCCGACGAAGCGCCCGCTGGCGTGCAGCTGGCGAAGCTGGAAGCGCTTACGAGTGCGGCTTTCGGGCAGCGGCGGAAGATGTTGCGGCAAAGTCTGCGAGGCGTGTCTGGTGCCCTCACTGCCTTGGAGGCCGAAGGTATCGACTCAACGCGCCGTGCGGAAACCGTCTCCGTGTCCGAGTTTGTGGCTTTGGCGCGCCGCCTGTCCGCAAGCACGACCGAGCAGGCGACTATTACCGAAGGATAGAGTGCGCTTGGGAGGCCGGCGCGAACTCCCCAGTCATCCGGCCTCCCGTTCGCCCGGCTATGCAGCCGCTCCCGCCCGGCCGCTCCCTCCTCGACCCAGACGATTGCCCGCACGGCACGCAGGACGATTGATGTGAAGCCGGCCCCCTATTGCGCAGCTCCACATCATCATTGCTGTGACGGCCCCCCGTTTCGGTCCGTCACTATCCGTCGCGCCCTCAGAGGCGGGAGCAGCAATGCCCCGCCCGCCGCCTCATGGTTATCCGGGAAATACCCGGTAAGTCACCGCCATACCGGGTATTTCCCTGCTTGGCCGACCTCAGTTCACGGGCCAACGGTACGCCTCGAATGTTCCGTGCTACGTACGGGACTTACGAAAACCACCGGGGAAGGGCCCGCCGTTCGGGAATGCCATGGCCAGCCGCGCGCTCCATCATGCTGGTAATCCAGTCACATGGCGTTCTTCGTTGACGCTCTCCAAGGGATATGCGCGCGACGCGGGGCTGCTGGCGCTCTATGCCATCGGCTTCGTCATCACGCACCGAATTGCCGCTGCCTGGGATGGTGACGGCTATTACTCGCTATGGTTTCCTGCTGCCGGGCTACGCTTTGCGCTTCTCTGGCGCGCCGGTGCACGGTTCACGCTGCCCGTCGCGGTGGTCGAACTTGGTATGGACGTCCTGACCGGCGCGGTTGTGTTGACCACTTCGGATTGGCTGATGACCGTGTCCGCCGTCGTGAGGCCAGTCTTCGCCTATGGCTTAACGGTATTTGCTATTCGCCGGTTGCTCCGGCGCATGGAGAGCCGCGGCGTGCTATTCACGGCGCCGATGCCCTTCGCTGTGGGCAGCGTGCTGGCACCTATCGCCGCTGCCCTTGCTGCGGTTCCCCAGGCCCTCCTGCGCCCTGACCTGACGGGTGTCACCGATCTGCGCGCCGTTGTGCTCTCGCTCAATGCCTTCGCCATTGGTGACTTGCTGGGTGTGCTCCTAGTGGCCCCGCCTCTGCTCTGGGCCGCGGACCATGTCAGCGGCCGGAACCGCTTCGCGATCCGCCGGCGTAAGGTTCGGGTCCTCGTTGAGGGGGCGGCGGTTCTCGCCGTTGGTATTCTCCTGGCGGTCGGTCTCGCCTGGATAGGCCTCGGGTTACAGCCTGCACCTGTGTTGGTCGCCATCGCCTGGGTCGGTCTTCGCCTGGGGCGCTTTGGAGCATGGTGCGCATTGCTGACAGTCGCCACTATCGTTCTGCCGTTCACCGCCGGAGAGATGACGACAGCCGCGCGCCTTCATCTCCACCTCGGGCTCGCCACCCTTGTGGTGACGGGCTATCTCGCCGGAAGCTTCGCAGATGCCCAAGTGCGGGCGCGCGAGGATCTTGCCCGGCGTGATCGGCTGCTTTTCCAGGCCGAGCGACTGAAGACGCTGCGCGCGATGTCCGTGGCGGTGATCCACGAAATTTCGCAGCCGCTGTCGACCCTCTCGATCGAGGCACGCCACCTTCACGAATCCGCCGCTGACGCCCCACCGGAGGTAGCCGCCACGGCGGCGCTGATCCACGCCAAGGCGACTCAACTGTCGGAGCTTGTCCGTCGCTTGCGTCGCTATGGCGGCCGCGCCGTTGATGAACCAACCCCTTTGCCGGTCAGTGCGCTGATGGACAGCGTTCTTGCCCTCGCCCGGCCTGAGGTTTCCGCCGCCGGTGTCACCCTCAGCGTCAGCCGGGGCGACGAAGATCTTGTCGTGCTCGGGCAGGAAGTAGAGCTCGCCCAGGCGATGATGAACCTGATCCGCAACGCTGCGCAAGCATGTGGACCGAGCGGAGAAGTAACGCTCGCGGCCGAGCAGGAGGGCGATCTCGTGCGCCTGAGCGTCCAGAACACCTGCTTGCCGGGACAACCTGCTCAGCCCGGCATGGGGGTAGGAACGCTGATCGCGCGGGCGATTGTGGAGGCTCACGGCGGCACGCTGGTTCGAGTCACGGAACAGAGCGGCCGCGTACGCGCGACAATCGCGCTTCCGCTCGTGGGGGAACCGGGGTGAGGGAATGCGAGAGCGTGTACGTCGTCGATGACGACCCGGATCTTGCCGCGAGCGTATCCCGGTTGCTGCGGCGACAGGGTTATGCTGCCGAGCCTATCCTCGATCCCGCCGCGTTGCTGCACGTCTACGCTGAAGCGCCAGCACATTGCATCGTTACGGATGTCATGATGGGAGATCTGGACGGCTTCGCCTTCGCCGATCAGGTCCGCGTGCTCGATCCAGACGTCGCAATTGTTTTCATGACCGCTTGGCCCACCACGGCAAACGCCGTGGACTCGGTCCGGCGCTATGGCGGGCTGGACTATCTGGAGAAGCCGATCGACGAGGATCGCCTGCTCGCCGCAGTGCGGGAAGGAGTGGCTTGGAGCCATGATCGCCGCGCAGTCACCGCCCGCACAGCCAATCTTACTCCTCGAGAGCGGCAGGTCTTCGATCTGCTCGTGCAGGGCCACCCAAACAAGGTGGTCGCCGACCGCTTGGGCCTTTCCCCAAAAACCGTCGAGGATCATCGCGCCTCGGTCCTTGCCAAGACCGGGGCGAGCGGCCTCGCCCAACTTATCGCTTTATCAAAGTGAGTTACGTCCATGACCGCTTCCGTCGTAACAGAGCCGCATCAGCGTCGCATGGATGAGATGCTGATCGAACTGGCGATCCTCGGCGTGCTGGCCGAACGTACCGAAATTTACCCGTCACATCTGGTTGGCGAGTTGCGTCGACGTCTACCGTCGATCCCCGGGGCGCATGTGCGCCCCGTGCTGGAGCGGTTGTGGAAGGAACGTCGCGTGGCTCGCTTGTGGCATCGCTATCTGTTGCCGGATCGGGTGCCCGCTGTGCGTGAGAAGTGGCTGGAGATGATCGATCGCCGTCGTGACGATCTGGAGGCTCTGGAAACGAACGAGAACGGTTACACCGAAGGACGCGCAATCCTGCTCGCCTGGGACGGGTGGCGGGTTGGCAACGTGGAAGCCTGAGTCACGCGCCCGCCAGCGTTAGACATTGAGTCCGGCGCTGCGCCCGCAACGCCGCGGCTCTCATCTACTGCGATCAAGCGGAGACATCACTGCTGAACGGCCGGCAGGCTGCGAATCGTCAGTTTTTCGCCGGCACCTGCTTGGTCGTATTCGCCTGTGCCGTCGAAACTGACGGTCCCTTGGCAATCGCGGCGGCTAGCGAGGTTGCCTGCGGGCAGGTAGTCTTGCAGATCGATTTGACCCGCGCCAGATTTTCCTTCGCGCGTGCGATCGCCCCTTTGGCGACCAGCGCCTGCCCCTGACCCTTCAGCGCATCCACGTCGTCGGGCTCAAGCAACAGCGCCTCGCGGTACAGCCGGATCGCCTTGCCAGGTAGCCCCCGCCCTTCCGACAGTTCGGCGAGCACGATGAAGGCCTGACGGTTGCGCGGATCCACGGCTACCGCCGTTTCCAGCAGGTCAATCGCGGTTTCCACGTTACCTGCGGCGCGGGCAGCCTTGCCTTGCTGCAGCAGGGCGAGCGACTTGGCATCAATCTGGTCGTCAGGCCGCTGGCCGTGGAGCGACGTCGAGATCGAGACCATCGCAAGCGCGGCGGCTACGGCGACAGACGTGTAACGCATCAAGGGCTCCAGCTTCGGCACGGCGTAGTTGGAGTTAGCACGGTGCCACTAGGCGCGCGACGAAAAAACCGTCGCTTTGATCCTGCGCCGGCGACAGGCGAACTCCCCTGCCGTGCGCTGCGCCGATTGGCAGCGTCGGATCCGCCGCCGTCCACCCAGCATGTGCGGAGAGGAAGTTGTCGACCTGGTCCTTGCCTTCGGCATCTAGCAACGAGCACACGACATAAACGATCGCGCCACCAGGCTTCACCAGTGGCGCTGCCACTTCCAGCACATGTGCCTGCATTGCGACGAACCGGCTCAGTCGTTCCGGCGTTAAGCGCCAACGCGCCTCCGGGTTGCGCCGCCACGTGCCCGTTCCCGAACAGGGCGCGTCCACAAATACCAGGTCTGCCCCTGCTTGCAGGTCGCCAAGTCGTTGTGCTTCCCGGCCAGGGTCCAGCAACCGGCTCTCGACAATGGTAAGGTTCGCCCGCTCGGCCCGCGGCGCGAGACGGGACAGCCGCCCCCGATCCACGTCACACGCGACAATGCGGCCGCGATCCTCCATCGTGTCGCCCAGCGCCAGCGTCTTGCCCCCGGCACCGGCGCACAGGTCGATGACGGTCATACCCGGGCCTACCTGCGCCGCGAGCGACACCGCTTGGCTGCCTGCGTCCTGCACTTCGACCGCGCCGGCGAGGCTCGCGACATCGGATCCCGCCGGCAATCGCCAGCCCCGTTCAAGATGCGCAATTGGCTGCGCATCCGGAAACGCAGACAAGAGCTCTCGAGCGTCAACGTCGCGGCGGGCTCGAACATCCAAAGGTGCTCGTTCGACCAGAGCCGGCCATGAGGCCGATTGAATTCCGGATCGTTCCAGTTCGCGCGCAATCCAGGCCGGAACAACACCTCTTTCGGCCACAGGCTCCCCGGGTTCGATGGCAGCGGGGCCATGTTGGGAGCCGTCAAATCGACTTGCCAGCTCGGGATCGCTCTGGGCGACAAGCAACATCGCCCCCCGTCCGCTGCTCGGCGGCTCGCCGCACTGCCGGACCGCGGTGTATACCAGCTCGCGAATGGCGCGACGGTCCTTCGAACCCGCATATCGCCGGGATGCGAAATAGCGCGCGATTAGCGTATCGGCCGCCGCTCCCCCCTCTCGGGCAGCGGCGATAATGGCGTCGAGCAGCTCGATCGCCGCCTGAGTCCGTGCGGCTGGCGTCATCTTGCCTCAGCGCGTCGGATAATTTGGCGCCTCGCGCGTGATCGTCACATCGTGAACGTGGCTTTCCTTCAGCCCCGCGCCCGTGATGCGGACGAAGTTTGCACGATCGCGCAGGTCCGACAGTGTGGCCGACCCCGTATACCCCATCGCCGCCTTGATGCCTCCAACTAGCTGATGGATCACGTCGCGCGCCGGCCCCTTGAAGGGCACCTGTCCCTCGATGCCTTCAGGTACGAGCTTCAGCTGATCTTTGATTTCGCCTTGGAAATAACGATCCGCGGAGCCGCGCCCCATCGCGCCCACGCTACCCATTCCACGGTACGATTTATATGCGCGCCCCTGGTAGATAAAGGTCTCGCCCGGTGCTTCTTCGGTCCCGGCCAGCAGGGAGCCAACCATGCAGGTCGAGGCGCCCGCGGCCAGTGCCTTGGCGAGATCACCAGACGTGCGCAGTCCGCCGTCCGCAATTACCGGAACACCGGTTCCCGCTGCCGCCTCGGCGCAATCCATCACAGCCGTCAGCTGCGGAACGCCCACGCCGGCAACGACGCGAGTCGTGCAGATCGACCCCGGGCCGATCCCCACCTTGATCCCGTCCGCGCCGGCGTCGATCAAGGCTCGCGTCGCCTCTCCGGTGGCTACGTTGCCAGCGACGACCTGCACCGAATTGGACAGCTTCTTCACGCGCTCCACGGCGCGCGCCACGTCACGATTGTGCCCGTGCGCGGTGTCAATGACGACGAGGTCGCACTCCGCGTCCACCAGCGCCTCGGTGCGCTCAAAGCCCTTGTCCCCCACGGTGGTCGCTGCAGCGACCCGCAAGCGCCCGGCCGCGTCTTTTGTCGCGTCTGGGTAGGTCACCGCCTTCTCGATGTCCTTGACCGTGATCAGGCCAACGCACCGGTAACTCTCGTCGACGACGATCAGCTTCTCGATCCGGCGCTGGTGAAGGAGACGCCGAGCCTCTTCCTGTCCCACGCCGACGCGCACTGTAGCCAGATTGTCGCGGGTCATTAGTTCCGAGACCGGCTGCATCGGGTTTTCGGCAAACCGGACATCCCGATTGGTGAGGATGCCGACCAGCTTCCCGTCATGTTCGACTACCGGAATGCCGCTGATCCGGTTCTGGGCCATCATTGCCTGCGCTTCGGCCAGGGTCGCCTGCGGCGTTATCGTGATCGGGTTGACCACCATTCCACTTTCGAAGCGCTTTACCTGCCGGACCGCCGCAACCTGTTCTTCCACGGTGAGGTTACGGTGCAGCACGCCCAGCCCACCAAGCTGCGCCATGACAATCGCCATGTCCGCTTCCGTGACCGTGTCCATCGCGGAAGAAAGGATCGGGATGTTGAGCGAAATGTCGCGCGACACTCGGGTCCTTGTGTCGGCCTCGCTCGGCAACACCTCGGATGCAGCCGGAACGAGGAGAACGTCGTCGAAGGTGAGGCCGAGCCGAATATCCATGAAGTGCCGTTTCCGTGTCGCGCAGGAGTGGCGGGCCATGTAACCGCGACAGCGACGATCCGCTAGGCCCCCTCGCCGCCCGCTGCTAAGCTGAGCCAAATTCGGGGAGGATTAAACGCGCATGGCACTCGTCGCCGCCACGCTGGTCCTGGCTTTGGTGCTGCTCTACCTCGTGGTCAGCATCAAGATCGTGCGTCAGGGCTATCAATACACAATCGAGCATTTCGGCCGCTACACGACAACGGCCGCGCCCGGCTTCAACTTCTATCCCGCCTTCTTCTATCGCGTCGGTCGACGCGTGAACATGATGGAGCAGGTGATCGACATCCCTGGGCAGGAAATCATCACCAAAGACAATGCGATGATCTCCACCGATGGGGTCGTATTCTTCCAGGTGCTTGACGCCGCAAAAGCCGCCTACGAGGTGTCGGATCTCTATGTGGCGCTGCTTCAGCTCACCACGACCAACCTACGCACCGTGATGGGCTCGATGGACCTGGACGAAACTTTGTCCAAGCGGGACGAGATCAACGCACGCCTGCTTAGTGTTGTGGATCATGCCACAACCCCTTGGGGCGTGAAGATTACGCGGGTCGAAATCAAGGACATCCGGCCGCCCGCCGACATCGTCAACGCTATGGGTCGCCAGATGAAGGCGGAGCGCGAGAAGCGCGCCAATATCTTAGAGGCGGAGGGCATGCGCGCTTCAGAGATCCTGCGCGCCGAAGGGCAAAAGCAAGCTCGCATTCTGGAGGCCGAAGGACGTCGCGAGTCGGCGTTTCGCGACGCCGAGGCACGCGAACGCGCAGCAGAAGCGGAGGCCAAGGCAAGCCAGGTGGTCTCGGCAGCGATCGAAAGTGGTGGCACACAGAGCCTGAACTATTTCATCGCGCAAAAATACGTGGAGGCAGTGGGCAAGTTCGCGACCAGCCCAAATGCGAAGACCATCCTGTTCCCCGTGGAAGCAACCCAGTTGATCAGTACGTTGGGCGGGATTGGCGAATTGGCTAAAGCGACATTTGGTGACAATTCGCCCACCGGCTCACCGCTGGCGAAGCCACCCATAACCGCCATGCGCGGGGAACCGTCGCAATGACGATCACGGCTTTAACGGCAAATGCGCCGGTCTTCTGGTTGCTCGTGGCTGTCATGCTCGCGGCTGCCGAACTGGCCGTTCCTGGCGTGTTTCTGGTATTCCTGGGAGTGGCAGCTGCGATCGTTTCTGCTGCCACCTATGTTTTCCCTGATCTGCCCATCGCCGCTCAGCTCGGCGCGTTCGCGATGTGGAGCGTTGTCGCGGTCTTGATCGGAAGGCGATGGTACATGGATTACCCTGTGGAAACGAGCGATCCGCTGCTGAACGATCGCGCCGCTCGTTTGGTCGGGGAGACTGTTACAGTGGCAGATCCGATTGTCGCTGGCCGAGGACGCGTCCGTGTTGGCGATGGGGAGTGGCCGGCATCAGGTCCGGACGCCCCCGCTGGCGCTCGCATGCGGATCATATCCGTTGCCAGTGGGATCTTGGTCGTCGAACCGGTTTGATCAGGCGCGGCTGTCGTCTCGCCGCCCGCCGGAGACCTGATCCGCATAGAGGAGCCGGCGCTTCGGAAGGGCTTCGGGCATCTCGTCGCGGATAAATGCGAGCATTGCCTCTCGAATGTCGCATCGCAGGTCAAAGGCCGTTGGTGCGTCCTTGGCGGTTGCAAGGACGCGCACTTCGATTGCCTCCGGTTTTGTATCGGTCACCTGAAGTACGTACGCGCGCCCGTCCCAGCGTGGGTTGGCGCGCACGATCTCCTCGAACTTACCACGCAAACGCGGGACGTCAGCGGTGGGATCAAGCCAAAAGAAGGCACTTCCCAGCAACTTGCTCGTGTTCCGGGTCCAGTTCTGGAACGGCATCTCCAGAAAGCGGGACACCGGCACGATAAGCCGCCGCTCGTCCCACAGAGCCACCACAACATAGGTGAGTCGGATTTCCTCGACCTTTCCCCACTCGCCCTCGATAATCAGTACGTCGTCGATGCGGATCGGCTCGGTAAATGCGAGCTGCACGCCGGCGATCAGGTTTTTCAACGCCGGCTGAGCTGCTGCGCCAACGGCAAGCCCCGCAAGACCGGCCGACGCCATCAAGGTGATGCCGACGCTTCGGATGCTTGGAATGGAGAGAAGCATCAGCGCGACCGTCACGATCGACACACCGATAATTACAATCCTGCCCAGGATCGCTGCGCGCGTGCGACGGCGGCGGGCACGAAGATTGTCTTCAACGGCAATGTCGTAGCGAAGCTCGATAGCGCGGATGTAAACCTGGACGACCGTGATGATCAGCCATCCGATCAGCCCAGGTACGATAAAGCCCGCCGCAAGCTGCCACAGGTCATCTAGCCAATCCGGCAAAATGAGGAAACGGCGCGATATCGCGAGCGCAACCGCGACGGCGATCCACCGGGAAGGTCTGGCAGATAGGGCAAGCGCGGCATCGTCGACCGAGTCCGGCGTTCTCCCCGCGATGCGCCGGCCCAGCGCCATAAACAAGGCGTGCAGAACCAGCGCGAGCGTCACTGCACCAAACACGATCGCGATGTTGGCGATCATGCCCGGCACTCCCCAGCCGCTCCAATACGCATCCATGACCAAGTAATGAGACTGGAACGCGTGTGGTTCCGCCGCAGCGCAACATTGTGATGCCACGAGGCGTGAAGCGGGCGAGCCGCAACGCTGGCATTGAGCAAGGCGGCCGTTTGCACTAACGCCGTTCCATGACGGCAACGATCGCGCTCGTCGATGACGACCGCAACATCCTTACCTCCGTTTCGATCGCGCTCCAGGCTGAGGGTTTCTTGACCCGCTTGTACCCCGATGGCGAAACGGCGCTCAAAGCACTGGTGGACAATCCCCCTGACCTCGCCATCTTCGACATCAAGATGCCGAGGATGGATGGGTTGGAGTTGCTCCGTCGCGTGCGCGAACGCAGCCAGGTTCCGGTAATCTTCCTGACCAGTAAGGACGATGAGCTGGACGAAGCGCTCGGGCTCGCCATGGGGGCGGACGACTACATCTCCAAACCCTTCAGCCAGCGGCTGCTGATCGCTCGCATACGCGCCATCCTGCGACGCACCGAATTGGCGCAGGCACAAGACGCCGGGGAGCCGGATGCCGCATCGCCCATCGAACGCGGGCGGCTGGCCATGGACCCTGCGCGTCACCGCGTAACTTGGAACGGCGAGGCCGTGACGCTCACCGTCACCGAGTTCCTGATCCTCGAAACACTTGCACAGCGACCGGGGATCGTGAAGACGCGCAACCAGTTGATGGACGCTGCTTACCAGGACGACATCTACGTCGACGACCGCACCATCGACTCTCATATCAAGCGCGTGCGTCGGAAATTCCGCCAGGTAGATCCGACCTTTGACGCCATCGAGACCTTGTATGGCGCCGGATACCGTTTCTCCGAAGAGTGACAGCAATGACCTGACGCTGCGTTGGTCGGGCCGCGTATCGCTTACGCGGCGCATCCTTGCGGTGAATATCTTCGCGTTGCTTCTGCTCGCGGGCGGGTTCTTCTATCTCGACAGCTATCGGGCTCGCATTCTCGACAACCGAACGCAGCAAGCGATGCAGGAGGCGAAGCTTATTGCCGAAGCGCTCGGGGTTGTACCGCCGGATCAGCGCGCCCAACTGATACGCCAGCTGGCCCGAGACACTGGCACTCGATTGCGATTGTACTCGCCGAGCGGTGCGCTCCTCGCCGACAGTCGCCTTCTTGGTGAACGCAATTTCCGGTTGCGCGATCCGGATAAGGACGGCGCAGGGCAACGGATAGCCCGCTTCCTGGATGCTGGCATTGACACCGTAGTCGGGGCCAAGCGCCCCCCACTCTATCGAGAGAAGGCCAGCGGTCATCGATGGACGGATGTGCGCACCGCCCTCGTCGGCTATCCGTCAGCGACAGTCTGGCGTGCTCCTGATCGTACCCCAGTAATCACAGCGGCGGCGAAGATCACCGGCGGCCAAGCCGCGATAATGACCACGGTGAACGCCCGGGACATCACCCAGACCGTCCGCGTCGAACGCTTCCGCCTTAGCGTCGTGTTGTTGGTGGTAACCCTCGTCTCGGTGTTCCTGTCCTTGTTCTTGGCACGTACGATCGTGCGGCCTTTGCGCAGGCTCGCGCGTGCTGCGGTTCGCGTTCGGCTAGGCCGCGCCCGCGAAGTGGTCGTTCCTCGCCTTCCCGAACGAAAGGACGAAATCGGCCTGCTGGCGCGGGCACTCTCCGACATGAGCTTGGCACTGCGCGCCAGGATCGACGCGACAGAGGCCTTCGCCGCAGACGTCACGCACGAACTCAAGAATCCATTGGCTTCGCTGCGCTCGGCTGTGGACGGGCTCGGCAGCGTTCACGATCCTGCCTTGCAGGAGCGATTGCTTTCGATCGTTCGAGACGACATTCACCGACTGGATCGCCTGATTAGCGACATATCTGATGCTTCGCGCATCGACGCTCAGCTAAGTCGCGCCAAGTTCGAAATCGTTGATGCGGCCGCGATGCTTCGCGGCATTCTCATGCAGCGTGAGGAGCGTGGTATTGAGCGTGGTGTGAGGCTGCGCTTCGATCAGGAAGAAGGCGGATCGCTTCTCGTCTCGGGTGAGGGCGCCCGCCTCGAACGCGTGTTCGAAAACCTGATCGATAACGCAGTTTCGTTTTCGCCGGACGACGGCCTTGTTTCGATCGCAGCGCTCGCGCGCGACGATAAGCTAGAGCTTCGTTTCGAAGACGAGGGGCCGGGGGTGCCAGAAGAGGCTCGTGAGGCCATCTTTCGCCGGTTTCATTCCGTTCGTCCAAGCAACGAAGGGTTCGGGCGCCACTCGGGGCTAGGGCTCGCGATTGCGCGCACGATCGTGGAGGCGCATGGGGGTTCCATTCACGTGGAGTCGCGGGAGGATCGCTTGAGCGGCGCACGTTTCCTGGTTCATCTCCCCCTCATTTCGCGGCCATGAAATGAGCGACACGGAGACGATCCACGCGACCACGGTGTCGATTGGTGGCCGCGCTGTGATGCTCCTTGGCCCATCCGGCAGCGGCAAATCGGACCTCGCGTTACGCCTGATCGACCGAGGCGCTGTGCTGGTGGCGGACGATTACACGCATCTTCAGCGATCGGGAGATATGCTGGTGGCGAGCGCGCCACCGACAATCGCCGGCCGCATTGAGGTGCGAAGCCTCGGCATCATTCCCGTCGAACATGTGGACAGCATGCCCGTTGTGCTGGCCGTTCGCTTGAAACCTGCTACCGAGCGAATGCCCGAACGGGAGACGGAGCAATTCGCGAGCGTCTCCGTTCGTACTCTAGTTCTCGATCCCCGCCCAGCCTCCGCTCCGCTCGTGATAGAGCATGCACTGAGACACGATCTGCCATGAGTTTCCCCTCTGAGATTCTTCTCGTCACCGGCATGTCGGGAGCAGGCAAATCAACCGTGCTGAATACCCTGGAGGATTTGGGGTGGGAGGTTGTCGACAACCTGCCGCTGAGCTTGCTCGACCGTCTGCTCCGAACCGATGCCGGGCCCAGTCAATCGGGTTTGGCACGTCCCCTGGCGATCGGCGTCGGAGCGACAACCCGCGACTTTGATGCAGCGGCGATTACTCGCCAGATTGATAGTCTGCGCGCTGCCGGTCGGCAGGACATCGACACGCTTTTCCTGTACTGCTCCGCGGACGAACTTGCCCGCCGCTATGATGAAACGAGGCGACGCCATCCACTCGCCGTTGACCGGCCGGCACGTGAGGGCATTGCTCAAGAGCGCGATTTGCTGGAGCCACTGCGGCGCTGGGCACCTCGGCTGATCGATACCAGCCAGTATAACAGCGCCGATCTGGCCAAGCAGATCCGCCGGACGTTTGGGCAGCCTGGGCTTAGCGAACCGGCGGTGTCGGTCATGTCTTTTGGTTTTTCGCGCGGTCTGCCGCCCGATGCAGATCTGGTCTTCGATATGCGGTTCCTACGTAATCCGCATTGGGTTCCACATCTGCGTCCCGGTACGGGCAAAGATGACGAGGTGGCGGCTTACGTAGCTGAGGATCCGGCCTATGAGCCGGCGGTGAGCCGTATAGAGGACCTCCTTCTGCTCCTGCTTCCCCGCTATCGCGCGGAAGGGAAATCCTATATAAACATAGCTGTCGGCTGTACCGGCGGGAGACATCGGTCGGTGCACGTGGCAGAACGCATTGCAGCACTGTTGCGCAATGCGGCATTTTCGCCCACGGTCACTCATCGTGATCTTGCGGCAGTGCCGCAAGATAGGCTCGAGGGACGGCCTGACGGGCAATGAACGGATTGACGACGCAGATGATCGGGCTTGTGCTCGTGACTCATGGCCGGCTGGCCGATGAGTTCGTAACGGCGATGGAGCACGTGGTGGGCCCGCAAAAGCAGGTCCGGACCGTTGCCATTGGCCCTGATGACGACATGGAAGCTCGTCGAGCGGATATCCGCAGCGCCATTGCAGAGGTGGACAGCGGCCGTGGTGTTATCGTTCTCACCGATTTGTTTGGCGGAACCCCTTCAAACCTGGCCATTTCGCTCATGGAGCGCGGTAGAATCGAAGTAATCGCCGGGATCAACCTGCCGATGCTGATCCGGCTGGAATCGGCTCGCCGGAAGATGGGAGTTGCCGCTGCGGTCGCTGCTGCGCGCGAAGCGGGGCGCAAGTATATTTCGGTTGCTTCCGAGGTCCTCGGCGTTGGAGAGGCAGCTGCGTGATCGTATCTCGCGATGTTCTCATCACCAATCGACGGGGTCTCCACGCTCGAGCCAGTGCCAAGTTCGTGACGCTCGCGACGCAGCAACCGCTGACGGTTCAGGTTGCGAAAGGCGGTTCCACGGTGACTGGGACGTCAATCATGGGGCTGATGATGCTGGGCGCCGCAAAGGGTGACACGATCACCATCAGCGCGCAGGGCGGCGATGCAGAAACTGTTGTCGCGGCCATGTGTGCGCTCGTTGAAGCCAAGTTTGGCGAAGACTGACGGCTGAAACCTAAATGCCTCGTATCATTACCGCCTTCTCCAATCCGCTGGTGAAGCGCATTCAGGCATTGCGCGACAAGCGGCATCGCCGCGAAGAGGGCATGTTCCTGGCAGAGGGCCTGCGCATCCTCACTGAGGCCAGAGAAACGGGGCGTATCCCGCAGTTTCTGTTTTACGCTGAGGCAAGCGCACGCCATCCGCTCGTCACTGTGCTCGTCAAGGATGTCGAGGCGGCTGGTGGCGAGGCGATTGAGACCACGGAAGCGATCCTGTCGAAGCTCTCCGGCAAGGACAACCCGCAGTCAGTGGTGGGTGCCTTCCCCGTCTTTGATGCAGAATTGTCGTCCCTTGACCGATCGGCGAGCACGATCTGGCTCGTTGCCGAGCGGCTGCGCGATCCCGGCAACTTGGGAACCATCCTGCGTACCGGCGATGCGGTTGGTGCTGGCGGGTTGATCCTCATCGGTGATTGCGTCGATCCGTTTTCGACCGAAGCAGTTCGGGCAAGCATGGGTGCATTGTTTACCGTGCCGCTCATTCGGGCCAGCTGGGACTCGTTCCTGCCTTGGCTTCGCTCAGGTCCCGGGCAGCTCGTCGGCCTCAGCCTGCGAACAGACAATAACTACCGCACAGCGCCTTATGCAGCGCCCACTTTTCTCCTGACCGGCAACGAGGCTCAGGGCCTTCCGGCTGAGATCGAAGCGGAGTGCGACCTGCTCGTGAAGATGCCGATGCTGGGCAAGGCAGACAGCCTGAACGCTGCGGTGGCTACCGCGGTCATGGCTTATGAAGTGCTTGCCCATCACTCGTTGGCCGGAAGTAACTGATATGAACGACAACATCGATCTCCCGTATCGGCCCTGCGTGGGCGTCATGTTGCTGAACCGGCAAGGCCAGGTATTTGTCGGCCAGCGCCTCGATACGACTCTGGAAGCATGGCAAATGCCGCAAGGCGGGATCGATCCGGGCGAGGATCCCCTCGCTACGGCTATCCGGGAGCTCAGGGAAGAAACGGGGATCGCCCCAAACCTTGTTGAGCTGATCGCCCAAGCGCCGGGGAAGTTCCAGTACGACCTTCCCTCGGATCTGATCGGCAAGGTCTGGAAGGGGAAGTATCGAGGACAGACGCAGCGATGGTTTCTGTTCCGCTTTCTTGGCCAAGACAGCGACGTTCGCATTGAAACGGCGCATCCAGAATTCCGCGCATGGCGCTGGGCGGACCCGAAGGATCTGGTGATGCAGATCGTACCCTTCAAACGCGCGCTCTATGAAGAAGTCCTGACGGCGTTCTCCGCTTATCTCAACTGAGACACCATCCGCCCGGGGCGCCTTCACGTCGCTCGCAGCCTTAAGTAGCGCTTGCCCGTGATCCTAGCCGTCTTTCTCGCCGCCTCAAGCTTGCCGAACGACGGAGCCACTGTCGAGGCGGATCAGGTTCGGATCCCGCCTCCCATTCGGGCAATGCTCGACGCCGCAATCGCCTCCGGCAATGAGGGCGAAGTTTCAACCATCGTGAAGTACGCCCGTGCTGCCGATCCAGCGAGCGGAGACGCGGTGCTTCGCATTGCTGAGGAATGGCGCGCGGTCCGGGCAAAGGATCGCGAGGCTCGCATCGTACGGGCGGGCTGGACCGACCTGTGGACTGGTCGAGCCGAAGTGGGCGGGTTCATCACGACCGGAAATTCCAGCACCGCCGGCGTAACCGGCATTCTTGATCTCACCCGCGAGGGCCTCGATTGGCGCCACAAGCTGCGCGGACAGGCGGACTTCCAACGCAGCCTGGGCATCACAACGCGCGAGCATTACCTCGCCGCCTACGAGCCGAACTGGAAAATCGACTCCCGGCAATATGTGTATGGCGCTCTTCAGTATGAAAGCGACCGGTTCTTTGGTTACTCGGATCGCTACTCGGCCTCGGCCGGTGCCGGCTATAGTGCGGTCCAGACGCGCGCCCTGACCCTTAATCTGGAGCTTGGCCCAGCCTTTCGGCACACGCAGTTCACCGACAGCACGGTCGAAAGCAGCATCGCGGCGCGCGGCAGCGTCGACCTTGATCTAAAGCTGTCGCCGGGACTGTCCGTCAGCCAAGACGCCTCAGCGTACCTTCAGCGTTTCAATTCAACGGTGAGCAGCACGACGGCCCTTGCCGCGAAGCTGGTGGGCCCGCTTTCGGCGCAGGTAAGCTATACCGTCCAATACGAAAGCGAGCCGCCGATTGGTCGTGTCTCCACAGACACGACCAGCAGAGCATCGCTCGTCTATACCTTCTGAGCGCACCGCTCGCCGTGGTGGCGCCCATTCTCGAAGAGGCCTCGCTACGCGCTTACCGCAGGGCTCCAGCCAGCAGCTTGTGCAGCTTGGAATGTAATCCATCATTCGCAGCCAGGAACTCGCTGCGTTCGATGGACCGATCGCCTCCTCTGAAATCGGTAACGAAGCCGCCGGCTTCCTTAACCAACAGCATGCCGGCTGCCGCGTCCCAGATCTTGAGCTTGGACTCCCAATAGCCATCAAAACGGCCTGCGGCGACCCAGGCGAGATCCAACGCGGCAGAGCCCAGTCGCCGGATCCCCGCCACCTGTGGTGCGATCGAACCGAAGATGCGCGTCCACTCCGCAAAGTCGCCATGACCCATGAACGGGATACCGGTGGCGATCACCGCTTCGGTCAGTTCGCGGCGGGAAGACACACGAAGGCGCTGATCCTGCAGCCAGGCCCCACGTCCCTTCTCGGCCCAGAAACTTTCATCCGTAAGCGGTTGATAGACCAGCGCTGTCGTGATCTCGCGCTTACCGTTCGGCAGAGGCTCCTCCACGGCGATGGAGATCGCGAAGTGCGGAATGCCGTGCAGGAAGTTGGTGGTCCCATCCAGCGGATCGATGATGAAGCGCGGCTTGGACGGGTCGCCAGCGACTTCACCACGTTCTTCCATCACGAAGCCCCAATCGGGGCGCGCCTTGGACAATTCTTCGAACAGCGTCTGCTCGGCCCGCTTGTCCGCCATTGAAACGAAATCGGCCGGCCCCTTACGGCTCACCTGAAGGTTCTGGACCTCGTTGAAGTCACGCCGCAGCCGTGGGGCCGCCTTGCGCGCGGCACGCTCGATGATCGTGAACAGACCGGAATGGGAAGGCATTTCAACAACTCCCCCCTCCGACACAGGAGGGGACGGGGGTGGGCATCAATATTCGGGCACAAATGTCGACGAAAGCTTCCATACGCTGCAGAAGCCTCGCCTCGTCCCGGTCGCTCCCGACAGGGAGGTCAGACAATCAATCTGCGCGACGAACGTAAGTCTGCTCGTAAACGTCCACAACGATCCGGGTTCCGCTGGAAATGTGCGGCGGCACCATCACGCGAACGCCATTGTCGAGAATCGCCGGCTTGTAGCTGGAGGAAGCCGTTTGGCCCTTCACTACGGCATCAGCCTCGACGATCGTTGCCTCGATCGTGTCCGGCAGCTGCACGCTGATTGCCTCTTCTTCATAGAGTTCCATGACCACGTCCATGCCATCCTGCAGGAAGGCAGCGGCATCGCCTAGCAGGTCACGCGGCAACGTCACCTGATCGTACGTGTCCTTATCCATGAACACGAGGCCGTCGCCATCCGCGAACAGGAACTGGAAGTCCTTGGTGTCGAGCCGCACGCGCTCCACGGTCTCGGCCGAGCGGAAGCGCACGTTGTTCTTGCGGCCATCGCGCAGGTTCTTCAGCTCAACCTGCATATAGGCCCCGCCCTTGCCGGGCTGGGTGTGCTGGATCTTCACGGCACGCCAGATGCCGCCTTCATATTCGATGATGTTGCCCGGACGGATGTCCACACCGCTGATCTTCATGACTTATACTGCCCATTCTCCGTTCGGGCTGAGCGTGTCGAATACCCGGCTCCCCTTCCCCAAGAGGAGGCGCCCCTGTTCGGCTATCCTGGACATGCAGGTAGTCAGGGCAGGCTTCGACCAGCTCAGGGCAAACGGCAGTGTTGAACTGGAAGGCGGCTGCCCTAACGGACCTTGCGCTTTCCGGCAAGCAGTGGGTACGGGTTCACCGGCGTTCCTTGATGCCATCGATCGCCGGGCGCCATTCTGCTGACGCCAAAATGAAGATGGGTATTGCCCGGCCCGGCGTTTCCGGTGTCGCCGACGTAGCCAAGCAGCATGCCGCGGGTGACGGTCATTCCTTCTCGCACGCCAGGCGCGTAATCGGCCAAATGAGCATAATAGTGGCTCCATCGCCGATCAGGTGAGCGCACGTACAGCGTTGTCCCACCTGCCTTGCTGTAAAACAACTTTTCGATCGATCCAGGCCCCGCCGCTAGGACTGGCGTATGGGCCGGCGCCATGATGTCTATTGCTTCGTGCGTTCGACTACCTCCACCGCGAGTATCGCCCCAGGTGTTCGTAAGTTGGTTCGCCGTGATACCCGCCACTGGGATGCTCAGCGGAATGTTAGCGACTTCAGGCGTGCGAGCCGCGGGCGCCTTGTTCGGTGTTGCGGAGCGAGGTGTGTTTTCCGGACCAAAGGTTAGCATTGACGCGAAACCGATCACGGCCAGCACGATGAGGGCGAGGATCGTGGCGCCCAGCTTGGTCATTGACGGACCTGGAGGACGATAGGGAAGCCAATTAGCGCCCCGAAGGCGCCACTGGCTGAGCGTGCGCGAGGTGCGCTGTAGGATTGCCTACCCCACGTCACCCTCGGACAGTCTTCCTGAGCGGCATTTGTCCGCGCCTCTCGTATCTTCCGGAGGGCCTGACCATGGCGGGTGGTGGGCCCTGCAAACCCAGCCCGACGGCAAGCGTCTGCCGCCCCACCCCGCAGGTCGGCGGAAGTACTCAATCCAGAGCACTCCCGAAAACCCGTTGATGCGACGTCACCGTCATTCCGGCACCTCGAATTGATCCGCCGAAGCGACGAACGGCCGTGCCGCCGCGAGGTTTCGCCAACCAGGCGGCGATCGTCAGCCAAGCACCTCGCTGAAGGCCCGGATCGCAGCCGCTTCGTCGCCGTTCCAGACCGCGCCGGAGGTCGCAATGAAATCAGCACCCGCCGCGACCAACGGCAATGCGTTCGCGGGCGTAATGCCGCCAATGGCAACACAGGGGAGCTCGAACAGCGTTGACCACCAGGACAGGACAACCGGCTCCGGGTGATGCTTCACCTCCTTGGTCGTTGTCGGGTAAAAACTGCCGAAGGCGACATAATCCGCTCCGGCCTCACCGGCTTCCATCGCCAGGTGCCGGCTGTCGTGGCACGTCACGCCGATCTGTACATTCGGCCCTAACGCGGCCCGCGCCTCGCGCGGATCACCATCGTCCTGCCCCAAATGAACGCCGTCGGCGCCCAGCCGCTTGGCCAGCGACACGCTGTCGTTGACGATAAAAGCTACGTCCCGATCCGCGCAGATGCGCTGAAGTGGCTCCGCCAGCCGCGCTGCCTCATGCTGGTTGAGGTTTTTTACCCTGAACTGAAAAGCCGCAACCGGCCCGGCGTCCAGAGCACGCTCCAGCCGTGATGGGAAACTTCCTCCCACCTCAAGTGGCGAGATCAGGTACAGTTGGCAGGCCGGGCGGCTGTTGTCCCGCTGGAACGCTGCTGCAAATTCGGGATCGAGTGGGCCGAGGGGATCATCAATCATCGCCTGAACCTAGCGGTCAAGAACGATGGACGGAAGCTGAAGCGGGTCATCTGGCGCAACAACCTGAACCAACGATCGTTGGTGTTGTCAAACAGCGTTGGAAGTAGGCGATTTTATGCTCTCCACAAGAATAGTCCCGGCCATCGGCCTCGCCGCGCTTGTCTCGGCATGTGCTCCGCAAGCGACGCGCGTGGCGCGCAATGTTGGCACCGCCGATCATGTCGCGGCCCCGTCGCGGTTGGCGGCAGAACCCGTCAATCAGTTGACGGCCATGGCAGCAACCGCCATCAACCCGCAGATCGGCGGTGCGCATATGCTCGGCACCCGCACGATCGCCGCCAACTGCGCAGCAGCCCCGAACCTGCAGATCCTGACCCGTGCCCTGACTGCAAGCGACGCAGGGCGCGCTCTGAGCACCGCCGGGCCAGTTACCGTTTTCGCGCCAAGCGACGAGGCCTTCGGCCGTATGTCACCGCATGCCGTGAATGCACTGCTTTCGCCTGTGAACCGGGCCACGTTGAACAAGCTGGTGAACTATCACGTCGTGCGCGGCGCCATCACCCTCGACCAACTTCGTGCACGCATCGACCAAGGGGGCGGCACCGCTCACCTGACCACCGTTGAAGGCGCTTCCCTAGTGGCACGGAAGGAGGGCGCGGCAGTTGCCTTGACGGACGCCAACGGCAACAAGAGCTATGTTGAAACGCCAGACGTGCAGCAGTCGGATGGCGTGTTTCACGTCATCAATGGAGTAATGATTCCGCGGCTGGCCTGATCGCAACCGAGACGCCTTCTTAAAGCTGCCACTGCGCTGCAGAGGCATCATCGCTCTTGCGCGGCTCTACCCAACGATGGCGATCGCCCAACCGCTCGCGCTTCCAGAACGGCGCATCGGTCTTCAGGCGATCGATCAGGAATGCGCATGCCTCCAGCGCCGCCGCGCGGTGAGCCGCACTCGTGGCCACAAACACGATCCGGTCACCCGGCACCATCGATCCCACCCGATGAACAATCGTCGCTCCGGACAAGCTCCAGCGCTGAAACGCCACCCGGGCCAGCGCCTCCAACGCGCGCTCGGTCGCGCCGGGATAATGTTCCAGCATCAGTTCGGTGACGCCATCATCCGCGCGCACCATGCCCGTAAATGTAGCGAGGGCGCCGCTCTGCTCCGCCATCGCCAGCTCGTCCGCAAGCACGATTGGCGCAGACGTGACGACAACGCGGATCATCCTCCCGTCACCGGCGGAAAAATCGCGATCTCGCGCGCGCCCGCGATCGCCGTTTGAAGCGGAACGAACTCTTCATCCCGAGCCGCCCGTAAGCGATCACAGTCGGCGAGAGCTGCTGCGTGGCCGGCCGATCGCACGGCAAGCCAACTGATCAGCGCGGCGATGGTATCCACCTCTGGCGGCGGATCCACCTCCTCCTCAGCGCTGCCGATCCGTTCGCGCACCCATGCAAAGTAGAGGACACGCATCGCCGTCAATCCATGTGCTTCAGGCCGACGCGCAGGTAATCCCAGCCGGTCACGATCGTCAGCACAGCGGCACCCCATAGCGACACCAGCCCCGTCAGCTTCACCCAGCTGAACTCCGGGAGCGCGCCCGCTAGGATGAGCGCTCCCAAAGAGACGAGCTGAAGGGTCGTTTTCCACTTCGCCAGCCGAGACACAGGCAGGGAGACCTGCAGACCCGCCAGAAACTCGCGAAGGCCAGAAACCGCAATTTCGCGGAGCAGAATGACGAGAGCGGCGATGATATGAACGCCGGTAATCACCGCCGTGTCATTGTGCCGTGTGCCCACCAGCATCAGGATCACGGCAGCCACCATGATCTTGTCTGCAATGGGATCGAGAAATACGCCCAGGCGCGACACGGCGCCCTGCGCACGAGCGAGGTAGCCATCGAAATAATCCGTGATGCCCATCAGGCAGTACAGGCCGAACGCGATGGCGAACCCGGCCTGCCAGGTAGGCCACCAGAGTAACGCTACCAGCGCGGGCACCGCGACGATTCGCGATAGGGTGAGCAGGTTGGGCAACGTAAGCACGAATGATGACTTAGCTTAGCGGACCCGTGGCGCAACCCTGCCGGGGTTGGCAGCAGGTACGGCCAGCGGCTATGCCGAAGTTTCAATCTGCCACAGCCGGGCCACCTTCTGCCATGATCAATGCCCTCGGGCTTCTCAAACGCCGGCGCTTTTTGCCGCTTTTTGTCACCCAATTCTTGGGTGCCTTCAATGACAATCTCTTCAAAACCTCGATGGTTCTTTTTGCAACCTACGAGATATTCGCGAACGAGAAGCAGGAAAGTTTCTTCAACGCTCTGGCGGCCGGCCTCTTTATCTTGCCGTTCTTTCTATTGTCGGCATTGGCTGGCCAACTCGCCGATACAATGGACAAGGCGCGGATCATTCGCGTCGTGAAAATTGTCGAATTCGGGATCATGGCGCTTGGTTGCGGCGGCCTGTTGCTGGCTCGCGCCGGTCAGGTAACGCTTCCGGTGGTCATGATGCTTGGCGCGGTGGTCGGGCTTGGCATTCACTCGACCTTTTTCAGCCCCATCAAATACGCGATCCTGCCACAGCATCTCGAGGATGACGATGTGCTCGGCGGCACTGGCTTGGTCGAGGCAGGCACCTACCTCTCCATCCTTCTAGGCACGATATTGGCGGGCTTTATCTACGAATCGATCCCGCTGATCGCCGGTCTTACCTTCCTTGTTGCGCTCTTCGGTTATCTCAGCGCCCGCATGGTTCCTCCCGCGCCGCGGCTCGGGCCCGCGCTAAAGCTCGACTATAATCCATTCCGCGCATCGTGGCGCCTGGTTGCGGGCACCATGCACATTCCCCGCCTATTCCTGGCAATCTGCGCAATCAGCTTCTTCTGGACGATCGGGTCCGTCCTGGTGGTCATCTTCCCGCCGCTGGTGAAGAATGTTCTCACTTCCGATGCCAGCGTGGCCAGCTTGGTGCTGGCGATCTTTTCGGTCGGTGTTGCGATCGGGTCGGTGGTCATCAACCTGATGCTCCGCGGCCATATCTCGGCTCGTTACTCCCCCGCCTCCGTGATTGCCATGGGCGCCGCGGTTCTGGCGTTCTGGTTCGTGGCGGCGAATTGGGAGCCAGCCCCCACGGGTACGCTTTATGACATCGCCGGATTTGTCAGTCATCCCGGCGCGCCGCTTGTTCTTGTAACCCTAATGTTCGTGGCGATCTTCGGCGGCATGTTCGTCGTGCCGCTTTACGCCTTTCTCACCACCACGGTGCCAAAGGATCAAACCGCTAGGACTGTTGCTGCGAACAATGTGGTGAATGCCGGAGCGATGACGATCGGCTCGGCAACGGTCGCAGGCATAACGGCACTCGGCGCCACGGCCAGCCAGCTGCTGCTGCTTGTGGCAGGGATGTGCGTCGTCTCCGCCTGGATCGCCCAGCGCCTTCATCGCGCCTGCGATTAAGCGGTGAGCTACATGATTAGGGTATAAAAACAGATGAAGAAGGCGGTGAAGCTCAGCACGAAGAGCTTTAGATCCTGATCGTCATTCCGCTTCGGCCGTGCTTCGGCGCCCGCCAGCATCTGGCGGATCGGATGGCCAGCGGCTTCGTCACTGATGAGGCGTCTCTCCATCCCGCCATGGTTAACGAGTTGTTTACGGTTTGGAACTGCCCTGAAGAAGTAACCAGTCCAGTGTCCGATGTTGGTACAGGAGAGAAACATGCCGCTTTATGAGTTTCGCGGGCAGCGCCCGACCTGTCACGAAACCGCCTGGGTTGCACCCAGTGCTGACATCGTAGGTGACGTACGGTTGGCTGAAGACACCAGCGTGTGGTTCGGGGCGGTGATCCGCGGCGACAACACGACCATCCCGATCGGCGCGCGCAGCAACATTCAGGAGGGCGCGATGCTCCACTCCGATCCAGGCTCGCCGCTGACGGTTGGAGAGGATTGCACCATCGGCCATCATGCCATCCTGCACGGCTGCACGATCGGCGACCGCGTCCTGATCGGAATGGGCGCTACGATCTTGAACCGAGCCGTGATCCCTGACGATTGCATCGTCGGCGCCAATGCCCTGGTCACCGAAGGCAAGACCTTTCCTCCGGGCAGTCTGATCGTGGGAAGCCCGGCGAAGGCAGTCCGGTCCTTGGACGACCAAGCGGTCGCCGGACTAAAGGTATCCGCTGCGCACTATGTGGAGAACGGCAGAGCGGCAGCATCGGGCCTGAAGCGCGTCGACTGAACGGTTCAAAAAGATCCGGACCGGTCGGTGGGCTGTAGCGCGCTCTGCTGGACAGGTGGTTACTCACCCGACATAACCTGACTTATGTCAGTCCCAGCGATCCTCTCCCGCTTGCGCTTGCCGGTCATCGGCTCGCCGCTGTTCATCATCTCCGGTCCGGATCTCGTGATCGCGCAGTGTAAGGCCGGCATCGTCGGCTCCTTCCCTGCCCTGAACGCGCGCCCGCAAGGGCTTCTTGACGAATGGCTGCACCGGATCACCGAAGAACTTGCGGCGCATAATCGTAACAATCCCGATCGCCCGGCCGCGCCCTTCGCGGTCAACCAAATCGTACATAAGTCGAACGATCGGCTGGAGGCTGATCTCGCCACTTGCGAGAAGTGGCAGGTTCCGATCACCATCACCTCCCTCGGCGCACGCGAGGAGTTGAACCAGGCTGTTCACAATTGGGGCGGCATCACCTTTCACGACGTTATCGACGACCGTTTTGCGCGCAAGGCGATCGAAAAGGGTGCCGATGGTCTGATCCCGGTAGCTGCGGGCGCGGGCGGTCACGCCGGACGCCTTTCTCCATTCGCTCTCGTCAGCGAAATTCGCCAATGGTTCGACGGCCCGGTAGCACTCTCCGGCTCCATCGCCACCGGTGACGCAGTGCTGGCCGCGCAAGCGATGGGCGCCGACTTCGCCTATATCGGATCACCCTTCATCGCCACGCTCGAGGCTAACGCGGATGAGGGTTACAAGAACGGCATCGTCGAAGGTCGCGCCTCCGACATCGTCTATTCCAACCTGTTCACCGGCGTGCACGGCAATTATCTGCGCGGCTCAATCGAGCGTGCAGGACTAGATCCAGACAATCTGCCCGAGGGTGATTACAAGACCATGAACTTCGGTCAGGGCGACAATGCGCCTAAGGCCAAGGCATGGCGCGACATCTGGGGCTCTGGCCAGGGCATTGGTGCGGTGGAAAAGGTGGAAAGCGTCGCCGACCGGATCGACCGAATGGAACGCCAGTACAACGCCGCCAAGGCACGAATCGGCCTTGTGGCGGCTTGATCAATCGGGTTGCGGCAAGCGCTCCAACCTCATTCCTGATTGCGGAGAACCGCTGCGGACCCACGCCTCATCGAAGAGGCACGGTGTCCGCAGCACCCATCCTCGACGGTCCCGGGGGGCTGACTTCCGCCTGCACAGTTGGGCAGGCGGCCGACGGGGCTTTAGGCGGTCGCCGCCTCGTCTGCATCGTCACCGGAAGCCGGGCTCTGGAAATACGCCTCAACGGGACCGGAAAGCTTGATGGTGAGCGGCCGTCCCCGGCGATCGACCTTCTTGCCCAGGGCGACGCGGATCCAGCCTTCGGAAATCGAATACTCTTCGACATCGTTTCGCTCGACGCCCTTGAAGCGGATGCCGATGCCGCGCTCGAGCGTCGGCTGATCGAAATAAGGGCTCGAAGGATCAATGGAGAGGTGATCTGGCGGTGTGTCAGTCATGGCTGCGCGACTAAACGATCCCCGCGCCACTCCCAACAGAAAAAGCGGCGCGGGAGAATAGATCCCCCGCGCCGCCCCCTGCGTGCTCGTTGAAGCTAGTTAACGACAGACCCGCACAGGAACCCGTTCACCGTAATAGGGATCCCATTGCCACTGGCGGAAGCACCTTGGCCCTCGCCACCTCGGACGATAGTCATTGTAGTAGGACCGCGGGTAGTAGCCCCGGTACTCGCGGTAGCGCGGATAGTCGTAATAAGGACCGCGGTTGCTCGACGCGATCGCCGCACCAAGTCCCAGCCCGACCACGCCGCCGATCAGCGCGCCGGCAGCGACGTCCGAACCGCGATCATAGCGATGGTGCCAACGCTGCGCGCTAGCCGGTGCCGCAGTGGCAAGTGCCGAGGCTGCCAGCGCAGTACCTAATCCGGCCTTCATCAGAAATCCGTTCATCTCGAACCTCCTAACACATACGCTCGGTCCGCTCTGAAGGTGTAAACGCACGATGCCATGAGCGTGTTTGATGGTATGCGCGAGTCGGGCTTAACCGGCGCGGAATGTCGCGTTCATAATGGGTTTAGGATTCGATGCGATTCTGGTTGTTGAGGTCGGAACCTGATGTCTATGGGTGGGACCATCTTATCCGCGACGGGGAAACGGAATGGGACGGCGTTCGCAACTACACCGCTCGTAACTTCCTCAAGGAAATGACGCCGGGCGATCAGGCGATCTTTTATCACTCGAACAAGGAGAAGGCGGCTGTCGGCACGATGGAAATCGTGCGGGCGTGGCGGCCGGATGGCGAAAAGGGCGTGTGGGCGTCTGTGGCCGTGCGGCCGCTGAAAAAGCTGCCCAGGCCCGTGCCGTTGGCAACGATCAAGGCGGAACCCCGCCTCGCAAGTCTCGAGGTTCTTCGTCAAAGCCGCCTGTCGGTCACGCCGGTGCGCGAGGAGGAATGGACGGCATTGATGGAACTCGGCGGACTGTCCTGAGCAGTACCGAACCCTGGAGGTCCGGCGCGAGTATTTGTCGCTTCCATGCCTGTAGAAACCGTAGTTGCGGCTAACGCCCGCTAAACGACTCCCGCTCCGCCGGCGTGAGTGGCAAAGCTATCGCCCGGCGCTGCTTCGAAGAGAGCAGACCTGCTTCGATCACCGCCATCGTGGCGAGGGCTTGCGCTGGAGGAACCGGGTTTGGCGCGTGGTCGCGGATCGCCGCGGCCACGGCGCGATAGAAGTCGCGCTGATCTCCCGCGACCACCGGCAGTACATGGCGGCTCTGCCCATCGTGCAGAACGAGCGGATCATGGTCTTCACTCCAGCCCGCCTCACCAGGCCGCAATCCCGCGAGCAGTTGCGCTTCCTGCTGGTCTCCCCGCTCCTTCACCAGGCTGCCGGCACTTCCATGCACCACAAAACGGGCGCTGCCGCCGGCAACAAGCATGCTGGCCTGAAGGACGACCCGCTTGTCCGCATACTCAAGGACTGCGTGCGCCCAATCGTGCGCCGAGCCGCCGCGCCGAAGGATGGCCAGATTCGCTTCCACCCGTTCAGGAAGACCGAACAGCTGCAGAGCCTGATCGATCAGGTGGGGACCAAGATCATACCATATCCCGCCGCCCGGCGTCGCCCGCTCGCGCCAACGATCGCGCACGACCGGGCGAAATCGATCGAATCGGCTTTCGAAATGAGCGACCTGCCCTATCGCCTGCCGATCAATTGCCGCTCTCACGGACAGAAAGTCGCTGTCCCAGCGACGGTTGTGAAATACCGTAAGCAGGCGATCGGCACGATCTGCCGCCACGATCACCGCACGCGCTTCGTCCAACGACAGGGCGAACGGTTTTTCCACGATGACATGCTTGCCAGCCGCTAACGCGGCCAGCGCCAGCGGCGCGTGGCTGTCATTGGGGCTGGCGACTACGATTAGATCGATGCCATCGCGTGCAACAAGGGCTTCGGCAGTATCAGTAACCGCAACATCACCGAGCGCCGTACGCACCTCAGATGGACGCGAGGAGGCGACCGCGACAAGCGCAACACCTTCGGTCGCGCGGATCAGCGGGGCGTGGAACGTGCGCCCCGCATAACCGAAGCCGATCAGTCCGACCCGAACGGGTGCGGTACTGATCGGCGGCATAATTAAGCTGCCTCGGCCGAACGCTTCTGGCGCTTGCGCTCATGCGGATCGAGAAAGCGCTTGCGCAGACGGATGGTCTTCGGCGTCACCTCCACCATCTCGTCATCATCGATGTAGGCGATAGCCTGTTCGAGCGTCATCTTCTTCGGGGGGGTCAGGCGGATCGCATCGTCCTTGCCGCCCGAGGCGCGGAAGTTCGTCAGCTGCTTCGCCTTCATCGGATTGACCTCAAGGTCATCCGTCTTGGCGTTCTCGCCGATGATCATACCCTCGTAGAGGGCTTCGCCATGACCGACGAACAGGATGCCGCGATCCTCGAGCGGACCCAGCGCATAGGCCTGAGCCTCGCCAGCACCGTTGGAGATCAGCACGCCGTTCTTGCGCCCCTCGATCGGACCCTTGTGGGGTCCGTACTTCTCGAAGAGCCGGTTCATGATGCCCGTGCCACGCGTGTCCGACAGGAACTCGCCGTGGTAACCGATCATGCCGCGGCTGGGCGCGGAGAAGGTGATGCGCGTCTTGCCACCGCCCGACGGACGCATGTCGGTCATCTCGGCCTTACGCAGGTTCATCTTCTCGACGACGGTGCCCGAATGCTCCTCGTCCACGTCGATGATGACGGTTTCATACGGCTCGAGCTTCTTGCCGTTCTCGTCCTCGCGGAACAGCACGCGCGGGCGGCTGATTCCGAGCTCGAAGCCTTCGCGGCGCATCGTCTCGATCAGCACGCCGAGCTGAAGTTCGCCGCGGCCGGCGACCTCAAAGCTGTCGCGGTCGGCCGATTCGGTCACCTTGATCGCGACGTTCGATTCCGCCTCACGGAACAGGCGATCGCGGATCATGCGGCTCGTCACCTTGCTGCCCTCGCGGCCTGCCATCGGCGAATCGTTCACCGCAAACCGCATCGACAGCGTCGGCGGATCGATCGGCTGCGCCTGGATCGCTTCGGTGACGCTGGTGTCGGCGATAGTGTTCGAAACCGTAGCGACCGTCAGGCCGGCAAGGCTGATGATGTCGCCAGCGCGCGCCTCGTCGGTCGGCACACGCTCCAGTCCCTGGAAGGTCATGATCTTGGAGGCGCGGCCCGTCTCGATCACCTTGCCATCCATATCGAGCGCATGGATCGGCTGGTTGACCTTGACCGTGCCGGAGTTGACGCGGCCCGTCAGCACGCGGCCCAGAAAGTTGTCACGATCGAGCAGCGTGACCAGGAACGTGAACGGCGCATCGACATCCAGCGCCGGCGGCGGCACGTGATCGACGATCTTCTGGAACAGCGGGGTCAGCGTGCCTTCACGACGATCGGGATCCTCGCTGGCATAGCCGTTGCGGCCCGAGGCGTAGAGAACCGGGAAGTCGAGCTGCTCGTCCGTGGCATCAAGGCTGACGAACAGGTCGAAAACTTCATCCAGCACTTCCTGAATGCGCTGGTCGGGACGATCGACCTTGTTGACAACGACGATCGGACGAAGCCCCAGCGCCAACGCCTTGCCAGTCACGAACTTCGTCTGCGGCATCGCGCCTTCGGACGAATCGACCAGCAGGATCACGCCGTCGACCATCGAAAGGATGCGCTCCACCTCACCGCCGAAGTCCGCGTGACCAGGGGTGTCCACGATGTTGATGCGGGTGCCTTCCCACTCGATCGAGGTCGGCTTCGCAAGAATGGTGATCCCGCGCTCCTTCTCCAGATCGTTCGAGTCCATCGCGCGTTCTTCCACGCGCTGATTGTCTCGGAAGGTACCCGATTGGCGGAAAAGCTGGTCAACAAGCGTGGTTTTGCCATGATCGACGTGCGCGATGATGGCGATATTGCGCAGATTCATACATTTTCCTGGATGGCCGCCACGGCGCGGCAGCATTGCGGGCGCGCATAGCCGAAATGACCCGCAAGCGCCAGCCTTCGCGTCCGCAGCATCACCAGCCCGCAAGCACGACCTTCCCGCGCGCTGTCCCACTCTCGATTAGGCCATGAGCGCGCTTCAGGTTAGCCGCCGTGATCGCACCCATCGTTTCGGTCACCGTCGAACGGATGCGTCCCGCATTCACGAGATTGGCGACTTCGTTGAGCAGCCTTCCCTGCTCCGCCATGTCGGGCGTCTTGAAGAGCGGCCGGGTGAACATCAGCTCCCAATGAACCGACACGGCTTTCGCTTTCAGCGGCATTATGTCGAGGGTCTTTGGGTCGTCGATCAGACAAAGCTTACCCTGCGGCGCGATCAGGCGCGTGATGTCGGCGAGATGTTCGTCCGTGTGCGTGGTGGAAAACACGTGGCCCGGCTTGCCGAGCCCCAGCGCGTCGATCTGCGGCGCCATCGGTCCACGATGGTTCACCACATGGTGAGCGCCCAACTCTTCGACCCAGGCTTTCGTCTCTGGCCGCGATGCGGAAGCAATGACGGTCAGATCGGTCCGCGCCCGTAGCAACTGTATGGCGATCGACCCGACGCCACCTGCGCCATTGAGGACGAACACCGCCGGTGCGGCGCCTGGAATCGCCCGGCGCACATCCAGCTTGTCGAACAGCGCTTCCCAGGCGGTGATTGTCGTCAGCGGCAGCGCTGCGGCGGCCGCCCAATCGAGCGAAGCAGGCTTTCGTCCGACGATTCGCTCATCAACGAGCTGGAGTTCCGCGTTGCTGCCGGGACGATCGATCTGCCCGGCATACATCACGTGATCACCCACCTTAAACCCAGTTACCTCGGGTCCGGCCGCTACCACCTCCCCTGCCGCGTCAAAGCCGAGCACCCGCCAATCTTCGCCGCCGCCGCGCATTCCGGCGCGCACCTTTACGTCCACGGGATTCACCGAAACGGCATGGATCCGGACGAGCAGATCGCGGCCAGTCGCCACGGGATCGGGAAGTTCGATGTCGACCAACGAGTCTTCGCGGCTCAGCGGTCCCGGCTGTTTGAAGGCGACAGCGCGCATGTGACTTCCTCTCTCGTCTCGTCGTGCGTCGAACTCGGATGAAGCGTTCCTGTGCAATGGCCGGGCTTTGCGCAAGACAGGAACGCGTATTATATCCCTGATACACTTGAACGAAGACCCGTCTGCCGTCATCGTGACGGCAACGCTGGAGGAACACATGGCGAGCACCCCCGACACGATCACCGCGACCGAGCCGGCGCTGAAGCTCACACCACCCGATCCGGTGCCGACCGTCGCCGCGGAAAAGGCGGCTGGCCTGGTCCCGGTGGACGACGGCACGAAGTCGAAGCTGGAGGAACGCGCTGACTATGCCGTTCAGCAGCTGATCGAACGGGACGCGAACAGCCCTGAATTCGGCAAGGTGGTCGATGCGATCACCAACATGGGGGCCAAGGAGATTCGCGACGCTGCGGGCCAGTCGAACCGCTTCCTTGATCGCCCGGTACGCGCGATGGATCAGGAAACCGGCGTGGGTAAGGACCTCGCTCAGCTCCGCCGGGTGGTGGAGGATCTGGATCCCGGCAAGAAGGGCAATCTGACGGCGCCCCAGAAATTGTTCGGCATCATTCCGTTCGGCAACAAGATGCGGAATTATTTCGACAGCTACAAATCGAGCCAGACCCACATCGCCTCGATCCTGAAGAGCCTTGCTTCGGGCAAGGACGAGCTGTTGATGGACAACGCCTCCATCGACACCGAACGCGCTAATCTGTGGAGCGCCATGGGCAAGCTGGAGCAGATGATCCAGCTCTCGAAGATGCTCGATCAGAAGCTTGAAGATAAGGCCAACGAACTGGACGCCACCGACCCGGCAAAGGCCAAGGCGATCCGCGAAAGCGCCTTGTTCTACGCGCGGCAGCGGACTCAGGATCTGCTGACCCAGATGGCAGTGACCGTCCAGGGTTATCTGGCACTCGACCTCGTCAAGAAGAACAACGTCGAGCTCATCAAAGGCGTTGATCGGGCATCCACGACAACTGTGGCGGCGCTGCGCACTGCCGTGACGGTCGCGCAGGCGATGACCAATCAAAAGCTCGTGCTGGAACAGATTACCCAGCTGAACAATACGACCGCGAGCATCATCGACTCGACGGGCAAGCTGCTGCGTTCGAATACCGCTCGTATCCATGAGCAAGCGGCAAGTTCGGCCATCCCGCTCGAAACGCTCCAGCGGGCGTTCCAGAACATCTACGAAACCATGGATGCGATCGACACCTTCAAGCTGAAGGCCCTCGACTCCATGAAGGCCACTGTCGACACGCTGTCCGGCGAAGTCGAAAAATCACGCGGCTACATCGCCCGGGCGGAGGGCGCGGCGCAGAACCGCGTTGGCTCCTCGCCTGAGACCTTCAAGCTGGAGGCGCTGTGATCTCTCACGACACCGACGAGGCGCTGGCGCGCGCCCGTGGCACGCTCGACAGGGTCAGGCTTCAGTCATTCGAGGGCTTGCCGACCGTCCGGGGAGCAAACAACGGTCGGGGTCTTGCGAAACGGGTGGCGGCAATCGGCGCTGCCAATGTCGCGATCCTGATTGCGGCCGCGATCATCGGTCTCGCCGTGGCGCCGCTCGGCATCTTCGGCGCACTTGCGGTCATGATGGTCATGATGGCGGTGACGCTCGCCATCGCCTTTGCACCAGGTCCCCGCCCGGTGACTCACGAGAAGCTCGCCAGAAGCGAGTTGAAAGCGTTGCCGACGCAAACGACACGCTGGCTTGATGCGCAGCGCCCTGCATTGCCGGCCCCGGCGGTTCAGGTGACGGACCGCATCGGCCTGCGTCTGGACACGCTCGGCAAGCAGCTGGCGTCGGTAGAAGATGATACGCCGGCGGCGGCCGATATCAGGCGCCTGGTGGGCGAGCAATTGCCCGAGTTCATCCGCGACTATCAACGCGTACCATCTGAACTCCGGGGCGCGGAACGCAATGGAAAGACACCCGATCGGCAGCTCGTCGAAGGTCTGGAGCTGATCGAGCGTGAGATCGGCCAATTAAGCGAGGAACTGGCGCGCAGTGATCTCGATTCGCTGGAGACACGCGGGCGTTTCCTCGAGATGAAGTATAAGGACGGCGACCCGGCCTGATCCGCGCCGGCTGCTCGCGGTGTGACACCATGCGACAGCCGGCTTTTTAAGCCAACACGCTTAATCGACGCGACATTGTCATGTTGTTGGGGTAGCAATCACGCATGAACGATCGTGTCCTCGTCCTCGAAGGTATCCATAACTTCCGCGATTACGGCGGTTACACCGGCAGTGACGGGCGTCTCCGCAATGGTGTGCTCTGGCGCTCCGGGCAACATGGCGACGCGACGGAGAAGGATTTGGCGACCGTGGCCAATCTGGGCATCTCCACGGTAATTGATCTTCGTGGTGACAGCGAGCGGCAGTTGATGCCGTGCCTCCGCCACGATGGTTTCGATGGCCTCGTCCTTTTCGCGCCCGGGGAAACTGCCGGATCGGAACTCGCGCCGCATGAAGAGGCGGGCCGCGGCATCACCACGGCCGATGAAGCGCGCGCGGCGATGACGCGGCTGTACGAGAACATGCCGTTTCGCACAGTGCTTATCCGCTCGCTCACGCTGTATTTCGAAGCACTGGCGACGCGCGACGGCTCCAGCCTCCTGCACTGTCTCGCCGGTAAGGATCGGACCGGCTTGGCAGCGGCGTTGCTGCATCGTCTTCTCGGCGTGCACGAGGATGACGTGATGGCGGATTATCTGCTCACTAATGTTGCCGGCAATCAACAACGTCGTATCGCTGCGGCAGGTGACTCGATCCGCCAGCGCTATGGTTCGCAGATCACCGATGAGGCCATCGAAACGTTGATGGGCGTGGACGCCATGTACCTTGACGCCGCGACCCGCTCAATCAAGCAGCGCTATGGATCAACGGAACGCTATGCGGAGGAAGTGTTGGGTGTCGACGCAGCGCGTCGTCAAGCGTTGCGCGAACGACTGATCGCCTGATTAGGCAACCGGCCGCTCAACCGGTTACCAAACCCCACAGCATCCAGCCGTTCAGCGCAACGATCACCGCCGCAATGCCCCAGGCAAGCGCCGCCAGCCAACGTGGCGCTGCCAGCGGGCCCATCAGCCGCCTGCTCCCCGTAAACGCCACCAGCGGCAGCACGGCAAAGGGCAACTGCAAGCTAAGCACCACCTGGCTCAACACCAGCAGCTGGGTTGCCCCGCTGTCCCCCGCAAGCGCAACGCCAATCACCGCCGGGATGATTGCGAGCCCGCGAGTGATCATGCGCCGCAACCAAAGCGGCAGGCGAAGGTCAAGAAAACCCTCCATCACGATCTGACCCGCGAGCGTTCCGGTAACGGTGGAGTTCTGACCGCTGGCCAGCAAGGCCACGGCGAAGACAATGCTCGCCACGCCGACGCCCAGCATCGGTGCGAGCAACCGGTGCGCTTCCTCGATTTCGGCGACCTCTGTCCGCCCCGCGACGTGGAACGTCGCGGCGGCGAGCACCAGTATTGCTGCATTGATGAAGAATGCCAGTCCCAGGCTGACTGTGGAGTCGATTGTCGCCATCTTCAGCGCGTCGCGCTTGTCGGCGACCTCGTCACCTACTGCCCGCGTCTGCACGATGGCCGAATGGAGGTACAGGTTGTGAGGCATCACAGTGGCGCCGAGAATGCCGATCGCGATGTAAAGCATCGCGGGATTGCTGACGATCTCCGCGGAGGGGATCAGTCCCGCCGCGGCGGCTCCCCAGTCCGGTCCTGCCCAGGCCAGTTCCAGGGCAAAGCAGCCTGCAATCACGATCAGCAGTGACGCCACAAACGCTTCCAGGCGTCGGAAGCCGTAGCGTTGCAGTGCCAGGATCAAGAAGACATCAAGCGCCGTTATACAAACACCCGCAACGAGCGGTAGTCCGAACAGCAACTTGAGCGCGATCGCAGTGCCCAACACCTCCGCCAGGTCGCATGCGATGATCGCTATTTCACACAACACCCACAGGACGAGCGATACCGGCCGGGAATATTGCTGCCGACACGCCTGCGCCAGATCCATGCCCGCCCCGATCCCCAGCCGGGCAGAGAGCGCCTGCAGGATGATCGCCATCAGGTTAGAGAGCAGGATAACGCTCAGCAGCGTGTAGCCGAACGCCGACCCGCCGGCGATGTCCGTGGCCCAGTTGCCAGGGTCCATATAGCCGACCGCGACCAGCCACCCCGGCCCAACGAAAGCGAACAGTCTCCGCCAGAAGCTCGCGCCTTGTGGCACTCGTATTGAGGCGTGAACCTCGGGCAGCGATCGCATCAACTCGGCGGCGGGAGGTGTCATCCCTGCTGCAATGCGGAACTCGTCCTTCGGTTTCAACGGTTCAAACGGGCGAGAATGGCGGTGTTGCGCTCGATCAGGACGGGATCACGCTGCGAAGGTGCCGTCATGATCGCCCCATCCAGGGCATGGTCAATCGGGGAAGGGGTTCGGTGCGCCGGCAGGGCGTCCAAAAACGCCTTGATTGCCGATCGCGCAATATCGCCGTTCGCCGCCATTCGCGCCACAATGGCGGTTACCTCGACGGCAGCTTCATTCTCTCGCCAGCAATCGAAATCGGTCACCATTCCGATCAGGGCATAGGGCAGCTCCGCCTCACGCGCGAGCCGTGCCTCCGGCATACCGGTCATCCCGATCACATCGCAGCCCCAGTCGCGGTACATGCGGCTTTCCGCACGGGTGGAGAACTGCGGCCCTTCCATCGCCAGGTAGGTGGCGCGTTCCGTCACCTTACCGCCCGCCGCCTGAACAGCGGCAGCGGCAAACGCCGACAGTCGCTCGCACACCGGGTCGGCCATCGAAACATGCGTCACCAAACCGGTGCCAAAGAAGCTGGTTGGCCGGGCCACCGTTCGATCAACGTATTGATCCACGATCGCAAACCGCCCTGGCTCCAGCTCCTCCCGAAGCGAGCCGACCGATGAGATGGCGATCAGGTCGGTGCACCCAGCCCGCTTCAGCGCGTCGATGTTGGCCCGAACCGGAATTTGGTCTGGTGAGAAACGGTGGCCACGCCCGTGCCGGGGCAGGAAGCGGATCGCCACGTCGCCGATCCTGCCGAACAATATCTCGTCTGATGGCTCACCCCAGGGACTTGGAACATGTCGCCACTCAGCCTCTTCCAGTCCGTCTATCGCGTACAATCCGGAGCCGCCGATGATCCCGATCGTCCATTGCGTGTTCATCGCGGTCCTCCGATAAGCTGGCGCATGACGATTACTCGCGCTGCAGCCGCTCTTCTCGCGCTCTCCCTTGCCGGGTATGCGCACGCCGCACAACCGATTGCCGGGCGCTGGCTTACCGAAGACGGCTCCGCCATCATTCAAGTGGGGCCCTGTGGCACCAGCACCTGCGGAAGAATCGCTGCTGTTGTAAAGCCGCGACCGGGCGCCCCGACCACCGATGTGAACAATCCCGACCCGTCATTGCGGAACCGGTCGATGGTCGGTCTTCCCATCCTCTCCGGCTTCACCGATGCCGGAAACGAATGGCGCGGTCGCATCTACGATCCGCGAAACGGCAAGAGCTACAAGTCCATTGTCACTCGCGGGGAGAACGGCACGTTGCGCGTGAAGGGCTGCATATCCTTCATCTGCCAGACACAGGTGTGGAAAGCGGCGCGCTAACCCACTAACGAAGACTGGTTGGTGGTTGGTCCAATCGCCCGACGGACAAATACCCGTCGCGACCAACTGGTCAGAAGCCAAAAGCTTTAGGGCCATCACGAACAGCTGCCGGTTTCCTGCTTGAAAGTACGCGCCGCTGGTCGGTCACGTCATCGCTCTCGGCTACTGGCCAGCGGCTCTCGGGAAGCGCCTGCGCCGCCGGACGATCTTACCGGGCTAAACCTGTTCCTCCGACGGGCGTGGTCTGGGCGATGTTCTCCATAGTGGCGATTAGTGGCCTTCCTCTGGAGATCGCATCTAGAACCGAGGGTAGCCGAAGTGACGCCTGATGCGCAGCCTTCGACGCCCAGACTTCTGTTATCCAGATGATGTCGGGATCGGCCGGATCATTGGCGATCACATAGCTCAGGCACCCCGGCATGCCCGCGATTCCTTCCATCAGGATTGCGATCAGCGCGTCCCGCTTTCCCCGCTGCGCCCTCATCTTTCCGATGAGGCCGTACATGGCCTCTAGCTTCTCACCCTGCGCTGAACTCACGGCAGCGAAAGCTGTAGTCCCGATCAGAAAGGTCCGTCGCTCGATGCTCATCTCGCTACCATAATTCCGATTGCGCAGCCGGGTAGGTCCAGCAGCTGGTGAGATCTACAGAGACGCAAAGGAAAGGCCCACCATCTCTAGACCGGCGCCGCACCGCCCTTTGCGCCGTAATGATGCCAGGCGAAAATCGCAGCCGCACCGCGATGCGGCCGCCACGCTTCCGCCCACGCCCGTGTCAGCTTCTCACTCGGTCGAGCCTCATGACCGAGGATCTTCCCAATTTCGATCTGCACCGCCAGATCGCCAGCGGGCCAAATGTCCCGTCGTCCTTCCGCGAAGAGCAAATAGATCTCGGCGGACCAGCGCCCGACCCCCTTCACCTGCACCAGCTGGGCGATCGCCGCCTCATCATCCTCAGGCAGGTTCGCGAAGTCCAGCCGACCGCTCAGAACCTCCTCCGCAAGGCTTCGCAAATAGGCCGACTTCTGCCGAGAGATGCCCGCAGCTCGCAGTTCGTCGTCACTGGCGCGGCCGATCCGAGCCAGGTCAATCGGCTCTCCGACCATATCGGTCAGTTTCCGCCACATCGCATCAGCGGCTTTTACACTCACCTGCTGTCCCACGATCGTTCGCATCAGGGTGACGTACCCGCGCTCGCGAATCCGGGTGGGCGGATACCCGACGCGGGCCAATGCCGACCCGAACAGCGGTTCGATCTGCACAAGCGCGTCGACGTCGGCGCGGAGCTGCTCTTCGCTCAGCCCCATTGCAGGCGGCCCACAAGATCGGCAATGGAGCGGGGAACTTGCGGGGAGAGCATGATGTCGAAGCTTATCGTCACGCTGCGCGACGGGGAAGAACGTGTAATCGATGGTGCAGCGGGGCTGTCGGTGATGGAAGTCATCCGCGACGGTGGCATTGACGAGATCCTTGCGCTTTGCGGGGGCTGCTGCAGCTGTGCGACTTGCCACATCCATGTCGACCCGGAATTTGCGGCCAAACTCCCGCCCATGACCGAGGACGAGAATGACCTGCTTGAGTCGTCCAGCAGCCGTGACGAATACTCCCGCCTCTCCTGCCAGCTGCCTTTTGGCCCGGAGCTCGACGGGTTGAAGGTGCGGATCGCCGAGGAAGACTGAGTGTCGACATAGCGTCGGGCACCCGCCTGGAGGAGGACGGGTGCCCGGACGCGACGATCAGTAAGTGCCCTTAGCGAGTGGCGATCGCATAGAGAGCGATGGCCGCGGCATTGGATATATTAAGGCTTTCAACCTTCGGGCTGATCGGCAACTTCGCGAGCTGATCACAGTGCGCCTCGGTATTCTGGCGCATACCCTCGCCCTCAGCACCTAGCACCAGGGCGATACGTCCCTGCCCCATCGTGTCGCCGAGCGTTTGCGATGCGTGGCCGGTCAGACCGATGCGCCAGAAACCTGCTTCAGCGATCTCGTCCAGCGCGCGAGCCAGATTGACGACGCGAACCCATGGCACCGACTCCAGCGCTCCCGAGGCCGAGCGCGCAAGAGCACCGGACTCCGGCGGCGCATGGCGATCCTGCGTGACGATGCCGAGGGCATCGAAAGCGGCGGCGGATCGCAGCACCGCACCCACATTATGGGGATCGGTCACTTGATCGAGAACGATCAGGGGGCGGCTGTCGTCGCGCCCTTGCTCGAGAAGGTCTCCGAGCCAGATCTCCTCCAGCGGGTCCACCTCGGCAACAAGGCCTTGGTGAGGCGCGTCAGATGGCACCATTCGACCAAGATCAGCCGCATCCGCGAAAACGACCGGCAACAATGGGGGCAGCTGAAGGTTTGCGAGCGCTTCTCGCGTTCCCCAAATCTTGCGAACCGTCCGCTCGGGGTTGGCCAGTGCAGCTGTTACAGCATGCCGCCCCCAAAACCGCGGGCGATTGCTTGGTGCCTGGCTCGGGCGATGTCCACGACGCGCCATCAGTTTGTCTCTTCCGGATCAGGATAGGAAAAAGGATTGGCCACCGCGGGCGGCGTAGGCAGCGGCGGCCGCGGAAGCGGCTTGGCCGCATTTGCCGCGTTAAGCAGGAACGCAGCCAGCACGGTAGCGCCCTGTCGCATGTCCTCCGCCTTCAGGTGATCGAACGTGTCGGCGGAGGAATGATGCGTCCGGCTGCTATATTCGAGCGGGTCTTGAATGAACTGGAACCCTGGTGCGCCGACAGACTGCATGAAGACGTGGTCCGTACCGTCGGTGCGGCCCGCCGCCACGGTTGTCATTCCGAGGCCTTGGAGTGGCACCATCCATTCGCGGAACGTCGCCGCCGCCTCCGGATTGTTCTCCGCATAGATTCCGCGAAAGCGTCCCGAGCCATTGTCGACGTTGAAATATGCCGCCAGCTCTGAATAACCCGGACGCGGATTGATCGGCCAGCGCTTGGGCCACTCGTAATAGCGTCTTTCGCCGGTAAGCGGCGGATCGCCAGCATTGCCACGCGTCGCGAGGTTCTTTTCGACCCAAGCAAGGCTTCCCAGCAGAGCCTGCTCCTCACCAGACCAAAGCGCGAACCGAATTGTTCGCTTCGGGCGCACGTTCAGCTTCGCCAAAATGCGCGCCGCTTCCATGACGACAGCGGATCCCGCAGCATTATCGGTAGCCCCGTCGCCAGCCACCCAGCTGTCGAGATGCGCTCCGGCCATCACATAACCGGCCTTTGGATCAGTCCCGGGTATCTCAGCAAAAATGTTATACGCTTGCTGATCGCTGTCATCGTATCGAACGTCGCTGATGATCTCTAACGTCGGCGTCTGCCCGATCTTGGCGAGGCGCGCCAAGCGACGGTAATCTTCGGCAGCGATCTGTACGCCCGGCAACGTCGGAGACTTCCCGGCCTCGAACATATAGCCTTCGCCATGAACGAGCTTGCCATCACGGTACGAGATGGTCGCGTAGGCGAGCGCACCCTCCGCCTTCAAAAAGGCGTCCCGCTGCTTCTCGAAATCCGCGTTTTTCAGCTCACGGGCATCTGCGTGGGGATCGTGGTTCGGCAGGTCATAGGAGTCGAGCTTTCCAAGATCCTCGTCACTCAAGCGCTCGAAAATCGCCCGCTTCCGCTCCGACACCTCGCCGGGTTGGGAGACAAGCACGATTTTGCCCGCCAGCTTGCCCCGATATTGCGCAAAGTCGCTCGCCTTCTTCATAGGCGCGACCTTGATCGGTGCACTCAGCGTTCCAGCCGTCGGCGGTGTCCACGCGATCGGGATCGCAGTCAGCTGCAATGGCCTCGGCGTCACCATCCGAACGCTGGACCGTTCAATCCACCAGCCACGACCGAAATCGAAACCTTCCTTGTGGACGTTCTTCAAGCCCCATTCCTTGAACCGGGCTTGTGTCCAGACCTCGGCGGCCCGCATCTGCGGTGAATTGGTGAGGCGCGGACCGATCACATCTGTCAGGTGCTGAGCGGTCACCATCACCTGTGAGCGGGCAAGACCTTCATCCATGATTCGCACCGTGGCGGCGTGATCCTGGGCGTGAGCCGGCGTAACGATAGCCGCCGCGGCGAGCAAAAGGTGGCGCATCGCCCTCGTAAACTCCTGGAAAGTGGTTGCGGCCTGCTATGCGCGACAATTCCTTCGTGCAACCGTGATCACATGCGTTGACAGGTCGCCGCGGCTTCGGCATTGGGCGCCCTCGCTCTGACGAAGCGGCCCTGTGGAAGGGTGGCCGAGTGGTTAAAGGCAGCAGACTGTAAATCTGCCCACGCAAGTGTACACTGGTTCGAATCCAGTCCCTTCCACCATCACCCCGCAACGCGGGATGGATCGCTGGACCGACGGTAGCGTTCAGTCTTCGAGTAGGCGGCACTAGCGCAGCCTGATCGGAGGACATGATGGACGACAGGCGCAATCACCAGTTGGTCGATCCGGAACGTCGCGTTCCCAAGAATCCGTTCGATCACGATGAGGGTCTTACTGGCCAGTCCTATTCTCGAGATCGCGAAGCTGCGCTGCGGGCAGCAGACCCATCTGGAGCAGTGAATGGCGAACCGGGCGGTCCCGGTGGTGCCGGCACCGCTGCATCTGTAGATCCCGATACCGGTCAAGCGCGGGGTAGCGGTGCGGACACGGGCGAAGACCCGTCTCGCAAGCCAGGCGCGTGGAGGCCGGGGAGCGGGAAAGACGCAGTTCAGAAGTAAATGACCGGGAAGCAGCCGGCATTATATGCGGGCTCGCGGGCCCGCCGCAGACCAATTCTGTTCTCCAGGCCAGCTTCATCGGCCTGAATACAAGAAAGGCAGGCGGGCGCGTTCTGCCCGCCTGCTCCCATGCATCATTTGTCCGCCATGGCGGGCGCAGAACCTCCGATTTGCTCCGCTTGTGCACCGCTGTCGGGCCGTGCAGGGCCAAGGACAGGCTCCTCGCCCAGCGGCTGCGCCCGAAATACGCTGAACTCTCCCTTGCCGTCGAATGTGGCACCTTCGGTCCACCGGCCTTCTGGGAAGCTGCCATCAAGCGATGTCACGAAGAAATCGTGGTTGTGCTCCTGGTTCTCCTCTGCCTGCGGGAAGCTGTTCGGGATCGGCATAGCCGCGCGGAAGCCGCCCATGTCCTCCAAGGCGGCGAGCCACTGTTGCTGGTGCATGGTGTCGCGCGCGATAAGGAAGCGGAGCATATCCTTCATGCCAGAATCTTCCGTCGCGTTGAACAAGCGCACCGCAAGTACACGTCCGGTGCTTTCTGCGGCAACATTGCAGAACATGTCAGCCGCCGCATTTCCGCTGGCGTAGATGTGGCTCATGTCAAAGGGTACGCCATCCGAGTCGACCGGCATTGCCGCCATGCCGGATGACAGAAGGTTCTTGTGAATGATGCCTTCGATGGCGTGTTTGGCATTGTCGCCGCCCATCACGGCACCAACAATACTGTCCGTGGCACCTTGCTCCTGCGCTGACGTGGGGGCAGTCTCGAGGTTCAACGCGACTGCGGTCGCCAACATCTCGATGTGACCCAGCTCCTCGGTAGCCGTGTTCAGCAACAGGTCACGGTACTTCGTCGTGGGCGCTCTATTGCCCCACGCCTGGAAGAAATATTGCATGGCGACGCGGATTTCTCCCTCGACGCCTCCGATTGCCTGCTGAAGCATTCGGGCGAACTGAGGGTTAGGCGTTTCGACCCGAACCGGGTACTGAAGCCGTCGATCATGATAGTACATGGAGAACCTCTCGCTGCTTGCTGGAGCCCTCCCCCGAACGCTCGCAAGCCGCGGCGGTTTATTACAGGTCTTTAACGAAGTGGCCTTTTCTCCATAACTTAGGTTAGGCAGCTGACAGGTTCTACTAAGAGGCAAAGTATCCTGATGTCTGAAGCGGACCCATCATCCGGGCGGCGGCTGATCATCCATGCCGGCCTGGGCAAGTCTGGCTCATCGGCAATCCAGAAATACTGTCGCGACCATGCAGCCGTCCTGCGCTCCGCCGGTGCCTTCTACCTAGGAATGTATTTGGAGCGCGGCGAGGCGACGCCCTACGACTTCGAATCGGCAGACGATCTTCAACAAGCACTGAGTGAAGATCCTGCGATAGAGGACCGCCTGGTCGCGCTGCTTACGGAGCGGCTGAAGAGCCGTGCGGCGCTGAACACCTTTGTGTGGAGCCACATAGGATTGGCTGTTCACGCCGGATTGATTGGCCGCGTGATCGCACGACTGTCGCCTATCTGCGAAACCGAGGTCGTCCTTTACTTTCGGCATCAGGCCAGCTGGCTGGTTTCGGCTTACTTGCAATGGGGAGTGAAGCACAAAGCGTCGGTCGGACCCATCAGGACCTTCGCCGAATGGCTACCGGAGGCGCAATCACGCGGCGCTGATTACCGCCGCGTTATCGAGAGTTGGTGCGCTTCTATCATGCCGGGCCAACTCCACCTGCGATCCTACGACCAAGCCGCGGACGTTGTTACCGACTTCCTGATCACGGCGGGTCTGCAACTCCCGCCGGAGAGCCAAGGCACGACGCGGCACTATCAGACGCCTGATCCCACGATCATGACGCTATATCGGCTCTATCAGGGCCAGAGCGACCAGGAGGCCCTTCCCGGCGCTTTGCAGCGCACGCTGGCCGTAAATGGCGTCGAGAAAAAACGGTATCGCGACGTTGACCCTCGATCCACGCTTCCGACGGGACAAGAGTGGCAAAGGTTCGCCGCTTCATTCGACGCAGAGAACGCGACGCTTGCGCGGGATTTTGGGCTCGTACTTTCCGCACCTTCGGATGGCCCGGCGATTGACCCTCAACATGCCGCCCCCGCAGTGGTCGTTCCTGCGTTGCTGGACCTGATCATTTCCATGGACCGCAGAATTTCGGCACTTGAAAAACGACTAAGGGACGCGGCAGCGACGTCTGAGTGACCTGCGTCCGGGGCAACGAATGCCCTTCTTGGTGCTTGGAAGGTGAGGTCCGTCCGATCGGCGGAGCTGCGGTGGAGCGGGTAACGGGAATCGAACCCGTGTATTCAGCTTGGAAGGCTGCTGCACTACCATTGTGCTATACCCGCGATCTCACCGCGGGGCATCCACTGCCACGATCGATTGCCTTCGGTCAACCAGGTCGATCGCCGGGAGCGGATAGAAAGTTGCTCTGAGTTCTCGAAGCCCGACGATCGGTGCTTCTTCCTGTGCATGGGCCGCCGACGATGTGCTCGTCGGCGACCCCGCGCGGCTTGAAGGTCAGCCGATCGGCCGGGCTAGCGTCAGGCCGCCGCTGCGGCGCGCGCCTTCTTGGCGGAGGCTGCCCAGATTTCGTCAATCGCCGCGCCGAGGGATTCGTTGAACTCCGCGTCAGACATTCCATGACGCAGATCCTCCAGCAGCGCGCGGCTGAAGCTGGCGATAACACCATGATTACGAGCGAGCTCCACGCACGCCTCGGGACGTGCATAGCCGCCCGAAAGCGCAACCACCCGCAACACGCGCGGATGCTCAACCAGCGGGAGGAACAGGTCGGGCTTCGTTGGCAGCGAAAGCTTCAGCATGACCTTCGCATCGCCGGTCATCGAATCGAGCGCCTTACCGAGCTCCTCAAGAAGGATGGCATCCGCCTCGGCGCGCTCGGCGCTCTTGATGTTGACTTCCGGCTCGATGATCGGGACCAGTCCGTGGGACAACACCTGCTGCGCAACCTCAAACTGCTGCGCCACGACGGCGGCGATACCGTCGCGGTTCGCAAGATTGATGACCGAGCGCTCCTTGGTGCCGAAGATGCCGAGCTTCGCGGCCCGCTCCAGCAGCGCGTCCAGGCCGGGCATCGGCTTCATTAGCTGAACACCATTATTCTCGTCCTCAAGACCTTTGTCGATCTTCAGGAAAGGCACCACGCCGCGGTCTTGCAGTGCCTGCGGAACAGGTTTCCCACCCGCTTCGCCGTCCATTGTGCGTTCGAACAGGATCGCGCCGATCACCTTATCGCCCGTGAAGGCAGGCGACGTGATGATCCGCGCCCGCATGTCGTGGATGAGGCCGAACATCTCCTCATCCGTCGACCACGCACCCTCTTCGATGCCGTAGCCCTTCAACGCCTTGGGCGTTGAACCACCCGATTGATCCAGCGCGGCGATGAAGCCTTCACCATCTGCAATCTTCGCGGTCATCTCAGCAGGAGTCATGATCAGCGTTCCCCTCACAGTGTTACGATACCCCGCGTCATTACGGTTGACTGCCCACTTTGGCCAGCGCCTCACCGGCCCCTCACCTAGATGGGTTGCGCGGGCAGATTTTCGGAGGCGCGTTGGTGGCAACCAGACTCGACAGGTTGGCGGGCTCACCGCGCTGTTGACCGATCTTGATGCCCGAGCGAACCGTTAGCTTTCGATGGCGGCGAACAAAGCGGCGAGACGGCCGTTGTCTCGGGGCGGTTTGGTTTCGCTTACGGCAGTTCGGCAGCCGAGAAGCGAGCAGAGCCTCATTGGCTCCGCGCCAGAAAGAAGGATAACGGTTCCTGCAATGAACGAGCGCTTCCCCTCCATCCACCACCACCGCATGCTTCGCGTTGCGGCGGCCACCCCTCGCGCCAGCGTCGGAGATACCGTTGCCAATGCGCAGGCGACGCTGGAGTTGGCCAAGCGAGCGCATGAAGAAGGGGCGGACCTGGTCGTCTTTCCCGAACTCAACATAACTTCCTATGCCATTGATGATCTTCACCTGCAGTCGGCGCAGCACGAAGCCGCGCGCGACGCCGTTCTCGCCGTGGCTGAAGGGACAAAGGATCTTCGCCCGTTGCTCATCGTGGGTGCCGCGCTGCCGCGTAACGGCAGGCTCTATAATTGTGCGGTCGTCATCGCGCGGGGCAACATCATCGGCGTCGTCCCAAAGACTTTTCTTCCAAACTATCGCGAATATTACGAGAAGCGCTGGTTCAGCAGCGGGGCGGGCCTCACCGGACTGAGCATTGATGTGGGTGGGAACGTTGTTCCCTTCGGTACCGATCTCATCTTCGCAGCTTCGGACCTGCCGCACTTCATCTTCCATGCCGAGATCTGCGAAGACTATTGGTCCCCCACCCCTCCATCGACAATGGGCGCGCTCGCGGGCGCGTTGGTGTGTTGCAACCTGTCCGCCTCCAACGTGGTGATCGGCAAGTCGCGAGAGCGTGCGATGCTGTCGGCGGCGCAGTCCGCTCGGGCCGTATGTGCCTATGTCTATTCTGCGGCGGGTCCGGGGGAAAGCACCACCGATCTCGCCTGGGACGGCCAAGGCACGATCCATGAACTTGGCGAGCCCCTTGCTGCATCCACGCGCTTTTCACTCACTCCTGAGCTCGTCCTCGCGGATGTGGACTGCGAGCGCCTTCTTCAGGAGCGTCTGCGCATGGGCACGTTCGGCGATGCAGCGACGTTCTCCGGCCATCCCGAAACCCGCTTCCGTCGCATCGGCTTCCAGCACTTACCCGACTATGCCGATGTCGGGCTGAAACGGGCAATTCGGCGCTTCCCGTTCGTGCCCGACACCCCCGCACGCCTCGATGAAGATTGCTACGAGGCATTCAACATCCAGGTGGAAGGCCTGCTGAAACGGGTGAAGGCCACCGGAGTAAAAAGGCTGGTCATCGGCGTGTCTGGTGGACTGGACTCGACCCACGCGTTGATTGTCGCCGCCAAGGCGCTCGATCGTTTGGGTCGCCCACGTTCGGACATCCTCGGGATCACGATGCCAGGCTTTGCGACCAGCGAAGGGACAAAGGACAACGCCTGGAAGTTGATGCGCGCGCTGGGCATCACGGCTGAGGAAATCGACATCCGCCCTGCCGCGCGCACCATGCTTGAAGGGCTGAAGCATCCGTTCGCAGCCGGCGAGCCCGTGTATGACGTGACGTTCGAGAATGTTCAGGCAGGGCTTCGTACCGACTACCTGTTCCGGCTCGCGAACCAACGCGAGGGCATCGTGGTCGGCACCGGCGATCTTAGCGAACTGGCGCTTGGATGGTGCACGTACGGCGTTGGCGATCACATGAGCCACTATGGGGTCAATGCCGGCGTTCCTAAGACGTTGATCCAGTTCCTGATCCGCTGGTGCATCGCGACCGATCAATATGATCCTGAGACGGATGCAGTTCTTGGGGCAATTCTGGCGCAGGAAATCTCGCCGGAGCTTGTGCCAGCTGACGAAAGCGGGGCAATGCAGAGTACGGAAAGTAAGATCGGACCATATCCGCTTAATGATTTCTTTACCCACTATGTTATCCGCCACGGATTAGCTCCGTCGAAGATCGCGTTCCTGGCTTGGCATGCATGGCGGGATGCGGAGGCAGGCCGGTGGCCGATCGGTTATCCGGAAGAGGCGCGAACCGCCTATGACCTCGAAACGGTGAAGAGCTGGCTGCAGAAGTTCCTGGTCCGGTTCTTCCAGACGAGCCAGTTCAAGCGCTCGGCGCTGCCCAACTCTCCCAAAGTGTCGCCGGGCGGAGCCGTCTCACCGCGAGGCGACTGGCGCGCGCCTGCTGACGGTACGGCTACCTCCTGGCTTGAGGAACTGGCCGCCAACGGACCCTGAAATTACGTATTTCGCAACGCGGCGTTTACAATCTCCACGTACCCGCGGAATCATGGTGAACGCGCCCGCACTCCGACCGGCTTCTTTGATCTCCCTGGGGCTCGCTTACTTCGTCGTATCCGCGGCAACGATGCGTCTGACGCGGTTCGATGGCGGTGTCGCGTTTCTTTGGATCGCTACCGCCATTCTTACTGCGCGGCTCACAACAATGCCTATGCGTCACTGGGCCGCGCCGCTGGCTATCTGCTCGGTCGCGAGCATTCTGGCGACATCCCTGTGGGGCTTTGGGCCCAGCATGGCCCTGCCATTTGCCGCCATTAACATGCTGGAAGGCGCGTTGGGCGCAGCCATCTTGCACCGGTTTGCCCCTTGGCGCCCGGTGCTGGATTCTCACCGCTGGCTGCTGACTTTCGCACTTGCGACGGGGGTCATCGCGCCACTGACCTCTGCTGCGCTTGCGGCATCCATCCTCGCTAGTGCTGCGGAACAGCCCTTTCTGAGAAGCGGGCTGAATTGGTATAGCGGGCATGCCCTGGGCACGCTCACCTTCATGCCGATCTTCATGCTCGTGATGCGAGGTGACGCAGTTCGCCTGGTGAAGCAGATGGATCAGCGGAAACTCGTCGAATTCGCCGCCCTCGTCGCGCTCGTGGGAACGGTCACCTACGCTAGCTTCGCCCAAGATCGATTGCCGCTATTGTTTTTGCCGATCCTGCCGATGGTGCTGGCCACGTTCCGCGGAGGAGCGCTGTCCACCGCGGCGTCGATCGTCATTGTCGCGGTGATCGGAGGCGCTCTGACGCTTCAAGGGCACGGCCCGCTCGCGCTGGTCGATGCGCCGATCGGGGCGAAAATGCAGTTTCTCCAACTCTATATCGCGTGTGCGATGCTGACCATCCTGCCAGCCAATGCAGAACTGCAGCAGCGCGCCTGTTTGTTCCGCCGGCTCCGGGAAAGCGAAGCGCGCTACCGCTTGCTTACGGAAAACTCCACGGACATCGTGATCAACCTTGACGTAGGGGGGCGTCTCCAGTTCGCGTCGACGTCAATCGCCCAGATCAGCGGTTTCGAGCCAGACAAGTTGATCGGGCGCCGCGTCAGCCGTCTGCTGCACCCCGACGACGCCGCTCGTGCTGAGACCTCGTTCCGGCGGATCATTGCGGAACCGACCAAGACCCATGTCAACGAGTACCGCGGGGTAATCGGCGGTGAAGATGTGCGTTGGTTCGAAACACATAGCCGGGCTGTGACGGATGACATCGGCAACGTCACTGGGGTCGTCAGTGCCATCCGTGATGTATCGAACCGAAAGGCACATGAGGAGCGCCTTGCTCGTGCCGCGCTGACCGATGCACTAACGGGCCTCGCCAACAGGCGGGGACTGGACGAGGAACTCGGCGCCCGGCTTTCCACCGGCTCGGGCGGCTGCGTCGCACTGTTCGACCTGGATCATTTCAAGCGCATCAACGACACCCACGGCCATGCCGCCGGTGACGAGGTGTTGCGCCGCTTCGCCACGCTCGCACGGGCCAGCGTCCGCGAGCAGGATCTGGTTGCGCGCCTCGGCGGCGAGGAATTTGCTGTTGTTTTGCCCGAGGCCACGATCAGCCAGGCAGCCCTGGTGTGCGAACGCCTTCGCCATGCGATCGCCTCCACCAGTGTCCAGGTGGGAGAGAGCCTCATCTCCGTGACGGTGAGCGGGGGCGTTGCGCCCTATCTCCGCAATCAATCCTCTGAGGACATTTTGCGGGTGGCCGATCGCGCCTTGTACCGGGCCAAGCACGCAGGTCGCGATCAACTGGCTCTCGCCGCCTGACCGGTTGGACTTGCTAGAGCCCACGCCAACGAACACTGTGTTTGCATATGTGAGGAAGAGGGCCGAATGAGCGATCAGGACGAGACCATCCACGAATTGAGCCGCACGCTTGGCCTGGTGCGGGTCATTGAGATGGACCCGGTGGGACGGGCACGGCTTGAGTATCGTGCCGGTCAGCACATGTGCCATTCGGGCGGAGTGGTTCAGGGCGGGTTTGTTACCGGCTGGATCGACGCTGCCATGGCGCACGCGGCAATCGCGATGGGCGGACCTGACGTTGTCCCTATGTCCCTTGAACTGAAAGTGAGTTTCTTCGCACCCGCAAGACCGGGGCTGGTGATAGCAGAAGGATGGGTCGAACGTCGCGGGCGCAGCACCTGCTTCTTTGAGGGACGCCTGCTCGACACGGCCGGCAAGGTGCTGGCGAAGGCCAGTTCCACCCTGATGCTTGCTTCACGCCAGCGGGTCGAACAAGCCTCCGCAGCGGCCTCATCAAGCTGATTTCAGGCGTTGCGCGCCATTAGGCCACCGTCCACCGGAATGATTGCGCCCGTTACGAAGCTCGCGGCAGGCGCGCAGAGGCTGGCTGTCATAAAGGCCACTTCTTCAGGCAAGCCGTAGCGCCGCAAGGCGGTGCGCCGGGCTGCGTAAACCTGCTTCGCTTCGTCGGGGATGGCTTCGGTCATGCCGGTCTCGATCGGGCCGGGACAGATGCAGTTCACGGTGATGCCTGATTTGCCGAGTTCGACCGCCAGGCTTCGGGTCAAGCCGATCACACCCGCCTTCGCGGCGGAGTAAGCGCTGAACCCAGCGGTGGCACCCAGGCCCTCTGTTGACGCGATATTGACGATCCGAGGATGCGCGGCGCGCCTCAGGTACGGTAGGGCGGCGCGGATCAGGCGCTGATGTGCCGTCAGCAGGACCGAAAGGTGCCGGTCCCAGGACTGATCGTAGCTGGGATCATCGATCGGCAGATTGGCCGAAATGCCGGCATTGTTGACGATGATCGACACGTCACCGAAGCTTGCGACGGCGTCCTGAACGACAGCCTCGATCCGTCCCTGATCAGCCACGTCTAACGCCCAGGCTTTTGCGCGCAGACCTTCGCCCGCGATTTCGTCGGCGACACGTTGCGCCTGTTCCAGCCCGACGTCGGTAACGGCGACACTTGCACCTGCGCGGGCCAGGAGAATGGCGGTCGCCCGTCCCATCCCGCTGGCTGCACCCGTGACGATCGCACCAGCCCCATCCAGTCTCGAGCTTATCGCCGGAATGGCTCGCATCCATCCTCTCCTCTTTGTTGTCGTTTGTTGTTCCCGCTCGCTCGGCGAGACCTCTCGATCACGTACTACCTTCGGCTGTCCCGGGCGTTGACACAAGCGTCGGTCGAACAGGTCCGGGGAAAGGCCCGGCGCTTAATCCAGCCACCCGCCTGTGAACCCCGCCCGGGTCAGCCCACGTCGCAGAACCGGGCTGGCGCGCATCACCTTCCACACCGCCTCGCTGCGATGGTTCGCAGCTTGGATGAGGATCGGCGCTTGGGTCAGCGCGCGGTAATCACGCGCCATCCAGCCGGACTGTGCGTTGATGCTGCCTGTCTCCGACGTCCTGTCCGGAAAGCGAAAACTCGGGTTGAACGCGTTCAGAAATCCATACTCCCGGTACAGGCCAGGAACGGACATGAATGCCCGCGCGGTTGGGGCAACGATCTCGGGCGCGAACGGCAGGCTGCCAAGTGCTGCCGCCGGTGCCAAGGTGCCGTCGTCGCGCTCCCCCGGCTGGTCGAGCGGACCCCGGTCCGAATAGCCGAAGAAGGTGCGGGTTTCGCTCTTGAACGGCAGCTGGAAATTGCCGGGTCCATCGCAACCCGTGAGCCCCCACGTATCCGCCGAATACCCGTCCCACCGCAGCGGATTGGCAATGCAATAGGCCCGGTTCGCGTAAGTCGCCCGACGGCTATTCTCGAAATAGTCAAAGCCGGCGCCGCGCATGACGGTGTCACGAATACCTCGAAAGTCGATCCACATGTGGCTCAACTGGTGACCGGCCAGCGGTGCGTACGCCAAGTGACGTGTATCTCCCTCGCCTCGCCAGACCCGCGGGTAGGAGGCGGTCCACGCCTCCCAAGCACCGTCTTCCGCCGCGTGGCGGGCGGAACCGAGCGCGAGCAGGACAGCCATCATGCCTTCGTTGTAGCCTTGGAGGGTCTCCTCAGCGAAACCACCTTCGGGACGCCAGCTGAGCCGCAGCTCTTGACTGTCGTTCTGAAACCAGAGCCACTCGGCACGTTCGACGATGTCATCGCCAAGGCGTCGGATCTCACGTTCCTCTGCCGTATCGCCGTTCCACCACCCGGCCGCGAAGAGCATGCCAAGGTGCAGCATGGTCGTGGCGATACTGGAGAGCTCCGAGTTCCTGAGACGGACGCCGGTTTTGATATCGAGCAGGCGATAGAAAAAGCCGCGGTGCCCAGTCATGCCGGTCGCGCCGTCGCCCTGAGGCGCGGCATTGAAGAAGCGCAACGCCGCCAAGGTGAAGTCACGCGCAAGACTGCGGCTGATCCAACCCCGTTCCACGGCAATGGGCCAGATCGCGAGAGCGGCGCCCACACCCGCGACGTTTGCCCCACTTTGGCTCGGCCAACGATCCGGGATTAGGCCATTCGCCGGGTTCACGGTGTCGCGGAAATAGCGAAAGGTTCGGTACTCGATCTCTTCATAGAAATCGGGAAGCGAAATCAGCTTGGGACTGGGCGTCACTGGGATGGCCGGATCCGCGCACCCGGCCGCCAAACCCGCAAGCCCAAGTGACGTGTTCGCGAGGAGTGTCCGGCGATCCAGCATTCACGCCTCCGGCACGGTCGTCCCGCGCACAACGAGTGCAGGAACGATCAATTCGTCGAACGGCTCACTGCCCGGAGTTCCCAACCTCTCGATCAGTCGGGCGGCCGCGCGGGCGCCGATATCCGCCATATGAACGCGGATAGTCGTGAGTGAGAGGTAACGTGCAAGCGGCACGTCATCGAAGCCGGCGACCGCGACGTCTTTCGGCACGCGGCGACCGGCGCTTCGCAATGCCTGGAGCGCGCCCAGCGCCATCATGTCATTGGCCGCGAACACAGCATCGAAATCGGCATTGCTCGTCAGCAATCTCCTGATCGCTTCCGCCCCGGACACCTCCGTGAAGTCGCCCTCCACCACCCGGAGATCCACATGAGACGGCAGTGCAGCCTTGCAACCTTGCAGCCGTTGCTGAGCGTCGGAGTTGCTGGCCGGCCCAGCGATGTGAACGATGCGCCTGCGGCCGATTTGCGCCAGATGGTGTATCATTGCCTCCGCACCCGCGCCATTGTCGACCCGCAGCATGCTGGCGCCGGGGGCCGCGTGCGTGTTGATCATGACGGTAGGCAGGCTGGCCGGCAGCATGGGAGCAAGCGCCGGCGGATCCACATGCGGCGCCATGATCACCAGCCCGTCGACACGCCCGCGCATCGCGCGGAGCGCCTGAACGGCATGATCGCGGTCAGGCTGAATGTTCGAAAGCAACAAATGGTAACCGCGCACGCTGGCCTCACGATCCAGGCCACGGATCATCTCCGAAAAGAACCCGCCATGAAGATCCGGCAGCACCACCCCAACGGCATGCGTCCGCGCAAGACTGAGGCTGCGGGCGCCGGCATGCGGCACATAGCCAAGCTCATCCGCCGCGGCGAGGACGCGCGCGCGCGTGTCCGGATGAACATTCGACGCCCCATTGAGGGCTCGAGAAACAGATGCAACGGACACCGCGGCTCGTCGTGCCACGTCCCGGATCGTGGCCTCAGTCATTCACCCCATCCTAGCTATCTAACTTCGATGCCCCGGCTCTAGGTAACCGGTTACAAGGGCGCAATGGCTATTGAGAACTTGGGGGCGTGAGCCCGGCACATGGCGCCGTCAGCTGGTCACCCACGCTGAACGACAAATGCCTTGCGCCCAGAGCAGCGCCGTCAGATCGTTGTGATCAATGCGAGCCGCCGCTGCCGCGGCGACCACAGGCTTGGCGCGATAGGCCACGCCCAGACCCGCAATGTTGATCATGGCAAGGTCGTTCGCGCCGTCACCGACCGCAAGCGTGAGATCGTCGGAGATGCCAAGCTTCAGCCGCGTTTCCCGCAGCGTTCTCTCCTTCGTAGAGGAGTCGACGATCGGCTTGGTCACTGTCCCAGCCAGACGTCCGTCATCCACCTCTAGAATGTTCGCGATCGCGCGATCAAATCCGATTTCTGCCGCGACCGGTTCTGCGAAAGCCGTAAAGCCTCCTGACACCAGAACGGTGGTTGCGCCGCGAGATCGCATGGTGCGAACCAGGGTGCGGGCGCCGGGCATCAAACGTACCCGCTCCTCGCGACAGCGCTCGATGGCCGAGGCATCGAGCCCCTTCAGCAGCGCAACACGCGCGTCCAACGCCGCAGCGAAATCCAGCTCGCCGCGCATCGCCGCCTCGGTGATCTCGGCGATCTGCGGCTTCAGACCGGCGTAATCCGCGAGCTCGTCGATGCATTCGACGGTGATCATGGTCGAATCCATGTCCGCGACCAGCAGCCGCTTCTCGCGACCCGCCGCAGGCTGAACGACGACATCGACGCCGTGAGCTGCACCCTCCAGCGCGGTGCGTGCGGCGGCCGGGTCGGCGGTGATCGCGATGTCCGCCGCGTCACCCTCGTCCAGCCATTCGGGCGTCCCGGGCACACATCCGGCGTCCGTCAGGCGCGCGACGGCGTCCGTGAGGGTCTGGGGCGACAGGCGCCCTGCTGCTATCAGCGTTGCGGTGAACAAACGGCACTCCCTTCCGACGCTGGCGCTCATTGCAGGGCCGACGGCCAGCGGCAAGTCATCGCTGGCGCTCGCGCTCGCCGAACGCACCGGCGGCGTCATCATCAACGCCGATGCGAGCCAGGTGTATCGCGACCTGTCGGTCATCACCGCGCGGCCGTCGCCGGAGGACGAGCGCCGCGCCGAGCATCGCCTCTACGGCTATGTCGACGGCGCGGAAGGCTGGTCGGCAGTCCGCTGGGCGCAGGATGCGCGCGCGGTGATCGCGGAGGCGCATGGCAGCGGCCGCCTGCCGATTCTGACCGGCGGCACGGGGCTCTACATTCGCACGCTGCTCGACGGCATCGCGCCCGTGCCGGAGATTGATCCTGCGATCCGGGAAGAGACCCGCGCGATGCCGGTGGCGATCGCCTATGGCGAGCTGCAATCCCTCGATCCCGCCGCGGCCGACCGGCTCGCCCCCGGCGACACGGCGCGCATCGCCCGCGCGCTGGAAGTGGTGCGGTCGACCGGCAGGTCGCTCGCCGCGTGGCAAGCGGAGCGCAGCGGCGGGATCGGCGACACGGTGACGCTCGCCCCGCTGATCGTGCTGCCCGATCGCGACCTGCTCAACGGTCGGATCGAGGCGCGGCTCGACGCGATGTTCGATAGCGGCGCGGTCGAGGAAGTCGCCGCGCTGCTCGCCCGCAGCGACGTCGATGCAAGCGCGCCGGTCCGCCGCGCGATCGGGGTGGAGGACATTGCGGCGATGCTCGCGGGCGAGCTGTCGCGCGACCAGGCAATGGCGCGGATCGCGCTGGCCACCCGCCGCTACGCCAAGCGGCAATATACTTGGTTCCGACACCAGCCGCCCGCCGACTGGCCACGAATAGACAATAGCAATACCATCAATCTGGAATATTATTTCAAGAAGGAGCCTTGACGCGCAACTTTTGCGATCGTAGCGCCGCTCGATCCGTTCAGCCGGATGGATCCAAGCAAGAAAGGAATTTCAACGTGACTGAGAAAAGCGGAGCAGACATCCTGGTCGAGGCGCTGTGCGATCTCGGCGTGGACGTCATCTTCGGCTATCCTGGCGGCGCGGTCCTACCGATTTACGACGCCCTTTTCCGGTCCAAGCGAATTCGTCACATTCTTGTACGCCACGAACAGGCGGCAACCCATGCGGCAGAGGGCTATGCCCGTTCCACGGGCAAGCCGGGCGTGGTGCTCGTCACCTCGGGACCGGGCGCGACCAATGCCGTCACCGGCATCACCGACGCGCTGCTCGATTCGATCCCGATGGTGGTCATCACCGGCCAGGTGCCGACCGCGCTGATCGGATCGGACGCCTTTCAGGAGGCGGATACCGTCGGCATCACGCGCCACTGCACCAAGCACAATTACCTGGTGAAGGATCCCGCCCGCCTGGGCGAGGTGATCCATGAGGCGTTCCATATCGCGACGTCCGGCCGCCCCGGCCCGGTGGTGGTCGACATCCCCAAGGACGTGCAGGTCGCGACCGCCAGCTACACCAAGCCGGGCCCGATCCAGCACAAGACCTATCGCCCCGCGCTGAAGGCGGAGCGCAGCGGGATCGAGCAGGTCGTCGACATGCTGGCAGCGGCAGAGCGCCCCATCCTCTACACCGGCGGCGGCGTGATCAATTCCGGCCCGGCGGCGTCGCAGCTGCTGCGCGAGCTGGCGCGGATCACCGGTGCGCCGGTCACCTCGACACTGATGGGGCTTGGCGCCTTCCCCGCCACCTCGCCGCAGTTCCTGGGCATGCTGGGCATGCACGGAACCTATGAGGCGAACATGGCGATGAACCAGGCGGACCTGATCGTCGCGATCGGGGCGCGGTTCGACGACCGTGTGACGGGACGGCTCGACGCCTTTTCGCCCAACAGTCGCAAGGTCCACATCGATATCGACCGGTCGAGCATCAACAAGACGGTGCGGATCGACCTCGGCATCGTCGCTGACGCGGGCCATGCGATGGAGGACATGATCCGCGTGTGGAAGGGCCGCCAGCACCCGAAGCCCGACACGGCGGAATGGTGGCGTCGCATTTCCGGCTGGCGGGCGGTGCAATGCCTGAACTTCCCCAAGGACGACCAGGTCATCATGCCGCAGCGCGCGATCCGCGCCTTGTGGGAAGCGACCCAGGCACGCGATCCGATCATCACCACCGAGGTCGGCCAGCACCAGATGTGGGCGGCACAGCATTTCGGCTTTGAAAAGCCGAACAAGTGGCTGACGTCGGGCGGGCTCGGCACGATGGGCTATGGCCTGCCCGCCGCGATCGGTGCGCAGCTCGGCAACCCGAACGCGCTGGTTATCGACATCGCGGGCGAAGCCTCGATCCAGATGAACATCCAGGAACTGGCGACGGCAACGCAATATCGCCTGCCGGTGAAGGTCTTCATCCTCAACAACGAATATATGGGGATGGTCCGCCAGTGGCAGGAGCTCACCTATGAGAGCCGCTATGCGGAAAGCTATTCGGACTCGCTCCCGGATTTCGTGAAGTTGGCCGGGGCCTATGGCTGGAAGGGCATCCGTATCGAGCATCCCGACCAGCTCGACCAGGGGATTGCCGACATGCTTGCGCATGACGGCCCGGTGATGGTGGACTGCATGGTGGCGAAGCTCGCCAATTGCTTCCCCATGATCCCCAGCGGCGCCGCCCATACGGACATGATCCTGCAGGCGAACGAAGTATCGGGGACGATGGACGACGAGGCCAAGGCGCTCGTCTAATCCGGTCGTGCAGCGGCCTGTACCGGCCGCCCGCCCCCATTCCTCCTCCCCGCCCCTCTCGTTCGCGCGAGAGGGGAGAAGGACAAGAACAGTGCATATCAAATCCGAAACTGCGGAGCGGCACACGCTCGCCGTCATCGTCGACAACGAACCGGGCATCCTGGCGCGGATCGCCGGTCTGTTCACGGCGCGCGGCTACAATATCGAAAGCCTGACGGTGAGCGAGATCACCGCCGACAAGGCGGTCAGCCGCATCACCATCGTCACCTCCGCCAGCAAGCCGATGCTGGAGCAGATCGTGGCGCAGCTCGACCGGCTGGTGCCGGTCCACAAGGTGCGCGACCTGACCGCCGAGGGCCCGCACGTCGAGCGCGAGCTGGCGCTGGTCAAGGTGCGCGGCGTCGGCGATCACCGGATCGAGGCGCTTCGCCTGGCCGACGTCTATCGCGCCCGCGTGGTCGACGCGACGACCTCCAGCTTCGTGTTCGAGGTGACCGGGGGGATCGAGAAGATCGACAAGTTCGTCGAACTGATGAGCGAAGTCGGCCTGATCGAAGTGGCCCGCACTGGCATCGTCGCGATCGGCCGCGGCAACGAGACCGCCTGAGTTTTCACCGTCCCATCACCAACCAAAGGTTTGCCCGGCCGCACGCCGGGCCCCGGCCGCGGAGCCGGGATGTACGAGCAAGGGAGTAGCTACCAATGCGTGTCTATTATGATCGCGACGCTGATCTGAACCTGATCTCTTCCAAGAAGATCGCCATCGTCGGCTATGGCTCGCAGGGCCATGCCCATGCCCAGAACCTGCGCGACAGCGGCGTGAAGGACGTCGCGATCGCGCTTCGCGAAGGCTCGGCGACGGCGCAGAAGGTCGAGGCCGCCGGCTTCAAGGTGCTGTCCAACAAGGAGGCCGCCGGCTGGGCCGACATCCTCATGATCCTGGCGCCAGACGAGCATCAGGCGGCGATCTGGGAGAATGACCTGAAGGGCAACATGAAGCCTGGCAGCGCGCTCGCCTTCGCCCACGGCCTCAACATCCACTTCGGCCTGATCGAGGCGCCGGCCGACATCGACGTCATCATGATCGCGCCCAAGGGTCCCGGCCACACGGTGCGCAGCGAATACGTCAAGGGTGGCGGCGTCCCTTGCCTCATCGCCGTCCACCAGGACGCGAGCGGCAACGCGCATGACATCGCGCTCGCCTATGCCAGCGGCGTCGGCGGCGGCCGTTCAGGCATCATCGAGACGAACTTCAAGGAAGAGTGCGAGACCGACCTGTTCGGCGAGCAGGCGGTGCTGTGCGGTGGCATCACCCACCTGATCCAGGCCGGGTTCGAGACGCTGGTCGAGGCGGGCTACGCCCCCGAGATGGCCTATTTCGAGTGCCTCCACGAAACCAAGCTGATCGTCGACCTGCTGTACGAGGGCGGCATCGCCAACATGCGCTATTCGATCAGCAACACCGCCGAGTACGGCGATATCACCACCGGCCCGCGGATCATCACCAACGAGACCAAGAAGGAAATGAAGCGCGTCCTCGCCGACATCCAGTCGGGCCGCTTCGTCAAGAACTTCGTGCTCGACAACCGCGCCGGCCAACCCGAGCTGAAGGCGGCGCGCAAGGCCGCGGAAGCGCACCCGATCGAGAAGACCGGGGCCGAACTGCGCGCGATGATGCCGTGGATCGGCGCGAACAAGCTGGTCGACAAGGAAAAGAACTGACCCTCACGACCGGGTGGTGCGACGGCGCGCACCGTCGCACCACCCATCGCACAGGGAGCAGGAAATACACTTACTGGGAACGACACTGCTTTCGAGGGCCGGTACGGCATCATGTTTCTCCCCGGCAGGCTGACTCCCGACCGAGCCGAATTCGTCGTCTCACCATAGTTTGGGCCGCATTGTTCCCGGCGCCGATAGCGACTAGGCGGCATGACGATGCGCACGGCGTCCTATTCCCACGCGACGTACCGTGCGCGGCCCTCGTGGCGCACCCGCCTGGTTTCGTCTGCTGTGGCGCTTGGGCTGGTCGGACTGCTCATTTGGGTTCTGATCAAGATGGGCGCGCTGCCGCTGCTTCCTCCTGGAGACGGACGCCCGCTTTCGACGTTCGACGTCAGCGCCGCTGGACCTGCGCACGAAAGCAGCCCCCAACGTACCGATCTGCGCCAGAGCGAGCGGCAACAACGCACCGAAACACGGCCGCTGCTGCCCGCTCCCGCACCACTGCCGCCGCCCCCCATCGAACTGCCGGGCGTGATCAAGCTCTCGCGTGCCGACTACGTGGGGTCAGACATTGGGCGTATCGCACCATCGCAGCCACCAAGCGCCCAAGGTTCCGGCGGATCAGAGGATCAAGGCAGTGGCCTAGGGGATCAAGGCGTAGCTGGCGCGGGCCCCGGTGGTGAGACGCTATATGCCGCAGAATGGGTACGTGAGCCGACTCGCGCCGAGCTTGTGACCTATATGCCAGCGCGTCAGGAGAGCGGCTGGGGGATCATCGCGTGCCGAACGGCGGATCGCAATCGCGTGGAGGATTGCCGGGAGATGGGCGAAACGCCAGGTTCCGGCATCGCGCGCGGGTTACGGAGAGCGTCATGGCAGTTCCTGGTCCGCCCGCCCCGCGTAAATGACAAGCCGCTGATTGGCGCATGGGTGCGAATAAAATTCGACCTGACCGTCGGGATCGAAAAATAACGCAAACGAGTTGTTTTGGGTGAGGAGCTTTCCCCGCCCAGCGCGTTATGGTTTCAAACGCGAAACGGTTCGGGAGCCATCATCATGCGCATTGCACACGCCTTCCTCTTCTCCGCCCTTCTGACCGGGGCAGTTGTGGCGCAGCAGGCGCCCAACGGCGCCCCCGGTTCGAAAAATGTCACCGCTATCACTGGAGGCACCTACACCGCGGATGCAGGCCATACCCTGGTGGAGTGGACTGTCGATCACCTCGGCTTTTCGCCTTACTTCGGGCTGTTCGGCAACGTCACCGGTACGCTGACGCTGGATCCCAAGAACCCCGCTGCCGCCAAGGTGGACGTGACAATCCCGGTTGCCGAGGTGACAACGGCCAGCGCAGGTCTGACCAAGCATCTGGTGAAGCCGGCAGAGGCGGGCAAGCAAGCTGACTTCTTCGGTGCCGCGCCGGCGCCGGCGCGATTTGTCTCGACGCGAGTGGCTCCCAATGGCGAGAATGCCCGGGTCGAAGGCAATCTGACGCTGAACGGCGTAACCCGTCCCGTCACCCTCGATGCAAGTTTCTACGGCGCAGGCAAGATGCCCGCACAAATGGGCGGCAAGGAAAATGTCGGTTTCACCGCGTCCGGTGCCATTCGTCGTAGCGAATTCAACATCGGCTATGGCATCCCCATGGTGTCCGATGAAGTGAAGCTGAAGATTACGGCGGCGTTTCAGAAGTGAGGGTCTACGCGGCGCGTCGGGCGGCGATCAGCCCTTCGAACGTGCCGCGCACCGATGGTGAGGCTCCGGCGAGATACTGACGCATCCGCACGTCGAATGCATCGGCAGTATCGGCTGGACCTCGTCGGGCCATTTCCCAGGCGCCGAACTCACGGACGGCGATGGTGCGATCCTGAAGAACCACAATCGCGCGATGGCGCGTATCGATCTTGATTCGGCCAAGAACGGCCTGAACAGCATCGTCGCTGCCCTCCAGCACCTGAAGGAAACGGCGCTCATCCGTCCACAACAGGCCGGTTACACCCTCCCGACGGTTGTTTCGCAGCGACGTCGCGAGAATGCCAGTGATATCTATTGCCGCGCCAGGCGTCGCCGTACTGATGTAGAGTAGCTGCCTCACGCAAAATCCTTCGCTGCTTCGCCCACGGGCAGATCGCCATTTCAGTGCAAATGATTACGAAAGCGTCAAATTTCTTTGCCGCTGGACTTCAGCGACGCGATAAGGCAACCAACTGGCAATGATCCAGGCGGTCGGCCTTCTTCTTCGACTTACGCGCCCTTAGGCGCGAACGACGACGTGTGCCGGCGGGCACCGCGATGCGCCTAAGGGCCAGCCGAACCGAGAAGCCTCATCAGCAGAGCGAGCCCACTTATGCTGCGCGATCCATCGACGAAATACCGCCCGTTCCCCGTAGTAGACCTGCCTAACCGACAGTGGCCATCGAAGACGATCACACGAGCGCCGCGCTGGCTTTCCACCGACCTGCGTGATGGCAATCAGGCGTTGATCGATCCGATGGATGCCGAAAAGAAGACGCGATTCTTCGACCTACTCGTCAAGGTGGGACTGAAGGAGATCGAGGTCGGCTTCCCGTCCGCCGGTGCAACCGAGTTCGACTTCATTTCCGGCCTGATTAGACAGGATCGGATCCCCGATGACGTAAAGATCCAGGTGCTGACACAATCGCGGCGCGACCTTATCGAGACCAGCTTCCGCAGCCTTGAGGGCGCGCAGTCCGCGATTGTTCACCTGTACAACGCGGTCAGCCCTACGTGGCGCCGGATCGTTTTCGGCATGAGCCGCGAAGAAGTGAAGTCCATCGCGATCGAGGGCGCCAAGGTGCTGCGCGATGAAGCCGCCAAGCGCCCGGGAACGGAGTGGCATTTTGAGTATAGTCCCGAAACTTTCTCGACGGCGGAAGTGGATTTCAGCATCGAAGTCTGCGCAGCCGTGATGGACATTCTCAAGCCAACGGCCGAGCACCCGCTGATCCTGAACCTGCCCGCGACTGTCGAGTGTGCAACACCAAACGTGTATGCCGACCAGATCGAATATTTTGGCCGACACATTCCCAACCGCGAAACGGTGGTGATCAGCCTTCACACCCACAATGATCGGGGCACGGGTGTTGCGGCGGCTGAACTGGGTTTGATGGCTGGCGCTGATCGGGTCGAAGGATGCCTACTGGGTAATGGCGAACGGACCGGGAACTGCGACCTGGTCACGGTCGCGCTCAACATGTACACCCAAGGGGTAGATCCGGGACTAGACCTGTCGGACATCGATGGTGTCGTGAAAACGGTGGAATATGCCACCAACATACCGGTGCACCCGCGCACCCCCTACGCTGGAGACCTGGTCTTCACGGCGTTTTCGGGCAGTCACCAGGACGCCATCAAGAAGGGCTTTGCCGCGCAGGCCGCGCGCAATGATGATTTCTGGGAGGTGCCCTATCTCCCCATTGATCCCGCAGACCTCGGCCGCAGTTACGAGGCGGTAATCCGAGTCAACTCGCAATCCGGGAAAGGCGGGGTTGCTTGGGTAATCGAGCAAGATAAGGGCTTGAAGCTGCCGAAGCGGCTTCAGGCTGATTTCAGCCGGCATGTTCAGGCGCTCGCCGACGAAACCAGCCGCGAATTGAACGCCGCGGACATCTGGGGCGCGTTTGCACGCACATACCTGCCGGGCGCAGGCGATCGCTTCGTGCTTCGCGACTATGACGAAACGGGGACCGCAGGCGACCGGTTGTTCGTGGGCCGGGTGGCAATCGACGGCGAGGAGCGCTCGCTTTCAGGTCGTGGCAACGGCCTTATCTCTGGCGTGATCGCGGCGCTGACGGACACCACGGGACCTGCGCTGGACGTTGTTGATTATACCGAGCACGCCATCGGCCATGGAGCCAGTGCGCAGGCGGCGGCGTATATCGAATGCCGCAGTGCAGACGGGCAGACCGTGTGGGGCGTTGGCATAGATACTGACATAGCGACCGCAAGTGTCCGCGCAGTCCTCAGCGCTGCTAATCGAACTAGGCTCAGCACGACAACGGTTTAAACCGGTCACGATAGTTTACGTCACTGCTCTTGCGAAAAGAGCAGTGACGTGTGAGCATCAACATCTCCTTGGGAACACTGCGGATGTTGGCTCTTCTCCTCATACTGCAAGCAGCAACCGGCGACATTGTCGTCACCGGTAAGCGTTTGGCCGAAGCTCATGCTGCCTGCGTGAAGGGGGAATGCACACCTTTGCGCGACGCACAGGCAACCATCGCGCTTGCTGAGTCCCGCTTTCGGGAGGGCGCCTACCGGGATGCCAAACGTCTGCTCGCGGCCGCGGTGACGCGGAACAGGGACAAGGCAGGAACAGATCCCAAGCCGGTTGCTGCGCTGTACGAGGCTTATGCGACGGTTGCATTGCACGATGGCGACACGCAGACATATCGTTCAGCGGTCGCGCGACAGGTGCGAACGCTCCGCGACAATTTGCCTGCAAGTGATCCGACTGTCGTATCGGCCGCGACCGCGTTGGGCGACATGTGGCTGAAGCTCGGCAATTATCGACAAGCGGATCTGGTGTACCGAAGCGTAGAGCAAGACGCTTTGGCGACGGGGCAGGATCAGCCTGCAATGCTCGCCGGAATGAAACGCGTCTGGCTCGCCTCTACCATGCAGCGAACTTCGGCCGCGCTCAGCAAGTTGCGGGAACTCGAGGCACGACCCCTCGCCCGGCAACAGGGGTTTGGAACTGCCCTGCGTGTGCTGCGTCTGCGCATGAGAGCGCGGGACGCGAGCGACGAGGAGATGCAGGAACTCGCCGGCCTTGTCGGGCAAGGGCAAGGAACTGATCCCATACTGATCTGGGCTCCTCCATATGAGCAGGACGCGGCGGCCGCCGCATCTGATGCACGAGCACTTGCCCGGCGGTTTGGCGAAGAAGATCCGCTTCGAATCCGCTCCAGCGATGTTGGTGCTATCCAATGGGCGGACATCGGCTTCTGGATCCGCCCCGAGGGACGAACCGCCGAGGTGGAGGTACTTCGGTCTTCGCCCAAAAATCCTTGGGCGACCTCATTGTTGAAGCAGATTTCCGGGCGGCGCTATTCTTCGCAGCAGCCCTCCAGTTCGGATCAGGTACAAGGAGTGTACAAGATCCAACGGTTCACCCTTCGTTCCGAGTACGTCGTCCCGAGCGGCAGCCTCATCTCACGGCGTGTCCTGATAGGAGGGTACGAGATCCTCGATCTCACAGCCGGCGCTCAAGCCGCGGATGCTGCCGCGAGTTACTGAGTCAGCGACCACGCACGATTTCGCATCCCACAATAGCGTCAGGATAAACGTCCAACTTCATCGATCGCACCCTCACTTGGCGGACTCGGCTGTCGGACAGGCACAAGGCCGCAATGGCGTCCACGAGCGTCTCCTGAAGGGCGAAGCCCGGTCCCCGCGCCAGCTCACGGATGCTATCGCGCAGAACGTCGTAGTCGAGAACTTCCGTAATCGCATCCCCCGCCAGTGGCACGGGATACACTATCGTCATCTCGACCGAGAGCCTCACACGTTGCGGCTCTGCCTCGTGCGGATGTATGCCCAGGCGCATCGCGACGTCGAATTGATCAAGAAGTATCGTGTACTCAGTCACTCGCCGCCCATCCGCTCCTTGCCCTCGAACATCACATCTCCCTGCCGCTTCAGGAAGCGCTGTCCACTATCAACATAGAGCGTCTGCCCGGTCACACTTACCGCGTCCAGCAAGTAAAGCACGCCAGCCGCAACCTGATCGGCACCCACCGGCCGGTTGAGCAGGTTCTCGCGAGCCACCCGGTCGAACTCAGCGGCACTCTGATCTCCGCTTGGCAGCGTCAGGCCGGGTGCAACGGCGTTGACCCGGATCCGAGGAGCGAAAGCCATTGCCATCATTTCCGTCGCTCCCCGGAGCGCATATTTGCTCAGGGAGTAGGAAAAGAAGTCCGGATTTGGATTGCCGAGTTTCTGATCCAGGAGGTTCACGATCGCGCCTGCGCTGAGTTCACACTGACCAGCAAGGGCGCCGGCCAATAACGTTGGCGCGGTGCAGTTTACTGCGTACAAGCGCGCCGCGAGGCGACCATCAACACGTTCGGGCCGGTCTTCCTCGAACTGCGATGCGCTGTTGACGAGCGCATGGATAGGGCCGCCCGCCGCCACACGGGCGCGCTCGAAAAGCGCATCGATAGCCCGGGTGTCCTCAAGATCGCCGCTGACCGTTGCACCGCCTAGCTCCGCCGCAAGTGCCTGTGCCTCCTTCTCTGAGGTGCCGTAATGGACAACCACGCGCCAGCCCGCTTCGGCGCAGGCCCGACTGATCGCTGCCCCGATCCGCTTTGCCCCGCCTGTAACCAGAACCGTTCGCGTCATGCGCGTCCCTGCATCCCCATCAGCGCGAGCACTTCCTTACGGCTGCGCTCATCCTCGCGGAACACGCCCATCATCCGGCTGGTGACCATCGACACACCGGGCGTGCGAACGCCCCGCGCGGTCATGCAGGCATGGCTCGCCTCAATGACGACCGCAACGCCTTGCGGCTTCAGCCCGTTCCAGATGCAGTCGGCAACTTCGGCCGTAAGCCTCTCCTGCACCTGGAGGCGCCGGGCGAACGCGTGAAGCACACGCGCTAGTTTCGAGATCCCGACTACATGGTTTTTCGGAAGGTAAGCAATGTGGGCCCGGCCGATGATCGGGGCCATGTGGTGCTCGCAATGCGACTGGAACGGAATGTCTTTCAACAAGACGATCTCATCATATCCACCGACTTCTTCGAAGATTCGGGAAAGGTGGTGCGACGGATCCTCCGAATAGCCGGCGCAATACTCTCTCCATGCACGCGCCACGCGCCGCGGCGTATCAATCAGACCCTCACGGGCGGGATCATCACCGGCCCAGCGGATCAGCGTCTTTATCGCATCTGCAACATGATCTGGAACGATGATCTTGCCATCATCGCCGACGATGTCGCCATCTTCCGGAGAGCTACTGAAATTCATGAACATCCACCCTTGTGCGTTGCGGCGTATCCTATGCTGCACCGAAGCATAGGTTTAACTCGGCTACTGTTTCATTTCCGACACAACTCCCCGACCTGCAATTAATTCCTTTCGAATTCCGTTTGACGAACGAAATTTTCTGACGCTAACTTCCATACCGGACCATCAAACACCGTGACACCGCCATAGAGCGGGCATGGGTCCCAGGAGGGGAGATCGATGAGAAAATCCTATCTGCTTGCCGCTTCCGCTATCGTGATCGTTGCAGCAATGCCAGCGCATGCGCAGACTGGCGCTACTACCTCGGCGCAGGATACCGCGCCCACTAATGGTCCCGGACAGGAGGTGCGAACCTCGGACCCGCAGTCCAATGCCGGCAACTATGCCGACATCGTCATTACGGCGCAGCGCCAGTCACAGCGCCTGCAGGACGTGCCGATCGCAGTCTCCGCGTTCACGTCTGAAAACCTTGAGCGGCAGCAGATCGTTAACCCGCTGGCCCTGCAACAAACTCTGCCGAACGTGACCTTTACGAAAGGCCAGTTCGCTACCAATACCTTCACCATCCGCGGTATCGGTGACCTTTGCGTTGGCGTCACCTGCGACTCCGCCACCGGCATCGCGCTGAACGAGCAGCCAGTTGGCGGTCGTATTCTCGAAGGCGAATTCTACGACATCGAGCGGATCGAGGTTCTGCGTGGTCCGCAGGGCACATTGTTCGGTCGAAATGCGACTTCGGGCGTGGTGAATATCATCACGGCCAAACCGGATCTGTCAGGCTTCCACGCCGCGGGTGAATTCGAGTACGGCAATTACGACTCGAAGCGTGTGAAGGGGATGATCAACCTTCCACTTACTGACACTATCGGGGTTCGGGTTGCAGGATACTACCTCAACCGCGATGGCTACATCAAGAACACCTACAACAATTCCAGTTTCGATGGCCGCGACATGTACTCGTTGCGCGGAACTCTATCTTGGGAGCCGTCTCCGGATACCCGCGTCGACTTTATCGCTTATTACAGCCGTGAAGACGACGACCGTTCGCGCCTGCAGAAGCAACTTTGCGACCGAGATCCGACTGGTGTCCTTGGATGTCTGCCGACGCGCCGGGCGTTCGGCACCCCCAATGCCAACGCGACTCTGGGCGGCGCCACGGAGTCGATCCAAGGCCTTCCGCTGTTCCTTGCGGATGCTTCGGTAACGCTTGCTACTAGCAACCCCGCTTACGTCCCGACCTTCCTCGGCACGCTTGCTGCGACGCGGCCTTTGCTGGCCCCCTTCGGGCTGGGCAGCATCGGCAGCCCAGGCATTCCTGCAACGCCTGACGCGTTCGCGAATGCCGTGAACCCGCCAGATTTCCGCACGGTGACGGCGGACTACTTGCCAACTTGGAAGACCGAGGATCAGATCTACACGCTTAAGGCGTACCACAACTTCGGCAACATCGCCGTGAGCCTGACCGCAGGTCACTCACGCAGCAAACTGAACGCCACATCCGACTACAACCTGGCGGTAAACGGCCTCGGAGCAAGCGCTCCCGGCTTCGCCACGCTTGAAGCCGTGGGCAACCCGGCCTCCCCGCTTTACAACCCGCTGTTCGCTGGATTGCGTAACGCGCTGATCCCCAATGGTCCGCAAGGAGGCGTTTGCCAGTCAAACGGCGGGCCGAGCGGAGTTGGCGTCTATGGCGGCGAGACGATCGGCTGCTTCGCGCAAAGCCTCGACTTCGATCGATCCAGGTCGAATTCGAAGGGCTGGGTCGGCGAAGTGCATGTCGACAGTTCGTTCGACGGCATGTTCAACTTCCTTCTGGGCGGCATCTACACCAAGGCCACGGCGCGTGACGTTGACTATTACGTCAACAACGTCGGCCTCGATTATCTCTCGGGATTGGTCGGAACGATTGTGGGCTCCACTGCGGGCCGCACCAGCAGCTCGTTCCTGGCCTCGCCGTTCTTCCGCAGCAACTCGGACAAGTTCACCTTGGATTCCTACGGAATCTTTGGTGAAGCATATTTCGAGTTTAACGATCAGCTGAAGCTCACGCTCGGCGCCCGGTACAATAACGACAAGAAATACGTTCGCGCCCGCACCACCTTCGCGAATGCGTTGCTTCCGATCGGCACAACCGATGCCAACCCGGCGTTTGACGGCGGTGCTGCTGACTTCGATGCCACCATTCCCGGCATCCAGCCCTGGGCGGAAGCACGCGTCGGCTACTCACGCATGACCGGACGCGCAGTACTCGATTATCAGATCACGCCTGATAACCTGATCTACGCGTCTTACGCTCGCGGGTACAAATCGGGCGGCATCAATCCGCCGCTGTCGCCTCTGTTTGCCGTACCGACCACCTTCCGACCGGAAACGGTCGACTCGTATGAGATCGGCAGCAAAAACACCTTCGGCAACGGAGCACTGCGCCTCAACGTCACCGGCTTCTATTACAAGTACAAGGACCTTCAGCTCACTCGTATTGTTGCGCGCACCTCGGTGAACGATAACATCACGGCTAACATTTACGGCGTGGAAGCTGAAGCGGTTATCAGTCCCACCCCGGCTTTCGTGATCAACGCCAACATCAGCTACTTGAAAACGGAAGTGGCGCAGGATCGTCTGCTCACCAATCCGCGCGATGTGTCTGGTGGCCGCAATGACGCGGTGATCGTGAAGGATCTGGCAGGTGCGTACAACTGCGCGGTTCTGCCGACTACGGCCGGCAACGCCGCCGCCTCGCGCGGGTTCGTGGACGCCAGCAACGCACTGCTGGGTCTCAACGGCAGCGTTCCGCTGCTCGCCAACGGCACTTACGGCGCATTTAGTGCGTGCAAGTTCCTTCAGGCCCAGCAACTCGCCACTGGCGCCCCGGTCTCCGTCCTGCTTGATGGCAACCCGGTCAATGTGAAGGGCAATCGACTGCCGAACAGCCCGACCTACAAATGGTCGGTCGGTGCTCAATATACGATCGACATCGGCGACTACACGCTCGTCCCGCGTGCAGACCTGAACTACACTGGCGATCAATATGGCACGATCTTCAACCTAAATCCGATCGACCGGATCCCGGGGTATGAGGTGGTCAACGCTCAGATCCAACTGAATGGACCAGACGACCGCTTCTACGTCCGCGCGTTCGTCAGCAACCTGACCGACAATGATGCCATCACGGGCTTGTTCGTGACCGATCAGTCGTCGGGCCTTTACACCAACGTGTTTACCGTTGAGCCCCGCCGCTACGGCGTGGCCGCCGGGTTCAAGTTCTAAGCGGTGGTGCCGGGCGGCTTCCGCTGCCCGGCATCCTAAAGAGGTTCCCTCCGCGGGCCCGGTCGGGCCCGCACTTTTTTATAGCCGCGCGGCTGCCCACGCGATGTGATCACTCATGAACGTCGACACGAAGTTGTAGCTGTGATCATAGCCGGGCTGCATGCGCAGGGTCAGATTGACCCCAGCCTTGGCACAGGCCTGCTGGAGCAGTTGGGGTTTCAACTGGTCGTTCAAGAAGCTGTCGGCATCGCCCTGGTCGACCAGAAGCGCGTCGATGCGGGCTCCGCCTTCGATCAAGGCGCATGCGTCATATTGTTTCCAATTGGCTCGATCCTGCCCCAGATAGCCACCGAGTGCTTTCTCTCCCCAACGGCAGGACAGCGGCGAAGCTATCGGTGCAAAAGCAGAGACGCTCTTGAACCGGCTCGGATTGCGAAGCGCGATTGTCAGCGCCCCGTGGCCGCCCATCGAATGACCGGATATTCCCTGCCGCGTCAGATCGGCCATGGGAAACTCTCTCGCGACCAAAGCAGGTAGCTCGTCTTCGATATAGCTACGCATCCTGAAATTTGCTGCCCAGGGATCCTGCGTGGCGTCAACGTAGAAGCCCGCCCCTTGACCGAAATCCCAGTCATTATCGTCGGGAACACCGAGGCCGCGTGGGCTGGTGTCAGGCGCTATGAAAATGATGCCGTGCTCGGCACAAGCGCGGCGATACTCCCCTTTGTCCGTCACATTGGCGTGGGTGCAGGTGAGCCCCGATAGATACCAGAGTACCGGAAGGCGCGCCCCTGATACGTGGGGTGGCACGTAAACCGAGAAGGTCATTTCGGTACCCGTAGCAGTGGAGGTGTGGCGATACACACCCTGGGTACCACCGTACGCCCGGCTCTCGTTAAGCGTTTCCATGCCTTCTCCGCTGCGGCTGATCGGCCACCGCTTAGCGCAGCCCCTCTGTGGCCGCCAACCTGTCCGAGGCGTTCCCTTAACCGTCAGGACGTGACAAGCGCCGCGTCGCAGCGCACAAAGGACGTCACGCCTGCGAAACGGCGTGATTCCGCGAGATGCCGAATGACCGGCGCAACAGGAAGGACAGCAATGGCTACGAAGACCAAGACCGAGGAGGGCAAGGCCAAGACCGGCGGCATCCACGCCCCCGTTCAGCCCTCGCCCGAGCTCGGCGCGATCGTCGGCACCGACAAGCTGCCGCGCAGCGAGGTGATCAGTAAGGTCTGGGACTATATCAAGTCGAACAACCTTCAGAATCCCGAGAACAAGCGCGAAATTCTCGCCGACGACAATCTCAAGAAGGTCTTCGGCAAGGACAAGGTTACCATGTTCGAGATGAACAAGTACATCTCGGCCCACGTCAAGGCGTGAAGTAGCCGACGGGCGCCCGGAACCGCGGCGCCCGTCCTCGCCCCGCCTGGCCGCGGATCCGCATCATACCACCGGCGCCGCGCTGGTGCCCCCGGCGAGATTCGAACTCACGACCTGCGGTTTAGGAAACCGTCGCTCTATCCTGCTGAGCTACGGGGGCACTGCTCCTAGCTACGGTGCGGGTGCGGGCCGGTCAATCCAGTGGATGTCGGCAGGAAGCCCGTTTAATTCGACTGTTCCGGCGGAAGCACCGGCAACGGAAGTGGGGCGACCGGCACTCCCTCCTCTACCAGAGCTTTGGCCTCCGCAAGCGTCGCTTGGCCGTGGATCGCTTCCTGCTCCTGATCACCCAGGTGCATGGCCCGTGCCTCTGTCGCAAAGCTCTTTCCGACCCATCGCGAGCCCTCAAGCGCCTGCTGCTGCGCGGTGGCAAGCGCATGTAAAGCTGCCTTTACCGTTTCGGGGGTGACTGCCGGTCGGGAGTTGCTCTTCGCAGCAACATTCGGTGCCATCACGGCTTTCTCAATCCCAGTATCGGCGCAAACGGGACATTGCACGAGCGAGCGCTGGCGCTGATCTTCGAATGCTGCGGACGAAGCAAACCAGGCCTCGAAGACATGACCCTGGCCACAGCGGAGATCAAAGACGATCATCGCGCTACCGTTACCGCTGGGATGGTCCGCCGGTGGGAAATCACCGGAATCCGCTGTCTGACGTCCAAAATCTTGGCCGGGTCTAGCTTCACGAAGCCCACGCCGATCCCATCGTCCATGTCACCCAATACTTCGCCCCATGGATCGACCGCCAACGAATGACCGAACGTCTCGCGCCCATCCGCGTGCTTGCCGGTCTGAGCCGCGGCAATCACGAAGCAGGCGCACTCGATCGCGCGGGCCCGCAACAGGATGTGCCAATGCGCAGCGCCCGTGGGCCGAGTAAATGCAGCCGGCACCGATAGGATCGTGGCGCCAGCGTCACTCAGCGCACGGTAAAGATCCGGAAAGCGAAGATCGTAGCAGATCGACATGCCCAGCGCGCCGAGTGGAGTGTCGACAACGATCGCACGGTCGCCTGCCGCGTAAGCGGACGATTCACGCCAGCTCTCCCCGCTGGGAAGATCCACGTCGAACAGGTGAAGTTTGTCGTAGCGGGCGCGGATCGCGCCGGCCCCATCAATGACGAAGCCGCGGTTGACGAGCCGATCATGCTCGTCGCGTAGCGCCAGGCTGCCCAGATGCACCCACACGCCGCTCTTTGCTGCCGCATCGCGCACGACCGCCAGGACGCGATCATCCTCTTCGCGCGCGATGGACTTGGCAGCGCGGGCGCGATCCCGATCCAGCAGCCCGGACATTTCGGGTGTGAACAACATCGCCGCGCCACGCTCGGCCGCCGTTTGAACCGCCCTCGTCAGCGTTGCAGCATTGGCCGCGGGATCAATCCCGCTGGTCATCTGCAGTATCGCTGCCTTCATGGCGCGGCGGCGAGCAATGCGTCCAGCTTACCGGCGCGCTCCAACTCCGCGAGGTCATCAGATCCGCCGACGTGCCGGCCGTTGATGAAGATCTGCGGCACTGTGGTGCGTCCACCGGCGCGATCGATCATCTCACCGCGCTTCGGCCCGCCCAGGGTAATATCGAACTCCGTCGGCTCGACACCCTTGCTCGAGAGCAGCTGCTTGGCGCGCACGCAATATGGGCACCACGCCTTTGTGTAGATTTCTACCTGTGCCATGAACTTGACGTGTGGTTGCGAAGGTCGATTGTCAATCTGGCTCCGCGTCAATCACGCGGGCCCAGCACAGGATGGAGACGCGCCCCGCCCCCGCCTTGCGGAGCGCACTGACGCAAGCGTCCGTCGTGGCGCCGCTGGTATAGACGTCGTCCACCAGCACGACATGTCTTCCGGCGACGTCGGCCCGTTTTTCTTTCTTTATCGCAAACGCGCCACGCACCGCCTGACGCCGCGCCTTGCCGGCCATGTTGCGCAGCGCCGGCGTCGAGCGCGTCCGCTCTAGCAGATCCCGAGCCCAGGGAACTCCACTTTCCTTCGCGAGCGCAGCCGCGATTAACCCGGCTTGATTGTAGCCGCGAGACCAGATTCGCCACCGGTACAGCGGCACCGGAACGAGGATCTGAGCATCGCAAGGAAGGTGCTTGATCATGAGGTTGGCCGCTGTCCGAGCCAACGACGCTCGCCCCCCATACTTCAGCCGCAGGGCTAGTGTGCGAGCCACCGGACCGTAAGCCACCGCTGCGTTGATGCCCCCGTGCACTGGCGGGTTGGCATGACAAGGCCCACAGCGTGCATCTTCCCCATGATCATATTTAAAGGGCAGGTGACACGCCGCGCACCAGGGTGGACCAAGAAACCGGAGCGACGTCCAGCACGTGACACAAAAGCGGTGATCAGTGTCGGTGATGGCGCCACATCCTGCACAACGCGGTGGCAGCGCGTAAGCAACCACGGGCCGGAGGAGTGTAGACAGCATCGTCACGCCTTGTCGCGATTGCCTGATCCGCGCACAAGCCGTCGGCATGAGCGCATCAGAAATATTCGACCGAGCCGCCCGGCGGCACCGCCGCGACCGGGCAGCCCCCAAGTACGGCGCACATGACTTCATCCGGGCGGCGATGCTGGACGGGATCCAGGAACGGCTCGCAACCGTGAAGCGGACCTTTGCCGATGTGCTCGATCTTGGAAGCTTTGACGGCAGCTTCGTGCCGCCGCCCGGCTCCAAGATCGCGCGAATGGATGCCGGACATTCCTTTGTTCAGGGTGGACAAGGCGTTCAAGCGGACGAGGACCGCCTTCCCTTCGCGGACGGCTCATTCGATCTTGTGATCTCGGCCGGTGTGCTCGATCAGGTCAATGACGTGCCTGGCGCGCTTTCACTGACCCGGCGAGTGCTTCGTCCCGACGGCCTGTTCTTGGGGGCGCTGATGGGGGCCGGATCGCTTTCCACACTGCGCGCGGCGCTGCGCGCGGCCGAGGGCGAGCGCCCCGTCGCGCGGCTCCACCCGCAAATTGACGTGCGGTCGGCGGGCGACCTCCTGATGCGCGCGGGCTTCGCCCTTCCGGTCGCCGATACAGAGAGCCTGCGCGTGAGATACGGCAGCGTCGGAAAGCTAATCGACGATCTGCGAGGGATGGCGGCGACCAATCTCCTAATTGAGCGCCAGCCACTAGGACGCGAAACGCTGGCGCGAACAGCAGAAGCATTTGCAGCGGCATCCGATCCCGATGGTCGGACGGCCGAACGTTTCGAGATCATCTTTCTTACTGGCTGGGCGCCCTCCCCAGATCAGCCGCAGCCGGCACGTCGCGGCAGCGCCACCGCATCGTTGGCCACCGAGCTAGGCAAGTTGCGCTGATCGTCAGCCGACGGCGCGCCGATTCAAATCATGGCCAAAGGCAAGGATGGCGACGCCGATGATGGTCCAGATCGCCTCGCCATCGTGCGCCAGACCGGCTTCATGAGGAAGCGACAAGGCGCCGGCCATGATACCCAGACCAAGGGAGCCAACAGAAATCGGGAGCAGATAACCGTGCTGAAGAGCGCCGCGTCCGAGCCCGAAGGCGCCAAGGCCAATTGCGACTGCGAGGCCGAGCTCGTGAACCAGCGGATCGACGAACAAACCGCCGACTGCCGAAAGCATGGCGAGCAAGACTGCACTCGCGACGCAGTGCACCACGCATAGACCAGACACGATGATCGCAATGCGATCCAGCCGGGATGACAATGCAGGGCGAGCGACGGTTAGCATCTGAACGGCAGATAGCGCCGGCGTCGCGAGGTTACAACATCACACCGGCAACTTTTCGGAAGACGATGCGCCATTGCCCCGGTCCTTCCACGATCCTAAAGGGCCTTATGCTCAAGCCCAGCCCCGGCTTTCGTGTTTCCGCCCGCCCGCTCGCGCTCGCTCGGTGGCTCTATGTCGTCGCCGCGCTGATCGTCCTGATGGTGGCTGTCGGGGGCATCACTCGCCTGACCGAATCGGGGCTGTCGATCACGCAATGGAAGCCAATCAGCGGAATTATCCCGCCGCTGAACGAGGCACAGTGGCAAGCGGAATTCGCCAACTACCAGCGCATTCCCGAGTATCAGCAGATCAACAACGGCATGACCCTCAGCGGGTTCAAAACTATCTTCTTCTGGGAGTATGTGCACCGATTGCTCGGCCGTGTGATCGGTCTCGCCTTTGCGCTTCCACTGTTGTGGTTTGCCGTTCGCCGACAGATCCCGCGCGGCTACGCACCCCGGCTGCTGGCGCTGCTTGCGCTTGGCGGTTTGCAGGGCGCGATCGGCTGGTGGATGGTCGCGTCCGGGCTTTCGGTCCGTACTGATGTCAGCCACGTGCGACTGGCAGTTCATCTGTCCGCAGCGTTGCTGATCCTTGGCGGCGTGGTGTGGACCGCGCTGGACCTTAGGGACCTTGCACGCGACCCCCTTTCACCTCCGGCAGGTCTGACGCCCTTGGCCGCCACCGCATTGCTGTTGCTCGGCCTCCAGATCGTGCTTGGTGCATTCACGGCCGGGCTTAACGCAGGTTATGCCTTCAGCAGCTGGCCGCTCATGGGCGACACTTTATTCCCTGCCGAGACGCCAATGATCGATCCTGCCTGGCGGAACGTGGTCGACAATCCTGTGGTTGTGCAGTTCGTGCACCGTTGGTTCGCCTTCCTGGCGGCAATCGCTGTCGTGTGGCTGGCAACCGCGGCTCGCAGGCTTGGCGCGGTGGCGGCCTGGGGAGCTGTTATCCTCCTCGTCGGATTGCAGATCGTGCTGGGCATTGCGACTCTGCTCACCGGCGTGGAAATCACCATTGCCGTCGCTCATCAGGTGAATGCGGCCGTCCTGTTGATCGCAGTCGTTGCCGCGGCACATACTATTGGGCGGCGCCGGGCCTAATGGCTCACGCGCCACTACCGTCGGCTGATCAGCGGCTAACTGTACCGTTCCTCGCGCCAGGGTTCACCGCGCATGTGATAGCCGTTCATCTCCCAGAAACCTGGACGATCGGCACCGAGAAACTCGATGACGTTGATCCACTTCGCGCTTTTCCAGAAGTAGAGATGCGGAATGATGAGCCGAGCGGGCCCTCCATGCTCCCGGGTGAGCGGTCTGCCTTGCCAAGAGTGGGCGATGATAGCGTCAGATGACGCGAAATCGGGCAGAGTCACGTTGGTAGTGTACCCGTCATATCCGTGGAGCATCACCGCCGTCGCCTCGTGGCGCGGCTCGACCAGATCCAGCAACGAACGTGTTGCGACGCCGGTCCAGTCATTGTCGTACCGCGACCAGGTGGTGACGCAGTGAATGTCCGACCGGATCGTGGTTTGAGGTAGCTCCTGGAATTCGGCCCAATTCAGCGTAAGCGGCCGCGACACCAGACCCCGAACGTTCAAGCGCCAACGGTCAGTCGAGATGTGCGGTTGACGCCCCAGATCAAGGACGGGCCAGTTCCGGACGAGGTGCTGGCCGGGCGGCAGGCGATCACGCGCAGGCTCACGCGGCGCATCGGTGAGAAACTTCCGTTCCGTCGCCCAGCGTTGCTTCGATCGCGTCAACTTCGACTCGGCTGGCGGTGTGTCATCATCCATCGACCGTTGCTCCTCCGCTGACGCTGTTCTGATCCCTTGTGGCCGCGGCGCCAGGCTGCGCGCGTCCCAACCTGCGGCTCGCCGTTACATCTTGCGACGATTAACGACCTCGCCTGGGACATAGCGGCCACAAGCATCGTTCATCCCGCTCACATTCGTTTCAACCCTGTTTGGGAGCACTTCCTTGCCTGCATGGCTTCTGCCTCTCGTCAGCCTCGCCCCCGCCACCACCCTGCCTCCGGCCAGTCTTCCCGCGCAACAGGCGCCCACCGGTCAGGAGTCCCCAGCGTCGACGGGTGAGGAGGATCCCGAACTGGAAGAAGACATCGTCGTTACGGGCTCGCGGGTGCCACGCGGATCCGTGATCGGCGACATCACGCCCGAGGTGGTGCTGAGCGGACGAGACATCCGGGCCTATGGCGCCAGCAACATTGGTGAGCTGCTGGAAGAACTCGCGCCATTGACCGGGAGCATCCAAGGCCGCGGCGCAGGAGCCCCAGTCGTCCTTTTGAGCGGACGCCGGATCAGCGGCTTCCGGGAAATACGCGATCTGCCGCCCGAGGCCATCCAACGGGTAGACATCTTGCCGGAGGAAGTGGCGCTCAAGTACGGCTATCGACCGGACCAGAAGGTGGTGAACATCGTGCTGCGCCGTCGCTTCAACGCCATCACGGCCGAGGCCGAAACCAACCTGGCGACCGATGGCGGTCGACAGGTCCATGAAGCCGACGTCAACTATCTGCGCCTCGCCAACGGCAGCCGGTTCAGCGTGGACGGCGAGTACACACACAGCAACCCCCTGTTCGAAACCGAACGTGACATCGCCAATGCAGACCCTAACCGAACATTGCTGGCCGCCAGCGATACGGCCAAGCTGAACGCCACATATAACCGCACGATATTCGGCAATGTCTCCGCCACACTTAATGGTGAGTTGGAAGGGACGAATTCGCTGGCAGGCCTGGGCAGTGCGGCGAATGGCCAACGGCTGCTGCGGGACAGTCGAACCCGGACCGGCGCACTGAGCTACGCGCTCAACGGCGATCTATCGAAATGGCGCTGGTCGCTGGACGGTGGATATACGCGCGACTGGACGACAACCCTTACGGATCGCGACTATGCCGCCGGGGTCCAGCGCGACCGGGCACGATCCGTCACTGAGCTATTGCAAACCGAAGCGACGCTTAGCGGCAATCTGGCGGACCTGCCAGCTGGCGCGATCACTGCTACGCTGAAGGCGAGCGCCTCCATGCGCGACATACACAGCGAGTCCCGGCGAGCTGACGTGTTTACCGCTACCGACCTTTCGCGCGATCAGGTCAGCGGCCAAGCGAACGTCGACGTTCCGATCTTCCGAAATGGCCCAATTGGTGCCCTGAGCATCAACGTGAATGGCGCTGTGGACCAGCTTTCCGACTTCGGCACCCTTGGAGCCGTCGGCTACGGGTTCAACTGGCGTCCTGTCGAGGCCATCAGAGTGATTGGCTCCATGACATATGAGGATGGTGCACCGACCATCCAGCAACTCGGCAATCCGGTGATCGTCACACCGAACGTACGGGTGTTCGACCTGACCACCGGGCAGACGGTCAACGCCATCACGCTCGAGGGCGGGAACCCCAACCTGCTCGCGGATCAGCGGCGTGTATTGAAGCTGGGACTAACGGCAAAACCGATCTCCGGCACTGATCTTACGATGCTGGTGAATTACACCGACAGCCGCATCGAAAACCCGATCGCCAGTTTTCCAACCGCCACGCCCGAGATCGAAGCCGCGTTCCCTGATCGTTTCGATCGTGACGGAGCCGGCGCTCTCATTCGCATCGACAATCGCCCGGTCAACTTCGAAAGCAGCCGGCAGCGGCAAATCCGCTGGGGCTTCAACTGGTCGGAGACCCTTGAGGCACCGCCGCCCGCGGGCCCAGATGGCCAGCCGCTCACGCCAGAGCAGATTGAGGAGCGCCGCTCCGCCATGCGCGAACGGTTCCGCCAGGAGCGAGGCTCCGGAACAAGCGAAAGCGGCGTCCGTACTGCTGGCTCGCGCGGGTTCGGCGGGGCCGGCGGCTTCGGCGGGCGCGGCTTGGGGGGCGGAAGAACCGGGCGCGTGCAGTTCAGTGCGTTCCATACCTGGCGCCTCGAAGACACTATCAGGATCCGACCTGGCGTTCCGGAACTGGATCTGCTGGACGGATCAGCCACCGGAGCACGCGGGGGTCGGCCAAGGCACGAGATCGAGTTCAATGCCGGATATAACCGGAACGGGATCGGCGTACGGCTGAATGGCACCTGGGAAAGCGGCACTACCCTTCTCGCCAACCCTGGCGGGGCGCCCTCCCCTGAGGATCTGACGTTCGGTTCGCTGTTCACGGCCAACCTCCGGCTTTTCGCCGACCTGAGCCAACAGCGAGCACTGGTGCAAAAGGCGCCCTTCTTCCGAGGGTCTAGAGTGACCCTCGCGATAAACAACCTGTTCAACCAACGACTGGAGGTGCGTGACGCGGCGCGGGCTGTCCCGATCGGATACCAGCCGAGCCTGCTGGACCCGCTTGGTCGCTCGGTAAGGCTGAGTTTTCGGAAGCTGTTTTTCTAACGCGCCAAAGGGACAAGCCGACTTCCGTCAGCGACCGGATGCGCGGGTATCCTGGTACCCGCCACCGGAGGGGCGGAATCGTTGACTTTCTTTGTCCCTTCAATCACAGCGCCCACATCACGACGCACTCTCACCGGGCGCGGCGTCATCGTTTATTGCAAAGGTCCATAGCCCATGAAGGCGCTGATGAAGACCACCAAGGCGGCCAAGCCCGCAGAGGTGGAAAAGAAGTGGCACATCGTCGACGCCACCGACCTGGTGGTCGGCCGTGCAGCGGTCGTGATCGCCAACGTCCTGCGCGGCAAGCACAAGCCGTCGTTCACCCCGCACGTCGATTGCGGTGACAATGTCATCGTGATCAACGCGGACAAGGTGCGCTTCACCGGCAACAAGCTGGGCAGCAAGGTTTATTACAAGCACACCGGCTATGCCGGCGGCATCAAGGGCATCACTGCCGCCAAGGTGCTGGAAGGTCGCTTCCCCGAGCGCGTGCTCGAGAAGGCTGTTGAGCGCATGATCCCGCGCGGCCCGCTTGGCCGTCAGCAGATGCGCAACCTGCGCATCTTCAAGGGCGCCGAGCATCCACACGAAGCGCAGAACCCCGAGGTCCTCGACATCGCCGGCATGAGCCGCAAGAACAAGGTGGGCGCATAATGTCCGACAATCGCCAGTCGCTTTCTGATCTCGCCTCGCTGACGCAGCAGGCCGCTCAGCAGCCGGCCGCTGCGCCTGCCGCCGAAGGCACTCCCGCTGCCGAGGCACCGGTCCAGGCACAGCCGACCACGCCGCTGCGCGCGCAGGAGCTTGACAAGTACGGTCGCGCCTATGCGACCGGCCGCCGCAAGGACGCGGTTGCCCGCGTGTGGTTGAAGCCGGGTTCGGGCAAGATCACGATCAATGGCCGTGATCAGGAAGTGTATTTCGCACGTCCGACGCTGCGTCTCGTCATCAACCAGGTGTTCGGCATCACGGAGCGCGAAGGTCAGTATGACGTGATCTGCACCGTCAAGGGCGGTGGTCTGTCGGGTCAGGCCGGCGCGGTGAAGCATGGCATCAGCCAGGCAATCACCAAGTACGAGCCGGCGCTGCGCGCTCCGGTAAAGGCCGCAGGCTTCCTGACCCGCGACAGCCGTACCGTTGAGCGTAAGAAGTATGGCCGCGCCAAGGCACGCCGCAGCTTCCAGTTCTCGAAGCGCTAATCAGCCGATCCGAGCCGCGGGGCGGCTCCGGATCTGGCCTGCAAGGCAAAGGGGGGGGATCGCTCGTTCTGGGCGGTCCCCCTTTTTTCTGATGTTGCGCGTTTCGACGCGAGCGTGATGATTGAGCGACAACGCATCAAATTCGCGCGGGCTCATCATCGCAGAGCCGGCAGCATCACCCTATATCGTGGTCATGCCCGTTCTGGCCGACCTCGCACCGCATCTCCCCCTTATTCTCACGCTGTTAGCCGTGATCGTGGTCGCAGGCATCCTGCGTCGTATTCCGGTGATCGGGCGCATCGTTGGGGTTCTTACCTGGCTTGTCCTGCTTGGGGCCTTGGTGATGGTGCTGGGTCAGCGGGAGCGGTTTGATCCATATCTTGGGCGCGTCGCGGAGTTGCTGGATCTTTCCGGACAACAAGTGGTGGGTGAAGAAACGCGCATCCGGATGAGTCCGGACGGGCATTTCTGGGCATCCGTCCGCTTTGGTGGGATCACCCGCCGGATGCTGATCGACAGTGGCGCGACGGTTACGGCATTGTCGTTGGAGACGGCCACGCAGGCCGGGCTGGAGGTGCGCGATGCGTTGTTCCCGATGCTGTTGCGGACGGCCAACGGCACGATCAGGGCACAGACCGCGGGCGTTGACGAACTGAAGCTCGGCAATGTTGTTGCCCGCGATGTGCCGGTGGTTGTCTCACCAGCGTTTGGCAACACGGACGTGCTTGGGATGAACTTCCTCTCACGACTGAAATCATGGCGGGTCGAGGGGCGCACGCTGATCCTGGTGCCGCATCATCCTCAGGAAGTTACATCCGGATAATCTGCCGGCCGCCAAATCGCTCGGCCTCCCCGGAATCGTGAGTGACGATCAACATGGGAAGGCGCCCTTCGTCCCGCACGCGCTCGATGGCTCGCATTGCTTCCGCGCGGCGCGCGCCGTCCAGGGACGCAAGCGGCTCATCGAGCAGCAGAAAATCCGGCTCGCTCAGCAGCGCCCGTCCGATCGCAACGCGTCGTGCCTCCCCACCGGACAATGTTCTTGGCCAACGCTCAAGCAGATGGGCGATGTCGAGCTGTGCCGTTACATCATCCAGCGCCCTCGTGTGCCTGGCGCCATACAGTAGATTTCGCCGAACGGAGAGATGCGGGAATAGCCGCGGCTCCTGAAACACGATGCCAGCACGCCGATGCTGCGGAGCGATATTGACCCGGCTCGCCGCGTCGAAAAGCGCTCGACCCGCGACACGTACATGGCCGCGATCGGGTCGGAGCAGGCCGGCGATCATCATCAAGACGCTCGTCTTACCAACTCCGGAGGGGCCAATCAGGACACTACTGCCCGCGCCCGTCTGGAACGCCGCGCTCAGGATCGCACCGCCGCGTCGAACGGTGACGTCGACATCAAAGGACATGAAGGCGGCGTCCCTGACGACGGGCAAGCAACTCCGAAAAGATCAAGGCGGCGAGACTGAGCGCGACCGAGATCGTAGCCAACTGCCACACCATCGCCTCGCCACCGGGCCGCTGCAAGGCAGCGTATATCGCCAGTGGGAGCGTTTGTGTTTCGCCCGGCACGTTGGAAACGAAGGTGATGGTGGCGCCGAATTCCCCCAAGGACCGCGCGAAGCCGAGCATCGCAGCGGCGAGAATACCGGGCAGCGCCAATGGCAGGGTGATCGTCGCGAACGTGCGCCACCGCCCAGCCCCCAAAGTTAGCGCAGCTTGTTCAAGACGCCGGTCAACAGCCTCAATCGAAAGGCGAATTGCGCGGACCATCAGCGGCAATGCCATCACTGCGGCAGCCACGGCTGCGCCCGTCCAGCGGAACAGGACGCTGATCCCGAACCATCGCTCGAGCACCGCGCCCAACGGCCCGCTGGGAGCGAAGGCGAGTAGTAGCATCCATCCGGTGACCACTGGCGGCACTACCAGGGGCAGGTGAACCAAGCCATCGAGCAAGATCTTGCCGGGAAAGCGCCCGCGCGCGAGGAGCCAGGCCAGCGCGAATGCCAAGGGCAGCGTCGCCGCAGTTGCCACTCCCCCGATCAACAAGGAAAGCCTGACCACAGTTTGGAGGTCCTCCGTCAAGGCTTTGTGAAGCCAAAACGGCCGATTATCTGTTGTCCGCAGCCGGAGATGAGGAACTTTCGAAGCATTTCGGCCTCGCTGTGCCGCGCGCGCTTCAAACGGGCAATCGGATAGATGATCGGGGCGTGGCTGCGCGGTGGAAAGATCCCGGCAACCGACAGGTTCGGGACCAAACGCGCGTCCGTCAGGTAAACGATGCCATAGGGCGCCGCCCCCCTTTCTACGAGAGCAAGCGCCCCGCGGACGCTCTCCGCCCGAACAACGCGCGGCGCAACCATCGACCACGCGCCAAGCCGCTGGAGCGCCGCCTTGCCATATCTCCCCGCCGGCACCGCATCCGGATCCGCCATCGCCAGCGGACCGCTGGCCAGAAGCCGGCCGAGAGCGGGACCGCTCAGGCGGGTCACTGGCGCCCGTCCTGCGCGAGCCACCACGACCAGCCGATTGCCGGCGAGATTGGCCCGGGTGCCTGGCACGAGCAAGCGGCGCCGGGCGAGATCGTCCATCCATTCCTGATCAGCCGAAACGAATAGGTCGGCCGGCGCGCCAGCGGCTACCTGTCGAGCCAGCGCAGAAGATGCAGCGAAGGAGAGCACTGGCCGGGGATGGCCCTGTTTCTCCCACGCGTCGGCGGCGGCGCTCAGAGCCTCCTGCATGCTGGCTGCCGCGAGAACCAACGGCCCGCGCTCTTGCGCCGAAACAGGTGGGGAAAAAAGCGCAAGCAGCAGGAGCAATGCGGAAAACAAGCGCACGAAATGTTTCTCCACCGAGTGCCCCTTAGTACCGGTGGCGCCACGATCCGACCAGCCGCAGTGTCAGGTGGACAAGGATCAGATCGTTGCTTAGCGACAGGCCAAACGGAGAGGAGCGGCCATGCAAGGGCAGGACCGGCTGTGGCGATGGAGATGAACGACGTCAGCGCAATGCTCGCCGATACGGCCGAGCGGCTGTTCGCCACCCATGCCGAGGGGATCGAGAGCGCGGCGCACGCCGGAGCATGGGCGGATGCGGCCTGGGCTGCGATCGAGGAAAGCGGCCTGCCGCTGGCGCTGGTTCCGGAGGAGCATGGCGGCTTCGGCATCCCGGCAAGCGAAGCGCTTGCGCTTATACGCCTAATCGGCCGGCACGCACTTGCCCTGCCGCTTGCCGAAACGATGATCGGCAATGTCGTTCTCGCCTCTGCAGGACTGCCGTTGGCCGAAGGGCCGGTCGGACTTGCCGAACATGCCGAGGCACGCGTGCCGTGGGGCCGTTTCGCCAAGACCATCGTCGTGGGAAGCGAGACCGGGGTACAGCGGCATGGGGCGTCGCCCGTCGCAACCGAAAGCACTAATGTGGCCGGCCATCCCCGCGACCAGATATCGGTACTACCTGGCCAGACTGGTTCGAGCGCCGAAGTATCGCTGCTGGAGCTTGGCGCACTTGCCCGAGCGATGCAGATGGCAGGCGCGCTGGAGCGCGTGCTTGAACTGACCATCGAGCATGTATCAAGCCGCGTTCAGTTCGGACGCCCCCTCGCCAAGTTTCAGGCGATCCAGCAGGAACTCGCCAAGCTGGCCGGGGAAGTTGCGGCTGCATCGGCCGCGGCAGATCATGCCGCCGACACCTATGCGACTGGCGGGGACCTGACTTTTGCCGTCGCCGTCGCGCGTACGAGGATCGGTGAAGCCGCCAGCAAGGCTACAGCCATCGGCCATCAGTTGCATGGGGCGATCGGCTTTACGCGCGAACATGGGCTCCATCGCTTCACGACTGCCTTGTGGGCGTGGCGAGATGAATTCGGCACGCAACGATATTGGACGCTGGCGCTGGGCAAGCGCGCGTTGAGCGCCGGACGGGATGGCTACTGGCCGATGGTGGTGGCAGCATGACGACACTTCGCTTCCCCACCCCGCCGGTCCATGGGGCCGCAGAAGCACTACGCACAGAAGTTCGCGCCTTTCTGGCCGAGGCGCTGGCCGACCGCCCGCCACTGCGCCGGGCCGACAGCTGGAACGGCTTCGACCGGGAGTTCAGTCGCAAGCTCGGCCAGCACGGCTGGCTCGGCATGACTTGGCCGAAGAAATACGGCGGTCATGAGCGCAGCGCGTTTGAACGCTATGTCGTAGTCGAGGAAACGTTGGCAGCTGGTGCGCCGGTGGCGGCGCACTGGATCGCCGATCGCCAGAGCGGGCCGAGCCTGCTCAAATACGGCACCGAGGATCAGAAGCAGTCCATCCTGCCCGGCATCGCCGCTGGCGAGACAGTGTTCTGCATCGGCATGAGCGAACCCGATTCTGGTTCCGATCTGGCAGCCACGCGCACGCGGGCGACGCCGGTGGACGGGGGATGGCGGGTGACTGGGACGAAATTGTGGACCACCGGCGCCCATGATGCCGACTACATGATCCTGTTCTGCCGAACGAGCGGAACCCCGGCCGATCGGCAAGCAGGAACGAGTCAGTTGCTGGTCGACCTGAAGGCGACGGACGGGATCACCATCCGTCCGATCATCGACCTGGCGGGACAGCATCACTTCAACGAAGTGCATTTCGAAGAAGCGTTTCTGCCCTCCTCCGCCCTGATCGGCAGCGAAGGCGGCGGTTGGGAACAGGTAATGAGCGAGCTTGCGTTCGAACGCAGCGGGCCGGAGCGCTTCCTTTCCTCGATGCAGCTTCTGATCGAGTTGATCGGCGCGCTGCAGGGTTCAACAAGCGAAGCCGCTGAACTGGCGCTGGGGCGCCTTACGGCTCATCTCGTTACCCTTCGTCGGTTGTCGCGCGGGGTCGCCGCGATGCTGGAGGCCGGCGAGAACCCGGGCACGCATGCCGCGATCGTGAAGGATCTGGGCGCGACGTTCGAGCAGGATCTGCCCGATATCGCGCGCAACCTGATCGACGCGGAGCCGGACGCCGGATCCACTTCCGACTTTATCGCCGTTCTTGCCCATATCACTATGAACGCCCCCAGCTTTTCCCTGCGCGGGGGCACGCGCGAAATCCTGCGCGGCATCATTGCCCGCGGCCTGGGCCTGCGTTGACCGGAGATCATCAATGACCGTCGTTACCACCGAGATCCGCGGACCGATCGCCATCCTGCGGCTGAACCGCCCCGACGCGATGAATGCGCTGGGCGCAGACGGCGACGGCGAGGCGGTGCGTGCCGCATGCGACGCGCTGAACGCCGACATGTCGATCCGCTGCGTGATCCTGACTGGCGAAGGCCGAGCCTTTTCGGCGGGTGGCGACATCAAGAAGATGGCTGATCCGCAGGGACCGTTTTCGGGATCGGGGCTGGGTATTCGCAGCCATTATCAGCGCAACATCCACCGTATCGCACGGGCGCTGTTCTCCCTGGACATGCCGGTGATCGCGGCGGTGAATGGCCCTGCGATCGGCCTTGGGTGCGACGTCGCCTGCATGGCCGACATCCGCATCGCCAGCGACAAGGCGAAGTTCGGCGTTACCTTCCTCAAGCTGGGGCTGGTGCCGGGCGACGGTGGGTCCTGGCTGTTGCCACGCGCGATCGGGATGAGTCGGGCGGCGGAGCTGTTCTTCACCGGGGATGTGGTCGATGCGAACACGGCGGCCGATTGGGGTCTCGTAAGCCGCGTGGTTCCTCACGAAGCGCTCATGGACGAGGCGCTGGCGCTTGCCGGCAAGATCGCTGCCCTGCCCCCGCACTCGCTTCGCCTTACCAAGTCCCTGCTACGCCAGGGGCAGACGAGCAGCTATGATCAGGCACTTGATTCGGCATCCACCGCGCAGGCGGTGAGCCATGCGACGGCTGATCACCGCGAGGGCGTGGCCGCCTTGCTTGAGAAGCGTGAGGCAGTGTTCCGGGGCGAATGACCACTGAAACGGGCCATCTGCCACTCCCCGACCCGGCACGGCGAGCAGTGGCAGGCTGATCAGCCCAGGTCATCATCCCTTTGGTGGGCCGAAATCATCGTCGGGGTCATCGAGATAGGCGCGCTCCCCGGGCGTGGTTTCGCGACCAAGAACGGCATTGCGGGTGGGGAAGCGCCCGAACCGGGCGATCACCTCAAGGTGACCGACCGCATAGGCCAGATTGCCGCCGCCAAGCTCCGAGAACTTCGCCACGCTGAGCCGTTGCAGTGGGAGGTATTCGGCATGCATCAGCGGCATGTAGAGGAACGCGCGCTCTTCTGGGGCGTAGCGCCCCTCCCACCCACGTTCGATCGCTAGCTGGCACAGCTCAACCGCAAGCGCGTCCGCCTCATAAGCACGCGGCGAATCGCGGTAGATGTTACGTGAAAACTGATCGAGCAGGATGATCGCGGCGAGGAGCTGATCCGGGCCGTCGCGCCACTCCATCGCTCGGGTTCGCAGCACTTGATCGCGAAGAGGCCCGAAGCGGCCGGCGATCTGCGCATCGAGTGCGGCATTTCTGGCGAACTGCTGTTCCATCGACAGCGCGAACCAGAAGTCTAGTACGTCACGTGCCGCATCGTGGACTATCGCGTGCTGTCTCCCTAGATCGCCCATCATGCTTCCCTCCCGTTCGCCCGATGTGATTACGCTGGGCTGCCGATTGAACCTTGCCGAAAGCGAAGCGATTCGCGCGCTCGTCGGTGCGAGTGATATGGTAGTGATCAACGGCTGCGGTGTGACAAACGAGGCAATGAAGCAGACGCGCGTGGCCGTCCGCCGCGCGCGCCGCGATCGGCCAGACGCGCAGATCGTCGTTACCGGCTGCGCATCGGAGATCGACCGCGACGCATTTGCGGCGATGCCGGAGGTTGACCGGGTGGTGCCGAACGCAGCGAAGCTACTGCCCGCGACTTGGGGCGCCTTCCCTAACAGGCAACCGCCGCGGCGACATGCCCGCGCATTTCTGGGCGTGCAGAACGGCTGTGATCATTCGTGCACCTTCTGCGCCATTCCTAAGGGGCGCGGGCCAAGCCGTTCCGAGCCGGTGGGCCAGGTCGTGTCCGCAGCCGCGGAGTTGGTGGAGCAAGGCGCGCGCGAAATCGTGCTGACCGGCGTAGACCTGACAAGCTACGAGGGCGGCCTCGGTCGGCTGGTCGAAGCGGTGCTGCTGGGCGTGCCGGGGCTGGCTCGGCTGCGCCTGTCCTCGCTGGACACGATCGAGATCGACGAGCGCTTGTTCGAACTGATCACCGGGGAGCCGCGAGTGATGCCGCATGTCCATCTTTCGCTGCAGGCGGGCGACGATCTGATCCTGAAGCGAATGAAGCGCCGGCACCTCCGGGCGGAAGCGGTGGCCGTGGTGGCGCGCCTGAAGGCGCGGCGCGATATCACCATCGGGGCGGATCTGATCGCCGGCTTTCCAACCGAGGACGAAGCGGCGTTTGCCAACACCCTGGCGCTGATCGACGATTGCGACATCGTCCATGCCCATGTCTTTCCCTATTCGCCGCGCGCGGGCACGCCGGCGGCGCGGATGCCGCAGGTTTCGCCTACCACGGCCAAGGCGCGGGCCGCGCGGCTTCGCGAGGCGGCCGACCAACGCCGTGGGGCCTGGCTACGATCGCTGATCGGCACGACCCAGCGGATCGTCATCGAAAAGCCGGGCGATCGCGGCCATGCGGAAAATTTTGCCGAGGTTCGGCTGGTCAATCCTGCCCCGACGGCCTCGGCGCATGCCTCACCGGCTTTGCCGAACGATGCCGCTGCTCTATCGACCCTTCGGATGGGGACGGTTGGAGCAATCCAATCGGTCACCATCATTGGCGCTGCCCACGATCACCTCATTGGAATTCCTGCATGACTGACCAGCGTTCCTGGCACGACAAGCTTCTCGGCGGTTTCCGCCGCACGTCCGACCGGCTGGTTGGCAATCTTGCAGGCCTGGGCACGGCGCGGCTGGATGACGAAACGCTGGACGAGATCGAGGAAGCGCTGATCGCGTCGGACCTCGGGCCAGAAACGGCCACCCGGATCCGGACCCGGCTGGCCGAAGGGAGTTTCGAGCGGAACATGGAGGAACTCGGCATTCGCCTGGTGGTGGCCGAGGAAGTCGAGAAGGTACTTGCGCAAGTCGCCAAGCCGCTGGAGATCGACGCTTTTCCGCGGCCGCAGGTGATCCTGGTGATCGGGGTGAACGGCTCGGGCAAGACAACCACCATCGCCAAACTGGCCCACCTGTTCATGGAACAGGATTATGGCGTGATGCTGGCCGCTGGCGACACTTTCCGCGCCGCGGCGATTGGCCAGCTCGCCACCTGGGCGGAAAGGGTCGGCGTGCCGATCGTGACCGGGCCTGAAGGCGGCGATGCGGCCGGCATCGTCTGGGATGCCGTGAAGAAAGCAACCGAAACAGGCATCGACGTGCTGATCGTCGACACGGCCGGGCGCCTCCAGAACAAACGGGAGCTGATGGACGAACTGGCGAAGATCCGGCGTGTCCTTGGCCGCATCAACCCGGCCTCACCGCACGACGTGGTCCTCGTTCTGGACGCGACGACGGGACAGAACGCGCTCAGCCAGATCGAGGTGTTCAAGGAAGTGGCGGGCGTGACCGGCCTCGTGATGACGAAGCTCGACGGCACCGCGCGTGGCGGCGTGCTGGTCGCTGCCGCCGAGCGTTACGGCCTGCCCATCCATGCCATTGGCGTTGGTGAGTCGATGAACGATCTACGGCCGTTCGACCCCAACGAAGTCAGCCGGATCATTGCCGGTGTCGATCGGGGCTCGTGAACCGCGACCCTTTCCGACCGTTCTGACAAGATATGAAACCGCGGATGTGGCGCGGAATAGCGAAAGAACGCCCGCTGTCTGGCAGCGGACGAACGGAGTATGAGTTGACCGACGCGCGCAAATCCTCGCCCGGCCTGCGGCTGGCGCTCGATTATGGACCGTTGATCGTCTTTTTCGCGGTCAACTTCCTCACGCCCGGTCCCGCGATCGCGCGGATCATCGCGGCAACCGGCGCCTTTATGGCGGCCATGGTCGCGGCACTGATTTTGTCATGGTGGAAGACGCGGCACATACCTCCCATGCTGTTGGTGTCTGGCGCGCTGGTGATCGTGTTCGGTGGTCTGACGATCTGGTTCCAGGACGAACGCTTTATCAAGATGAAGCCCACGTTCGTCTATGGCATCTTCGCCGCGACGCTTGGCATTGGCCTCGCCACCGGGCGGCCGCTGCTCCAGATGCTCTTGGAAAGTGCCTATCCCGGCCTGACCGGCGAAGGGTGGCGCAAGCTCACCCGTAACTGGGCGCTGTTCTTTGTCTTCATGGCTGCGCTGAACGAGGTCGTGTGGCGGACGACCAGCACGGATTTCTGGGTCGGTTTCAAGCTGTGGGGAGCGATCCCGCTGACGCTGATATTCGCGATTGCGAACGTTCCCATGCTGATGCGGCACGGCTTGCAGGCGGGCGATGCCGCCGCAACCATACCGCCGCAGGAATAGCCCGGCAGCGAGAGTCGCCGCCGGGCCATTGGACCTCAGCCGAGCCGTTCAATCTTCTGCGCGGCCTCGTCGATCAGGGCGACGACCTGCAGCAGCGTCTCGTCGCTGATATCCCCGCGGCTCAGGCGATCCTGAAGGGCGGCCCGCAGGTTGCTCATTGCGCGCCGCACCGGCACCGCGTCAGTCTGCTTGTGCTTTTCACCGGCCGTGGACAAGCGAGCGAACAGCTTGCTGACCTGATCCTCACTTTCGACCAGTTCGGCGCTGCCCGCGCCGGTGATCGAGAAACGACGGCGACCATCACCGTCTTCCTCGCCAGTCACATGGCCGCTTTCGCCCAGCATCGTAAGGGTGGGGTAAACGACGCCCGGCGAGGGCGCATAGCCGCCGCTGGTCAGTTCCTCGATCGCCTTGATCAGTTCGTAGCCGTGGCGCGGTTCATCCGCGATCATCTTCAACAAAACGAGACGGAGTTCACCGCTGTCGAACATGCGGCGGCGGCGCAGGCCACCAACCTTTGCCATGCCCCTGCGTCCCTCACGACCAGCACGGGCGTTTGCGCCGCGCGCCTTTGCCCCGCGCTTCGCAGTGGCAGCACCGGGGCCCGCCTCCGCAGCAACCGCTCCACGGGCCGCGCGACCGGCCCGAGCCAGCCGCTTCTTTTCGACAGCGCCTGCTGCACGCGCAGCCTTTCGCAGGGCTGCGGCGCGCCGCGGCCCACCGCGATTGGCGCCCTTGCCTTGGCCTTCTTCGGTTTCCATGTCGAACACTCCTTAAGATACTTACAAGATATATCTTAAGACGCTGCCGTCAAGCATGCTGGGAAAGTTCACTGGCAACGCCTATGTGATCCGGCATGGCTGATCTCTTCGCTGGCTTGGGGATGCCAGAGACCGCTTCGGTGCCAGCGGCCAATGCTCCGCTCGCCGATCGACTGCGCCCTTCCCGTCTTGCCGATGTGGTGGGGCAGGAACATCTGACAGCACCGGAAGGCGCAATCGGGCGGATGATCGCAGCCGGTCGCCTCTCGTCCATGATCCTGTGGGGGCCGCCTGGGGTCGGTAAGACGACCATCTCGCGCCTGATCGCGCGAGAGGCGGGATACGAGTTCATGCAGCTATCCGCCGTGACGACGGGCCTGGCCGATCTGAGAAAGGCCATCGCCGCGGCGGCGGCCCTGCGGAACGCCACGGGGCGCCCAACAGCCGTCTTCATCGACGAGCTGCACCGCTTCTCCCGCCCGGTACAGGACGCGATGCTACCCGCGCTTGAAGATGGCACGTTCACCCTGATCGGCGCGACCACCGAGAACCCGAGTTTCAGTCTGGTTTCGGCATTATTGTCGCGTGCCAAAGTGTTCACGCTGAAGCGGCTGAGCGAGGATGATCTCGAGCAGGTGATCGTCCGCGCGGAGGGTCATTTCGAAAGGCCCCTACCGCTTGATCCGGTCGCGCGCGGCGCATTGATCGGGATGGCGGACGGCGACGCGCGCTACTTGCTGGGGCTTTGCGACGATCTGTTCGCGGTTGGCACCGATCAGCCGCTCAGCGTGCAGCAACTCGCGGAGATCGTGCAGGTTCGCGCGCCATTGTACGACAAGGGGCAGGAAGAGCATTTTAACATGCTCAGCTCCTTTCACAAAAGCCTGCGTGGAAGCGATGTTGATGCCGCCATGTACTGGGCCGCGCGGATGCTGGCGAGCGGCGAGGATCCCGCCGTGATCTTTCGCCGTCTGTTATGCGCCGCGTCTGAGGACGTCGGCATGGCCGATCCGCAAGCCATGGTTCAGGTGCTCACGGCTTGGCAGGCGTTCGAGCGGGCCGGTTTGCCCGAGGGGCGGCTCTTCCTCGCACAGGCTATCGCCTATGTCGCGACCGCGCCGAAGTCCAATGCCGCGTATCTGGCGTTCGACAAGGCGACGGCGCTGGCGCGGAAAACGGGCTCGCTTCCGCCGCCCAAGCACATCCTCAACGCGCCGACCGCCCTCATGAAGGAGCTGGGCTACCACGAGGGCTACCAATATGATCACGATCGGCCCGACGCGTTTTCCGGCCAGGAATTCTACCCCGACGACATTGCCGCGGCCCGGCCAGAACCGCTGTACCAACCAAACGAGCGCGGGTTCGAACGGGAGATCCGCAAGCGCCTGGCCTTCTGGTCGGCGCGGCGCGAGTCCGGTCGCTAACGGTTCACCTGATATCCTCAGCTGATGGATGGTAAGCGATGCATCCTCGGCCTTGCTCGATGGTTCTGCCTTCAAGCGAGGAGACGGTGATGCGCAAGGGACAGGACAAGGGCGAGGAACAGGGCACCGTCCATTACTCCGGCACGGAAGGCGGTTGGGGCTCTGTGCGCGGCATCGTTGAGACCGCCCTTCGCGAACGTCCGAAGCCGGCCGCCCTCGACGCGCTGCGGCGCCAGAACAAGCCCGGTGGCTTCATGTGCGTGTCGTGTGCCTGGACCAAGCCAAAGCACCCACACACCTTCGAGTTCTGCGAGAACGGCGCGAAAGCGACCTTGTGGGAGCTCACCAGCAGGCGGTGCACGCCTGAGTTCTTTGCCGAACATACGGTGACGGAGCTGAAGGGGTGGAAGGATTATGACCTGGAGCAGACCGGGCGGCTGACCCACCCGATGCGCTACGAACATGCCATCGACAAATATGTCCCGTGCAGTTGGGAAGAGGCGTTCAGCGCGATCGGGCGTGAGTTGAAGGCGATCGATCCTAAGTCCGCCGTTTTCTACTCCTCTGGACGGGCGAGTCTGGAAACGAGTTATCTCTACGCATTGTTCGCGCGACTTTATGGCCACAACAATCTGCCTGACAGCTCGAACATGTGCCACGAAACGACCTCAGTCGCGCTGAAGGAGGTGACGGGATCGCCGGTCGGCACCTGCGTGCTCTCCGATTTCGAGCTCTGCGACGCGATATTCTTTTTCGGGCAGAACCCTGGGACCAATTCCCCGCGCCTCCTCCACCCGCTGCAGGAAGCGGTGAAACGGGGCTGCAAGATTGTGACGTTCAATCCGATCCGGGAGAAAGGGCTGGAGGTCTTCAAGAACCCGCAAAGCCCCAAGGAGATGCTGACACCGGCGGCGACCCCGATTTCCGCCCTGTACCTTCAAGTGAAAACGGGTGGAGATATCGCCGCGATCACCGGCATGATGAAGCATGTGTTCGCCAAGGAGGCGGAGCGCTGGGCGGCCGAGAAAATTCACGTTCTCGACGTCGACTTCATTGAACAGCATACGGCCGGGTTCGACGCCCTGAAGGCGCATGTGGGCGCGACCAGCTGGGAGACGATCGAACACGAAAGCGGCCTCGCGCGCTCAGACATCGAGGCGGCCGCCGATATCTACATCGAGGCGAAACGATCGATCGCAATGTATGGTATGGGGCTGACCCAGCACGTGCACGGCAGCGACAACATCAAGCAGTTGGTGAACCTGTTCCTGCTGAAGGGAAATATCGGCCGCGACGGCACGGGCATTTCGCCGGTGCGCGGCCATTCCAATGTGCAGGGCCAGCGCACAGTGGGCATTTCCGAGAAGCCCGAGTTGGTGCCGCTCGACAAGCTGGCCGAGCAATATGACTTTGAGCCGCCGCGCGATGAGGGCCTTACCACCGTTCACGCCTGCAAGAAGATCCAGACCGGGGAGGTGAAAGCCTTCATCGGCTTGGGCGGCAATTTCGTTCGCGCCATTCCTGAACGCGAGCGGATGGAGGCTGCCTGGACCAAGCTGCGCCTGACCGTGCAGATCGCCACCAAACTCAATCGCAGCCATCTCATCAACGGCGAGGTGGCCTATCTCCTGCCGTGTCTCGGCCGATCGGAGGAGGACGTCCAGGTGACCGGCGCGCAGGCGGTGACGATGGAGGACAGCCTGAGTTGCATCCATGGGTCGATCGGCCGGGCCACGCCGGCCTCCCCGGACCTTAAATCCGAGCCAGCGATCGTTGCGGGCATGGCGAAGGCAACGCTGCCGCCGAACCCGAAGGTGCCTTGGGATGATTGGGTGGCTGACTACGGCCTGATCCGTGACGCCATCGAGGAAACCTATCCCGAGCAATTCCACGACTTCAACAAGCGGGTGTTCACGCCCGGCGGGTTCTACCGCGGCAATTCGGCGCGGGAGCGAGTCTGGAAGACGGAAAGTGGCAAGGCAGATTTCACCCTGCCGAAGAAGTTGAACAGCTGGGGCACGGAAGACAAGGAAGGCCGCTGGCGGCTCATGACCCTCCGATCCAACGATCAGTTCAACACGACCATCTATGGCTATTCCGATCGACTTCGCGGGATCGAGGGGACGCGCGATGTGCTGCTGATGAACCCCGAGGACATCGCCGCCGCGGGGCTGCAAGATGGGCAGATCGTCGGCCTTGCCAGCGACGCCGAGGACGGCGTGGACCGTAAGGTGGGTGGGTTGACGGTGACTCCATTCCTGCTGCCACGGGGATGCATTGGCGGCTACTATCCAGAGATGAACCCGCTCGTGCCGCTGAGCTGGCATGACGAAGAGTCGAAGACGCCGGCGGGAAAGAGCGTGCCGGTCCGCATCGTAGCCTAATCGGCCATTGATCTACGCTGTTTCGCCAGCGCATCGATTATGGCAGCGCATGTGCGGGCGCTGCCAACCGGCAGGCTATCGGGTCATCGTCGCTTACAATCGGAAGAGGATCGGCAGTTGAAGCTTGATGTCCATGTGCTCAAGGTCGGCGCGTCTTGTCTTACCATCACCAAGACTCGGGCTGGGCGCGTGAGTGATCGGCCAGAGGCTCGGCATTGCTTGGCCAAACTTTCTATGCCGGGGCTCCTCGCTCTTGGTCTTCTTGCTACGCCGGCTTCGGCCCAGGTGATCGCCGCGGAACGATCAACGGCGTATGAGAATGCTGTTGCCGCCGGCTACAAGGCGCTCGCACTATGCGAAGGCGTTGTTGCCGCTGGCCGTACCGAGGCGCAGGTGGAAGCGCTCGAGCTGCGCGGAATCTACTCCGAATATCAGCCACTCCTGCCGAAACTGAAGGCGACCGTGGATCGCCGCGCACGGAGCGTGCTGGTTTCCTTCCCTGGTGATCTGCCACCTCGCAGAGCGGACTGGGCTCCCGGTGTCGGCTGTGTGCTCTCCCCTATCGGCGCAACCTCACGGCTCTGGCCGGCCGGCACTTGGCAGGGCCAATTGCCTGCATCCGCCGATGCTCGTCCTTGGCCGCTGGGAGATGCCGGCATCTCGCCTCGCCCCACCCCCGCACTCGGCGCCACGATCGACAAGGCCTTCGACCGCTCCACCTACAAGGGTGAAACCGTCGGCGTGATCGTGATGAGGGACGGCCGTGTCCTCGGGGAACGATATGCCAGCGGCTTCGGCCCTTTCGTCGCCAACCGGACCTGGTCGGTCGCGAAGAGCATCGCCGGCACCCTGGTCGGCATTGCCGTGCAAGAACATGGCATCGACACGACTAAGCCGGCGCAGATCCCGGAATGGCGCGTATCCGGTGATCCCCGACGCAACATCACACTCGACCATCTGCTGCGGATGTCGTCCGGCCTGCACAGCGATCACTATGGCAATCGGACCGACGCAATCTATTTCGGCGGCACGACCGTAACCGAGCAGGCTGCGGGTTGGCCCCTAGAGGTCAAGCCGGGGACGCGGTTCCGCTATGCAAACAATGACATCATGCTCGCCGCGCGAGCGGTCAGGGCGGCGATGAACAACGACAAGCGCTACTCTGCCTGGCCACAACGCCTGTTCGCGCCGCTTGGCATGCAGCACACGACGGCTGGTACGGACTGGCAGGGCAATTTCATCCTCTCCAGTCAGGTTTACACGACGGCGCGGGACCTTGCCCGACTTGGCCAGTTCTGGCTTCAGGATGGCGTATGGCAGGGCAAGCGCCTGCTGCCGGCGGGATGGATGCGCTACATGACCACGCCCAGCGGCCCACAGCCCGCGGATGGCCCCGGCTACGGCGCGACGATGTGGCTCTTCGGCCCGAAACAGGGGCTTCCGGTCGGGAGCTATTCGGCCCAGGGTAACCGCGGCCAGTACGTCATGGTTGTTCCCTCGCGGAAGCTGGTAATCGTGCGCCGGGGTGAGGACACGGCAAACGGACGGTTCGACATCGCCCGGTTCACCGCAGACGTCATCCGCGACCTGCAATGAAGGACTGGGAGGACGTTGTGGCGTTCGCGTGCGGCCTGCCGCACGTGACCATGGCGCCTTATTACGGCTTCCCCTGTCCCAAGGTGAACGGCAAGGCGTTCGTCTCGCCCGGGCGTGAGGCGGGAAGCTTTCATGTCCCCACCCCTCACGACGAGAAGGCGGTGCTGCTGGAGACAGAGCCGGACACATATTGGCAGACCCCTCACTATGAGGGCTGGCCAGGTGTTCTGGTCCGCTACGCGGCCGGAGATCCGGAACGTGTCCGCACTGTGATCCGCCGCGCCTGGTGGGATCGCGCGACCAAGGCGCAGCGCCAGGCTTTTGGACCCAGGCCCTGACCCACTTCCGCAAATTCGCTGCCATCGACTGGTCCGGCGCGAAAGGGCGACGGCACAAGGGCATTGCCCTTGCCCTCTGCCACGCCGGCGACGATGCCCCGCAGCTGATCGCGCCGCCCGAAGGTGCCTGGTCGCGCTCGCAAATCCTGGAGTGGCTGCTGGCGCAAGCGGACGAGCCGCTGCTAGTTGGAATCGACTGCAGCTTCTCCGCGCCCTTTGTCGTGCGAGGGGCCCATCTTCCCGGCGAAACGACGACGGCGAGCGCGCAGGACCTTTGGGCTTATGTCGACTCTCACAGCAGCGACGAAGATCTGGGTGCCGCATCCTTTCTGGAGCAGCGCCGCGGTCGCCACTTCTACCTGGGCGCGGCGGACGGTCCGAAGCGAGACTTCCTGCATTGGCGCGCCTGCGAGATGGCAGATGGCCACGCGACTAAGCCGACCACCGTTTATGATGCGATTGGCGCGGCACAAGTCGCCAAGGCGAGTTTCGCCGGCATGCGCATGCTCCATCATCTCGCGGGCCGCGTCCCCGTCTGGCCCTTTGACCCGCTGCCGCAGAATGGCGCAGTGCTGGTCGAGATCTACACTGCGATTGCCGCACGCGCCGCCGGCCTACCCCGCGGGAGAAGCAAGCTCCGGAATGCCGTCGCTTTGGACGCTGCACTAACGATGATCGGCAGCGCACCGCATCGTCCACTCAGCCGCTACGACGATCACGCAACCGATGCGATCCTCGCCGCCGCGTGGCTGCGCACGAGCGCCGATCGCGACGATTTGTGGCACCCGCGAGGCTTGAATGAGAAAATCCGATACACGGAAGGCTGGACCTTCGGCGTATCCTGACGCATGAGCCGCCGACCATGCCGGTTTAGCTCAGCTGGTAGAGCAGCGGTTTTGTAAACCGAAGGTCGCGGGTTCGATCCCTGCAACCGGCACCATCATTTCACGCGGCGCTTGGACTTGGTCGGACGTATTCTCCGCGCTTCTTCCGCCATCAACTGGAGCACCAGCGTGCGGATGTGCTTCCAGCGCCGCCGCTCGAAAGAAGCGAATCGCGTGCGCGCGAGCCGCCGGTCGACATAGCCTAGCGGGTCGTCAGGCTGCTCACCCATGACCCGGCGAGCGCGGATCTTCGCTTCGATGCGCCAGCCCGACTGCGCGCCAGCAAAATGATCGAACAACATCCCTGCTGCTGTAAACCTGCGCGGTCGGACTGGCCACGCCCGATCTCAACGATCGGCATGACCAGCGGCGCGGATCATGTCACGCCATACCGCCTCCTGACGCGCGCGCCGGGCGGGATCGCGGCGGCTGGCGCGCGCAGAAAATACTGCAAGGCCGATCAAGGGCATGACGAATATGGTTTCCGCAATCACAGCGCGCCTCCCTTCCCCGGCCCCTACCGCTCAGGCCATTGCACCATCAGGGTTGAGCGGGCATCGCTGCTGCGACCGGCGCGCGACAAAGTGGCGGCAACCAGCCGGCGATAAGGGCGTTTCACCACCGCAATGATCCGTGTCGCGAGCTACAACATGCGCAAAGCGATCGGCACCGATCGTCGCCGCAATCCCGAACGCATCCTTGAGGTGCTGCGCGAAGTGGACGCAGACGTGATCGCGCTGCAGGAGGCGGACCGTCGCTTCGGTGCGCGCGCTGCCGTCATCACGCCGCACCTGTTGGACGAGCACAGCGACTGGAAGTCGGTCGGCTTCGGCGTACGCGCGGGTTCGATGGGCTGGCACGGCAACGCACTGCTTGTCCGCAAGAGCAGCCAGGTCGTGGACTGCGAATTGATCCACCTGCCGGCCCTGGAGCCGCGCGGCGCCGTCATGGCGGACGTGCGCATCAGGGACACGATCTTCCGCATCATCGGAATGCATCTGGACCTGTCGGGGCTCTGGCGCCGGCGGCAAGCGGCAGCGATCCTCACCCATGTCGCCGCCAGCACTCACCCGCGCCCAACGGTGATGATGGGTGATCTGAACGAATGGACTCGCGCGGCGGGGTGCCTGCGAGACTTTTCGCGGGACTTCTCCTTCGCAGAAACAGGGCCGAGCTACCACGCTCGGCGGCCCGTCGGCAGGCTGGACCGGATCATGGTTTCGGAGGATCTCAAGGTGGTCGAGTGCGGCGTCCATCAAAGCGCCGCCGCGCGTAAAGCAAGCGACCACCTGCCCATTTGGGCCGACGTTCGCCCGACATGATCCGCGACGGCGAACTGCGGCTCGCGCTGGTCTGCTACGGCGGAATTAGCCTCGCCGTCTACATGCATGGGATCACCAAGGAGATCTGGCACGTCGCGCGCGCCAGCCGCGCCAGCCATGCGGGCGAAGCGCTGTCCGGAAGCGGAGCGGTATACGCTTCGTTGATGGAGGACATCGTTCAGGAGACGGGCACTCGCCTACGCGTGCTGCCCGACATCATCGCCGGTGCGAGCGCCGGCGGGATCAACGGCATCTTCCTTGCCCAGGCACTGAGCGCCGGCCAGTCACTCGATCCGCTGACCGACCTGTGGCTCGAGAAAGCCGACGTGGAGGCGCTGATTGCGCCTGGCACCGCACCCGCGACCCGCTTTTCCAAGGCGTGGGCGCTTCCCCTGGCATGGATGGCTGCAGGGCGCAGCGCGGACAAGCTGGACGCACTAGACGAGAATACGCGGGATGAAGTGCAGGCGAAGCTTTCGCACTTTGTGCGGTCGCGCTGGTTCGAGCCGCCGTTTGACGGCGCCGGCTTCACCTCGATGCTGCTGGACGCCTTCGATGCCATGGCGGCGGCGCCCCGTGGTCCGCGTCTCCTTCCAGAGGGGCAGCCGCTCGATCTGTTTGTCACGGTTACGGATTTCACCGGCCATCCCGAACGCCTGCAGCTTCATTCGCCGCCGGAGGTCCTTGAGACCGAACACCGGTTGGTCCTTTCGTTCACCGATCATGGCCGCGAATGTGAGACGCTGGCCGCCTCCCCTGAACTGACGTTTGCGGCGCGAGCCACCTCAAGCTTTCCCGGCGCGTTCCCGCCGTTCAGTGTGACCGAGTTGGACACGGTCCTGAGCATGCGTGAGGCTCACTGGCCGGGGCGTGGCGCGTTTCTGCAGCGCGCGCTGCCACGTCACGTTGCCGCTAATGCGGCGGAGAAGGCGTATCTTATCGACGGGTCGGTGTTGGCCAACGCGCCATTCCGCCCAGCGATCGAAGCGCTGGATGAGCGCCCTGCCCGCCGGCAAGTGGACCGCCGCTTCGTCTATATCGACCCGTCGCCCGGCATGAAATTTCGGCTGACCCGCGGCGATGACGGACAGCCTGGTTTTTTTCAGACGATCCTGGGCGCGATCAGCGAATTGCCGCGCAAGCAGCCGATCCGCGACAATCTGGAGGCGCTTGCCGCTCGATCCCGCCGTATACAGCAGATGCGGACCATCACCGACGCTGTGCGCCCGGCAATCGAGGCCGAAGTAGAGGCGCTGTTCGGCCGAACCTTCTTCCTGGACCGACCGACGCCTGCGCGGCTTTCCGGGTGGCGGCGTCGCGCGCAAATGGCCGCGGCCGACCGCGCCGGCTTCAGCTACGCCGCTTATGCGCACTTGAAGATCGCGGGCGTGGTGGAGACGATTACTGCCCTGCTCCATGCCGCGGGCGGAGAACCCGGGCCGCAGCGCTGGGCCAAGATCCGCAACCGCATCGAGGCTGCGCTGCTGGCTCGTGGCTATGACGAGGCACGTCCTTCAGATGCGTCCAGCGCAGCATCGATCGACTTCCTCCGCACCTTCGACATCGGTTTCAGGATCCGCCGCCTGCGCCTGCTGGCGCGCCGCTTGGTGGAGCTTGAACCGGAACATGACGAGGAAGTCCTGCTCCCGGTGCGCCACGCCATCTATGATTCGCTGGCTGCCTATATTGAACGCAAGATGCCGGAGCCGCATCGGCCACTACGGGCCAAGGTCCGTTCGCTAAAGGGCGACGCTTCCGAGCTTCTCGACCAACTCGCCGATTCGCTGGCGCTGACTCGGGTCGATGCCGAGACGGACGAGCGGATCGCCGAGGCATTGGCCGGTTTGCCGCGCGCGCCGCGGCGCACGCTTCTTCTGCATTATCTCGGCTTTCCCTATGTCGATCTTGCCACCATGCCGCTGTTGCAAGGCGCAGGCGTGGATGAATTCGACCCGGTGAAGATCGACCGCATCGCGCCCGATGATTGCGTCGCCATTCGTCAGGGCGGTGCGGAAGCAACCCTGAAGGGCATCCAGTTCAGCAATTTCGGTGCGTTTTTCAGCCGCGCCTATCGCGAGAACGACTATCTCTGGGGTAGGCTGCACGGGGCCGAGCGGATGATCGACATCATCATCTCGGCGCTCCCGGCGGACGCCCGATTGAAGCCGGGCAGCGTTGCCGCGGCAAAGCGTCGCGCATTCCACGCGATCCTGGATGAGGAGGAACCGCGTCTCACGACGGCCGGCGCACTGATCGCCTCATTGCGTGGCGAGATCGGCTGAGGCTGGCCAAAGGGCGCGCGCCGTAATAGCGTCCGCGCCATGCCGGAGCCTTGTTCATGCAGTTCCTGAAAATTCTCTTCTGGGCGTTGATCGCCTTTGCCGCGGCCCTTTTCACCTTCGGCAATTGGAAATGGGTGCCAATTTCGTTGTTCGGAAATCTGGTTGCTGAAGTGAACCTGCCGGTTCTGCTTCTCGTGACGTTCCTGGCGGGGTTCCTGCCAACATTCCTGTATCAGCGGGCCATTCGCTGGCGGTTGCGCCAACGGCTCGCGGCTGCAGAACGTACCGTTGCCGATCTTCGCGCGCTGGAACTCCCTCCGGTCCAGCCGGCGAGTTCGCCAGCGCAGGCGGCTCCACCGCTCCAGCCTGTTTCCGCTTCTCCAGAGGTCGCCTGACGCATGTCCAATCGCATTTTCGTAGCTCTCGACACGCCGGATCTCGAGCGCGCGAAGCAAATGGCTACACGCGTCCGGCATCATGTGGGCGGCCTTAAGCTCGGGCTCGAGTTTTTCGTTGCCAATGGCGCGCATGGCGTGCGGGAAATGAGCCACGTCGGACTTCCGATTTTCCTCGACCTGAAGCTGCACGACATCCCCAACACGGTGGCCAAGGCGATCCAGGCACTTGGCGGGCTGGAACCCGCGATTCTCACCGTTCACGCATCCGGGGGGCAGGCCATGCTGGAAGATGCCAAGGCCGCGGCACCTGCCGGCACCAAGGTGGTCGCCGTCACTATGTTGACCAGCCTTGATGACATGGATCTGGCAGCTACCGGCGTTCAGGGCCGCGCGCATGACCATGTACTGCGACTGACCGAGCTTGCCATGCGGTCCGGCGTGGACGGAATTGTTTGTTCGGGCGAGGAAGTGCAGGCCGCCCACCAGATTTGGCCTAAGGGCTTCTTTGTTGTGCCGGGCGTGCGACCAGCTGACGGTGCGACCGGCGATCAGAAGCGGGTGGTGACGCCACGCGAAGCGCTCGATCGCGGCGCGTCAGTATTGGTCGTTGGCCGTCCGATCACTCAGGCGGATGATCCCGATGCAGCGGCTCGCGCGATCGGCGCGACGCTTTGACGCGAGATGCGCCGCCCGACATCTAGAAGCCGGAACATGCGCACCGTCACAGTGCAACGTCCATCTCTCTCGCGGACGATTCGATGACTGATGTGAAAGTCTGCGGGCTTAGCACCGTGGAGACCTTGGACGCTGCGATCGGCGGCGGCGCAACTCATGTCGGTTTCGTCTTCTTCGCCCCTTCGCCCCGCAATCTCTCGTTTGATACGGCCGCGAGCCTTGCGGCTCGAACCCCTGATCATGTTCGGAGGGTGGGCGTCTTTGTCGATCCGAACGACGAGATGCTCGAGCATGCGGTTCAGGCCGGGCGCCTTCACGCGGTGCAGCTGCATCGCACGGCGCCACAGCGGGTCGCTCACCTGCGCCAACGCACCGGCTTGGAAACCTGGGCAGCCGTTGCGGTCAAGACTCGCTCGGATCTAGACGGTGCCAGGGATTATGCAGGCGCTGCCGACCGTATCCTGTTTGATGCCAAAACGCCGATGGACGCCGCTCTGCCGGGCGGCATGGGTATTCGCTTCGACTGGTCCTTGCTTGACGGCTTTCGTCACCCAATGCCGTGGGCGCTTTCCGGGGGGCTCGATGCCGGCAATGTTGCGGAAGCGATCCGGCGCACCGGCACACCGATGGTTGACGCCTCATCGGGGTTGGAGAGCGAGCCCGGTGTGAAGAGCGTGGACAAGATCGTCGCCTTCCTGCAATCGGTCGCCGCATCATGAACGCTCCGAATTCTTTCCGGGCACAGCCCGACGAGCGCGGCCATTTCGGCGATTACGGCGGCCGCTATGTCGCCGAAACGCTGATGCCGCTGATCCTGGATCTGGAACGCGAATATCGCGCCGCGAAAAACGATCCGGCCTTCCAAGCACAGTTTGACGATCTGCTGGAGCACTACGTCGGACGGCCCTCGCCGCTCTACTATGCAGAGCGGCTGACGGATGCGCTGCGCGAGAATGCGGCGGATGGAATGGGCGCCGAGATCTGGTTCAAGCGTGACGAGCTGAACCATACGGGCGCGCACAAGATCAACAATTGCATCGGCCAGATCCTCCTGGCGATCCGGATGGGCAAGACGCGCATCATCGCCGAGACTGGCGCCGGTCAGCATGGCGTGGCGACCGCCACCGTCTGCGCCCGCTTCGGACTTCCATGCGTGATCTACATGGGCGCTAAGGACGTCGAGCGTCAGCAGCCAAATGTATTTCGCATGAAGCTGTTAGGTGCGGAAGTTCGGGCGGTTACTTCGGGTGCGAACACGCTCAAAGACGCGATGAACGAGGCGCTGCGCGATTGGGTCGCCAACGTGCACGACACCTTCTACATCATCGGCACAGCGGCCGGCCCCCATCCCTATCCGGAGCTCGTCCGCGACTTCCAGAGCGTGATTGGTCGTGAGGCTCGCGAGCAGATGCTGTCCCGCACTGGGCGCCTCCCCAACATGCTTGTGGCGGCCATCGGCGGCGGATCGAACGCCATTGGACTTTTTCACCCGTTCCTGGACGATCCCGACGTGCAGATGCTCGGCGTAGAGGCAGCCGGTGAAGGTCTGGAGAAGAAGCATGCGGCCAGCTTGGCCGGCGGCTTCCCCGGCGTGCTGCACGGAAACAAGACCTATTTGCTGCAAGACGACGACGGGCAGATCGCCGAGGCGCATTCGATTTCGGCCGGGCTGGATTATCCGGGTATCGGTCCGGAGCATGCGTGGCTGAAGGATATCGGCCGCGTGGAGTATACGTCGGTGACCGACGGGGAGGCGCTCGATGCGTTCCAGCTCCTGTGCCGGACGGAAGGTATCATTCCTGCGCTGGAACCCTCCCACGCAATCGCAGCCGTGACACGCAAGTCACAGGAATTACGTCGTGATCAGATTATTTTGGCTAACCTTTGCGGCCGCGGTGACAAGGATATCTTCACCGTCGCTCATGCGTTGGGAGTAGCGATATGAGGGGTTTTCACCGACCCTGTGCGATCGCTGCATCCACCGGTGACATCCGATGACCCGGCTATCGAAGGCCTTCGCTAAGGACCACCCGGCGCTCGTCTGCTTTGTGACGGCCGGGGATGGGGACACGCCTGGAGTGCTTGACGCGCTGGTCGCGGGCGGCGCCGACGTCATTGAACTCGGCATGCCGTTTACGGATCCCATGGCGGACGGCCCTGCGATCCAGGCTGCAAACATCCGGAGCCTGGAAGCGGGCACAACAACCGCCGATATCCTTCGGATTGCAGGCGATTTTCGCTGGCGGCATCCGGATGTGCCATTAGTGCTGATGGGTTATGCCAACCCCATGCTGCGACGCGGGGCAGAGTGGTTTGCCTCGGCAGTGCGGGAAGCCGGCGTGGATGGGGTGATCTGTGTGGACGTCCCCCCGGAAGAGGACGATGCGCTGGGGCCGGCATTGCGGCAGGCGGGCATTGATCCGATCCGCCTGGCAACGCCGACGACAGATACCGCGCGCCTGCCGACGGTGCTGAACGGAGCCTCCGGTTTCGTCTATTACGTGTCAGTCGCCGGCATCACCGGCCTGCAACAGGCAGCGCAGGGTTCGATCGATGCCGCCGTCACGCGCCTCAAGGAAGCGACGGACCTGCCAATTGCTGTCGGCTTCGGTGTTCGCACACCTGAACAGGCGCAGGCGATTGCCAGGATCGCCGACGGCGTTGTCGTGGGCTCCGCCATCGTGGAACTCGTGGCGCGCCACACGACTGATGCACCGCGCCACGTGCGCACCTATGTTGAAAGCTTGGCGGCCGCCGTCCGTGCCGCTCGGAAGGAAATCGCATGAGCTGGTTGTCCAGCGTTCGCAACGCTTTGTCGTTCGTTGTTCCGGCGACGAAGGAGACTCCCGACAATCTTTGGCACAAGTGCAAGGGATGCGGGACGATGGTGTTCACCAAGGAGTGGGAGGAGAATCTATCGGTCTGCCCGTCCTGCGATCACCACGGCCGCATCGGTCCTGCTGCACGCTTCGCGCAGCTGCTGGACGAAGGCAGCGCGAACATCCTGCCCGCGCCCGCTGCGCCGGAAGATCCGCTCAAGTTCCGCGACTCGAAGCGCTACTCGGATCGGTTGAAAGCCGCTCGCTCCGAAACCGGTGAGCAGGACGCCTTCATCAATGCGCGCGGCACCATCAAGGGCAATCGCGTGGTGATTGGCGTGCAGGACTTCGCGTTCATGGGCGGGTCCATGGGCCAAGCGGTTGGCGAAGCATTCATCCAGGGCGTAGAGGCGGCAATCGCTGATCGCGCGCCCTATGTGGTGTTCACCGCCAGCGGCGGCGCGCGGATGCAGGAGGGCATTCTCAGCCTGATGCAGATGCCGCGAAGCACGGTCGCGATCCAGATGCTGCACGACGCCGGCCTGCCCTATATCGTCGTACTGACGGATCCCACGTCAGGCGGCGTGATGGCGGCTTATGCTATGCTCGGCGACATTCACATCGCCGAACCCCGCGCAACGCTGGCGTTCACGGGACGGCGCGTGATCGAGAATACGATCCGCGAAAAGCTGCCGGACGATTTCCAAACCAGCGAATATTATCTGGAGCACGGATTGGTCGACATGGTCGTCCACCGCAAGGATCTGCGCGATCAACTGGCGACGGTGATCGGATACCTTTGCGCCGAGCGCAAGGCGGCCTGACACGCTCGACCTCTGCCCGAAGCAGAGGATAATGATAGCATCACGCCGGCGGGCTGCATCGGCCCGCCGCGTTTCAGCGCGCGGGGAGCTGGAGCGACAATGCCCGACTATGCCGTTTCGACTGATCCCGCCGTGCAGACACAATTGGCACGACTGTGGTCGCTGTCGCCAGGCGCCGACGTTCTCGGCCTGTCGCGCATCACGGCGCTCCTCACTCGTCTGGGCGACCCACACCTGCGCCTGCCGCCGGTATTCCATGTGGCGGGCACGAACGGGAAAGGATCGACCTGCGCATTCTTGCGCGCGATGCTGGAAGCGTCGGGGAAGCGCGTGCACGTCTATTCCAGTCCTCACTTGGTTCGTTTTAACGAGCGGATCCGGGTCGCGGGCTCCTTGATCGAGGATGCTCCGCTTGCAGCGGTGCTGGAGGAGGTGCTGGACGCGGGCGGCGACATCCGGGCGAGCTTCTTTGAAGTCACGACCGCCGCTGCCTTCCTCGCCTTCTCACGCACGCCAGCGGACGCCTGTGTGATCGAAGTGGGACTCGGCGGCAGGCTGGATGCCACCAATGTCGTGCAGCCGCTGGTCTGCGGCATCGCCGGACTCGGCATAGACCATGAAGCGTTCCTGTTGGCGGAGGAAGCCGGCACGCCGCCAGAGCCCCTTGCCCGTATCGCGTTTGAAAAGGCTGGGATCGCCAAGCCCGGGGCACCGCTGGCGACGCTGGAATATCCCCCCGCGGCGAATGATGCCATTCGGGCAGTTGCTTCTGCCAAGGGCGCAATCCTGACCAAGATTGGCGAGGCTTGGACCTGCGCCGTTGATGCTGACGGCTTCACTTATGCGGATGCTGCCGGGTCACTGCGTTTGCCGCTGCCGACACTGGCTGGCAGGCATCAGGCCGATAATGCGGCACTCGCCGTAGCGATGCTGCGTCACCAGACGGCCGTCACCGTAAGGTCAGAGGATATGGCAGCAGGCATCCGTGGCGCATTCTGGCCGGCACGGATGCAGCGGCTGAACGATGGACCACTTACCCGATTGCTGGACCGCACCCCGCCGGGCGGCGTCTGGCTCGACGGCGCTCACAATGAGTCGGCGGCTGCGGCCATCGCCCAGGCTTGGCCGCAAAGTGCCAAGACCGCGATCGTGATCGGCGTGCTGGCCAACAAGGATGCCGCCTCCGTCTTGCGCCATCTTATCGCCATGTCGGTATCGACACGAGTGATCGCCATCCCGGTTCCGGGCCACGCGCACCACGAGCCCGAGGAGCTGGCGCGCTTGGCGATCGAGAATGGCGCTGTCGAAGCGGCGACAGCGAAAGGGATCGCAGAAGCGTTCCTTGCGCTCGCCACTGCGGATGTGGACCGGATTCTGGTCGCAGGTTCGCTCTACCTGGCTGGTGAGGTGCTCCTCCGAAACGACGAGATCCCCACCTAGACCCAAAGTTGCGATTGACTTGCAATAGCACACTGGTCGAGACTGCGGGAAGAGGAGGCTCTTCCATGACCATGTTCGCACCTGCCACTTTGGCGCTGTTGCCGCACCCACTGCCAGCCTGCTGCAACGCACGCATTATATTGTTCGCCATGCGCCGGATGGGCGCACACGGGCTAACCGACGCTCGGGCGGCGCACGCCTTCTTCACGGCGTTTGGCGCGAGCTTTCGGCGGCCGCTGATCCTGATGCGCGGCCTTATGTTGGACCTCGCCACCGCTGCTGCCGGGCCGATCGCGATCGCGCCTTGCTGCTATGGCCGCATGACCCATGCGGAGGCTGCGTTGCTCACGATCCTCGCGCGAGTGGAAGTTCAGACTGAGGCTGCGCGTTTGCTGATGGCCGACCTCCTGGGCATCAAGGCCGTGGAGGGCGTTCTCTCCAGCGCGGCGGCTGTGGCTGTGGCCTTCGCGGACGAGGGCCGGCCGATCACGGCCTGACGCGTCCCACGGGGCTAGGGCGTGGCCGGAAGAGGAGCCCCGGGTTCATCGTCAGCGGTCGGCTGACGTGCCTGCTCCACGACGAAGCCGCGCGTCCACAGGATCCACAGCAACAGCAGGCCAGGTAGCGCGACCACCATCGTGACGAGCCAGAACCCGACCCAGCCGAACTGCTCCGCCACATAGCCGGACGGCGTGGACAGCCAGGTGCGGCCGACGACCGCAAAGGAGGAAAGCAGCGCGAACTGTGTGGCGGTATAAGCGAGGTTGGCCAGCCCCGAGAGATAGGTCGCGAACACCGTCAAGCCGATGCCGCTCGTCACCTGTTCGGTCGCCACCGCGATGAACAGCCATGTGGGTGAATGGCCCTTTGCCGCCAGAATTGCGAAGGTGGCATTGGAGAGCATCATCAGCAGCCCGGAGATGAACAGCGCTCGTCCCATGCCGAGCCACGCCAGGAAGGGCGCACCTAGCGCCGTGCCGATCAGCAGGCCCCAGAGCCCGACGACCTTGTTGATGGCAAGGAACTCCGTGTCGGAGAAGCCAAGTTCCACGATCATGGGATTGAGCATCCCCTGCCCCATCGCGTCCCCAAGCTTGTAGACGAGGACGAACAGCAGGATCAGCAAAGCGCCGCGGCGACGGAAGAATTCACGGAACGGGCTGACCACCGTATCGGTGAACCAGCCGCGCCCGCCTCGTTTCACCGCTTGTTCGTGAAGGCCAGGCCCAATCCACAACGCCGCGACGGCGGCCGGGATCAGGCAAAGCGAGGTGAGCCCGTAACCCAAGCCCCAGCCGAGACCGAGCCCCTCGGCCGAAGCGATCGCGATGGTGCCTACCCCAGCGATGAAGTTACCGGTGCGGTATCCGAACTGGTTCATGGCGGTGCCATGCGCCAGCTCGGCGTCGGGAAGGATCTCGATGCGATAGGCATCGATGACGATGTCCTGCGTCGCCGAAAGAAAGGCGGTTACGATCGCCCAGAACGCGAAGACGCCCAGGTGCAGCTCAGGCTGACTTGCGCCCAGCATCCATACCGACACCAGAAGCAGTGCTTGAACAAGGAACAGCCACGCGCGCCGCTGCCCCACCAGCTTCGTCAGAAACGGCAGGCGCGTGCGATCGATCAGCGGCGCCCACAGAAACTTGAGGGTGTATGGGGTCGTCAGACCGATGGCGAAGCCGATCGTCTTCTTGTCTATGCCAACCTTCGCCAGCCAGAAGGTCATGGTGCCAAGCAGCAGCGTGAGGGGGAACCCGCTGGAAATGCCAAGCAGAAAGGCGGCAAATGGCCGCGGCCGGAAGTACGGCCCCATCGCGGCGCCCCAACCACGCCGCGCGATAGCTTCCGTCATTTACGCTTGCTCCACACCCCAGCTTTGCCGGGACACTAACGGGAAATTGCCCGGAGGTAAGCCCATGATCGCGCGATGGCGGGTCCTGATCCTGCACGGGCTTCAACTGGACGCGGCTGCGGTCCGCCACCGACTCCGTCGCCGCGCGCTACAGACACAGAAACGCGCTGGCGGACCGCCGATCAGGCAAGCCCGCAGCACCCATCCACTTACCTCTGACGAGGCAAGCAGACCGACGTATACCGATGAGTTACGGTGACCGCGGCAAAACGCCGCTGGGTCGATGCCATCCTGCCGGATGGCGCGAGTGACGGGGCTCGAACCCGCGACCTCCGGCGTGACAGGCCGGCGCTCTAACCAACTGAGCTACACCCGCTCGAACTATCCGAACGCTTTCTACGTTCCTCAGCCGCCAGCACAAGCTTGTACCGACAACCACGGAACGGATCCTCCACCTTGAAGGTGGCGCGAGTGACGGGGCTCGAACCCGCGACCTCCGGCGTGACAGGCCGGCGCTCTAACCAACTGAGCTACACCCGCTTGGATCAGCGTGGAGGCGCGCCACTATGCCACCGGCGAGGGGCTGTCAACGACCTCATCATCGCTTTTCTCAAATCCTGGCGATCTCTTCACGGTCTGCCGCACCAAAGTGCCATGTTCGAAGAGGAACCCGGCGATGTCCGGCTTGCCCGCGCCCTTGATGATCGTCTGGATGATGATCAACAGCGGCACCGCCAGCAGCGCGCCGATCGTTCCCCAGACCCAGCCCCAGAAGCTGAGTGACACCAGGATCAGCACCGGGCTGATGGTCAGTCGGTGGCCCACGATCAGCGGCGTCACGACGTTCGCCTCGATCAGGTGAAGTCCATACATGATCGCCGGGGCTGCCAGTGCGGTCGCCACGTCGTTGAATGTCATGAGCCCGCCCAGCGCGACAAGCAGCGCTGCAATGACCGGTCCGAAATACGGTATGTAATTGAACAGCGCGACTATTCCGCCCCACATCAGCGGAAACGGCATGCCGAGCAGATTGAGCGCGCCGGCCGTCACCAGGCCGAGCACGATGTTGATCGCGGTAATCGTTCCCAGATAGCTAGAGACATCGTCCACCACGTCCTGGATCACTCGGGCGGTCGCCATCGCCCCGCCAAAGCTCTCGCGGCTGGTGATCATCCTCGTCCTGGTGCGCGTCCAGCCGGTCAGAAAGAAGAAGGTGACGAGGACGGCGTACAAGATCTGAATGATCACCGCCGGTGCCGAGGTCGCCGCCAGTTCCAGGATCGAACTCGGCGGCGCCACAGCGGCCGTTGGCGATTGACGTACCGGCGTGGCCGCAAGCCGCCGCAAGGTACGATTCGCATAGCCTTCCAGATTCGAATACAGGTCGAGCAGCGGCTCCAGATTTTCCTGGATGCGGTCGATGCGCTTGGGAAGCAGCCGGAAAAAGTCGATTGCCGGGACGACAATAGCGGCAAGCGCCACGTTCGCGGCCACCAGAAACAGGATCACGCAAAGTAGCGACGCGATCGCCGGCGGCAGACGCCGCGCCTCGAGCCATTCCAACAGCGGGATAAGGGCGATGCTGACGACAATGGCGACAGCCGTCGGCATGAAGAATTCGGCGCCGGCCTTCAGGGCAAACGGCAAGCCGATGATGAGCCCCAACCCCGCTGTAAGCGTCAGTGCCGCGAGCAATCGGTCGCGGCGTAGCGCCACCCGCGGTTCATCGGCCGAGTTGGCTGCTTCGATCTGCTCCGCCGGATCATTGAGGGTCGAGACGGACGAAGCGGGCGCGGCCTCAACCACGCCAGACAAGCCCGTGCGCCCTGAGCAGGAACCGGATGGGCACCGGCGTAGGACTGGATCCTGGAAGAGCGCCGTCCATCATTCCCGCCAGGGTCCATCCTCAAGGTACAAGTAATCGGCCTTGAACTCCCCCAACCGGGCGAGTTGGTCAATATTGAGTATCTGCAGCGTCCCGCGGCCGATGATCGCCAGGCCTTCTTCGCGGAGCCGTCGAAGAACGCGGTTCACGTGAACGCTGGTCAGGCCGACGATATCTCCGAGATCCTGTTGCGTCAGTGGCAAGTCGCACCGCCCCTCTGCTGCCCGGCCGACCGCGCGCATGCGGCAATAGGTCTCGCAGACGAAGTGGGCCACGCGCCCCGCCGCGTCGAGCCTGCCGATGCGGAAGATCCATTCCCGATGTAGCGCCGCATCGAGCAACGTGCTGAACCAAAGCAAAGAGGCCAGATGGGGTCGCTCGCTCATGATCCCATCCAGCCGATCATGACGGACGTAAGCGACGGTCACTTGGGAGATGGTGGCCACAGCGTGATCAATATACCGCGTCGGATAACTGTGAAGGTCAACGAAATCGCCGGGCACGTGATACGACAGCATCTGCCGATAGCCGTCCCGCGCATCCATGTATCGACAGGCATAGCCCTCGACGATCAGCGTGCTGCGCCTCAGCCGCTCGCCGCGGTGGGCCAGCACCTTTCGGGCCGGCACCACCTCCACGCTATCCACCGCCGCTTCCAAAACGGCCAACTCCTCGGCAGACAATTCGTGACGACGCCTGCCCCTGAGGAAATCCTTTGTACGCATCGACGGCCCTTTGTTTCGCCGATGCAACGCTTCAGGCAGCCGCGCGATCCTCAAAGTAGCTTTTCAGCTCGCGCTTGAGGATCTTGCCGTTCGCGTTCCTGGGCAGCATCTCCTCGCAGAAGCGGATCGCGACCGGCACCTTGAAGGCGGCGAGCCGCTCACGGACCCAGGCCTGGAGCTCCGCCTCGGTGGCCGTTGCTCCCGGCGCCAGATGGACAACTGCCGCCGGCTCCTCGCCCAGCGTGCGATGGGGAATGCCGATGAGCGCGCAATCCGTCACCGCCGGGTGATCGTAGAGCACGTTCTCCACCTCGCTGGAGTAGATGTTTTCGCCGCCGCGAATGACCATGTCCTTCGCCCGGTCGACGATATAGCAGAAGCCCTCTTCATCGAGCCGCGCCAGGTCGCCGGTGCGCACCCAACCATCGACGAAGGTTGCGGCCGTCGCTTCGGGCTTGTTCCAATAGCCTTTCACGATCATCGGCCCGCGCGCCCACAATTCCCCGATCTCCCCGGGCGGAAGCTCTTCGCCGTCAGCTCCGGTTACCTTGAGGTCCGCAACCGCTACCGCCGGTCCACAACTCTCCGGGCGATGAAGATAATCCTCGCCCGAGTGAGTGGTGACGGTGGCGGTGGTTTCGGTCATGCCCCAACCGTTGCCGGGCGCGGACTTCAGCTCCGCGGCGATCTTACGCACCAGCTCCGGTGCGGAGGGCGCCCCGCCATATCCGATCGTCTCGAGGCTCGAGAGATCGTAGCGATGCCGCTCGGGATGCTCGAGCAATTGCCACGCGATCGTCGGCACCCCGCCAGTGGAGTTCACCTTTTCACGCTCGATGATTTCCATCGCGCGTACCGGTTCGAACTTGCGCATGTAGATGATGGTGTGGCCCGCAGCCATCGCGCCCATCAGTCCGGATGACAGGGCAGTGGCGTGGAACAACGGGATAACCGTCAGCGCCACCTTCTTGCTCGGCTCCGGCAGCGGATCGCCGCGGCGCAGGATCGACCGGGCCATGGCATAACTGGTCGACAGGATGTTGGTCATGAAGTTGCGGTGCGTGCCCAGCGCCCCCTTCGGCTGACCCGTCGTGCCGCTGGTATAAAGGATCGTCGCCTCATCCTCTGGCGCCAGCGCGACGGCTGGCAATTCGCCGGCCGGAAGCCTCGACCAGCCATGCGGAGTGCCGATAACGTCCTCAAGGCGCTCGGCATCCTGTAGCGGGGTGCTGGCGCGACTCACCAGCACGTGATCCAGACCGGGAAGCTGCGCGCGCAAAGGGGCGATCCGCTCCCAGCGCTCATCATCCGCGATCAGGGCCTTGGCACCGGAATCCGAAAGGCCATAGGCAAGCTCCTCGCCGGTCCACCACGCGTTGAGCGGCACAGCAATAGCACCGAGCACCGTTGTCGCGAAAAACGCGACGATCCATTCCGGCAGATTGCGCATGGCGACGGCGACGCGATCGCCCTTGCCCACCTCCCGCGCGGCGAGATTGGCGGCCAATGCGGCGATAGCTCGGAACTGCGCGTCATAGCTGACCCGCTCATCCTCATAGATCGTCGCGAGGTGGTCGCCATGCGTTCGGGACAGCGCCGCCAAGGCCGCCATATGGGGAGGTGCATTCTTCCACACACGCGTGGGCACACCCCGGATGTCCACCGTTTCCATCTCGAACTTCGCGCCGGGTGCGGTGAGCACGGCTTCCGCCTGCTTCACTGACATGGCCGGCCATGATGCAGCCAAGGGTTGCGTCGCCACGTCAGATTCTCCCCGCACTCGAAATCGGTTTCCAGGTGCTCACGTTAGGATTGATTCAACGCCCGCTCAAGCGATAGGAAGAGCGTGAATTAGAAGCCGGGGTATGGAGGGGCAATGAACATCGCATCACCCGAGAAGCATGGGTTTGACGGCCGGCGCCTCGCCGCAATCGATACCTTCCTGAAAGAACGGTACCTCGATTCGGGCGAATTTCCTCATACCCAGCTGCTCGTCTCGCGCGATGGCGAGATCGTGCACTTTTCTTCTCAGGGCGGCGCGCGCGAAGGTGGCTCGAAGCAGATCGACGAGAGCAGCCTGTTTCGCATTGCGTCGATGACCAAGCCGATCACGTCGGTTGCGTTCATGATGCTGGTGGAAGAGTGCAAGGTCGCACTGGACACCCCCGTTCACCACGTTCTTCCGGAGTTCAAGAAGCTTGGCGTCTACGCCGGCGGCGGCGCTGGCGTGCCGTTCATGACGCGGCCGACCGAAGAGCCAATGCGGATGGTTGACCTGCTGCGGCATACCTCCGGCCTCACCTACGGCTTCCAGAACCGCTCCAACATCGACGCCGCGCATCGCGAGCTGAAGCTAGAGAACTGGCACGGCAATTACGATCTCGACGGCTTCGTCGCTGAACTGGGCAAGCTGCCGCTGGAATTCTCGCCCGGAACGAGCTGGAATTACTCAGTGTCGACTGACGTGCTCGGCGCGGTGGTCCAGCGTGTGTCCGGCATGTCGCTGCCGGCGTTCTTCGAACAACGCATCTTCAAGCCTCTGGGCATGAACGACACCGGCTTCACCGTGCCCGCGGAAAAGCTGGACCGGCTGGTCGATTGCTACACGTTGGTGCCCGGCAAGGGCCGGGTGATGTTCGACCGTGCCGACGAGAGCATGTGGTCGAAGCCGTTCACCTTGGTCTCGGGCGGCGGCGGGCTCGTTTCCACCGCTTTGGATTACCAGCGGTTCTGCCAGATGTGCCTCAACGGCGGAACGCTTGATGGCGTGCGCATTCTCGGTCGCAAGACCATCGACCTGATGACCCAAAATCATCTGCCGAACGGCGCTGACCTGTCCTCCATGTCGAAGTCGCTGTTCAGCGAGACCCAGAACGCCGGCACCGGATTTGGCCTGGGCTTTGCTGTGACGATCGACACCGCCCGCTCCATGATGCCCGGCAGCGTGGGCGAATATTATTGGGGTGGCATGTTCTCCACCGCCTTCTTCATCGACCCAGTGGAGCGGCTGACGATGGTGTTCATGACCCAGCTGTCGCCCAGCATGATTTACCCGATCCGGCGCGAGCTGAAGACAATGATCTACTCGGCGCTCACCTGATCATCGGTTGGCCGTTGTCTCCGCGATCGGGGAAGTCGGCCGGCGGACTTATCGACTGAACCGGCTCGGTTCGAGAAATATGGATCCCCGCCCGCACGGGGATGACGAATGGAGAAAGAAATGACTTCCCCCGTCCGCTTCGAACGCCACGACGACGTTCTCGTCATCATCTCCGATTCGCCGCCAGTGAACGCCCTTGGCGCCGGCGTGCGTGACGGGCTGAAGGAAGGCGTCAGTCAGGGGATCAACGATCCCGCCGTGAAGGCGATGGTGATCCGCTGCGACGGCAAGACCTTCTTTGCCGGCGCCGACATCACCGAATTCGGCAAGCCGCCCAAGGGCGCATCGCTTCACGAAGTCATCGACATGATGGATTCGAGCGAGAAGCCGATCGTCGCCGCGATCCACGGCACCGCGCTCGGCGGCGGCTGCGAAGTCGCGCTCGCCTGCCACTATCGCGTCGCCGTGCCCTCGGCGGTGATGGGGCTGCCCGAAGTCAAGCTTGGCCTGCTGCCGGGCGCGGGCGGCACGCAGCGCCTGCCGCGCATCGTCGGCGTGAAGGCCGCGCTCGAGATGGTTGCGATTGGCGATCCGATCCCGGCCAAGAAAGCGGCCGAGGTCGGCTTGGTCGACCGCGTCGTCGGCGAGGACAGCCTTGAGGCGGACGCGATCGCCTTCGCGCGCGGGGTCGCCGACAAGAAGCCGATCCCGCGCGTGCGCGACAAGACGGTGGCGCCCGATCCCGAAGCGGTCGAGGCGTTCAAGAAGCAGCACGGCCGCAAGATGCGTGGCTTCGATGCGCCGGCGGCGAACATCGCCTGCGTGGTCGCGGCGAGCGAGCTGCCGTTCGACGAGGGCATGAAGTTCGAGCGCGCCGAGTTCGTCAAGCTGATGGAGGGCACACAGTCCGCTGCGCAGCGCCACCTGTTCTTCGCAGAGCGCCAGGCCGCCAAGATCGACGACGTCGATCCCAAGACGCCGCTTCGCCCGATCAACAAGGTCGGCGTGATCGGCGCCGGCACCATGGGCGGCGGCATCTCGATGAACTTCCTGTCCGCCGGCATCCCGGTGACGATCGTCGAGATGCAGCAGGAGGCGCTCGACCGCGGCACCGGCGTGATGCGCAAGAATTACGAGGCGTCGGCCGCCAAGGGGCGGATCAAGCCCGACGCGCCGGAAAAGGCGATGGGCCTCGTCACGCCGACGCTCAACCTAGAGGACCTCGCCGACTGCGATCTCATCATCGAGGCGGTGTATGAGAATATGGACGTCAAGAAGGAGCTGTTCACCAAGCTTGACGCCATCGCCAAGCCCGGCGCGATCCTCGCCACCAACACCAGCTACCTCAACGTCGACGAGATCGCCGCGGTGACGAAGCGTCCCGAGGACGTGGTCGGCATGCACTTCTTCTCGCCGGCCAATGTCATGCGCCTGCTCGAAGTGGTCCGCGGCGAGAAGACGGCGAAGGATGTGCTCGCCACCGTCATGGCGCTCGCCAAGAAGATCAAGAAGGTCGCAGTCGTCGCTGGCGTGTGCCACGGCTTCATCGGCAACCGCATGCTCAGCCCGCGCCAGATCGAGGCGAACAAGCTCCTCATGGAGGGCGCGACGCCGCAGCAGATCGATAAGGTCCACACCGATTTTGGCATGCCGATGGGCCCGTTCCAGATGGCCGATCTCGCCGGCGTGGACATCGGCTGGCATCGGGATCCGAGCCGGATCGAGAGCATCCGCGATGCGCTCGCTGCCGAGGGTCGCTGGGGCCAGAAGAAGGGCGCGGGCTATTACGATTACGACGAGAAGCGTAACGCGACGCCGAGCCCCCGCGCGCTCGAGATCATCGAGGAATTCCGCGCCAAGTCAAACCTGCCCAAGCGCGAGATCACCGATCAGGAAATCGTCGAGCGCACGCTCTACCCGATGGTCAACGAAGGTGCGCTGATCCTCGAAGAGGGCAAGGCGCAGCGGGCGAGCGACGTCGATGTCGTCTGGATCATGGGCTACGGCTGGCCGGTCTATCGCGGCGGCCCGATGTTCTGGGCGCAGCATGAAGTCGGCCTGAAGAAGATCGTTGAAGGGCTTGAAAAGCATGGCTTCAAGGTCGCCGAAAGCCTCAAGACCGCCGCCGAGACGGGCGCTGCACTGAAGTGACCGCATCGTGCCCCGCCCTGCCCGTCGCGCCATGGTGCCGCCCCTCTCTCTTGGAGGTATCGGTCCCCGCGTGCGCCGGGCAGGCGGGCACAGGAGCCTCCAGCGATGACTGAACGCACGGCCCTCCAGACCGCCGCCGCCGTCCGCTCCGGCGCCACCACGGCGCTTCAGGAGACCGAGGCGGCGATCGCCCGCATCGAAGAACGCGACGGCGCGCTCAACGCGGTCGTGGTGCGTGATTTCGATCGTGCCCGGCAGGCAGCCGCCGAGCTCGACGCGCGTATCGCGGAAGGGTTCGATGGCCCGCTCCTCGGCGTGCCGATGACGATCAAGGAAAGCTATGACGTCGCCGGCCTGCCGACCACCTTCGGCTTTGCCGAGCATCGCGATTTCACCGCCGCCGAAGACGCTGTCACCGTTCGCCGGCTGAAGGCGGCCGGCGCGATCATCCTGGGCAAGACCAACGTGCCTCCGGCCCTGTCGGATCTCCAGTCCGACAATCCCGTCTATGGCCGCACCAACAATGCCGTGAACCCGGATCGGGTCGCGGGCGGCTCGTCCGGCGGGTCGGCCGTCGCGCTCGCCGCCGGCATGGTCCCGCTCGAATTCGGCTCCGACATCGGCGGCTCGATCCGCGTGCCCGCCGCCTTCAACGGCGTCTGGGGGCACAAGACCACCTGGGGTGTCATCCCCACGGAGGGCCACTACATGCCCGGCACCGACGGGGCGCGCACCGTCCTGTCGGTGCTCGGTCCGATGGCGCGCGATGCCGACGATCTCGAAACCGCGCTCGACATCGTCGCCGATCACCCGCTCGCCCCTGCCCGCCGCCACGGTGACAAATGGCGCTTCCTGCTCCTCACCAGCCATCCGATGGCAAAGGTGCAGCAATCGATCATCGCCGCACTCGAACGGGTCGCAAACGCGCTGCGGGAAACCGGCGCCACCGTCGACACCAGCAGCGATCTCCTCCCCGATCTCGAACGCCAGCACGCCGGCTATTGGCAGATGCTCAACATCGCCATGTCGCGCCGCGCGCCGCGTCCCGAAGGGCAGGCCGCGCCCGAGCTCGAACCCTGGCTCCACCTCCATGACGAGCAGGCCCGCAATCAGCGCCAGTGGCGCCGCCTGTTCGAAAGCTATGATGCGGTGATCGCGCCGACGGTGGGCATGACGGCCTTCCCGCATGATCGGACGCCGCTCGCCACCCGCCGCCTCTCGATCAACGGCGAGGACACGCAATTCTTCCACCAGTTCGTCTTCCCCGGCCTCGCCACCTTCCCCATGCTGCCCGCCACCAGCCTGCCGATCGGCCGGGATGCGGACGGGCTGCCGATCGGCGTCCAGGTGATCGCGGACCTCTACGCCGATCGCACCGCCATCGCCGCGGCACGCGACATCCACGATGCGGCGGGGCGCGCACAATGACCGTCGGCCGCATCCTCTTCACGAAGTTCGTCGTGCAGGATCTGCCGCGCGCCCTCGCCTTCTACGAACAAGCGTTCGGGTTCACGGAGCGCAACCGCATCGCGCTTCCGGGGATGGAAGAGGTGCTGATCGGGCTCCCGGACGATCCCTTCACGCTCGTCCTCTATCATCACACCGACGGCCGCGCGCTGGTGCGCGGGGACAATCACGGGCCGCTCGGCCTGTCGACCCGCGACATCCAGGCCGCCTGGGATCGCGCGGTCGCCGCCGGTGCCACCGCCGTTCGCCCGCCGGAGGATCTCCCCGGCATGCGCATCGCCTTCCTCGATGATCCGGAAGGCCACACCATCGAACTCATCCAATATCTGCGCGAGAAGACCCGCGAAGGAGCAAGCGAATGACCGATCTTGATCAGTTCCGCGCCGAGACGCGCGCGTGGCTCGAGGCGAATTGCCCGCCCGAGATGCGCGAGCCAATCCGCAGCGAAAAAGACAGCGTCTGGGGTGGCCGCGACCAGAGCGCCATGACCCCGGCGCAGAAGCAGTGGATGGACGCCATGGGTGCCAAGGGCTGGACCGTGCCCGATTGGCCCAAGGAATATGGCGGCGGCGGCCTCTCGGCGGCCGAAACCAAGATCCTGCGCGAGGAAATGGCGAAGCTGCGGTGCCGCAACCCGCTGTCCTCGTTCGGCATCTCGATGCTCGGGCCGGCGCTGCTGAAATACGGCACCGAGGAGCAGAAGAAGGAGCATCTGCCCAAGATCGCGCGCGGCGAGATCCGCTGGTGCCAGGGCTATTCGGAGCCGAACGCCGGGTCCGACCTCGCCAGCCTCGCCACCTCGGCGGAGGACAAGGGCGATCACTTCCTCATCAACGGCCAGAAGATCTGGACCAGCTACGCCAATTATGCGGACTGGATCTTCTGCCTCGTGCGCACCGACAAGACGAACAAGCACAAGGGCATCAGCTTCGTCCTGTTCGACATGCAGACGCCCGGCGTCTCGACCAAGCCGATTCTCTTGATCAGCGGCTATTCGCCCTTCTGCGAAACCTTCTTCGACAATGTGAAGGTGCCGAAGGAGAACCTCGTCGGAGAGCTCAACAAGGGCTGGGACGTCGCGAAATACCTGCTCGGCCATGAGCGTGAGATGATCTCGAACATGGGCCTCGGCGGCGGCGGCAGGAACCCGCTGATCGAAGGCGCGATCGCCACCATCGGTCTCGATCATGACGGTCGCCTCGCTGATCCGCTGCTGCGCGCCAAGATCGCCGAGTTTGAGGTTCGTTCCAAGGCGTTCGCTGCCCAGTCCGAACGTTTCATTGACGAGCTGAAGGCCGGCCGCGCGCATCCCGCCCAGCCGTCGATGATGAAATATTACGGCACGGAGCTGAACAAGGCGCGCCACGAACTGCTGATGGCCTCGGGCGGCTCGGACAATCTGGAATGGGAAAGCGAGCGGTCGCGCGGCGGTGCGCCGGCCCGCGACTGGCTGCGCACCAAGGCGAACTCGATCGAGGGCGGCACCAGCGAGGTGCAGCTCAACATCATTTCGAAGCGCATCCTGGAGCTGCCGGGCGCGTGATCGGGTCGCCCTTCCCCTCACGGGGAGGGCGCGCTCGCCACACCATCTACGGGAAGCGGGCGGCGCGGCCACGGGCCTGCCGCCGCTTCCCACCTCCTCCGGCGCTCAAGCGCGCCGGGGCGTAAAAGGGACGAACGATGCCTCTTTTCCTGAACGAAGATCAGACCATGCTGCGCGACACCGCGCGCGATTTCGTGGCCGATTCCGCCCCCGTCAGCCACATGCGCAAGCTGCGCGACGACAATGACCAGACCGGCTTCTCGCGCGATCTGTGGAAGCAGTTCGCCGACATGGGCTTCACCGGCATCCTCATCGACGAGGCACAGGGCGGCCTTGGCCTCGGCCATGTCGAGGCGGGCGTCGTGCTCGAAGAAATCGGTCGCAACCTGTCGCCCTCGCCCTTCCTTCAGACCGCCGTCGCCGCGGTCGAGGCGATGAAGGGCACGCCGCACGCGGATCGCTGGTTCCCCGGCATTCTCGCTGGTGAGACGGTTGCCGCGCTCGCGATCGACGAAGGCGCGAAGCACCGCTCGTCGGTTGCCATGAAGGCGGAGCGCGCCGGCAACGGCTTCAAGCTCACCGGCGCCAAGCAGTTCGTCCACCACGGCCATGTTGCTGACGTGGTGATCGTCGCCGCGCGCACGGCCGGCTCGGCCGATGATCAGGACGGCGTCACGCTGTTCGCCGTGCCCAAGGATGCCGCTGGCATGACCGCCAAGGCCGAGCGTCTGACCGACGCCAGCCTCGCGGCGCGGATCGAGTTCGACGGTGTCGAGGTCGATGCCGACGCCGTGATCGGCGAGGTCGACGCCGGCCGCACGCCGCTCGATCGCCTGCTGCGCGCCGGCCGCGCGGGTGCCGCTGCCGAGATGCTCGGCGTCGGTGCTGGCGCGATGGACATGACGGTGAACTACCTCAAGGAGCGCAAGCAGTTCGGCGTGCTGATCGGCAGTTTCCAGGCGCTGCAGCACCGCGCGTCGCACCTCTACAGCGAGATGGAAGTGGCCCGCGCCGCCGTGCTGAAGGCGCAGCAGCTGCTCGACGCCGGTGATGAGAAGGCGGACGCTGCGGTCTCGGTCGCCAAGGCGATGACCGGCCTCGCCACGATGCTCAGCGTGCAGGAGGGCATCCAGATGCACGGCGGCATCGGCATGACCGATGAATATGACATCGGCTTCTACATGAAGCGCCAGCGCGTCCTGGCCGAACTGTTCGGAGACGCGAACTTCCACGCCGATCGCCTCGCGCGCGCGGCCGGCTATTGACGCTTTTCCCCTCCCTCCCGCAGGAGGGAGGGGAGCGACACCAGGGGCGGGTCGCAACAGGTGTGCCAGGCGTGATCCACGGCCGCCCTGCTTGCCTGCCCCATCGCGGCAGGCACAGGGACCGGACCAGATGAGCGACACCTCGAACGACACGCGCATTCCCCCCACTCCCGAGGCTCTGGCCGCCGATCTCGTCGATCTGCTCGACGTCGAGGAAATCGATACCGATCTCTATCGCGGCCGTCGGTCGAAGGGCGGCGTCGGCCGCGTCTTCGGCGGCCAGGTGATCGCCCAGGCGCTCCAGGCCGCGCAGCGCTCGACTGACGCACCCAAGGTCGCGCATTCGCTGCACGCCTATTTCATGCGGCCGGGCGACGAGAACTTCCCGATCGTCTACCGCGTCGTGCGCGACTTCGAAGGCCGCAGCTTTGCCACTCGCCGCGTCATCGCGATGCAGCGGGGCGCCCCGATCCTGAACCTCGCCTGCTCGCTGCAGGTGCCGGAGGACGGCTTCCACCATCAGGATCGGATGCCCGACGTGCCCCCGCCCGAAGCGCTGCCGACCGAGGCGGAACTGCGCGAGAAGGACGCGGTGAACCTGCCCGAGAAGCAGCGGCGCATGGTCACCCGCCCGCGCCCGATCGAGATCCGCCCGGTCTACCCGCGCAAGTGGTTCAACCCGACGCCGACGGAGCCGATCCAGCACAGCTGGTTCCGCGCCGTCGCTCCGGTCGGCGACGATCCCTCGATGCACCGCGCGATCCTCTCCTACGCGTCCGACATGGCGCTGCTCGGCACCTGTATGCTGCCGCACGGCGTCAACTGGACGACGCCCGGCTTCCAGAGCGCCAGCCTCGACCACTCCGTCTGGCTGCACGAGGATTTCCGCGCCGACGAATGGCTGCTCTACGCCACCGACAGCCCCTGGGCCGGCCATGCGCGCGGCATGAACCGCGGTCAGATCTTCACGCAGGATGGCCGCCTCGTCGCCAGCGTCGCGCAGGAAGGATTGATCCGTCAGCGCACCCCGCGCGCGGAGTAGCTGCGCGCCATACGTCGTCCAGCCTACGACGCCCTCTTCTCGTGGGAAGTCACCCGGCTTCGGACATGTGCTTTCTCCCGCTCCCTCCTGTTTCGAGTGTCAGCATGACGATCGATCGACGCGACTTCCTCACCGGCACTGCCGCTTTTGCCGTCAGCAGCGCCCTGGTTGCCCCAGCACATGCGCAGACGGGTGGTGCCAGCAGCAGCGCCGACACCGCCGCGCTGGCGATCCTCAATCAACAGGCAGAAGCCCTCCTCGCTGCCTACCCGGACGGCGCGGCATACCTTGGTCTCGACAGCGGCAAGCGGATGTCGCTCAAGGGCAAGCTGACCGACCGCAGTGCCACCGCAGAGGCGGCTCGCAGGGATGACGCAGCAAAGCGGCTGGCTCAACTCCAAGCCATCAATCGGGCCGCTCTCTCGCCCACCGTCGCGACCCATGTCGAAACCGTGATCGCCGCCCATGAAATCGCGCTCGAAGGTTGGCGCCGGATGCCGGTAGGCGACATGGCATTCCTGTCGAACAACAACTACCGCTCGACCCCCTATGTGGTGACGCAGGGCAATGGCGCGTTCGTCGACACGCCCGATTTACTTGAGAACAAGCATCAAATCGCAAATCGCGCAGATGCCGAGGCCTATCTTAGCCGGCTTGAGGCCTATGCTGGCCAGCTCGAGGCCGAAACGCGCCGGATACAGGCCGATGCTCGCCAGAACGTGCTGCTGCCAGCTCCCTTCAACGACATCACCGTCGCGCAACTGCGCGCCGGCGCCGCGCAACCAGCCGCCGAGCAGGGCATGATCCGTAGCTTCGCCGACAAGCTCGCCAAGGCTGGCCTGACCGGCAACTGGACGGCTCGCGCCACGGCGATCGTCGATCGCCGCATTGCTCCCGCCCTCGCAAATCAGGCGGATGCCCTCGCTTCCCTACGCCCTCGCGCACCTCAGGATGGGGGAATGTGGCACATGCCCGACGCGGCGGATCGCTACGCCTGGCTGGCGGAGGCGGCCACCACAACAAAGCGCACGCCGGATGAGATACACGAATCCGGGGTTGAACAATGCCGCGCCTATGCCGCCCAGCTAGATCCGCTGCTCCGCGCACAGGGCTTGGCGCAAGGCACACCGGGCGAGCGCCTGGCGGCGCTCGGCAAGCGGCCGGACCTGCTCTACGCCAACACGGACGCAGGGCGCGCGGAATTGCTGGAATACCTAAATACCGTCGTCGCCCGGCTTCGACCGCGCCTGCCGCAAGCTTTCAGCAAGCTCGTACGCGGGAATCTCGTTATCAAGCGGGTGCCGCCTGCCATTCAGAACGGGGCGCCCAACGGGTATGCCGGGCCGGGCGCGCTCGATGGCTCGACGCCGGGAATCTATTACATCAATTTGCGTGACACGGCGAACTGGCCCCGGTTCGAACTCGCAACGCTGACCTTCCATGAGGGTATTCCGGGCCATATCTGGCAGGGCGAATATACTTTCGACTTGCCCCTGATCCGAACTCTCCTAGGCTTCAATGCCTATTCGGAAGGATGGGGCTTGTACGCCGAACAGATTGGGGCGGAGCTGGGTTATTATGAAGACGATCCACTCGGTCGGATCGGCTACCTGCAATCGATGAACTTCCGAGCGGCACGCCTCGTGGTAGATACGGGGCTTCACCACAAGCGCTGGAGCGTCGATCAGGCCGTGCGCTGGCTCATGGCAGCGACCGGATACACTGAAAGCCGCGCCCGTTCAGAGATCAACCGTTACTGCATCTGGCCAGGACAAGCGCTTGGCTACAAGACGGGTCATAACGAGATCAATCGACTGCGCGACCACGCGAAAGCTCGCCTTGCTGGACGTTTCGATGTGCGGGGCTTCAACGATGTTGTGGTGCAAGCCGGCGGGATGCCGCTTGGCGTTCTTGCCAAAGTAGTCGATCGGTGGGTGGCGGCGGAACGTACCTGACCGCCGTAACCGCGTCCTCAAGAAAGGCGGTATGTTCATACCGTCACGTATCGGAAACGAGAATGCCCCCTTTCCGATAGACGTGGCGTTTGAAACCCCGGGGAGCATCAGGCCGTAGTGCGGCCGTATTCCTGCTTGGTTACCGGGTGGCTCGACGACAGGCCGCCATCTACCGCGATCGCCTGGCCGTTGACGTAGCTTGCATCATCCGAGGCAAGGAACAGCGCGACCTTCGCCAGCTCCTCTGGCTGCGCACCGCGCCGCAGCGGGTTGAGCCGCCCGACGCGGTCGATCTTGCCGGCGTCGCGCGCATAATCGAACACCGACTTGGTCATGCCGGTCTCGGTCAGCCCGGGGCAGATCGCGTTGACGCGGACGTTCGATCCCGACAGCTGCTGCGCCGACACCTGCGCGAGGTTGATCACGCCGGCCTTGGACGCCGAATAGGCCGGTGATCCGGCACCGGAACGGATGCCGGCGACGCTCGCCGTCAGGATGATCGCGCCCTGCCCGCGCTCGGCGATGCGCGGCGCGGCGTGCTTGATCGCCAGGAACGGGCCGATCAGGTTCACGCGCAACACTTCGGTGATCAGCGCCACGTCAGTATCGAAGATATTGGCCATGCCGCCCGAGATGCCGGCATTGGCGAACATCACGTCCAGCCCGCCGAACTTGTCGCAGGCGAGCGCGACGGTGCGCACGACATCTTCCTCGCTGCCGGCGTCCATCTCGATCGCGTGCGCGGTGCCGCCCGCGGCACGGATCGCCTCCGCCGTCTCCTCGGCGCCCTTCTTGTCAGCGGCGATCACCCAGCCACCCTCGGCAGCGAACAGCGTCGCTGCGGCGCGCCCGATGCCGGAGCCGGCGCCCGTCACGATGATCGATTTGTCGGTGAACCTAGCCATGTCTCACTCCGTTGCACAGGCAGCGGGAGAACACCTCCCGCCCCGGCTTCATCATTGCTTACGCGCGCCTCCGACCGAGGGGCGGCGGGATCAGATCGTCACGCCGCCGTCGATCACCATCGTCTGGCCAGTCATGAAGCCGCTGGCACGCGACGCGAGATAGACGACCGCGCCGGCAATCTCCTCCGGCTCGCCGATGCGGCGCAGTGGCGTCGTGCGGTTACGCTCGGCCACCGCCCCCTCGTCTTCCCACAGCGCCTTGGCGAAATCGGTCTTGATCAGGCCCGGCGCGATGCAGTTCACCCGGATGCCGTGGGCGCCATATTCATGCGCCAGGTTACGGGCGAGCTGCATGTCCGCCGCCTTGCTGATGCAATAGGCGCCGATCACGGTCGATCCGCGAAGTCCGCCGATCGAAGAGACGATGACGATCGAGCCTTCTCCGCGCTCCTTCATCTCGGGCGCGACCATCGTGATCAGCCAGTGGTTGGAGAGGATGTTGTTGTCGAGGATCTTGCGGAACTGCTCATCCGCAATGCCCTCCTGCGGCCCGTAATAGGGGTTGGACGCGGCGTTGCAGACCAAGCAGTCGATCCGCCCGAACTCGCGCCGGCTCTGGTCGACGAGATGCTGGAGCGCGGCCTTGTCGGAGATGTTCGCAGCGATCGCCACCGCGGTACCGGGCCCGAACCGGGCGTTGATCTCCTCGGCCACCTCTTCGCAGGCGTTCTGCTTGCGGCTGGAGATCACCACCTTCGCGCCCTGTTCAGCGCAAGCGATGGCGCTGGCCTTGCCGATGCCACGCGACGATCCGGTGATCAGGACGACCTTGCCGGTCAGATCGAACAAACTCATGGCTCACTCCCTCCCCGCTTGCGGGCGGGGCTGAGGGGGGCCGGCCCGCAAGTGATTGTATCAAGGGGGAGGAGCACGCTCCTCCCCAAACCGTGCCCTCCGACAGCAGCAGGCGTTACGCCGTTGCGCCGGCCTTCTGTGCAAACTGCCAGGCCGCGTCGGCCAGCATCGGCACACGAGCGCTGGTCGCCTCGGCATTGGCGCTGGACGCCGTGCCAATGAGGAAGCGCTTGCGAATGCCCTGGACGATCGAGGCGAGACGGAACAGGTTGAACGCCAGCAGCCAGTTGAGATCGGGCACGCCGTCGCGGCCGGTCTTCTCGCAATAACGCGCGACGACTTCCTCGACGGTCGGAATGCCCGTCTCCGGCCCGGTCAGGCCCATCACGCCCGAGCGGCCCTCCGGCTCGGTCACCCAACTGATCAGGAAATAGCTGAGGTCGGCGAGCGGATCTCCGGTCGTGCAGAGCTCCCAGTCGAGCACCGCCGCCACCCGCGGCTCGAGGCCCGGCGCGAACTTCATGTTGTCGCAGCGATAGTCACCATGGACGATCGTGGTGCGCGTCTGCTCCGGGATGGTGCGCGGCAGCCATTCGATCAGCCGCTCCATCGCCGGCATATGCTCGGTCTCGGCGCCGCGATATTGCTTCGTCCAGCGGCTCACCTGCCGCTCGAAGTAATTGCCCGGCCGCCCGAAATCCTCGAGCCCTGTTGCCTTCAGGTCGACATTGTGGAGCGCCGCCAGCGTATCGATCATCGCATTGTAATGCGCACGCCGCGTGTCGGCATCCATGCCCGGGAAGGCGCCGTCCCAGATCGTGCGGCCGTCCACCATCTCCATGACGTAGAAGGCGGAGCCAATGACGCTATCGTCCTCGCAAAGGCCATATTGCCGCGGCACCGGAAAGCCGGTCGGGTGAAGCGCAGCCATCACGCGATATTCGCGATCGACCTGGTGTGCGGACGGCAAAAGCTCACCCATCGGCTTGCGCCGAAGCACGTAATTGCGCCCCGGCGTCATCAGCTTGTACGTCGGGTTCGATTGCCCGCCCGCAAACTTCGCATAGGTCAGCGGACCCGCGAAGTCTGGCACATGCGCTTCCATCCAGGTATAGAGGCGATCGATGTCCAGCCGGTCGCGCTCGCTGATTTCCGCCTGGAGGCCGGTATCTTCCGCCACGGCCGTGCTCATTGATCGAACACGATCACGCTGCGCGTCGCGTCGCCCTTGCGGAGCTCGTCAAACGCATCGTTGATCCGGTTGAGGGGCAGCCGCTCGGCAATGATCGTGTCGAGATCGAGCAGGCCGCGCATGTAGAAATCCACCAGGCGCGGGATGTCGACCGGGAAGCGGTTCGACCCCATGATGCCCCCCTGCAGCTTCTTGCCCGACAGCAGCTCCATCGCGGAAAGGCCAACCTTCTGGTCCAGCGGCATCATGCCGAGGATCGTCGCGGTGCCGCCGCGGCGAAGCACGTCGACCGTGGTCTGCGCCGACTGCGGCCGGCCGACAGCTTCGATCGCATGATGGACGCCGCCCTTAGTGAGTTCCACCACTTCGCCGACGACACCTTCCTTCATCGGATCGAAGGTATGGGTCGCGCCCAGCTTCTCGGCGACGGCGCGCTTCTCAGGCACCGGATCCAGGGCGATGATCTTGCCCGCGCCGGCGATCTTCGCGGCATTCACCGCGGCAAGGCCAATGCCGCCGCAGCCGACGACGCAGACCGTCTCGCCCGGCGTCACGTCCGTGGTGTTGAACACGGCGCCGGCACCCGTCGTCACCGCGCAGCCAATCAGCGCGGCGCGGTCGAGCGGCATTTCCGGATCGATCGCGACACAGGCATGCTCGTGCACCAGCATCTGCTCGGCATAGGCCGACAGGTTCAGCATCTGGTTGACGTTGCCGCCGTTCGCCAGGCGAAGCCGAGGCTCCGCCTTCGGCCCGCGGCGGGTTTCCGCGCTGACGCACAGGAACATGCGGCCGGTGATGCAGAACTCGCAATGGCCGCAGAACGCGCTGAGGCAGGTAACGACCGCATCGCCGACCTTCACGGTGCGCACTTCGTCACCCACCGCCTCGACGATGCCGGCGGCCTCATGGCCCGGGATCGCCGGCAGCGGATGCGGATAGGCACCGTCGACGAAGTGCAGGTCCGACCGGCACACGCCACACGCGACGGTGCGGATCAGCACCTCGTGCGGGCCGGGCTTGGATACGACGACGTCCTCGATCTGGAGCGGCGCCTTGGTTTCAAAGATGACGGCGGCTTTCACGGTCTCTCTCCATTATTCTCACGAATGATCGTCACCCGGCCGCCAAGCCCGCAACCGCGATGGCTGGCAGCGGGCTCCGGGTCCGGTCCGCTGACGAAAAGGCTCAGCGCGATACGCCGATATCACCACTCGAAATCTCGGCACCGCGCGGCGCGCCGCGATCATTCGCGATCTCCGCCTTCCAGTCGCCGTACTTGCCGAATTCGTTGCGGGCGATGGCGCGGGCGTGAACCTCGTCCGGGCCGTCGGCGAGGCGAAGCGTGCGCTGCGAAGCCCACGCATGCGCGAGGCCATAATCCTCCGCCACGCCGCCGCCACCATGCGCCTGCACGGCATCGTCGAGGATGCGCAGCGCCATGTTCGGCGCGAACACCTTGATCATCGCGATTTCCTGGCTGGCGGCCTTGTTGCCGGCCGCGTCCATCGTCTGCGCTGCCTTGAGGCACAGCAGACGGGTCATCTCGATCTCGATCCGGGCCTGCGCCACGCGCTGCTCCCATACCGAGTGATCGGAAATCCGCTTGCCGAAGGCGACGCGGCTGAGGAGGCGCTTCGCCATCTTCTCCAGCGCCACCTCGGCGACGCCGATCGTGCGCATGCAGTGATGGATGCGGCCCGGCCCGAGCCGGCCCTGCGCGATCTCGAACCCGCGGCCCTCGCCGAGGATGACGCTCTCGACCGGCACGCGCACGTTGGTGAAGCTCACCTCGCCATGGCCGTGCGGCGCATGATCATAGCCATAGACCGAGAGCATGCGCTCGATCTTGATGCCCGGCGTATCCATCGGCACCAGGATTTGGCTCTGCTGCTGGTGGCGCGAACCTTCGAAGCTCGTCTTGCCCATCAGGATGCCGATCTTGCAGCGCGGATCGCCCACGCCTGACGACCACCATTTCACGCCGTTGATCACATAATGATCGCCGTCACGCTCGATCCGAGTCTCGATGTTGGTGGCGTCGGACGAGGCGACCGCCGGCTCGGTCATCAGGAAGACGGAGCGGATCTCGCCGTTCATCAGCGGGCGAAGCCACTTCTCCTTCTGTTCCAGCGTGCCATAGCGATGCAGCACTTCCATGTTGCCCGTGTCCGGCGCGGAGCAGTTGAAGCACTCGCTGGCCCAGCCGATCTTGCCCATTTCCTCGGCGCACAGCGCATACTCGAGGTTGGTGAGCTGCGTCCCTTCGAACTCGAACGTCTCGTCGACATGCGTCTGGCCCGAGTGCGGCGGCATGAAGAAGTTCCAGAGCCCGGCCGCCTTGGCCTTGGCCTTCACCTCTTCGATGACGGGGATCACCTTCCAGCGATCGCCAGTGTGCGCCTGTTCGTGATACTCGGCCTGCCGCGGCGCGATCTCGGCGTCGATGAAGGCCTTCACGCGGTCCCTGAAATAGGTTTCGCGCTCGGTCAGGGTGAAGTCCATAGCATCCCTCCGCTCGATATTTCATCAAAGCTGTAAAGCGTACCGCATCTTCGGACAAGCGCGCGAATCGGTCGAGGCTTCCTTAGTGAGGAAGAGGTGGCCAGCGATAAAGAAAGGGACTGTTCGTTCGAAAAATAGGCGCTAGGATCAGTCGGATGCAGGCTAGGGGGGAACCGGGCGGCGACGGAGAGGAGATCGGCACGCGCCGCTTCCGAGCGAAGCGTGAAGCCATCCTCGCCGCAGCTGCCGACGCAATCAACGAACAAAGCGCAAAGGGAATGACCTTCGCGGACGTAGCGCGGCGCGTAGGCCTGAATACCACAAGCGTCACCTACTACTTCAAGCGCAAGGAAGATCTTGCGGCCGCAGCGTTCGAGCATACGCTAGACTATCTCCTGGTCATGCTCGACACCGCTATGGAGGCAGACACGCCGGAGGAGCGGGTCCAGCGGTATCTCGCGCTCAACATGGCCCGCTTGGCACGGGTGCAACGGGGTGAGGAACGCCAGATCGCGGGGCTGTCCGATCTGCGCGCGATGGAAGATCCGGTTCGCAGCCGCCTCATGGCGGGATGGCGGGAGGTATTCCGGCGCGCCCGGGCACTGTGGGGACCGGCGGACACTCGCGCACAAACGGATCTCAACGGCGCGCGCGCGCACGTTCTCATGGAAAACACGTTTTGGCTGCCAGTTTGGCTGAACCGCTACGACATGGACCAGATTGCGCGGGTGGAGGCCTGCGTGATGGATGTGTTTCGTGGCGGCCTTGCTGCCCGCCCTGCGGGCTGGGAGCCGCGGACCCTTTCGCTGCCGCAGGACTCAGTTGAAGGCCGCGATGCATTCCTTCACGCCGCCACCCGTTTGATCAACGAGCTTGGCTATCGTGGCGCTTCGGTGCAGCGGATCGCTAGCGAACTCAACGTGACCAAAGGGAGTTTCTACCACCATCTCGATGCCAAGGATGACCTCGTTATTGCCTGCTATCGCAGGAGCTTCGATACGATTTCCGCGGCGCAGAGAATGGCGGACGAGCAGGGCGGAACCCACTGGGAGCGGCTTTGCGCGATGTTCGCGACGCTACTGGAAGTACAGTTTTCCGAGACAGGGCCACTGTTGCGGACGACGGCGCTCAGTGGTCTCCCCATGTCTGTTCGCGCCACTATGGTTGACCGGTCTAACCGGATCGCCCGGCGCTTTGCCGGCACAATCTCCGACGGGATCGCCGAGGGAACGGTCCGCGCCATTGATCCGCTAGTCGCCAGTCAGTTGGTGATGGCGTTCCTTAACGCTGCGTTTGACATGCGGAAGTGGGCTTGGGCGATGCCACGTGATCGTGCAATCGCCCTTTACGCCTCAACCTTGGCGTTCGGCATGTTCGATGATCGAGTCATCCGGCACTGATCAGGATTGAAGAGCGGCACCGCCGCTCGCCTTGATGAGCTAACTTGCGCGCAGCATCAAACTTGGCCGCGCCACGAGCGATACGATGCAGGAAATCGGCGGATAACTAGTCAACGGCTCTTCCTCGTTGAACGTCCGTTTTCATGCAATCGGCCGGTGACCTGCACCTTCCCGGAGCGCTGCCGCGCCCCGGGGTTTGCCAATCTGGCAAGATCTTAAGAGGAGACACCTTACGCTGTTGGCGCCTCCTGGCGCTTCATCAGCACGCCTGCGCGCCAATAATGGAAGATGCCCCAAGGCGTGAGCATCGCCACGGAGAACATCGCCCAACGCAGCGATTCCGCCCCGTACATAGGCTTCAGTGCGTCGCTGATCTGGCCAACCGCGAACGGCCCAAGCCCCAAGCCCAAAAGGCTGGTCGCCAGCAGCGTGAGAGCCGCCCAGGTGGCGCGAAGCCGCAACGGGGCCAGGTGCTGGATCATCGCATAGGTCGGCCCGATATAGGCGCCGGCGAAGATCGCAGCGACAAAGTAGGAACTCAGCGCGAGCCACAGATGATCAACGAAGTAGAAGGCCAGCGCGAAGGGGAACGCCAGGATCTTCATGACCACCACGACGTAGCTCTGAGCGTAAATGCCCTTGTTTTTCGCCGCCCGATCGCAAAGCCAACCTCCGATCATTGCTGAGAAGCCAGCGACGAAAGCGGCTGGAAGTGCCACGTATTTCGAGACGTCGAGCATGGACATGCCCAGCGAACGCTGCATGTAGCTTGGGCCCCATCCCGTGACCGCATAGCCGACCAGCGACGTGATCGTGATCGCAGCCACCAAGTGGAACGCCGCGCGATTGTGCCAGATCGAAGCGATGCCGTTCCAAAGACCAATTGTAGGCGCGTCGGCCGGTCCAGCGGGGGCCTTGCCGTCCGCTAGCCCACGGCGCGGCTCGACCACGAACAACTTCATGATAACGGCGAGCGCGATGCCGGGCAGACCCACGACCATCATAGCAACGCGCCAACCGTAAGAATGCGCCACGAAACCGCCGATCACCATGCCAAGCCCACCGCCGAGCAACACGCCGAGCGAGTAGATCGCCATCGCGCTTGCGCGCTTTTCCGGCGGGTACAGATCGGCAATGATGGATTGGCTCGGCGGGCCAAATCCCGCTTCGCCGATGCCGACGCCGATACGGGCAAGCATCAGGTGTGTGAAGTTCTGCGCCAGCCCGCAAAGCGCAGTCATTCCGCTCCAGAATGCAAGGCTTATCGCGATGATATTGCTACGGCTCGAGCGATCCGCCAGACGCGCTATTGGCAAACCCAAGGTGGCGTAGAAAAGCGCAAACACGAGCCCCGAGAGCAACCCCAGCTGCGTGTCCGAAAGCTTCAGGTCTGCTTTGATCGCCTCCAGCAGGATCGCAAGGATCTGCCGGTCCATGAAGCTGAAGAAATAGGCGATCGTCAGCAGTGCCAGCGTCCAACCTCTCCTGCGAATAGCCCGCGCGTCGCGCTCATCGTGCGACCACGTGGTGCTGGCATCCATGTCATTCTCCTAAACCTTGACCTCGTCGCGACGGCTTAAACAAGCCCCCGCGACAAGTCAGCCTGTCAACCCGGCGGCAATGTTTCGAAACAAACTTCGCCGCTCCATTCGTCAAAATCGCTGCGATACTGCCGCCTTCAACGTGAAACCAAGAGGCGACGCGGTGAAGCTGTCGTAGTTTGGATCCAGTCGTGCAAACGGCGGATCGCGATCGAAGATGTTCACGGCGGACAGCGTGAAGGTCGTTCCGCTATCCAGCGCCAAACGGTAGGTCGCGTCAAAGGTGCGCCACGAGCCGATCTCCTTCCCACGCGTGTTCGCAGCCCCACCAAGCGCGCCAAGGTTGGGGCCGAAAATCGCGGCACCGCGCTGATCAGTGTAGCCATCGACATAGTTGAACTGGAGCCGAAGCGAGTGCGGCCCGCTGTCTCCTTGAACGTACCAATTTCCTCGCCACTGCGGAATTGGATAGGAAGTCGTCTGGAAGTTCAGCTTACCGACTGCATCAAACGCCGGCTGGACCAACACCCCTTCCACCACAAGATCGTCGACTTTGAAATCGATGACATAAGTAGCGGCGCCGCCGACCAGCAACTCGACGGGGCCAAGCTCTCCCCGGTAACTGGCATTGAAGTCGAGGCCCGAGGTTTTGACATCGGCACTGTTGAACACCTGCGCCCTCAGGCGGCTGACGTTGTTGATGCCGCATCCGGCAGCGTTGAACGTGAAGCGAGCCCTCAGCGCTGCATAAGCCGGATTGTCACAATTGGCCGATCCTGTAGCGCCGAACAGCGCGTTGGTCAGACCCGAGACCGGTTCGGACTCGATCGGGCCTGCAAACTCATAGCGCCAGTAGTCGAGACTGGCGTTAAAGGGGCCACGGTCGATCAGAACGCCGGCATTATACGTGGTCGCGCTTTCTGGCTTCAGGTTGGGATCGCCAAATACCTCCACCGCACGGAAACCGGTCCCGATCACCTGGAGCGACACCACAGAACCCGAGAGATTCTGAGGCGGCGGGCCACGGAAGCTCGTACCAACACCACCCCGCAAGCCGAACCAGTCGGTCAGTTCAACCTTAAGCCGAGCCTGGGGGTCGAACGTGGAGCCCACCGCGCCACCATAATCTTCATACCGCGCCGAAAGCTGCAGGTTCACCGCATTGGTGATTGGCACCTGAAGTTCCGCGAAGAGCGCGTAAACGTCCGCCTCTGCGTCCTGTTGCGGGTTGGTTCCGAGGAAGCCAAGCGCGCCCGTCTGCGGATTGCAGGTGGCGTTGGGATTCAGCGGCGTGCCCGGGCACGGATTGATCGCGATGTTCGCGTCGGCGTTCAGACGTCGCTGGAATGTGTTCTTGCGATATTGGCCACCAACCGCGAATCCGATCGCTTCATCAGCCCACAGGCGAAGCCCAGTACGGCCGGAAAGAGACACGTCGCCAACATATTGCTGGGTCCGCAGCTGTGTATTCGGCGTTCGGAAGAACAGGTCGATGGTTGAAGGGTCGTTGATCAGCCCAGCGCCCGGCGTAAGGCTGAAGCCAGCGGGACTACGTGAGCCGGCAAAGTTCGGATTGGCGACTCCCGTCACTGCATTCGCGGAGATGGCGGTCGAAAAAGGATTGAAGAACGTACAACCGTTCGTACCTGCCAACCCCGCAAGCTGTGCCGGCGTAAGGCCCGCTCGGGATGCGGTGCTTGCGTATGCGCAATTCGGCCCACCAAATCCGGCCAACGCGTTCTGCAGTAGGTCACCAAACGCGTCGGTGCCGTCATAATCGCGATGATACTGGCTGAAGGTGAACCCCGTAGCAAAATCGATATCACTGGTCAGCTGAATATTCAGATCGGCAGTAAAACGAAACGCCTCGGTATCACGCTTTGAAACAGCCGATCCGCGATCATTGCTTCCGTTCTTAAACAACGGGTTGCCGCCGAGCAGAAACGGCCGGAACAACACAGGCAAGCCAATGGCACTATCTAGAGCGCCTGATCCACTTCGCGAGCATCCAGCCTGGGCGCCATAAAGCGCGCAATAATCTTGAAGAGCTGGCGCATAGCCAGGGATCACGAAGAGCGAATTATTCCCGAACGCGGCGTTCGGGGACGGAGGCAGCGTCGGCAGGTAGCTGGGCGAGCTCGTGACGCGTGTGTTGGTGAAGGCGTAAAGGCCAGTAAAACGCAGAGACGCGTTGTCTGCTACGTCGAATTCGCTCTCCACATAAGCTTGTAGCCGCTCCTCAGGTTCGACAAGATTGTCGAACTGACCGAATTGCGTGAAGCAGCGGTCCGTATTTGAACCAGGCGCGCTGCGGAACCCGCCCAGCCCCTCGCAACCTAGGTCCGTGGTCAGATTGATCCCCCCGACCGTGCCGTTGAAGTCAAAGTTGCCCGGATTGCCGCCGCCGGTCCAAGCGCCCTGAGGATTGGTCGGGTACGGCTGAACCGCGAAATCGCGGTCGGTAAAGCGCAGCTCGGATCGACGCTGATACCCGACAGCAGCGAACATGCGGAAGCCGTCCTGCTTGTGTCCAAAGGAGGCAGCAGCGCCATAGTCCCCCTTTGAACCATCGATCCACCGGTAGTCGCCCGAAACCAGGAAGCCTTCCTGATCAGTACGGGTGATGAAATTGACCACGCCCGCGATCGCGTCCGAGCCGTAGGTCGCCGCGGCACCATCCTTCAGGATCTCGATCCGGCCAATTGCCGCCGCCGGGAACATGTTGACGTCCACAATCGGGATACCCAGGCCGGAGGGAACCATCCGCTTGCCGTTTAGTAACACCAGCGTGCGCTGAGGGCCGAGGCCGCGCAGGTTAACTGACGCGACGCCTTCAGAGCCCTGCGCGCGATTGTCGAACTGGTTTGCATCACCAACCGTGCCGTTCGCGACAGTGAGATTCTTCAGGAGATCGACTGCGGTTGGAGCGCCCTGCTTTGCGAGTTCTTCGCTGGATATCACGTCAACTGGAACGGCGAGGTTCTCTGGCGTGCCGCGGATCAAAGTGCCAGTAACGACGATATCGGGCGCCGATGTGGCTTCGTTTACATCAGGAGAGGCCTGCGCGGGGACTGGATCACCGCCAATCTGCGCCTGTGCCGTGCCCATCGCGAGTACCCAGGCAAGCGCCGACGCACTCACCCGGACGAAAGCCGCTTTCGCCATTCCTTCTCTCCCAATGTTGGTTGGCATCTATGTGCGCCATACCCAGTCATCGAATAGACGACGCGGGTTCCGCCACGTCAAGCAGGAAAGTACGAGAATATCCGAGTTGAAATAAAAAAGCGGCGGCGGTCAGATGAGACCGCCGCCGCCATACCGTTTATTTTGGAACGCGTATTAATAACCATTGAGCCGCGCAAAACGATCACGATGGTAGGACGCCGTACCCCACATGGTTTCGAGCGTCGCTGCGCGTTTCAGATAAAGACCAGCATCATATTCATCAGTCATGCCGACGCCGCCGTGAAGCTGGACCATCTCGCGACTGACAAGCCGAAGCGTGTCATTTGCGATCGCCTTTGATAGGCTCACGGCCTGATCGACATCGGAGCGCCCGGCATCAATCGCTTCCAGCGCACCTTCAACCGCCGATCGCATGAGCTCCAACTCGGTCTTCATCTTCGCCATGCGGTGCTGCAGCGCCTGGAAAGTGGAAAGGACCTGTCCGAATTGGACACGCTGCTTCAGGTAGTCGAGCGTCTGATTGAACGCACTATCGGCCATTCCCAGCATTTCAGCAGCACTGACTGCCGTCGCGCGATCAATAATCGATTGGGTCAGCTCCGTGCCGCCAAGCTTTTCCGCGGGCGCACCATTAAAGGTCACATCCGCATGGCTGCGATTGTCCACCATCTTTCGCGTGGAAACCGATACGCCCTCGCCCTTGGCGAGTAGGTACAAGCCATCCTCAGCCGCCACGACAAAGACGTCGGCGCCGTCGCCCTCGGCCACAAAGCGCTTCGTGCCGGTCAGTTTGCCCGCCGAAACGGTCGCCGAGATTTGGCCACCGTGAACCGGAGCCTCGTCGATCGCCAGGGTTGCGACCGCCTCTCCGGACGCAAGCTTGGCCAGCCACTCGTTCTTGGCAGCATCAGAGCTGCCCATCACGATTGCGCTCGCCGCAACAGCGGTCGAGGCAAGCGGTGACACCGCAAGGTTCCGGCCGAGCTGCTCAACCACCAGCCCCAAGGAAAGATAACCAAAGGCTGATCCGCCAAACTCCTCAGGGATAACCACGCCGGCCCAGCCCATCTGACCGATCGTCGTCCAAGCCTCCGCGTCAAACCCCTTGGCAGGGGCTGCGTCGCGCAACTTGCGGAAGGCAGAGACGGGGGACTCATTGTCCGCCCACTCGCGAGCCATGTCCCGCAACATCACCTGTTCGTCGTTCAACACCGCCATGTCTTCAAACCCCACTCAAAGGACTTGCCGGGGAGGAGGAGTATCTGGCGCACTCCTCCTCGACCCGGCCCTCTCCGACGCGTGTCTTCCCGCGCCTAACCGAACTCACTGGTGATCGAGCATTCCGAGGATGCGTTTCGCGATCACGTTGTTCTGGATCTCGGACGAACCGCCGTAGATCGAGACCGCCTTGCCCCACAGCCAGGTACGGGTCTGGGCAAGCTCTTCCTGGCTGAAGCCCTCCCCTTCCCAGCCAAGACCTTGCATGCCCATGATTTCAATGGCCAGCTCGGCACGATCCTGGGTGATGCGAGCTCCAACGTTTTTCATGACGCTGGTTGCCGCAGATGGGCCAGCATTGCCTTTGGCCTCCAACGCCGCGCGGCGGAGGGTCAGCGCAAAAGCGCGCTGATCCATCTCATGCTTGATGATGCGCGTGCGCAAATCGCTATCGGCGAGCCTGCCTTTGGCATCAACTTCACGATACTTTTTGGCAATCGCCGGAATCTGCTCACCTTGATTCATGCGACCCTGCGAGCCGCCGCCGCCGGAGAGCGAGTTGCGCTCGTGCTGCAACAGGCGAGTGCCGATCTCCCAGCCCTGACCTTCACGACCAACCAGATTTTCTTTCGGCACCTTCACGTTGGTGAAGAACGTCTCGCAAAAGGGAGACGCGCCGGAAATAAGCTTAATCGGCCGAGTTTCAACGCCCTCCGCGTCCATATCAATCAGGAGGAAGCTGATGCCAGCGTGCTTCTGGGTCTTGTCGGTACGAACGAGCGCGAAGCACTTGTCGGCCCATTGCCCGCCCGAGGTCCAGGTCTTCTGGCCGTTGACGATATAATGATCGCCCTTGTCCTCCGCGAAAGTCTGGAGGCTTGCCAAGTCCGAACCTGCGCCCGGCTCGGAATAACCCTGACACCAGCGCACCTCACCGCGAACGATGCCAGGAATATGCTGCCGCTTCTGTTCTTCGCTGCCATATTCGAGGAGCGTCGGACCGAACATCATCACGCCCATGCCGCCGATCGGGTTCCAAGCCCCGATGCGCATCATCTCTTCGCCAAGCACCCGCGCCTGCTCACGCGTCAGCCCGCCGCCGCCGTACTCGCTCGGCCAGGTCGGCACTCCCCAGCCCTTTTCGCCCATCGCTTCGCGCCAAGCCTTCTGCTCCGGAGTTTCATCCGTCGGCCCGTCCACCGCGGACATAGCGTTGTCCTTGCCGCGAAGACTTTGCGGAAAATTGGCCTCCAACCAAGCGCGCGCTTCCAGGCGGAAACTATCGAGCGAGTCGGTCGGACGGTCTAGTTCGGCGGCACTTGCCATTAATCGGTTCTCCGGAGCCCATTCTGAAGATCGGGTATGGTCGAGACATGGCACGTTTTACGTGCCAAGCAAAGGGACAAGGTAAGCCTGCTCGGCTAGTGGAACCATGGGAGCGCCAGAGCGATGCGATTCGAACACCGAGCCGTCCCGGTGGCTGTTATTGCCATGCTGATCGACTCGATAGGCTTCGGGATCGTATTGCCGGTACTGCCCTCACTGATCGTTGAGCTCGGGAAAATATCCCTTGCGGACGCCTCTAGGATCGGCGGCTACATGTTGGCCGTTTATGCGGTCACGCACTTCTTCGCCGGGCCGGTGATCGGGAGTCTTTCGGACAGATTTGGTAGGCGGCGTGTATTGCTCGCCAGCTTGGGTTGCTTCGGCATAGACTATGCCCTCATGGCGGCCGCACCTTCGCTCAACTGGCTATTTGCGGGGCGCGCGATCGCTGGCATCGCAGGGGCGACGTACGGGCCGGCGAATGCGGTGATCGCTGACGTCACTCCGCCCGAAAAGCGCGGCGCTGCATTTGGGCTGCTGGGCGCCGCATTCGGAGGAGGCTTTATCCTCGGTCCGGCGATCGGCGGACTGTTGGCGGATTTCGGCTCGCGAGCGCCGTTTTTGGCCGCCGCCTCATTGGCGTTTTTCAACATGGGCCTGATTGTGGCGTTCATGCCGGAAACCCTGCCGGAAGAGCGTCGTCGCCCCTTTGATTGGAAGCGTGCCAACGCCATCGGCGCCTTTGCTCCACTGTTCCAGAGCCGGGGAGCCGCCGCCCTGCTCGCGGGCGCACTTGTCTGGCAAATCGCTCATATGGTTTACCCCTCCACCTGGACTTTCTTTGCCGAAATTGCACTTGGCTGGGACGCGAAAGCGGTCGGCTGGTCGCTCGCCGCCAGCGGGCTGGCAATGATGTTCGCCCAGGTCGCCCTGATCCGTCCGGCCATCAAGCATTTCGGAGAAGAGCGCACCGTGCTAATCGGGTTGGTCAGCGGCGCACTTGTATTTGGCGGATACGTTTTCGCGCGCCAGGGCTGGCAGATATACACTCTGATCGGCGCGGGAGCGCTCACCGGCCTCGTTTTCCCGTCAGTCAACGCGCTCTTGTCCTCTCGCGTCGACGTTTCGAACCAGGGGGCGCTTCAGGGCGGAATGGCCAGCCTAGCGAGCGTCGCTGCGATTGTCGGCCCGCTGGCAATGACTCAGGCTTTGGCGTTCGGAGCGGAACGAGGGCAGCCAGGCAGCGCCTTTATCCTCGCCTCCTCGCTGTGTTGCATTACTTTTTGCATCTTCTTGTTTGGCGTCGGTCATCAGCGAAGACAGCTTGCCTGACAAACCATGCCCGACCATCTGTTGCGAGACGTGAAGGAGGGACGCATGATCGATCTATATTATTGGCCCACGCCGAATGGTCACAAGATCACGCTTTTTCTTGAGGAAACTGGCCTCGATTATACCATCAAACCAGTGAACATCGGCACTGGTGAGCAATTCCAGGCAGACTTCCTGAAGATCGCTCCGAACAACCGTATGCCCGCCATCGTTGATCATTCGCCCGTCGACGGGCGCGCCCCGGTATCCGTCTTCGAGTCAGGCGCGATACTGCTGTACCTCGCCGAAAAAACCGGGCTGTTCGGTGGCGGCGATGTGCGTGCCCGTGCCGAAGTGAACCAGTGGCTGATGTGGCAAATGGGCGGTCTGGGCCCCATGCTCGGACAGAACCACCATTTCCGGAATTATGCGCCGGAGAAGGTGCCTTACGCGATCGAACGCTATCTGAAGGAAACCAATCGCCTTTATGGGGTGCTTGATCGGCGATTGGCCGACCGGCCGTACGTGGCGGGGGAACGATATTCCATTGCCGACATGGCCAGCTATCCTTGGATCCTGCCCGAAGCGCAAGGGCAAGACCTTGCCGACTTTCCGAATGTGGCTCGTTGGCATGCCGACATCAAAGCACGGCCTGCGACCGAACGAGCCTACGCCAAGGGCAAGGAGGTCCAGCCGCAACCATCGCCGATGAGCGACGAGGCAAAGAAGGTGCTGTTCGGACAGACGGCGAAAACTGGACGCTAAGCATTGCGATCTAGCTGGAGGGTGACCGCATCTCCTTAACGCCAGAGATGCGGTCATCGTCAGTGGATCACGCCTGCCTTCGTGTGAGTTTCGGCCCTCGCCTCTTGTTCAACCTTCACGTCCAGGTCGTCGGCTTCCACCGGTATCCAGATGGAATCCGGCATCTACCCGCAGGACCTCTCCAGTGATCGCCTTGCCTGCGGGTTCCAGCAACATTTGGATCGGCCCGGCAATATCCTCCGCCTGCGGTGCCATTGCCATCGGCGTGCGGCGGACGATCGTCTGGTCCAGCTTGGCCTTTCCTTCCTGGCCTAAAGCTTTCTCGAACCATCCTGTTCCGACGTAACCAGGCGCTACGGCGTTAACACGGATAGCTGGGGCAAGAACGCGCGCCAGACTTTGCGTCATGGTGATCAGCGCCCCTTTGGACGCAGCATAGGCGATGGACGAGCCGACCCCATGAAGACCGGCAATAGAGGCCACATTCACAACGGCGCTCATTGGACCTTCCTGCATGGCCGGCACGCACGCCCGTACCATCTGAAAGGCGGCAATGGTGTTCAGCCTGTAGATATCGACAAAATCTTCCGCATCGAGGCCATGCAGATCCTCATGAACAACGTGCTTGGTTCGGCCTGCATTGTTCACCAGAAAGTCGATGCGCCCGAACGTCTCCTGGGCCGCCTCCGCAAGTTTCCTGCACTCCGCGTCGTCAGCGATATCGGCCTGAACCGCGATGGAGCCGTTCGCGAGTTCGCGCGCCAGTGCCTCCGCTTCGTCGCGGCTATGTGCGTAGTTAATGACGCATCGCACACCGCGCGCTGCAAGCCGGCGGACCACCGCGGCACCGATCCCGGTTCCGCCACCGGTTACGATCGCAACCCCTCCCTGCATATCACCCTCCATGAATTTGAATGTCGCGTATGGCATTCGGAAGAGCCTGCCGCTAGCGACGTCGCATGGAGAGTATCGCAGACCAGCTGGCACAGCCTTTCGGCACGCTGCCCGATCTGATCCGGCGCCACGCCGCCGTTCAGCCAGACAAGATCGCCATAACCGATGGCGATGACGAACTGACCTATCGCGAGTTGGACTCGGTGATGGATCGCGGTGCAGCAGCGCTCCAGCGCCACGGCACAACTCAGGGCCAGGCAGTTGCGATGGTGAGCTATCCCAGCGTAGCGCAAGCGGCTGTGTTCCTCGCAGCTGTGAGAGCGGGCTCGATCGCCGCGCCCATTCAGCCGTCGGCAACCCCCGAACAAATCGCGGGCATGATCAGGGACAGTGGCGCGAACCTCGTGTTCCTTGATGCCGCGAATGCCGGAGCACTTGCTTCCGAAAGTCTGGACGCGAAAGTCGTGATGCTTGAGGAGCTTGAGGGCTGGCTGGCCCCCGAGGGAACAAGCGCGGAAGCAGTGACGATCAAGCCCGACGATGGCTTCAACATCATCTACTCTTCTGGCACCACAGGTATCCCGAAAGGGATCGTTCAAAGCCACGCAATGCGGTGGCAGCATCTGTCACGTAACAGCGCAGCTGGTTTTGACACTGCGGTGACACTGCTCGCCACGCCACTCTATTCGAACACTACGCTCGTCAGCTTCCTTCCCACCGTCGCATGGGGCGGCACCGCAGTGCTGATGAAGAAGTTCGACGCTCATCGATATCTGGAGCTCGCCCAGCATTATCGCGCCACGCACACGATGCTCGTGCCGGTTCAATATCAGCGGATCATGGCGCTGCCGGATTTTAGCAGCTTTGATCTGTCATCGTTCCGGTTCAAAACGTGCACGTCTGCCCCATTCAAGGCCGAACTGAAGCGCGATGTGGTGAACCGCTGGCCCGGCAAACTGGTCGAATATTACGGTATGACCGAAGGAGGAGCTTCATTCATTCTCGTCGCGGACGAGTTTCCGGACAAGCTTCACACGGTAGGTCGCCTGTCGCCCGGACATGAAGCGATCCTCCTGGACGACGAGGGGCGCGAAGTTGCGCCCGGCGAAATGGGCGAGATCGTGGGCCGCTCACCGGCGATGATGAACGGTTACCACAAGCGCGAAGGCGCGACGAGAGATGCCGAATATTATGACGCCGCTGGGAACCGGTGGATCAGGCATGGCGATGTCGGCAGGTTCGATGAAGACGGCTTCCTGATCCTGATGGATCGCAAAAAGGATATGATCATCTCGGGCGGCTTCAACATCTACCCGTCTGATTTGGAGGCTGTCCTTGCCGAACACCCGGCCGTGGCGGATTGCACCGTCGTCGGGGTGCCCAGCGACGAGTGGGGCGAAACGCCCGTCGGCTTCTATGTGCCGCGAGCAGGCGCCACCGAAAGTCCGGAGGAAGTTCGCGCAACAACGAACGCCAAGCTCGGGAAAACGCAGCGACTTTCGGCGCTTTACGTCACGGACGAGTTGCCACGCAGCGCGATCGGCAAGGTGTTGAAGCGGGAGCTGCGCGACCGGCTCGCGGCAGGGGAATTTCGGGGGAAGACTGCATGACAAGCCTGAAGACGATTTTGGACAATTTGGTGCCAGTGGCCGATGGCACCGGGTGGCGCGGCGAGATACCGGAAAGCTGGCTGCAAGGCCGCACGGCCTATGGTGGAATGTCAGCGGCAGTGGCGCTTCATTGCGCGATGCAGTCCGATGTCGATCTACCGCCACTTAGGTCCGCGCAGGTCAGCTTCATTGGCCCACTCGCCGGTCCCATCCTGGTAACGACCCACCGACTGAGGCGTGGGAAAAACGCGGCATTCATTCAGGCAGACATAGAAAGCGAAGCCGGCCTTGGGCTGCGTTGTACTTTCGTCTTCATGCGCGCAATCGACAGCGAAGTCGATTACGCCACCACCACTGTGCCGGACTTCCCACGTCCGGGTGCGGGGGAAAAAACCTTCAAGGGCAATGCCCATGTAGCCTTCACCCAAAACTTCGAGTTCCTTGATCGCCGGGAAGGTCCCAATCTGCAGCCGGCCGAGTGGCTGCGTTGGACACGCCTTAATGAGCGTGAGGGTATCGACCCGATGGTAGAGCTGATCGCGGTGGGCGATTGCTTGCCCCCAGCAGCTCTGCGTCTGCTCGGCCGGAACGTCCCGATGAGCTCAATGACGTGGATTCTCAACGTGCTCGGCCCGACACCTAGCACGCAGGACGGATGGTGGCTGTTACGATCAAACGCTGACTACGCCCGATCCGGAAGCTCATCGCAACAGATGGGGATCTGGAATAGCGCGGGTGAGATGGTGGCGGAACAGATGCAGTCGGTTGCCGTGTTTGCCTAAACGGGTGAGGGTTCGCGCGCAGTCGCGACCCTCTTGTCCCGCCTCCCAGGGCCGACTTGGGCGCGACAAGTTGCGACAGTTTGTATGCGGCACGGCACAGTCGTGCGACAGAGTGGTTTCATATCGGGCCTCATCGACGGACATCTGCTCCGTTCAGACAAAGGACCTGTAGTTAATGAAACGCTTCATCATCGCCGCCGCGCTTAGCGCCACAACCCTTGCCGGGGTGGCGGTTGCACAGAACGTGCCCCAGCCGGGTACCATTTCAGCACGTGGGCCAGCCAAGGCAGACACCAACAGAGATGGCATTGTCACTCGTGCGGAAGCGAGCGCGGCCGCAGATGCGATGTTCGCGCGCATGGACAAAAATCGCGACGGCAAGATCTCCGCGGACGAGCGACGGGGCCGTGGTGGAGCAAACGCGCCGGAGATGACGCAGCAGCAGTTTCGTGAGCGGGCGCTGAAGCGCTTCGAACTTGCTGACGCCAACCGCGATGGTCGCCTTGATCAAGCGGAGCGCCAAGACCTCCGAGGCAAGCGCGGGGAGCATCGCCGCGGTCGCATGGCGCATCAGGGTGGCCGCGGTGAGCACGGCATGGGAATGATGATGCGGGCTGATACCAACCGGGACGGAGTCCTGACGAAGACGGAGGTGATTGCCGCTGCCACCGCGATGTTCGACCGGGTTGATACCAATCGCGACGGCCGCATCGACCAATCCGAACGCGGGGCTGCACGCGCGAAGATGGGACATCGGCCGAGCGCAAGTACCGACGCCCCGCTAGCGAAATAAGCTCAATCACAATCAGCGCGCCGGGCGACAACGCCCGGCGCTTTTCGTCGGAGAGCGACATGCTAGACGGCAATCCCATGTCCGATACGCCTCACCTGCTGCTCGTGGATGACGAGCGTTCGATCCGCGAGCCACTCGCGCAATATCTCACGAAACAGGGCTTTCGCGTTACGCAGGTCGGCGACGCCGAGGCAGCTCGCACTCGGCTGGGAGCTTACGCCATCGATCTGGTGGTGCTCGACATTATGATGCCTGGCGAGGATGGGCTCAGTCTCTGTCGTTACATCCGTGCGACCAGCGATACGCCAGTTATCCTCCTTACCGCTCGAACAGAAGAAACTGACCGGATCGTCGGACTGGAGATGGGCGCCGACGATTACATGATAAAACCCTTTTCGCCGCGCGAGCTGGCCGCACGCATCAAGGTAGTGCTTAGGAGGCTTCAGGCCGGAGGCACACGCCAGCACGCGCCCGACGCCGCGGCTTACGCGTTTGCGGGCTGGGTACTGAAGACCGGAGAACGCACGCTGGTGGACCAAGAGGGCGTCGCAGTTCCGCTTTCCACAGGGGAGTTCAATCTGCTGCACGCCTTGGTGACACGCCCCCGCCAAGTGCTCACTCGCGATCAGTTGCTGGACCTCACCCAAGGGCGAGAAGCCGCGGCTTTCGACCGAGCCATCGACAATCAAGTGAGCCGACTTCGCAAGAAGATCGAAACCGATGTGAAAAATCCGCAACTGATCAAGACAGTATGGGGTGGTGGTTACACGCTGGCTACGGAAGTCACTCGCTTGTGAGACTACCCTTCCCTCGTAATCTCTCGGGTCAGCTGGCACTTCTGCTGGCATTGGCGCTATTCGCTGCCCAGGCGATCAATCTGGCGCTGGTACTACGGGAGCGAGCGAGCTTCCGATTAGCGCAAGCGACGCGCCCAGCAGCGGTTCGCATCGCTGATGCCCTCGATCACAGTGGTAATCGGACCGCCGTTGCCGAGCGTAGCCGCGTGCGCCGGCACAACATCAATCCGATTCCACCTGAACTTCAGAGGATGCCCGAAGTTGCGGCAGAACTGAAAGCCCAGCTGTCGGAACTGGGCGTCTCTGTGGATCGCATCGACACAGGCATCCGTCCACGCGAGGTAAGACCAAGCCGTCATGATCATCGTTTGATCGGCCGCACCTCTGACACGCTGATGATCGCCGTGCAGCTGCGTGGAGGTACATGGATCACGACGAACTCATCCTGGCCCCGGCGAGACAATCGAATTTTGTGGGCCCTACTATCCCAAACTCTCATCATCTATATCCTTATTCTGTTGCCGGTTCTGTGGATTGCGCGGCGGATCTCACGCCCCTTGAGAGGTCTGGCGGGCGCAGCGCGAACCTTTGCTCCGGGCAAGGGAATGCCGGCACTAGCTGTAGAAGGCCCGGGAGACGTGCGGGACTTGATCCTTGCATTCAACGGGCTCGCGCAGCGCGTAGCCGCCATGCTCGATGAAAAAGATCGGATGTTGGGAGCGATCGGGCACGATCTCCGCACTCCGCTCGCTGCGCTGCGCGTCCGCATCGAATCGGTCGAGGACGAGCAGGATCGTGCACGAATGGCGGAAACAATCGCGGAAATGAGCCGAACGCTAGACGACATCCTTTCGCTCGCGCGACTGGGACGCCCCAGCGAACCGATCACCGAAGTTGATCTGGCGGCGTTGGTCGATGCCGTCGTGGAAGACTTTCGCGATTTGGGCGCAGAGGTGCTGTTCGAAGACAGCGAGCGGTTGCGTATGCAGCTGCGCCCGACTCTATTTCGACGCGCAATACGGAACTTGATTGAGAATGCGATCAAATACGCGGGATCTGCCGAAGTGATGATCTCACCGGAAGCAAGCCAGATCCGAGTGAGTGTAGCCGATCGAGGACCAGGTATTCCCGAGGCCGGCCTTACATCCGTTTTTGATCCGTTCACTCGCCTGGAAACGTCCCGAAATCGTGAGACCGGCGGTATCGGTCTTGGTCTCGCGCTGGCTCAAGCCATTGTACAGGACGCGGGCGGTACAATCCGCCTTTCCAACCGAGCGGGTGGTGGGTTGATGGCGGTTATCACTCTCCCGCTTCCCCCAACTGCGCACCCCTGAGCGCACTCGCGCCGACACTGGTGCAGGGACTTGCCAGCAGGCCGATGGACAGCGAAGAGCGCCGCCAAGGGAGCCTGCACATGTCCATCCTATCCGACCGCTGGATTCGCGAACAAGCGCTTGCGCACGGCATGATCGAGCCGTTCGTCGAAGCCCAACGGCGGGATGGATGCATCAGCTTCGGCCTCAGCTCTTATGGCTATGATGCTAGAGTTGCTGACGAATTTAAGATTTTCACTAACGTCGATTCTGCAACGGTTGATCCCAAGGACTTCGCCGCCAACAGCTTCGTCGATCGTAAGACCGACGTATGCATCATCCCGCCGAACAGCTTTGCCCTTGCCCGTACGGTCGAGTATTTTCGCGTGCCGCGCGATGTGCTGGTGATCTGCCTCGGGAAATCGACCTATGCACGCTGCGGCATTATCGTGAACGTGACCCCGCTGGAACCAGGATGGGAGGGGCATGTGACGCTGGAGTTTTCGAACACGACCCCGCTGCCGGCCAAAATCTATGCCAATGAGGGAGCATGCCAGTTCCTGTTCCTGCAGGGGAACGAGCCCTGTGAGATCAGCTATGCTGATCGTGCCGGCAAATACATGGGACAGCTTGGGGTCACACTGCCGCGACTTTGACGCCGCGGGCCAGAGCGGTTCAACTGCAACGCGAAAGCTTAGCCCGTCCTGCCCGACGAAAGAGGGTCTCCGCGCGCGAAAGCTCCGCGTCAGGTACCGCGCCCGGTCGGCTCGGCCCGGCTCGCATGATCAGTGCGAGTTAGCGCGGCTCTGCACCTAATCAGTTAGTTCGTCGACCTTGATCGGGAAGGTGATCGAGCAAAAGGCGCAATCAACGCCGATCACCCCGTTCGCGTCCGCCATTGCAAGCCGTTCATCATGCGGGAATTTCGCAAGAACCGAACGGATGTATGTAGCGTCGCAGCGGCAGCCACGGGAAAGGTCCGTGCTCGCCAACACGCGAACTTCGTCCTCCTCGTTGAACAAGCGCCAGATCAACGTTTCCAGTGGCAGTGTCGCGTCCGCAAGCTCCTCTGAGCCAACCGTAGCGCCCAGGGCGGCGACATGCTCCCACTCGGGATGATCCATTTTAGCGTGTAGCCGCTCGCGGCCTTCTTCGCCCTCCGGCAGATGCTGGAGCAGCAGTCCACCTGCTATGCAGCGGCCATCCTGTTTCGCAAATCCGACCCGCACCTGCGTTGGGATCTGTTCCGACTGAGCGAAATAGCTTTGCACGGCGTCTGCAAGCCGGTCACCGTCGAGCGGCACTATGCCCTGATACCGCTCCCCAGTGGCCGCAAGGTCAAAGGTGATTGCCAGGTAACCTTGGCCGAAAAGGGCAAACAAGGTGGGGTCGGCCGGCGCTTCGGCGAGGCGATCCGCATCGAACTGAACATAGCCCCGGATTTCGCCGCCACGATAATCGCAAACCAGCAGCCGCACCACGCCCTGCTCGCTCTGCGTCTGCAGAGTAAGCTGCCCGTTCACATCCTTCAGAGTGGCGCCGACCAAGGCAGTCAGCGTCAGCGCCTCCGCCAAAAGCGCTTCGATCGCAGGTGGATATGCGTGAACGGAAAGGATGGTGTCGAGCACCGGACCAAGGCGCACCATCCGCCCGCGCGCGTTACGCGCCGGGATGGTGAAGCCAATGGCGCGGTCGAAATCGGTCCTGATTGTGTTGGGCATGTCCACCATTGGGGCTGAGCTTGTCGAAACCGCGCCCGCTTCCTTCGACGAGAGAAGTGCAGCGCCTCGACAAGCTTAGCGCGGACCGGAAACTTGTTGGCCTTAGATGGGAAGCAGCCAGCCTGTGATCAACCGATCTGGCCCAAGCACCAACGCAGAATGGACTTTTGCGCGTGAAGGCGGTTTTCCGCCTCTGCCCAGATGAGCGATTGCGGGCCATCGATCACATCGGTGGTGACCTCCTCCCCACGATGCGCCGGGAGGCAGTGGAGGAACTTGGCATCGGGCTTGGCAGTGGCCATCAGCGCGGCGTCGACCTGGAACGGCATCATCGCCGCCAGCTTGGTGTCGGCGTGCGCCTGCCCCATCGAGATCCAGGTGTCGGTCACGACGACATCGGCACCCTCGACCGCTTCGCGGGCATTGCCCACGACCTTCGCCCGGCCCTTTCCCAGGGCGAGATCGGCGTCCGAGGGCTGGAAGCCCTGCGGGCAGGCGGCGACGACGTCGAAGTGCATCAGGCCGGCTGCCTCGACGATCGAGGCGAGCACGTTGTTGCCGTCGCCCAACCACGCGACCTTCAGGCCCGGCAGCGCCTTGCCCTGCTCGATCACGGTCAAGAGGTCGGCAACGATCTGGCACGGGTGCGAGGCGTCGGTCAGGCCATTGATCACCGGAACGCTGGCGTAATGCGCCATTTCCTCGACCTTGGCATGGTCGTCGGTGCGGATCATGATCGCGTCGACATAACCCGACAGGACGCGCGCGGTGTCGGCCACTGTCTCCCCGCGGCCGAGCTGCATCTGGCCCGCTTCCATCACGATCGACTGGCCGCCGAGCTGACGTACCGCCATGTCGAAGGAGACGCGGGTGCGGGTGGAATTCTTCTCGAAGATCATCGCCAGGACGTGGCCGGCGAGCGGGGCGTCGGCGTCCACGCGGCCCTTGGTCCAGCCGGCGCGCGCGTTCTTGCGATCGAGGGCGTCCGCGAGGATGGCGGCGAGGCCATCGGCACCGGCGTCCGACAGGTTCAAGAAATGGCGGGTCACTTCAGCTCCTCCAATGGCCTCATGCGCATCATGGGCGGCCGCTATCCGGCGAAGATTGGCCTCGATCGCAAAGGGGTCGGCCAGATCAGGTCGAACGGCCCCGGCGCGGTGCGCCAGAGCCTGTTCCATCAATCGTCGCTGGCGGGAACGTAGACGCGCGCCGCCTCGCTCAGCTTCTCGATACACTCGGCGATGTGGCGTTCGTCGATCACCAGCGGCGGCAGGACGCGCACGACATTCTCGCCGGCCGAGACCAGCAGCAGGCCGTGGTTGTCGCGGGCGAATTCGACGAAACGACGGCTGTCGCTCTTGAGCTTCAGGCCGAGCATCAGGCCATGGCCGCGCACGCTGTCGAACAGGTGATCGTAGTTCGGGAGCATCTGTTCGAGACCGGAGCGCAGCCGCTCACCCATCTGCGTCACGCGATCAAGGAAGCCGTCTTCCAGGATCACGTCGAGCACGGCCTCGCCCGCAGCCATCGCCAGCGGGTTGCCGCCATAGGTGGAGCCGTGCGTGCCGATCACCATGCCCTTGGCCGCTTCCTCGGTGGCGAGGCAGGCGCCGAGCGGGAAGCCACCGCCGATCCCCTTGGCCGAGGCCATGATGTCGGGCGTGATGCCGTACAGTTCATGCGCGAACAGCTTGCCGGTCCGGCCGTAGCCGGCCTGCACCTCGTCGAGCACCAGCAGCAGGCCGTGTTCGTCGCACGCCTTGCGCAGCCCCTGGAGGAACTCCGGCGTGGCGGCACGGATGCCGCCCTCGCCCTGGATCGGTTCGACCAGGAAGCCGGCGGTGTTCTCATCGATCAGCGCCAGCGCGCCTTCGAGATCGTTGAACTCGGCATATTTGAAGCCGGGCAGCAGCGGTTCGAAGCCGTCACGCATCTTGGCCTGGTTGGTGGCCGAGATGGTGCCCATGGTGCGGCCATGGAACGCCATCGAGAAGGTGATGAGGTCGTGGCGCTGCGGATTGCCATTGGCGAAGTGATAGCGACGCGCGGTCTTGATCGCGCATTCCACCGCCTCTGCGCCCGAGTTGGTGAAGAACACCGTGTCGGCAAAGGTGTTGTCGACCAGCCGCTGCGCGAACTGTTCACCCTGCGGGCTGCCGTAGAGGTTGCTGACGTGCATCAGCGTGGCGGCCTGATCGGCGATCGCCTTCACCAGCTTGGGATGGCCATGGCCGAGCGCGTTCACCGCGATGCCGCTGGCGAAATCCAGGAAACGGCGGCCATCCTCGCTGATCAGATGGCACCCCTCGCCTCGCACTGGCCGCACCCCGCAGCGGGGATAAACGGGCATCAGGGCGGTGATCGACACGGGGCGTCTCCTTGAAAGAGCAAGGGCGGCCCAACAGGGACCGCCCTGCCCCCTGATACGGATTCGGTGCGGGGGGCGTCAACACCGCGAAAGGGCGTGACGCCATAACCCCGGGGGATCAGCCCTTCGCCGCGTCCAGCGCCTGCGCCAGATCGGCGAGGATGTCGTCGATATGCTCGAGCCCGATCGAAAGGCGGACGTAGCCGGCCGAGACTCCGGTCGCGAACTGTTCCTCCTCCGACAATTGCGAATGGGTGGTCGAGGCGGGATGGATCGCGAGGCTGCGCGCGTCGCCGATATTGGCGACATGGTAGAAGAGCTGAAGCGCATCGATGAAGCGGCGGCCGCCGTCGCGACCACTGGCAAGCTCGATCCCGATCAGGCCGCCGAGGCCGCCGGTGAGGTAACGATCCGCGCGGGCGCGCTGCTCGCCCTCCTGCACCGAGGGGTGGATGATGCGGGTGACGTCGGCGCGGCCCTTCAGGAAATCGACCACCTTCAGCGCATTGTCGCAATGGCGCGGCATGCGCAGCGGCAGCGTTTCCAGCCCCTGCAGGATCTGGAAGGCGTTGAACGGCGAGAGCGCGGCGCCGAGATCGCGCAACAGAACCGTGCGGGCGCGCAGCGCATAAGCGATCGGGCCGAGCGGCTTGGCCGCCTCCGCCCAGACAGCGCCGTGATAGCTGGGGTCAGGCGTGTTGAGCAGCGGCTGACGCTGAGGGTGCGCCGACCAGTCGAAATTGCCGCCGTCAACGATCATGCCGCCGATCGAGGTGCCGTGGCCGCCGATATATTTGGTGGTCGAATAGACGACGATCGCTGCGCCATGATCGAGCGGGCGGGCAAGCAGCGGCGCGGCGGTATTGTCGACGATCAACGGGATGCCGAGGTCGCGGCCCGCGGCGGCGATTTCCGCGAGCGGCGAGACGACCAGCTTCGGATTGGGCAACGTCTCGACATACCAGGCGCGGGTGCGGTCATCGGACGCCCTGGCAAAGGCGCCAGCGTCGCTCGGGTCCACGAAGCGCGTCTCAATCCCCATGTCGCGCAGCGTGTTGGCGAAGAGATTGTAGGTGCCGCCGTAAAGGTCGGTCGCGCTGACGATATTGTCGCCGGCGCGGGCGAGGTTCTGCACCGCATAGGCCGAGGCCGCCTGGCCCGAGGCAACCGCGACCGCCGCCGCGCCGCCCTCAAGCGCGGCGATGCGCTGTTCGAGGATGTCGGTCGTCGGGTTGCCGATGCGGGTGTAGATGTTGCCGAGTTCCTGCAACGCAAACAGCCCGGCGGCATGATCAGCATCGCGGAACTGGTAGGAGGTGGTCTGGAAGATCGGCGGTGCCACCGACCCGGTGGCGGGATCCGCGCGCCAACCGGCATGCAGCGCCAGCGTTTCCGGACGGTATTGGGCCTTGCTCACGAACACTCTCCCTTGGCTTGGTTGCGGTGAGGCTATCGCCTCGCGCCGCGATCGCGAACCTAGAAAGGGTTTCGATCCCCCAAGATGGGATCGCCGTGACGCCAGGGCGAGCGGGGCGCGCGACGATCGGCCCTTTCCCGCCGATGCCTCGTCGCGCTATCCCCCGTGTGTTAAGTGATCAACACAGACGAATGGAGCATGTCACATGGCCGGTCCCTGGTCCCATCACGCCCGTACCGGGCTGTCGGACGACATCGATTTCGAGATCAAGGGACAGGAACTGCAGTTCGTCGAGATCGAGCTGGACCCGGGCGAAAGCGCCGTGGCCGAAGCCGGCGCCTTTGTGTGGAAGGATGCGTCGATCGAGATGACCACCGTGTTCGGTGATGGATCGGGCGGCAGCGACGGCGGGTTCATGGGCAAGCTGCTGGGCGCGGGCAAGCGCCTCGTCACCGGCGAGAGCCTGTTCACCACCGTCTTCACGCATCGCGGATCGGGCAAGGCGCGGGTTGCCTTCGCCAGCCCGACGCCGGGCACGATCCTGCCGATCCGGCTCGCCGACCTGGGCGGCACGCTGATCTGCCAGAAGGACAGCTTCCTTGCCGCGGCGAAGGGCGTGTCGATCGGCGTCGCGTTCCAGCGGCGGATGATGACCGGGCTGTTCGGCGGCGAAGGCTTTATCATGCAGAAGCTGGAGGGCGATGGCTGGGTGTTCGTGCAGATGGGCGGCACGCTGGTGGAGCGCGAGCTTCGCGCCGGCGAGCAGTTGCACGTCGACACGGGCTGTCTTGCCGCCTTCACCCCATCGGTCGAGTTCGATCTGGAGATGGTGCGCGGCGTCAAGAGCATGATCTTCGGCGGCGAGGGCATGTTCTATGCCCGGCTGACCGGGCCGGGGAAGGTGTGGGTCCAGTCGCTGCCGTTTGCGCGGCTTGCCGGCCGGATGCTGTCGGCGGCGCAAGGCGGCGGCGGAAATCGCGGCGAAGGATCGGCGCTGGGGGGCCTCGGCGACCTGATCGGGGGGAACCGCTAACGTCAAAGCTCGGGCGGCGGCCGAGCCGTCGTCCGCTATTCAGGGAGGTAACCATGCTGGATCATGTGAGCATCGCGGTGGGCGACATCCGACGCTCCCTCGCCTTCTATGACCAGGCGCTGGCGCCGCTCGGCATCACCCGCGTGATGGTGCAGGGTGGCACCGATGAGCTGCCCGACCAGGTGGGCTATGGCGTCGGACCCAAGCCGTTCCTGTGGATCGCCAGGGGACGCGCGATCAGCGGCAATATCCATATCGCGGTTGCGGCGCCCGACCGGGCCAGCGTCGATGCATTCCACGCGGCGGCGCTGGCGGCGGGCGGACAGGACAATGGCGCGCCCGGCCTGCGCCCGCAGTACCACCCCGGCTATTACGGTGCGTTCGTGCTCGATCCCGACGGATGCAACCTGGAGGCCGTTCACCACAGTTTCTGACGAGCGGCAGAGGCGCTTGCCGGGCTGGCGGTGCTGTGACTGACATCGTTGCGGCCGCCATCGCGCAAGTAAGCGGACGGCATCACGCGCGGGAGAATGCGATGGCCCGGTGGCATGGTGTGCAGCGATACAACAATGTCGCCATTGCCCTTCACTGGATCATCGCCGCCTTGCTGCTGACCCAAATCTATGTTGGCTGGACGTTCGAGGACATGCCGCGCGGCCCCTCGCAAGGCATGTGGTTCACCTGGCACAAGACGCTTGGCATGCTGATCCTGCTGCTGAGCGTGGCGCGGCTGGCATGGCGGTTCATGAACCCACCGCCCCCGCTGCCCGCCGAGCTGCCGCAATGGGAGCGGACGGTGGCGCGGATCAACCATACGCTGTTCTATGTGGTGATGATCGGCCTGCCCCTGACGGGATGGGCCGCAATTTCGACGGTTCGGGCAGCAGCGACGAGCAGCGCGACCACGATGCTGGGCAGCATCCCGCTGCCGTTCATTCCGGGCCTGCCGCTATCGAGCCATGACGCGTTCGAATTCGGCCATGGCGCGCTCATCAAGCTGACCTACGCGCTGATCATCCTGCATGTGGGCGCCGCCTTGCAGCACCAGTTCGTGGACAAGCGCGCGACCGCCGGGCGCATGCCGCCATTTGGCACCGGCAGGCGGTAAAGCCGGCGCGCAGCGGGTCGGAGCTACCGGAGGACCGCGCCCGCGCTGCCTGCTCGGCGTGCCGGCAGCCCTCAGCCGTCGGCGGCGTCGATCACCGCGGCAAAGGATCGGCGCTGGGGGCCTCAGCGACGTGATCGGCGGTAACAACTGACGCCCGGATCGAACCATGATGCGAATAGCCGGCGGAAAGGGCGGTTTACCCGGTCGTTAGCTTTGTTTCTTCAGACAAACCTCAGGCTCCTTTTGTAACGTCGGACATGAGGGGGCCTGACAAAGATGTTGATATTACTGGCTATTCATAGTCTGTCCGCTCAGACGGCGAACGTACCTGCGTTGCCGCCCACCGTATCAACGACACGGTTTATAACCGGACGGAGCACGTTCGATCGGCAAACGCCATCTCGAACGACAGATGTCGAGATTGTGATCCGCGGGCCGGCCGGTGTGCTTTGGCAAGGATCGCTTCGCGTCAGCGAGCAGGGGCGGCAGAGCAACTGGTCTCAGAGCCGCTCCGAGCCGCCGTCCGCCGACTGTCCGGCAGCGCCTAATCAATTCGGTAGCGAGCCGGAGATGCTCAGCCTGTCGCTATTACCCAGGGAAACGGACGGCGAAGATACCTTCGTGATCAACATCAAATGGGCGCGTCGGGATGGGCGCGGCTGCGATGGCTTAAGAACGGTTGAGCTTCGCCAAACCGTTGCGTTGCCTGAGCGCGAGACAGTTGCGCTCACCGCCGACGGCGGATTGCGCGTGGAGCTACGCCGCAGGTCGTAATCGATCACGCACGTAGATCGCCGATGCACGCAGCCAACCGAATGACATTTCAGGGCCGCCCTCCGAGCCGCAGCACGACGGCGCATTACCCCGCCGCGGCGTCGATCACCGCGGCGGTCATACGCGAGAGGCAGATGAGCTTGCCCGCATCATCCTCGATCCGGATCGTCCAGACCTGAGTGGTGCGGCCGAGCTGTTCCGCCTTTGCGGTGGCGTGGACATAGCCGTCGCGCGCGGCGCGGACGTGATTGGCGTTGATGTCGAGCCCAACCGTCACCTTGCCCTCCGGCACGGCCATCGCACCGGCGACCGAGGCGACGGTTTCAGCCAGCACCACCGAGGCGCCGCCGTGGAGGCGTCCGAACGGCTGATGCACCTTCTTGCCGACCGGCATGCGGGCACGCAGCCAATCGTCTCCATGGCCGGTGAACTCGATCTCGAGCAGCCCGGGGAGGACGCCCTCCCCCAGGGTGTTGAGCTGCGCCAGGTCGATCGGGCGGGTCCAGATCGCCATCAGTAGGAGCGTCCGATCAGCACCCGCTCGACCGCCGGGCCGCCGGTGAAGATGCAAGGCGCGCCGGGGTGGCCGGTCTGCCCCATCGGCGCGTTGCGGATGGTGAGCTTCAGCGCCTTCAGCCGCTCGACCACCTTGTCGAGCTCGGCGCCGGTCGGACGCGACCAAGCGACGTCGGCCCAGCCGGGCTTCGCGGCGCTGTCGGCGAACATCGCCTCGACCCCGGCCCAGTCGTCGACCGGGCTGATGCTGGCCTTCAGCCGCTCGGACGCCTCGGCATGGAGCGCGACCTGAATGTCCTCGAGCATGGCGCCGGCCTGTTCGACGAACGTGTCCTGCGTGACGATCGCGCTGTCGAGCTTGCCATCCTCGCGATAGAGGCAGTCGCGGCGGACGACCGAGACGTTGCCGCCGGCCATGTCGCGCGGGCCGACCTCGACGATGATCGGCGCGCCCTTCTTCACCCAGCCCCAGCGCTTCGTCGCGGCCTTGGCGGGCTTCAGGTCGAGCAGCGCGCGGACCGGCTCGCCCAGCGCGGTCTGCTTCGCCAGCGCCACCTGCAGCGCCTTGCAATAGTCGACCAGTTCCGCGTCCTCGGGCTTGTCGCGCAGCATGGGGACGATCACGATCTGCCACGGCGCGATGCGCGGCGGCACGCGCAGGCCATCGTCGTCGCCATGCACCATGATGACGCCGCCGATCATGCGGGTCGAGACGCCCCAGCTGGTGGTGTTGGCGAACTCAAGCTCGCCACTGGCATTTTGGAAGCGGATGTTCTGGGCGTGCGCGAAATTGGTGCCGAGGAAGTGGCTGGTGCCGGCCTGGAGCGCCTTGCCATCCTGCATCATCGCCTCGATCGAATAGGTCGCGACGGCGCCGGGAAAACGCTCATTCTCCGGCTTTTCGCCGGCGACGACCGGCAGCGCGAGGCAGTTTTCGGCGAAGTCGCGATAGACCTCGAGCATCTTGAGCGTCTCGTCGCGCGCCTCGTCGGCGGTGGCGTGCGCGGTGTGCCCCTCCTGCCAGAGGAATTCGCTGGTGCGCAGGAACATGCGGGTGCGCATCTCCCAGCGGACGACATTGGCCCATTGGTTGATGAGCACGGGGAGGTCGCGCCACGACTGGACCCAGCGCGAGAAGGCAGTGCCGATCACCGTCTCGCTGGTCGGGCGCACGACGAGCGGCTCCTCCAGCTTGGCCTCGGGATCGGGAGTCAGGCCGCCCTTGCCGTCGGCGACGAGGCGGTGGTGAGTGACGACCGCCATCTCCTTCGCGAAGCCTTCGACATGCTCGGCCTCCTTTTCGAAATAGGAGAGCGGGATGAAGAGCGGGAAGTAGCAATTTTCGTGGCCGGTCGCCTTGATGCGGTCGTCGAGCAGGCGCTGGATGCGTTCCCAGATGCCATAGCCCCATGGCCGGATGACCATGCAGCCGCGCACGCCCGATTCCTCGGCGAGGTCGGCTTCCGAAATGACGGCCTGGTACCAGGCGGCGAAATCCGCCTCGCGCGTGACGGGGAGTGCATGCTTGATCATCAGGCGCGGATAGCGGTGGTTCTCGTCATGTGCCAGATGGGACGTCTTCACGTGCCGCGCTTAACCAAAAAGTTGCGGATCACCTGGAGGCGGCACGGTCACAATTCCTGCCACCATTTGCGCACGGAAGAACCGAAGGCGCTTGCGATCCTGGTAATCGGCCTCGTGGACCATCCAGCCTAGGTCGCGCGTCTCATTGATCGGCACCGCCTCTTCCGGCGCGACGTCCTCCAGTAATCGTATCTCTCCTAGATGCTCCTCTCCCCCCAAGAAAACGGATGCGCCGCTTCGAACCTGTCGTCTGAACATGCCTCGGTGGCGTTCCGGTTCGTCCGAGGGGCCGGCCCTCGCGGTCAGATCGAAATGGGCGTCGATAAGGTAACTCACGTCGCGCAAGATGATGGAGCGGGAGTGAAGTTGCCTATCTGCGGAGGTGCGATCCTCGAAAGTACAGATCGGACGAAGAACGCTGATCGCATTGATCACCCAGCGGATTGCCGGACGCCAGTGCACACGATCTAAAATACCCCGTGCCGCCGAAGGTGTCAGTACGTCGTAGGTGACTTCATCACGGCGGAAATCAGGCCTCGGGAAGCACGCGCTATCGCAGTGAGCAACACCCGAACTGCCCTTAAATTCTCCATACGTTCTTTGTATGTTCATCCCCGGCAGCCGCAAACAGGTAGCTGATCCAATCCGGAGCTTTTCTCCGTTGCGTCGACTCTGATCCGTAAGGGGCACATTTCGATAGCCCTATGGCTTTGATCAGGAGGTTGCTGTGAGTTCAGCCAAGATTGTGGTGACCATCGTGGCAGATAGCCCGTCGGCATACTCAATCGGCATACTCAATATGTATCGCGACCGGTCCGCAGCCCTCAACCGCTCCATTCGGCGTCCGCAGAACCACTCGCGTAGCGCCGAAATCAAAATCCTGCGGATGCTAGCGGCGATACAGTTTTCCTAAGCAACAATCGTCGCCTATGCGCGAGCGCAATGCCCGCGCCTCCCGAGTCTCTTTCGCGCGCCATCGGCCTGCGCCTGATCTCGGTTGCGCTATTTGCGACGATGAATGTCGTGATCAAGGTGGCGGAAGCGCAGGGTGCGGGCCTCGGGGAGATCCTGTTCTGGCGGCAGTTCGGCGCGGCGTTGCTGGTCGGGGCGATCGTCGGTGCGGGGCCGGGGTTCGCCTCGCTCAAAACGCAGCGGTTCGGCGCGCATGTGCTGCGCTGCGTGATCGGCCTCACCGCGATGTCGCTGACGTTCTGGACGCTGCTGCTACTGCCGCTGGCGGAGGCGACGACGCTTGGCTTCTCGATGCCCATCTTCGCCACGGTGCTGGGCGCGTTGCTGCTGCACGAGGCGACCGGGTGGCGGCGCTGGGCCGCGGTGCTGGCGGGGTTCATCGGCGTGCTGATCGTGACCCAGCCCGGCGACGGGCATATCCCGCCGCTCGGCATCCTGACCGGCCTTGGCGCGGCGTTCTGCACCGCTTGCATCTCGATCCTGCTACGCACCATCGGCAAGACGGAAGCGGGGCTGACCACCGTGTTCTGGTTTTCCAGCCTGTCGCTGGTGCCGCTGTCCGTCGTCTATGCCGCGTCGGTGAAGGCGCACCCGCCGCTCGTCTGGGCGCTGCTGCTCGCCATCGGGCTGCTCGGCGGGGCGGCGCAGATCGCGATGACGCGGTCGCTGCAGCTTGGTGACGTCAGCCTGGTGGTGCCGATGGATTATACCGCGCTGCTGTGGGCGACGCTGTTCGGATGGCTGGTGTTCGGGATGCTGCCGGTGCCGAGCACGTGGCTGGGCGCGCCAGTGATCATCGCGTCGGGGCTGTACATCGTGTGGCGCGAGCATGTGCGGCGGCAAAAGGATACGCGCGGGGCCATTCCGCAGGAGTGAGCGCTTGCGATCGGCGCGCTGATCGGACACCTAGCCTAGCCATGCCCTTCCTTGCCCCGCTGGCACTCGTCGCCACCGCCGTCGCCCTTGCCCCTGCCGCCACACCCGCGGATGCCGCCTTTGACGCGATCTGGCGCGCGGAATGGGCGTGGCGACAAAGCGAAGGACTGGCGGATGCCGGCCCGGGCGTGGTCGATGACCGCCTGCCCGACGTGTCGGCCGAGGCGCATGCGAAGCGGCTCGCCTATTGGAAGGGCACGCTGGCGAAGCTCGACGCGGTCGACACCAAGCGCCTGTCGCCCGACACGCTGATCGACTGGCAGGTCTATCGCGCGCAAATCGCCGCGCTGATCGACGAGGAGCAGTTCCGCGAGTGGGAAAAGCCGCTGAACGGCGACAGCGCATTCTGGAGCGACCTGCATTATTCCGCGCGCGGCAACTTCGCCGGGGGCGAGAAGGATTACCGCCGCTACCTGAGCTGGCTGCGCACCGTGCCACGCTACCTGGGCCAGCAGACCGACAATATGCGGCTGGGCCTGAAGCGCGGCTTCACCCCGCCCGCCGTCATCATGAAGGGCCGCGACAAGGCGGTGGAGACGATCGCGACGGCGACTGATCCGACGACGGTGGTCTATTACGAGCCGTTCGCCAAGCTGCCTGCGTCGATCCCGGCGGATCGCCGCGCGGCGTTGCAGGCCGAGGCGCGCGCGATCATCGCCGAGCAGATCGTACCCGCGCACAAGACGCTGCTGACGTTCCTGCGCGGCGAATATTTCCCGGGCATGACCGACGAGCTGGCGGCGACGCGCTACGACAATGGCGCGGACTATTACCGCAGCCGGATCCGCGCCTTCACCACATTGGACATGACGCCCGACGCGATCCACGCGCTGGGCTTGGCAGAGATCGCCAAGATCCGCGCCGAGATGGAGCAGGTGAAGAAGGACGCGAAGTTCGACGGCGACCTGCCGGCGTTCCTGAAGTTCCTGCGCACCGACCCGCAATTCTACCCCAAGACCGCCGACGAGCTGATGAAGGAGGCGGCGTGGCACGCCAAAAGGTTCGACGCGATGTCGGGCAAGTGGTTCGGCCGGCTGCCGCGGCAGCGGTTCGCGATCATCGAGGTGCCGCCCGATATCGCGCCTTTCTACACCGCCGGGCGCGGCGGGCCGGGGACGTATCTGGTCAACACCTATGACCTGCCGTCACGCCCGCTGTTCCAGCTGCCGGCGCTGACGCTGCATGAAAGCGCGCCGGGGCACGCATTCCAGATGCCGTTGTCGATCGAGAACACGACGCTGAAGCCGTTCCGGCGCAACAGCTATATCTCGGCGTTCGGCGAAGGATGGGCGTTGTACACCGAGCGGCTGGGCGACGAGATGGGTTTCTATCGCACGCCCTATGAGCGGTTCGGGATGCTTTCGTATCAGGCGTGGCGCGCGGCGCGGCTGGTGATCGATACCGGCATCCACGCCAAGGGCTGGACGCGCGATCAGGCGCTGCAATATTTCCGCGAGAATACCGCGCTGAGCGAGCATGAGATCACCACCGAGGTCGATCGCTACATTGGCTGGCCGGGCCAGGCGCTGAGCTATTATCTGGGCCAGCTGGCGGTGCAGCGATCGCGCGCCAAGGCGGAGAAGGCGCTGGGCGACCGGTTCGACATCCGCAACTTCCACGATCTGGTGCTGAGCCTTGGCAGCGTGCCGATCCCGGTGCTGGAGGCGCGCGTCGACCGCTTCATCGCGGAGGGCGGCCCGTCGCCCTACCCCAAGGAACCCGCCGCCTGACGCCAAGCGTTTAGCCCGGCATGGATGACAATCTGGCGCTGGGCCTAAAACGGTCGGCCGAAATGGCCGCGGTGTTCATGATCGGCGACGATCTGCTTGGGCTGCTGCAGCCCAAGCGCCATGTTGCGCTGTGGCGATCGGAGGTGGACGCGGTGGACGCGCTGGTCCGCCCGTTCGGCGGCCATCCTGGACGGCGGCGGCTGTACGGGTTGGCGCAGATCGGCGCGGGGATCGTGCTGGCGGCGTCGCTCAGGCCGAAGCGAAGCAGCGACTGACGGTTGTCCGTGTGGCCGGCGTACTGATCAGGAGATGATCGCGATGAGGCCGGCAAGCGTGACGGCAAGCGCGAGGCCGAACAGGATCAGCCACGGCCGCAAGGACTGCCCACGCCGCACGCGGCGCACCATCCCGATGGTGCCAAGTAGCGCACCCAGCGCCATCGAGATCGGCACCACGCCGCCGAGCATCGCAATGCCGGGCTTGGGATCGTCGTTGAGCGGCGGCAGGCCCAGCACATTGTGCCACAGGTGAACGAAGAGCAGCGCGGCGAGCAGCCCCAGCGCCGCGCCGCCGACAAGGCCGGCGGTGCCCGCGAGCACCGCCCTGCCCGTCATTTACTCGGCCGCCTCGCTGGTGACGACCGGCGGTTTCCACACCAGCTTCGGCTTGCGCGCGGCCAGCGTCTCGTCGAGGCGGCTGCGCGGCGCGAAGTGCGGCGCGGTCTTGAGGCTCTGGTCGCCGGCCTTCGCGCGTTCGGCCACCGAGCGCAGCGCGCCGATGAACTGATCCAGCGCGGCCTTTGACTCCGTTTCCGTCGGCTCGACCAGCATCGCGCCATGGACGACCAGCGGGAAATACATGGTCATCGGATGGAAGCCCTCGTCGATCAGCGCCTTGGCAACGTCGATCGTCGAGAAGCCCTCAGGGAAGCCTTCGTCGGAGAAGATCGCCTCGTGCATGCACGGGCCGGAGAAGGCGAACGGCGCGTCGAGCGTGTCCTCGAGGCTGCGCAGGACGTAGTTCGCGTTGAGCACCGCATCCTCGGCGACCTGACGCAGGCCGTCGGCGCCGTGGCTGAGGATATAGGTCAGCGCGCGGGTGAACATGCCCATCTGGCCGTGGAAGGCGGTCATGCGGCCGAACGTGTCGGGGTGATCGTCGCCCGCCGTCTCTTCCTCGATCAGCGCGATATGGCCGTCCTTCATCCGCGCGGTGAAGGGCAGCGGGCCGAACGGCGCCAGCGCCTCCGACAATACGGTCGGGCCGGAGCCGGGGCCGCCGCCGCCATGCGGGGTGGAGAAGGTCTTGTGCAGGTTGATGTGCATCGCATCGACGCCAAGGTCGCCCGGACGCACGCGGCCGACGATCGCGTTGAAGTTCGCGCCGTCGCAATAGACGTAGGCGCCCGCCGCGTGGACCGCGTCCGAGATCGCCTTCAGGTCACGCTCGAACAGCCCGCAGGTATTGGGGTTGGTGATCATCACCGCCGCCACGTCCGGCCCGAGCCGCGCCTTCAGCGCCTCGGTATCGACGCGGCCCTCCGGCGTTGCGGGGATATCCTCGACGCTGAAGCCGGCAAAGGCCGCGGTCGCGGGGTTGGTTCCGTGCGCGCTTTCCGGGACCAGCACGACCTTGCGATGCCCCTCGCCGCGCTTTTCCAGCGCTGCCTTGATGCACAGGATGCCGCACAATTCGCCATGCGCGCCGGCCTTGGGGCTCATCGCGACGCCGTGCATGCCGGTCAGCTCGATCAGCCACACCGCCAGTTCGTTGATGACGCCGAGCGCGCCCTGCACCGTATCGACCGGCTGGAGCGGGTGAACGTCGGCGAAGCCGGGGAGCCGCGCCATCTTCTCGTTGAGGCGCGGATTGTGCTTCATCGTGCACGAACCGAGCGGGAACAGGCCGAGGTCGATGGCGTAGTTCTGCCGGCTGAGACGGGTGTAGTGGCGCAACGTTTCGGGCTCGCTAAGGCCCGGCAAGCCGATCGGCGCCTTGCGCGTGAGGTTGCCGAGCCGAGAGCCGGCGACATCCCCTCCCGCGAAGTCGACGCCGGTGGTCTGATCGTCGCCGATCTCGAAGATCAGCGCCTCTTCCAGCATCAGCGCCTTGTTGCCGGTGAAGGTGGCGGGGGCGCCGCCTTCATTGGCCTGGGGCGACGTGGGCTTCCAGCCGCTCTGGTTGATGGTCATGCCAGCACCTCCTGAAGCGCGGTGGCCAGCGCCTCGATATCCTCGTCGGTCACGGTTTCGGTCACCGCCACGACCAAGCCATTCTCCAGCGCGCCTTCGCCGGGATAGAGCCGGCCGAGCGATACGCCGGCGAGCACGCCGCGATCGGCCAGCGTGCGGACCAGCGGCCGCGCCTCCTGGCCGAGATCGAGCGTGAATTCGTTGAAGAAGCTGTCGTTGACGACGCGCACGCCGGGCACCTTCGCCAGGCGGTCGGCCGCGCGGCACGCCTGGGCGTGGTTGATCCCGGCCAGCCGGCGAAGGCCAGCCTCACCCAGCAGCGTCATGTGGATCGAGAAGGCCAGCGCGCAGAGGCCGGAGTTGGTGCAGATGTTGCTGGTCGCCTTCTCGCGGCGGATGTGCTGCTCGCGGGTGGAGAGCGTCAGCACGAAGCCGCGGCGGCCGTCGGCGTCCACCGTCTCGCCGCACAGGCGGCCCGGCATCTGGCGGACATATTTGTCCTTGCAGCCGAAGAGGCCGACGTACGGTCCGCCGAACTGGAGGCCGACGCCGATCGACTGGCCTTCGCCGACGACGATATCGGCGTCCATCTCGCCGGGCGACTTGATCGCGCCCAGCGCCACCGGCTCGGTGACGACGGCGATCAGCAGCGCCTTCTTGGCGTGGCAGGCGTCGGCCAGCGGCTGGAGATCGGTGATGCGGCCGAGGATGTCGGGATATTGGACGACGACGCAGCTGGTGTCGTCATCGATGCTGGCGATCAGCGCGTCGACGTCGGTCTCTGCGGTCAGAGCAGGGACCGAGGTTTCCAGCGAGTCGCCGGTGTATTTGGCCATCGTCTTGGCGACGGAGACGTAGTGCGGGTGGAGGCCGCCCGAGAGGATCGCCTTGGCGCGCTTGGTGATGCGGCGCGCCATGCCGATCGCTTCCCAGCAGGCGGTCGACCCGTCGTACATCGAGGCGTTCGCCACATCGGTCCCGAGCAGGCGTGCGACCTGCGTCTGGAACTCGAACAGCATCTGCAGCGTGCCCTGCGCGATTTCGGGCTGGTAGGGCGTGTAGGCAGTCAGGAACTCGCCGCGCTGGATCAGGTGATCGACGCTGGCGGGGACATGGTGGCGGTATGCGCCGCAGCCGAGGAAAAACGGCGCCTCGCCCGCGGACAGATTCTGCCGCGCGAGCTTCGTCATGTGGCGTTCGACCGCCAGCTCGCTGGCATGCGCGGGCAGGTTCGCGATCGGGCCGGACAGGCGCGCGGATTCGGGCACGTCGACGAACAGGTCATCGATCGAGCCCGCGCCGATGACGGCGAGCATCTCGCGGCGATCGTGGTCGGTAAGCGGTAGGTAGCGCATTCACATGTCTCCGCACTTACCCCGAAGGGAAGCGCTGCTGGATCGGCGTCACCGCACCAATCTTGTGCGGACAGGCCCCACCCCGGCCCCTCCCCCGAAGGGAGCGGCCGGTTAAATCTTACAGCTTCTCGACGAACGCCTTGTAGGCGGTTTCGTCCATCAGCCCGTCGAGCTGTGACGCGTCCGACAGGGTGAGCTTGAAGAACCAGCCCTCGCCTTCCGGATCGGTGTTCACCAGGCCAGGCTCATCGGCGAGCGCCGCATTGCCCTCGATCACCGAGCCCGAGACCGGCGAATAGACGTCGCTGGCGGCCTTCACGCTTTCGACCACGGCGGCCTCGTCACCCTTGGCGAGCGACTTGCCGGCTTCCGGCACGTCGACGAACACGATGTCGCCGAGCTGGCCCTGCGCATAATCCGAGATGCCGACGGTGCCGACATCACCGTCGACGTCGATCCACTCATGATCCTCGGTGAAATAACGGCTCATTTACTTCGCTCCTCGGACATAGCGGTGGGGGACGAATGGCATAGCGGTGACGGTGCCGGCGTGGACCTTGCCACGCTGCGACAGCTGGATGCGGGTGCCGGGGGTGGCCATCGCGAGCGGAACGTACGCCATGGCGATCGGTGCCCCGACGCTGGGCGCGAACCCGCCGGACGTGACGCTGCCGACGGTGCTGCCGTCTTCATCGAGAACGCTTGCGCCCTCGCGCACCGGCTGACGCCCCTCGACCAGCAGGCCGACCCGCTTGGTGATGGGGCCGCTCTCGCGTTCGGCGAGGATGCGCTCGGCACCTGGGAAGCCACCTTCCTCGCGGCGGCGCTTGAACAAAGCAAAGCCGAGGTCCGCCATCACCGGGGTCGTCTCGGGCGAGAGGTCATGACCGTAGAGCGGGAGCCCAGCCTCAAGCCGCAGCGAATCGCGGGCGCCAAGGCCGATCGGCTTCACCTCGGGCTGTTCCAGCAGCGCATCGGCGAACGCCTCGACGGCTTCCGCCGGGATCGAGATCTCAAAGCCGTCCTCGCCCGTGTAGCCCGAGCGGCTGATCCACAAGTCATGCCCCTGCCAAGTGAAGGGCGCGGCCTGCATGAACACCAAAGCGTCGACGCCCGGGACGAGCCGGACCAGCGCCTCCACTGCCTTGGGCCCCTGCAGCGCCAGCAGCGCATGGTCCTCCATCAGGTTCAGCGTGATGTCGTCCGGCAGATGATCGAGCATGTGCGCGATATCGTCATACTTGGTCGCGCCGTTGACGACCATGTAGATGCGCTCGCCATCCTCGTCGGCGGGGAGGCGCGTGAGCATCAGATCGTCGAGGATGCCGCCGTTTTCGTCGAGCAGCAGCGAATAACGCGCGCGGTTGAGCGCGAGGCCGGCAATGTCGGCGGGCATCATCGCCTCGAGCGCGGGCACCAGCCCCTCGCCGCGGAAGGTGATCTGCCCCATGTGGCTGACATCGAACAGGCCGGCGCTTTCGCGCGTCCACAGATGCTCGGCCATGATGCCTTCGTACTGCACGGGCATCCAATAGCCAGCGAACTCGACCATCCGGCCGCCGCGCGCACGATGCCAGCCGTCGAGCGGCAGCGTCATGGTTTCGATGATTACGTCTTCGTCGTCGTGATCGCTCATCGCGGATCGTCCGTCTTCAAGGGCGATCGTCCCGCCGTGGTGGCGAAACGAACCGAACCCCCTCTGTCACGGAACCTGAGAGCTTTCGCGCGAGGAGGCCCGCGCTTACACCTTCGGTGGGCCACGCGCGTCGGCGGGGCCGCTTTCCAGAGCGTCGATGGGTATGCGCGGTCCCTGCTGCCTGAGAGATTCCGGGGTGGTTGCTCCTTCGGCGGCGGATCGTGCCTGAAAGGCCATCCGCGCTCTCCCGCGCGCCCACGCCGGTTGCCCGGCATCGACATTTGCGCCTGTGGCGGGGTGCGCGGGGCGAGTCAATCGCCCACGCACGGCCGCTACATTGGGTAAGCCTTCAGCGCTGCGCGTTGTAGCGCAACTGATCCGGTGTGAGCTGGAAACCGACCAGTGCCTCGAAGCTGGCGGAAAGCACCGCCTGCCGCACTTCCGGCGTGGAAAGCGGATCGATGGCGGCATCCTGATCGCCCGCCTTGCGCTTGCGGGTGAGCTGTTCGCGCACCGATTCGGGGAGAGTCGCCGCCGCGCGGTTCACATTGGCGCTCGCCTGAGCCGACGTGCTGGCAAGCGCCTGGCCCGGCTCGAACCGGATCGCGACGGCGCCGACGCGCTTGGCCACCACCTGGCTGCCGCCGCGAACGACGGTGATGAAGTACGGCAGGGTCACTTCACGCGGGCCGTCCGTCCGAGTGCGACGAGCGCGAACGTCGAAGGTGACAGTGCTGACCACTTCGGCACCGCTGTCGTCGCAGGTGCTGCGAACATTGGTGATCGCGGCCGTTACGTCGATGGCGCTGGCGTCCTGGCTGGTCGCCGGGTCGAACAGGGTGATGTCTCCCGTACCGGTCGGCACGCCGACAACCGGGCAGGCGGTACGCACCGCGGTAATCCCGACGCCGCCCTCCAGAGAGATGTCGCCGCTCTTGGCGCAACCGCCAGCGAGCAGGACCAGGGCGAGCGGGGCAACGCCAAACGCGGGGCGAAACGCGGAGGTGCGAAAGGACACGTGCGGAGAAACCTTATGCGAACGGGTACGAAGTGCCCGCGCGCTCATAACCGCCTTCCGTGCAGGCAGGCAATCGCGTAAGCGGCAGGGATGACCGACAAGCCAGCGCTCGAACTGCTGATTGCCGCCCCGCGCGGCTTCTGCGCCGGAGTGGACCGCGCGATCCGCATCGTCGAACTGGCGATCGAAAAGCACGGCGCCCCCGTCTACGTCCGCCACGAGATCGTCCACAACAAGTTCGTCGTGGACTCGCTGAAGGCGAAGGGTGCGATTTTCGTGGAGGAGCTGGACGAGGTGCCCGATGGCGCGCCGGTCGTCTTTTCCGCACACGGCGTGCCCAAGTCGGTACCCGCTAATGCCGAGGCGCGCGGGCTGGAATATCTGGATGCGACCTGCCCGCTGGTGTCGAAGGTCCATCGCCAGGCGGAGCGGCTGGTAGCGGCCGGCCGGCATATCCTGTTCATCGGCCATGCCGGCCACCCCGAAGTGATCGGCACGTTCGGGCAGGTGCCGGATGGCGCGATGACGTTGATCGAGGACGTGGCCGACGCCGAAGCGCTGCAGCCCGCAGATCACGACAACCTCGCGTTCCTGACGCAAACCACGCTGTCGGTGGATGATACCGCCGAGGTGGTGCGCGTGTTGCAGCGACGCTTCCCGAACATGCAGCCGCCGCGCGGCGAGGATATCTGCTACGCCACCTCAAACCGGCAGGCGGCCGTAAAGGCGATCGCCAGTGCGTGCGACGCGGTGCTGGTGATTGGCGCGCCGAACTCGTCCAACTCGCTGCGGCTGGTCGAAGTGGCCGAGCGCGAAGGCGTACCCGCGCGGCTGATCCAGCGTGCCGCGGATCTCGATTGGTCGTTCCTTGAGGGTGTCGGTACGCTGGGCGTCAGCGCGGGGGCGTCGGCTCCCGAGCTTCTGGTGCGCGAACTGGTGGACCTTTTGTCCACTCGCTACGAGGTGACCGAGCGCGAGGAAGAGACGACGCGCGAAACGATCGCGTTCAAGCTGCCGCGCGCGCTCGACGCGGCTGCCTGACGCGCTGCGTCTGACGGCCGGCAGGCGAGCGGAAGATCGGCCTATTGATGTGTCAGGGGGATGCCGGCGTGCCGGCATGACGATCGCATATGGCGGTTTATACTCATGTGTCGGCGGAAGCACTTTCCGCCTTTCTGCGGCGCTATGACGTTGGCGAGCTGGTCTCCGCGAAGGGGATCGCAGAGGGGGTCGAGAACTCCAACTATCTCGTGGATACCACGCGTGGGCGGTTCATCCTGACGCTGTACGAAAAGCGGGTCGCAGCGGACGACCTGCCCTTCTTCATGAGCCTGCTCGATCATCTGGATGCCAAGGGCTTGCCAGTCCCGCCGGCGATCAAGGATCGCGACGGACGCGAGATCCAGGAGCTGGAAGGGCGTCCGGCTTGCCTGATCAAGTTCCTGTCGGGCGTATCGCTGTCCCACCCGACCGCGGCGCAAGCGCTGGCGGCGGGTGATGCCATGGGCGCGATGCACCGCGCCGTCGCCGACTTCACGCCGACACGCCCGAATTCGATGGGTGTGGAGACATGGCGACCGTTGTTCGAACGGTGCGGGCGCAGCCTTGATGATATCGCGCCGGGGCTCCACGACGATCTCGCCTTCGCCTTGGACAATGTGGAGGCGAATTGGTGCGGCGCGGACTTCGAGCGCAGCGCGATCCACGCCGACCTCTTCCCCGACAATGTCCTGATGCTTGGCGACAGGGTCACCGGGCTTATCGACTTCTATTTCGCGTGCACGGACATCCGCGTCTATGACCTGGCAGTGATGCACACCGCCTGGTCGTTCGATGCAAAGGGCGGCAACTATGATGCACAGGTCGGCGATGCGCTCATCGCCGGGTACGAGCGGCACTTCTCATTGTCCTCGCTTGAGCGGGCAAGGTTTGGCACGTTCGCCAGCGGCGCCTGCATCCGCTTCGCCCTTTCGCGTGCATGGGACTGGCTTAACACCCCGGCTGACGCGCTGGTCGTTCGCAAGGACCCGCTCGCCTATATGCGGCGCCTCAAACATTATGATCCGGAACTGGTGACACGCGTTCGATGACCGAAATGACGAAGGTGGAGGCGTTCACCGATGGCGCGTGCAAGGGCAATCCGGGACCGGGCGGCTGGGGCGCGGTGCTGCGCATGGGCGCGCATGAAAAAGAGCTGTCCGGCGGCGAAGCGCTGACCACCAACAACCGGATGGAGCTGACTGCCGCGATCGAGGCGCTGAACGCTTTCACGCGGCCCTGTCACGTCACCTTGTACACCGACAGCCGCTACGTGATGGACGGGCTCACCAAGTGGATCCACGGCTGGCGGCGGAATGGCTGGAAGACGGCGGACAAGAAACCGGTGAAGAATGCCGAGCTATGGCAGGCGCTGCTTGAGGCGGCGGCACGTCACCGCGTGGAGTGGCAATGGGTGAAGGGCCACGCCGGCCATCCGGAAAATGAACGCGCGGATCGCCTGGCGAGCGACGCCGCTGTGGCCGCCGGCAAGCGCGGCTGAAAGGCCCTGGCGCTCCGGCGGGCCCCGTCCGCCACCCTCGCCGCGACAACGTGGCTCAGACGCGGGCGAAGCGGGTCGGGGCGTAGCGTTCGATGTCGATCGTACCGGCGAGCGCAGGAACTTCGCTAAGCAGAAGCGCGGCCCCGATCATGGCAGCGGCTGGTGCGGTCTGAATACCGAAGCCACCCTGCCCCGCAAACCAGAAGAAGGCGGGTGTGTCGGCAGCAAAGCCATAAACGGGCAAGCGATCCGGCGCGAAACTGCGCAGTCCGGCCCATTTGCGCTCAAGCTGGGTTATCCGCCAGTCTACCGCCTGTTCGAAGCGATCGATCGCAATCGCGACATCGAGTTCTTCCGGCTGAGCGTCCGCAGGATCGGAAGGCGTTTCATCGTGCGGGCTGAGCCACAGGCGACCGCCAGCCTCGGGCTTGAAGTAGAAATCCCCGCCGATGTGAACAACGTGCGGAACACCCGGCGCTGGCGCGGGATCGGTCTTCAACTGCACCATGGTGCGTCGGTAAGGCTGAATGTTCAGGGGCGATGCACCAGCCAAGCGCGCTACGTGGTCGGCCCAGGCCCCGGCGGCGTTCACCAGCACCGCAGCCTCATACACGCCAGCCGTGGACTCCAGTCGCCAGAGGCCGCGAGTGCGGGTTGCACCCGTCAGCGCGGCACGCAGGACCAGTTCCGCACCGGCCCGGCGCGCGCGCGTCAGGGCCTCGGCATGGAGCGCGGCCACGTCGATATAGGCGCAGGTCGGCTCCATGATGCCGATGGTCCAGCCAGGGCGAAGCCCGTGCACGTGATCTCGCGGATCAACTGGGACAAGCGGAACGCCGCTGTCCGCGAACGCCGCGAGGAAGGCCTCGGCCTCGGCAGCTGCCGAGGCGCGGCCGATGTGAAGCGAGCCCAGCGGATCAAGGAAGCCTCCGGCCCGGAGGCTCTCGCCCGAGGCGGTGGTGAGCGGCTGTATTCCGGGCCCGCCGTAGGTTTCGGACCAGAAGGCCGCCGATCGCCCGGTCGCGTGGTAACCCGGAACCTCCTCAGCCTCGATCAGCAGCACGCGGGCGCGCGCGCCAAGTTCCGCCGCAAGCGACGCTCCCGCCATGCCGGCGCCGACGATGGCGATGTCGTAGGTCACGGCAGACGAGTCGCGAGGTATTCGTCGATAGCGGCGAGCGCGCGGTTCCTGACAGGATCAGCCTCGCGCAGGATCTCATGGGCGCATTCGCGACCAAACTCACGCAACTCCGCGTTCGGGAGCTTGCCGGCCACCCTCGCCGCTGCGCGAGGGTCGACCAGCCCGTCTTCGGCCGCGATCAGCATGAGGATGGGAGTGCTCAGCGTTGCCAAGCGGGGGTCACTACGCTGCCGGCGGGTCGAGGCGAACGCCTGAACCAGCCAGGACCAGCTGGGCGGCCCCAATCTGATCTCGGGCACCTGATCATACCACCATTGCTCGTCGGCATAGCGGCTGGCGTCGCTGGTCAGGAGTTGTTGCCGCTTTCTTCGGCTCGCGGGCCGCTCATTGCCCTTCCAAGCGGCGCGCGCCGGATCGCCCAACCTGCACATGATCTGCGCCAATCCCTCGCCAAGCCGCGCGGCGATCGGCGCCTTCAGCCCGAGCATCGGAGCGATCAGGACCGCTGCGTCTGGATCGATCACCTGATCCAGCAGCGCTTGCAGAATAAGGTGCCCGCCCATGGAATGACCAATGGCGACGCGCGGGCCGGCAACGTCCCAGTCGTCCCAGAAGGCGGCGAGATCACTGAGAAACGGCGCGAAGTCTTCGGCATGGCCGACATGCGGATCGGGAGAGAGCCGGCCGGAGCCACCCTGCCCTCGCCAGTCGAATGCCGCGATCGACCAGCCCGCCCGGTGCCAGTGTTCGAACGATTCGAGATATTTCTCGAACACGTCGCCGCGCCCCGTCTGAAACAGGATCCCGCCACGACCGGAGCCGCGCCAATCGAAGCGACGAAGTTGCCACCCGTCCGGAGCGGACCAGCACGCAACGGTCGCGTCGGCCGGGATGGCCCGGCGGATCGGAGCAGGCATATTCATGGCGAGGCGGCTTGGTTACGGTTTCGCAAGCCATTCCGTCTAGTGCCGCCTCTTCATGGGGTTGAATTTTCTTTCCTGGGCGCTGCCGGTGATTCTCGGCCTTCTGCTCCTGTCGGCTGGCATCGAAGACGCCCGCGTGCGTGAAATCGCCAATTGGAAGAATGCAACCATCGCGCTGCTCGCGCCGCTGTGGTGGTTCGCGATCGGTATTGCGCCCTGGCCCGGCATGGTCGTTCAGATCGGGGTGGCGCTGGTGGTGCTTGTGCTCTTCTGCGTGGCTTTTCACTTCGGCCAGATGGGCGGCGGCGACGTGAAGCTGATCGCTGCGCTGGCGCTTTGGATGCCGGTGGGAGCTTTGGTTCAGCTTTTGCTGGTCATGTCCATCATCGGCGGCGCTCTCACAATAGTGATGCTGATTGATCACAGGATCCGTAAAAACAGCGGAAATCCCGAGATCCCTTATGGGGTGGCGATAGCTATCGCCGGACTGATCGGGCTGCGCGAACCGCTTCTTAACCACTTCACCTAATCATACGCCAGCATGGGCAACACTGGCCAGCGCTGATGCGAAAGGCACGATAATTCATGGATAGTCGCAAGGTCATATTGCTGATTGGCGCGTTGTTCGTCGCAGCGATCACTGCCTTCATGGCGCGCTCGCTCATCATGGGCACCAGCGCGCCGCAGGCCGGTGCCGTTCCCGGCGCACCGGCGCCGGTCCCGGCCGGGCCCAAGGTGCTGGTCGCCACGCGCGCCCTGCCCGTCGGGACCATCCTGGACCCCGGTTCGGTGAAGTTCCAGCCTTGGCCAGCCGAGCTCGTCGAAGGCGCCTATTATCAGGAAACGGCCGATTTCGACATGCGCAGCGTGCTCGGCACGGTGGTGCGCAATCAGATCACCGCCGGTCAGCCGATCACGCAGGGCGCGCTGGTGAAGCCCGGCGATCGCGGCTTCCTGGCGGCGGCACTCGGCCCCGGAATGCGGGCGGTGACCGTTCCCGTCTCGACCCAGTCCTCCGTCGCCGGCTTTGTATTCCCGGGCGATCGGATCGACCTGCTGCTGACGCAAAGCGTGGAAGGTGGCGGCGACGGCCCGCCGCTGCGCGTCGCGGAAACGATCCTGCGCAACCTGCGCGTGCTCGCGACCGACCAGCGCACCAACCAGGAGAAGGACGAAACCGGCAACACGGTGGTCCACGCCTTCTCCACGGTGACGATCGAGGCGACGCCGAAGATCGCCGAGCAGATTGCGGTTGCCCAGACCATGGGCACCATCTCCCTGTCGCTTCGCTCCATCGCGGACAACACAGCCGAGCTGGAACAGGCGATTGCCTCGGGGGACGTGAAGGTGCCGGAAGGCAGCGATCCCAAGGCCGAACGAGCGATGATCCTGCAGCTTGCGAGCGCGCCCCAGGCCGGCGATCCCACCTATGCCGTTGGCGCCGACGTATCGCGCTTCCAGCGTCGGACGGTTCCCGGTCGCCCGCAGCAGCAATCAATGATGGTGCCAAACGCCCCCAGCGCGGTCGGACCGACGCCCTACCCCGGCGCACCGGCACGCGTGTCCGGCCCGGTCGTGAGGATCGCGCGCGGCAACAACGTGACCGAAGTGCCGGTCGGAGGGAAGAACTGAGATGCGCGCTTTTTCAAAGCCGGTTCGCCTGTCACTCGCGATCGCGCTTGCAGCAACGACCAGCGCGATCGTGCCAGTGGCAGCGTCGGCGCAGACCGCTGCGGCTCCGGGCACCACGCTTCAGGTCGCGACCAATCGCGGCCGCCTGATCAATCTGCCCCGCCCCATGAGCGATCTGTTCGTGGCCAATCCAGACATCGCCGACGTTCAGGTCCGCTCGCCAACGCAGCTTTATGTGTTCGGCAAGAAATCCGGGGAAACGACGATCTCGGCCACGTCAAAGGCGGGCGCGGTGGTCTATGCCGCGACGGTTCGGGTGGGCAACAATTTCGATTCGCTCGGGCAGATGCTGTCGATGGCGATGCCGGAAGCGGACATTACGCCGACCACGATGAACGGGGTCGTGCTGCTGACCGGTACCGTCGGCAGCCCCGAAGATGCCGCCGAGGCCGAACGGCTGGTGCAGGCATTCGTTGGCGAAGACACCAAGGTGATCAGCCGGCTGCGCACCGCCACCCCGTTGCAGGTCAACCTTCAGGTTCGATTTGCGGAGGTCAATCGCAGCTTCGTGAAGAACATCGGCGCGAACCTCACCACGATCGACGGCACTGGCGGGTTCAAGTTCGGTATCGGCAGCGGCCGGCCGGTCGGCAGCATTACTACCGACCCGCGTCTGCCACTTGGCATTGGCGGGACCGTGCAGGGCTACACGATCGATCCAACCGCGATCACGCTTCTTCCCAACGGCCAAATCGACCCAGCGTCGATCAAATGGGTTCAGAAGGCGGGCACGACCATCACGCCGGGCACGCAGCGCACCACCGTCGGCTTCCTGACGAAGCTCCTCGGTCTCGATCTCGCCGGCGCGCTGGATCTGGGCGAGCGGATCGGCCAGGTCACGAGCCTCGCCAATCCGAACCTGACGGCGCTGTCGGGGGAAACCGGCACCTTCCTGGCAGGCGGTGAAATTCCTATCCCAATCACGCAGGGGCTGGGCGGCGTTGGCGTCGAGTACAAGCAATATGGCGTCAGCCTCGCCTACACGCCCACCGTTCTGTCGGACGGGCGCATCTCGCTTCGCGTGCGCCCCGAAGTGTCGCAGCTGGACTATTCGAACGCAGTGACGGTCGGCGGCGCGCAGGTGCCTGGCCTCACCACGCGCCGGACTGAAACCACCGTGGAACTCGGGTCCGGCCAGAGCTTCATGATCGCCGGCCTGCTGCAGAACAGCCATAACAACTCGATCGAGAAGACGCCGGGCGCGGGCGACATTCCGATCCTGGGTGCGCTGTTCCGCTCCAACGGGTTCCAGCGCAACGAGACCGAGCTGGTGATCGTGATCACCCCTTATCTCGTGCAGCCGGTGAACGGTAATGACATCAAACTGCCGACGGACGGATACAAGTCACCGACCGACGTGGAACGGGTGCTGCTTGGCCAGCTTTCATCAGGCACCAATGGTGGCGAACGGCCCAAGCCGACGATTGAGGCCGGGCCACCGGCCGCACCGGCGATCGGCGCGACCACGCCGATCATGCCGACGGCAGCCGTGCCCCTGGCCGGCAACGGTGCGGACGAAAAGGCCGTCAGTGCCGCAAACGGCGGCAAGGGCAAGAAGAACAAGAAAAACGATGCGCCCGCCCCGGGCTTTTCGTTGAACTGATGGTGACGGTGAGGAACAGCAACATGCTCAAGCGCACTCTCCTCCTCGGCATGGCGCCGGTTCTGATGATCGGCGGATGCGGCGGCGGCACCATCAATCGCGGGCTGGAATCGGTGCACCAGCCGGTCGTTGCCCGCGCTGATTACGCGTTCGACGTTGGCTCTGGTCCGGGCGGGCTTGCTCCGGGTGAGGCAGAGCGGCTGAGCGCGTGGATGGGTTCGCTGAGGGTCGGCTACGGCGATCGCGTCGCGGTGGACGATCCGGCCCGCGACGCGGCGACGCGCGCCGACGTGGCGGCTGCCGCTGCGCGCTTTGGCCTGCTGGTTTCGGACGAGGCGCCCGTCACGCCAGCGTCGATCGCCCAGGGCACCGCTCGCGTCGTCGTCAGCCGTGCGCGCGCCTATGTGCCGGGTTGCCCCGATTACAGCCGCATGTCCGAGCCGAACTTCGGGGCGCACACCTCCTCCAACCATGGTTGCGCCGTGAATTCCAACCTGGCCGCCATGGTCGCCAACCCGACCGACCTGGTTCGCGGCGAGGGCACCAACAGCTCCTATGATCCGGCGGTTGCCAGCAAGGCCATTGACCGGTTCCGCAGGGCAGAGCCGACCGGACGCGGCGGCACCGTCGTCAACGGCGAAAGCACCAGCGGAAACGCGGGGGGCCGTTAAGATGAACGCACCATGGAAGCTTGCAGGCGCTACGAACCGGGAGCCGTTCGTTGCCTATGTCTGTGATGAGAACACCGCCGAGACGCTGCGCCCGGTGGTCAGTGAGATGGGCTGGTCCGCCGAGAAAGTGAACAAGGGCGGCCTGCGCAACGCGGTGCAGTCACTCTCGGTATCCGCCTCCCCGCAGATCCTGTTCGTCGATCTTGCCGAATCCGGCGATCCACTGAACGACATCAACTCCCTCGCCGAAGTCTGCGAGCCGGGCACGATCGTCATCGCCTCTGGCCAAGTGAACGACGTCCGCCTGTATCGCGATCTCGTTTCCAGCGGGATCCAGGACTATCTGCTGAAGCCGCTCAGCCCCGACATGCTGCGCGACGCGTTCAGCCACGCGCAGTTGCTGCTCAACACGCCCAAGGTCGTGGAGAGCGCCAGCGAGCACCCGCATTGCTCGGTTGCGGTGATCGGAACTCGCGGCGGCGCAGGCGCGTCTACCATCGCGACCTCCCTCGCCTGGCTGATGAGTGAGCGCGAGCGCAGGTCCACCGCGCTGCTGGATCTGGATGTCCATTTCGGCACGGGCGCCCTGGCGCTTGATCTCGAACCTGGCCGCGGGCTGACCGACGCCATCGAGAATCCCAGCCGCATCGACGGCCTGTTCATCGAACGGGCGATGGTCCGCGCCTCGGAAAAGCTGGCGGTATTGTCGGCAGAGGCACCGATCACCGCGCCCATCGTGTCCGATGGCGGCGCCTATCTGCAGTTGCAGGAAGAAATGCGCGCGGCATTCGAATGCACGGTGGTGGACCTGCCGCGCAGCATGCTGGTGAGCCATCCGCAGCTCATGAACCAGATGCAAACGGTGGTGATCGTCACCGAGCTGACCCTTGCCGCGGCGCGGGACAGCATCCGCCTGCTCTCCTGGCTGAAGTCCAACGCTCCCGAAGCACAGGTCCTGGTGCTCGCCAACAAGGTGCACCCGTCGGCCCAGCTGGAAATCAGCCGAAAGGACTTCGAAACCTCCATCGAGCGCAAGATCGACTATGTCGTGCCGTTCGACCAGAAGCTGGCCGCGCAGGCCGCGAAGCTGGGCAAGCCGCTCGTCGAAGCTGGCAAGACCACCAAGACGGTCGCGGCAATCGCCGAGATCGTAACTCACCTGTGCTTCATCACCCAGGACGACGCGACGCTCGGCAAGGGTGCCCGCCGTGGCAAGGCCGGCACGTCGCTGATGGGCAAGTTTGCGGATCTTAAAGGGTTGATGCCCAGAAGGCCGGCCAAGAGCTGATCGCGCTCAGGCCCGGAACGTAGGAGAACGGAACCCGACATGCCCCTGTTACCGGTGATTACCTTGGCGGTCGGCGCGCTCGTCACCTTGGGGCTGGTGTACTTCGCCCTGGCCGGCCCTTCCCCCGAACGAGTGGCATCGCGCCGCCTGGATGCCGTGCGGCAGCGTTATTCCGAGGCGCCCGGCGACGCGGTTGAGGCGCAGTTGCGCCGCATCACCGGGCGGGGCGCCACCAAGGCAGACCGCGCGGCCATGCGGTTCCTGCCGCGGCCCGAAGAGTTGCAGAAGCGCCTGAACATGACGGGCAAACCGTGGACGGTTGGCCGCTACGGGGGCATTACCCTTGGCATCTTCGTCGCAACATCGCTGCTCCTGCTGCTGCTGGGCTTTCCCCTGTTACTTGCCCTCTTCCTTGGCTTGGCAGCCGGCGGCGGCATCCCGCACTTCGCCGTGAGTTATGTCATCGGCCGGCGCATCAAGGCCTTCAACGCCAAGTTCCCCGATGCCATCGAGCTCCTGGTCCGTGGTTTGCGCTCGGGCCTGCCGATCACCGAAACCATGTCGGTGGTGGGAAGCGAAGTGAGCGGGCCGGTGGGTGAGGAATTCCGCGCGGTCGCCGACAAGATGAGGATCGGCCGTTCCATGGACGTGGCGCTTCAGGAAACCGCGGATCGCCTCGGCACCGCTGAATTCCAGTTCTTTGTCATCACCATCGCCATCCAGCGCGAAACCGGCGGCAATCTGGCGGAGACGTTGCAGAACCTTGCCACCGTGCTTCGTCTGCGTGGTCAGATGAAGCTGAAGATCCGCGCGATGTCGTCGGAGTCCAAGGCGTCGGCAATGATCATCGGCGCGCTGCCGTTCATCGTGTTCGGCCTGATTTGGTTCATCAACGGCAGCTACATGCAGAAGTTCTTCATGGACGAGCGCCTGATGGTGGCCGGCGTGGGCGGCCTCATCTGGATGAGCATCGGCGCCTTCATCATGTCCAAGATGGTCAATTTCGAGATTTGATGATGGATCCGACACAAGGCCCGACGCTGCTTGGCGTGGACGTAATCTGGGTGGCCACCATCCTTGCGGCGGTCGCGGCGGCAGCGGTGTTCGTCGCCATCTATGCCGCGGTCAGCGTGCGCGATCCGATGACCAAGCGGATCAAGGCGCTGAACGATCGCCGTGAACAGCTGAAGGCTGGCATCACCGCCTCGACCAGCAAGCGGCGGGCGAAACTGGTGCAGAAGAGCGAAAGCGCAGATCGCATCCGGCAGCTGCTGGAGTCGCTCAAGGTCCTTCAGGACAGCCAGCTGAAGGAGGCGCAGACCAAGCTGCTGCAGGCCGGCATTCGAAAGAAGGAATGGGCGGTCGGCGTTATCTTCGGCCGAATGATGCTGCCGATCGTGTTCGGCGGCTTCATGCTCTTCCTGGTTTATGGTACCGACAATTTCGCCCATTGGTCGGCGCTCAAGCGCTACCTCGTCGTCGCGGGCACGTTCATCCTGAGCTACAAAGCGCCGGACATTTACCTCAAGAATCAGATCACCAAGCGATCCGACGCGATCCGCAAGGGATTGCCCGATGCGCTGGATCTGCTCGTCATCTGCGCGGAGGCTGGGCTTACTGTCGATGCTGCTTTTCACCGGGTGGCGAAGGAACTTGGCAAAGCGTACCCCGAACTCGGCGACGAATTCGCGCTGACCGCGATCGAGCTGGGCTTCCTTACCGACCGACGTCTCGCCTTCGAAAACCTTGCTGGCCGCGTCGCGCTGGAGGAAGTGAAAGGCATCGTCACCACGATGGTGCAGACGGAGAAATACGGCACCCCGCTTGCGAGCGCGCTGCGGGTGCTGTCGGGCGAGTTCCGCAACGAACGGATGATGCGCGCGGAAGAAAAGGCAGCCCGCCTGCCCGCCATCATGACGGTGCCATTGATCCTGTTCATTCTTCCGGTGCTGTTCGTCGTCATCCTGGGCCCAGCGGCCTGTTCGATCAGCGACGCGTTCATCGGCGGCAACTTCTAAGGCCTCGCGCCGGCGGAACGCGGACCGTGAACCATCGTTTGACCTGCGTAACAGGAGGAACGCGATGCTCTTCACGACGCCTACGCAATGGCTGGCGCTCGCCGTAGCGCTGATCGCTGGCTGGCTGCTGGGACTGGCGAGCCATCCGGGCGGCCGCAAATGGAAGCAGCGCTACGCCGACGAGCGTGATGTGCATGGCCGCACGCGCAAGGATCTGGACGCAAGACTGGCGGAACGAGACGCGCGCATTGCGGAACTCGAACGCGAGAACGCGCGGTTGGCGCACGCCGCCCCGGTTGCAGCGACGACAACCACGACCACTCCTGTCGCGGCCACGCGGGCGCCCTTGGCGCAGAGCGCGGCACGGCCCGCCGGCACCATGCGCCCGCGGTGGTTTGACTGGAAGAACCGGGTAGGTGCGAACGGCTGAGCGGCCGTTCGTGATCTGAGCTTTGGCTGGTGCCGGGTGGAACTGCCATTCACTCCTGCAATAGCCTGTTTGTGACTTAGGGTCGTGCCCGCCGGAGAGCCGTGGGCTCCGCGGCTGCGCTGCCTACTACGCCTGAAGCCGTGATGAGCGTGCGCGCGGCCTGATGCGTCAAGCGCACTGGACGCCCGCATCGGCTGAGAGAGCTCAACCGCTCGGGCGGACGCCGGTGAACGGCCCCCGCCCTTACCTCTCGTATCAGCCGCGAGCCTTCAACGCTGCCTGCGCTGCGGCGAGGCGAGCGATCGGCACGCGATAAGGCGATGCCGACACGTAATCGAGCCCGACGCTTTCGCAGAAGGCGATCGATGCCGGGTCGCCGCCATGCTCGCCGCAAATGCCGAGCTTCAGCTTCGGCTTGGTCGCCCGGCCGCGCTCAGCCGCCAGCTTCACCAATTCGCCCACGCCCTCGACATCCAGGCTGACGAAAGGATCCTTGGCGTAAATACCCTGCTCCACATAGGAGCCGAGGAACCGGCCAGCGTCGTCGCGGCTGACGCCCAGCGTCGTCTGCGTCAGGTCGTTGGTGCCGAAGGAGAAGAACTCTCCGGCTTCAGCGATCTCCCCGGCGCGCAGCGCAGCGCGGGGCAGTTCGATCATCGTGCCGACCAGATAGTCGATGGTCTTCCCACGTTCCGAGAAAACCGCCTTTGCGGTACGATCGACCACGGCCTTCATCAGCTCCAGTTCGCGCTTGGTGGCGACCAGCGGGATCATGACCTCCGGGATCGGCGCCTCGCCGGACTTGTCCGCGACATCCAGCGCCGCCTCGAAGATCGCCCGAGCCTGCATCTCGTAGATTTCGGGATACGTCACACCGAGCCGGCAGCCGCGATGGCCGAGCATCGGATTGAACTCGTGCAACTCGGCAGCGCGACGCTTCAGCACGTCAATGTCGACACTGGCCGCGGCGGCCACCTCGCTGAACTCCGCCTCTTCATGCGGCAGGAATTCGTGCAGCGGCGGATCCAGCAGGCGCACCGTTACGGGCAGGCCAGCCATCACCTCGAAGATCTCGGCAAAGTCGCTGCGCTGCTCGGGAAGCAGCTTCTCGAGCGCAGCACGGCGACCGGCCTCATCCTCCGCCAGGATCATCTGGCGCACAGCGGTGATCCGGTCAGCCTCGAAGAACATATGCTCCGTGCGGCACAGACCAACGCCTTCCGCGCCGAAATCGCGCGCGGTGCGGCAGTCCAGCGGAGTCTCCGCGTTGGCACGCACCTTCAGGCGGCGAACTTCGTCGGCCCATTCCATCAGCGTCCCGAAATCGCCCGCCAGCTCCGGCTGGATCGTCGCGACTTCGCCCGCCATCACCTCTCCGGTGGCGCCGTCGATCGTCAGGAGGTCACCCTCCCTCACTTCGCGTCCGCCGACACGGGCGATCTTTGCCTTGCTGTCGATCGAGAGCGCACCCGCGCCCGACACGCAGGGACGGCCCATGCCGCGCGCCACCACGGCCGCGTGGCTGGTCATGCCGCCGCGCGCCGTCAGAATGCCCTTCGCGGCGTGCATGCCGTGAATGTCCTCCGGCGAGGTTTCGGTGCGCACGAGGATCACCGCCTTGTTCTCGGCAGCCCACTTCTCGGCGGTGTCCGCATCGAAAACCGCCGCGCCGCTTGCCGCGCCCGGTGATGCCGGCAGGCCCTTGGTCAGGACGTCGCGCGCGGCCTTGGGATCAAGCGTCGGGTGAAGCAGCTGATCAAGCGCCTGCGGGTCGACGCGCGCGATCGCTTCCTCGCGGGTGATCAGGCCTTCGGCCGCCATGTCGACCGCAATCTTCAGCGCGGCCTTCGCCGTCCGCTTGCCCGAGCGCGTCTGGAGCATCCAGAGCTTGCCCTGCTGCACCGTGAACTCGATGTCCTGCATGTCGCGATAATGACGCTCAAGCCGGTCGAACACGGCAGCGAGCTCCGTGTAGGCGTCAGGCAGCGCTTCTTCCATGCTGAGCGGCTTGGCACCCGCATCTTCACGCGCTGCCTTCGTCAGATATTGCGGCGTGCGGATGCCGGCCACCACGTCTTCGCCCTGCGCGTTGATCAGGAACTCGCCGTAATAGGCATTGTGGCCGGTGGACGGATCGCGCGTGAAGGCGACGCCAGTCGCGGACGTATCGCCCATGTTGCCGAAGACCATCGCCTGCACATTAACGGCAGTGCCCCAGCTGCCGGGGATGTCGTTCAGACGGCGATAGACCTTGGCCCGGTCCGACTGCCACGAGCCGAACACCGCGCCAATCGCGCCCCAGAGCTGGTCGTGCACATCCTGCGGGAACGGCTTGCCCTGCTGTTCCTCGACCAGGCCCTTGAACTCGGCGACAAGCGCCTTCCAGTCGGCAGCGGACAGTTCCGTGTCGAGCGTGAAGCCCTTGTCTTCCTTGGCAACCTCCAGCGCTTCTTCAAAGGCACCGTGGTCCAGGCCGAGCACCACGTCCGAATACATCTGGATGAACCGGCGATAGCTGTCCCACGCGAACCGCTCGTCGCCGCTCGCGCTGGCGAGCCCCTCAACCGTCTCGTCATTGAGGCCGAGGTTGAGAACGGTGTCCATCATGCCTGGCATCGACACGCGGGCGCCCGAGCGAACGGAAACCAGCAGCGGGTCCGACGCATCGCCGAACTTCTTGCCAGTGATCCCCTCGATATGGGCGATGCCGTTGGCCACTTCGTCGCGCAGGCTCTGCGGGAAGGCTTCGCCCTCCTCGTAATAGCGCGTGCACATGGCGGTGCTGATGGTGAAGCCCGGCGGCACCGGCAGGCCGATCGACGCCATTTCGGCGAGGTTCGCACCCTTGCCGCCCAAGAGGTTCTTGTCCCCGCTCCCGCCGTCGGACACGCCGCCCCCAAAGCGGTAGACGTACCGTTCATCCGCCTGGGTCTTAACCGCGGTTGCCATGGGTTATCGCCTCCTGAATCTCGTTATTGCGCCGCAACACACGTCCAGACGCCGGATTGCAAGCGCAAAGCGGCACCTAAGTAGATGTAACCGTTTACCCGCTCATCCCTCGATGCGGGAGAAATCGGCAACACCGTGAACGGCAGCCCGAACCCGCGCCAGCAACGCCAGGCGGCCGGCACGCTTGTTCGAATCTGCATCGTTTACGGTGACTTGATCGAAGAACGAGTCAATGGGGGCGCGCAAGGTGGCCAGTGCCGCCATTGCTGCTTCGAAATCCTCGTTCGCGATCGCGTTGGCTGACGCAGGTTCGGCCGCATCCAACGCGGCGACCAGCGCCGCTTCGGCCGGTTCGCGGTCATAATCGGCCCCGGATGGCGCGCCGTCGGCCAGATAATCTTCCTTCTTCAGGATATTGGCCGCGCGCTTGTATCCGGCGAGCAGGTTCGCGCCATCCTCGGTCCCAACGAACGACTGCAACGCCTTCACCCGCGCGAGCAGGCGGACGAGATCATCCTCGCCGCCGAGCGCGAACACCGCGTCGATCAGGTCGTGGCGAACGCCGGCTTCGCGCTGTTGGACCTTGAGGCGGTCGGCGAAGAAATCGAGCACGTCGCCGTTGGCGATCCGCGACAGCGAGAAGCGGAGGCCGTTGTCGAGGATCAGCGCAAGGATGCCCAGCGCGGAGCGGCGAAGCGCGAACGGATCCTTGGAGCCGCTGGGCTTCAGATCGGCGCCGAAGAACTGGGTGATGCTGTCGAGCTTGTCCGCCAGCGAGACCGCGACCGTCACCGGGGCGGTGGGGACGTCGTCGCCCTGCCCCACGGGCTTGTAGTGGTCGCGGATCGCCTCGGCGACCTCGGCGGGTTCGCCCTGCGCGGCGGCGTAATAGCCGCCCATCAGGCCCTGGAGCTCGGGGAATTCGCCGACCATGCCGGTGACGAGATCAGCCTTGGCGAGGCGCGCGGCGCGTTCGGCGAGGTCGGGGTTGGCGCCCTTGACGATGCCTTCCTCGGCCAGCCAGCGGGCGAGCTTCGCCACGCGATCGACCTTGTCGGCGACGGTGCCGAGCTTTTCGTGGAAGACGATCTTTTCGAGCTTTGTCGCCTGATCGGCGAGCGGAACCTTCAGGTCCGTCTCGTAGAAGAAGCGCGCGTCGGAGAGGCGCGCGGCGAGCACCTTGCGGTTGCCCTCCACGATCCGCTCGCCGCCATCGGCCGCGTCGATGTTCGCGGTGCAGACGAAGGCGTTGGCGAGCTTCCCGCCGGCGTCGCGGCAGACGAAATACTTCTGGTTCACGCGCGCGGTGAGCTGGATCACCTCGGGCGGCACGTCGAGGAACGCCTCGTCGAAGCGGCCGAGCAGCGGCACGGGCCATTCGGTGAGGCCGGCGTTCTCGCTGACCAGCCCCTCATCCTCGATCAGCGTGAGGCCAGCCATGTTCGCGGCAAGCTTCGCGCCGAGCGCGATCGTGGCCCGCCGCTCGTTCTGGTCGACGATGACGTGGCAGGCGCGCAGCTTCTCGACATAATCGGATGCGCTGCCGATGGTGAGGACGCCCGGGTGGTGGAAGCGGTGGCCGACGGTGGCCGTGCCGCTTTCGACGCCGGCGATGGCGCACGGCACCACATCGACACCGAACAGCGCGATGATGCCCTGCAGCGGGCGAACCCAGCGCAGGCTTTCGGTCGAGATCGAGGCATCGCCCCAGCGCATCGACTTGGGCCAGGGGAAGGCGCGGATGATCGCGGGGATGGTCTCCGCCAGCACGTCGGCGGTTGCACGGCCCGGCTTGTCGATCACCGCGAACAGGGTGGCGCGGCCCTTCACCTCGCGCGTCTGGAGCGCGTCGCGGGTAAGGCCCGCCTTGCGGAGGAAGCCTTCGACGGCAGCGTCAGGCGCGTCGGCGGGCGGGCCCTTCAACTCCTCGCTCACCGCTTGCGTCTGCGCGGGTAGATCGCGGGCAATCAGCGCGAGACGGCGCGGGGTCGCGTAGGTGACGAGTTCGGCGGCCTTCAGCCCCGCCTTGTCCAGTTCAGCGGCGAACAGGCGGGCGAGATCCTCGCGCGCCTTGTCCTGCATGCGCGCCGGGATTTCCTCCGAGCGCAGTTCGAGCAGAAAATCGGTCATGCCGCGCTCCAGTTCGGGAAGCGGGCTTTCCAGCCCTCGGCATTCTTTTCCATATACGCCGTGCAGGCACCCTTCGCGAGATCGCGGACGCGGCCGATATAGGCCTGACGCTCGGCGACGGAGATGACGCCGCGCGCGTTCAGCAGGTTGAAGATGTGGCTTGCCTCGATCGCCTGCTCATAGGCCGGGATCGGCAGCTTCGCGGCGAGGCAATTCTCGCACTCGGCCGCGGCCTTGCGGAACAGGTCGAACAAGGTGTCGGTATCGGCGACCTCGAAATTCCAGGTCGACATCTGCCGCTCATTCTCGAGGAACACGTCGCCATAGGAAACGCCTGCGTCGTTGAAGCGCAGGTCGTACACATTGTCGACGTTCTGGATGTACATCGCCAGCCGTTCGAGCCCGTAGGTGAGCTCGCCCGCGACCGGCTTGCAGTCAAAGCCGCCCATCTGCTGGAAATAGGTGAACTGGGTCACCTCCATCCCGTCGCACCACACTTCCCAGCCGAGGCCCCAGGCGCCCAGGGTAGGGCTTTCCCAGTCATCCTCGACGAAGCGGATGTCGTGCCGTGTGAAATCGATGCCGATCGCCGCGAGGCTGCCGAGATACAGCTCTTGAAGGTCGGGCGGGCTGGGCTTCAGGATCACCTGATACTGGTAATAATGCTGCAGCCGGTTCGGGTTCTCGCCATAGCGGCCGTCGGTCGGGCGGCGGCTGGGCTGGACAAAGGCGGCGTTCCACGGATCGGGCCCTAGGGCGCGCAGCGTCGTCGCCGGGTGAAAGGTGCCCGCGCCCATGCGCATGTCATAGGGTTGCAGAATGGCGCAGCCCCGCGCTCCCCAATAGGAATGGAGGCGCAGGATCATGTCCTGGAAGCTCAATGGCGCGTCTGTTGAGGTGGCGTTCATCGCGCGGCGGGCAATGGCGGATGGCTCGCCAACAGGCAAGGGCCACGCTAGGCTCGTCCGTGCCCCGATCAGGAAGGTTGCATAAACCCGTGTTCCGTCCCTTCATCTCGCTATTCGCTTCCGTCGGCCTCGCCTTCACCCTGCCCGCATGTGCACAACCCGCCCCGGCGCCGCAGAAGGATGCCGATCCCGCGCTCTGGGTCGTGCGGGACAAGGACACGACGATCTACCTCTTCGGCACCATCCACGTCCTGAAACCTGGACTGACGTGGTTTGATGAAGCGGTGAAGAAGGCGTTCGATCGTTCGGGCACGCTGGTGCTGGAAATGGTGGAGCCGGACCAGGAGACCCAGCAGAAGGTGGTCGTCTCCAAGGCATTCGATCCGGTCGGCCCGACGCTTGTCGAAAAGCTGCCGGCGGAAAAACGGGCGGCGTTCGTGAAGGCGCTGGAGGACAACAAGCTCCCGCGTGCCTCGTTCGAGCGGATGCAGCCGTGGTTCGCCGCGATCAGCCTGTCCGTGCTGCCCGTACAGAAGCTCGGCTATGACGCCGGAAACGGGCCGGAAGGGGTGCTGACCCGCGCGGCCAAGGCGCAGAAGAAACAAGTGATGGGCCTGGAAACGTTCGAGGGGCAGATGTCGATCTTCGACTCGCTGTCGCAGAAGGCGCAACTGCAACTGCTCAGCTCCACCGTCGAGGAACTGCCGAAGGCAGGTGAGACGATGGACCGGATGGTTGAGGATTGGGCCAAGGGCAACCCGGACGGCCTCGCCGCGACCATGAATGAAAGCCTGAAGGACTCGCCGGAGGTGAGCAAGGCGCTGCTGGTCGATCGCAACGCCAAATGGGCCGAGTGGATCGCGGAGCGGATGCGGACCCCCGGCCGGGTATTCATCGCGGTCGGCGCCGGCCATCTGGCCGGGCCGCAGAGCGTCCAGGCACAATTGGGCAAGTACAAGCTGAAGGCGGTACGGGTGAAGTACTGACCGCTGACGCCATGCCGGGAGGATTGCCTTTCGCGCCCCTCCCCGCTATGCGCGCCCGCTTCCGGCCATGGTCATCCCTGGAGGCGTGGCGCGGAAGGACAAACATGAGTTTCGGAGAATATTGATGAGCGACCAGCTGACGCTCGCAGCCGAGACGCGTGACCGGGTTGGCAAGGGAGCCTCCCGTGCACTGCGTCGTGCAGGCCGCGTACCCGCCGTGATCTACGGCCAGAACAAGGAACCCACCTCGATCCATCTCGAGGAAAAGGCGCTTGTGAAGGCGCTGGGCACCGGCCACTTCATGAACACCCTCGTGATGATCAACGGCGAGCGCACCCTGCCCAAGGACGTGCACTTCCACGCCGTGACTGACCGTCCGGTCCACGTCGACTTCCTGCGCATTTCCGCGCACACGACCGTCACCGTTGCAGTGCCGGTGGTGTTCGTTGACGAGGAAGAAGCGCCTGGCCTGAAGAAGGGCGGCGTGCTGAACGTCGTTCGTCACGAGCTGGAGCTGGTGTGCGACGCGGCCGAAATCCCGTCGGAAGTCACCATCTCGCTCAAGGGCCTGGACGTGGGCGATTCGCTCCACATCTCCGCCGTCACGCTGCCGAACGGCACGCAGTCGGCGATCGACGATCGCGATTTCACCATCGCGACCGTTGTTGCTCCGTCGGCCCTGAAGTCGGCCGAGGGCGACACGTCGACCGAAGCGGCTGAGGACGCTGCTGGCGAGTAACATCGCCGTTCGCCGTCTGTTGGCGGCGCGGTTTCGCGGGCGGGTGGCGGCAACGCCCCCGCCCGTTTTCGTTTGGGCGCCAGTGATACGCCAGTGATACGCCAGTGATACGATGGGATCGGTGATGCAGCTATGGGTCGGCCTGGGCAATCCGGGCCCGCAATATGCGATGCAGCGGCACAATGTGGGCTTCATGGCGCTCGACGCGATTGCCGAAGTGCATGATTTCGGCGCCACGGCGAAGAAGTTCCAGGGCTGGGTGCGCGAGGGCCGGCTGGGCAACCAGAAGGTGCTGCTGCTGAAGCCCGCGACCTTCATGAACGAGAGCGGCCGCAGCGTTGCCGAGGCGCTGCGCTTCTACAAGCTGGGCGTCGAGGCGCTGACCGTGTTTCACGACGAGCTCGACCTTGCGCCGATGAAGGTGAAGGTGCGGATGGGCGGCGGCCTCGCGGGGCACAATGGCCTGCGCTCGATCGACCAGCATCTGGGGCCGGAGTTTCGCCGCGTACGTATCGGCATCGGGCATCCAGGGCACAAGGACCGCGTGACCGGCCATGTCCTTGGTAACTACGCCAAGAATGAGGTCGATCCGCTGAGCGATCTGCTGGGGGCACTTGCTGCGGAGGCACCGACGCTGGCGGCCGGGGATGATGTGCGGTTCATGAACGACGTGGCGCTGCGGTTGCAGGGCTGACGGCGCCGCCCGCCCTTCCCGCGGCCTTTCCCATTGACGCGACGCGCGATAACGGATCGAGCCATGTTGTTTCCGCCTGCTTCCTGCCCGCGCCTCGTGGTGAAGATCGGCTCGGCGCTCCTCGTCGACCCATCGGGCGCGGTGCGGCGGGACTGGCTGGCGGGCATTGCCGCCGATGTCGCGGCGCGCGCCGAGGCCGGCCAGCAGGTGGCGATCGTTTCGTCGGGCGCGATCGCGCTGGGCGCGCGGCGGCTGGGGCTGCCGCGTGGCGGTCGGGCGAGCCTGGAGGATGCGCAGGCGGCGGCGGCAACGGGGCAGATCGCGCTCAGCCAGACTTGGGCCGAGGTGCTGGCCGCCAACGGACTGACCGCCGCGCAGATGCTGGTGACGCTGGACGATCTGGAGGATCGCCGGCGCTATCTGAACGCCGCGGCGACGCTGGGCCGGCTGCTGCAGCTTGGTACCGTGCCCGTCATCAACGAGAATGACAGCGTGGCGACGGCCGAGATCCGCTTTGGCGACAATGATCGCCTTGCCGCGCGGGTGGCGCAGGCGGCGGGGGCGGACGGCGTGGTGCTGCTGTCCGACATCGACGGCCTCTACGATCGCAATCCGGCGCAGCCCGGCGCGGTCCACATCCCGGAAGTGGCGCAGATCGACGCACGGATCGCCGCGATGGCGGACGATGGCTCCGCCTCCGGCATGGGATCGGGCGGGATGGTGTCGAAGATCGCCGCGGCGCGGATCGCGACCGGCGCAGGCGTTTCGCTGGCGATTGCCTCGGGCCGGGTTGACCGGCCGCTGTCGACGCAGGCGCGGCACACGATCTTCCTGCCCGAGAAGCGCGCGCGGGCACGCAAGGCCTGGCTGGCGGGACGGCTGACCGCCAATGGCGTCATTACGGTGGATGCCGGCGCGGCGCAGGCGCTGGCGGCGGGGCGCAGCCTGCTGGCGGCGGGGGCGACCGCCGTCTCGGGCGATTTCGCGCGCGGCGACGTGGTGACGATCGCCGGCCCCGACGGGCCGATCGCGCGCGGGCTGGCGGAATATGACGCGGGCGAGATGCAGCGCCTGCTCGGCCGGCGCAGCGAGGAGCAGGAGGCGTTGCTCGGCTATGCGCCGCGATCTGCGCTGATCCACCGCAACCATATGGCGCTGCTGTGATCCTGGCGCTTACCGGCGGGACCGGCTTTGTCGGCCGGGCGACGATCGAGGCGGCGCTGGCGGCGGGGCATGAGGTCCGTGCGCTCACACGCCGACCGCAGCCGGCGCGCGACGGCGTTACCTGGGTGGCAGGCGCGCTGGACGATGCCGCGAGCCTCGCGGCGCTGGTCGAGGGCGCAGATGCGGTCATCCATATCGCGGGCGTGGTCAATGCGCCCGACAAGGCGGGCTTTGTCGCCGGTAATATCGAGGGCACGCGCAGGCTGGTGGCGGCGACGGGCGTGCGGCGGCTGGTGCATGTGTCCTCGCTGTCGGCGCGCGAGCCGCAGCTGTCGATCTACGGCTGGTCGAAGCGCGAGGCGGAGACGATCGTTGCTGAGAGCGCGAGCGACTGGACGATCGTGCGCCCGACCGGCGTCTATGGCCCGGGGGACACGGAGATGCGCGACATGTTCCGGCTGGCGCGACTGGGCCTTGCCTTCCTGCCGCCGCCGGGACGCGTGTCGCTGATCCATGTCGAGGATCTGGCGCGGCTGCTGGTCCTGCTCGCCGAACGACCGGGCGAGCATGAATTGTACGAGGTCGACGATGGCGAGACGCTGACGCACGCCGATCTTGCCGCCGCGATCGGTCGCGCGGTGGGGCGGCGGGTGATGCCGATGCATTTGCCCAAGCCGCTGATGCGGGTCGCGGCGCGGATCGACCGCAAGTTGCGCGGCGACGGCGCCAAGCTGACGCTCGACCGGGTCGAGTATCTCAGCCACCCCGACTGGACGGCGCGCGCCGATCATCGCCCGGCGCCCACGCTGTGGACCCCGCAGATCCCACTCGACCAGGGCATGGCGCAGACCGCGCGGGCGTACGCCATCGCAGGATGACCACGCTACCGCCGCATTCGATTGGCACCTCGCCCGCTTGCAGCTAAGGACCCGGCATGAGCGACCGCGACAGCATCTTCGACACCGTGAAGGCCCAGATCGAACCCTTCAACAAGAAGGGCGTGACGGTGACCGAGGCCACCACGTTCCAGGGCGATCTCGAATGGGATTCGCTGACCGTCATGGATTTCGTCGCCGCGATCGAGGACGAATTCGACATCATCATCACGATGAACATGCAGGCAGAGATCGAAACGGTCGGCCAGCTTGCTGATGCCGTCGCCAAGCTGAAGAGTTGAGCGCCCGTCCCGCGGGACGGACATTGATGACATTCGGCCGGGCGCGTGGCGCCCGTTGAACCGACACGACCCGAGTTGAACGGTTGGGAATTGAACACATGACCGAAACCGGCCTCCAGGCTGAAGCCCTGCCCGTCGAGCCTGCCACCGTGGCTCCGGAACGCGACCTGTTCGACAAGTTCGCACCATTGATCGCCGAGCGCCAGGCGCTGCTCGACAGCGGCGTGCGCGATCCGTTCGGCATCGTGATGGAGGAGGTGAAGAGCCCCACCGTCGCGGTGATCAAGGGGCGAGAGACAATCCTGCTGGGCACCTACAATTACATGGGCATGACGTTCGATCCCGACGTCATCGCCGCCGGCAAGGAGGCGTTCGACAAGTTCGGCAGCGGCACCAACGGGAGTCGCGCGCTGAACGGGACGTTCCACGACCATATGGAAGTCGAGCAGGCGTTGCGCGACTTCTACGGCATGTCGGGCGCTATCGTGTTTTCAACGGGTTACCAGGCGAACCTCGGCATCATCTCAGCCATTGCGGCGAAGGGCGAGTATATCATCCTGGATGCCGACAGCCATGCGTCGATCTATGACGGGTGCGCGATGGGCAATGCGGAGATCGTCCGCTTCCGCCACAATTCGGTCGAGGATCTCGACAAGCGGCTGGGCCGCCTGCCCAAGGAGCCGGGCAAGCTGGTCGTCCTGGAAGGCGTTTACTCGATGCTGGGCGACATTGCCCCGCTGAAGGAGATGGTCGCCGTCGCCAAGAAGCATGGCGCGATGGTGCTGGTCGACGAGGCGCATTCGATGGGCTTCTTTGGCCCCAACGGTCGCGGCGTCTATGAGGACCAGGGGCTGCAGGACCAGGTCGATTTCGTGATCGGCACCTTTTCCAAGTCGGTCGGCACGGTGGGCGGCTTCTGCGTGTCGAACCACCCGAAGTTCGAGATCCTGCGCTTCGTCTGCCGCCCCTATATCTTCACCGCCAGCCTGCCGCCCGCGGTGGTCGCGTCGGCCACGGCATCGATCCGCAAGCTGATGCACGCCAAGGACAAGCGCGAGCGGCTGTGGGCCAATACGCGGCAGCTGCACGGCGGGCTGAAGCAGCTTGGTTTCCGCCTGCCGACCGAAGAACCGGAATCGGCGATCGTCGCCGTCATCCTGAACGACCAGGAACAGGCGGTGCGGATGTGGCACGGGCTGCTGGAGGCCGGGCTGTACGTCAATGTCGCGCGTCCGCCCGCGACGCCGGCCGGCATGTTCCTGCTGCGCTGCTCGGTCTGCGCGGAACATACGCCCGAGCAGATGGCCAAGGTGGTGGCGATGTTCGAGGCGGCCGGGCGCGCCACCGGAGTGATCGCCTGATCCGAACCCGGTGAGCGCTTCCGCCAGTTCCACGCATCTGCTAGGTCCCGTGCCCGTGATCGCGGACGAGGGCGTCGATGCCCCGGAGGGGGTGGCCTCGGCCTGGCGCACCCTCACGCTGCTTGTGATGGGTGTTCTGGGCCTGGGCGTGCTGGTGGCGCTGATCCTGGCGCTTGGGGAAGCCAATCGGCAACGCGACCGAGCGGTTTCGCTGCAATCCCACAGCTATGACGTGATGATCCTGGCGCGGACACTTTCAGGCACGATCGCGCAATCGGAGGCCTCGCTGGGCCGCTACGTTATCTCAGGCGACAAACAGCTGGGGCAATTATACTTCGACGATTGGCGCCGCGCGGGAGATCAGATCCAGCGGCTGGCATCGCTGACCCGCGATGATCCCGAGCAACAGCAGTTGGTGGCGCGCCTGAGCGCTGCCTATCGCGATCGCGGCGAGGAACTGTCGCTAACGGCGCTTTCGACCACCTATGGCAAGAACGAGCAGGCGCTTTCGCGCTATTACGCCGCCCGCAAGGCGCCATCGCTGGATGAGATCCGCGTTGTTCTCGACGCGATCATCACTGGCGAGCGAGCGGTGCTGGGCCGCCGCACCGCCGCTGCCATGGCGCTCGTCAACCGGTCGACCAAGGCGGCGTTCGTCTTCTCCGTTTTCGGTGTCCTGCTGCTGCTCGGGGCGATCGCGCTCGGCTGGCTCACGGTTCGCGCGCTGACCGAACGCGCGATCGCGCAGGCCGAAGCGGACGCGCAACGGGCACGCGCCGCTGAACTGGCCATAGCGGTTGATGAGGCAACCGACGAGCTTCGCACCCAGGAGGCTCGACTCCGGCAAGCGCAAAAGATGGACGCGGTCGGCCAGTTGACCGGTGGCATCGCCCACGATTTCAACAATATGCTAGCCATCATTATTGGCGGACTTGAGCTTGCCCAGCGCTCAATGCCGGGGAATGCCGAGGACGCTGTCCGCCATGTCGAAAGTGCGCGCGAGGGCGCTCTTCGGGCGGCGGAGCTTACTCGCCGGCTCCTGGCGTTCGCTCGCGAGGGGGCCATCGATCCGCAGCCGATCCATATCGGCACCCTGCTTGCCAGCATGCGCGATCTTCTGGATCGGACCCTTGGGGATGGAATACGGATCGAGATCATCGATGCCACCGAGGGCGCTTACGTCCGGGCGGACAAGGTTCAGTTGGAGAATTGCATCCTGAACCTGGCAGTCAATGCGCGTGACGCCATGGAGGGTCGCGGGCTGTTGACCATCACCGCTCGGCTTGAATGGTCCGACGACGGCGACTTCGTTGCCATCGCCGTGCGCGACACCGGCTGTGGCATGTCACCGGAGGTCGCGGAACGGGTGTTCGAACCGTTCTTCACCACCAAGCCGGTTGGCAAGGGAACAGGCCTGGGGCTGAGCCAGATCTTCTCGTTCGTTCGCCAGCTAGGCGGCGACGTGGCGATCGACTCAGCGCCGGGAGCCGGCACCACCGTCCACGTGAGGATGCCGCGAGACACCAGCGCCGCGAGCGAGTCCGAGGCCGATACGGCAGAAGAAATCGCTCCCGTCGAGATCGGGTCGCTGACGATCCTGGTGGTGGAAGATGATCCGCGCGTGCTTTCGGCCACGATCGGGGCGCTTGAGGAACTTGGCCATCGGCCGATCCCTTGCTCGGACCCGGCCGAAGCGCCTGCCAAGCTGGATCTTCATTCGCCCGTGAATCTGATCATCAGCGACGTATTGATGCCGGGGCAGACCGGACCGGAGATGGTTGCCGCGCTCGATCCCCGCCACGCAGGGGTCGCGGTGCTGTTCGTGACGGGATTTGCCGGCGAAACCCGCGATCCGGAGCTCTTCAACGGGCACCATGTCCTGCGCAAGCCATTCACGCTCGCCGGCCTGGAAGCCGCCATCGCGGAGGCGATGTCACGTCACCAATCGAATGGACCGCACAGGCTGGCTGCGGAATGACGCAGGAGCGACGGCACCAATTCGCCGTGTCATCGTTACCCTTGCGACCGGTTCGGTTTCTCGCTGTCCCATGAGCTGAAGTGTCGCGGCGACGACGCGATAGCAAAGGGGGTGGCGCTTGCCGTCTGGTCGCCTATACCCGGCCCCCCACCCGCTAGTTCGAGCTTCCCAGCCGCGCCCATGAAATCGATCGACCGCTACATGGCCCGGCTGATCGCGCTGCCGCTGTTCTCCACGCTGGTGATCGCGGCGATGCTGCTTCTGCTCGATCGCATGCTGCGCCTGTTCGACTTCGTGGCGACGGAGGGCGGGCCGGTCAGCGTGGTGTGGCAGCTGCTTGCCAATCTGCTTCCCGAGTATCTCGGACTTGGGATCCCGATCGGCCTGCTGCTTGGCGTCCTGCTGGCCTTTCGTCGGCTTGCCACCTCGTCTGAGCTCGACGTGATGCGCGGCGTGGGCATGAGCTACGGTCGGCTGCTCAGGGTGCCTTACATGTATGCGGTAGGGCTGGCGCTCATCAACCTGGCGATCGTAGGCTTCATCCAGCCACGCGCACGCTACGCTTATGAGGGTCTGCGCTTCGAGCTGCGTACCGGCGCGTTGGGCGCCTCCATCAAGGTGGGCGAATTCACCCATCTCGGCGATCGCATGACGCTGCGGATCGAGCGCAGCCGAGACAAAGGGCGTGAGCTTTCGGGCATCTTCGTTCGCGCACAGACACCGCAGGGTGACTGGATCAGCGTTACTGCCCAGCGCGGTCAGTTCTTCGCGACGGACGATCCCAACACGATCATCTTCCGCCTGACTGACGGCACGCTGATCCACAATCGCCCGAACTTTCCGGCGCCGCGCGTCCTGACGTTCAGCGCCCATGACCTGCCGATCGACCTGCCCAAGTTCGAGCAATTCCGGGCGCGCGGGGGGCGCAATCTGGAATATACCATTCCGGAGCTTGCGCGCATCGGCGCGACAAGCGGCAATGAAGAAGCCCGCGACGGCAGCCAGGCGGAATTGTACTTCCGCTTGGCGGAAGTGCTGATGATGTTCCTGTTGCCCCTGCTCGCCGTGGCTTTGGGGGTGCCGCCCAAACGATCAACGTCGGCGCTCGGCGTCTTCGTCTCGATCGTGATGGTCGTCGCTTATCACAAGGTGAACCAATATGCCGCCTCGATCGGCGAGCTGGGGCGCGTGGATCCCTTCATCGCGCTGTGGACACCCTTTGCGATCTTCGCCGCGCTGATCATCTGGATGTACTACACCCTCGCCTATGTGCCCGGCGGGCAGCCGATCGGCGCGCTTGAGCGTGGCGCGAGCAAGGCGCTGAAGGCGATCACTCGGCGCATGCCAGGCCGTCGCCCGCGAGAGGCACGCGCATGATCTCGTTTTTCCCGTCGCGCACCGTTGCTCTGTACATGGGCAAGATGTTCCTGGTCCGCACCTTCGGCATTCTGGCCGGCCTGGTGCTGGTGCTTCAGGCGCTCGATCTGCTCGGAGAGTCCGGGAAGATACTGGCGGTGCCAGGCAACACGGACGCGCAGGTATGGCAGTATATGTCGCTGCGCGTGCCGCAGATCATCGCGCGCTTTCTGCCCTTTTCCGTGCTCCTTGGTACCATCCTGACGCTGATCACGATGAACCAGAACAGCGAGATCGTCGCGCTGAAGGCATCGGGCATGTCCGCTCATCAGGTGCTGGCGCCGCTGATCACTGCCAGCATCGGCATCGCGGTTCTGAGCTTCGCCTTCAACGACCGCATTGTTGCCCGATCGACCGCGACGCTCTCGCAATGGCAGAAGGTGAATTACGGGCCGATGCCGATTGATCGGGGCGACCGAGCCAATGTGTGGGTTCGCACCGGCGACGATCTCATCCAGGTGAACCAGATCCGCGGCCGTGGAGACCAGGCACAATTGGGCGGCATCACCCTGTACGAGCGTGATGGCGGATTGCTGAGGGCGATCGTGACGGCGCCGAACGGCCGCCGTAGCGGCGAGGGCTGGTCGATCGGGCCGGCCCGTCGCTTCGATGTGGCGAGCGGAGCCATGACCGATCTCGGCACGGTCGTGGTTGCCCAAGGCGTCACGCCGGATCAGTTTACCTTGTCCACCATCAACGCCGACGGTCTGTCCTTCCGCGCGCTGAACGAGGCTATCGACGATCTCGCCGCCGCGGGGCGGCCGACGAAGGCGCTCGAGGGATCCTTGTGGCACAAATTGTCGGGGCCGCTGTCATCCGTGCTGATGCCGTTGCTGGGCGCAGTGGCGGCCTTCGGTATCGCACGCTCGGGCAAGCTCTTCATCCGCGCGGTGATCGGCATGGCGCTGGGCTTCGCCTATTTCGTGGCTGACAATTTCGCGCTCGCGATGGGCAACCTGGGCGCCTATCCGCCCTTCCTGGCCGCTTGGGCTCCGTTCCTGCTGTTCCTGCTGATTGGGGAAGCAGTGTTGCTGCGCACCGAGGAATAGCCCTGCTGCGGCTAATTCTGCGCGGCTAAGGCACCGCACAGCCGCAAATCACTGACGGTACGCTGGTGCGGGCGGAATGGCTGGCCATCGCCGCACTGCGGTCGTCCCGATCGAGCGCAGCCTTGTTGTGAATAAGCAAACGGCCTGCCCGAGGATCCGCTCAGACAGGGCCTCATCGTCCAATCATCGCCGCGTCCGCTGAGGCGGCAGCGCCGACCGGCGTTACCGCGGCAGCATGGTGCTGCGGGCGATCTTGGCGACCAGCCCCGGCATGCCTGCGTAGTTTGCCTTGTAGTAAGGCGAGTCCTTGTCGAGCACTGCGCTGAGCCGTCGATGCGCCTCGCCCAGCGCGTGATAGGGAAGCCCCGGCAGCAGGTGGTGCAACGCGTGATAACGGAGCCCGACGGGCGCCCACAGTGCCGGAAGCGTGGCAGGCGGCGGCACGTTGACCGAATCGAGATACTGCGCCGTCACCGTCATCGCCTCACCCTCATTCTCCCAGAGATGGGCAACAAGCGTCCGGAGCTGGTTGATGACAGCAACGCCCGAGGCCACCACCATGACGATCGCAAACGCGCGCAACGACATGGTTCCGGTCGCCACCAGCGCGATCAGCGACATGGCCCAGATCGCGCAGGCCGCTTCGATCCGGTTCCACTGCTTCGCCGCATCACCCTCCGGCATGCGACGGCGGAACTGCGGATTGATGGCCAGCGCCGAATAGCGCTCCACCACGACGCGGCGAAGACCCGGGATGATCACCGACAAGGGCGACAGCACGCCATAGCGGAAAATCAGCGCCACCGGCGCGAGCGCGGCGATCAACACGAACACCGGCAGGGACCAGGGCTTCATCAATGCCAGCGGCAGATATTCCGGATCTTCCGACGTGCCATAGCGGGTGCGCGCGTGGTGCAGGTTATGCACCCCTTCGTACATGAAGGATGGCACCAGCATCGGCACGCCGATGAAGGCGTTGTACCCGAGGCGGAAACCCGGCAGCGCCGCATGTTTCACATGCGTCAGTTCGTGGATGAAGCTCATACCGCGATACAGCGCGAGCATGGCGACGACGCCCGCCACCAGCGTCAGCCACAAGGGGCCAGCAGCAATCGCCACTCCCAGCGCGGCATAACCGACCAGCGCCGACGCAAGGAAGTCCGCCCAATACACGCCGGGCCGCGGCGCATTGAGGTCGCGGGTCAACTCCGCCGCCGCCTTCAGCATGGCACGATCATCTGCGATCGGCACACGAGGCGTGGTCGCAGCGTTGGTCCGGGCAAAAGTCATGGTCGTCATAGGCATGTCCATTACCGGGAGATAATGGCGACACGGTGGCTGCAACAGTGGCGCATGTCGCGGAAAGGCCGCTCGCCATGATCGCTTCAGGCGATTACAGGGCCGGTCATGGCAGGCTCCCTCACCATTCGCCCCGTTCAGACCAAGCGCGATCGCCGTGCGTTCGTCGATTTGCCGTTCCGCCTCTATCGCGACGACCCCAATTGGGTGCCGCCGCTGAAAAGCGAAGCGCTGGGCCTGATCACGCCTGAGAAGAACGGCTGGTACAGCCATGCGAAGGCACAGCTTTTTCTCGCCGAGCGGGATGGACGTGTAGTCGGCCGCATCTCGGCCCACATCGACACGTTGGCGCTGGAAATGCCTGCGACACAGGGGTTCGGACCTGGGACCGGCCAGTGGGGGCTGATGGAAGCGGAGGACTCCGGCGTCTTTGCTGCCCTCCTTCAGGCCGCCGAACGATGGCTGCGCGATCAGGGCATGAGTCGCGCGCTGGGCCCGATCTCTCAATCAATCTGGGAGGAGCCGGGACTTCTGATCGAAGGCTATGATCACCCGCCGACGGTGATGATGGGTCATGCCAAGCGCGAATATCGCGAGTGGATCGAAGGTGCGGGTTATCGGCCAGCCAAGCAGATGATGACCTATGAACTGGACATCACGCAGGACTTCCCTCCGATTGTTCAGCGCATCATCAAGTCGGGCGAGAAGAATGGCCGCATCAATGTTCGCGAAGTCGACAAGTCGCGGTTCGACGAAGAGGCGGCAATCATCCTGTCGATCCTGAACGATGCCTGGAGCGACAATTGGGGCTTTGTACCGCTGACGCCGCCGGAGATCCGGGACGTCGGGGTCAAGCTCAAGCCAATCGTGTTCAACGATCTCATCCGAATCGCCGAACTCGACGGCAAGCCTGTCGCGTTCATGATCACCCTGCCCGACCTGAACGAGCCGCTTGCCAAGCTGAACGGCTCTTTGCTGCCGTTCGGCTGGGCGAAGCTGCTGTTGTGGCTCCGCCGCCCAAAGGTACGGACGATGCGGGTGCCGCTGATGGGCGTCGTGAAGGAGCTGCAATCCTCACGCATGGCGAGCCAGCTGGCCTTCATGATGATCGAATATATCCGCCGCGCTTCCGTGACCCGCTACGGGGCGACCCGTGGGGAGATCGGCTGGATCCTGGATGACAACCAGGGGATGCGATCAATCGCCGAGACGATCGATAGCCGCGTCAACAAAGTGTATCAGGTGTACGAAAAGACGCTGTAGCGCTCAGCATCCATTACGCGACCTTGCCCTTCGCTTTGCAAATCGCGGGATGCTGTCAAACTGTCGTAAAAGCCCTGTTCGTCCCATGTATCGGCTCGGGTCCGGGCTTGCTGAGGCCCGCGGCCGAGAGCGGGGCGCTTCTCCGGTCCGGCCCCATCCACATGGATCACCGGACCGGCCGTAGCCGCTGCTCTCATCGCGAACCCCAGCGCCTTCATTCTCTCTTCTCCTGTTTGCGGCAGGCTCCGTCTTGCCCCTGATGAGGGGCGACATTCAGCGCTTCGCCAGCGGATCGGTGCCCTGCGCAACCCAAAGCGCGCGAGTCTGGCAGTAGCGGCGGGCCGAACCCGGACCAGTGATCGTGTCGACAACGCAAACGCGGCGCGTGTCGGTTTCCGGATTGATGCCCTGAGCCAGTCGCTGTTCAGCCGGTGCAGTGACAGGCGCAGGAGCCGGGGCCGGCGCGGGTTCGGGAGCAGCGGTGCCGAACGCGAGGGCAGCAGCGAGAGCGATCATCGTCATGGCAGTTCCTTTCAGGTCCGGCAGCGCTCGACTGCGCTGCCACTGAACCTATTGCAGGCACCGTGCCAAACTTGTTGCCGACGTAGTTTCAACCACTTAGCAAATGGCCCCGCGCTGGCCATCCTGATCTTCGGCGAAGTTCACCAAGTGGCGGCGGATCTTGCCAAATATCAACTGTGCGCATCCGGACGCGCGCATCGATTGCGTCCGCACACGAACGTCTCGATTCAAATATTTGGCTGACCGCCGCTCGGGCGGGCGTGCCGCCGCGCTTTTCTTCTAGCGCAGCCGAACCCAGGTGGGTGCGTGATCGCTCGCCTTTTCCCGGCCGCGATATTCCTTGTCCACGCCCGCTTCCGCCAAGCGGTCCGCCGCGGCTGGAGAAAGCAACAGATGGTCGATCCGGAAACCGGCATCTCGCTGCCACGCGCCGGCCTGATAGTCCCAGAAGGTCCAGACCCCGCCCGCCGGATTGCGCGTCCGCAGAGCATCGGTCCACCCCTGCGCCAAGAGGGCCCGATATCCCGCCCGGCTTTCCGGCTGCATCAGCGCGTCACTCGCCATCGCGCGAACGGAGAATGTATCGTCGTCATTCGGGATGACGTTATAGTCGCCGGCCAGCACCGCCGGCACCTCAGCCGACAGCAGCTCGCGAGCACGCCGCGACAGACGCTCAATCCAGCGCAGCTTGTATTCGAATTTCGGGCCAGGCTGCGGATTGCCGTTCGGCAGGTAGATCGACGCAACCGTCAGCCCGTTGACTACACATTCGAGATACCGGCTGTGTTCGTCCTCCGGCTCGCCTTCAAGCCCGCGCTGCTGCTCGACCGGATCGGCACCACGCGCGAGAACCGCGACGCCGTTGAAGCCCTTTTGCCCGTGCCAGCAGGCGCCATAGCCGGCGTCCCGCACGTCCTGGATCGGAAAGGTCTCGTCGGAAGATTTCAACTCCTGCAGGCAGACGATATCCGGCTGCTGCTCGGCGAGATACTCCAGCAGGCGCGGCAAGCGCGCCTTGATGCCGTTGACGTTGTAAGTGACGATTTTCACGCCAGCGGCATTACACCGAGAAGCTTGTCCCGCAACCGCAACCCGACGCAGCGTTCGGATTGTCGACCTTGAACGCGGCACCGCCGAGCGACTCCACGTAATCGACCGATGCACCCCGTACGAGATCCAAGCTCACATCATCGACCACGAGGCGAACGCCATCCGTCTCCGCCACTACGTCGCCGGCCTCCGGCGCATCGGCGAAACCAAAGCGGTACTGAAAGCCGGAACAGCCGCCGCCCTCCACCGAAAGCCGGAGGATGGCGGGCTTGTTCTGCTTGCCTGCAATGGCAGCAACCCGAGCCGCTGCGGCAGGGGTCAGGGCGATGTCAGCGGCGAGAGTAGCCATGGGGATGAGATAAGCCTCCCCCACCCTGCCCGCAACCCGCGATCACCGCGGGTGCGGTCTGCCAGTGGCTTAGTGGTCCAGCCCGTCCTGAGCGGCGGGCCCGCCGGTCGACACCGGGATTTGCCCGACCGTCCGGTCCTGCGCCGCGAGCAGATAGTCAGCCGTGGTCAGGAACGGCACCGGGTTCACGGCAGCGCCGTCGATGCGGACTTCATAGTGGAGGTGCGGGCCGGTCGAGCGGCCGGTCGATCCCATCAGTCCGATGATCTGCCCACGACGTACACGCGCATTGTCGCTGATGATGATCTTCGACAGGTGGCCGTAGCGGGTGGTGATCCCCTTGCCATGATTGATTTCAATCATGTTGCCATAGCCACCCTGACGGCCAGCATGGTTCACCACACCATCGGCGGTGGCATAGATGGGCGTGCCCGTCGGTCCGGGAATGTCGACGCCGGCGTGCATCGCAGCGGTACCGCGGAACGGATCGCTACGGACGCCGAAGTTGCTGGTGAAGGTAAGATGCTGAACCGGCTGAACGGACGGGATGGAGATCACCCCCTGTTCCAGCGTGTCGAGCTTCTTCCAGGTCATGAACAGCGAGCGGAACTGCGCATCTGCGTTCAGGTCAGCCGTCGCCTCGGCGCTGGCGGCGGGGATCAGCGGACCGCCCATGGCGGCTTGCTTGCGGCCCTTCACCAGGCGTTCCGGCCGCAGTCCACGCTGGCGGATTTCCTGAGTGGCGAGCTGGTAGCGCTCCTGCAACTGGTCGAGCGCGACATCGGCCAGCATTGCCTGCCGACGCTCAACCTTCCCGAACGGCGCGAGGGCGAAGGCGGCGAGACGATCGCCGGTGGGATCGATCTTCAGGGTCGCGAGCGCCAGCTTCTTTTCGTCGCCGACGCCGGTCAGCGCAGCGGCGAGCAGCGCCTGGCGCTGCTCAAGCCGGGTCGCATGCTGTTCGGCGGACTTGCGGATCGTCGCGACGCGGGTCTGCATGTGCGCCAGCTTGCGCTCCATGGTCTCGATACGCTGTTCGGACTTGGGAGCGGCCGTCAGGCCAGCGGCGACCGCAGCCTGGCCGGTCGCGGTTGCGGCACCATAGCCAGCGAAGGCGACTACAACGGCGGCAGCGCCGACGACCGCGCTCTGCGACGCCCGGCCCAGGCGCATCCGACGAACCGAGCGGCCATCGTGGAAAACCACGTTCCGCGGCGAAAACAGCAGGCGAGCGCCAGCAGCGATGCGATTAGCCGGCGCGGAAAAAGATTTAGTCATCGAACCCCAAACGAGATCGTTGATACGGCAGCCGTCGAGACACGCCCGACGCGCTTGATCTAAACTGGTCTGGATTGCGGCCCCCCGCACCCGGACGCCGATCTCTGGCTCCTTCTACGTCTCTTAGGCAATAGCGCCGTAATAATCCCGCGTTAGGCCGGCAGAGTCGCGCGCTGAGTCGTTGAATGGACCTTTCACCACGCCGCGAAAGTGCGTCCCGATCAACGATTGCCAATGAGCCGCGGGAATCAGGCCCAATTCTTCGCAGCTTGCCTCAAACCACTTCGTGCCGAAGCGAACGTGGCGGATTTCATCGGTGTAGATGCGCTGCAAAATGCGCGCGCTCGCCTCGTCGCCCGCGGTGCGGAACCGCTCCACTGTAACCGGCGTCACGTCCAGCCCGCGTGCTTCCAGCGCCATCGGCACAACAGCCAGTCGGGCAAGTGGATCTTTGGCGGTGACGCTTGCCGCCTCCCACAAGCCGGCATGAGCGGGAAGCGCGCCATAGAAGCTGCCGAGCGCCCGTAACCGCCGCTCGAGAATGGCAAAGTGCATCGCTTCATCGGCGCCAACGGAAAACCAGTCATCGACGAACGCGCGCGGGAACCCGGCGCCGAACCGCCCGGCCATGTCGAAGGCGAGGTCGATCGCCACGAACTCGATGTGCGCCAGCGCATGCAACAAGGCGAGCCGGCCGCGTTCGGAACCGCCCTTGCCGCGCTTGGGCATCCGGTTCGGCGGCAGCAATTCAGGAAGCGACGGACGCGCCGGTGCGTCGGGCATGGCCACCGCGAACGAATGGTCCAGCTTGCCGAGCCGCCATGCACGTGCAGCCGCTCGGGCAGCCTTCACCTTTTCGTATGGATCGGCAGCCTCAAGAACGCGGCGCGCTGCCTCGGCAACGCTGCTCACAGGGCGCAGGCCGCTTCCAACACAGCCGCGGCGTGACCAGCGACCTTCACCTTGCGCCATTCCCGCGCGAGCCGCCCATCACGATCAAACAGAAAGGTCGACCGCTCGATGCCCATATAGGTGCGGCCGTACATCGACTTCTCCACCCATGTGCCGAACGCTTCGCAGGCAGAGCCGTCCTCGTCGCTTGCGAGGGCAACAGCCAGATCATATTTGGCGATGAACTTCTGGTGCTTCGACGGAGTATCGCGCGAGATCCCGAGCACGGAGATGCCGGCAGTGGTGAACTCAGCCGCCAGCGCGGAGAAATCCTGGGCTTCCCGGGTACAGCCAGTCGTATCGTCCTTGGGATAGAAATAGACCACCATCGGAAGCGGGCGCTCGCGAAGGCGCAACACCGTTCCGTCAGGTGCGGTCACCGTCACGTCGGGCAACATGTCCATCAGTCACTCCTTTCCATGCCGCCGTAACCTCCTGTCGTGCACTGTCCAGCGCCGCGACCACCGCCGGCCAATCGTCCAGCCGGAGCGCGCGGGCGATCAGCGCGCGGGTTGCCGGCATGTCCGGTTGGGTCGCGTCCGGCGCCACCAGCCGCAGCGTCACGATCATGCGTGTCAGCAGGTCGTGCGCTGGACCAAGGCTTGGCGCCAGATCAAGCGCCTCGATGGCACGGCCCAGATGCGGATCGAAACCGCGGTGGGTTTGCAGCTGTCGCACATGCACGGCGAACTCCAGATCGACGAGGCCACCGGGCAGCAACTTTGCATCGAGCGGCCCGGCGGGCGGCTTGTGCGTCGCCATCTCGGCCCGCATCTTCAGTGCGTCGCCGACGATGTCCCGCTCCGGACGATTGCCGGCAAGCACATCCGATATGATCGCCTGCAACGCCGCGCGGGCGGCGGGAGAGCCGAATACCGGCCGCGCCCGGGTGAGCGCCATATGCTCCCACGTCCACGCGCTCTCCCGCTGGTAGCGCGCGAACGACTCGAAGTTGACGACCAAGGGGCCTTGGTTGCCCGAGGGCCTGAGCCTCGTATCGATCGGATACAGCGGACCGGCGGCGGTAGGCACCGACAAGGCCGCACTCACTCGCTGTGCCAGGCGGTTATAATAAAGCGTCGCGCCCAGCGGTTTAGGGCCGTCGGACTCCGCGGCGAAGTCGCCAGTGAACAGATAGACGAGATCGAGATCGGAGGCGTGGGTCAGCGCCCCGCCTCCAAGCCGGCCAAGCGCCAGGATCACGAACTCGCTTTCGGGAACCAAGCCATGAGGGCGGGCAAATTCATCAACCGCGGCTTGCGCCAGCACGTCAATGGCGGCCTCCGCTACCCGCGAATAGCCCGCAGCAACCGCGAGCGGGTCAGAAGCGCCTGCAATGATCTGGGCCCCCAAGGCAAAGCGCCGGTCGGCGACGATCCTGCGAACATGATCGAGCTGCGCCTGATAGTCGCTCCCCCTGCGAACTCGCATCTCGGCCGCGAGTTCGGCGATGTCCGGCACAGGTTCGAATGCCGACGCGTCGATCAAGCCATCCAGCAGATCCGGTCGCCGCGCGAGCTCGTCCGCCAGCGTCGGCGCATGGCTGAGCAATTGCACCAGCAGCACCGCCAGCGCGGGTCGCGCCTCCAGCAGGCGGAAGATGTTCACGGCGCTTGGCAGCCGCTCGAACAATCGATCCAGCCGGTTGAGCGCCGCTTCGGGCTCCGGCGCTTCGGCAAGCGCACCGATCAGGCCGGGCAGCACTGCCTCGAGTGCCGTCTGTGCGGCGGCGCTGCGGAGCGCCGGATAGCGACCGGCACGCCAGCTGCGTATCCGCGCCAGCGCCACCTCAGTGTCGCCAAAGCCGGCATCCGCCAACTGCCCGCACAGCTTGTCGGGATCGGTCGAGAGTGCCGCCGCCCCGGGCGCAGCCAGCCGGTCGAATATTTCCGCGACACGCGTAACATGGGGCAGCAGATGCGCGAGCAGCGCCGCACCATCCTCGCGCCCGTCGAGCCGCGCCACCCGATCCAGCGCCTCCCCGGTGGGAAGCGAGTGGGTCTGGCGGTCATCGATCATCTGCACGCGATGTTCGGCGGTGCGTAGCGCAACATAAGCGTCCGTCAGCGCACGCGCCTCCGCCGGATCGATCCGGCCGGCAGCGGCCAGCGCAGCCAGCGCCGAGCGCGTATCGCCAATGCGCAGCGCCGGATCACGGCCGCCGTGAATCAACTGGTGGATCTGGGCGAAGAACTCCACCTCGCGAATGCCGCCCCGGCCACGCTTGAGATCATAGCCCGGCCCGAACGTCTGCCCCTGCGAATGGTGGTCGCGAATCCGGCGGGTGATCTCGACGATCTCTCCAATGGCGCCGAAGTCGAGGCTTCGGCGCCAAATGAACGGGCGGATCGCGTCGAGAAACGATTGGCCTAGCGCCAGATCACCGGCGGCCGGGCGCGCACGGATGAATGCCGCCCGCTCCCACGGCAGCGCCTGCGATTCGTAATAGACGATGGCGGCGTCGACCGGCACGGCGATCGGCGTGACTTCAGGCGTGGGCCGAAGCCGAAGGTCCACCCGCAGAACGTAACCATCGGCATCGCGCGCCTGGAGCAGCTCGATGACGCGGCGGCCGATCCGCACTGCTGCGTCCACCGGCTCCTCGTTGTGGCGGGTCGGCAACGTGCGGGGATCGAACAGGAAGATCGGATCAATGTCCGACGAATAATTCAATTCACGACTGCCCTGCTTGCCCAGGGCGATGGCCACGAACCCCTTTGGGGCCGCACCAGGCGTCCGCTCGAGGATGGCCGTGTGAATTGCCTGATCCAAGGCCAGGTCGGCAAAATTCGTGAGGCGGTGCGTCACCGCGCTCAGATCGAACATGCCAGAGAGGTCACCGATCGCTACCTGAAGGGCCAGGCGCCGACGTGCGAGCCGAAGTGCCTTTCCAGTCCCCAGGTCAGCTGAGATCAGCGGCGGATCGGCGAGCGTACCCGCGCCCTGCTCCCCTTCGCGCTCAAGCAAAATCGCCAGAAATGGCGAATAGTCGCGGGCTCGCGCCACCGCATCGCTTACTGCTCGATCAGCAATAATTTCGCTTGACAAACGATCCACCACGAAAAAGACGTTGAAACCTTATGGCTTCGTCGCCCGTTCTAGCGGCTATGATGGGACATGAACATCACACAGGAGAGCGCGGCGGAGGCGGCTATTACGTCCCCCGCCCGCGCGTGACCGACGCGGTCGGCGAGTCGCTGCGATATGCCTATGCGGAAACGCGCAGGGTGCCGGATGAACTCGCCCGTATTCTGGCGCAGCTGGACCGGCTTACCACGCAACACTGACAAAGGTAGGCCAGCTCAGCGATCCCTGCTGAGCTCGTCCACCTCGTCCATGATCTCATCCAGCGTGGGCTTCACGCTGGCGATGGTGTGGTCGGTACGCGACGTCATGTCGTTACCGCTCATCAGTGTCTCGAGCGCGACACGGCCGCGAGCCACCCGGCTCTTGATCGTGCCCACCGCGACGCCGCAGATCTCCGCCGCTTCCTCATAAGCAAACCCGCCAGCGCCAACCAGGATCAGCGCCTCACGCTGGGGCTGCGGCAGATGAAGCAACGCGCGCTGCATGTCGGCCAGCTCGACATGTTTGTCCTGACTGGCCGGCGCGGCCAGCAGGCGATCCGCCACCAGATCGTCCCACTCGCCCTTGAAGCGAGCGCGCCGCATCTGGGAGAGATACAGGTTGCGCAGGATGATAAAGGTCCAAGCGCGCATGTTGGTGCCGGCCTGGAACCGCTTTCGAGCGGCCCATGCCTTCAGCAGCGTTTCCTGCACCAGATCGTCGGCGAGATCGCGGTTCCCGGACAGCGACCGGCCGAACGCGCGAAGGTGTGGGATCACCTGCGCCAACTGCTTCTTGAACTCGGGATCGGACAAGGAGACGTGTTCGACCGATACCTCATCGGCCGCGTCCGTGGCGCGCGGTTCAGCTTCGGTCATGTCGTGTCGTTCGATCCCCGCGCCGGGATGTTCCGGCGTCCTTTGCGCAAGATAGGTGTCGCCGGCGCGCTTTGCCAGCCGCTCCGTTAGCATCGGTTGTTACTTACTGCCGCGCAAACAGGATGAGGGCGAAGATCACCACAACAAGGACGAGCGATATCGGCAGGATGTAGCGCGTCATGTGCGGCGTGCTACCGGCCCGCGCCTCGTCCGTCGTCACTTCGATCCGTTCGTTTTCGTGTGCCATGCGTGCTCAACCCCTCAGCCTCGTTTTGGCTCCGTATCGAATTACGAAACGGGCGCGGTTGATTGATCGAAGAACAGAGCCTGGCTGATCGCAGCCTTAACGGTGGAACGCTGGAACGGCTTGGTGATCAGGAAGGTCGGCTCCGGCCGCTCACCGGTGAGCAGTCGTTCCGGGAACGCGGTGATGAAGATCACCGGCACCTGGAACTCGTGCAGAATGTCCTTCACTGCATCGATGCCCGAGCTGTCATCCGCGAGCTGAATGTCCGCCAGCACCAGACCGGGGCGATCCTCCATGGCGAGCGCAACGGCCTCGTCGCGAGTGACGGCAACGCCCGTCACCTCGTGACCGAGATCGCGAACGATCGTCTCGATATCCATGGCGATAATCGGCTCGTCTTCGATGATCAGCACGCGTGCACGGGTCTGCTTCTCGATCTCCGACAGCGCCTCTGCGACCAGCGCTTCCACCTCGCTCGGCGCCACGTCGACCAGATAGGCCGCGTCCTCGACGGTGAACCCCTCCATGGCGGTCAGCAGCAGGGCTTGGCGCGACAGCGGCGTCATCCGCGCCAGGCGGGCGCGGGCAATCGCCTCCTGATCGTCGACATCGCCTGGATCGGCCTGCTCGCCGTCGTTGGTCGAATTCCAGATTACCTGGAACGTGCGATACAGACCAAGCCGCGGATCCACGTCGCGCGGAAATTCGTTGGGCGCGGCAACGATGGCCTCAAGCGTGGCGCGCACATATTTGTCGCCGTGCGACTGGCTGCCGGTGAGCGCCCGCCCATATCGACGCAGGAAGGGCAGGTGCGGGGCGAGCTGTTGTCCAAGCGACATGAGGCGGAACGACTCCCAATAGATGAAGGCATGGCTTTGCGCGCCATGCCCTGATTGATCAACTTCATCGACAAACCCCCCGCGGGCGCCAGACGCCCGACGACGCAATTCGTCGCCGATATGTGGAACCAACGAGCGGCTTTTTGGTTTCACCGTCGTCAGCCTTGATCAACAGGCTGGCGCCGCGGCCCGTATCCGGCCAAGGAAATCTCATCGTCACGCGGAACGGGTGGTTCAGGGGGCTTAGAGTTGGTTTCGGATAAGGAAGCGCCAAAAAAGACGGTCAAGACGAAAGGCGGCACGGCGGTGCAGTCCAAGGACCGGGACATGGGTGCGGCGCTGCGATCGATCTATCAGAAGACGATTGACGAGGCCGTGCCCGACGAGATGATTTCCCTTTTAGGCAAGCTAGACTAGACCCACCTTATGGTTACGAAGGCGCCAGAAGAGTCGCGCGACGGCGCGATGGCGCCGACGTTCATGATGCGGTGGCCGACGGGCGCAAAGCTGCTCGTCATCATCTCCATCGCCCTCCTTCCCCTCGCGATCATTGCTGTTTTCGCGACGCTGCGCATAACGCAGATCGCAGACGCCGAGGCCCGGGCGAGCCTCCGCGTCGCCTCGGCGGAGAGCAGTCGGGCAATCGCCATTGAATTGATCGGCGACATGACGGCGCTTCGGGTTGCCGTTGACGCGCTTGAAGCCGATCCGCTCGACACGCCCAGCTGCGCCCGCGTTCAGGGCGTGTTTGCCCAACAGGCGTTCAACGGTGCACGCTTTGCCGTGTTCGACGCGCGCGGCCGCTTGCTATGCGGCAGCGGCTTTCCGCAGGCGCTGGAGGTAGCGCGCGCTGCCAGGGACTCCGCCGTCGCCGCCCGGATCGTGCCGGGGAGCGGATTGCTGCTGGGCGTGGTCGGCCGCACTGGCCGTGTCGCTGCGTCGGCCTTCTTCCCGAAGGACTTTATTGCCGACCTCAGTCGCCCAAGCGGTTTTACCCCTGCCTATGCAGCCAAGCTGACGAGGCAGGGCGAGGAACTGATCCTCGAGCCATTGCCCCGGGAAAACGCCTTTGAGCGGCGCGAAAGCAATGTGACGGATCTCGGCATCGGCGAGTTGGGTCTGGCCATGCAGGTGCGCTCGGCACCGATCACCTCGCCGCTGGTCATTGCTTTGCTTCTGCCCCTTGTCATGTGGGCCGCGGCCGCCGGCATCGCCTGGTTCGTGGTCGACCGGCTGCTGATCCGCCCGTTGCGGCAATTGCGGGCGCATGTGGCGGCCTTCACCCCTGGCGAGGAACCGGATCCAGCTGCCATTCGCGCCCTCCCCGCTCAGGAGCTTCGCGAGCTCGGCGACACCTTCCGCGCGCTTACCCGCACCGTCGCGATTCACGAGGCCGGACTGGCTGAAGGTCTTGTTCGACAGACGAAGCTGACGCGCGAAGTTCACCACCGCGTGAAGAATAATCTTCAGGTCATCTCTTCGCTCATCAACTTCCACGCGCGCGGTGCCCGCTCACCCGAGGCAGCGCAGGCCTATGCCTCCATCCAGCGGCGCGTTGATGCCCTGGCCGTGGTTCACCGCAACCATTATGCGGAGATGGAAGAAAATCGCGGTTTAGGGCTCCGCCCCATGCTGGGCGAGCTTGCCTCGAACATCAGGGCCACCGCAGCCGAGGGCATTCAGCTGCGCATCCAGCTGGATACCGATCCGTATCTGGTTTCCCAGGACGTGGCGGTCGCCGTGGCTTTCCTTGTCACGGAACTGATCGAACTGGCGGTGACATGTGATCCCGCTGCCCACCTGCGCGTGTCGGTCAAGGAAGGCGCGGAAGCCGATCGGGCCACCCTGCGGGTATCGTCGCCGGCCCTCATCGACAGTCCCGCGCTGCGCGAGGGGCTGGCCACGCGCTTCGGCAGGGTCACGGAAGGGCTCTCGCGTCAGTTGCGGGCGCCGCTTCACCATGATCCGCTTACGGGCGCTTACGAAATCTCGATCGCAGTTCTCGGCCGCGATTGATCTGCCCCGCGGGGTAGCGCCCGGCGTTAACCACGCGATAAAAAAACCTGAACTTTGTTGGAACTGCGCTTCAGAAGTCGCGTTCTACACTTCGGATAGCGACCTTATGCCCCCCCGCTCTCGCTATCCACGACATAGGCCCGGAAGCGTCAACCCTCCCCCCCCCGGTGACGCTTCCGGGCCTTATTACATCCGGGGTCGCTCATAACGTTAATGGAACGAACGGCGCCATCGCGCATTTGCGATCTTGGTAGATCATTTGCGCTCAGGAGGAATTATGAAGAAGCTGGTGGGGATGCTTGCAGTCGCGGGTGCATTGCTGGTCGCAGCGTGCAACACGGTCGAAGGCGTCGGTCGTGACGTCTCCTCGGCCGGAGACACGGTCGCCAAGACTGCCGACGACGCTAAGTAAGCCTGAAGCCTTTGGAAACGGCGGGGGCGATGAAGGTCGCGTCCGCCGTTTTGCTATTCGGCGGACAATTGCTCGCGCTCACGCGAGCGCTTCCGCTCGGTGAACCAGATCCCGATCAGCGCGAGTTCGTAGAGGAAGCACAACGGGATCGCGAGCAGCAGCTGCGAGCCAACGTCGGGCGGCGTGAGCACGGCGGCAATCGCAAACGCACCGACAATGGCGTAGCGGCGCGCGGACACCAGCTGCTGCCGGGTCACGATGCCGCCGCGTTCCAGCAGCATCAACAGCACTGGCAGCAGAAACGCCACGCCGAAACCAAACAGGAACTGCATGATGAACGACAGGTAGTTGCCGATGCCTGGCAGCGCTTCCTGATTTACCCCGCCAACTTCGCCCTGGAAGCTGAGCAGGAAATGCAGCGCCATCGGCACTGCGATATAATACGCCATCGCCGCCCCGCACAGGAACAGCACCGGGGTGGCGAGAATGAACGGCAGCAGCGCGCGCTTCTCATTGCGATAAAGCCCGGGCGCCACAAACTGCCAAAGCTGGTTTGCAATGATCGGGAACGACACCATGATGGCGGCGAAGAACGCCACCTTCACCTGAACGAAGAAGGCCTCGAAGATTTCGGTGTAAATCAGCCGGGTCTGTCCTGCCGCCAGCAGCGGCTGAACCAGGAACGAAAAGATCGCCTCGGCAAAATAATAGCAGACGAAAAACGCCACCACGATCGCGCCAATACAGTAGAGCAACCGGCGACGCAGCTCGATGAGATGATCAAGCAGCGGGGCGCGGGTGTCGTCCAGGTCGTCGGCGGTGCTCACGAGGCTGCCTTGTCTTGGGGCGGCGCAGGGCTCGTCACGGGGGCCGCAACGATCGTCGGTCGCTCAACCATCACGGGCTCGTCCGTTTCGGCCGAACGATGATGCACTCCTGAACTTGCCGGCTCGGCAGGCGAAACCTGGCTGCCCGGGAATTCTGAAGCACCGGATTGTGAGCCTGGAGCGTCGGGCAGCACCGGGTCGGAAGCGACGGGTTGAGCAGGCGTCAGCATCGGATGCTCACGCATGATCCGCTCGTTCTCCTCCTTCCACTTCTTTTCCATCTCGGCGAGCTCGGCCTCCCGGACCATTTCGTCGAAGCCGGCCCGGAACTGACGTGCCACACCTCGGGCCTTGCCGACCCAATAGCCAAGGACCCGCAGCGCCTTGGGCAGGTCCTTAGGGCCAATGACGATCAGGGCCACCAGGGCCACGACCGCCATTTCCGAGAAGTTGAAGTCGAGCATGCGCCGCGATGCTTCCGGCAGTCGTCAGATCAGCGGGCCACCTTGTCGTCCTGGACGACCGTCTCGGACGCTGGCCGTGCTGCCTGCTGAGCTTCGATGCGCTGCGCCGGCTTGGCCGGCGTCTCATCGTCATCCTCGCTCATGCCCTTCTTGAAGTTCTTCACGCCCTTTGCGACGTCACCCATCATGCTCGAGAAGCGGCCGCCGCCGAGCAGAAGGATCGCCACGATGGCGAGAACAAGAATATGCGGGAGGCTGAAGCTACCCATAAGGAATCTCCTGAAGTCCCGCCCATCTAGTCGCCCTCGTCCGGCTTTTCCACCGCGAGTTCTTCCAATGCGAGATCAATCGGGTCGAGCAGGCCCGCCGCCTTCAGATCCTCGATGCCGGGCAGATCGCGCCGCGACTCCAGGCCGAAATGCGCCAGGAAGCTCTGGGTCGTACCATAGGTTAGCGGCCGCCCCGGCACCTCGCGTCGCCCCGCCGGGCGAACCCAGCCGGCGTCCATCAGCACGTCGAGCGTCCCCTTCGAGATCTGCACGCCCCGGATCGCCTCGATGTCGGCACGCGTAACCGGCTCGTGATAGGCGATGATGGCCAGAGTCTCGATCGCCGCCCGGCTAAGCCTGCGCACTTCGTCCCGATTCCGGCGCAGCAAGTGTGCCATGTCGCCCGCGGTCTGGAAGTGCCAGCGATCACCACGACGGACCAGGTTGATCCCACGCCCCGAATAATCCTCGGCGAGCCTGGCCAGTGCGCCGCGCACGTCGCCCTCGCCCACGTGCGCACGCAAGCTGTCGATCGAAAGCGGTTCGTCCGCGGCAAATAGCACCGCTTCCACCGCGCGCGTGAAATCGTCGAGCGGGTTCACGCCGGTGCGCGCAGATACAGCGGTTCAAAGGGGCCGCGCTGCTGCAACTCCAGCTTGCCTTGTCGCGCGAGCTCAAGCGCCGCCAGGAAGCTGGACGCCAACGCCGATCGTCGGAACGATCCGGCCGCACCTTCCGGCAGGAAGCTCTGGATCGCCGCCCAGTCGATCGCCGTTCCGATCAATGCCGCAACTCGCGCGATCGCCGCCTCCAGCGTCATGACCTCTCGATCGTGCACCACGTGCATGACGGGTCGGGTTCGCGCGCTCACCTGCCCGTAAGCGGAGATGAGGTCGAAAATACCGGCCGACCAGTTCGCCTTGCGCACCCTACGCAGCCCCTCCGGAGCGCCGCGCCGGAACACGTCACGGCCAAGCCGATCACGCGCCATCAGCCGCGCCCCGGCCTCCCGCATGGCCGACAGCCGTTCCAGCCGAAGCTGGAGTCGAAGGGCAAGCTCCTCGGGGCTCGGCTCCACCGCAGGATCCCGCGGTAGCAGCAATGCCGATTTCAAATACGCCAGCCACGCCGCCATGACGAGATAGTCGGCCGCCAACTCCAGCTTCAGAGTTCGCGCCTGCTCCACATAGACAAGATACTGCTCGACGAGCGCCAGGATGGAGATCTGTTTCAGGTCCACCTTCTGCGCCCGCGCCAGGTTCAGCAGCAGGTCGAGCGGCCCCTCCCACCCCTCCAGGTCGAGCGTCAGCTGCTCTCCGCTCACGCCGCCAGGGCGAGCAGTGCGTCGCGTTTGGCGATCAGCGCCGCAAAGTCGCCCTCCTCCGCCACCACGCTGCGCATCGCATCATCCAGCCGCTGGCGAGCGCGAGGCGCGATCTCGTCGAGACGGTCGGCAATCGCGACCATCTCCTCCATCCGGGCCCAGCAATCAAGCACCAGGTCGCATCCGGCGGCGATCGCCCCGGCCGCCTTGTCCGACGGTGTGCCGGACAAGGCTTTCATGTCGATGTCGTCAGTCATCAACAGACCGTCAAAGCCGATCCGTCCACGGATCACATCCTCGATGATTGTCGGAGACATGGTGGCGGGCCGCTCGCGGTCCCATGCTTCGAAGATGATATGGCTGGTCATGCCCATCGGGGCCTCGGCGAGCGCTCGGAACGGCGCCAGATCCTCCTCCAGCTCCGCTTCGCTTGCAGTGACAGTGGGCAGCAGGTGGTGCGAATCGACCAGTGCACGGCCGTGGCCCGGCATGTGCTTGATCACGCCGACCACGCCCCCGGCTGCCAATCCTTCCAGCGTCGCCCGGCCCATCGCGCCGACCCGCATGGGTTCGCTGCCGAAAGCGCGAATGGTAATCGCCTCGGTGGTTTCCGGGCGAATGACATCGAGGATCGGATGGCAATCGACGGTAATGCCAACCTCGGCCAGCATCATGCCAAGTGCGGTGGCGTTGGCGCGCGCGGCCTCGATCGCGGACATCGGGGCAATGTCATAAAGGCGGTCGAAGTCCGGCCCTGCCGGAAACGCCGGCCACTCTGGCGGCCCCAGTCTCGCCACTCGGCCGCCCTCCTGATCGACCAGGATCGCGACGTCGTTTCGCCCTTCGAGTTCGCGCAGCGAATCCGTCAGTGCACGCAGTTGCTGTCGATCGACGCAATTGCGCTTGAACAGGATATATCCGGCCGGACGCGCCTCCGCGAAGAACGCGCGTTCGTCGGCAGTCAGGACCGGACCCGAAAGGCCGAAGATCACAGGTTTCATTCGGCGCTGTTAGCGAATGCTCGCCCGCTTTTCACTAGGGAGCAGGGCCTTCGCCGCGGCAAAAAGCCGGCCTGGCGGCGGGCGGCTATGCCGATCGGGGCAGGCGAACCGCCCGCCCCTTGGTCGTCAGCTTGTGACGAAGCACTTTTCGCCAGCCACCGTCAGTCGCCCGCAAAGATCCGCCGCGGCATCGGCGCTGCCCGCGTTCACCTTGAGGCGATACACCTTGCGCCCGTTGACCTCAGCGGACTGAACCGTCTTCCCCAGTGTCGCGACGTAGGAGAAGCGCTTCGCCACCGCGCTCCATGCGGCGTTAGCGGCCGCCTCGCTCGGGAAAGCGCCCAGCTGAACCAGCGACCCTCCGGATGCCATCCCAGGCACGGGTTTCGTCGGTGCGGACATGGGAGCCGTGGCCGTCAGGCGCCCGCCCGAGCCCGGCACCTCGGCGACGGTACGCGCACTGCCACCCGTCACAGGCGCCGGCGCACCTTCTGCACGGCGGCCGTCGATCGGCGTTTCGGGCACCGCCTTCAGGTCAATCGCCGCTGGCGCATTGGCACCGGCGCTCACGGCGATCGCAGAATCGCCTTCACCCTCCACTTTCAGGCCGCCGGGATCATCAGGCCTGACCTTGTAATCGCCCGCTGGCGCCGCGATCAGTTCCCCCTGCCCGTCGGGAGCGCGCTGCTGGAAGGTCAGCACCGCAAAGACGATAGCAGCGAGCAGCACGAGACCGACGACCACGAGAACGACGACCCTGAACAGACCAGGGCCTTCCGGCTCGTCCGCCTCGACGGTTTCCAGCCACGGAAGCCGGTCCTCGTCCCGAAGGTCGATTTCGTTGCTCGCCATGCCTTACATCTCCGAAACCGCCTCCACGCCCATGATGGAGAGGCCGTTTCGAATAATTTGCCCGACGCCTTCCGCCAAGAAAAGACGCGCAGCAGTCAGCTGATGATCGTCAGGCAACAGGAAGCGCCGGTCAGGTCGATCATTGCCCACATTCCACAGCGCGTGAAAAGCCGCTGCCAAGTCATAGAGATAGAAGGCGATCCGGTGCGGCTCACGAGCAGCAGCGGCCGTCTCCACAACGCGCGGGAACTGCGCCGCAAGCTTCACCAGCCCCAGTTCCTCCGTATCAAGGCGGGACAGGTCGATGCCGCCGGTTTCAATACCGGCTTCTGTGGCGCGGCGGCGAAGCGATGCGACACGTGCGTGCGCATATTGCACGTAGAATACCGGGTTGTCCTTGGACGCCTCCACCACCTTCGCGAAGTCGAAGTCCATCTGGGCATCCGCACGACGCGTCAGCATCGTGAAGCGCACCACGTCCTTGCCCACTTCACGCACCACGTCGGCGAGCGTCACGAAGTTGCCGGCGCGCTTTGACATCTTCACCGGCTCACCGCCACGCAGCAACCGGACCATCTGGACGAGCTTCACGTCGAAGCGCGTCTTGCCCTCCGTCAGCGCGGCCACGGCGGCCTGGATCCGCTTAACCGTCCCGGCATGGTCAGCGCCCCAGATGTCGATCAACTCGTCCGCGCCCTGCGCCTTCTGGAAGTGATAGGCGAGGTCGGCACCGAAATACGTCCACTGGCCGTTCGACTTCTTGATCGGGCGATCCTGATCGTCACCGAACTGGCTGGAACGGAACAGCGGCAGCTCGACCGGCTCCCAGTCCTCGGGCGTCTCGCCCTTGGGCGCCTCGAGCGTGCCGTCGTACACCAGATCGCGAGCGCGCAGCCACGCCTCGGCAGCCTCTGGCTTGCCCGCTGCCTGAAGCTCGGCCTCTGACGAGAATACGTCGTGGTGGATACCCAGCAGGGCAAGATCCGCCTTGATCAGGTCAAGCATCGCCGCAACCGCGCGGGTGCGGAACAGCGGCAGCCAGTCCGCCTCGGGCGCCGTTACGTACCGATCGCCGAACTCGTCGGCGAGCATTTGGCCTACCGGGACCAGATAGTCTCCGGGATAAAGGCCCTCCGGGATCGCACCAACGTCTTCACCCAGCGCTTCGCGATAGCGCAAGTGCGCCGATCGGGCGAGCACGTCCACCTGCCCGCCAGCATCGTTGACGTAATATTCGCGGATAACGCGATGACCTGCAAACTCCAGCAGGGCCGCCAGTGCGTCGCCGACAACAGCGCCGCGGCAATGCCCCATGTGCATCGGCCCGGTCGGGTTCGCGGAAACATATTCGATGTTCACGCTGGTCCCAGCGCCGCGCGCGGAGCGGCCATATTCTGCGCCGCCATCGATAATGGTGGAGAGTTCGGCACGCCAGCTGTTATCGGTCAAACGCAGGTTGATGAAGCCGGGTCCAGCAACCTCCACCGCGGACACTTCGTCACGCTGCTGCAGCTCTTCCGCAATCTTTTCAGCAAGCGCGCGCGGGTTCGTCTTCGCCGCCTTGGCCAACACCATGGCGGCGTTGGTGGCAAGGTCGCCATGGGAAGGGTCGCGCGGCGGCTCCACGGTCACGGCGCGCCGGTCAATGCCGGGCGTCAGCACACCGGCAGTTTCAAGGGCGTCCAGCGCCGCGTCGATGTGAGCGGCAAAACGTGAGTAGAGCGTCATGGCAACCAATCGTGTTCGTGAAGCCGCGCGCGATAGACCAACCCGCCGCAACCGACAAATGCCGGAGCGATTGCATCCGTTGCAACTGTCAAAAAGATTTTTGCGATCGTCACGCCGCAGTGCAGCACATATTGTGCATCTGCGAACAGATTAGGTTTTCAACCAAGGATTTCTCCAATGCGCAAGCTGATCACCACCGCCGCCGTCCTGACCGCCCTGGCGCCGCTCGCTGCGCAGGCCGAGGCTGAAAAGACGTTCCAGCACGGCAAGCAGACCTATGTGTACAAGACCAGCGAAGGCCGTGGCGGAGCCACCGTCATCACCGGCCGCCGCATTGGTGGCGATCGCTTCCGCCTGGTCCTGAACGGTCAGCGCGTGACCGGAAACGTCGGCGGCACCCCGGTTGCGTTCCGCGCACCGCAGGACGGCTCGGTTCAGGTTCTGACCGCCAACTAAGTTCGAGACTTCCCTCTCGAAAAGCGTGAGCCGTCCGCGTTTCCAACGCGGGCGGCTTTTCGTTTGAGCATTGTCGCGATCAGGCGACTAGGCCCGACATGGGTGTCCGGCGCGCCACCGCCGGGAACAACACGGCTCCCGCCCGCTCGGCGTCGAGGCCGAAATGCTCCGACAACGCGCCGGTGATGACGTCGTGGAGACCGGATGTAGGCCGAAGGTCCCGCCCTTCATACAGCTGGCCGGCCGCTATCCCGGGCCAATCCGCGACAACTCTACCGCCACGTACTCCGCCGCCGAACAGCATGGCTGCAGCGCCGGTGCCATGATCTGTACCCCCTGTCCCGTTCACGACCACGGTTCGGCCGAACTCCGTCGCGACCAGCACCAAGGTTTGCTGCCACGAAGGGCCAAGCCCCGTCTGGAGCGCGGCCAGCATCGCGTCCAGGTTCTTGAGGCCATTGGCGAGCCGCCCCCGCTGCGCGCTGTGCGTGTCCCACCCTCCGGTCTCGATCATCGCGATCCGCGCTCCGTCCGCCGGGGCCAGCAGCTGGGCGGCCAAGGCGCCGGTTGCAGCCGCCTCCCGTCCGGATCGATCCGCCAGGTCTCCGGCTAACTGGCGCGTGTCCATCGCCTCGCTCCACAGCGCGTGGAGCTGCGCATCTCCCTGATACAGCATGGTTACCCGCTGAAGCAGGTCGTCCGAGGCGTCCGGCAGCACGGATGGTGCATAGCTCGCCACCTCGTGGCCGCCTCGCAACGCTGCCGGAACGGTTGCAGAAACGGCAATCGCCCGAGAGGCATCCTTCGGAAGCAAGCTGAGCAACCGGTTCAACCAGCCGTCGCGTATCTGATAGGCACTTACCCCACCCGTCTCGAGCACATTCTGCCCGTCAAAGTGCGAGCGATCGCGGTACGGTGACGCAACCGCGTGAACGAACAGCGCCTGCCGTCTACGATACAGCTCCGCGGACGTGGACATTGCCGGGTGCAAGGCGAACAGATTGTCCAGCTTGGCACCGCTTGCCGCATCTTCCGCAAAGGCTCCTCGTACTGCGGTAAAGGCAGGATCTCCCACCGGTATCACCGTTCCCAGACCGTCTGCAGCACCCCGCTGGATGATGAACACGAAGCGTTGCTCAGTCGCAGCGCGCGCGAATGCCATGGGAGCAATCGTGCCCGCCGCCAGCGTCGCGAGCGTTCCGCGAATGATAAAGGAGCGGCGATCGAGCATGGCTTACCTCCGCATCATTTCAGGCGAGACAAGCAGAAGGGCGAGTGCTTGACCGCCGCTCTCCGCCCTCTTCAATGCCTCTAATGTCGCGACGCTGACCGCCCCGGGAAAGATCTTCTCTGCCAGGCTCACCGCATCAACAGCGCCGCTGCGCTGAGCCAGACGCTCAGCGGCCTCTACGCGGCGCATCAAGGCATCCGATCCCGCCCAGGTCGCAGCCATATCGTCAAATCCGCTCGGCTGCCCGGGCCGCCATACTCTTTGGCCAAGCTGCTCCTGCAAACCAACAGCCGACCCTGCGTCAGCAAGATGCGAACCGAGCGCTCGTAATACTGCCAGGGACCAATCCCACGGACTGCGAAACTTCACTGGCGCCGCGACCCACGCCTCGCGAGAGCTTATCAGGGCCCGATATACTGTTGGAAGGTCTCCACCCGAGCGAAGGAATGCGTGCTCCAGACGCGCAACCATCGCTGGCGCAGGTGTGTCGCCAGCGAAATGACGCGCCAGCTTGGTGGCGATGTGGCGAGCCGTGGCCGGATGGTGCGCAAGATCCTCCAGCACCGCCTCCGCCTGCGCTTGCCCCTCCTCCGGATAGGTTTTGCGCATGACTGTGCGTGCGCCCGGCTCGTGCAGCTCGGGTACGAACTCAAACCCGCCGGCCACGCCCACCGCACTGGTGCGCGGCCCGATCCCTGGCACCGTCCACCCTGTGAGGGCGCGTGCGAGTTCGACCACGTCGTTCTGGCCGTAGCCCGTCCGCACACCCAGGGTGTGCAGTTCCAGGATCTCGCGGGCCAAATTCTCGTTCAGTCCGCGGTTACGGGCAATCACGCGCGGGCGCTGCCCGAACGGGCTTCCCGGGCCAATGGAACTCGCCTGATCGAGATAGAGCAACATGGCCGGGTGCCGCTCGACCGCCTTCAGCATGTCGCTGAACTTCCCCATGACATGCGGGCGGATCGCCTTGAATTCGAATGCCCCTGCCAAGGGCGACACGCTGATCTTCTCGACGGAGACGGCGAAGTGATTGGACCAGAAGTGAACCAGGCGTTCCGCAAACGGCGTGGACGTGCTCACGGCCGATTCCACGCGCGCATTCACGGCACGCACATAGTGCTTCCGCAAGCTACCGCGAGCCTGCCGCCGCAGCTCCAGGGCAGGTCCGAAGTCATCGGGCATCGTTGCCGTCACACCGGAGACGGCGCGATCGCCCGCCGGCTGGCTATTCTTGATAGCGCGTCCCTGAGCTTGATAATCAGCCAGGTCGCTCAAGATCACTGGAGTACGAGCAGCGTTTCGGATCGGAGCAGGCTCAGGATCATAATTGTCCAACTGAGCAAGCAGCCACGTCCGAGGCGCGTCAGATCTGGAAGCAAGGTCCGGCTCGTCCGGCCGCGCTCCCAGTCCGAAGCGGTTCAGTGCGATGGATCGCTCATTCACGCGGACCTCCATTGGCAGAGGGCGCAGTCTATAGCGGGTCGCCTGTACCTGCGGTGGACGATAGCACCGCTTGCTTCAGGTAACCTTCGGCGACGTCAGCGGGCGCCCGCGTGAGAGGTCTGGCTGATCGGATGCTTGGGTTCAGGCGACAAGGTCCGCGCCAAGGTCTCGAATCGGCCAGCGTCAATCCGGATCTCATTGAAGGCCGGGGGCGAACTGCGGAGTCGTTTGGACAGGGTGCCCGCCCCAATCATCCGTACGGTCCATTCTCCGTGCTGAACCGGCTTGTCGAATGGGTCGTGGACGTGGCCGGACAGGATCGCGTGGACGCCGGCTTCTGCCAGCGCGGCCAAGGCTTTTTCCCCATTGCGCGTCTTTGCCGTGCCACGGGTTCCGCCTTCGATCAGCGGATGGTGCCCCGCTACGAAGATCAGGTTACCCTTAGGCGCCGCATCGGCCAGTTCGAGCGCGTCGCGCAACGCTCCTGAACTCACATGCCCCTTGGACCAATTCCATCGCCATTGTGCCCGCGCTGTGGTCTTCAGCGGAATGATCGACACACCTGGCAAATCGAGCGTTTTCTCGATCAGACGCTCTGCCGCACCGTATCGCTTGTACGGGCTGAACAGGCGGCGCAGCGGATCCCAATAGTAAGGCAGATCATGATTGCCGACCTCAATGGTGACCGGCACACCCAGCGACTGCAGCCACTTTCCGCCTGCATCGAACTCGCTCGGCCGAGCGCGCATCGTGAGGTCGCCTGTCATGATGACGGCATCCGGTGCCTCATCTGCGACACAGCGGGCGAACCAATCAAGCGCCTTCGGGTCTTCTGCGCCGAAGTGCACGTCGCTGACGTGGAAGAGTTTCATGGCCATGGCAAACGCGCTGCCCGCAAGAAGGTTCGCGGGCAAGCACCGCTGTCAGGGAATCGGTTCAGATACGCCGGTGTTTCCCACCGTAGTGCGCACCAATGTAGCCGCCGATCCGCGCCATCTCCGCGGCGGCATTGCGGGCTGCTTCCGCCGCGCAAGGGAACGGATCGCGTTCCGCCTGGCTGGCGCGCATCGCCACTCGATCGCACAGTGTTTCAATGTCAGCGCGGGTCAGCACGTTCTTTTCCCGGAGCAGGCAAAGCAGGCTTTGCAAGATCACCAGTGTTTCGTCGCCCGCGCGCTCTTTCGGCACCATCGGCTCTCTCCTCGTCCTAACTACGGGAGAGTATCGAATTCGTTCCCACTTGCAAGAGCTTGGCCGAACTCAGTTGAGCCCGCCTCCAAGTGAACGATAGAGTTCAACAAGATTGCTCCCGCGCGCCAGCCTAGCAGTTACTAATTGCTGCTGCGCAGCATATGCCGTTCGTTGCGCGTCCAATGACACCAGGAACGAATCAACACCTGCACGGTACCGCGCTTCGGATAAGCGAGCCGCCACGCTAGCGGCCTCTGCCCGGGCAGTCTGCGCGGCGACTTGTTCGTCAATCGTCCCACGCTGCGCTAACGCGTCCGAGACTTCGCGGAACGCGGTTTGCACCGCACGTTCATAGGTCGCCACAGCCACCTGTTGAGACGCCTTGGCATAGTCGAGATTTGCGGCGTTGCGCCCCCCATCGAACAACGGCAGACCGATCGACGGAGCCGCATTGTAGGTGAAGCTGCCACCGGCAAAGAGCCCGGACAGTGCCGTTGAAATGGTTCCAATCGTCGCCGTCAGTGAAATGCGGGGGAAGAATGCGGCGCGGGCCGCACCGATGTTTGCATTCTCTGCAATGAGCTGATGTTCGGCCTGGAGAACATCCGGACGGCGCAGCAAGATGTCCGACGAAAGATTGCCGGGCAGCACGTCACGCGTGACGGGCTCAGCACCTAACCCTTGCGGCAACATCTCCGCTGGGACCGTGGTGCCAACGAGCAGGTTCAGCGCATTCTGATCCTGCGCCACGCGCGTCTGCAACGTCGCGATGTCGTTCCTAGCCGCCTGATAGTTCGTTTCGGCCTGCCGAGCCTCCAATTCCGACGCAACGCCGATGCGGAACTGAGCGCGAGTGAGGTTCAGCGACTGCTCAAACGTCTTCAGCGTTTCGCGGCTGATCCGCAGCTGTTCCAAGTCAGACGCCATCGTCAACCACGCGGTCGCAATTTCAGCGATAAGGCTGATGCGAGCCGCCCGCTGCGCTTCCTCGGTAGCGAAATATTGCTCCAGAGCGGCCTGAGACAGGTTCCTCACCCGCCCGAACAGATCAAGCTCGAACGCCGAGAAGCCGGCGTTGACCGAATAAATCTCCAGGTTGGAAGATCCGCCACCAGTTCCGGCGCCGCCTGCCCCGGCTCCTGCGCCGACGCCGCCGCCAGTGCCAGAGCCCACACCGCCCCCGACCGCACCGGTCCCGCCCGCACCTCCGGCTCCGAAGATGTTGTTAGTGTAGGTGCCGGAGCCCGAGACTGTCGTGTTCGGCACCTGGTTGGCGCGCTGGACCCGGTATTGCGCGCGGGCTTGCAGCACATTGCCCGCGGCGATCCGCAAGTCGCGATTATTGGCGAGGCCGCTCTCGATCACTTGCTGCAAGCGGGGATCAAGAAAGAAGTCACGCCAGCCTATCTGCGAGACGTCCGGAGCGTCGCTGGCGGCACGCGGATAGATGCCGCCCTGAGGCAAGGTAGAAGGCACTGCCCCGATTGGACGCTCGTACTTCGGCGCCAGATTACAGCCCGACAATGCGGTGGCGAGAGCCAATGCTGCCAGAACGGAACGGCTCTTCATGTCAATCATGCTCCCCGCGGCGCGATCGTATCGCCCCGCGCCCCGTCACCATCACCCTCGGGATCGCGCAACGGTTCGTAATTGTTCACATTCTGATCGCCGTCATGGTCCTTCCCGTGGCCGAACAGGCGCGAGACCACGACAAAGAACATCGGCACCAGGAAGATCGCGAGCACCGTCGCGGACAGCATGCCCCCGACAACCGAGCGGCCGATCGCATTCTGTCCGCCAGCGCCGGCGCCGGTGGATAGCGCTAACGGCAGCACGCCAAATACGAAGGCCAGGCTGGTCATCAGGATCGGCCGCAATCGAAGCCGTGCCGCTTCAACCGCGGCATCGAACGGCCGCATCCCTTCGACGATCCGCTCCTCGGCGAACTCCACGATGAGGATCGCGTTCTTTGCCGCGACGCCGATCGTCGTGATCAGGCCCACCTGAAGATAGATGTCGTTGTTCAGCCCCGTCAGCGTGGCCGCCAGAAGCGCCCCGATGACGCCAAGCGGCACCACCAGCATGACGGCGATCGGCACAGACCAGCTTTCGTAAAGCGCAGCCAGGCAGAGGAACACGATCAGCAGCGACAAGGCATAAAGCGCCGGCGCCTGGCCGCCCGACAGCCGTTCTTCATAGGACAGACCAGTCCATTCCAGCCCCGTACCCGGCGGCAGCTTGGCGTGCATCTCCTCGATCGCTTCCATCGCGCCGCCGGTGCTGACACCTGCGCCAGGCGACCCCTGCAGCTGCATCGCGGGCTGACCGTTGTACCGCGTCAATTGCACTGGTGCGTTCGCCCATGAGATGGTGGAAAAGGCGGTGAACGGCACCATCTGCCCCTCGGTGCCCCGCACATAGAAGCTGGCGAGATCCTCCGGCTTCAGTCGATACGGCGCATCAGCCTGGACATAGACCCGCTTCACGCGACCGCGGTCGATAAAGTCATTGATGTAGACGCCGCCCCAGGCCGTCGCGATCGTGGAATTGATCGACGCGATATCGAGCCCAAGCGCACGTGCCTTGTCCTGGTCGATGTCGATCTTGAGCTGAGGCGCGTCCTCCAGGCTCAAGGGTCGCACTTGCGCCACCCGCTGATCCTGCATGGCCATGCCAAGGAGCATGTTGCGCGCCTGCGTCAGTCGCTCATGTCCGATCCCTGCAGTGTCGACCAGTTGAACGTCGAACCCGGTGGCGTTCCCCAATTCCTGAACGGCGGGCGGCACCAGCGCGAAGATCATGCCGTCCTTGTACTGAGAGAACGCGCCCATCGCCCGGCCCACGATCGACTGCGCCTTGTTCTCGGCGCCTTCACGCTCGTCCCAAGGCTTCAGGCTGACGAAGGCGAGACCCGCATTCTGCCCCTGGCCGGCGAAGCTGAAGCCGTTGATCGTGAAGACCGACTGGACGCCGGGCTCCTCCAGGAAATGGCTGCGGATCAGATCCAGACCCTTGTCCGTGCGCGCGCTGGTCGCGCCCGCAGGGCCCTGCACCAGCGCCACGACGGTGCCTTGGTCTTCATCCGGCAGAAAGGCGGTGGGAAGACGCATGAAGAGGAACGCCATTCCACCCACGATCAATGCATAGACCAGCATCGAGCGCTTCCAGCTGCGCGCCGTCTTCTTCACGCCCCTCTCGTAGCGGACCGTGCCTTTCTCAAAGGTCGCGTTGAACCAGCGGAAGAACCGGGCGAAGATGCCATTGCCCTCATGCTTGCTGGGATCGTGCGGCTTCAGGATTGTCGCGCAGAGCGCTGGCGTGAGGATCAGCGCAACCAGCACGGACAGGATCATCGCGGATACGATGGTGATCGAGAACTGGCGATAGATCACGCCTGTCGACCCACCGAAGAAAGCCATAGGAAGGAACACTGCGGAGAGCACCATGCCGATGCCGACCAGCGCGCCCGAAATTTCGTCCATCGATTTGCGGGCGGCGTCCTTGGGACTCAATCCTTCGTCAACGATGAGGCGTTCGACGTTTTCCACGACGACGATGGCATCGTCCACCAGCAAGCCGATCGCCAGCACCATGCCGAACAGGGTCAGCGTATTGATCGAATAGCCTGCCACCGACATCACGGCGAAGGTGCCAAGCAGCACCACCGGCACCGCGATGGTCGGGATGATGGTGGCTCGCCAGTTCTGCAGGAACAGGAACATCACGAGGAACACGAGGACGACCGCTTCGACGAGCGTGTGGACGACCTGTTCGACCGAAAGCCGCACGAACGGCGTCGTGTCGAACGGGTAAACCACCTTCACGTCAGCCGGCAGCCCCTTCGCGATCGACTCCACTTCTGCCTTCACGGCATCGACGGTCGACAGCGCGTTTGCGCCCGCCGCCAAGCGCACGCCGAAGCCCGAGGCCGGCTTGCCGTTGAACAGTGTATCAAAGCCGTAGTTCTCGGCTCCAAGTTCAACCCGCGCCACGTCGCGCAGCCGAACCACGGCGCCGTCCGCATTCGTCTTCAGACGAATGGCCCCGAACTGTTCCGGCGTTTGCAGACGCGACTGCACGGAGACAGTGGCGTTGAGCATTTGCTCGGCAGGCGCCGGCTTCGCACCAATCTGACCGGCCGATACCTGCGCATTCTGCGCGCGCACCGCTGTCGAAACGTCAGCGATCGTCAGCTGATAGTTGTTCAGCTTGATCGGATCGATCCAGATGCGCATCGCATATTGCGAGCCGAACACCTGGAGCTCACCCACGCCGGTCACACGGCTGACAGGATCCTGAAGGCGAGCCACTACCATATCGGCGAGATCGGTCGCGGTGTGCGATCCATCCTGCGAATACAGGCCGACGATCACGAGAAAGCTGGCAGCGGACTTCTGCACCTGAATGCCCTGCTGCTGCACCTCTTGTGGAAGCAGCGGCGTGGCAGCCTGTAGCTTGTTCTGAACCTGGACCTGGGCGATGTCAGGGTCTGTGCCCTGTTCGAACGTCAGCGTGATCGACAGCACACCCGCCGATGATGACGACGACGAGAAGTACCGCAGGTTATCGATGCCGCGAAGCTGCTGCTCGATAATCTGCGTGGTGGTGCGCTCGAGGGTCTGGGCGTCGGCACCGGGATAAGTGGCAGTAATCGACACCGTCGGCGGCGCGATCTGAGGGAATTGCGCGACCGGGAGTGATCGGATGGCAATCACGCCCGCCAACATCATGACGATCGCGATCACCCATGCGAAGATGGGTCGATCGATAAAGAAACGTGCCATGTGTGGTTACTTCGCCTGTGCCTGGGCGCCCTGCGCCGGCTGTCCCGCACCGCCGGGCTGTCTCCCACCACCGGGCTGCGCAGGCTTTGCGTTAGGGTTCCATGGCTGCGGCGTCACTGGCATGCCCGGGCGAAGCATGCTTCCACCCTCGATGATCACCCGATCGCCCGCCTTTAGGCCAGCCGTGACCAGCCAGTTATCACCGATCGTGCGTGGCGCCGTAAGCGTCCGCTGCTCGACCTTGTTGCCCTGCCCCACCACCATCACGGTAGGCTGGCCCTTTTCATCCCGCTGAACGGCACGTTGCGGCACGAGCAGGGCGTCAGGCTCGGTACCCTCGACCAGCTCGGCACGGACGTACATGCCCGGAAGCAGCAGACCGCGCGGATTGTCGAAGATGGCGCGGATCGTCTGGGTACCCGTAGCTGGGTCAACCGTCACGTCGGCGAACTGGAGTGTTCCTTCGATCGGATAAAGCGAGCCGTCCTCAAGGCGGAGCCGAACACGGGCAGCGCCGCCGTCCCGGGAAAGATTCCCGGCTGCAATCTGCTGACGCAGCCTCAAAAGGTCCGCACTGGATTGAGGCACATCGACGTAAATGGGATCGAGACGCTGGATGGTGGTAAGTGGCGTCGTCTGCCCGGACGTCACGAGCGCGCCCGTCGTAGCAAGGGCGCGACCGATGCGGCCGGAAATCGGAGCACGCACCGTTGTACGCTCCAGGTCGATCTGTGCGCTTCGAAGCGCAGCCTGCTGCGCGGCTACATCCGCCTGCGCCTGCTGAGCGGCAGTGATCGAGTTTTCATACTCCTGGCGAGAAATCGCATTGATCTTCACCAACTCACCATAACGCCGCTGTAGCGCCGCGCTGGAGGCAATGGCGGCTCGCGCACGCGCCAGCGCCGCCCGGGCACTAGCCACCGCGGCGCGATAAGGCTGAGTGTCAATGCGGTAGAGCGGCGCGCCCCGCCTGACCTGATCGCCCTCACGGAACAAGCGCTCAAGGATGAGGCCATTCACCTGCGGGCGCACTTCGGACGTTTCATACGGCGCAGTCCGTCCGGGCAGCGTCGTCGTAAGCGTCACCGCTTGCGGTTGCACGGCCACGAAGCTGACGGGCGGCGGTCCCGCCTGCTGTTGTCCCTGCTGCACCTGGTCGTTCTGCCCCCCGCATGCAGACACGGAGGCCAGCAGCAGCGCCGAAAGCGCGACCCTCTTGAATGACATATTGTTCTCTGTGATATGTGAGTGATCGTTCACTCACGTTTGCTGCTACTGCGAACTAGGTGAAGCGTCAAGTACGGGAGATGAGCCATCAACCAGTGCAGCACCGCCCCGCCTAGTGCGCGCACCAGCCGGGCAAACGCACGACGTGAAAACTTGATCCAGGCAGCGCGTCAGGCATTCGCCGCGCACGGTTTCCACGGAACGGGCATCGCTCAGATCGCCCAAGCCTCCGGAATTGCCGTGGGGCAGATCTATCGTGACTTCGCCAACAAAGAGGCGATCGTCGCCGCGATCGTGGAGCGCGATCTCGAGGAATTTCTGTCAGAAAGCGGCTTGTGCGCGGCGGGCGCGTCCGGTGATCCGGAAGCAGTGCGCGGCTGGATCCGCGACTTCGTGGCGTGTGAAGAGCCGGCAGATGGGGGACGCTTGGTCGCGGAGATCATGGCTGAAGCCACCCGAAACGAGCGGATCGCAGACATCGCGCGCAATCTGCAGCAGCGATTACGGCGTGAGCTTACCGCCGCCTTGCAGTTGCTGGTGCCGGCCGGCACCGATCCGGAGCGCTTCAACCGTCTGGCGGAGATGATCCACACGATCGCGTCGGGCGTTTTTCACCGCCGGATCATCGAGCCCGATGAGCCCTGCCCTGCGGTGATCGACGCGTTGATGAGCTGCATATACGCCAAGATCGACCAGCTTCGGGAGGATGCGGGATGACCTGCAACGCTCCCGAGGGCTCAATCTAACGACGCACGCGCATGCCGATCCAGAGCGTACGCGGGGTTGCCCGTTCTACGATGTCGGCGCCGCTGATGCCCGCCTCAACCTGCTGGTCGAACAGATTTTCCCCGCGGAGCTCAATAGCCAAACCCGGGGTAACGGGTACGGCCAGGTAGCCGTCCAGCGTCGTTGCGGGCGCGAGCGTCCGACTGTTCTGGTCGTCCTCAAACTGACGTGCGACGTGCCGCAAGGTTGCAGAAGCGGCCCATCCGTCCTTGTTGAATCCCAAAGTTCCGGACACCTGATCCAGAGGTGTCTGCGCCGGCCGAAGGTTGTCTAGCGCCCTCGCCGAACCTGACGATTGCACTCGCGGGTCCACGTGGCTCCAGGAGGCCGCGACCGAAACGGGTCCCGCCGCCCAGCGAGCGTCGAATTCGAAGCCTGTGGACTCGATCGCATCCAGATTTTGCCTGATCCGGTAGGTTCCACTGACAAAGCCGACGCCGGGGAAGTTGCCCGGGCCATTTCCAGCGGTCACGTTCGAAATCGCGTCTTCGAGCCGGTTCCAAAAGGCGGTAGCGCTAAGAGACAGGCCGACGACCGGCGTAATCGACAGGCCCCCGTCGACGCCGGTCAAACGCTCGGGGCGCAGCGATGCGTTGGCCGAAGTGGCATCAGCGCCGACGCGAAAAGGACGGTACAGTTCGTTCAGCGTCGGCAATCGCCATCCGCGATAGCCACTCGCGCGCAATACAACGCTGTCGGCAGCAGCAAAGGCGGCGCCCACCCGGCCCGTCCACTCCGTGCCCGTACGGTCGCGGTAGTTCGCAATCGTGATCGGAACGCCAGTCGCCAGCGTATATTCGCTCAGCCGCCCGTCGGCGATCCGCCAACGATCCACCCGGCCGCCTAGTGTGAGCGTCAAGGCACCGGTCTCCACCGTGCTGTCAAAAAACAGCCCCGCGGTGCGGCTGTTCCCGCCGGCGATGCGGCGCCGGGTCGGAAGGCCGGCTACATAAGTGTAATTTTCCTGGGTGCGCCCCTCGACATCGCGCACGTCGACGCCAAGCCGCAGGTCCCTTCCCTCACCGACAGGAGGCACGATCTCGAAGCGGGCGCCCAATCCTGTTGCAGGCGTGTTGTACTGGTCCAGCGTCTGCGTGGCGGAGGCGCGATCAGCAGGGACACTCGCAAACTGCGATGCGAACGCGCGCGCTTGCAGATAGGCGAGCGCGGAGAAGCCCCACGCGCCGCGACCAACCACGCGAATGCTGGCATCCGCCCCCTCGCTGCGATTGGCGGTAAATGCCGTCCCCCGATCACGCTTGTCGGTGAAGGCACTGACATTTGCCTGGAGCTCCGTGTCGGCTGAAAGCTGCACCACCCCCCTCAGAGCCGCGGATGCTTGCTCGTAAGCCGCGGGACGATCAGCGGCGCCTCTGGAGCGCGCAACAACCGGCACGAAGCCGTCGCCACTTGCATAAGCCGCGGAGATCGACGCAAATCCTGGACCGGCGACAAAAGCGCCAGACGCCTGGGCATCGACAGAGTCGCGGCTGCCGTAAGCGATAGAGCCCGAATATATCGACTGCTCGCGCGGGCTGGCGCTCTCCAGTTCCACCGTGCCGGCGAGTGCGCCAGGACCGAAATAGCCACTTCCGCCCCCGCGCGTCACGCGAATGCGGCCGATGCGATCTGTCGCATAAGCGGGGAATGGCACCCATCCGCCAAACGGGTCAGCTTGAGGCACGCCATCAAGCACTAGCAACGCGCGACTGGAGGCATTGCCGCCGATGCCACGAAGCGAGATGCCCTGGCTCGTCGGATTGGCGGAACGAGAATCCGATCGACGGAATTGCTGGAGGCCGGCAACGTCCGCCAGCACACTCTCAAGCCGATCACTCGCATTCGCGGCGACGCGGCCTGCGTCGATCGTCACCACGCTGGCCACTCGGTCTCCAGCTCGATCGTCAAGCCCGCGTCCGGTGACGATGATGTCGGGCGCAGTTTGCCCAATGGCAGGAGTGGCGAGAAGCAAAGCGCCAAATGCGCCGATTCGACAGGTCATGACCGCGCCTTGCCTATGACCGCTCAACAAGCGCAAGCCATACCGCGGTCCCGGGATCTAAGCTGGCGTCAACTCGACTGCGGCCAGAGCATCCGTGAAGCGGCGTCTCCACCAGATTACGTCCTCACGCCGGACATTGTCGTACATCTTCTGCCAGCGCGCGATCCTCTCGTCCCGCGGCATGGCAAGCGCGTGCTCGATGGCGTCCGCCGTCTCGTCGGGACTGTAGGGGTTGATCAGAAGTGCTTCACCCAGCTGCTCTGCCGCGCCGGCGAAGCGCGACAATATCAACACACCGGGATCTTCAGGATCCTGCGCAGCGACAAACTCCTTCGCCACCAGGTTCATTCCGTCGCGCAGCGGTGTCACGAGTGCGACACGAGCAGCGCGATACACGCCAGCGAGCACGTCCCGTGGCAAACCGCGGTTGACGTAACGAAGCGGCACCCAGTCAATCTCTGCAAACGCGCCATTGATGCGTCCTGAAAGCGCGTCGAGGCTCGCGCGGATCTCCTGATAGCTTTGAACAGTAGCGCGGGAGGGAGGTGCGATCTGTAGCAGCGAGACGTTGGTCCGCCGGTCTGGCCGGGTTTCGAGAAAGCGCTGATAGCCATTGAAGCGCTCTTCGATCCCCTTGGAATAGTCGAGCCGATCCACTCCAACGATCAGATCACGCCCGCTGACGCTTTCAACCATTCGGCTCAGTGTTGCGGCGGCCTTTTCTCCATTTGCGGCAGCAATGAATTCGCGAGCGTCGATGCCGATGGGGCAGGCTATCGCCTTGATGGTTCGCCCGCCAACGGTGACATCGTCATCCGGCCCAATCGTCCCACCCATTTCACGTTCCACGTAGTCGTGGAACGTCTCGAGCCATTCCCTGGTCTGAAAGCCGATTACATCATAGGCAAACAGTGCCTCTACCAGCCGCTTGTGTTCCGGCAATGCGATCAGCAGCCGCGTCGGTGGCCACGGGATGTGGAGAAAGAAACCGAGCCGGTTCTTGATCCCCTTCTGCCGCAGCATCCATCCGAGCGGCACCATATGGTAGTCGTGGACCCACACCAGATCATCCGGCTCGATGTGAGGGCTGATGACTTCACTGAAGAGGCGGTTCACTCTCTCATAGCCACCTTGGAAATCCCGTTCGAACTCGGTCAGCCCAAGTCGGTAGTGGAAGAGCGGCCAAAGAGTGCGGTTGGCGTATCCGTCGTAATATTCTTCGACGTCCTGTTCGGGCAGGTCGATCGTGGCCGAGGTAACGCCGTCATAGGTTTCGAAGCGGAGTTCGCCGGTATCACCGGTCTCGCCCGACCAACCGAACCAGATCCCGTCCGCCTCCCGCAGCGCCGCGGTTAGCGCGACGGCCAGTCCGCCCTGCGCACTTGGTTGTTGCGCAGTGGGCGCTGACACCCGGTTCGAGATGACGATCAGACGGCTCATCGGATTGCGCTCCACGGCTTGCTGAGAAGCACGGCACAATTGATCACGCCGACGAGGGAATAGGTTTGCGGGTAATTGCCCCACAACTCACCGGTAACCGGATCGATGTCTTCGGATAGCAAGCCGGCGGGCGTGCGCCGCGACAGCATCTCCTCGAAGAGGGCGCGCGCATCAGCATCCCGCCCGGTGAAATGAAGCGCCTCAATCAGCCAGAACGTGCAAACATTGAATGCAGTATGCGGCAGGCCGAAATCGTCTTCGGTTGCGTAGCGGAGCATGTGCGATCCACGCCTCAACCCTCCCTCCACCGCATCGAGGGTCGATCGGAAACGCGGATCGTCCGGAGCGAGGAAGCGGAGATCGAGAAGCTGCAACAGGCTGGCGTCGAGGTCATCACCCCCGAACGTAGCTGACATCCGCTCCGTTTCAGGACGCCAGGCGGCCGCTTCGATCCGCGAGCGCATCTGGTCCGCGCGGTCGCGCCAGAAAATAGCACGCTCGAAGAGGGCCAAGGCTTCGGCAGCATTTGCAAGCCGGTCACACGCCGCCCAGCACATCGCGGCCGAATATGTGTGAACGTGACTCTTGGTGCGCAATTCCCACAAACCCGCGTCCGGCTTGTCAAACTTCTCCCATGCGCGTTCGCCTACCGGCTCAAGAGCTTCGAAGTCATCAAGCCCGGCCACACGCAACAGCCGATGATCGAAAAACGCCTGAGCATTGGAGAGGACGATCTGTCCGTAGGCATCATGCTGGATCTGCTCATACGCTTGATTGCCTACCCGCACTGGCCCCATGCCGCGATAGCCATTGAGCGCCGGGGCCTCACGCTCGATGAGCGTCGCCTCTCCACCTACGCCATAGAGCGGCTGGATGTGCCCGTCCTTCGCGTTGTCCACGATATTACGGAGATATTCGAGATAGCCCTCAAGCACGTCCAGGGCGCCAAGACGGTTCAGCGCCTGCACGGTATAATAGGCATCGCGGACCCAGCAATAACGATAATCCCAATTCCGCTGGGATCCAGCATGCTCAGGGATGGAAGTAGTCAAAGCGGCAACAATCGCGCCTGTTTCTTCATGCTGGCAAAGCTTCAAGGTGATGGCCGAGCGGATGACCGCTTCCTGCCATTCATGGGGCGTGGCCAAGCTCCGCGTCCAATGCTGCCATTCCTCTACGGTACGATCGAGCATGTTCTCGAGCGACATGGCGATGTCGTCGGAAAAGCTTTCGTCAGGGCCCAGGAAGAAATAGAGCGGCCGCTCTACCCGGAACATTCGTTCGTCTTCGATCCAGCCAACGGGCGCGGTGGTCGACAAGCGGACGACGCCATTGTCCAAGAGGTAGCGGATATGGTTTGAACCGCGTGTGGTCTGCGCTTGCCTCTCGCCCCAATTTGCGGCGGGTCGCAGGCGAATACGGACCCGAGGACTGCCGGCTACTGGTCGAACGATGCGTACAAAGGCGACAGGGCGGTACTTTCGGCCGTTCCGCGCAAAACGCGGACAAAAGTCGATCACCTCAATGGCACTACCATTCTCATCCTCGTGGCGTGTCACGAGAATGGGTGTGTTTCGCAGATAGCGTTGCGTCGTTTCGCGGGGCCGATCGATGTCGATCTCCCAGAAACCGAACGCATCCTGCCCTGCAGGCGGCTTGTCGTCCAGCAACGAACAGAATGCCGGGTCGCCATCCACTCGGGGCAAGCAGCCCCACACGAAGCGGCCAGCACGATCAACCAAGGCCGAGACCTGGCAATTGCCGATTGGCCAGAGATCCATTGTGGCGGTCATGCAGCGGCTCCCAGCCATGTCCTGACAGCCGCCACATCATCTAACCGATGGTTCGCAGCCGTGGCTCTTGTCGGCCCCACCAGGACCCCAACGCCATTTGCCTCCGCAACCGCGACGAAGCCGGCTTCGTCAGTCACGTCGTCGCCGACGAAAACGGGAATATGGCCGGCAAAGGTCGGGTGGGTGAGCAAAGAGGTGATGCCGGTTCCTTTATCGTGGCCACCTGCACGAAGCTCCACCATCATCTTGCCAGATTGCAGAACCAACCCGTCCCTGCCGGCAAATTGCTGGGCCAGCCGGCGAGCGGTCGCGTCTTGCTCCGGCGCCATCCGGTAGTGGATTGCAACTCCAAGGGATTTCACTTCGATCAACACCCCCTGCTCGTCCGCGAAGGCCGCGGAAAATGTCCTCTCCGCCTCATCAAGGGCGGCGGGGCGGGCCGGAGTGATCCGTTTGCCGAGGACCTGCAGCTCGGCGCCGTGGCTGCCAACAACCGCGATCCCCGGAACCGCATGCCCGAGGAAACCCTCGATCTGCGCCACCGACCGCCCACTCACTAAGGCCAGACGCCCCTCAAAGGTTCCAGTAAGGCACTGCAGAAGCTCAATCAGAGCGCGGTCCACAACAACAGCATCGGGCCTGTCGACCAGGTCGACCAGCGTGCCGTCGAAATCCAGAAGGAGACAATGACCGGCCGAAATCAAGGCCGGTGGCGGAGGAAGCGTGGGTGCCGTCACCATGGAACATGGCTGTAGCGGCCGTTGAACCCTTAGTCAGCGCCTCATGCGCTGGCGCGATGCCGCCAACTCTGTCATCAGGATGACAAAAGCAGATGATGGGGCGGATTGCCGATGTTCCTCAACTTCCTTGATGAGCTGCGCGTGGCGGGGATACCCGCAAGCATGAAGGAGCACCTGCTCCTCCTGGAGGCGCTTCAAAAGGACGTGATCGATCGCACGCCAGAGAATTTCTACTATCTGTCTCGATCGGTTTACGTGAAAGACGAGGGCCTCCTCGACAAGTTCGACCAGGTCTTTGCCAAGGTATTCAAGGGCATCGAAACCAGCTTCGCCCAGGAAGGCGCTGAGATCCCGGCGGACTGGTTGAAGGCGATCACCGAGAAGTTTCTTACTCCGGAGGAGATGGAGGCGATCAAGTCGCTCGGCTCCTGGGAGGAGATCATGGAGACGCTGAAGAAGCGCCTCGAAGAGCAGCAAAAGCGGCACCAGGGCGGCAACAAGTGGGTCGGCACCGGCGGCACCTCACCCTTTGGCAACTCCGGGTACAATCCCGAAGGCGTCCGCATCGGCGGCGAATCCAAGCAGAAGCGCGCGCTGAAGGTTTGGGACCAGCGCGAGTTCAAGAACCTCGACAACACGCGCGAACTTGGCACGCGCAATATCAAGATTGCGCTCAGACGCTTGCGCAAGTTTGCTCGCGAAGGCGCCGCAGACGAACTCGATATCGACGCCACGATCGATGGGACTGCGCGTCAGGGATGGCTTGACGTTCACATGCGTCCGGAACGCCGGAATGCCGTGAAGTTGCTCCTGTTCCTCGACGTCGGCGGATCCATGGACCCGTTTGTGAAGCTCTGTGAGGAATTGTTTTCAGCAGCAACCAGCGAATTCAAAAACCTCGAGTTTTTTTACTTCCATAACTGCCCCTACGAGGGGGTCTGGAAAGATAACAAGCGGCGCTTCTCCGAACGCACGCCTATGTGGGATGTGCTCCACAAATTCCCGCACGATTATAAGTTGGTGTTCGTCGGCGACGCCTCGATGAGCCCCTATGAGATCACCCATCCCGGCGGCTCGGTGGAACACTTCAATGAAGAGTCGGGCGCGATTTGGATGAACCGCCTGACAACAACCTATCCCGCTGCGGTGTGGCTGAACCCCGTCGCACAGGCGCAATGGGGTTATTCACAATCGGTGAAGGTCATTCGTGAACTGATGAACGACCGTATGTACCCGCTCACTTTGGCAGGATTGGACGATGCCATGCGGGAGTTGACGCGGAAGCGCTGAACTTCTTTTGGAGCCGGCCAGCGTAGCTCGGTCCGGCTCCACTACTGTTCTTTCTGAATTCGCGCGGGCCTGGATCAGCGCGGGCCGCGCCAGATCCGAACGCGCGCGTTCGGCTTCACGCCGCCCTGATGCGCCGGGCATCGAGCATATTGAAACCGCTTGTTCATGCAGATCCACACCTCGTCGAGCCAGCCCTGGCGATCGGTGGTGATCTTCATCATGTCCGCGCGCATACCGGGGTTTACACGAGCGATGGCGGTTGCGAGCTTTCCGGCCGATAGCGGCTGACGGGACAGCGACACCATGTCCGGGTAGCGCAGCTTACGGTAAAGGCCAGTGGCCTTCGCGAAGTAGCTGTCGGGGGTTTCTCCGGCCATGCAAGTCCCGTGCTTTGCCCATTCATGCTGCAGCAACTGTGCCGAAGGAGTGGAGCAGATGTTCGCCCGCACGGTTCGCTCAGAAAGCAGCGACGTGGCTTTGCAATATTGCGGCCACTCCTTGCCCACACCATCAGGCCATAGCCCATGCAGGACAAAGCCAAAGCGATTGGAGCCGCCACACTGAAAGCGGGACCGCGCTGCCCGGTCTGGCTGGCGGCAATATTGCGGGGACCAGCTGATCGCGAGCGTGTAGTGACCGATCGGCAGCAAGCGCTGTGGCTCACGCTCGCTTGGCAGGTCCGGTCGGACCGTCAGCATCGTCGCGTCCGGCACATTGCACTGGTACGCCTGCGCCGTTGCCACACCCGGCACCATGGCAAGCGCCAGACCCAACCAACGTATCATTTACCTCACTCCACTCATTGCAGCGTCGCCAACGGCCCTCTCGATGCGGATTAACCCGCGGCTACGGCTCGAGCCTGTCATGTGCGGCGGCCACGTGAAGGCCACAATCGTCATGCGCTGCGCAACCTCGATGTGCTCGCCGTTCAAGCCAACGCGAAGTCAAGACCGATGTCTGCGGCGGGAGCAGACTGGGTGAGCCGGCCAACGCTGATGAAGTCCACACCAGTACCGGCAATGTCGCGGATCGTTTCGAGCGACACCCCTCCTGATGCTTCCGCAGGAACGCGGCCGTTGATGAGGCCAACAGCGTCGCGGAGAACCGCGGCTGGCATATTGTCCAGCAGGAGGCGTGTCGCGCCAGCGCTTATCGCGGGCTCGATTTGGTCGACACGATCAACCTCAACGATGATTTCGGCGATACCCGCGGTGCGAGCGCGACGGACTGCTTCCGCAACGTCGCCTGCAACGGCAACGTGATTGTCCTTGATCATCGCAGCGTCCCAAAGCCCCATGCGATGATTTCTGGCGCCTCCCATTCGGGTCGCGTATTTCTCCAGCACGCGAAGGCCCGGCAGGGTCTTGCGCGTGTCGAGCAAGACAGCACCGGTTCCAGCGATACGATCGACGTACAAGCTCGTCATGGTGGCGATACCAGACAGATGCTGAACAGTGTTCAAAGCCGAGCGCTCGGCAGTCAGCAGAGCACGAGCAAGCCCGTTGATCCGCATCAAGCCAGTACCGCTGGATACTCTCATGCCGTCCTCAACCAGCGGCTCTATCGTAGCTGCGGGATCGAGGTGCCGGAAAAAGGCCGCTGCGATGTCGAGCCCAGCGACGGTGATTGCATCGCGCGTGGCCATGAGCGCATCGAAGCGAGCGTCAGCCGGGATGACCGCCTCTGACGTGACATCCACGCCGGGGCCAAGATCCTCCGCCAAGGTTGCGCGAACAAACGCGCTGATGTCAAAGCCCTCGATCACGGCAGCGTCTCCTCAGGCGAAACTCCCCACAGGCGCGTTGCCTCGACATAGCCGGCTTGGCCGCGCACATCGAACCGACACCATCCTCGGGCGCACTGGCTTACCCGACCCACCACGCCGGGTTCTGCACGCCAGAGTACGCGCGCGCCAAAGGCGGGCCGGTCCCGCATCTCCGTTACTGCGCCTTGCACGATCGCAGTTCGCGTACTGCTGATCAGCGTTCCCAGCATCCATCCCTGCTCGCCGCCGGGGTCTTCCACCTTCCGCCATTCCTTGAAGACATCAACCACCCGTACCGGCAGGTCGGCACGCACATAGAGCCATGTTGCAGGGTAGGATCGGCCCGGCCCGGAACGCATCCGCGCCTTTCCGGCACTGATCGAGGCGAAATAGGGTGGCTTCGGCCGCTCTTTCCCGGCTTGCGCAGCGACATCGCCCCCCGCCAACGCGGCAATAACGGCAAGTGCCGTCAGTCCCGCGGTCCATCGCTGCATCGTTGCCCCCCTGTCGATAACACCCTCCCCTAGCCCGGTGGACTGCGGGCATTCAACCGATCGTTGACGCGGATGCACAGCTTCGCCAAGCCAGAACCATGGTTGAAACCCGCCGATGCCCCAACCCTCGGGTCGTTGTAACCCGCGAGCTGCCGGACACCACAATGAATCGGCTGGAGGCACTGTTCGACACCGTCAACAATCGCTCCGATCTCGCCATGTCGCGAGAACAACTCGCCTCCGCGATGGCCGATTGCGATGTGCTGGTGCCCACGGTCGTGGACTCCATCGACGCCGAACTGATCGCGGGCGCTGGCGAACGGCTGCGGTTGATCGCCAACTTCGGCGCGGGCGTGAACCATATCGATCTTAAAGCTGCCCGCGCCCGTGGGATCATCGTCACGAACACGCCGGGCGTGCTTACTGAAGATACGGCCGACATGACCATGGCGCTGATCGTGTCCGTGCCGCGCCGCCTCGCCGAAGGAGAGAAGCTGGTACGCTCCGGCGAATGGAAGGGCTGGAGCCCCGGCGGCATGCTGGGCCATCGCATCGGCGGCAAGTCGCTCGGCATTGTCGGAATGGGACGGATCGGACAGGCGGTCGCACGTCGGGCGCGAGCCTTCGGGCTATCCATCCATTACCACAACCGTCATCGCCTGCCCAAGGTGGTGGAGGCGGAGCTCCAGGCGCAATGGCATCCCAATCTCGACGAGATGCTGAGCGGGATTGATATTCTGACGATCCACACGCCCCGAAATGCAGATAGCGAAAACCTGATCGACGCGCGCCGGATCAGCCTTCTGCGATCACACGTCTATCTGATCAACGCCAGCCGTGGCGGGATCGTCGACGAAGACGCGATGATCGATGCACTGGAACAAGGAAAGCTGGCGGGGGCAGGTCTAGATGTCTGGACCCACGAACCGGTGATTGATCCACGGCTCTTGGCACTTCCCAACGTGGTGATGACCCCGCACATGGGATCAGCGACCTACGAGGGTCGGCTCGCCACTGGCGAGAAAGTTATCGCGAATATCCGGATGTGGGCGGACGGCCATCGACCGCCCGACCAAGTGCTTGAGGGCTGGATCTGAAATTAGCGACCGAGGCTCCGCGCCTCGCCAGCATCAGATATGGGCGGCGGACCATATTCCGCATGTCGCGGATGACAGGCAGATGAGGGGCCGTTCCCCACCTCTGCCTGCCTGAGCCAAACGGCGTCGCCGCTGCCGAAGGATCAATCGCCCGTCAGGATCCGGTCGACCAACTGCTTCACCGTCGGCACAAAGCCGTTGGAATAGAAGGGATCGCGCTTGAAATTATAGGCAGCGTGACCCGCGAACATCAGGTTGGCCTCCGTGTCACCGCCATGGGCAATTTCCTGCAGGGTTTTCTGAATGCAGAAGCTGCGCGGATCCGCCAGGCGCCCGGTGGAATTGGTTTCGGTATCAGCCCAGCTTGAGAACAGGCACTGGCTGAGACAGCCCATGCAGTCCGCCTGATCCTTCCGGATCTCTGCCTTTTCCTGCGGCGTGACAAAGACCAGCGTGTTGTCAGGCGTCTTCAGGGCATCGGTGAAACCGTGGCCGAACCATTCGCGCGCACGGAGCAGGTCGTTGCGGGTCACCCAGAAGTTCTTGCCCTTCACACCCACGTCCAACTGGAAGACGTGATCACCGGCCTCTTGTGTCGAAAAGGCGATCTGCCGCTCGGAGCGTGCTTCAAGGCTGCGCAGAAACGGATTGCGCACCGCCGAGGAATAAAAACCCGTCGGCGAGAAACGGTGCAGGAGGACGTCGCCCTCCTCGATCGTCATCAGCCGCTCCTTCCACGCCTGAGGAATCGGGCTTTCCTGGGTGAGTAGCGGACGGGTGCCATATTGGAAGGCGATCGCGCCGAGTTCAGGATTGTCGATCCAGTGGTTCCAGTCGCGCAGGTACCACACGCCACCAGCCATGATGATCGGCGTGGTATCGGGAATACCACCTTCACGCATGGTTTCACGAAGCGCCTTCACGCGGGGATAGGGATCCTCCGGCTTCAGCGGGTCTTCGGCATTGGAAAGGCCATTGTGACCGCCGGCGAGCCAAGGATCCTCGTAAACCACCGCACCAAGAAGGTCCGCGACCTTGGAATAGGCGCGCTTCCAGAGCGCTCGGAAGGCTCGTCCGGACGACACAATCGGAAGATAGTTGACGTTGTAGGAGGCAGCGATCTCGCTGAGCTTATAGGGCATGCCAGCGCCGCAGGTGACGCCCGCGACGAGCCCACGGGTCCGCTCAAGCACGCCCTGCAACACGCGCTGCGCGCCACCCATTTCCCAGAGCACGTTGATGTTGATCGCGCCCTTGCCGCCGGCGATTTCCCAGGCGCGCTGGACCTGCTGCACAGCGCCTTCGATGGCGTAAGCAATCAGTTCTTCGTGCCGCTCCCGCCGCGTCAACGCGTGGTATACCTGTGGCACAATCTTGCCCTCGGCATCGTAGCTGTCGGCATTGACGGCGCTTACCGTCCCGATGCCACCAGCCGCCGCCCATGCGCCGGCCGATGCGTGGTTCGTTGCCGCAACTCCTTTTCCGCCCTCCACCAGCGGCCAAACCTCGCGGCCGTTGTAGACGATGGGCTGCAGCCCCTTGAACACGGCAGATGCCACGACTTTGCTTTACCTCCAATGAGACGGATAAGGCGCCCTAGCCGGAAAGGTTGCGTGGCGCGAGAAAATTACGTGGATCAGGAAAGCGCACCCGACCGGCCCATCGCCGCTTCGTACAACGCGGCGTAGCGAGCGATCATGCGCTGTTCGTCATATTCGGCCTGCGCCTTGCGCCGGTTTGCCTCACCGACGCTGCGTCGAAGCTCCGGATCAGCGATGAGCGCCTGCATCGCATCACGCAAACGAACCTCACCATGATATTCAGTGATAAACGGCGCGTTCGCGGCCGACACCATTGCCGGCACGTCACCGACAGGTGGTGAGACGATCGGGAGGCCGGCGGCCATCCCTTCCACCACGGAGATCGGGAACTGCTCTGAGCGGGAAGAAAGTGCGAGCATGTCGAAGTGACCGAGGAAGCGGTAGGGACGGTCCAGGAACCCGGGCAATACCAGCTGATCCTCGATCCCCATTGCCATTGCGGCCTGTTCGATGGCCGCCCTTTCGGGGCCCTCGCCAACGATGACCAACCGGAAGCGGGAGGACAACCCGCCCGCCGCACGGACGAGCGCGGGAAGGTCTTTAACTGCCCTCAAGCCAGCTACCGCGCCGATCACCGTCTCCTTAGGCTTGCGCACGAAGCCGGGGATGCCCTTAGGGTCGGGCTTGCCGGTATACAGCCCGGTGGCAATCCCGTTGATGATACGGTGAACTTTCGACGCCGGTTGCTTCCATGTCTCCAGCGCGATCCGCTCCAGGGACGAGGATGGCACCGCCAGTCCGTGCGCGGCCGACAGCGCCAACCTGCGATACAGGTTGCGCTCCCGCTTCAGGCCATTGGCTTCATCCTCGTTGAAGCCGTCCTCATGATGCACCACCGGCGGCACACCACGGCCGAAGACGCGCCGTGCCATCACGCCATCAATGGCGCCCCAATTGTAGGTGAGCACAAGATCAAAGCGTCGCATGTAGCGGGCAAGAGCGTCGTATCGGGCCACTGATGGGCGCCCCTGCAGCGGGGGGGGATCCTGAGCGATCTCATATTTGATCCCCTTCGCGATCCGATCCCGCGCGCCATAGCGACCCGGCATTCCCGAAACGATAGTGTGGCGCGCGCGATCTCCGAAGGCGTTCATAAGCCGGACGGCGCGAGCCTCCTTGCCACCCAGATCGAAGGTGGAGTGGAGGTGAAGGATGGAGACTGGCTGAGGCATCAGGCGACGCGATGTAGCTGCGAACGGCAAAAAAGTTGAGACACTCGCGCATTGTTCTCATCATTCGTGCGGGAGCAGGGAGTACGGCCTATACTCGTAGCTTCGGCATCGCACAGAGCATGCACGTGAAACAGGGTCCGGAGCATCGAACCGACGATCCGATGCGGCCGAACCTATACCCATGTTAATGCAATTTCGCTCTTCTTGACAGGAACGGCGCCGGTCGCCGCCGGGTTGATGCTCAGGCTATTTAGGAGAGCCAAAATGCCTAAAATCAAGATGATCGGCCTGGCAGCCTTGCTCCTGCCAGCGGCTGCGATTGCGCAAAGTACCGGCGGTACTGGCGGTACTGGCGGTACTGGCGGGACAGGAAGCTCGACGGGACAGACCGGCACGACCACGGGCACCGACATGGGCCAAACAGGTATGCCGACCGGTACCGGCGGGACGATCAACCAAACGGGCCCGCTTACCGGCACGGGCAGCACAACTGGTCAGACGAGCACCACGTCACCACAAACGGATCTGTCCAGTCCCACGATGACCGATCGAGCGGGGCAGACCGGGACGTCGGACGCCACGATGAGCCGGCACGGTCACACTGACGCAACGACCTCGACATCCCGGCGCGGCTCGGAGCGCAACTCCCGCCGCTCTGGTACATCAACGACGCAATCGAGCACCGGCTCGACCAATAGCTCGGGAACCGACCGCACTGCCGAGGAACGGACATCGTCGGATCCGCGGTCCAATGAACCGCGCGGCTGATTAGCAATTCAACACCGGGCGCGGCGCGGATCCGTCTCTGCGCCGCAGCTCCCGGTCGGGTACTGACCGTAGCCGCATAGGCGATCAAGGCGCTTGATCAACGTTCAACAGCGGCAAGTTGCGCCTGAACGTGGCGCTTGCCTGGCGCTACGCTGGCGAGATCACGTCCTTCGGGATGTGAGTGATCCGGCAGGCGAGATCTGCCTCCCCGCTGGCGACGATCCAGTGATCACCACCGTCAACGAGACCCGTCGTGAATACGACGTTATCAAGGTACATCTGGTCCTTAAGCGGGGCGGTGAGTTCGGCATTCGGTTCCAGGAGCGCTTGGTGCTGCGTGTGCAACGTGCGCCACGGCTCATCCTTGTCGAGCAGGGTCCAGTATGTCCGGTAGATGCCGACAACGCCGGACGGTTCGACGCCATGCCACAAGGTAAGCCATCCCTGGTCGGTCAGGAGGGGCTGCGCACCGCCACCCATTCGTGCCGTGGCGACGGTCGCAGCGTGCGGGCGGATGCCCGGATGATCGCTGGGCTTCCAGTGCAAGGCGTCGGGCGAAGACGCGAGATTGATCGATGGCCCGGCGCGCCATTCGCTGCCGGGGGGATAGGCGAAATAGAGGTCGCCGAGCGGACGGGTCTGCGCCCAATAGCGGTCGCCGATCAATCCTTCGAAGATCAGCATGTCCTTGTTCTGATGATCGAGGACGATGCCTTCTAGCTGCCAGTCGGCGGCATCGGCACTGGTATAGAGAGTAGTAGAGTGGCGCTCCGGACTGACGGAACAAGTCGTCATCAGGTAGCGATCCCCAACCCGGCTGATGCGGGCGTCCTCGACCCCATAATTCTGGTAACTGGCTCGCGGGGCGATGGCGCGGTCGTAGTGGACAGCTTCGACCCGCCTGCCCTCCGCATCCAGCTCGACCGGGAGAAGCCATGACAGCGAGGTCAGCGCCATCACCTTCCAGCCGCCGCCCCGCATCAAGAATTTGCGCGGATCCGCCGTGTCGACGAGCTGCAGCGGCCAAGGATCGAGCCTGTAGGCGCCACGATCCCAGCGGATCGCCCGAACGTGGCCGTCGCGAATGGGAGTCCGGAGAGCCTCGGCGATGCGAACCATCAGCAGGAGATTGCCATTCGGCAACCGGGTCATGCCGGGGTTGAAGGCGCCGAGTACGTAGGTTTCCTCATCGATCTGCCCCGCCAATGGCGAGCGGGACAGATCAACGTCGTTGGGTGTGAAAACCAGATGATCGAGCGGGAAGGTCATTCCTCATCCTGCATTCGCGGCGAGATGGTCACTTGCTGCACAACGGCGCGGCGCGGCTGGGTGAGCAAATAGTGAACCCCGACGGCGATGTCCTCGGCGCGCAGCATTTCTTCCTTGCGGATACGCTCGGCCTGCTCCTCGCTGGTGCCTTCGACCATGTCGCTGCCCGTCAGGCCGGGCTCCACGAGCGAGACACGGATGCCCTTGGTTCCGAGTTCCCGCCGAAGCGCGATGGCGAAGCCCTGGATGCCGTATTTGATGCCGGCGTAGACGGTCGACTCCTTGCCGAGAACATAGGCGCTCATGGATCCAATCAGGACGATGTCCCCCTGCCCCTTAGCATCCTTGCCATGGGCACCCATCGCCTTCGTGGCGGCTTGAGCCGAGAGCAGATAGGCGGTGAAGTTGCTGCCGATCGTATAGCGCAAGTCCGCCTCGCTCGTGTCGGTCAGACCTTCGGCGCCGCGCGCGGCATTGATCACTGCGATGTCGAGCCCGCCGAGATATTCCTTGGCCGCGTCGAACAGGCGATCGACGTTGCTCTCCTCGGCAAGATCGATGGAGATACCATCGCCCTCCCCAACCTCGCGAATGCGTGTGAGGGCATCCTGTAGATGTTGTTCGTCGCGACCGCAGATGAAGACGCGCGCACCCTCGCTTGCGAGGAGGACGGCGATAGCTCGCCCGATACCCGTTGTTCCGCCAGTCACCAGGACGCGGCGGCCGGCCAGCGGCGTGACGGCGGTATGCGCGTCGGATCGATCGAACATGAAAGCTCCTTTTGAGCGGGAGCTTCCTTGACGCCTCAAGTGCTTGCCGGTTCCGCCGCCTGGGCGAGCAGTCGATCAATCGCCCCCTGAACTCCGGGTTCCGAAAGCGTTGGTGCGTGACCGATGCCCGGCAGGGTGACCAACGCCGCATTCGGTAGCGACGCCACCATGCGTTCGGCAACGCGTGTAGTGAGGATGTCGGACCTGCCTCCTCGCACCACCAGGACCGGAGCGGTGCCGAGCGCAGCCAGTGCGCGCCAGAGATCCGCACCGGCTTCATTTCCGGGAACGCGGAACGGCTCGGCGATCTTGAGGTCGTAGTCGATGACTACGCGGCCAGCACTGTTGAGCCTGTAAAGCCGCTTGGCCATCGCCAGCCAATCCTCGATGCCCCAGTCAGGGTAAATATCGGCGTGAGCCTCCTGAACGGCGCGGGCAGCATGCATCCAGGTCGGCCACGTGCTGGAGCGCCCAACATGGCCACGTACCCTTGCCAAGCCGACAGGATCGACCTCAGGCCCGACATCATTCAGCAATGCGCCCGCGATCCGCCCGGGCAACATGCCCGCGAGCAACATGGTGACGATGCCACCCAGCGACGTGCCAACCGCAATGAAACGGTCGATCTTCTGCTCTTCCAAAAAGCCGGCGATGTCCTGAGCATAGGTGAGCGGGACATAGCTCATCGGATCCTTCGCGTAGGCGCTCTCGCCTCGTCCGCGCAGGTCGATCGCCAGGACCCGATGGCGGGCGGAAATCCGCCGTGCGAGCAAATCATAGTCGCGCGCGTTTCGCGTAAGCCCGGGCAGGCACAGCACCGGCGGCGCGCCCCTTTCGCCAGGATAATCACGCGCGTGGAGCCGCAAACCATCCCTGGACCACCAATATACATCTTCAAAGGCGGTCATGCTTGCACCTTCACTCACCCTAGGCCCATATCCACTCATGGCCTTCGACCCGCAAGCGTACCGACCCGAGACGACCATCCAATCGCTCGGGAACGAGTTCTATGACGTGGTCGAGGCAGCAGCGTTCCCGCACACGATCATCCGGTTCCGCAACAATCGGGCAGCGGCCGAGATCGGCCTCGATGGACTGGATGACAGCCGCTGGGCGGAGCATTTCGGCCGCTTCCGGCCGCTATCCGGCTCGCTCCAGCAGCCACTCGCCCTGCGCTATCACGGACACCAGTTTCGCGCGTACAATCCCGATATCGGCGATGGTCGTGGCTTTACCTTTGCCCAGCTTCGCGACCTCGACGGGCGGCTGATGGACCTTGGGACCAAGGGATCGGGACAGACACCATGGAGCCGGTTCGGCGACGGTCGCCTGACGCTGAAGGGCGGAGTTCGGGAGGCGCTGGCGACGGAGATGCTGGAGGCGCTGAACGTCCCGACATCGCGCACCTTGTCGCTGATCGAAACGGGGGAAGAGCTGCGCCGCGAGGACGAACCCTCGCCGACCCGCTCGGCGGTACTGGTACGACTGAGCCACAGCCACGTTCGGGTGGGCACCTTTCAACGGCTGGCGTTCGAGCGCAACGCGGCGGACATGCGGCGGCTTGTACAATATGTGCTGGCCAATCTGTATGGCGAGGACAGCGACGATCCGGTTCAGCTGCTGAAGCTGGTGGTCGGCAGCACGGCGCGGCTTGCCGCCAGCTATATGGCGGCCGGATTTGTTCACGGCGTGCTGAACACAGACAATATCAACATCACCGGCGAGAGCTTCGATTACGGCCCCTGGCGGTTCACGCCGACATGGGAGCCCGCCTTCACGGCCGCGTATTTCGACCACAACAGCCTGTACGCCTTCGGCCGGCAACCCGAAGCGATCCACTGGGCGGTCATGCAGCTGGCCTCTTCGCTGCGGCTGCTGGTTGAGGCCGATCCTCTCATCGCGGCCCTGGAGCAGTTCGCGCCCGCCTATCAGCCGGCGATTACCGATGCCATGCTCTGGCGGCTGGGTCGCAAGGCCGTCTCGGCAGAGGCAGACCGGGCGCTGGTGCAAGCAACCGAGCGCGCGCTGCGCGAAAGCAACGCCAGCATCGACCGCTTCTTCTTCGATGCCTTCGCCCAACCACTTCCGGCAAGCTATGGCCCGGAATGGGACGAGGCACGAAAGCTGCTGGATGCAGCGCCCCTACGCAGCGACCGGTCGCATCGCTATTGGGCGAGTGAGCCGTGCTCCATGCTGATCGAAGAGGTCGAAGCGATCTGGTCAGCGATCCGCGACCATGACGATTGGGCGCCGTTTCATGCGAAGATTGCGGCCGTGCGGGCCATGGGCGAGGCTCTTCGCTGAACTTGTTTCACGCGGCCGAATACCCATAAGGCCGAATAATCGGATGTTGAGGGCAGTACGTGAGCGAAATCATCTCCTTCGAGCCCGCAACCGGCGCGGAAATGTGGCGCGGGGCGATCGGAGACGTGGATGCGGAGGTCGCAGCTGCCCGTGCCGGCTGGGCGACCTGGGCGGCGCGGCCGCTGACCTATCGGATCGAAACCCTGCGCCGGTTCGCCAATGTGGTTCGGTCCCGTCAGGATGATTTCGCCGATGTAATCGCCCGTGAGACCGGAAAGCCGCTATGGGAAGCGCGGACGGAGGTGGACACCGTTATCGGCAAGGTGGACATCTCGGTCTCCGCTTATGCGGACCGCACCGCGCAGCGGCGCCTGGATGCGCCGATGGGATCGCGCATGGCGCTCCGCCACAAGCCGCACGGCGTGCTGGCGGTGCTGGGCCCGTACAACTTTCCCGCCCACCTGCCCAACGGCCACATCGTTCCCGCGCTGATCGCCGGCAATGCCGTGGTGTTCAAACCATCCGAGAAGACGCCGGCCACCGGCGCCTTTCTGGTGGATTGCTATCGCGCCGCGGGTGTGCCGGAGGATAGCATCCGGCTGGTAATCGGCGGACCAGATGAAGGCCGCGCCTTGGCCGGTCACGACGGGATTGATGGGCTGCTCTTCACTGGCTCGGCGCGCACCGGGATCGCGCTGAACCGGGCATTTGCGGAAAAGCCGGAGAAGATCCTGGCGCTCGAAATGGGCGGCAACAATCCGATCGTCGTCTGGGACACGCCGGACCTGTACGCGGCGGCGATCATCATCATCCAGTCTGCGTTTACCACGGCGGGTCAGCGGTGCACGGCTGCCCGGCGGCTCATCGTGGACGAGAAGCTGTGTGTGCCGCTGATGGAGCAACTCAACGGATTGCTGAACCGCGTGATCGTTGGCGCTCCCCACGACGACCCCGCCCCTTTCATGGGCCCGGTGATCGACAATGAAGCGGCGGACCAGCTGACCGAAAGCTTCCTTGCGCTGTTGATGCGCGGCGGGCGGCCGATCCGCCACCTCGAGCGGCTCGTTCCGGACAAGCCGTTCCTGCTGCCGAGCATCATCGACATGACGGCGGTGACCGAGCGACCCGACATGGAGCTGTTCGGGCCGATTCTTCAGGTGGTGCGCACCAACACCTTCGACGAGGCGATCGCCGAGGCGAACAACACGCGGTATGGCCTGTCGGCTTCGCTGATCAGCCAGACCCCTGCCCTGTACGATCGGTTCTGGGCAGGCGCGCGCGCCGGCATCGTCAACTGGAACCGTCCGACCAACGGCGCCTCGTCCTCGGCGCCGTTCGGCGGCATCGGCTGGTCGGGCAATCACAGGCCGAGCGCATATTATGCCGCCGACTACTGCGCCTATCCGGTGGTCTCGAACGAGGCGGATGCCGCGCGGGCATCGATCGGCATTGGGCTGCGCGACGCCTGATCGCGGCCGCACCGTGGTCCAGCAATTGCTATCTTCCAGTCGGTCCGGGGTGGCCGGCGCGGGGTCGGGCGGCAGCGGCAGGGAGTGGCCGGGGAAACCACCTTTGCCTTCGCGGGGTTGTGTTGGCATGCGAACACTCGCCTGCGCCCTTGGCCTTAGCCTATCGCTCGTTGCCTGCTCGTCCGAGCCCGACGCGTCGAATGCTGCTCAATCGGTCGACGCAACGCAGGACGTGCCGGAGGCGGCTCCGCAGCCGGACGCGCAAGTGGCGCCCTCTCCTGCGCCTGCGCCGGTATCTTCGCCGGTGCCCACACCGACGCCGACCATGTCGAGTGCGCCTGACAGGATCCTTGCCCTAGAAGGGCTTGGTGATCTGCGCATCGGCGCCGCCGTTCCTTCGGGTGGCAGCTGGGCCGAGCGCGGCGCGCAGATCGACGGTGATTGCAGAACCGTCAGCTCACCGCGCTTCCCCGGTGTTTATGCCATCGTCACCGCCGGCAAGGTCCGTCGGATCACTGTTGGGGAACGATCGGACGTCAAGCTGGTCGAAGGCATCGGCGTCGGCTCTCGCGAGCAGGACGTCAAACGGGCGTTTGGCGGGTTCCGTGAGGAACGCCACGAATATGAGCAGGCGCCAGCCAAGTATCTGACCGCACCCAACGCACGGAGCGGCGACCCGGCGTTGCGCTTCGAGATCGGGCAGGATCGCAAGGTCAGCCTGATCCACGTCGGTACCATGCCGGTGCTCGGTTATGTTGAGGGCTGCGCGTGAGGCGCACTTAACCTTTTGGCATAGCTATCCTACGGCATCGTCAAGCATCGCTCGGTTGATGCGGACAGGCGGGCACGCCATCTTCCCGAGCATGGCAAGCCTTCTCGATCCCGATGCGCGTGGGCGCGTCATCCTAGTCGGTGCTGGCCCGGGCGATCCCGGGCTGTTGACCGTGCGTGCGGTGGAAGCGCTGAAGTCAGCGGACGTGATCGTTCACGATGGCCTGATCGACATGCGCGTGCTGGATCTGGCACCCGCCGACGCGCACCGCATTTCGGTGGCCAAGCGGCGTGCGCGGCATACGTTGCCGCAGGAGGCGATCAATGCGCTTATCGTCGCGCATGTACGTGCCGGCAGCGTGGTCGTTCGGCTGAAGGGCGGCGACCCGTTCATCTTCGGGCGCGGCGGCGAGGAAGTGGAGGCGGTGCGCGCCGCTGGTCTTCCCGTCGAGGTGATCCCGGGTGTCTCGGCGGCGCTCGGCTGCGCGGCGGAGGCGATGCTGCCGCTGACGCATCGCGACCATTCCAGCGCGGTCAGCTTCGTCGCCGGCCAGTGCAAGGGGCTGACCGAGCAGGACTGGTCGGGCCTTGCCGGCCAGGGACGCACGCTGGTGATCTACATGGGCGTCGCGACGGCGGATGCGATTGCGGACAAGTTGATCGCCGATGGCGTCGCGCCCGACATGCCCGTCGCGGTGCTGGAAAAGGGCACCTGCCCCGGCCACCGGGCGCTGAAGACGCTGCTGGCGGACCTGGGCGCGATGGTGACGCGCGAGAAGGTGGCGAGCCCGGCGATCATCGTCGTGGGCGAAGTGGTCGAACTGTCGGATGCGGAGGACAAATTGGTGGCCTGGGCGCGTGCTGCGGAGAGCATGAACGGATGAAATTGCTGACGGGGAATGATCTGGTGACCGGCGACGTCACATGGTGGACCGGCGAAGGCTGGTCGCGCCATGTCGAGGATGCCGTCGACGTGGGTGATCGCGGCGAGGCGATCGCCAAGGCGGAGGAAGGCGCCCGCCGCGTCAACGTGCCCTATGTGATCGATGCGGTGGCGACGCCCGAGGGGCCGCGGCCGGCGCATATCAAGGACCGGATCCGCGCGCTGGGCCCCACCGTCCGCCCGGACCTGACGCTGAAGCCGGCTGATCCCGACGCGGGCAGCTGGGTAATTTAACCCTCGATCCCGCCAGCGACCGGCGGGGACCAGGAAGACACGATGTATCAGTATGACCAGTACGACCAGTCGATCGTCGACGCCCGGGTGGAGGAATTCCGCGACCAGGTGAAGCGGCGCCTCGCGGGTCAGATGACCGAGGACCAGTTCAAGCCGCTGCGGCTGATGAACGGCCTGTACCTGCAATTGCACGCTTATATGCTGCGCGTGGCGGTGCCCTATGGCACGCTGAGCAGCCGGCAGATGCGGATGCTGGGGCATGTCGCGCGCAAGTATGACCGCGGCTATGGCCATTTCACCACGCGCCAGAACATCCAGTTCAACTGGATCAAGCTGGAGGATGCGCCCGATATCCTCGCCGAGCTGGCAACGGTGGAGATGCACGCCATCCAGACCAGCGGCAATTGCATCCGCAACATCAGTTCGGACCAGTTCGCCGGCGCGGCCGCCGACGAAGTGACCGACCCGCGCCCCTGGGCCGAGCTGCTGCGGCAATGGTCGACGTTCCACCCCGAGTTCACCTACCTGCCGCGCAAGTTCAAGATCGCGGTGATCGCCGCCGCGGAGGATCGCGCGGCGATGCGGCTGCACGATATCGGGATCGAGCTGCTGAAGAAGGACGGCGTGCTGGGCGCCAAGATCTTCGTTGGCGGCGGCATGGGCCGCACCCCGATGATCGCGCACGAAATCCGCGATTTCGTCACCGCCGACGAGCTGCTGAGCTACCTCGAGGCGTGCCTGCGCGTGTACAATCGCTACGGCCGGCGCGACAATATCTACAAGGCGCGGATCAAGATCCTGCTGCACGAACTGGGCCCCGACGAATATCGCCGCCAGGTCGAGGAGGAATTCGCCCATGTGAAGACGCTGGGCATCGACCCTCCGGTGGCAGAGCTGGAGCGGATCAGCGCCTTCTTTGCGCCACCCGCGTTCGAGAGCGGGCTGTCGGATGAGGTGGATCGCAGCGATCCCGATTTCGCCGTCTGGCTGGATCAGAATGTGAAGGCGCACAAGCAGCCGGGCTATGCGATCGTGAACGTGTCGCTGAAGCCGGTCGGCGGCATCCCGGGCGACGCCTCGGCCGACCAGATCGACGTGATGGCGGACCTCGGCGAGCGTTACTCGTTCGACGAGCTGCGCGTGACCCATGCGCAGAACATCGTCCTGCCGCATGTGCGCAAGGCTGACCTCTATGCGGTGTGGCAGAAGCTGACCGAGGCGGGGCTGGCCGAGGCGAACCTCGACCTCATCAGCGACATCATCGCCTGCCCCGGCCTCGATTATTGCAGCCTCGCCAATGCGCGGTCGATCCCGCTGGCGCAGAAGATCGCGCAGCGCTTCAGCGATCTCGATCGCCAGCGCGACCTGGGCGAGCTGAAGCTCAAGATCTCGGGCTGCATCAACGCCTGCGGCCACCACCATGCCGGGCACATCGGCATCCTCGGCGTCGATAAGAAGGGCAAGGAGAATTACCAGCTCTCGCTCGGCGGATCGGGCGCGGAGGACGTGAGCCTCGCCAAGATCACGGGCCCCGGTTTCGACGAGGATGGGGTCGTCGACGCGATCGAGCGCGTGACCGACCGTTTCGTTCAGGTGCGCGAGCCGGGCGAGCGCTTCCTCGACACCTACCGCCGTGTTGGCTTCGAGACGTTCAAGGAAGCCATTTATGGTTGACCGCGTGCCGCTCCCCGGCGGCGGCTACAGCGGCGCGAACGTCAGTTCGCTGTCCTGTGGCACGGCGAACACGCCCCACCCTTCGCTCCTCTCGCGTTCATCGCGCAAGTGATCAGAACATGGCAGATATGACCCAAGACAATCTTCTGCGCTTTCGCGACGATGAAGCCCATGACGAGCCGGCAGTGACGCTGGACTCGTTCCTGGACGGCCAGACCAACGCCGGGGCCGTGCGGCTGGAGGCCGGCGACGATGCGCGGGCGCTGCTCCCGCTGCTCGGTCAGCTTGCCCTGGTGGAGGTCAGCTTCCCCACGTTCCGTGACGGGCGGGGTTATTCCGCCGCACGTATCCTGCGCGAGGCCGGCTACACCGGCGAATTGCGCGCGGCGGGCGACGTGCTGGTCGACCAGATCCCGCATATGCGCCGCTGTGGCTTCGACAGCTTTGCCCCCGAGGCGCCGGTCGATGGCGAGACCCTGCAACGCAGTCTGGATCGATACGATCACCCTTATCAGCGCGCCGCCGACCAGACGGTGCCCATATGGAAGTTACGTCATGGCTAATGCCGCTCGCCGCCTCGACATGATCGACGTCGCACCCGCCTTTACGAGCGCGGATGCGGCGGCGATGGAGGCGCGCTTCGCGGGTGTTTCTACCCAAGACATGCTCGCTGACCTGCTTACCGGCGAGCTCAAGGGCCGCGTGGCCGCTGTTTCCTCCTTCGGCACCGAATCGGCCGTGCTGCTGCACATGGTGGCACAGGTCGACAAGGATGTGCCGGTCATCTTCACCAACACCCAGAAGATGTTCGGGGAAACGCTTGAATATCGTGATGAACTTTCCGAGCGGCTGGGTCTGACGGACTTGCGCGTCTTTCGGCCTGATCCCCGCATATTGGCCGCAAAGGACGCGACCGGGCTGCGCTGGTCCTATGATCCGGACGGCTGCTGCGAGATCCGCAAGGTGGAGCCGCTTCGGCGCGCGCTGCTGCCGTTCGACGCGTGGATTTCGGGACGCAAGGGTTTCCAGTCCGCAACGCGGGCCGCATTGCCGCGGTTCGAGATCGATGACGGTCGATTGAAGCTGAACCCGCTCGCCGACTGGAACAAGGAGCGACTGGAAGCTTACTTCGCGGAGCATGAATTGCCGCGGCACCCGTTGGAGGCGGACGGTTATCCCTCCATCGGCTGCAAACCGTGCACGTCCAAGGTGCTGCCCGGCGAGGATCCGCGCGCGGGCCGCTGGCGCGGTTGGGAAAAGGTGGAGTGCGGCATTCACGTGCCGGAGAAGCCGGGCGAAGAACCGGTTTTCTGAGCCACCTTCCTCAGGGAGCGGGCACCCCGGCATGGGCCGGGGTGCCACTGCCCAACAAGCGAAATGCTACGTAGCGGGATCCGGGAACCAAGTCCGGGACAACGGATGGGGATCAGTAGCCGGCATAGTCGCTGAACCGGGTTACGGCAGGGTCGAACTTCATCGTCACCTTGCCGGTCGCGCCGTGACGCTGCTTGGCAATGATCAATTCGGCAAGGCCGAAGACGCGCTCCATGTCGCTCGCCCATTGCGCGTGATCCTCGAAGATCTTTGCCGCGTCGCCCTCCGTCGGCCGCTTGGGCTCCTTGGCGGCGACGTAATAATCCTCGCGGAACACGAACCAGACCATGTCGGCGTCCTGCTCGATCGAGCCGGATTCGCGAAGGTCGGACAGCTGCGGGCGCTTGTCCTCGCGCTGCTCCACCGCGCGGCTGAGCTGCGAGAGGGCGAGCACGGGAACGTGGAGATCCTTCGCCAGCGTCTTCAGACCACGGCTGATTTCGGAGATTTCCTGCACGCGATTGCCGTCGCTGGACTTGCCGCTGCCGGACAGAAGTTGAAGGTAGTCGACAATGACGAGACCAATTTCGTTATTATGGCGACGCTGGAGGCGGCGCACGCGGGTGTGAAGCGCGCTGATCGAGAGGCCGCCGGTATCGTCGATGAACAGCGGCAGGTTCTCGAGGTCGGCCGCCGCCGCGGCCAGCTGGTGAAACTCGGCCCGGCTGATGTCACCGCGGCGCAGCTTTTCGGAGGTGATGCGCGATTGCTCCGCCAGGATACGCGTCGCCAGCTGGTCGGCGGACATTTCGAGGCTGAAGAACGCGACCTTGGCGCCGATCGATTCGCTCGGCGCAATGCCGGCCTTCATGTCCATCATCCAGCGCTGCGCGGCGTTGAAGGCGATGTTGGTGGCAAGCGAGGTCTTGCCCATGCCGGGACGGCCGGCGAGGATCATCAAGTCCGACCGGTGCATGCCGCCGATGCGCGCGTTGACCGTGTCGAAGCCGGTGGTGATGCCGGAGACCTTGCCGCCGGAGTTGAGCGCCGTTTCCGCCATCTTCAGCGCGACCTTGGTGGCCTGCGCGAAGCTCTTGATGGCGTTTTCGGTCGTGCCGTCGGCGGCGACCTTGAACAGTTCCTCCTCGGCGAGTTCGATCTGGGCGCGCGGGTTCACTTCCTCCGAGGTGTCCATCGCGCGCTCGACCAACGTGCGGCCGACCGTCACCAGCGAGCGGAGCATGGCGAGATCGTAGATCTGCTGCGCGAACTGGCGCGCGCCGATGAGGCCAGCGCCCGAGCCCGTGAGCTGGGCCAGATAGGCCGGGCCGCCAAGCTCCCGCATCCCCTCGTCCGCCTCGAACATCGGACGCAGCGTGACCGGGGTGGCCAGCATGTCGTTCGTACGCAGCGTCTTGATCGCAGCAAAGATGCGGCCGTGCACCGGTTCATAGAAGTGCGCCGGGTCGAGCCGGTCGACGATATCGTCGGCAAGCCGGTTGTCGATCATCATCGCGCCGAGCAACGCGGCTTCCGCCTCGACGTTGCGGGGCAGCTGAACGGGTTCGGCCGGAGCCGGTTGCGGGAATGCCAGAGTCGCCATGATTGATCTGCTTGTATCGCCGCCGAGCCGAAACGGGAACCGGCGGGGCTGTGGATTACGAGAATTGTCGGCGGCGCCTTTGGCCTCTATCGCGGCTTAATGCCCGATCCGCGGATCATCGACATCGAACTGGACGAGCGCACGATCCTGTGGCGCTCGGCCGATATCGAGCAGGAACGTCGGATTGCGATCTTCGATCTGATCGAAGGCAATCATTTCGCTCCGCAGAAGCAGCATGCCGATGGATATGCGGGGCCATACCGGCTCGCTCTTTCTGTCGAGGAGGGCCGTTTGATCCTGCAGATCAAGCGGGAGGACGGGTCGCACCTGGAAGCGCACATCCTGGGCATGGGCAGGTTCCGCCGTCCGATCCGGGATTATTTCGCCATTTGCGACAGCTATTATCAAGCGATCCGCCAGGCAACGCCGCAACAGATCGAAACGGTCGACATGGCGCGGCGCGGCATCCATAATGAGGGTGCCGAGCTGCTGATGGAACGGCTCAAGGGCAAGATCGAGCTGGATTTCGATACCGCACGGCGGCTCTTCACGCTGATCTGCGTCCTTCACATCAAGGGTTGAACTTACGTGTTTCGGGTGAGGCGATTCCTCCTGATCTTTGCCATGCTTGCTGTTCTGGGAGCATTCGGTTGGCGCGAAGCCGTTCGCTGGCGCCCAGCAAGCGAGAAGTTCGCCGTCCAAGGTGTCGACGTGAGCGAGGCCAATGGCGCCGTCGAATGGAAGGTCGTGGCCGGCGGCGGGGCGGACTTTGCTTATGCCGTCGCCACGTACGGTGGGCGGCGCCGTGATGCGCGATTCGAGGAGAACTGGCAGAACATGGCAGGTGCCGGGCTGCGCCGTGGCGCCGTCCACGTATGGTCGCTGTGCGAGCCCGGTATCGATCAGGCGAATGCGTTCAACACAATGGTGCCGCGCGATGATGATGCGCTGCCGACCGCGATCGATTTCGACTTTGCCGAGGGTTGCACTGCCCGTCCCGAGCGGCAGGCTTTGATCGAGGACGTGCGTCGTGCCGCGGACCTGATCGAGGCCCATACCGGAAAGCCAGTGCTGCTGCGCGTGTCGCGACAGTTCGAGAAGGAATATGAACTTGCCGGCGCGCTGCCCCGTCCGATCTGGGCAATGGGCAATTTCTTCATGCCTGATTATGCCTCCCGACCGTGGCGCATGTGGCGGGCGAGCGACATCCGCCGGATCGACGGCATCATGGGCCCGGTGAACTGGAACGTAGCAGCATCATGAACGACGAAGCGACTCACCTGATCGCGCTGGCCCGATCCGCGGCGACCAACGCCCATGCCCCTTACTCCGGATTTGGGGTCGGAGCAGCCGTGCTGCTGTCGGACGGATCCATCGTGAACGGCGCCAATTTCGAAAATGCAAGCTATGGCTTGTCGCTGTGCGCCGAGACGGTGGCACTGGCCACAGCCAACGCGCAGGGGCGGCTTGCCCAGGTGGTGGCGATCGGCGTCGTGGGCGGCATGATCCGGGACGGTGCGATCGTCGGCGAGGAAGTGGTGCGGCCCTGCGGTCGATGCCGCCAAGTGATCAACGAGGCGGCGCAGATTGGCGGCCGAGATATTCGGGTCCACTGCGCCGGCGCCGAGGGCGACGCGGTGAACAGCTATCTATTGTCGCAGTTGCTGCCGGACGCCTTTGGCCCGGCTGACCTGGGGATCGGCCCTACGAAGGGCTGAGACCCGGCGGGGGTACGAAGAGGCTGACGGCCCCTCCGCACCCCGTATCAACGAAAGATCAGCCGAGCGCGTTTGCGCTGGCGTCGCCGAGGTCGCTGCCGCCATCGACATTGATGATCGCGCCCGTGACGTATTTCGCCTGCGGACTCGACAGCCACAATGCGGCTTCGGCGATGTCGGCCTTGGTGCCATAGTCACGCAGCGCAAGGCGGCTCTTGATCTGCGCTTCTCGCGCCGGGTCGCCGCCCAGGCGCTTCATGCCTTCCGTGTCGCCGATCGGTCCCGGCGAGATGCCGTTGACCCGGATCCCCGCGGGACCCCACTCAAGCGCCAGGCACTTGGTGACCATGTTGACCCCAGCCTTTGCCGCGCAAGCGTGGATCTGGAAGGCCGAGGGGTGCACAGCCTGGCCAGCCGTGATCGCGATCAGCGACGCGCCCGGCTTCGTCAGGTGATCGTAGCTGGCGCGGAAGACGTTGAACGTGCCCAGCAGGTCGATGTCCACCACCGTCTTGAATGCATTTGCCGACAGCTTCACGGCCGGCGCCAGGAAATTGCCAGCGGCGCCTGATACGAGAACGTCGACGGAGCCAAACTTGCCGGTTGCTTGGGCGTAGGCGGCCTCCAGCCCTTCATAGTCGCGCACGTCGCACGAAATGCCGAGCGCCTCCGCACCTGTCTCGCGAATGCCGGCAGCAGCGGCCTCGATCTTTTCTGCGCTTCGGCTGAGCACCGTCACCTTGGCGCCAGCGCGGGCAAAGCCGTGCGCAATTTCCAGATTGATGCCGCTCGATGCGCCTGCGACGAATACATGCTTACCTGCGAAGTCTCCGCTCATGCCTCTCCCTTTCTCACCATAACTATAGTTACGGACTTGGATGACGCGATCTGGCGATCAAGGCAAGAGGCGGCCTTGTCGCGAGGCGAGCCGGCGTCTAGCGGTCCTCCCCGGGAGCGGGAGCGCACATGCAATCTTTCATGCCGGCAGGCCTGTCATGGGATGATGTCGACGCCTTGGCCGCGCAAGTGGTCGCGGTGGGCGAACGCGCTGGCCTGCCGTTCGTGGCCGCGCAAAGCGACCTGGGCGATGCGGCACCCATGGCCGACCGGAACGGCCAAGCCTATGCCGAACGTATGCCGTGGCTGGCTTCCGCCTCTTGTTATTGGCGCAACCGCAGTCTGGCACTGCGATCTACCTTCCTCCACGCCGCGCGGATCTTTGCCGAGCCGATCTGGTATGCCGACGGGCGTCTCGGTTCATGGCGTGATACCAGCGCACTGGACGGGATAGATTGCTCTCACGTCTGGCAAGAGTTCGGGTTCACCGGGGCGATCATCGCGCCTGTTCACCTGGCGGGCGGCCAAGTGGGTACGGTGTTGTGGGTGGCCGCGGAGCCGATCGACATCGCCGACAGCTTCACGCGCCACGCGGAATCGATGTTCGCCCTCGCCTATCGATTTCTCGCGGCCCACACCGAACTGACGACGCGACGCGCCCGCAAGCCGCCGGGACAGCTTTCCGCACGCGAAGCACAATGCGTTCGCTGGGCCGCAGCCGGCAAAACCAATGCGGAAATCGGAACGATCCTGTCGCTGTCCGTTTCCACCGTGCGCTTTCACCTGCGCAATGCCGCGGAAAAGCTGGGGGCGACGACGCGGGCGCGGATGATCCAGATCGCGACCGGCCACGGCTTTCTCGGGCCGCACGCCTGAACGGTGGGCCGTTTCCGCCTGGATCCTGAAACCTGACAGGAGCGTCAGGTGCGCCAGCCAGCGCCGCGGCGCACGGTGGCGTGCATGGAGAGCCTGAACAGCGCAGAAGCGCGCACCTTTCGCGAGGAGGTGCGCCAGTTTCTATCCGAAAAGCTGACGCCGGAGCTGCGCCGCGGTGCACGGCGGGGAACCAGCGTTTTCCTGCACCCAGACATCGCCGACGCGTGGCAGCGCATTCTTCACCAGCAAGGCTGGGCGGCGCCCGACTGGCCAGTCGAATATGGCGGCACCGGCTGGAACGAAATCCAGCGCTACATCTGGGCAGAAGAATATGCTCGCGCGCATGCGCCGGGCCTATCCCCGATGGGCCTGAAGATGGTGGCGCCCGTTATCATGCATTATGGATCGCCCGAGCAGAAGGCGACGCTGCTGCCACGCATCCTGTCCGGCGAGGATCGTTGGTGCCAGGGGTATTCGGAGCCGGGCTCGGGATCGGACCTCGCCTCGCTGAAGCTGCGTGCGGTGCGCGATGGCGATGATTACGTCCTGAACGGTTCCAAAATCTGGACCACGCACGCGCATTTCGCAAACCGCATGTTCTGCCTGGTTCGCACCAGCACCGAGGGCCGGCCGCAGACGGGCATCACCTTCCTGCTGCTCGAAATGAAGACGCCCGGCATCACCGTGTCGCCGATCCACACTCTCGCTGGAGAACATGAATTCAACCAAGTGTTCTTCGATGATGTGCGGGTGCCGGTCAGCGGCCGGCTGGGCGAGGAGAATGATGGCTGGACCGTCGCCAAGCACCTCCTCACCTTTGAGCGTTCCGGGCGATATGCGCCCGGGCTCGCCGCATTTCTCGACATGGTGCGCGAGGCGGCGCAGGCAACAGGCTGGCTGGAGCATGAGGGCAATCGCGAGCGGCTTGCCCGGGAAACAATAGCGGTGGACGCGCTTCGCGCCATCGAACTCGCCGGCCTGGAAGGCGGCGGCCCGAGCGATGCGGTGCGCCCGTCGATGCTCAAGGTACTGGGCACCGAGACGTCGCAGCGCATCGACTTGCTCGCACTGGAAATCGCGGCAGGGTGGGAGGGCCACATCGAGGACGCACCCGACGCGATTGCCATCGCCATGCCCAAATATCTGAACAATCGCGCGGCCAGCATCTACGCCGGATCGAACGAGATTCAGCGCGACCTGATCGCCCGCGTCGTGGTGGATCAGGCAGCTTAGCATCCTCGCCGCGCCCTTGATCAGCCGCACCGTTTCTGCCCCGATTGCCTGGCCCGGCAATCGGGCATAGGGCTTGCGTCAGTGGTTGATCGGCAGAGGTCGAAGTGCGGCTTCTCCAATGGCGTCAAGGATCGGACGATGAGGCATCACCTGCGAATCGCGGCGCTGATGCTGGGAACGGCGGTGGCGCCGGTTCCGGCGCAGGCGCAGACGGTGCAGGATCTCCAGCGGCAGATCGACGACCTGAAGGCGCAATTGCAGGAGCTGATTGAGCTTCAGAAAGCGAAGATCGGCAGCGCGCCCTCGCCGGAGGCGAATGCATCATCATCGCAGCCGGCCAGTGCGGCGGCGGTTGGCGTCCGTTCGTCGCAACCCCCGGCTGTCGCAAGCGCACCGCCCCCGGTTATGGGCACCGCTGAGCGGGCGCCTACCGCCCTGCAAACCGCAGAGGGGACGGCCGAAGCGCCGGTTTCGACGGCGACACCAAGCGTCCTGGCGGATGCCGGCACCGCAGAGAAGCGGCCATGGTACAAGCGGATCAGCCTGCGCGGTTACACGCAGGTGCGGCTGAACGAAATCATTTCTGGCGATGCAAGCGCCCCTGCCGGCCGATCACGCCTGCGCACGCCCGGTGACAGCGGAATCACCGATCAGGGCAACTTCACCTTCCGACGCATACGGCTCGTATTCTCCGGCGACATCTCGGACGAAGTGTCCTTCTACTTTCAGCCGGATTTCGCCAATGCGATCAGCAATCAGTCAAACGATGAGCGTCGGGAAGGCTTCGCGCAGCTCCGGGATGCCTATGTGGACTGGTTTCCCAACGGCGACCGTCGTTTCCGCCTTCGCGTTGGGCAGTCGAAGGTACCGTTCGGTTGGGAGAACCTGCAATCGTCTTCTAATCGTCTGACGCTCGACCGGTCCGACGGCATCAACAGCGCGATACCATCGGAGCGCGACTTGGGCGTCGTCGGCTTCTTCACACCACCCTCCGTCCAGCAGACCTGGGATCGATTGGCGCACGACGGGCAGAAGTTGTTCGGCAACTATGGCGCTTTTGGAGTTGGCTTCTTCAACGGCCAGGGCGTCAATCGAACGGAACGGAACAATGGTCTGATGACCGTGGCGATGGCGACCTGGCCCTTCGAGCTGGACAGCCTGGGCCCCGCCTTCCACGGGCAGGTGCTGGAACTGGGTGGTGCGGTGATGCGGAACCGCGTGCGGCCGGAGGTGCGGACCGGAGGCGTCAGCGCGAAGGATTTTCAGGACGATCGGGTTGGCTTTCACGCCATCCTCTATCCCCAGCCGTTCGGATTGCAGGCCGAATGGAATTGGGGCCGTGGGCCTGAGTTCGACCCTCTGAGTGGCACGATCGTCACGCGTGACCTGAACGGTGGCTATATACAAGGCATGGCGCGAGTTCGGCAAAGTCCGCTGGGCCCGTTCATGCCCTATTTACGGTGGCAGCGTTACCGAGGCGGGTGGAAGGCCATCACGAATGCGCCGCGGCTGGAAACAAACGAACTGGAACTCGGGATCGAATTTCAGCCGATCGAGCCGCTCGAAGTCACGATCGCCTACGCTGACATGACGCGCCGCGAGCCTGACGAACGACGCCTCGGGCGTGCCGAAGGACAGCTAATCCGCACTCAATTGCAGTGGAATTATTGATTTAACCGACCGGAGAGGCGCTCCCTCGCACCGCGCGGCCACCCTTCAGACTCATGAGCCAGCCGGTGAGCCACCTGCGGAGAGGCTGATCCGCGGCCTGCCTTTACGTCTTTCGCGGAGCAGCTTGCTTGCCCCTCGCCTTTTTCAGAGGTGCCAGCGGGTTAGAGCAAGGCGCCGCTGGCCGGCATGTTGTTCGCGCTTCGGCCGCTTCTCGCCGTCTGCCTGCTGTATCGAGGTATGCTACCGATCCACGGCAGAACGAGGCTGCCGGCAAGCCGCCGGCAGGCCCCTGGTCCTTCTATGCTGCGTAGCGACGCAGATGGGCGCGGGCTGTGCCATCGCCCTGCGCGAGTGTCCGCGCGCGACGAAAATAGCCGCCCAGCCGCAATTCCGCGGTCAGGCCCATGGCGCCGTGGATCTGCACCGCGCCCTCGCCCACCAGCCGCGCTGCGTCATCACAGACGACACGTGCTGCGGATACGGCGCGGGCCCGTACATCGTCCTCACCATCAAAGGCGGTGATCGCGAGGGCAGTTATCGCGTCCGCCTGCTCAAGGATCATCGCCATGTCGGCCATGCGGTGTCGCAATGCCTGGAAGGAGCCAATGGCCACCCCGAACTGCTTGCGCTCCTTGGAAAACAGCGCAGCATCACGCAACATCGCGCGCCCCAGGCCAACGATCTCCGCACAATGCAGCACCGTCAGCGCGTCTTCCGCCCAGCGACGGTTGCTGTCTGCGCCCGCCATTACGAGCACCGCTTCCCGCGTATCCGCGCGTGGGCCGTCCTCCCCCCTCGCACCGAGCCGCGTCGCCACCCAATGTTCCGCCCAGGGCAGCACCACGTTCGCCCGGCCAAGCGCCGCTGCGACTACCGCGGCGTCACGCAAGTCGGTGCCGAGTCCGTCTTCCTCAGCCGGCACCCCCAGCGCGCCCAGTCCTGTCGCCACCACCGCTGCGTTCCAATCAGCGACCCCGCCCGCCAGAGACGCATCCAGCGTCTCGGCCAGCATCCGCTGTTCGTCGGTTCGTGCGAAAGCCGTCAATTCACTCTCCGTTCGTGTCCTGCCCAGAAAGGCTCGCGCAGGGTCCGCCGCAAAATCTTGCCCGATGGGTTGCGTGGAAGCGCTTCGATGAACTCCACGCTCTTCGGGCATTTAAAGCCGGCAATCCGCTCCCGCGCGTAAGAGATAATCATCGCTTCATCGCAAGGCGTGTCCGGCTTCAGCACCACCATGGCTTTCACCGCCTCACCCCACTTCCGATCAGGAACGCCGATGACGGCGACATCAGCCACGGCGGGATGGCCATAGATGGCGCTTTCCACCTCCGCCGGATAGACGTTCTCGGCGCCAGTGATGATCATGTCCTTGATGCGATCCTGGATGTAGAGATACCCTTCCTCGTCCAGGATGCCAGCGTCGCCGGTGCGCAACCAACCGTCGCCGATGAGGGCCTTGGAGGTCTCCTCCGGCTTGTTCCAGTAACCGCCCGTGTTGTTGGGGCTGCGAATCGCGACCTCGCCGATTTCGCCCGGCGGCAGTTCGTTGCCATCCTCATCAATGATCTTCAGTTCGACGCCGGGCAACGCCTTGCCGGCGGCCGTCATCTTGTGCTCGCGCCCGGGGAGATGATCCTCGGGCGGCAGCGCCACGATCGATCCCCATGTTTCGGTCATGCCATAAACCTGCACGAACCCGCAGCCGATGCGTTTGACCGCCTGCTGAAGCAGCGGTAGCGGGATTGGGCTGGCGCCGTAGGACAAGGTTTCGATGGAGGAGAAGTCGGCTGTTGCTGCCTTTGGATGCTGAAGCATCAGGCCAATCGCAGCCGGCACCAGGAACAGGCGACGCACGCGATGCGCAGCGATTGCGTCCATGACGTCGCCAGCGTCATATTCGGCATGGATGATCAGTTCCTGACCACTGTTCACCGCACCAAGCGCCACACCGACGCCGCCGATATGACCGTAGGGCATCGCGATAATCGTGGTGTCGCCAGGATCTGCGAGCAACCAGTCGATCTTCGCCTCGAGTTGGTTCTTGCGCTGGCGGATGCCGTTTGCATGGCTGAGCATGACGCCCTTCGGCGCGCCCGTGGTGCCGGAGGTGTAAAGCTGGAGGACGATGTCCTCCTCCGTGACCGAAACAGGTAGCGGCGCGTCGCTCTGCATATCGCGCCAGCGAGCGAAGCCCTCATCCATGACAACGACCTGCTCGGCAGCGAACTGGCGCTGAAAAGCCGGCTCGACGAACAGAACGGCGGCGCCAGAATCGTTGAGGATCCCGTCCACCTCCGCCGGCGCGAGCCGCCAGATCACCGGCACCAGCACCATTCCCGCCCGGGCGGTGCCGAGCGCCAGTTCCACCGCCCAGTCGCTGTTCTTGCCGAGATATGCGACTCGATCGCCCTTCTTCAGGCCCAGGGCGAGGAGGCCATTGGCGATCTGAGTGACGTGTCGGTCAAACGTCGCATAATCGGTAACCCGATCCTCGAAACGAAGAGCGACCTGATGCGGCCTTTCCGCCGCGTGCCGGGCCAGCGCTTCGCCAAAGGTCGTCGGCAAGTCAGTCATGCTGATTTCCGCTCCTTTTCGCCGTCAGAACCGGAATGTCGCAGTCGCGCCATAAGTGCGCACCTGGCCCGGGAAACGAACCACAATGTTGGCATTGCTGGCTACAGCATTCCAATAATATTCGTCGAACAGGTTGCGTGCCCAGACGTTCAACGCCCAGCTCTCATCGGTCGCCTTGACGCCAAAGCCAGCGTTCACCACCGTATATGCCTTGATGTCGTAAAGCGGGTTGCGTTCGAAGATCGTGGTCTGACGCGACTGCCAGCGCACGTTGGTGTTCGCCGTGAAGCTGAGATCATTGGTCAGCGGCTGATCGAAGAGTGCGGTTCCGGAGAGGGTCCACTCGGGACTGTAGATGAAGCGCGCGCCGTCGAAATTCTGCGACTGGCCGGCGGCGTTGGTGCCGACATAGCCGTTGATGCGCGTCTTCAGCCAAAGCGCGTTCGCCATCAGGGTCAGCGGACGCGCCGGACGAACGGTGAGTTCACCTTCGACGCCGTAGGCCTCTGACTTCGGGATGTTATCGAGGCGCGCAAGCGCGGTGTAGATCGGATCAGCGAAGTAGGCGCTGATCTGCTTGTCCTTATAGTCGTAATAGAAGCCAGCAAGATTGAGCTGCACCTTGCGATCCAGCAGACCGAGCTTCGCGCCGATTTCATACGCGGTCAGCTGCTCCTGACGGGCCGGCAAGTTCTGACGAGCGTTGCTGGCAGCGTTGATCGGCGACGTGCCCGACTTATACCCACGCGAGATTGAGGCATAGATCAGCGTCGTCGAGTTCGGCGTGATGTCAAGCGAGCCGCGCCATGCGAAATTGTCCTCTTCCAGGCGCGAGTTCACCACACCGAAGCTGTTCGTGGCCGGGTCAAACGTGTTGCACTCGTTCAGCCCGATTGGCGCCGCGAGCGGCCCGGTCGGATTGAAGAGACGCTGATAAAGACCGCGGTTGAACAGGTTGATGTTGGTCAGCATGCTGCCGTTGAAATCACGCGAGCAGCCCGTGAACTTCTGCAAGTCCTGCGTATAGCGCGCGCCGAGCGTCAGCTTGATCAGATCGGAGAAGGCGTAGTCGCCGTTGGCGAAGATGCTCCACGTGCGAGTGTCGAACGAGCCCTCGTCGCGATAGGTACGGAATGTCGTTGCGGCATCGGCGAGCGTGTAGCCGAACGTGTTGATCGGGGTATTGATCAGCTGCGACGTGGCGAAACGGATCAGCGCCGAGTTCGCGTTCTCGCCCAGCAGCGTGCGGTTGGTGTCCGCGATCTTGTCCTTGGCATAATAGCCGCCGACCAGCCAGTTGTAGCCCGGCCCGTCACCCTCGACACGCAGTTCCTGACCGAAGCTCTTGATGCGGCCGTCCGCCTCCTGGATCAGGACCTCGTTGGGAATACCGGACCAGTCGAACGTCGCGTCACGATCAAATTCATTGTAGCTGGTGAGCGACACAACCCGCACGTTGTCGGCGACTTCAAGCTGGACCCGGCCTTTGAGGCCGAGGAAGTAGTTGTTCTCAGCCAGCGGATCCTTGAGGCCTGCGCCGCGGCCAATGTCGGACGAACGCCGTGCATAGGGCGCCCAATCCGCCTGACTGCCGCTGGTTGGCCGATTGGCAGCGATATAGGCCGCCGCGCCCGGTGCGTTGAAGTTACTGGCCGCGCCGCCACCGCCGGGCGTGGTCGCCGGGGTGAAGCCGATCGCCTGGCCAGCGACCGTGTCCGACTTGTTGACCCAATAGGTGGCGGACAGATCGATTTCGAACGGCCCCGGCTGAAGCGCCAGCGAGCCGCGGAGGCCGTAGCGCTTCACGCGGCCAAGACGCTCGTTGGGACGGCTGTTGCTCACCTGCCAGCCATCGTTGCTGAGATCCACGCGATAGCCGATGCGGGCCTGAATGCCCTCGGCGATCGGGCCGGTGACATAGCCACCGACATTGAACGTCTCGTAATTGCCGACGTCCACGCTCATCGCGCCCGAGGCGTCCTCGCTCGGTTTACCCGTGACGAAGTTGATGAGGCCGGCGGTGGTGTTGCGGCCGTAAAGCGTGCCCTGCGGCCCCTTCAGCACCTCGACCCGTTCGATATCGATCAGCGGGCCGGTATTCATGATCGGATAAGCGTACGCGACTTCATCGACATAGGTGCCGACGGTCGATTGCGCGGACAGGTTGATCGAGTTGAAGCCAATGCCGCGCAGCGTGTAGGTCGGCACGCCTTGATAGCTTTGCGCAACCGTGAAGCTCGGAACGACGGCGGCAAGATCGCGCACGTTCTGGACCCGCAGCTCCTGCAGCGTTTCGGACTCCAGCGCCTGAACGGAAATCCCGACCCGGTTGATCGATTCCGCGCGGCGCTGTGCGGTGACGACGATCTCGCCGATCCCTACATCATCGCGCGCCGTCTGCTGCGCGGGGGCACCGGCGGTACCTGCAGCCGCGGGCTCCGCGACCGCGTTCGTCTGATCCGCCGCGGCATCCTGCGCGTGAGCAGTGCCGGCCATGACCACGGCAAGCAAGCTGGCACCGATCTGCAGCCCAGTGCGCGTACGACCCATTTTGGCCATAAATCCCCTCCCAATAGTAGCCCAGCACCCTATTTCGGGCGTCTTGATTGATCTCCTGTAGCAGCGCCGATCAGACGCACTCCCTGACACCTATGTCAGGGTTGCAGCGTGCCCCGGACGCACCGATGCGCGCCCGCCAACCATCTTTCGTTGCTTCGCGGGCGAGAGCCACGCAAACTCCCCGGGCAAGCCCAAGCGTTGCGCCGCCTGCCACGCAGGTGACTGACGGCTACGCACCTTGCCCGCCAGCTTTCCGGCGGTTCGCAGCAACAACCTGTCGGTCACAGTCAGGTCAAACTCCGCGCCCAGCTCCAGCCGGTCCCGCACGGCGTCCGGCAAGAGCGAAATGGCCGCGCGGGCGAGCGCGCGATGCAGGATCTTTGGCACGGCCGAAGCTGCCTTGCCGGACTGAATGATGGCAAGGAATTCGAGATTGATGGGATGCGCCTCAAACCTTGGCAGCAGCCTGTCGAGCATGGCGAAGAAGTCAGCGTCGCTGGAAAGCGGATTTTCCACCCCGTAGAGCCGGGCGATGGGCTCCCCGTCGCGATAATAGGTGCGCCGATCCTCCTCGCTCAGGGGCGAAACGAAGCAATGGTAAGCTTCCAGAAAGCCGTATGCGGCGGTAGCGCTGACCCAGTCCAGCAGTTCGGGATCGAGGGCGCGATAAGCCTCCCCGTTCGGCGTTTCGCCCACGACCTTGCGGTGCATTCGGTTGACGCCGCCAATGATGCGCCGCGCCGCACTTGCTGGCCCGAAGACGCCTGCCATGGCAGCAATTCCCGTACGCTTTGACCGGCCGATCGGATCGAGCTTGTACGTCGAATGGTCCCAAACACCGGACCGGATCCGCGCGTCAGCGAACTCCAGCAGGACTGCGGCTACACCGCCGATTGCGATGGCGATGGGGTTCTTGAACACCCGCCATTGCGGCGATGTTGGTGCAACCAGGGCCGGCTCCCCCAACGGCCGCCGATAGTCAATCTGGTACCCCTTATATCCCACCGCCATCAGATCCGCCCCTCAAAATCGATCACGCGATAGAAGTTGGCTTATGCCGGCGCAGGCTGTTCCGCAAGCCCGGCATCTTCTATGCGCCGTGCGTGACGGATGGATCGGCTTCTCGGAAAAGCAGCCCTCGCGGGCCGTATCGCAGCAGCGCGGAAACGCGGCAGCGCCTAATCGATGCTGCCCTTGCCCTGTTCGGCAGCGATGGTTTCGAAGCGACAAGCACTCGCGACATCGCAGCGCGGACTGGCGTTGCGCTGCCCGCCATCGCCTATCACTTCGGCGGCAAGGAAGGCCTTTACCGCGCCTGCGCCGAGCACGTCGTCGAACAATATCGCGAGCGGATGCGTGTCGACGCGATCAAGAGCGACCTGACGATGCCCACGACGCCGGCGGCTGCGCGCGGCGCCCTGCGGCGGGTAATGGCGATACTGGCCGCCATGCTGCTCGACACAACGGGGAATGAGGGCTGGCTGACGTTCATGATCCGCGAGATGAACGGAACCGGCCTGGCACATGAGCTACTTTACCGGGACTTGTGGGAGCCCGGGCTTTCTTTGGTCGCCGCGCTGGTCGCGGCCACCCGGGGGCGCGGCGCGGCAGAGGAGCAGGACAAGCTGGAAGCGCTCCTTCTCCTCTCGAGCTTCAGCGCGTTCAGCGCTTCGCGGCGAGTGGCACTCGATTTCGGTGGATGGCCGTCGATCGATGAGCGGCTGGTCACGGCGATGCTGGCCCGGCTGGACGAACGTATAGACGCCCTCTGACTGGCAGGCAGTCGCATCCGCGACGCGCCGGCTCGAGGCCGAGCGCGCCCTCGATACGGACCCTATTCTTCCTTGTCCGCCTTGCCGCTCCCGGGCTCCGCCATTCCGCGGTGTAGCTCCGCTAAGGCGGCCTGCGGCACGACGCCAGATGCCAGCACCTGGAGCTTGTTGGTCAAGCCGGATACGATATGGCCCTTGCCTGCCATCAGCGCGTCCCAGCCATCCTTGGCCACTTTCTCGGGATCAGCTTTCTTGCTCTGTCCAACCGACGTGTCGAGCATGTCGGCACGCGCAAAGAACTCCGTCTCGGTGGCGCCGGGCATAAGCGTCGTCAACGTGACCCCATCGACGTCCTTCAACTCGTTGCGCAGAGCTTCAGTGAAGTTGTCAATGAACGCCTTGGTCGCGTTGTAGATCGCGTTGAAACTGCCGGGAATGTAGCCGACGATCGAACCCGTCACCAGCACCTTGCCGGAGTTTCGGGCCACCATGTCGCGCAGCGCCTTCTGGAGCAGGTAGACGGTACCGGTGACGTTGGTGTCGATAGATCGTCGCCAGTCAACAACGCTCTCGTCCAGGAACGGCCCGCCTTTGCTGATCCCGGCATTGGCGCATACCAGATCGATGCGGCGATCGCCGGCTGCCGCAAGCACCTTATCCACGCCGTCAATCGTGGAGAGGTCCGCCTCAACCGCCTCGATCTGTGTACCGAATTGTTCGAAGTCACGGGCGGCAGCTTCGATCAGCGGCTCGTCCGCAACGACGATAAGGTCGTATCCCTCCCGCGCAGCAATTGTCGCTAATTCAAAGCCGATGCCGGTGGAGGCACCAGTCACGATGCCGAGCTTTCCAGCCATTTCGTCTCTCCTCAAATATCGAGTTCGACGCGCTCGAGGCCGGGTTTCAGCACGACCTTGGTCACTTCGTTCTGCTTGTCATGGAAAATGCGATAGCCGTCCGGGGCGTTTTCCAGCGGCAGCGTGTGGCTGATCAGGAAAGTGGTATCGATCTTCTCTTCCATGATCGCGTTCAGCAGTCCGGGCAGATAATGCTGCACATGGGTCTGTCCGGTTTTGAGCGTGAGGCCCTTCTGCATGAATGCGCCGAGCGGAAACTTGTCCACGAAGCCACCATAAACGGCCGGCATCGACACGCGCCCGCCCTTCCGACAGGCAAGGATCGCCTGACGAATGGAGTGGGGCCTGTCAGTTCCGAGGAAGGTAGAGGCCTTGATCTGATCGATGACGTTGTCGACGAAGAAGCCGTGTGCCTCGAGGCCGACCGCATCGATGCACGCATCCGGCCCGATGCCGCCTGTCATCTCCATCAACGCCTCGTAAGTCGCGCTCTCCTCGAAGTTTATGGTCTCCGCCCCGAACTTGCGGGCGAGCTCCAGACGACGCGGAAAGTGATCGATCGCAATTACGCGCTCGGCACCCATCAGGAACGCGGATTGAACCGCGAACAGGCCAACTGGCCCGCAGCCCCAGACGGCCACGGTATCACCAGGTTCGATCTCGGCGTTTTCGGCTGCCATCCAGCCGGTGGGCAGGATGTCCGAGAGGAACAGGACCTTTTCGTCTTCAACTCCATCGGGAACGACGATGGGCCCGACATCGCTGAACGGGACGCGGACGTATTCGGCCTGCCCGCCCGAATAGCCGCCCGTCATGTGGCTATACCCGAACAGACCAGCCATTGGATGGCCATATAAGGTCTGCGCGATATCCTGGTTTTCCGCCGGCAGACCATTCTCACAGGCGGAATATTGGTGCTTCCCGCAATGATAGCAGCCACCGCATGAAATGGTGAAGGGAACAACAACGCGCTGCCCCTTCTTCAGCGTTGATTTGGCGCCGACCTCCACCACTTCACCCATGAATTCGTGGCCGAGGATGTCGCCGGACTGCATGGTTGGGATGTAGCCGTCGTAGAGGTGAAGATCCGATCCACAGATGGCGGTCGACGTAATCTTGATGATGGCGTCGCGCGGGTTGAGGATCTCAGGGTCATCCACCGTATCGACGCGCACGTCGTGCTTGCCATGCCAGGTAAGCGCTCGCATCAGTTCTTCCCCTCTTCCAGAAGGCGGCGATTGCGCGCGCCGGTGGCCACTTCGCCGGTTTCCATGAGCTGCTTGAAGCGTCGCAGGTCACGTCGCGCCTGGATTGCGGGCTCCCGCTGGAACATCTTGGCGATGACCTTGCCGATGATCCCCGCCGGCGGATCGTAAAGGATCGTCGCGGTAACGATTGTCCCCCGTCCCGCCTGTGCGTCACGAAATTCGATGCGGCCACTGTTGGGGACCTCCGCGCCTTCTTCCGATGCCCAGGCGATATACTCGCCGTCGCTCTCCTCCGTGATCGCCGCGATCCACTCCACGTGCGATCCTCCCGGACCTTTTACGGTCCAATGTGATCGGCGGTCGTCGAGCAAGTCGATACGCTCGACATTGTCCATGAAGCTGGGCAGATTGGTGAAGTCGCGCCAAAAGGCATATAAGTCGCCCCGAGGTCGGTTGATAGTGACCGTGCGGCCGATCAATTGATCTGGATCACCGGTGTCCGGCGAACCGACATTGCGAGTAGCGGCGTCAATTGCCGCACTGTGATGTTTCGAAGTGGAGAGCGGCGCATCATCTGCGCGCGCCGGGTCGATCGTCTCGGCCATCTCATCCTCCTGGTGAATGGCCTGTCAACGATGCGCGACGCCTGCGCGTTCCGACCCTTGGTGCTCAAGCAGCGTTATTGCCGAGATATTCTGATGCTGCTGCCGCTTGGGCGACCGCAAATCTCAGCAGCACTGCCGACGTCGGCTCGACCTTGCGACAAGCCGAAGCGCTGAACGATCACGATGCACGATCTGCGTTTTAGCGCTCACGGGCTTCTTTTGGCGAGTGATCAGCGAACACCCGAGTTCGCCCGAGCGGCGTTGAGCCTAACACCAGGGGAATGGAACAACGCTCGTGAACGGTCGAGGCGATCAACGGCCGCGGCGACCGCCACGATCGCGCGTCAGCGACGCCGATATGCTCTCCATCATGGTTTCGTAATGGCCAACCGTGAAGCCGGCTTCGAAGAAGGCGCGCAACTCACTGGCCGGCACCTGAAAGCTGTGGTGCCACGCGAGCACTGCCATTCGGCGAAGCGCTTCGAGCTTGGGGTCTGCGAGCCGCGGATTGCTCTGGCGGAAGATCGTGGCCATCGCCATCGACAGTCTGCCGGGCTGTCGCAGTGACGACAGGCTATCATTGCGGGCAAGCGCCACTACCGACCATTCAAGCGCACTCAGCGGCGAAGTGACAGCGTTGGCCTGATCAGCTGCGGTTGTAATTGGCTCCACACGCAGACAGGCAGCGCCGCTTGGCGGAAGGCTCGCGGCCAGCGTGTCAAAAGCCATGTAAGCCATGCTGCTTCCCCTTCTGTTGTTCGCACCGGATGACCAAGGCGGGAGCAGAGAGGCTCGCCTATGCGCTGTTCATTGGTTGACTGACGTCAGGCTAGATGTCGCTTTGCGTCACCGCCTTGTGTACCAACCGGTATATTGAACAGCCGAAGCGGCGTCAACAGCTTTCCGTACCAATTGGTACGCAAAGTCGCAGATCGAAAATGGGAGCGTGCCACCAGAGAACACTGCCCTCACTGCAGCCAAGTAGGAGCGCCCCGACGGTTGCAGACGCCCGCCCACCAGCCTGCCATTGCATGCTTCCACTGCCGCATCGCCCCGCGCCGAGCAAAGCGCGCGCAAGCCAAGATGAAGGCCATTGGTGCGGCTACAAGGAGGCGGAACGGCGCCGTGTCCCTGATGACGTGGAGCTTGTTACGCTCGTCCAGGTAGATCGGTAGGGGCGGCCGCGCTCGTAAACTCGTGGCTGATCCCGTAGTGCCCCCCTGCCCATGACAGACACGCGCGCCGGGGGCAAAGCCAAGTCGCAAACCCTTAGCCTGAGCTCGAAGACACCATTCAATCTCCTCCGCATAGAGGAAGTAATCATCCCGCATCAGGCCGGCCGTGGCCACGAAGGAACGCCCAATCAACATGCACGCACCGAGCAGGTAGTTCATGCGGCTTTCGACAAAGCGCGGATCCACGGGCGCGGTCACAGGAGCGCCGAAGCCGATGGACTCTGCGCGCGCGCACCAGGTGTTCCAGCGCCCGCCATAGGCCTGCACTCGGCCGTTTGGGTGGTAGAGCACTCCGCCCGCTGCTTCACAGTCGCCGCGCTGAAGTCGCTCAACCAGCGCCTCCAGCGCCTCTGGATCAGCTCGGGTATCGGGGTTTAGAACCCACCAGAAATCAGCATCCGGGCGCGCGGCCAGGCACGCATTCACGCCACCGGCATAGCCGAGGTTTGCGGCCTGTTCGAGCAACGCAATCGGCTGGCCGGCGGGCAGCCGGTTCGGCAGCGTTGCGGCAAGCCGTTGTCGCGCGTCATCTCCGCCATTCTCGCAAATGACCACCTCGAAATCGGTGAACGTCGATTGTGCGAGGGCGGCGAGACAATGCGCAATTAGCGGCGGATCGCGAAAGGAGACGATACAGACGACAACTTGAGTCAAGCGCGCGCTCCCACCAACCGCAACATTCCATCGGCGAACCGCCACAATCGCAAGCGCGCCAAGGTCGCGGCACCGCGCCGCCGCTCAACGGTGCCGGCAAGTGCAGGGCTCGTCAGTACCCGCGGAAGGTGGGCGAGGATCGAGAGCGGCATCGCTGCGGTCGATGCAAGCCAGCGGAGCCGGCCGCGTGGCGTCATCAGCGTGTTGGCATAAAGCTCCGCGTTGAGGCGGTGCCATTTTGCATGCAGTGCGCGCCAGTCACTCCGCGCAGGGTGCGCGACCCGTGCAGCGGGCGCATAGCCGAGCCGAAAACCAAGCGCACGAGCTCGCAGGCACCAATCCCGGTCCTCGGACATGCCGACATGAAATGGCCCTGTTGCGGAATAGACTTCGCGCCGGCAGAACAGGTTTGCCGTAACGGAAAAGCCCTCGCGCTCCACATAGCGGCGGTTATTGAATGCAAAGACCGCCTCATAGGCTTCGGCGCCCGATTTCTCGCGGCCGCTGAACAACAATGACATCGCCCCTCCGACGATGTCGTAAGCTTCCAAGGCGGCCACTCCGGCAGCGAGCCATCCAGAATCAGGCACACAATCGGAGTCCGTGAAAGCGAACAATCGGCCCTGCGCCACCGGAGTGGCGGCGTTGCGCGCTGGCCCTGCGCCCTTTTCACGCGCCAACACCAGCTGCGCGCGCTGTCCGATCACTTCGCGCACCGCGGCTTCACCCCGGGGACTCATGTTGTCCGCCACGACAATCTCGTAACGATCGCGCGGCAACGATTGTGCGGTTAGAGCCGCGAGACAACGATCCAGGCCCTGTAGATCATTGTAGTGCGGCACGATGACGCTGACCTCGACCATAAGCGTTACGCGGCCGCAGCGAGGCCAGTCCATGCACGCAGCATTCCACTGGTGGGATGGAAGATCAGCGCGGGATTGTCCTGCACCAAGGCACGCAGGTCGGTAAGGTCGAGTTCCCACCAGCGGCTTTGCTCAAGTGCCGCCTGCACGTCGCGCGGGAAGCGCTCCCGCACAACCCGCGCCGGGTTGCCGACGACCACAGCGTAGCGAGGAACATCACGGGTGACGATTGCGCCCGCCCCGATGACGCTTCCGCGGCCGATCCGTCGGCAGCCGGGTAGGATGATCGCGTGGTGCCCGATCCACACGTCGTCCTCGATCACCTGGGGATCATCATAGTGGATGTCGGCATCCACCACGCCGAACTTGCGCTCATACAAAGCAGGATGGGTGGTGATCGCCTCCAGAGGGTGGTTGATCGGCGCGGAACGGACCGTCTTGGCGATGGAACAGTAACGGCCGACGATCAGCGGGCCCGGCATCCGCCACTGATCGAAGCAGCCGTAGCTGTACAGGCCAACGTCGATCCGGTGTCGTTCGCAGAACCAACGCCGCAGCGCCATGCTGCGGAACGGGTCGCGCTGCCATCGCCAGATCCTCGCCCGCTCGATGGCGCGTGATGCCATGCTCAACATTGTCGCCCCCGCCTGCGTTCCTTGACGCCTTGGATAGCGGAAGCCGCAGGAATGAAGTCGCTAGAGCATTCAAAACGGATGCAATTTCAGGCGCGGATCGCGAGTGCCCCGAGCACGAGCGCTGCCGCGATCGCGATCAACTGCAAGGTCCGCCAATCGACCAGGCCGACCGCATCCGGATCGTGCCGGCGCGTCCGTCGGCTGTCCCCCCATGCCGCCCCTGCTGCTGCGACTGCGCAGGATGCCGCCGCCCCGAGCAGCACCGCTTGCGTTGCCATTCTTCTGCCTCCAAACCGACGCCAATGAACTTGCCCCAGGGAGAGAGATAATGCGCACTATCGGCATTGCGACCATCTTGCTTGCGAGCGCCGCGGCAGCCACGGCACAACATGCGGCCCATCAGCATGCGCCGATCTCCGCCGAGGTCCGGGCGGCCGTTCAGAACCCGCAACGCAGCGACGTCAACCGGCAGCGGGATGAGTACCGCCATCCCGCAGAAACACTGTCGTTTTTCGGAGTGAAGCCGACCGACACGGTGGTGGAGTTCAGCCCCGGCGGGGGCTGGTATACGGAAATCCTGGCGCCCTTGGCCAAGGGTAAGGGACGCTACGTGGCCCTGGTCAGTGCGCGCGGGGTCGCCAGCACGGAGAAGATGCTAGCCGACAAACAGGCCTGGTTCGGCGCTACTACTGTTGCGACCGTTGACGGTGCGAACGGCACCAGCACCGTTCCGGCAGGCAGTGCGGACGTGGTGCTGACCTTCCGCAACGTCCATAACCTGCTGATGAACGACGATCCGGCGGTCGCCGGGCGTACCTTTGCCGCATTCTACGCGATGTTGAAGGCGGGCGGCACGTTGGGCGTTGTCGATCATCGCCTGCCGGAATCCATGGATTCCGCACTCGAAAAGAAGAGCGGCTATATCAAGCGGTCGACCGTCGTGCGGCTGGCCGAGGCAGCGGGATTCAAGCTGGCGGGCGAGAGCGAGGTGAATGCCAACCCCAAGGATACTCACGATCACCCCGGCGGTGTCTGGACCCTGCCACCCACCTTCGCGTTGAAGGACGTGGACCGGGCCAAATACGCCGCGGTCGGTGAAAGCGATCGGTTCACCCTGAAGTTCGTGAAGCCAAAGTAAGAGAACGATCAATCATGGTGAAAACCGCCGACGAGCTCGACCTGATGCGGGAATCTGGCAGGCTGCTGGCATCCGTCTTTGAGATGCTGGATCAACAGCAGCTTGCAGGCATGTCGACGCTACAGGTCAATGATCTTGTTGAGCGGTTCATCACCATCGACCTGCAAGCCCGGCCTGCGAGCAAGGGACAGTATGGTTTTGCCTATGTCCTGAATTGCTCGATCAACCATGTGGTTTGCCACGGTGTCCCCGATGCGAACGAGATCATTCGCGAGGGGGACATCATCAACCTGGACATCACGCTGGAAAAGAACGGCTTCATCGCTGATTCCAGCAAGACGTATCTGGTTGGCCAAACGTCGCCGGCGGCCCGGCGTTTGGTGCGCGTAGCGCAGGAAGCCATGTGGAAGGGCATCAGACAGGTTCGTCCGGGCGCTCGCCTGGGAGACGTCGGCGCCGCGATCGAACGCCATGCCAAGAAGAACGGCTATTCGGTGGTCCGAGAGTTTTGCGGGCATGGCATCGGCCGCAAAATGCATGAAGAGCCGCAGGTGCTGAACTTCGGCCGGCCGGGTACGGGACCGATGCTGCGCGAGGGCATGACCTTCACGATCGAGCCCATGATCAATCAGGGAAGCCGAAAGGTTTCCACTCAGGATGACGGATGGACCGTGGTGACGACCGACCGTAAACTATCAGCACAGTTCGAACATACCGTGGCGGTCACAAGCGGCGGCGTGGAAGTGCTCACCCTGCGCAGCGACGAGAAGCCGCTGGTGGCGATGCGCGCCTGATCTTTGGGAACTAACGGAAGTGACGGTAAGCGGGACGGCCACCGATAATGGGATGACGTACCAGGTTGATCAGCCAACCAGCTTGTCAACCTTGTCCTGCAGCCTAGCGAGTTCCGCCTTCAGCGCGGCGATCTCGTCATCCTTGTTGGCTACGGGCGGAGGCGTGGCCGGCTTGAAAGCGCTGGTTGCGGCTTCAAACATCGCCATGTTGCGCTTCGCCATCTCGGCAAAAGGCGAGCCGGCGAAAGCGCCCTCAACGGCGGATTTGAATTGGGCCTGGTTGCGACGGAAGCTGTCCATGGACGCCTCCAGATAACCGGGCACCATGGCCTGCATCGAATCGCCATACATGGCGATCAGCTGCCGCAGGAAATTCACCGGCAGCATCGGCTGTTCCCCACGTCCCTCCTCTTCCATGATGATTTGGGTAAGGATGTTGTGGGTTATATCCTCGTCAGTTTTGGCATCAACGACCTTGAACTCGCGTCCTTCGCGGGTCATCGCGGCGAGATGCTCAAGGGTGATGTATGACGAGCTTTCGGTATTGTAGAGTCGGCGGTTGGCGTATTTCTTGATGATGATCGCGCCCTCTCCGCTGTGCTGCTTCTTCATCGCGATGCCCCGCTCATGACTTCTTACTGCGCTACAGCATCTGTTATGGCACCGCAACACGGCCCAAGGCCACTACCCCTGTTCCTCGACATGCTGCGCAACGAAACTGCAGCATCCCCATCCAGAATGAGTAGTGCGCTCGCCGGTCTGCGCCGCTATCAGGAAGCGCCCCGTACGAAGAGGCGAATGGCCAGAGCGGTCAAGCGGCAGGGCCACGCGCGCCTGCGGGATTATGGCGGCACAGGGCGCCCGGTGCTTTTTGTACCATCGCTGATCAACCCACCCTTCATCCTCGACCTGATGCCAGGGCGATCTCTGATGCGGTGGATCGCACAGCAGGGCTACCATGCCTGGCTACTTGATTGGGGAGAGGCACAACCGACGGATCGCGACCTCGACATCAGCGGTCATATCGAGCGGGTTCTGATCCCGCTGATGCGACGCTTCGATACTCCGCCGGTGCTTGTCGGCTATTGCCTTGGCGGCACGATGAGCATTGCCGCGGCGGTATCGGGGGCCTGTGCGGGCACGGCCGTAATCGCCGCACCTTGGCACTTTAATGGATATGGTGACACGCGCGGGGACATTGCTTCGCTCTGGGAAGCTGCGCAGCCCGGCTGCGAGCAACTAGGGCTTGTCCCGATCGAGGTACTCCAGACTGGCTTCTGGAAACTCGATCCGGCGCGAACGATCGCCAAATTCGAGGCGTTTGCGACAATGTCGGGTGACGAGGCCGCGATGTTTGTTGCGATGGAAGATTGGGCGAACAGTGGCGCCCCGCTCACTTATGCGGCCGGTGCGGAACTGTTTGAGCAACTGATCCTGGCGGACGCACCCGGTTTAGGGAACTGGCATGTCGCGGGCAAGTCGATCGATCCTGAAACCCTGCCGTGCCCCGCTATCGAGTTCGTCTCCCTTGCCGACCGGATCGTACCGGCCGCGACGGCGATCGGCCTTAGCAATCGCCGAGAGTTGGGTGCTGGACATGTGGGTATGGTCGTCGGGAGCCGCGCCAGAGAGCAGCTTTGGGAACCGCTGCGCCACTGGCTGGCTACCCTTCCCTGATCAGACCCAGATCCGGTCGAAACGTCGACCAAGGCCGGTCAGCAGCTCATACTGCGACACCTCCGATACAGCCGACGCATGAGGAAGGTCGGAGTCGAAGGAGATCCAGTCGCCTTCACCGACGTCGAGGCCAGTGACATCCACTGCCGTCAGATCCATCGAGACGCGGCCAATGACTGGAACAGCGACGCCTTCCAGGAACGCTGTTCCGCGGCTGGAGAAGGCTCGTCGATAGCCGTCGGCATAGCCGAGGTTCAGAACCGCTACGACGCTGTCTCGCTCAGCGACCCAGGTGAGATTGTATCCGACACGCCCACCCGCCGGGACCGCACGGCGTTGCAGCACTTCTGCCTCGATCGTCGCAACGGGGCGGATCACGCCCGCCAGAGCCGCGCAAGGCACGCCACCGTACAGGGCGATGCCGGGGCGCGTGAGATCAAAGGCATAGTCTTTGCCCAAAGTGATCCCTGCGGAATTTGCCAAGCTGATCCGTCTTGCATTTGAGCGATCAGCGATGGCCTGCAAACCCGCGCGCTGGCGCTCGTTGATGGGGTCAGCCTGCTCCTCCGCCGAAGCGAGATGACTCATCAGCGTTTCCACATGGAGCCCGTCCAGCAAGCCGGAAGCAATCTCGTCCGTGGATACTCCCAACCGGTTCATGCCGGTGTCCACCATCACGTCGCACGCGCCCATACCGGCTTCGCGCCAGCGCTTGATCTGCGCACTCGTGCTCAGAACCGGCCTTGCCGGCACGCTCTTCGCGAGGACCATGTCCGCGGATCGCGCGCCGTGAAGCACCGACACTGACACGTCGGCTCGAGCAAGAGCCGCAGCCTCTGCCCAGGTTGCGACGAAAAAGTCCCGGCAGCCCGCATTCGCGAGACGGCGCACCACTTCTGCGGCGCCGAGGCCGTAACCATCAGCCTTCACCGCCGCGCCGCATGAAGCGCGACCACTCATCCGTGCCAGCGATTGCCAGTTCTCAACAAGGGCGGCCCCGTCCAGCCGCAATCGGTTCGGTGCATTCATGCGCAGGCGGATAGCGGCGAGATGGGCTCGACGCTACCGCAGCGCTTCATGCCACCGGCTTATGCCGCGGCACGCCTGTCTTCAAAGTAAGGCCTAGTCCTTCATGGTTGCTGGAACGATGCCGCCATTCTTCTCCAACTCACGCATTACTGCCTTGTGGAGCCAGATGTTCATCTCAGCCGAGCCATCCTTGGCACCGGTGTAGCCGAGTTCGGTGGCCAGTTCCTTGCGGTTCGCGAGGCTCGAGTCGATACCCAGCAGCTTCATCAGATCGACAATCGAGGTACGCCAGTTCAGCGTCGGCCCCTCGTGTTTGGCGGCGAGGTCAGACAGCACCTTCTCCACATCCACGGGGGTGGCCGGCGCTGCCGTCGCTTGAGAAGGTGCGGGCGACGCTGGCTGCGCAGCAGGCGTCGGGGCGGAAGGCGTCGGCACCGGCTTTGGCGTGGCACCCGGGGCTGGCGCCGCCTGAGGCGCGGGTTTCCCGGAGAACTGGCCACCTAGTGGGCCCCGGTCCCCAAAGATGGCCTTCTTGATCGCGCCAAAGATGCTCACGCTGATACTCCCGATCATTGCTGACGACCGTAGAACGTCGAAACGCCCGAATTGGTGCCGCGGGAACGGGGCAGACGAGCGCGACGTTTAGCTAGCGAAATGAAAAAACGGATCGCCGGATTGTTGCTCCTTTCGCTCGCGGCATGTGACGCCCTGCCTCGAGATCCGGATCGTACCAGCGATCGACTTCGCCAAAGCCGTATCTTGCATATCGGCATCAACGGGGAACCCGTTGCGCCACAAGCTCAAAGTCTGGTGGCAGAGTTGGCGGGGCACAACGGCGCGCGCATCTCGATCCGCAGAGCGGCGCTCGAGCCGCTGATTGTCGATCTGAACGCCGGGCGGCTCGATCTCATATTAGCGCCCATGGCGAAGGATTCGCCTTGGAAGAAGCTTGTTGCACCAGGGCCTGCGCTTTCGATCGAAGGAGCCGGGAAGCAGAGGATTGAGTGGCGGGCGCTGATGAAAAACGGTGAGAACCGCTGGATCATGCAGGTTGAGCGCCTCAGCCGACAGGTAAGCGGGGCGCGCTCATGAGCTCCTCCCATGATCCTGCCGCCGCGCTACATCGCGCCAAGCGGCTTAACTGGCATCAACTGGTTTGGTTTGCCGCAGTCGTGATCGTGATGGGTTTGGTGATGGGCCAAAGCCAAACGATGAAGACGGCGTGGATTGAGGACATGCTCGGCTTCGTTCCGCCGATCGCCTTTCTAGCCGCGTCACACCTGGAGCAGCGACCACGAAGCGCCCGTTTTCCATTCGGCTTCACCCGGGCAAACGGACTTGGCTTCTTCGTCGCAGCGGTCGCCCTGGCAGCAGTCGGCGTCTTGCTGCTGATCAACGCCGCCATGACTCTGGTGATGGAAGAGCATGCAACTGTCGCCTCGGTCCAGCTGTTCGGACGCGATATCTGGCTGGGCTGGCTGATGCTGGCCGCTCAACTGTTCGCGCTGATCCCGCCAATGGTGATCGGGGCCAAGCTGCTCCCGCTCGCACGCGCGCTCGACGACAAGCTTCTTCACACCAATGCGATGATGAACAAGGCGAACTGGCTGACCGGCGCCGCTGGGCTCGCCGGCGTGATCGGGCTTGGCCTTGGCTGGTGGTGGGCGGACGCTGTTGCCGCGGCGCTTATATCCGTGGATATCATCAACGACGGATGGAAGGCGATGCGCTCGGCCGCGGCGGAACTGATCGACGGTGCCCCGCGCTCGCTTGATGCCCCAGAGGTCGCGAGCGATGCACGCGCGCTTTACGAAGCCCTGGATCAGCGGTTTCCCGGCGCCACCATACTGATGCGTGAAACCGGACGCCTGATCCACGTCGAAGTTCACGGGGTAGCGCCGCCGGCTCCAACCCCGTCGCGGGAAGATTTATGGCCTTGTGGGCCCGACAGCGCCTGGCGCCTTGCGCAGGTGACGTTTACCGGGCGTCCGCTGGAGGCCGATCGTCACCAGCAGCTTTTCAGATCGGGCTGACGGCAAGGATCTCGATGGCGTTGGCGCGACCATTGAAGTCGACCAGTTCGCCCTCACCCGCACCCATCATGGCGCGCGCGAGCGGGGCCGAAAAGGCAACTAGCCCAGCCGCGGGATCCGCCTCGTCATCACCGACGATGGCAATTTCTCGCTCCGCACCATTGAGGCGGAACCGCACTCGTGAGCCGAACGCCACTTCGTCATCCGGGGCAGGTGGAGCCGGGATCGCCGTAATCCGACGCGTATTCCAGTATCTGAGCTCGCGCGCGATCTCTTCCCGGCGCCCCTCTTCGGCGCCGTTCTGCTCAGCCTCCAGCGCGGCGATGCGCTCTGCGATCAGCGCCTGGCCGCGGGGCGTGACCAGATTGGGGCCGGCCGGCAACGGCAACTCGAACCGAGGCTCGAGATGTTCCTCGTCGCTCTCCCGGCGAAACGCGACGCTCATGCCGTACCCTGAAAGGTCTTGATGATGCCGGAGAAGTCGGTCGAGCCATGACCGGCGTCGTTGAAGGCGCTGTAAAGTTCGGTTGCGCGCGTTCCCATCGGCAGGTCAGCGCCGGCCTCTCCCGCCGCTGCCATGGCGAGCCGAAGGTCCTTCAGCATCAACGCCGCGGCAAAGCCGCCCTCGTAATTGCGATCGGCGGGGCTTTCGGGACCAACACCAGGCAACGGGCAATAGGTGTTCAGCGACCAACTCTGTGCCGTGGCCTTGCTGGCGATGTCATAAAAGACCTGCGGGTCCAGCCCGAGCTTCTCCGCCAGGGCGAGCCCTTCGCAGGTGGCGATCATCGTCGCCCCCAGGATCAGATTGTTGCACATCTTCACGGCCTGCCCCGCGCCGCTGGCACCAGCATGGATAACCGCCTTGCCCATCGCTTCGAGATAGGGCTGTGCCCGGCTGAAGCCGCTTTCGGTACCGCCAACCATGAAGGTCAGCGCACCTGCATTAGCCGCAGCGATGCCGCCCGAAACCGGGGCATCGACCGCTTCGAGACCCTTGGCCGTTGCATCCTGCGCCAGCTGCCGTGTGGTAGCGACGTCAATGGTCGAACAGTCGATCAGGATCGTTGAGGGGGCGGCGTTGGGGAACACCGCATCCGCATAGACGGCCGCGACATGCGTCCCGGCCGGCAACATGGTAATGACTGCCTCCGCACCCTCCACAGCTTCGGCAGCGCTACTCGCCGGCAAGCACCCCGCCTTCTTCGCCCGCTCCAGCGCTTCCGTGCTGAGGTCGAAGGCTCGCACGTCATGCCCCGCCTTGGCGAGGTTTGCGGCCATGCCGCCGCCCATGTTGCCCAGTCCGATGAATGCGACGCGTGCCATGCCAAACTCTCCAGATCTCGAAGTCCCTCTCCTTCAGAGGAAAGGTTAGGGGTGGGGTGTCTCAGTCTCACCAAGACTACGATCAAAAGGACCGCCCAGCAGACAGGCCCCACCCCGACCCCTCCCCTGAAGGAGAGGGGCTGATTGCCTGATTTACCGACCCTTCCAGACGCCCTGGCGCTTCTCGATGAAGGCGGCCATGCCCTCGGCCTTGTCCTCCGTCGCGGTCAGGATCTGGAACAGGCGACGCTCGGTCAGGATTCCCTGCGCGAGGTTCGTTTCGAACGCGGCGTTGACCATCTCCTTGTTCACCATCGCGGCCATCGGCGGCATCGAGGCAATGAGTTCGGCAGTCTTGAGCGTCTCTTCAAGGAGCGAGGCGAGCGGCACGACCTTGGCGACGAGGCCCGAGCGCTCCGCTTCGGCGGCATCCATCATCCGGCCAGTGAGGCACATCTCCATCGCCTTGGCCTTGCCGATCGCGCGGGTCAGCCGCTGCGAGCCGCCCATGCCCGGCGCGACGCCGAGCTTGATCTCGGGCTGGCCAAACTTCGCGGTGTCCGCGGCGTAGATGAAGTCCGCCATCATCGCGAGCTCACAGCCGCCGCCCAGCGCGAAGCCGTTCACCGCCGCGATCCACGGCTTGCGCGTCGCCACGACGCCTGTCTGCCAGCCGGCGAAGAAATCCTGCAGGAAGAAATCGGCCGCGGCCATGTCGGCCATCTGCTTGATGTCCGCCCCCGCGGCGAACGCCTTCTCGCCCGAGCCGGTGAGCACGAGGCAGCGCTGGCTGCCGTCCTTGTCATAGGCGCCGAACGCCGAAGACAGATCGGCAAGCACATCGCTGTTGAGCGCGTTCAGCGACTGCGGGCGGTTGAGTGTGACGAGCGTGACGGCACCGCGCTGCTCGACGAGGATGTTGGCATATTCGGTCATCGGTCTCTCCCCTTCCCTCGCCGCGGCACCGCCGGCGGCGCTGGGTTCATTGGTCAATCGTGCGGCGTCCATGCCTCGGCGCCGGGCAGCGGCGCGAAGATCTGGTCAATCACATGATCGCTGACGCCTTCGGGCGTCGCCGGTTCCCACTTGGGCGCATTGTCCTTGTCGACGATCACCGCGCGCACGCCTTCGAGGAAGTCGTGGCGCTGAACGACCCGGGCGCCGACGGCATATTCCTGGCGCATCTCGTCGGCGAAAGTCGCCATTCCCTTGCCGTCGTGCAGCAGCTTGAGGCTGACCTTCATCGTCTGTGGCGACTTGGTCCTGAGCGTCGCGAGCGTCGCGGCGGCGAACTCACCGCCGTCGGCTTCCAGCGCGGCGTAGATGTCCTCGAGCTTGTCCGACGCGAACAGCCGGTCGATTTGGGCGCGCTTGTCGAGCAGCGCGGCCGGACCGGGCTCGGCGGAGAGGGCGTCCAGCGTCGCGGCGATCGCGGTGGGAGCGGCAGCGATGCGGCGCTTGGCCTCATCGACCTGATCGGCCGGCAGGTAATGCGTTGCCAGCCCCAGCGCGAACGTCTCCGCGCCGTCGAGTCGGTGGCCGGTCAGGGCGAGATATTGCCCGATCCGCCCCGGCAGGCGGGAAAGATACCAGCCGCCGCCGACATCCGGGAACAGGCCGATGCCGGTCTCGGGCATGGCGAACTTCGTGTTCTCGGTCGCCACGCGATAGCGGCACGGCTGCGAGATGCCGACGCCGCCGCCCATGGTGATGCCGTCCATGAAGGCCACCGTGTCCTTGGCGTAGGTGAACAGCCGGTGGTTCATGCGGTATTCGGTGTGGAAGAACTGGCGCGCCTCCGCCCCGTCCTTGGCACCGCTGTCGGCCAGCATGCGAATGTCACCGCCCGCGCAGAAGCCACGCCCCTCTGCATGGTCGATGATGATCGCCCGGACCGCATCGTCGGCGCGCCATGCCTCAAGTGCGTCGAGCACGGCGACGCACATCGGGGTGGTGAGCGCGTGGATCGCCTTCGGGCGGTTCAGCCGGATGCGGCCGATCGGGCCGTCGACAAAGGTCAGAACGTCACTGGTCATCCGCAAAATTCCCGAAACTTGTGCGTGTGAGAGAGAAGATAAAGACGTTCGTTTCGCAGGCGATCCTATCTTCTCTCACACGAGCCGCGTGTAGGACAGTTACTGGCGCGTCAGTTCGCGGCCGACGATCATCCGCATCACCTGGTTCGTGCCTTCAAGGATCGAATGGACGCGCAGGTCGCGCCAGAAGCGTTCGATCGGGTAATCCATCAGATAGCCGTAGCCGCCGTGGAGCTGCAGCGCGCGATCGACCACCGACGACCCGGTGTCGGTCGCCAGCCGCTTCGCCATCGCGGCAAAGCGCGTCTTGTCCGGCGCGTTGGCCGTCACCTTCGCCGCGGCGACGTAGAGCAGGTAGCGCGCGGCCTGAAGCTCGGTATCCATGTCGGCGAGCGTGAACTGGGTGTTCTGGAAGTCGGCGATCGGCTTGCCGAACTGCTGGCGGTCCTTCGTGTAGGCGATCGCCTCGTCGAGGCAGCGCTGCGCCCCACCAAGCGAGCAGGCGCCGATGTTGAGGCGGCCACCGTCGAGGCCCATCATGGCGAAGCGGAAGCCCTCGCCTTCCTGCCCGACCCGGTTTGCCACCGGCACCTTCACGTTATCGAACAATACCTGGCGCGTCGGCTGTGCATGCCAGCCGAGCTTGCGCTCGTTCGCGCCAAAGGAGACGCCGTCCGTGTCCTTGTCGATGACGAGGCAGGAAATGCCCTTGGGCCCCTCAGCGCCGGTGCGCACCATCGTCACATAGACCTCGTTCTCCCCGGCGCCGGAGATGAACTGCTTCGATCCATTGACAATGTAATGATCGCCCTCAAGCCGCGCGCTGGTCTTGAGCGCCGCCGCGTCCGATCCGGAGCCGGGCTCCGTCAGGCAATAGCTCGCCATCTTGTCCATGGTGACGAGGCTGGGGAGATAGCGGCCCTTGAGATCGTCCGAGGCGAAGCGGTCGATCATCCACGACGCCATGTTATGGATCGAGATGAACGCGCTGGTGGCGGGGCAGCCATAGGCCATCGCCTCCATGATCAGCGCCGCCTCGAGCCGACCGAGGTTGATGCCGCCGCTTTCCTCGCTGACGTAGATCGCCGCGAAGCCGAGCTCGGCCGCCGCCTTGATCGTGTCGCGCGGGAAGATGTGCTTTTCGTCCCATTCGGCGGCGAACGGCGTGATGCGATCCGCGGTGAAGCGGCGCGCGAGATCCTGAATCTCGCGCTGGTCGTCGGTGAGATCAAACTGGTCAGTCATGGGTAGGGCCTTAACGGAAGACGACGGTGCGCGCACCATTGGCGAGGACGCGCCGCTCGGCGATCCAGCGCACGGCGCGCGCGAGAACCTGCGCCTCGATATCGCGGCCGATCGCGATCAGCTCGTCCACAGTGGCGCGATGGTCGACGCGCTCGGCGGCCTGTTCGATGATCGGCCCCTCGTCGAGGTCGGTAGTGACGAAATGGGCGGTAGCGCCGATCAGCTTCACCCCGCGGGCATGCGCCTGATGATAAGGTTTCGCGCCCTTGAAGCTGGGCAGGAAGCTGTGGTGGATGTTGACGCAGCGGCCGGCGAGTGCGGCGACGAGATTGGGCGAGAGCACCTGCATGTAGCGGGCGAGCACCATCAGTTCGGCGCCGGTGGCATTGAACAGATCAACGATCTGCCGCTCCTGCTCCGCGCGGTTCGCGGCGGAGACCGGCAGGTGGTGGAACGGCAACCCGTGCCATTCGGCAAGACCACGCAGCGTTTCGTGATTGGAGACGACGGCGACCGGATCGATCGGCAGCGCACCGATCGACCAGCGGTGCAGCAGGTCGTTCAGGCAGTGCGAGGTGGTGGAACAGGCGATCACCACCTTGGGGCGGTAATTGGCCGGCACCAACGTCCAGTCGAAACCGAAGCCCTGTGCCACCTCATTGAGGCTCTCGCGCAGATCGGGACCGGTGAAGACCAGCCGCATGAAGAAGCGCGCGGTATCGAGATCGGCATATTGCTGGCTATCGAGGATGAACCCGCCGGCCTCGGCAAGGCGACCGGTGACCGCCGCGACGATCCCCGCGCGGTCCTGGCACGAGAAGGTGAGGATCCAGCTTTGCTCAGCCATCAGGCTGGGCACCGGGTGTAGCGCAGCGTCTGGCCGTCCGCCTCGCGCGTCAGCATCGCGCCATCCTCTTCTAGGACAAGCGGTGTCTGCTGCGTCCATTCCTGCCCTTCGCCGGTGAAGGCGAGCGTCGCGCGTAGCTGCGTAGGCGAGACGGCCTCCAGCTTTTGGATGGTGGCGCGCGATTCGTAGAAGCTGAGGCGATCGGGCATGACCGTCATCAGCCCCTTTGCGTCACCCGCCGTGGAGGTGCAATCGGCCGGCACCAACCCCCAGCGGCCGACGAACGCCGCCGGCAAGCGGCCGTCCGTCACGATGCTCGCGGCGCCCGAGGCAGGCGGCGGGATCACCGCCGCCGCCTGCTCGTTGCCGGGCGTGGCGATGGCATTGGCCGGCGGCGCGGTTGGCTCGCCGCAACCGGCGAGCGCGGCCAGACCGCAGCAGAGGGGAAGGTAGCTGACCGATCGCATGGGCGTCATCCCATCGTCGGGATGACGAACGCGTCCTGGATGCGGCTGGGCCCGCCATCCTCGCTGCCGCGCGGCAGGTCGGCGGCGCCGTCCGGCCACCGCTGCGTGATCGTCTTCACCTTCGTCCAAAACTTCACGCCTTCCATGCCGTGCTGGTTGGTGTCGCCGAACGCCGAACGCTTCCAGCCGCCGAAGGTGTGATAGGCGACCGGCACCGGGATCGGCACGTTGATGCCCACCATGCCGACATTGACGCGCGCCGCGAATTCACGCGCGGCGTGGCCGTTGCGGGTGAAGATCGCGACGCCATTGCCGTACTGATGCTCGCTCGGCAGGCGAAGCGCGGTCTCGAAATCGGGCGCGCGGACGATCTGCAGCACCGGGCCGAAGATCTCTTCCTTGTAGCTCTGCATGTCCGGCGTGACATGATCGAATAGCGACGGGCCGATGAAGAAGCCTTCCTCATGCCCCTGCAGCTTGAAGCCGCGGCCATCGACCACCAGCTCCGCGCCCTCGTCGACGCCGGTCTGGATCCAGTTCTCCACGCGCTGCTTGTGCGCGGCATTCACCACCGGGCCGTAATGCGCCTCCGCATCGGTGGAGACGCCGACGCGCAGCGCCTCGATCGCCGGCAGCAGCTTTTCGCGCAGCGCCACGGCGGTCTTCTCGCCGACCGGAACGACGACGGGGAGCGCCATGCAGCGCTCGCCAGCGGAGCCGAAGGCAGCGCCCGACAGATCCGCCACCACCTGATCGAGATCGGCATCCGGCATGACGATGCCGTGGTTCTTGGCGCCGCCCATCGCCTGGACACGCTTTCCGGCCGCGACACCGCGATTGTAGACGTAATGCGCGATGTCCGACGAACCGACGAAGCTGACCGCGCCGATCGCCGGGTGATCGAGGATCGCGTCGACCATTTCCTTGTCGCCATGGACGACCTGGAAGATCCCTTCCGGCATCCCCGCCTCGCGCATCAGCTCGGCGAGGCGCACCGGCACCGACGGATCACGCTCGGACGGCTTCAGGATGAAGGCATTGCCGCAGGCCGTCGCCACCGCGCCCATCCAGAGCGGGATCATCGCCGGGAAGTTGAACGGGGTGATGCCGGCGCCGATGCCGATCGGCTGGCGCATCGAATAGACGTCGATGCCCGGGCCAGCGCCCTGCGTATATTCGCCCTTCAGCACATGCGGGATGCCGCAGGCGAATTCGACGACCTCGAGGCCGCGCTGAATATCGCCCTTGGAATCGGCGATCACCTTGCCGTGTTCGGACGAAAGGAGGTGCGCGAGCTCGTCCATGTTCGCTTCGACCAGCGCCTTGAACGCGAACATCACGCGGGCGCGGCGCTGCGGGTTGGTCGCCGCCCAGGCCGGTTGCGCCGCCTGCGCCGCTGCCACCGCGCGATCAAGATCGGCTTGGGTGCCCAAGGTCACGCGCGCCTGGACCCGCCCGGTGTTGGGATCGTAAACGTCGGACACACGCCCGCCTGCCGCGCTCCCAGAGCCGACGATGTGATGATCAATGACGCGCATGCTGCCTCTCCGTTACTCTGGCCCGCGGGCCTTTAGCCGGGGGCGGTTGATTGTCACAAGCCACCCCGGTCGTGCGGTTGACGTTGGCGCCTGACCGGTCAAAGCCCCCATCACGGAGATGCGTGATGACCGATGATCCACGGCAACCTCAACACGAGCGCCCGCCGCGTATACCGCACCCGGACGACCCGGTTACCTTTGTTGATCGGCCGGAGCGTGATCCCGACAGCGGCAGACATCTCATCTTCGTCGCAATCGCACTGGTCACGATGGTGCTGTTCTGGTGGGGCATATGAGCGCCCTCAGGCGGGAACGCTGACCTTCACCACTTCCGGCAGGATCGCGTCCAGGAGCAGCATTCCGGCTTCGGTGACCCGTAGTCGGGTCCCTTCGCGGCAGATCAGGTCCGGAAGGCGCGCGATCGCACGCTCATCGACAAGTGCGTCAACCTCCAGTCCGGCGAGGCTGGCGATTCGCGAAAGATCCACGCCCTCCCTCAACCGGAGGCCCATCAACAACGCCTCTGACGCCTGGGTAGCGGGGGCGAGTGGTTCCTCGCTCTCGATACCGTGGCCGTTGCGGGCGACCGCCGACAGCCAGTTTTCCGGCTTCTTCCGGCGGACGGTGGCCAGTCCGCCGCGGCGGCCGTGCGCGCCAGGACCAACGCCTGCGTACGTCTGGTAGCGCCAATATGCCAGGTTGTGACGGCTTTCCGCGCCGGGCCGCGCATGATTGCTGATCTCATAGGCGGGAAGTCCGGCGGCGGCCGTGATGGCGCGGGTAGCCTCGAAGAGATCCGCCGCCGCGTCCCCATCGGGTATCGTGAGACGGCCGGCAGCAGCCTCCGTGGCGAAGCGCGTGCCCGGCTCGATCGTTAACTGGTACAGCGACAGATGCTCCGTTCCATACGCCAGAGCACGCCGCAACTCGGCCTCCCATGCCTCCAGTGACTGGTTCGGACGGGCATAGATCAGATCGAAGCTGACGCGGGCAAACGCCTTCTGAGCGACGGCGAGCGCGCCCAACCCTTCGCTCACATCATGCGCACGGCCGAGAAAGCGCAGCGCCTGATCGTCCATCGCCTGAAGCCCGAGCGAGACGCGGTTCACGCCCGCCGCGGCGAGATCGGCGAAACACGCCGCCTCCACGGAGGATGGATTGGCCTCGAGCGTGATCTCGATACCGGGCGCGAAGCCCCAGTGGCGCTCGGCCGCTTGCAGGACGGCCGCCACCGTCTCGGGGGGCATCAGCGACGGCGTCCCCCCGCCGAAGAAGATCGAGGTGAGGCGATGGCCCTTCAGGACCGACGCCTCCTGGGCGAGATCGGCCAGAAGCGAATCGCGCCATACTTCCTGATCAACATTGGCACGGACGTGGCTGTTGAAATCGCAATAAGGGCATTTCGAGACGCAGAACGGCCAGTGGACGTAGAGCGCCAGAGGATTGTCGGGGATCATGATCATGCCGATATGGTCGCGATGAAGCTGCAACGCCACCTTATCGCTCTGGCCCTTCTGTTATCTGCTTGCGCCCAGGGGCCCGAACGCGTGGTGGAGGAAACACTGTCGGAGGTGCCGGCACCTCGCGGCTCAGCCTTGCTGCGGCAAGTAATGCTGGAGGGGCATAATCGCACGCGTGCCGATACCGGTGTCCCGCCGCTCCAGTGGGACGAATCGCTTGTTGCCTCCGCCCGCAGCTATGCCGAGGAAATGGCGCGGAGCGGGCGCTTCGCGCATGCCGAGCAGCCGCACGGCCCGACACGCCAGGGCGAGAATCTGTGGACCGGGACTCGGGGTGCATATCGGTTCGAGGAAATGCTCGGGCATTGGGCCGCGGAAGGACGCGACTTCGTGAACGGGATCACGCCTGCCTTCAGCCGTACCGGCAAATGGCAAGACGTTTCGCACTATACCCAGATGATCTGGCGCAACACGACGCGTGTCGGCTGTGCCATCGCCTCCAACAGGCGCGATGATTATCTGGTGTGCCGATACAGCCCGGCCGGCAATGTGGTGGGCGAACGAACACTTTGACCCGGCGCGCCGGATAGGTCGCCGGGTCAGCGCTCGGCGCGCCATGATCTGCAGGCTGCCGTGACCATCGCCGGGCGCACCACGTGCGCCGGGATGCTCAGAATACCGCGGCGACCAGTTGCCGGAATGCGTCCGCCCGATGGCTGATGCCGTGCTTCGCGTCGGGGTCCATCTCGCCGAATGTCTCGGTCCCACCCTCCGGCAGGAACATGGCATCATAGCCAAAGCCGTTATCCCCGCGAGGTGGCCACACCAAGGTGCCATCCACCCGGCCCTCGAACCACTCGACGTGCCCATCAGGCCATGCCAGCGCCAGAGCGCAGATGAAGTGAGCGTCGCGGGATGCGTCCTCGATCGCGTCCACCTTTTCGTGCACGCGGCGCATGGCTTCGTTGAAGTCCTTGCTTTCGCCAGCCCAGCGGGCGGAAAAGATCCCCGGATCACCGCCCAAAGCCTCAACGCACAGGCCGCTGTCATCAGCCAACGCGGGCAAACCGGAAAGGTCAGCCGCCGCCCTTGCCTTCAATTCCGCGTTCATCACGAACGTGGTGCCGGTCTCTTCCGGCTCCGGAAGGTCGAGATCCTTGGCCGAGACCGCTTCCACGCCATGGCCCTGAAGCAAGGCCGCGATCTCGCGGACCTTTCCGGGATTGTGGCTGGCGATCACGAGCTTGCCCGGTTGCAGCTTGCGGATAGCTTGCGGTTCGCTGCCCTCCCCGCTCATGCCCGGATCGCCCGTTCCTGAGCCGCGAAGATGTCGGTGCAGCCGATCCGGGCCAGACGCAGCAGCCGGAGCAAGGCCTCCTCATCATAGGTGGCATGTTCCGCCGTGGCCTGCGCTTCGGCAATATGGCCGTTTTCAAGAAGGACGAAGTTGGCGTCCGCGTCCGCGTTCGAATCCTCGTCATAATCGAGATCGAGCACCGGATTTCCCTTGAAGATGCCGCAGCTTACCGCCGCAACTTTCTGAGAGATCGGATCTTTCTCGATCTTTCCGGCCTTCATCAGGCCGTTCACCGCCAGGCGCAGTGCGACCCACGCACCCGAGATCGATGCAGTGCGGGTGCCGCCATCGGCCTGGATCACGTCGCAATCGAGCACGATCTGTCGCTCGCCCAGCACAGCCATATCTGTCACGGCGCGCAAGGATCGACCGATAAGTCGCTGAATTTCCTGCGTCCGCCCCGACTGCTTGCCCTTGGCCGCCTCGCGGCTGCCGCGGGTGTGCGTGGCGCGGGGCAGCATGCCATATTCCGCAGTGACCCAACCCTGCCCCTTGCCGCGCAAGAAAGGCGGTACACGCTCCTCGACGCTGGCGGTGACGAGCACGCGCGTATCGCCGAAGCCGATCAGCACGGACCCTTCGGCATGGCGGGTAAAGTTCGGCTCAATGGTGATGGCGCGCATCTGGTCGGGCGCACGGCCGCTGGGACGCATTCGAAACAACTCCTGAAGCCGCTCGGTTGGAACCTGACGCACCCTGCGGCTTTGTTCAAGCGCATGGCAGTCTTCGAAAGGCTTCTGGCGAGCAGCGGTGATTTGTGCCGGCCGTAGCCGCTACGTGATTGCCGCGCCAGTATGTGCAGCCTAGATTTGGAACGTGACACCTTCCCCGCCCATCGCCGAACTGTCCGATAGAGCGCGAGACATCTTCCGCCGGGTGGTGGACGGCTATCTCGCGAGCGGCCATCCGGTTGGGTCGAAGACGCTGGCGCAGGCGGGGCTCAACCTCTCACCCGCATCGATCCGCAGCGTGCTGGCGCAGCTCGAGGACGCGGGCTTATTGGCGGCGCCTCATACATCCGCCGGCCGCATGCCGACCGAGCTCGGCCTGCGATTGTTCGTCGACGGAATGATGCAGGCGCTTGAACCCTCCGCCGAGGAGCGCGCCACCATCGAAGCGCGCGCAGGGCTTGGCGGGCCAGTGGAAGAGGCACTCGCTGCTACCACCGCCGCGCTTTCGGGGCTTTCCGCGTGCGCAGGACTCGTGATGGTGCCCAAGCACGAACAGGTGCTTCGCTCCATTGGGTTCGTCCCCCTCTCCCACGGCCAGGCACTGGCGGTCCTGGTGAGCGAGGATGGCGCGGTGGAGAACCGGGTCGTCGACCTGCCGCCTGGTGTCGGCGCCGGCGCACTGATCGAAGCGGGCAATTACATGTCCGCGACCCTGTCGGGCCTGACGCTCGGCGCCGCACGCGTCCGGATCGAGCGCGAGCTTGCGCAAGGACGGGCCGCCGTCGACAGCGCGGCACGCGCACTGATCGAGCGCGGCATCGCCGTCTGGAGCGAAGATGGCGAACGGCGGCCCGTGCTGATCGTGCGGGGACAGGCACGCCTTCTTGATGACGCGGCCACGGCCGATCTTGAGCGGGTGCGCGACTTGCTTGACGATCTGGACGGCAAACAGGAAATCGCCGCGTTGCTGGATTCCGCAAGCGCGGGCGATGCGACCCGAATTTTTATCGGCGCCGAGAACAAGCTGTTTGCCCTTTCGGGCTCGTCCGTCATTGCAAAGCCGTTCCGCGGCAGCGACGGTCGCGTGGTCGGCGTGGTCGGCGTGATCGGGCCGACCCGGTTGAACTACGCGCGTGTCGTGCCCATGGTGGATTTCACTGCCGCAACGCTCGCCCGCTTGATGGGTTGAGCTGCCAGCAAAGACAGGGAAACGATGACCGATACCGAGACGAACACCCCGGGCGAGGATCTGCGCGAGGAAACCGCTGCCGCCGCCCCCGAGGTTGCCGAGCATGATCGCGTTGCCGAGCTGGAGGCCCAGCTTGCCGATGCCAAGCAGCAGACGCTTTATGCCCAGGCGGAGACCCAGAATGTCCGCCGCCGTGCGGAAAAGGACGCGGCAGACGCGCGCGCATATGCAGCGACTGCGTTTGCGCGCGACGTGCTGAGCGTGAACGACAATCTGGAGCGCGCACTCGCCGCGATTCCCGCCGATCTGCGTGAAGACGAAAAGCTGAAGGGGCTCATCACCGGTCTGGAAGCCACCGGCCGGGAGCTGACAAGCGTCTTCCAGCGCCACGGATTGACCCGGATCGAGGCGATGGGACAGCCGCTTGATCCCAACCGGCATCAGGCGATGGTCGAGATGCCCTCCGATGCCGAGCCCGGCACCATTGTTCAGGAGATGCAGTCCGGCTGGATGATCCGCGACCGCCTGTTGCGCCCGTCATTGGTCGGAGTGGCGAAGAAGCCTGCCTGACCTGCGGCGCGTCTGTTCGCGTACCGGGGCCGGGACTGGCTGTTCGCACGGCTTCATGGCTCCGGTGCAGCGGATCGGCGCGAAGCACGTATGGGCGATGGCTGCTCCGCGATGACTAAGACATCAATCGCCTAACCACGACGCCATCGGTGAGATTCGCCGTAATCAGCGGAGGGCGTGATCGGGCGCCGGCTTTTACCCGCGTGAGCCACTCGGCGGTCTGGCGAGCCGCAGCTCGGGTTTGCGCAATTGCTTCCGCTTCATCGACCAGTTCAAAGCGGATGCCTGCGCCGACAGGCAATTGCGCAATGCGATCAATGTCAGGTTCAATCACCACGGCGACGCGCGGATAGCCGCCGGTGGTCTGATGATCGGCGGTCAGAAGGCTCATTCGTCCATCACCGTCGATCTGCAGCGCGCCGCGAATGGCGGGCTCACTGGGCATATCGATCCGCGAGGGCGGGAGCCTGGGACCGTCAAGAATCATTCCCATGCGGTCGAAACGCGGGCTGGCCATGAAGCGCTCGCCTTCAAGCTGTTCCAGCACTTCGCCGGAAAAGAAGCGCTGTTGCGGACCCAATATGGCCCGCGCCACCGTGATCGCAGCGGATTGAGGGGGTCGGGGGATTGCCACCGAGGCAAGATCGCCCTGAGCGTCCCGAACTGTCAGGACGCCTCCTGGCGCAATCCTGCCGCCGCCTAGACCAGCGATCAAATGAGTGGAGCTGCTGCCCAGCCACGCATCGGCCACTATTCGTCCGGCCGGCGCGCAATAGCCCCAGTTGCCCCCGCTCTCGCGGATACGACAGCGGGCTCCTGGTTGCAGGGTCACCACGCACCAGCCACCGACGTCAACGCCGTTCACCTCAGCCGTTGCAGCGCCGGTAATTGCCACGGCGACCGGATGACCTTCCGCTTTGAACGTCAGGCCGCCCAACGAAAGCTCAATGACGCTGCCATGCCCCCCACTTGCGCTTACGGCAGCAGCGAAGGCGCGCCGGTCGACCGGACCGGACGGCGGCACGCCGAACCGCCGCCAACCCGGCCGGCCCGCATCCTGAACAGTGGTGAGCGGCCCTGCCGCTTCGATCAGGAGCCGCGCTTCACTCATTGAAGCGCCGCCAGCCCCACGCGAGTGAAGCGAACGCGGTCTCCTGCCTCGAACAGAAACGGCCGCTCCGAGGCGGGATCAAGTACGCGAAGCGGGGTGCGCCCGATCACCCACCACCCAGTGGGCATCGGCAAGGTGGTGATCAGACATTGTGGGCCGGCCACCATGACGCTTCCCACCGCATGACCGCGCACTGCAGCCACTTTGCGCGGCAGCCGCAGCTCATTGGGGACACCGCCGAGATAAGCATAGCCGGGCGCGAAGCCGTACATGAAGACCCGGTAGTCGCCGGCGAGATGGGCGGCGATGACCGCTTCTTCGGAAGTACCAAGCGTCGCCGCGACCTCGGAGATATCGGGCGCGGCCTCCCCTTCATAACAAACAGGCACGACGTGCGTGGTGGTTGTAAGAAGATTGACCGGCGTCGGCTCCAGCGCGCGGACATATGCCATTACCTCGCCGTGATCGACGGCAAGAGGATCGAACACGATCAGCAGGCTGGTATAAGCCGGCACTGTCTCCTGCAGCCAGTACGGCCGCGCGGTCGCAAGCGCACGATCAAGAGACAGCACGCGCCCGAAAAGGGCTTCCTCGATCACACTCCCGAAGTCCGCCAGCAGCGCACCGGAACCGGCGGAGCGGAAGACCGGATCGCTCATGCGCGATCAAGGAACGGAGCAATCTTCAGCCCCTGACCTTCCAATGCAGACCGCACCCGAGCCGCCATCGCCACGGCGGCCGGATTGTCACCATGGACGCAGATCGAGTCTGCTGCGAGCTTGATCGACGCGCCGTCAATGGTGGGCATCGCGCCACCATCGAAGAAGGCGAGCAACCGGGCCGCGGCGGCATCGGCATCGTGGATAACCGCACCCGGTGCGCTACGCGGCACGAGTTGCCCGGCAGCCGTGTAGGCCCGATCGGCATAAATCTCGCTGAACACGCGCAGACCGGCCCGTGATGCAGCGCTTTCCAGTTCGGTGCCGGAAATGGCGAGAATGGCGAGGCGGCGATCCACGGCCTGAACGGATCGGACGATCGCCTCGGCAACGGCGCGCTCTGCCGCGGCGACATTGGCCAGTGCGCCATGAGGCTTCACATAGCGCACAGGGTGGCCCGCCAGCGAAGCAACCGCGAGGATGGATCCGATCTGAGCCGCCACGAACCGCTCGACCTCCGCCTCGCTCACCGGCAATCGGCGGCGGCCGAAACCGGCAAGATCGGGATAGCTGGGGTGCGCCCCGACAACGACGTCGTTATCGCGTGCGAGGCAGAGCGTCCGGAACATGGTTTCGGGATCGCTCGCATGGCCGCCGCACGCCACATTGGCGCTGGTGACGAGCGCGAACATCGCTGCGTCGTCGCCCATGGCCCATGGGCCGAAACCTTCGCCAAGATCCGCGTTCAGGTCGATCGTAACCACCCGGCAGCTCTACTCCCTGGCGTTGCGCTTGTCTAAGCCGGCGGAGAAGGGACGATAGGCCGCGGTACATCCGTCCGCGATCCGCGTGCGACGACGGTTAGAGCGACTGACCGTCGTCGATGTCGATGACCGAGCCGGTGACCATGGCGCTGGCATCGGAGGCGAAGTAGAGCAGCTGCGGATCCAGGACATCGATTGGCATGAAGCGCCGGCGGTGCCAGCCGGCGATCTGCTTGGCGCCGCCTTCACTCTCGAACCAGTCGCCGGCGATTTCCGTCTGTATGTAACCGGGCTGGATCACGTTGACGTTGACGCCCTGCCTCACCCATTCACGAGCCAGGTTCCGTCCGAGATGCGCCACCGCAGCCTTGGACGCGGCATAGGCACTATCACCATGGCCAGTCACATGGGCGGTGATTGAGCCCACCAGAACGATCCGCCCACGCCCGCTTTCCCGCGACCCCGCAGCGATCATGCGACGCGCGCCTTCGCGCGCCGTCAGCAGCACGCCGGTGAAGTTCGTGTCGATCGTCTGTCGCAGCTTGTCCGGCGAAACATCAACGGTGCGGCCCCCGTTCGCCACGCCGGCATTGGCGATCACGGTGTCGACCGCCCCAAAGTGGGCCTCGGCGGCATCGAACGCCGTCGCAATGGAAGCTTCATCCGTCACGTCGATCGCGATGGGCAGCGCCTTGTCACCTAAGCGCGAGGCAAGGGCCTCAACCCGATCAACGCGCCGCGCGCCGATCACCACCTGTGCACCGGCGGCCACGAACACTTCGGCGAAATGGGCGCCCAGGCCAGAGGAGGCGCCCGTGATCAGCGCCGTGCGCCCGCTAAGATCGAAAGCCACGCATCCTCCCCGTTCTGCCGCCCTTTTGGCGCCGAACGGAGCGATCGGGCGAGGTGCTGGTGACCCCTACGGGACTCGAACCCGTGTTTCAGCCGTGAAAGGGCCGCGTCCTAACCACTAGACGAAGGGGCCAGCGGGGGTGCAGCTAGAGGGGGTCGAGGCGCCTGTCAATCGCCCCTTTCCACTTCTGCTGCATTTCATGCTGCAATGCTCAATCCGCCCAAGCTGCATCGTCGATGTGAAGCTCGGCTGCGGACCGCTGCGACCAATCATCGATCTTCGGACGCCCGGCCAGCCAGAGCTTGCGGTGGGAGGCAGCCCCGAGCAACGCCGCACCCAGCGGCGTATCCGCCGACCGAAACGCCATGGCCTTCAGGCTGCGTCCGTCATCACCAGCCACGATTGCGCGGACATGGCCGTTGCCAACCACATCGACGCGCACCGGCCGAACCGGCCCGATCGCGACGCGCGGGCTTGGCCAGCCGACACCATAGGGCCCGCCCGTTTCCATCGCGGTGACGAGATCTGGCGTCACACCGCCGGGGGCATGGACGGAATCGACCAACAAGGCGCGGTCGGCGATGGCGGCCGTCACGCGATCGCCGAGCAACTCTTCGAGGAAATCAGCGAATGCCGGCACCTTGTCCGCCATGATCGTGAGACCGGCAGCCATGGCGTGTCCGCCTCCTGCCACCACGATGCCAGCCTCCTTTGCTGCAAGGATCGCCTGACCCAAGTCGACGCCGGTGATCGACCTGCCGGAGCCCTTCCCCACCCCGTCGCCGTCGACAGCAATCACGATGGCAGGCTGGCCGAGCTTCTCCTTCAGCCGCCCCGCGACAATCCCGATTACGCCCGGGTGCCAGTTCTGACCTGCAACCACCGTTACCCGGCGGCCCGAGGCGTACATCGCCTCCGCCTCGACCTGAACGGCAGCCTCGATCGCGCGCCGTTCCTCATTGAGCCGATCCAGTTCCGCCGCGATCGTTCGGGCCTCAGCCGGATCGCGCGTGGTGAGCAGACGCAGGCCCAGATCAGCTCTCCCCACTCGGCCGCCCGCATTGATGCGAGGACCGAGCGCGAACCCGAGATCGGTCGCGGTGGGCGCACGCGTCAGGCGGGACGCCTCGATCAGGGCAGCAAGACCGATGTTGCGGCGACCCGCCATGACCTTCAGACCCTGAGCGACAAAGGCACGATTCAGCCCGCGCAACTGGGCCACGTCAGCGACAGTGCCCAAGGCCACCAGATCAAGCAGATCGAGAAGCTTCGGCTCAGGTCGCGCGGCGAAAAAGCCCCTGCGCCGCAGGGTCCTGAGCAAGGCGGCACCGAGCAGGAAGGCGACGCCAACGGCTGCGAGATGACCATGGGCCGCGCCTTCGGCCTCATCAAGGCGATTGGGGTTCACCACCGCATGTGCCACCGGCAGTTCGCTGGCGCATTGGTGATGGTCGACCACGATCACATCGACCGGCGCAGCGCGCGCGGCCGCCAGCGCCTCGAACGCCTGGGCCCCGCAATCCACGGTCACGATCAACGACGCCCCCTCACCGGCCAGTCGCGTCATCGCTGCGGCGGTCGGCCCGTAGCCCTCGGTAAGGCGGTCGGGAATGTAGCCGCGGGCCTCCAGCCCAAGCTGGCGAAGCAACAGGATCATCAGCGCAGCGGAGGTCGCGCCATCGACATCATAATCGCCGAAAATCGCGATCTTCTCGGACCGCTGAACCGCGTCCGCCAGTCGTTCAGCCGCCAAGTCCATGTCGCGAAAGATCGACGGATCCGGCATGAACGCCCGAATGGAGGGGCTGCGATGATCCTCAAGCGCCTCGGGCGTGCAGCCGCGCGCGAGAAGCAACTGCGTGACGAGATCTTGCGGCGCCAGGTTATCGGCGGCAGTGGCGCGCCATCGCCACGGCTGGCCGAGTATCGACCGTTCCACCCCCAGAACATGCATCATCGCGTCAAGATCCAGGCGTCCAGGGTGCCTCTCGAAACCATTTCGTGATGATGTACTTCACCCCTTCGGAAACGGCAGTGCCCTCGTGGAGGGTAGCGGTGTTCGGGCTGCCGTCGGGGTTCATGTTGTTCCACGCGAGCAAGGTACCCCGCTTTGGCTTCACGCGTACGCCGGCCTGGGGAAACCAGGTGGCCCCACCCTCCTCGACGTCGTTCAGGAAGATCATCGCTGTCCACACGCGCTGGCCGCCGGATGCCTTCATCGAGGGCCAATAGCTCTCGCCTTCGTGGAAGTAATCATGGTGCGCCTTGAAATATTGTCCCGGCGCGTAGCGTTGACCCTGCATTGTCTCGCCCCACGCGGGATCCAGCCCGAGAAGATTGGCGATCCCCTCGTCAATCGGCTGAATGTCCGGCGAACGACGGTTCATGTCGCAGCTTTCGGAGGTGCGAAAGGACGTGTCGCCATGATCGGACAGCAACGTAGAGGGCCGCCGGTTCGCGTCGATCATCGCGACCAGCCGCTTGCACGTCGCCACGTCGAGATAGTTCGGGATCTTCCACGCTGCAGCTTGCTCGGTGGGAAGTCGGATCGCTCGCGGATCTGCACTGAGCCGATCGGCGACAATATTGCCGATTCGGGCGCGATGATCGGAGGGATGACCGGGAACGCTGGTGATCGCCATGAGGCACCTATTTGCGCGCGCCACCCCGAATGGCAAGGTCCGCGCCAGTGCCCCTCGTTGCAGGGCGAGCATGCATGAGGTGGGGAGCTTCTGTTGCCCGGCGCTCCCCGTGCCGCTGGAATCCGCTTCTGTTGCCCGGTGCGGCCCGACCGCGCTATTTTGGAGTAACCTTAGGCCGTTAAGCCGTCAGGTTACGCCGCAATCGCGAGTGCTTCGTTATCGTTGGCACTTGTGTATGGGCCGTCACGGTGGTCCCATTCCGAGCAAAAACCAGCGCTTTTCAACACACGTCGATCCTGGTTCGGCCCCGTCAACGAAGCTGCTGAAAGCAGCTGCGATGGTGGAGCCGCCGGGTACTGCCCCCGGGTCCGCTGTGCCTATTCTTCGCCGGCGTTTATCGCCATAGCCGTGGGGCAAGCCCCGCGAGCCCGACCGATATAGGGACCCGAACAGAAAGTTGGAAGAGGCGCCTTTCGGTCGCCATAATGCGGGTGCATATAACAGAGTATCATGCTTACCCAGCGTTCCCGTTACGCCCTGCGCTCGATGCTGTTCCTCGCGACCATGCCAGCCGGTGGCCCGCCTACCCCGATGAACCGCATTGCGGCCGAAGCGAACGTGCCGCGCAAGTTTCTGGAGCTGATCCTCGCGGACCTGCGGGACGCCGGCCTGCTGCACAGCCAGCGTGGCAAGATGGGTGGCTATGTGCTGTCGCGGCCGGCCCATCTGATTTCGCTGGGCGAAGTGATCCGCGTGATTGAAGGGCCGCTGGCACTTGTACCCTGCGTCAGCCGCACCGCCTATCGGCCGTGTAAGGATTGCAAGAGCGAAGCGGATTGCGCCATCCGCCACGCGATGGCCCGGGTGCGCGATGAAACAGCGCGTATCCTCGACGGTACAAGCCTGGCAGACGCCACGGCAGAGGAGATGGCGGCGGCATAATCCGCCGCTCGCCCCCGCGCGACGGCGAGAAGAACGCCCGCGCTCGTCAGACCTTTGGGCGCGCCTTCAACTCATCGCGGATCTCCCGCAGCAGTGCGACGTCGGCTGGCTCTGCCTTGGGCTCTTCGGCGGCCCTGGCCCTTTCATGCTCGAACAGGGCCACTGCTCGGTTCACCGTGCGTAGCAGCATGAAGATGATGAACGCCACGATCAGGAAATTGACGGCCTGAGTAACGAACGCCCCATAGCCCAGCAGGGGTACGCCAGCCTTCTTGAGCGCGGCGTAATCCGTCGAGCCTTTCAACGCGGCCGGCACCTCACCAAGCACCAGGAAATAGCTGGAAAAATCCAGCCCGCCGAAGATCTTCCCGATCACGGGCATCAACACGTCCTCGGTGAGAGACGTCACGATCTTGCCGAATGCCGCGCCGATGATCACGGCCACGGCGAGATCAAGCACGTTGCCACGGGCGATAAACGCCCTGAATTCCTTGAGCATCGTCATTTCCCCGTCTTTTGATCAAGGTTAATCGCTGATTGCCCCTTCGCCAAGCGACACGGCTGTCCTATATCGATGACACAGTTATTGGAGAGCCAAGCCCATGACGTTCCGCCCTGTCGTCCTCCTCGCACTGTCTGCCAGCCTTGCTGGGTGCGGGATCAACAGCGTTCCGACGGCGGAGGAAAATGCCAAGGCGCGGTGGGCCGACGTCCAGAATCAGTATCAGCGCCGCGCGGACTTGATCCCCAACCTGGTGTCGACCGTGAAGGCGGCGGGCGCTCAGGAGAAGGAAGTGCTGACTGAGGTCACTCAGGCTCGCGCGTCGGCGACCCAGATCCAAGTGTCTGGAGATGATCTGGCCGATCCCGCGAAGATGCAGGCTTACCAGCGTGCGCAGGCGGGGCTTACGCTTTCGCTGCAGCGGTTGCAGGAGGCGTATCCCGAGCTGAAGAGCCAGGCGAATTACACCACGTTGATGAGCCAGCTGGAAGGCACCGAAAACCGGATCACCATCGCCCGCAACGACTATAACACCGCGGTTCAGGCTTATAACACGCGTATCCGCACCTTCCCCGACGCGATCGGCGCCAGGATCTTTTACGGCGCGAAGCCGATGGTACCGTTCCAAGCCACGACGCCGGGAGCGGAGACGGCCCCCAAGGTTGATTTCGGCGGCTGACGATCAGGATGAGCGCACCACTCGCTGCCACCCGAAGGCGGATCGGCGCACAACCTCGTGCGTCCTGGCGATGGATCGCCGCCCTGATTTGGGGGGCACTCCTGCTGACCGTGTCGCTCGCAGCGGGTGCCGCCAACGCGCAGACCTTCCCGAAATTCACCGGCTTCGTCGTGGACGCCGCAGATATTCTGCCGCCACAAGTAGAGGCGGACCTTACCCGCAAGCTCGATGCCGTGCAGCGGGACACCAAGCGGCAATTGATCGTCGCCACGGTGCCCAGTCTGGAGGGTTATCCGATCGAGGAATATGGCTACAAGCTGGGCAGAGCCTGGGGCGTCGGGCTGAAGGACGTCAATAACGGCGCCATTCTTCTGGTCGCACCCACTGACCGCAAGGTGCGCGTGGAGGTGGGCTACGGTCTTGAGCCGATACTGACCGACGCTCTTTCCAGCGTGATCATCAACCAGCAGATCCTCCCGCGCTTCAAGGCTGGAGACCTGCCGGGCGGGGTTGTCGCTGGTGCGGATGCTCTCGAGGCGCAGCTACGGGCGTCGCCTGAAGAGGCTCAGGCGCGCCTTGATGCCGCCATCAAGCAATTCGACGCGACACAGACCAGCAAGCGCCGCAGCGGTGGCGGCCTTCCCGTCGGACTGATCTTCTGGGGCATGGTCGCGCTCTTCGTCCTGCTGTCGCTGGGGCGTCGCGGCGCGGCAAAGGGCCGCCGCTATCGCAGCGACGGCGGTCTCGAATCCGTCATTCTGTGGAACATTGCCGCCAATGTGGCGAGCGCCGCACTCAACAGTCGAAATGACGACGACGGCTGGGGCGGCGGCGGCGGCTCATTCGGAGGCGGCGGCGCCTCGGGGAGCTGGTGATGCGGCTGTCCCCTGAGGATCACGCAAAGGTAACAGCGGCTGTTGCCGCTGCGGAGCAGAACACGGATGGCGAAATCGTCACCATCGTCGCTCGCCGGTCCGACGCTTATCATGACGTCGGCCTGCATTGGTCAGTATTGGCCATGCTGCTCGTGCTGGCGCTGCTTGCCACCTTTCCGGGCGCAATCGACACCGTTCACTTGCTGACCGGGGATCCGTGGAACGAGCATGTATCCACCGGTACCGCGCTAACCGTCGCCACTCTCCTTGCGGCATCGACGTTCCTGCTCGTCCGCTATGTGCTCGCCATCGGGGGGCTGCGGATGGCACTGACGCCTGGTGCCACCAAGACGCGGAGGGTTCATGCCCGGGCCCTGACGCTGTTCCGGGCGAGCGCAGAGCATCGCACCGTCGCCTCGACGGGTGTGCTCCTGTACCTGAGCCTCGATGAGCATCGAGCCGAGATCGTGGCGGACGCAGGCATACACAGCCGCGTCTCTCCGGACGTCTGGGGCCATGCCATGGCGGTGCTGCTCGAAGCGGTGAAGGACGGACGTCCTGGCGACGGCATGGCTGCTGCCGTGGCGGAGATCGGTATGGTCTTGGCGGAGCACTTCCCACGCCAGGGCAGCAATCCCAACGAACTGCCGGATCGATTGATCGAACTATGACCGACGACACCGTGCGCGAGACCGTATGGGAAGGCCGCTTCATCAAGATGGTGAAGCAGGGCAAATGGGAATTTGCCTCGCGCTGCCGGGGGATCGGGGCCGCGGTGATCGTCGCAATCACCGATGCTGACGAGGTGATTCTGGTCGAACAGTATCGCGTTCCCCTAGGCCGAACTTGCCTGGAACTGCCGGCTGGGTTGATTGGCGACGTGGAAGCCGGTGAACCTCTGGTGGAAGCAGCAGGTCGGGAGCTGGAAGAAGAGACCGGCTATCGCGCAGGCTCTATCGAGCCGCTCGGCTTTTTCCATTCGTCGCCGGGGATGGTCAGCGAAGGCTTTACCTTGGTGCGCGCGCGCGAATTGGTGAAGGTCGGCGAAGGGGGCGGAGACGCAGAGGAGGACATCACCGTCCACGTCGTCCCACGCACCACGCTACCGGCGTTCGTGGCGAAGAAGCGCGCCGAAGGTGCCGCCATGGACGTGAAGCTCCTGTTACTGCTGGCAGACGAATTGCTGATCTGACCGGCAGGTTCGCGGGCGAGAAGCGCGGCCCAGACAGCGGTCGTCAGCAGTTTGTACTCTTCAACCGCCCTTCCCCCGCTGCGCCAGCGCGTCTATCTCCGCCGAATGCGCAAACACATCCTGATCGTGCTGGGCCTGCTCGTCCTTGCGGGCATCGGCATCTTCACCTGGCTGAGCTGGCCCGACAAGGCTCGGCTCGACGTCGCTGACGTGACTGGCCAACGGCCGACGATTTCGGAGCCCCGCAGCCAGATGATCCCGACCGTCAAGGTCGCGGACGCGGTTGGCTGGCCGGCCGGAGGTAAACCGCAAGCCGCAGCCGGCCTTACCGTGACCCGCTTCGCCGACGGCCTCGATCATCCACGGTGGATGTATCGCTTGCCGAATGGCGACGTGCTTGTCGCCGAAACGAACTCTCCGCCACGCGGGCGCAGCTTTGTCGATCGGGTGATGCGCTATCTCATGGGCCGCGCCGGTGCGGGCGTCCCGTCGGCCAACCGGATCACGTTGCTGCGCGATGCCGATGGTGATGGCCGCGTCGAGTTCCGTTCCGTGTTCATGACCGGGCTCAACTCGCCGTTCGGCATGACGTTGTTCGACGGTCAGCTGTACATCGCCAACACCGACGCCTTGGTTCGCGTCCCCTATACGGAGGGAGCGACCAAGATCGACGCCAAGCCCGAGTTGGTGATCAAGCTGCCGGGTGGCCAGAACCACTGGGCGCGTAACGTCATCGCTGCCGAAGATGGCCGCACGCTTTATGTGTCAGTGGGCTCGGCTTCGAACATCGCCGAGAAGGGCATCGAGCTGGAAAAGCGCCGCGCCAACATCCTGCAGGTGTGGCCGAAGGAGAAAACGTCGCGCATCTACGCGGCGGGCCTGCGCAACCCCAATGGCATGGCGATCAACCCGCAATCGAAGCAGCTGTGGACCGTGGTCAACGAGCGCGACATGCTCGGCTCCGACATCGTTCCGGATTACCTGACCGCCATCGAACTGGGCGATCACTTCGGGTGGCCCTGGTATTATTGGGGCGGCTATCCCGACAAGCGGGTGGAGCCAGCCAATCCCCAGCTGCAGCAATATTCGAAGCGGCCGGATTACGCGCTCGGACCTCACGTCGCTGCACTGGGCCTGACGTTCGCAGGCGACGTGAACCTCGGCCAGCGCTTCTCCCATGGCGCCTTCATCGGCGAACATGGCTCGTGGAACCGCGTCCCTCCATCCGGCTATAAGGTCGTCTTCGTTCCTTTCACGGACAAGGGCTGGCCGGTCTCGGGCGCAAAGCCGGTTGATGTGCTCACCGGCTTCCTCAACGCAGACGGTGAGGCACAGGGACGACCGGTGGGCGTCATCGGTGATCGCACCGGCGCGATGCTGGTCGCTGACGACGTGGGCAATGTGATCTGGCGCGTTTCGGCGGCAAAGGAAGCCACCCGCTGAGCGTCACTTCTCGAACTGAAAGGGCGGGTGCACGGATCAGCCACCTCGGCTGAGCCGTGCGCCCGCTCTTCCTTCTTAAGTCTGGCTTATCAGCAATCCTTTGGGCGACAGCGACCACTCTGATCGCTACCGAAGCGGCATGTTGCGCCGACTGATTCCCGCGCTCGTCGCGGTCTCCGCCCTTGCCGGATGCGCCCATCTCGGGACGCCCGCCGCTCTCCCTTCCGCGACCACGCCGGCGCCGACCGCCGCGATATCGGCGCAAGGTGAAGTTCGCGCTCCCGTTACTATCCTGGTGGCGATCGATGGTTTCCGCGCCGACTACTTGACGCGCGGCGTCACCCCCAATCTGTCGCGCTTGGCCGCAGACGGTGTCACCGGCCCTATGCGCCCGTCGTTTCCGTCCAAGACCTACCCCAACCACTGGACGCTGGTGACCGGCCTTCGCCCGGATCGCCACGGCATCACAGCCAATATGATGGAAGATCCGGCGCGGCCCGGCGAAGTCTTCACCATGGCGACTGATGATCCCTCCTGGTGGAATGCAGCCCCGCCGATCTGGGTGAGCGCGGAACAAGCCGGTATTCGTACGGCGTCGATGTTCTGGCCGGGGTCGACCGTGGCTTGGGGTGGCACGCGAGCGGCCGAATGGCCAAATCTGCTGACTGGCGGCGTGCGGCCGAGCGACTGGCAGGCATTCAGCCAGCAAATGCCCGGCGAAAACCGGGTCCGACAGGTCATCGACTGGATGCGTCGCCCAGCGGCGATCCGGCCCAGGTTCGTGACCACTTACTTTGACGTGGTGGACACTGAGGGCCACCGCGCCGGCCCAGACTCGCCGGGCGTGCGCAGTGCACTGGCCGAGGTGGACCGCCAAATCGGCCAGCTCGTCACCGGGCTCGCCGAACTGGGGCAGCCCACCAATCTGATCATCGTGTCGGATCACGGGATGGCCGCAACATCGAGCGAGCGAGTCGTTCCCCTCGACAAGATCGTTCCCGCGACCGACGCCCGTGTCGTTGAGAGCGGCCCCTACGCGACATTTGCTCCCCTGCCGGGACGCGAAGGCGCAGTCGCCTCGGCATTGCTGAAGCCGCACGCCCACATGGAATGCTGGCGCAAGGAGAATATCCCTGGGCGCTACCATTATGGTCGCAACGTTCGGATCCCGCCCTTCCTCTGCCTGGCGGAGGACGGTTGGGAACTGATGAAGACGGCGCCGACCCACACTTACGCCCGCGGGAATCACGGTTTCGACCCCATGCTCCCGAGCATGCGTGCCCTCTTCATTGCCAATGGACCGGCGTTCGCGCGTGGCCGGCAACTGCCGACCTTCGACAATGTCGCCGTAGCCCCGCTGCTTCGTACGTTGCTCGGCCTGCCTGCGGATCCTACGCTGGACGGCACGGACGCGGTATTTCGTCCCGTGCTGCGGAAAGAATAGGAGAGAGCATGCAATATTTCGAAGACATCGCCGTCGGGAGCAAGGCGAGCTTCGGCAGCTATCATGTCACGCGGGAGGAAGTGATCGACTTCGCCTCCCGCTATGATCCGCAACCTTTCCACCTCTCGGACGAGGCTGCGGCACAAACGCACTTCGGGCGGATCTCCGCGAGCGGTTGGCACACCTGCGCGATGGTCATGTCGATGATCGTCGAGAACCTGAAGAACAACAAACAGGCGGGCCTCGGCTCTCCCGGCGTCGACGAGTTACGCTGGCTCAAGCCCGTTTACCCCGGTGACACCCTGCGCTGCGAAACCGAGGTGATCGAGAAGCGGCAGTCGCAATCCCGTCCGGAGATGGGGATCTTCAAGAGCCGCATGGTCGTGTACAATCAGGACAACGTCGCCGTCATGTCGATGGTGTCGAACGGGCTGATCGCCACCCGTCCGACCTCGTAAGCGGGCGAGTTACTTAGACGCGAGCCTTACCGTGGGCGTTCGGCGCCACGTGGGTTCGCGCCCCTGCCGCCGCTGCCGCGGTTGATCCCCGGACCCCGGTTGAAATCACGCCCGCGGTTCAAGCCGGGCGTCCGGACGCCATCTGCACGATTGTCTCGCCGCAGTTCGCGCCAATCCTGGCGCACATCACGGCGGAACTCCCGGCGTGCGTCCTGCCGCCCCTGGCGGAACTGATCACGATTGATGGTCCCGTTGCGGAAATCCTGGCGATTCTCTCTCAGGTCGCGACGGAGATCGCGCCGCTCCGCGCGATAGTTCCGGCGGAAGTCGTTCCAGTTTGCTCGTGCGCCAGGCTGGTTCCAACCCGGGCGCCCTTGCCAATAACGCCGCTGCGCATCGTTCCAGCGGTGGGGACGGCGGAACCGATCGTACACGTACACTCCGGTGCCGGGATAGTAGAAGTCGTTATACCAGCCAAACGTGCTGCCATATCCCGGGCCGTACCCACCCCAGCCTGCATCGGCATAGTAAGGATCGGCATAATAAGCGGAGCCATAGCCAAGAGAGGCACCGCCATAGCCGTAGCCATCCGTACAGGCAGCTGTGCCAAATGCGAGGCCGCTGATTAGCGCGATTAGGCTGAAGCGCTTGAAACCCATGATCCAACTCCCACACGCTGGAGGGGCGGCAAATACGCGCCGCGACCAGTTCGAAACGAGGGCTATAAAGCGAAGTTCCTTAATGGCCGGGGAACGAAATCAGCGCATCGACGTCCACGCCGTCTGATCGCAGCAGCTCCGCACCGCCAAGATCTGGAAGGTCCACCAGGAACTGCGCCTGCGTGACCACAGCGCCTGCCTTCCGCAGCAGCCGAATAGCGGCCCGTGCGGTTCCGCCGGTCGCAATCAGATCATCGATCAACAGAACCCGCGCTCCGGGAGCACAAGCATCCGCATGGACGGCAATACGGTCCTGTCCATATTCCAGCGCATAATCCTCCGCGATCGTTGCGCCCGGCAGCTTTCCGTCCTTGCGAATCAGCAAGACCCCGGCCTTCAGCGGCAGGGCGAGCGCGGCCGCGAACAGGAAACCCCGTGCCTCGATGCCCGCAACAAGGTCGACGGGGCCGCGCGTCGCCGCCACCATGCGCTCGACGGTCAGTGCAAGGCCGCGCGGGTCGAGCAGCAAGGTGGTGATGTCACGAAACTGAATACCCGGTTTGGGGAAGTCCGGGATCGTTCGGATCAGCGCCTTGAGATCATCGTTCGGACTCGCATCGTCCGCACGGATGGCGTCGGCCACGGGATTGTCGCTGGAGGTCATGAGAGGCTCATGCCCTTCGCGCTTTTGCCTCGCAAGCAAGTTGACCGCACCGAGCGAGAGTGGGCTAGCCAAAAAGAAAGGGCCCCGCTCGCCTAACGCGCGCGGGGCCCTTTCCTATTTGGCCACAACTGCCCTCAGGTCGTCAGTGCTTCACCCCACGCCAGACGTTACGATACGCACCGATCGTCAAGAAGACGAAGATCGCCAGGAAGATAACGCTCGCGAAACCAGCCGCATGGCGCGTTTCCAAGTTCGGCTCAGCCGTCCAGGTGAGGAAGGCAGCAACGTCCTTGGCCATCTGGTCGCGAGTGGCCTGAATGCCGTCCTCATAGGTCACCTGACCGTCCGACGTGATCGGAGGCGGCATCGCGATGTTGAGGTTCGCGAAGTACGGATTGTAGTGCAGGCCCTGCGGCGTCTTCGCATCCGGGAACTTGCTCAGCAGTTCAGCTGGCTGGTTCTGATAGCCGGTCAGCAAGGACGCCACATAGTTGGCGCCGTCATGCCGTGCCTTGGTCATCAAGGAGAGATCCGGCGGAAGCGCGTTGTTGTTCGCGGCACGAGCAGCAACTTCATTCGCATACGGACTCGGGAAGCGATCCGACGGAATGTTCTTGCGAGTCATTGCCTCGCCCGTGTCCGGGTTCACGCTCGGCTGCTCGATCGGCCATGCCTGCGCCAGCGCCTTCACCTGGCCTTCGCTATAGCCGATCTGCTCGAGATCGCGGAACGAGACGTACTTCAGGCTGTGGCAGGCGGCGCAAACCTCCTGATAAACCTTCAGGCCGCGCTGCAGCTGTTGCTTGTCGAACTTCCCAAAAACGCCTGCCGACGAGAGGCCTGCGTCCTTCGGATGCAAATGGAACTCATGTTCCGCGGTTTCCGGTGCCGGATCGGAGATCGCGGTCGAGATCGTCCCGAACAGCGCGATACCGAGCACGAACACGAAGCCCGCGCCGATCAGGAGTGCGATGGTACGAACCATTTTCTTCTTATTCCCCCGTATCGGCTCAGTGCGCCATCGCGGTCTGTGCAGGCGACGTTCCGCCATGCTTGGCGAGCACCGCTTCGGTGATCGAGTTCGGCAACGGGCGCGGACGCTCCGAGCGCGAAACGATCGGCAGGATGATCAGGAAGTGCGCGAAGTAGTAAGCCGTCGCGATCTGACCGATGATGACGTTGCGGGCGGTTGCCTCTGCGCCGCCGACGTAGCCGAGCACCAGCACGTCGAGCAGCAGGACCAACAGGAACCAGCGGTACGTCGGACGATAGTTGGCCGAACGAACCGGCGAGCTGTCCAGCCACGGCAGGAAGAACAGCAGCAGGATCGAGCCGAACATCGCCAGCACGCCCCACAGCTTGCCCGTCAGGATGAAGTCCGCGGTGAAGCTCTTGAGGATCGCGTAGAACGGCAGGAAGTACCATTCCGGAACGATGTGCGCCGGCGTCGAGAGCGGGTTCGCTTCGATGTAATTGTCCGGGTGTCCCAGCAGGTTTGGCGAGAAGAAGACCAGCGCGGCGAAGATCAGGAAGAATACGGCCACGCCGACGCCGTCCTTGGCCGTGTAATACGGGTGGAACGGAACGGTGTCCTGCTCACCCTTCACGTCGACGCCGGTCGGGTTGTTCGAACCCGGGATGTGCAGCGCCCAGATGTGCAGGATGATGACGCCCGCGATCACGAACGGCAGCAGATAGTGCAGCGAGAAGAAGCGGTTCAGCGCGGCGTTATCCGGCGCGTAACCGCCCAGCAGCAGCACGCGAATGGGCTCGCCCACCAGCGGAATTGCCGAGAAGAAGCCGGTGATCACCTGCGCGCCCCAGAAGCTCATCTGGCCCCACGGCAGCACGTAGCCCATGAAAGCGGTTGCCATCATGAGAAGGAAGATCACGACGCCCAGCAGCCACACCATCTCGCGCGGCGCCTTGTACGAGCCGTAGTAAAGGCCGCGGGCGATATGGACATAAACAACGGCAAGGAACATCGATGCGCCATTGGCGTGCGCGTAACGCAGGAACCAGCCAGCGTTCACGTCGCGCATGATGCTCTCCACCGAAGCGAAGGCCACGGTGCCATTGGCGGCATAATGCATCGCCAACACCACGCCGGTGACGATCTGCACGACCAGCGCAAGGCCGGCGAGCACGCCGAAGTTCCACCAATAGTTGAGGTTGCGCGGCACCGGATAACCAGCGCCAATAGCGTTGTAGACGAGGCGCGGCAGCGGCAGCTTCTCGTCCATCCACCGCATCAGCGGCTGCTTTGGCTCATAATGATTGGCCCAGGGAAAGCTCATCTGTGTGCTACCTCAACCCACCGTCACGACGGTGTCGGACGTGAATGCATATTCGGGAACGACGAGGTTCGTCGGTGCCGGTCCCTGGCGGATACGGCCTGCGGTGTCATAGGCGGAGCCGTGGCACGGGCAGAAATAGCCACCGAACGGTCCCTTGTTCTCACCCTCGCCAGCGCCCAGCGGCACGCAGCCGAGGTGGGTGCAAACGCCCAGGGTGATAAGCCAGTTCTTCTTGCCTGCCTTGGTGCGCTCTTCCAGCGTCTGCGGATCGCGCAGGTCGCTGACCGCTACCGCGTCAGCTTCCGCGATTTCCTTCGGCGTCAGATTGCGCACGAACAGCGGCTGCTTACGGAACGTGGACTTGATCGCCTGCCCCGGCTCGATCTTGCTGATGTCGACCTCGGTCGTGGACAGCGCGAGCACGTCGGCCGACGGGTTCATCTGATTGATGAGCGGAAGAACAACCACGCCCGCGCCGACACCGGCCCAGGCGACTGCGGCAATGTTGATAAAATCCCGGCGACGGGGATCATGCCCGTCCTCTTCGTTTCGGGCAGGATAATCGCCCGGAGTAATCGTGTTGTCGACCGTCGCCATTCACCAACCCTTGTCCAACCGGCCCCGGCGGGGAGCGCATGTGGAAAGAGCCTCCCCCGACGCCCGCCTGAAAACCCCCATCGACCCGCGGGGTGGGCGGTTGATAGCTGCGCACCCTGCCCCTGCCAATGGTGATTTTTGCCTCCGTTCACCAAGCCTTCATCCTGTCGGCGCCGGGGAACCGCGTTAAGGGAGCAGAATGCGCATCGCCCTGTATGAGCCAGACATCGCCGGGAACGTCGGCACCATCCTGCGGACGGCCGCGTGTTTCGGCGTCCCAGTTGACCTGATCGAACCGATGGGTTTTCCCTGGGGGGACCGCGCGTTGCGGCGATCCGGCATGGATTACGCCGGATCTGTAGAGGTTGTGCGCCATGCGGACTGGGCTGCGTTCAACGGCAAGAGGGTTGGCAAGCTGGTTCTCGCCACTACGCGCGGCGCCGTTGATCTATGGGATGCTCGCTTTCAGTCGGACGACATTCTCTTGTTCGGAAGCGAAAGCGCGGGCGTTCCCGACCACGTCCACGCGCAGGCAAGTCTCGCCGTCCGGATACCGGTTCAACCGGGCTTCCGATCACTGAACGTCGCAGTCAGCGTCGGTATCATGCTCGCCGAATCGCTTCGCCAGACGCGCGGTGCATCGGCCTGAATGGCCGATTCTCGGCGAGGCTGGCGGCCGATCACCCCGACACCTCGACAGGCCGGCTCACCAGCAAGTATCAGCCGCTCATGAACACGCTCGACAACGAACAAATGACCGCCCGCGCTTGGTTCGAGGAGCTTCGCGATCTCATCTGCGCGGAGTTTGAGGCTATCGAGCGTGAGGCCGGCTCCTCTGCGGCCTTTGATTATACAGCTTGGGACCGGCAGGACCCGTCGGGCGAACATGGCGGCGGTGGCGTGCGTGGCGTGATGAAGGGCCGGGTATTCGAGAAGGTCGGGGTGAACGTGTCCACGGTCGGTGGGCGGTTCGAAAACGAATTCGGCAAGACGATCCACGGCGCCTCGGAGGATCCCAGCTTCTTCGCGACCGGGATCAGCCTCGTCGCTCACATGAGCAATCCGCATGTCCCCGCGGTGCACATGAACACCCGTTTCCTAGTGACCACCAAGCGTTGGTTCGGAGGCGGCGCTGACCTGAATCCTCCGCTGCCGATCGAGGAGGACACCGCAGACTTCCACGGCGCGCTGAAGGCGGCGTGCGATGCTCACCATCCAGAGCATTACGGACGCTTCAAGAAATGGGCCGAAGACTATTTCTACATCCCGCATCGCAAGGTTCATCGCGGCGTGGGAGGCATTTTCTATGACCACCTCGAGGGGGATTTCGCGGACAATTTCGCCTTTACGCAGGACGTAGGCCGCGCCTTCCTCGACGTCTTTCCCCGCATTGTTCGCCGCCGAATGAACCTGCCCTACACGGACGCGGAGATCGCGCAGCGCAACGCGTGGCGCGGCCGATATGCGGAGTTCAATCTCGTCTACGATCGAGGAACGCTGTTCGGATTGAAGACCGGCGGCAACATCGACGCCATCCTGATGAGCCTTCCACCCGTGGCGACATGGGCCTGATCGCTGTTCCAGACGAACAGGTGGCGACCGTCGTCACCACGCTGGAGATGTCGAGCAGGCCGCCGCGGCGACCCATGCCCACATCTCCGTTCCGGCTGGTGCGGTGGACGAGGCCGGCGGCCGAAGGTTATCGAATGCTGTTCCGGCGCGTCGGCGGTCCGTGGCTCTGGTTCTCTCGCCTCGCGATGCGGGAGAGCGAACTGTTGGCGATCATCCACGACGAAGCCATCGAAGTGTATGCCGTCACAGATCGGTTCGGCATTGAAGTCGGCATGCTGGAGCTGGACTTCCGACACCGGAACGTATGCGAGCTGTCATACTTCGGGTTTATACCGGAGCTTGCTGGCCAAGGGCATGGCCGGTGGCTGATGAGCGAGGCCATGGCGCGAAGCTGGCGCGCGGGGATCGAGAGGGTCGTGGTTCACACCTGCACGCTTGACCATCCTTCCGCGCTCAACTTCTACCGGGCACAAGGGTTTGTGGCCGTCAAGCGTACGTTCGAAACGTTCGCTGACCCGCGCATTGCCGGACTGTTGCCGCCCGAAACGGCCCCTCACGTGCCCCTTCTGGCGAAGCGTCGATAAACCACGATCCCGAGTAAGAGCAGCCCGACATTGTAGAACGTGCCGGCGGCCGTCAGCAGAATGGTGACGAGCGATATAAGAAATGGGTTATCGTGCCCCGGTTGCCGGAGCCAGCTATCCATCGAGAAGAGCGGGCTGACTGCCAGCCACTGGGCCAGAAACAACGCGACCACGGCGCCAAGCACCGGCCAGCCGACACCGCGCGTCAGGTGCCAGCTCTTCCGTAGCGCCCGGGCCGCACTCTGGCCGGGCTCGGCCGCGACCACCGGCACCGATGCGACAAGCCGGGCCTGCAGATAAAGTCCAGGCAAGACAAACAGCCACAACCCCAGGCCGACCGGGATCGCAACCAGCAGGTTCACCAGAATGAACCGCCCTATCCAACGCAGGGCAACGGAGAGGCTCGCGCCCACCGTTAACTGCCCAGGTGCGACAAGCAGCATCGCAATGGCAGCGAGCCCGACCATGCCCACGACATCAGCCAGCAAGTACCAAAGGGCATTCCCCTGCCCCCAGGCCGAAACCGCCTCCATCCACTGTGCCATTACCGCTTCGTCGCCGGGCTGCGCAGGGAGCGGCGGCATAGGATCGCACAGGAGTTGCACTACAAGAGCCGGCAAAAAGACGAGAGCGCCCGCCAACGCGAGGACCAGCTCCGCCTCACGGCGAAACACGGCCCAGCCGTCCGCCAGCAGACGCGCGAAATTGATTGTCATGCCTCGTCGTGCGCCTCTAGCGCGGCCGCGTAAAGCTGCGCCGAAAAGACCGCCTGTACCACGCTGAATAGTCCCGCGACCAAAGCCGCAACGGCGGCGACTGTCACGGAGACGACGATTGCCCCGTCGGATCCCGCAAGCAGGCGCGCAATCAATCCGACGACCGAGGTAGACGCCGTAAGCACGACAACGAAAACGATCGCATACAGGATAAGAACACCGAGCAGCTTCAGCGTCATTCCGCGGGTGAGCGCAAAGGACCGCTGGATGGCGCCGATGCCCCGACGCTCGTTCACGATCACGGCACCGAGTGGAACCAGCCGCGCCGTGGCCCAGAACATCACCGGCACGAGAACCAAAAGTAATACCATACCGATGCTTAGGACGCCCATGTTCAGCCCATCCTGAGGTCCGCCGGCCTGTGCCTGTGCTACGCTGAAGCCGGACGTGGCGACCAGAATCAGACCGGGCAGCGCCGCCAGTACGAAGCAGAGGCCGACAATTACCCACACACCAATGAACGCTCCTAGCCGAGCCCGCCCGATCGCCAGCGCCGATCGCAGATCTACGTCAGGATCGCTTGCCACGGCGGTGATCGCGATTGCTCCGATCGACGCTGAAACAAAGACCAGGAGCGATGCCGCCATCTGCGTCGAGCGCAGCATGAAGGACGATCCACCCACCGCGTCGATCGCAGCCTGTCCGATCGGCGGCACGATAATCAGGCCGACAGCCAGCGACAGCAAAATGCTGAATCGGCCGGAAATTACCGCCATCGCGCGGTCCCAGACCATTCCAATGCTGATCATGACCGACCTTGTGTGTGCATCATGCTGGCGACGCTACCCGATCGAACAGCCGCTTGCCAATCTCGCCGGGCGACCGCATCTGCTGCCATGTGAATGAAGGTCTGAACATGGAATGGCGGGTGACGCCAGGGTTGACCGATTACGCAACGGCGCTTGACGAAATGGAGCGCCGCGCCGCTGCCGTGGCGGCCGGAACGGATCGCGAGCTCATTTGGCTCCTGGAACATCCCCCGGTCTACACAGCGGGCACCAGCGCAGATTCAGCCGAGTTGATCGATCCGCGCTTCCCGGTCGTCCGAGCCGGGCGTGGCGGCCGCTATACCTATCATGGCCCAGGGCAGCGTATTGGCTATCTGGTGCTCAATCTGGCGAACCGCGGGCGGGACGTGCGCTGCTTCGTGCACGCGGTCGAAGGCTGGGTGATTGCGGCCTTGGCGGAGATGGGAATAGCCGCCTTCCGCGCACCCGGCCGGATTGGTATCTGGACCTACGATCATGCCGGCACAGAGGCAAAGATCGGCGCCATCGGCGTACGCGTCCGGCGCTGGACCACCATGCACGGCTTCTCCGTAAACCTGTCACCGGACCTTTCGCACTTCGGCGGGATCGTGCCCTGCGGGATTGCGGAATTTCCCGTCACCAGTGCAAAGGCGCTTGGGGCGGAATACGCGCTTGAAACCTTTGACGCGGCGCTGGCGTTAACGTTCGGCGCTTTCCTCGAAAGCCTGACTTGTGCGCGTGAAAACGAGGCTTGAGGGGTCGGCGTTCTGTGACTAATATCCACTCTGATTTGGGTATTAAGGATCCGTCCGCCGTCCAAATCCTTTATCTAGGGAGCTTTCCATGCGTGCTATCTCGAAGATCCTGACCGGTTCGGCCATTGCCGCAGCCGCGCTCGCCGTGTCGGCTTGCGGCTCGAAGACCGAAACCACGGTCGACAACACCACCATTACCGACATGAACGCGACCGAAGGTCTCGACACCATGAGCGACAACATGACGGCGGTTGATGGCGCCATGAACGGCGGCATGATGGCGAACGACACCATGATGTCGAACGACATGATGATGACGAACACCACCACGAACGCGATGTAATTTCGCTTCAAGAAGGTGTTTTGACAGGCCGTCCGGGCGACCGGGCGGCCTTCGTCATTTCAGAGCGTCAATGATCGCCTGATTGTTCGCGCAGCATGACGAACGGTGTTGGATGATCGCCAGAAAACGCGTATGAATCCCGCGCGTTGCGTTTGGGGGAAGTCATGCGAATGGTTGGGTTGCGGATCGTCGGGGTAAGCTTGGCAGCCGCCGCGGTGATGGGTGCGTTGCCCGCTTCGGCGCAATTCTTCATGAAGTCCAAGGATCTGTCGGGCTCAGTTGTGAGGGGAGATGAACCTGGGGTCGCCCAGCCGCTGCCGGGGGCCACTGACAAGGAGATCAAGGCCGGCCTCACCTGGACGCTCCGCGCTGCGCTGAACGTCGCGGCGCTTCAGTGCCAGTTTGAGCCGACGCTGCTCACGGTCGACAACTACAACGCCGTGCTGACCGATCACCGTAACGAGCTGAAGGAAAGCTACGACACGCTGACCGCTTACTTCAAGCGCGTCAACAAGACGGCAAAGGCCGGGCAGACCGCCCTCGACCAGTTCGGGACCAAGACTTACTCGAGCTTTAACGCCGTCGCGTCGCAATATAACTTCTGCCAGACCGCGGGTAAGATTGGCCGCGCCGCCATTTACACGCCCCGGGGAAGCTTCGGTACCTTGGCGCAGGAGCGCATGCGCGAGTTACGGAACAGCCTGTCGCCTTGGGGCGAGCAGCAATTCCCTCGCTATTTCTACGCTGAGTCCCGCGTGCCGCGGCTCGATAGCCTCTGCTGGTCCAAGAAGGGCGAATGGCAGACGAAGAAGTGCGGCCCGCTCGACTTCCCGCCGCCGGTCGGCGCCGTCAGCCTGGCGCAGCGCTGACGAATACAGGCGGGCCTGACGATCGGGCCCGCCTTCGACCGTCGTGATGTCGAGCACGGACTGAGTTAAGGCCAAAGAGCAGTTGTCGGTCGCGCGGTGTCGCACCCGCGCTCCGTTTCTTCGGCCGAACATCAAGGCACCTCTGGTCGCACACCCGCGCTGCGGCTAGCGTTCACTCCACCGCGACAAAGGCGTTGGCAGCACGGTCCTTCCGGACGCGCAATCCGTCGAACACCGTGCCGTTCATGGCAATCCAGATTCCCGACGCGGCGACCTGAGCCGTGGCGAAGGCCATGCCGAGGTTGAAGGTCGCATCACTCTCCGCAAAGCGAGCCGGTGATAGGGCACCCACCAGAACAATCGTCTTCCCCGCAGTACTGCCAAGGGCCTGCGCCGTCTGCGCCATCGTGTCGGTACCGTGAGTGATGATGATGCGCTGTTCGGGCGCATCCGCCACGGTTCTGGCGATCAGCGCTCGATCATCGTCGGTGAGTTCCAGGCTATCCTTCCGCATCACCTCGGCGATCCGGTAGGACAAGGTAACGCGTGCCGTCTTCAGCACCCGATCAACAACGCTCTCGCCAATCTGATACGTGCTCAGCGCGTCGAAATAGAGCTTGTCGATCGTCCCACCGGTGGTGAGCACCAGCACATCGGCCACGGCGCCGTTCTCCTTTGCTGCGAAGACGCGGGCCATACCGCGTTCGCAGCGTCAAGAAAGACCGGAATGTTCTTCGGTCCCAACTAAGCCGCCGCGCGAACCGAATTTGGCTCCGGATTTGAGAATTCCATGCTGTCGTCGACGGAGCCAAACCGCAGCGCCATCACGTCAAGGGCATAATTCTGGTTGAGTCGCCAGGGCTTCTTGCTTCCCTGCTTGGGCAACTGGTCCGCGACCCGCTGAATGTAGCCGGAGCTGAAATCGACGAATGGTTCAGTCGCAATCGGCTGATCGCCAATCCGCGGCGTCACTTGGCGCACACGGCGCTTCTTCATCGTGTTGAGAAGCCGGCAGAGGTACATGGCAACCAGGTCCGCCTTCAGCGTCCAGGAGGCATTGGTGTAACCAAAGGTGAACGCCAGGTTCGGGATGTCCGAGAACATCATTCCCTTGTATTGCAAAGCGTTGGCGATCTTCTTTTCCACCCCGTCGACAATCGGGTCGATCCCGCTCAACAGCTTCACCCGCAGACCGGTCGCCGTGACGATGACGTCGGCCTTCAATTCCTGTCCAGAGCTAAGCATGATCCCGCCCGGCGTGAACCGCTGGATCGTATCGGTCACCACGGTCGCCTTGCCCGCCTTGATGGTGTCAAACAGATCCGCATCTGGCACCAGGCACAACCGCTGGTCCCAGGGATTGTAGCGGGGCGTGAAATGGGTCGCCACGTCATAGTCTGGACCAAGATGCTCACGCACCTGATCGAGGAGCTTCTGCTTGACCTTTTCAGGCTGCTTGCGAGTCATTCGGTAGAAAAGCATCCCGAACATCACGTTCTTCCAGCGAGTCAGCCCGTAAGCCGCCTTGCTGGGAAGTTTTGCGCGCAGCCAATTCGCATAAGCGTCCTGCGCAGGTCGTGACACGACATAGGTGGGTGAGCGCTGAAGCATCGTCACACTGGCCGCCGCCTTGGCCATTTCGGGCACAAGCGTCACGGCAGTTGCGCCGCTTCCGATCACGACGACATGCTGACCGGCATAGTCAAGGTCTTCCGGCCAGAATTGCGGATGAACGATGCGGCCTGCGAATTCCTCCTGACCCGGAAACTCTGGGGCATGCCCTTGCTCATAGTCGTAGTAGCCGGAACACATGTGCAGAAAGGAGCAAGTGAACGAAGTTGGCCCCTGCGGTCCGTCCACGCTTACTGTCCACCGCGCCTCCGGCGTCGACCATTCCAGCCCAGTGACCCGATGACCGAACCGAATGCGCCGGTCGATTCCGGCGTCTCGCGCGGTTTCTTCGATATATTCGCGGATTGAAGGACCGTCGGCGATTGCCTTCGCCTTCGTCCAAGGCCGGAAGTTATAGCCGAGCGTGTGCATGTCGCTGTCGGAACGGATGCCGGGATAGCGGAAAAGATCCCAGGTTCCCCCCATCCCTTGGCGCGCCTCTAGTATGAGGTAGCTTCGATCGGGACAGCGCTGCTGCAGGTGGTGCGCCGCACCTACCCCCGACAGCCCCGCTCCGACGATGATAACGTCGATGTGCTCGCTCATGGACGATCCTCTCTCCGGCGCGAGCTTAACGCATCGAGAGTGGTCAGGAAAGAACCTGACTTACCACGGTGTCAGTAAGTGCTGAACGTACCCGGCTTAGAGCGTCCAGATCAGCACGTTGCCGACCAGCACCGTCGCCATCACGATCATCAACCATCCGCGCTTCGGATCTTGCCCGGTTTTGATCAGCCAGCCCCCACCGAACAGACAGGCGAAGGCGGCTAACATGGCGGCGGCGGGGGCGGCGCTGGCGATCGAATTCATGGCGTCCCCTTATCGTTCGGCGCCGCCACGGCAAAGCGCGTCACCTATGCTGCCGGCCGGACAATCACGAGCCGATCGCCCGGGCATATGCATCAATGTCGACGTTGCCGCCGGACAGGATCACCACCATCCCAGGCGATGGCGCAACCTCCCCAGCCAGCAGAGCCGCAAGCGCCACGGCGCCGCCCGGTTCAACGACCAGACGAAGCCGCTCGGCCGCCCAGCGCTGTGCCGCTTTAACATGAGACTCAGACACCGCCACTCCGGTCGCGTCACGGCGTGACAATACGTCAAAGGTCAGCGGCGAGACTTCCTTGGTCATCAGCGCGTCGCAACTGGTCGAAGGCGGCGCATCACCGACGGGAAGGATCCAGCTTGCCTCCAGGCTTCGCCGCATATCGTCCCATCCTTCGGGCTCTGCGACGGTAATCGACGCATGAGGAAGCGCGAGCGCCAGACCGGCTGCAAGCCCCCCGCCCCCGCACGGCACCACTATATGAGTCGGTTCACCCGAGCCCATCGCCTCCAGCTGTGACGCTATCTCGATCCCAGCGGAGCCTTGGCCTTCGATAATCCAAGCGTCGTCGAAGCTGGGCACCAAGGTCGCTCCCCGCGCCTCCGCCAATTGGGCCGCGATCTGTTCGCGGGACTCAGTGTGACGGTCATAACCCACCACCTCGGCACCCAACGCCAGGGTACCGTCCACCTTCGCGCGGGGCGCGTCCAAAGGCATGACGATGATGGCAGGCATACCGAGTCTCTTTGCCGCCCACGCGACTCCCTGCGCGTGATTACCACTCGAGAACGCAACCACCCCGCGCAAACGCGCGTTCTCATCCAGCGCAGTCAATCGGTGCCAAGCACCCCGGATCTTGAACGCCCCAATAGGCTGCAGCGACTCTGCCTTGAAGGCAACAGGCACACCTTTGATTTCGCTCACGAAAAGCGGTGTTGGTGGGAGGATCGCCGCGATCTTTGCCGCGGCGTCGCGCACACCGGCGCGGGTGGGTTGTCGCACGATTGTCACGGCCTGTCCTTGCCGCAATTTCGGACCGGCGAAAACACACTTTACACGGGGGGTGAGCGACCCTAAGTGCGCGCCTCCGCTGCCCCATGGGACTTCCACCGCAAGGCAGTGATTTCGCAACTGAAGACCGGGGGCTTGCCCTCTGGCATTGGAGGTCCCTTGAATTGCATCAGGATCATTGCGCGCTGGGGCTAGCGCCCCTCTCGACCGTTGCTCGCAACTCTGTTTCGAGCGCCCTCGACATCGCACAGGCAAAGCCGGTCCAGCCGGTCACGCTCGTGCGTCCGCACGCCGCGGCACGCGCCGCCCGGTTCTTCGTGGAGAAGTTCCCGGGCCGGTCGATGTATGCCGTGAAGGCCAATCCGTCGCCCGAACTCATCCAGATCCTCTGGGACAACGGGATCACGCATTTCGACGTCGCCTCGATCGCCGAGGTGCGTCTCGTCGCGCGCACGCTGCCGGATGCCACCTTGTGCTTCATGCACCCGGTTAAGGCCGAGGAAGCGATTGCGGAGGCGTATTTCACGCACGGCGTCCGCGTCTTCAGCCTTGATTCGCTCGAAGAGCTCGAGAAGATCATGCGCGCCACGCGCAATGCGTCGGATCTGACGCTCTGCGTCCGCCTGCGCGTGTCGTCGGAGCATTCGAAGCTCAGCCTCGCGTCGAAGTTCGGCGTGCCGGCGCAGGATGCGAAGCCGCTGCTGTTCGCCGCTCGCCAGGCGGCTGATGCACTCGGCATCTGCTTTCACGTCGGCAGCCAGGCAATGACGCCGGAGGCTTATGCCGAGGCGATGGAGCGCGTGCGTGCAGCGATCGTTGACGCGGCCGTCACGGTCGACGTGATCGACGTCGGCGGTGGTTTCCCGTCGTCCTACCCGGACATGGCCCCGCCGCCGCTGGAGCGCTACTTCGAGACGATCCACCGCGCCTTCGAGAGCCTGCCGATCAGCTATTCGGCTGAGCTGTGGGCGGAGCCGGGCCGTGCGCTCTGCGCCGAGTACAGCAGCGTCGTCGTTCGCGTCGAAAAGCGCCGCGGGAACGAGCTGTACATCAACGACGGCGCCTATGGCGCGCTGTTCGACGCGGCGCACATCGGCTGGCGCTTCCCGGTCACGCTGCTGCGCGAGCCGCAGTCGACCGTGCGCGATCATCCCTTCTCGTTCTACGGCCCGACCTGCGACGATCTCGATCACATGGCAGGCCCGTTCCTGCTCCCCGCGGACATCACGGCCGGGGATTATATCGAGATCGGCATGCTCGGCGCCTATGGCTCGGCGATGCGCACGGCCTTCAACGGCTTCGGATCGGACGAGACGGTGATCGTCGAGGACGAACCGATGGTCTCGCTCTACGCCGAGGTGGAACGCGAGGCCGCTTCCAACGTCGTAAAGCTGTAACCGACTGCTTACATTGGAATAGACGGCGGCGCTCGCAGGGGCGCCGTCGTTCTTACGGGTTAACGCGTCCCCTTCCGAACGACGTGTGCCATCATGCGAGAAGCAACCCATGACTGACACCCTCACGAAGACCGCGGCGGCAAACGCGCCGATCAACGACACCCGCAAGGCGGAACTGCTGTCGAAGCAGGTCAAGCACATCGACATCAAGTCGTTCGACGCGCGCCCGATTGTCGACGCGATGAGCGACATGAGCTTCACCAGCCGCGACCTCGGCCGCGCGACGAAGATCTACAACGAGATGCTGGCCGACAAGGACTGCACCGTGTGCCTGGTGATCGCCGGATCGACCAGCGCGGGCGGCTGCATGGACCTTTATGCCGATCTGGTGCGCAACAACATGGTCGACGTGATCGTCGCCACCGGCGCCACCATCGTCGATATGGATTTCTTCGAAGGCCTTGGTCACAAGCACTATCAGGCGCTTGAAATCCCTGACGATGATACGCTGCGCTCGCTGTACATCGACCGCATCTACGACACGTATATCGACGAGGAGCAGCTGCAGGACTGCGACTTCACGATCAACAAGATCGCGAACGAGCTGGAGCCCAAGGCCTATTCCTCGCGCGCCTTCATTCGCGAGATGGGCAAGTATCTCGTCGAGCACGGCAAGAAGGAGAACAGCCTCGTCAAGCTCGCGTATGAGCATGACGTGCCGATCTTCTGCCCGGCGTTCGTCGACAGCTCGGCGGGCTTCGGCCTCGTCAAGCACCAGGTGGATCGCGCCAAGGAAGGCAAGCCGTACATGATGATCGACGCGGTCGCGGATTTCCGCGAGCTGACCGAGATCAAGATCAAGGCGGGAACCACCGGCCTCTTGATGATCGGCGGCGGCGTGCCGAAGAACTTCATCCAGGACACCGTCGTGTGCGCCGAGATCCTCGGTCACGAGGATGTCGAGGTGCACAAGTACGCGGTGCAGATCACCGTCGCCGACGTGCGTGACGGCGCCTGCTCGTCCTCGACGCTGCAGGAGGCCGCTTCGTGGGGCAAGGTGAACACCGGCATCGAGCAGATGGTGTTCGCGGAAGCCGGCTCGGTGATGCCGCTGCTGGCGTCCGACGCGTATCACCGCGGCCACTGGAAGGATCGCGCGAAGCGGGGCTGGGCAAAGCTGTTCGCCTGATCGACTTGGCCTGACGATAGGTTTGCGCCACACCCCTCCCCTGGGAACAGGGAGAGGTGTGGTGCAGATCGATCGTCGGATGATGCTGGGCGGCGCACTCGGCGCCGCGATGATGCCTGCGCTTTCCCCCGCACAGGCTGCGGCCCAGCAATCGGGACTAGGTGGGGCCGTGACCGCCTGGCCTCCGGCCGATCATATCAGATTATGGCCCGGTCGTGCGCCGGGTGCCTCGCGGGTGCTCCCGCGCCCCGATTTCACGATGAACGGCACCCCGCCACGGCGTGAACTTCACCTGCGCGGCGTACTCGATCCGGTCGTCGGCATCTATCGCGCGCCGCAGCCGGACGGCCGGGCGCTGCTCGCTATCCCAGGCGGTGGTTATCGTTTCATCTCGGTCGAGAATGAAGGCATCAACGTCGCGCGGACCTTCAATCCGCTTGGCGTGACCGTCTACGTCCTCGGCTATCGTCTGCCCGGCGAAGGCTGGGCCGAGCCGCAGGACGTACCGCTTCAGGATGCGCAGCGCGCGATGCGGTTGGTACGCGCACGCGCCTCTACCGACGGTTTCGAGCCGACAAAGCTCGGCATCGTCGGCTTCTCCGCCGGCGGCCTGCTCGCCGCAAGCCTGTCGGTCGCGCATGACGATCCCGTCTACACCAAGGTCGACGCCGCGGACGAAGGCTCGGCCCGGCCCGCGTTCGCCGGGCTCGTCTACCCGGTCGTTTCCGGCGACGTGATGCGCGTCGGCAAGGATGCCGCGGGCCGTTTCGACACCGCGCGCCGGATCCGCCGCGACAGCCCGCCCGTGTTCATCGCTCATGCGATCGACGATCCGGTCGTGCCGCTCGCGCAGCCGCTGTCGATGATGCAGGCCTGCCAGACGGCCGGTGTGCCGGTGGAAGCGCACTTCTTCCAGGAGGGCGGCCACGGCTTCGGCCCGGCGTATCTGCCGGCCGAGCTGCCGGGATCGCGCTGGCCGGACCTGTTCGATCGCTGGATGAAGCGGACGCTCGCGGCGCCGCGCGCTGCGTGATCAATCGGGCGGGCGGAGCATCGACCAGAAGCGCGGCCCGCCCCCCGGCACCACCCATTCGTCGGTAACGTCGAAGCCGAGCGAGCGGTAGAAGCCGAGGTTCCGCTTGGTCGCGGTCTCGAGATAAGCGGGCAGTCGCCCAGCGGCGCGCGCCAGACCGGCACGCACCACCGCGCCGCCAAGCCCCTTCCCCTGCGCAGCCGGATCGCAGCCTGCGATGTGGAGGTACCAGAAGTCGCCGGCCGGCATGTGTGCCGCTATGGCGTTCGAGACCTTCAGCGCGCGCGGGATGTTCGCTCCCAGCGCGCGCCACAGCGGCCACGCCTGTCTCAGCATCGCCGCGGTGCTGGTGTTTGCCTTCCCCGGCCCCCGCCACAAGGTCGCCGCCTCCGCGCCGCCTGCAACGATCCGCATGCCGGCAGCGTCCTCATCGAACAGCAGCGCAAACAGCCGCGGCAAGCGACGCGCCCGATCGACCGGATCAGGAAAAATCCAGCTCATCGCGGGATCGTCCGCGAATGCCCGAGCAAGCATGGTGGAAACCCGGGCCCGGTCCGCCCGTCCGGCGATGCGCATCCCGGTCACCGGCGAACGCCCCGCAGCCTGACAGGTTCTGCGAATCCGCCGATCATCGCACCCTCCTCGCTTCGTCACCAGCGTGGCGTACCCTGCCGCAAACGAAAAGGGCGCCGATCGTTCGGCGCCCTTCGTCGTTTACGTTGCATCACGCCGCTTACGCCGCGTCGCTGCCGGCCTTCTTCTTCTCGGTATAGACGCGGATCGGCTCCTTGCGGCCCTCCACCACGTCCTTGTCGATCATCACCTCGTCCACCGAGTCCATACCCGGCAACTCGAACATCGTGTCGAGCAGGATCGCCTCCAGGATCGAACGAAGGCCGCGCGCGCCGGTCTTCCGCTCGATTGCCTTCTTCGCAATCGTGACCAGCGCGTCGTCGGTGAAGCCAAGCTTCACCTCCTCCATGTCGAACAGCTTCTGATACTGCTTCACCAGCGCGTTCTTCGGCTCGCTCAGGATCTTCACCAGCGCCGTGACGTCGAGATCCTCGAGCGTCGCGATCACGGGAAGGCGGCCGACGAACTCAGGAATGAGGCCGAACTTCAGCAGATCCTCAGGCTCGGTCTGGCGCAGCACCTCACCTGTGCGGCGCTCCTCGGGCGACGCGACATAGGCGCCAAAGCCGATCGACTTGCCCTGCAGACGATCGCCGATGATCTTCTCAAGGCCCGAGAAGGCGCCGCCGCAGATGAACAGAATATTCGTCGTGTCGACCTGCAGGAATTCCTGCTGCGGATGCTTGCGGCCGCCCTGCGGCGGCACGGAGGCGGTGGTGCCCTCCATCAGCTTCAGCAGCGCCTGCTGCACGCCCTCACCCGACACGTCGCGCGTGATCGACGGGTTCTCGGCCTTGCGGCTGATCTTGTCGATCTCGTCGATATAGACGATGCCGCGCTGCGCCCGCTCGACGTTATAGTCAGATGCCTGGAGCAGCTTGAGGATGATGTTCTCGACATCCTCGCCGACATAGCCCGCTTCGGTCAGCGTCGTCGCGTCGGCCATGGTGAACGGCACATCGAGGATGCGGGCCAGCGTCTGCGCCAGCAGGGTCTTGCCGCAGCCGGTGGGGCCGACGAGCAAGATGTTCGACTTCGCGAGCTCCACGTCCGCGCCCTTGGCGCCGTGGTTAAGCCGCTTGTAGTGGTTGTGCACCGCGACCGAGAGCACGCGCTTGGCCTGCTTCTGCCCGATCACATAATCGTCGAGAACGTCGCAGATCTCCTGCGGCGTGGGCACGCCGCCGTCCTTCTTCGAGACGAGCGCCGACTTAGTTTCTTCGCGGATGATGTCGTTGCACAGCTCCACGCATTCATCGCAGATGAACACCGTCGGTCCCGCGATGAGCTTGCGAACCTCGTGCTGCGACTTGCCGCAGAACGAGCAATAGAGCGTGCTCTTCGAGTCACCGCCGCTGAGCTTGGTCATTCAATCACATCCTTTTCGGCCGGGCATGGTAACCCGGCCGGTCACAATCCGGCAATGCCGGAAAAGGGCTAACGCGCGTCAGGCCGCCGCAGCCACGTCGTCGGCCGGGGCAGGCCGCTTGTCGAACACCTCGTCGATCAGGCCGAATTCCTTCGCCTCGTCGCTGCTCATGAACTTGTCGCGGTCCATCGCATTCTCAATCACTTCCAGCGGCTGACCGGTGTACTTGGCGTACAACTCGTTCATCCGGCTGCGGATGCGTAGAATTTCGCGCGCCTGAATCTCGATGTCGCTAGCCATGCCCTGCGCACCGCCCGATGGCTGGTGGATCATGATCCGCGCATTGGTCAGCGCCACGCGCATGCCCGGCTCGCCGGCCGAAAGCAGGAAGCTGCCCATCGAAGCCGCCTGGCCGATGCACACCGTCCCGACCCGAGGCCGAATATACTGCATCGTATCATGGATTGCCATGCCCGCCGTCACGACACCGCCCGGCGAGTTGATGTACATGAAGATGTCCTTCTTCGGATTCTCCGACTCAAGGAACAGCAGCTGAGCGGTGATGAGGCTGGCCATGCCATCCTCCACGCCACCCGTCACGAAGACGATGCGCTCGCGCAGCAGGCGGCTGAAGATGTCGAACGAACGCTCGCCGCGGTTCGACTGCTCGATCACGATGGGAACGAGGCCGGCCTGCGTCTGCTGCATACCGACTCCGGCGCGCGCCAGGGCGCCTGCGAAGTCGCCGGTCTCGAACGGATTGTGCATGAAAACTCTCTCTTATGCCTCAGGAGCACCTATGTCGCGCGCGGGTGGCGCGACTTCAAGCCCTGCCTATTGGTCCTTGCGACGCCCGAAAATTGTATAGGTCAGTGCCAAGCCGCCCGACCATTGGTCCCGCGAACCGTAGCGCGCAACAACGGGCGAGTCGCCGGCGTCATTCACCAGCCGATCATATTTGCCGTAAGCGTAGATGCCCCATCGCGGGCTGAGTTGCATCAGGTAGCTCGCGTTCGCGCCGATGGCGTGGATGCCACCGGAGGGACGAAACGCCGGCAACCCCGATGATGCCACAGATTGCTCGGGGACACCGAAGTACGCTCGCTGATACTTGCCACCCGAGTAAGTAACGCGCGGACCGATGGCGAACAGCCACTCGTCGCGATCACGGGCTACATAATCGATGCCGGCCATCCCGATCAGCCCCTTGTGACCGCCGAGTCCTTGCCGAAGCTCTACCCGAGCACGGACTGGCGCGGTGAATTGATATTGAACGAAGCCGCCCGCTTCGACCGTGAAGCCGACCTTTGGCACACCTGGCACTTCACGGGTGCGGCGCGAGCCTTCAAAGCCCACCGCCGGCCCCAAGGAAAAGCCGTTAGTGGAAAATACCGGAAAGCCCGAGCTCTCGTCCGCAGCCTCGAACCGGAAAGGTGCATCGCCGCGCGCACGGCTGAAATCGATGAAGGGCCGAACCACCACTTCGTCCGATCCAGGATAGCGAGGGACAAGTTGCGGCCCGAGAGCGATCCTGGTTCGGCGCGGTTGTTCCTGAGCGGCGACGCCTGTCGCCCAAGCTGCACCAAGGGCGAAAAGGGCCGCAAGTCGGCCGAAGTGCGATGTTGCCATGACCTCAGCCTAAGCCAGTTGTTTGATATAGACTAGCTAGATTAGTGTTCGCCGGGTGCTCGGTACGCGAGATAGGCTAGTCGACGCACTTCAAGCCTGCCACGCACCACAGTATCCAGGATCAATCCGGCAAACACAGACAAAGCGGCCAATATAGTAAGGCCGGTTGCCAGGATGGCAGTTGGGAAGCGGGGCACGAGACCCGTCTGTGCATAAGTGATCGCCAGCGGCATCGCTAGAATGATTGCGAGAGCCAGCAGCGCCGCGCCAAAAGCCCCGTAGAACCACAGCGGTCTTTCGATCCGGTAGAGGGTCGCAATCGTGCCAAGGATGCGCCACCCGTCGCGATAGGTACTGAGCTTTGACACCGACCCTTCCGGCCGGGCAAAATATGGGGTATCCAGCTCACCAACAGGCATTTTCAGTTCGAGCGCATGAACTGATATCTCGGTCTCGATCTCGAAACCGACCGACAGCACCGGAAAGCTCTTTACGAACCGGCGCGAGAACACACGATAGCCACTGAGAATGTCCGTGAAGCTGCGGCCAAACAGCCGCGCGAGCATGCCCGTGAGCATGGCATTGCCGAAACGGTGACCGCGGCGGTAGGCGGCCGCGGCTTCGCCGACGCGACAACCGACGACCATGTCCAGCTGTTCATCAAGCATGCGCTGCACAAGCGCCGGCGCGGACGAGGAGTCATATGTCGCATCACCATCTGCCATCACGTAAACGTCGGCATCGATGTCGCCGAACATGCGACGGACAACCGCCCCTTTTCCCTGGATGCGCTCGGTCCGGACGGTCGCGCCGGCAGCCCGGGCCACCTCTACGGTCCGATCGGCCGAGTTGTTGTCATAGACGTAAATTTTGGCGGACGGCAGCGCGGAACGGAACCCGGCGATCGTCTGCGCAATCGCGGCCTCTTCATTGTAGCACGGCAGCAGTACCGCGATCGTTGGCTCGTACTTCACGTGATCCCGATCCGTTCGGACTAAACCGGACAAGGCCGCAGCGATGAGTTCATCGCTGCGGCCCTGAAGGTGCTGCCATCCTAGGGAAAAGAACGCCCGTTCGACAAGCGCCGGGCGAACGGCATGGGATGATGGCCGAACCGGAGGTTAGCCCTCGGACTTGGCGGTGCTCTTCTTCGCCGTCTTCTTGGCGGGCTTTGCTTCTACGTCGGCAGTCGCTCCGTCGTCCTGCGTCGCCGCCTTGGCCGCCTTCTTCGCAGCCGGCTTCTTGGCAGGAGCCGCAGCCTCGGCCTCTTCTGCTTCCGCGGCAGGCTCAGCCGCCTTCTTCTTCGCCGTCTTCTTCGCCGGCTTCACCTCTTCGCCCTCCGCAGCCGCAGCGTCTTCGGCTGGAGCTTCGTCGGCCTTCTTCTTGGAAGCGGCCTTCTTCTGCTTCGGCTTGTGGTTGTCGTGATCGTGATGGTGCGTGCCAGTCGCGAAACCGTCCTCGCTCTCGATCGCGGCTTCCAGCTCCTCGCGGGTCGTTTCGCGCTCGGTCACCTCAGCCTTCTCGAACAGGAAGTCGACGACCTTGTCCTCGTACAGCGGCGCGCGCAGCTGGGCAGCAGCCATCGGTTCCTGCTGGATGTACTGGATGAAGCGCTGCTGGTCCTCGCCGCGATACTGCTGGGCAGCCTGCGCGATCAGGCGGTTCATTTCCTGCTGCGTCACTTCGACGCCATTCGCCTGGCCGATCTCGCTCAGCAGCAGGCCCAGACGGACACGGCGCTCGGCGATCTTGCGGTAATCGTCGCGCTCCTTCTCCATCTCCTCCATGGCCGCCTTAGGATCCGGCTCATGGGTCGCTTCATGCTCGAGCTGCGCCCAGATCTGCTGGAACTCGGCCTCGACCATCGAGGGCGGCACTTCGAAATCGTGGCCGGCGGCGAGCTGGTCGAGCAGCTTGCGCTTCATGTGGGTGCGGGTGAGGTTGCCGAGCTCGCTCTCGACCTGGCCGCGGATCAGGCCGCGCAGCTGCTCCAGGCTCTCGAGGCCGAGATTCTTCGCCAGATCCTCGTCAACCTTGGCCTCACCTGCCGTCTTTACCGACTTGATGGTGAGATCGAAGGTCGCGTCCTGACCAGCCAGTTCCTTCGCCTGATACTCTTCAGGGAAGGTCACCTTGATCTGACGCTCTTCGCCGGCCTTCGCGCCAACAACCTGATCCTCAAAGCCCGGGATCAGGCGGCCGGAGCCGAGCTCCACAGCCATGTCGGTGCCCGTGCCACCATCAAAGGCAACGCCGTCCATCGTCTTGCCGACGAAGTCCATCGTGACCAGATCACCGTTCTGCGCGGCGTAGCCCTCTTCGGTGTCGTCCCAGCTCTTGGTCTGATCGGCAAACTTCTGAAGCTGTTCGTCGATTACCTCGTCGGCCGCCGGTACGACCAGCTTCTCGAGCTTGAGACCCTCAATTGCCGGCGCCGGCACCTGCGGCAGCACTTCGAGCTCGATCTTCAGCTCGGCATCCTTGCCGGGCTCATATCCTTCGGTCAGGGCGACCGACGGCTGAACAGCGGGACGGAGCTGCTTCTCGGCGATCAACGCCTGGATGCTTTCCTGAATTGACGTGTTGAGCGCGTCCTGCATCAGCGCCGGACCATGCATCTTGCGCACCAAGTTGGCCGGAACCTTGCCCGGGCGGAAGCCGGGCATCCGCACCTGCGGCGCGACACGTGCCAGCTCGGCATCAACGCGGGACTGGATATCCTTGGCGGGAATGGTCAGCGTGTAGGCGCGCTTCAGGCCCTCGTTCAACGTCTCGACAGTCTGCATCTTCGTGCCTTGAAAAGAATTTCGTGGATGGTGCCTGTCCGCGGGCACGCCGCGGATAAACTGGTGCGGGCGAAGGGACTCGAACCCCCACATCTTGCGATACTGGAACCTAAATCCAGCGCGTCTACCAGTTCCGCCACGCCCGCATAAAGGCACCGCCGGTCGCGGGCCTCTATACTGCGCGGCGCCTCCCCGCAAGCTTTGCCAGCAACCAGGACGAACGATCGCGCGTTGTTGGAGGGAAAAGGACGAACAACAATGGCCACAACGCCCCCACCTGAACAACCCGTGCCGCCAAGTCAGCCGGCCGAGCCGACTTCACCGCCGCCCGAGGTTACCCCTCCGAGCCCGGACTTTGACCAGCCCGCCCCCGCCGCGCCAGGCAACGATCCAGCTCCCATCCAGCCGAGCGTGTGACATGATAGAACAAGGCGGAGACCCGCACCCCGATAGCATGCCAGAAGACGGAGTAGACCAGTCGCCGGACAGCGCTCCGGCTGCCTGGGACGACGCTGCTCGCACCGATATCGAAGGCCAAGGAGCAGCCCGGAACGAAGCGGTGGAAGATGGCGTGCGGGTCGAGCCGCATGATGCCCCGGCGCGATTCAGTGAGCCCGACGGTCCAGGTGAGAGCTCCGACGATCCGCGGTTCAACTGACGTGATCGAGTGTAGCGCTTGGCAGAACTTCATAGCCATACCGCGGGGAACCGGTAAGCTCGCGTCAGCTGTGGGCAGCGGTCCGTGAGTTCATTAACATGCAGATGGTGATCACCTGATCACAGCGGATCCACCTGTGGTGGATGCGGGAGTGAACAGACGGAAGCCGCGTGGCAGTCGCCTAGGTGCCTTGCCTTCTCGCGCAGCTTCGACGGCGCCAATCGCAGCCAACAAGTCACGAGGCGCGTAAGGCTTCGACAAGCAGCCAACCGCCAGCGCTTCGGCGTCGCCCGGACAGTTTCCGGTCACGAACATAACCGGAATTCCCAACTGTAAGGCAGTGCGCGCCACCTCGATTCCGCTGCCGTCCGCAAGCGCCAGGTCTGCGAGCACGAGATGAATGTCGGAGGCCTTGTTGAGGATCGCAACCGCGTCTGCGACACGATCGACCGTAGCGATGATCTCATAATCCTGTTCGCTCAGCATATGCTCGGTGTCAAACGCGACCAGAGGCTCGTCCTCCACCACCAGGAGCCGTACGATCGACCTCTTTTTCCGGCTGAAAATCATCACCAGTTCCGCAATGTCCGCTACGGTTCACGCCTGACCAGATAACGCTGCTGAACCCGCAGCGACGCAAATAATTTCGCCGCAGGCGCACAACGCATGTATCAGGTGCGACATGTCGAGTTCCTCCCGCGCCGGATCGCCGTCCACGGCGCCACTGCACCGCATTGCCAAGCTGCTCGCCCGCGCCGGGGTCGCTTCGCGACGCGAGATTGAACGCATGATCGCCGACGGCCGAGTCGCCCTGGCTGGTGTGCAAGTGGAAACGCCCGCCACCCTCCTGCCTTCTCTGGAAGGCGTCACTGTTGATGGCGCTCCGGTTGCCGCTCCCGAGCCAGCCCGCCTCTATTTATTCCACAAGCCTACGGGCGTGTTGACGACCGAGCGCGATCCGAAAGGCCGGCCGACGATCTACGACCGGCTGCCAAAAGGCCTCCCGAGACTGATGCCAGTAGGTCGGCTCGATCTGAATACCGAAGGCCTTCTGTTGATGACCACTGATGGTGGCTTGAAGCGTCAGCTCGAGTTGCCCGCGACCGGGGTCGAGCGCGCTTACCGCGCTCGTGCTTACGGCAAGGTGAGCCAGCCTCAGCTGGAGGAACTCATTCACGGCGTAGAAATCGAGGGCGTTCGCTATGGCTCCATCGACGCGAACATCGAACGTCGCACGGGAGCCAATCTCTGGATCGAACTGGTCCTGAAAGAGGGCAAGAACCGCGAGGTTAGGCGAGTCCTGGAACATCTCGGCCTGCAGGTGAGCCGCCTGATCCGAACCCGCTATGGCCCGTTCGTTCTCGGTGACCTTGCACCAGGTCAGATCGGGGAAGTTCGCCGCCACGACGTGGAAGCATTCCAGGCTGACCCCACCCGACGTGAACTGCCTCAGCCGGCGCGGCGCCGCGGTGTCGCCCCTGTCGAGGAGCAGGCGCAGGTTCATAAAGAGAGGCCAGCAGCACGTGCCATCGCTGCGCCGCAACGCACGGTACCACGCAAGGCCGAGGAAGTCGGCGAACGAAAGGCGGCAGCAAAGCCCGTAAAGGGTCCGCGGCGCCGAGCAGACGGCTCTCTTGCCGTTCGTGACAGCGGCAGCCGGGGTGCACGGACGCGCTCTTTCCGACAGGATCGTGGCGAAGAGGCGCCGCGCCCTGCCAAGCCTCGTCCGACACGGCCCACAAAGCCGAAAGGCTCCCGCTGATGCGCATTATCGCGGGACAGTGGCGTGGACGACGACTTGTCTCTCCCAAGGGCGACACGACAAGGCCGACAGCGGATCGCACCCGTGAGGCTCTGTTCTCGATGCTCGTCAGCCGCCTCGGCAGTTTCGAAGAGTTGTCAGTGGCCGATCTCTTCGCGGGATCGGGCGCTCTTGGCCTTGAAGCGCTGTCGCGTGGTGCCGCATCGTGCCTATTCGTCGAACAGGATCGCGACGCGCTTGACGCGTTACGCGCCAACATTGCGGCCTTTGCTGCGCCGAGCACAGAGGTGCGCGCTGGTAGCGTGCTGGCACTGGGACCGGCACGTGCGCCCATGGACCTGATCATGATGGACCCGCCGTACAGCACAGGCGCCGGCGCGGTGGCGCTACACAAACTGGGCCGGCTAGGCTGGGCAGGCCCGGCTACGTGGATCAGCATCGAAACGGCGCGTGACGAGCAAGTGGCCGTTGATGGCTTTGTCGAGGATGCGACTCGCGTGTACGGCAAGGCCAGATTGACTCTGCTTCGTCGGGCCTAGTGCCTGATCAAATAGGCCCTCGCGGCCGTGGGAAGCCTTACCACATCGCGTTGTCCCGGTACGATGGCAGCGAAGCCGCGGGACCTATTCGCGGTGGCACTGCCGCGACCGTTCATGGCTGAACGACCACCGCATGCGTGCGAGCGCGCGGCCGAGTCGCGATCAGGGCCACGAGGCTCAATGCGGCTGCAACGCTGCCGTACCAGCCAACAGCGGCAAGCCCCACGTTTTCTGCCAGCGCCTGCGCGAACAGCGGCGTAAGACCGCCACCCAGCACGCCGGCAATGTTGAAGGCCATCGAAGCGCCTGTGTACCGGACTCGCGGCGGAAACAGACCGGGCAGCCAGGCGCCGAGCGGCCCATAAACAAAGCCCATCAGCAACAATGCCAGAGAAAGATAAGCGAACACCAGCAGTAGCGAGCCCGATCCAAGCATCGGCCCCAACAGCGGCCCGGCGATCACCACGCCGACGCAACCACCGGCAAGCACGCGACGTTCATCGAACTTACGGTCCGCGAGCCATGCCGAGCCGTAAATGCCCAGCGCCATGAACAGGATGGCGCCAAGCTGAACCAGCAGCATGGATTGCATCGAATAGCCAAGCGTCTTGGTGCCGTAGCCCAGCGTGAAGGCGGTGGTGATGTAGTAGAGCGCAAAGCAGGCAATCGCACCGATCGTGCCGGCGATCGTCGCCAAGCCATGATGGCGGACCAGTTCCGCAAAGGGCACCGCTGGCGGAGGCGCTTCCTCCAGCGCAGCCGCAAATTCCGCCGTCTCCGTAAGCTTCAACCGGATCCACAGGCCCAGGCCAACCAGCAGCGCGCTGATCAGAAACGGAATACGCCAGCCCCATTCGCGAAACTGCTCAGGCGTCAGCCAAAGTCCGAGAAGCAGAAACAGCCCATTGGCCGCGATGAAGCCGGCGGGCGCACCCATTTGCGGCGCGCTGCCGAATCGTGCGCGCCACCCCGGTGGTGCGTTCTCCACCGCGAGCAGGGCCGCGCCGCCCCACTCGCCACCCAAGCCGAAGCCCTGCCCGAATCGCAGCAGGCAAAGAATGAGCGGGGCCCACCATCCGGCATCGGCATAGGTCGGCAGGAAAGCGATCAATGTGGTGGACAGACCCATGGTGAGCAGGCTGGCGACGAGCGTGGACTTGCGCCCGATGCGATCGCCAAAGTGTCCGAAGAAAGCGGCCCCGACCGGACGAGCGAAGAAGGCCACAGCCAAGGTGGCAAAGCTGGCCATCTGCTGCATGCCCGGCTCCGCCACCGGGAAGAAGATCTGTCCGAATACGAGGCTCGCCGCGGTCGCGTAGATGTAGAAGTCGTAGAATTCGACCCCGGTGCCGACGAAACTCGCCAGTAGGACACGGCGAGGAGAATTGGCGCTGGTCGCAGTCGTCGTCATGGCCCCCTCTCCTCCCGCCGATGGCCGGCGTCAACATCGTGCCTGCGCGATACCCTGCCCGGCACGGGCCGGGAGTTGCTGGCAACTACCGTCCGTCCGGCTAGGCCGTTTTCTGGGGAGAACCAAACTTCTCTAAATCAGTCCATACCGGGATAGGTTTGAAAAGCGGGAAGTTCGGCGATGCCGGCCGTCCAGCTCAGGCGATCCTTGACCATGATCTGCGCGCCCGGCGGCTGGCTTTCGGGATCGTCCAGCGTCCCCGAATGAATGTCGACAATCCCCGGCAGCGCTTCGGGATTGCGGTAGAACAGCCCGGTACCACAGGTGCCGCAGAACTCACGCGTGCCATGTTCGGAAGAATGATAGGTCGTTGTTTGACCGTCTATCGTGACACGATCCGCCTGCCACGCGATCCAGCCGACGGCCGGCGCACCGGACCAGCGCCGGCAATCGTCGCAGTGACAGATCGCGTGATGCTCCGGCTCGCCCTCGGCCGACCAGCTGACTGCACCACAGTGACATTTGCCTGTCGTCGCCATCGAACCCTCCTGCGTGTTTCTACTATGTTCTCATAGATGGTGACACCCTGCAATATGCATTCCGGGAGCGCGATCGTGCGCGAAGTACGTCCGATCTTGCCCCTAAGGGCCCGGCCCTGCCGGCCTTGAAGATGCACGCGCCTCATCGGCTCGCGCTTGCTCACGTGGCTCTCGTTCCCTAACTGTTCGTGGGTGACCGATACCCAGCTTGCCGACCCTCCGTATCTCAGGGGCCTCAATCCGCAGCAGCGTGAGGCGGTGCTCACCACCGACGGGCCAGTGCTCGTGCTCGCCGGCGCTGGCACGGGCAAGACCGCAGCGCTGACCGCCCGGCTTGCTCACCTGCTCTATACCCGGCGCGCTTACCCCAGCGAAATCCTGTCGGTGACCTTCACCAACAAGGCCGCGCGCGAGATGCGCGAACGGGTCGGCCGTCTGGTCGGAGACGCTGTGGAAGGAATGCCGTGGCTGGGCACGTTCCACGCCATCGGCGCGAAGATGCTGCGCCGGCACGCCGAACTGGTCGGATTGCAGAACAATTTTACCATTCTGGACACCGACGATCAGCTGCGCCTGCTAAAGCAGCTGATCGTTGCGGCGGACATCGACGAGAAGCGCTTCCCGGCGCGCAGCCTCGCCGGGCTGATCGACGAGTGGAAGAACAAGGGGCTGACCCCGCGCGAGATCGATGCCGGAGAAAGCGAGCGCTACGGTAACGGCCGCGGCGGCGAGCTGTATGAACAATATCAGGATCGCCTGAAGGCAGTGAACGCCTGCGATTTCGGCGACCTGCTGCTCCACGTCCTGACGATCCTGAAGACCAATCGCGGGGTGCTGGAGCAATATCAGCAGCGCTTTCGCTACATCATGGTGGACGAATACCAGGACACCAACTCCGTCCAATATCTCTGGCTGCGGCTGCTGGCGCAGGAACGGCGCAACATCTGTTGCGTGGGTGACGACGATCAGTCGATCTATTCGTGGCGCGGCGCGCAGGTGGAGAATATCCTGAAGTTCGAGAAGGACTTTCCCGGCGCCAAGGTTATCCGGCTGGAGCAGAACTACCGCTCCACGCCACATATCCTGGGCGCGGCCGGCGGCGTGATCGGCAATAATTCCGGACGCCTTGGCAAGTCACTGTGGACCGAACTGGACGTTGGCGAGAAGGTTCGCGTGATCGGCGTCTGGGACGGGCCGGAGGAGGCCCGGCGCGTTGGCGACGAAATCGAGGCCTGCCAACGGGCATTTCGGTCGGACGGCGACAAGTCACTGGACGATATCGCTATCCTGGTGCGCGCCCAGCATCAGACCCGCGAGTTCGAAGATCGCTTCATCGCCATCGGCATGCCGTACCGTATCGTTGGCGGCTTCCGTTTCTATGAGCGCCAGGAAATCCGCGACGCTCTGGCTTATCTGCGTATCGTCAACCAGCCGGCGGACGATCTCGCCTTCGAGCGGATCGTCAACACGCCCAAACGAGGACTTGGCGACAAGGCAATCGCGAAGCTGCATCAGCTCGCCCGCGCGGAAGGCTTGCCGCTGAGCCTTGCGGCCGCCCGTATTCTCGACACGGACGAGCTGACCCCGCAGGCGCGACGCGCGCTTGGCAATTTCATCGGCGACGTGGCCCGCTGGCGGGACATGGCGCGCGATCTACCTCATGCCGAGTTGGCCCGGCAGATCCTGGACGAATCCGGCTATACCGCGATGTGGCAGGCCGAGAAATCGACCGAAGCGGCCGGCCGGCTGGAGAACCTCAGCGAATTGGTCCGCGCCATGGAGGAATATGAAAGCCTCGGCGCGTTCCTTGAGCATGTCAGCCTGGTGATGGACAATGAGGGCGCGCGCGAGGATCCCAAGGTCACGATCATGACCATCCACGCGGCGAAGGGCCTGGAATTCGACACCGTGTTCCTCGCCGGCTGGGAAGAAGGAATCTTCCCGTCCCAGCGCGCGCTGGACGAAGGCGGCACCCGCAGCCTGGAGGAGGAGCGCCGCCTAGCCTATGTCGCGATCACGCGCGCGCGGCGACGGGCGGTGATCCTGCATGCTGCGAACCGCCGTATCTATGGCCAATGGACCAGCTCCATCCCCTCGCGCTTCGTCGGCGAGCTGCCGCCGGACCACGTGGACAGCGAAACCACCATGAGCGGCGGCGAAAGCCTGTGGCGGGCAAATTGGTCCGAGCGGGCCGACCCGTTCTCCGATGTCGGGCGCGGCACCGGGCGGGGCCCGGGATGGCAGCGAGCGGCGGGCACGCTTGGCGGCAAGCCGGGCGGTGATTGGCAGAGCCGCACCTTCAACCGCGAACCGACCCGCGTGGTGGAGAGCCGCGCGCCATCGGTCAGCCTGGGGAACAAGGGCCGTTCCGACCTTTCCGTCGGTCTGCGCGTGTTCCACCAGAAGTTCGGTTACGGCACGATCGAAAGCATTGAGGGTAACAAGCTGGAGATCGAATTCGAGAAGGCCGGGCACAAGCGCGTGATGGACAGTTTCGTCTCGCTACCATGACGCCGGCCTGCTTTACGGGGCCGAATGGAGCCGCGATAGAAGCGGCATGACCATGACCCGCGCCGAAGCCGAACACCTCGCCAGACAAGGGGTGGAGGCGCTGCGGCGTGGGGACGGCGGGGCTGCGCGCGCCAGTTTCGACCGCATCATCGCATCGCAGCCGGAGGGCTTTCCGCTGCCCTGGCTGGCGCTGGCGCAGGCCTGCCGGATGGCCGGGGACACGGCGGCAGAGACCCAGGCCTTGCAGGCCCAGCTGCGAGAACAGCCGCGACACATCGCCGCGCTGCTGCTGATGGGCGATCGCAAGCGGCTGGACGGGGACGATCGCGCTGCTTCTAACTTCTATACCGCAGCGCTCAATCAGGCCGCGGTCACGCGGGATGTACCGCAATCACTGCACCCGCTGCTGCGACAGGCGGAGTTATTCAAGCGCGAGGCGAGCGAGCGGTTCACGGCGCATGTCGAGACTGCGATCGCCAGCCCGCGGGCGCCCCGGGTGGCGCAGTCGATCGATCTGCTGCTCGGCCGGCGGGAATTGCACCTGCAACAGCCAAGCATGTTCTATTTCGAAGGATTGCCGCAACGCGCCTTCTATTCGCGCGACGAATTTGCCTGGGTGGCTGAGTTGGAAGCAGACACGCCGGCGATCCGGGCGGAGCTGGAAGCCGTGACGGAGGGCTTCGCCCCATACGTGGAGGGCGACCCGGATCGGCCGCTGCCGAACAATCCCCTGCTCGACGACCCCGCCTGGAGCGCGCTTCATCTGTGGCGCGGCGGCGAGATAGTGGAGGCCAATGCTGCCCGCTTTCCCGCCACCATGGCGGCGCTTGCCAAATTGCCGATCCCGCGCATCGCCGGCCGCTCCCCAATGGCGCTGTTCTCGCGATTGACGCCGGGCGCGCACATCCAGCCGCACCACGGCCTGCTCAACACGCGCCTGATCTGTCACTTGCCGATCATTGCGCCCCCCGGATGTGGCCTGCGCGTCGGCGCCGACGTGCACGAATGGCGCGAAGGCGAGTTGGTGATCTTCGACGATTCGTTCGAACATGAGGCATGGAACAGGGGAACGGAAACCCGCACCGTCCTGCTGTTCGAGATCTGGAAGCCCGAGATCGATGAGGCGGAGCGGATTGAATTGACCCGTTTGTTCGAAGCCATCGACGCTTATGGGGCCCCGATGATGGATCAGGGCTGATCTGGCCGAGAGAATGCTGAGAGGGTGATGGTGCGTCGGGATTGAGCGGTTCAGGTGCCGCGGTTCACTTCCGATCGGCGCGACCTCCTGTTCAGGAACGATATTGCTGGGCGGCCGTATCCTCCCCTTGCCCACTCTTGGGCGTGGAGAGAAACGTCACATGCTTACTCGTCGCATCGCGATCGCCGTCGGCGTAGCGGCTGCCGCCTTCGGCACGCCGGCCGTCGCTCAATCCAGCGCTGACGATGCCCGCTTCCGCGCCGCACAGGAGCGGTTCGAGCGCGAGCTGCAGGTCTTCCGCAGCGAGTTCGACCGCTATCAGTCCGTTCGACGGGTGCCGGGATCAGGCTATCGGGATCCGCGCTGGGATGACGGACGGACCGCACCGCCACCGCCTGCCTCCGCGTACGATGACCGGGACTGGCGCGACGAGGGCGACTATGATCCTTCCCGTTATTACCGGTCCGGCTCGCAGTATCAGGAGCGCGCACTTGCGCCCACCGACCGTGTCTATTCGGGGTCGGACGGCCGCTATTACTGCCGCCGCTCCGACGGCACGACCGGGCTGATCGTTGGCGGCGCGCTGGGCGGCGTTCTTGGCAACGTGATCGATGGCGGGCGCAGCCGTATTGTCGGCACACTGTTCGGTGGCGCGGCAGGCGCGCTGGCGGGTCGGGCCGTGGATCAAAACAACCAAGTCCGCTGCCGGTGAGCGAAGCGGCCGCCCTCATCGCCCGGCACGGCCTGTCGCCGCACCCGGAGGGCGGCTATTACCGCGAGACGGTCCGGCTGCCGGCGCGGCCGGGCCAGCGATCGCCGATGACGGCTATCCTGTTCCTGCTCGACCGAGGCGAACGATCGCACTGGCACCGCGTCGACGCGGCAGAGCTGTGGCTGTGGCACGCGGGCAGCCCGCTGCTGCTGCATATCGAGGAAGACGAGCAGGTCACGACCCGTCACCTTGACCCGGACACGCCGCAAGCGCTGGTTCCGGCGCATGGCTGGCAGGCAGCGGAAGCGCCAGACGGGTGGGTGCTTGTCAGCTGCGTCGTCGCGCCCGGCTTCGACTTCGCCGGGTTCGAGCTCGCACGGTCCGGCTGGTCGCCCTCAGGCTTCGATCGATAGCAGCGTCACGCCCTGGTACCGCTCTTCCTTCGGGTTGAAGAGCTCGCTGGGGGTAAACCGCCGGGGCGTCACGCGCATGCCCCCGAGACCAGCAATCTTGAAGGCGCCGATCTTCGGCTCGCGCGGCGGCTTGCCATCCCGCTCCAGCGTGATCGCGTCGAGATAGAATTCGCCGTGCTTGGTGTAGACGATATGCGGTGCCAGCGTCACCGATCCGCGATTGTACGTCGCGGCGATGGCCTGTTGTTTCACGATCGCTTCAAAAACGGTCGGCATGCTGACGGGCGGCGTTGCCGGTGCGGCGACCCGATCTTCGTCGGTGTTCAGCTTCATGCTCACCGGCAATACCCATGCTGTTGCAGCGCAGCAATAACTGTTTTGTGCAACGGTCCGTTCCCCGTTTGCATCCGCAAACTCACGTAGCGAAACCAGTCGCGCGCCACTGCATGCCCATGGTAGCGTTCGGCATGGCCAATCTGCTGCTTCCGGGCGATCAGGCGCCGTGGTTCCATGCGCCGGCGCTTTCGGGCAACCCGCGCTACGCTTTCGACACGGCAGCGGGCCGGCCGATCCTGATGCTCTTCGCGGGAAGCGCGTCTCATCCGGCGCTGGCACCCGCCCTGCGGCTGGTGACCGAGACCCGCATGCTGTTCGATGATCGGCACGCGTGTTTTTTCGGTGTGTCCACGAACCCGGCTGACGCTGCAGACGGGGTGGTACAGCAACAACTGCCCGGCATCCGCTGGTTCCTTGATTATGACGGCGCGGTCTCGAGGCTTTACGGCGCGCTGAACGACGATGCGGGGAGCGCCGAATACCGCCAGCATTGGTTGCTGCTTGATACCACGCTGCGCGTCTGCGGGCGCTTCCCACTCGACGCCGGTACGCAAGCGATCGCCGCCCTGAAGGCGCAGATCACGGTGCCGGACGTCTATCCCGCCGCTCCGGTATTGATCGTGCCCCGCGTGTTCGAGCCCGCTTTGTGCCAGCGCCTCATCACCCTGTACGAAGCCAATGGCGGCGAGGATTCGGGGTTCATGCGGGAGGAAAACGGCCTCACCGTCGGCCGCATCGACCACAGCCATAAGCGGCGTTCCGACTATCATATCGAGGATGACCTGCTGCGCGAGCAGCTGCGCGCCCGCCTCGCCCGTTTCCTTATTCCGCAGATTAAGCGCGCGCTCGGCTGGGAAGCCACCCGGATCGAACGCTGGCTGGTCGCTTGTTACGATGGCGACAATGGTGGCGGTCACTTCCGCGCGCATCGGGACAATACCACCAAGGGCACGGCACACCGGAAATTCGCCTGCACGATCAACCTGAACGCCGGCGAATATGACGGTGGTGATCTCTGCTTCCCGGAATTCGGCCCTCAAACCTACCGGGCACCGACGGGGGGCGCAGTGATCTTCTCCTGCTCGTTGCTGCACGAGGCGCAGCCAGTCACCCGCGGCAAGCGCTATGCCTTCCTGCCATTCCTTTATGACGAGGAAGGCGCGAAGCTACGCGAGGCCAATCTGCGGTTCCTGGCGCCCGAAACGGGCGGCCAGCCGAGAACCGCCACGCCGGCCGACGCCCCCGCCTGATCGCCACGGGGCACGTCGGCGGAGCGGCTCACTTCCCGGCGGGGCCGATCAGCTTCTGTGCGAAATACACGGTCTGCAACGCCTGCAATCGCGCGCCCTGCGCAATGTCGGCATCGCCGGAGTGGCCGCCCGCCATGTCTTCATAGAACAGATACGGCAGTCCATATTCCTTCATCCGGGCAGCGAACTTACGCGCGTGCTGCGGCCCCACCCGGTCGTCCTTGGTCGTCGTCCAGATATAGGGCTCCGGATAGCGGCCGTCCTTGCGCAGCGCATGATAGGGAGACATCTTCGCCAGAAACGCGCGCTCCTCCGGCACGGAAACGGAGCCATATTCGTCGACCCAGGAAGCCCCGGCCGCGATCCCTTCATACCGCAACATGTCGAGCAGCGGGACCTGGATCGTCACGGCGCCCCATAGCTCCGGATGCTGGGTCAGCTGCACGCCCATCAGCAACCCGCCGTTGGAACCGCCATAGATGCCGAGCCTCTTCGCACTGGTGATGCCGCGTGCGAACAGATCCCGCGCGATGCTGGCGAAATCGTCAAAGATCAGCTGACGCTTCGTCTTTCGGCCCGCTTCGTGCCACTCCGGCCCGAACTCGCCGCCGCCGCGAATGTTGGCCAGCACGAAGGCGCCGCCGCGCTCCAGCCACAGCTTGCCGGTGATTCCGGAGTAATAAGGCGTATTCGACACCTCGAAGCCGCCATAGGCCGTCATCAGCGTGGGCGTGCTGCCGTCCTTCGGTGCGCCCTGACGGTGAACAACGAAATAGGGCACCTTCGTGCCGTCAGACGAGCTCGCCTCGAACTGCTCCACCACCAGCCCGGTGGCATCGAACCGGGCGGGCGATGATTTCACCGCAACGGGCGGCTGGTTCCCGGCAGCGTCGAACGCCATCAGCCGTGTGGGGGTGGTGAAGCCCGACACTGCGAGATAGCCGCGATCGCCAGCGCGCTCGGTTGTCACCAGATCCACGGAAAGATTGTCCGGCAGCGCCAGCGTTCGGCTGGTCCAGCCCTCGCCAGACGGCGTGAACACCATGGCTCGGCCGCGCACGTTATCGTAAACGGATGCGATCACCGTCCCGCCGGTGACGCGCACGTTACCGCGATCCACGGACTGGCGCGGACCGGGTGCGAAGATCGTCGTAAGATCGCCCGCCCCGCGCAGCGCGTCCTTCAGCGGCAGCGACGCCAGCGCCCCTTCCGGAACCTTGCCCCACGGTTCGCTGATGCGCACGATCAATCGGCCATCAACCAGACCGTTCACGTCCACCCGATCGGGCAACGGCACTTTCTTTGCCGCGGCACCATCCCACAACAGAATGTCGGAGGTGAAGAAGGTCTTCGCGCGCGTGATCACGACCGCGCGATTACCCTGAGCGTCAACCTCGACCGATGGCCAAGCGCCGATGTCATCGGAAGTGCCGCGATAAATTTCCTGCGCGGACGCCAGCGGCTCGCCGCGCTTCAGGATCTTCACGACGAAGGGATAGCCGGACTTGGTGAGCGTACCCTCGCCCCAATCGCGCGACACAATCAGCGTGTCTGCATCGATCCAGTCGGCATTCTGCTTCGAGACGGGAAGGTCGAAACCGCCGTCGACGAACTTGCCCGTTTCCAGATCGAATTCGCGCAGGCTCGTCGCGTCCTCTCCGCCTTCGCTCAGGGCGACGAGGCATCGGCGCTCATCAGGCTCCAGGCAAGTGACGCCCTTCCACACCCATTTGCGCCCCTCCGCCTTTGACAAAGCATCAAGGTCGATCAGCGTGGTCCAGGCCGGGTTGGCCGAGGCGAAATCCGCTGCATCGGTGGATCGCCAGATGCCCTGAGGATGCGCCTGATCCCGCCAAAGGTTGAAGATGCGCGTGCCGATCATCTCCGGCATCGGTATGCGATCTTCGGCGGAGGCGATCTCCAGCGCCTCCTGATAGAAGGTCTGGTAACGCGGATCGGCCTCCAGCCGGGCCAGCGTCCGCTTGTTTTCGGTTTCTACCCACGCGAGGGGCTTGGCACCCTCGCGATCCTCAAGCCAGATATGGGGATCGTCAGTCACGCCTGCGATTTGGGCGATGCCGGCCGATGCCGCAAGCGCCGCCGCAACGGCAAACACCCCAAGCCTCATTCCCTACTCCGCTTCGTCACCAGCCCCTCCATGCCCGGACAGCTATCCTGTCGCAATGATCGCCCAGTCGGGATCGGCTTGCCGTTTGCGACGTTTGCCTCCCGTCCGATGTGCCTTCGGGCAAGGGCGGCCCCGCGCGGGGTTCGGGGGAGCAAATGCCTCCGGCACAACAGGATATCGGATGCTTCAGCCCCCGCAGAGTAGCTTGCCCGACGAGCCAGGTTCCGTAAGGCAAGCACCCATGTCCGATGGCCTGCCCCTTCCCCGTCGCCTGCTTGCCGTGGCTTCGCTGGGATGCGGGTCCGCGCTGGTCATCATTGATGGCGGCATCGCTAACGTAGCGCTGCCGACGATCGCGCGCGATCTGGGGGTGGCGCCAAGCTCAGTGGTGTCGATCGTCACCGTCTATCAGGTGATGCTGGTGATGTTGCTTCTGCCCTTTGCCGGGCTGGGCGAGCGGATCGGGCTGAAACGCACCTACCAGGCCGGGCAAGTAATCTTCGCCGTCGCGACGCTGCTGTGTTTCTTTGCAAAGAGTTTGCCGTTCCTGCTGATCGTCCGTGCGGTACAGGCGATCGGAGCGGCGGGCGTGCTCAGCGTTTCCTCCGCGCTGATCCGGCAAACCTATCCGTCCAGGCAGCTTGGCCGCGGGCTTGGCATCAATTCGGTCATTGTCACCAGCTCCGCCGCCGCCGCGCCCACGATCGGCGGTCTGGTGCTGGCGGTTGCCCCGTGGCCGTGGGTGTTCGCGAGCTCGCTTCCGTTCGCGGTGATCAGCATCGCGCTCGGCCGTTCGCTGCCCAATCCCAGCCCGCGCCTGGCGCACCTCGACCTGATCGGGGCGATGATGTGCGCAGGCATGTTCGGCCTGATCATCGGCGGGGCGGAAAGCCTGGTGCATGGCGACAGCCCTGTCGTCAGCCTAGCCATCATCGCCACCGGGGCGACGCTCGGCTGGTTCTTCGTGCGGCGCGAAATGGGCGCGCCTGCCCCGATCCTGCCGGTCGACCTGCTCGCGCGGCCGATCATCGTGTTGTCGGCAGTCGGCAGTCTGACCGCCTTCACCGCCTCCATGACCTTGCTGGTGTCAACGCCATTCCGTCTGTCTGCGATGGGCTTTACCGCCACCCAGATCGGCGCGTGCATCGCGCCCTGGCCGCTCACCAACATGATCGTGGCGCCGCTCTCCGGCTTCCTTTCGGACCGTATTCCGGCCGGTATCCTGGGCGGGATCGGGATGGCGGTGACTCTGGTGGCGCTGACCCTGCTGGCCTCCATGCCGGCGGACCCGACCTATTTCGACGTGGCGTGGCGGATGGCGCTCTGTGGATCGGGTTTCGGCCTGTACCTGCCCCCGAACGCCAGGCTGATTGTCGGCTCCGCCCCGCGTGAACGGGCGGCGGCAGCCGGCGGCCTCGTCTCGACGGTGCGGCTCACCGGGCAAACGACAGGTGCGACGCTCGCGGCCGCGCTGCTGGCCGCTGGCATCGGCGCCGGCTCGGTACCGCCGGTCGTTGCCGCAGGGCTCGCGCTGATCGCGGGCCTGTGCAGCATTGCCCGGCTGCGGCCCTCGATCCGCAACCCCTCCGTGACGGAGGTGCGGGACGACGTGCCGGCGTTGCGGCAATCACGTTAGGCCTTCGGCGCGGGACGGAACGCCAGCCGGGCGGTCACCGTTCTTCCGGTCTTAGCCACCGGAGTTGATCATGCCCTACGTCAAAACGCGCGATGGTGCCGATATCTACGTGAAGGACTGGGGCGAGGGTCGACCGGTCGTCCTGATACACGGCTGGCCGCTTTCCGCCGACAGCTGGGACCCACAGGCCATGGCGCTGGCCGAGGCCGGCTATCGCGTGATCGCCTATGACCGTCGTGGCTTCGGCCGCTCCAGCCAACCGTGGAACGGTTATGACTATGACTCGCTGACCGACGACCTGTCGGAAGTCATGAAGGCGGCGGGCGTGGAGCAGGACGCCACCCTGGTCGGCTTCTCCATGGGCGGCGGTGAAGTCGCGCGGTACATGAGCCGGCACGATGGACGCGGTGTGCATGCGGCGGTGCTGGTCGGCTCCGTCGTTCCCTACATGCTGAAGACCGACGACAATCCGCATGGCGCCACCGAGGCGCAACTGTTGCAGATCGGGGAAGGCATTCGGCACGATCGGGCCAATTTCTTCCGCACCTTCTTCAAGGATTTCTTCGGGGTCGGTTACGTGAGCAGCCCGGTGAGCGAGGCGACGCTCGATTGGGCATGGCGGCTGGCAATGCAGGCGTCGCTGCGATCCACGCTGGAGTGCGCGCGCAGCTTCAGCTTCACCGATTTCCGTCCCGATCTCGCCGCCTTCCGGGTGCCGACGCTGGTAATCCACGGCACCGGCGACAAAACCGTCCCCATCGATGCCACCGGGCGAGCCGCGGCGCGCGGGATCAAGATGAGCCAGCTCGTGGAATATGATGGGGCGCCGCACGGTCTGTTCGCTACCGAAAGCGACCGGCTGACTCAGGATCTGCTGACGTTTCTGAGTCGATAGGCGGTAACGAATTGCCGCTTTAGTCCGCGCGAAGGCGATGGGCTGCCATCGCTTCATAGTCCGCCCGGCATGCGTCAGCGACGGCGGCGAGCCCGGGCGGCAGCGGGGCGGGTTCCGGCTCCGGCGCACCGAACCCGCTGGATGCCTCGACCCGGCCGTACCAGTGAGCCGCCCAGACACCATCGTCTGGGTGGCGCCCAGGCGCCCATGACAGCATGGCCTCGTCCCACGGGATGTCGAGCGCCCGGCATAAGGCTGAGAGCGTGCCCGCGGGATCGCGCAACACGTCCGCGGAGTCGATCACCGGTGGCGCGTGGCCGAGCCGCTCGGCGACCCGATCGAAAAAGGCCCGTTGCGCCCCGACGCCAAGATCCTCGGGCGTCACCGCCTCCCGCTTCGCGGCGTAGGACGCTGCCATTCGGGCAGGATCGCGGATCAGAAAGGCGTGGACCACACCGGAAAGATCATCCGGCGTTATTGGCCCGACCATATGGTGGGGCATGTGCTTCTGGTACCAGACCGGCTTTCCTGCCGGAGCCTCGCCGGCCAAGGTGCGAGCGACCGATTGCCAGTTGCAGTCCATGCTGGCGATCACGTCATCGCGCATCGGGTGATCGGCCCCACTCGCGGCCAGGAAACAGCCGTAGAAGGGCTCATCGCTGACCGCGCAATCCGCGCGACTGGAGAAGCTGCGCATCATCGCCGTCGAAATGTTGCGTGGGCCAGACCACATGGCGATTCGCAGCGGCTCACCGACGCGGGAAAAGGCCGCGGAGGTCATGCCAGTTCCCGGTCCACCGCCTCGCGATAGAGCGCTTGCAAGCGCTCCACCACAGGCCCGCGTTCGGTACCGATCACTCGCCCGTCGATCACCCCGACCGCTGCAAGCCCGGCGAACGTGCCGGTGGTGAATGCCTCGTCCGCACCATAAACGTCCGTCAGGGAGAAGTTGCGTTCATAGGTGGGAATGCCCGCCGCCCGCGCCGTCTCGACGACGATGCGGCGCGTGATCCCGTCAAGGCAATAATCCCCGGTCGAGGTCCACAGCTCGCCCTTCCGCACGATGAAGAAGTGGGTCGAGTTGCAGGTTGCGACAAAGCCATGCGGATCCAGCATCAGCGCCTCGTCCACCCCCGCCTGAGCCGCCTGGATGCAGGCGGTGATGCAATTCAGCTTTGAATGCGAATTGAGCTTCGGATCCTGAACGTCGGGATAGCCGCGGCGCACGTGGACGGTGAACAGGTTCAGCATGCGGGTGGCGGTGCCGGCGGCTGGTGCCTTCCACTCAGGAATGATGACGATCGTGGCAGGCGAGATTACCACGCGAGGATCCTGATAGGGCGTCGAGCGCACCCCGCGCGTGACCATCAACCGGATATGAACACCGTCGCCCCGCATGTCGTTGGCATCGAGCACCCGCCGCAGACGCTCGACCAGCGCCTGGCGCGTGATACCGATGTCCATCGCGATCGCCTTCGCACCCTGCCAGAGCCGGTCGAGATGGCGGTCGAGAAACGCCATCTTGCCATTGTAGACCCGAAGCCCTTCCCAGACGCCATCGCCCAGCATGAAGCCCGAATCGAATACCGACACCTTCGCCTCGGGACGCCGGAACAGTTCGCCGTTGACGTCGATCAGGACATTGTCGTTGCGGGGATCAGGCGTGAAGACGTGAGTGCCGGTGGCGTGATCGGTCATGGTCGCTCCCCTGGTTCGGACATCCGCTCCTAACCCGAGGGCGCCGAGATTGTCGAAGCATGTTCGCGCCTGGGTACGGCGACGAGTGCGCATGGGAGCCATGGGGCGCGGGGGAAAGCGGCAGGCTTGCGTCGCAAGAGGCCACACTCCCGCCGGTGCCGGCGACGGCGTACTACCAGCGTAGAGCGCCCGCGCCAACAAGGCAGGCGATCATTGTCGGACCGGCTGCGCAGCACGAACCCCTCAAATGTGCAGCGCTTTTCCATAGGCGCCGAGCACCGCCTCGTGCATCGTCTCGCTGATCGTCGGGTGCGGGAACACCGTCTCCATCAGCTCCGCTTCGGTCGTTTCCAGCGTCTTGCCGATCGTATAGCCCTGGATCATCTCGGTCACCTCGGCCCCGATCATGTGTGCGCCCAGCAGTTCGCCGGTCTTCGCGTCGAACACCGTCTTCACGAACCCTTCCGGCTCGCCCAGCGCAATTGCCTTGCCGTTGCCGATGAACGGGAAGTTGCCGACCTTGACCTCATAGCCGGCCTCCTTGGCCTTTGCCTCCGTGAGGCCGACGCTGGCGATCTGCGGCCGGCAATAGGTGCAGCCTGGGATGTTGCGCGGATCCATGGCATGCGGGTGGCCGCCGGCAATCGCCTCCGCTGCGATCACGCCTTCGTGGCTCGCCTTGTGGGCCAGCCATGGCGGCGCAGTGATGTCCCCGATTGCCCAGACGCCCTCCACATTAGTGCGGCACATGGCGTCGGTCTTCAGGAAGCCGCGCTCGTCCATCTCAACGCCCAGCTCCTTGAGGCCGACATTCTCCGTATTGGGCACGATACCGACCGCAACGATCACATGGCTGAACTCAGCAGTGGTTTCCTTGCCCGCTTTGTCCTTCAGTCGGGCGGTGACGCCGCCGGACTTCACATCAAGCGCACTGATGCTGGCCGAGGTCATGATCGTCATGCCCTGCTTCTTCAGCGCCTTTTCCAGATGCGCGGAGACGTCGACATCCTCCACCGGCACGAGCCGGTCAAGCATCTCCACGACCGTGACGTCCGCGCCCATGTCGTTGTAGAAGCTGGCGAACTCGATACCGATCGCGCCGGATCCGATCACCAGCAGCTTTTTTGGCATTTCCTTGGGCGTCATTGCATGGCGATACGTCCACACCCTTTCGCCGTCGGACTTGGCAAACGGCAGCTCACGCGCCCGCGCGCCGGTGGCGACAATGACGTTCTTGTAGGAAAGCTCGCTCGCCTTCCCGTCCTTGTCGGTGACGGTCAGCTTGCCTTTTCCGGTCAGCTTCCCTTCACCCATGTGAACGGCGATCTTGTTCTTCTTCATCAGGTGCGTAACGCCCTGATTGAGTTGCTTCGCCACCCCGCGCGAGCGCTTAACCACCGCGTCGAGATCAGCCGTGATCCCCTGCGCTGTCAGGCCGTAATCCCCGGCGTGGCTCATCAGGTGATACACTTCGGCCGAGCGCAACAGCGCCTTGGTCGGAATGCAGCCCCAATTCAGGCAGATGCCGCCAAGCAGCTCCCGCTCGACAATGGCGGTCTTCAGCCCGAGCTGCGCCGCCCGAATAGCCGCGACATAGCCGCCCGGTCCGGAGCCCAGGACGACGAGATCGTAAGTGTCTGCCACTTTTCAGTTCCTTGGTTTGCGCGCGGCTTTCACCAGTTCCGGCACGCTCATTGCCAGCAGAGCCAGCATCGTCAGCACGCAGACCGGCTCCAACGAGCCGGCGCCTTGCGGATAGGACCAGATGGCCGCGCGGAAGAAGGCCAACGTCAGCAGCAAGCCCGCGGCAAGATGCAGCAGCTCGGCGGCGACCGCGCGGTTCATTTCAGGCCAGCATGCCCAGCGGATTTTCGCACAACGCCTTGAACGCCTGCATCAACTCGGCGCCGTCGGCTCCGTCGATCGCACGGTGGTCAAAGCTGCCGGTCGCGCTCATCACGGTGGCGATGCCAAGCGCATCGTCGATCACATAGGGCCGCTTTTCGCCAGCACCCACCGCCAGGATCATGCCCTGCGGCGGATTGATGACCGCTTCGAACTGCTTGATCCCGTACATGCCCATGTTGCTGAGCGAGGCGGTGCCGCCCTGAAATTCCTCCGGCTTCAGCTTCTTGTCGCGGGCGCGTGCGGCCAGATCCTTCATGCGGGTGGAAATGGACGAAAGCGAGGACGTATCCGCCTCTGTGATGACCGGGGTGATCAAACCCTCGGCGGTAGACACGGCCACCGAAATGTCGGCGCGCTTGAACGTGACGAGTTCATTGGGCGTGTACATCACGTTGCACTTGGGCACCTGCACCAGCGCGGCCGCCAACGCCTTGATCATCAGATCGTTGACCGACAGCTTCACGCCGCGCGGGGCAAGGCTGTCGTTCAGCTCGGTGCGCAGCTTCAGCAGCTTGTCGAGGCGTACATCGACCGTGAGGTAGATGTGAGGCACCTGCTGCTTCGACTCGGTCAGCCGCCGCGCAATCGTCTTGCGCATGTTGCTGAGCTTCGTCGTCTCGTGCGGGATATCGGGAATGGACGCAACAGCTGGCGCCGGAGCGGAAGCCGCGGCCGGCGCTGGCGCCGCAGCCGCAGCCGCCGCCGGTGCAGCCTGGGCCTGGGGCGCCGCCGAAGCCGCACCCCGGGGCGCACCTTCGACATCGGCCTTCACGATGCGGCCGTTCGGCCCGGAGCCAGTCACTCCGGCGAGATCCACGCCCTTCTCGGCGGCGATACGCCGCGCAAGCGGGCTCGCCTTCACACGATCGCCGCCGGTATTCTGCGGCTTCACCTGTGGCGCCGCCGACTTTGTCTCCGGGTTCTGCGGCGACACCGGCTCGCTGGTTTCCCGGTCCACCGGGGCGTCGACCTGCTCCTTCGAGACCGGCTGGCCTTCCGTCGTGGCAGGCTGCACGCGCGCTGGCGTGCTTTCCTCGCCCTCCGCGTCGAGGAGCATGATCACGTCGCCGACCTTCACCCCGTCCGTGCCCTCGGCTACGACGATCTTGGCGACGACGCCCTCGTCCACCGCTTCGAACTCCATGGTGGCCTTGTCCGTCTCGATCTCGGCCATCAGGTCACCGGCCTTGACGGTATCCCCCTCCTTCACGAGCCATTTCGCCAGCGTTCCTTCCTCCATGGTAGGGGAGAGCGCGGGCATCTTGATTTCGATCGACATGAGGGTTCTCGGCGGTTCCTGGGGAGTGCCTGTCTCTTGCGCCGAGGCCTTGCGCGGTCAACCCCGCACGCGGATAAGGATGGGCTGACTGGAGATTATCGAAGACGCATGCGCATTTATCTGACGGTCATCGATGACGCGCCGGAAGCGGAAATCGCCCTCCGGTTTGCGGCTCGACGCGCGGTGAAAACGGGGGGTGGAGTCGAGATCCTGGCGCTGGTGGAGCAGCAGGAGTTCATCGCTTTTGGTGGCGTGCAGGCGACGATCGAAGAAGAAGCCCGGCGGCGGGCAGAAGGTTTGGTGGCAAAAGCGGCCGGCACGCTGATCCAGGAATCCGGGCTGCGTCCGTCCATTACCGTCAGGCAAGGTGATGGCCCGAAGATCATTCGGGAGCTGATCGCTGGCAATCCGGACGTTGCGGCCCTGGTGCTTGGCGCTGCGGCCGACGGCACCCCCGGGCCGCTAGTGACGCATTTTGCGGGACAGGCAGGGACCTTGCCCATCCCGCTGATGATCATTCCGGGCAATCTTGATCGGGACGCGATTGATCGGCTGAGCTAGGCGCGTGAGAAGCCCGCTCCGCGCTCGCGACGCCACACCATTGCCGGGTGAACTGTGTTGCGACGGAAATCCGGTCAGCGGCCGGTGGTGCGGGGCGTAACGGTATGCACCCGAGTTCCGGATGCGGGCGAGTAAGTTACTCCATCTTCCCAGATGTCGCTCGGCGGGGCTGTCACCATTGGTTGGCCGTTCACCGTGATGATGATGATCGTGGGCGCCGGATAGTAATAGCCGTTGCTGTAATATCCAGCTGACGGGTTTGTCGCGGTGGTGGTCACCACCGTGGCCCCGTTCGAACTGGCGACGATGGGAACAGGCGCTGGTGGAGCGTAGGTCGGAGGCGGTACGGGTTCCCGCGTCGCCACGGCCAGCGGATAGCTGCCGTGCTCTGGGCGCGGATATGCTGCGCCAGGCGCATCAGCCGAGGCGCGGCGACGGCGATCCTTTTTGCGGCTGTGGGTCGCAGCCGCGGGGCTATCCGGCGAGCTTGGGAGCAGTGCACGCCCCTGTTTCACGTCGGCCTGCGCACGTTCCGTCGTGTCGCGGGCGATTGGCACCTGACCGGCCTGCCGATGCGCAGGGACAGGATATGGCGCGCCCGGCGGCGCGGCGGTCGAGGTGAGCTGCTGATCGTCTCGCCCACCCTCCCGGTAGGCGTAATCCGCATGCTTCGAGTCGAAGCGATCCCAGTCTACACCGCCGATCGTGTCGTGGACCGTGCCCCGCTGGTCGACCAGCACCGCATCATCATAATAGCGCGACCAGACATGGGCGGCGGGCGGCGGCGGGAGGTCGAAAGCTGCCCAATCCTCGACCTGCCATTGCGATCCTGCCCAATAGGGTGGCAGCACCGATCCTCTGAGCGGCCGCTGATACGCACTCCAGCCGCCGGGAGCGCGCGCGCCGGCCCACCACCGCCCGTCGATGCGCCCGCCCCAACGTGGCTCATCCGCCCGGCCTGGCGTCGAGAGCGAGCGCACTGCACGCCCCGGCATTCGCCCCCCAGTCGTGGCGGATGCGGCACTCGCACGAGATCCGGTGTCCGCGCGAACAGCTTGAGGCTCGAGGGCGTCAGCCGCTGTCGCCATGACGCCTAGCAAAAGCATTGCCGCTGCCGGATGCGCGCGCATCGATCACTCTCCCCGAAGTCGCGTGTGTTCCCCCGGCGCCTGCCATGGTTGACGGACCGCTTACCAGCCGGTCGGGAGCCTTCGACGTGACGCTTCGTCCCGGAATGATGCAGCCGGAACGCCCGTGTCAGACGATGCGTGAGGCCAGCAGCAAGGCGATCGCCTCCCCGCCCCGGGCATCCTCTTCGTCGAAACGCGATGGCGTCGGGCTGTCGAGATCAAGCACGCCGATCACGACGCCGTCATGGATGATCGGGACCACCAGTTCGGACGCGCTGGCCGCGTCGCAGGCGATGTGCCCGGGAAAGGCGTGAACGTCGGCAACCAACTGCGTTTCACGCGACGCTGCGGCTGCGCCGCACACGCCGGCACCCAGCGCGATCCGGATACAGGCAGGTTTGCCCTGAAACGGCCCGAGCACCAGTTCGCCATCGACCACGCGATAGAAGCCAGCCCAATTGAGATCGGGGAGATACTGCCAAATGAGCGCTGCGGCGTTGGCCATGTTCGCGACCGGATCGGGCTCGCCGGCGGTCAGCGCATCGAGAGCGGACAGGATGTCGCGGTAAAGCTCGGCCTTTTCGCCGGCCTGGATATCGAACTGGTACATGCGTGCGATGTAGTCACGCTGGGATGGGGAAGCGAGAGCCATCCTTCATGCGACGATTACCTTTGCTGTGCTACGCGAGCGGCCCATGCACCAGCACGTCGCGCTCACCCCCACCCACCGCGCCGATCCGCGCCCAGCATCGGCCGTCTCCCATGGCGTTGGGCTCGCAGGGTTGGCGGGCTTGATCACGTGGATCTTTGTTGCGCGGCTCTATGACCTGGATGGCCCCTATGCGGCGCTGGTCAACCTGCTGGCGTCCGGCATTCCCATGGTGATCTGGTCGCTGCTGGTGGACAAGGTCCACCGCCGGCCATCCACAGGCATCGACTGGTCCAGGGTGCGTCCGTGGCGCGAGACGATTGACACCAGCCTGATCAAGCTTGTCGGCCTGTGGGCCACATGGGCGGGCATTGCGCTGATCTATGCGACCGGACGCTTTTATTGGGAGGGCAACTTCCGGTTCGCAATGTGGTGCTTCGGAATGGCGGCGCCGCTGCTGTTCCTTCTCTCCATTCCCTATGTAATCTGGCTCGATCGTCGCCTGGTGGAGCCTCGGGATGGCGCCTGGGCCCTGGGCGCCTGGCTGACGCATACGAACAATGCGGAGCCCGAGCTTATCCATGCTCACCTTCGCGCCTGGGGCGTAAAGGCGTTCTTCCTGGCGTTCATGCTCGCCATCGTGCCGCCGGGCTTTGGCGAGTTCATCCGAACGCCCACGTTCGGCATCCTGGCCAATCCCGTGGCACTCGCGAACTGGCTGATCACGTTCATGTTCGTCATCGACGTGGCGTTCGCGACGGTCGGTTACGTCCTAACCATGCGCCCGCTCGACGCGCATATCCGCAGTGCAAATCCCTATGCCGCTGGCTGGGCAGCCGCGTTGATATGCTACCCGCCATTCATCCTTATGGATCAGGGCGGACCGCTCGACTATCATCCAGGAACTGCGGAATGGAGCCAATGGCTTCATGGTTATCCCGTGCTGCTGGCGATCGTCGGCGCAGCGCTGGTCTTGCTCACCGCGATCTATGCCTGGGCCACCGTGGCGTTCGGGTTGCGTTTTTCGAATCTGACGCATCGGGGCATTCTCACCCACGGCCCCTATGCGTGGTCACGTCATCCCGCGTATCTCACGAAAAATCTGTTCTGGTGGCTTTCCACCCTGCCCCTGTTCACGACGGGCACTCTGGTCGATGCGGCGCGGGCAACGCTTATCCTGGCGGCAGTAAGCGGCATTTATTATTGGCGCGCGCGCACGGAGGAGCGCCACCTGTCTGCCGATCCCGTGTACCGCGATTATAGCGCCTGGATGAGCCGCAATGCGCCGGTTCCGCGGTTCTTCCGCTGGCTGGGCGGCAGATGAGCGAGACCTGTCGCTAGCTTCGCACCTGCCCCGTGCCGCGGCCGATCCATTTGTAGGTGGTCAGGCCCTCCAGCGCGACGGGACCGCGGGCGTGCAGGCGCCCAGTCGCGATTCCGATCTCCGCGCCCAACCCGAATTCGCCGCCGTCAGCGAACTGGGTAGAGGCATTCCACAGCACAATCGCCGAGTCGACCTCCGCGAGGAACCGGTTTGCCACCCCCTCGTCCGCTGCCACGATCGCGTCTGTATGTCCCGAACTATGCCGCGCGATATGCGCGAGCGCTTCGTCAACGCCGTCGACCATCGCCACCGAACAGATCGCATCCAGATATTCGGTATCCCAGTCCGCCGCGTCGGCTGCCGCTACGGACGCGAAGGCCCGCACCCGATCGTCACCCCGAACTGCACAGCCGGCGTCCAAAAGGGCCCGCACCAGTGCGGCGGGATCCGGGTAGCCTGAGTCGATCAACAGCGTCTCCATGGCGCCGCACACGCCGGTCCGCCGCATCTTCGCGTTCCTGACGATCTCTGCCGCCATATCCGGATCGGCGGACGCGTGAACGAAGACGTGGTTGATCCCATCCAGATGCGCCAGCACCGGCACCCGAGCCTCCGCCTGGACACGCGCCACCAGCCCCTTCCCGCCCCGCGGCACGACAAGATCGATGGCGCCCTGAGCGGCAAGCATCGCGCCGACGGCCGCGCGATCCGTCGTCCCGACCAATTGCACCGCATCGGTCGGCAAGTCCGCGACGTTCAAGCCGGCGCAGAACGCCCGGTGAATGGCAGCGTTGCTCTCGGAAGCTTCGCTTCCGCCGCGCAAAATGGCGGCATTGCCTGACATGACGCACAACGCCGCTGCGTCGGCCGTCACATTGGGGCGACTTTCGTAGATGATCCCGATCACCCCGATTGGCACCCGAACACGCGACAGCTCTAGCCCGTTCGGACGTACGGTGGTGTCAATCACCTCACCGACCGGGTCCGGAAGCGTAGCGACGGTCGCGATGCCAGCCGCCATCCCGGCGACGCGCGCCTCGTCCAGCCGCAGTCGATCAAGCATGGCATCGGTAAGCCCTGCTGCTTTCGCACGCGCCACATCTGTCGCGTTGGCGGCCAGGATCTCAGCACTAGCGGCGCGGATCGCCTCCTCCGCCCGCAGCAACGCGGAGCGGCGCTGATCGGTCGAGCAACGGGCGAGCTGATGTGCTGCACGGCGCGCAGCCGCGGCCATGCCAGCGATCATTGCTTGGGGGTTCTGAGTGTCCAGCATTGATCCTGGATAGCACGGGCATGGTCGATCATCGAATTAGCGTTTCTGCCAGCCAACGAAGGTCCGCATCGCTCGCCGCTATCCGCGCAGCAACCGAGATCGCGTCAGCGCATATACACACCGGCCGATCCGTACCCATATTCGGATCCATGAGCCCTCTGCTTGATCGGCGCGCCATGATCCTGGGACTTGGTGGTGGAGCCGCAACCTTGATGCTTGCAGCTTGCGGCGCCTCGCCTGCCGAGGCCGAGGCATTCCCAGTTCAATTGAGCGATGCAGAGTGGCGCAGAAAACTGTCGCCGCAAGCCTATGCCGTGTTGCGCAAAGAGGCCACGGAGCGCCCGTTCTCCAGCCCGCTCGATCGAGAAAAACGGCCGGGCGTCTTCAACTGCGCCGGCTGCAGTCAGGCACTGTTTTCCTCAAGGACGAAGTTCGACAGCGGAACGGGTTGGCCAAGCTTCTGGGCGCCGCTGAATGGAAGCGTGGGTATCCGGCGGGACTTCAGCCTCGGCATACCCCGTACGGAGGTGCATTGTGCCCGATGTGGCGGACATCTGGGCCATGTGTTCGACGACGGCCCGCGTCCGACCGGCAAGCGTTACTGTATGAACGGCGCAGCCATGGCATTCCGGCCGAAGTGACCGGGGCGACCAGCCGCCTCAGTCAAACTCTTCAGTGAGGATGGGGCGCCGCCGAAGCGAACTGATCAGTTGCTGAGAGTAATGGCGCCGCGCACCGGTGCCGCGGCGGCCGAGGCAATCGCAAGATTCGCTAGGCGGGTCTCGTCCGTCCCGTTGTTCTTGTTCGCAATCACGACGGGAGCAACGCTGTCCGCATGGTCGCCGTAGATGAAGCCGTCAGTGGGATAGCTGGAGGTGCCCAGGCCGCCCTGCGGCGCGTACCACACCTTCACGAGGCTCCAGTCGCCCGCGTCCGACACGTCGATCGCGCGAACGTTACGCTCCACGCCGCCCCGACGCGACCAGTTCGCGTGGGTTAGCAGGACCTCGCGATCGCTGACGATCTGGCTGACCATGGCAACATGGCCCACCCGCATGCGGCTGGTCGAGCGAAAGGAAAGCACCGCGCCGACCTTTGGCGCATTGCCGCGCTCGTAACGGCCCGCTGCCTGGCCCCACCAAGTATTGGCGTTACCATGGATCTGAATGCCCGAAATCTCGCGAGCATAGGGCGCACATTGCCAAAACTGCGCATTTGCCGCCGTTGCCGTCATCAGGCTGCACGACATTACGAGCGCGAGGCGCGCCCCGAAAGTCTTGAAATTCACTGCGACCCCCCGGTCAACGGATGTTCGTCGCAGTCCGGCTACGGGGGGCGTTCAAGAAAACCAATAGTCGCGGGAACCAAACCCGATGAACGGTGTTGCGGCGCCGACGAAGTGCCGGCTGCCGACCAAATCACCGCCCTTAAACGTCAGGGAACCGGATCAATTCTCTCCGAATCAAGCGCTTGCATGCGCAATGCTTCAAGGCGCGCGGTATGTTCAGCGCGACCGAACGGAAAGGCCCGATACAGCGCCGCCGCGACCAGCGCGAGGACCGTGGCGGCGACGATATAGATGACGGTGAGCCGATCGAGCACGTCGGCAGGCACCTGTCCCGGCACCGCCTTCGCAGGAAAATTCGCGGCGGCAAGGATCAGACCAGTAACGAAGATGCCGACGCCGCTGGTGCATTTCTGAATGAAAAAGCCGCCGGCGAAAAACACGCCTTCCGAACGCCGACCGGTGCGCTGCTCCGAGTCTTCCACCACGTCTGCCATCATGGAAGCGCCCAGGATGTGCGCAGTCACACTTGCTGCCGTGCCAATCGCCAGCATGGCGAACAGCAGCGGCAGCATCGCAGCGCTGCCAACTTCAGGGAAGACGCCGGCGAGCCGCAGCCAGTAAGGCGAGGTGCCGATGATGATCGCCAGCACCGCCGCCACAGACGCAGCCTTAGGCTTGCTGGTCACCTGGCCAATGCGAGGCGCCAGAACGAAGGCGACCAGCACGCCGCAGAACAACACCATGCTGAGCGGGACGAAGGTCGGCACGGTGAGGCCGGCGATCGTCACGGTCGTGAACCGCCAGACGTAAGTGTAGAGATAGTTGGAGATGGCGTAGGTGATGCCCTGGTTCGTGTACACGAACAGCCCCGCCCCCATCAGAATAAGGAACGCCTTGTTGCGGAGCGTCTGGCCCAGTTCAGCGAAATTCTGCCGGATGGTCTGTTTTTCGATCACTGGTGCGGGAAGATTGGGAATCTCCCGGTGAGTGCCCAAGGCGGATGTCAGGATCGCGACGCCCATGAACAATGCGCCCGCGATCGCGAAACCCTTGTAGCCGTTCGGGTTGAGAAGGCCGTTCGGATATTCCGGCGTTGGCGACAGGAAGATCCAGTAAGCGGCAATCAGCATGACGAGCCCGCCGGCCCAGCCAAACAGATAGCGATAGGCCATGATGCGGGTGCGCTCGTCATAGTCCGAGCTGAGCTCCGCGGCCATCGCCTGGCTCGGCACCTCATAGGCACTGACTGCGCTGCGTACCAACACAGCGACAACGAAAAGCCACGCCAGCGTCGCGCTTTGGGAGCTTTGCGGCGGGTTCCACAACAACACCCAACCCAACATGATCGGCAGGGCCGAACCGTAAAGCCAGGGATGGCGCCGCCCCCAGCGGGTGCGCGTGCGATCGGAAAGAACGCCAACCGTTGGATCGATGAACGCGTCGATGATCAACGCACACATGATCACGAACCCGACAGTTGCAGCCGGGACCCCGATCACCTGGTTGTAGAACAACAACAGGAACGTGCCGAAGCCGGAATCCTTCACGCCATAAGCGGCAGCGCCGAACCCGTAGCTGGCCATGGTGCCGGTGCGCAGCCGCCGGCCGGCCGGCGGCGCCGTCCCAATGGAGGCAGTGCTTGCGATCGTTGCACTCATTGAAAAGCCTCCAACGCGGCAAACAACCCTGGCTGATCCGGGTCCCAGCTCTGGCGGGTGCCGATAGTAATCCCACCGTCCACCACCAGATGCGTGCCAGTAATGAACGCAGCGTCCTCGCTGAGCAGGAATGATACGGCGGACGCAATGTCCTCAGGCCGCCCGGCCCGCTTTACCGGCTGGGCGCCGGCGGCGACCTGCGCGATCACCTGGTTTGCGCGCTCCAGCTTGTCGGCCGGCACATCCAGATGACGGGTGAATATGTTCGTCGTGATGAAGCCGGGAATGACGGCATTCACGCGGATATTGTGCTTGGCAAGATCGGCCGCGGCCATCTTCGACAGGTGAAGCACGCCGGCCTTTGCGGTGGAATAAGCGGTAGGGGCGTAGCCCGTTCCTAGCGCGGATACGGAAGACGTGTTGACGATCGCGCCGCCGCCGCGCTCCGCCATCAGCGGCGCGGCGTAACGCATCCCGAGTGCCACCGAGCGAAGCAACAGCGACTGCGTCCGATCCCAGTCCTCAGGTGCAATTTCGTCGATCTTTTCGGGCGCGCCCCCAGCACCGGCGTTGTTGAACAGAACGTCCAGGCCGTCCGTCGCCTCGATCAGCGACCGGATCTCCTCCGCTTCCGTTACATCGCAGCGCTGGAAGTGGATCTTGCCGTTGGAGGTGGTGGCAAGTTCCTGTCCTCCGACCTCATCGATGTCGCCGATCCAGACCTCGGCGCCCTCCTCAGCCAGCCGAAGCGCCGTTGCACGACCGATGCCCGAAGCGCCGCCTGTTACGACGGCACGCTTGCCCGAAAAGCGCATCCTCTCGTCCTGTCATTTCTGTTTTTCGGCAGCATAGTATGGCAAGGCCGGCCGTCAATCATAACCTGTTCGAAAAAGCGGTAGGCCGCTTGTTCACCGCCGCCGACACCGCTAGCCCAGCCGCCAACACGGAGGGATATGGATGAGCCTGAACAATCTTTTCAGCCTTGAGGGGCGCGTCGCACTGGTCACCGGCGGCAGCCGCGGCATCGGCAAGATGATCGCGAAGGCCTATATCGAGCAGGGCGCAACGGTTTACATTTCGTCGCGCAAGGCCACCGCCTGCGATGAAGCCGCTGCGGAGCTTGGCCCCAAGTGCATTCCGTTGCCGCAGGACGTCTCAACCGTGGAGGGCTGCCGCGCACTTGCCGCTGCCCTCGCAGAGCGGGAGAAACGGCTCGACATCCTCGTCAACAATGCCGGCGCGGCGTGGGGCGTGCCGTTCGAAGAGTTCCCCGAAAGCGGGTGGGACAAGGTTATGGACCTCAACGTCAAATCACCCTTCTTCCTCACCCAGGCCCTGCACGGTTTGTTGAAGACGAATGCCAGCCACGAGGCACCGTCCAAGGTGATCAACATCACCTCCATCGATGGCATGCGGCTGAACCCGTGGGATACCTACAGCTATCACGCATCGAAGGCTGCCCTGATCTATCTGACGAAGCGCATGGCCGCTCGGTTGATCAAGGACGGGATCATCGTAACCAGCCTCGCCCCGGGGGCTTTTGCCAGCGAGATGAACCGCGCCGCGCGCGACCATGGTGATCAGGTGGCGAAGGGGATCCCGATGCGGCGGATCGGCAATTTCGAGGACATGGCGGGTGCCGCGATCTTCCTCGCGAGCCGGGCGAGCGATTACGTGGTAGGCGATACGCTCGTCGTTGACGGCGGGCTGGTGAATGCGTCGCTTGGAACTAGCCTGGAGGCCTGACAGCGGTCGTTGCTTCGCGAGATACAGAAAGGGTGGCTGACACAGGGTCAGCCACCCGTTTCCATATAGGCCTCACGGCCTTTCGCGCATCTGCAGTCCGGCTTTACCGTGCCATCAGCGGGCATTGTCGATGCCACGCCATCAACCTTGGCTGAGCGGACAACCACCCGGCCTCAGGCGTGCTGAGCATGCCTCCTTCGGCCGCACCGATCACCAGAAAATGTCGTTGATCACGTCCACGACTTCGCCGGAGTAAACGTCCACCAGCAGCGCATCATTGTAGTAGCGCACCCAGCGGAGGTCTCCGTCGGTCTCCGGCAAGCGATAGGACCATGGATCGTTGATCCAATAGCTCTGCGCGAACAGCAATGATGACAGGACGGCGCCTACCGAAAACCGCCGATAGCCCTGGTTCCAGCCATAAGGCGCATAATAGCGCGGCAAGCGGAAGGCATTGCGGTTCGACGCTCGCCACCGCCCCCAATCATAGCGCGAGTCGCGCCGCCAGTCGCGATTCCAGCCGCCCCGATCGTTGCGCCCATACCAGCGCCGCTGATCGCCCCAGTCGCCGCCCCGGCTGTCCCAACGTGCGTGGTCGTTCCAATCCGCGCCACTGCGGGCCCAGTTCCCCTGCGCATCGTTCCGGCGCTCCCGCGTGAAATCGCGACGATCCTGCGCACGATCACGACGAAATGCTTCGCCATCCCGCGCCCGATCACGACGAAATGCTTCGCCATCCCGCGCCCGATCCGCGCGGAAGGTTTCCCGCGTCACCGCGCCGGAGGTCAACGCTTGGCGATCACGCTGACGCTCGGCCGCAAAATCGCGACGTTGCTCGCGGCGCTCCTGCCGAAACTCTCGGCCCGCTTCCGTACCCGGAACCGCGCGCTGCTGTGCCCAGCCGCCCCGGTCCTGCGGCGCTGTACGCTGCCAGTTCCGTTCCGCGCCGCCTTGTACCTGTCGTTCAGGCGCGCGGCCCTGCGGAGCGGATCGCTGCCACCCGCCGCCCGGCTGGCGATGTCGCTGCTCGGCGCCGCCCCACTGGCGACCACCGCCGCGCTCCTGCGCAAGGCTGACACCGGGCACCAGCGCCGCCGCCGCCATCAACGCTGCCACCAATTTCCTGCCCATCTGCTGCAAACTCCACCGCCGGCGCACGAGCCGGCCCCGATGATGAAGCCCTTTTGCACCAACCGTCGAGAATACTGGCTGAATGCAACCGTCAGCATTGCGAAAGGAAAGGCGAACGTCGGACGTACCGTTTCCCAGTCGGGAAGATCACCAACCCCGTCTTGCTATGGGGAGCAGGCGTCAGGCGACCCCTGCGAGCCCCTTTGCCTTGGCATAGTCCGCCTTGCCATTAGGCGCACGGAGCGACTCGCCTGTTGCCACAATGAGCTTGGGAAGTTTGTACCCGGCCAGCTTGGTTCGCAGGACATCGCGAGCGGCGCCCTCGTCAAAGCCTTGTGCGGACTGAACAACGGCGGCGACTGCCTGGCCCCATTTCGGGTCAGGCATGCCGAATACCAAAGCGTCATCCACCTTGGGACACAGCTTGAGTGCTTCCTCCACCTCTTCCGGGAAGATTTTCTCGCCCGCGGAATTGATACAGGCTGAGCCGCGCCCGAGCAGGATGACAGAGCCGTCCTCAGCAACCTGCGCGAAATCGCCGGACACCGTATAGCGCACGCCGTCAATCAACCGGAAGGTGCGCTCGCTTTTCACCGGATCCTTATGATATTCGACCGGATTGGGGGGACCAAGCACCACCTTGCCGGTGACGCCCGAGCCGGGAACCACATCCTTGTCATCATCGTCCAGAACACGGCAACGCGGACCGACGACGAACTTGGCCGTTTCGACTGTTCCATCCTTGGTGGTCAGCGATACGCCCATACCGATCGCCTCGGACGAACTGAAATTGTCCTGGCAGGTAGCCTCCGGCATATGCCGAACCAGGCCTTCCTTCACGCCCTGCGTCCACATGACGCCCGACGAATTGATGAGACGCATCGAGGATACGTCCCACCGATCCGGCTCTGCGTCGAGTGCCTCAAGGATTGGACGCGCGAAGGCATCGCCGACAACGACCAGCCGGTTGGCCTGCCACCGATCAATCGCGTCCAGCGCTTCCTCCGGGTGGAAGCTCCGGCTGGGTAAAGTCGCAACGAACCCGCCCGCGAGCAGCGAGCCGTAGGACGTCAGGAGGCCCGTGCCGTGCATCAGCGGTGGGCCGCAAACGGTGCGCGGATAATCCGGATTGGCAGCGGCAAAAGCCGCCGCCTCTTCGACGGTCGTGGGCACCGGCAATCCGGCAGCCTCCGCTGCGGCATGGCCGATCGCGTTCAGATCGGCATGGCTCCACACCACACCTTTCGGCATGCCCGTGGTGCCGCCGGTATAAATAAAAAATCGGTCCTGCGGATCGCGCGGGATGCCGAGCGATGCGCCGTCACCCTGGACCAGATCCTCGAAGGATTCGGCAAACGCCGGCGCCGCGCCGTTGCCGCCGATCTCGACATAGCTGCGCACCAACGGGGAGCGATCGACGACTTCCTCGACGCATTCCCGAAGCCGCGCATCATAGACCAGGACCGTCGCGTCACTATCAGCAAGGATATAGGCAAGCTCGTCCGCGACATAACGGTAGTTGACGTTGACGTGGGTGCCGCGTGCCTTCCAGCACGCCATCAGCGCAACGAGATAATCCGCGGAATTATAGGCGTAAAAAGCGAAGCGGTCGCCGGGCTTGAGCCCCCGCTCCACCAATGCACGTGCGAGATTGTTCGAACGAACCCGCAGCGCGGCCCAGTCCACCACCTGATCGCCATGGGCGAGGGCCGGCCGGTCACCCGGGATCGCGGCCTCCACCGCTTCGATCAAGTCGCCGAAGTTGAAGCTCATGCGGCTTGCTCCGCGGGCGGAGCCGTCTCAGCCGGCTTCGCCTTGCCCCAATATTCGTCACGCAGCAGCCGCTTGTAGAGCTTCCCCGTGTCATGCCGCGGCAGTTCTTCGCGGAAATCCCAGCGACGTGGCGATTTCACGTGGCTGAGATTAGCGCGGGCATATTGGGACAGTTCGGCCGCCAGTGCCTCGCGATCCTCCAGTGGATCCTTCGGCTGGACCACGGCGACAACTTCCTCGCCCATTTCCTCGTGCGGTGCGCCAATCACGGCGACATCGGCAACCTTGGGATGCGTGATCAACAAATTCTCGATCTCGGCCGGGTAGATGTTCACCCCGCCCGAAATGATCATGAAGCTCTTGCGATCGGTCAGGTAGAGATACCCCTCCTCGTCCATCCAGCCCACATCACCGAGCGTCGTCCAGCCCTTGGCGTTGGTGCTGTCCTTCGTCTTCTCAGGGTCGTTGTGGTAGCTGAACGGCGCAGCCCCGGTGGGATTGAGCTCGGTCACCGGGGCTTCAAAATAGATCGTGCCCTCGGTCCGCGGTGGCACCTCCTTCCCGTCCTCGTCGCAGATATGGGTGATCGTCGTCAGATTGCGGCCGACCGACCCTTTGTGCGTCAACCATTCGGGCGAGAGGATGTTGTGGAAGCCATTACCTTCGGTCCCGGCGTAATATTCGCCGATGATCGGGCCCCACCATTCGATCATCGCCTCTTTGACGGGGATCGGACACGGCGCAGCGGCGTGCCAGACGGCCTTCAGCGACGATACGTCATATTTCCTGCGTACATCCTCGGGAAGTTTCAGCATCCGGATGAAATGCGTCGGCACCCATTGCGCATGAGTGACCTTGTAGCGCTGGATCGCCTCCAGCGCCTTTTCAGGATCGTAGCGCTCCATGACAACCACGGTACCGCCCAGCTGCTGCACCGCCATGGACCAACGAAGCGGGGCGGCGTGATAGAGTGGCGCGGGCGACAAATAGATCATGTCAGGGTTGAAGCCGTACAGCCCCTGCCCGATCATCATCAGCGGCGAAACATTCTCGCCATACGGCTCCTCCGGCAATGCGAAGCGAACGCCCTTGGGCTTGCCCGTCGTGCCGGAGGAGTAGAGCATGATCTGGCCCGGCGACGGATCGGCAATCGGCGTGGTCGGCTGCGCGGCGCAGGCCTCTTCCCAGCTCTGATATCCCTCGATCGTGCCATCGACCATGTAGCGGTCGAGATCGTCGATCAGCGGCAGCACCGCCTCCGCACAGGCAGCGCATCCCTTGGACGCGATGAACACGCGGCAGTCGCCGTCGCGGATGATATATTCCGCCTCGCCCGCCATCAGCTTGGACGAGATGCAGGTGAGATAGACGCCGGCGCGTTCGGCCGCCCAGGCGACCTCGAAATAGCGGGGCGAATTGTCCATCATCATCGCCATTGCGTCGCCACGCTTCAGGCCGAGCGAACGAATAAGATGCGCACCCTGGTTCGCGCGCGCATCGAGCTGGGCGAAAGTGACCGTCTCGCCACTCCCCGCCATGATATAGGCGGCTTTGTCGGGCGTGGCGGCGGCATGCTTGTACGGGTGCGTCATCATTCTCTCCGCCGCGGCGGGCGCTCTCGGCCCGCTCGCGGTCTTGCTTCAGCTTCGATCAGGCGGCCAAGCGCTCGACGATGATCGCCGGCGCCATGCCGCCTGCGGCGCACATGGTAACGAGGCCGTAGCGCTTTTCCTGACGCTCCAGCTCGTCCACGATGGTGCCGATCAGGATCGATCCGGTCGCGCCGATCGGGTGGCCGAGCGCGATGGAACCGCCATTCACGTTCACCTTGTCACGCGGCAGTTCAAGGTCACGGATGAACTTCTCGGAGACGACGGCGAACGCCTCGTTGATCTCCCAGAGGTCGATGTCTTCCTTCTTGAGGCCCGCCTTCTCCAGCACTTTCTTCGCGGCCGGCACCGGCGCGTTCAGCATGAGCGTGGGATCATCGCCGATGTTCGCCATGGCCACGATGCGCGCACGCGGCTTCCAGCCCATTTTGTCGGCATATTCCTTGGACGCCAGCAGCACCGCCGCCGCGCCATCCACCACGCCGGACGAATTGCCGGCATGGTGGAAATGCTGGATCTCAAGATCCGGGTACTTGCGATTGATCTGCTTGCGGAACGTGTCGCCGGACTTGTTGTACGGCATGTCCGCCAGCGCAGCGAACGACGGCTTCAGGCTCGCGAGCCCTTCCGCGGTGGTCTGCGGACGCGGGAATTCGTCATGGTCGAGAACGACATTGCCGTCATCATCGAGCACCGGCACGATCGACTTGTTGAAGCGGCCTTCGGCGATCGCCTTGGCGGCCTTCTGCTGGCTTTCGAGACCGGCCGCATCGAGCTGCTCGCGGGTGAAGCCCTCCATGCTGGCGATCGCGTCGCCGCACACGCCCTGGTGCGACTGCGGGTGGCTGAGGTTCAGCCGCTCGTTGCCCGAGCCCATGCCCAGCGGCGGCTTGCCGCTTTCCATGTCTTCCTGGCCCATTGCGGCAGTGAGGCTCATCATCTCGGTGCCGCCGGCGATGACGCAATCTTCCATGCCGCTCATGATCTGCGCCGCGGCAAAATTCACCGCCGTGATGCCGCCACCGCAGAAGCGATCCAGCGTGGTGCCGGATGCCTTGACGTCATAGCCGGCATCAAGCGCCGCCATGCGGCCCATGTCACCGCCCTGCTTGCCGCGCTGCGAGCTCGTCGACCAGATGATGTCGTCCACTTCGGCAGTGTTCAGGTTGTTGCGCTCCTTCAGCGCCTTCAGCACGGTGGCGGCGAGATGCTGCGGGTGCATGTGCGCCAGCGCGCCCTTGCCCTGCTTCCCGATTCCGCGCGGCGTACGAACGGCGTCGATGATGTAAGCGTCGGCCATTGCTTCAGAACCTCTCCAAGAATCCCACCCCAACCGGCCCTTTACCGGCGCGGATTTCCGGCATAACCTTCGTTATGGTAGAGGGGATGTCAAGCGTGCAGCCAGTAGTTTCGGGATCAACGACAGCTCCTCGAAGCCCGGACCTGACCCCGCGTGATTGGCTGGAAGCCGGCCAGTCACTCCTGAGGCGTGGCGGCTTGCGCGCGTTGAAGCTACGTCCACTCGCGGAGGAACTGAAGGTCTCGACCGGCAGCTTCTATCACCACTTTCGCGACTTCGATGACTATCAGGGCAAGCTGGCGGCCTATTTCGCCGAGGATCAGGTCAGCGACCTGATCGCCGCGCTGGGGCGCGCCACGCCCGATCCGATCGGGCGTATCCGCCTCCTGGGGCAGACGGTGCGCCGCAGGGGATCGTCCCGGATCGCAGTGGCTATGCGCGCTTGGGCGGAAAGCGACTCGCGGGCGCGCAGCGCTGTCGAACGTCACGATGAGCTCATGCTCAATTTCCTGGCCAGCAGCCTCATGGAGATCGGCTTCTCGCGCAGTGAGGCGGAGGTGCGCGCCTATGGGCTGATCACGCTGGGGCTGAGCAAGGTTCATGCGCCGCACCTCGACATGGCCACTTTGTTCGATTCGCTGCTCGACATCATGGTCGCGCGCCCGTGAAGGCCCTGGTCGTTTCCACCCTGTCGCCCGATCTTTCGGGAACTGCCCTGCTCGACTTGCCCGAGCCGACGGCTGAGCCCGGCAAGGTCCTGATCCGGGTGAAGGCCTCGGCGCTCAACTACCCCGACCTGCTGATGACGCGGGGAGAATATCAGCTGAAGCCGCCACTCCCCTTTTCACCGGGTATGGAAATTGCCGGCGAAGTGATCGCGGGCGACGGCTTCGAGCCGGGCCAAGCCGTCGTGGCAGGCACGCGGCTCGGCGGCTTCGCTGAGATCGTTTCAGTCGATGCGGCAGCCGTCCGGCATAAGCCCGCGCACCTGTCATTCGGGCAGGCGGCTGGCGTCGGCGCGGCCTACCTCACCGCATATGTCGCACTAGTGAGACTCGCAAAGGTGGAAGCGGGCGAGTCGGTGCTGATCCACGGCGCCACCGGCGGCGTCGGTCTGGCGGCGGTAGATCTTGCGACATCTCTGGGCGCCCGGGTTATCGCCACCTCCCGCTCGCCCGAAAAGCTCGCAGTTTTGATGGCGGAATATGGCGTCGAGGCCGGTCTACCCGCGCCGGGATTTCGAGAGCGAGTGAAAGAGCTTACTGGCGGTGGTGCCGACGTGATCTACGATCCCGTCGGCGGCGATGTCTTTGATGAATCGGTGCGGTCCATCGCGTTTGGCGGACGCCTTTGCGTCGTCGGCTTTACCTCCGGGCGTATCGCAACAGTTTCCACCAACATGCCGCTAATCAAGGGCTTTTCCGTGATCGGCGTGCGAGCGGGTGAGTATGGACGTCAGTTTCCAGACAAGGGACGCGAAAATCAGGACGCAATCTGGAGCCTCGCCGAGCAAGGCAAGGTCCGGCCGCGGGTTCACGCGGAATATGCGTTGGCGGACTGGCGCTCGGCATTCGAAGCCATGCAGCGCAGCGACATGGTCGGAAAGATCGTCCTGATCCCGTGAGCGGCGGCCCGCGCCGAACCAATAACATCGAATTAGCGCTGGCAATCGCCCGGTTCCCGCGCACAAGATCGCATCAACCATCCTCGGCGCGGGGATGAGAATGAGAAATGGAGAGGAAGATGGCTGGTTTCGATTACGTCATCGTCGGTGGGGGCTCCGCTGGATGCACGCTTGCGGCGCGGCTCAGTGAGGACCCGGCCGTCAGCGTCTGCCTGCTGGAAGCAGGTGGCGCCAACAAGGAGTTGCTGGTGCGGATGCCGGCGGGCGTCGGCAGCCTGATCAAGGCGAAGGGCAAACACAATTGGGGCTTCTGGACGCAGCCGGAACCACATCTAGACAATCGCCGCCTTTGGTGGCCCCGCGGCCGTGGGCTCGGCGGCTCATCCTCGATCAATGGCATGGTCTATACGCGCGGGCATCCCCAGGACTTTGACGAGTGGCGCCAACTGGGGCTCACCGGATGGTCATGGGAGGATGTGCTCCCCTATTTCCGCAAGCTGGAAGGGCATCATCGGATCCATGAGCTGCACGGGGCGGATGGACCGCTGAAAATCTCCGGGGGTGAGAGCGACAGCCCCTTCCACGACGCACTGATCGAGGCAGGACGCCAGGCCGGCTACCCCGTAACCGAGAACTTCAATGGCGCCGAGCAGGAAGGCTTCGGCCGATATGACCTGACGATCTCGGATGGTCAGCGCTGGTCCACTGCCGCCGCCTACCTGCGTCCGGTCGCCACCCGCAAAAACCTGACCGTGATCACAGACGCGCGGACCGCAGGCGTGTCGATCTCGGGCGGCCGTGCCGTGGCAGTTAGCTACATCAAGGACAATGAGATACAGCGCGTTGAGGTGGACGGAGAGGTCATCCTGTGCGCCGGCGCCGTGCAGAGCCCGCACATTCTTCAGCTCTCCGGGATCGGTAACGGCGCGTCCCTGCGCGAGGCCGGCGTGCGGCCGGTGCACGATCTGCCCGGTGTCGGCGAGAATCTGCAGGACCACCTCGACATCATCATGAGCTGGTACAGCCGTGGGCTGAAGACCGCTTTCTCCTCGACCAAAGGGCTGCGGCAGCTGCGCGTCGGCCTGGAATATCTGACCCGCGGCACTGGGCTGGGTCGTCAGCAATTCCTCGAATCTGGCGCGTTCATCTGCTCGCGCGAGGGCCTCTCGCGTCCGGACGTCCAGATCCATGGCGTGCTTGCGATCATGAAGGACCATGGCAAGACCCGGGTGAAAGCGGACGGCTTCTCCCTGCATCTGTGCCAGCTTCGTCCGGAGAGCCGGGGCCGCATTGCACTGGGATCGACCGATCCGACCGCCGATCCGTTGATCTACGCGAACTATCTGGCGAGCGAAGTCGACAGACGCGTGATGCGCGACTGCGTGCACATCGGGCGCGAAGTGGCCTATCAAGCCGCCCTCGATCCCTATCGCGGGGACGAATATGCACCGGGTCGCACGGTCCAGTCCGATGCCGAGATCGACACCTGGGTCCGCGCCAATGCGGAAACCATCTATCACCCGGTCGGCACCTGCAAGATGGGGGCCGACGGTGACAAGATGGCGGTGGTCGACGAACAGCTCCGCGTGCGCGGGCTCACCGGCCTGCGCGTTGTCGACGCGTCGGTGATGCCGACGCTGGTGGGATCGAACACCAACGCGCCGACGATCATGATCGCAGAAAAAGCGGCAGACCTGATCCGCGGAGTAGGGAAACCAGCCGCGCTGGCAGCCTGACACGAAATCGGCTCCCGCCTGCCTGGCGGGAGCCGTTCACGTCCGAATTCTCCAGGTGTTGCCCAGTGACGGGCATGCTGCCCTGTTACCGGAGGAGAGCGGCCACCCCAGGCAGTTCCCGTCCTTCCATCCACTCAAGGAAGGCGCCACCTGCGGTGGATACAAAGGTGAAGTCATCGGCAACGCCGGCGTGGTTCAATGCTGCAACGGTATCCCCACCGCCAGCCACCGAAACCAGGGTGCCCCCGATCGTCAATGCCGCCGCGGTCTTTGCCAGCGCCACCGTGGCCGTATCAAAGGGCGGCGTCTCGAATGCGCCGAGCGGCCCGTTCCACACCAAAGTGCGACAATTCTTGAGTACGTCGCCAAGCGCTTCAACTGCGGCTGGGCCGACGTCGAGGATCATCTCGTCAGCAGCGACTTCGTGCACGTTGACCGTGCGCGTTGGCGGATTGGCCTTGAACTCCTTCGCCACTACCACGTCGTACGGCAAGTGAACGGTGCAGTTCGCCCGGTCCGCCGCCTCCAGAATCTCCTCGGCCGTTCCGGTCAGATCATGCTCGCACAGGCTCTTGCCGACATCCACGCCGCGAGCCGCGAGGAAGGTGTTGGCCATGCCACCGCCAATGATGAGATGATCAACCTTGCCCACCAGGTGCTTCAGCACGTCCAGCTTGGTCGACACCTTCGCGCCGCCGACCACCGCTGCCAGGGGATGCTCTGGCTCGCCGAGCGCCTTCTGCAACGCAACTAGCTCCGCCTCCATCGCGCGGCCGGCGAATGCCGGCAGCCGGCGCGCCAGACCTTCCGTCGAGGCATGGGCGCGATGAGCGGCCGAGAAGGCGTCGTTGACGTAAAGGTCGCCAAGCGCAACGAAGCGATCGATCACTGCCGGATCGTTCTTTTCCTCACCGCCGAAGAAGCGCGTATTCTCCAGCACCGCAATGTCGCCGGGCTGCAGCGTCGCCACGTTCGCCGCGTCACCTTCCCAGTCGATGTAGCGCACCGGGCGACCAAGCACCGCTTCATAGGGCTTGGTGATCTGAGCGAGTGACATCTCCGGGCTGGGAACGCCCTTTGGTCGGCCGAAATGGGCCAGAACAAGCACGATTGCGCCCTTGTCCGACAGCTCGGTGACCGTTGGGATCGTCGCGCGCAGGCGCGTGTCATCAGTGACGGCACCGTCAGCGAAGGGGACGTTCAGATCCTCGCGGACGAGGACCCGCTTGCCGCGGACGTCGCCGATGTCGTCGAGCGTTCGGAATGACTTGGCCATGCTTCCTCAATCCTGATCTCATCACCGGCGGCGATCGCGCCGCCTTGTACAACCTTTGTGCACGCGCCCGCTCGCCAGTCCGGAGTCAGCGCCGCTTCAAGACCGGCGGCGATCGCCTCCATGCGACTGCACGGATCATTTTCGCCGGTCACTTCAAGTACGACGTCCGGGCCGATGCGGATCCTGGCTCCCGGTACCTGCGGCAGATCGACGCCATCGACCAACAGGTTGGCGCGGCGTTCCTGCCACGGGATCACCTGCCCGACCTCTTCGGTAGCGGCCTGCCAGTCGGCGCGCTCGATCAGTGTCACTTGGCGCTTGTACGGCTTGCCCCTCAGCCCACCGCGGTAATCGCCAGTGACGCCGCCTGCGAGCGTGATCTCGGCCGCCTCAATCACCTCCATGGATGCCCGGGGCCGCGCATGACGCGCGATCCCGAGAAGGCGGCCGATCTGGCTCACCCCAGCTTCGCCATCAGCGTCGCGGTGTCCACCATGCGGTTCGAGAAGCCCCATTCGTTGTCGTACCAGCTGACGACGCGAACGAGCTTGCCGTCGATCACCGCGGTTTCCAGGCTGTCGACGGTCGAGGAATATGGCGTGTGGACGATGTCGATGGAGACCAGCGGCTCGTCGGAATAGTGCAGCACACCTTCCATCGGACCTTCTGCCGCCGCCTTGAGCAACGCGTTCACTTCCTCGATAGTCGTATCGCGCTTCGGCGTGAAGGTGAGGTCGACAAGGCTGCCGTCCGGAGTCGGCACGCGAATGGCCGAGCCGTCCAGCTTGCCCTTGAGCTCCGGCAGCACTTCGCCGACGGCACGGGCAGCACCAGTGGTGGTCGGGATCATGCTCATCGCAGCCGCGCGCGCACGGCGCAGGTCCGGATGGATCTGATCGAGGATCTTCTGATCGTTGGTATAAGCATGAACGGTGGTCATCAGGCCGCGTTCGATGCCGATCGCATCGTTCAGGACCTTTGCGACCGGCGCCAGGCAGTTGGTGGTGCACGATGCGTTCGAGACGATCGCGTGGCCCGCCTCGAGCTTGTCGTGGTTCACGCCATAAACGACGGTGAGGTCCACGCCCTTCGCCGGGGCCGAGATCAGCACCTTCTTGGCACCGGCATCGATGTGCTTCTGCGCGCTGGCGCGGTCGGTGAAGAAACCGGTGCATTCGAGCACCAGATCAACACCCAGTTCCTTGTGCGGCAGGTTCGCCGGATCACGCTCCGCCGTGACGCGGATGTGCTTGCCATCAATGACGAGATCGTTGCCTTCGGCAACCACCGTGCCCGGGTACTTTCCATGGACGCTGTCACGGCTGAACAGCCAAGCGTTCGACTTCGCGTCGGCGAGATCGTTGATCGTCACCAGCTCCAGATCGCCGCCGCGCTCCAGCATCGCCCGCGCCACCAGGCGCCCGATCCGCCCGAACCCGTTGATCGCAACCTTCGTCATCTCGACCGATTCTCCCCTGATCCCGAACTATCTCGGGCGCCTTTGCGCGACGGATGCGCTGCGCGTCAACCGCACCGACCTGCCAAGTGTCGCAGCGGGGCTTGCCGATGAGCCGGCGCGATCCTAATCCGCAATCATGACAGAAAGCGACGCTGTGACGCGGATCGATGCCGCGATCAGGCGCATCGAGGAAGCAATCGAACGACGGGCGGATGACCATGCCGCCCTGCGTGAGCGCCATGCTGCCCTTCGGCAGGAGGTAGCCGATGCGATTGCCGACATGGACGCCCTTGCCACGAAAGCCACAGACTGATGGCGCGCGTAACGCTCGACGTTGGCGGCACGCCCTGGGTCGTCAACACCCGTGAAGGCGGCGAGGATGAGGTTCGACGCCTCGGGGCCATGCTGTCGGAACGCTGGCCCCAGGCGATCAGGGCGGCTGGAGATGGCGGCGTGCCACAGGCCCTGCTGCTTACCGCGTTGATGTTGGCCGACGAATTGCGAGAGGCGCAGGAAGCTGCCGCGTCTACTTCTGCCGCGGCGATGGACTCGGTGGCGCTAAGCTGGGTCGCTGAACGTCTGGAATCGTTGGCAGAGGCCCTTGAGCGTGCGCCCGGGAACGACTAGATTGTTGGTGACGGGTACTGCCCGGTACGAGCCTAGACTTATCCCTGAGGCTATTCATCATCCATGGGGGCTGTCCCTGCCCGGGCCCTGGCCCGACGCACATGGTCCCCACCTGACGTACTGGGCGTCAGTGGATATCCCGGCAAACGGCCATGGCGGTCCCGTCACCCTCCCCCGCCGCTGACAAGATCGCGGTGCGCGCCAGAGGCCGCGCTGCGAGGCGGGCGCTGCCCGAGCCGCGCCCGATCATCGCGCCGCGCCCATCGTTCTTGCAGATGCTGAAACCTGGCATGATCGTAGCAAGCTATGCGCCAGTTGGCGCCGAGGCAGATCCGGGCGCGCTGGTTGCGGCCGCACTCAAGCAGGGATGCCGCATTGCATTGCCCCATGTCGTGGATCAGCCCACGCCGCTTCGGTTTCTTGCATGGCATGACAATGCGACGTTGGTGCCCGGGCCGTTCGGACTTCTGCAACCGGACGATCACCCTGACGAGCTTGCGCCGGACTTGATCCTTGCTCCGCTGGTCGCCTTCGATCGGATGCTCGGGCGGCTTGGACAGGGCGGCGGACATTACGATCGCGCCTTTGCAGGTTTTCCGACAGCTCGCCGCATCGGGGTTGCGTTCTCTGTCCAGGAAGTCGATCGGGTCCCGACCGATCCGTGGGACATGCCGCTCCACGCCATCATCACCGAACAAGAGTGGATCGCTGCATGAGCCCGTCCTGGCGCAAACCGGCCGGCATGATTGCCATTCTGCTGCTGATCATGCTTTGGTGCGCAGTAATCTTGAGCTTTGCGGCGACCGTGAGTGGTTGGCATCCGTTGGCGCAGCTGGCGTTCTACTTGGTTACGGGGATCATCTGGATCACCCCGCTGAAGCCACTGCTACGTTGGATGGAAACCGGTCGCTGGCGGTAATTACGTAGCGTAAATCGAAGTACCTTGGACGCAGCTTGTCCTTTCGGGTCGATCAAGATTTGATTATAGTTGCCGCCCAATGCCTGTTCGCAAATTGACGGCATTCGAGAGGCCGGACGAAGATGGTTGACCAACCAGACCTATCCCGGATCGAGCACATCCTTGATAAGCTATCAAAAACAGTAGGCGAGCGCGGCCAGAACACTGAACGGCGCCCACGTACATCAGCCGAAACGAGAACAGCGTTACTCGTACGTAGCTGTATTCAGGCGCGACGTGCTCGTGACAGGGCGCTAGGGGCTGATCTATTCTCTGACCCGGCCTGGTGTATGCTGCTGGACCTGTACCTTCGGCATAGCGCTGGCGAGCCGAGCTCAGTATCGTCACTGTGCCTGGCATCTGGGATCCCACAATCGACCGGTTTGCGCTGGCTATTGATGCTGGAAAAGGCGGGCCTGGTAAGCCGCCGCTCGGACCCTGTTGATCGCCGCAGAACGCTGATTGATCTGACCAGCATCGGTGAGTCCAAGATTGAAGCAGTGTTTGCCGGAGTTGATAGCGTCAGGAGTCGAGAACGTCGGGCTTCATGAAATCGATGGCTTCGTGAACGCGAATGGCGGCAAACGAGAGGGCCCGCTGGGTAGCCTCGTCCGCCTCATTTGCGATGGCATCCAAACAGCCAAGTACCGCCACGAGTAATCCAAGGCACTCAGATGCCGTTTTGGGTCGATCGACACGTGGGGGATTGCTCATCATTGAGGCTCCATCGACCACGATCAGGGCAGCTTCGCCTGTCGGCGCCGCAAAGTCGCGGCGCAGTGCAACATGATACGCCGATCGCGTGAAAAGCCAATGACCCTCGCACGTGGCTGCTGCGCCCCTCGGACAATTGATGTTCTCCATTTGTTCGTATAGCTTAGCGTCCGCATCTGGGTGGAGACGCGGCAATGGGAACAGGACGGCCGCAACGTGGCGCGACGTCCAATGCTGTAAGCGGGCGCTTCAACCTGCCGCAGCGTGAATGGGACGGCGATTGGCTCGACGCGCGAAGCCAGATTGATGGCCCGCCATCCGCCGTGCGGACCAGTGTCGAACTTCTTCGCCCCAAGACCATCATCTCGTACAACAAGAGCCCGGACGTACCGTTCGACCGGAGTATCAACCCGATGGTTGGATGCGAGCACGGCTGCATTTACTGCTTTGCCCGCCCCAGCCACGCTTATCACGATCTGTCGCCCGGGCTCGATTTTGAAACCAGGCTGTTCGTAAAGCCCGATGCGCCGGTCTTGCTGCGGGCCGAACTCGCCAAGCCGGGCTATCGCTGTGCGCCAATCGCGATGGGAACGAACACCGATCCCTATCAGCCAATCGAATCCAAATGGCGGATCGTGCGTCAGATCATCGAAGTGCTATCGTCATGCGATCATCCGCTGATGATCACGACCAAGTCCGACCGGGTGGTGCGGGATCTGGATCTGCTGGCACCTATGGCGGCAAAGGGCCTGGTGGCGGTGGCGATCTCCGTCACGTCACTCGAGCCGAAGATCGCAATGACGGTTGAGCCGAGAGCGCCGCATCCGCAGCGCAGGCTGAAGGCGGTGCGCCAGCTGAACGAGGCGGGCGTGCCCACCTACGTGAACATGGCACCCGTTATTCCAGCCATCACCGATCACGAGGTGGAGGCAATCGTTGCCGAAGCCGCCAACGCGGGTGCCCGCGGGGTGTCGTTCATTCCGGTGCGCCTCCCCTGGGAGGTTGCGCCGCTGTTTCGCGCGTGGCTGGACGCGCACTTCCCCGATCGGGCCGCAAAGGTGATGGCTGCCATCCAATCGCTGCGCGGTGGGAAGGACAATGATCCCGGCTTCTTCACCCGTATGCGCGGCCAAGGGCCCTGGGCCGATCTGCTGCGGACGCGATTCCAGATCGCGCGACGCCGCCACGGTCTGCATGGTGGCGAGCGGGTGGCGCTGAGAACAGACCTATTTCGGCCACCGCCGGGCGCTCAAGGAGAGCTGTTCTGAACGTTGCCGGCGCGCCAGAGCTGAGGGCGCATCGGGCATAGCCACCATCAGAACCGGGTCGAAGCACCGACGAACAGGGCTGCCCGGTCCGAATTCCCGCTGAAACCAACCCGGCTACCGGCGTCCAGGATCAGGTTGTCCCGCACCTCCACGGTGAGACCAGCAGAGCCGATCGCCTGATAGTGGCTTTCCCGGCCATGGGGCGCACCAAATGGCGCCACGCCGACATATTCCACATAGCCGCTCACCGGCCCTGCAATCGAATGGCCGACGCTCGCACTGTGCACCAGATCGGTTCCATAGGCGCTTCGTGCGTCGTGGTAGACGAGATCTGCCTCCACCATGGCGTTAAAGGTGAAGTCGCCGGGAAGCTCGGCTTCCAGCGGCACGATCAGCCCTCCTTCAACATGATGGTTGGAGAGGCCGCCCGTACCGGTAGGAAGCTTCACATATGGCATGATGGCGAAGGCCGTGCCCTCGCCATCGTTACCCTGAAGATTGATCTTCAGGCGCATCAGGGTTTCGTCGCCGAAACCGCTTGAGATCGAGCCGCCGTCAGACACCCTCTGATAAGGGGTGAACAGCAGCTCCACATCGACATTGTCGAGCAAGCCAAGCTTCAGGTTCACCGGTAGCACGTCGAGGGTTCGGCTGCGGTCCCGCGCGATCGCGTACTCAGCGGCGCTCAGCTCAATCTGAACGTGCCCGGCATCCACGGTGTACGGGCTTTCGGTAACGCTCGGCCGATCGGGGGTGAATTCACGCATTGCTCCGGCCGGTACCGGATCACTTATGGAATACGTCGCGGCACGATCGGCCCCGTCTGCCTCCTGTGCGGCCGCGGCATCGGAAGTGGCGCCGGCAGCCGCAAGAAGTAGCAAGGCTGTGATCATCATGCTCTTACCCAACCAGCGCTAGCCGCGTTTCCGACTGGCGCAGGGTGACCTGCTGCACGCCGGGAAGATCCTCAATGCGCTGAACCAGTTCCAGGTCCAGCAGGAAGTCGCGTCCAAGGAGAATCTTGGCCTCGCCGCCGTCGAGCGGTGCCCGCACGATCACCTCGCCTCGTGCGCCACGCTGATGCTCGAGCAACGCCGCGAGCGCCGTCAGGGCGGTTGTTTCCGCAACCACGACCTCGATCACGAAGCGGGCCAGAGAGGCCAGCGTCTCGAACGGCTGAATCCGCTTCACTGTGACGCGGGGCGTTTCCTCGCCGGGGCGACGATCAAGCTCCACCGTGGCAAGGCCGCAGCCCCCGGCGCGCGCCGCTTCCTCGAGATCGGCAGCGACGGCATCATCGAAACAGGTCGCCATGAACTGCCCGCTCTGATCGCTCAGCGTGGCCATGAGATAGCGCTTGCCGCGCGCCGAGGTACGCCAGCGCGCCTCCTCCACCAGCACCGCCATGGTGGCTCCCGCGCGCGTACCATCGTCAGGGATCGCGAGTTCGGCGAGTGCGGTATAAAGCCGTGCCCCGTTCGCCTTTGCCAAATGAGCGTGGCGATCCACCGGATGAGAGGAGAAGTAGAAGCCGAACGCTTCCTTTTCCTGCTCCATTCTCTCCGCCATGCTCCAGCGAGCCGCCGCCGAAAGCTTGATTGCGTCGCCGGCAGGTTCCGCATCGCCGAACAATCCGCCCTGTCCGCTCGTCCGCTGCTCATGGGTTCGCGCGGCAACCGCGAGGATCGTCTCTGCGACACCATAGACGCCCGCTCGGTTCGGCTCGATCGGATCGAAGGCGCCGCCCGCGGCCAGCGTTTCCAGCTGCCGCTTGTTGATCAGGCGCGGATCCACCCGCCGGGCGAAATCGTCGAGCCTAGCGAAGGGGCCGCTCGCGTCCCGCTCCGCCACCAGCTTTTCCATCGCGCCCTCGCCGACTGACTTGAGCGCAGCGAGCGCATAGCGGACGGCAGGACCTTCTTCGTCCACCTCGACGTCAAAATCGGCCTGGCTGCGATTGATGTCGGGCGCGAGGCATCGAACGCCGAGCCGCCGCATGTCATCACAGAAGATCGCCAGCTTATCCGTCTGATGGATGTCGTAGGCCATCGACGCGGCGAAGAATTCGTGGGGGTAATGCGCTTTGAGCCAAGCCGTTTGGTAGGCGAGCAGAGCGTAAGCGGCCGCGTGGCTCTTGTTGAAGCCGTAGCCGGCGAACTTGTCGATCAAGTCGAACAGCGCATTCGCCCGGTCGGCCGGGATCTGATTATGCTCCGCACAGCCGGCGACGAAGGTGGCGCGCTGCGCGTCCATCTCCGCCTTGATCTTCTTGCCCATCGCGCGGCGAAGCAGGTCGGCGCCGCCCAGGGAATAGCCGGCAAGCACCTGCGCCGCCTGCATCACCTGTTCCTGATAGACGAAGATGCCGTACGTTTCGGCGAGGATCGGCTCAAGCAAAGGGTGCGGATAATCGATCGGCTCGGTGCCCTGCTTTCGGCGTCCGAACGATGGAATGTTGTCCATCGGACCGGGCCGATAGAGCGAGACGAGCGCGATGATGTCGCCGAAATTAGTGGGTCGTACGGCCGACAGCGTACGGCGCATGCCTTCAGATTCGAGCTGGAACACGCCCACGGTGTCGCCCTTCTGCAGAAGGGAATAGACTGCCTCGTCGTCCCAGGTCAGGGCATCCAAGTCGACATGAATGCCCCGCTTTTCCAGCAGTTGCAGGCCACGTTTCAGAACGGATAGCGTCTTCAGGCCAAGAAAGTCGAACTTCACCAGCCCGGCGCCCTCGACATATTTCATGTCGAATTGGGTGACAGGCATGTCCGATCGCGGGTCGCGATAGAGCGGCACAAGCTGGGCGAGCGGCCGATCGCCAATGACCACGCCGGCCGCGTGCGTGGAGGAATGGCGCGGCAGGCCCTCCAGCTGCATCGCGAGATCCAGCAGGTGACGAACCTGATTGTCGTTCGCGTATTCGCGATGGAGCTCAGCAACGCCGTCGATCGCGCGCTTCAGCGTCCAAGGATCAGTGGGATGATTGGGCACCAGCTTGGCCAGACGATCAACCTGCCCATAGCTCATCTGAAGCACGCGCCCGGTGTCCTTCAACACGGCGCGCGCCTTCAGCTTACCGAAGGTGATGATCTGCGCCACCTGATCGCGCCCGTATTTTTCCTGCACGTAGCGGATCACTTCGCCGCGCCGCGTTTCGCAGAAGTCGATGTCGAAGTCCGGCATCGACACGCGTTCTGGATTGAGGAAGCGCTCGAACAGCAAGCCGAGTTGCAGCGGGTCGAGATCGGTGATGGTCAGCGCCCAAGCCACCGCCGAGCCCGCGCCCGAACCACGACCGGGGCCAACGGGGATATCGTGGGACTTTGCCCATTGAATGAAATCGGCGACGATCAGGAAATAACCGGGGAAGCCCATCTGGATGATCACATCCAGTTCGAAGTCCAGCCGCTTGCGATATTCCTCCTGCCAACCGTCCGGCAGCGGCTCGGTCGCGAGTTCCTGTATGCGCTGCAGTCGTGCCGTCAGACCTTCGTGTGAGCGCTCACGCAGCATTGCGGCCTCGCCCTCGCGATCGCCGGCGAGGCTGGGCAGGATTGGCTTGCGCTTGGGTGCAGCGACGGCGCAGCGCTGGGCCACCACCATGGTGTTCGCGATCGCTTCTGGCAGATCTTCAAACAAGCGGCGCATCGCATCTGCCGGCTTCATCCAGGCGTCTGGCGAACTGCGCGGGCGATCGTCGCTTTCGACGTAGGTCGAATTCGCGATGCAAAGCATGGCATCATGCGCCTTGGCGAACGTCTGTTCGGCGAAACAACAAGGATTGGTGGCGACAAGCGGCAGATCGCGGTCGTAGGCGAGATCGACCAGCGCCTGTTCTGCGCGCTCCTCAATGTCGTCCCCGCGCCGGACCAACTCCACATATACCCGGCCCGGAAACAGAGCGGCGAGCCGGTCGGCATAAGCGCTCGCCCTGGCAGGCTGATCCTCCGCAAAAAGCCGCGCCAGTGCGCCCTCGCCGCCTGCCGTCAGCGCAATGACACCGTCCGTTTTTCCGATCAGCGCGTCAAAGCAGACGTGTGGCGGCAGGTCGATCGGCCGGTCGAGGTGAGCGGCGCTGACCAACCCGCAAAGATTGTCATAGCCCCGCTCATCCTGGGCATAGAGCGCGAGCCAGTCCACGACCGGCGCGACCCCTTCCGGCAGGTCCGGCCGCGCGATACCGAGCATGGTGCCGATGATCGGCTGCACGCCTTCGCCAAAGGCCGCGTCCGAAAAAGCCATGGCCGCATAAAGGCCGTTGCGGTCCGTCAGCGCGGCGGCCGGAAACCCGAGCTTCGCAGCTTGCTTCGCAATCGCCTTCGGGTCGATCGCCCCGTCGAGCATCGTGTACGAGGAGAAGATACGAAGCGGTACGAACCCGGAATGCGGCATCTTTTTCGCCTACCTTCCGGGGCGTGATTCGACCAGCGGAACTGCGCCATGTCCGATCCGTTTCGCGGCAGATTGACGGGAGGCTGCGCGATGACCGACACGGGCCGTGACGAAGCGCCGAGCACCGGCGCGGGATGGGGTTGGATCATCGCCTATGGCGTGAGCTCCGCGCTGTTCGGGCTGGCGGCCCTGCTCTGGCCATTCCCGGCGACAATCGCCGCCACCTTCGTCATCGGCATCGCCTTTGTGGTCACCGGCGTCTTCTCGCTCGTTGCCGGCCTTCGTGGGACCGGGGCGGAAAGCCGCGGCTATTCGCTTCTGCTCGGCGCTCTTTCGATCGTGGCCGGGGTGGTCATGATCGCGCGCCCGCTTACCGGCGCGATTTCGCTGACGATCGTGGTCGCCTCATGGTTGCTGTTGCGAGGCGGGCTGGAGATCATGCTTGGATTTCGGATGCGGAGACGCCGTTGGCTGATGGTGCTGCTCGGGCTGATCAACATTCTGCTGGCGCTGCTCATCATCGGCACCGTCCCGTTCTCGGCGCTGACGCTCCCGGGTTTCATCCTGGGTGTGAGCTTCCTGTTCGGGGGCGTCGCCGCAATCTTGGCCGGCATGGATCATCGCTCAGGCGCCTCGCCCTTTACCTTTCCGGCTTAGACGGCTCCCCAGAATTCTTCAGAGCAGCTTCTCAATGTCCTTGCGGATATCGTCCGGCTTGGTGGTTGGCGCATAGCGATCGACCACTTCGCCGTAGCGGTTGACCAAGAATTTCGTGAAATTCCACTTGATAGCTTTTGAGCCCAGTACACCCGGAGCGTCGCTCTTCAGTCGTTCGAACAAGGGATCGGCCTGCGCGCCGTTCACGTCGATCTTCGCGAACACCGGGAACGTCACATCATAGGTGAGCGAACAGAAGTTTGCGATCTCGGCTGCGTCGCCCGGCTCCTGCGCGCCGAACTGGTTGCAGGGGAAAGCGAGCACCTCAAAGCCACGGTCGCCATACTCGCGGTGAAGCGCTTCCAGCCCCTCGTATTGCGGCGTGAACCCGCATTTGGAGGCGGTGTTTACGATCAGCAGCACTTTGCCCCGATATTCCTCTAGGGAGGCTCGCCCACCGTCGGCGGTCTTCACTTGAAAGTCGGTGATCGCGGTCATGAACCCTCTCCCATTCTTCACTGGAGAGGTGTTGCCCTATATTCCATTGCGCGCAAGGCAATAACGCGCGCGCCACGCGCTGGAACACGCCCTCGCCTTTACGTCAGCACCCCGTCGTGGAGGCGCACGACCCGGTCCATCTTGGCCGCCAATCGCTCGTTATGCGTCGCGATCAGCGCGGCCGAGCCTTCCTCGCGTACTAATCGGAGAAATTCGGCCAGCACACGATCCGCCGTGCTTTCATCCAGATTGCCTGTCGGCTCGTCGGCGAGGACCAGAGCGGGGCGGTTCGCGAGTGCTCGGGCGACTGCGACGCGCTGTTGCTCGCCACCGGACAATTGGCTGGGACGGTGGGTCAGCCGGTGCCCTAGCCCCAGCGCCTGCAGCAGCGTCCGCGCACGTGCATCGGCCGCGTCGCGCTCCGCGCCATGGATGAGCTGCGGCAGGACCACATTCTCGATGGCGTTGAAGTCGGGCAGCAGATGGTGGAACTGGTATACGAACCCTAGATGATCCCGCCGAACGACGGTGCGGCCATGCGCATCAAGCCTTGCCGCTTCCTCGCCAGAAATGCGGATCGATCCTTCGAAGCCGCCTTCCAGCAGCCCGACAGCCTGAAGGAGCGTCGATTTGCCCGAGCCGGACGGGCCGAGCAACGCCACGATCTCACCCGGTGCGACGGACAGTTCAACGCCGCGCAAGACGTCGATGGTCTCCTCGCCCTGCGTGAAGCTGCGCGACAGTCCGTGTGTTTCCAGAACGGGCGTCACGACAACACCTCGCGACCCGACCACAGGATTGCGATCGCCTTATTCATAACGCAGCACCTGAACAGGATCCGTGCTCGCGGCCTTGTACGCCGGGTAGACGGTTGCCAGCAGCGTCATGAGCGCGGTGATGAGCACGATTGCGACGATCTCCACGGGGTCGGGCTTGGAGGGAAGCTCCGTGAGATAGCGGATCGATGGATCCCATAGCTCCTGCCCGGTGACGAACTGGACGAAATTCACCACTGCCTGACGATAGAACAGGAAGAGGGCACCGAGAATCAGCCCCGCAATGATCCCAAGCGCCCCGATCGTGACGCCCACCGTCATGAAGATCCGCATCATCGCGCCGCGTGTCGCGCCCATGGTGCGAAGGATCGCGATGTCGCGCGTCTTCGCCCGCACCAGCATGATGAGTGAGGAAGCGATGTTGAAGGCCGCGACCAGGATGATGATGCACAGGACAACGAACATTGCCACCCGCTCGACTGCCAGCGCCTCGAAGAGCTGGGCGTTCATCTGGCGCCAGTCGCTGACCACCGCGAACCGGCTCACCTTTTCAGCAAGGGGCGCGAGGATCTGGCCGACCTTGTCAGCGTCGACCGTTTCCAGCTCGATCATGCCGACTGCATCACCGAGCAGCAGGAGCGTTTGCGCATCCTCCATCGGCATGATCACATAAGCCTTGTCGAAATCGTAGACGCCGATCTCGAACACGGCGGCAACGGTATAGTTGACGTAGCGCGGCACCGTGCCGAACGGCGTCGTCTGGCCAGCCGGATTGATCAGCGTGATCTCCGATCCGACCGTCGCGCCGAGCGATTCGGCAAGCCGCGAGCCCAGTGCCACACGGTTCGAACCAGGCGTCAGCGAACTGATCGTGCCGGTGATGACCTTGTTGCCGATCGTCTGGTTGGAGCGCAGATCCTCCAAGCGCATGCCGCGAACCAGCACGGCCTCGACCCGACCGTTGTAGGTGGACATCAACGGCTGTTCGACCAGCGGCACCGCGCTGGTCACCCCAGGGGTCGCCTCCGCCTCGCGAACGACATCGCGCCAGTCGGTGAGGCGGCCGCCGATCCCCTGCACCACGGCATGGCCGTTCAACCCGACGATTTTGTCGAAAAGCTCGGCACGAAAGCCGTTCATGACGCTCATCACGATCACGAGCGCCGCCACCCCCAGCATCACCGCGCCCAGGCTGAAACCAGCAACAAGAACGATGAAGCGCTCGCCGCGCCCAGGAAGCAGATAGCGCCGCGCGATCATTCGTTCGTAGCGCGACAGGATCATGGCCCGCGTCTATCGACGGCTTCGCAAGCTGGCAACGGCGCTGTTGCGAAATGATCACATAGCGGGAGCAATCGGTTTAGCTGCGGTTCATTTTCGTGGACGGCCCAGTTTTGACCACCTAGCAATGATCGCACTGGCACACAGGCAAAAGGCCGTGGTTCGGGGAAAAGCTTCCAGCCCCGCCTCATAAATGAGGCGCGCGGGCGGAGGCACAAGGGGGCTGACGAGCAATCGTCACGCAGGCGCCCGGGTCGGAAACGATCCGGGCGTTTGCTTATCTACTTCCGAACTTCAACGAAAACAGCACGTTGCACTCGCACCATGCGGCCAAAGCCGATCCGGATCGTTGTTCGCTCATCGACAATTAGGTGTCTGGCATGAACGGCAAAGCTGCGATCCTCGTTATCGATCTGCTCAATACCTTTGATTTCACCGGTGGAGAAAAGCTGAAAGAGGCAGTGGCCGCCATGATCGATGCGATCAGGTCGCTGCGTCAGCAGGCCAAACACGCCGATGTGCCGGTCATCTTCGTCAACGACAATTACGGCCGCTGGCATGATGAGCCGAGCGAGCTCGTTGCGTTCGTGAGTGAAGGCGCCGGAGGAGAGCTGATTGAGCAGCTAAAGCCTGGCGGGGACGATTATTTTGTCATCAAACCGGAGTCTTCCGGATTTTACGCCACGACATTGCCGGCATTGCTACCGCGGCTCGGCGTCTCCCGATTGGTGTTGATCGGAGTCGCCGCAGACATCTGCGTGCTGTTCACGGCAGCTGATGCTCATATGCGCGAATATGATCTGTGGGTGCCTCGCGACCTCGTTGCATCCCAGCACGATGAGCGGGCAAGCTGGGCGCTCGAGATGATGGAGAACGGGATGAGCGCCGATACCCGGCCCACCAGTGAACTGACTCTGGCCGACTGGCTGGCAAGCGAGCCGAAGGTTCGCCCGGGCCGCGCCGCCTAGGTGCTGCAACGTCCCGGCTGCTGCCACGTTCACGATCGATGAACCGGCTCTCCCCCGATGAAGACGATGCCCGATATATCCGCCGATTGTTCCTGACACTCGGCGTTATTGCGCTAGCCGCGACACTGTATTTCACGGGCAACCTGCTGATCCTGGCTTTCGGTTCGATCCTGGGTGCAATCGTCATCCATGCCATCGCAGAGATCTACGAAGAGCGCCTGCATCTGCCCCCCAAGGCGGCGCTAGGCGCGGGCATTGTCACGGTTCTTGCCCTTATCATCTTCCTGGGCTGGCTGTTCGGCGTCGAGTTTCGGACTCAGGTCAACGTACTCGTCACCCGCCTGCCTGGCATATTGTCCGAGTTCGGCGCTCAGCTTTCCACCTCTCCAGTCGGCGCGAAGGTAGTGGATGCGGTGCGGGCGGCCTTCGCCGGCAGCCGCGTGGCGCAGGATATCGGAGGCCTTGCTGAAGGCGCGGGACAGTTCGTCCTCAATGCGCTCCTGGTCCTTGTCGGCGCGATCTTCTTCGCAGTGGATCCCAAGGTCTATGAACGCGGGTTCCTGCTGCTAATGCCGCCATCCAAGCGAGCCGTGATGGAAGACGCTCTGCTCGACACAGCCTCCACGCTCCGGCTCTGGTTGCGTGCGCAGTTGATCCAGATGACCACCATGGGTGTGCTCGTCGGACTCGGCCTGTGGCTGGTGGGCGTCCCCTCTTCCCCTGCGCTGGGGCTCTTGACGGGTTTGAGCGAGTTCATCCCCTATGTCGGCCCGCTCGCCGCGATGGTGCCGGCGCTTGGGCTCGCCGCAACCCAGTCGTTGCATCACGTGCTACTCACCGTGGCAGTATTCGCGGTCGTACGTGTGGTACAAACGAACTTCATCACGCCCTTTGTCACGAGCCGCGTCGTGGCCATCCCCCCGGCGGTCACTCTGTTCGCCATTCTTGCGATTGGCGCGGTGTTCGGGCTGTTCGGCCTGTTCTTCTCGGCGGCTATCCTGGTCGTAATCTACACATTGGTGCGCAGCCTGTATCTTCGGGATACCTTGGGCGAAGATATACCGCACGCCCGCCATCGGACCTTGTTCGACTCGAGCGGCACGCGGCGCGACTTTCCCGGATCCACGGATTAAGTCTCTGTTTACCTTTTACGTTCACATGTGTTTTGGTTAATGGATCGGTTGGGGCGTGACGGGGTGCCGCGCATGCTCGCAAACGGGAGGATGACGGATGCGCGTGCTGCTGATCGAGGATGAGCCGACGACCGCCAAGGCAATTGAACTGATGCTCTCTGCCGAGGGCTTCAATGTCTATTCGACTGATCTTGGCGAAGAAGGCTTGGATCTCGGCAAGCTCTACGACTACGACATCATCCTTCTCGACCTGAACCTGCCGGACATGCACGGCTATGAGGTGTTGAAGAAACTGCGCGTTGCGCGTGTCTCCACCCCGGTGCTGATCCTTTCCGGTGTGAACGAGATGGAATCCAAGGTGCGGTCGTTCGGCTTTGGTGCTGACGATTATGTGACCAAGCCGTTCCACCGTGAGGAACTGATCGCCCGCATCCAGGCAGTGGTTCGCCGCTCCAAGGGCCATTCCCAGTCAGTGATCCGCACCGGCAAACTGTCGGTCAATCTTGACGCCAAAACGGTGGAAGTGGACGGCGCACGCGTTCACCTGACCGGCAAGGAATATGCGATGCTGGAGCTTCTTTCGCTCCGCAAGGGCACCACGCTGACGAAGGAAATGTTCCTGAACCACCTTTATGGTGGGATGGACGAGCCGGAACTCAAGATCATCGACGTCTTCATCTGCAAGCTGCGCAAGAAGCTCAGCATGGCGTGCGATGGCGAGAACTATATCGAGACCGTGTGGGGTCGCGGCTATGTGCTGCGTGAACTCGACGAAGTACCGGCAAAGGTTGCCTGACGTCGTCCTGAAGTAGGGGGCGAGGCTGCGCGCGTCGGGGGGCGTCGCGTGGCTTCCAAATCAAAGGCGAGGCGCGCCTGCGCCTCTGCCATGCTTGGTCGCATATCAACGAAGCGACGACCGCGTCCTTGGGAGCGAGGCGGTATGCCATAGCCAATGCGATCTGCCCCCCTGCACCGAATTTGGGGGGAAACATGACGAGAATCGCTATTCTGATCGGCGCTGTCGCGCTCGCTACTTCGGCCGTACCGGCATCAGCCGCCCCAGAGCCCTCGCATGCGCCGACACCGAACACGCGTTGCACCGAGCAGGCGTGCTTCGTTCGCGCCCCTGCAACCTGCACGATCGATCGGGCGCAGCGCAGCATCGGCACTTGCGAGCACTCGGCTCGCGACGTGGAGGAACTTGGCCGCCGGCAACTGGATCAACTGATCGCGAGCCTGAACTGACGCTCAGCTTCCCTTCGCGACCAACACCTGCAGGTGGTCGCGCAGCGCCTCTGCGTTGGCGTCCCAAGTGAACGCCAAGGCGTGACGGCGCGTCGCTTCCGGTGCCGGTGGATCTCTAAGCAGATCGGCGATCGCATCGGCAAAGGCAGCGGCGTCGCGCGGTACGATGCGGCCGGCGGCGTCGCCTGTCACGACTTCGGCCGCACCGCCGGCCGGCGTGATCACAATCGGGGTACCGCAAGCCAGAGCTTCCACCCAGGCGTTCGCCAAGCCTTCAGAACCGGATGCGAGTGCCATAACGTCGGCAGCCGCGATCAGGCCCGGCAGATCTCCATGGGGCACGGCGCCCATCAAGCGCACTCGATCTGCCACACCGTTCCGCGCGACGGCAGCCTCGATGCTCGAGCGCGAAGGCCCCTCGCCAGCGATAAGAAGCGACACACCGGGGAGCCGGGCAATCGCCTCAACAACGATCTCATGCCCCTTTCGGTCGATCAAAGCGCCAACGGAAACGACCAGCGCCCCTTGGATGCCAAGCCGCCCTTTTGCGGTTGCGCGCTCGACCGGCGCAAAACGGGCGAGATCGACGCCGGTGTGATGCACACGAATCCGCTCGGCAGCGAGGCCGATGGCTGCCATGTCGGACTGCATCGAAGTCGAGACGGCCAGCAAGCCATCCGCTGCACGGCCTGCCTCCCGGACCTGCCCCGCCGTTGCACGCTGCCGACCCCAGAAATGAATGTCTGCCCCCCTCGCCTTGATCGACACGGGAACGCCGAAACGACGCCCGAGCGCTACGGCCGCTGGTCCATCCGGGAAAAAGAAGGACGCGTCGATCACGTCGAAGGGGAACGCGAGACGCATGTCATCAAGCACGGGGAAGAGCGCGCGCGTCAGCGACCGTGCATGAAAGCGCCCCTGCGTCCCAGGATAAACGGTGAAGCGCGGCCGCTCTACCGGCAGCCCCTTCCACAGCTCGCGGTGGGGAATGGCAGCTTGTTCGCGATAGTGCGCCAGGGAGGTCAACGGCCATGGCGGCATCCCAAAAGGGGCTACGACACGCACCTCCACATCGGGTTGCGCCGCTAGCCCCAGGGTTTGCCGTTCGACGAAGATCCCAAAGTTGGGCCGGGTCGAATCGGGAAAGAGGGTGGAAAGCGTGAGAACGCGGAGCATGACGGCGCGTGTAGCGGGAAGCTGGTTAAAGCGGCATGTCTCATCATTGAACCACTGCGGATTGTGGCGTTGCAGCCCACCTGCTGTTAACTGGCCTTCATGGCGCACGCGCATCATGGTCAGGGGCACCATCACGACCACGGCCACGATCATGGCCACCACCACCATCACGCCCCGCCCGACCGCTGGGATCGAGCGTTCGCAATCGGGATAGCGCTCAACCTCGCCTATGTGATTGCGGAAGCAAGTGCCGGCTTGTGGACCGGATCGGTGGCGCTGCTCGCCGACGCCGGACACAACCTTTCCGATGTTCTGGGGCTCGCAGTCGCCTGGGCGGGTGCAGCGCTGGCGCGCACGCCGCCATCGAAGCGCTTCACCTATGGCCTGAAGGGATCCACCATCCTTGCAGCGCTGGCCAATGCCGTGCTGCTGCTGGTCGCGCTCGGCGCCATCACGCTGGAAGCGGTGCAGCGCTTCACCGAGCCGAGCACGGTTCCGGGCCTCACCATTTCCGCCGTGGCGGCGGTAGGCATTCTGATCAACGGCGTGACCGCTTGGCTCTTTGCACGCGGGCGGGCCGGCGACGTGAACATTCGCGGCGCCTATCTTCACATGCTCGCCGATGCGGCCGTCTCTGCGGGAGTGGTGCTTGCCGGGCTTGGCATCTGGCTAACCGGGTTCGGCTGGATCGACCCGATCGTCAGCCTTGTCATCGCCGCGCTGATTTTTTGGCAGACGTGGGCCTTGTTGCGCGAGACCGTAGAGATGAGCCTGGCTGCCGTGCCTCGGGCGATAGACTATGATCGCGTCCACGCCGCGCTTGGCGGCCTTCCCGGCGTGGTCGAGGTGCACGATCTCCACATCTGGCCAATGTCGACGACCGAACCTGTGCTTACCGCTCACCTGCTGATGCCGGCGGGGCATCCCGGCGACAGGTTCCTCGTCGATGTGCAGCACATGCTTCAGCACGATTTCGGGATCGGTCACGCCACGCTGCAGGTGGAAACCGGAACCGGAACCTGCACGCTCGAGCCGGCCGACGCGGTCTGACTGGCGGTCACACCAGAGGTGCCACGCCTTCCTGATGCAGGATCAGCGGCGCTCTAAGTACCTCAGTAAACCCGCGCTACAGCAAATTCGACCGCTTCGATCATCGCGTCCTTGGCAGGCCCGTCGGCAAAGGGCGCGACTGCATCGATCGCGCGTTGCCCATAATGGCGCGCCCGAGCGATCGTATCGTCCACGGCGCGGCTGGACCGGACAAGGTCAACCGCGCGCGCGAAGTCAGCGTCGCTATCCCGGCGCCCTTCAACGGCATCCTTCCAGAACTGCCGCTCCTCCTCGTTACCGCGGGCATAAGCGAGAATTACAGGAAGGGTCATCTTCCCCTCGCGGAAATCATCCCCCGCATCCTTGCCCATGGTGCCCGCGTCAGATGTATAGTCGATTGCATCGTCGACCAGCTGGAACGCAATGCCGAGGTTGCGGCCATAAGCATCCAGCGCAGCCTCCTCGCTCTCAGGGCGGTCGGCCACCACCGCGGCAATCCGGCAAGCGGCTGCGAATAAAGCCGCCGTCTTGGCGTTAATGATCTCGAGGTAGCGATCCTCGCCCAGATCGACTCGTCGTGCGGCCGTCAGCTGGTTCACCTCACCTTCCGCAATCACGGCAGAGGCATTCGACAGGATCTTGAGCGCGCTGAGGCTGCCCGCCTCGACCATCAGTTCAAACGAGCGTGAGAACAGGAAATCGCCGACGAGGACGCTCGCCGGATTGCCCCAGATGATGTTGGCGGTGCGCTTGCCACGCCTGAGATCGGACCCGTCAACCACATCGTCGTGAAGCAGCGTCGCGGTGTGAATGAACTCAACCGCGGCAGCCAGGCCGTAATGGCGCGAGCCGTCATATTGCAGCAGGCGTGCGCTCGCGAGCGTCAGCATCGGTCGCATCCGTTTGCCGCCGCTGGCGATCAGGTGCCCGGCGAGTTCCGGAATCAGGGGGATCTGTGATTGCATGCGGCCGACGATCGCAGCGTTGACCTGATTCATGTCGTCCGCGACGAGTTGAATCATCGGGTCAAGCGAAGGCTGATGGCCGGCAAGGCGGTGGACGGTAGCGCTCATCTACAACTGCCTCTACGGACGCAGGCGCAAGGCCGCAATGGGAGGGCGTGAATGGCGGACGAGGTGTTGAAGGGTTATCGCAAAAGCATCGACAATATCGACGCCGCCCTGGTCTGCCTTCTCGCTGAGCGGTTCAAGGTCACTCAGGCGGTGGGACGCTACAAGGCCGAGTCCGGCTTGCCCCCGGCCGATCCCGGGCGGGAGGAGCAGCAGATCGCGCGGCTGCGGGCGCTCGCGGCAGAGGCCGAACTGGATCCGGAATTCAGCGAAAAGTTCCTGCGCTTCATCATCGATGAAGTGATCAGGCATCATCAGCAACTTCGCGGCTGATCCCCGCCCCCTTCCTGGGTTTCAGGAAGGGGGCCGGGCATTCACTTGCCGGTGAACTTCGCCGGACGCTTTTCGAGGAAGCTTGCCATTCCTTCGCGGAAATCCTGGCTCTGGAAGAGCGGCAGCAGCTGCAGATAGACGTGCTGCACATGGGTATCGAAGGTTTCTTCCATCCCCATGCGCATCAGCCGCTTGGCGCCCTGCACCGCCATCGGGGCGTTGGCCGCGATCTCCAGCGCGAGCTCACGCGCGCGCGCGGCGACCTGATCGGCCGGCACCACTTCGTTGACGAGCCGCTCCTTGAGGCAATCCTCCGCCGACAGCGTTCGGCCGGTGAAGACGATCTCCGCTGCCTTGGCCCAGCCGATCATGCGGGGCAGGAACCAGGTGCCACCCGATTCGGGCAAAACGCCGCGCTTCACGAACGCCGCGGCGAGCTTCGCCTCCGAGGCCATGACGCGGATGTCGCAGCCGAGCGCGAGATCCATGCCATAGCCGGCGGCCGAGCCGTTGAGCGCCGCGATCACCGGCTTGTCGAGCGCGTGGAGCACGGTGGGGGGCGTGTTGCGAAGGTCGATTGTCGCGCCGAAGGTGGCCGACGAAGATCCGATCCCCTCCCCCTTCGAGGCGGCGTTGAGATCGAGCCCGGCGCAGAAGGCGCGGCCGGTGCCGGTCAGCACGATCACGCGCACGTCGCGATCCTCGCCCGCCTTCACCAGCAGGCGGGTAAGCTCGTCCAGCATCGGGCCGGAGATGGTGTTCATCCGGTCCGGGCGGTTCAGCGTCAGCGTGGCGACGCTTTCGGAGACTTCGTAGGTTACGTCTTCGCTCATTCTTCCTCTCCCCTCACGCGGACCGCGGCAGGCGCGCGACCGTCGCTTCATATTCCGCCATCGTCTCGTCGAAGATCTGCGCGACCGGCTTCACCTCGCGGATGCGCCCCGCCACTTGCCCGGTGAGCGCAATGCCAGCCTCCAGGTCCCCACCGAAATAGACCGCCTGCGTATCGGCGAATTCGCCGAAGATGTTGGGCGTGCCTTCCTTCTCAATTCGGGTCGTCCGATCGGTGCGCAGCGCGCGGAGCGCCGGGCCAGGGCCGCTGCGGTTGAGGAACACGGTGTCGGTCGAATCCGCCTCGACGATCGCCGTCTTCCAGTTCTCGTGCACCGGGCTTTCGGCGGAGGAGAGGATGCGCGTGCCCATCAGCACGCCCTCGGCGCCGAGCGCGAAGGCCGCGGCCATGGTGCGGCCATCCATGATCCCGCCCGCGGCGACGACCGGCACGTCGACTGCCTCGACCACCTGCGGCACCAGCACCATGGTGGAGACGTCCTTGGCGTTCTTGAATCCGCCGCCCTCCCCGCCCTCGACGATCAGGCCGTCGACGCCGGCCTCGACCGCGCGGAGCGCCCCGGCCAGGTTGGGCACGACGTGGAACACGGTGAGGCCCGCTGCCTTCAGCATGGCGGTATATTTCATCGGGTCACCGGCGGAGGTGGTGACGAAGCGGATGCCCTGATCGATCACGAACTGGATGATGCCCGGATCGCGCACGAACGCCTGGGCGACGTTCACGCCGAACGGCTTGTCGGTCAGCTGCCGCATCTTGAGGATCTCGTCGCGCACCGCGTCGAGCTCACCCGACGATGTCTCGATGATCCCCATCCCGCCGGCGTTCGACACGGCCGACGACAGGTGCGACCGTGCGATCCAGCCCATCGCCGCCTGGATGATCGGCTTCTCGATCCCGAGCATCTCGGTGACGCGCGTCTTCAGCGCCATTTCCCTCTCCCGCCATTGCGATTCGAAGATCGGGTTCGCACGAGCAGCGCCTTGGCGCCAGCCCCTTTCAAACAGTGAGTGCGAGGAGCGCGTAGGTCGCCAGCCAGTGCGTCCCCATGTAATCGTCCGCGAGATGCGGCAGGCTGGCGGCGAGGTGATCGTCCGCCGCGGCGCGCGCCACCAGCGCGATCGGATGCGCCGGCAGCGCCGCGGCAATCGAGCGCCAGCACCATGCGCGGCTGAGATTGAGGCCGTCGAGATGCGCGATCTTCCCGTCGCTTCGATCCGATACCACGGCAGGGGTGAACAGGCTTTGCGGGCGACCGGCGACGGCGTCCGGCAGAAAGACGTCGAACCAGCCGGCGAAGCCGTCACCCAGCACGCGGCTCATCAGCAGCGCCTCGCACAAGGCGGGGGACAGGAACTCGTCGCCGCCCGGCTCCCATGCCTGGCAGCCGCGATCCTCGCCGAACCAGTCGCGGGCGCGGGTGTCGATCAGCGCCACCAGCGCGGGATCATGGTCGAGCGCCCAATCGCGCGCGAGCGTCAGCGCGAAGGCGGTGTTGTAATGGGTGCCGACGCGGATCGGGTAGGTGAGCTTGGGGAGGTGCTGGTGAAAACGCTCGGCAAAGGCGCGGGCCAGCGGCTCAAGCGCCGCGCCCCACGCGGCGTCATGCCGCACCGCTTCGCCATGCAGCGCTAGCGCCCAGGCCCAGCCGTACGGCCGCTCAAAACCGGCGGCGTACGGCCGCGCGAGCACCGCCAGTTCGCCGGCGACCTTGTCGGGCACCAGCATCTCGTCCGCGCGATGGCGGATCTCCGCCGCCTCGGGCAGATGGGGGAACAGCCGCGCGATCGTCAGCAGCTGCCACCAGCCGTGGACGCAGCTGTGCCAATCGAAACTGCCGTGGAAGATCGGGTGGATCTCATGCGGCTCGCGCAGATCATCGGGCCCGGTCAGCACCTGATCGAACTTGAAGGGATAACGCTGCCCGACATGGCCAAGCGTAAGCCGGGCAAAACCGGCGGCGACATCGGGCGTCAGGGTCATGCAACGATCCACCACAACAAGAGCACATTGAACACGAGCAGCGGCAGCGCCGTCGGCACCTGCGCACGGATCACGCCGTTGCGATCCTTCAGCTCAAGCAGCGCGGCGGGGACAAGATTGAAGTTCGCCGCCATCGGCGTCATCAGCGTGCCGCAGAAGCCCGCCAGCATGCCCACGGCGGCCACCGGTGCGGGATCGGCGCCATAGGCCTGGACCAGCAGCGGAATGCCGACCGCCGCGGCCATCACCGGGAAGGCCGCGAAGGCATTGCCCATCACCATCGTGAACAGCGCCATGCCAAGCCCGAAGGCAAGCACCGCGCCGAGCACGCTGCCGGTGGGGATGGCGAGGCCGACCAGCCGGCCGACCACCTCACCGACGCCCGCCAGCGCGAACACCGCGCCGAGGCTCGCCAGCATCTGCGGCAGCACCGCGGCCCAGCCGATATCGTCCATCAATGCACGGCCAGCGCGGAACGGCTCGGCGGGGGCGGGCCGGAGCCAGGCGTAGCAAAGCGCCAGCGCCAGCAGCACCCCTGCCGCGAGCGCCACCAGTGTCGCCTGCTTGCCGTCGAACACCGCCGGGAATTGCTTGAACACGAAGGTGCCGATCAGCGCGGTCGCCGGGATCACCAGCGCGGGCACGAACACCATCGCGCCGCGCGCGGCGGGCTCGCCGGCGGGTACGCGGCGCTTCATCCGCCCGCTCGCCGCGATCGCCACCAGCGCGAGGACGAGCACGCCATTGCCGATGTCGCCCAGCCAGTCGCCGGCAAGGAAGCTCGTCGCGACCAGCCCGTAGAAGCCGGTGTTCGCCCAGCGCCGCTCCGCGAGCGAGAGGATCGCGAAGGCGAGGAAGGTGAGCCCCGCGACGAGATAGACAAAATTCAGCCCGATCATGCGCGGCGCGCCTTGCGATCGAGCAGCCACAGCCGCGTGCCATGGATGGCGAAGGCGGCGATCGCGGTGGGGATCGCCCAGACCGACATGTGCAGCGGCTCGACGAAGATGCCGTAGCCTTCCAGCACTCCCTTCATCAGCAGGATCGATCCGATCGCGATGAAGATGTCCTCGCCGAAGAACAGCCCGACATTGTCGGTGGCGGCGGCCATCGCCTTCACCTTGTCGGGATCATGCGCCGCCCCCGCCGCGGCCTCCGCCATTGGCGCGATCAGCGGGCGGACGGTCTGCGCCGGACCAGCGACGGAGGTCAGACCAAGCGCGGCGGTGATCTGGCGAAAGGCGAGATAGGCCATCAGCAGCCGCCCTGTCGTCAGCCCCTTCAGCCCGCCCACCAGCGAGCGCGCGCGCGCCTGCAGGCCGTTGCGCTCCAGCAGGCCGATGACGGGAAGCACGATATAGATGGCAGTGACGTAGCGCGTGTCATTGAACGCCTTACCGAATGCGGCGAGGATGGCGAGCGGATCGATCCCGGCGGCCAGCCCGGTGACGAGGGCTGATGCCGCGATCACCAGCATCGGGTTGAAGCGCAACAGAAAGCCAAGCGCGATGATCGCGATGCCGGCGAGGACGAGCATCAGCCCATCCCCCGCGCGTCACTCCGCCGCCGCCCCGGGCGCCGCCATGTCATGGAAACCATCCGCCGATCTGTGCGGCAGCAACGGTGCGGGGACAAGTCTCAACCTAAAGCAGGCTCGTCGGATCTCCGTGCTGAAGTCACCGCAGCCTCACCTTCGATCTCATCCTCGCGTTGCCATCAGCTATCAGGTCAGCGCCATTGCCTCTTCCTCCTTCGCCAAGGTCTCGCCTGCAAAGGTGGCCACGGTCAAACCGGTCGACGCAACCTTGTCGCGTAGCAAAAATTCGCGGACCTCATGCAGCCATACTCGGCGACCCATGCGGTAATACCACCTGATGGCATGTCGTATCTTCGGTTCGCGGTTCCAGAGCAGGCGCCGCAGCGCCCTGGGCCTTAGCTGCATCGCAGCCTCGATAAACTTCACCCAAATAAATAAGCGCCAAGGCGGCATGCGCGCCATCCCGAGCACTTGATGCTTATAATCCCACTTCGTTCGATCCGATTGCACGACATCGCGTTCGGCCGCTTCCTCGAAGTACGGCGTCCAGCGGTGGGGCACGACATAGAGGGCCTGGATCTGATCTGGATCGTACGAAATGAGCTGACGAAGGGCATGCAGCATGTCGCGATCGGTCTGGTGCGAGAAGCCGGCAACCCAGGTCGCCATAGAAAGGATGTTATGCTTGCGCAGCAACCGGATCGCCTCGCGATCGGTGCTGACTGCACCGCCTTTCTTGATCAGCCGAAGAGTGTCTTCATCGGTGTTCTCGGTGCCCATTAGAAAACGCTCAAAGCCGGCTTGTTTATAAAGGTGAAGAAAGTCGGCATCGCGAACGATGTCGTCCGCGCGGGTCGACGCGACCAACGTGACGTTGATCTTCTCAGCGATCAGCGCTTCCAGAAAAGCGCGCCAGGCCTTGCGCCCGGCTGACGGGTTTTCGTCCGCGAAGTTGAAAACTTCCACTCCCTCCTCGCGATGTAGCCTGGCGATTTCGGCAGCGAAGAGTTTCGGATCGCGATGTCGCCAGCGGGTCCAAAAGCCGCGTTGTCCACAATAGGTGCAAAGATGCGGGCAACCGCGGGAGAACTGAACCACAACGGCGCGCTTGCCGCCCCAATAGCTATAGCGGCGATGGTCGATCAGCTCCCATCCGATACGATATTGGTCGAGATCTCGGATAATCGGTGCAGCCCCGGTCGCGACCGCACAGCCGGCGCGGCGAAAGGCCAAACCGCGGACGTCCTCGAGCGGCGTGTTGTCAGCAAGTGCACGCAGCAAACCGCGAGCGGTCTCCTCACCTTCCCCGCGAACGACAACATCGAGCCAAGGCTCCTGATCCAACAGATCGCGCCAGAAATAGGTCGGATGCACGCCGCCATACACGATGGTAGCCTTTGGCAAACGGGCACGTATCGCGCGTGCCATGCGGGTGATGACCGGCTGCCCCGACGATGAACCCGAATGGCCAAACATGATGACGTCGGGCGCCTTTGCCGCCGCCATCTCCACGATCTCGGCATCCGACAATGGACCCAGTTCGCCATCTATAAGGACGACCTCATGCCCATCGTCAATCAGCGGCCCCCCGACCGCTAGCAGGCCAAGCGGCGGCAGATGATCATCAGGAATCCGGCTACCGATTGCGGGATGAGGGATGTTGATAAGAACAACGCGCATCTAATTCATACCCCCATCCGCCCATTGCTACCGAATGGATCGACTGTGAATGAGCAGGCACGACTAATCTATTACACTGCGCAGGCAGCAAACCGTCGACACTTCCAAATCTTGTTCTTCGCGGTGAGCGGGTTCTCGTGGAGCTTTGCGCTGGCGCTCTTCGCGGTTCTGGCGCCCTTCGCCTTCATCGTCGGACTATCGGCGAGCGGGCTGCCGCTAATTGGTGGCAGCTTCATCGCGTGGCGGCTGCTTCTGCGCGAGCGGGCCGCTTTTGAGGCGATGATCGCTGCTTGGCGCACTATCTCGGGCCAAAAAGACACTGCCTCTGTGGGCCGCTCTAGACCCGGCGCAATGGCAATCGCCTGTGGCGCTCAGGCGATCGTTGGCTGCACCCTGATTGCTACGTCGTTGATGAGATGAGCGAGGCGATGCAGCCGATATGGATGCCTTTGAGGCGCCGGCCCACCTTGCTCGTTTGATAGCTGCGGTGATCCGTACGCCTCATCAGGATTTCCGGCAACAAGCGCCCTTATGCCGGCTGGAGCAGGCCTTCCTTGGCGATCTTCTCGCGCCAGACGAGCGGGGCGAGCTGGTGGACGTTGTTGCCCTCGCTGTCGACCGCGACGGTGACGGGGAAGTCCTCCACCTCGAACTCGTAGATCGCTTCCATTCCGAGATCCTCGAAGCCGACGACCTTCGATCCCTTGATGGCCCGGGCGACGAGATAGGCCGCGCCGCCGACCGCCATCAGATAGGCGCTCTTGGCGTCCTTGATCGCATCGGTCGCCGCTGGCCCGCGCTCGGCCTTGCCGACCATTGCGAGCAGGCCCTGGTCAAGCATCATGCGGGTGAACTTGTCCATCCGCGTTGCGGTGGTGGGGCCGGCCGGACCGACCACTTCCTCGCCGACCGGATCGACCGGGCCGACATAATAGATCACGCGGCCCTTGAACTCGACCGGCAGCTCCTCGCCGGCATCGAGCATGTCCTTGATCCGCTTGTGCGCGGCGTCACGCCCGGTCAGCATCTTGCCGTTCAGGAGCAGGCGATCGCCCTGCTTCCACGAGCGGACCATCTCGGGCGTCAGCGTATCGAGATCGACGCGGATCGCGGCCTTGTCGGGCGTCCAGTTGACCTTGGGCCATTCGTCGAGCTTCGGCGTCTCGAGATACGCCGGGCCGCTGCCGTCGAGCGTGAAATGCGCGTGGCGGGTGGCGGCGCAGTTCGGGATCATCGCCACCGGCTTGCCTGCGGCATGGCACGGCGCGTCGAGGATCTTGACGTCGAGGATGGTCGACAGCCCGCCCAGGCCCTGCGCCCCAATGCCGAGGGCGTTGACCTTGTCGAAGATCTCGATGCGCAGCGCCTCGATATCGTTCTTCGGCCCGCGTGCCTTGAGCGGGCCCATGTCGATCGGCTCCATCAGCGCCTTCTTGGCGAGGAGCACGCAATGCTCCGCCGTGCCGCCGATGCCGATGCCGAGCATGCCGGGCGGGCACCAGCCCGCGCCCATCTGCGGCAACATCTCCAGCACCCAGTCGACGATCGAGTCGCTCGGGTTCATCATCTTGAACTTGGACTTGTTTTCGCTGCCGCCGCCCTTGGCCGCGACGTCCACCGAAACCTTGCTGCCCGGCACCATCTCGACATGCAGCACGCAGGGCGTGTTGTCCTTGGTGTTGCGGCGCGTGAAGGCGGGGTCGGCGAGGACCGAGGCGCGCAGCTTGTTCTCCGGGTGAAGGTACGCGCGGCGCACGCCTTCATCGACGATTTCCTGCATCGAGCGGCCGGTGTCGTCGATGCGGCAATCCATGCCCCATTTGACGAACACGTTGACGATGCCGGTGTCCTGGCAGATCGGCCGGTGGCCCTCCGCGCACATCCGGCTATTGGTCAGGATCTGCGCGATCGCGTCCTTCGCCGCCGGGCCCTGCTCCGCCTCATAGGCGTCGCCAAGCGCACGGATGTAATCCATCGGGTGATAGTAGCTGATGAACTGGAGCGCATCGGCAACGCTCTCGATCAGGTCTGCGGCGCGGATCGTCGTGGTCATGACGCGCTGCACTATGGCGCGCTGGCGGGGAGTGCAACTGGTCTGCTTTCGCGCGCGAGCATCGTTGCAACGGCACGAGAAATCAGCGGGTGCCGGGTTCGGCTCACCGGAACATCAGGGCCGCAGAAAAATCGTCGGCCATAAACGCTTTTCCAATCCTCTTTGGACTAGCGCGGGCGGATGGGATCCGTTCGTCGTACCGCACCTGCAGCACCAGTTCGCTCCGCACGCCTGATCGAAGCATTGGGCTTGACCGCGTCGGATGACGATAGGCTGCGAGACTCGAGCAATGCCCGGCTTGCGGAAGCCGCGGCTCTGTGGCCGGTGGTGCTTGCGGTGCTTCTGCTCGGCTCGATCGCGATCACGGGTGCGCTAGCTATCTGGCACGAGCCGCTGGGCCCCGCGGCCGTTCTCGGCATCGCCATGTCCGGCGCTGGCATCGCCACTTGGGCATTGTTGTCGCTTCCGGCCGCATTAAGCCTGGCGCCACATCAGCGCATCTCGGTACTGGCGGGGCTGGCTGCGGTTCTGGCGATTACGCTGTCGCTTCAGCTGGATCTGTCGCCGGATCTCCCCAGCGGATCGTTGCGCGTCGCTGCGTTCGTTCTCGGGTTCGGCGCCATCATACTTGCCGCGATCGCGCTCCATCCGGTGCGCGCCGCCTCGCTGGCCTTCGCCGTTTCGCTGGCGCTGATGGTGCCGGTTACTGCCGGCCTCGGTATGGCGGCAATCGCAGCGGTGCTTCTGGCCGCATTGCTGGTGATCGGCGTGTTCCGCATCGCGGTGCGTGATCATGAACAACTCGCTGCCAGGGAGGCGCAGGAGCACGAGCGGCAACTCGCGACGCGGCTGGTGCGGGAATATGAAAGCCACGGAACCGGCTGGTTCTGGCAAACCGATCGCGCCGGCTGCCTCAACTATGTCAGTGCAAAGGTGGTGCAGGAGCTGACGGCGCTCGGCATGGCCCCGTCGGGACGACGGCTGGTCGACATTTTCCGGGTTGATTCCAGCATGGCGGACACGGAGCGGACGCTGACGTTCCACCTGTCGGCGCGGACAAGCTTTTCGGATTACTCGGTGCGACCGGCCTTTGACACGGGTGCAGACCGGTGGTGGTCGATATCCGGCCGGCCCATGCTGGATGATCTCGGCCGCTTTCAGGGCTTCATCGGCTTCGGTTCGGATCTGACGGAAAAGCGTCGCTCGGAAGCGGAAATCACCCGCCTGGCGCTGTTCGACAGCCTCACGGGCCTCGCGAACCGCCAGCGGCTGCGCCTGTCGCTCGATCAGGCGCTGTCGCCGGCGCAGGGGCCAAACACGACCACGGCATTGTTCCTGCTCGACCTCGATCGGTTCAAGGCGGTGAACGACACGCTTGGGCACCAATGCGGCGACGAGTTGCTGAAGCAGGTCGCGCAGCGGCTGCAGCGCACCGTCGGCGATGCCGGGCTGGTCGGCCGCCTGGGCGGCGACGAGTTTCAGGTCGTCCTGCCGCGAGAGGGCAATCGCGACCGGCTCGGCACGCTGGCGCAGTTGATCATCAACGCCTTGTCGCAGCCGTTCTTCATTGCGGGCTCCTCGCTGTCGATCGGCTGCTCGATCGGCATCGCGATCGCACCCGAACACGGCCAGGACAGCGAGACGCTGATCCGCAATGCCGATCTCGCGCTCTATGCCGCGAAAGCGGACGGCCGGGGCGTCTCCCGCTTTTTCCGTGACGAGATGCTGGCCGGCGCGCAGAAGCGAAAGCGGCTGGAGGACGATCTGCGTCGCGCGCTGGGCGAGGACGAGTTTCACCTGGTTTATCAGCCGGTGGTGTCCACCAGCGACCAGCGCATTGTCGGCTACGAAGCGCTGCTGCGCTGGGAGCATCCGACCCGCGGCGCAGTGAGCCCAGCGGATTTTGTGCCGGTCGCCGAGGAATGCGGGATGATCGAAGCGATCGGTGAATGGGTGTTGCGTACCGCCTGTGCCGAAGCCGCGAACTGGCCCGCCGATGTGCGCATCGCGGTAAACGTTTCGCCGATCCAGTTCGCCAACCCCGCCCTCCCCGCAATCGTGACGAGCGCGATCGCCTCGTCAGGTATCGCTCCGAACCGGCTGGAGCTGGAGATCACCGAGAGCGTCTTCGTCAATGACGATGCCTCGTCTAACCAGATGTTCAAGACGCTGAAGGGCATTGGTGTACGGCTGGCGCTCGACGATTTCGGCACCGGCTATTCCTCGCTTGGCTATCTCCGCAAGGCACCGTTCGACAAGATCAAGATCGACCAGAGCTTCGTCCGTGGCGCAATCCAGGCTGGCAACCGCAACGCGGCGATCATCAAGGCGATCGTCAGCCTGGCGAATACGTTGGGAATGGAAACCACCGCTGAGGGCGTGGAGCAGCAGGACGAGATCAAGCTGATCAGCGAGCTCGGGTGCAGCCACATCCAGGGCTTCGTCTATGGCCGCCCCGCCCGTGCGGAGGATGTCCGCGCGCAGCTCGCCAGCGGCCAGGGTAGTGCGACGCCGGTCGGCCATCGCTTTAGCCGGGCGAATCGCGCGACGGTGCTGCGATCGGCGCGCCTGGAGATTGGCGGCGAGTTCGGTGAGGTGCGCATCCGCAATCTCTCCGCAACCGGAGTGATGATCGACGGAGTCGACTTCACCGATGAGGCGGTCGGCGCCGAGGTGCGCATCGAACTGGTGGAAAACGAGCTGTTCCCGGCGACGATCCGCTGGATCTCGGAAGGCCGGGCGGGACTTGAGTTTACCCGCCACTTTGACATGGAGAGGCTGTCGCAAGCGCCGTCTCGGGTTGTTCGCCGCGTCAGCTGAGGCGCCATTCTCCAATCACGAAGCTCGCTATCAGCTCCGGAGCGAGCGCCAAAAGTACCAGCCCGGCCATTACTGGCGTTGCCGATTGCGAAACGGGAAAATATTTTTGCGGCGGCCGTGCCGTCTTGCAATTCATGAATCCCGCGGAAGTCCGCGCGTCGCTGCACTTAACTGGCGATGGGCCGCGCAGTCGTCGTGATGAACCGTTTCCTTGCTCAGGCGATTCACCTCTTGCCTCCGCGCGTCGCCTGCCACAATCTGTAGGGGTAATTCGCAGGGGCAGGCGCTAGCGCTGGTAAAACAGGAGCCGCGACACCGAGTGTCGGGGTATGGGGTCATGCCGCTCTTTGTTGAGAGATGGCCTCTTTTTGTTCTCACCAGCGGCCTTGCTCCGGTGTAACATGGAGGCTCGCCTCCTGATTCGAACAAGCAGAGCATTCAGGGACGGCGGCGATGGACTTTAGGGACGCAAACGAGGCGAACATGGCGACCGACGCACTGGAAGCGATCAACGGAACCGCAACGGAGCCAGCAGCCACGGAGACGACGGCAGCGGAGGCGAAGCGGCGCCCGTATCCGCTCGACGTCGATCATTCGCGCGACGCGCTGCTGACCGACTTCGGCAAGGACACGCTGAACGATCGTTACCTGCTGCCCGGTGAGACCTATCAGGATCTCTTCGTGCGCGTTGCCAGCGCCTATGCCGATGATGCGGCGCATGCGCAGCGCATCTATGATTACATCAGCCGCCTGTGGTTCATGCCTGCGACGCCCGTGCTGTCGAACGGTGGCACCGGGCGCGGCCTGCCGATCAGCTGCTATCTGAACTCCGTGCCCGACAGCCTGAACGGCATCGTCGACACCTGGAACGAGAACGTCTGGCTCGCCAGCCGTGGCGGCGGCATCGGCACCTATTGGGGCAATGTGCGCGGCATCGGCGAGCCGGTGGGCCTGAATGGCAAGACCAGCGGCATCATTCCCTTCGTCCGCGTGATGGACAGCCTGACGCTGGCGATCAGCCAGGGTTCGCTCCGCCGCGGCTCGGCCGCCTGCTATCTCGACGTGTCGCATCCGGAAATCGAGGAGTTCCTCGAGATCCGCAAGCCCTCGGGCGATTTCAACCGCAAGGCGCTGAACCTGCACCACGGCGTGCTGATCCCCGACGCCTTCATGGAAGCGGTGCGTGACGGCGGCGAGTGGGAGCTGAAGTCCCCCAAGGACGGCAGCGTCCGCGGCAAGGTCGATGCGCGCAGCCTGTTCCAGAAGCTGGCCGAAACCCGCCTTGCGACTGGCGAGCCGTACATCGTGTTCGCCGATCACGTGAACAAGAACATGCCCAAGCATCACCGCGATCTGGGCCTGAAGGTCTCCACCTCGAACCTGTGCAGCGAGATCACGTTGCCGACGGGCCGCGACCACCTCGGCAATGATCGCACCGCGGTCTGCTGCCTCTCGTCGCTCAACCTCGAGACGTGGGACCAGTGGAAGGACGACAAGCAGTTCATCGAGGACGTGATGCGCTTCCTCGACAACGTGCTGCAGGATTATATCGACCGGCACGAGCCGGGCATGGAGCGCGCGGCTTATTCCGCGGCGCGCGAGCGCTCGGTTGGCCTGGGCGTGATGGGCTTCCACTCCTTCCTTCAGGCACGCGGCCTGCCGATGGAAGGCGCGATGGCGAAGAGCTGGAACCTCAAGATCTTCAAGCACATCAACGCGCAGGTGAACCAGGCGTCGATGACGCTCGCCGCCGAGCGTGGCCCCTGCCCCGACGCCGCCGACATGGGCGTGATGGAGCGCTTTTCCTGCAAGATGGCGATCGCGCCGACCGCGTCGATCTCGATCATCTGCGGCGGCACGTCCGCCTGCATCGAGCCGATCCCGGCCAACATCTACACCCACAAGACGCTGTCGGGCAGCTTCGCGGTGAAGAACCCGTATCTGGAGAAGCTCCTCAACGAGAAGAGCAAGAATTCGGACGCGGTGTGGAATTCGATCCTCGAGCATGGTGGCAGCGTGCAGCACCTCGACTTCCTCAGCCCGGAAGAGAAGGACTGCTTCAAGACCAGCTTCGAGATCGACCAGCGCTGGCTGCTGGAGCTTGCCGGTGACCGTGCGCCGTACATCGACCAGGCCCAGTCGCTGAACCTCTTCATCCCCGCCGATGTGGAGAAGTGGGACCTGCTGATGCTCCACTTCCGCGCGTGGGAGCTTGGCATCAAGTCGCTCTATTATCTGCGTTCGAAGAGCGTGCAGCGCGCGGGCTTCGCGGGCGGCGTGGAAGCGGACAACACGATCGAGAAGCCGAAGTTCGATCTGGGCGAATCGACCGATTATGACGAGTGCCTCGCCTGTCAGTGACGGCGGCGCTGATGCAGCAGACGGGATCGTTGGAACGTCTCTCGTAGCGTTGGAATACCCGGCCGGATGACAGTCCGGTCGGGCCGATTCAGTCAGCGGCTCCTGCTCCACTCGCCTTCTTCAGCGGCGTGGCTGGGCGGGTCGGCACTGCTTCGGCCTTCAACCGCCGTGCCCGACACCAGCCAGGGTTGCGCGTGTGAATATGGGCGGGACGCTCGGTCTCCCCGAGGTCAATGCTGCTCCGTCAGGTCCAGCACGCCATCCTTGTTCTTGTCGGCGCGAGCGAAGGCCAAAGCGGCGCCTTTTTCGAGTTCCGCGCGGGTCAGCCGACCATCGTCATCAGCATCCATTCTCTTGTATCGCTTGGCGATCTTCTTCGGCAATTTGGTATATTCCACGATCTTGTCGCGGTTGTCGTCCCAACGGTTGAACTGTTGCACTTGTCCCTGGACATAAGTTTGCACCGTTGCGGACTGCCCGCTTGGACCTTCTCGTTCCGCACATCCCGAGGCAACGCCCGGGCTTACCGTCAGCGCCATGCCGGAGAGAAGCCGGGCGAGAACCCGACCGTTTGCACGTCCGCGCCCGGCGACGCCGCGGGAACTTCGCTCCGACCGGCTGCACGGCCTGCCTCTCTCCCGTTGGCTCCCTCGGTCAGAAACAGGCATTCTTTCCCCCAACATGTTGAGCCACATACGAAGCCTAACCTATCGGTTGTTCGAAGAGCGCTGGTAAGTGGTGCAAAGTGGGATCACGGGATACCCACAACGGCCGATCGGTTCGTAAGCCTTAATGCGGAAAAAAGCGGTGCCTTTCCTGCGCTTTCCCAATCACTCACGCTGAGCAGCTTCTTGGTCGCTCGCGTTCGCCCATTGAGACGCGACGCATGGGCCGCTGGAATGGGCGCGGTCTCGATCGAGAGCCTGCCATGCCGGCGGGAGACGTCCCCCACTGACTGGTTTACCAATCACAACCCGCTATCCCACGACCATGCACAACCACGCGGAGATTTCAGTGACCGCCATCCTCTACGGCATTCCCGCTTGTGACACTGTCCGGAAGGCGCGCGCCTGGCTGGAAGCGCAGGGCGTCACCTATCGCTTCCACGATTATAAAAAGCAGGGTGTCGACGCCGCCATGCTCGGCCGTGCCATTGACCGCTTGGGGTGGGAAAAGGTGCTCAATCGCCAGGGCACCACGTTCCGCAAGTTACCGGAGGCCGAACGCTCCGGGCTCGATCGGGACCGAGCGCTGGCGATCATGCAGGCGCATCCATCAGCCATCAAGCGCCCGCTGCTTGAACATGGCGGCGTGATCGAGGCGGGGTTTTCCCCTGAGCGCTACGCACAATTGTTCGATTGATTCGATCAAACCCGCGTCTCGGTTCGATCGGTCGAAGGCTGGCCGCCTGGTGGCGGCCCTTCTTACGGTTGTCGCAGCGTCTTGACAGCGACGGCCCGGTGCGGAACATTACAGGAACAACCGCGGATTGCCGGGATTGGCGCTTTTGTCAAGAACATACAAGATATGGGGGCATCACAACGTACAATATCTATATATTCGATATTGGGCGTAGTGCGCTCCTTCGGTCTGCGCTATTCTGAGCATGGCTTTACGACCCTGAATCAGGCTCAGGGAGGGGTGATGCCGGAACGGTCATGCTGGTGGGAGCGAGCGGATGGAACGGACGAAAAGCCGATGCGCCCCGTCGGCGGTCATCGAGGTGAAGGATGCCGACGCTCGCTCCCGGAACGAAGACGGACAGCGCCGGCGAACCGGCACTGTCCGCGCAATCAGGCGTCGTTCGACTGGCCCCGCTTCCCGATGGGAAGCTGGTGGTCGATCATTCCGCTTCTTCAAACATGTCGATAGCGTTTTGCGCCGTGGTGCTGAGGCGGACGGTGTCGCCTTCGATGCCAGCCACAAGGCCAGCGGGAAGGTAATGGTGCTTGGCGCCCTGTCCATCCTGCGTGGACGGACTGTCCTCCTTCGTCAGCTTGATTCGCTCGCCATCGACATGGTCCACCGTACCGACGTGGACGCCATCTGCGCCGATGACGGTCATATGTTCCTTGATGTTGCTATGGTCGTGCATGCTGGGCCTCCTTGGGGGTCGGCAAGAGAACGACACATGGCCGGAATGGATGCACGGGGAGACCTGTCGTGAGGACGGAGTGCGGGCCAACCCCTTATGACGAGCGCGTCATGCCCTTCTCGCTCGGACACCGGGCCAGTGTCGGCGCTTGCGGGGGCGACTTGTTGCGCCGGCTGTCGGCTGCGGCGGTTCGCGGCGGTCGCACGCTGGCGCTGCTGTCCCCTGCCCTCCTTCTTGCCGCATGCGCAAAGCAGGTGCCCTCTGCCGTCAACCACGCCGATGCTACGCCAGGGTTTCTGCTGGGACTGTGGCACGGCTTCATCTTCCCGGTGGCGTGGGTACTCAGCCTCTTCATGCCGGATGTCGCGATCTATGCAGTGCCGAACAACGGCGGCTGGTATGATTTCGGCTATTTCATCGGCGTGGTCTTCCTTGGCGTAGGTGCCCGCAAAACGCGGACCGTCTATGTGACGCGGCGGGCTGGCCGATGAGCTGGCAGATCATGGCCATGTACCTTGTGGCCCTGGTTTTTGCGGTAACGGGCGCCGGCCTCTTGCTCGCGCTCGCCCGCCCACGCAGCGAGGGGCAGGTCTACGCTTTCCGCATGATCGGGATCATGGCTCTCGCCGGCGGCGTCGTGCTGGCGATGAGCGCAACGGCCATGTGGCAGTGGAGCGTGGAAGGATGAGTGTCGCTGCCTTGCTTTTCCTGGCTGCCGTCGCACCGGTGTCACTGGCACTTGGCCTTTGGACTTTGCGTGCTGGTTCGTGGTACAGCGACCCACCGGCCGCGGAGATCGTGATCTTCCGTATCGGCAGCGTGGCCTTATCGGCACGCACCGCGACCGATCGCCATTTCGCCCGTCTTCACGCCTGGACGGCTGTCGTCCCGGGCGCATTGTTCCCGCCCTGCTTAACCGCAGTGTCAGTCTCGCTTCTGTCGGAGTAATCCATGCCCCTCCTCCAAGCATCCAAGCAGTACAAGCCGTTCGAATACCCCTGGGCGTTCGAATACTGGAAGCGTCAGCAGCAGCTCCACTGGCTCCCGGAAGAGGTACCGCTGGGCGAGGATTGCCGTGACTGGGCGCAGAAGCTGACCGATCACGAGCGCAATCTGCTGACCCAGATCTTCCGCTTCTTTACTCAGGCGGACGTCGAGGTGCAGGATTGCTACCACGAGAAGTACGGCCGCGTGTTCAAGCCGACCGAGGTCAAGATGATGCTGACCGCGTTCAGCAACATGGAGACGGTGCATATCGCGGCGTACAGCCACCTGCTCGACACGATCGGCATGCCGGAAAGCGAATATGGCGCCTTCCTCGAATATGCCGAGCTGAAGGACAAGCACGACTATCTGCAGCAGTTCGGCGTCGATAATGACGAGGATATCGCCCGTACGCTGGCGATGTTCGGCGGCTTCACCGAGGGCGTGCAGTTGTTCGCCAGCTTCGCAATGCTGATGAACTTCCCGCGCTTCAACAAGATGAAGGGCATGGGGCAGATCGTCAGCTGGTCGGTGCGTGACGAAAGCCTTCACTGCGAAGGCATCATCAAGCTGTTCCACGCGTTCGTGAAGGAACGCAACTGCCTGACCAAGGCGGTGAAGGACGATATCGCCGACCAGTGCCAGACGACGATCCGGCTGGAAGATGCGTTCATCGATCTCGCGTTCGAGATGGGCCCGGTGAACGGCATGACGCCCAAGGACATCAAGAAGTACATTCGCTACATCGCCGACTGGCGGTTGGGGCAGTTGGGGCTGAAGCCGATCTACATGATCGACGAACACCCCATTCCGTGGCTCACCCCGCTGCTGAACGGCGTGGAGCATGCGAACTTCTTCGAAACCCGCGCGACGGAATATTCCAAGGCCGCCACCAAGGGCCAGTGGAGCGATGTGTGGGATTCCTTTGACAAGCGCCAGAAGGCGAAGGGCGCACGCCCCGCCAACGAGGATGCCGGTGACGAAGGTGACATGTTCTCGCGCGCCGGCGTCGCGGCGGAATAAGATCGTGAGACTTCGCCGCCCCGAACACTGCCGGGGACGGTGACGGCAATTTCCGGCGACAGGGTGATGAGCAGCCTGTCGCCAAATTGCGGCCTGGAACGGAGCTAGTTACAAAGGTTACTATCTTGAAGCCCGGCTCGCCCGTGCTATGTCCGATTAATGGCTGACGCATCCAATGCCACTGTCCCGCCGCCCGGCGCCGCTGCCGACTGGACGATCCCGCAGGACTGGGCACATTATACGGCGGAGGAACATGCCACTTGGGACACGCTTTTCGCGCGACAGGCGAAGCTGCTGCCCGGCCGTGCTTCCAATGCATGGTTACGTGGGCTTGATGTCCTGAAGCTATCGAAGCCGGGAATTCCGGATTTCGCCGAATTGTCTGATCGGTTGATGGCGCTCACTGGCTGGCAGGTCGTTGCGGTGCCGGGCCTCGTTCCCGATGATGTATTCTTCGAACATATGGCAAACCGGCGGTTCGTCGCTGGCAACTTCATCCGGCGACCCGATCAGCTCGACTACCTGCAGGAACCCGACGTCTTTCATGACGTGTTCGGCCATGTGCCGATGCTCGCCGACCCGGTCTTCGCCGACTACCTGGAGGCTTACGGTCGCGGCGGCCTTCGCGCGATGGAACACGATGCGCTGAAGTATTTGGGCCGCCTTTATTGGTACACGGTTGAGTTTGGTCTGATCGCAGAGCCGGAAGGTTTGCGGATCTATGGATCAGGTATCGTTTCAAGTTATGCCGAAAGCCGCTTCGCGCTCGAGGATGCGTCTCCGCATCGACTGAAGTTCGATATCGCGCGCGTGATGCGAACTGCCTATCGGATCGACGACTTTCAACAGAATTACTTCGTCATCCCCAGCTTCGATGAGTTGCTGCGTGCGACTGTCGAGACCGACTTCGCGCCTTTGTATGAGGCGCTCAAGCAGCAGCCCGAGATCGCCGTCGCCGAGATTGTCAGCGAAGACGAGGTAATTACGCGCGGCACGCAGCAATATGCGGCGTCCAGACCAGGTGCGCTCGGCTAAATCCTGAATCGAGCGCACCCTGGGCGTTTAGATATCGAGCGCCCAGCCGTCTCGTCCCTTCGGGTCTGGCGGGCTTTGCGGCACGAAGCGCTCAGCGCCGGCCGTGAGACGCAGAACCGTCCAGTCCCCGCGGCGATCGATCTCTGCCAGCGAGCATCCGCAAGCGCCGAACGCCTCCACAACCTTTTCGCGCTGCGTCTCCAGCAGACCCGCAAGGACAATGGTGGCATTCGCATCGGCGATCGCGGCCAGCTCCGGCGCCATTGACACCAGCGGCCCTGCAAGAATGTTCGCAATGACCAGATCATAGGGGGCGCCATTGGTGATAGCCTCACTCAAGGCGCCGTCAGCGACGACGAGTTGCACCCCTTCAATGCCATTCGCGACGGCGTTCTCTGCCGTGACCTCAACCGCGGCCGGATCAATATCGGTCGCGATGATCGCAGCGCCAGGCCACAAATGGCCGGCGGCGAAGGCAAGCACGCCCGTGCCGGTGCCCACGTCAATGACGTTGTTGAAGTGACGGTCTGCCAAGCGGTCCAGCATGGCCAGGCAGCCACTGGTGGTCGCATGATGGCCAGTGCCGAACGCCCGCCCGGCATCGATCAACAGCGCTCTACCGCCATTCGGTGGAGCAGTTGGATGTGCGCTTGTATGAACAACGAAGCGGCCCTCCCGGATCGGCTCCAACCCTTCCTGTGACATCGCCACCCAGTCCTGGGGGCTCAGCGCGGTGACGACCGCGGCCGTGCCGCTCGAGCTAGGAACGAGAGCATGGAGTGCAGAAAGCATCTCCTCGTCCGGCTCACTCTCCATATAGGCGTCGAGACGCCAACGCTCGACATCGTCTTCCACTTCCTCGGTGGTCATCAGCACCGCGTCGATCGCCAGATCATCCGCAGCATCGATCGCCTCCGCTTCCGCACGCGTACACGGCAAGGTGACCCGCCAGCTGTCAGCGGACATAGCTGGCTCCATTCACGTCAAGCACAGCTCCGGTCATGGAAGCGGGCGCTTCAAGTGCCAACCAACGTGCCATTTCGGCAACTTCTTCCGGCATTGCCACCCTGCCGAGTGGAATGTCGGCCAACAATTTGTCGCCGCCGCGGCTGGCCAGATACTCATCCGCCATGCCGGTCATCGTGAAGCCCGGACAAATGGCGAAGGCCAGGATTTCGTCCTTCGCATAAGCGCGCGCAATCGTCTTGGTCATGGCGACCATGCCCGACTTGGACGCGGCGTAATGCCAGTGCGCCGGGCTGTCCCCGCGATATGCGGCGCGGCTGGCGACGTTGACGATTCGGCCGGGCACCCCGCGTGACTGCCAGTGGCGCACGGCCAGCCGACACAATTCGGCAGAGGCGGTAAGATTGATCCGCATGGTGCGCTCCCACCCGGCCAGCCAGTCTTCGTCGTTGCTGTCGATCGGGTTTGCTTCGAACACACCCGCGTTGTTGATCAGCACGTCGATGCTGCCGAGGCGTTCCATCGCGGCATGCCAGAGCGCCTGGGCGGCACCGGGCTGATCGAGATCAGCGGGAATGAGCCCATCGATTGCGCGAGTTGCCTGGCCAACAATGGACGTTGTCGGCGACAGGGTCGTCATGATCGCTGCGCCGATGCCGCGGGATGCGCCGGTGAGAAGGATGTTCGTCATGACCTCGCCATAGAAGGAGCGATGGCCGTGCTCAATTCACATGGTGCGGCGAGCCCTGTGCATTATACGCCGCCACGCACGAACAGCGGCGTGGGCGCATCAAAGCGGCTCTCATCATGCCATCTTCGCACTGAAATCCACTGCAGCATGGCGCAGGGCTGCCAATCGATCATCGATGGCGGCGAACTCGGAGCCCAGCAGCTCGAAGTCGCGAGCGAATGCCTGACCTTCCTGCATGATCGTTGCCATGTTCCCCGCGGTGGCGTCCGCCGCGAGCGCGGTCTGATCCACGGCGGCGGTGATGGCAGTGACGGTCTGCGCCTGCAGCTCCATTGCATGACGGATCCGCGTGGCGGATTGCTGCACGTCGCCAATGGTGGTCCGAATGCCAGCATTTGCGTCAACGGTGACACGCGTCGCGTTCTGGATGGCTGTAATCTGCGCGGCAATATCATCGGTGGCGCGTGCAGTCTGGCTGGCGAGGCTTTTCACCTCCTGTGCGACCACTGCGAAACCGCGCCCGGCCTCGCCCGCGCGTGCGGCCTCAATGGTGGCGTTCAATGCCAGAAGATTGGTCTGGCCAGCGATGTTTCGGATCAACGCCAGGATTGACTCGATCGATTTGGCATGCTCGCTCAACGCCTCGCTCACACCAACTGCGCGATCGGCCTGGGTGGCCGCGCGCGTTGCAATCTCGGCAGCAGCCTCCACTTCGACGCGTGCGTCCTCGATCGCACGGATCAATCCGGCAGCTGTGGAGGCAGCGTCACGCATCGCCAACGCAGATTGCTCCGCCGCTGCGGCGACCTCCGCGCCCCGCCCGATCATCGCGCTTGCCGACAAGGCGGCCTCGCTGGCCTGCGCGCGCACACGCTCTCCCAGCGAGGCGGCACCATCGATTGCGCCAGCGATATGTTGATGAAAGGAATGTGCGTGCGCGCCACGCTCTTCTGCAATCCGATGCTGGTCGGTGCGCGCGAGATGCGACGCCATCACATCCGCTTCGATCAGCGCGAGGCGCTGAACGATGTCCGCGAACCGGCGCAATCGGGCGGTATCGCCTGAAACGCGTTCTTCGATTACGGTTAGCGTCCGCGCATGGGCGAACGCCAGTGAGGCCAGCAGAGCGGCTAACGGAACGCCCGACTCGCACGAGACATCGGCATGTTTGGTGGCTGCCACCCGCCATGCCTCGTCGAACGGGGCGGCATATTTCATGCGGATGTAGCGAGCGCTGCGCGCATGTTGCCTTTCCAGCCACGCAAGATCATCCGCCATGCCCAAGTGCCGGGCGGCTGGTCCGTTCAGATAATGGGCCCAAAACTCCCGCGAGATCTGATCACAGGCATCCGGCGTGAGCAACGCAGCAATCTCGAGAGCAGCCGGCGCCATGTCGCCGTCCCAGTCATAGTCGCGGACGTGCGCGGCAATTGATCGGCTGGCATAGCTTCGCCCGGCTGCCCCGGAAGAGCCGCTATCCGTCATTTGATTCCCCCTCCCGCGCCCGTTGACGGAGCGCTCATTCTTTATCGTTCAGGCAGCCACACGCGCCGCGAAGTCGCCCGCGCTACCACTCAGCGCGCCGAGTCGTCCGGCGAGGCGATCAAAGCCGGCGCCGAGCGCGTCGATCTCGATCGCAACAGCATCGGTGTCAGCATGAATGGAAGCGATGGTGCCGGACATGGAATCAGCAGCCAACGCCGTTTCATCGACTGCCGCAGTGATGGCGGTGACTGTTTTCGCCTGGACCTCCATCGCGCTGCGGATGCGCGTGGCGGAGGCTTGGACATCACTGATGGTGGTGCGAATGCCTGCGTTTGCTTCCACCGTGACGCGAGTCGCGACCTGAATTGACCTGATCTTGGCGGCGATGTCGTCCGTCGCTCGGGCAGTCTGGTTCGCGAGGCTCTTCACCTCCTGCGCGACAACCGCAAAGCCGCGTCCCGCATCCCCTGCCCTGGCAGCCTCTATTGTCGCGTTCAACGCGAGCAGGTTGGTCTGCCCAGCAATCTCCCTGATCAGGCCCAGGATCGACTCGATCGACTTGGCATGGTCACTGAGCGCCTCGCTGACGCCCACTGCCTGATCCGCCTGATCAGCCGCGCGGGTGGCGATTTCTGCCGCGGCCTCCACTTGCACGCGAGCCTCCTCGATTGCGCTGATCAGGCCGGCCGCCGTGCCTGCGGCATCCCGCATGGCGAGTGCTGACTGTTCGGCGGCAGCCGCCACCTCGCTCGCCTTGCCCAAAACGCCGCGTGCGGAATGCGAGGCGCTGGAAGCCTGGGCGCGCAACTCTGCCCCTTCGACCGTCGCGTCCTCCGCTGTGGCCGCGATCCCGACGCGGAAATCCGCCGCGAGCCGATCTCGCGCAACCTGGGCGCTGTACAGCCGATATTCGTTGAAGATCGCACCCGTGATCTCCCCCTCCAGCGCTGACAACCGCATCAGCGTGTCGATCATGACGGGGAGCCGGGGGTCGGAAGCACCACAGCGGTTCATGAGGACGCCAAGGGCAGCACGGTCGCTAGCACTGATCATCGACAGCAGCGCGAGGGGAGACACCTGCGCCTCATAAGCCGCGGCAACGGAGCGCTCGATTGATTCGATCCAGGCCCTGCCCCGTGTTTCAAGGAACCGGTTGCGCAGGAATTCGCACCCCAGGTCGATCATCTTCGCTGTTTCGTGCGCGGCCCACACACGTCCATTGTCGAAGCAACGCTGCCATTGCTGCCAATAGGCTTCACTTATCGACCGTATCTCGGGTTCGATCAGCTCCCATGTGTCACGGCTGGAACGGCTCATGGTCCCGTCAAAGTCAAAAACGCGCAGCCGAGCCTCCAGGTCGATAGTGCGGGCGACCGTGCCCGCAGCTGGCATCTCGATAGACAAAGTGACTGCCCCCTGGGATTGAATGGTCATGACTCTAGCAGGGAGTGGTTAAGCCGCGGTTAGATTTGGGACTGGCGAACACCTGCAATCGATTCGCAGTAGGTGCCCTACGCTTGCAACATCGGCCCACCCGTCACATAGACCGCGCCAAACCGTCGGCTTACCGCAGGAAACCGTAGCCTTGGCCACAAAACGCGTCCGCCCCAGAAGTCCGCATCTCTTCAGCGGCCCGCTAGCCCTCCATTATCGATGGAGCGCCGCAATGACGGTGTCGATCCTGCACCGCGTCACCGGCAGCGGCATGGCCACCGTCGGCGCGATGCTGCTGGTCTGGTTCCTAGTCGCGCTGGCGTCCGGGGCGGAGGCCTATGCGACCTTCGTCGATGTGTTCACGCTTGCTGACGGGCGGCTCAACATCCTTGGCTGGATCGTCGGCGTCGGTCTGACCCTCAGCCTTTTTCAGCACATGATGAGCGGCATTCGTCACCTGGTGCTCGACACCGGGGCGGCGTTCGAGCTGAAGCTGAACCAGCGTCTCGCGCGGCTCACCTTCGTCGGCTCAACCATTCTGACGCTCGCCTTCTGGCTCTACGTGGGGACCAAGTGATGGGTACGGGAACCTCGATCGGCCGCGTCCGCGGCCTTGGCAGCGCGCATGAAGGCGCGCACCATTGGTGGCACCAGAAGATCACGGCGGGATCCAATATCCTGCTGATGAGCTGGCTGATGATCTCGCTCGCCCGCCGTCCGGCCTATGACTTCAGCACGATGCGCGAGTGGATGTCGTCGGCCTGGGTCGCGATTCCGATGATGCTGCTTGTCATCTCGGTCTTCTACCACTTCCGCATCGGCCTTCAGGTGGTGATCGAGGATTACCAGCGCCACGAGCGCCGAGTCGCCGCCATGGTGGTGCTGAACCTGTTCGTTGCCGCGATCGCCGGCACCGCCATCTTCGCGATCCTGAAGATCGCCTTCGGAGCAAATTGATGCCCGCCGCTTACCAGATCATCGATCATACCTATGACGCGGTCGTCGTCGGCGCCGGCGGCTCTGGCCTGCGCGCCACGATGGGCATCGCCGAGGCTGGCCTTAAGACCGCCTGCATCACCAAGGTGTTCCCCACCCGCAGCCACACCGTGGCGGCGCAGGGCGGCATCGCGGCGAGCCTGGGCAACAATTCGCCGGATCACTGGTCCTGGCACATGTACGATACCGTCAAGGGTTCCGACTGGCTCGGCGACCAGGACGCGATCGAATATATGGTGCGCGAAGCCCCGGCCGCGGTGTACGAGCTGGAGCACGCCGGCGTGCCGTTCAGCCGCAACGAGGACGGGACAATCTACCAGCGTCCGTTCGGCGGCCACATGCAGAACATGGGCGAAGGCCCGCCGGTGCAGCGCACCTGCGCGGCGGCCGACCGTACTGGCCACGCCATGCTCCACGCGTTGTATCAGCAGTCGCTGAAGTATGACGCGGACTTCTACATCGAATATTTCGCGCTCGATCTCATCATGGAGAACGGCGCGTGCCGCGGCGTGATCGCGCTGAACATGGAAACGGGGCAGATCCATCGCTTCCGTGCCCATGCCGTCGTGCTGGCAACCGGCGGCGGTGGCCGCGTGTACCAGTCGGCGACGTCGGCGCACACCTGCACCGGCGACGGCAACGGCATGGCGCTGCGTGCAGGCCTGCCGCTGCAGGACATGGAATTCGTACAATTCCACCCGACCGGCATCTACGGCGCGGGCGTGCTGATCACCGAGGGTGCGCGCGGCGAAGGCGGCTACCTCACCAATTCCGAGGGCGAGCGCTTCATGGAGCGTTATGCGCCGAGCGCAAAGGATCTCGCCAGCCGTGACGTCGTGTCGCGGTCGATGGCGGCCGAAATGCGCGAGGGCCGCGGCGTCGGCAAGGACAAGGACCACATCTTCCTTCACCTCGATCACATCGATCCGAAGGTGCTGGCGGAGCGTCTGCCGGGCATCACCGAGACGGGCAAGATCTTTGCCGGCGTGGACCTTACGCGTCAGCCGCTGCCCGTCACGCCGACCGTCCACTACAACATGGGCGGCATCCCGACGAACTATCACGGCGAAGTCGTCCAGCTGAAGAACGGTGATCCGGACGCCGTTGTGCCGGGCCTGTTCGCGGTTGGTGAGGCAGCCTGCGTGTCGGTGCACGGCGCGAACCGCCTCGGCTCGAACTCGCTCATTGACCTTGTCGTGTTCGGCCGCGCGACCGGCCTGCGCCTCAAGGAAACGTTGAAGCCGAACACGCCGCACAATCCGCTGCCCAAGGGCTCGGAAGAGATGGCGCTCGGGCGGCTCGACCACTTCCGCAACGCAAGCGGCGGCTCGCCCACGGCGAAGATCCGCGCCGAAATGCAGAAGACGATGCAGCGCCACGCCGCGGTGTTCCGCGACAGCGAGCTGCTGTCCGAGGGCGTGACCAAGATCGACGCGATCTACAAGTCGATGGAAGACGTCGGGATCAAGGATCGCTCGCTGATCTGGAACACCGACCTCGTCGAGACGCTGGAGCTGGACAACCTCATCAGCCAGGCGGTCGTCACGATGCGCGGCGCGGAAAACCGCAAGGAAAGCCGCGGCGCGCACATGCACGAGGACTATCCCGAGCGCGACGACGTGAACTGGATGAAGCACACCATCGTCACCTTCGATGGCTGGGGCGGCAAGGGCGGCAGCTGCTCGCTCGATTACCGTCCAGTGCACGATTACACGCTCACCGACGATGCCGAATACATCAAGCCGAAGAAGCGGGTGTACTGATCGCGGTGAATGATGCTCTCTCCGGGGCGCCGGCGCGCCTCGGACGCGCTCATGTGATCGCTCGCTGGTGGCGATCGCGCGTGGTTGGCGACGTCCACCACGAAGCCGTCATCACGAAGATCTCCGCCGAATCCGGCTGGAGCGGCGCATATCTCTTCGCGATCGTGATCTCCGCGGGGATCTCGATCCTCGGCCTTCTGCTGCCGTCGAGCGCGGTGCTGATCGGCGCAATGCTGATCTCGCCGCTGATGATGCCGATCATCGGCCTCGGCTTTGGCATCGCGACGTTCGACCTGAACGAGATCAAGCGTGCCGGCTGGGCCTTGCTGCTCGGCTCGCTGATCGCGGTCGGGCTCTCGGCGGCCTTCGTGGCGGTTTCCCCGATCCAGACGGTGACCAGCGAGATCGCGATCCGCACGCGGCCGAACCTGTTCGACCTGCTCGTCGCGCTGCTCTCCGCGGTCGCCGGCGGTTATGCCCTGATCCGCGAGCGTTCGACCACGGTCGTCGGCGTAGCCATCGCCATCGCGTTGATGCCGCCGCTCGCGGTGGTCGGCTTCGGCCTTGCGACGCAGAACTGGACGGTGCTGGGCGGATCGCTGCTGCTGTTCCTCACCAACCTCATCACCATCGCGCTGACTGCGGCGACGGTGGCGCGGCTCTATGGCTTTGGCGCGCACCTGTCCCCGGCGCAGACACGGCTTCAGGGTCTGTTTATCATCGTTGGGCTTGCCGCGCTGGCGATCCCGCTCGGCCTGGCGCTGAAGCAGATTGCAGTCGAGAGCCTCGCGCGCCGGCAGATCCGCGATGCCGTGCTGCAGCCGTTCGAACGCGATGCCCGGATCAGCCAGCTCGACATCAATTTCGATCGCAAGCCGGCGGTGGTTCGCGCCATCGTGCTGACATCCAAGGTGGTGCCGGGGGCGGATGCCGCGGCAGTTGCGCTGGCAAAACGGACGGTGAGCATTCCGCTGGACCTTCACGTCGACCAGATCCGGGTGGGCATGGAAAGCGGCGCGGGCGAAGCGGCGCAGATCGCCGCAGCGCAGGGCGGCACGGGCGCCAGCTCCGCCGCGCGCAACGATCGCAACGCGGTCGCCGAGCGGATCGGCCTGATCGTCGGGGTGCCGGAATCGAACGTGATCGCCGATCCGGTGCTGAAGCGCGCCACCGCCCGCCCGGCCGCCCTGCCCGGCGCAGGCTTCGCCACCTATCGCGCACTCGAACAGCGCGCCGGGGCCGCGGTGCCGGGCTGGAGCATCGAGCTCACGCCACCGGACGGAACGCTGCCGCCCGTGCCGATTGGCGAAGACGGCCCGGATGCCAAGGCGCTCGACGACGCCATCTGGGCCGCGCATCGGCTGGGCCGCGCGCTGACCGTGTCCGGCCCGGCCGAGGCCGTCGCCACCGCGATAGAGCGGCTGTCGAACGCCGGGGTGGCGGCGGAAGAAGGCGCGACGCGGCGCGGCGACACGCTGACGCTTGGGTGGCTGGAGACTCAGGCGGATCGCTGAGCCAGGATCGCCGCGCGCACCAGCGGCATCCGATCATTGCCGAAATACATGTCGTCGCCGCCAACAAAGATGGTGGGCGATCCGAAACCGCCGCGCGCGATCAGCTCGTCGGTGTTGGCGCGTAGCTGAACCTTAGGGCCGTCCCCCGCGATGGCGGCGAACAGCGCGTCCGCATCCAGGCCAGCGCGCGCCGCCACCTCGGCGATCACCGGATCCTGCGAAATGTCACAATCCTGCGTCCAGTATGCCTGGAAGGCGGCGCGCGCGAACGGCACGCAATCCTGCCCCAGCCAGCAACAGGCGCGCATCACCTTGACGCTGTTCACGGGAAACACCGCGGGTGGAAAGTTGATCGTCAGGCCCTGCAGCCGCGCCCAGTCCGCAAGGTCCTTCTGCATGTAGCGGGCCTTGGCGGGAACGGGATTCTTGCGGCCTTCATAGACGCTTGCATTCACCGCATTGAACACGCCGCCGACCAGGATCGGTCGCCAAGCGATCTCCACGCCCAGTTCTTCTGCCAGCGGCTGGATGCTTTCGAAGCCGAGCCAAGTCCACGGGCTCGAGCAGTCGAAGAAGAACTCGATCATGCCTGCTTCTCCCCGATCCCCATCATCACCCGCTTGGCATTGGCCGTGATCTCCTCCGGACGCGCCATGCGGCCCACGGCGGTACCAGCTTTGACCGCTGGTCTTTGTCGCACCTCGGCGAACCAGCGTGCCACATGGGGGAACTTGCCCATGTCGATGCCCTGGGCCTTGTGCGTGATAACCCATGGGAAGCACGCCATGTCCGCGATGGTATATTGCGCTCCGGCCACGTACGCGTTGGTCCACGCCAACTGCCGATCGAGAACGCCGTACAGCCGGTCCGCCTCGCGCCCATAACGATCGATGGCGTAGGGCAGCTTCTCCGGGGCGTAGAGCAGGAAATGGCCATTCTGCCCAAGCATCGGCCCCAGACCAGCCATCTGCCACATTAGCCACTCGGTTACCGAAATCTTTCCCCGCAGATCCTGCGGAAGAAAAAGACCGGTCTTCTCGGCAAGGTAAATCAGGATCGCTCCCGTCTCGAAGACGCTGATCGGCTCTCCCCCACCCGGTGGATCATGATCGATGATAGCCGGGATGCGGTTATTGGGACTGATCGCCAAGAACTCGGGCCGAAACTGCTCACCTGCCCCGATGTTCACTGGCTTGACGGTGTAAGGGAGCCCGCACTCCTCCAGCATGATCGTGATCTTCCAGCCGTTCGGCGTGGCGGCGAAATAGAGATCGATCATGCGGGCCCTCTCCTCTGGGCGCAGGCTAAACTCGCCGCGATCGCGCAATCAAGCAATTGACAGGTCCGCCCCGGCCGATTGTGATGCGCCCCGGGGAGGGTGCGGGGCATGAAGAGGCTGCTGACGATCCTGCTTGCGGGCCTGACGGGGGCCGCGCCGGCGCAAACCTTTCAACCACCGCAACACACACGTCCTGTGCCGCTGGTGGCCAGCGCCGGGGAGGCCGGACTGATCGACCTGGCGGATCAGGGTGGCGCCATCGAGCGTGATCGTGCGCCACATTGGCAACTTGCCGAGCATCGTCGGCTGCTCGGCGCCCTCAACGGTCTCGCTCCGCAGCGAAAAGGGACCGTGGACGCCTATGTCGTCGCGGCCGCGCTGGATAGCGATCCCGTATTCGGTCGAGAGGCGCGTGAGGCCAGCAAGGTCCTTGGTCGCCGCTACGATGCGGAGCGTCGGACTATCGTGCTAGCAGGAACAGATGGAAGCGCCCAGAGCACGCTCCCGATGGGCTCGCCGGCCAATCTTGATGCGGTTCTCGCGCGCGTGGCAGAGCTGATGGACCCAGCCGAAGACGTACTGATCCTCTACCTCACCAGCCACGGCGCGCGCTTCGGAATAGTCTACAACGACGCGGATCAGGGGTTTGGCGCTATCTCCCCGCGACGGATGTGGAGCACACTTTCGCAGTTGGGCATCCGCAATCGCCTGATCCTGATCAGCGCGTGCTATGCCGGCGTGTTCGTGCCGATCCTGTCGAGCGACACGACGGCGATTATCACCGCGGCTTCTTCAGAGCGCACGTCCTTCGGTTGCCAATCGGACAACGACTGGACCTTTTTCGGGGACGCCTTGATCAATCGAGCACTACGCAAGCCGCAGCCACTCGTCGCCGCTGCGGCGGAGGCGACGCAGACGATCGCCACCTGGGAGCGCGAGGCGAGCCTGGCCCCTTCGGAACCGCAAGTGTCGGTCGGAAAAGAGGCGATGCGGTGGCTGGCGACGCTCGATGCGCGTGCGCCGGCCGTGGTGAGCGCACCTGTCGGGCGCCCCGCCAATGCGATACTGTCTGGGTCAGGGCGGTAAGTTGGCGAAGAGCGCGGCACATATATTCGCGCCTGATCGGAACCCTCGTGCCTGCGCATGGTTCGCCGCGCCATGACCAACAGCAACGCCATCAATTATCCGCTGCTCGCCAGCCCGCAGATTCAGCTGCACGGGACGGTCGACGACGCGATGTACAACAACTTCAAGGGCCAGCTGGCTGCCGCGACCGGCGAAGGACCGCTTGTCGTGTCGATCACAACGCTCGGCGGTGATCCCGAGATGGCGCGCGCCATGGGGGACACTATTCGGCTGCTGCGCGAGTACACTGGCCGTGAGACGCTGTTCCTGGGCAAGGTCGCGGTATATTCGGCTGGCGCAACGTTCATGTCCGCATTCCCGGCCGACAAGCGTTTCCTGACGCGCGGCACGCGGCTGATGATCCACGAGCGCATCATGAACTCCACCGTGCAGCTCTCCGGCCCGCTCAACACGCTGGCGCCGGTGCTGCTGGCCAAGCTGAACGAGATCCAGGATTCGATTCGTATCCAGGACGAGGGCTTCGCGGCGCTGGTGGAGGGCACCAACGTGTCGCTCGACGAGCTGCGGGCGAAGGCGCCCTCCAACTGGTATATCGAGGCGGAGGAAGCCCGTACCCTTGGGCTGATCCTCGACATCATCTGACGGCTGCGGCACCAAGGCGGCAGAAAAGCCGAAACGAGGTGCTGCTTGAGGATCGAAGGCCCGACCCCGGGGCGCAAGTTCGGCATGGCGATCCTGATCGCCCTGCTGCTCGCGATCCCGCTCTTCGCCGTGTACCTGCTCGTGTACGATCGGCAGGAGCAGTCGAACACCGCCCGCGCCTCGATCGCGGCTGGATGGGGCGGTCCGCAGACGATCGCGGGGCCGGTGCTGATCCTCCCCTATCAGGCAGAGACGACCGAGACCGCCAACGAAGGCGGGCGACAGGTGGTGCGCACCAGCATGGTGTGGCGCGAATTGACGCTGTCGCCCGAGGTGGCCGATCTCAAGACGGAACTCACCCCGGAACGCCGGCGTCGCTCGATCTACGAAGCGGTGCTGTTCGAGGCACTGGCCAGCGGCACCGCCCGGTTCAGGCTGCCGAGCGATCTCGCGCGCTTCGGGATCACGGCGGACCGCTTGGCCTATGACCGCGCGGAGCTTCGCTTCGGCCTGAAGGATGCGCGCGGGCTGTTCGGCAAGCCGCCGGAGGTGACCGCCGACGGCCGCCGGCTGGCGTTGCAGCCCGGCAAGGGCACGCCAGCGACGAACGGCTCCGGCTTCTTCACCTGGCTCGATGCCGGCACGATCCAGAGCCGGCCGATGACGGTGAGCTTCCGCTACAGCTTCCGCGGCAATGGCTGGCTCGCGCTCGCGCCGCAGGCGGGCGATACACGGTGGCAGGTGACATCGGCATGGCCGCACCCGAGCTTCCAGGGCGGCTTCCTGCCGACCGCGCAGCAGGCAGGCGACAAGGGCTTCTCCGCCACGTGGCGAGTCGGCAACCTCGCGCTTGGCCGAAGCCTCGTCTCATCGGGAGATGTCGTTCCCGAGTCGCGCACAGAGGTGACGGATCGCTACATCACCGCCATTCCGGCCGGCGACTATGAGGCTCGGGTGGATCTCATCTCGCCGGTCGATCTCTACAGCCAGGTCAACCGATCGGTGAAATACGGCTTCCTGTTCATCGGTTTCACCTTCCTCGCCTTCCTGATGTTCGACGTGATCGGCGGCGTGCGCGTGGCAACGGTGGAATATCTGCTGGTCGGCGCGGGGCTGGTGCTGTTCTTCGTCCTGCTGCTCGCCTTTGCCGAGGTCATCGGCTTTGCCGCCGCCTATATTGTCGCGGCGGGCGCGATCATCGCCCTGTTGGCGGCCTATTCCGCCGCGGTGCTGCGCAGCTGGCGACGGGGCGGCTATATCGCCGCGCTCCTGGCCGCACTCTACGCGCTGCTCTACGTGCTCCTGAGCCTGGAGGCATATTCGCTGCTCATCGGATCGCTGCTTCTGTTTGCGGCCTTGGCCGGTGTTATGTATCTGACGCGCAACCTCGACTGGAGCGGCCTTCGTTCCCAGTCACCAACCGACTGAAGCGGGAACGGAAAATGGCCGAATTCACCCTGCCGGCGAACAGCAAGATCAAGGGAGGGCGCAAGATTCCCTCGCCCGAGCCGGGCGGGACGATGCGCAACTTCAAGATCTACCGCTACGATCCGGACAGCGGCGAGAACCCGCGCTACGACACGTTCGAGGTGAATCTCGACGAATGCGGCCCGATGGTTCTGGACGCGCTGATCAAGATCAAGAGCGAGCAGGACTCGTCGCTCACCTTCCGCCGTTCGTGCCGCGAGGGCATCTGCGGTTCGTGCTCGATGAACATCGACGGCAAGAACGGCCTCGCCTGCACCACCGCGATCGAGGACGTGAAGGGCGAGGTGAAGATCACCCCGCTGCCCGCGATGGACGTGATCAAGGACCTGGTTCCGGACTTCACGCATTTCTACGCGCAATATGCCTCGATCCAGCCGTGGCTGAAGACCGTCACCCCGCCCCCCGCCGGCAAGGAACGGTTGCAGTCGCCGGAGGACCGCGCGAAGCTCGACGGCCTGTACGAGTGCATCCTGTGCGCCTGTTGCTCCACCTCGTGCCCGAGCTATTGGTGGAATTCCGACAAGTTCCTCGGCCCGGCGATCCTGCTTCAGGCCTATCGCTGGCTGGCCGACAGCCGCGACGAGATGACCGGCGAGCGGCTCGACAGCCTGGAGGATCCGTTCCGCCTGTATCGCTGCCACACGATCATGAACTGCGCGAACACCTGCCCCAAGGGGCTGAACCCGGCGAAGGCAATCGCCGAGATCAAGAAGATGGAAGTCGAGCGCGTCCTCTGACGCGACTCGACGATCCCTCCCCGCTTGTTCCGACCGAAGTCGAGGAACGGGTTGCGAGCGCCCTGCCCTAACGCCGACTTCGCCTGCTATCCACGGAGCTGATGTGGCGGATATCGAGCCGAAGCCCGAATTCCTCTATGAGGAACATCCCGATCACCCCGGGTGGCATCGCTGGGGCCTGCGCAATTCGGATCGCTATAACACCTTCCTGGGCGATATGGTCGTCCGCGTCGAGGATGGCGTTTGCCGCGTGCGAATGCTGCCGGAACGGCGCCATTCGAACCTGGGCAACAATGTTCATGGCGGCGCGATGCTGGGGTTCATCGATGTCGCACTGTTCGCCGCCGCGCGCAGCTTTGGTCTGATCACGGCTGGAACGGCCGTCACCCTCGACCTCAACACTCATTTTATGGGCGCAGGCACGATCGGCGAGCCGCTGGAGGCACGCGTGGAATTGCTCCGCGAGACTGGCCGCCTGCTGTTCATGCGCGGCCTCGTGGTGCAGGGCGAAAGCCCGGTAGCGGAGTTTTCCGGCACGATCCGCAAGCCGACCAAGCGCTGACCTGGTTTTATCGCCCCCGGCCCTCTTGGGCACCAACAGCCTGCCGATGTGAGGCCTCGCCTTCCGCAGCGGCCTCTTAGGGTTTGAACACCCCTAAACGCTTGGCCGGTGGTGCCGATGTTCGCGCGTCAGGTGGCGGGGCCATCACGTCCCTCAATGGAGTTTGTCGTGGCCGCAGTCTTACATGCCTATGAAGCCCTGATTGCCGCGGGCGAGTTGCGCGCCGATCCGGAACAAGCGGCTGCCGCGGCACGGCTCGACGCGTTGGCCTTCGAGCTTGAAAATCCGAAAACGATCGGGTTCTTCCGCAAAAAGGTCATCCCGCCGCGCGGCATCTACATGTGGGGTGACGTCGGCCGCGGCAAATCCATGTTGATGGACCTGTTCTTCGCCAACGTCTCTGTCGATCGGAAACGCCGCGTACACTTCGGCGAGTTCATGCTGGAGGTGCACGAGCGGATCGCCGCGGAGAGGCGCAAGGAACAAGGCGATCCCATCCCGCCGGTGGCCGCGGCGCTCGCCGAGGAAGCCAGGTTGCTCGCGTTCGACGAGATGATAGTCAACAACTCGCCGGACGCAATGATCCTGTCCCGCCTGTTCACCGCGATGATCGAGGCGGGCGTCACAGTGGTGACGACGAGCAATCGAGTGCCAACCGACCTTTACAAGAACGGCTTGAACCGTGAGCACTTCCTGCCATTCATCGCACTCATTCAGGAGCGGCTGGACGTTCTCGCCCTGAATGGGCCGGTGGATTACCGGCGCGATCGCCTCGGACAGCAGAACACTTGGCTGGTCCCCAATGGCGCGGAAGCCACGGCACAGCTTTCTGCCGCGTTCTTCCGCCTCACCGACTACCCGCCCGAAGATCGCGACCACGTCCCCAGCGAGGAACTCACGGTGCAGGGCCGCGCGTTGCGTGTGCCGAAGTCGCTAAAGGGCGTGGCGGTGTTCAGCTTTAGGAAGCTGTGCGGCGAGGCACGGGGCAGCGCCGACTATCTCGCGATTGCACGTCGCTTTCATACCGTGATCCTGGTCGGCATTCCCGTTCTTGGGCCGGAGAACCGCAACGAGGCCGCGCGTTTCGTCAGCCTGATCGACGCACTTTACGAGCATAAGGTGAAGTTGCTGGCCGCGGCTGATGCAGAACCTGAGGCCTTATATCCTGCCGGCGATGGGCGGTTCGAGTTTCAGCGAACGGTCAGCCGTCTGGAGGAGATGCGCTCTGAAGACTATCTGGCACAGGGCCACGGGACCGGCTGAGCTTACTATTGCTATTGAGAACGGTTATCGTTAAAAAGGAACGAGCCTGCCTTTAGTGGCTTGTGCGGCTCGCTCAAAGGGCGTACCCGACCTCTCCAATCACGACCCACGTTACGGAAAGGGGATTGGATGGCCCGCAAGAAGATCGCGCTGATCGGCGCCGGCAATATCGGCGGCACGCTCGCGCACCTCGCTGCTCTCAAGGGGCTTGGCGACATCGTTCTGTTCGACGTGGTCGAAGGCGTGCCGCAGGGCAAGGCGCTTGACCTGTCGCAGTGCGGCCCGGTCGAAGGGTTCGACGCCAAGATCATCGGCTCGAACGACTACAAGGACATCGCTGGCGCCGACGTGATCATCGTCACCGCCGGTGTCGCCCGCAAGCCGGGCATGAGCCGCGACGACCTGCTTGGCATCAACCTGAAGGTGATGAAGGCGGTTGGCGAAGGCATTCGTGACAATGCGCCCGACGCGTTCGTCATCTGCATCACCAACCCGCTCGACGCGATGGTCTGGGCGCTGCGCGAATTCTCCGGCCTGCCGCACAACAAGGTGGTCGGCATGGCGGGCGTTCTCGACTCGGCACGCTTCAGCCACTTCCTCGCCGACGAGTTCAAGGTGTCGGTGAAGGACGTGAACACTTTCGTGCTCGGCGGTCACGGCGACACGATGGTCCCGGTGCTCGAATATTCGACCGTTTCGGGCATCCCGGTCAGCGACCTCATCGAAATGGGCTTCTCCACCAAGGAGAAGGTCGACGAGATCATCAAGCGCACGCGCGGCGGCGGTGGCGAGATCGTCGCGCTGCTGAAGACCGGCTCGGCCTATTACGCACCCGCCACCAGCGGCATCGCGATGGCGGAGGCTTATCTCTACGACCAGAAGCGCATCCTGCCGGCCGCAGCGCATCTGACCGGCCAGTATGGCGTTGACGACCTGTACGTCGGCGTTCCGGTCGTGATCGGCGCCGGCGGCGTCGAGAAGGTCGTCGAGGTGAAGCTGTCGGACGAGGCGAAGGCGAACCTTCAGGTCTCGGTTGACGCGGTTAAGGAACTGCTCGTCGCCTGCAAGGGCATCGACGAGAGCCTGGCGTAACGCCGGATTGATTACCCGGTGCGCGCCGGCATCCGGCAGCGCGCGCCGGGTTGAGGGATTGGAGAGCCAATGAGCATTCTCGTCGACAAGAATACCAAGGTCATCACGCAAGGCATGACCGGCAACACCGGCAGCTTCCACACCCAGGCGGCGCTCGATTACGGCACGCAGATGGTCGCCGGCGTTACCCCGGGCAAGGGTGGTGGCACGCACCTCGGCCTGCCGCTGTTCGACACCGTCGCCGAGGCGGTGGAGAAGACCGGCGCCGATGCTAGCGTGATCTACGTCCCGCCGCCCTTCGCCGCGGATTCGATCCTTGAGGCGATCGACGCCGAAGTGCCGCTGATCGTGTGCATTACCGAGGGTATTCCGGTGCTCGACATGGTGCGCGTGAAGCGTGCGCTCTCGGGCTCCAAGTCGCGCCTCATCGGCCCGAACTGCCCGGGCGTGCTGACGCCCGGCGAGTGCAAGATCGGCATCATGCCGGGCAACATCTTCAAGAAGGGCTCGGTCGGCGTCGTCTCGCGCTCGGGCACGCTGACCTATGAGGCAGTGTTCCAGACCTCGAACGCCGGCCTGGGTCAGACCACCGCGGTCGGCATCGGCGGCGACCCGGTCAACGGCACGAACTTCATCGACGTGCTCGAGCTGTTCCTGGCCGATGATGCGACCGAATCCATCATCATGATCGGTGAGATCGGCGGCAGCGCAGAGGAAGAAGCAGCCCAGTTCCTGCGCGACGAAGCAAAGCGTGGCCGCAAGAAGCCGATGGCCGGCTTCATTGCGGGCCGTACGGCGCCTCCGGGCCGCCGCATGGGTCACGCCGGCGCGATCGTCTCGGGCGGCCAGGGCGGCGCCGAGGACAAGATCGCGGCGATGGAAGCTGCCGGCATCAAGGTGGCGGCGAGCCCGAGCGAGCTCGGCTCCACGCTGCTGTCGGTCCTGGGCAAGTAAGGTAACATCCTCTCTCCTCAACGGAGAGGGGATACGAAGTCCCGGCAACTCGTTGCTTGGACGAACTTGGAGAGGGGTTGAGCGAGCCGCAGGCCCGCACGGCTTCTGCGATACCGTTCACCTCTCTCCCAGCTACGACCAGGGTCAGTCGGGTCCTGGTCTGCGCAACCCTCTCTCCTGCGTTCGGGAGAGAGGGAGTGGAGTAGGCAATGGGCTACGAAGGTCAGGATTTCTCGGACATCGCCGGCGGCGTATCGCCAGCGTTCATCGATGCGCTTTATGCGCGCTTCAAGGCCTCGCCCGACAGCGTCGAGCCGGGCTGGCGCGGGTTCTTCGAGGGGCTTGAAACTGGCACCTCGGGGCCAAGCTGGCGCAACGAGCGGTGGCCTTTGACCAGCACCGACGATCTGACCGCCGCGCTTGATCCGACGCAGATGGAGCCGGCGCCCAAGCCGTCAAAGGGCAAGCCCGCCCCTGCCCCGGCTGCCGCTCCCGCGCCTGCTCTGTCGCAGGAAGAAATCGTCCGCGCCGCCGGCGACGCCATTCGCGCACAGCTGCTGGTACGCACCTATCGCGTGCGCGGCCACCTTGCAGCGAACCTCGATCCACTCGGCCTGAATACGCAGCGCGAGTTGCCGGCTGACCTGCGCACCGAATACCACGGCTTCACCGAAGCCGACATCGACCGCCCTGTCTACATGGGTGGGACGCTCGGCCTGCAATGGGCCACGATCCGTGAGGTCGTCGACATCCTGCGCGCGAATTACTGCGGCAACGTCGGCCTTGAGTACATGCACATCGCCGATGTCGAGGAGCGCCGCTTCCTCCAGGAGCGCATGGAGGGCAAGGACAAGGCGATCGAATTCACGCCCCAGGGCAAGAAGGCGATCCTGAACAAGGTCATCGAGGCCGAGCAGTGGGAGAAGTTCCTCGGCCGTAAGTACGTCGGCACGAAGCGCTTCGGCCTCGACGGCGGCGAAGCGATGATCCCGGCGCTGGAAAGCGTCATCAAGTACGGCGGCGCGGCCGGCGTGAACGAGATCGTGTTCGGCATGGCCCACCGTGGCCGCCTGAACGTGCTCGCCAATGTCATGGGCAAGCCGCTGCGCGTGATCTTCCATGAATTTGCCGGCGGTTCGGCACACCCGGACGATATCGGTGGTTCGGGTGACGTGAAGTATCACCTCGGCACCTCCACCGACCGCGAGTTTGACGGCGTGAAGGTCCACATGTCGCTCGTGGCGAACCCGTCGCACCTCGAGGCGGCGGATCCCGTGGTGCTGGGCAAGGTGCGCGCAATTCAGACGATCGCAGGTGACCTTAGCGAACACAGCAAGTCCCTGCCGGTGCTGATCCACGGTGACGCCGCTTTTGCCGGCCAGGGCATCGTGTGGGAGTGCTTCGGCTTCTCCGGTATTCGAGGGTATAACACCGGCGGCTGCGTCCACTTCGTCATCAACAACCAGATCGGCTTTACGACGAGCCCGCAGTTCGCGCGCTCTTCGCCGTATCCCTCGGACGTTGCGAAGGGTGTCCAGGCGCCCGTCTTCCACGTCAATGGCGACGATCCCGAGGCCGTCACCTTCGCCACCAAGATGGCGATCGAGTTCCGCCAGAAGTTCCACCGCGATGTCGTGATCGACATGTGGTGCTATCGTCGGTTCGGTCACAACGAGGGCGACGAGCCGGGCTTCACCCAGCCGCTGATGTACAAGGCGATCCGCAATCACCCGCCGGTGAGCGAGATCTACGGCAAGCGCCTGATCGAGCAGAAGGTCGTGGACCAGGCGTGGGTGGATGAGAACGTCAAGCAGTTCACCACCGTTCTGGAGGGCGAATTCGAAGCTGGCGCCAATTACAAGCCGAACAAGGCAGACTGGTTCTACGGTCGCTGGTCGGGTCTGCATGCGCCTGCTGATGCCGAAACGGCTCGACGCAGCGTGGATACCGGTATCGAGCAGAAGCTGTTTGACTCGATCGGCCGGACGCTGACGAGCGTTCCGGAAGACCTGGCGATCCACAAGACGCTGGCACGCGTGCTTGAGGCCAAGCGGAACATGTTCACGACCGGCGAGAATTTCGACTGGGCTACCGGCGAAGCACTCGCGTTCGGCAGCCTTCTGTCGGAAGGCTTTGGCGTTCGCCTGTCCGGTCAGGATTCAGGCCGCGGCACCTTCTCACAGCGTCATGCCGTCTGGGTCGACCAGAACACCGAAAAGCGCCACGTGCCGCTTTCGAACATCGAGCACGGTCACTTCGAAGTGCTCGATAGTCCGCTGTCGGAATATGGCGTGCTCGGCTTCGAATATGGCTATGCCCTGGCCGATCCGAAGACCCTCGTGCTGTGGGAAGCGCAGTTCGGCGACTTCGTGAACGGCGCGCAGATCATGATCGACCAGTTCATCGCGAGCGGCGAGGCCAAGTGGCTGCGCGCCAACGGTCTCGTGATGCTGCTGCCGCATGGCTATGAAGGTCAGGGTCCGGAGCATAGCTCCGCCCGGCCGGAGCGGTTCCTGCAGCTTTGCGCCCAGGACAATATCCAGGTTGCGAACTGCACCACCCCGGCAAACTATTTCCACCTGCTGCGCCGGCAGATGCACCGCCCGTTCCGCAAGCCGCTCGTGATCTTCACGCCTAAGTCACTGCTGCGCCACAAGCTGGCGGTCTCTTCTGCGGCGGACTTTGTCGGTGACACGCACTTCCGCCGGATCCTCTCAGATCCGTCGGCACCGTCCGACGAAGCGACGAAGCGGCTGGTGCTGTGCACGGGCAAGGTCGCGTATGACCTGATCGAGGCCCGAGACGCTGCCGGCGACGAAACCACGCAGATCGTGCGCATCGAGCAGCTTTATCCGTTCCCGACGGAAGCGCTGGCGAAGCGGATCGCGCGGATGCCGAACCTGGAAGACGTCGTCTGGGCACAGGAAGAACCGCGCAACAACGGCTATTGGTTCTTCGTCGAACCGTTCATCGAGGAAGCGCTTGGTGACGCCGGCTGCTCGATCAAGCGTGCACGCTACGCCGGTCGTGCCGCCGCAGCTTCGCCGGCAACTGGCCTGATGAAGCGGCACCAGGCGGAACAGGGCGCGTTGATCGCCGATGCGCTTGGGCACAGCGTGCGCGAGGAGATCCGTCGCACGCGCTCCGCAGAGACGACGAAGAAGGCCGGCAAGGCGGCGAGCTGAGAGCGTCCTGTGCCGTGGCTTCCGGCGACGCCTGGAAGCCACGGAGGGCAGGCTAATGTTGATCTTGCGAGGCGTGATCCAAGACGCGCCTCGTAACTGGGCCCCAAAGCATGGCGGGGCAGAAGGAAACGGGAATGGCAACCGAAGTTCTGGTCCCCACACTGGGTGAATCGATCACCGAAGCGACCCTCGGCGAGTGGCTGAAGCAGCCGGGCGACAAGGTCGCTGCCGACGAACCGATCGCCAGCCTCGAGACCGACAAGGTTTCGGTTGAAGTGCCGAGCCCGATTGCGGGCGTGATGGGCCAGCATGCCGTCGCTGTCGGTGATACCGTTCAGGTCGGCGCGATGATCGCCACGGTGGAGGCTGGCGATGGTGCCGCCGCTGCTGCCCCGGCGGCACAGCCCGCCGCCGCGGAGAGCACCAAGTCGGAAGCCCCTGCCCCGGTCGCCGGCGGCTATGGTAATCACGGTGCAACCCCGGTCGATAGCGATGCGCCGGCTGCATTGAGCCCGTCGGTCCGCCGCGCGGTTCTGGAGCACGGCGTCGATCCCGCGACGATCAAGGGCACGGGCCGCGACGGCCGTATCACCAAGGAGGACGTCGCAGCTGCCGCGTCGTCCCGTCCCGCTGCTCCGCCGGCTGCATCTGCGGCTACGCCGACGCCGTCGGTCGCTGCATCGACGGGCCGCAAGGAAGAGCGTGTGCGCATGACGCGCCTGCGCCAGACGATCGCCAAGCGCCTGAAGGATGCGCAGAACACCGCCGCGATGCTGACGACGTTCAACGACGTCGACATGACCGCGGTCATCGAAGCGCGCGCCAAGTACAAGGACTTGTTCGAGAAGAAGCATGGCGTCCGCCTCGGGTTCATGGGCTTCTTCGTGAAGGCCGCGACGATGGCGCTGAAGGACATTCCGGCCGTCAACGCCTCGATCGAAGGCGACGAGATCGTCTATCACGATTATGCCGACATCTCTGTGGCAGTGTCGTCGCCGGGCGGCCTGGTCGTGCCGGTGATCCGTGATGCGCAGGACCTGTCGGTCGCCGGCATCGAGAAGACGATCGGCGATTTCGGCAAGCGCGCCAAGGAAGGCACGCTGAAGATGGATGAAATGAAGGGCGGCACCTTCACCATCTCCAACGGCGGCGTGTTCGGCTCGCTGATGTCGACCCCGATCATCAACCCGCCGCAGTCCGCCGTGCTCGGCCTGCACCGCATTGAGGATCGCCCGGTCGTGGTGAATGGCCAGGTTGTCGTGCGTCCGATGATGTATCTTGCGCTCAGCTACGATCACCGCCTGATCGACGGCCGCGAGGCTGTGACCTTCCTGGTCGCGCTCAAGAATGCCATCGAGGATCCGACGCGCATCCTGATCGATCTCTGATCTCCGATACCTCCCGCTGGCGCCAGTGCCAGCGGGAGTTTATGTCTGCCGGCATGTCGATGCGTCGTTTCGTGCCGTTGTTTGCCTCCGCTGCTCTCGCCCTTGCAGCAGCCGCTCCCGCCCAGATCCCGGCACCCATCATGGAGCCCGGCGCCATTGAGCGGTTGAAGCCTGGCCAGTTCTTTTGGGCGCCGCAGATCGCGCCAACCGGGCCAGTGACGATGATCGTCAGCCTGAAGACACAGCGCGCCTACGTCTATCGCAATGGCGTGCCGATCGGCGTCAGCACGATTTCCTCCGGCAAGCCGGGCCACGCGACGCCGACGGGCGTATTCACTATTTTGCAGAAGCGCGTGGATCACAAGTCCAACCTCTACAACAACGCGCCCATGCCCTACATGCAGCGGCTGACCTGGGACGGCATTGCGCTTCACGCAGGCTCGCTCCCCGGCTACCCCGCCAGTCACGGCTGCGTTCGTCTGCCGCTTGAGTTTGCCAAGCTGCTTTATGGCGTGACCGAACTGGGACTGACCGTGGTGATTACGAACGACGCCCTCGTGCCGGAGGTGTCGCCTGCGGCAAACCCGATGAAGGCGCCCGACGCAGACCTGCACGCGAGCCCGACCCGCTATAGCTGGAATCCGGAGCGAGCGCCGACTGGCCCCGTTTCCATCATCGTCAGCGGACGCGACAAAAGGATCATTGTGCTGCGCAACGGCAAGCAGATCGGATCAGCCACCGTTGTGCTTGATGAGCCGATTACGGCAACACAGGCCTTCACGCTGCGCGCCCTTGATACCGAGGGACCGCACTGGTTGCGCCTTCCGCTTCCGGGCGGTGGCTTGAACGCAACTGGTGAGCTGACCACCCACGATCTCACCAAAGGCCATGTTCCCGATGAATTTCGGTCAAAGCTGGAAGCGGTGCTGACTCCTGGTACGACGATGCTCGTTACCAGGGAAACCTTGGCAACCAGCGGGACCGGCAACAAGCTGGCCGTCCTAGTGACGGATCCCGAGTAAGTCCTTCCGCGGCGGCAACGCCCAGTTCTCACCAAAGCACGCGCCGACCCAGCGGCCAAGAGGCGACTGTTCAACCCGCTTTCGCAGGGCATTGCGCGTCGCTGCGCACGACGTAACAAGCAGTAAGTTTTAGGAGATTTCAATGCGCCATACCCTTGCCCTGATGCTCTTGCCGATGTTGCCGCTGGTGCAGGGGAATGCGCCCGCACCGGCCCCCGTCACCGCGCAGGCCGGCCAGCAGGATGCGGCGCTGCTGCAATTCCTCGATACGGCTTACGATGAACAGCTGGCGCTCAGCCCGGAGTCGCAGACCCAGTTGGGCTTCAAGACCAACTATGACCGGCTCGACGACTATACCGACGCCGCCGCGGTTCGATCGCGCGACTTGGCGGAACGCCAGCTCAAGGAAATGAAGGCGCGCTTCAAACCCGAGCAACTCGGCGAGAGTGCGCGCGTCAGCTATCGACTGTTCGAGTATGAGGTGCAGCGTGGACGTGAGTCCTTCCGCTTCCGCAAGCATCGCTTCCCGGTGTCGACAAATGGCAGCCCGGCCGGCGAGATCCCCGTCCTGCTGATCAACAATCACAAGATTGATACCGTGGCCGACGCCAGGGCCTATGTCGGCCGCCTGCGCGATACGGAACGTGTGATGGGTGAAGTGGCAGCCACCATGCGCGAGCAAGCCGCGGCGGGCATCGTGCCGAACAAGGTCAATTTCGCACCTGCTCGTAGCGACGCACGAAAGGTTATCACGGGAGCGCCGTTCGACAGCGGCGCCGACTCAACGGTGATGGCCGATTTCCGCAAGAAGGTGATGGCGCTGGACGCACCTGACGCGACGAAGCAGCAGCTCCTGTCTGAGGCGCAGGCGGCACTTACCGGCCCGTTCAAGCGGGGATACGACGTGCTCCTCGCGGCCCTGGATGAAATCGAGCCGAAGTCAAAGGGCAACTTTGGCGTCTGGAGCTTGCCCGACGGCGCCGCGCTCTACGAAGATCGCCTGAAGACCTCGACCACTACCAACCTGACCGCTGATCAAATTCACGAGATCGGCTTGAAGCAGGTGGCAGCCATTCGGCAGGAGATGGAGGCGATTAAGCGCCAGGTCGGATTCACCGGAACGCTGGAGCAGTTTTTCGACCACATCCGCACCGATCCGAAGCTGAAGTATCCGAACACTGATGCCGGGCGCGAACAATATCTCGCTGATGCGCGCGCCGTCATCGCATCAGTCATGGAGATGGCACCGCGCTATTTCAGCGTGCTTCCAAAGGCACCGCTCGAGGTACGTGCCGTGGAAAAATGGCGTGAGGGGACGGCGTCGACCGCCTTTTACAATCCACCTTCGGCAGACGGCACGCGCCCCGGCATCTACTACGTCAATCTAGTGGACATGAACCAGACGCAGAAGGTGCAGGTAGCCGGCATCTCCGTCCACGAAGGGGCGCCCGGCCACCACTTCCAGATCGCACGTCAGATGGAACTGACGGGCATTCCGAAGTTCCGTAAGTTCGGCGGGTATGGCGCCTACATGGAAGGCTGGGGCCTCTATACCGAGCGGCTTGGTGACGAGATGGGCGTCTACAAGGATCCGTACACCCGGTTCGGGATGCTTTCGCTGCAGGTATGGCGCGCGATCCGGCTTGTGCTGGACACCGGCATTCATTCCAAGCGCTGGACCCGCGAACAGGCGATCGCTTACTTCAAGAACAACAGCTCGGTATCCGATACAGATATCGCGCGCGAGGTAGACCGCTACTTCAACTGGCCGGGTCAGGCGACCAGCTACATGGTAGGCCAGCTCAAGATCGTGGAACTGCGCACCCGCGCGCAGCGTGAACTGGGTAAGCGCTTCGACATTCGCGAGTTCCACGAAGCGGTGCTGGGCCAGGGCGCGCTCCCGCTCGATCTGCTGGAGGAGCAGGTCAACCGCTACATCGCTGCCAAGCGCGGTTGAACGCAGAGTGGCTTGATCGAGGGACGTGCGTCGTTTGGATACGGCGTACGTCCCTGTCGGCGCGAACTGCTGCGCGGTTCGCAGCTCGCGCCCGCAAGTTCAATGGCTCGGCACCTTCAACCTTGGCGCTGATTGATGTCCGCGATCAGAGCCGGCAGGTCGCGCAGGTGTGACAAGCGCCGGTACCGGGGTGCGTCGGACGGCTCGGGAGCATGCTCGTGGCTCCACGCGAGGGGCTGCGGCACAAAGGCGGCCCAGGCGCCTGCCTCCAGCGCCGGCACAATATCGGAGCGCAGCGAGTCCCCTGCCATGATCGCCCCGGCGGGATCGACGCCGCGTCGGGCAAACAGGCGGTTAAACGTGTCCACCGTCTTGTCGCTCACGATCTCGACAGCGGCAAAGTAGCTACCGAGTCCAGAAGCCGCCAGCTTCGTCTCCTGATGCAAGAGATCGCCCTTGGTGAGCAGGACTAGGTCGCCCATCTCGGCAAGCTCTTCGATAGTCTCCCCCACTCCCTCGAGCAGCTCCACGGGATGACGGAGAAGTTCGCGTCCGGTCTCCAGGATCTTCGCGATGCTCTCGACGGGGAGCGCCGATCCGCCGAGCTCCACCGCTGCTTCGATCATCGACAGGGTGAAGCTTTTCGCGCCATAGCCGTAATGCTTCAGGTTGCGCTCTTCGACCTTGGCCAGTGTGGATCGCGCGATGCCAACATCGGCAAACGTCCCGATCATATCGGCAAAGGCTGCCTCGGCGACTTCGAAGTGCCGCATGTTGTGCCACAACGTGTCGTCGGCATCGAGCAGGATGAGCTTCATGGCCATGACATCTTGTAGGTGTGGCCCGGGCTGCCGGCCAAGCCTATCTGATGCGGGCCCAGCCGCTAAGGCGCGGGCTGCAGCTCACAAGCAAGGATGGCGCGGGCGCACAGCAGGGCAGCGGCGGCCAGAACGGCGCGCGCAACATCTGCGTAGCCAATGCTCTCCCAAGAAATCGAGTTACTTCGTCAGATACCTGCTCCAGACTTGGGCCTGGCTGACGTGGGTCTGACGGCAGGCCGATCGCACCCGTCAGTTCCCCGATGGATGCGCCTTGTGACCCAGGATCTCTCCGCAACGCACCGGGCCATTCCAGCCTTCCGCTCAAGTGCAACGACGACGCTGCATTTGGATTGACGCCGCCGCCCTGAACATGGCAGTGCCCTGCCAGAGCCGCTGATGAGCGGGTGTAGCTCAATGGTAGAGCAGAAGCTTCCCAAGCTTACGACGAGGGTTCGATTCCCTTCACCCGCTCCATTCCCTCGGTTCGCCCCCTTGTTTCTGCTGCATCTGGCCTGCTGAGGCGGCGATCGGTCTTGATTGACTTGCGCCTGTCGGTCGGATCTGAAAGGCGGCGCGCCTCGCTGCAGGCTGGCTTCAATGCCGGCTATTTGCCACACGCCACTTCGTCAGTCCCGATCCGCCCGAGAGATGCGCGACGAGCCGCAGTGGAAACGCCGCTGACATATATGGAGCATAGAGAAGTAGCGATGACGTCTTGCCGGAAGAAGATCGAGGTTCAGATTTTGGACCCGCGGCTGCGCGAGTGGGGCCTGCCTCGCTATCAGACGGACATGGCTGCCGGTGTCGATTTGCACGCCTGCATTGACGAGCCCCTCGTGCTTCAGCCGCAGGCTCCAGCGGTGCTTGTTCCGTCCGGCATTGCCGTGTTGATGAACGATCAGGAGATGGCGGCAATAGTCCTCGCTAGGTCCGGGCTCGGCCACAAGAAGGGGCTCATCCTTGGTCAGTCGGTCGGGTTGATCGATGCGGATTACACCGCTCAGATCTTTGTCAGCGCATGGCTTCGAACCCCACCCGGCTCGGAGACGCTCACCATCAATCCCGGGGACCGGATCGCTCAACTGGTGTTCGTTCCGATCATCCGCCCGGAACTCACCTTTGTTGATACGCTGAGCGCCACGACCGCTCGCGGCGGCGGCGGGTTCGGATCAACTGGTTTTGGCACGTCCTGACCGTCGCGCCGCGCACTGCTACGTCGCGAAGGCATCGGCTGACTTCGTGCGCCAGATCCTCGCGAAGGTCGGAGCGCAGGTGTGGAGATCGACCGTGATTGACGCTGAACCGACTGCCCTTCTGGACGAGCGCCATATCCTGCTTGATAAGACGGCGGGCGTGGGCGGACTCGGATCGTGAAGCAGTGATCGCAATTCCCCTGATGCTGGCGTTGGGCCAGACAGCTGCGGCAGTTGATGCGCCGGCGACGGCCGAACCTGCGCAGTCCGGCTCGTCGGCCAGCGGCACTGTCACGCCCCTGTCCTCACCGCCGGAGGATTGGTCGCAATTGCCCGAACTGAGGCTGAAGCGTCGCCAGCCCGATCCGGGAGCGCTGTCTTCCTACGTGCGCGACGAAGTTCGCGCCGGTCGATGCGCTGCGGAAAGTCCGCTGCGCGTCGATCTTGCCGTGTTGATCGCCCCAGCGGGTCAGTTGCGCCGGATCCGCCCCAATGCGATCGGCTGCCCGACGGTAGAGCAATATGCTTCGGGCCTCGTCATGCGCATGGCCCGCGGCAATGTGCCGCCTCCGCTGGAGGAGCGCTGGTATCGCATCTCGGTCACCTTTGCATGGCAGTGACGCTCAGCGAGGAAGAACGCGCGCGCTACGCCCGCCAGATCATCCTTCGTGAGATCGGTGGCCCGGGGCAGCGGCGGCTGAAGCGATCTACCGTGGCGGTGATTGGCGCTGGCGGCATCGGTTCGCCGGTGATCGCCTATCTGGCCGCGGCCGGTGTCGGGCGGTTGCTCCTGATCGACGATGATCGCGTGGACCTGTCCAATCTTCAGCGACAGATCCTCTTCGGCACCCCCGATGTCGGCACCCCGAAGGCGATTCAGGCGGCGAGCGCTGTTGCTCGACAGAATCCGTACGTCAGCGTGCAGACGACGGTCGCCAGGATCAGCGCGGAAAATGCTCCCGGCCTATTGGCGGGCGCAGATGTGGTGGTGGATGGGTGCGACAATTTCGCGACCCGTCTGGCGGTGGCTGATGCGGCGCTGGACGCGCGTATTCCGCTGATTTCTGCCGCCGTCGGACAGTTCGAAGGGCAACTCGCGACCTATCGGGGGTGGGAGGCTGATAAGCCCTGCTACCGCTGCCTTGTCGGCAGCGCGCCCGATCGGGACGGGGCGACTTGTGCCGAGCAGGGCGTGCTGGGCCCGGTGACTGGGATTCTCGGCAGTATGGCGGCACTTGAGGCGATCCGCGCCGTGGTACCATTCGGTCAGGATCCCGCTGGGCGCTTGACGTTGCTTGACCTTCTGGATCTCCGCTTTCGGACAATCCGCGTGCCAAAGGATTCCGGCTGCCCCGCGTGTGGGAGAAACCGGATCCAGCATATCCCGGTTTAGGCCGCCCTGATGGTGGGCTCAGCCCACCAGGCTCTTCGCGAAGGCTCTAACAGAGGGCCCGATGTCTTCACGGGCCAGCGCTAGCGCGAGGTTCGCCTGAATGAAGCCTGCTTTGTCGCCGCAATCGTAGCGCTGACCGGTGAACGTATAGCCGTGGAAAGGCTGTTTTCCGATCAGCTGCGCCATTGCGTCCGTGAGCTGGATCTCGCCCCCCGCCCCCGTCACCGGATTGTCGAGGATCTTCATCACGTCGGGTTGCAGAATATAGCGGCCCGGCGTCATGAGGTTCGACTTGGCGGTGCCCTGCTTGGGCTTCTCGATGACTTCGAGAACTTCGGTCAGCGGTCCTTCGACCTTGCCCGGGGTGATGATCCCGTACTTGTCCGTCTCTTCGGGCGCGACTTCAAGTGCGCCGATCAGGTTCCCGCCGACCTGGTGATAAGCCTCCACCATCTGCGCGAGGAAGCCCGGCGTCCCGACCATCAGTTCGTCGGGCAGCAGCACCGCGAATGGCTCGTCTCCCACAATCTCGCGTGCACACCAGACCGCATGTCCAAGCCCGAGCGGCTCCTGCTGACGAACATAAACGGGAGAGCCCGGCGTCTGCCGGATATTGTTGATGAGCGCGAGCGACTTGCCACGCGCCTTCATCGTGGCTTCGAGTTCGAACGAAATGTCGAAGTGATCTTCCAGCGCGCCCTTGCCGCGACCGGTAACGAAGATGATTTGCTCGATACCGGCCTCGATCGCCTCCTCCACCGCATATTGGATCAGCGGCTTGTCAACGACGGTCAGCATTTCCTTGGGCATCGATTTTGTAGCCGGAAGAAATCGCGTTCCAAGTCCCGCGACCGGGAAAACGGCCTTACGCAGCGGCTTGATCGGCATTGATGATCTTCTCCCGAGCATTTGCGCTGCGGGCTTAACGAGACGCTGCGTTGCGGCAAAGCAGGAATCGCGTAGATCTGCTTAGGTCGTCCTTAATCGCTCGTGTCCTATCCGTCTTGGCATGAAAACGCTGGTCATCTTTGGAACTCGCCCGGAAGCGATCAAGCTGTTCCCGGTCGTGCGCGCACTTCAGGCGACACCGGGGCTGAAGGTGCGCACCTGCGGCACCGCCCAGCACCGGGGACTTCTGGATCAGGTTCTGGCGATTGCCGGCCTGGCTCCGGACGTGGACCTCGATCTGATGGAGCCGGGGCAGACGCTTGACGGTCTTACTGCCCGGCTGCTGGTTGCGATTGGCGACGTTCTGGATAACGAGCGTCCTGATCGTGTCATCGTACAGGGTGATACTGCCACCGCCATGTGCGGCGCGCTGACAGCCTATTACCGCAAGATACCCGTCGCACATGTCGAGGCCGGGCTGCGCTCCGGCGACATTTACCACCCGTGGCCAGAAGAAGTGAACCGGCGCATCGTTGCGCCAATCGCCGATCTTCACTTTGCGCCTACGCAGACTGCGGCAGACGCCTTGGCACGCGAAAATATCCGCACAGGCGTGCACGTCACCGGCAATACGGTAATCGATGCACTGCACTGGACACGCAGCCGGATCGAGGCCGACCCGCGCCTTGCTGCACAGCTTGATGACATCGCCGAGCGCTTCTTTGGCAAGCGGATCGTGCTGGTCACCACTCATCGGCGGGAGAATTTCGGTGACGGCATGGCCGCGATCGCGCGCGCCATCGCACGCATCGGCTCACGCGAGGACGTGGCCGTCCTGTTTCCCATGCACCCAAATCCGAATGTCGCGTCGGTGATGGATGCCGTGCTGGGGAAGCAGGCCAATGTCGCCCGGATCGACCCGCTGGATTACCCGCACTTCATTCGCGCACTCGGCCTTTGCGACTTGGCGCTCACCGATTCCGGCGGCGTGCAGGAGGAAGCACCAGCGCTGGGCAAGCCCGTGTTGGTGATGCGCGATACGACCGAACGGCCCGAGGGCGTCGCCGCCGGAACCGCGAGGCTGATCGGTGCCGACGAGGACCGGATCGTTTCCGAAGTCTTCACGCTTCTTGATGACAAGGCCGCCTATGCCGCAATGGCCCGTGCCCACAATCCCTTCGGGGACGGCCACGCGAGTGAGCGGATCGCAAGGATCATCGCTGATGAAGTCGGATAACGAACTGAACGTTGTTGTGCTCGGGCTCGGCTATATTGGCCTACCCACCGCGGCCGTCATCGCGCGCACTGGCGCGCGCGTTCTGGGCATCGACGTCCACCAGAGCGTTGTGGACACGATCAACTCGGGCCGCGTCCATATCGAGGAAGTCGATCTCGATGGACTGGTCTCCGGTGTGGTGGCACGCGGGCACCTGCGCGCGTCCACGACGATCGACGTAGCAGACGTCTTCGTCATCGCGGTTCCGACACCCTTTTCGGACGATCGCTCCCCGGACATCGGCTATGTTCTCAACGCAGCCACCAGCCTCGCCACGGTACTGAAGGCGGGTGATACCGTGATCCTGGAATCCACGTCGCCGGTCGGCACGACGGAACAGGTGCGCGATTTGCTCGCGAAGCTTCGCCCCGATCTGCGAGCCCCCGGCCTGGGTGAAGGTGCGGATTATGCAGTCGCTTATTGCCCGGAACGCGTGCTTCCCGGCCGGATCCTCGTTGAATTGATCGACAATGACCGGGTAATCGGCGGGATCACGCCGCGTTGCGCTCGCAAGGCGCTGACCTTTTATCGCCGCTTCGTGCGCGGCGCCTGTGTCACCACCAACGCGCGCGCTGCGGAGATGACCAAGCTTACCGAAAACGCGTTCAGAGACGTCAACATCGCCTTCGCCAATGAGCTGAGCCTTGTCGCGGACACCATGGGCGTCGATGTGTGGGAAGTAATCCGCCTCGCCAATCGCCACCCGCGGGTGAACATCCTTCAGCCGGGACCTGGTGTCGGCGGGCACTGCATCGCCGTGGACCCCTGGTTCCTCGTTGCTGCAGATCCGGCGAATACACCACTGATCCGGACGGCACGCGAAGTAAACGACGGTAAGACGGATCATGTGATCGCGCGCGCGGCTGCTATGATCGAAGCCAATCCGGGCGTGCCGGTCGCCTGTCTTGGGTTGGCGTTCAAGGCGAACATCGACGACTTTCGCGAAAGTCCGGCGCTTAAAGTCGCAAGCGCGCTGGCAGAACGCTTTGGCAATCGCATTCGAATCGTTGAACCTTATGCATCGCAGCTCCCCGCCCCTCTGGCAGCCGCCGGCGCCTCGCTGATCGATATCGACACCGCGATTGAGCGCTGCCCCATGATGATCGTGCTGGTTGATCATGACGTGTTTCGCTCGGTGCCGCTTGAGGAGCGCAGCGAAAAGCAGGTTCTCGATACTCGAGGGATCTGGCCGGACCAGCCCCCCGCCCGATCTCCGCAGCCTCTCCGCTTAGCAGTCTGAGGGCGCGGAGATGTTGCGGGTGCGAGCGGCCTTGGATAGAGGGACCGCTCTTCCTAATATATCGGCCGCTTATGCTTTCGCGCCTTTTCACGCGCCGTCGCCCCGAACCGATCCAGGCAGAATTGCCTGAGGGCAGGCGCATCTACGCCATTGGCGATATTCACGGCCGGCTCGACCTGCTCGATCAGTTGCTCGCCCGCATCGATGAAGACGACGCGGCGCGTGGCGCAGCCGAAACTGGCATTATCTTCCTCGGCGATCTGGTCGATCGGGGCCCCGACTCGGCCGGCGTGGTCGAGCGTGTACGGAAGCTATGTGCGGAGCGCCTGGACACCCGTTGCCTCAGCGGCAACCACGAGGAGATCTTCCTCGGCGCGCATGAGGGCAACGGCGATCTGATCCGGTTGCTCCTGCGGGCAGGCGGTTTCGAGACATTGCTCAGCTACGGCCTTGATCCCGAGGAGATCGACGAGGCGAGCATTGCCGAACTCGCTGAAATGATCGAGCGCGCTGTACCAGCCGAGCACATCGATTTCTTACGCGCGCTCGACGACTACCTCGTCGAAGGCGATTATCTCTTCGTGCATGCCGGCATCCGGCCAGGTGTTCCGGTGGAGCAGCAGTCGCCGCGCGATCTTCGCTGGATCCGCCAGCCCTTTCTCGATTTCGCAGGGAATCATGGCAAGTTGGTTGTGCACGGCCACACCATCACCGACGATGTCGCGCAGCGCGATAACAGAATCGGCATCGATACCGGGGCTTATCGATCGGGCCGACTTACCGCACTCGGCCTTGAGGGGCGCGACCAGTGGTTTTTAGATACCACTGGATCTCCTGGCGGTGGCCTGGGTTGATCCGATAACGCGTTGAAATGTTGCAACACAGCGGAATTTTGCTGATCATCCACCAGTATAGTGCGCTATATGCGTTGCGTTGCGATGCGATCTCTGTCAGATCGCCGCAACGGACAAAAAAGGGAGTTCGTGATGAAGCTTCGTAACTATTTCGCGGCCGTTGCCGCTGCCTCGCTGGCGGCTGCTCCCGCCGTTGCCGCTCCGGCGACCGCCAAGGTTGCTCGCGCGAGCGCCCCGGCTGCCAAGGCTGAGCAGGCTGCTGGCGGCGGCGTGATCGTTGCCGTTCTCGCTGCTGCTGCAGTGATCGCCGGCATCGTCATCATCGCCGACTCGGACGATGAGGCCGACAGCAACTGAGCATCCGCTCTGTTGAATAAGAAATAGCGGTCTTCGGGCCGCTATTTTTTTGCCCGCGGCACGGGGGGTAGGCAGTTCGCGAGGATGGGAGAGGCGCGGCAACTCGGCGCATTCTCACCTGCAAATCGACTCAGACTCAAAAGGCGGCTTCGTCCGAATTCACGCTGTTGTGAGAATCACGACCCGAAGTGATGGCCTACGCGTCACGCGCCAAGGCCCGACACCTGCACACGCCTCATAAGAAAATTGGCAGATGCGTTGCTCAGCGCGGCGGGACCCATTCAAGCCCCATCTAGACTCTGAGGCGGGGAAGCTCCCTTCCCCGCCCGTCAACCATCAGTTGCTGTCCGCGCGGTCATCGTCGTCGTCATCAACAACCAGATAGATGCCGCCGGCGACAATCGCTGCCGCGAGGATTGCTGGGATCACGCCACCGCTCGCGGCCTTTTCCGACTGACCAACAGAGGCAGCTGCGCGTGTCGACTGCGCCACTGTCGGCTTGGCCGCAGTAGCTGCCGTAGCCGCAACTGGCGTGAGGACAACTGCGCTCGCCATCACGCCGGTGAGTAACTTTGGAACCATACCCTTTCTCCCGTTAAAGACACGCAGCGGTGCAACGCAACACTACCAACCGCCAGCAACCGAAAATACTGACTGCGCGTTCTGTTCCCTGGAGATCGTAAGAGGATCAACTGAACTTCGCCAAGTAACTGCACCAGCGAGAAGAACCAACATTAGATCGACCGGGTCACTGCAGCGCTTCACCACACCCGCAGAGCGGCCACGAGGATCGGCTGACCCTTTGGCTTTTTCGATCGCAGCTTCGCCATCGAGGATAAAACGCCTGCGACGTTTCTGCTGATCAGCCTCAGACGCGTTCCATTGCGCATCTCGCGCAATGTTTCCGCCGCCTTGTTCGTTTCACGCAAAGACTAGGCAACAACGGACAAGCGGAACTGGGCCGAGGCTCTCCCAAGCCCGGCTTGCTACTCGCCCAAGTTGTAAAACTGGCGCACCCGACAGGATTCGAACCTGTGGCCTCTGCCTTCGGAGGGCAGCGCTCTATCCAGCTGAGCTACGGGTGCCGGAAAGGAGCGCCTAGCAGCGGTCGGCGGCTGGCGCCAGCGCTTTTACGCGCTCATTGCCTCACTTCGTGAGCTTCACCGGCTGGAACGGTGCAAGACCACAGCTTGCACCCCGCATCGGTGGGTTCACCGTGAACACGGTGATGATGTCCTGCGCGCACAACTGGCTCAGCGACGTAGCGTAACTGAAGCGCCGCTCGAAGCCGAGCTGCGGACAGGATTGCGGCAGCGTCACGCGGTAATAGCGGTTTCCGTCGACGCGAAAGTCAATGACCCGATCGTTGCGAACGAGGCTCTCGCGAATGCTGCGGATTGGAATGCAGCTTTGCGGCTCGCCCGCGGGCGTCGCCGCAGGCACAGCGTTGCGGTCACGCGCGGCGCCCGGCGCGGCCACAGTCGCGATGGTGAGGGCAATGGGGAACAGGATACGCATCAACCTTCTCCTTCAGCCCTCACCTTCTTCAATCCCCCGCGAACGCATTCTTCAGGCGGGAAAAGAAGCCCTGGCTGGCGGGACATTCCTCGCCCGTCTCCGTTTCACGGAATTCCTCCAAAAGCGCCCTCTGACGCGTCGAGAGGCGGGTAGGAGTCTCAACGTCGATCTGTACCACCAGATCCCCGAAGCCCCTGCCCTGAAGCACCGGCATACCTGCACCGCGCTGACGCAGCTGCTTGCCCGACTGAATACCCGCCGGGATCCGCAGCTCATGAGTGCGACCGTCGAGCCCGGGTATGGTCAGCGATCCGCCGAGCGCCGCGGTGGTGAAGCTGATCGGCGCGCGGGCGAACAAGGTCGTGCCTTCGCGCTCGAAGAGACTGTGCCGCTTCACATGGAGGAAGATGTAAAGGTCGCCGGCTGGCGCGCCACGTGCGCCCGCCTCGCCCTCACCGGTCATGCGGACCCGCGTGCCTTCGTCGACACCCGGCGGAATCTCCACGCTCAGCGTCTTGGTGCGCTCAACCCGTCCGTCGCCGCGGCAATCCGGGCACGGATCGTCGATCACCTGGCCCGAGCCGTTGCAGACCGGGCAAGCACGCTCGACGACGAAAAAGCCCTGCTGGGCGCGCACCTTGCCGTGGCCCGCGCAGGTGTTGCAGGTGTGCGGATGGCTGCCGGCCCGTGCGCCCGAGCCATGACACGTATCGCACGCTGCCGTCACATCGACAGTGATCTCCGCGGATTTGCCGTGGTAGGCCTCCTCCAGCGTGATCTCCATGTCGTAGCGCAGGTCAGCGCCGCGGCGCACCTGCTGGCGCCCGCCGCCGCGGCCGCCCATGAATTCGCCGAACACGCTTTCGAAGATGTCGGAGAAGCCGGAGAAGTCCGCGTGCCCCTGCCCGCCGCCACCGCCGCCGTTGCGGAATGCGGCATGGCCGTAGCGATCATAGGCTGCGCGCTTCTGCGGATCCTTCAGGCAGTCATAGGCTTCGCTGACCGCCTTGAACTTCGCCTCGGAATCCTTGCACCCGGCGTTCTTGTCCGGGTGATACTTCATTGCAAGCTTGCGATAAGCGGACTTGATCGTCCCCGCATCGGCCGAGCGATCGACCTCAAGCAACTCGTAGAAATCGACTTCTGTCATTCAACGCCCCCGCGCAGCAACAGCCCGCCCATCATGCCCGGATACTCGGCACGATGGGCGGGCGACATTGCTTACGCCTTCTGGTTGTCGTCGACTTCCGAGAATTCGGCGTCGACCACGTCATCATCCTTCGGCGCGGCGCCGGCGTCCGCGTTCGGCGACGCTTCCGACTGCTGCTGCTTTTCGTAGATCGCCTGGCCGAGCTTCATCGCGACCTGCGCGAGCGCCTGGCTCTTCTCGTTCATCTGATCGACGTCACCGCCCTCGACCGCTGCCTTGGCGGCATCGATCGCGGACTGGATCTCGCCCTTCAGCGCCTCGTCCACCTTGTCGCCATTGTCGGCAAGCTGGCGCTCGGTGGTGTGGATCAGGCTCTCGGCGTTGTTCTTCGCCTCGGCGCCGGCCTTGCGCTTCTTGTCTTCCTCGGCGAACTGCTCGGCTTCCTGCACCATCTTCTCGATGTCGGCGTCGGACAGGCCGCCCGATGCCTGGATACGGATCTGCTGCTCCTTGCCGGTACCCTTGTCCTTCGCGGAGACGTTGACGATGCCGTTGGCGTCGATGTCGAACGTCACCTCGATCTGCGGCACGCCGCGCGGCGCCGGCGGGATGCCAACGAGGTCGAACTGGCCCAGCAGCTTGTTGTCGGCCGCCATCTCGCGCTCGCCCTGGAAGACGCGGATCGTCACCGCCTGCTGATTGTCATCGGCAGTCGAATAGGTCTGCGACTTCTTGGTCGGGATCGTGGTGTTGCGATCGATCATGCGGGTGAACACGCCGCCGAGCGTCTCGATGCCCAGCGACAGCGGGGTCACGTCGAGCAGCAGCACGTCCTTGACGTCGCCCTGCAGCACGCCGGCCTGGATCGCCGCACCCATCGCGACGACTTCGTCCGGGTTCACGCCGGTGTGCGGATCCTTGCCGAAGAAGTTCTTCACCGCTTCGCGCACCTTGGGCATGCGGGTCATGCCGCCGACCAGCACCACTTCCGAAATATCGCTGGCCTTGAGGCCGGCGTCGGCAAGCGCCTTCTTCATCGGCTCGATCGTGCGCTGGATCAGGCTGTCGACGAGACGCTCGAGATCCGCGCGGCTGATCGTCTTGACGAGGTGCTTCGGGCCGTTCTGATCGGCCGTGATGAACGGCAGGTTCACTTCGGTCGACGCAGCCGAGGACAGCTCGATCTTCGCCTTTTCGGCAGCTTCCTTCAGGCGCTGCAGCGCGAGCTTGTCCTTGGTGAGGTCGATGCCCTCGTCCTTCTTGAAGCTCTCCGCCAGGAAATCGACCAGCTTGTTGTCGAAGTCCTCGCCGCCGAGGAACGTGTCACCGTTGGTCGACTTCACTTCGAACACGCCGTCGCCGATCTCGAGGATCGAGACGTCGAACGTGCCGCCGCCAAGGTCATAGACCGCGATCGTCTTGCCGTCCTGCTTCTCGAGGCCATAGGCCAGCGCAGCCGCGGTCGGCTCGTTGATGATGCGCAGCACTTCAAGGCCCGCGATCTGGCCGGCGTCCTTGGTCGCCTGGCGCTGCGCGTCGTTGAAATATGCCGGGACAGTAATCACGGCCTGCGTCACGGTCTCGCCGAGATAGCTCTCGGCGGTTTCCTTCATCTTCTGAAGGGTGAAGGCGCTGATCTGCGAGGGGCTGTATTCCTTGCCGCCCGCCTGCACCCAGGCGTCACCATTGCCGCCCCGCACGATGTGATACGGAACCAGCTCCGTGTCCTTCTTGGTGATCGGATCGTCAAAGCGGCGGCCGATCAGGCGCTTCACCGCGAAAATCGTGTTGTCGCCGTTGGTAACCGCCTGGCGCTTCGCCGGCTGCCCCACCAGTCGCTCGCCATCCTTGGCGAAGGCGACGATGGACGGCGTGGTACGTGCGCCTTCCGCATTCTCGATCACCTTGGGCTTGCCGCCCTCCATCACTGCCACGCAGCTGTTGGTGGTGCCGAGATCGATACCGATAACTTTTGCCATGAGTGCTCTTCTAGCCCCTGCTCGAACAAAAAACGTGCCGCTTCGCCCCGTTACGGCGACGGAACAGCGTTGACGAAGCGCGATATAGGTGGCGGTTCCCCTGCCGCAAGACACCTGCCCAGCTTGCCGCTGGCGAGTGGGGGGCGTACCAATCTGGTATCGTTTCGCTTTGGGAGAGACCCATGTTCCGCGCCGCCGCCGCGCTCGCCATTGCCGCCGCCGCCCTCACTGGATGCGCGCCGGAAAAGCAACTGTACATCAGCGACGCGTGGGTGCGCCTCGCCGCGGTCGAAGGACGCCCGGCGGCGGGCTATTTCACCATTCACGGCGGCCCGGCAGAGGCAACTCTGGTAAGCGTCAGGACCGACATGGCCGTCCGGACGGAGCTTCACGAAAGCAAGGCGGCGGCCGGAGGCGGCATGACGATGGACTCGATCGATCAGGTTCCCGTGCCGGCCCTTCAGCAAGTGCGGTTCGTGCCTGGCGGTAAGCACGCGATGCTGTTCGGCGTGAACCCGGCGGTGAAGCCAGGAGGCACGCTCACCTTTACCTTCACGTTCGCGGATTCGACACGGATCCAGCAGAATGCGCGCGTCATCGCGGCAGGGGATCCGGCACCCGCCGGCAAGTGACGGCGCGCCGCCAGCGGTGCCGACTCACGGGTCCGTAACCTTTGCGCATCATCACGGCGCGCATGGGCAAGCTTTCAACATGGCGAAATGGGGTGATGCGACGCGTGGAGGGCCGCTCCGCGCGTGAGATCGCCACGCTCACCCTCAAGACCTTGCGCCACACTGCCCGCAGCTTCAGCCCCGCTGCCGCCCGCGCACGGCGCGCCGATCAGGCGTTTGATCGCCGTTGGGGCACCGACACAGGCGGCACAATGAACTTGTCCGCGCTGAACGTCGCGCGTGAACGTGCCTTGCTCGGCTTCGGGTATCAGGCCAGCAACGGCGTCGCGTTGAAGGACGCGATGAAGATTGCCGCCATTGATCCGGCACGCTTCACCTTCATCGACTACGGCTCTGGCAAGGGCCGGGTGGTGATGATCGCCGCCGCTACTGGATTCGGTCGGGCTATCGGCGTCGAGTTTGCTCCCGAGCTTCACGAGGTCGCGCTCACCAATGCCGATCGCTTTGCGGCTGCCGGCGGCGCAGCACGACGCTGCGAGATGGTGTTGGGCGATGCCGGCAGCTACGCGCCTCCCCGAGGTCCGGTGTTCGCTTATATCTACAACAGCTTCGGCCCCGTGATCCTGCGCGAAGTGCTGGAGCGGCTGGAACAGCGCGCCGCGGCCGGCGAGGAAATCATCGCCCTCTACGTCAATCCACGTCACCGCAACGCGTTCGAGGATGAAGACCGCTGGCATGTCGTCGCCGATCGCGAAGACTGGGTACTCTATCGCCCGGCTCCCGCCGCGCGCTGAACCGAGGCGACTAGATCGCCGGGCCGAAGTGCTTACCTAAGTCAATGATGACCATTCGGCGCCTGACCTCCGGCGAGAAGGACCTCGCCCGCTCCGTATACGGCAACGCCATCGATCTGGAGCAGGTGGAGATCTGCGACCGCCGCTGGTGGCCGCTTCAGCCGCGTCACGTCGTGATGGCGCCGCGCGGCCGCATCCACTTCCACCCGCATGGCGGCCTCTACCGTGACGATTTCGCCGCTGCGTCGCTGGGCGAGCAGGGGCTATTCATTCACGAAATGTGTCACGTTTGGCAGCATCAGCGCGGCATCTTCCTGCCGCTCGCCCGCCATCCCTTCTGCCGTTATCACTACAGCTTCGTGCCGGGTCGTCCGCTTGCCCGCTATGGGATCGAGCAACAGGCGGAGATCGTCCGTCATGCCTTCCTCCTGCGGGCGGGCGCGCGCGTCATCGGCGCCCCTGATCTTTCGGCTTACGAAAGCGTTCTGCCATTCGGCAACCGCTGAGCGGAACCCTGGTCGCCGCGACGGCTTACGCTCCTTGACGTACGATCGAGGAGAATGACCGATGGACAGGCGCAACGCGGCGATCGCCGGCGGCATCGTGGCAGGGATCGTGACCACGGCGGCAATGTGGGCAGGACGGCGCAGCGGCGTGCTTGGCAAGACGCTCGATCGCGACGCAGTGGACTGGATCGACCGCACCACCGGCTCGCGGGAGGTGATCGGGGAAGCGGGCACCAGCGCGGTTGAGTTCGCCAACCATCTCGGCGCCTCCGCGGCGTTCGGCGGCCTTTACGCACAGGTGCGGCAGTGGGCGCCCAGTATGTCGCCGGTTGCCCTCGGCGCCGCATTCGGCACTGCGCTTTACGTGGTCAACATCGCCGGCATCGCGCCGCTGCTTGGCATCACACAAGGGGAGCTCAAAGCCGGCCCGCGAAAGGCGTCCGAGCGTTGGGCAGTTCATGTGCTGCAGTCAGTCGTCGCCGCGCTGGTCGCCGAACGGCTCACGACCGAAGAGGCGGGCGCAACCGCCTGATGCAGAACGCCTGAGCTAAGACGCGGCAGCCTCCCCAGGGCCGCCACGTCCGCCCGGCCCTCACCTCACTTCATCAGCACCAGTTCTTCCGCCATGGTCGGGTGCAGTGCGACCGTGGCGTCGAACTGCGCCTTCGTGAGACCAGCCTTCACGCACACCGCCGCTGCCTGGATGATCTCCGGACAATCCGGTCCGATCATGTGAATGCCCACCACACGATCGGTCTCGGCATCGCACACCATCTTGTACAGTGACCGTTCGTCCCGGCCTGCCAGCACATTCTTCATCGGGCGGAAATCGGACGAGTAGATCCTCACGGAGCCGAGCTTCTGACGCGCCTCGCTCTCGGTCATGCCGACCCCGGCTATCGGGGGATGGCTGAAACAGGCCGCCGGCACACAATCATAATCCACCGTCACGCCGCCCCGGCCGAAGAGGTTCTCCGCGAAGGCCTGCCCTTCGCGGATCGCCACCGGTGTTAGCTGGATGCGATTGGTCACGTCGCCCACAGCGTAAATGGAGGGGCACGTCGAACGATTGTCATCATCCACCGGCACGGCGCCCTTCGCGTCCACCTCGACCCCGGCATTTTCCAGCCCCAGCCCTTCGGTGTTGGGTACACGTCCGGTGGCGTACATCACGCAATCGACCACTACGGGTTCATGGCCAGTCATGTGAACCTCCAGGCAGCCGTCGTCGCGCTTCTCGATCCTCTCGAACGTAGCGTCGAAACGGAATTCCAGGCCTTTCATCATGCTGATCTGCAACAAACGATCGCGGATCTGCAGGTCGTAGCCGCGCAGGATGTCCTTGGTGCGGTTCATGATGATGACGTGCGCGCCAAGCTGGTGAAAAATGCCCGCGAACTCATTGGCGATATAGCCGGCACCCGCGATCAGCACCCGCTTCGGAATGGCGTCGAGGTGAAATACCTCGTTGGAGGTGATGCCGTGTTCGGAACCGGGGAACTCCGGCACATGCGGCCGTGCGCCAGTGGCGACCAGGATGTGCTTGGCGGTCTTGGTGGTGCCATCCGCAAGCGTGACTTCATTCGGTCCGGTGATCGTCGCGCGCTGGTGAATGATTTCCGCGCCGTTCGATTCCAGCGTCGTCGTGTAAGCCTTGTTGATCCGGTCCACCTCGGCCAACACGTTTTCCTGCAGGCACTTCCAGTCGAAGGCGCAATCATCCGGGACGAGCCAGCCGAACCGCTTTGCGTCCTTCAGGTCCTCGGCGAAGTGCGCACCATAGACGAGCAGCTTCTTGGGCACGCAGCCGCGGATCACGCATGTCCCGCCGACGCGATATTCCTCTGCCACTGCCACGCGCGCGCCATGCGCCGCCGCTACACGCGACGCCCGGGTTCCGCCGGAGCCGGCACCGATGGTGAACAGGTCATAATCGAAATCGGGCATTACTTTACTCCACTGGCGCCGCACCGGGAAATGGGCGCACGGCGCCGCGCGGCAAATCGATCAGGATCAAAGGATCGTTCAGGCAAGCCCCGCACGACGGATCAGATCCTCCGTCGACGGATCGAAATCACCGCCGCCCTTGGCTGCTTCCTTCGCCATCTCCTTGCCCAGCTCGACTCCGAACTGGTCAAAGGAATTGATGCCCAGCAGCACGCCGTTCACGAATACGCGATGCTCGTAAAAGGCGATCAGCGCTCCCAGCGTGCGCGCATCCAACGTATCAAGCAGGATCGTCGAGGACGGGCGATCGCCCGGATACGCACGTGCGGGGTCATCGGCATTCTTGCGCCCCTTCATCAATGCTGCGCCCTGCGCGAAGGCGTTGAGCAGCAACTGGCGGTGATGCTCCTCCGCCAGCGTATCGCCAGGCTCGATCACCGCCAGAAATTCCACCGGCACCAGATGGGTGCCCTGATGCAGCAGCTGGAAGACAGCATGTTGCGCGTCCGTCCCCACCCCTCCCCAGGTGATCGGTGCCGTGGGGCGGCCGACTGGCTTGCCATCAACCGTCACGCTCTTGCCGTTTGATTCCATCTCCAATTGCTGAAGGTAGCTCGGCAGCAGGCGAAGCCGCTCGTCATACGCGAACGGTGCGCGCGTTTCGCAACCCCGCACCTGAGTGTAGTAAAGATCCGCGAAGGCGGCGAGGACGGGCGCATTTTCATGCAGCGCCGAAAGGCGGAAGTGCCGGTCCATCTCCGCGGCGCCTTCCAGCAATTCGGCGAACTGGTCCCAGCCCAGCTTGATGGCGGCCGGGAAACCGATCGACGACCACAGAGAATAGCGGCCGCCCACCCCTTCGGAAAACGGCAGAATTCGAGTTTCGTCCACGCCCCATTCGATCGCCTTCTCCGGCGACGCGGTGAGCGCGATCACACGGCCATAAGGGTCTTCGACACCATTTTCCTGCATCCAGCCGATCGCGCTGTCTGCATTCATCATCGTCTCGGTGGTGGTGAACGTCTTGGATGCGACCACCAGCAGGGTGGCCGACGGATCGAACCGGTCGAACACGTCTTCCAGGGCTACTCCATCCACATTGGATACGATCGCGACGTCATAGCGTTCACTATCGCGGCCCAGCGCATCGACCAGCAGGTTCGGTCCCAGAGCGGATCCGCCAATGCCGACGTGCAGCACGTGGCGCACCGGGCCAAATGCCTCCGCCTCGATGGCGTCGATCAGCATGCGCATGCGGGCATGATATTCCGCGGCTCGCTTCACGCTCTCCGGATTGCCCTCGCCGCGCTCGGCGGTGTGCTCCACCGGACGGTCCTCCGTTACGTTGACATGAGCGCCGCCGAACATCGCGTCGCGCTTGCCGGCAAGATCCGCTTCCTTCGCCAGCGTCTCGAACGCGGCAATCGCGTCCTGGGTCAGATGCGTCTTTGACCAGTCGAAGTGGATGCCCGACACATCCAGCGACAGCTTCGCCAATCGAACGGCATCATCGACGAAGAGCTGTTCCAGCCGGATCTGCGGAAGTGCCTCGATCCTCGACCAATCCGTCATTGTCACTTCTCCACGGTTCGAAGCAGGGCTGTTGCGGCCCGCTTGTTACGCGCCCGCGATAACACGGAACGCAGGCTTCACTACAAGCGTGACACGAACAGGAACGCACGGTGGATCGTTCCAGCGGCTTGACGCGCCGCACGCCATCGGCAACGCCGCGGGTCATGGCCGAACCTTCTCCCGCCAAGCCGGCGACCAGCCCCGCCAAACCGCGGTCTGAAACCAGCGAAACGCTCCGCTTCCTGCTGAAGCTCGCGTTGGTCGTGTGGCTGTTCCGCAGCTTCGTCTTTGCGCCCTTTTCGATCCCTTCGGAATCGATGCTGCCCCGCCTGCTGATCGGCGACTATCTGTTCATTTCCAAATGGAACTACGGCTATTCGCGCTGGTCGATGCCTTTCGGGGTTCCGCCCTTTTCGGGTCGCCTGTTCGGCAGCGTGCCGGCTCGCGGCGACACGGTGGTCTTTCGCTCAAAGGGCGAGGACGACCACGACGTGATCAAGCGGGTCATCGGCCTTCCCGGCGATACGATCCAGATGCGGCGGGGCCAACTGTTCCTGAACGGTCAGGCCATCGCCAAGCAGCGTATCGCCGACTTCGTTCTGCCGCTCTCGCCAAACTTCGATCAACGGCATTGCGATCCGAACTTCATCGCACCGGCGGCCGAAGGCCCAACCTGCCGCATTCCGCGCTTCCGCGAGACGCTGCCGGGGGGCCGCAGCTATGAGGTGCTGGACCAGCGGTATATTCCCGATGCGGACGACACGCAGGTCTTCACCGTACCGGCGAATCACGTCTTCCTGATGGGCGACAATCGCGATGACTCCGCCGACAGCCGCTTCCCGTCGGCGGACGAGGCCTTGCCGGGTCAGCCGCAGGGCATGGGTTTCATCCCGCTCGATCGTGTTCAGGGCAAGGCAGTGATCGTGTTCTGGTCCACGGATGGGTCTGCCAACTGGCTGCTGCCCTGGACGTGGTTCACCGCGGCACGCTGGGATCGGATCGGAGGCGGCTTTGACTGATCTTTCCCATTGGATCGAACGTACCTTCGGTCACCGGCCCCGCGACCTCAGTGACTGGCAGCGCGCCCTCACCCACGCCAGCCACGGCGATAATCATTACGAGCGGCTCGAGTTTCTCGGCGACCGCGTGCTCGGCCTCTCCATGGCGGAATGGCTCTACGAAACCTTTCCCGAGGAGCCCGAAGGCGCATTGTCCAAGCGCTTCAATGCGCTCGTGACGGGTGCAGTGTGTGCCGAAATCGCGCGAGAGATCGGCGTTCCCGCGCACCTGCGGCTTGGCAAACAGGCGCGCGACGATGGCGCCAGCGACAGCGACAATATCCTGGGCGACGTGATGGAGGCGCTGCTCGGCGCATTGTACCGCGACGCTGGCCTCGATCCCGCGCGCGCCGCCATCCGGCGCTTGTGGGCAGACCGGCTCCACGCCGGATCCGCGGCACCCCAGCACCCGAAGTCCGCGCTTCAGGAATGGGCGGCTGCGAACAACCGCAAGCCGCCCGTCTATGAAGTGATGGATCGCTCCGGCCCTGGTCATGCTCCGCGGTTCACGGTGAGGGCCGCGATTCCGAAGCTTGCGGAAAGCACCGCGGAGGGCGGCAGCAAGCAGGAGGCAGAAACAGCGGCTGCCGAGGCCCTGCTGCGCGAGGTACGGGTCGTTCCGGCAAAGAAGTCTCGCAAGGGATAAGGCCGGCCAGGGAGGATCGGGAACACGTCGCTGTGGCGGCTCGATCGCTCTGGCGGCTTTTCCTGTCCGTGGCCGACTTTATCCGGTATCTGGCCGAAAGTGGTTCTAAAGCGCCCCCTTCTGTCCTCGTACGGGCCGTTCGTGTCCGTTATTCGCGCCCTTGAAATCGCGTTCGGCGTTCGCTTCGCCGCGCTCACGTCAACAAAGGAAATTCGATGACCCGCTGCGGCCTTGTCGCCGTTCTCGGCGCGCCCAACGCCGGAAAGTCCACTTTGGTCAATGCCTTGGTCGGCCAAAAGGTCGCGATCGTCAGCCCCAAGGCACAGACCACCCGAACCCGCCTCTTGGGGGTCGCGATGGAGGATGACGCTCAGCTCCTCCTCGTCGACACTCCTGGCATCTTCGACCCCAAACGCCGCCTCGACCGCGCGATGGTAGCCGCTGCTTGGGGCGGCACGGAGGGTGCCGATCTGCTTGCGCTGGTGGTGGATGCAAAGGGTGGATTGGGCCCCAAGGTCACCGACATCGCAGAACGGATTTCGGATCGCCCCGAGCCTAAGTTCCTGATCCTGAACAAGGTGGATGTCGCTGACAAACCCAAGCTTTTGATCCACGCGGAAAAGTTGAACGCGCTGGTACAATTTGAAGCTACCTATTTCGTCAGCGCGTCGACCGGCGACGGCCTTCCCGAGCTCAAGCGCGCACTTGCGGCTAAGATGCCGGATGGGCCGTGGCACTTCCCGGAGGATCAGGTCTCCGATGCAAGCGAGCGGATGCTCGCTGCAGAAGTCACGCGGGAGCAGCTATATCTGCAGCTACACGCGGAGCTTCCTTATGCGGCCGCGGTGGAAACCGAGAAGTTCGTTGATCGTCCCGACGGCGCCGCCGAAATTCATCAGCAGATCCTGGTGGAACGTCCCACGCAGCGCGCAATCGTGCTCGGCAAGGGCGGTACGCGCATCAAAGAGATCGGGGCTCGCGCCCGTGCCGAACTGGCCGTTCTGCTTGACCGGCCCGTGCATCTGTACCTCCATGTGAAGGTGAAGCCTGGCTGGGACGAGGACCGCAGCGTGTATCGGGATATCGGCTTGGACTGGGTGGACTGAACCTCGCCTGGAGATAGCGGGCCCAAGCTGAGAACGGCACTGCGCCGCGACCGCGGCCCGCTATTCTAAGAGTTCATCAACCCAGTTCGGCACCAGGCTGCTGGCCGGCCCAAACCGGCTTTCCCCGAACAAATGACTGCCGGCGGAGGGTTCCAGATTGAGCTCCAGCGTCTCGGCACCATAGGAACGGGCGAACTGCACAAAGCCGGCTGCTGGATATACCGCCCCGGAGGTACCGATCGATACGAACAAGTCGCAGCCTGAAAGCGCGTCCTCAATCTGACTCATGCCATATGGCATCTCGCCGAAGAACACGATGTCGGGGCGCAGCGCGGGCTGATGGCAGGCCAGGCAGGAGCTGCCATGCGGCAGCGGATCTGACCACCCTACGCGCTCGCCGCAGGCCGCACACAAGGCAGATGTCAGTTCGCCATGCATGTGGAGCAGGCGCCGGGCCCCGGCACGCTCATGCAGATCATCAACATTCTGGGTAACGATCAACAGGTCACCTCTCCACATGTCGTCAAGGCGGGCCAGTGCCTGATGCGCCGCGTTCGGCTGCACCCCTCCCAAAGCAGCGCGACGTAGATCATAGAAGCGGTGGACCAGATCCGGATCTGCGGCCAGCGCCTCCGGAGTGCATACATCTTCGACCCGGTGACCCTCCCAAAGGCCGCCCGGTCCGCGGAAGGTAGCAAGCCCGCTTTCCGCGGAAATACCCGCACCCGTCAGGATCACAATGCTGCGAATGTCGTTCATATCGTCGGTCATAATCGATGCCGTAGAGACATGCGACGTTGATGAATGTGGCCCACTCGACGCGGGTGGTGTCGGGCGGTATCGGGGCGCTAACAAGCATTAAGGGAAACGCATGACCGCGATCGGCATCTACGGAAGCGCGGGGCGGATGGGACGCGTCATCGCTGCCATCGCCGGAGACGAAGGCGCCTCCATTGCCGGTGGTGTGGATGCCCGCGAGGATCCCGTTCCGTTGGCACATGATGCCGACGTTCTTGTGGATTTCTCGACCCCTGCGGCGCTCGAGGCTCATCTGGCCGCCGCGGTGGCGGCTGGTACCCCCATTGTGATCGGGACGACTGGCCTGAACGCAACCCATCATGCGCTCATCGATCGAGCGGCAGAAACGATCGCCGTGCTGCAGACCGGCAATACCTCTCTTGGCGTCACGTTGCTTGGCATTCTGGTGCAGCAGGCGGCGCAGCGGCTCGGCCCGGAATGGGATATTGAGATCGTCGAGATGCACCATCGGCACAAGGTGGATGCGCCCTCAGGCACCGCCTTGCTGCTCGGGGAAGCGGCCGCACGCGGGCGAGGCACCACGCTCAATGAAGAGCGTGTCGACGGACGCGCAGGGCTGGTCGGTGCGCGAACCGAAGGCACGATCGGATTTTCATCGCTGCGCGGGGGAACCGTGATTGGCGACCATCAAGTCGTTTTTGCCGGCGAAGGCGAGCGCATCGAACTTGGCCATCGGGGAGAGGATCGATCGATCTTCGCGCGTGGAGCGGTGAAGGCCGCCCTTTGGCTCGCTGGCAGGCCAGCCGGACGCTATGGAATGGCTGAGGTGCTGGGCTTTTGAAGAAGGCGGACGTCTTCGAGTTCTTCCGCCGCCTCGCCGAAGCCAATCCGCATCCCGAGACGGAACTGGAATCGGGCAATACCTATCAATTGCTGGTGGCGGTGGTGCTGTCCGCCCAAGCGACCGACGCTGGCGTCAACAAGGCGACGCGCCGCCTGTTCGCGGAAGTGACGACGCCGGCGCAGATGGTGGCGCTGGGCGAAGAGGGCCTGAAACAGCACATCAAGACGATCGGCCTGTTCAACAGCAAGGCCAAGAACGTGATCGCGCTGAGCCAGGCACTGATCGACGAGCACGGCGGCGAGGTGCCGGGCGATCGGGACGCGCTGGAGAAGCTGCCCGGCGTCGGGCGCAAGACCGCCAACGTCGTCATGAACGTGGCGTTCGGCGCGGAGACCTTCGCGGTCGACACGCATCTGTTCCGGGTGTGCAATCGCACTGGCCTTGCTAAGGGCAAGACGCCGCTCGCGGTGGAGCTAAAGCTGGAAAAGACGGTGCCGCAGCCGTTCCGCCTTCATGCGCACCACTGGCTGATCCTGCACGGCCGCTACATCTGCAAGGCGCGCAAGCCCGAATGCTGGCGCTGCCCGGTGGTTGACCTGTGCGCGTTCAAACCGAAGACGCCCCCGCCCGGAACCGAATGATGACCGAGGAGCTGCGCAAGCCCGTGCTGTTGACCGGCGGCAACCCGCAGATCCCGAAGGCGGACGGCGACGCACCGGTGCAAGCCTATATCGCCGCCATGCTTGGCTGGAAGCGCGCCGTGGGCGAGCGGATCGATGCGCTGGTCGTCGCGGCGCTGCCCGTTGTCGCAAAGGCGGTGAAGTGGAACACGCCGCTCTATGGCGTGCCCGGTCAGGGCTTCTTCCTCGGGTTCAACTGCACGACGAAATACGTGAAGGTCGCCTTCTTCCGCGGCGCCGCACTCGATCCCGAGCCGCCGGTCGGCTCGAAGGATCCGAATACGCGCTACCTGCACCTGTTCGAGGGCGAGCCGATCGACGCAGCGCAGTTCACCGCCTGGGTTAAGCAGGCGGCGGCGATCCCGGGATGGGTGCCAGGCACCTGACGCTGCGCCGTCAGGTCGCGAAAGCCGCCTTCATCCGCTTGCGCAGCCGGTTGGGCATGAAGCGGCGCGCGAAATTGGCCTGTCGCCCCGCCTTGCCGACGATATATTCGCGGTCGCGCCCGTGCGTCGCTTGCCACACGACGTTCGCCGCCTCGTCGACGGTATAGACAGGTGACTTGCCGATCGCATCGCGGATGGTGCGATTGCTGCCTTTCGAGCCGGCATCGAGGATCGGCGTTTCGACGAAGAACGGCATCACGCAGGTGACGTCGACGCCGTGGCGGGTGAACTCCGCGTCCAGCGCCTCGGAAAGGCCGCGAATGGCATGCTTCGTCGCCGAGTATACCGCCAGCCCCGGAGAGCCGACGATTCCCGCGACCGACGCGACATTCACCAGCCGGCCGCGGGTCTTCTTCAGATGATCGAGCGCGGCATAGGCGCCGTTGATCACGCCCTTCACGTTGATGTCGATCTGAAGATCGGATTCCTCGGGCGTCACTTCCTCGAACATGCCGTAGCGGGCGATGCCAGCGTTGTTCAGCAGCACGTCGATCTTGCTGGCGTGCTTCGCGAACGCCTCCAGCGCGGCCGCCCATTCCGCACGATCGCGCACGTCGAGCCGCGTCGTGAAGGCGCCCAGCTCCTCGGCCACGCGGCGCATGCCGGTGTCGTCGATGTCGCCGATGCCGACCGTCCAGCCCTCGCGCGCGAAACGGCGCGCGGCGGCGAGGCCGATGCCGGAGGCACCGCCGGTGATGAAAATCGCCCTGCTCATTTATCCTCTCCCGATATGGCTTAGGGCGGCTGGCGGAGCCTCTGGCGTGCTCCATCCACCGCCCTGCCTTTGTTGCGTGACGTCAGCCCGCGCGCACCTCGCGGAACGGTATGTTGCGATCGACTTCCGGCTCCTTGGGCAGGCCCAGCACACGCTCCCCGATGATGTTGCGCTGGATCTGGTCCGTCCCGCCACCAATCGAGGTGAAATAGGCGTTGAGGGTGAGGAAGTTCGCATCCTCTGCGCGGGGATGGTCCGGCCCTTCAAGCAGGCTTTCGGGCCCAAGCAGCATCGTGCGCAAGCGTGCTTCCTCGTGCAGGATGCGGCTCATCGCGAGCTTGCCCAGCGACATGATCGAGGATGAGGTGCCCTGCGCCAGTTCCGCCTTGGCGCGGGCGGTGTTGAGCTTGTTCAGCACGCGCCAGGCGATCACCTGCGCCACGTCCTGCCGCACGACGAGATCGTCAAGCCGTCCGGCCTCTTTCGCCAGACCGAGGAGCGAATAGTCGCCCTTCGGACCGCCGGCGCCCGAGCGCGGCCCGCGCGCCGCATCGCCCATCACGGAGCGTTCGTATGCCAGCGCAGTCTGCAGCACGCCCCAGCCGCCGTTCAGCGGGCCGAGCAGATTTTCTTCCGGGACGAAGGCATTGTCGATGAACACTTCGTTGAAGTGGGCTTCATCGGTGATCTGGCGCAGCGGGCGGACCTCGACGCCTTCCTGCTTCATCGGCAAGAAGAAGAAGCTGATGCCGCGGTGCTTGGGCACGTCCCAATCCGTGCGGGCGATGAGCATCCCATAATCCGCCACGCGCGCGCCGCTGGTCCACACCTTCTGCCCGGTGACGCGCCAGCCGCCATCAACCTTGTCGGCGCGCGTGCGCACTGCCGCGAGATCCGATCCCGCACCGGGCTCGGAATAGAGCAGGCACATGCCAACTTCGCCGGCGAGAAGTTGCGGCACGATCTTGCGCTTGAAGCTGTCGGTCGCATGCGCGAGCGCGGTGTTGGCCCAGAGGTTGGAGCGATCCTGCCCGGCACCGGGCGCGCCCAGCTTCGCAAAGGCGCGCTCGACGATCTTTGCCTGATCGTTCGTAAGGCCGCGGCCCTGCCATTCCGGCGCCCAACGGGGAACGGCCCATCCAGCGTCGCGCACTTTCGCCAGCCACTCGCTGCGCGGATCACGGCCGAAGCTTTCGTGATGCGCCGGCACGCCCTTCCAGTTTTCTGCGAGCCAGGCCTCGACCTCGGCCTGAAGCTGTTCGTCGGTCATGCTCATGCCTGCGCCTCCAGCGCCCGGATGTAGTTTTCGCGCCAGGTGTTGCTGTCACCGAACAGCTGCGCGCCCGATCGGGCACGGCGCAGATAAAGATGGGCGGGATGGTCCCATGTGAAGGCGATGCCGCCGTGCATCTGGATGCCATCCTTCGCTACGCGCACGAAGGCATCGGCGCAGGCGAAGGCGGCAAGGGCTACCGCGGCATCGACGGTGGCCGTCCCCTCCGCCAGCTGCCGCGCTGCGTCGCGCGCGGCGGAGGTGGCGGATTCGCTTTCTAGCAACAGGTCCGCCGCCATGTGCTTGATCGCCTGGAAGCTGCCGATCGCGCGGCCGAACTGGTGGCGATCAGTGGCGTAGGCGACGGTGATTTCCAGCATCCGGCGCGCACCGCCGGCCTGCTCGCCCGCCAGCGCCACGATGCCGAGATCGCGTGCCGCCTTGATGCGCGATGCGTCGCCGATCTGCGTCGCGGGGCCGCGGAAGGCGACATCCGCCATCCGCCGCGTGCGATCGAAGACGGGCAGCGGCGTCACCTCTACGTCGCTCCGCTCGACCGCGAACACGCCATCGTCGCTTGCCACGATGATAACGTCAGCAATTGCGGCATCGGGCACGAAGCGTGCCGTGCCCGTCAGACGATCGCCGTCTAGCCGGACATCGCTTCGCCCCGTCCAGTCATGACTGCCGGTGAAAGCGACCGCGGCGATGCGCGATCCGTCGGCGATCCCGGGCAGATCCGGCGCGAGGGTGATCGCGATGGCGGCGGAGATGAGCGGCGCGGGAAGCAATGCAGCCCCGGCCTCTTCCATCACCAGCCCAAGCTCGATCGGGCCCAGCCCTGCCCCGCCCGCGGCTTCGGGCGCGACCAGGCCGACGACGCCCAGGTCGGCAAGCGCCTGCCAAAGCGCGGGATCATGCCCGGTGTCACTATCCATGATCCGGCGCACGTCGGCTTCGGTGCAGCGGTCAGCCAGCAGCCGGCGGACGCTGTCGACCAGCGCAGCCCGATCGTCCGCGTCCAGCATGGTGGGTGATGCGGGGGGACGCACCAGCGTATCGGTCATGCAGCCTGCTTCCCTGTCTGCGCCTTCGCGCGGCGTTCGCCCTTGGCGATTTCCTTGTGAAGATCCGCGACATAGCGCGCAAAATCGACCTGGATCGTGTGCCGCTGCGACTTGTAGTAATCGCCGAGTTCGCGATCCTCGTCTTCCTTGGTGATCCGCTCCATGTCTGCGACCGAGGGAAGCGCGTACCGCCCAGTCATGAACCCGGCGACCAGCTTCGACTGCTGCTCCGCGAAGTTAACCAGCGTCGGCAGCGGCTGCGCCAACCCCATGAAGAACAGATCATGCACGCCGGGGATCACCATGCGTTTGAACAGCGGGAAGCGGTTCTGCGCATCGGGCAGCAGCTTGGGATCATCGAAGAACGGGAAGCTGATCCTGTAGCCGGTGGCGTAGATGATCGCGTCCACTTCCTCGACGCTATCATCTTCGAAGCGGACGCGCGTGCCCTCAAGCGCCTTGATGTTCGGCTTGAACTTGATGTCGCCACAGCTTGCCCGGGTCAGGAACTCGCCCGAGACGCTGGGGTGCGCGTCAAGCGGTTCGTGATCGGGCTTGGGCAGGCCGTAATCCTCCATCCGCCCGACCAGCTTCTTCACCGCGCGCCGCGCGAGTGCCTTGCCGATCTTGCGCGGGATCCAGGTGGGCATGGCCGATTTGTCCATCGGTTTGCCGCCCGCCATCTTGGGGAGAACCCACACGCCGCGGCGGGCTGAGACCCACAGGTTCCTGGCGAGGTGCCGCTGCGACAGTTCGCTCGCGACGTCCATCGCCGAATTGCCCATGCCAACGACGACGACGTTCTTTCCGCGAAGGTCCACCGGATCGTACGGATCGCGATAGCTGTGGACGTGGAAATGCGGGTTGTCGAAGCTGCCCGGGTAGCTCGGGACGTTCGGATCCCAATGGTGGCCGTTGCACACGAACAGCGTCTCGTATTCGCGCGTCTCGCCGGTCGACAGCGTCACCAGCCAGCCGCCGCCGGCCTTGCGCTCCGCCTTCTTCACTTCGGTGTTGAAGGTGATGAGCGGACGCAGGCCGAAATGATCGACATAGTCGCGGAAATATTGCCAAAGCTGCGCGTGGCTCGGGAAATCGGGCCAGTCGGCGGGCACCGCATAATCCTCGAACGCCAGCCGCCACTTCGACGTGTCGATATGCAGGGACTGGTAACAGGCTGATTTTCCGTTGGGATTCTTATAGTACCAGTTGCCGCCGATATCGTCCGACATCTCGAAGCAATCGAACGAGATACCTTCGTCCTTCAGCCGCTTTGCGGTCGTGAAGCCCGAGCAACCCGCGCCGATGATGCAGGCGCGTTTCCTCTCCACCATGTCCGTCTCCCCAGCCGCCCTCTTCCCGCGGCCATAACCAAAGTTATGATGGCCTGAAGCGAGCGCCGAATCAACCGGCCCGCACGAGGGGAGAGCAGGATGCGGTTCAAGGACAAGGTGGCGCTGATCACCGGTGGCGGCTCCGGCATCGGCGCCGCGACGGCGCGCCTGATGGCCAGCGAAGGCGCGCATGTCGTGGTGGTCGATCTCGTCCCGGAGGCGGCAGCGGCCGTTGCACGGGAAACCGGCGGAATGGCGCTCGCCGCCGACGTGGCGGACCGCAGCGCAGTAGAGAGTGTGGTGGCAAAGACCGTGGAAGCGCACGGCCGGCTTGACGTTCTCGTCAACAATGCTGGCATCGGATGCTTCGGACGGACGCCGGATCTCGAGCCCGAGACCTGGGAGCGGGTCATCGCGATTGACCTGAATGCGGTGTTCTACGCCTGCCGCGCGGCGATCCCGCACATGACGGGTCGGTCGACCGCGATCGTCAACACCGCGTCAATTTCCGGCATGGGCGGCGACTATGGCTTCACGGCCTACAATGCCGCCAAGGCGGGCGTGATCAATTACACCCGCAGCCTTGCGGTCGATCACGCGCGCGAAGGCATCCGCGTGAACTGCCTCTGCCCCGGCCTGATCGCCACGCCGCTCACGGCCAGCGCCAAGACGATTCCCGGCCTTGAAGCAGGCTGGCACGATACCATCCCCATGGGCCGCGCCGGCACCCCGGAGGAAATGGCCGAGGTGATCGCCTTTCTCGCCTCCGACGCCGCCTCCTACGTCACCGGCGCTGCGTTCGTCGCAGACGGCGGCCAGACCGCCTGGACGGGCCAGCCGAACCTGTATCGCTACGCCGCCGCCGCAGCGGAGGGAGCCGCCGCATGACCCCGAGCTGGAACCCGCCCGCCGATAGCGGCATCACCATCCGCGAGGTCGCCGCCAACGGCCGTGTCTTCGAGGTGGCCGAGGCAGGAAGCGGCGACCACCTGATCCTGTGCCTTCACGGCTTCCCGGAGCTGAACTTCTCCTGGCGCTACCAGATGCCGCTGCTGGCGGAGATGGGCTATCGCGTCTGGGCCCCCAACCAGCGCGGCTATGGCGCCTCCTCGCGCCCCAAGGGTGTTGCCGCCTATCGTTCCGACCAGATCGTGGAGGACGCGGCCGCGCTGTTCGACGCGAGCGGCGCCAAAAAACTGACGCTGATGGCGCACGATTGGGGCGGCGCAATCGCCTGGCTGTTCGCAATCGGCAAGAAGCGGCCGATCGAGCGGCTGGTGGTGATGAACCTGCCCCACCCCCTGTGCTTTGCGGAAGCGCTGAAGCACGGGCCGCAGCGCAAGCGCAGCTGGTATGTCGCCTTCTTCCAGCTTCCGTTCCTGCCCGAATGGTCGCTCGGGCGGAACGATGCGCGCGGCATCCGCGAAGCGTTCCGCGGCATGGCCGTCGACAAGAGCCGCTTCCCGGACGAGGTGCTCGACGTCTACGCCAAGGCGGCGCAGCGCCCTGGCGCCTTGACCGCGATGGTCAACTGGTACCGCGCTGCCCTGCGCAACCGCGGCGCGATGGAGCTTGGCGACGGCAACGTGGATGTGCCGACGCTGATCGTCTGGGGCGAGGAGGACAAGGCGCTCGGGCTTGAGACGCTCGACGGCACCGAGCGTTACGTGAAGGACCTGACGATCCGGCGCCTCCCCGGTGTTTCCCACTGGGTGCAGCAGGAAGCGCCCGAAGCGGTGAACGAGATCATCAAGGAGTGGCTGCCGAAGGCCTGACCCGCGCCGCAAGAGAACGGTCACTGAAAAACCTACGCCCGGGATAAGGCGTCAGGTCTTCGTTCGATCAGGCCCGTTCCCGGTGTGGCCGCCGAATTGCATTCCCATTCATTTGCTGCTCCCTTGCAGCCCCATAGCGGCGGGCGGCTGATCCATGCCCGCCGCGCCTTACCTCATGCCATCAATGCCAGCGCATCGCAGTCGATCGCTTGGGCGCAACCGCCACGGGCCATGGCCAGGAACATCGCATCACCGCGTTCCGTCCGCTTGGTGGAGGCGGAGGCGAAAACCGCGGTGGAGACGCCGGACAACAAGGTCAGCCGATAGTCGCGGTAGAGATCGTCATAGCCATAGTCGCCTACGCCATATCCGCGCAGCTGATCGAGGTAATATTCCAGCAGATGCCGCTCATGCGCCCGACGATCCTCGATCGATAGCGCGAGGCCAAGGAAATACGCGACGTCGACTGCGCCAAGGCCGATCGCCGGCGACTGCCAGTCGAGCACCGCCAGCGGCACCTCTCCGCCTCGCGCGTCGAACAGCATGTTGTCGAGCCGGAAGTCGCCATGCGTCAGCGTGAAGTTCGCCGGTTGGTGCGTCGGGGCACTGGCAATGAGCGCACCATAGCGGTCGCACACTGCCATATATTCTGGCTCCAGCACGCCATCGTAGCGGCGGTGAAACTCGGCCAGGCAATCCGGAAACACGCTGATAACGAAGTCGCGTGCGCCGCTTGTGTCTAAAAATGCATGCTGACGCAGCGTCGCATCATTCCACCGCGGCCCGTGCAAGGCTGCCGCCTGCTCCATCGCCCGCTCGGCGTCAGCCAGTCCGCAACCAGTCAGTTGGTTGCCCGCCCGTGCCGGCGTCAAATCCTCCAGCAGCAGCGCGAAGGTGCCATCGGCCGGATCATGCTCTGCGGACACACATTTGGGCGAACGGACCGCCACCGTATCAGCGACGTGACGGTAAAAGCCGACTTCGCGTTCGTAGAGGCCGAAGCCCGCACCCGTTTGCCGACTGGTAGGATCGGCGCTCGCAAACTTTCCGACGAATGACGCGGGCGCACCTTCTTCAATGTCATAATTCACCGCGAAGCGAATGGAATCTCCGAGCATGCCGACGCCGACCGGCGTAGCGTCGACCGCAATCACGCGTGCGTCCCTCAGCACGCCGGCATTGCGCAGCCGGGTGGTTAGCCATGCCGCATCAACGGCCCCTGCCTCCAGATCCGCCGCCATCAGCAGCCACCGTCACAGCGGATCACGGTGCCAGTGACGAAGCTCGACGCCGGGCTCGCGAGATATAGCGCGCTCGTCACGATCTCCTCGGGGCGCCCGGGCCGGCCTGCGGCGCTATCTGTCTTCTCGCGCGCTTCCTCGGTCCACGCTTTGGAGATGTCGGTAAGGAACGGGCCAGCGGCGATCGCATTGACGCGCACCTTTGGTCCGTATTCATGGGCCATGCTGGAAACCATCGCGTTCAGTGCTGCCTTTGCCCCGGCATAGGGCACCACCATCGGCGTCGGACGCAGCGAGGCGATTGACGAGGTCGCTAGGATTGTGCCGCCTTCCCCCTGCGCCATGCGGTGCGCAATGTTCGCCATCAGGCGGAACGGCCCTTTGAAATTCAGCCCGACGACACTGTCAAACAGCGCCTCGGACACCTCATGGCTCGGCACCAGCGGCCCCATGCCGGCATTCGCAACCAGGATGTCGATTTTGCCGAACGCCTCCCAGGCCGCGTCCGCCAGCCGATCCATTTCGTCCCATTTGGCCGCGTGCGCCGGAATGGCCGCAGCACGGCGGCCTTTCGCCTCGATCTCTGAAACCACCGCCTCGCACGCTTCTGCCTTGCGGCTGGAGACGATGACGTCCGCGCCGGCGTCTGCGAAGGCGAGCGCCATCTCACGACCCAGCCCACGAGAGCCCCCGGTAATCAGCGCGACCTTGCCCGTCAGATCGAACAAGGGGTGAGGTTCGGCCATGCATCTTCTCCTGGTGTCGCCGATCGTAAGCCGGCTGACTTAACCGTTGTTATGCCGATTGCGCCGCCCGCTGCAAGCGGCTGTCCAAGACACTACATGAAGCCTCGATGGGACGGGTCAAACGCAAGATCGCTATGGCTGCAGCGGAGGCTCGCATCGCTCCGCCACCTCCTGCGGAATGCGCGCTGTGCGGCCGCCTGTTTGGCGCGCGGGTCGAGTGGCACCATGTCGTTCCGAAAAGCAAGGGTGGCACTCAGACGGCGCCAGTCCACCCGATCTGCCATCGCGCTATTCACGCCGCGGCGGACAATAACACGCTGGCACGCCTTGCCGATCTGGAGGCGGTGCGAGCACTGCCGGCCATGTCCCGCTTTCTGCGCTGGATTGCAAACAAGCCGCCCGACTTCCACGCGCCGACCCGACGACCGCGCTAGCGCGCCTCGGGCGTTCGGGCGCGTGGCGATCTCGCCAGTCGCCACCAGCTGAAGCCAGTCACCGCCCCGCTCAGGGCTCCTAGCAACGCCGCCCATGTCAGGTCCGGGAGGTCGAACAGCAGCCCCAGAATCAACGCCACCAAGGCTCCCGAGCCGCCCCCGGCACCCGTATAGGTAAAGCCGTTCTCCTTGTTCCACCGCTTCAATAGGCGCGATGTGGGCAATCCGATCATGAGTCCGCCGGCTGTGACGATCGGAACAGCAACGATCATCGGAGAGGCAGCGAGCAAGAAAAGCGATGCGAACTCACGCATGCTGGTGAAGGCACGCGGAATGGCCACCAATGTGAACAGGAGCGACGCGAGCAGATAAGGCGCCGCGCCGGCCAGAGCGCCCAGCAGAACGGATTTGAGGAACGGGCGCATGAAGCGCCCTTACCGCACCGGCTGTCTCGGACAATAAGCGGAAGCAGGCACTAACACGCCGACGGGATCCCACCGTCATCCGCTTGCCAGCAAGGCATCTGCGCGCACCAGTGAACGCAGCGCCAATCCCGCCCCCTCCGCCCGCTCCACGGCAAGCCGGGTGGGAGCCGAAATGGTGGCGAGCATCGGACATCCGGCGAGAACCGCTTTCTCGACCAGTTCGAACGAACAGCGCGAAGTGAGCAGGGCAAAGCCGCCGCCCCACTCCTGCCGCGCAAGCAGCATGGACCCGATCAATTTGTCGAAAGCGTTGTGCCGGCCCACGTCCTCGTACACGGCCCGGATTGCGCCCTCGCGCGTGCAGGACGCCGCTGCGTGAACCGCGCCCGTCTCCGCATTGAGCGGTTGATGATCCCGCAGGGCGTGAAAGGCCGCGAAAACCGCCGCGTCGTCACCATCCCAAGGCTTTGCGGCAGGCAATGGCCGCAGCGCCTGCGCAAGCGTCTCCACTCCGCACAGGCCACATGACGCGTCCGAGCTCCTATGGCGAACCCGTTCGGTGATGCGTTCGGCCACCCGTCTGGCAAGACTGAGCCGGACGAGGATCCCCTCCCCTGTATCATGCACGTCGATACCGCGGAGGTCGTCCACGCCGTCGATCAACCGCTCGCCAAGAGCAAAGCCGGCGGCGAGTTCCTCCACGGCAGCGGGCGTCGCCATCAGCACCGCATAGGCAACGCCGTTGCACTCAATGGCGATTGGCACTTCATCCGCCAGCGCTCGCGACACCGGCACCGCAGGCCCGCTCGCAGGCACTCGCTTGAAGTGGCTTGTGATCGCCGCCGGTCGCACCTCGCTCGTCATGCGCGGCATCGTGCGGCGCGCATGCGTGAGGGACAAGCCGTTATTCGGTGAGTTCATCCTCCAGCGCAGCGATCAGCGCACGGTTGAATGCGGGGATATCGTCCGGCTTGCGACTAGTGATCAGGTTTTCGTCGATCACCACCTCCTCGTCCACGACATTACCGCCGGCATTTTCCAGGTCGGTTCGAACCGACGGCCAGCTCGTGACGCGGCGCCCGTCCACTACGTCCGCTTCCACAAGCAACCACGGGGCGTGGCAAATGGCGGCGACGATCTTGTCGTCATCCATGAACTCACCAACGATCGCTACGGCGCGATCCTCCATGCGCATCTTGTCGGGATTGCCGACGCCGCCGGGGAGCAGCAGCGCATCGTAATCCTCGGTGTCGACTTGATCCAGCGTGAGATCCGGCGTGATGGTGCGCGTCGGGTCCGTGTCCCCCTTCACGCCCTGGATCGGATCGGTCTTGATCGAGGCCAGCGTCACTTGCGCGCCGGCGTCGAGCAGCGCCTGGCGAGGCTCGAACAGTTCAGCATCCTCGAAGCCATCGGTTGCGAGGATGAGCACGCGTGCTTGAGATAGGTCGGCCATGTCGCTGGAACTCCGATATGCAGGTTTCCCTCCATAACCGGCGGGGGACTGGCCCGTTCCGGAACCCGCGCGGCTGCCCACGCATTTCCGGGGATATGTGGAGGTTGCCCAGTGGCGTCGACGAAGATCGTATACCACGACGATGAGGAGCCGGGGATTACCCGGAAGAAGATGCGCCATGGCTGGGCCTATTTCGATCCCCAAGGTAGCCGCATCACCGATCGTGATGAAATTGACAGGCTGAATGCCATCGGCCTGCCGCCCGCGTACCGCGACGCATGGTTCTGCCCGGACCCGGCGGGTCACATTCAGGCCGTCGGCTGGGACGAAAAAGGCCGCAAGCAATATCGCTATCACCCGGAATTCCGCGCCGCGCGGGAGGATGAGAAGTATAATCTGTGCGCCGCGTTTGGCAGGGCGCTTCCCCGGCTTCGCGAGCGGGTTGAGGCCGATCTCAAAACCCGCGGTCATTCCAAGGAAAAGACGATCGCGGCCATCGTCAAATTGCTAGACATCGCGCACCTGCGGATCGGCAACGAGACGTACGCCAAGAGCAACAAGAGCTTTGGGGTCACGACGCTGCGTGATCGGCACGCAAAGATCCGCGGCAGCACGTTGAAGCTTCAGTACAAGGCGAAGTCCGGCAAGCTGCGGATGCTAACCATTACCGATGGCAGCCTCGCCCGCTTTGTGAAGCGGTGCCAGGATCTACCCGGTCAGAAGCTGTTTCAATATGTCGATGACTGCGGGGAAGCTCGCCCGATCACGTCCTCGGACGTAAACGCTTATATCAAGGAAGCGATGGGCGAGGACTTCACCGCCAAGCATTTCCGCACTTGGGGGGCGAGCGTGATCGCGTTCGAAACCCTGGCGCATGCGAAAAAGGACATCAGCCTCAAGACCTTGCTTGCGCCCGTGACGGAACGGCTCGGTAATACCCCTGCTATCGCGCGCAAATCCTACGTCCATCCCGCCTTGATCGCGCTAATCAAGGATGGGCAGGAAGCCTTCCGGAGCGCCTTGCATCTTCCCCGTACCACTCGGTGGCTCAGCCGCGCCGAGCGAGGACTAATCGCCTTTCTGGAAACCGGCGAAAATGGAAGCGCGCGAGAGGCGGCGTGAACGCCGCATCCCGCGAAATCATGAGGGCGCCCGTTCCATGCACGTTCGCCGTCTGCGCATCGACTGACGTACCTCCGGGATCGACAGGACAATCTCCGCTGGCGCAGCGGCTATTTAAATATCGTAGAAGGATCGGATGACAGCGAAGAACAGCGCGGCACCCCTGCCGAAAATATCGGCCGACGACGTTCAGCAGCAGATATCCACCTTCTGGATCTCCAGCGTCGACTGGTTCGGCGCGCATTGGCTGCAAATCGCGATTGCATTGGCGATCGGCACCACCATCGCCCTTGCCCTTTTGTGGCTTCGCGGCCTCGGACCGCGGCTCGCCGGCCGGTCGCACACCGGCAAAGGTTGGTCAGCCGTGTTCGGCCGGGCGATCGAGCGCACCAGCACCTTCTTCATCATCATGGTCGCCGCCCAGTTGGTGGCAGGCTATGCCGATCCACCGGTTATAGTCGCGACCACGATCAACTTCCTCTTCACCCTGGCCGCCGTCTTCCAGGCGGCGACATGGGCACGCGAGTTGATCCTGGGCGCCATCGAGCATCGCACCCGGGCGGAAAACTACTCCGGCGAAGCGCTGATGAACGCGATGGGGCTCATTCGCCTGCTGGTGACCATCGTGGTCTTTGCCATCGCGCTGGTCGTCGTCCTCGACAATCTTGGCGTGAACGTCACCGGCCTTGTCGCTGGTCTTGGCGTCGGCGGCATCGCCATCGGCCTTGCGGCGCAAGGGATCTTTGCCGATCTTTTCGCGGCGCTCGCGATCATCTTCGACCGGCCATTCCGTCGCGGCGATTCGATCACCTACGATTCCAGTTCCGGCACCGTGGAGGAGATCGGCCTCAAGTCCACGCGCATCCGAGGTGTTAACGGGGAGCAGCGGATCATCTCGAACCGCAACCTTCTGGACAAGGAGATCGTCAACAATACGCAGCGCGATCGTCGCCGAACCAAGCTCGCCATCGGTGTCGCCTATGAAACCAGCCGCGATCTGCTGGATCGCCTCCCTCAAATCCTCAAGGAAGAGGTGGAGCGCAACGATCAGGTTTTCGTGCGCGCAGGTTTCGTCAGCTTCGGCGCATCATCGATCGACTTCGAACTCGAATTCGAATCAACGACTGCGGATTACCAGACCGCCTATGATGCCCGGCATGCCGTTGGCCTCGCCATTTACCGCCGTTTCGATGCCGAGGGGATTGCGATCCCCTATCCCACGCAGACCACGTTTACCGCGGCTCCGGACGGCAAACTGATCATGCCCTATCCCGAGGTGCAGGCCGTTCATGAGGTTGCGTCAGCTTCCCGGGATCGTAACGATCCCTGATCGCTGCCTCATCAACTAAGCAGGGCGTGCAGTAGGTGAATGGCCTCCGTTTCCTTCTTCACGCCCAGCTTGGAAAACAACGATCTTAGGTGGCTGCGCAGGGTCTCGCGCGTGATGGCACGCACCGCGCATATCGCTTCTCGTGTTCGCCCTGCCCTCAACAGCATCGCAATCTCCGCCTCGGCCACGGTCAACCCGTAGGCGTCGCGAAGAACCGCAACATCCGCGTCGCTCCCGCCCGGCGGGCGTTTGGCGATCAGGATGGCAAACGGCGCAAAGCCCATATTCCATTCGCGCGACGGCAGGCGGTGCACCTTCAGCATCAACATGCCGGCGGCGTCCGGCGCGGCGACACTGGCAGCGGCAGCCCGGCCCTCCATCACCGCTGTCGTAGCCGACCCGATCCGGCGCTGGGCGCCGGGAGATGAGGCAGTCACACGGCCATCCACCAACTGCAGCGTACCATCTGAAAGCAATTGTTCGGCCGCGCGGCTCATCGCCCGAACGGACATGGACCGATCCAGCACGAAACACGCGACGCTCATCACTTCGAAAGCGCCGGCCACTAGCTGATATCCCTCACGCTCGAGCCCCGCCTGAAGCGACACAGCGGCGGCGGCAGGTGCGCACGCGCTGGCGAATAAGGCGCGCGTCTCTGCGTCCGTGGGCCCGTTTCGATCCGACCGCAAAAGCGCAAAGCCGATCAATCCGTCTGCTTCGACAAGCAGATTGGTCTGGCAACCAAAGGGTATCCGCAGGTCGTTGCACATGTCGAGGTAAGCGTCGTCGGTCAGGTGCGGCTTGATCGCCTCGTATCGGTCTTCCCAGGAAATCGTCCGAGAGGATTGGGTGAGCCCCGCAGCGACACGATAATTGGTCGCCGGCGTCATCAATTCTGCGCGGTCGGCAACAGCATGGGCCGAAGCATCCATGTCGTTGACCCAGTTGAACTCAAGTGAAAAGCTTGGCCCCACACCGATGATCTGAGCATGATCGGAGCCGGTTTCATGCGCGAGACGCTCCAGCACGTCCATCCAACGTGCCGGGTCGACTGCGGCCTCCAGGAACTGGTTCGTTATGTCCTTCGTCCCGGCCACTCACTGCGACTCTGTTGCTTCAACAGAGCGTTACCGTAGCGTCTGCCACTTAGGAAGCGGCGGCGCTGACGTTTCCCTCAGCGCTGTGTGACTACTTTTGGCCGAAGATCCGGTTCATGAACGCGTTCGCCGCCTCACCGATGGCGTCTGCTACCCGGTTGGCGTCCGTGCCACCGGCGCCCGGCCCTTCCTTGGCGGAGTCCGACTTAGAAGAGCTATCATGGTGACGCGTCTGCCGCGCCGCCGCTGCCGCGGCAACGGTCGCCGCCATCGCGAGACCCGAGGCGAGCGCCTGACGCCCTGCGGGGCTGTTGGCCCTGTCGATCAAGGCTTCACCGGCGCGGCGCGCCTCTTTCGGCACTTTCACGCCGCCGATTTCCTTCGGAATTCGGAAGCCGCTCTTCTTGCCTTTTTTCGCCATTGCCGTCCCGCCAGTAGGTGTGTGGGCGATATAATACACGGCGCGACGCGTTCAATAGTCGCGGATCTTCCCGCGTCCCGCCTTCACCGCACCGCGGCCTTTCTTCTCATCGAGCCGCTTGGCCTTGGCCGCGCGCGTCGGCTTTGTCTTCACCCGCCGCGCGTCGCGCTCCTCCGCCTTGGCGAGCAGCTCCGCCAACCGTTCGCGAGCGTCTGCGCGATTGGCTTCCTGCGTGCGGTACCGGCGAGCGGTGAGAACAAGCGTGCCTGACGTCGTAAGCCGGGATCCCGCCAGCAGCTTCAGCCGCCGGTAAGTCTCAGGATGCAGGCCCAGCCGGAACACGTCGACGCGCAGCTGGCACGCTGTCGCCACCTTGTTGACGTTCTGCCCACCGGGGCCGGTCGCCGCGAGGAAACGCTCTTCCAGCGCGTCCTCGGGTACATCAATCATCGAAGCCTACGTCCCGGAACCGAGACGGCCAGGGCGCCTGCGCAGCGGCATCAGGCTTTCCGGGCCGGGGCACGATTAACTCGGCTGCGTGCAGCATCATGCCCGAACGATGACTGCTCCCATAGGTCGGGTCACCCAGGACGGGTATGCCCAGCCCTTCGAGCGCATGGACGCGGATTTGGTGTGTACGTCCCGTCGCCGGTCGAAATTCCACCAGCGCCCGGCCGTCTTGTACCTTGATCACGCGCCATCCCGTGCGCGCCGCCTTGCCCGCCGGGTCGTGGTGCATGCGCCAGCCCTGCTCCGCCGACGAAATCTTCGCCAGCGGCATATCGATCGTCCCTTCTTCGCCTGATGGCACCCCATCGAGAATGGCCAAATAGCGCTTCGTCACGGCACCCGTTTCGAACGCCTGCTGGAACCGCGCGTGGGCCTTGGGATTGCGCGACAAGAGCAGACAGCCGCTGGTATCGCGATCCAGTCGATGCACCGGCTGGGGCCAGCGACGAAAACCGAAGGTGAGATTCGAAAGGTGATTCTCCAGGCTGATCGCGCCGTCGCGCGGCCGATCCACCGGCAGGCCCGCCGGTTTATCGATTATCAACGCCTCGCCATCGAGGAAGAGCACTCGGTCTCCAAGCATGTTACCGCCCTTGCCATCCCGAGCCTCCCGAGGCCAGAGTGACAAGGATGCGCGCTCACTTTCCGCTCCTTGTTCTGCTCGCCGCCGCGCCGGCCGAGGCTCAATTATGCAACGGCGTGAGCGTCGCCATCGGGACTGACGGGCGCGCGCTTGGCCACCTTCCCTATGGCGATGCTGCGCCCGGGACGCTTGTGGCAGTTCCGTCTCACCTCGCGGTCGGCGCATGCCGATTGCGGCCGGAGGTAGCGGCCGATCTCGAACGCCTCATCACCGCCGCCGCTGGCGACCCCGCCGTGCAGGGGCGATTGTACGCTTTTTCATGCCACCGCTCGCTTTCGTATCAGCAAAGCACATTCTGTCGCACACGAGAGAGTGAGAGCGGCGCCGACCGGGCGATCTCAGCGGCGCCGCCCGGGCACAGCGAGCATGCGACCGGCTATGCGCTCGATTTCACCGTTCGCCCGGCTGACGGCTGCCCCGATGCGGAGGCGTGCATGGCCGCGAAGCCGGCCTTCCGCTGGCTCGCGGCGAACGCCACGCGCTTCGGCTTCGAAATGTCTTTCCCGCCCAGCAACAAACAGGGCGTCAAATGGGAGCCATGGCATTGGCGCTGGGTAGGCGTATCCGGCAGCGCGCCCGGAGCCGCTCGCGCCCGCTTCCTGTTCGCCAGAGCGCGCAAGGAGTTTGCCGCTGATCCGGCGGTCGATCCAGCGCCGCTGATCACTCCGCCGCCGGTCGTCCGGACCCTGACCCCGGCAGCACCGGAGGAGCCGAAGAAGGGCAAACGCAAGAAGAAGGACAGGCGCGGGGATCGGACCGTCAGCTAAGCGGCACGGGCGCACAGACCTGCCGTGAGGAACGGCAGGTCTGCGCGAGGCGCTCTTGGGCGCCGGCTCCCGCTACGGCTCACCCGATCCGCGAGGAGCCGTGAGCGAGAAGGTCGACAATCAGGCCGAAAGCTTGGCCGCGGTCTCGGCGATCCGCTTGCCCTGGTAACGGGCGCCGCCCAGGTCGACATCGCTCGGCTGACGGCTGCCATCCCCGCTCGCCAGCGTGGTCGCGCCATAAGGCGAGCCGCCGTGGATCGCCTCCATCGTCATTTGCGCCTGATAGCCATAGTCGAGACCAACGACCGTCATGCCGAAGTGCAAAAGGTTCGTGATGATTGAGAACAGGGTCACTTCCTGGCCGCCGTGCTGGGTGGCGGTAGAGGTGAAGGCGCCGCCGACCTTGCCGTTCAGCGCGCCGCGCGCCCACAGCCCGCCGGCCTGATCGAGGAACGCTGCCATCTGGCTCGGCATACGGCCGAACCGCGTCGGCGCGCCGATAATGATGGCATCGTATTCCGCCAGAGCGTTCACGCCTTCGATCACGGGATGCGAATCATCGACCTGGAAACCGGCAGCGACGGCGACTTCTGCGGGAGCTATTTCCGGCACACGCCGCACGTCGACCTGAGCCCCCGTTTCGCGCGCGCCCTCAGCCACGGCGTCGGCCATTTTGGCGAGGTGCCCGTAGGATGAGTAATAAAGAACGAGAACCTTGGTCATGAATACCTCCTTTTGATTGGCCCGTAGGGAAAAGTGTCGGTGGAAAATGCCGGCCCCGCCCAAGACTGGCGGGGCCGGCTTCATTCATTCGGCGTCGACGAGAACAAGCTCCGAGTCCGCAGTGGCGAGGATCTCATAGGAGCCGCCGCCCAGGGCGACCCCGTCACGCGTCGCTACCGGTTCGCCATCAATCGTAATCGCCCCCGCAGCCGCGACCAGATACGCATGGCGGCCGTCCCCGACCACGTAGGTGACGCGCTCGCCTTGCTTCAACGTCGCACCCATGACCCGAGCATCGGCACGGATCGGCAGCGCGTCGTTATCCTCGGCGAACCCGCTCGCCAGCGTCACGAACCGGCCAGACCGATCGTGCTTGGGAAAGGGCTTCGCACCCCAACTCGGGCTGCCGCCACTGCTCCGCGGGTGGATCCATATCTGGAACAAGGTGGTCGGCTCGCTTTCCAGATTATACTCGGCGTGGCGAACGCCCGAACCGGCGCTCATCACCTGAACGTCGCCGGCTGCGGTACGCCCCCTGTTTCCCATCGAGTCCTGGTGAGTGATCGCGCCACTGCGGACGTAGGTGATGATCTCCATGTCGCTGTGCGGATGTGGGGGAAAGCCCGTCTGCGGCGCGATGGTATCGTCGTTCCAGACGCGGATTGCGCCCCAGCCCATGCGCGCGGGATCGTGATAGCTGGCGAAGCTGAAGTGGTGCCGCGCATCCAGCCAGCCGTGATCGGCATGTCCAAGGGTTGCGAAGGGCCGAATGTCGATGTGAGTGCGAGTGTCGGTCATGATGAACCTCCGTCTGTTGCAACACAGGTAAGAGCGTTGGTTCGCCACATAAACAGAAACGATTGAAACGGATTGTTTCTACCTGTAAGCAGGCGGCGGTAGAGACAGCGAGTACCGCCTTTATGCGCCTGCCCGATCTTGAAGCCTGGGCCATCTTCGCCACGGTGGCCGAGCACCGCTCCTTCACTGCTGCTGCCGAGGCGCTCGGGCTGAGCAAGGCCACGATCTCGAAAGCCATCTCCCGGCTTGAGGCTGATCTTGGCCAGTCGCTGTTTCACCGAACCTCGCGCCGCCTGGCATTGACCGAGGCAGGACGGCCGCTGGCCGAACATGCGGCCATGATCCTTGCCTCGGCGCACGCGGCGGAGGAGGCCGCGCGTGACGCAGCTCACGCCCCCACGGGCCGGATCCGCCTTGCCGCTCCGATGACCTTCGGCGTCAGCAAGGTTGCCCCTCTCCTCACCAATTTCCTCGCCGCCCATCCCGGCATTGAGGTCGAACTTCACTTGTCCGACGCGCGGGTCGACATCGTCGCGGAGGGTTTCGATATTGCGCTGCGCATCGCGGATTTGCCCGACAGCTCGCTGCGAGCACGCCGGCTCTGCTCCATCCAATCCTATCTCGTGGCAGCGCCGGCCTATCTGGAACGGCACGGCACGCCGACGCATCCGGGCCAGCTCGGTGATCACCAGCTGCTCGGGTACACGAACCTCATTGGCCCATGGCGTTTCCGTGGTCCCGGCGGAGCGGAAATTTCGGTCAAGGCTCAAGGCCCGCTGGCGGCCAATAGTGGCGAAGCGCTGATCCCCGCGCTTGTCGGCGGGCTCGGAATAGCGCGCCTGCCCGCCTTCATCCTGGGGAATACGCTCCGCGATGGAGCCGTGGTGGAGCTGCTGCCGGACTGGCGCCCGGAGCCGATCGGTTTGCACCTTCTGACACCGCCCAGCCCGCTACGCCCCGCCAGAGTGGAGGCGTTGATCGCGTATCTCAGCGATCATTTGCGGGACTGAGCGACACCAATCAGAACCGCGCTGACAGGGTCACGCCGTAAGTACGCGGATCGCCCGGCTGGCCGACGATGAGGCCAGTTGACCCGGACTGAGTGGCAAGCAGCTCGAAATAATCCTCGTCGAACGCATTGCGCAGCCAGGCGAAGACATTCAGCCCATCGTCATTCTTGAAGCCCAACCGGAAGTTCGACAGGGCGTAGCCATCCACCCAGGTATAGCGCGACGGCGACGGGTTCGACGAGAACCGCGAACGGTAGCTGCCGTCATAGCCGATATACACCTGGCCTGACAGGCCACCGATCTGGGTCGGGATGCCATATTCGGCGCCATAGCTGAACGCCCATTTGGAAACGCCCGGCAGCACTTGTCCGGAAATGTTGCAGGATTGCGGGCTGATCCCCCCCGGCGTGCCCGGCGCGCTCGCCGCCTGCCCCGCCGCGGCCGTCGTACCACCCGACAGTTCCGGCGGGCACGGTGCGTCCACAAAGCGGACGTATTTGGCGTCAGTATAAGCGCCGTTGACGTACAGGTTCAGCCCGTCGAACGGCCGAAACGCGCTATCCACCTCGACGCCCCGCGTGCGCACCTTGCCGGCATTGGCGAGATAGCCGCGCAGAACGCCCACTTGCTGGTTGTTCACCGTCGCCTGATAATCGTCGATCTCGGTCCAGAATGCGGCGACGTTCACGGTCGCACGCCGGTCCCAGAACTGCGTCTTCAAGCCCAGTTCGAAATGGTTCACCGTCTCTGGATCGATCGTCTGAACCGCCAGGATCGGATTGTTCGCGCCGTCCAGCGGAAGCCCGGACAAGTTGATCCCACCGGACTTATAGCTGTGGGCATAGGTGGCATAGTAATGGATGTCCGGCGCGAACTCATAAGACACAGTGATGTCGCCGGAGATATTCCAGTTGTCGAACTCGGGCCTGTAGCTCTGGGGGGCAAGAACACCGCGTTGATCGTTGGTCAGCGTCGTGCTGCCGGCTCCGGTCGTGACCGTGGCGATATATTGCCCTTCTTTCTTGTCGTAATTGACGCGCAGGCCTGGTGCGATCTCCAACTGCTCCGTGGGCCGCCAGGTCAGCTTGCCGAACAGCGCAGCCGATGTGTTCTTGAAGCTGATCTGGTTGCGTGACGTGAGGCCGTTCAGGATAGCCGGGTTGCAGGCTGCCGCCGTCGCGGTGGCGCAACCATTCGGGCCAAACGGCGGGTTGCCGGGATTGAGCAGGAAGCGGCTCGCGGCCGGGCCCTGCACCTGCAGGCCCTGGGTATCCAGCGTCTGATAAAAATAGAACGCGCCGACGGTGTAATCGACGGACCCCTTGGTATCCGAGGCGAAGCGCAGTTCCTGCGTGAACTGGCTCTGCTGAGACGGATTGGCGGAAACTGGCGTCACGGGAAGGCCAATGAAGTCGCGATCATTGGACGGACCCCAATGCCAGAAACGCCACGCCGTTACCGACGTCAGCGTTCCCGCTCCCAAGTTCCAGTTCGCCAGCGCCGACGCACCGCCAAGCTCCTGCTTGGCTTGCAGGTCGGTGTCGACATCCGTCAGCCGATCAAACGCATTGGTCGAAGGGGGGGCATAGCCGAATGCCGCGGCAAGTGCCGCATATTGGCGTGCCAGCGGCCGCTGCGTGGCGCCCACCCGGGCATAATATTGCACGCAGCAATTCGGGTTCTGCCGGTTGTAGTCGGCATAAAGCGTCACATCGAAGTTGGGCGCTGCCTGGAACAGCATCTGACCGCGCAGGCCGATATTGTCCTGACTGTTCTGCCACTCACGCTGCAGCGTGTTGTAAACCGTGCCGCGGCGGGTGGTCACCGATCCTGAAATGCGCGCGGCGACCACATCGTCCACCAGCGGCCCCGAAAGCGAGAACTTGCCCTGGAAGAACTCGTAGTTGCCGCCGGTCACTTCTACGCGCGCTTCGGTCTCGAAGCTCGGCTTACGCGTCGTGATGTTGATGGCGCCGGCGGTCGTGTTCTTGCCATAGAGCGTGCCTTGCGGCCCGCGCAGGATCTCGATCCGCTCCGTGTCGGTGAAGTCGAACGTCGCGGACGCGATGCGGCTGTAATAAACCTGGTCGACATAGATGCCGACACCTTGCTCGATGCCGTCGTTCGTCAGACCGAACGGCGCACCCAATCCGCGGATATTGGCAGCCGAATTGCGCGGATTGGTGGAATAGAATTGGAGCGAGGGTTGCAGCTGCGTCAATCGGTTGACGTTGTACGCGCCAGTCTCCGCCAATGCCGTGCCGCCAATAACCGACATGGCGATCGGCACGTCCTGCACCGTCTCTGCCCGGCGCCGCGCGGTCACGACGATGTCACCGCCCCCTTGCTGGGCCGGCCCCAGGCGCCCGACCTCCTCCGCTGGCTCCCCAGGCTGATCGGCTGGCGTTTGGCCCGCCTGATTGGTGGAGACTTGGCTTTGCAATTCCACCGGCTGCTGACCGGCCTCGGCAGCGGCGGCCTGAGCGAGAATGATGGCAAGAGTTATCGACATGGTCGCCCCCTAAGAAGAGCATGCCTTCTCCCATCGGAAAAGTAGGGAATCAATACCCCATCAGCCTAGTGGATTTTGATCTCGCCTCTTGAAAAGTCACTTGACCTTACCAGATTTCCCCGCGTGCGGTGCCGCGTACGGGCCGCACAGACGGTGACGTGGCAACATGCACGCCGCCGCTTTTCAACTCGCTCAATGGAGGAATTGAAGATGCGTCTGGACCTTACCCCCTATCGCCGCTCGACCATCGGCTTCGATCGTCTGTTCGACCTTATTGAGGCGAATGCCCGCTCGTCGTCCGAAAACTATCCGCCCTTCAATCTCGAGCGTCTTGCCGAGGATCGTTACCGTATCACGCTTGCCGTGGCCGGCTTCTCCCGCGACGAGATCGAGATCACGGCGCAGCAGAACCTTCTGCTCGTTGCCGGCAAGAAGGACGATAAGGCGACCGGCCCGAACTTCCTGCATGTCGGCATTGCGACCCGCAGCTTTGAGCGCCGCTTCGAACTCGCTGATTTCGTGTTCGTTGAGGATGCACGGCTGAACGACGGTCTGCTCGTGATCGATCTGGTGCGCGAAGTGCCTGAGGCGATGAAGCCGAAGACCATCTCGATCAAAAGCGGCTCGAAGCCGACTGTGGTTGAGGACAAGCGTGACGAGAACGAGGCGCAAGCCGCCTAACTGCTCGGCGCCTCTTTGCTCCCTTTCGAGGCGTCGTGGGGCGTCCGGGCCGATGGGCCCGGGCGCCTTCATCTTTTCCGAACACCCGCGCCGCCTCTGGCGGCATCAGCGCTCACTGCTCCAACGAGCCGGCAATGCCATAGCGAGCGCGGCGACATGCATGGCTTGTACAATCCCCCCCGACCGCGCGATCGCCAGTGCTTGGGGCACCGGGACCGCGGAAAGCCGCAGGCGCTCCGTCGGCTCGTCCTTTGGCTCGGCGAGCTTACTGACGCCGCTGGCGAGTAGCGCGTAGCAGCGGTTCGACTGATTGGCGGGATTGGGCGCCAGGGTGGCGACAAGCGTCCACTCGCCGCCGCCATAGCCTGTTTCCTCGATAAGCTCGCGTTGCCCGGCCGCAACAGGGTTTGCATCGTCCGGATCGATGGCACCGGTCGGCAGCTCGCGACTCGTGATGCCCCATCCGTGGCGATATTGATCGACCAGCAGCAATCGGTCGTCTTCATCGATCGCGACCACGATCGCCCAGTCGGGGTGCTCCGTAATGAAGAAGGGGGCGATCCGCACCCCTTCCGCGGTTACGCAATCGTCTGCGCGCACCCGAAGCCAGGGATCATCGATCACCCGGCGGGAGGACACGACCTGCCACGGCGGCAGGTCGCCTTCTTCCTGTTCAGACAAGCCGGCTCTGCTTCACCGCAGCGCCAATGAAGCTGGCGAACAGCGGGTGCGGGTCGAACGGCTTCGACTTCAGTTCGGGATGGAACTGCACGCCAACGAACCAGGGATGGTCCGGCCGCTCGACGATCTCGGGCAGCATGCCGTCTGGCGACATGCCCGAAAACACCAGGCCGCCCTTCTCCAGCGCGTCCTTGTAAGCGGTATTCACTTCGTAGCGGTGACGATGCCGCTCATGGATGGTGGTGTCGCCGTAGATCGAGGCAACGACGCTGTTCCCGGCGAGCTTCGCCTCATAGGCGCCAAGCCGCATCGTGCCGCCAAGATCGCCTTCCGCTTCGCGCTTCTGCAGCCCGTCGCGGCCCATCCACTCGGTAATCAGGCCGACCACTGGCTCCGTGGTGGGGCCGAACTCCGTGGAGGATGCTTCCTTGATGCCGGCGAGATCACGCGCGCCCTCGACGCACGCCATCTGCATCCCGAAGCAGATCCCGAAATACGGGATCTCACGCTCCCGCGCGAAGCGGACGCTGGCGATCTTCCCTTCGGCACCGCGCTCGCCAAAGGCGCCGGGCACGAGAATGGCGTCGCACGGCTCAAGCTGCGCCGCGATCTCCGCGTCGTCATTCTCGAACAGTTCCGCGTCGATCCAGCGGATATTAACCTTCACCTTGTTGGCGATGCCACCGTGGACCAGCGCTTCGTTGAGCGACTTATAGGCGTCTTGCAGGCCGACGTATTTGCCGACCACGCCCACCGTCACTTCGCCTTCCGGATTGGTCAGGCGGTCCACGATCTCGGTCCAGCGCGACAGGTCCGGCGGCGAAGACGGCGTGATGCCAAAGGCGCGCAGCACCTCCGAGTCGAGGCCCTCGGCGTGATACTGAAGCGGCACCGCATAGATGCTCTTGGCATCCAGCGCCGGGATGACGGCGCCTTCCGGCACATTGCAGAACAGCGCGATCTTCGCGCGTTCGGACGGCGGCAACGGCTTTTCGCAGCGGCAGACCAGCACATCGGGCTGAACGCCCAATGCCGCCAGCTCGCGCACCGAATGCTGGGTCGGCTTCGTCTTCAGCTCACCGGCTGCCGCGATATACGGCACCAGCGTCACGTGAACGCTGATGGCGTTGCCACGGCCTACTTCGTTCTTCAGCTGCCGAATCGCCTCGATGAACGGGAGCGACTCGATGTCGCCCACGGTGCCGCCGATCTCGCAAAGCACGAAGTCCAGATCGTCCGTCTGATCGCGCGCGAACGCCTTGATCGCGTCGGTAACGTGCGGGATCACCTGAACCGTCGCACCCAGATAATCACCGCGACGTTCGCGCTGAATGATCTGTTGATAGATCCGGCCAGAGGTCACGTTGTCGCTCTGCCGCGCAGCCACGCCGGTGAAGCGTTCATAGTGGCCAAGGTCGAGATCGGTCTCCGCCCCATCGTCGGTCACATAGACTTCGCCATGCTGGTACGGGCTCATCGTGCCCGGATCGACGTTCAGGTAAGGATCGAACTTGCGGATCCGCACGCGATAACCGCGCGCCTGCAGGAGAGCCGCGAGGCTCGCCGCCATAAGACCCTTGCCGAGCGAGGAGACCACGCCGCCGGTGATGAAAATGAACCGCGCCATGGGAATATCGGATTAGCCTCTAACATGCACAAAGGACAAGCGCCCGCGTTACCACGGGCGCTACGAAACCGGCGAACCGGGTGGATCAGCGGGCGAGCGGAACGCCGTTGTCGGCCGGTGCTGCCTGATTGGCCGCTGCTGCGGCTGCGGCCGCTTCCGCGCCGGACAGTGCCGCGCCATCTGCCTGCGGCTGCGGCGCGGTCTGGCTCACCGGCGCGGTCCGCTCCAGCGACGTGTCGACGCTAGTGCCGCCGCGCGTCGCTGCCAGTACCGCCAGCGTGATCGACAGGACAACGAACAGCGCCGCCAGCACGGACGTCGCGCGGGTCAGGAAATCCGCCGCGCCGCGTGCTGACATCAGGCCGGACGGGCTGCCGCCGCTGGTAAGCCCGCCGCCTTCCGACCGCTGCATCAGGATCACCGTCACGAGGGCGGCTGCGATGATCGCCTGAACGACGAGAAGGAAGGTGAACATGCTGAACCCGATATGATGCCGGCCCTGCCGGCGGATGCGCGCACATAGGGCGCACCAGCCCGGCGATCAACCGTCGTGGATTTCGTGACAGTACTGAAACCAGCCGCGCGGGCAGACGTTATCAGTCGCGAATGGCACGCATCAGCGGCCTGGTATCCGGATGACGCATCGTGGCAAGCTTGGCGAATTCCGATCTTAGTTCGTGGATGAACACCCTGGTGGACTATGTCCGCTCGGGGGAACCCGATCTGACCAACCGGCAAATGGCATTGCTGCTGGTGGTTTACCTGAAGCCAGGGCCCCATACTGTCCGCGGATTGGCTCGGATATTGAACGTTTCGAAACCGGTTGTGACACGCGCCTTGAACAGACTTGGTGCGCTCGGCTATCTGCGCCGCCAACGCGATGATAGCGACAAGCGCAACATCTTCGTCGCGCGCACTTCCGAAGGGGCAAATTTTCTTGAGGAGTTCGGCCAGTTTCTCGGCGACGGCGAGCAGCCCGTCCCCGCTCGTGCCACCGCATAAGACGTTCGCGCTCGTCGGAAGATCACGTGCGCTTGATCCGACGCGCCACGCGGTACGCGGTGATCTCGCCGACGTTCGCCTCGCCGATCAGGTGTTTGCGCCACATTATGCTGCGCCGCTGGTCCGGTCCGTCGTGGCAGCGGCGCCGCTTCGCGCCGCGCGCACGCCTGACTCCGACGTGCTCGTCTCATTGACTCCCGGTGACACGTTTGAGCTGCTCGACGTGACCGGAGACCTCGCCTGGGGCGTGGCGCCGGTCAGCGGCTTCGTCGGCTATATCAAAGCCGATGTGCTTGGCCTCGGCGCCGCTGACGGCAATACCTTGGGCGATGCGGCATGACGGCAAGCATCTTCATCGATGGCGCCGCCGGCACGACAGGTCTCGAAATCCGCGAGCGGCTGGAGCCGCGCACGGATCTGACGCTGGTTACCCTGCCGGAGGATCGGCGCAAGGATGCAGACGCTCGCCGCGAAGCGATCAACGCCGCTGACGTGGTCATTCTCTGCCTGCCGGACGATGCCGCGCGCGAGGCAGTGGCGCTGATCGACAATCCCGACACGCGGGTGATCGACGCGTCCAGCGCGTTCCGGGTGGCTGACGGCTGGACCTATGGCTTCCCGGAGCTTGGCTTCGACGTTGCCGCCGCGGATCGGGTATCCAATCCGGGCTGTTACCCGACCGGGTTCCTTGCGCTGGTGGCGCCATTGGTGCGCGCAGGCGTCCTGCCGGCAGATTGGCCGCTCACCGTCAATGCGGTGTCCGGCTACTCCGGTGGCGGCAAGGCGCTGATCAACCGCTTCGCCGACGAGCCGGATCTCGCCTTCCGGGGCTATGGCTATTCGCTAGAGCACAAGCATGTGCCGGAGATGCAGCGTCACGCTGGGCTGGTGCATCCGCCCTTGTTCGCGCCTTCGGTGGCGCGCGCGTTTCGCGGCATGATCGTCGAAGTGCCGGTGCCGCTCGCCGCGCTGCCTACGGCACCGTCGCGCTCCGCAATGTTGGACGCGCTGCACGCCACGTTTGACGCTGCGCCGCTCATTACCGTTCATGATGATCAGCCCGATGAGTTGCTGATGCAGGTCGACGCCGCGCCGAATGATCGCCTGGACCTGTGGGTGTTCGCCGATCCGGCCGGCCGTCAGGCGCGCCTTGTCGCGATGCTGGACAACCTCGGCAAGGGCGCGTCGGGGGCTGCGGTGCAAAACCTCAACCTGATGATCGGCGCTGATCCGCTCGCTGGCCTGGTTTACTGAACCGGAGCAGCGACGCGATCTGCCGGCGCCCATAGCCGCAGCGACAAGTCAGAAGGAGGAGCACCCATGCAGCGCAATCCCGTGGGTAAACTATTGTTGTTCGGCGCAACGGGCGACCTCGCCCAGCGCATGCTGCTGCCTTCGCTCTATGGCCTTCACGCGGACAAGCTGCTCCCGGAAGGGCTCACCATCACCGGCACGGCCCGCTCCGATCACGACGACGAAAGCTTTCGCGACTTCGCGAAAAAGGCGCTTGAGGAATATCTCCCGAAGGATCGTAAGGACGCGGATGCGATCCAGTCCTTTCTCGGCCGCCTGCAATATCAGGCGCTCGATGCCACGACGATCGAGGGCTATGCTGCGCTGGCCAAGAAGGTCGGCGACGTCTCCGGCGGCTTGGCGATCTTCCTATCCACTGCCCCGTCCCTGTTTGAACAGGTAATCCGCGGGCTGGAAAGCGCTGGCCTTGCCGGAGAGACGGTGCGCATCGGCTTGGAAAAGCCGCTCGGCTATGATCTCGCTTCCAGCCGGGAGATCAACGATTGCGTGGCCACCGCCTTTCCGGAGGAGCGCACGTTCCGCATCGACCATTATCTCGGCAAGGAGACGGTGCAGAACATCCTCGCGCTGCGCTTCGGCAATTCTTTCTTCGAGCCGGTGTGGAATGCCCAGGGCATCGACAATGTCCAGATCACCGTCAGCGAGACGGTCGGCCTGGAGGATCGCGCTGGCTATTACGACGACGCCGGCGCCTTGCGGGACATGGTCGCAAACCACATCCTGCAGCTCGTCGCGCTGATCGCGATGGAGCCCCCCGCGCGCTACGACGTCACTGAGATCCGCGACGAAAAGGCCAAGGTCTTCCGCTCGCTGCGCCAGTTGAAGCCGGAGGAAGTGCCGCAGAACAGCGTCATCGGCCAATATGTCGGCGGCGCGGTAAAGGGTGAGATCGTCAAGGGCTATGACGAGGAACTCGGCCGCGATTCGAACACGGAGACGTTCGTCGCGCTGAAGGCGCATGTCGATAACTGGCGCTGGCAAGGCGTGCCCTTCTACCTGCGCACCGGCAAGCGGATGCCCACCCGGCGCAGCGAGATCGCCATCCAGTTCAAGCCCGTGCCGCATTCCATGTTCTCGGGCCGTGGTGGGCTGCTGCAGCCCAACATGCTGATCATCCGCCTACAGCCGGAAGAATATATTCAGCTGCTGGTGATGGCGAAGGAGCCGGGTCTGGACCGCGAGGGCATTCGCCTGCGCGAAGTGCCGCTGAACCTCAGCTTGGATGCCGAATTCGCCGGCAAGCGTCGCCGCATCGCCTATGAACGCCTGCTGCTCGATCTCATCGAGGGCGATCAAACCCTGTTCGTCCGCCGCGACGAGGTGGAGGCCCAGTGGACCTGGATCGACGCTATCCGCGAGGGCTGGAAGGCGAACGACATGAAGCCGAAGCATTATAGCGCCGGCACCTGGGGCCCCGCCGCTTCGATCGCCTTGACCGAGCGCGACGGCGTCAGCTGGCAGGACGATTGATAAACTAGCCCGTCATGCCGGCCTGGTGCCGGCATCCACCGCGCCGCATACCCGCGGCCGGTGGAGTTGCGGACGGGTCGATGCCGGGGCAAGTCCGGCATGACGGAGAAGAACATGAGCGAAGAAATCGAATGGTGGGAATATGACGACGCCGCGGAGATGGCTGAGGCTGTCGCTGGCGACGTACAGTTCATCATCGAAAGTGCTATCGATGCGCGTGGCGCAGCGGTCATCGCGCTGCCAGGCGGCAAGACGCCGATCCCGATCTATCAGAAGCTGGCCGCTGCCAAGCTCGACTGGAAGCGTGTCACGATCGTGCCGACCGACGAGCGCATCGTGCCGCTGGGCGATCCGCTCAGCAACGTGACGCTGATCGGCAAAACCTTCATCCCGAAGGGCGCGCGCGTCATCCCGATCGTGCCGCAGGCGACCGCGGACTATAAGGCTGCCGGCCGCTCCGCCGATGCGCTGATGCAGGATCTGCACTGGCCGCTGGACCTTTGCCTGCTTGGCGTCGGCGCGGACGGGCACACCGCCTCGATCTTCCCCGGCCCCGATTTCGACGAGGCGCTGAACGGCCCGCGTGAGCGCCGCGCACTCGGCGTGATGCCGGAGCCGCTTCCCGAAGAGGCTCCGGTACCCCGCGTCACCTTGTCGCGCGCTGGCATCATTTCCGCCAAGGCGCTGATGATCGCCGTCACCGGCGCGAAGAAGCGCAAGGTGCTGGAGGACGCCATCGCTCAGGGCGCCGGTTCCGCCTATCCCATCGGCCGCGTGCTGGCGGATGCAGAGCTGCCGGTCGACATCCACTGGGCGGAATAGCCGAACTTCACGCGATCTGGACCGTTCATTCCGGGCGGGGCGGACACATGTTTCGACACGCTGGGGATGAACGGAGTAGAGTATCGACATGCCTTTGAACGCTACCGTCTCCGCCGTTACTGACCGGGTGATCGAGCGCTCGCGTGAAAGCCGCGGGCGCTATCTCGATCTGCTCACTCGCGAGCGAGACCAGTGGATCGGTCGGCCGATGCTGGGCTGCGCGAACCTCGCCCATGCCTATGCCGGAACGGAGGAAGATCGCCCCGCGATGAAGGCCGGCGGCGGGATGAACATAGGCGTTGTAACCGCTTACAACGACATGCTCTCCGCCCATGCCGTCTATTATCGCTATCCCGAGCAGATGAAGATCTGGGCGCGTGAGGTCGGCGCGACGGCGCAGGTGGCCGGCGGCGTGCCGGCGATGTGCGACGGCGTGACGCAGGGTTATGCCGGCATGGAGCTGTCGCTGTTCAGCCGCGACACGATCGCACTGGCGACCGCCATCGCCCTAAGCCACGGGACGTTCGAAGGCGCATTGCTGCTGGGCATCTGCGACAAGATCGTGCCCGGCTTGCTGATGGGCGCACTGCGCTTCGGTCACTTGCCGATGCTGCTGGTCCCCGGTGGCCCGATGCCCTCCGGCCTCCCCAACAAGGCGAAGGCCGCGGTACGCGAACGCTATGCCAGCGGTGAGGCGAGCCGGGAGGAACTGCTCGACAGCGAGATCGCGGCCTACCACACCCAGGGCACCTGCACCTTCTTCGGCACGGCGAATACCAACCAAATGATGATGGAGGTCATGGGCCTCCACATCCCAAACGCCGCCTTCGTCAATCCAGGCACGAAGCTCCGCCAGGCATTAACCCGCGCGGCCGTTCATCGGGTCGCCGAACTCGGCTGGCGCGGCAACGATTATCGGCCGATCGGCCACTGCGTCAATGAGCGCGCGATCGTGAATGCGGCGGTCGGCCTGCTCGCGACCGGCGGCTCGACCAACCACCTGCTTCACTTGCCTGCGATCGCCCGCGCCGCCGGGATCGTGATCGATTGGGAAGACCTTGATCGCCTGTCCAGCGCGGTGCCGCTGATCGCGCGGGTCTATCCCAATGGCGCGGCCGACGTGAACGGCTTCGAGGCTGCCGGCGGCATGGCGTTCGTGATCCGCGAGTTGCTCGCGAGCGGGCATCTCCACGGCGACATCCTCACTGCCGGAAGCAATTCGCTTGCCGATGCTGCGGCGAAGCCGGTCCTCGAGAATGACGCGCTCGTCTGGCGCGATCCGGGGCCAAGCGGAGACAACACGATCCTGCGCATGCCGGCCGATCCGTTCGCGCCCGATGGTGGCATGCGGATCCTCGCCGGCAATATCGGCCGCGCCTGCATCAAGGTGTCTGCCGTGGAGCGTGACCGCTGGATCGTCGAGGCGCCCGCACGCGTGTTTGCCGACCAGGCCGAGGTGCTCGCCGCCTTCCAGAATGGCGAGCTCGATCGTGATGTGGTGGTGGTGGTCCGCTTCCAGGGGCCGCGCGCCAACGGCATGCCGGAACTTCACAAGCTGACGCCGCCGCTCGGCGTGCTGCAGAACAAGGGCTACCGGGTCGCGCTGGTTACCGATGGCCGCATGTCGGGCGCGTCGGGCAAGGTGCCGGCCGCGATCCATGTCTCGCCCGAGGCATTGCCGGGCCCGGATGGCGTCGGCGGCGCCATCGGCCTCATTCGCGACGGTGATCTGATCCGAGTCGATGCTGTCGCCGGCACGCTCGATGCGCTGGTGGATGCGCAGGAATGGGCCGCGCGCACGCCCGCGGAGGCGCCGCCGGCTGCCAGCGGCTTCGGGCGCGAGCTGTTCAGCATGTTCCGTGGCCTTTCCGATGAGGCGGAGCGCGGCGCGTCCGCAATGCTGGCGGCGGCCGGCCTGTAGGGAAATCGCGGCTGCTCTTGTCGGCTGAATGGCCAACGGAGCGATAGACGGCGCATAAGCAACGAACGGGCCGGCTGCGAGAGACTGCCCCCTCTCCCCGGCCCTCTCTCTGTGGTGGGGAGAGGGAGAAGAAGATGGAACTGGTAACGGTCGATATCGGCGGCACGCACGCCCGCTTTGCCATCGCCGAGGTGGAAAATGGCCGCGTTCTCTCGGTTGGCGAGCCCGTCACCCTGAAAACGGCGGAGCATGCAAGCCTTCAGACCGCGTGGCAGTCGTTCGAGAAAAAGCTCGATCGGCCGATCCCGCGTGCCGCCGCCATTGCGGTCGCTTCGCCCATCACCGGCGACGTCATCCGCCTGACCAACAACCCCTGGGTAATCCGCCCGTCGTTGATCCCGGAGCGGCTGGGCGCGGAAACCTACACGATCATCAATGATTTCGGCGCGATCGGCCATGCTGTGGCGCAGCTGCCGAACGAGCATTTCGATCATTTGTGCGGCCCGAACGTGGCACTTCCCGCGAAGGGCGTCACCACCATCTGCGGGCCGGGCACGGGGCTTGGCGTCGCTCAGGTGTTCAAGACCGACAGCCGCTACCATGTCCTTCCCACGGAGGGGGGCCATGTCGACTATGCTCCGCTGGACGGCATCGAGGACGCGATTGTGAGGCGCCTCCGCCGCACCTTCACCCGCGTCTCCGCTGAGCGGATCTGCGCGGGGCCGGGCATCGTCGCCATTTACGAAACCCTGGCGGAAATGGAGGGACGGTCTGTTCCCACCCGCGACGACAAGAAAATCTGGACCGAGGCGCTCGACGGCACCGATTCGATCGCGCTCGCCGCGCTTGACCGCTTTTGCCTCGCGCTTGGCGCGGTCGCAGGGGACCTAGCGCTGGCGCATGGCGCGAATGGCGTCGTGATCGCCGGCGGTCTTGGCCTTCGCATCAAGGACAAGCTGATCCGCTCCGGCTTCGATCAGCGGTTCGTCGCCAAGGGTCGGTTCCAGTCCATGATGGCCGGCCTTCCGGTAAAGCTCATCACTCATCCGCAGCCGGGCCTGTTCGGCGCCGCGGCTGCCTTCGCTCAGGAGCATACGGCATGACCACCATTGGCGAGATCATGCAGACCAGCGCAGTAATTCCCGTGCTCGTCATTGATGACGTGGCAAGTGCACGCCCGATCGCGCAAGCGCTTGTCGCCGGCGGGCTCAAGGTGCTGGAGGTGACATTGCGCACCCCGGCGGCGCTGGATGCCATCCGCGAGATGAAGCAAGTGCCGGGTGCCATCGTCGGTGCCGGCACGGTGGTATCAACGGCGCAGTTCCAGGAAGTGATGGATGCCGGCGCCGAGTTCATCGTCTCCCCCGGCCTCACGGAGCGGCTCGCCGATCCGATCATCGCCAGCGGCATCCCTTACCTTCCCGGCGTCGCCACGGCGGGGGACATCATGCGCGGGCTCGATCTCGGCCTAACGCACTTCAAGTTCTTCCCCGCGGAAACCTCGGGCGGGCTGAAGGCGCTGAAGGCACTTGCCGCCCCGTTCCACCAATGCCGCTTCTGCCCGACCGGCGGGATCACCGAAGCCAGTGCCCACGACTGGCTGGCCTTCGATCCGGTGCTTTGCGTTGGCGGCAGCTGGGTTGCGAGCGGCACCCCGGCGGACATCGAGGCCAAAGCCCGCGCAGCGGCAGCGCTGCGGCCGTAGACGGGAAGCGGCTAGACGAACCCGCCGCTTCGCCGACGCGGTCCCGTCATCCCCACTTGCGCCGGAATGACGGGACCCCGCCACTCTGTTCAGCGCGCGGCCGCCGACGCGCCCGGCAGACCGGATCTCCGTCCGAGATGCCCCGAATCAAACGTGTCCCAACCGCCCGTCGTCGCGTTCTGGCACGTTCGGCACGCGGCGAGGTTTAGTAAGCCGCAGCCTTAGTAGCCGGGGCGCACGGATTGCGGCTATGCTCTACCACTGAGGTCGGACCAGGAGGGCCGGCGCCTCATCCCAAGCGCGCCCACGATTGTGCAGCCGGTGCGACCGAAGACAGGCACCCGGTGAACGAAGAGGCCGGCGCCCGCGGCGCCCGCCTACTGATCGCGCCCACGCAAACAGCACCCGCGCCCGGCTGTGCGCTATTCCGCCGCCTCGCTTGCGATCAGCTTGGTTAGCGGCCGCGCGCTTTGCTCGCTCACCGGTGGCGCCTCGATGCTCTTGCCCGCCGTATCGATTTTCAGCGCCTCGAACCGGCGTGCCTGTGTCAGCACCTGCGATTCCAGGCTGCCGACAAACTGGTTGTACGCTCCCATTGCCGTGTCGAGGTTCTTGCCCAGCTTTGCGACATGTCCGCCCATCACTGACAAGCGCGCGTACAGATCCTTGCCAAGCTGTGCGATTTCCCGCGCCTGTTCGGCCAGCAGCTCCTGCCGCCACACCGCTGCGACCGTGCGCGCGATGGCGATGAGGTTGGTCGGCGTTGCCAGCAGCACCCGGCGCTCGAAGGCATAGTCCCACAGCCCCGGATCATGCTCCAGCGCGGCCGACAGGAAATGCTCGCCCGGCACGAACATGATGACGTAATCCGGCGCGTCATCGAACTGGCTCCAATACGCCTTCGCGCCCAGACCGTTGACGTGCGCGCGCATGGCCGCGGCATGGGCGGTCAGGCCCGACACGCGCTCTGCCTCGTCCACCGCGCCAAACGCGTCCTGATAGGCATTGAGCGAAACCTTGGCGTCGATCACCAGCGATTTCCCGCCCGGGATCCGCACGATCACATCCGGGCGAAGCCGCCCGCCCTCGCCATCCGCCACCGAAACTTCGGTTGCGAAATCGGCATGTTCGGACAGGCCGCAGCTTTCCAGCACGTTGCGTAGCTGCTGCTCGCCCCAGCGGCCGCGCGCCTTGGGGGCATTGCGCAGCGCATTGACCAGCTTGGCGGCTTCGCTGCGCACGCTTTCCTGGCCGACGCGCATCTGCTCGATTTGCCCGCGCAACTCGCCAAAGGCATCGCGCCGCTCCGCTTCGACCTTCGCGACACCTTCTTCATACCGCTGGAGCCGCTCGCTGACCGGCTGCAACATGGCGCGCAGGTTCGCGCCCGCCACTTGTTCCGATTCCCGGAAGCGCTCGTCGGCACGTTGCAGGAAGCGGTCCTGCGCGTCGGCAAGCAGCTTCTGCCCCACCTGGCTGAATTGCGCCGCCAGCGCATCCTTCGCCTCGCGCATTTCGGCCAGTCGTGCGTCGAAGCCACGCGCTTCCGCCTCCAGACGCGCCACATCGGCACGCACCGCGTCCCGGTCGGCGCGCAATGCCGTCAGCTCCTGGCGCAGCGCGTCTGCTGCCCGCGCCCGCTCCTCGGCACCGGCCAGGTCGACGATCGCCTTCTTGAACTCTTCGGCCCGCGCGTCACGCTCGGCCCGGATCGCCGCCACATTGCGCTGCGCAAGCCACCAGCCGACGGCCAGGCCCAACAGCAAGGCGATGACGACGAACAATGCGGCAATCGGCTCCACGCTTCCTCCTCACGAGAACGAAGCGCGAACCTAGCCCCCGCAACGTCGCGGGGCAAGCGATCTCAGGCGGCGCTCTTGCGCGCCTTGGCCAGCTTCTTCAGCAGCATGTCGCGCTTCAGGCGCGTGATATGGTCAATGAAGAGTACGCCGTTCAGATGGTCGATCTCGTGCTGCATGCAGGTGGCGAGCAGACCGCCCATCTCCTCCTCATGCCGCTGACCGTCCAGGTCCATCCACGCCACGCGGCAACGTGCGGGGCGCTCCACCTCGGCATATTGCTCCGGGATCGAAAGGCAGCCCTCCTGATATCGGGAGGTCTCGTCGGAAACCCACAGGATCTCCGGATTGATATACGTCTTGGGATCGCGAACCGCCTCGGGCGCCTCCGCCTCTTCGACGGGCTCCTCGGTCTCACGCTCCTGAAGGTCGATCACGACGACGCGGCGGGCTACACCCACCTGGATCGCCGCAAGACCGATGCCGCGCGCCGCGTACATCGTCTCGATCATGTCGGTGGAAAGCTGACGCACCTCGTCGTCGATCGCGTCGACGGGTTCGCACATCAGGCGAAGGCGGGGATCGGGAATCTCGACGATGGGAAGAACGGCCATTGCGAGCAGATATTGGCGTGACCGCGTCGAATCAAGCCGCTCCGCTCCGCGCGCTTGTCACGCCACCGGGCGGCGGGCACGCAGCGCCTGCGCCAGTGTCCCCTCGTCGAGGTAATCGAGTTCGCCGCCCACCGGTAGGCCGTGCGCCAATTGCGTGATCCTCACCGGAAACCGCTCCAGCCGCTCTGCGATGTAATGCGCGGTCGTCTGCCCCTCCAGCGTGGCATTCATCGCCAGCACCACTTCGTCGATACCGCCCGCTTCGATCCGCTGCACCAGCGCGTCGATCGCCAGATCCTCCGGCCGCACTCCCTCCAGCGCCGAAAGCCGCCCGCCCAGCACGTGAAAGCGCCCCGGAAACAGGCGCGATCGATCGAGCGCCCACAGGTCGGCAACTTCCTCCACCACGCACAATGCCCGCGCGTCCCGGCGCTGATCGGCGCAGATCGCGCAGGGGTCGGTCGTGTCCACGTTGCCGCAGGTGGAACACGTGGCAAGCCGCTCCTCCACTGCCTGCAAGGCGGCGAGCAGCGGGACGAGCGCACCCTCGCGCTTCTTCATCAGGTGCAACACGGCCCGGCGAGCCGATCGTGGGCCCAGGCCGGGCAGCCGCGCCAGCGCGCCCGTCAGCGCCTCGATCTCCTGCGATGCCATCGCCGGAACAGATAGGGGGTTGCGCCCGCCCGCGCCAGCGCGTTGAAGCGCGCCCCATGCGGATCGTCTTCATGGGAACGCCTGACTTTGCCGTGCCTGCGCTGGACGCGCTGGTCGCCGCCGGGCATGAGATCGTCGCGGCCTACAGCCAGCCGCCCCGACCGGGCGGCCGCCGTGGTCGCGCTCTGGTGCCCTCGCCCGTGCATCAGCGCGCCGAGGCGCTCGGCATCGAGGTGCGGACCCCCGTGTCGCTGAAGGGTGCGGATGAGCAGCAGGCCTTCGCCGCGCTCGGCGCTGATGTCGCGGTGGTGGCGGCTTATGGCCTGATCCTGCCCCGCCCCGTCCTCGATGCCCCGCGCTACGGCTGCCTTAACATCCACGGCTCGCTCCTCCCGCGGTGGCGCGGCGCTGCCCCGATTCAGCGCGCCATCCTGGCTGGCGACGAGGAAACCGGCGTCGGCATCATGCAAATGGAGGCCGGGCTCGATACCGGCCCCGTCCGCCTGGAAGGACGCACCCCGGTCGCTGGCAAGACGGCGGGCGAGTTGACGCGGGAACTCGCCGATCTCGGCGCTCGGCTGATGGTGCAGGTGCTGGCTGATCTCGACGGTCACCCCGCGACGCCGCAGCCGGAGGACGGCGTCACTTATGCGGCGAAGATTGCCAAGGACGAACTGCGCCTCGATTTCGCGCAGGAGGCGACTGCGGCGGAGCGCCAGATCCGCGCTTTCAACCCGCCCGGCGCCTGGGTTGAGGTGAATGGCGAGCGCCTTCGCGTCCTGTCAGCCGAGGTTTGTCCGGCGACCACGGGCGAGCCCGGCGAGGTCATTGACGATCACCTCACCATCCGCTGCGCCAGCGGCGCGATCCGCCCCACCTCGGTTCAGCGCGCCGGCCGCGGCGTCATGACCGTCGCCGATCTGCTGCGCGGCTTCCCCATTCCGTCCGGCGCCCGCCTGTGACGCGTTTCGCGCTGACGGTGGAATATGACGGCCGCCCCTTCATGGGGTGGCAGCGGCAGGATCATGGCCCCAGCGTTCAGCAAGCGATCGAGGATGCCGCCTTCGCCGTAACGGGGGAGCGTACCGCGGTGCACGCCGCTGGTCGCACCGATGCCGGCGTTCACGCCACGGCGATGCGCGCGCATGTCGACATTGCCAAGCCGATCACCGCCTTTCGCCTTGGCGAGGCATTGAACGCTCGCCTGCGGCCAAACCCGGTGGCCATTCTTGCTTGCGAGGAGGTGCCCGGCGATTGGCACGCGCGCTTCTCCTGCGTCGGCCGGTTCTACGAATATCGCATCATCAATCGCCGGGCTCCGCTCACCTGGGAGAAGGGCCTGGCCTGGCAAGTCGCGCAGCCGCTCGATGCCGCCGCCATGCACGAGGCGGCGCAGCTCCTCGTCGGCAAGCACGATTTCACCACCTTCCGCTCGGTCCATTGCCAATCGGCCAGCCCGCTCAAGTCGCTCGACGTGCTGGACGTGACGCGCAGCGGCGATCACCTGTCGGTCGTCGCGGAGGCGCGCTCCTTCCTCCACCATCAGGTGCGCTCGATGGTCGGCTGCCTGGCATTGGTCGGGCTCGGCCGCTGGACGGTTGCCGACATGGGCGACGCCCTGCGCGCCGCGGACCGCTCGCGGCTGGGACTGAACGCCCCGCCGGACGGCCTGTTCTTCATGGGCGCCCGCTACCCCCGTTGAGCGCGGGCGCCGCGCCGGCCCGATCAATAAGCCAGAGCACACCCATCGGCGCGCATTTCGCTGGCCGCCGCATAGACCCGCGTCGCCCCATCCATGCGGTGCTCCACGCATTCGTACCGGCCAAAGCCGCCATCCGGGTCGCCCAGCTTCCAGCCCAGTTCCGCCAGCCGCTTGCGCGTCTCCATCGGTACCCCGCTCTCCAATCGCAGTCGGCCGGTCGGCCCCAGATCGGGATCATCCTCGCCCATCGACTGCGACGATCCCTCGTGGTGCCAACGCGGCGCATCGCCGGCGGACTGGATCTCCAGCCCATAGTCCACCCGGTTGACGATGATCTGCGTCTGTCCTTGCGGCTGCATGTCGCCGCCCATCACGCCAAAGCTCATCCACGGATCATTGCCGCGCGTGGCAAAGCCCGGAATGATCGTCTGGAACGGCCGCTTGCCGGGCGCATAGACATTGGGGTGCCCGTCCTTCAGGCTGAACAGCTGACCGCGATCCTGGAACATGAAGCCCAGACCATCAGCCACCAGCCCCGATCCCATGCCGCGGAAATTGGACTGGATCAGCGACACCATCATTCCGTCCTTGTCGGCGCACGAGAAATAGGTCGTGTCACCCTGGCTCGGCGCCTGCCCCGGATAAATTGGGGTGAGCAGGCGATCAGGCCGGATCAGCTTCGCGCGCTGGGCGGCATATTCCTTGGAAATCAGCCACTCGACCGGCACCTTGGAGAACTTCGGATCGCCGTAGAAGCGCGCCCGATCCTCATAAGCGAGCCGCTTCGCTTCGGCCTGAAGGTGGATGGACAGCGCGGACTGGAACCCTGCGCCCTTCAGGTCGAAATGCTCGAGGATGTTGAGCATCTGCAACGTGGCGATGCCCTGCGTATTGGCGCCAAGCGCATGAACGGTGGTGCCGCGATAATCGGTGCGGCTCGGCTCGATCCATTCCGAATGGTGGGCCGCCAGATCCTCGTACCGCAGCCAGCCGCCGATCCGCTTGAAATAGCGGTCGATCGTCCGCGCGATCTCGCCCGAATAGAAAGCGTCGCGCCCGCCCTTGGCGATCGCGCGATACGTCCGGGCGAGATCGGGATTGCGAAACACCTGCCCCGCCGCTGGCCCCTTGCCGTCTGCCATGCCCCAGGTCTTCAGCGCGTTGGCGGTTTCCTCCACGCCATTCCCGGGGCGCGCGAAATTGGCCATGCTGCGGCGGATGTAAAAAGCGATGATGTCGGGCACCGGCGTCCCCGCCTCGGCCATGGCAATCGCCGGTTCGAACAGCGTCGCCCAGGGTAGCCTCCCGTAGCGCTGGTGCATGGTCCACCAGCCGTCGACCGTCCCCGGCACCGAAACGGTGATCGCGCCGAGCGGCGGCAGCGCCCCGTTCTTCGCCCGTCCGCGCACCGTTTCCAGCGACAGGCCGCGCGGGCTGGCGCCCGACCCGGCCATCCCCACCACCTTCTTCTGCCTGGGGTCCCAGATCATCGCATAGATGTCGCCGCCGATACCGTTGGCGGTCGGCTCCAGCAGGCCGAGGCAGGCGTTGGTGGCGATAGCCGCGTCAACGGCCGATCCGCCACGCTTAAGAATGTCGATGCCAGCCTGCGTCGCCATCGGATGCGCCGTGCCCACTGCGCCGTTCAGGCCGTAGACTGCAGTGCGGGAGGCGAAGCTTGCCCCCACCGGACGATCGCCGGCGTGAACGTCAGGCCGGATAAACCGGTCCTCGCCGGCCGCCCAATGGCCCGGCAACGCCGCACCTTTGGCGGTCGCCGGTTGGGGGGCACCGCCTTGTCCCGGTCCTTCGGTGCCCTGCGCCCCGCCGGCCGCGCCTTGTTGTGCCCGGGCCAGGGCTGGCGCCATCGCAAGCGCAGGCAAAGTGGCGACAAAGGTCCGACGGCGCATCATAGGCTCCTATTTTCAGACCCTTGTTGCGGCAAAACAAGGACAGGACAAGCGCCACATCGTCACCGATCCGGATCAAGGCGCCGGTCACCTGCTGCCCTGCCTCGATCCGCAGCCACGATGCCCGCCGCCACCGACGGGGTTCAGCTTGATCGCGCGAGCCGACTTTCCAGCCGATCGGCCACGGAACGGCGGATCGGCTGGCCCTCGCGCACCTTGCGCCAGGTGTTGTAGCTGATGCCGAACTGCCGCATCAGCAGCTCGTCGGTCTGCCCGATCATCTCGCGCTTCATCAACGCCACTGCCCGTTCATTGACGGGGCGCATGCCCGCCTTTGCCCCGGACGGGACGATGTTCATTTCCATCGTTGCGACCCCTCGCCTGTGTTGAAGTTTCAGTCCGTTCCCGCACCGGCAGGCGCGCCGGCGCTCAGGTGATCCCAGTTCAGGATGGCGTTGAAGCCGAGCATGTAGCTGCCCTGCGTCTGCCACCGCCAGAACGGCCGCAGCGCAAACAGCACCATGTGGCCCCGCCCGTGCGGCACGTCGACGACCAGCGGCTTGCCGGTCAGCGCCTCCCCGCCACTCAGCATCCCGCTCAACAGGATGTCGTTCGCTTTCGCGGGGAAGTTCATCACCACGCGCGGCAACTGCGTTGGCTCTGCACCACTGGAACGTGACGCCGGCTCGCGTGACCCAAACGGGCTGCTCGGATCGACCTCGTTCTTCGGCGCCGACGCGGCCGCCGCTTCTGCCCCCGGCCATGGCGACACAGGCGCAGGCGCGGCATTGGGCGTCGTGTTCTGGGCCAGCTTCACCCCCGGGCCGTTGGGGTCGAAATACCCCATCCGGCCGCCGCCGCGCGACACGTTCAGCACCGGCGACTGCGAGAAGTAGATCGGCAGCTGCTTGCCGTCATAGCCGTAGACGATCGGGCTGCTCTGGTCGGCAATCATGCCGCGCATGATCGCACCTTTGTTGTATAGCTCCGACGGCTTGCTGACCGACACGTTCGGCGCGACCCCGAACTCCGCCAGCATCTCCACGGTGGATCCATCGCCGATCAGCGTGCCGCCCTCGGCCACGAACCGCTTCAGCGCGTCCAGGCCGGCGCCGCCGATACCGCCGCGAATGTCCTCGGCGGAATCCAGCGCGCCAAGGTTCGGGGTCAGCGCCGACTTCTTGTACGGGATCTTGTCGCTGCCGTTCATCGGCACGCCGACGAACTGGTCCTTGGCGTTGTTCGCGACGGTGGGATAGATCAGCACGTCATATTTGCCGCGCAGGTTCTGCGCCTTCAGCGTGGTGTCCGCGAAATAATCGTATGGGATGCCGTAATGGTCCAGCGCGGCGCGCCACCATCCCTCGTCCTGCGTGCGCAGCCATGAATGGACATAGCCGATGCGCGGCGCGGTCAGCATATGGGTGGCGACATTCGGCACGCCTGACACCGCCTCGCCCTGCACGCCCAGCGCCTCGGCTATTGCGGCAACAGTGGCGCGGTTGGCCGACGGCAGGATGAAGCTGCCCGCGGCATAACGCTTGCCATTGATCTCGAACGGCGCCTCGGCCGCCAGCATGCGCTGCCCCTTCAGCTTGAAGCGCAGCGACACCAGCGCATTGTCGCCATTGTGGTTGAAGACGATTGTTGATCCTTCGCCGCTCACCCCACCCCGCGGCGAGACGTCCGCCGTTACCGGCGCGAGCTGCTGGGAGAAGACGGCCGTGTCCTTTATCGTCTTCAACTCGACGTTGTGCATATACTGCATCGTCCAGCCGGTGTCGTCATACGGGCGCGGGTTGCTGGTCGGATAGGTCTGCACGCTCAGATACATGTCCAGCAGCGTGCGATACGGCTGGTCCGCGCGGATCACGTAATCGCCCGGCGCCACCGATACCCCGCCGGCCGTGAACGCCTGGGTGGCGGTGGTAACCTCCACGCCCTGCTTGCGCAGCATGTTCACCATGTCCGCCGCGTTCTTCGGCGCATGCTGCTGCGCCGGCACGACCCACGCATTGATCTCGCCAGTCCGCTGCCCGGTCTCGATCGCGTTGCGGCTCTTGGTCCAGTAGTTTTCGAGATACTGCGCGCCGTCATTGGCGACGCGGTTCATCGCGATCAGCAAGGCCGACTGCTGGATGTTGGTGTTGTTGCGCGGCCCCCAGTTCACCGACGGCAGCGGCGGATTGGGGCGATACCATTCCTTGCTGGTCACGGTCGACGCAAGCTTCAGGTCGTTCTGAATGTCGGGGCCATAGCTTTGCACTTCGTAGAAGCGGCCAAAGCTGTTGTGCGTATGCGCGATCCAGAACAGATAGTTGGGCACCCAGCCGTCGTAGAAGCCATAGGTCCAGACGCCCGGAACCCCGCGCTTCGTCATCTCCAGCACTTCGGTTTCGGCCAGCAGCCACCATTCGTTCGACTGGATCGGATCCAGCGACGGATTGTACGGCCCCGTTCCCGTCGAGGTGTAGAGATAGGATTGTGCTTCGTGCAGGTCGTGCAGCACCGTCGGATGCCAATCGAGCAAGCCGTTGGTGATGTTCTGGGTCAGCTTCAGATACTGGCCCAGGCCGTCGCGGTTGTTGTCATGCGCAACATATTTGCCCCAATAAACCAGCGGCGGCTTGGGCTTGCCGGTCTTCTTGCCGTAATAATAAGTGTCGACCATCTTCTCGCGCCCGTCGACTTCGACGACCGGGGTGATGAAGGTGATCATCTTTTCGCGGATGTCGCGAATGAAGGGCGTGTCCTCCACGGCCAGCCGGTAGGCCAGCTCGATCAGCATTTCTGGACCGCCCGTTTCCGGCGAGTGGATGCCGCTCGTCACCCAGTAGATCGGCTTGGCCGTCTTGATGATCTCGGCCGCTTGGCGCGCATCGGTGCGCCGCGGATCGCCAAGCGCAGCCAGCTTCGCCTTGTGCTCGTCCAGCGAGGCCAACGTCGCCTCGTCGGCGATGGCGAGGACCACCTGCTCGCGCCCTTCTTCGGTGGTGCCCAGCGTCATGTACTTCACGCGCTTCGACGTGCGCGCCAACTCGCGGTAATAACGATGGATGTCCGCGGCATAGGTCAGTTCGCCGGGCGTGCCGGGGATCCGGCCGAAGAACTTCAGCGGCGAGGGCACCGTGTCGGACAGCGGCATGTGGTCCACCAGTTCGGTGGTGAACCTCTTGTCCACCAGATGCTGGTCGATCAGCCGGCCGTATTCGGCGTCCTGTGGCTGGGTCAGCGGCTGGGCAGCGGATGGCAGGCGCGGCGCGGATGGAGCCGGTGCCGGTGCCGGTGCCGGTACGGTCTGGGCGATGGCGACCGCCCCGCCCAGCATCGTCGCCGCCAGCGCCCCCGCGCGGACCGCTATCCCGGCCCGCTTCCTCACGTTGCCGGTCGCCGGACGCACCCGCCCCTGATTGAACAGCCGCAGCCCCATCATGCCCCCCATTTGTTACGTTCTTTATTGGTGTCGGGCGGCAGCGACGGGCTGCCGCCGGCACATCGTCAGAAGCGCGTGCGCGCGCTGATGCCGATGACCCGCGGCGCGCTCGCCGTCAGGTAGATGCTGGGATAGGTCACGCCATTGTCCACCACCGGGCGCAGCGTGGAGCTGGTCGCGCTGGTCGACTTGCCGACCGCGCCAACCACGTCGAACAGGTTATTGGCGAAGGCATAGACGCCCCAGCTGTCGCCGTTCTGGATGCCGAACCGCAGGCCGACCGTGGCAAAGCCCGGCAGGCGCATGCCCTCTGGCGTGATGTTTGCCGCCGTCCGGTCGTACACCGTCCACGCCGCGCTGCGGTAGCTCACGTTGCCGTGGTAATAGAGCTCCAGGTCGCCTCCCAGCGGCTGGGTGTAGTCGGCCGACGCCTGCGCGGTCCACTCAGGCGAATAAGGCACCGTGTTGCCCTTCTTCCCGATGCCCGCCAGCACCGCGCAACCGACATAGGGCGGCGTTCCGGTGCACAGGTTGATGCCCGACGGCAAAGAGACGTTACCTTGCAGCTTCGCCGAGGTGTAGCTACCCGACGCCCGCAGCGCGAGGCCGTCCAGCGGATAGTAAGCCGTGTCCAATTCCACGCCGCGGATGCGGGTCTTGCTGGGCGTATTGGTGATGAAGCTGAACGCGCCCTGGTACGAGGCGGAAATCTGCACGTTGCTCCAATCCATCTGGAACACGTCGACGTTGAACGTCACCTTGCGATTGAACAGCGAGCTCTTGAGACCAAGCTCATAATTCCACAGCTGGTCGGAATCGTACGTCGTGGCATAGCTCGGCAGGCCAAGCGTCTGGTTCACACCGCCCGGGCGATAACCCTGCGACGCAAGACCATAGACCATCACGTCGCGATTGAACTTGTAGCTGGCGTTGAACTTCAGCAGCGTGCCGCTTTCCTTGCCCGACAGCTCCGAATACGGCAGCCGCACGTTGCCGGCGACATAGTTGGGGATGACCACCTCGGCGCCCGTCACCTTCTTATATTCGAACCAGCGGCCGCCGACGCTCAGCTCCAGCTTGTCGTTCACGTCCCACGCCGCTTCGCCGAAGAAGGCGATTTGCTTCAACGTGTCGTCGATGGTGCGATCGAGATGGGTCCGCGACGCGAAGCCATATGGGTTCGCCTGATAGCCGGCCGGGAAATATTGCAGCCCCGTTGCCGGGTCGACCGTGTTCAGCAGGCTCTGCGTATGATTGTCGCGATTGCTGTGGAAGAAGCCGACCGTCCACTTCACCGCATGCTGTGCATCGGCAAGCCGGATCTCCTGCGTCGTCGTCTTGGTCGATTGCGGCTGATACGCCGACAGGATGCCCCATTGCGTGACGAAGCGCTGATATTCCTCACGGCTGCACGAGGTGACGCCGGCGACATTGCCCGCGTTACAATCGTTGAGGAAGTTGGCGTAGCCCGGCACGCTGGTCGGCGCCGTTGCGCCCGTCCAGTAGCGGGAGAAATAGGGCGAATAGTCGAAGTTGAACGCCAGATCGCGCTTCGAATACGACGCAATCGCGGTCAGCGTCGCGAACTGGAAGTCCCAGTTCAGCGTTCCGCTATAAAGCTCGAACGTGTCCGACTGCGGCGTCTGGATACGCAGATCCTGGTCGAACTTGTCGCCATATAGCTCATAGCGGGTCTGGTTCCACGTCGGGCTGAAGCTGTTGCGGTCCTGATACACCGCCAGGCCGTCGATCGTCAGGTTCTCCGCCGGGCGGAAACGCACCATCAACCGCCCGCCATAGGTGCGGTTCTTGTTGAAGTCTTTCAGCCCAAGGACGGAATTGTCGATATAGCCAGCCGTCCGATCCCAGAATGCCACGGCGCGAACGGCCAGCACGTCATCGATCAGCGGCACGTTGATCATGCCGTCCAGGTTCGTGCCAACGCCGCTGCCGTGCTTCACCGTGGTCAGCTGACCATTCACGGCGCCTTCGAAGTCGTTGAGGTCGGGCTTGTTGAAGATGAGGCGGATCGTGCCGCCCATCGAGCTGGCGCCGTACAGCGTGCCCTGCGGGCCGCGCAGCACCTCGGCGCGCTCCACGTCGAACAGGCGGATGCCGGGCTGCGTCCCGCCGGCGTCGTTGCTGACGCCGCTGGTGCCGGTGATCGGCGTTTCGTCATAATACAGGCCGACCAGCGGCTCGCCGGATGCGTAGAGATTGCGGATGATGACGCGGCTGCCACCATTCGCGCTTTCGTTGATGATGAGGTTCGGCGTTGTCCGCGTCAGCTGCTGGGAATCCGTGATCCCCTGCGCCACGAGAGATTCCGCCGTCACGGCAGAAATGGCGAGCGGGGTCTGCTGGATGCTGGTGGCCCGTTTCAGCGCGGTGACGACGATCTCGCCCGGATTGCTGTCATCCTCGGGCAGCGCTGGGGCACTGCCACCCGCCACTTCGGACGGCGATTGGGTCTGCGTTTGCGCAGGAACCCCGCTCGCTTCCTGGGCAAGCGCGCTTGTCGCCGCCGCCAGCATCGAGACACCAAGCAACAATCGTCCGCCACGCAAGGCCCGCGCTGATCCCACCCTCATTTATACGCCCCCTCATTTTGGAAGCAGGCCGTTCCCGCCCCGCAATCCAACTCAATGGACGGCGCGTTTGGAACTAACCTGAGGCTCCCATATCCCCCGGACGATCCCGCCGCCGTCCTTTCAAACTATAAAAGTGTGTTGCCACAAGGATGGCAATCCTAATTTTCATGCGGTTTGTATCACCTTTTGGAATGTTTGTTCCACGAAGCGGTTTTAGTCGACTATCTTGAACCATAATCAGCGATGCTAACGATTGATACTATCTGACCCAGGCGATCCGTCCCCAGGCGCACACCGCGTCCGCGCGCGCATTCAGTGCCGAGATCCCGCGCGTTCATCCTGAAAAATTGCAGCCGCGCCCCGACTGTGCAAACCTCGCCATTCGCTTGAAGAAGCGGTGTTTGGGGGGGCACATGACAACAAAATCAAAATTGGACGCATTCGACACCCGCATTCTTCAGATACTGACGGCGAACGGCCGCATATCCTGGCGCGAACTCGCCGATGAAATTGGCCTTTCCCTGACACCAACGCTCCGTCGTGTGCGTCGCCTGGAAGGTGAAGGATACATCCTCGGGTACACGACCCGCCTGAACGAACGTATTTTGAGCGGCGCTATTGAGGCGATGATCTCCGTAACCCTCGATCGTCAGTCGGATGAGGCGCTGACAATATTTGAACGTAGCATTCGGGATGTTGAGGAAGTCACCGATTGTTACCAGATGACCGGGGATTATGATTATCTGCTCCGCGTTGTCGTCAACGACCTCGAACATTATCAAGTGATGCTGGGCACTCTCTCCCGCATCCCGATGCTGTCGCGAATCAACTCCAGCTTCGTGCTGAAGACGGTGCTGCGTCGTACCGCGAAAGTGACGTGATCCCGCCCCCTGACCTCCTTCTCGGAATCTCCCGACAGGTTGGAGGGCACAGCCGGCCGTCGCCGACCCAAACGACCATCAATGCCAGCCACCATCGACAGCGTAGATGCTTTGCACCAAGCTATAGCTTTGATGCATGATTAATGGTCTAAATTGACCGGTAAATACCGGCCACTTTGGTATTGCGTCAGTGATGGTTCCGTGATCGTATTTCACGGCAATGACAGTTGCTCGGCCGACGACTGCCGGAGACAGCGCAGATCAGACGTGAACAGGGGGGTTACATGCGAAAGAAGCTTCTGGCGGCAGGCGCGGCGCTTGCTGCGCTTCAGGCCGTGCCGGCCTATGCAAAGGATGTGGTAATTCACGCCGGAACGCTGATCGACGCGGTCGGCAACACGCCGCGCCGTCAGGCCAGCATCGTCATCAAGGACGACCGCATCGTTAGCGTCGAGAACGGCTTCGTGCCCGGTCCGGCCGGCGCCGAGGTAATCGACCTGTCGAACAGCACGGTCATGCCGGGCTTCATCGACGTTCACGATCACATCACCGGCGGCGGTTCGCGTCGTGATCGCCTGCGCGGCACTGCGGCGCAGCAGGGCATGCAGTCGGTCTGGAACGTGCGGGAAATCCTGAAGGGCGGCTTCACCTCCGTTCGCGATCTTGGCGGCAACATCGAAGTGCTCACCGCGCTTCAGGGCGCGATCAACGAAGGGCTTGTCCCCGGCCCCCGCCTCACCATCTCCGGCCCGGCGATCAGCCCGACGGGCGGTCACTCCGATCCGTCCAACGGCATTGATCCCGCCTGGGATCGCCATGATCAGTGGAAGATGACCGTCATCGACGGCCCAAGCGAGGCGATGCGTGCCGTGCGCGAACTGCGCAAGCGCGGCGCACAGGTGATCAAGATCCACTCGTCCGGCGGCGTCGCCAGCGTCGGTGACGATCCCACGCTTCAGCTGCTGAACGACGATGAGCTGAAGGCGATCGTCACCACCGCTCACTCGCTGGGCATGAAGGTGGCAAGCCACGCCCATGGCAAGGCCGGCGTTGACGCGGCGATCCGTGCCGGCGTGGATTCGATCGAGCACGGCACCTATGCCGACGACGAAACCTACCGCCTGATGAAGGAGCGCGGCACGTTCATGGTGCCGACCCTGTTCGCCGGTCGCGAAATCTATGACGTGGCGAAGGCGACGCCGGACAAGCTGCCGCCGACCGTTGCCGGAAAGGCGATCGCGGTCACGCCGACGATGACCCAGAATGCGCTCGGTGCCTACCGCGCCGGCGTGAAGATGGCGCTTGGCACCGATCAGCTCGGCTGGCGTCCGCATGGCGAGAATGCGAAGGAGTTCGAATATCTCGTCACTGCCGGCGTCAAGCCGATGGATGCGATCATGATGGGCACCCGCAATGCGGCGGAGCTGCTGGGCAAGAGCGGCGAGGTCGGCTCCATCCAGAAGGGACGATATGCCGATATTGTTGCGGTGGAAGGCGATCCGCTGCAGGATATCAAGATCCTGCAATCGGTCCGCTTCGTGATGAAGGGCGGCAAGGTCTACAAGGCGAACGGGGAAATGCTCGCGGACAAGTGAGCCTGCGGCGGCGCCGGGGTTCATCGCCCCGGCGCCGCTTTCCCGTTGCGGCACAGATAGACACAGGCGCACGATTGCTACTGGGGAGGATGCCGGTCACCAATCGGGATCCTGATGCCAAAACAGCCTGTCGCCAACGGTCCGGCCACTACCTCACACACCAGTTTCGAGGACGCTTACGCGTTATGCATCGGCTGCATCCTGATCGCGGTCGGTCTGGCGATGCTTCGCGCCGCGCATCTGGTGACGGGCGGCACGGCCGGCCTCGCGCTGCTGATCTCCCGTTTCGTCTCGGTCAGCCCGGGCGTGCTGTTCGCCATCCTCAACCTGCCCTTCTTCATCCTGGCGGCGCGGGTGATGGGCAGCTGGTTCACCGCGCGCACGATCCTGGTCAGCCTGGGCATCGCTGGCATGTCGGTGGTGATCGACGCGACCACCAGGATCGCCAGTGGCAATCCAGCGGTGGCCGCAGTGGCCGGCGGCACCCTGCTTGGCATGGGGACGTTGGCGCTGGCGCGTCACGGCGCGGGTGTCGGCGGCGTCGGCGTGGTCACCTTGTGGCTGCAGAACGCCCGTGGCTGGAACGCCGGCCGGACGCAGATCGCCATCGACGCGCTGGTGCTGGCTGCGGCTGGCATCTACCTGCAACCCGATCGCCTGCTCTGGTCGGCGGTCAGCGCGCTGATGATGGCCTCGGTCGTGTACCTCTGGCACCGGCCGGGCCGGTACACGGGCGTATCGCCGACGCGACGGCGCTCGCGGCGATGAGGCAGCCGCCAAGAAAGATCAGCATTGCTGACCTATTTGGCTTGAACACCGAAACTTCGTGCCGCTATGCTGCAAAGCGGGAGGCGCCCGGCGCTCCTTCCGTTCAACAAAACGATCATTCGGGGGCGTGCACATGATCGGCATCGTTCGCGTTGCGCTGTCCCGTCCGCTCACCTTCATCGTCATGGCGATCCTCATCGCCATCCTGGGCTTGCTGGCGGCAGTGCGGACGCCGGTCGACATCTTCCCCGAGATCCGCGTACCGGTGATCGCAACGGCGTGGCAATATGCCGGCCTTCCGCCCGAAGAGATGGCGGGCCGGATGCTCGTTCCGTTTGAACGGACGCTCACCACCACCGTCAACGACATCGATCACGTCGAGAGCCAGTCCATGCAGGGCATGGGCGTGGTGAAGATTTTTCTTCAGCCCGGCGCCGACGTCCGCACGGCAACCGCGCAGGTCACGTCTGTGTCGCAAACGATGCTGCGCCAGATGCCACCCGGCGTTACCCCGCCGATGATCGTGAACTACAGCGCGTCGACCGTGCCGATCCTGCAGTTGGCGCTGCAAGGCCGCGGGATGTCGGAGGCGCAGCTGTTCGACCTGGCGCAGAACCAGCTTCGCCCGCCGCTCGTCACCGTGCCCGGCGCCGCCGTCCCGCTTCCCGCCGGCGGGCGCCAGCGGCAGATCCAGATCGACCTCGATCCGCAGGCGCTCCAGTCGAAGGGCCTGTCCGCGCAGGACGTCGCCAATGCCATCGCGGCGCAGAACCAGATCAATCCGGTCGGCTTCGTGAAGATCGGCACGCTGCAATATGCCGTCCGGCTGAACAACGCGCCGCGCTCGGTCGAGGAGCTGAACAACATCCCCGTGCGCACCATCAATGGTGCCACCATCTACCTGCGCGATGTCGCCAATGTCCGCGACGGCGCCGCGGTTCAGACCAACGTCGTTCACGTCGATGGTGGCCGGTCTGTGCTGATGACGGTGATGAAGAACGGCGCCACCTCCACGCTCGACATCGTGGAGGGGATCAAGCGCAAAGTCGCGCAGGTGCAAAAGACGCTGCCCGACGCCGTAAAGGTCATTGAGCTTGCCGATCAGTCGATCTTCGTCCGCGCCGCAGTGATGGGCGTCGTGGTCGAAGGCGCGATCGCCGCCGCCCTCACCTCCGCCATGATCCTGCTCTTCCTCGGCTCGTGGCGCTCCACCGTGATCATCGCCATCTCGATCCCGCTCGCCATTCTCTTCGCGATCATCGGCCTCGCGCTTACCGGCAACACGCTGAACGTGATGACGCTGGGCGGCCTTGCGCTCGCCGTCGGCATCCTTGTCGACGATGCGACCGTCACGATCGAGAACATCAATTGGCACCTGGAGCAGGGAAAGCCGGTGCAGCAGGCGATCCTCGACGGTGCGCAGCAGATCGTGGCGCCCGCCTTTGTCGCGTTGCTCTGCATCTGCATCGTGTTCGTGCCGATGTTCTTCCTGCCCGGTGTCGCCGGCTTTCTCTTCGTGCCGATGGCGCTGTCGGTCGTGTTCGCGATGGTCGGCTCGTTCATCCTGTCACGCACACTGGTACCGACGCTCGCCGCCTATCTGCTGAAGCCGCACGCGCCCGGCCACATTCACGAGGCGGGTACGCCGGGCAGCCGCAACCCGCTGGTTCGTTTTCAGCGCGCGTTCGAGGCCCGGTTCGAGCGGCTGCGCAGCGGCTACGGCGCGATGCTGGGCAACGTGCTGGCCGCGCCCCGTCCCTTCATCATCGGCTTTCTCGGTCTGATCGCCGCCTCGTTCCTGCTGGTGCCATTCCTGGGCCAGAACTTCTTCCCCAGCGTCGACGCCGGCTCCATCGCCATCCACGTCCGCGCGCCTGTCGGCAGCCGGATCGAGGAAACCTCCGCCCAGCTCGACCGCATCCAGCGCACCATTCGCCAGATCATCCCGGCGAAGGAGCTCGTCTCGGTGGTCGACAACATCGGCCTGCCGTCCAGTTCGATTAACAACATCTACCTGAACTCCGGCACGTTCGGGGCGCAGGATGGCGACATCCTGATCCAGCTCAGCCACGATCACGCGCCCACCGCCGATTACGTGGCGGCGCTGCGGGAGGCGCTGCCTCGCGCTTATCCGGGTACCAGCTTCGCCTTCCTTCCCGCCGACATCACCAGCCAGATCCTGAACTTCGGCGCCCCCGCCCCGATCGACATTGCCATTGCCGGAAAGAATGCGGCGGCCAATGCCGATCTCGCGCAGCAGATCCTGCGCCGTATCTCGCGCATCCCCGGCGTTGCCGATCCGCGCATCCAGCAATCGACCCGCCTGCCGCAGCTCAATGTTGACGTGGACCGCTCGCGCATCGGCCAGTTCGGCCTAACGGAACGCGACGTGACTACCAGTGTCGGCGCTTCGCTCGCGGGAACCCAGCAAAGCGCCCCCGTCTTCTTCCTCAATCCCGAAAACGGCGTCAGCTATCCAGTGGTTGCCCAGGCGCCGGAATATCGCGTCGGCTCGCTCACCGATCTGTCGAACATCCCGGTGACGGCGAGCGCACAGGGGCGCCCCTCCCAGGTGCTCGGCGGCATCGCCACCATCCGGCGCAGCAACGCCCCCGCGATCGTCTCCCGCTACAATATCGAACCGGTCACCAACGTCTTCGCCACTACCAGCGGCCGCGATCTCGGCGCGGTATCGGCCGACATTCTTGCCGTGATCCGGGAAATGGAAGCGAAAGCGCCGCCGGGAACCAGTATCACCCTGCGCGGTCAGTATCAGACGATGCGCGACGCCTTCACCGGCCTCGGTTTCGGTCTGCTTGGCGCGATCGTGCTGATCTACCTGCTGATCGTGGTGAACTTCCAGAGTTGGCTGGACCCGTTCGTGATCATCACGGCCCTGCCCGGCGCGCTTGCGGGCATCGTGTGGACGCTGTTCGTCACTGGTACCACGCTGTCCGTGCCTGCCCTGACCGGCGCGATCATGTGCATGGGCGTGGCCACCGCCAATTCGATCCTGGTGGTCAGCTTTGCGCGCGAACGGCTCGCCGTGCTGGGGAATGGCGTCGCCGCTGCCCTGGATGCCGGAATGACTCGCTTCCGCCCCGTGCTGATGACAGCGCTCGCCATGATCATCGGCATGTTGCCGATGGCGCTGGGCCTTGGCGAAGGCGGGGAGCAGAATGCGCCGCTCGGCCGCGCGGTCATCGGCGGCCTGGTGGTCGCCACCTTCGCGACGCTGATGTTCGTTCCCGTGATCTTCAGTCTCGTTCACCGCCGCACGCAGGCAGCGGCGCCCCAATCCGATGCCATGGAGCCTTCTCATGCCTGATGCCCCCGCCGCACCTCGCCGCTCGCGGTGGGTCGCAGTGACTGCCGGGGTCGGTGCGCTGGCGCTGGTCGCCGCTGGCGGCATCGTCAGCCGCATGAGCAACGAAAGCCGCCTCACCACCCTTGCCGCGGAATCGGCGGTCCCTACCGTCCGGGTCATCCGGCCGGAAACCGGCACCGGCGCTGGCGAGCTTGTCCTGCCGGCGGATCTTCGCGCGCTGAACAGCGCGCCGATCTACGCCCGCACCTCGGGCTATGTGCAGCGGTGGCTGGTGAACATCGGCGAAACGGTGCGCCGGGGCCAGGTACTGGCCGTGCTCGACGCGCCGGAGGTGGAGCAGCAACTCGCGGCCGCTCGCGCCGATCTGGAAACCGCACAGGCCAATCGCCGCCTCGCCGCCACCACGTCTAACCGTTGGGACCAGATGCTCGCCAAGGACGCGGTCTCCCGGCAGGAGGCGGATGAGCGCCGCGGCGAGCTTGCCGCCCGCACGGCGGTCGCGGCGGCCGCCGCCGCCAACGTCCGCCGGCTCGAAACCATGATCGGCTTCACGCGTCTGCGCGCCCCCTTTGATGGCGTGGTGATCAGCCGCAATGCGGAAATCGGGGCGCTGGTCACCGCCGGCAGCGCCAGCGCGCAGCCGCTTTTCACCATCGCTGACGTGAAGCAGATCCGTGCGCTCGTCCGCGTGCCTCAGGCTTTTTCCGCGCAGGTAACCCCCGGCATGCCCGTTACGCTCGGCCTGCCGGAATATCCGGGGCGAAGCTTCACGGCGACCACCACGCGCAGCGCGGGTGCCGTAGACCCCACTTCGGGCACCGTGCTGGTCGAATTGCAGGCCGCGAATGGCGATCGCGCGTTGAAGCCGGGCGCTTATGCCCGCGCCACTTTCCCCATTCAGAATGCGCCGGGCGGCGTGATGGTGCCTCCCGGCGCGCTCATCTTCCGCCCGGAGGGGGCACAGGTCGCCGTGCTGGACGCAAATGGCCGCGCCCGGCTTCGCGACGTCGCCATTGGCCGCGATCTCGGCAAGTCGGTGGAGATCACGAGCGGGCTCACCATCCGGGATCGGGTCATCGACAGCCCGCCGGACTCGTTGGCCAATGGCGACCAGGTCCGGATCGCTGCGGCGGATACCGATGGCTCCCGCTAAGCTTTTCCTCTTCGCCGGCGTCGCGCTGCCGGGCCTTGTGCTTGCCGGCTGCGCCACGGCGCCCGATTACCAGCGTCCCGAAGTACCCGCCGCCGTTGCCTTCAAGCAGGTAGACGGCTGGGTGCCTGCCGCTGCCGAGGCGCGACCGGCGCAGCAATGGTGGCAGGTCTTCGACGATCCCGCGCTATCCGCGCTGATGCCCCGCGTTGCGTCGGACAATCCCGATCTCGCCAGCGCGGTCGCTCGTTATGAGCAGGCGCTTGCCGCTGTCGGCCAGGCTCGCGCGCCCTTGTTACCGCAGGTCGATGCCGGCGCTGATCTTTCCCGCGAACGCCTCTCCGCCGCACGCCCCCTCGCCTCTTCCTCGGCGCTTTACACCGAACGGCAGGTCGGCGCGTCTTTGTCCTATGAGCTGGATCTGTTCGGGCGCATCCGCAACCAGCTCCGCGACGCCCGCGCCCGGGCGGAGGCGAGCGACGCCGATACCGCTGCGCTGCGCCTCGGCCTGGAGGCGCAACTCGCCGGCACCTATTTCGACATGCGAGCGCTCGACGCCCGGCTCGTGCTGTTGCGCGAGACCGTCACTGCCTTTCAGCGCGCCTATCAGCTCACGGATACCCGGCACGGCGGCGGCATCGCGTCCGGTCTCGATGTCAGCCGCGCGGCCACCGTACTCGCCAATGCGCGCGCCGAACTCGATACCGTTGCTGCCGCTCGGGCGCGAAACGAACATGCCATCGCCATTCTGATCGGCGAAAACCCGGCCACCTTCTCCATCCCTTCGGCTCAGCAGGATGTGCTGCCCCCGACCATACCCGTTGGCCTCCCTTCGACGTTGCTGCGCGATCGCCCGGACGTGATCGCGGCAGAGCGCAGGGTCGCGGCGGCCAACGCCGGCATCGGCGCGGCTCGCGCTGCCTTGTTCCCGCAAGTCACTCTTGGCGCTGCCGGCGGCTTCCAGGCGGTGCGTGGCGACATTCTGGGCGCATCGAGCACCTTCTGGGCACTGGGCCCGCTCTCCGCACTCGCCTCCGTGTTCGACGGCGGCGCCCGCCGTGCCGCCGTGCGGTCGGCACGCGGCCGGTTTGACGAGGCAAGCGCCACCTATCGCGCGACCGTGCTCAACGCCTTTCGCGAGGTGGAGGACGATCTGGCGACCGGCCGTCATCTCGCCAACCGTTCCGTCAACCTGCTCACCGCCGCTCGTGCTGCCGAACGCACCCGTGAGCTTGCCCTCACCCGCTATCGCGACGGCGCGTCGGATTATCTGGAGGTCGTTACTGCCCAGACCGCCGCTCTGGATGCGCAGCGCGCGTTGATCCTGAACCGTAGCGAACAGATGCGCATCGCCGTCGATCTGGTCCGCGCACTCGGCGGTCTATATCCGGCCGCCCCTCCAACCGGCTGAGCCGAACCGCGGGCGATGCGCGCCGCTCCTGGTTTGGTCCGCGACAGCAGTCCTTGTTCGTGCGGTTGTGAGCAGCGCCCCACCACGGCAGCGCCTCGCAGCCCGTGCACGTCTCACGCTTCAGCCATCATTTTCCCGAACTGGCCGTTCGCCTCCAGAACCAGGCCAATTTTCGCCAGCGCTGATCCGCTCGCGTAACGTCGGCGGCCGTTCGTCTCCGCGCGGCGGCCAGTTAATCAGCTCGTATGCGGGCCATTCGGGCCCTGCGTGGAACGAAGCACGCATCTCGGGCAATCCACCTGCATGACGGTCACCGATCTCGCCACGCGCACCTACAACCATAGCTTCCGGCTCGATCCGATCGTCCGCAGCCTCCTCGATACCGACTTCTATAAGCTGTTGATGTTGCAGCTTATTCAGTCCCGCCATCCCGACACTCAGGTTACCTTTTCACTGATCAATCGTACGCGCACGGTGCGATTGGCGGACGTCATCGATGAAGCGGAATTGCGGGAACAGCTCGATCACGCCCGAACGTTGCGGTTTTCCAAGAAGGAATTGATATGGCTCGCAGGAAACACCTTCTACGGCGTAGAGCGAATGTTCCGCCCCAACTTCTTGAAATGGCTCGCAGAGTTTCAGCTTCCTGAGTACGAGTTGCACAAGGTCGACGGCCAGTTCGAACTCACCTTCTCCGGGCCATGGGCGTCCACCACCATGTGGGAAATCCCTGCCCTCTCGATCGTCAACGAACTCCGCTCCCGTGCCGCCCTGCGCCACCGCGGCCGGTTCGCGCTTGATGTCCTCTACGCTCGTGCCAAGGCGCGGCTTTGGGCAAAGGTCGAGCAATTACAGAATCTTCCCGATCTCGCCCTGTCAGACTTCGGCACCCGCCGGCGCCACGGATTCCTTTGGCAACGCTGGTGCGTGGAGGCGCTGAAGGAAGGGCTCGGCTCGCGATTTATCGGCACCTCGAATGTGTTGCTCGCGATGGACGCCGATCTCGAGGCGATCGGCACCAACGCCCACGAACTCCCCATGGTGGCCGCCGCCCAGGCCCGCAATGATGACGAACTCGCGCGCGCGCCCTACCGGGTACTCGAAGAATGGCAGGAAGATTATGCCGGTAACCTGCTGATTGTACTACCAGATACCTATGGCACCGCATCGTTCCTTGAAGCCGCGCCCGACTGGGTGGCGAACTGGACCGGCTTCCGCCCGGACAGCGCCCCACCAATTGAAGCGGGGGAGCAGATCATCCGTTGGTGGCAGGAAAAGGGCCAGGATCCCCGCGGCAAGCTGCTGATCTTCTCCGATGGTATGGACGTCGATTCCATCGGAGCGACCTATCGCCACTTTCATGGCCGTGTGCGGATGAGCTTCGGCTGGGGCACGAACCTCACCAACGACTTCAGGGGCTGCGACCCGGAGGGAGACGCACCGCTCGCTCCCTTATCGCTGGTGTGTAAGGTCGTCCGCGTCGATGGCCGGCCCGCCGTCAAGCTCTCCGATAATCCGGCGAAGGCGACGGGAGAACCATCGGAAATCGATCGGTATCTTCGCGTGTTCGGCGGTGCCGGGCGGGTGTCGGCACCCGTCCGGGTCTGATCGCCGCGCCTCGTCAGAAGCTGCGCGGCATGCCCAGAACGTGCTCACTGACGAAGCTCAGGATCAGGTTCGAGCTGATCGGGGCAACCTGATAGAGCCGCGTTTCCCGGAACTTGCGCTCCACATCATAATCGGCCGCGAACCCGAACCCGCCGTGCGTTTGCAGGCAGGCATTGGCCGCTTTCCAGGACGATTCCGCGGCAAGATGCTTGGCCATGTTTGCCTCCGCACCGCACGCCTGGTGCGCATCGAACAGCCTGCACGCCTCGTAACGCATCAGGTCAGCGGCGCGCACTTCCATATAGGCCTGGGCGATCGGGAACTGGACGCCCTGGTTCTTCGCAATCGGCCGATCAAAGACGATCCGCTCCGATCCATATTGAACGGCACGCTCCACGAACCAGTAACCGTCGCCAATGCACTCGGCGGCGATCAGTGCACGTTCTGCATTAAGTCCGTCCAGGATGTACCTGAAACCTTTACCTTCTTCGCCAATCAGGCAGTCCGCCGGCAACGCCAGATCGTCGAAGAACACTTCGTTTGTCTCGTGGTTCACCATGTTGCGGATCGGCCGGATCTCCATGCCGTTCCCGATCGCCGCCTGAAGATCGACCAGGAAGATCGAAAGCCCGTCCGCCTTCTTCTTCACCTCTTCGAGCGGGGTAGTTCTCGCCAGCAGGATCATCAGGTCCGAATGCTGGATGCGGCTGATCCAGACTTTCTGGCCGTTCACGACATATTTGTCGCCGCGCCGCTCGGCTCGCGTCTTTAGCTCGGTCGTGTTGGTGCCCGTGGTGGGCTCCGTCACCGCCATGGACTGAAGGCGAAGCGCACCGCTCGCGATATCCGGCAGGAAGCGCCGCTTCTGCTCCTCCGAACCATGCCGCAGCAGCGTGTTCATGTTGTACATCTGCCCGTGACACGCGCCCGAATTGCCGCCCGCGCGGTTGATCTCTTCCATGATGATCGAGGCCTCGGTCAGGCCGAGCCCTGCCCCGCCGTAGCTTTCCGGGATCAGCGCCGCCATCCAGCCTGCCTTGGTCAGCGCCTCAACAAAGCTCTCGGGATAGGCACGTGCCTCGTCTACTTCGCGAAAGTAGCTGTCACCGAACTCGCGAACGAGCGCACGAACAGCATCACGGATCTCGGGAAAGTCGTCGCGAGCGGCGGGAATCATGATCGGACCTTTCTGATCGGCGAAGATTGCTTCTGGTCGAGCGCGGCGATCTCGTCGGCAAGCTCCACAAGCCCCCGGGCGACATCGGCGAATTCCTGGTCAGTGATCGAGCCGGCGAATACGGAAGCCGAGACGCACAGCGAATGTGTTTCGTCCGGCAGGCAAACGGCTATCGAGGCGATCCCGGCGTAGCTGAAGCCGTCGTCCACGCCAAACCCTTGCGCCACCGCCTGATGAACTTCGTCCACATAGTCATCGAAGCTGATAGGTCGCTGCCAGCGCACGGCGGCGAACCGACGCGCAAGCTCGTCGCGGCTCACGCGCTGCCCTGCCGCGAGTGCCCGGCCAACGGCACCACTGCCGATCGGCTGGCGCTGCCCCTCTTCCATGTGAATGCGGGTGGCAGCGACGCTCTGGCCCAATGCTACCAGTTGCAGGCGATCGCGCCCTGTCACGCGCCACAGGCCGACCGGTGCCCCCCATGTCCGCGCCGCTCGCTCGAGAAGCGGCCGCGCGCGGGCAACGAGCCGTGTTGCACGGTCAAGGTCACCCGCCGCCAGCTCCGACCATGGCGCCGCCAAGGCATAGCGTTTGCCCTCGCCAAGCGAGAGCACCCCTTCCCCCACCAGCGTTCGCAGAAGGCCAAGGCAACTCGATGGGCTGATGCCGCAGGTCTGCGCGATCTCTGACAGCGTCAAGGCGCGACCATTCGCCAGCGCGCGCATGATCGCGAAAGCCTGAACGACAGACGGCACCGGAGAACCCATATCGACCTTCTAGTCTTCATCAGACTGAAACCGCAATGCGCCACCTTGAAATGAGCGCTGGCGCGCCGTAACCCGTGCATCCGCAGTTCAAGGAGAGCGGAATGGCGGGTATTCTCGAGGGCAAGGTCGTCGCGGTGACTGGCGCCGGGCGCGGCATCGGGCGTGAGATCGCCTTGCTCTGCGCCCGCGAAGGCGCGTCGGTCGTGATCAACGATCCGGGCGTCGGCGGTGGCGGCGAAGGCGGCGAACCGGGCCCTGCCGAACAGACCGCGTCGGACATCGTCGCCGCGGGCGGCAAGGCCGTCGCCAATCTCGCCAGCGTCGCCGATCCCGCCGCAGCCGCCACCATCGTCGAGGATGCGGTGAAGCATTTCGGCCGCATCGACGCGGTGGTGAACAACGCCGGCATCCTGCGCGATTCGATCTGGCACAAGATGAGCCACGAGGATTGGCGCGCGGTGATCGACGTTCACCTCAACGGCGCGTTCAACGTCTCCAAGGCGGCCACGCCCTATTTCCGCGAGCAGCAGTCCGGCAGCTTCGTCCACTTCACCTCGACGAGCGGCCTGATCGGTAACATCGGTCAGGCGAATTACTCCGCCGCTAAGGCCGGCATCATCGGCCTGTCCCAGTCAATCGCGCTCGACATGGCGCGCGCCGGCGTCCGCTCGAACTGCATCGCGCCGTTCGCGTGGAGCCGCATGACCGCCTCGATCCCGGCCGAAACTCCCGAAGCCAAGGAGCGTGTCGCCCGCCTCCAGACGATGAGCGCCGACAAGATCGCGCCACTGGTCGCGTTCCTCGCCTCCGATCTGTCGAAGGACGTCAGCAACCAGATCTTCGCGGTGCGCAAAAACGAGATCGTGCTCTTCTCCAAGCCGCGCCCGATCCGCTCGATGACGAAGCTGGAAGGCTGGACGCCGCAGTCGATCGCCGACGAGCTGATCCCCTCCTTCCGCCCGAGCTTCGCCCGCGCCGACGAAGTCTCCGCCCACGTCTTCCCCTACGATCCGATCTGAGGCCACTGCCCATGTCCAATCTCAACCCCGGCATGGATGCCGAGACGTTCGAACAGTTCATCGATCAGCTGCGCCGCTACGTGCGTGATCGGCTGATCCCGGCCGAACGCGACATCATCGAGAGCGACTGCATCCCGCCCGAGATCATCGACGAGCTGCGCGAGATGGGCCTGTTCGGCATCACCATCCCGGAGGAATATGGCGGCGCGGGGATGAACATCTCCCAGTACACGCGCACGATCCGCGAACTGGCCTATGCCATGCCGTGCTTCCGCTCGATCATCTCGATCACGATCGGCATGTTCACCTCGGCTATGAAGAACGGCGCGACCGAGGCGCAGCGGCAGGAATGGCTGCCCAAGCTCGCCGCCGGCACGATCACCTCCTTCGGCCTGACCGAGCCAGGCTCCGGCAGCGATTCAGCCGGCATGCAGACGATGGCGGTCCGCAGCAGCGATGGCGGCTGGGTGCTGAACGGCACGAAGCGCTACATCACCAACGCGCCGCAGGCGGAGGTGGCGCTGATCATGGCGCGCACCTCGAAGGAGCCGCTGCCGAAGAACGCGCACGTCTCGGCCTTCATCGTCCCGATGAACACACCGGGCGTCAGCGTCGGCAAGTCCGACAAGAAGATGGGCCAGGCTGCGAGCCACATCGCCGACATCATCCTCGAGGACGTGCACCTGCCCGCGGACGCGTTGCTCGGCGGCGAGGAAGGCAAGGGCTTCATCACCGCGATGAAGAGCCTCGACAACGGCCGCCTCTCGGTCGCCGCCGCCTCGATCGGCTATGCCCAGCGCGCGCTCGATTCGGCGCTCCGTTACGCCAACGAGCGCAAGGCGTTCGGCGAGCCGATCGCGAATTTCCAGCTGATCCAGCAGATGCTGGCCGACAGCGATATCGAGATCTACGCCGCGACGACGATGCTGGAAGACGCGGCGCGCCGCGCGGACGCTGGCGAGAACGTGCTGCGCAAGGCCGCCGCCGCCAAGGTCTTCGCCTCCGAGGCATGCGGCCGGATCGTCGATCGCGTGGTGCAGGTCTATGGCGGTGCCGGCTATCTCGCCGAATATGAGGCGGAGCGCTTCTTCCGCGATGCGCGCGTCTATCGCATCTACGAAGGCACCACCCAGATCCTCCAGCTCCAGATCGCCAAGCACATGCTGCGCGAGTTCAACGCCGGAGTGAATTGAGATGTACAACCTCCTCCCCGGCCTGACCGTGATCGAGGCGTCGTCCTTCGTCGCCTCGCCCACCGCCGGGCTCTATCTCGCGCAGATGGGGGCGGAGGTGATCCGCGTGGACCAGATCGGCGGCGGCCCTGATTTCCGCCGCTGGCCGGTCACGCAGAAGGGCGACTCACTCTATTGGGAGAACCTCAACCGCGCCAAGAAGAGCCTCGCGCTCGATCTCGGCCGGCCGGAGGGGCGCGAATTGCTGCAGGCGCTGGTCCGCGCGACCGGGCAGTTCGTCACGAACTTTCCGGTAAAGGGCTTCCTCGCCCATGAGACGCTGGCGCAGGGCCGCCCCGATCTCATCACCGTGCGCGTGATGGGCTGGCCCGACGGCAGCCCGGCGCTTGACTATACCGTCAACAACGCGGTCGGCTATCCGATGCTGACCGGGCCGGGTCCGGACCCGGTAAACCACGTCCTCCCCGCCTGGGATCTGCTGACCGGCGCCTATGCTGCCTTCGCGCTGATGGCCGCGCTGCGCCGCCGCGACGCCACCGGCGAAGGTGGCGAGATCCGCGTGCCCTTGTCGGACGTCGCAATCGGCACCGTCGCCAATCTCGGCGGTATCGCCGAGGTGATGGACACCGGCGCTGACCGCCCGCGCCTGGGCAACACCGTCTTCGGCCTGTTCGGGCGCGATTTCACGACGCGCGATGGAAAGCGGACGATGCTTGTCGTCGTCACCCATCGCCAGTGGGCGAACCTCATTGCAGCGCTGAACCTCCGCGACGCGATCGCGCGCGTCGAGGCGGAACGCGGCGTCAGCTTCGCAAATGACGATGGCCTGCGCTTCACCCACCGCGATGCGCTGTTTCCGCTGTTCGAGGCTGCGATCGCCGCGCGCGATCATGCCGATCTAGCCGCCGCCTTCGACGCCGGCGGCATCGTCCACTCCGCCTACGGCACCATGGCCGATGCGGTGCGCGATCCCCGCCTCGTCACCGAAAACCCGATCTTCGGCACCGCCGACGATCCCAGCGGCACGCGCTATCCCGCGGTCGGTGCCTTCGCCACGCTGCCGGGCGAGGAACGCCGCCCACCCGCTCCCGCGCCGCGCAACGGCCAGCACAGCGAACAGGTGCTCGCCGAAACCCTCGGCCTGTCATCGGGTGAGATCGCGCGGCTGTTCGACGCCGGTATTGCCGGAGGTTCTGGGCGCTAAAACAAATACGAATGTGCCTTGGTCACCTGAGCGGTTGCGCGTGAGCGGGAACAGGTCAAACATGATGTCCTATCTCCCGCAAAAATGAGTTGTTCGTGACCAAGCACTTCCTTCTCGCGCTCATCGCCAGCTCCGCGCTTTCCGCCCCCCTCGCCGCCCAGGAAAAGCCTGACGCTAAGCAGCCGCCCGCACGCACGCACGCCGAGGCGGTGAAGGCCGAGGCGGAAGCTGCCTGGGCCAAGGCGCCGATCGAAGAGACCGAGACTCGCACCCGCGACAGCGTCACGATCAACGGCAAGCGCTACAATTACGTCGCATCGGCCGGCACGCTGACAACGCGTGACAACGAGGGGAAGCCGACCGCCTCGATGTTCTACACCGCCTATACGCTGGACGGGACGAAGCCGGGCACGAAGCGGCCGATCACGTTCCTGTTCAACGGTGGTCCGGGCTCGCCCTCCTTCTGGCTCCGCATGGGATCGTTCGCGCCCGTCCGCATTCGCACCACCAGCCCTGAGTTCGTGCGCCCCGCGCCCTATGATGTCGGGCCGAACCCGGATTCGCTGCTCGACAAGACCGACCTCGTCTTCCTCGACGCGATCGGCTCGGGCTATTCGCGCCCCCTGGGTGATGCGAAGCCGGGCGACTTCTATGGCGTGGACGAGGACGTCGACGTTTTCGCCCGCGCGATCATGCGCTACGTGACCAAATACGGCCGCTGGATGAGTCCCAAGTTCATCCTGGGCGAAAGCTACGGCACGCTGCGCGCTGGCGCTCTGGCTTATCAGCTGCAGGACCGCGGCATGGCGCTGAACGGCGTGATGCTGCTCAGCTCGATCATGAACTACGGCTATCGCCAGCCGGGTCTGGACCAGGTCTATATCAATTATCTGCCCAGCTACGCCGCGACTGCCTGGTATCATAATCGCCTGCAGAACCGCCCGGCAGACGTCGCCACGATTGTCGCTCAGGCGCGCGCCTTTGCCACCGGGCCGTACATGGCCGCGCTCGCCAAGGGCCAGCTGATCTCTCCGCAGGAGCGCGATCAGGTTGCCGAGCAGATGAGCCAGCTGACCGGGCTCAGCCCCGACTTCATCAAGCGGGCAAACCTGCGGATCGATCTTCCGCGCTTTCAGAAGGAATTGCTGCGCGGGTCAAACCGCACGGTCGGCCGGTTCGATTCTCGTTACCTCGGCGTGGACACCGATGCGGCGGGTGAGCGCCCCGAAACCGATGCGTCGTCGGACGCGGTATCAGGCGCGTACATTGCCTCGTTCCAGGACTATGTGCACTCGACGCTCGGCTACAAGACCGACCTGCCGTACCGCTTGTCGGCCCGCGACGGCGCCGGTTGGAAGTGGAACTGGGCGCATAAGGCACCGGGTGGCGGCTATGGCAGCCAGAACAATCCTAATACCGCGATCGATCTCGCCGCCGCGATGCGTACCAATCCGTATCTCAAGGTGCTTTCGCTGAACGGCTATTACGACATGGCCACGCCCTTCTTCGGCACCGAGAACGATCTTGGCCACATGATGCTGGAGGCGGCGCTTCAAGCGAACCTGACGTACACCTACTATCCCGCCGGGCATATGACGTATCTGAACCCGGACGCGCTGCGTCAGATGAAGCGCGATCTGGCCGGCTGGTATGACGAAGCGGTGAGCGATGCCCGCTCCGCAACCCCGCCTGTGCCACCCTCAGGGCAGGCCGGCACGGTGACCGGCCAGACGCCGAACTGATCGACAGGCCCGCAGCGCGCCCGAGTGGCGCGCTGCCACCCCGTAACTCGCAATGCTGGAACGACGAACGTCCACTTCCTGCATCCCGCTCAGTCCGTCGCGCCGCCGCGCCTTGTCCCGTCGCATCGGGTCCACCGCTCCCCTTGAACGATCGTAAATTGGCGGGTTACGAGAACAGTTAAACACGCGGCACGCCTTTGTTGGGGCAGATGGTCGCGGCTGATCGGGGAGACGGATAGTGTTGCAAGGCATTCGGGTGGTGGAGCTGGCCACCTATGTCGCTGGGCCCGGCGCGGCCGCTTTACTGGCGGATTGGGGCGCGGAGGTGATCAAGGTGGAGGCGCCCGGGGGCGATCCGATCCGCACTTTCTATGCGTCGGTCGGCCGTGACGATGCCGAGAACCGCGTTTTCGAGAACGACAATCGCGGCAAACGCTCGATTGTTCTCGACTTGTCCACTCCGGACGACGCAGAGGTGTTGCGCCGCCTGCTTGCCACCGCCGACGTGTTTGTCACGAATACGCGACCGCAAAGCCTGGAGCGGCTCGGCATTTCGTGGGAGCAACTTCGCGCCATCAAGCCGGATCTGATCTTCGCGAACTTCACCGGATATGGCCCAGTGGGCGTGGATGCGGACAAGCCGGGCTTCGACATCACCGCCTTTTGGGCACGATCAGGGCTTTGCTGGCTGACCACGGTGAAGGGCGGCGATCCAGCCCAGTTGCGCACGGGCATCGGTGATCACATGTCCGCCATGGGGCTCGCCGCCGGGATCATGGCCGCCCTGTTCCACCGCGAGCGGACTGGTGAGGGTCAGAAGATCGAAACCTCGCTGCTCCGCATGGGCATCTATGCCGCGAGCAGCGAACATTCGGTTCAGTTGCAGCTCGGCAAGCTCGCGTCCCCTCGCCCTCGTGCCCAGGCGCAAAATCCGCTCAACAATTTCTTCAAGACCTCCGATGACCAGTGGTTCGTCGCCGTCCCTCGGCAAGGGGCGGATGACTGGCCACGCTTCGCCGCCGCGATCGGCCGGACTGATCTGGTCGATGATCCCCGCTTCAACTCCATCCGCGCCCGTCGTACCAATGCGGCGGAAGTAGTGGCGCTACTGGACGAAGCCTTTGGGCAAATGACCTGGGAGGAAGCGCGTGCCGTTTTGACAAGGGAGAAGCTGGTCTTCTCTCCCGTCCTGTCCGTGGCGCAGGCAACACAGGATGCACAGGCGAACGCCGCCGGCTGCTATGTTGACGTTGCCGACGAGGCCGGAGAAACGATCAGGGTGCCCGCATCCCCCATCGACTTCGGTGTACCTCGCCCGGCGCTTCGCCGCGCCCCGGCCCTTGATGCTGACGGGGCAGCAATCCGCGCCGAGCTCAAGGTCGGCCCCGGTGGAAGTGCCGCGTGAGCAAGCTCGTTCATGCTCAGCAGGAAAGCACTGAGCTTGCGTTGACCGGTTCCGGCCGCGCCGCGCCACTGGCCCGCGATCTCCTGCTGCAGGCAGCCAGCGATCTGATGATCGAACTCGGCACGCCCGATGTGTCGCTGCATGCCATCGCTCGTCGGGCCGGCGTCACTGCGCCGTTGGTCAAATATTATTTCGGCGGCAAGGAAGGGCTGCTGCTGGCGCTGGTGGAGCGGGACACGGCGCGTTCGCTCGCCCAATTGGAGGCGCTGAACACCCTCGAGCTCGATCCACTTTCCAAGCTCAAGCTTCACATCAACGGGATTGCCCGGACCTATAGCCGCTATCCGTATCTTGTCGGCTTGCTCAATCACCTGTTGCGGGAGTCCCGCACGGAGGCTTCGGAGCAGATCAAGACGAGCTTCGTCACGCCGCTGATCGACGCGCAGCGACGGATTGTAGAGGACGGCATCGCAGCCGGACAGCTGCGCCCGATCGATCCTGACCATATCTACTACATGATTGTCGGCGCGTGTAATTACCTGTTCTCGTCACGCGTGGTCTTCGCGAACATCATGGGCGAGAAGCTGAATGGCCCTGAGTTCGAGCGCGATTTCGCTCACTCCGTGATCGACGTCATTCTGCATGGACTTCGCGTCTGAGCTTACCAGGCGCGGTGAACCTTTTCGCCGCCGCGAAGGCTGATAGAGTTGGACCATCTCCATGCGAACTGCATACAGGAGGGCCTGAGGTGAAGATCCACCGCTATGTGCTTAACCTGGAATGGACCGGCAACCGCGGTGAGGGCACACGCACCTTGTCCGGGTACGGGCGAGAACACCGGATATCCGCCGGGGCCAAGCCACCGATCAACGGATCATCAGATCCCAGCTTCCGCGGAGACCCAACATGCTGGAATCCGGAGGAGTTGCTCGTTGCGTCAATCGCGGCCTGTCACAAGCTCTGGTACCTTGGCCTCTGCGCAGAGGCTGGCGTGATCGTTCAGGGCTACACGGATCAGCCCGAGGGCCTGATGGTCGAGGAGGCCGGTGGGGCGGGTCAGTTCGAGAGCGTCACCCTGCGTCCGTGCGTCACCATCGCCGCCGGATCAGATCCCGAGCTCGCCGTGGCCCTTCACGATAAAGCGCACGCCATGTGCTTCATCGCGCGATCAGTGAACTTTCCTATCCGGAACCTGCCGACCGTACGCACCGGCTGACATCGAACTTGGCCACCGGCCGAACGTAGCGTCGGATGACGTGACGCAGATGACCGGTGGTCGAGATCGCGCCCCGCACTGACGGTGCGTTTCATCAAGCGCGATGCCGATCCGGGCGTTCAGTCCTTCTTGGCGGACAGGTGCTTGCTGAGGTGCTTGTTCATCTCGAACATAGTCACGGATTTCTTGCCGAAGATCTTCTCCAGCTTGTCGTCCGCGTTGATCTGGCGGCGGTCCTTGGCGTCCTGCAGATCGTTTTTCTTGATGTAATCCCACACCTTGCTGACGACTTCGCTGCGGGGCAGGTCGTTCTTGCCGACGATTTCGGCCAGTTCAGGGGAGGGCGTCACCGGAGCCGTGATGCCGCCGCGAGCACCGCCGGCAGGCTTCCCGGTGGCCTTCACCTTCTTTTCCGCCGCCTTGGTTTCGTCTTTGCCACGCTTTTCTGCGGTCCGCGCCATCGGTCTCTCCTCTTTGTTGCCGGATCCTAACACCGGATAGCCGCCAATCCAGCGTGTTTAAGCGACACGGCTTGGCGAAGTTCCGCGATAGGTGCGCAATCGCGCAAACGCGCCCGCCCTGAACCTGTCAGCCGATCGCTCGTTTGCCGATGATGGACTCGCTTGCCGCTGCCTCAGTCGAACCGCGCGGCCGTCCCGGATGGCGCCCTCACCGGCTTCTTGTCACTCGCTCGGCACGACAGTTCGACCATGCACGCGCGATCATGGAACGGGCATCCAGCTTCGGCGTCCCAATCGTCGAACTCGCCGGTGATCGACTGAACCTCGATTTGGCGCCCGATCCCCGGCGCGCCTACACGGAGGCAAAGGCGACCCTCGCGGTGGTGGTGGCGCCGCCATCGAAGCGCCGCCTTCAGCCCATCGCTCCCAGTGCCGACTGGCGTGTGGACCTGGCAGAAGGCTGCCCGGCGCATTGCAGCTATTGCTATCTTGCGGGCTCGTTGAAGGGGCCGCCGATCACGCGTGTGTACGCCAACGTGGACGAGATACTCGAAGGGGTGCCAGCCTATCTCGGACAAGGCACCGTCACGTCACGCAGTCGTTTCAGGGCGCATGAAGGGACCACCTATGAAGCATCCTGCTATACTGACCCCCTTGCACTGGAGCCGCTGACCGGGTCGCTCTCCGCTGCGATCCGCTGGTTCGGGCGCTGGGAAGCGCCAGCGCAACTCCGCTTCACCACCAAGTTCGCCGACGTCGAGGCGTTACTGGCGCTCGATCACGGTGGCCGCACCCGAATGCGCGCGTCGATCAATCCCGCCGCCTTCGCGCGCTTCGAAGGGGGCACGGCGCCGGTTGCTGCCCGGCTGGCGGCACTCGGCCGGATGGCGCGCGCCGGCTATGCCGTGGGTCTCACGATTGCGCCCATCATTGCAGCGGAAGGCTGGGAGGAGGCGTACGGCACGCTCATCGAGCAGGCCGCTGCCGCTCTCGGCGATACAGGATCGCTCGATCTGACGGTCGAATTGATCACTCACCGCTTCACGCCGGGATCGAAGGCGATCCTGGAAAGCTGGTACCCGGGCGCAGGGCTCGACATGAGCTACCGCCACCGGACCACAAAGCGCACGAAGTTCGGCGGGGAAAAGCAGGTCTATGATACCGAGACGATGCGGATGCTGCGCACGTTCTTCGAGGATAACATCGCTCGCGTCCTTCCGTCAGCGCGGATCCTCTACTGGACATGACGATCTTCTTCACCGCCGACACCCACTTCGGCGACCATCGCACGATCAACATCTGGCGGCGCCCCTTCAGCAGCGTCGCTGATATGGACGCTGCGCTCATCCAGCGCTGGAACGCTGTTGTCGAGCCGGGCGATACTGTCTGGCACCTCGGCGATGTTGCGCGGCGAGCATCAGATGTTCCGGCTTTGCTCGCCGCCTTGAACGGCACCAAGCATCTCATCCGCGGCAACAACGATCCTGATGGTACGGTCGCCGCCAGGCACTGGGCAAGCACGGCCGACTATGCGGAACTGGAGGTCGACGGACATCGCCTCGTTCTGTGTCACTATCCCTTTCGCTCGTGGAACGGCCAGCACCGCGGCGTCATCAATCTCCATGGGCATAGCCATGGCCGGCTGGCCCCTATGCGCCGCCAGTTCGACGTGGGCGTCGATGCCAATGATTTTGCGCCCGTATCGATGAGCGATCTCCTGGCAAAGCCGCGCCCGCGGGAACGCAGTGGCGTGCCGCCCGTTCGACCGGCCTCATCATAGTGGATCTTGCTCCTGAATGTCCCGATCTCCTGATGCGGAACGTGCCGCCTTGCCGCCGTTTGGCGAACTGCCGCCCTCGCCGATGAGCATTGCGGAAACCGCAGCCGGGGTCGCCCCCCTACTCGCGTCGCGCGATGTGATCGTGGCCGTCGCCGACGAAACTCGTGCCTTGGCCCTGGCACGAACGTTAGCTGCCATGATGCCTGGCGCGGATGTTCTGTTCTGCCCCGGCACCGACGCGCTACCCGGCGACGAAGCTCCTCCCTCCCCCGCCAATGTCGGCCAGCGCGTTTCGGCGCTTCGAGCTATTCGCCGGAACAGTGGCGCCGACGACGGTGCCCAAATTGCGCTGGTAACATCTGGAGAAGCGCTGGCTCGCGCCTATCCCCCGCCAGCAGCCTTCGATGCCGAACCTCCATCCGTGACGGTTGGCGGGGCGTGCGACCTTGCCCAGTTGAACGAGGAACTTCTCGGTCTTGGCTACGTCACTGACGAGCGCGTGGATGAACCCGGCGAAGTGGCGCTGCGGGGCCAAGTGCTGGATGTGTTCCCAGCCGACGTCGAGGCGCCGCTCCGCATCGAGGTGGCGGATGGCAAGATCGCAAGCCTCCGCTTCTACGATCCGTCTGATCAGCGCAGCATGGAGGACGTCGAAGCGCACGAACTCGGCCGCGTCGCCGAACCGGCGCTCGACGACAACCGCGTCACCTTGATCGACCATCTGCCTGACGCGGTGCTCGCCATCACCGACCGGGCTGACGAACGTCGCCGTCGCCTTCTCGCCCTTAGCCACGATGCGGGACGGCGGGGTAGCCGTCGCGCAGCCCGCGACATCGTCGACGACAACGCCTGGTCCAAAGCGCTTACGGGTCGCGAAACGCAGCCTCTCGGTCAGGAAGCAGCGCCGCCCGCCCGTTTTGTCGAGCAACGTGCCCCCTTGGCTGCCTTCGCGAAGGTCGCGAAACAGGCGCTCGCAAACGGTGAACGGCTCGTCTTGTTGGGCAGCGAGCGCGATCTGCGGTTCCTGACGCGCCGCATCGAAAAGCGGTTGGACCTCGCGGCGCAATCTGCAGAGAGTTGGCAGACGGTGCTGGAGGCACCCGAAGGCACGTTCCTCACGCTCGCCGCGCCGGCAGACCGCGGTTTTCGCCGCGACGGCATATTGGCGGTTGCCGCGGCCGATCTGCTCGGCAGCCGCGCGGAGCGTGAAGATGGCGCCGCTCACCGGGTCGATCTGTCGTTCGTGCAGACGGCCGAAATCCGCGTTGGCGACACGGTCATCCATGAAGATCACGGCATCGGCGTGGTTGCCGGGATTGAGCCTCTGCCGAGTGTGGATGGCAGCGGCGGGGACACGATCAAGCTCACCTACGCCAAGGACGCCGTCCGTCTGGTGCCGGTTGCCGAGGCGGATCGCCTGTGGCGCTACGGCGCGGAAGATGATGCGGTGACGCTCGACACCCTGGACGGTCGGACCTGGCTGGAGCGCCGCGGCGAGATCGCTGAGGCGATTGCCGAAACTGCGCGTCAGCTCACGCAGCTTGCCGCAGAGCGCGAGGCACGCACCGCGCCGGTGCTGGACCCGACGCCAGCCGCCTATGAGCGGTTCGCTGCCGGTTTCCCCTTCTCCGAGACGGCCGATCAGCTTGCTGCTATTGAGGCCGTTCGAAGCGACCTTGCTTCCGGGAAGCCGATGGACCGCTTGGTTATCGGTGATGTCGGTTTTGGCAAAACGGAAGTCGCCTTGCGCGCGGCCGCCATCGCGGCTCTCTCCGGCAAGCAAGTCGCCTTGGCAGCGCCCACCACCGTCCTCGCACGGCAGCATCTGGAGAGCTTCACCGAGCGATTCGAAGGCACTGGCATCAACGTCGCCGGCCTGTCGCGTCTGTCCAGCGATGCGGAGAAGAAGCGCGTGAAGGCCGCGCTCGCCGATGGCAGCGTTCAGGTTGTGATCGGCACCGGCGCCGTCGCGGGCAAGGGCGTGAAGTACAAGGACCTCGCGCTGGTCATCATCGATGAAGAGCAGCGGTTCGGTGCAGCCGACAAGAAGAAGCTGCAGGATCTCTCCGCCGGACACCTCCTCACGCTATCCGCAACGCCGATCCCCCGTACGCTGCAATCGGCGCTGGTAGGGTTGCGGCAATTGTCGGTGATCGCCACGCCGCCGGCCCGTCGCCAGCCGATCCGCACGGCGGTTTCGACCTTCGCGCCCGCTACCCTGAGGAGCGCCTTGCTTCGTGAACGCGCCCGTGGCGGCCAGAGCTTCGTAGTCGTTCCCCGAATTTCGGACATGCAGCCGTTGGCGGAACAACTCACCAAGCTCGTGCCAGAGCTCGAGCTGCTGCAAGCCCATGGCAAGATGCCCGCTGCCGAGATCGACGAGACAATGGTGCGCTTCGGCCGCGGCGACGGAGACGTGTTGCTAGCCACCAACATCATCGAAGCCGGCCTCGACGTGCCGCGCGCGAACACCATGGCGATCATTCACGCCGATCGCTTCGGCCTGTCGCAGCTTCATCAGCTTCGTGGACGGGTAGGCCGCGGGCATCGGCGCGGGCAGGTATTGCTGTTCACCGAAGCTGATGATGCCATCTCGCCGCGCACTTTGAAGAGGCTTCGTACGCTGGAGGCGTTTGACCGGCTGGGCGCAGGTTTTGCGATCAGCGCACGTGATCTCGACATGCGCGGGGCCGGAGACCTGCTTGGCGATACCCAGGCTGGTCACATGCGGTTGATCGGCGTCGAACTCTATCAGCAGTTGCTGGAAGATGCGCTTCGCACGGAGCGGGGGGAGACGGTGGAGCGCTGGACGCCAGAGTTGCAACTGGGCATCGAAGGACGGCTTTCAGCGGAATGGATCCCGGAAGAGGATCTGCGCATCACCCTTTATGCTCGTCTCGGGCGCCTGCGTAGCGATGCGGAGCTCGATGCCTTTGAAGCAGAGCTGGAGGACCGGTTTGGCGAGCTGCCCGAGGAAGCGCTTCTTCTCATGTCGATCGCACGCGTGCGGGAGCGCGCGCGGGCGCTCAACATCGCCCGGATCGACGCGGGTCCCGCCGCAATGGCGCTGACGCCGCGCAGCGGTGGCTCGGAGGCGTCGCAGATCGACGGCTTGATCGAGAAGGATGGGCGCTTGCTGCTCAAGGAAGCATTGGAAGACCCGTCCGCCCGGCTGGACAGGTTGGCGGCCCTACTCGCATAGCGCCGCCGTCTGCTGGTCAGGGGTTTCCCTTGCCGCCATGGGCACCCACCACCGTACCGGTCGAGAAGCTTGCGTCATCGGCGGCCAGCGTCACATAGAGGGAGGCAAGCTCGGCCGGCTGACCCGCACGTCCCAATGGCGTGTCCTGTCCGAACTCACCCATTTTGCCCGGCAATTGCCCGCCAGCGACCTGTAGCGGTGTCCATACCGGTCCGGGCGACACGGCATTCACCCGGATCCCCTTCTTGGCCAGCTGCTTTGCCATTCCTTTGGTCAGGTTCAGGATCGCTGCCTTGGTGGACGCATAATCGATCAGCTCTTCCCCCGGGTCATAGGAATTTACCGACACCGTGTTGATGATCACGGCGCCCGGCGGCAGCGACGGGATCGCGGCCTTGCTGAACCGGAACACATGGTAGACGTTCGTCTCGTACGTCCGCACGAACTGTTCGTCCGTTATCTCCATGATATCAGCCTTGCTCTGCTGATAGGCAGCATTGTTGACCAGGATGTCCAATCCTTCCAGCCCCGCGATGGCCTTGCGCACGGTATCCTCGCACGCCTTCTGCGTGCGGATATCGGCGGGAAGCAGGACAGCCTTGCGGCCTGCCTGTTCGATCAGGGCCTTCACCTCGCGTGCGTCGGGCTCCTCGGAGGGATGATAGTTGATCGCGACGTCTGCGCCTTCTCTGGCAAAGGCGATCGCCGCGGCACGGCCTATTCCGCTATCTCCACCGGTGATCAGCGCGCGGCGGCCGTTCAGCTTTCCTGATCCGCGATAGGTCGTTTCGCCGTGGTCCGGCCGTGGGTTCATCTTGCTGGCGAGTGCCGGCCATGGCTGCCGCTGTTCCGGGAAGGGCTCACGCCGGAACCGGGTCCGGGGATCGCGCAGACCGCCGCTGCGCGGTGTCCCACCCGCTTCGCTTCCCTGTGCTGTGGCGGATGTTGAGGCCGCCGCCAGGCCCAGCACGGCGCCGCCCAGCAGGCCTCGCCGCGAGGCATCAAAATCACCCATCCACCGTCTCCCGATCGAACGTAGTCCCCAACGCCCGACGCGCCGACAACGCCGGCGTTCCCCCGCAACCAAGCCCGTTCTGCAAAATAACTTGCCGCGCCATTGGCGGCACCCGGCGCTCTTTCCTCGACAACTCGGCCCGATGGGGGGAAAGGGCAGCAGTCGTTGCCTACCACAACAAACGAGTCTCGTGTGTCCGACCGTATCGCATCCGCCGCTCTCCGCTCCCGCATCACTGATGCCGATACAGCCGCAGCTCTCATTCAACCCGGCGACACGGTGGGCATGAGCGGTTTCACCGGATCAGGCTATCCGAAGGCCGTGCCACAAGCGCTCGCACGGCGCATGGCGGCGGAGCGCGCCCAAGGGCGGCCGTTCCGTATCAATCTGTGGACCGGCGCATCGACGGGGCCGGAGCTGGACGGCGCCCTCGCGGCGGTGGACGGCATCGCTCAACGACTGCCCTATTCCTCTGATCCGGTTGCGCGCGAGAAGATCAACCGGGGCGAGATTGATTATCTCGACATGCACCTCAGCCAGGTCGCGCCCATGGCTTGGGAGGGCGTCATCGGCACGCTCGACACAGCCGTTATCGAGATCACCGGCATCCGGCCAGACGGATCGCTTATCCCCTCCTCGTCCGTCGGCAACAACAAGACATGGCTGGATCGCGCAAAGCGCGTGATCCTGGAGGTCAATCGCTGGCAGAATGCGGCGCTCGAGGGCGCGCACGACATCTATTACGGCACCCGATTGCCCCCGGAGCGTGTTCCCATCCCGCTTGTCCGTCCCGACGACCGCATCGGCACGCCTTATCTCGCGTGCGATCCGGAGAAGATTGTCGCGATCGTCGAAACGGACGCACCCGATCGCAACCTGCCGTTCGCTGCCCCTGATGAGACGGCCCTGGCGATCGCCGGCCACATCATCGACTTCCTCGACCATGAGGTGAAGCGCGGCCGCTTGCCAGCCTCGCTGCTCCCTATTCAGTCAGGCGTGGGCAACATCGCCAATGCGGTGCTTTCCGGTCTCGTCGACGCCCCTTTCGAACCGATGACCGCGTTCACCGAAGTGATCCAGGACGGCATGCTGGATCTGCTCGACGCCGGAAAGCTGCGCATGGCATCGGCCACCGCTTTCTCGCTCAGCCCGTCGGCGGCCGATCGCCTGAACGCGAACATGTCGTCCTACGCCAGCCGGATGATCCTGCGCCCTCAGGAGATCAGCAACCATCCGGAGCTCGTTCGCCGGCTCGGCTGTATCGCGATGAATGGACTGATCGAAGCCGACATCTACGGCAACGTCAATTCCACGCTGGTGATGGGCTCACGGATACAGAACGGGATTGGCGGCTCGGGTGACTTCGCGCGTAACGCCTATGTTTCGATCTTCATGACTCCTTCCACGGCGAAGGGCGGCCGCATCTCTGCCATTGTGCCGCAGGCGAGCCATGTCGATCACATCATGCAGGACGTTCAGGTGATCGTCACTGAACAGGGGCTAGCCGATCTTCGCGGCCTCAGCCCGCGGCAGCGAGCCGCCGTTGTGATCGAGCGTTGCGCCCATCCCAGCTACCGGCCGTTGCTCGCGGATTATGCTGCACGGGCACAGGGCGGCGCGTACGGCCTTCATGCCGCCTCGCTGCCGGGCGAAGCGCTGTCCTGGCATCAGCGGTTCATGGAAACGGGAACCATGCTGCCCGCCTGAACCCGCACAGCGGCGTCCGGCTTTGAGGCGCGGGCGCCGCCGGCCTGCGTCACGAACGGTGGCCGGGGATCGTCGGAAAGGCTACGCCTTCTTCAGCGCTTCCGGCTTGTGAACAGCCTCCTTGCCGGATTTGTCGCTCTTCACGCGAAACTGCGGTTCGTCCTTGGTTGCTTTGGCAACATGGCCGCCGGCCTTCGTGCTGCTTGTCTCCTTGCGCACCACCTTGCCGGAAGTTTCCCCTTGCGGCGTATCCCATTTCACATGGTCGCCGGCCTTGAAATTCTTGGTCATGGCATTCTCCCAAGCCGGCATGATCGCGGCTTTCAGCGCCGGCTGCGAATGATCGTATCGCTTGCCCAGCATACGGCAGGAACGCGCCGGATGAGCGCGTGGTTGCCGCTGCCTACCAGTGCTTCACAATGGTTTCATTGGAACGTCATCCGCCCGAACATGTTCGATAGGAACGATGATCCGGAGGAACGATGGCAACGACTAGCCCAGCGACGGTTCCGTCAGAGCGCGGCCGTGACGCGGCAAGTCCATGGGCAATTCCGCCGCGTGGCTGGAAGGATGTCGCGCTGCGCAGCTGGAAAGAGGCGGGGCAGGACAACATCAGCCTCGTGGCGTCCGGCGTCGCATTCTGCGGCGTGCTTGCCATGGTGCCGATGCTGGGCGCGATCGTGCTCAGCTATGGTCTCGTTGCCACGCCTGAGACGGTGATGGACAATGTTCGTTCGCTCACGACGCTCATGCCAGCGGACGCGGCCAGGCTGATCGGCGAACAATTGGCCAATGTGGTTTCCACCTCGGACGGCAAGAAGGGGTTCGGCCTGCTGATCGCGCTCGCGATTGCCCTTTACGGGGCGATGAAGGGCGCATCGGCGATCATCACGGCGCTCAACATCGCTTATGATGAGGAAGAAACCCGCAGCTTCATAAAGCTGAACCTGATCGCACTTGCGATCACGGCGGGCGCCGTCGTGAGCGCCATCCTGGCCGTTGTCGCGATCGCAGCGATGAGTTCGCTGGAACATCTGTTCCCATCGCTGCCGGCCCCGTTGCTGATCCTGGGTAAAATCCTCTCCTATCTGATCATGGCAGCGGTCGGCGCCGCCGCTGCCGCAACGCTATATCGGTTCGCCCCCAACCGGGACGGCGCCAAATGGGTATGGTTGACCCCCGGTTCGGCTCTCGCGTCCCTGTCCTGGTTGCTCATGACCATCGGCTTCGGCATCTACGTCGCCAACTTCGGCAGCTATGACGCCACTTATGGCTCGCTCGGCGCGGCCGTGGTGTTGCTGACGTGGCTGTATCTTTCGGCCTACGTCCTGCTTCTGGGGGCCGAGTTCAATTGCGAGTTGGAACGCCAGACCGCTCGAGACACGACCACGGGCAGCGAACAGCCAATGGGCACGCGCGGCGCCTATGCCGCCGATACCGTCGCCGGAGGACCGCAAACGGGTGACGAACCTACCTCCGGCTTGAGGGGGAGCGGGGTCGCGGAAGACAAGCACCCAGTCACCGGCACCGCCAGAAGCGAGCTTGCCCTCAGCCGCAATCTCGCCCGCGCCTTGCGGATCGGCACGATCGGCAAGGTAGGCCTGCTCCCCTCACTTTTTGCGACGCTCGGACTGACCATGATGGGCAAGCGGGACAAGACCGCGCTTGGCATCACCTTCATGGCCGCGGCCGGCGGACTGAAGTGGCTCACCCGCCCAGGCACGCCGCGGAACAAGCCCGCCAGGGGGTGAGCCTGATCTGACCCGCTCCGGCGGTGCTGCCGCGGGTCAGTCCGCCATCTCCTGATGAGCCGCCACGAGCGCCCGCGAAACGTCGCCCATCAGCCGCATCCTCGCCGGGATCGGCTGCCGCGTGCTCGCGATCATGACCGCGACGGCATAGCGGTGGCCATCCGGCGCGACGATCAGGCCTACGTCATTATAACCGGTCGACAGATTCCCGAGATCCTGACCGGTGCCCGTCTTGTGAGCAAGGCTCCAGCCGGGCCGCAGACCGGACTTCAACCGCAAGGCGCCGGTCTTGCTGGCCCGCATCAGCGACAGCAGCTTCTCCGTCGACGCAGCACTGAGCAGCTTGCCTTGTGCCAGCAGCGCCACTCCCAAGGTGACGCCATTGGCAGAAGCGCCGTCCTCGGGATCGGCGAGATAGCGGTCGAGTGCGCGGCGGCGCGCCTCGTAGGTCATCGCCGCGCGGGCCTGCAAAAAGCCCCATCCCCCTGCCCATTCTGGGCGCCAGGTCAGACCGGCCGTTCGGGCCTGAAGCAGGCGCTCACCTGGGCCGAATGTTACTCCCGCGACACCTTTTTCGGCCAAAATTCTCCGGACGGCATCCGGTCCGCCGACGCGCCAGAGCAATACATCGTTTGCCGTATTGTCACTGCGGGTCATGGCACCGTTCAGCAACTCGCCAATGGTCGTACGATAGCCATCTTTGCCAACAAGCGGTCGGATCGGCTGGTGGAACAACGTCAGATCCGACCGACGCACTGTCACCGGGTCACCAAGGCTTATTCGCCCCTTGTCCACCGCATCCATCACGGCGATGCCGACCCACAACTTGCTGACGCTCTGTTGCGGGCGCCGCTTGTCGCCAACCCATGCGACCGTCCAGCCTTCGTCCACGTCGCGAATGGAGATGCCGACGTCCCCGTTGAAGCTGCGCCCGAGTGCCTGAACAGCATTGAGGAGCGCCGCAGGCGGCTGTGGCCGAATTGACATCGGCCGCGGCGGAATTTGCTGGGGAGTCGGCTGCCGCACGGGCGGCGGGACGGGCGTGGAGACCGGCGGTGCCGCAGGAACGCAGGCGGCGATCAGGCTCGTGAGGGCAAATGCGCCGAGCCGGCGGACGAACAAAGCAGACATGAAACTCCCTTTGCGCACCTGCTAAGGGCCGGAGCCCGCAGGAGAAAGGCTGTCTGCTCAGTCCATCGCGATTTGGCGCTCATTCACCGCACACATGTCCTCGCGGTTACCGCGACATGCTCTCCGTCCAGGGCCGCAGGCGCCCTAGCGTTGACGGCATCCTCGCCCTGCCGTCACGCGGCGAGAACTTCGCCGGCCCTCGCTGCTCCTCGGGCGGGGATGATCAGCTGCAGGCCGGCGTAGATCCGCCGCGATCCTAAAAAGCGCTCGTCCTCAAGACTTGCTGCCGCCCGAAGAGCCGCCGCCGCTATTCCCGCCGCCGCCACCTTTGCTCCCGCCGGATCGGCCACCTCCGCCCTTGCCGCCGGTGCTCTTGCTCTTCGCGCCCGATCCCGGATCGCCACCTTTGCTGGTGATCGCTCCGGGGTTACCGCCTGCGCCTTTCTGAGACATGGTCTTGCTCCTCTTGCCTGATCATGGCCGCGCCGCACCCCGGCGACGCAGAAAGTGAATGAGGAAGCCGGCAACGCCGCCCACGATGACGTAAATCACCGCTTGGTCATGCTCACCCGGCGCGAGGCTCAGCTTGAGCACCAGCAGGATCAACGCCGCGCAAACACCGCCGACAATCCACACGAGTGGACCCGATCCGTCTCGCGGCCCTGGCTTTGCAGGATCTCTCGCCATGCTCTCCTCCTTCAGGCCGCCGCCGCAGCTGCTGTACCGACCGATGGTTCGATGCCTGCCACCTGAAGCCGCGGGATAAGCCGCCGCGCCGTCGCGAGTGCCTGCCCCACGACCTGATCCATATTGTAATAGCGGTAGGTCGCGAGGCGGCCGACGAAGGTGACATTCTCCTCCGCGATGGCCAGTGCTTCGTATCGCTTGAACAGCGCTTGGTTCTCTTCGCGCGGAATGGGATAATAGGGATCCCCCTCCGAGGCTGGATATTCGTAAGTTATGCTCGTCACCGGCGAGCTGTCCCCGGTCAGGTGCTTGTACTCGGTCACGCGCGTAAAAGGCACTTGTTCATCGGGGTAGTTCACGACGGCGACCGGTTGCAGCCATTCGCGATCAAGCGTCTCGTGCCGGAAATGCAATGACCTGTACGGAAGCCGGCCGAGCCGGTAACCGAAATATTCGTCAATCGGCCCGGTGAACACCAGATGATCGTGGGGATAGCCGCTGCGCACCTGGCTGAAGTCCACCCCAAGCAGTAACTCGATGTTGGGGTGATCGAGCATCTTCTCGAACATGCGCGTATACCCCTCAGCCGGCATCGCCTGATGCGTATCCGTGAAGTACCGATCATCTATACTGGCCCGCGTCGGCACGCGCGCCGTTACCGACTTGTCGAGTTCGCTGGGATCAAGCCCCCATTGTTTGCGCGTATAGCCGCGGAAGAACGTCTCGTAGAGCTCTCGGCCGACGCGCGAGATGACGACATCCGCCGAACTGCGGATGGGCGTGATCGGCTCCGCCCGATCAGCCAGAAATGCCTCGACATCATCCTCGCTCGCCAGCCCGGCATCATACAGGATGTTCAGCGTCGTGCGATTGATCGGCATCGGCACCAGCTTGCCACTGACGTCCGCAAGCACGCGGTGCTCATACGGCCGCCACGCCGTGAAACGCGAAAGGTAAGCGAACACATCATCTGAGTTCGTGTGGAAGATGTGCGGCCCATATTGATGGATCAGCAAACCCGCCGCGTCGCGCCGATCATAGGCGTTGCCGGCGATGTGGGGCCTGCGATCAACCACCAGCACCTTGAAGCCGGCGTCCGCCAGCCGCTCCGCCATAACGGCGCCGGCAAAGCCGGCTCCCACCACCATCACGTCGTGGTGTGACTGGGGAGCCGGCCAGCGCGTCGGGGAGACAATCGGTTCGATATTGGAGTGCGTCGCCCGCTCCACCGCGATCAGCGCCGCCATGCTCAGTGCGGTGCTCGCCCAGGAACCGCGCGCGAGCTGCTCGTCTGCCGCGGCGCGCCATGAGATGTCGTTGTGCTTTGCGATCGCCCTTTCGCACGCCTGGACGAATTGCTCAGCCGTATCAGCAATCTGGACAGCCTCTAGAGCGCCATAGTGCCGGGCGACATCGACGATCCGGGTGGAAATGACCGGCAGGCCCGCGGCCAGATATTCCGGTGTCTTGGTGGGGCTGATGAACCGGGTGGCTTCGTTAAGCGCGAACGGCATCAGCGCCGCGCTCCACCCGCTCATATAGGCTGGCAGATCAGCGTAATCGCGGGCGCCCAGAAAATGGAGATTGTCGCGCTTGGGAAGTGAGGCAGGATCGATCTTCACGACTGGCCCGATGATCACAATGGACCAATCGTCCCTTGCGTCGGCAAGTGCAGCAAGCAGATCGATGTCCATCCGTTCATCGACAACGCCGCAAAAACCGAGCTTCGGCCCGGCAATATCCGCTTGGTCGCTGGGCTCGATGACGCCCTTTCGCGCCGATTCGAAGTGAGCGACATCGATGCTGGAAGGAAAGGCATGGACGTTGTCGTGCCGATCCTTTTTTGCCTCGTAGAGGCTGGAGCCACCGGTAAACACGACGTCTGCAGCCGCGAGTAATTCGCGCTCCCGGTCCAGCAAGCCCTGTGGCGGGTTCTTGAAAGCCGACAGCTCGTCCATGCAGTCGTAAACGATGCATTCAGCCGGCACGTGCGCCGAAAACGGCAGCATCATGGGCGTGTAGTACCATCGCACCGCCACCGGTGGCAGGGCGGCAAGTTGCTGATCGAGGAGAGAGCGCACCGCTGTCTCTTCCTCGCTGGCGGAAAGACCGCGGGGGAGTTCAGGTGTAATTACTCGGACCTGATTCACGTCGTCCTGATCGATACTCACCCTCGGGGCTTCACAACCGTCCGGATAGATCGGCTCCTCCCAGAATATCACCTGGTAAGAGGCAGAAAACCGCGACATGAGATGCTGAGGACGCTGAAATACAAATCGCCAGCGCAGGTGGCTGAAACAGATCAGCGTGGCGCCAGAACCGCCCTGCTGCCCCAGATCGACGTCGGTCCTGCTTGCCTCTCCCGTCCCGTGCATAGCCGCCTCTCTCTTTGTTCTCTAAGAGGCAAGTCACGAACCAACCCGGCTGTTCCGTAAAACAATCACGCTCTGATCTAGGTTATGACGATTTGTCCGCGCACAAGTGCAACAACTTTCGTCGGCAGGCGCTTTAATTTGTTCCGACAGGCGGAGAGCAGTCGTGCCCGGAATCGAGCGCTGGTGCGGGGTGGAGTGTACCGTCAATCGGGTCGGCGACAGCTTCCACGATCAACTTCAGCGATCTGGCCATCACGACAGGATCGGTGATCTCGAGATTATCGCTGATCTCGGTTTTCAAGCGATCCGTTACCCCCTGCTGTGGGAGCGCATATCGCCCCACTCCGCTGATCTCGCCGACTGGGCTTGGTGCGACGAAAGGGTGTCACACCTGCAACGACTGAACCTGCGCATCATCGCAGGGCTTGTTCACCACGGCAGCGGACCGCGCTACACGGATCTGCTGGACCAGAACTTCGCACCGGGTCTTGCCCGGCACGCTCGGGCAGCGGCAGAGCGTTATCCGTGGATCGATGACTGGACGCCGGTCAACGAGCCAGTGACAACCGCCCGCTTTTCCGCGCTGTACGGACATTGGTACCCGCATGCTCGGGACGAACGCTCGTTCTGGCAGGCGCTTCTGAACCAGGTGGACGCGACCCGCCTGTCGATGCGCGCGATCCGCGAGGTTAATCCGGCCGCGCGATTGATCCAGACCGATGATCTGGGGCGGACATGGGCAACTGCGCCGCTCGCCGACCAGGCAGCCTTCGACAATCAACGTCGCTGGGCCGGTTGGGATCTGCTTTGTGGCAGGATAGTCGCAGGACATCCGCTCTGGCACCGATTGTGCGCCATGGGCCTTGGAGAACGGCTGCGGATCATCGCCGATGACCCCTGTCCGCCCGACATCATCGGGATCAACCACTACCCGACAAGCGATCGATTCCTTGACCACCGCGTTCAACTGTACCCCCGCGATGCACATGGGACGAACGGCAACCAGGCCCTCGCGGACGTCCCGGCAGTACGGACGCTCGATCCCGCACCCGAACCTTTCGCCGCAGCTTTGCGGGAGGCATGGACGCGCTACACCCTGCCGCTTGCGCTGACGGAGGTACATATCGGCTGCACCCGGGAGGAGCAGTTACGATGGGCAAAGGCGGCCTGGAACGCCGCTCACGATAGCAAAAAGGCCGGCGTGGACGTGCGCGCGGTGACGGCATGGTCTCTGATGGGTTCGCACGACTGGGACACGCTGGTGACTAGCCCCGGCTCCTACGAACCAGGATTGTTCGACCTTTCCAGCGGCCATCCCCGGCATACGGCGTTGGCGCGCCACTGGCAGATGCTCGCAGAGGCGGGCACCCATGATGTGGCGGAGCAACCCGGCTGGTGGCAACGCGGCGAACGAATGATTTTCCCTCGGGCGCCCCGGGTGTCTGCGATCGCCAGCTATGTAGAGGCCAGGGCCGGCCGCGCACGGCCTGTGTTGATCTGCGGTGCGACCGGGACATTGGGCCAGGCACTCGGCCGGGCTTGTCAGTCCCGCGGCATCAGCTTCCGGCTCTGCAGCCGGGATGATTGCGACCTGCTTCATCCCGCCTCGGTGGACGCGGCGCTTGATCGCTTCGCTCCATGGGTGGTCATTAATGCCGCGGGTTGGGTGCGCGTGGACGACGCGGAACATGAAGAGGAAGCCTGCAGCGCGATCAACGCCGCGGCGGCCGTACGCCTCGTGGAGGCGTGCGCCAGCCGCCAGATACCCGTGGTATCCATCTCGACGGATCTCGTCTTCGATGGAACTGACGGGCCGATCTATTACGAAGACGACACGCCCTCGCCCCTGAACGCTTATGGGCGCAGCAAGCTGGCCATGGAACACGGGGCACTTGAGCGCGGATTTCGCCCGTTGGTGATCCGCACCGCCGCTTTCTTCTCTCCGTTCGATCGGTATAATTTTGCGCACGCGGTCACGCAAACCCTTAGCGCCGGCAAGCACTTCCAGGCTGCCGCCGATCAATATGTATCCCCCGCCTACGTCCCCGCGCTGGCGCAGGCCATTCTCGACCTCGCCATCGACGGTGAAAGCGGGATCCGGCATCTGGCAAACGACACCTGCCTGTCCTGGGCGGACTTCGCGCGGGAGATCGCGCGTGCCATCAACCGCGATCCTGCGATGATCGAGGGTGTGCCCGGGGCCGTTTTCGGATGGGCCGCTCCCCGCCCGGCGCGATCGGGCCTCGGCAGCCGCCACGTCGCCTCACTCGGCTCGCTCACCTCGGCAATCGCGGACTTCGCGGCACATTGGCGTGGCCACCCAAACACGCCAACCCCTGCCCCTTCGGACTCGATACTGCCACTCTGAGCGAGAGCTGATCAGGGCTCCTCCTGAGCTAGGAGACGCTCGCCGCAGTGTCCCAGCTCCGGCGGTGCTTTGTGGAGGAGGAACAATCTTCCAACATGATCGTGATTAGCTTAGGCATGTGATCAGATGATGCTGCCGCTCGTCCGGCGCGGCGTCGCCAGCAGGCGCAACCGACTTACTTGGGAGACCCACGATCGCCGGATTGAGCAACGTGATTTTGTGGGTTGCCCTGCTCCTGCCGTTCGTCGGCAGCTTAGTCGTTTCCTTCTTCCCCTCGCGCGCCCGTGACGCTGCCGCCCTCCTTGCTGCGGCTATCGCCCTGACGGGAGCGATCCTTGTCGGCCTTCTGTTCCCGTCCGTGTCGGCCGGCGTGATCCCTCGGCAAGAGATTGCCTGGCTGCCGGCGCTTGGCCTCAATCTCGTTCTTCGGCTCGACGGGCTGTCATGGGCTTTCGCGCTGATGGTCTTGGTCATCGGCTTTCTGGTGGTGGTGTACACGCGCTACTACATGTCGGCCGAAGACCCGGTTCCCCGTTTCTTCGCCTTTTTGCTTGCGTTCATGGGCTCGATGCTCGGGCTCGTCGTGTCCGGCAATCTGGTTCAGATCGCGTTCTTCTGGGAACTTACCAGCCTCTCCTCCTTCTTGTTGATCGGCTATTGGCACCAGAACGAAGCCGCACGCAGCGCAGCGCGTGTGGCTCTCATCGTGACGGCTGCCGGGGGTCTGTGCCTTCTGGTGGGTTTGCTGCTGATCGGAAAGATCGTCGGCAGCTACGAGCTCGATGCGGTGCTGTCCGCTCGCGACAGGATCCAGGAGAGCCCCTTCTATACACCCGCCCTCCTGTTCATCCTGATTGGCGCCTTCACGAAGAGCGCCCAGTTTCCGTTCCATTTCTGGCTCCCGCACGCGATGGCGGCGCCCACCCCTGTCTCGGCCTACCTTCACTCCGCGACGATGGTGAAAGCGGGAATCTTCATCCTGATCCGCTTCTGGCCCGTCCTGGCGGGGACCGACATCTGGTACTTCGTCGTCACGACCACCGGATTGCTCACGCTGGTCGTCGGCGCATGGTCGGCAATCTTCCAGCAGGACCTGAAGGGTTTGCTGGCCTATTCCACCATCAGCCACCTTGGCATCATCACGTTGCTGCTTGGCATCGGCAGCCCGCTGGCCGCGGTCGCCGCGATCTTCCACACGATCAATCACGCGACCTTCAAGGCTTCGCTGTTCATGGCTGCCGGTATCATCGATCATGAGGCAGGCACGCGTGATCTTCGCCGGCTCAGCGGGCTGTTTCGCAACATGCCGATCACTGCCACGCTGGCGATGGTCGCGGCGGCGGCGATGGCTGGCGTACCGCTCCTGAACGGCTTCCTCTCAAAAGAGATGCTGCTGGCCGAGGCGCTCGAGGATTACAACGATACCTGGCTGGACCAGGCGCTGCCTTATGTGGCGACATTGGGCCTGACGTTCAGTGTGCTCTATTCAATCCGGTTCATTCATCAGAGCTTCTTTGGCCCCCCATCTCAGCAACTGGAGCGTCAACCCCAAGAGGCACCCCATTGGATGCGCCTGCCGATCGAGGTGCTCGTCGTGGCGTGCGTGGTGATCGGCATCTTCCCGGCTGCGACCATCGCCCCTTTCCTTGCCACCGCTGCCCATGCGGTGCTGGGGGACCAGACGCCTTATTACAGCCTTGCTATCTGGCACGGTTTCACCAAGCCGCTGATGCTCAGTGTTTTTGCGTTGGTCGCAGGGGCGGCAGGCTACTTTATTTTCAGCGATCGGCTGAATGCGATCGAGGCCGCGCCACTCGTTGGCCGGCTGAAAGGCCGGCGCATGTTCGAAACCGTCTTGTCGCTGATCATCAGGGGCGCACGCCGCCTGCAAAGGGTGGTGGATACGGAGCGTTTGCAGCCGCAGCTTCGCGTGTTGGTGCTGATCGTTGGCCTTGCCGGCCTGCTGCCGTTTCTGCGTTATCCCTATACGCTGGGAAACCAGACCGGCACGATTCTGGATCCCGGGTTCGGCGTATTGTGGCTGATCGGATGTGCTTGTGCGATCACGGCTGCATGGCAGGCCAAATTTCACCGCCTGGCGGCCGTTGTTGCTGCGTCCGGGGCCGGTTTGGTTAGCTGCATCAGCTTCGTATGGCTGTCGGCGCCCGACCTCGCGCTCACCCAGTTGCTGGTTGAAGCGGTCACCACCGTGCTGCTGCTGCTGGGGCTGAGATGGCTGCCGAAGCGAAATCCGGTCATCCGGCTGAACCGCGCGCCGCCACCAAGGGTCTGGCTGCGCCGATCAACTGACCTTGCCATCGCGGCGGCCGCCGGGCTTGGCATGGCGCTTCTATCCTATGCCGTGATGACCCGGCCGCTACCCAGCACCATTTCATCTTTCTTCGTCGAACGCTCCTATCCAGAGGCCGGCGGCCGAAACGTCGTGAATGTCGTTCTCGTGGACTTCCGCGCCTTTGACACGCTGGGCGAAATCACTGTTCTCACGATCATCGCGCTGACGGTGTTTTCGCTGTTGCGTCGCTTCCGCCCCGCGAGTGAAAGCGTGCGCGATCCTCTTCAGCAGCGTCAGCAGAATGCTGCTGACGAGGCGAGCGAAGGCCGTACGCCAGGCGATACGCTGGCGGATTACCTGCTGGTGCCGCGGGTCATCATGGAATGGGTGTTCCCGGTGATTTTCGTCTTTGCCATCTATCTGCTGATGCGCGGACATGATCTGCCCGGCGGGGGGTTCGCGGCCGGTGTCGCCATGTCGATCGGTCTCATCCTCCAGTATATGGCGGCCGGCACGCGCAGCGTTGAGGGGCGATTGCGCGTTCGTCCCATTCGGTGGATAGGTCTCGGCCTGCTGATCTCGGCTGCCACTGGTGCAGGCGCCTTTTTCTTCCAGCATCCCTTCCTGACCTCCTGGTTCCGCTACCTTGAGCTGCCGGTGATCGGGAAAGTCCCGCTGGCAACCGCGTTGCTGTTTGACGTCGGCGTCTTCGTGCTCGTGGTCGGCGCCACCGCTCTCATCCTCATCTCCATTGCTCATCAATCGATCCGGGCGCCCAGCCGGCGCGGCAGAAAGGCGGTCGTCGAGGTGGAGCAGGAGGTTCTCTGATGGAAATTGTTCTCGCCATTGGGATCGGCGTCCTGACCGCTTCGGGTGTGTGGCTGATCCTGCGCCCGCGCACGTTCCAGGTCATCCTGGGCCTGTCGCTCGCATCCTATGCGGTGAACCTGTTCATCTACGCGATGGGCCGGCTGAAGGTCGACGCGCCGCCGATCGTCGGGTCGGGCACACCCAATCCGACCCATTTCGATGATCCCCTGCCCCAGGCACTGGTGCTGACCGCGATCGTCATCTCCTTCGCCATGACTGCGCTGCTGCTGGTCGTGCTGCTTGCCTCGCGCGGACTTACGGGAACCGATCACGTTGACGGGGAGGAAGACGAATAATCGTGCCTTTCTCTCAGCATCTCATCATCGCGCCGATCCTCCTTCCGCTCGTTGCGGGGGCAGCGATGCTCCTGCTCAACGAACGCCGCTTGATCGCCAAGCGATCGATTGCGCTCGTCGCCACGTCGGCGATGCTGGCCATTGCGATCCTGCTCCTTGGCCAAGTGGCGGCGCGGGGATTCGGCGGCGCGCGCGCTACCACCGCTTATCTGGTGGGCAATTGGCCAGCGCCGTTTGGTATCGTGCTCGTTCTCGACTGGCTGTCGGCCCTGATGCTCGTGCTGACGGCGGTTCTTGGCCTAAGCTGCCTCGTCTTTTCTTTTGCCCGTTGGGATCGGGCCAGCCCCCGTTTTCATGCCCTGTTCCTTTTCCAGTTGATGGGGCTGAACGGCGCGTTTCTCACAGGGGACCTCTTCAACCTCTTCGTCTTCTTCGAGGTGCTACTCGCGGCTTCGTTTGCCTTGTTGCTGCACGGCTCGGGAGAGGCGCGAGTGAAAGCAGCGCTCCATTACGTCTCGATCAACGTGGCCGCGTCGTTGCTCTTCCTGATCGGTGCAGCGCTGATCTACGGGGTCACCGGCACGCTTAACATGGCCGACCTCGCCGCGCGCATCCCCGCTCAGGCGGAGGCCGGGATCGGCCTCTTGCAGAGCGGGATGGCCGTGCTGGGGATCGCCTTCCTGATCAAGGCAGGGATGTGGCCGTTGGGTCTTTGGCTGCCGCGCACCTATGCGGCGGCAGCGCCGCCAGTGGCCGCCCTCTTCGCCATCCTCAGCAAGGTCGGCGTTTACGCGGTTCTGCGGGTCTACCTCCTGCTGCTCGGTCACAACACCGGCTGGACCGCGAATTTCGGGGAAGAATGGCTGCTGCTCGGGGGCATAGCGACGCTAGCCTTTGGCACTATCGGCATGCTGGCCGCGCGAACGCTGTCGAGAGTGGCTGGCTATGCGCTGCTCATTTCCGCCGGCACTCTGTTGGCGACGATCGGCGCTGGCGAAGGCGCAGTGCTGGGCGGCGCCCTGTTCTACCTGGTCAGTTCGACCCTCGCCATCGCCGCATTCTACCTGTTGATCGAGCTTGTCGAACGGCGTGAGGCGGATGCGCGCACCGTTACCGAGCCAGTATTTGACGATGAATATACCGGGGTGACCGAGGAACAGGAAAATGAAGTCGGGATCGTGATACCTGCGACGATCGCTCTGCTGGGCGGCGGGTTCGCCTTTTGCGCGTTGCTGATCGCCGGCCTGCCGCCGCTCTCCGGCTTCATCGCCAAGTTCGCGATCATTGACGGCTTGCTTAACCTTCGTGACAGCATTGGTGCGCCGGTCTGGTGGCTGATCGCCCTCATCATCGGCTCCGGACTGGCCACGCTGATTGCTACGACCCGGGCCGGCATCGACCTGATCTGGACACCATCGGAACGGCCACCGCCTGCCCTGCGGCTTACAGAAGCGCTGCCGGTCGGCGCGCTGCTCGCCGTTTGCCTGGCGCTCATGATCTTCGCCGGGCCCGCGATGCGCTACATGGAGCGGACCGGGAATTCGCTGGGAGATCGACAGGGCTATATTGAATCCGTGCTCGGCGCTCAGCGCGTCACCTCGTCGGCGAAAACGCGATGAGGCGCTGGTTCCCGCATCCGCTGATCACGGGCGGCTTGTTCGTGATGTGGCTGCTGCTCACGCAGTCTTTCTCGCCGGGACAGATCCTGCTGGGGGCCGCTGTCGCGGTCCTCGGGGGCGGAGTGATGAACGCTTTGCGGCCCCAACGACATCGGGTCGCCCGGTTGCGCGTCATTGTGGCGTTGGCATGTGCAGTGCTCGCGGACGTGCTCCGCTCCAACTTCGCCGTCGCGGCGATCGTCGTCGCTCGCCGCCGTCCCTATACGTCCGGCTTCATGAGCGTGCCGATTGCACTCACCAATCGTCACGCCCTCGCCGTGCTGGCGATCATCATCACTGCCACCCCCGGCACGATGTGGGTGGAGTTCGATCGACGCCAAGGCATGCTGTTGATCCACGTTCTGGATCTTGTGGACGAGGAACGCTGGGTTCGCGTCATCAAACAGCGTTACGAGGCGCGGCTGATCGAGATATTCGGCGAATGACGACGACCTATCTGGCCTGGGCGATCACCGCCGCGCAGGTAATGCTCGGCCTGGCGATCGCGTGCGCCGCGTACCGCATGATCAGCGGACCGCGTGCGCAGGACCGTGTCCTCGGCCTCGACACCTTCTACACCAATTCGATGTTGATCTTGCTGACCTTCGGGATTCAGACAGGTCGCACGATCTACTTCGAAACTGCGCTTGTCATCGCGCTGCTTGGCTTTGTCGGCACGGTGGCCCTGGCGAAGTTCCTCATGCGCGGCGAGGTGATCGAATGAACCAGGCACCGGACCTGCCCGCATGGGCCGCCATTATCGTGGGTCTTCTGACGCTGCTCGGCGCTGGCTTCGCGCTGGTCGGGTCTGTCGGGTTGATCCGTCTGCGCACCTTCTATGATCGTATTCACCCGCCCACGCTGGTCAGTTCGCTGGGCATGATGCTGATCGTCACCGCCTCGATCGTCTGCTTCTCGGTTCTTCGGTCGAGAGTTTCCGTCCACGAGATCCTGATCGCGGTGCTGATCACCTCCACCACGCCAGTGGCATTCATGCTTCTCGCCCGCGCCGCGCTTTATCGCGATCGCGTGGAAAGCGAACGTGACCCGCCGGCCTGAACTTCAGCGCCAGCAGCCCAGACCAGTCGACATCGCTATGCGGGGACAGCCTGACAGATCAGCGGCGCTCCAGCACCAGCGATTGCACCGCACGCGCAAACGGCCCCTGCTCGTCCGACAATTGGGTCATCGCCAGCCCAGCGCCATCCTCACCGGCCCAGGTCTCTGCGTCGGAAAACAGCCACTCGCCGACAGGTGTGCGCGCGAAGTTGACGGTCAGGTCAGCATTGATGAACGTCCACTCGTCAAATGGGAGAGTGGGAGCGATCCCGTTCGAGAAGTCGGCCACTGCCATTGCCCGCGCCACCGGAGAAAGCGGTTCGCCGTCGATCAGTGGCCGATGCTGACGAAACCAGACCTGCCCTGGGCCGAGCTGACGGAAGCCGCCTCTTATGCGGCGCATGTCGAAATTGGCGCCGAAGTTCACGGCGCCCGGCAGGCTATCGCGAAACTGGTCGTCTTCCGCCACGTCATCAGGGGAACTGGTAGCGCGAGGCATCTGTGATCCGGCAGGAAGCGGCTCGTCAGCCACCCGCACCCGCAGCACATTGGCACGAGTGACTTCCTTGCCTTCATGTAGCAACTGGACCTGAACAAGCTGGATCTTTCGCCCGTTTCGGATCACCTCAGTCGCGACCTCCAGCCGATCCACGGGCACAGGACGCAAAAGTTCCACTGTCACCCGAGCAACCCGCATCGGAACTGCCGTTTCCACCTGCTCGGCCGCCCATGCGACCAAGGCTGATGGCGCGCCGCCGTGCTGGAGTTCAGGGTGCCACGGCCCCGCGGCAAAGGGCGTCGCCAGAAAAGCCGTTCCTTCTCGTACGAAAATGGCGTTGCTCACCGGCGCTCCTCCTTTGTCATCGAGGGCGGGCACTTACTGGCCCAGTGCCGGCGTGCGCAACGCGCAATCCGCACCCGCTTCTGACACGAGAAAGCCGCGGATCTGTCGTCAGCCCCTTGTCCCTGTAAGCGCAGCACCGGCGTCAACAATGTTGTTTTCAAACAATACCCTAGCAACGAACGGACAAAGTGTCCGGGAACAACACTCGGCGCCTTTTGAAGGACAGATCAGTTGCCGAGGTTGCCGCGCCCCGGCCAACCCTGCTGACAACCCTTCAAGATGGCTATTGGTGAAGACGAATGCTGCGCGGACTAGGCCAATTCATCCCACCCCATCAAAAAGTATAACGAGTATGGGTTTTTTGTTTGGGTCGCGGAATTCACGATCCTTCAAAAGTGACAGAGGTGTCACCCCAGCATCAAGATTCGTCGCACCAGTATCAATGTCTATTAAACTCCAATACCGTGTAAGTCCGTACTTCCCGGCTTGCGCATCATCCGGTAGAAAGAGCTATGACTGATAAGCCTGACGACGACAGCACCCTCTTGGCAACTGAGCTAACCATCGCTTGGCTTGCCAATCCGAACACGCGCGTTAACCCTGACGATGTCCCCGGCGTTCTCGCATCCATGTATGAAGCGGTGCGGAACCTCGGAAAGAGCGCAGCTCCCGAGGAAGCTGAGGTGCCAGAGGCTCCGGAACACAAGCCTGCGGTCAGCATCCGCAAGTCCCTCGCGGATCCGGACTTCATCGTCTCCCTTATCGACGGGAAAAAGTACCGCAGCTTGCGCCGGCACCTTAATGCGCACGGCCTGACCCCTGAAGATTACCGCCAGCGTTATGGCCTGAAGCCGGACTATCCGATGGTGGCGCCGGGCTATTCTGCCGCACGCCGCGCCGTTGCGAAGAAGCTCGGTCTTGGGCGTAAGCCAGGTACCAAGATCACCAAGTCCCCCGACCAACAGGGGGCGGCTCGCCGCGCGCGCAAGTCGAAGAACGGGGATGCAGTAACGGAGGAATGACCTGACCCATGATCGGACCGGGACAATCGCGCCGGTCCGATCATGCTTCGATCACGGCTGCTGCGTCCGCCGGACGAGCGAGAGATCGTAGCCGAGTTCGCGCGCGCGAGTTTCAAGCATTTTGATCATCGTCGGATCAGGGTTTCGCTCACGAGTGAGCGCCCAGAGATACCGGCCAGACGGTTCGCCTACGATCGACCATTCATAACGATCGCCGTGATCCAGCACCCAATAATCACCATAGAACGGGCCAAAGAAGGACACCTTCAGCTTGGCGTTGGTGGCCTCATCGACGATTTTTGCTTTGCCGGTGGATGATTTTTCCTTGCCGGTCACGCTTCCCTTTCGGCCACGATTGACTACCCGGATCGATCCGTCGCTATTGCGGGAATAATCGGCGGTGACCGCCTCCATTCCCTTCTGGAATGATGCCTCGTAACGGAATTGCTCGTACCAGCGGCCGATATACTGCTGTAAATCCACAGACTTGGCTGGCTCGGGAACAGATCTGTTACCTACTGGCCCGGGGCGTGGTATTGAAACACAAGCCGCCAGCAACACGGGTATACCGATCGCCGCCGCGGCCACTACAACCTTTCTCATCTTACTCTCTCACTTGTCGGAGCCGGCTACATTCCGGCCGCCTTGGACCGCAACGCGCGAATGTCCGCGAACGTTGCTGTTGACGCTCCGCGCCATGTGGATGACGCTACGGCAATGGATCTATCGCTCTCCCCTGCCGAACAGGCGTTTGCTGCCGAAATCCGACAGTTCTTCAAGAACGAGTATCCGCAAGACGTGCTTGCCCTTGTTCGGGAAGGGCGAAAGCTATCGCGCGAAGATCACGTCCGCTCGCAACGCGCGCTGAATGCAAAGGGGTGGTTGGGGGTTGGTTGGCCAGCGGAGCACGGCGGACCAGGCTGGTCACCGGTCGAGCGCTACCTGTTCGAGCAAGAGCTGGAATTGGCTGGTGCGCCTTCGATCATTCCGATGGCGGTAATTTATATCGGCCCAATCATCTGCGCGTTCGGTACGCCGGAACAACAAGCACGCTGGTTGCCCGACATCCTGGACTCACGCGCCATGTGGGCGCAGGGTTATTCGGAGCCTGAATCTGGATCCGACCTCGCCTCCCTGGGGATGAGCGCGGTCCGCGACGGGGAAGATTACGTGCTCAACGGCACCAAGATCTGGACGTCCGGCGCACATTGGGCCGACTGGATTTTCTGTTTGGTGCGCACGGAAAAGTGCGAGCGCAAACAGGATGGCATTTCGATGATCTGCGCGGACATGCGCACGCCTGGCATCACCGTGCATCCGATCATCTCGATCGACGGATCACATGAACTGAACCGGGTCGAGTTTGACAACGTGCGCGTGCCAGCGGCGAACATGATCGGTGAGCCCGGCAAAGGCTGGCATTACGCAAACGTGCTGCTTGCTGCCGAGCGAGTGTCCTATGCTCATATCGGACGCAAGCGCGCCGATTTGGCCGAGCTTCGCCGTGTGGCGGCGACCATTGCCGGCAGCTTCGCGGAAAACATGGCACAGGAACCGTTGTTCGCGCGCCGCCTGGCGCTCGCGGAAATCAGGTTGAACGCAGTCGAACTGTCAGTGCTTCGGGTACTCTGCGGAGATGCGGCTCCTGCCGCCGTTTCCGCTTTGAAGATCGCCTGCACGGAACTCGCGCAGGAGATTACCGAATTATGGGTCGAGCTCGCCGGCCGCGACCGCGCAGTCGTGGCCGATCGAACCCGCGCCGATTGGCGCGACATGGCGCCCGAGGTCGCCAGCTTTGCGGTGCCACGAACCGCATCCTACCTCTTCGAACGGGCGCAGACGATCTACGGCGGCGCAACGGAGATCCAGAAGACGATTGTCTGGCGCGCGCTAGATCGTGCCAATGCATCGCTTGCCTGAACGGCATTGGAGCAGGCTTGAACCGGAGAACTCATGATCAAAATGATCTTCTGTCTTCGCCGTCGTCCGGAGCTAAGCCTGGAGGAATTTCAGACCTATTGGCGTGAACGCCATGCACCCCTGGTGGCGGAAGTGGCGCCCTTGCTGCGGATCCGCCGTTATGTGCAGAGTCACAGCTTCGAACATCCGCAACTCGCTGGGCCGGTGGCGGCTCGCGGCGCGACGGTGCCACCATATGATGGTATTGCGGAGCTGCACTGGGACAGCATCGATGATCTGGTCGCGGTGAACGACAGCAAGGAAGCACGAGACGCTGGCCGCCGGTTGCTGGAAGATGAGCGCAACTTCATTGATCTGTCGCAGTCGCCGCTGTTCTGGGTTCGCGAAAATCACGTCATCTGACCGGCCGCAAAGCAGCGGATAAGGCATAAGGAGAGGCCGCTTGGATTTCAGCTTTACGCCCGAGCAGGAACAGTTGCGCGCATCTCTATCCGGCTATCTGCGCGATCATCACGATTTCGCCGCCCGCCAAGCGGCCGTTGCAACGGAAGACGGTCGCAATCGAGCCATTTGGCACGGCTTCGTGGATCAGCTTGGTATCCTTGGATTGTCGGGCCCGGAAGCACCGGACCCCTTCGACCTGCTGGTCGTGATGCAGGAACTCGGCGCCGCCTTGGTGGCCGAACCGTTCCTGGAAACGGCGATCACCAGCGCAACCCTGCTCCGTGCCAGCAGCACAGCGGCTGCCACCGGGTTGCTGCATCGAATAACGACGGGCGAAGCGATCGTCGTCTTCGCCGACACCGAGCCAGGGGCGCGGCTGGGGACATCTCCCGCCAACATGCAGACCGAACCGGTGTCGGATGGCTGGTGCCTCAGCGGCGCCAAGTCCATGATTATGGGTGCGCCATGGGCAACCACGTTGCTGGTCAGCGCCAATACGCCAGACGGCCCGGCCGTGTTCGCCGTTGATCCGGATGGTTCGGGCGTCGCGCTTCACCCGTATCGTACGATCGACGGGCGACGCGCGGCGGACATTCGGCTGGAGGGCGTAGTGGTGCCTTCTGATCAGATTGTCACCCTGCCCGGCAGCGCGGCCACAGCAATCGAAGCGGCGACCGACGCAACCATCGTCGCGCTCGCCGCTGAAGCACTCGGCATCATGCGCCGGATCCTCGATGACACCATCGCCTACACCTGCCAGCGCCGGCAGTTCGGGCAGTCGATCGCGAACTTCCAGGCGCTTCAGCATCGTATGGTCGACATGTTCATGAAGATCGAAGCTGCAACGTCCGCGACCTATCTCGCCACCATGAAGCTCAGCGCACCGCCGCGTGAGCGCGCGCTCGCGATCTCCGGCGCGAAGGTTCTCGTCGGTGAGGCCTGCCGCTTCGTTGGCCAGAATGGAGTCCAGCTTCACGGGGGCATGGGCATGACGGAGGAACTGACGGTCGGACATTATTTCAAGCGTGCTACGGTTATCGAAGGGCTGTTCGGGACCAGCGATGACCATCTCGCCCGCTACATGACAATCAGCGCAGCACCATCTCTACTGCGTGCAACCGCGGCCTGACCACTCAGTGCGAGCGGCTAACGAAGGAACCGCGCGGTATCCCGCACCTCGATCGCTCTAACCGGAACAAAGGCGGCATCCCCCGGTTCAATGACGTCAGGACGTAATTGGCCGGGTAAAATCATGAACTTAACGCAGATCAGCCAGCTTGCCGAAGGCCGTGATTCCGTTCCACTTGTAGCCGGTCAGGAACCTCGGGCCGCCCTTCTCCACCTGCTCGCTCGGCTGCGCGACGAGAATTATGATTTCATCGCGCCAACTCCTGCATCGCACAGCCGCGTACTGCAGCGTCCCGATCGCCAGGTTGGCGCCACCACGGCGGATCTGCTCGGCTGGTCGCTCCCCTGTAATGCGGACCGGCTTCCGTCGAACATCGTTCACGATCTGGAGCGGGCAGCCCTCCTCGAGCGACGCCCCGATGGCCTGGTGAAAGCCGCAATCCGGGTGTCGAATGTCTTCGGCCAGTTGTTCGTGCACTCGCGATTCCCGACGCAGGAGCAGGACTCCATATTCCTCGGGCCGGACAGCTACCGGTTCGCCGATTACATCTCGCGCAATCTGTCGGGCCTGCCCTCCACCGCCCGGATCCTAGACTATGGCGCCGGCGCAGGTGTCGGCGGGATTGTCGCCGCTTCGCTGCATGGCAATGCACGCCTGACCTTGGCTGACATCAACCCTAAGGCACTCTCGCTCGCCTCAGTAAACGCGACCTTCGCCGGGATCGATCATCAAACCGCCCTGGCACAGACACCGCAAGATGTTGACGGCCCGTTCGACCTTATCGTCACTCACCCGCCCTTCATGATCGATCCAGATCGTCGCGCCTACCGCGATGGGGGAGACCTGTACGGCGGCAAGCTCTCTCTGGATTGGACGCTTGCCGCGATCACCAAGCTGGCACCTGGTGGGCGCTTCATCATGCACACCGGTGTCTCGATCGTTGGCGGTCGCGACGTGGTTCGCGAGGCGCTGCGTGAAGCGATGCCGACCGACGGCTTCGACTATGACTATCGCGTGCTCGATCCAGACATCTTCGGCGATGAACTGGAGAAGGAGCCATATGCAGAGGTCGACCGGATCGCCGCCATCGGCCTTTGTGTATCCCGCAAGCAGGAGGCGTGATTTGACGCTTGGTCGGCGCTCACCCGCCGATCAGGGTTGCGGCCCCGGTTCCCCCTAGCATCGAGGGGTGTGATCAGGCCGCTTGACGGCACCAATGTTTTCCAACTCCCGCGCGCCGCGAGGACGCGCAGGAATTATGGTTTCGTTGCACGCCTACCGCTTGTGCATGAGGAACAGCGGCACCGGCGATTCCTTCAGCATCGATCGGGTCGCGCCGCCGAATATCTCCTCGATCACGCGCCCGCGTCCATATGCTCCCATCACGATCCAGTCATGCCCTCCGCTTCGGCACTCTGCCAGGATTGCCTCGGCGGGGCGACGCGATCCCGCTGGCTCGCTGTTGATGATAGGTTCAATTCCATGGCGGGCGAGGTAGCGGGCCGCGTCATCGGGGGGGATGCGCAGTGATCCATCTTCGTTATGGTAGATGGTGACCGTCTCCGCCTTGCTCAGCAGCGGCGCGGCAGCTTGCAAGGCTGCCTCCGCGTCGTCGGAACCGTCCCACGCCACCAATGCCCGGCCGCACAAATTGAAGCGCGGTGCATTCATCGGCACCGCAAGGACTGGCTTGCCCACCTGCAGCAACGTGTCGCCGATTGCGACGCTCATCTGCTCTGACATTTGCCCGCCCCCGCTGCAGCTCAACACCACGAGATCGGAGAGGCCGCCATGGTCGCGGATCGTCTGGGCGGTGAAGCCGGTACGGTCGATCCAGTCAAAGGAGACGTCCTCGCGTTGCAGACGTGCCAGCATGCGGGTCTTGTTGGCCGCTTCATCCGCCTGTTCGTCGGCAAGGATCGCACCGGTCGCGCCAACATAGTCACCGACGAACTCCGGGATCATCGTCAGATCGACACAGGTCAGGTGCCCACCAATCGCGCGCGTGACATCCAGCGCGGCTTGGTAGCGGCTTTCCTGACCCCGGTCGTGGTGGATCAGCAGAAGCACGTTCCTCATGGCAACCTCCGTCGTTGTAACTGGCTTTTTGGGTACGGAATGCGTGCTTCGCTCCCCATTAGCAAAGGTACGTAGAAACGGGAGAAGCACCGGTCGGGAGTGCTGCCGATGATCCGCCGATCATCTTTGGTGTTTCAGCGAGTTAGCCGATCCGCGCTCGACGGGATGACTGCGACAACTTTTATAGCAGCAGAACGATCGCGTTATTGCTCGGCCTGACAGCGCGACTCGGCAGAGCCGAGACCAAGAAAGGCGGCAAGCGCCGTCATCCGCGTCGCTCTGATCGCTTGAGATCCAGCCACTCCGAAACAGCGTTCGGTACGTCGCCAGCCTTTCAAGACCGGCTCGTGTTCGAACAGGAAGACCTCAGGCCTTTTCCGTGCCCAGTCCCGCCGCAAAGGCGATGCGCAATGCTTCGGAGAGGCTTCGTGCGCCCAGCTTGGCCATGACGTTCGCGCGATGCACCTCAACAGTGCGAGCCGAGATCCCCATGTCGTACGCAATGGTCCGGTTGGGCAGGCCTTGGGCCAAGCCATCCAGAACCTCGCGCTCGCGCGCGGTCAGCGCCGCAATGATGACGGCGGCTTCTTCCGCCCGACTATCGGCGTGGTGGATCGCATCCAGCCTCTCGAAGGCGGCCGTGATTGCTCGGATCAAGACCTCCTTCTCGAACGGCTTCTCGATGAAATCGACCGCTCCTTGCTTCATCGCCCGCACGGCAGTCCCCACATCGCCATGGCCAGTCAGGATGATCACCGGCATCGTCACGCCGCGCTCCTGCAGCGTGCGTTGAACCTCCAGCCCGTCCATCTCCGGCATCCGAACATCCAGCAGGATGCAGCCGGGATCAACGTGCCGCACTTCCTTGAGGAATTCGACACCCGATCGCCAGGCTTTCACGGCGTAACCCGACGTCTTCAGGATGAAGCTCGCGGAGCGCCGCACCGCGTCTTCATCGTCGATGATGTGGATCAGTCGTGCGTCGCTCATTCGTCCTCCTCCGCCCGGGCCAGCGGAAGGGTGAAGTGGAACAGGGTTCCCCCACCCTCGCGCGGCTCCATCCAGATCCGTCCTTCGAGCCCCTCCACGATGGTGCGGCAAATCGAAAGGCCCAGCCCCATGCCGTCAGCCTTGGAGCTGTTAAAGGCGCTGAACAGGTTGGCCGCCACATGCTCGGGCACGCCCGACCCGGTGTCCGCAATTGTCACCTGCACCATAGCTTTCGGTGCCTGGGAAGTCGCCACCTGCAATTTCCGGACAGGGGCGCATTCCATCGCCTCCACCGCATTGCGCATGAGGTTGATCAGCACCTGCTGACACTGCACCTTGTCCACCAGCACGGGCGACGCTTGCGGATCGATATCGAACGACACGGCGACGCCCTTCTCGCCGGCACCGATCAGCGCGAGCTTCGACGCTTCCTCGATCAGCGCGGGCAGATCCTCGACGCTTCGTTCCACCTCGCCGCGCGCCACGAACTCACGCAGCCTGCGCACGATATGGCCGGCGCGAAGCGCTTCGTTCTTCGCATCATCCAGCGCCTCGATGATCATCGGGAAATCTTCCGGATCGGGCTGCTCCAGCAGGTCCCTCACTCCGCGAACGTAGTTGGCAACGGCTGTAATCGGCTGGTTCAGCTCGTGCGCCAGGGTGGAAGCCATGGTGCCCATCGCGCTGACCCGCGAAACATGGATCAGATCGGCACGAAGCGCCTCGATCCGCTCGTCGGCCGCCTGCTTTTCGGAAAGGTCACGGATGAAGCCGGTGAAGATCCGCTCTCCTTCCGTGATCGCCTCACCCACGGACAATTCCATCGGAAACGTGGTGCCGTCCCGCCGCTGCCCCACCACCGTTCGCCCGCGTCCGATGATCCGACGTTCGCCCGTGGCAAGATAGCGGGCGATGTAGCGATCATGATTTTCGCGGTCGGGCGACGGCATCAGCATGCTGACATTTCGACCACGCATCTCCGCTTCGCTGACACCGAAAAGCCGCTCCGCCGCCGCGCTGAACGACAGGATCTCTCCAACGTCGTCGATCACGATCATCGCGTCAGGTACGGTGGCGAGGATGGAGCGAAACTGATTGGCGCTGGCCAGAAGCTGGCGTTCACGGGCGCGCTGCTCCGTCACGTCCCGGATCACCTTCCCGAACCCGCGAAGCTTGCCTGAAGCATCGTGAAGGGCGGTCAGCGCGATATGGGCGAGGAATTCGGATCCATCCTTGCGGATCCGCCAATCCTCTTCTTCCAGCTTGCCGTGCTGGCGTGCCGTTTCCAAATCCTGCTTTGGCTTGCCGGCGGCGCGCGCCGCCGCCGGATAGAATAGCTCGGCGGACTCGCCGACGATCTCCTGGGCGGACCAGCCCTTCAGCCGCTCCGCGCTGCGGTTCCACAGCGTTACCCGGCCATCGGGATCGAGCATGTAGATCGCGTAGCCGGTGGCACCGTCGATCAGCAAATTCAGCTCGTCGGCCAGCTCCTTGGCCTCTTCAGCGCGAAGCGTCGCTCGCTGTTCACTATCGGCCGACGCCCGGCGCAGCTTGCTGATGTGACTGGCGACCCAGATCAGGACCGCCGACGTGCCCCAGAATGCCAGCAGCTCGACCAGCGGGGCGGCACCGCCGGGCCCGCCCAGCAGTTGCGCAGCCAGCGTCGCCAACAACGTGGCGAAAACCGCCGGCCCCACACCGCCAAAGACTCCGACGACGACCACCGCCGCGGTGAAGAGCAGGTAATGCGCCGTACCTGCCAGCCACAGGTCCAGCGCCAGCCGAAGCGCCAGCGCGGCTGCCACGGCAAGCACGGCAACACCGAACCTTGCAACATCGCGCTGCATCTTTCCGGACCAGAATGCCGCCACTTAAGCTCCACACGCCATATCAACACCGGAGCCGCCCGGCGCATTCATCATGCTAATAGCACCTCCGCGCCTGGTGTCAGCGTTCGCCGCCCTCCAGCGCGCTCAGCAGTTGCTGGTGTCGCAGCGGCTTGCCCATCAAGGTCTCGAACCCAGCCTCGCGCGCCAGGCCTTCCAGCTCTTCGCAGCCGTGGCCGGTCATCAGGATCGCGCGGCCGCGCCAGCCGCGCTGGCGCATGGTCGTCAGCAAGCGTATCCCGCTGCTGTCCGGAAGCCGATAATCCGCGACAAGCAAGCCCGCACCATCCAGCGATTTGTCGGCGAGCAGGGTCGCTGCCGCCGAATAGGCCCGCACATGATACCCACGGCCGGTCAGAAACAGCTGCAGCGAGCGGCGCACCGCATCTTCGTCCTCGACTAGCAAGACGACCCGCCGAAGATCTTGCGCAGCGTCACCGGAAGCGGTCATCGACATGCCAAACTACCGGCGAAAACATGCCCGAGTGCATCATGCGCGCCGGATCGCCCCTTTATCATGTCAGTCGTCCTCTCCTGCACGGTTCAAGCGTTTTCGCCGCAAGTGACCTGCAGTCCCATTGGGACTTCTACGGATAAACATGGCCTTACGTCTCCGGCCTGCTGAAGCGCCGTAATCAGGCGGGCTCCACCGACCGGCTCTGGGCGCATAGCCGGTGCGGCAGCGGACGATGGCTGGCCAGCAACAAGCCCTGCCCCGTCCGCTGCAGCCGGCGCTCCAGCCGGTCGATCACTTCTGCCTCTGTAGCGGCATCAAGGCTCTCGGTCGGCTCGTCCAGCAACAGCCAGGGCGCGGGACGCAGATACGCACGCGCCAGCGCGATTCGCCGACGCTCCCCCCCGGACAGACGCTCGCCATTCTCGCCGATCCAGGTGTCCAGGCCACGGGGCAGCGCGCGGACCCGTGCCTCGATGGCCGCATCCGCCAGCACAGCCCACAGCGCGTCTTCGCTGGCGCGCGAGTCGGCGATCAGCAGGTTGTCGCGAACAGTGCCCGAAATCAGCGCCGCATCCTGCGGAAGCCAGGCGAACGCGCTGCGCAGCGTCTCTGGCGCGACATATGCGATGTCCACCCCGTCGATCCATGCGGTTCCAGCCTTTGCCGGCCGCAGCCCCACCAGCGTCTCGATCAAGGTCGTCTTGCCGGAGCCGGACGCTCCAGTAATCGCCATCCTGCCAACTGAGGACAGGGGAACACCGGTCTCGAATGCCAGCGCGGGAGAGGCAAGCCGCATCGATCCTGCACCCTCCTCATTTCCGAGCAGATCGTTCAGCCGAGTCTCGGCGGATCTCACTTCGGGGCGGGCAGCGATCCTCCGGATCAGTGGTGCCAGCCCATCGATCGTCATCGCTGCGGCCAGCGCCGCCATTGCCGCGATCGGCGCCCCCGCACCTGCGGTCAGAACGAACACGACTGCAGCGCTACTGCCGATTGCCACGACGTGTAGCAGCGACACGCGCGCATGGACGTCAGCGCAGGCAAGCTGCGCTTCGCTCAGCGCATCTGCCACCCGGCGGATCTCCTCGCCGGCCTGCTGCTCGAGCCCGAAGCAGCGCAGTTCCGGCGCGGATTCCAGCAGATGACCCATGCGGTCTTTCAAATCGCCATTGTGCGCCTGCGCTGCTGCGGCGTGCTCAACCAGCGGTCGGACCAGCCGGCGCATGATCAGCAGCACGCCCGCCGCAATCGCGACGATCAGCACACCGGGCATGATGCCGCCGATCGCTGCCAATGCGGCGCCCGACAGCAAGGCGGATACTGCGGCTGGCCCGGCACTGCGGCGCACGAGGTCATGTTCTATCGCGGTGAGATCGTTCACCGCGCGCGCAGTTGCTTCGCCACCGGTCACCGCCAACGCCTGCCGGATCGGCAGTGCAGCGATCCCGCGGTAAATCGCCGGCCGAACGCCGGCCACAGCGCCAAGTGCCGCCGCGTGGCTCGCCAGTGCCTCGCCGTAACGTGCGCCGGTCCGCATGATCGCCAGCAAGCGGATCGTGGCGCTGGGCAACATGTAGTTGAACGCCATCGCGGCTGCGGTTCCAGCGGCGCCCGCCAGCGCCGCTGCGGTGATGAACCAGCCGGAGAGGCCCAGCAGGGCGACCGAAGCCGCGGCGACCAGCGATGCGAGTATCGCCGCACGCACGAGGGAACGACGCTCGCGCGCAGATTCGCCGGCGATCAGGGCAGCAAGCTCAGTCATGCCAGTCGCTCCAAAGGGATGATCCGATCTGCAATGGCCGCCAGCGCTTCGCTGTGGGTAGCCATCAATATGGTTCGCCCCTTCGCGACGCTGGCGATCGTCTCGATCATTGCGTGCTCAGCAGCCGCATCGAGGTGCGCGGTGGGCTCATCCAGCAACAGCAGCGGCGCAGGCTTAAGGATTGCCCGGGCAAGGCCGATGCGCCGCCGCTCGCCACCCGACAGGCCACTGCCGCGTGCATCGAGCAGCGTGTCCAACCCATCGGGCCGCCCCTTAATCATAGGGATCAGTCCGGCTTGCCGCGCCGCTTCCTCGATCCGGGCGCGGCTGGCGTGCGGGTCGGCAAGGCCGATGTTCTGCGCTATCGTCTTCGGCAGCAGCAACGTCCCCTGCCCCAGCCAGGATGCGCCGGCGGCGATGCTTCCGCACGGGGGCAGCAACTCGCCGTTGACACGCACCGCCCCTGCGGCCAGCGGCGCAAGGCCCAGCAGCACCCGCAACAGGCTTGTCTTGCCGCTGCCCGACGGTCCCCACAATGCGACGATCTCGCCCGGCCGAACGGCGAACGTCACGTTCGCAACCGCCGCAGCGTCGGTGTCATCGTAACGGATCGAAACACTCTCGAAGCTCAGCCCCGGTGCTTCGCCGGCGACGGGCAGGGCAGAGGCGGAAGTGGCTTCGCGCTCAACCGCCGAAAGCCGGTCGACCGCTGTCTCGGCCGCCTGCTTGTCATGGTAAGCAGCAGCTAGCCGGCGGAGCGGCGCATAGAACTCGGGCGCAAGGGCCAGTACGAAAAAGGCGCTGGCGAGGTCGAGTGTCTCGGGCACCGGAAAGGGTAGCAGGCCGAGCAGATTGAAGCCGCAGTAAACCGCCACTAATGCGACGGAGAGGGCGGAGAAAAACTCGAGCGCTCCAGACGACAGAAACGCGACCCGAAGCACCCGCATCGTGCGACTGGCGACGTCCTGCGCAGCGATGCCGAGCCGCTCCGCCTCCCGCTCGGACGCCTCGAATGCGAGCACAACCGGCAGCGCCCGTAGCCGATCGGCAAACAATCCGGAAAGGCGGGCGAGCGCCGCGAACTGCCGCCGCGACTGATCAGCTGCGGCGCCGCCAGCCAAGATCAGTGCAAGGATGAACGGAACAAGCGTTGCGAACAGGATCGCAGCTGACACAGGGCTCGCGACGGCAATGGCAGCCATCACGATCATCGGCGAAAGCCCGGCCGCCTGCCGCGCGGGTAGGAACCGCGCGACATGGCCGTCGATGGCTTCCACTTCGTCGACAGCCGCCTGCAGCAATTCGCCGCTGGTGCGCATGGCACCCGGCGCGCGATGGAGCGCAGCCGTTACGATCCGTTCACGCAGCTGGCTCTTCGCCGCTCTGGCACCCCGCGCACCGACCCGTGCGCTGCCCCACACGCAGAGGCCGCGCGCCAGGCCGGACAGGCCCGTCAGCGTCACCCAGCCCCAGATCGCCGACCCTGCGACCAGAGCACTAGCTGCCCCCGCGAGCCCCGCGGCAAACCCGATTGCGGCGACGCTATCCAGCAGAAGCAGGCTGGTGGACAGCCGCACGCGCCCGCCGTCGCCCACTACCTCTTTCAGATAGGCGCGACGCTCAGCAGCGGCGCTTCGATCTATTGCAAGAACAGCCATGCCGGGCGCCGCTACCGATTGCTGCACCGCAACCGAATACGGGATGTCCACAATGCCGCCGCGGTTCGCGCGCTCCTAACGAGCGCCGCCAGAACGAGCCGGCGTGACCGGCATCAGGGAGAAACCGGGCATGGACGCCGGCGTCGTAGACTTATCGCGGCTGCAGTTCGCACTGACCGCATTGTACCATTTCCTGTTCGTGCCCCTCACGCTGGGGCTCAGCTTCATGCTGGTCATCATGGAGTCCGTCTATGTGATGACCGGGCGCGAGATCTGGCGCCAGGTGACGCGATTCTGGGGCAAGATCTTTGGGATCAATTTCGTGCTGGGGGTCGCCACCGGGCTGACCATGGAGTTCCAGTTCGGCACCAACTGGTCCTATTTCTCGCATTATGCCGGCGACATTTTCGGCGCGCCGCTGGCGATCGAAGGGCTCATGGCCTTCTTCCTCGAAGCGACGTTTGTCGGCCTGATGTTCTTCGGCTGGGACCGCCTGTCGAAGCTCGGGCACCTCTTCGTCACCTTCCTGGTCGCGCTGGGAACCAACCTGTCTGCGCTGTGGATCCTTATCGCCAACGGTTGGATGCAAAATCCCGTCGGCGCGACGTTCAACCCCGAAACCATGCGCATGGAAGTGTCGGACTTCGGCGCCGTGCTGTTCAACCCTGTGGCTCAGGCGAAGTTCGTCCACACCGTCAGCGCCGGCTATGTTGCCGCCTCTGTCGTGGTGCTTGGCGTCTCCGCTTTTTATCTGCTGAAGGGCCGCTGGATCGAATTCGCCCGTCGCTCGATGGTGGTCGCCGCGGCTTTCGGCCTCGCTTCCTCGCTGTCCGTCGTCGTGCTGGGTGACGAGAGCGGCTACGCGCTCACCGACAACCAGAAGATGAAGCTGGCGGCGATCGAGGCGGCCTGGCACACGCAGGAAAGCCCTGCTGGCCTGACGCTGCTCGGCATGCCTGACACTGCCGCCCGCACCACTCGCTATTCGGTCGAGGTGCCATGGGTATTGGGTCTCATCGCCACCCGCAGCCTCGACAAGGAAGTCACTGGCATGTCGGAGCTGGTGCTGAAGGCGCAGGAGCGGATCGCTTTGGGCATCAAGGCTTATGATGCCGTGGAAACGCTGAAGGCCGATCCATCCAACGTCGCTGCTCGTACCCAGTTCGAAGCGCACAAGCGCGACCTTGGCTACGCGCTGCTGCTGAAGCGCCACCTGGCCGATCCGCGCGCCGCTACCCCGCAACAGATCGAGGCAGCCGCCTGGGACACGGTGCCCAGCGTCCCGCTGATGTTCTGGAGCTTCCGCCTGATGGCCATGATCGGCTTTCTCATGATCGCGCTGTTCGCCACTGCCTTCGTGGTCGCCAGCCGCCGCAAGCATCTGACGACCAAGTGGTTCCTGCGCCTCTGCGTCGCAGCCATCCCGCTGCCGTGGGTCGCCATTGAACTCGGCTGGGTGGTCGCGGAAATGGGGCGTCAGCCCTGGGCGATCGAGGGCGTACTGCCGACCTTCCTGGCGGCATCGTCGCTCAGCCGCTCTGCCCTTTGGACCACGATCATCGGCTTCACCGCGCTCTACGGCACACTCGCCGTGATCGAGATCCGCCTGATCCTGGCCGCCATCAAGCACGGCCCCGTCGAACATCAGGAGCCCACCCCCGAGCCCGGGCGCATCGCCGCCCTGCCGCTGGCCGCCTGAAGGAGGCACGAACATGGAATTCTTCGATTATGAAGTGATGCGCGTGATCTGGTGGGCGCTGCTGGGCGTACTCCTGATCGGCTTCGCACTTACCGACGGCTTTGACCTGGGCACGGCCGCGCTGCTGCCGTTCGTCGCCAGGACCGATGCCGAACGCCGCATGGTGATCAACTCGGTCGGGCCAACCTGGGAAGGCAACCAGGTGTGGTTCATCCTCGGCGGCGGCGCCATCTTTGCCGCCTGGCCCTTCGTCTATGCCGTCAGCTTCTCGGGCTTCTATCTAGCCATGTTCCTCGTGCTGGCGGCGCTGATCCTGCGTCCGGTCGGGTTCAAATATCGTTCCAAGCGGCCGGACCCCGCCTGGCGAACCCGTTGGGACTGGGCGCTCTTTGTCGGCGGCATCGTGCCCGCGCTGGTCTTCGGCGTGGCGGTCGGCAACGTCCTGTCGGGCGCGCCCTTCCGCCTCGACAGCGACCTTCGCTCCTTCTTCGAGGGCGGCCTGCTCGACCTGTTCACGCCATTCACGCTGGTTGCCGGTCTGCTGTCGGTCGCCATGCTCGTCCTGCACGGCAGCGCATGGCTCGCGATCAAAGCTGAACATGGCCAGGTCCGTGATCGCGCCCGGCGCTTCGGCGCCATGGCCGCGGTCGCGTCGATCCTGCTCTTCGCAATCGGCGGAGCCTTCATGGCCTGGGGCGATTATGGCTTCCGAATCGTCGGCGCCGCTGACCCGCTCGGCGCTTCCAACCCGCTGCGTACGGTCACGGAGGCAGCGCCCGGCGCCTGGCTCGACAATTATGATCGTCACCACTGGATGATGATCGCCCCGCTGCTCGGCTTTGCCGGCCCGGTGCTGGCGTTGGTCGGCATCGCGACCCGCAAGGAATGGGCGGCCTTTGCCGGCTCTTCGCTGGCTGCGGCCGGCATCATCGCCACCGTTGGCTTGTCGATGTTCCCGTTCATCCTGCCGTCCAGCATCGATCCGCATTCCAGCCTCACGCTGTGGAACGCGTCCTCCAGCCACCGCACGCTGCAGATCATGCTGTTCGTGACGATCGTCTTCCTGCCGATCGTGCTCGCTTACACCGCCTGGGTGTACCGCGTGCTCTGGGGCCGGGTCACCACTGCCCAGGCGACCACTCATCCTGACTTTTACTAAGGAATTGCCGTCATGTGGTATTTCACTTGGGTTCTCGGCCTTGGGCTGGCGGTGGCGTTCGGCGTCTTGAACGGCATGTGGCACGAATTCGATCTCGCCGATGAGGTCGAAAAGGCACCGGAGGCGCACGGGCGCCCGTGAGCGAGCATCTCTACCTCCCTGAACTCGCAGCGCGTCCTGCGCCGCGATACACCAGCTACCCGACCGCGCTGGAATTCTCTCCCGCGGTCGGCGCAGCGGACCAGGCGGCCGCCCTACGCGGACTGGAGGCGGGAACCAGTGCCTCGCTCTACGTTCACGTGCCTTATTGCCAGGAGATCTGCTGGTATTGTGGCTGCAACACCGGCGCGACCGGCCGTCCCGAGCGGCTTGCTGCCTATGTCGCGGCACTGGCGCGGGAAATGCGCACCGTCGGCGCCTTGTACCAGGGCCGCATCAGCCGCGTGCATTTTGGCGGGGGCAGCCCCAATGCCTTGTCCCCTGCGCAGCTCGCATCGGTGGCAGAGACGATCCGGTCCTGCTTCCTTGTGGACGAGGATGCCGAATGGGCGGCGGAGCTCGATCCGCGGTTGCTCTCGGACGATCACGCCGCGGCCCTAGCCGAAGCGGGGATCACCCGCGTCAGCCTGGGCGCGCAGACGTTCAATCTCGGCATCCAGGCTCGGATCAATCGGATACAGCCGTTCCGCCAGGTCGCGGAGGGCGTTTCGGCGCTGCGCCGTCACGGTATTGAGCGCATCAACCTGGACCTTATGTACGGGCTGCCGACGCAGGAACTGGGCGACATCGTCGAGACGATCGCCAAGGCTCGGCAGCTCGAGCCGGATCGCGTGGCGATGTTCGGTTATGCTCATTTGCCGTCCATGTTGCCGCGTCAGCGGATGATCGACGCCTCCACCCTGCCCGATGCCAAGGCGCGCTTCTGGCAATCGGCGCTCGCACACGATCTGCTGTTGGAGGCAGGCTTTGCCGCCGTCGGCTTCGATCACTTCGCCCGGCCGCAGGACTCGCTCGCCATCGCCGCACGTACCGGTCGCCTGCGTCGCAACTTCCAGGGGTTCACCGATGATCAGGCGGATGTGGTGATCGGCCTCGGCGCATCATCGATCAGCCAATTTCCGGGCTTGCTGGTCCAGAACGAGAAGCATGTCGGCGGATGGCGGATGCGCGCGTTGAACGATACGCTCTCGGGCGTTCGGGGCTGCCGACGCTCCGCGGACGACCGCTTGCGCGCCGAGATCATCGAGCGGATCCTGTGCCACGGCGCGGTGGATTTGGAGGAGGTCGCAATGCGCCGCGGCGCCAGCACCGCACAATTGTCAGGCGCGCTCCCGATCATCGACGGTCTTGCAGGAGCCGGCGTTCTGGAACGCAGCGAATGGCGCATCCGCATCACATCGATCGGCCGCCCCTATGCGCGGCTGGCCGCAGCCGCCTTCGACCGGCGTTTGCGGGCCCAGGCACGTCGGACCAGCAAAGCGGTCTAGCGCCGCACGACCCGATCAGCCGGGTCTCCTTCCCAAATACATTGTAGCCGATGGCGGAGTTCCCGCCATCGGCTACTTGCCGTTCAACTTCCCAAACGAACGTGGAAGGGGGCGACGCCTGCCCCCCCATTCCGTTCAGAACCGCATGCCCAGTCCGATCGAGGGAACGATGGGATCCACGCTGACGCTCACGCGATTGACCGCGCCGCCAGTGGTCAGCCGCGCTGCCGTGTCGATGTCGATGTATTTGACGTCCAGGTTCAGAAACACGCGCTTGGTCAAATCGACGTCCACGCCTGCCTGCAGCGCATATCCGAAACTGTCCTTCAGCTTCACATTCGTCTTGCCAATCGCGCTCTCCAGCGAGCGGCTGGCGTCGGCGGAGTAGAAGATCGTGTAGTTCACGCCGGCGCCCACATACGGCCGAACCTTGGCCTTTGGCGCAAAGTGATATTGCAGCGTCAGGGTCGGCGGCAGCACCCAGGTGCTCGCCAAGTTACCTAGTGGCGACAGCGCGCCGCGCCCGCCGATGTCGTGCTTGGTCGTCCCCAGGATCAGCTCGGTGCCGATATGGTCCGTCCACATGTAGGTGAAGTCGATCTCCGGGGCGACGCTGTCGGAAACGCTGACCGAACCGGTGGGGAACCCCGGTTTGACCGGCCCGGCCTTTTCGGTGGGCGAGACGACAATGGCACGAGCCCGGACCAGCACGTCGCCCGCTTCCACCTGCGCCTGGGCGGGTGAAGCGATCGCGAGTGCAAGAAGGCTAGCGCCGATAACGAATTTCATGGCCAACTCCTTGTGTTCTGCTTGGCGAGTTGGCGGCTAGAGCGGGATCGTAACGGCCGCTGTACGCAAAGTCCCGCTTGGGACTTGTACGGAGAGACTGGCACGATCGCCTCCTGCAATCCTGCGGAGGGGCGTGCCTGCTATGTCGCCGGGCTGCAGCGCAAGCGGGTCAAACGACGCCGGCCGCGCAGCGTGTTGGTACTGGCCATCAACGGCGCGGGCGCAAGGTCCGCGGCGCGGCCGCCCCTCGCCGCGCCGCGAATTTTGCGGATCAGTTCGGTCGCGCGTGCGCCACCTTCAGCCGGGCACGGCCCGACGCCCCGCCTTCGTCTCCGCGTCCGAGCGTTGGCGATGCGGCCCGGTTGCGCATCTTGGCGCGGTGAAGCGCCATATCGGCGACCTCCAGCAGTTCCGAAAGCGTGCCGTCATGATCGTCGGAAAGCGCAACGCCAATGCTTGCACCGACATGCACATTCTGCCCGGCGACCAGATAAGCGTGGCCCGCTATTGCCTGGCTGATCCGCTCCTTCAGCTGCTCCGCGCCGTCGCGGTCGATATCCTCCGCAACGAGCACGAATTCATCGCCGCCGATCCGGGCCACGCGCACATTGTTGCCGCCGATCTCCTGCAGGCGTTTGCCGACCGCCACCAGAACCGCGTCGCCTGCCTTGTGGCCGAGCGTGTCGTTGATGGTCTTGAACCAATCGAGATCAAGGTACAGCACCGCCAGCCCCGCCTCGGGCCGCGCCGCGCTCTCCTCGGCCCAGCGCGACAAACCATTGCGGTTGAGAAGGCCGGTAAGCGGATCGTGGCGCGCGTGATGATCATTGATCATCTCCGCCCGCATGGTGCGGACAAGCAGCCGGTTCAGCTGAAACGCTGCCGAACTCATGCTCACCAGGTAGAAGGGGATCTGGAACATCACGAGCAGCAGGATCGGCTGCCCGGACAGAACCGCCGCGACGGCGCACGGGCCAAGGCTCAGCGCGATCATCACCGCCACCAGGCGCGGCGCCCCGAAGTTTCGAAAGCAGATGCCGCCCACCATCGCGGCAGCCGACAAACAGGCGAGCGCCGCCGCAACCCAGTCGCCGCTTATGACGCACATGAAGGTGCCGTAGCCGACGCTGGCGGCCCACATCACGGCAAGGGTAATGTAGAAGTCGGTCGGCCCGCGCCGGCCCTCCATCACTGCCTTGCGCCCGAAGTACAGCGCTGGCAGCCGCAGCGCCGCCAATATCACTTCCATGGCGACCCACAGATAGGCCGCAGGCGTCTGCATGCGCGCTGCCACGACAGCGGATACGGCAATGGTGTTCAGCACGCCCCCCGCGAAGATCGGGAGCGTGCTGTACAGGCTGCGCAGCAGAGTCCTGCGCGTGCTGTCGGGAATGTCGCCACCCGGATCGACCAGCCAGCGCGTCATTGACCAGGCGGGCAAAGCGCGCCCCAGGTCGTGTCGTCCACTCATATGCAGATTCGCGGCATCAGTTCCCCCCGCCCCTCGCGCGCCCTGTACAGCATCCTCGTTAATGGAAGGTTCCGGGCGCACGCCCCCGGACGGCAAGCGCCATACCCTGAATCCTAACGGTTGACGATGTCCGTCACACAGTTTATTTACAACCGTGTCAGTAGGGAGTCGACTAACATGGCCGCTAAGCTTCCCCCCTTTCCCGGCAGTACCGGTCGTCGCGACTGGAATACGGCGTTCGACGCCATCAAGAAGCTGCTGAACAACGGTGACGACACGGTTCAGGTGTTTCGCATCATGCGCGCGCTGAACGTCGGCAGCACCGAGTGGGGCTATGCAAAACTGCTTGGAACCGAGGAAGGTGGCCGCATCGCTCGCGAGCAGGCCGAACTGGCCGAGCGCTTCTCCGATCGCACCTGGGTGGACAGCTTTGCGCCCGGTACCGTTGGCGCCGCTTACCGCGACTTCCTCGATAGCACCGGCTATTCCGCCGACGGTCTCGTCGCGGTCAGCCGTGAAGGCAACGACAATGTCGAGATCGATCATCCTTATGCATGGTTCGGCCGGCGCACGCGCGACATTCACGACATCTGGCATGTTCTGACCGGCTACAAGGCTGACGAAAGCCTGGGTGAAGCAGCGCTGGTGGCGTTCAGCTACGCGCAGGTTGGTGGCGCCGGCTGGGCCTTTATCGGCTCTGCCGCCGCGCTCAAGAGCCTGCGCATTACCAAGGGCACGTTGTTCGCCCGGGCCGTCATAGAGGGCTACCAGCGTGGCAAGGCCGCGAAGTGGCTTGCCGGTGAGGATTACATCAAACTGATGGATGAGCCGCTGGGCGCAGCGCGCAAGCGCCTCGGTCTGACGGAGCCGGTACTGTACAAGCGCGCTCAGGCTGAGCTTGGCGAAGAGATGGCGTCATATCTCAGCCAGCGTCGCGAAGAAGCAGCGGCCGAGCCGCAGCCGCTCGCCGCCTGAGCCACGGTGCGGGAGGGAAAGCGTTTCCCTCCCGGCCTCCTGTAGGCTCCCTCCCGAATAGCCGACGTGTTCTTCAGCGTTGAGGAGGTTGAGCGACGAAGGCAGCGTCTTCGTCTCCGACATGCCTCGCGCGGTACGACCGGCGTGAGTCACGGCTCTACGCTGGCGAGATCCGTCGCCATTGCCCGTGCAAACCGCCGCGGGTGCGCAGGCGGCGTTTCGCCAGATCCTGCACGCACGAAGCGGCTAGTGCTTCTGCCTCTTGGGCATCCACCAGTCACCCGCGATCCGTTCGGCCACTCGAAATCGCTCAGCCTCCTCCAGAAGGCGCATCGCCTTGCCCAGGCTGCGTGCTTCGCGGGCTCGCCGTTCAAGGTCTTCCCACCGCTGAGCCAATGACCGTCTCCATCTGGCATCCCCTGCGATTATTCTCGCGATCGGGCGGGCTGGGATCGAGATGGGTGCGACGAAGAGTCGACAATCTTGCAGTTCGGCCTCGTTCCGCTCGCGGCGACGGATCACGTCTGCTCGCCCGCAAAGCACGTTCCTGCGAACGGAGCTGACTGGAGGATCGGGGCCAACCATTGAAAGCCACTCTGCCCGGGGTCCAAGCTGGCTGCCACCGGCTTTGGCACCGTCCCACTTCCGCCACGCCCGAACCCACAGTAAAGCCGCCGTCAATGATCTGCCGGCTCGTGCTGACCAACGTCCGCAACCATGCGACACTGACGCTTTCGCCCGGGCCCGGCTTTGTACTGCTCACCGGACCGAACGGCGCCGGCAAGACGAACGTGCTGGAAGCGGTCTCGCTTCTCGCTCCCGGCCGCGGGCTGCGGCGCGCAAGCCTTTCCGAAATCTCCCACCGTGACTCGTCCGGCGGGTTCGGCATCGCCGCCACGCTGGACGACACCACAGAAATCGCCACTGGCGCCCTGCCGACCGCACCGGAACGGCGGGTGGTACGGGTCAATGGTGCCACCGCTGCGGCGAATACGCTCGCCGAGTGGCTTTCCGTGCTGTGGCTTACCCCGGCGATGGACCGCTTGTTTGTGGAGCCGGCTGGCGAACGTCGTCGCTTTCTCGACCGGCTGACGCTGGCCCTCGCACCCGCCCACGCCACAGAGACGAGCCGATACGAGGCCGCCATGCGCGCCCGCAACAAGCTGCTGGCGGAACCCGCTCCCGATCGCGAATGGCTGTCCGCGCTGGAAGCGCAGATGGCGCAGCACGGCGCCGCCGTCGCTGCCGCCCGCGCCGAGACGGTGGCCGCCCTCTCCGGGCGCCTTGACCAGTCGGCAATGGGCGATTTCCCGCGCGCTTCGCTGTCGCTGGAGGGCTGGAGCGATGAAGCCGGCGTGTTGCTCGACGCACTGCGCACCGGCCGGGCGCGCGATGCAGCCGCTGGTCGAACGCTGGTTGGTCCGCATCGCACCGATCTGCATGTGCGCCATCTCGACAAGAACATTGCTGCCGCCCAGGCCTCGACGGGCGAGCAAAAAGCGCTCCTGCTCGCCATCGTACTGGCTCACGCGGATCTCGTCGCAGAGCGTCGGGGACAGCTTCCGATCCTGCTTCTGGACGAAGTCGCCGCCCATCTCGATCCTGACCGCCGGGCAGCATTGTTCGCCCGGCTGAGCGGTCACGCCCAGGTCTGGATGACGGGTACCGAACCGGCGCTGTTCGCCGCCATCGGCGACGATGCGACCCGCATCGATCTGGGCTGAACCGCCGAGCTTTGAAGCAGACGCGGTGCGGGCTGGACGGGGCGACACAGTGCGCTACGATCCCGGCATGGAGAGACAACCACAGCGACCGGTATCTGCCGGCGAGTGGCACCGCGGCTGGCCCGTCGTCGCCGCAGCCATGATCGGCATTGGCACGGGGCCGGGGCTGTTTCAAAACCTGTCCAGCCTGTTCATCGTCGGGCCGATCGAGGAATTCGGGTGGAGCCGCGGCGATATCGCGACGGCGGCAGGGCTCGGGCTACTGGGCGGCCTGGCTGCACCGTTCCTCGGCCGGCTCGCCGACCGGATCGGCGCACGGGCGATCATCCTGTTGGCCATGGTCCTTCTCGGGCTGGTCTATGCCGGCATGGCATCGCTGAGCGGGCCGCTCTGGCAATATCAGCTGTTGATCTTCGGCCTTGCGCTGACCGTCCCGGGCACCAGCGCCATTGTGTACGGCAAGCTGATCTCGCAGCGCTTCCACGCCCATCGCGGCATCGCGCTGGGCATTGCCACTTCCGGCATCTCGTTGTCCTCGCTCGCGCTCGCACCGGTGCTGGGCGCGGTGATTACCGCTTATGGCTGGAGGATCGGCTTCCTCGCCCTCGGAGCGGTCGTGTGCGGACTGGCGCTTCCTGCCGTCCTGATGCTCCTGCAGGGCGAGCCTGGTCAGATGGTTCGTCCTGATCCGAATGGCGCATCCCCGATTGTCGTCGAGGGAATGACGGGTGCGGAGGCGCGGCGCGACAGCCGCTATTGGCGGCTCGCGCTGACAGCCGCGCTGATCAACGTCGCCAGCGTCGGGCTGGTCACATCACTGGTGCCATTCGGCATGGACCGCGGCTTTGGCGCAACTGAGGCCGCCCTTCTGGTAACCAGCTTTGCCGCCAGTCAGGTGGTGGGCCGGCTTGTCATGGGCGCCATGGTTGACCGTTTCCGGCCACAGCTGACCGCGGCGGCCTTTGCGCTGGTCTCCGCCCTCGCCTTCGTCGTCCTGCAAACGCCGACACCGGGCCTGCCTTTGTTGGTTGCGGCCGTCTTCTTCGCCGGGCTGATGAATGGCGCCGAGCATGACCTGCTGCCGTTCCTCGCCGCGCGCCTGTTCGGGCTGCGCGCCTATGGTGAAGTTTACGGGCTGCTCGTCATGATCTCGCTGTTTGGCACCGCCATCGGTGTCACCGCCTTTGGACGTTTGCACGACGCAACCGGCGATTATAGCGCCGCCTTGACGATGGCCGCGGTGGCGCTGGGTGGTGCGGCCATGCTGTTCGCGACGCTTCGTGAACGCCCGCTGCCGCACGTCCAGGTCGCTGCCCAACCCGTCTGATGGCACATGCCTGAGATCCGCCTGCGGAGCGCCTATGGTCCGATCGGCTGCGCGTGCCGCCTCCGCGCGCAGATCGGCGCCTAACCGGCCTGAACGAGCGCCATTTCGCTTTCGTTGCAGCGCCGCAATGCCTATATGATTGGCATGGCAGATCAGCAGAATTCGAACGACTACGGCGCCTCCTCGATCAAGGTGCTGAAGGGCCTGGACGCGGTGCGCAAGCGGCCGGGCATGTACATCGGCGATACCGACGACGGATCGGGCCTCCATCACATGGTGTTCGAGGTTTCGGACAATGCGATCGACGAGGCGCTGGCCGGCCATTGCGACCGGATCGACATCACGCTGAACCCCGACGGCTCGGTCAGCGTCACCGACAACGGCCGCGGCATCCCCACCGGCATCCATCCGGAAGAGGGCGTGTCGGCGGCCGAGGTCATCATGACCCAGCTTCACGCCGGCGGTAAGTTCGAAAACACCTCGAACGACAATGCCTACAAGGTCTCGGGCGGCCTCCACGGCGTCGGCGTCTCGGTCGTCAACGCGCTGTCCGAATATCTCGATCTGACCATCTGGCGCGACGGGGAGGAGCATTACATGCGCTTCACCCACGGCGATGCCGTCGCCCCGCTGAAGGTCGTCGGCAAGGCGCCCGAGGGCAAGAAGGGCACCCGCGTCACCTTCCTCCCCTCGCCTGCCACCTTCAAGATCACCGAGTTCGACTTCGAGAAGCTGGAGCACCGCTATCGCGAGCTCGCCTTCCTCAACTCGGGCGTCCGCCTGTTCCTCACCGACGCCCGGCACGAGGAGCCCAAGACCGTCGAGCTCTATTACGAGGGCGGCATCGCCGCGTTCGTGAAGTGGCTCGATCGCACCAAGGCCGCGCTGTTCCCGGAGCCGATCGCCATTTCCGGCCAGCGTGACGACATCGGCATCGACGTCGCGCTGCAGTGGAATGATTCCTATTACGAAAACGTCCTCTGCTTCACCAACAACATCCCCCAGCGCGACGGCGGCACCCACCTCGCCGCGTTCCGCTCGGCACTGACGCGCACGCTCAACGCCTATGCCGACAAGTCGGGGATGCTGAAGAAGGAGAAGGTCTCCCTCACCGGCGACGACATGCGCGAGGGCCTGACGGCGATCGTCTCGGTCAAGCTGCCCGACCCCAAATTCTCGTCGCAGACCAAGGACAAGCTGGTCAGCTCCGAGGTTCGCCAGCCGCTCGAAAGCCTGCTCGCCGACAAGATGGCCGACTGGCTGGAGGAGAACCCCCAGAACGCGCGCCAGATCATCCAGAAGGTGATTGACGCCGCGGCGGCGCGCGAGGCTGCGCGCAAGGCGCGCGACGCCAGCCGCAAGACGGTGATGGGCTCGATGGGCGGCCTTCCGGGCAAGCTGCACGATTGCCGCGAGAAGGATCCGGCCAAGTCCGAACTGTTCATCGTGGAGGGCGATTCGGCCGGCGGCTCGGCCAAGTCGGGCCGCAACAGCGAGTTCCAGGCGATCCTGCCGATCCGCGGCAAGATCCTGAACGTCGAGCGCGTGCGTGAGGATCGCATGCTCTCGTCGAAGGAGATCATCTCGCTGATCCAGGCGATGGGCACCGGCATCGGCCGCGACGAGTTCAACCTCGAGAAACTGCGCTACCACAAGATCGTCATCATGACCGACGCAGACGTGGACGGCGCACACATCCGCACGCTGCTGCTGACCTTCTTCTACCGCCAGATGCCCGATCTGATCAGCGCCGGGCACCTCTATATCGCCCAGCCGCCGCTCTATAAGGCGACGCGCGGCAAGGCGGTCGAGTATCTGAAGGACGAGGCGGCGCTCGACGATTACCTCGTCCGCAACGGCACGCAGGCGACGACGCTCGACGGCGTCGGCACCGGTGCGCCGCTGTTCAGCCTGGTCGATCACGCGCGCCGCATGCGCACGCTGATGCGCTACGTGCCGCGCCGCTACGATCCGGTGATCATCGAGACGCTGGCACTGGGCGGCGCGCTCGATCCGCAGATCGCGCCGGAGGAACGCGCCACCCGCCTCGCGCAGGTGACCCGCCGGCTCGACCAGGGCGATCCCGAGGCACGCTGGACGGCGCAAATGACGCCGGAGGGCGGCTTCCACTTCCAGCGCTTCTGGCGCGGGGTGACCGATCACCACATCGTGGAGGCAGCGTTCGTCTCCTCGGCGGAGGCGCGCAAGCTCCACGGCCTCGCCGCCGAGCATGCCGACCTCTACGACACCGCGCGCAAGCTCATCTCGCTCAAGGCCGGCGACCGCACCGAGGAGCCCGCGCCCGACGCGACGCTCGATGGCGCGATCGTCGATGAGGGCGAGGCGGACGAGGCGCTGGTGATCGGCAAGGGCGAAACGCTCGTCGCGCGTCCGTCACAGCTCCTAGAGGCGATCCTCGCCGCCGGCCGCAAGGGCCTCGCGATCCAGCGCTACAAGGGCCTTGGCGAAATGAACGCCGAGCAATTGTGGGAAACGACGCTCGATCCCAACAACCGCTCGATGCTGAAGGTCGCGATCGACCAGGCGGATGTCGCGGACGAGATCTTCACCCGCCTGATGGGCGACGTGGTGGAGCCGCGCCGCGAGTTCATTCAGGAAAACGCGCTGAGCGTCGCCAACCTCGACGTCTGACGAAATCCTGAAGCAAAGCGACTGATCAGTCGCCCGGGGCCGCACCTGCATGTCAACGATCGTGACATGCGGGTGCGGCTCTAGTGCTTTCAGGGGCAAACGTCGGACCATGCGCGCTGAAGACCGGCGTTGATCCTGCCCCTCCCGCCCGCGCACAGCTGCAAACCGCGGGTGAGCAGCGGCAGCACGGCTAGCGCCGGCGGCACAGGGCCTTCCGGTCCACTTTCCACATTGTTGCGAACTCTTCGTCCTATGCTTCTCCACCCCGATCGCGCATGATCAAGCGCTGGCGCATTCCGTTGGCACATGTTCAAGGCGGCTTGTTCGCGCACTCCCGGGAGAGGCGACGATGCTGGTTCTGCGAATGGCTGGAGCCCTGTGTGTCGTCGTAGTGGCGCCGTCGATGCCGGCGGCGGCAGCGTGGACGGCAGCTAACCCAGACGTCGCGAAAGCCGCGAGGGATCCTCGCATCGCGGCGGCGCTTGCGGCGGTGAACGAGATTGATCGGGCTGCTGTCCAAGAGGATCATCGGGCATTCGCCCGGCTGCTGGCTGATGACCTCGCCGTCAATAATCCTCAGAACGGCGTGTCCGTGCGGGCGCGACTGGGCAGCGCAGCGCCGCCGCTCGGATCAGTTACCTGCGCTACGATCGTGTGATCGAATATGCTGGTCTGCGCGGAGACATGGTAGTCCTGATGGGGGAAGAGATCGTCCTGCCCAGGTCGCCTCGGCGCGCCGCGGACGGTGAGATGCGGCGTCGCTTCACCGATCTCTGGATGCCCACGACCACTGGCTGGAAGCTGACCGTGCGACAGGCCACGATTATCAAACGTCCAAAGCCATAAGCTTCACGTCACAGACGTATCGAATGCGATTGCCAGGAACCGCTCCAGCGTCGCCGGCATGTAATCACGCCGCCACGTGATGCCAGTTTCAAGGCATGGTGCATCAAGCAGTTCGGCATATCGCACCCCCGTCCGGGCCAGATTGCGCAAGGAGGCGGGTACCAGCGATATGCCCATTCCTGCCGAGACGAGACTGATGATCGTCTGCATCTGGATGGCTTCCTGAACGATGCGCGGTGCACTGCGTCTTTTGGCGTAATAGCCGGTGACCAGATCGTGGAACGCAGGCGCCACTCGCCGCGGAAAGATGATGAGCGGCTGCTCCACGACAGTGCTGGCTGGGATCCGCCCATCGGCGAGGGCGATCCGCCCGTCGGCAATCCACGCCTCCGGGACGGCCGCGACCAGTGGCTCGGAGACAAGCAGTCGATAGGCGAGCGTCGCCGGCAAGGCGCTATCCGCCGGCGCGATGATGATTCCGGCATGGCCCCGCCCCTCGCAGAGCGCCGCGATCTGCACGTCGCTGGTCGCTTCCGTCAGCGCAATCTCCACGTCCGGGAACAAGGTAGCGTAGCGCCGCACCAGAGCCGGCAGGATACTGTAATCGGCCGTGCTGACGAACGAGAGCTCCAGTCGGCCCGCCTCCCCCCGGCGCAAGTGACGCGCGATTTCGGGCAGGCTGTTGACGCGATCAAGCGCCTCCCGGACATGGCCAAGCCATTGCTCTCCGAAAGGCGTCAGCGACACGCTCCGCTTCGTCCGGGTGAACAGGGCCGCCCCCAACTCGCGCTCAAGTGTCTGGATCGATTGGCTCAACGGCGGCTGAGTCATGCCCAGCCGCTCGGCGGCGCGACCGAAGTGCAGCGTTTCCGCCACCGCCGCGAAATGCTTCAGCTGGCGCAGGTCCATCTCATATCTCCGCCGACCTATTTGGCCGAGACTAAGATATTTCTCATCCTAGTGATACCCGATTATCCTGGCGCCTGAACAACAGCCGAGATCTGCGCCATGCCCGCCTATCGCTCCCGCACCACCACCCACGGCCGCAACATGGCGGGCGCGCGCGGCCTCTGGCGCGCGACGGGGATGAAGGACGAGGATTTTGGCAAGCCGATCATCGCGGTGGTCAACAGCTTCACCCAGTTCGTCCCCGGCCACGTCCACCTGAAGGATCTCGGCCAACTGGTCGCGCGGGAGATCGAGGCGGCGGGTGGCGTCGCCAAGGAGTTCAACACCATCGCAGTCGATGACGGTATCGCGATGGGCCATGACGGCATGCTGTACAGCCTGCCCAGCCGCGATCTGATCGCCGACAGTGTCGAATATATGGTCAACGCGCATTGCGCCGATGCGATGGTCTGCATCTCCAACTGCGACAAAATCACCCCCGGCATGTTGATGGCCGCCCTGCGGATCAACATCCCGGTGATCTTCGTGTCCGGTGGCCCTATGGAGGCCGGCAAGGCGGACATCCGCGGCAAGACGGTTGCGCTGGATCTGGTCGACGCCATGGTCGTCGCGGCTGACGAGGCCTACACGGACGAAGAGGTGCAGGTGATCGAACGGTCGGCCTGCCCGACCTGCGGTTCGTGTTCGGGCATGTTCACCGCGAACAGCATGAATTGTCTGACAGAGGCACTCGGCCTCTCTCTGCCTGGCAACGGATCAGTGCTCGCCACCCATGCCGATCGCGAACGGCTGTTCCGTGAGGCAGGCCACACCATCGTTGATCTCGCCAAGCGCTGGTATGAGCAGGACGACGCATCCGCTCTGCCTCGCTCGATCGCCAGCTTTGCCGCCTTTGAAAATGCGATGAGCCTCGACATCGCCATGGGAGGCTCCACCAACACCGTGCTTCACCTGCTCGCCGCGGCGTATGAGGGCGAGGTGCCGTTCACCATGGCGGACATCGATCGGCTGTCCCGGCGCGTTCCTTGCCTGTGCAAGGTCGCCCCCGCCAAGCAGGACGTGCACATGGAGGATGTCCACCGCGCCGGTGGCATCATGGCGATCCTTGGCCAGCTCGACCGCGCCGGGCTGCTCGATACCAGCCTGCCAACGGTTCACGCGCCGACGCTGGGCGATGCGCTGGAGCGTTGGGACATCAGCCGCACCACCAGCGAGAGCGTTCGGCAATTCTACAGCGCGGCGCCAGGCGGTGTCCGCACCACGCAGGCGTTCAGCCAGAGCAATCGGTGGAAGGAGCTCGATACAGATCGCACCGCCGGCGTGATCCGCGATGCCGAACACCCCTTCTCACACGATGGCGGCCTCGCCGTGCTGTACGGCAACCTCGCACCCGAAGGCTGTATCGTGAAGACGGCGGGCGTGGACGAAAGCATCCTCACCTTCCACGGCACGGCCCGCGTTTATGAAAGCCAGGACGCAGCGGTTGCCGGCATCCTCGGCAATGAGGTGAAGGCGGGCGACGTAGTGGTGATCCGCTACGAAGGGCCGAAGGGCGGACCGGGCATGCAGGAAATGCTCTATCCTACCAGCTACCTGAAATCGAAGGGGCTCGGAAAGGCTTGTGCCCTCATCACTGACGGGCGCTTCTCCGGCGGCACTTCCGGCTTGTCGATCGGCCACGTCTCGCCTGAGGCGGCGGAGGGCGGCCTGATCGCACTGGTGGAAACCGGGGATCCGATCGTGATCGACATTCCCAATCGCGGGGTTCGGCTGGACGTCGACGATGCGGTCCTCGCCGCTCGGCGGGAGGCGATGCAGGCACGCGGCACCGCCGCCTGGAAACCGTTCGGCCGAAAGCGCAACGTCTCACCCGCGCTTCGCGCCTATGCGGCGCTCACGACCAACGCGGCTCGCGGCGCGGTGCGCGACGTGGCCCAGATCGAGCGGCAGTAGACCCAGCCGAAAGCGGGGTGCGCGAGAGCTCGCCACCCCACCACAGCCGAGCAAAACCGGCCGCCCGCCCGCCCACGCGCTTCCCGGAACGGCTGATGACGATCGTCCCGCGCGATCGTCATCGGCGGTGACTGATCAGTCCCCGTCATCCACAATAACGTGCGGAACGAAGCGGGCACCGTTGCCAGTGATCAGCCCGTCCTCCCTGATGCCGAGCCCTGCGGCGGCACCGTCGACGATCCATGCGCCCAGCACGGGATAATGCCCGTCGAAGTCCGGCGTGTAGCACCGCTGCTGGTACAGCGTCTTTCCATCCACGTATTTCCCGCCCGATCTCGCAACAACCGCGTCGTCCTCCACGATCTCGATATTGGCGCCTTCGCGCGCGAGAAACGGCTTCGCCACATAGCTGTCGCCAATCGCCCGCCGATCGCTCGATGCGGCAAGCAGATTGGGGTGCCCCGGAAACATCTGCCACAGAACCTCAAGGATCGCCTTGTTGCTCCAGATCATCTTCCAGATCGGCTCGATCCATGCCGTCTCGCTGAGGTGACGCACAATATCGGGACCATAGGTTTCGTCGACGATCCACTCCCAGGGATAGAGCTTGAAGATCGCGCTGATCAGATGATCGTCGAGATCGACGATCCGGCCATGAGCATCAACGCCGATGTCGTTGATCAAAATGGCTTGGGTCACAATCCCCGCCTCTTCCGCCAGGTCGCGCAAGTAGGTCGTCGTGATCGTATCCTCGTGCGAGGGATCGGCATCGTGCGTGAACCAAAGGCGGTTGCCGGTCAGTCGCGGGCGAAGCTCACGCCAGCGTTCGATCAGCCTTTCGTGCAGGCTGTTGAGCTGGTCGAGGTGCGGAAAGCATTGCTCCTTCCACTCCCACTGCACCACCGCCGCCTCGATCATGCTCGTCGGGGTGTCGCAGTTGAACTCAAACAGCTTGGGCGTGCCTTGCGGGTCAAGACCGAAATCGAAACGCCCGAAATTGAGCGCCGGCGGCTCCGAGTACCAGGCGTGACGCACTGCGCCGTGGCAATATTCCGGTATACCGAAGTGCTTCATCAGCACCGGATCGTTCACCACGCGCTCGCCCGCCTCCAGCAGCAGCGCGTAAGCCGTCTCCGTGGCGCGTTCGATCCGCGCCACCTCTGCGGCATTCAAAGCATAATAGCGGCTTTCGTCCCAATAAGGCTCCGCACCATTGCTGTGCCAGATCAACCCCATCCGCTCGACCCGCTCGCGCCAGTCCGGCCGGGGGTCGATATTGCGCCGCTTCACGGGTTTAGCTCCAACCGCCGCCGAACCGGCGCCCTCTTGATCCGAGCCCACCGCGCGAGACCGCTTGCGATCTCGTCATGCGGGTTGTCTCGGGTGCCAGGTAATATTGCGTACCTAGCACGGGTCTGAACGAGCCTGCCGCAAACCGTTGGTCACGGATCGTCTCGCCATAGAAGGGAACAGGGCTGTTGCGAGGCAGATAGTACCAGGAAGCCCGTCGGCCATACGTACCGCCGCTTCCGCTTGCGCTATCTATGCAGCGATCATCCTCGATGCGACGACCGGATTGATCGACGCATACCGACGTGTCGTTTTCGGGCACGACCTCTTCCCACTCGTTCCCGGAGGACGAGCATAGGGAGAGCGACAGCAACGTCGCTGCCATGCCAACTGTGAGTGGGATCTCCTTTTTCATCAGGCGCGCGTCGTTACGGTACGAGGCAGGCGGACTGAAGCACGCCCACACCGATGCCCATGCCGCCGACGAAGATGCCAGAGGCAACGCACCCGTCGCCGATCTTCTTTTCAATCGCGCGGAATAACAGACGCGAGATGGCGAAGAACACCAACAGCTGCACCAAGGCTGCGACCGCACTCCACATCAGCATGTCCGGGATGCTCACCGAATGGCTGATCACCATGGCGACTGGCAGCGCGAAACCGAGGAACGTGCCGACCAACTGGATAGAGGCCGCCGCATTGCCGTCGCGGATCAGGGCAAATTCTCGATGGGGCGTAATTGCCACATAAACTGCGAGAAAAGCCAACGCCAACCCGATCGCCGCCGTGAAGTAGGCAAGGAAGTGCGGCAATGTGCCAATGAAATATGCGAACATGATCCCCCCGGATGCGGGGCGTAGACTTTCTATTCGCCGGGCGAAAGAGCCCACCGCGCGATCGGTAATGCTTCACCTTCTTTTCGGTCTAAACGACCGGCTGATCCCCAATCAAAAGCAGCAAAGCAAAGCCCTCGCTGGAAGCGAGCGCTTGAATTCCTAGTCGTAAATGATCACGGCCCCGGTCAAACTGCGGCACCGATCACAAAAAGCTGATCAACGGGAATTAACTGCAGTCAGTCGGGCGTTGCCATCACGCGGCGCGCTTGCCGCCGGATCCTCCGACTGATCTCCCGGCAGCCAGCGGCTGAGATCGCGGTTCAGCATCTTCGAAAGCTCCTCGACCTCCGGCGCATAATAGTCCTTGAGGCGCGCGCGAAGATCGGGGGACAAGGGCGGATACTCCACTGGTCGCGCCAACAGGCCCCGAAAACGCTCGAACATCCGCGTTCCCCGCAGCGGCTTGACCAGATTCTTGGCGGGCTGCGCGAACCGCCGGATCGCCAGCGGCAGCAAGGGTGCCGCGCTATCGTTTACCTTGGTGGCAAGCGCGACACCTTGGGCCATTGGCGCCAGCCCCAGGTGGCGACAGGTTTCGTCGAGTACTGAAGACGGACGAGCCCGGATATCCTCGAACAAAAACACCAGCATCTGCTTTCGGTCGAATACGGACAACCATCGGCGCAGGTGAGTGGCGTAGAGCCCGTTGTCCAGAAACCTGCGGAAGGTCGCCTCCGTTGGATCAAGATAGTCCTCCGGTGCGCCCCTGATCGTTCCGCGCCGATACAGCATGCAATAATCGGAATAGGCGCGATCGACGGGATCTCTTAGCTGGGCGATGAAAGGGATCGACGGCAATACGCGGGATATTCGTTCCGCGGCGTGGGGGTCGGAAAGATAGTCGGCGGATTTCTCCCCGACCAGTTGCCCGGGCTGCGCATCGTTGAAGAACTCGGCATACCATTCCGGTCCCCGAGCGAATTCACGACTGAAGTAATGCGGTTCGGGGTCGGGAAGGTAAACGTCAGGATGGTTCTGTATCTGGACGTTCAGCCAGGTGGTGGCCGCCTTGATGGCGCCGATAATCATGAAATCCGGCAACAGGGTCTGGGATTCCTGGTCTTTCATCTCACAGCCTTCCCTTGATTGTCATTCACCCCGAGCAGACGACCGGACCCATCGAGAACGCCGTGCGGCCGCTCTGCGGGCGGGTGCGCGCCTTTGCTGGCCCGTGCTCGCGCCGCGACGCTCCTGATCAGCCCGTCCCATTGCATGATGATCCGCTCCGGCAGGAACCGCTCCATTGCCTGCTTGCCGGCCGATCCCAGTCGCTGTCGAAGCACGGGATCGGCCATGGCGGTGGCCATCTGCTCGGCTAGGCCGCTCACGTCCTGATCCGGCGCCAGAAGCCCGGTTTGCTCATGCTCGATCATCTCGGCCGGCCCCCAGGGACAGTCAAAGGCGATCGTCGGGATGCCCGCTGCCATCGCCTCGCCCACGACGATTCCCCAGCCCTCGTAACGAGACGACAGAACGAAAAGGTCGGCATCCGCCGTCCATCGGCCCGGCTCGCGCGTCACGCCGGGAAAGCTGACCCGCCGATCGAGACCGAGTGCCGATCGCTGGCGCTCGAGGGAGCGTCGCAGCGGCCCCTCACCCCAGATCGTCAGGCGCCAGTCGGGGAACCTCGGAGCAATCGCTGCAAAGGCCTGAAGCAGCAGATCAAAGCCTTTCTGCTCGACCAGTCGCCCGACCGCGACGAGATTGCGCCCGCTGGCGTCGAACTCGCGGATCCATCGGGTCGCGACGGCATGATTGGGGATAACAACGTCCGCCCGTCGACGTGCCGGCGCGAAATAGGCGCTGGCTCCGCGCGTCATCGTCACCAGCGCGTCCGATCGCCGATACGCGTAACGGCGGATGGCGCTCCAGGTCGCGCCCACCCGCTGGCGATCGGGATTGTTTCGCTCGGACACGATGACCGGGATATTCAGCGCGGTTGCGGCAAGCGAAGCGAGCACATTTGTTCTGGTCAGGAATGATACCACGACGTCGGGCGGATTGTCGCTCAACTCGTTCTTCAACAAACGGTAGCGACGGGCCATGGTAAGTGTTCGCCCAATGAAACCTCTATCTTGGGACGCACTTGCCAGGTTAACCAGTCGGACATCGGGATCTAGCGCATAATAAGGCTTGGTCTCGAATGGCTGGAAACAGACCAGCCTCACTCCCACAGCTTTTGAAACATAATGGTTTGCCAGCATCGATACCACGTGCTCGGAACCGCCCGCCCCCAGCCCCGGCATGACGAAGGTCAGTCTCGACAGGATAACATCGTCCGATGGCACCGACGGCGCTGACGGCACAGATCCGCTAAGCACTGTCTAATCTCTGGCGGAAAGAAGAAACGCTTTCCCGGTCCTCGTTACCTGCCAACAGAAACTGTACCTGCGGTCGCGACATTCTGCGGGCATGGCCGAACTTGTCCTGCGGTGGCACTTTCCAAGTGCACTGGTGGGTATTCGGTCATAGCGGCCGCTCCAGCATGGGCGAATGGCGCAACGGAGTGACGCGCCAAGCCTGAATCGTCTGCGGCTCTGTAATTTCGGCTTGGCTTGGTCCGGACGTATGCCGTGTCGAGGAATTTTGATTATGCCTCGAACCGCTTTGGCGATCGGCGTTTATTCTTGAGGAGCAGGAAACACCCCACTGGATTACGACCAAGGGATCATCGGCGGTAGTAAACGCCCGGCCAGCACACGCGGGATATAGCCGCCCGGTCGCCTGTAACCGGTCCAGAAGCCGTGCTGCGTGGTCGCCGAACCTCGTCAAAAGCCACTTTGGACACTTCCCAAATCGCCGAACAGCCCGGAACCGGCTAGAAGCCCCATGGATAATATTGCGGCAGCATCGGCGACGGGTACCCGGTTCTCTCCGCCGGCGAATTGCCAACGGCTATCAAGGCTGCGCAGGAAGGATCGCGATCATTACTCCGGACCAGATGTGAAATCGAACCAGCGGCAAAGTGAGACTTACGTGCAATCGACGCGCCCCGGCGGCAATTTAACCTCGCTCGCCGGCACACCGGCAGATGTCGCGCGTTCCCCTGCCATGCCGCCATTCAGCCCGTCGCCGCTTGCCGCATCTCCCCCCATCGACCGTTCCGCCACCATTCGGCCAGATACGGCCCGCAATGCCCGTCTGCGCATGGTTGACGCCGCGCTCGATGGCGCGTGGCGGCGCGGCTGGGCGGAGCGCCCGACGCTTGATCCAGACGAACTGATCGCGAAGGCGACGGTGAAGACCGGTCATCCCGCCGATGCAGGCGAAAGCGGCTGGCGCGAGCGGCTGGCCGTGCTGTGCGCCGATCTGGAAGATGTCGCGACCCTCACCCCATTGGGCCGCACCATCGCGCATGGCCAGCTCGTCGCCGCCTTGTGCAACCGCATCCGGTTCCAGGCACTGTGGCACCGCCACCCTGAAATCGCGGAACAGCCAATCGCCGCACCGATCATCATCGTCGGTCAGATGCGATCAGGCACGACGCGGGTCCAGCGCCTGCTCGCCTGTGATCCGCGACTGACGTTCACGCGATTTTTTGAAAGCTGGAACCCCCTGCCGCGGAACAGTGCCCGCAGCAGGTTCGACGATCGCAAACTGCGCGGGTGGCTGGGCACGTTGAGCGTACGCCTGCTTAATCCCGCCTTTGATGCCATTCATCCCACCCGGTGGGATGCTGCCGATGAGGAGATCGGGCTACAGAGCGTGTCGATCTTCGGCTCCGCCTTTGAGGCACAATGGCGAATCCCCGGCTATACCGCCGCTGTCGAAGCGGATGACGGCATCGCCGCTTATGCCGAGTTTCGCCGCCTGCTGCAGACGGTTGCATGGCTCCGGCGGGATGACGGCACACGCCCCTGGATCCTGAAGGTCCCGCAGTTCAGCCAGGATCTCGCCGCCGTTCTTCACACATTCCCCGATGCACGTCTGGTCTGCCTCAGCCGCGATCAGCATCAAGTGATCGCCTCATCCGCCTCGCTGGTCTGCAATCAGATGATGGTGCAATCGTCTTCAGTCGATCGCGAATGGATCGGCCGCGAATGGACTCGCAAGGTCGCGTTGCGTGACCGGCGAACCGCCAACGCCCGCGATCGCAGCGATGCGCCGCAAGTCGACCTCGCCTATGACGACGTGGAGCGTGATTGGCAGCGCGAGATAAGCCGCGTGTACCGCATGCTGAACATGCCGCTGCCGGAGAGCGTGCTGGCCCGGATGCGCGACTATGTCCGCCGATCCCGCAGCGGGAGCCATGCACGACACCGCTATCGTGCCGAGGACTTCGGACTTGCTAAGGGGACAGCGGCAGCCCCGTCGCGTTGCACCGTCCTTTCCTGCGGCGAGCTGAGACCCTGCGCCTTGCACCCTGCATAGTGGCGGAAGAAGTGCGCGGCCAGTTAGCCAACGCGCTCAGCCGCTGGCCGACAGCGCCCGCGCCTCTCTCCTGCTCGCCGCATGATCATCAAGGAAGTCGGCGATTGCGCCGACGGGCATCGGCTTTCCGATGTGATAACCTTGTGCGAGATCACATCCGACGCTCCGCAGAAACGCCAGGCAGGCTGCATCCTCGACACCCTCAGCCACCACGCGCAGGCCCAGTTCATGCGCCAGGTGAACGGTTGACCGTACCAGCGCGGCGTCGCCTCGGTCCTCATGTGCGGATTGAACGAAGCTGCGGTCGATCTTCAATTCGCTGAGCGGCAGCTCCTTCAGATAGCTCAGGGTGGACTGACCGGTGCCATAATCGTCCATGGAGATCGCAACGCCCAGTTCCCGGAAAGATTCCAACGCGCGGGCCGCCTGAACGGGATCACTGACTGCCGCGGTTTCTGTCACCTCGAAAATCAGCCTCTCCGGCTCGAACCCGCTCCCCTGAATGAGCGCCCGCAACTGGCCCAGGAACTCGCCCGAATTCAGCAACTTCGCCGAAATGTTTGCCGCCCCTGCGATCCGGTGGCCCGCCGCTTGCCACGTCCGCAGGTCCATGATCATCCGCTCAACCACATGCAGAGTCAGCGCCGCGATCCGGTTGTTCCGCTCGGCGAGCGGAATGAACAGATCCGGCCTCAGGAACCCGCGCGTCGGATGATGCCAGCGCACCAGTGCTTCCACGCTGGTCACCACGCCCCGCTTCAGGTCGAGCTTGGGCTGGTAATGAACGTCGATCTCACCGCCGCCAATCGCCACGTCCAGCTCGCCCAGCAGCGAAAGCTCGCGCTCCACGACGTCATGATCGTCCTGCTGATGGGCATACCAGTCCACCCCATCACTCTGTGCCCGATCGGCGGCCAGAACGGCCTGCGCGATGGCCCGCTCGGTTCCCTCGCTCTCGCACGTCCGCACAAACCCAAAGGCCAGGGTCACGTCCACGCGCCTTCCCGCCACTTCGACAGGGGTGAGCATCAGGCTGCGAAGACGCAGCAGCGACGGCTCCAGGGCCTCCTCGTCCGCTACCCGCCAGGCCAGCACGCGGTCCTCGATGCGAAAGATCCGCTCGCTTCCCATGGTGGTGGCGATGCGGTCACGCACGCGATGGATCAGGTCCACCATTGCCTGGTCGTTGAGCCCGGCGCCGAGCTTCTCGAAATCGGCGATACGCGCCGCGGCAATGCCGGGGGCCTGCCGCTCCCGCATGTCTTCGCGTAGCGCGATCCGGTTCGGCAGCCCGCTCTCCCGATCGATCCCGCGGCGGCGATGCGCCGCATTCAACCAGCGTACCGCGAGCGCTGCGGTGCTGATCGTGCCCAAAGCGGCCCAGGCAGGCGCCAGAGGGAACGACCAGCCGGCCGCATGATCGATCAGGACGGCGACGGCAAACAGGATGATCGGGATTGCAACAATCGCCGCCACTAGGTCCTTGCGTGAACGAACCACGAGTATCGGCACCGCTAGTGCAAGCGCCAGCAGCAGCGGCAGGAGCCATCCTGCCTCGCGCGGAACACCGCGGATCAGCGTCTCGACACCCAGAGCCTGGATCACCACGCCCGCGATCACGCCATGATTCGGCACGGCATAGCGGTCGCCCAGCTCCACCGCTGTCGCGCCGATCAGGATCGTCTTGCCCTTCAACGATCCCGGGGCGAACCGCCCGTCGCGAATGTCGATGAAGCTGTGCCGCGGCACGGTTGCCGGGTCGATCGAGAAGTCGATGGGAAAGTGCTGGCCGGCGCTGCCACTTCGGCCGGACAGGATCGCGGAAAACGACGGCCGCGCCATGCCCTTGGTGATCGTTCCCATCGGGGCGTGCCGCACATAACCGTCGGGGTCGGGAAGGATGCTCACCGCCGCCAGCGTCGAATGGGCCCGCAAGGCCGGGATCGGCACCGCATCGCGCCATCCATCGGAGGCGCCGCTGGCGGTCTGACCGAACGTGGGAAGGACGACCTGGCCGCCGCTACGCTTCAACGCATCGGCAAAGGCGGCGTCTTCCGCAGCGGTGGAGGGGGAGGAGAAGTCGATGTCGAAGGCAATCGTCGCTGCCCCTGCCCGGCGCAGTTGATCCAAAACCTTGACATAGTTGCTTCGCGGCCATGGCCATTGCGGAATGGCCGCGATGCTGCGTGCATCGACCTCGACGACATGAACACTCCCGCTTGCCGGCTGGCTGCGCAGCTCCCATGCAACCGAGCGAAGCGAGCGATCGATCGACACGCCGATATTGCCCAGCCCGACCAGCACACCCACGACGGCGCCGACCGCCAGCGCGATCAATCGCCAGCGGATGCCGGAAACACGAGCCGAGTTCATAACCGGAACCCCCATCAGACGGCGGTAGCGGGGTCGTGCTAATGGACCGTCAACGACGGATCACACCTCACGAATTCCCCCGCCCAGGCCCGCCATTTCCCGGAGTCCCGTTACCGGGAGCACCACCGCCTGGGTTCCCGTTCCCGGGACCGCCCGGCTCAGGCTTGCCATTCCCAGGTCCAGCGTCCCCCGGATTGCCATTCCCCGGAACACCAGCGCCCGGGTTCCCGTTGCCAGGACCGACCGGCTCAGGCTTGCCATTCCCAGGGCCAGCGTCCCCCGGATTGCCATTTCCCGGAACACCACTGCCGGGGTTCCCGTTGCCAGGATCGCCAGCACCTGGGTTCCCGTTCCCGGGACCACCCGGCTCAGGCTTGCCATTCCCGGGGCCAACGTCGCCGGGATTGCCATTTCCCGGAGCACCATTGCCCGGGTTCCCGTTGCCAGGATCGCCGGCACCCGGGTTCCCGTTCCCAGGACCGCCCGGTTCAGGCTTGCCATTCCCGGGGCCAACGTCGCCGGGATTGCCATTTCCCGGAGCACCATTGCCCGGGTTCCCGTTGCCGGGACCGCCACCGCCTGGGTTCCCGTTCCCGGGACCGACCGGCTCAGGCTTGCCATTCCCAGGCCCACCGTCCCCCGGATTGCCATTCCCCGGAGCACCATTGCCCGGGTTCCCGTTGCCAGGATCGCCAGCGCCAGGGTTCCCGTTCCCAGGACCGACCGGCTCAGGCTTGCCATTCCCGGGGCCACCGTTCCCGGGCTTGCCGTCACCCGGAGTACCATTGCCCGGGTTCCCGTTGCCGGGACCGCTAGCGTCCGGGTTGCCATTCCCAGGAACGCCCGGCTCAGGCTTGCCATCGCCGGGCCCACCGTCCCCGGGTTTGCCGTCACCCGGAGTACCATTGCCGGGATTCCCATTGCCAGGTCCGCCAGCGCCCGGGTTCCCGTTCCCAGGACTACCCGGCTCAGGCTTGCCATTCCCGGGACCACCGTTCCCGGGCTTGCCGTCACCCGGAGTACCATTGCCGGGATTCCCATTGCCGGGACCGCCAGCGCCCGGGTTCCCGGTCCCAGGACCGCCCGGCTCAGGCTTGCCATCCCCGGGCCCACCGTTCCCGGGCTTGCCGTCACCCGGAGTTCCATTGCCGGGATTCCCATTGCCGGGACCGCCAGCACCCGGGTTCCCGTTCCCAGGACCGCCCGGCTCAGGCTTGCCATTCCCAGGGCCACCGTTCCCGGGCTTGCCGTCACCCGGAGTACCATTGCCGGGATTTCCATTGCCAGGTCCGCCAGCGCCCGGGTTCCCGTTGCCAGGACTACCCGGCTCAGGCTTGCCATTCCCCGGGCCACCGTTCCCGGGCTTGCCGTCACCCGGGGTACCATTGCCGGGATTCCCATTGCCGGGACCGCCAGCGCCTGGGTTCCCGTTGCCAGGACTACCCGGTTCAGGCTTGCCATCGCCGGGCCCACCGTTCCCGGGCTTGCCGTCACCCGGAGTACCATTGCCCGGGTTCCCGTTGCCGGGAGCGCTAGCGTCCGGGTTCCCGTTCCCAGGACCGCCCTGCTCAGGCTTG
>NZ_JAJNDU010000001.1:0-768067 GCF_021043365.1 Sphingomonas sp. IC-11 | reverse complement strand
CGCCCGGAGTACCATTGCCCGGGTTCCCGTTGCCGGGAGCGCTAGCGTCCGGGTTCCCGTTCCCAGGACCGCCCTGCTCAGGCTTGCCATCGCCGGGCCCACCGTTCCCGGGCTTGCCGTCACCCGGAGTACCATTGCCCGGGTTCCCGTTGCCGGGAGCGCCAGCGTCCGGGTTCCCGTTGCCGGGACCGCCCTGCTCAGGCTTGCCATTCCCAGGACCACTGTCGCCTGGGTTGCCGTTACCCGGGGTGCCGCTGCCCGGAGTACCATTGCCCGGGTTCCCGTTGCCGGGAGCGCTAGCGTCCGGGTTCCCGTTCCCAGGACCGCCCTGCTCAGGCTTGCCATCGCCGGGCCCACCGTTCCCGGGCTTGCCGTCACCCGGAGTACCATTGCCCGGGTTCCCGTTGCCGGGAGCGCCAGCGTCCGGGTTCCCGTTGCCGGGACCGCCCTGCTCAGGCTTGCCATTCCCAGGACCACTGTCGCCTGGGTTGCCGTTACCCGGGGTGCCGCTGCCCGGGGTGCCATTCCCCGGCGTACCGCTGCCGGGACTCTCGTTCCCCGGATTGCTGTTTCCGGGGTTTTCGGCCCCGGGAGTGCTCTCTCCGGGCGTGCTGTTGCCGGGCTTTCCATTACCGGCATCGCCGCCTCCCGGAGTAGCGTTGCCAGGCATCTCCGTTCCGGGACCGCCATTCCCGGGCTTATCGGTGCCAGGGTTCCCGTTCGCGGGCTTCTCGGGGGCGGGGGTGGCAGGATTGCCATTGCCGGGATTGTCGGCCGCGGGGCCACCCTTGTCCGGGGTGGCAGGGGCAGCATCGCCGCCGGGTGCGCTCGCGCGAATGATCGCCGCTTGCACGCTGGCCACCTGTGCTGCGCTGGTTCCCCCGACCAGGCCGTTGGTCACCTGCGCCAGATCCACCGGCTTTGCCATGATCGGTTGAGTCAGAACCTGGGTTACCGAGGGCTCCGCTACCGCGCTCGCGGTCGGCGCCGACAGAACTGCCTGCTGCACGGCAATCGGGCCGGGGCCGTCCGCCGCTGGCACGGAGGTCGCTCCCGCAACATCATTCCCGCTGCTGCCAGCCTGCGCCAACGGTGCCGGGCCATCGGCGGATCCCGTCGCCGGCGCACCTTCGGGCGTGGCCGGGCTTGGCGATGCCGGGCGCTGCGGCGAATCGATGGCGCGCGCCTCCTGCCCCTGCACCGTCAGGCGAAAGCGATCGCCCGCCGCCACGCTGGCCAGGATGCCCGGCCGGATGAGCTCGGTCGCACCACCATCGATCGTCGAGGTCTGGACCACGCCTTCCAGCACCTGAAGCGCCGCGCCTTCATTCGACACCGTGATCGAGAAGGTGGTGCCCTTCACCACCGCCGCCAGATACGGGGTACGCACGCCGAAATGCGGCGCCTGCTTCTTTTCGATCTGGAAAACCGCGTTGCCCCATTCCTGCAGCACTTCCAGGATGCCGCCCTTCTGGGTAGCCGTCGGCAACTGAATGCGGCTGTTCGCGGAGACGGTGACGAAATCCCGCTCGCGCACCAGCACCGCGCGGCTGCCCGGCCCGGCGGCCACACTTGCCCCTGCGGCAACAACGCTGCCCCGGCGCGCAGCATGGGTGCCGCTCGCATCACGCACCGTGACGGTGCCGGATGTTTCGCTGACCGTCCAGTTCAGCGATTGCGCCAGGGCGGCCGGTGCACACGAACAAAGCGCAGCCGCCGCAAAAAGACGCAGGATACTCATTCACATTCCCCCAGATTCCCCTGCCTCCTACGGGGCGGAAACTTTAAGGGCGGTTGGCGGCCTTGGTTAACTTCATGCAATTTGAGGTTTTCGTAAGGCCTTAGTGGCTATCGCCCGATTCATGCGCATCCTCGGTCTTCCGCTTCTCACCGCATTGACGGTCCCTTCGCTGATCGGGGTCGCCGATGCGCAGCGTGCGCTCGACCGGATCGCGCCGACCAACAGCCCCGCGCAAATCACGCCTGCCGATCTCCCCGCGAACGATCCTCCTGCCGCCATTTCCAGCGACGCTGCCAGCGGAACTGCGGATAGCTCGGCGCCGCTGCTCGTCGGCGCAGTGGTGATCGACGGGCTCCAGGCGCTGACCCCGGCGGACTTCGCGCCGGTGATTGCACCGCGCATCGGTTCCTTGCTCGGGTCAGTCGAACTGGGCGCACTCGCAAGCGCGATTGCCGCTCAGGCGCAAGCGCGCGGCTATCCCTTTGCCTCTGCCTGGATCGAGCCACAGCGGATCGCCAATGGCGTTCTTCGCGTGCGCATTGATGAGGGCCGCATCGATGAGATCCGTGTCCAGAACGGCGACCATCCCGCCGTTCGCCGCGCCTTGCAGCCGCTGGTGAACGGCGCACCCGTGCGGCTTCAGGACGTGGAACGCCGGCTTTTGATCGCCGGCGACATTGATGGCGCTCGCATCACCGCCAGCCGCTTCGTCCGGGAGGGCAGCAAGGGCGTTCTTCTAATCAACGTCGCGCAGGATCGAGTGACGGCCCGTGCCAGCCTGTCGAACGAGGGCACCAAGCCGCTCGGTCCGGAGCAGTTGAGGGTCGATGTCGACTTGAACGCGATTTTCGCGTCCGATGACTCGCTCACGCTTACTTACTCCAGCACTCTGTTCGAACCGCGCGAGCTGCAATTCGCTCGGCTGCGCTATGCGAAAAGGGTGAATGCCTCGGGCACGGAGGTCGCAGTGGTTGCGTCGGGATCGATCGCCCGCCCGGGCGCCTATCTCGACGATTACGATCTCGAAAGCCGCAGCTGGTTCGCCGGGGTTGAGCTGCTCCAGCCGCTGCTTCGGCGCCGCGACAGCAGCCTGTGGCTACAGGCAGAGCTCGGCGCGCGGAACCTTGTGCAATATCAGCGCTCCGTTCGCGTACGCGACGATCACGTCAGGGCCGCGCGAGTGTCGCTGTACGGCTATGGAACGGTGGCCGGCGGTCAGTTGCGGGTCAGCACCACCTTGTCGCAGGGTTTCGACGTTTTGGGTGCGACCCGGGCCGGTGATCCCCTCGCCTCTCGCCGGGACGCCGATGGGACGTTCACCGCGCTTAGTAACTGGGCGGAATGGACAAAGGGGCTGACCGGCCCGCTCAGCCTTCGCCTCGGCGTGTTCAGCCAGGTGGCGTCGCAACCGCTGCTGATCACCGAAGAGGCCGGATTGGGCGGAACCGCGTTCCTGCGCGGCTATGACTGGAGCGAACGGACCGGCGACCGCGGCGCTGCTGGCATGGCGGAACTGCGTTACCTCTGGAAGCAGCCCGCCAGCTTCGTCGATCGCGCGCAGCTATACGTGTTCGTCGACGGCGGCGAGGTCAGCAACCTGCAGGGCGGCTTTGGCGGCGGGTCACTGGCCTCTGCGGGGGGCGGCCTGCGTGCGGATCTTCGGCATCAGCTCGGCGTCAACATGGAAGTCGGCGTGCCGCTGACCGGCCCCCGCTACGACACCGGTGACCGCACACCGAAACTCAACCTGCGGCTCGTCCGCTCGTTCTGATCGCCCGCGTGGCCGGCAGTGCGCACCCTGGCGCGCGCTGCCGCAACCAAGACGGGCCGGTCAGGCTGCCTCGGCCTGATACATTTCGGCTTCCCGGTTGATCAGGATGTCGGCCAGGAACCAATATGCCTCACCCCAGGCATTCAGGATGTCGTCCGTCGCTGCATCACCCAGGATGTCGCGAATGGCCGGCAGCAAGGCGTTGGCCACGGCGGGATAATGATCCGGCTTGATGTGCGTCTCGACGTGCCGTGCGCAGATCCGCTCGATGGCCGGCTTCAGCACATCCAGCTTGTCCACATTCTGCGCGAACGCCAGGATAGCCGCAGCAAGCCGTTTGGGCTGCGCGCCGGACTCATGGGCCGCCATGTCAAACAGCGCCTTGATCTCCGGATCCACGAACAGGCGCTGGTACATGCGGGTGGTAATCTCCACGCCATGCTGCTGAAGCGCGGGCGCGGTCGACTTCACCAATGCCATGGTTTCGGGCGAAAGCGGCTTGGACATGCTGACGTTCTCCAGATTACAGGCGATGGCTAAAAGCTTGATCCTCCGCGGGTTTCCATACGCAATTACCCGTAGTTTCTTTTCATCGCCATCGTTCGGCGCTGGTCTGCTCCAATCTTCTCCCGCAGCGCTACGTCCTTGAGGCCGCCCTGTGAGACTGCCTAACGCCCTGTAACAAAATGTTGCCAACGGCGCGCAATGGTTGACCCCACTCCTCGCCAGGAACAACAAGACGCTATTGCAAGTCATTCTTGATAGCTAATTTGGGGGTTACCAAATGTCGACCACCGGTACGCTGCGCGTTGCGCGGCGCTCTTCTGCTGCGGCCCTCGTCGCAGCGATGCTGGCGACCGGTGCGCACGCGCAGCAGTCTGATCGCGCACCTGCCACCGTGGCGGATGCGGACGATGCGATCGTCGTCACCGCTGCCGGCTATGAACAGCGCATCAAGGACGCCCCTGCCAGTATCAGCCTGATCGACCGTGCCGACCTCGAAGAGAAGCGCTTCGGCAGCCTGGCGGAGGCGCTGCAGGATGTTCAGGGCGTCGATGTCGGCGGCGAGGCGGGGAAGACGGGTGGCCTCACCATCTCCATGCGCGGCATGCCCAGCGACTATACGCTCGTGCTGATCGACGGCCGGCGCCAGAACGCGCCCGGCGGCGTCACCCCCAACGGCTTCGGCGAAACCTCCACCAGCTTCCTGCCACCCTATTCCGCCATTGACCGGATCGAGGTGGTGCGCGGGCCAATGTCCACGCTCTACGGTTCGGATGCGATGGGCGGCGTCGTGAACATCATCACGCGCAAGGTTGGCAATCGCTGGGTCGGCACCGCCACCGCCGAAAGCACGATCCAGGGGGACGAGCGCTTCGGCAACATCCAGTCGATCAACGCCTTCACCCAGGGCCCGGTCGTGCAAAATCTCCTCGGCCTCACGTTGCGCGGCAGCGTGTTCCACCGTGAGGGTTCGAATATTGCCATCCCCGGTGATCCCGCGCTCACGCTCGGCCGCAATCCTGTCCGGTCGGACATCTACAGTTATGGCGGGCGCCTGACGCTCACGCCGCATGCCGATCACGATCTGTGGCTCGAATATGATCGCAACGAACAGCGGTACGACAATCGTGAGGGCCGGCTGGGTACGCTCGGCTCCGGGGGCTATGCGCCAGAGCAGCGGTTCAACCGCAGCAACTATGTCCTCGCCCACAGCTGGCGCACCAGGCTCGGCACGCTCGACACCACGCTCACCCGCAACGAGACGGAGACGATCGGCCGCCTCATCCCTGCGGGCACTCCCGGTGCGACCCCTCGCAGCCCGCGCACGCTCGAGGCGCGGAACGACATCATCGACTCCCGCTTCGCCGGGCGCGAGGGGCCGGTCGCCTTCACCGTCGGTGGCCAATATTGGCGCGCCCGGATGGTCGAGGGCGTCGCTCCGGAGCCGTTCCGCTTCACACAATGGGCCGGCTTTGCCGAAGCGACGCTCACGCTGGCCGACAGCTTCAACATTACCGGCGGCGCCCGCTACGACGATCACTCGACCTTCGGCGACAAATGGTCGCCCCGCGCTTACGCGGTGTGGAATATCAACCGGCAGCTGACGCTGAAGGGTGGCGTCAGCCGCGGCTTCAAGACGCCTCGCGTCGAACAGATCGCCAGCGGCATCATCGGCTTCGGCGGCCAGGGTCGGATCCCGCTGCTCGGCTCTCCCAATCTCGTGCCCGAAACCAGCACCAGCTACGAAGCAGCGCTATATTACGACAGTGGCGACATGTTCAGCGGTAACGTCACGCTGTTCAACAACGACTTCACCGACAAGATCGCCGCTGGGCCCGGCATCCCGAACTGCCGTTTCACCGGCAATCCGAACCGCCCCGGCTGCCTCGACGTCGGCCCTTTTCCCACCGTCGATCTCTTCAGCCAGTCGATCAACATCGACAAAGCCCGCACCCGCGGCGTGGAAGTGGCGACCAGCTTCCGCTTCACCCCTGCCGTCTCACTGGGCCTGAACTACACCTACACCGAAAGCGAACAGCTGAGCGGCCCGGAGGAGGGCCTGCCGCTGATCGGCACGCCCCGGCACATGCTCAACGGCAACCTGCGGTGGAGCATCGACGACAAGGCAACCCTCTGGGCTCGCGCCGAGGTCCGTTCCAGGCGCTGGCGCGGAAACAATGATCAGCAGCGCGCGCTGGGCGATTTCCGGGGCTATGAGGTGTTCCACCTCGGCGGCTCCTATCAGGTCACGCCCGCCTTCCGCCTCGCCGCGACGCTCTACAACATCCTCGACACCGATTATGCCGTGTACCTGCCCTATGCCTCCGGCACGACGACGGCCTTCACCCCCGCCTATTCGATCAATCAGGAGGGTCGCCGGATACTGATTTCCGCAAACGTCGACTTCTAAGGCACTGGGGGGCCGTCGGATCGCTCGCGCACTGCCCGCTCCCCCCGATCCCCGGTTGCCTGCTCCGCTACCCGCCGGCGTTTTCGTGATCGGCAATCTTCCTTCGCTTGCGAGAACGGAGCCCGGCGCTCCCCTCGGCGCAGGCGGCAACGGCTACCGCTCGTTGCCGTGCTCAGCCTCGCAAGCAAGGTAGAAACCTCCCGCAGGAACCCCGCCAGATGGCCGGAGCGAAGCGGCTGGGATTGGGCTGATCGCTCGCCCCGGTCATTATCTCGTGATCAGCGGACCCGACCCTTGCGATAGCGTCCGTCATCTCTCTCATCCGGCTCACGACAATGCCGCGGGCACTTACCTCCCGCTGCTCGTCATGTTCTTGGCGCTCATGACGATCCTGCATTCGAGTGGAACACCGTGACGGCCACAACACTTGTCGCGATTGCCCCACCTGATCATCTCAGCCGCTAAGGGCCACCTCGCTCCGCGAAAGAAGCAGGAACGATCTTCCGCAGCCGACCGTCCCGCGCCTAGCCAATCGCCCGCACCCAGAAGCAGGCAGCCAGCTCGCTTCCCCCGCGGAAGCGACATCTCCGTCCGTGCCGGTATCCTGGTAAGACAGCCGGCTTTCCCGATCAGCGCCACCGCCGATTGCATCGACGCCCGCGAGGGGGATGGACGGACGCGTCGGCCAAAGGGGCAGCGCTCAATCCATGAGCGCTGCCCGCGACCTCACTTGCCCTTGGTAGCCTCGGCCATGGCAGGCGCGGACTCGATGTCCGGCGCGCCGCCCATGTCGCCGCCCTTGGTGCGTCCGGCCCCCGGGCCTGCCCCCAGATCCGCGCCCGTGGTCGGGTCGGCGGATGGATCGGACATGGTGCGCTCCGCCATCTTGGTCGCCACCTTCTTGTCCTTGGCAGGAAGCTTGACGCTCGCGGTGCCATCGCCGCCGTCGGCGGGCATCACTTGCTCCAGATCATCGACGCGATCCCATTCGTCACCGGTGTTCCAGGGGCCGGTCGTGTCGCCATCGCCCTGCGAGGTGTTGACGTACATGCTGGCATATTTCTCGACGCCCGGCAGCTTGCCCGACGGGAAGTTGTTCTCGATCGCGTACAGCGCCTTTTCGAACGACTTCTGATGGGCGACCTCGCGCGTCATCAGGAAGCCCAGCGCATCCTTGATGCCCGGATCGTCGGTGATGTTGATCAAACGCTCATACACGATCTTGGCGCGTGCCTCCGCGGCGATGTTCGATCGCAGGTCCACCGTCGGCTCGCCGCGCGAATCCACATAAGCGGCGGTCCATGGCACGCCGGCGGAGTCGCACAGCGCCGGCGCCCCGCCGAACAGGATCGCTTCCTTGGCGCTGCTGCCGCTCGCACCGATCATCTGGTAGAGTTCGGCCTCCTTCATCTGCCCTTCGGCCATCTGCGCCTTCACGCCCTTGCCAAGCATCGCCACGATCGAGCCGATGATCTCCAGGTGGCTCAGCTCCTCCGTGGCGATATCGAGCAGCATGTCCTTGCGGCCGGGATCATCCTCGCCCAGCCCTTGCGTGAAATAACGCATCGCCGCGGCCAGCTCGCCATCTGCGCCGCCGAACTGCTCCATCATCATAGTCGCCAGCCGCGGGTTCGGCTCGGACACGCGGACGGTATATTGCAGTCTTTTGTTGTGCATGAACATGGTCGGGTCTCCGCTGCGCTTGAGCGCCTTCAGCGATTCAGCGCTGGTGGCGTTCCATCACGCCGCGCCTGCCCGGCCCGAAACGAACCCGATCGTCATCAAATCCAGGCGCGTGTTAAGCCCTGGCGCTCGCAGCACCGCGGCGGGCTTCAGCCGATTGTGGCAAACCGGTACTGGCCTGAGGCGCCGTCTTCACTGCCGGCTGGATGGCGACGGGATGCGGGCCCTGAGCTGGTCGGCCGACGTTTCATGATCGCTGCGACCGCCATAGGCGCGATTGAGGTAGTGGCCAGCCAGCGTGTAATGCGCCTGGGCCGCGATCGGCACGCGCGCGGCCTTCGCCATCTTCAGCTCGGCTTCCGCACGTGCGTAGAAGTAGTCCTCGTCGCTCAACAGCATAGGTCTTCTCCTGCCCCAAGGAGTATCGGCTCGAGTCGCCCCCAGTCTATAATAAAAGTTGGTGCCTGGTGCACTTTTTTGGACAACTTGAACTACTTCGGTCGAAATCGCGCCTCGGCAGGGGCTAGCCCAGCCCTCTTCCATGCCAATTCTCCGCCTTCGAAGGGATAAACTTCCACATGCTGCAAGGCACAATACCGTTAGCTGAGGGTTGCTGCTCCGCATCATGGCAGCAACGCCGCCGGGTATTCCAGCTCCGTGGTTTTTCGTACGGGAAAATCCTCAGCAGGCTCCGCTTCCAAAATAATGTTAGGTCCAATGTTAACCGCCGTGTTAAGGTGAGCAATCGTCTGCTCCCTGCTTGGCATCGCGGCGACTGAGAGATGCTTGTGCTCCCGCCCGAAGGAGACGCACGTGTCCACTCCAGCAAACCTCGCGTTTTTCTCCAGCCGGATGTCAGACCGCGCCATCCTGTCCTACAGCGACAGCGAAGCCCTTGCGGCCCTGCCCCATGCTCGCCGACGCGTGAACGCAAACGCGTACATCATCCGGGAAGGCGAGCCGCCACGCTCCACCTGTGCCCTGCTGATCTCCGGGCTCGCGTTTCGACAGAAACTGACCGCCGATGGCGCGCGTCAGATCATCTCCGTCCACCTCCCGGGCGAGTTGCTCGACCTACAGCATCTGTTCCTCAACATCGCCGACCACAGCGTACAGACACTGACCGAGGCAGTGATTGCGGATATCGCTCGTGATGACCTCGAGAGCCTGATGTTGGAACGGCCTGCGATCGCTCGCGCCTTCTGGGTGGACAGTCTGATCGAAGCGTCGATCTTTCGCGAATGGGTGTTGAGCGTCGGGCGGCGTGATGCCCGCGCGCGCATCGCGCATATCCTCTGCGAACTTGCCGTCCGCATGCGCGGCGCCGGGCTGATCGGCGACAGCGAGAACTTTGTTCTTCCCATGACCCAGGAGCAATTGGGCGACGCCACCGGGCTGACCAGCGTTCACGTCAACCGGACCATCAAGGCGCTCGCGGCCGAAGGGCTCATCAAGCACAGCGGTCGCTCGATCATGATCGCGAACTGGAAGGCGCTCAGCCAGATCGGCGACTTCAACCCGCTCTACCTGCACCTCGACCAGGTGTCTCCACGCTTCGCTGTGCCGATGGACACGCTCTTCGTGTCGCCAGACGCTTCATAAGGGCGTTGGCAGGCGCTAACCTGCGCGATGCCTCGCTCTGACCTAATCCTGGCCGCGCACCACGAACGCATCCTCCAGCGCAAGCGAATGAACGACTGCGCCGTCCTCTGTCTCCACGTCGATTCGAAACCGCAAGTCGATGAAGCCGGCCCGAATGTCATGGCTGAGCGTATCGCGCGCCGCATCGAGCGCCTTTTGCCGCACCACCGCCAGGTCCGCCAACTCCACACCCTCCTCGTCAAGAAGCGTGCTGTTATGGTCTCGAAGATGGAAGAAGTAGCGGGCCATACACCGGCTCCTGCCTTTAAGGAGGGCAGCACATTGCGACTCTCCGCCGTCGACCTCCTGGTAAAGCCCGGCGTTACAATGTCTTACCAGAATTCGGGGCGGCCAGCCAGAACCAAAGCAACGGGTTCGGTGTCAATCCGCACGTGCGTCAACCCGGCACCGCATCAGCCGCCAGTCCGTCCTTTTATGCAACGAGGTGAGCGCGCAGCCGTGCCCGTTCATCCGCGGGCGCCTACGGCCCGCCGAAAAAGCGCCGCGCCATATGGCTCAATCGTCCGAAGGCTTATCGCCGCCAGCACGAACGCCACTGCGACGCCGGCCGCGATCAGGCCGTAAGCGAACATGGGATGGACATCCCCCACCCGGATCAGGCTCGTGTCGAGCGCTCGCGGAAGGACGATCCGGTAAAGCACCGTCGCAACCAGCCCGTGCCACAAGTAAACGCCAAAGGAGAGCTTTCCCAAGCTCTGCAGGACGGCAAGGTTGAACGGCGTCGCGACCTGCGCCTTGTCCATTCGCAGCACCGCATAGACCAGCGTGTAGATCAGCGCGAAGCGGGATGCCCCTTCAAGCGGACTCGGCGTAGCGCAGGCGACGATCATCCCAGCCAGGAAAAGCAGCGAGGATCCTACCTTTCCACCATGGATCTTGGCCTGCCCCAGTAACAGCCCGAAGACAAAGGACGGGAGAACTCGCATGATCCCAAACCCCTCGCGCTGAAGACTGGTGACTTCGCGATCAAGGCTCCACGCGAATGCGTAACTGAGCGCCAGCGCACCTGCGAGTACCAGCATCATCGCCCAGCGGACCCGCCGAACCAGCATGCTGATCGCCGGCAGGATCAGGTAGCAACCGAAGATCGCGCTGATCATCCACGATGGATAGTTCAGCGCCATGACGGGCCCCACGCCCCAGGCATGGGTCAACGTGAGATGTGGGGGCACGGCGGCCAAATCATACCGGTCGGCGTTCTCCGGTGTCAGGACACCCAAGAGAATCGGCACCGCCAGCACCGCATAGAATGACATGGTGAAGACGTGCAGCGGATATAATCGCGCCGTTCTGGTCACCAGAAAGCGGAAATAGCCTGCACCTGTCCAGCGCTGAGCCAGATAAGGAGAGGTAAATAGCCCCGCGAGAACTGCAAAGATATCCGTGAAATACGAAAGGTATCTCGCGACCTGCAACTCCGAGTCCTGGCCGGAGAAGAAATAGGGCGTGAAATGATTGACCGCTATCCCGGCGCACATGATGGTGCGAAGCGCGTCGATGCTCCGGACCCGTTCCGTACCAGATGAGCGCGTGACAGTATCGCTTGCATACTCCGCCCTCATACAAGGGGCCTCCTGTACATGCGAGTCTGGTGAAACAATTTACGGGCAATTGTGAACGATGGAAAAATAGAGGTCTTCACCTGCGGGTGTTCACGTCTATTTCATAGAAACAATAAGCTTGCCGCCTCGCCCAGCCCTTCCTTCTTGTCTCGAAGGAACTAATAACAGAGCGGTACATCCATCACCAAGTCTCACACGAACAAAGAACGCTTACGTGAAACGACGGATTAATTCCCCGGCCACCGAGCTGCCGACTGCAACAACGTCCCGATTGCTGGCACACGCATAACTCTTCCCGGCGCTCTGGACCGGATGTAGGACCAAGCCACGGGTACGCTGGCATATGGCACTGCCGGATTGAATGACTGCACCGGGCAAGGCATTCTACGGCTCAAACCTTGCCGTCCTCGGCCTTGAGCCGCGCCGGCATCTGGTCGATCGTCGCGCAGGCCCGCCACGTTGGTTTGCCGTTCGCCAAGGCAACCTCCATCTCGGCGACGAGACGGAGCCTTCAAAATTGACGTCCGCTTACCTCCTCGTCCCCGAACGCTCGGGAACCAATGCTGCCGCTCGTCCGTCGGATACCCACTCCTATGCCCATCGCCTCGCCGGCGGTTCCTCCCAGAACACCCGCAGCGCTTCGGCAAGGTGAACCTCGGGATGCTGCTTACCCGCATCGGTCGACAGCAGGTTAGCCTCGAAGTCACCAAAGGCGGCTCGAAGGCGCGCGGAAATGCGAAGCTTGCCTGTCGCCAAGTCGTGGATGTCTAACCTCCGCTTACCGCCCAATCTCGAACGCTGCACGGCGCCACGTCGATGCCAGAAGCCCCCGATCAAAAACGGCCAATGGCCGCCATTCAATCCACTCAACCCGCCCGAAACTGGCGTCCGGCGGCAGGTCTCGACACTTCCATCAGCCAGCGCTCCACATGCGCCCGCGCCATGCCCGCATTGGTCGACCGCTCGGGAGCTAGCGTCTGAGCCCGCTCCGCGGCTAGGCTGGCTGTGAAAACAGCACAGGAGAGCGGATCATGGCCTATTCACCCTTCGATCTCAGCGGACGCGTCGCGCTGATCACCGGCGGTAACGGCGGCATCGGGATCGGCATGGCGGATGCATTGGCGCAGGCTGGGGCAGACGTGGTGATCTGGGGCAATAATCCCGCCAAGAACGCCGCGGCGGAGCAGCGGCTCTCCGCGCATGGCACGCGCGTCTTGGTCGAACGCGTCGATGTGGCGGATGAGGCTGCGGTGGATGCCGGCGTGGCGCGCGCGGTGGACATGATGGGCCGCCTTGATTTCGTCGCCGCCAATGCTGGCGTGGGCGAAGGCGCCGAAAGCTTCGATACGATGAGCACCGAATTGTGGCGCCGGGTGCTGGCCGTGAATCTCGACGGCGTGTTCTGGACGCTGCGTGCGGCGGCTCGCCACATGGTGGACCGGGCCAAGGCTGGTGATCTCGGCGGCTCGCTGCTCGCCACCTCTTCCACCTCCGCCGTCCATGGCGCCCCTCGCAACCAGGCCTATGCCGCTACGAAAGGCGCGCTGCTCCCGATGATGCGCGGGCTTGCGGTCGAATATGCCCGCCATGGCATCCGCGCCAATGCCATCCTGCCGGGCTGGATCGCGACGGACATGACCTCGCGGGCGCAGGGCAATGAACGGTTCAACGACAAGGTCATCTCGCGGGTGCCAATGCGCCGCTGGGGCGAGCCGGAGGATTTCGGCGGCATTGCCGTCTATCTTGCCTCCGACGCATCGCGCTTCCACACCGGTGATACCTTCACGATCGACGGCGGCTACACGATCTTCTGATCGGTTCACGACGAGCGAATGATCGTTGCCGGAGACAGAGGCCGGTCTGCGCCACCAAACGGCCAATTTGTGCCGGAAGGCGGCCGGCCGGCTTCCATGCGCGGCCATTCGTACCCTGCACGCGGCCGTCTGCGGGCGGAGGGTGGCGGGCGATTGCGGGATCCCCTACATGGCCGCGCATGACCGAGATCACCGTCGCTGCGCTTCAGCTCGCCTTCTCCGCCGACATGGACGCCAACATCGCGAACGTCTCCCGCCTGGTGCGGGAGGCCGCCTCGCATGGCGCCCAGGTCATCCTCCCGCCGGAGCTTTTCGAGGGCGAGTATTTCTGCCGGATCGAAGACGAAGGCCTGTTCGCCAACGCGAGGCCGACTGCCGAGCACAAGGCGGTTCTTGCCATGCAGTCTTTGGCATCGGAGCTAAAGGTTTCGATTCCCACCAGCTTTTTCGAGGCCGACGGCCCTCATCACTACAACAGCCTGGCGATGATCGGCCCTGACGGAAAGATCCAGGGCGTGTACCGCAAGAGCCACATTCCCGATGGACCCGGATATGAGGAGAAGTTCTACTTCCGCCCCGGCAATACCGGGTTCAAGGTGTGGGACGGCCCAGCGAAGCTCGGCGTCGGCATCTGCTGGGACCAATGGTATCCTGAAACCGCCCGGGCTCTGATGCTGATGGGCGCAGAAATTCTGTTTTATCCCACGGCGATAGGCAGCGAACCTCACGACACGTCACTGGATACGGCACGCCTCTGGCGCCGGGCGATGGTCGGTCATGCCGTCTCGAACGTGGTTCCAGTGGTGGCCGCCAATCGCATCGGCGTTGAACACGGTCAGACCTTTTATGGCACCAGCTTTATCTGCGACGAACGCGGTGACATCCTCGCGGAACTCGGCCGAGACGAAGAAGGCGTCATCACCGCCACCGTCGACCTTGATCGGGTCAAACGCCACCGTGCAGCCTTCGGCTTCTTTCGCGATCGCCGGCCGGAATTGTACGGCCGGCTGACCGCTGACATCTGAGCGGGAGCGTCAGTCGCCCCGGCTGAGGCTAGCGGCCAGTTCCACATGGGTCGACCAGCGGAACTGGCCTACCGGCTGGATCCAGTCGACCTGCCATCCCCCTTCTACCATGGTCTTTACATCGCGGGCGAAGCTGCTGGGATTGCACGAGACATAAGCAACCCGGGGCACGCGCGACAAGGCAAGTGCCTGCGCCTGTTCCTTGGCGCCCGCACGTGGCGGGTCGATCACGATGGCCGCAAATCGGTCGAGCTCGGCGGGTGTCAGCGGCCGGCGGTAGAGGTCGCGGTGCTCGGTAAACACGGGGCGCTGCGATCGCGACGCTGCCGCCTTCAGCGCCATGATCGCTTCACGGCCCGCCTCGGCGGCGTACACTCTACCGGGCAGCGCCAGCGCGAATGTTCCCAGGCCCGCAAACAGGTCCGCCACGACCGGCGCCTCGCCGACTGCCGATCGTACCGCGCTAACCAAGGCTGCCTCGCCTTCGCGGGTCGCCTGCAGGAAGGACGCGGGCGGCAGCGGCACCGGAACGCCGCCGAGCGTGATGGTCACGCCCTCAGGCTCCCACCGCACTTCAGGCCCGTATCCTTCGTCAAAGGCTACCCTGGCCAAACGATTGGCTTGCGCGAACGCCGTAATGGCCTCGGCAGCGGCAAGCCCCTCCGGCATGATACCATTTACCAGCAAATCAACGCCTTGATCGGCTAACGTAAGGTGCAGGTTCAATCGGCGGCGAGGCCGGAGCACGTGTACCAACCGCCGCAGCGGGGCGACCAGCGCGAAAAGCTCGGGCGCGAGTACATGGCATTCGGCGAGGTCGACGATCGCATGGCTCTTCTCGACGGCAAAGCCCACCCTGCCGGAAGGTTCGGCATGGAGGGCCGCCCGGCGGCGTGTCCGGGGCGGCGACAGGATCGGCGCCCTGATGTCCGCCGACAGCCCCTGCCCCGCCAACGCTCCCGCGATGCGATCGACAATGAATTGGCTCCACGCCGCGTCGTCGAGATGCTGCAACTGACATCCGCCGCACTCGGGGAAGTGCCGGCACGGCGGCGTCTGGTGGTGCGCGCCATGCTCGATGGCGCCGTCGTCGCGCAGGCGATCGCCGGGCGCGGCAAATGGCACATGTCGGCCATCGGCGGTTACGCCCTCGCCGCGGGCAGCAACCCGAATGATGGTGGACATGTCGGTCACAGGCACGCTCCAAACGCCGCGGGCAAATGCGCGACAAGATCATCAGCAATGAACGCGGCCCCCGAAAGTCGAGCGGATTCCGCATGTAACCAGACGCCGTTCGTAGCAGCTGTGAAGGCGTCTGCGCCTCCGGCTAACTGGGCACCGATGATGCCGGCCAAGACATCGCCGGTTCCTGCCGTCGCCAACCATGACGGGCCGGTGGAATGTACCACGGCGCGCCCATCCGGAGAGGCGATCACGGTGTCGGCTCCCTTGAACACGACGACCGCGTTGGATCTGCGCGCGGCCTGCTGCGCCCGGTCAATCTTACTGCCGGTCAGATCACCGAATAAACTAGAAAATTCCCCGGCGTGGGGCGTGAGCACAGTCGGCACGCGAGCCTGCTCGTCACCCAACAGGTGAAGCGCATCGCCGTCAATAACCAGCGGCCGACCCGACTGAAGCGCGGCGGCCAGACGTTCCTTCGCCTTCTCGTCGCGGCCTAGCCCAGGCCCGACTACCATGGCGCCGATCCGGGTGTCGGCCAACGCTTCATTGGTGAACGGCTGGCGAACAATCGCGTGGGGCAAGCGATCGGTAGAACTGCCAAGCAGCCGTACATAGCCCGCCCCGCCATGCCCCGCAGCGCACGCCGCCAGTGCCGCAGCGCCCGGCATCCTGCCTGCGATCACCACGACCAGCCCGCGCGAATATTTATGAGCGCCCGTTAGCGGAGCGCTGAGCCTCGGCACTTCAGCCAAGCGCACGTTGCTTTCCGCGTCGAGTCCAATGTCGATGAGGCGCACTTCGCCGCACAGTGCAGCAGAGGGCTGGAGAACGTGCGCGGGCTTAACAGCGCCGATCGCAAGCGTAAGGTTTACCGGAGGGACAGCGCCGAGAGTGGCTCCGTCATCGTTCGACACGCCGCTGGGCACATCGACCGCAACGGACAAATGGGCGGCACGCATGGCGCCGCCGAGCCACTCGGCAGCCTCCGAACTGAGCGGTCGGTTCATGCCGATACCGAACAACGCGTCGACCATGACAGGTGCTGGCGCAACATCCGCCAGGCTCTCGATCGGCCCTGCCCAGCGGGCTTGCGCAGCCGCTGCCGGCGCCGTGGTCGGACTGCTCAATGCGGCGACACGGACCGGATGCCCCGCCCTGCGAAGGGTATCAGCGACGACATAGCCGTCGCCACCGTTGTTGCCCGGGCCACACATGACGAGCACTTCGGCCCCCGCGGCCAGCCGCCGCACCTGCTCGGAAACAGCCTCTCCAGCGCGCGCCATCAGGCTCTCTGCGGTCATGCCCAACGCTATCGCCCGCCCCTCGGCAGCGCGCATTTCCTCTACGGTGAGAACCGGTTGCCCATCGATCCGTATCACTGTCCGGACCCCGTGATCGTGGCAGGAAGCCGATAATGATCGTTGCCGATTGTCACTTCGATCCCGTCCGGTCTCAGGAGCGTCACTTGGGCAGGCTCGGCTCCGTCGGCAGCAACCACTCCCCTGCCATCCTCGATCGCCTGCAGTCTGCGAAAACCGCCATCGGGGTGCCGCATCGTCAAGATAAGACCCGAACTCGCCCTTGACCGCTCAACGCTGCAAACTCGCGTAAAGTCGGGCGCCCCGTTTATTGCGCATTCGACCCACTCTTCCTCGACGGGATCAACTGCAGGCCCCGCCTCCGCGCGCTTTGTGGGCCGGCCTTCATTCGGCGCGCCTTCGCAGGCGGCGAGCGCCAACAGCAGTATCACGTTGATCGTCCGCATAACCGTAAGTCTCAAGTGACCGCGGGAGTGAGAGGCGCCATCGTTATACGCCGCTCCGGGTTCTAAAGTATCCCGGCACTCGAGGTTGTCTCTTCGCGAGCCCACTGGGTCATCGAACCGGATCATTGCAGCCCCTCCCAGAAAACCGATCGGCTCACTCTTTGTCGGTCTTCAGAGCGCACAACGAGCGGCTGCATTTCAAGCATCGCCTCAGAACAGACAATAGCTTCAAGTTTCTGCACGTAAGAGGGGTGAGCTAAAGACTGGCCGCAGAATTCCCACGCGGGGTGAGGGTCGTTTGCGCGCACTCGCAACGGTTCGGGCAGGCAAGCGCACCCCAGCCCGCACACCAAAGCATCGACCCGTTCGCCACAACGGGCGATCAGGCGAGTGCGTCGAGAGCCTTCTCTACGCCGTCCAGGGTGAACGGCTTTTGCAGAATGGGGCGCCCACGGAACTCGTCTGCAATCATGTCGTCTGCGCCGCCAGTCGCAAAGACGAACGGAACCTGACGCTCAGCCAGAGCAGCCGCGATCGGCCAGCTCTTTTCGCCCCCGCGCAGATTGACGTCGAGGATTGCACAATCGAAGCCCCCTGCTTCGATCAGCGGAAGTGCCGCCGCAACGCAGTCGGCCGTTCCGGCGCACTGCCGGTCGAGCACATCGAGAAAATCCTCGAGCATCATGGCGATAAGCGGCTCATCCTCGACGAGCAAGACGCGATTGGTCATGTCGGGCCCTTAGAGCGAACGGATCGATCCCGCAACGGTCGGCCGTTCAGACAAGGAACTGTTTCAATCGCCCTGGCCAAGCGCGTCGCGGGCGGCTTCAGCCAATTGCTGAACAGAAAACGGCTTGGGGATGAACGCCACGTTTTCCAGATCGATGGAGCGACGCAACTGTTCCTCGGCATAGCCGGACATGAAGAGGATCGGCAGATCAGGGTATCGTAGCCGCACGCGCCGCGCCATCGTGGGCCCGTCCATGGCCGGCATCACCACATCGCTAACCAACAGATCAGGTCGCGGATTCTTCTCGATCAGTTCAAGCGCGACTTCGCCATTCTCTGCGGTCAGCACGGTGTAGCCCTGCCGCGTCAGCGCCCGCTCGGCGACTGCGCGCACCATGTCTTCGTCCTCCACCAGCAACACAGTGCCTGTTCCCCAGACATCGGCTGGGCGCTTCCTTGCAACCGCACTTCTTGGCGGCGCCACTTCTCCGGTGGCGTGTACCGGGAGATAGATGGTGAAGGTCGCACCGATCCCAGGCTTTGAGTCCGCGAAGATGTAGCCACCGGACTGCTTTACGATGCCGTAGACCGTCGAGAGTCCAAGCCCAGTGCCCTTGCCGACCTCCTTGGTGGTAAAGAACGGCTCGAAGATCTTGGGCAGGACCTCCGGAGGAATGCCGGAGCCGGTGTCGGATATTTCAAGCGCGGTATATTCACCCACCGGCATGATATCCGGGCCTCTGCGACGGATTTCGCTGATGGTTGCCGAACGGGTCTGGATCGTTAACTTGCCCCCGCCATGCGGATATTTGGCAAGCATGGCATCGCGTGCGTTGACCGCCAGATTGACGACCACCTGCTCCAATTGTCCAGGGTCCGCCCGCACTGGGCCCAGATCCCGCCCGTGTCGAACCTCCAAGGTCACCGTCTCACCCAGCAATCGTTTCAGGAGGTTCGACACCTCCGACACAACGTCGGGCAGTTGCAGGATTTGCGGGCGCAGAGTTTGCTGGCGGGAGAACGCCAATAGCTGCCGAGTAAGGCCGGCCGCCCGATTTGAGTTGTTCCGGATCTGCTGAATGTCATCATAATCGCTGTCGCCGGGTGAGTGACGCATCAGCATCAGATCGCAGTGGCCAATAATTGCGGTCAGGATGTTGTTGAAATCGTGCGCTACCCCGCCGGCAAGCTGCCCCACGGCCTGCATCTTGGTTGCCTGCGCAACTTCCCGCTTCAGTCGCGTTTCCTCGCCATTGTCCTTGAGGCTCAGCACCACCGAGGCATCTCCGAGCCCACGCGCGCCGGCAATCGAGAGCACGACGGGCTCTTCGGGATGGTCCCGCAGACGAACGGCCATGTCGGCGACGTGTGCGGCCCCACCCCCTGCAAACCGTCGCACTGCGTCAGCGACCGCCGCCTTGTCCTCGCGAACCACGAGATCGCCGGGGTAGAGCGGCGGAGCGTTGCGATCGACAGAAGCGGCGCGAACGAAGGCGTCGTTCATTTCGATGAAGCGGCCGTCGCGATCCACCAACGCAATGCCGAGCGGCATCAACTGCACCAGGGTTCGTATATGGGCTGCGGCTCCGTTGCCGTAGCTAACCGGCGTTTCATCCTCGTCGAGAAGAGCGACCAGGATTGGCGCCCCCTCCACATCCGCAAACGGAACCTGCACCAGGCGCAGGGGATTGCCCTCTATCCCTTCTCGCTCGAAACGGATCAGGCCGCGGCTGTCAGTCGCGAGGAAGCGGGCGAAGTCCGCGCCCTCGACTGGCGCGTCGGCATGTCCCATTGCCCGGGTACGCAGCACGGGATCAGCGGCAAGCACGCGACCGTCCGTGGTCAGCAACGCAGCCATGATGCCGGAGCCCGCCAGCCTTTTTCCAAGTGCCCCCGACAGCGCCTCTGCGAGGGCGCGGCTGCCGTCAGCCTCGATCGCCGAAGCGGCGCGCCATACGAGCAGGTCCTGTTGCTGCCCGGTTCTTGAGACATCGATTGCGATCGCGCGTCCCGCGACTTCCGCATGATCCACGCGAGCGCGCCCGTCGCGCCAGGCCGCGCGTCCTGCCGCAGCCAGGGCGCCGACGCCCGCCTCGCCGATCGGCAGGCCCGGAGGGGTCGGCAAACCGGAAAACATCTGTTCGAACCGGTCATTGGCACAGACGAGGCGCCCCGCCCGGTCAGTAATCGCAATCGCGTCCGGGCTTTCCTCCGCGAGCGCCCGGACCAGCTGCCAGTCAATCTCCGGCACAAGCGGCGGCGCGATCGGTGCAAGTGCCCGCCACGCGACCGCCGCGCCTCCAACCACGATCCCTGCTGCCAGAAACCCGATGGCGACCACGGGATCCCCCAGTAGCCACAGGATAAGAACCGCGGCGATCAGGCCAGCGGCCATCGCGATCCCGAGCGCCCCTTCCGAGGTCAAACGGTGCGTACGGATGGAAGGAAGCGTCGCCATTCAACGGCCCTTGATCCGTGCCGCACGCCCGTCAAGCGGCGCGCGGCACGGATGCGATCACCAGATACGGACGCGCTGCTCTTTGGTGAGATACAGCTTCTGTCCCGGCCGCGCTCCGAACGTATCGTACCAGGTATCCACGTTCCGAACGATGTTGGCGCGCTGCACCCCTGGCGAATGGGGATCGGACAACAGCATCTGCCGCAAGATCGGCTCCCGGTACTTGGTGCGCCAGACCTGACCATAACCAAGATAGAAGCGCTGTTCTCCTGTGGTCCCATCGATGACGGGCGCCTTCTTGCCGCCTAGCGAGAGGCGATACGCGTCATAGGAGACGATCACGCCCGCCAAGTCAGCAATGTTCTCGCCAAGCGTGAGCGCGCCCTGCACGTGCTGTCCCGGAAGCGGTTCATACGCGTCATACTGCGCCACAAGGCGGTCGGTGAAGGTCTTGAAGCGCGCAACGTCCTGCTCGGTCCACCAGTCCGCCAACTTCCCGCTTGGGTCGTACTTTCGGCCCTGATCATCGAAGTGATGGCTGATCTCGTGGCCGATAACCGCGCCGATCGCCCCGTAATTCACTGCGGGATCAGCCTTCGGATCGAAGAACGGCGGCTGCAGGATGGCAGCCGGAAACACGATCTCGTTCATTGTCGGGTTGGCATAAGCGTTGATGGTCATCGGCGTCATGAACCACTCGCCCCGATCAATCGGCTTTCCGATCTTGTTGAGGTTGCGCTGGAACTCGAACTCGTTTCCACGCGCGACATTGCCGACCAAATCGTCGCGTCGGATCTCCAACTCAGAATAGTCGCGCCACTTGTCGGGGTAGCCGATCTTCGGCGTGAAGGCGGCGAGCTTCGCCAACGCCTTCTGCTTCGTTTCCGGCGCCATCCATTCCAGCTTCTTCAAGCGCTCGCCCATCGCCGCGATGATGTTGCGGACAAGTGCATCTGCCGCGGCCTTCGACTCTGGCGGGAAATACCGGGCGACATAGGCCTTACCGAGATCTTCGCCGAGATGATTGCTGACGAGATCCACACCGCGCTTCCAGCGGGCCTGCTGCTCAGGCGCACCGGTCAGTTCGGTGCCGTAAAATGCAAAGCGCGCCTGATCGAAATCCGCCGACAAGTAACGGGCATAGGTCGACAGCATGCGCAGCAGCAGATGATCCTTCAGCACTGCCACGGGCGCATCAGCCCAGACCTTGGCCTCGCCGGTAAACGCCGTGGGCTGCGCCACGATCAACGGAGCGTCCGCCGGAATGCCCGCTGCCTGCAGGTAGCTAGTCCAGTCGTAGCCCGGCGCACGCGCGGCAAGTTCCGCAAAGGTCATCTTGTTGTAGACCTTGTCGGCGTCGCGGCTCTCAACACGGGTCCAGTGAGCTTCGGCGATCGCCTTCTCCAACTGGACCACTGCAGCGGCTCGCGCGTCGGCGTTCGGCTCCCCGGCCAGCGTCAGCATCTTTGCCAGGTACGCCTGATATGCCGTGCGGGTAGCGGCAAGCTTGGCATCGTCTTTCAGGTAATAGTCACGATCCGGCAGACCCAGACCCGCCTGTCCGAATACGACGGCATAGGTCTCCGGGTCCTTGTCGTCCTGATTGACGTAGAGGCCAAAGAACGACTCAACGCCGCGGCGCTGCATGCGTCCGGCTTCAGCGGCCAGCGCTTCCTTGCTATTCGCGCCCTTGATGGCGGCGATCCAAGGCTTCACCGGCGTGACGCCCTTTGCATTCACCGCAGCCTCGTCGAGGAAACTCGCGTAAAAGTTACCCGACTTGCTGTCAGCTTTACCCTTTTCCTCTTCAAGCAGTGCACGCGTCTGCTCACGCGACAGATCCTGGAGGCGATGGAACATGCCGTAGGAAGAGCGGTCGGCCGGAATCTCGGTGTTCTTTTCCCAGGTGCCGTTTGCATAGGCGTAAAAGTCATCGCCTGGCGGGACGCTGGTATCTCTCCCCGCCATGTCGAAGCCAAAGGTGCCGATTGCGGGGCCGGCCTGCTCGGCAGCGCTCGATTTAGCGCTGCCAGTGCTCAGGGTGTTGGTCTTGGCCGCTTTAGGGGCCGCGGTTTGCGCAATTGCTGCGGCAGCGGTGGTAGAAAGAATCGCGGCAATAAGTAGCGACGGACGCATGGAAATGGCCTTCGGTAAGTGAAGGCACGTGTTCTATCTCGTTAAGACGCCTCGTCAATGTGGCGGCTGCCGTGACGCTGCCGCCACTTGCGCGCGATCCACAATCGCCAGCCGAGCGCGGACAAGCCATAGCCTGCAACCGAAAGGATCCCGGTAACGATGAGAAGCCCCAGCGCGGTGGCCGGCGCCGCATCAGACATCAGCCACTGCATCCATCCGGACTGCGCCGCATCATGTGCGGCCTTGCTCATCGGGTCTCCGGGCAGCGCCTGATCAAGGTGAAGCGCCCATTTCCCGATCCAGTATGCCAACACCCACAGCGGCGGCGTGGTAACAGGATTTGTGATGAAGGTCGTAAGCGCCGCAGCGGGGATGTTGGCCCGCGACGGCAGCGCTAGCATCGCTGAAAACGGTATCTGGGCAACCGGAAACAGGATCCCAGTCACCATCCCAAGCGCCACGCCCCGCGGCACGGAGCGCCGGGTGAATCGCCACAGTTCGGGGGCCAGTACGCGATGAGCGACTGGCCGGAGCAAACGGCTGCCTTCAAGCGATTCGCGCGTCGGCAAATTGCGATGGCACCACGCCGCAAAGCGCTGCCAGACGGTCAGCGCACGCGTGCTCATCAGCCGCGCTCACGCATGAGGCGGCCCGCCTCGCGCTTCCAATCACGCTCCTTGATCGCGTCGCGCTTGTCGTGCGCCTTTCTGCCCTTTGCCAACGCCAACTCCACCTTCGCCCGCCCCTGGCTGTTGAAGTAAATCATCAGCGGGACCAGCGTCATGCCTTCGCGCGCCACGGCGCCGTGGAGCTTCCTAACTTCCCGCTCATGAAGCAGGAGTTTACGGGGTCGCTTGGGTTCGTGGTTGAAGCGATTGCCGTGGCTGAATTCGGGAATGTTCGAATTGACCAGCCAGACGCCGCCGTCGCTTACCTCGGCATAGCTTTCCGCGATCGAGCCCTCGCCGAAACGCAGGCTCTTCACCTCGGTGCCGGTCAGAACGATCCCGGCCTCGTAGGTGGTGTCGATCGAATAATCGAAACGCGCGCGGCGGTTCTCGGCGACGATCTTCTTCTTGTCGAAGGTGGCGGGCTTGGGACGTGGCATGGACGGGGCGATGTAGGGCGTTGCGCGTCCTGTGGGAAGGCGGCGTGTTCAGCGCTTCTTGCCACCGATCGGGACACGAAGGCGGATCATCGCGCGGTTGATGGGCGCGCCCTGCGCGTCGGCCGCGCGCTCAGCCTCGACGGCCACGGTGCCCACCCCGTTTATGGCAGTTTCGGCCTTTGGCGGGGTACGTTCGGCCTGGAACTGGCCAGCAAGCGGCTTCAGCCGAAAGCGGTCGTTGGGCCGGGCACACACCACAATATCATCGCCGGCCCGGCCAGCTGGACAGGTGCGCTCCGACGGCGCCCGTTCAACAGGCGCGGCCGGCCCGGCGACTACTTGCAACGCGAGCATCCACCAAGCCGGCATGGCGCCCCCCCTTATCTCGCCGGATCGTGAGGACGAATTGCGGCCGGAATAAGAGGCTTATCGAAACGCCTCCGTAATGGAGCGGTCAGATGAGGCCGGCGCGCTCCAGCCCTGCGTCCACCGCAGCGCGGCTCGCCTCGCCAGGCCAAGTCATGGGCAGGCGGAGCCCCTGAGGGAAGTTCGGGCGGACCTTCGTCATCGCATATTTCACCGGGCCGGGTGAGGCATCGGTGAACAGGGACGTGTGAAGCGCGAACAGGCGATCATGGAGTGCCAGCGCCTCGGCCCCGACACCTGCCGCCTGGAAGTCCGCGCACAGCCTTGGCGCGACATTGGCAGTGACCGAGATGCAGCCCACCCCGCCCATCACATTGAAGGCGAGCGCCAGATCGTCATTGCCGGACAATTGGCAGAAGCCATCACCCAGCGCTGCGCGATGCTGCGATACACGCTGGAGAACGCCCGACGCGTCCTTCACTCCGACGAACACCTTCGGAAACGCGCTAACAATCCGGATCAGCGTTTCCGGCTGTATGTCGGTCACCGTGCGGGCCGGCACATTGTACAGCACGATCGGCAGCGGCGACGTGGGCGCAAGCGCGGCGAAGTGCTGGAAGATGCCCTCCTGCGACGGTCGATTGTAGTATGGCGGGACCATCAGCGCAGCGTCCGCACCTGCATCCCTCGCCGCGGCGATGTTGGCGGCCGCCACCCGCGTATCGTTGGACCCAGCGCCGGCGATCACGGGTACGCGGCCGCGCACCTGATCGACACAGACCTTCACGATGGCGAATTGCTCATCCTTGGTCAGGGTCGCTGCCTCCCCCGTCGTCCCGCATGGCACGAGCGCGGAAGAACCTTCGCTGATCTGCCATTCGATCAGCTCTCGATAGGCATGCTCGACGAACCGGCCGTCGGCGTCGAACGGCGTCACGAGCGCCGGAATCGATCCGGAAAACATGTCTTGCTCCTGAAACGGGATGTGGTGCGTTGGGTCGTTCAGGACAGATACGGGCAGCTTGGCTATTCTGTCCACAATGGTGACTGGTTTGAGGGCAGGGGCATTGATCGCACTGGGAATGGGTTTGGGAGTGGCGTTGCTCGTCACTCAGGGGCAGGATGACGCTGCGCGCACGCGAGCAGCCAACGCACTCGCGCAGGGGCAGCCCGCCACCACCGCGCAAGCGACCAGCAATGCGGATCTGGCGGCAGCACTGGCACAGTGGCGGGCGCTGCGGCAGACCGACGCGCTACCGTTCGACAGCTACGCCGGCTTCGTGATGGCCCACCCCGGCTGGCCGAACGAGACGGCGAACCGCCGCGCGGCCGAGCGGCAGGCCAGCAACGGCTATGCCTCCCCTGCCAGCGTCGTCGCATTTTTCAGGCGCTATCCTCCGCTAACCGCAGCCGGCGCGGTGGCACAGGCAAAGGCGCTGCAAGCCACTGGCGCGACCGCAGAGGCTTATGAGGCGGCGCGGAACGCGTGGCGGCGCGGCGCACTAACGCCGACCGACGAATCGGCGATCCTCACCAACTTCGCCGGGGCGCTGCGTTCCGATGATCACGATGCGCGCATGGACGCGCTGCTGTGGCAGGGCTCGACCAGCGTAGCCGCTCGCCAGATTGCCTTGACCTCCCCTAGCCGTCGCCCCTTGTTCGAGGCGCGCCTCGCCTTCCGCACCAATGCGGAGACCGCATCCACTCTCGCCTTGGCCAATGACGCGGCCGGCGCCTTGGATGCCGGCTATATCGCCGATAAGGCGACCTGGCTGCGCAACAGCGGCGCAAGTGCGAGCGCCCGATCCTGGCTTGCGCGTATTCGCCGGCCGGGCGTCGCCCTGCCCGGTAATGTCGAGAAATTCTACGAAGTGCTGCTGACCAACGCACGGGCAGCGGCTGCCGACCGTCAGTACCAACTCGCCTATGACATCGCCCGTCAGGTTGATGACGCCTATCCCGCGGGAACAGACGTTTCGAAAAAGCCGTATGGCGAGCGCGACGACTATACCAGTCTCGTCTGGCTGGCAGGCCAGACCGCACTGAAGCAACTCAACCGCCCCGCCGACGCGATGACGATGTTCGATCGCTACGGGCGCGGCAGCCAGTCCCCCCAGACCAGAGCCAAAGGGTTCTACTGGGCCGGCCGGGCGGCGGAGGCGGCTGGCCGGACGGCGGATGCGACTGCCTTCTTCACCCGCGCTGGCGGTTATCGCGATGTATTCTACGGCCAGTTGTCCCTGGAACATCTGCGTCGCCCGCTCACCCCGCCCAAGGATGTCTCCTCGCCAGCTATCGATCCGGCGGCGCGCCAGGCCTTCTTCAACCGTGAGACGGTGCGAGCCGCACAGTTCCTGGGATCCATCGGGCAATATCAGGATCAGACCGCGTTCGTGCGGACGATCGCCGCCAATGTTGAAGGGGACGCGGATCACTTCCTTGCCGAAGAACTGTCTCGTTCGCTGCGTCGCCCAGACCTGGCGGTGATTGTCGGCCGCATGGCAATGCAGAATGACCAGACCGAATATAGCGCCATCGCCTTCCCCACTGTGTCGGTGCCGCCGGGCTACGAAAGCCAGTGGACGATGATTCACGCGATCGCGCGGCAGGAAAGCCAGTTCGATCGCGCTGCCATTTCCTCTGCCGGCGCGCGCGGCCTCATGCAGCTGATGCCGGGCACGGCGCGCGAGCAGGCGGGCAAGATGGGCCTGCCCTACGATAGCGGCCGGCTGCTGACCGACACCGGCTACAACACCCAGTTGGGATCCAGCTATTTCCAGCGGATCTTCGGCAGTTACGGCAGCTATCCGCTAGCAATCGCGGCGTATAACGCGGGACCTGGCAACGTGAACAAGTGGCTGCGCGCCAACGGCGATCCGCGCACTGGCGCCATCGACATGGTCGATTGGATAGAGGCGATCCCCTACACGGAGACACGCAACTATGTGCAGCGCGTGCTGGAAAATGCCGTCGTGTATGACCTGATGAACCCGCCCCGCGCGAAAAGCCGGGGACCGGCGAACCTGAGCTGGTATCTGGGTCGCAATCGCGCGGGCTGACAGGTCACGACCTTCCTTGCCGCCAGGCAAGTGGAGGTCGCGGATCCCGCTTCGGTCGATTATAGAGCCCTCCGCATGGATCGCCCGAACTATATCACGCCAGCCGGCTATGCCGCGCTGCGCAGCGAATATGATCAGCTTTTCGCCACCGAGCGCCCGGCACTGGTGGAAACCATTGCCTGGGCCGCTGGCAATGGCGATCGGTCGGAGAACGGCGATTATATCTACGGGCGCAAGCGGCTGCGGGAGATCGACAGGCGGCTGGGCTTCCTGTCGCGCCGGATGAAGGCGGCCAAGGTGGTCGATCCTTCTCAGGCGCCCGACCGCTCGCGCGTCTATTTTGGTGCAAGCGTCACGATCGCTGACGAGGATGATAACCACCGCGTACTGACCCTGGTAGGCGATGATGAGGCGGATGCCGGCCACGGTCTGATCGGTTGGAACGCGCCCCTGGCCCGTGCGCTGCGCGGCGCGGCGGTGGGGGATCTCAGGCGCGTTGCGCTCCCCGCGGGGGAAAAGGAATATGAAGTGATCGCCATCACTTATCCTTCTGCCTGACGAAACCTCCAGCCCTGCCATCTCGTTCTTACCGGTACGAAGGAGAGTGACGATGGCAGAAAATCCCCGCACCACCACCGCTCGCGACCACGACGACAAGGACGTGATCGAGGGCATGATCCCGGGCGGAGAGGCGCAGACCGGCACCAGCGGCGGTGCGCTGGCACGCGACGTCGGATCGCGTGACGATATGCACCAGGTCGATGATCCCGATGGCACGACGAGGCCAACGAAACAGGCCGACATCGATGCTGGTCAGGCGTATCGCAGCGACCGACGCACGAACGATTGACCTTCCCCACGGCAGCGCCGATGGCTGCGCGTGATGGCTAGCGACGACACCCCCACCCGCAACATCGCCCTGCTGATCGATGCGGACAATGCCAGCTGGCATGCGATCGATCCGGTGCTGACCGTCCTTGCCGAACTGGGGACGGTCAACATCCGCCGCGTCTATGGTAATTGGTCGAAGCCGGCGCTGAGCGGCTGGCGCGACATGACCATCAAGCACGGCATCGAGCCGCAGCAGCAGTTCGACATTACCAAGGGCAAGAACGCCACCGACATGAAGATGACCATCGATGCGATGGATCTCTTGTTCCGCGGACGGGTCGAGGGCTTTGGTATCATGTCGTCGGACAGCGATTTCATGCCCTTGGCTACCCGGCTTCGGCAGGATGGCCTGCCTGTCTATGGCTTCGGCCAGGCCAAAACGCCCGAAGGCTTCAAGCGCGCCTGCACCCGGTTCATCGACGTGGACAAGCTGATGGCCGCGGAGGAGGACGCGCCCAAGCAGCCGCCGTCTCCCGCGCCGACCAAGGAGCTACCGGCGGCCCCGACCAGCAGCAAGGAACCGCCGGCGCCGCAGCAGCCTCAGCCCGCCGTCGCGGCCGAGCCTGCTCCGCCTGAGGGCCCAGCACCGATCGACGACGAATTGGTGAAGCTGCTGATCGACGCTTATTCCGCGGTGAAGCGCGACGAAAAGGGCTTCGTCAGCCTGTCAGCCATGGGGCAGCTCGCCGCCAACCGGTCGAGCTTCGACGTGCGTAACTATGGCTACAAGCGGCTGTCGGACCTGATCGCCGCCGTTCCCAATTTCCAGACCGAGCGGCGCGAGGATGGCCGCGTTTTCGTGCGAAGGTTGCGTTGATGAAGAACAAGACGATTGCCTATCTCCTCCCGCTGATCGCCATTGCGGCCACCCAGCCATCCAAGACTAACCCCGCCGCGCTTTCCGAAATGACCAAGGTGCTCGCCTCCGACGAATTCGGCGGCCGCGCGCCGGGGACGGAGGGTGAGAAGAAGACGATCGAATGGTCGATCGCGCGCTTCAAGGCGCTGGGGCTTGAGCCCGGCGGGCCCGACGGCGCCTGGACGCAGAAGGTGCCGCTGATCCACACCCGCCTGGGCGATGGCCCGGTCAGCTTTGGCGCCACCAGCCTGAAGCAGGGCACGGACGTCGCGCTCACCACCGTCCGCCCCGATCCGTCGGTGTCGATCGAGAACGCGCCGCTCGTCTTCGTCGGCTATGGCGTCAACGCGCCGGAGGCGGAGTGGGACGATTTCAAGGGCGTCGACCTGAAGGGCAAGGTTGCGGTCTTCCTGGTCAACGACCCCGATTTCGAGGCGGTCGCTGGCGAGGACGCGAAGGGCCGCTTCGGCGACAAGCGGATGACCTATTACGGCCGCTGGACCTACAAGTACGAGGAAGCGGCACGACGCGGCGCGATCGGCGCGCTGATCGTCCATGACACCGCTGGCGCCGGCTATCCCTGGTCCACCGCCAATGCCTCCAATGGCGAAAATTACGACATCGTTCGCGGTCCCGAGGACCAGCGCATCGCGCTGCAGGGCTGGCTGTCGGGCGAGGCGGCAAACAACGTCTTTGCCGCCGAGGGGCTCGATCTCGCGGCGCTGCGCAAGCAGGCCCGCTCCGCTGCCTTCCGCCCGATCACGATGAAGGCGCGCTTCACCGCCAAGCTGCCCGTCACCGTCGAGCGGATCGAAAGCGCCAATGTCATCGCCAAGATCCCGGGCAAGGTGAAGCCGGACGAAACCGTCCAGTTCGCCGCTCATTGGGACGCTTATGGCGAAGGTCCGCCAGACGCGCAGGGCCGTACCATCCGTCCCGGCGCCAACGACGACGCGCTCGGCGTTGCCGGCGTGATGGAGCTTGCCCGCCTGTTCAAGGCCGGCGCGGCGCCCGATCGCACGCTCGTGTTCGCGCTGTGGACTGCTGAGGAGCGCGGTCTGCTGGGGTCGGAATGGTATGCCACCCGCCCCACCGCCCCGCTGGAAAAGACCGTTGCGAACCTGACGCTCGACATCCTGCAGACCGCTGGCGAGGCGAAGGACGTGATCCTCGTCGGCGCCGGCCAGTCGTCGCTCGAGGATCTGCTGACCGAGGCGGCACGCGCGCAGAACCGCGTCGTGACGCCCGAGGAAGCCAGCGAGCGCGGCCTGTTCTACCGCGCGGATCATTTCTCGGTCGTCCGCCGCGGCGTCCCCGCGCTGCAGCTGATGGCGCTGGGCGGCGCGAGCGACATGCGCGTCGGCGGTCGCGAGGCGGGGCAGAAGTGGCTCGACGGCTATATGGCATGCTACCACAAGACCTGCGACGCCTGGACGCCCGACTGGAACTTCACCGGCGCGGCGCAGGACGTCGACCTGTTCTACACGATGGGCCAGCGGCTTTCGAAGGCGGGCGTGTGGCCCGAATGGCGCCCGGCGTCCGAATTCCGCGCCATCCGCGCCAAGAGCGCCGGCGAGCGCCAATAAGAAAAATGGCCCGCCGCGGCATCTGCCGGGCGGGCCTTTTCCTTGATCCGCCGTCACCCCGGCGATGCGCCAGGGCGACGATCGCGTCGGATCAGCGCGTCAGCTTCTTGTAGGCAAGCCGCGTCGGACGATCCGCCGCATCGCCCATCCGGCGGCGCTTGTCCTCCTCATAAGCCTCGAAGTTACCCTCGAACCATTCGACATGGCTGTTGCCTTCGAAGGCGAGGATGTGCGTGCACAGGCGATCGAGGAAGAAGCGATCGTGGCTGATCACCACGGCGCAGCCCGCGAAGCTTTCCAGCGCCTCTTCGAGCGCGCGCAGCGTCTCGACGTCGAGGTCGTTGGTCGGCTCGTCGAGCAGCAGGACGTTGCCACCCTCCTTCAGCATCTTGGCGATATGGACGCGGTTGCGCTCACCGCCCGACAGCTGGCCGACCTTCTTCTGCTGGTCCTGCCCCTTGAAGTTGAATGCGCCAACGTAGGCGCGCGTGCCCAGTTCCTGCTTGCCGAAGCGGAACACGTCGAGCCCGTCGGAAACCTCTTCCCAGACGTTCTTGTTCGGGTCGAGCGCATCGCGGCTCTGGTCGACATAGCCCAGCTTCACCGTCTGGCCGACCTCGATCGTGCCGCCGTCTGGCTGCTCCTGGCCGGTGATCAGCTTGAACAAGGTCGACTTGCCGGCGCCGTTCGGGCCGATGACGCCGACGATGCCGCCCGGCGGCAGGTTGAAGTCGAGGTTCTCGAACAGCAGCTTGTCGCCATAGGCCTTGGTCAGCCCCTTCGCCTCGATCACCTTGCCGCCGAGGCGCTCGGGGATCTGGATCAGGATCTGCGCCTTGCCGATCGCGCGGTTCTCCTGCTTCTCGACCAACTCGTCGAACGCACGGATACGCGCCTTGCTCTTGGTCTGGCGCGCCTTGGGCGTCTGCCGCATCCACGCCAGCTCGTCGGCGATCGCCTTCTGGCGGCCGGCCTCCTCGCGCTCTTCCTGCTCCAGCCGCTTGGCCTTCTTCTCCAGATAGCCGGAGTAGTTGGATTCGTAGGTGTAGTAGCGGCCGCGATCGAGCTCGAGCACCCAGTTCACGACATTGTCGAGGAAGTAGCGGTCGTGCGTCACCAGGATGACGTTGCCGGTATATTCCTTGAGGAAGTTTTCGAGCCAGCTGACGCTTTCGGCGTCGAGGTGGTTGGTCGGTTCGTCGAGCAGCAGGATGTCCGGCTTCTCGAGCAGCAGGCGGACCAGCGCGACGCGGCGCTTCTCACCACCCGACAGGTTGGTGACCGGGCTGTCCGACGGCGGGCAGCGCATCGCCTCCATCGCCTGCTCCAGCTGCGAATCAAGGCTCCATCCGTCGGCGGCGTCGATCTTCGCCTGAAGCTCGCCCATCTCCTCCATCAGCGCGTCGAAGTCGGTATCGTCCTTCGGATCGCCCATCTCGGCGGAAATGGCGTTGAACCGCTCGACCATCTGCACGACCGGCCCCGCACCCATGCGCACGTTCTCGATCACCGTCTTGTCGGGGTCGAGCTGCGGCTCCTGCGGCAGGTAACCCACCTTGATCCCCTCGGCAGCCCAGGCCTCACCGGTGAAATCGGTGTCGATCCCGCCCATGATCTTCATGAGCGTCGACTTGCCCGAGCCGTTCGGGCCGATGATCGCGATCTTCGCGCCCGGCAGGAACTGCAGGTGGATGTTGTTGAGCACGGGCTTGTTGGCGCCCGGGAAGGTCTTGGTCAGACCCTTCATGACGTAGGTATACTGGACGGCCATGGGTCGCCTGTCGCTCCGTAGACTGGAATGGCTGAAATTGGTCGGCGGGCATGTAATGATGCGACAGGCCGTTGGCAAACTTCACGCGGCGACTTACGCGAGGCGTATGATCAGCCGCTTCGCCATTGCCGCCACCCTTCTTGTCACATCCGCACCAGTGCTTTCGCAGCGTGCGGCGCCCCCTGCCCCGGCGCGGGTGGACCGCCAAGTCGCCGCTCTTCGCGACGCCGCACTGAAGGATGATGTCGCCTATGACATCGTGGAAGGGATGACGACAGAGGTTGGACAGCGGCTGGCCGGCACAGAAGCCGAGGCACGTGCCCGCACCTGGAGCGCCGCGAAGCTGAAGGCCCTGGGCTTTAAGAATGTGCGGATCGAAACCTATCGGATGCCGGTATGGGTCCGAGGCGAAGAGCGGGCGGAGATCGTGTCACCCGTGCCGCAGAAGCTTCACCTTGCAGCACTTGGCAACTCGGGCGCGACGCCGGCTGCCGGGATCGAAGCTGAGGTGGTGATCTTCCCGACTTACGGCGATCTGGCCGCCGCGCCGGACGGGAGCCTCGCGGGCAAGATCGCCTATGTCGGTAACGCGATGATGAAAACTCAGGATGGCTCCAGCTACGGCCAGGCCGGCGTAGCTCGCTTCGCCGGTCCTGCTCTCGCGGCTAAAAAGGGCGCTGCGGCCATCGTCATCCGCTCGATCGGGACCGACACGCATCGCCTGCCGCACACCGGCACGACCTATTTTCCGGAAGGCACGACAGCCATCCCCGCGGCCGCCGTTTCGGTGCCGGACGCCAAACTGATCGAGGCGCTGGCGAAGCGCGGCAAGCCCGTCCGCATGAAGCTGCTGCTCACGCCGCGGCAGGTCGGCGAGCAGGAATCCGGAAACGTGATCGCCGAAGTTCCTGGCACCGATCCCAATGCCGGCATCGTCCTGATCGGTGGTCACCTCGATAGCTGGGACCTCGCCACCGGGGCGATCGACGACGCCAGCGGCGTCGCGATCACCGCGGCGGCGGCCAAGCGGATCCTCGACAGCGGCAAGCGCCCGCGCCGCACGATCCGTGTGGTCTGGTTCGGCGCGGAGGAAGTCGGCGGCTTCGGCGGCCGCGACTATGCCGCGAAGCACGGGCAGGAGCGTCATGCCCTCGCCGCGGAAAGTGATTTTGGCGCGGACAAGGTATGGCGGCTGGGCATGACCCTCCCCGACTCAGCGAAACCGATGGGCGAGCGGCTTGCGGCAGCGCTTGCGCCTCTGGGCATCGTCCGCGGCAGTGGATCTGGCGGAAACGGCGCCGATATCGGCCCCACCGTGGCACTCGGCGTCGCTGGCGTTGATCTCAACCAGTCCGGTCTCGACTATTTCGATACGCACCACACCCCGGATGACACGCTCGACCGGGTTGACCCTGAAAATCTTCGCCAGAACGTCGCCGCATGGACAGCAATGCTGGCGATTGTGGCCAATGCCCCCGAGGAAATCGGGCCGGTTGAGCGGGAAAAACGATAAATCGGTTCGTCGCGAACCTTGCTGCGAGATGAATTTCCCGATTGACCCACCGGATTGGTGCGGTATTTGCCGGGGCTCGCGACGGCAAACGGGTCGGCCGCGAAACGAATTAATGCTTGGGAGCATTCGAATGAAGAAGATCGTTCTGATCGCTGCCGCCGCCGGCCTGATGTCCGTGGCTGCTTGCTCGAAGTCGCCGGAGGCCGCCGCGGTCGAGAACAACGCCGACATGATGGCCGACAACATGGAAATGATGGCGGACAACCTCGAGGACATGGCTGACAACTCGGCGAACGCCGTTGCAGCAGAAGGCCTCGAGAACGCTGCTGACAACATGGAAGACGCGGCGTCGAACGTTCGTGAAGCTGGCGAAGAAGCCGCTGACAACGTTCAGTAAGGCAGAGGCGGGCTGATAAGCCCGCTGCTTCTGAAAGAAACAGGCGCTCCCGCCATTGGCTGGGGCGCCTTTTCTTTTCCTGAACTGGCCACGCGATTGGCATTGCCGCCAACGTCGGTAGCTTATAGTCAGGCAACACGCGGGGGCCTGTAGCTCAACGGTTAGAGCTGGCCGCTCATAACGGCTAGGTTGCGGGTTCGAGTCCTGCCGGGCCCACCGCGTGATGTACTTGCGCAAGGCAACAACAACGCCTAGCGAACATGAGCGTCGGGGAGTGGCGCAGTCTGGTAGCGCGCCTGCTTTGGGAGCAGGATGTCGCAGGTTCGAATCCTGTCTCCCCGACCACTTTCCCAATTTGGTGTCCCAGCGACCTACGTATTCGCTTGCCCGGGCCTGATCCGGATGATGGCGCGTTGGAGCAACGTCGGCCAATGCCGATGTTTTTGCAGCTGTTTTGGCGACCAGCCATGGCTTTCCCCACAGCGTCCACGGCTCTGCAGCTTTATCTGACCAAACTACGCGGTCGGATGGAGATTATGCACGCCGAAGGTCAAGCTCTCCTCAACCTGCCGGCGAGCCCGCGACAAGTGGCGGCCCGCCGCGAAGTTACCCGCCTTGTGACCCCGATTGATTGTGTCTGCCTCGTTGCGGAGGGTTCGATCGCCCGCTTCGCGCAGCTTGATGACGGCAGACGCCAGTTGATCGCCATCCAGCTTCCCGGGGACATGGCTGATCTTCATTCGCTAGTCTTGCCGACGCGCTCTGCGCAGCTGGTCGCGCTATCTGCGTCCACAATCTTCCTGATCCCCCATGCGGCGCTTCGGGAACTCTGCGTTCGCTACCCGAATCTTTCGCTCGGTCTTTGGCAGGATTGCGTCATCGATGGTCAGATCATTGCTCAATGGCTGGTGAACGCAGGGCGACGCACTGCTCGCGAGCGGGTCGCGCATCTGCTCTGTGAACTGGCGCTTCGATACTGGTCCATCGGTAGGCTAGAGAATGGGCAATTCCCGATGACCATGACCCAGGAACAGATGGCAGATGCTCTGGGGCTGACATCGGTTCACGTGAATCGGTCGCTGAAGGCGCTACGCGAGGACGGCCTTGTGAAAGCCACTCGGGGCATCGTCGCGATCCTCGATTGGGAGCGGCTTGCCAGCGCGGCCGAATTCGAGCCGGCCTATCTCCATCTTTCCGCGGAACAGCCCGAACGAAGCCGCGCGACTCGGTAGCGCGAATGGATCTGACGATGCGCTGCCTTCGACGCCAGCCGCGAGGGGGCTGCCCCGTCGAAGGTAGCTCGTGCTGATTTTAGCGCGCTTCTTCGGCCGCTCGCATCAGCTCAGCCAAAGTGAGGGGCCGAAATCCAAGCTGGTCGAGCTGGTCCAGCATCACCTCCCACCACACCCTGAAGCGCACCGCGTCGTCCGCATTCCTGACATAGGGAGTGTGGCCTGGGACGAGGCTGGGCGAGTGAAAGGAAAATGTGAGCAGGCGCATGTCGTCTTGAGCCGCGAGGCGAACTGCGGCCGTCGCTTGCTCGATCGACACCCCCTCCGGCGTAAGTGGCACGCGTGACAGCAACCCCGCACGCGAGAGCAGTCCATGGCCACGGGGCACCCTCCCCGCCATCCGGTGCCAGCGCGCTCCGGCCGAACGCAATCGGCCGGTGTAAACCGTGGTCAGCGGTGCTTCGATCAACCTGTTCTCCGGCCCCGTCCTGAACGTATCGGGGCCAATCGCGCGAAAGTCGGGACCGCCTTGCCGTAAATAGTCGTGATAAGACCGCACCGATGTGTCGAGCCGGTACCCCCTGGCCGCAAGAAGCGAGAGCGTCTGCGGACCCAGGCCATAGCGTCCTGCGCGAAATGCTTGCGGCGCGGAGCCGAAAGCGTCTGTGATCGCCGCGGTCAAGACGTCCAGCTTGCGAGCTTCCAGCCCCACCGGCAGATTGCCCGCGAACGACAGGTGCGCGGAAGGCTGCTCCTGATGAGGCGGGTTCACCCATGGATGCAGCTGAGCCCCGACCGCCGATCGACCATCCGCGATCAGGCCCCGTAAAGTGTCGGCGGCCCAAGGATCGGTGACGACGGGATAGTCGCACAAATAGCAGGGGAAAACGCCCCGATCGACAAACCGTTTGTGCATCTCGGGAAGAGCGGCAATGGCGGTGACCGAGCGCGCCTCGCGAGAAAAGGGCGCGTTCCAGTCGAATTCCTCTTCTGTATCGACGAAGACGATGAAGCGACGCCCGAAGTCCGCCGGCCAGCGGATGATCTGGGCAGGCGTCGGCGGAGGCACACGCCAGCCCTGCGATCCGCCGGGCGGCATGCTCAGCTCGTTATCGCCCGCCGCGCGGCGGCAACCGCCGCCTGAAGCGTTACGGTCATGCGATCGGGCGCAATCGCCAGGTGCCCACCCAGCTGGGACGCAAGGCTTTGCGAGAGGCGCAGAGCAAACCCGGTCCCAAGCAAAGGCGTGCCGGGAGTTTGGCTCTCGGTCTCCGTATCCAGGTTCAGGAGACTGTCTCTCGGCAGTTCGGCCAACGCGCGAGGGCATGTCATTGTGACCTCTGCATTTGCGCTGCCGTTCCACGAGGCGGCAATGTGGATCACCTCCCCGCTCTGCCCGCTGGAAACGAGAGTGGCGATCAGCCTGCTCAGCAACCGCTCGATCGCCCGCTCGTCGCCCACAATGGTCGGCGCTTCTTCGACAGACGCCAGGTCCAGCGTGCATTCCCGCAGGGCGGCAAGCGGCGCAAGGTCGGCCATGATCCGGGTCAGCAGCGGCCCCAATTCGACCACGTCCGGCCGAAGCTCAAGCGCATGCGCCTCGATGCGCGCGGCAAGATCGAGATCCTCAATCGCGGCCACCAGATCCGCAGCGAGCAGGCGAATTGCTGCCGCTCGCTCTCGATACGTCGGGGCAACCGGGCCAAGAAGCTGAGTTTCGATAAGTTCCGAGAAGCCGGCGATGGCGTTGGTCGGGGTGCGCAGCTCATGAACCAGCCGCCGCAATCCCTCGGCATTGCCCTTTTCGGCTATGCGGGCAGCGACTTGGTCAATGCGCGGACGCCGCGCCGCGCCGTTATAGCCAATGAACTGACCTGTGACGGGATCGAACAGCGGAACTGCCGACATGCGCCACTCTCCGCGGATGCTCTCGCTCATGTCCAGCGTCAGCCGCGCGTCGGTGAAGCTTGTGCGCTGACGGAACGCGCCTTGCACCACACCATCTACTTGAGCCGTACCAGCGGCGTCATCCCGCGCCAGTTCCAAGCCGATCAAAGCACCACGTGGGGCACCGTCTGTCCACCGGATGACCCCTCCGGCGTCGGTCTGGAACCGGAAATGATCCACCACGGGTGCGATCGGTGCAGCCGGCGAGCCGGCACGCTGCTGCTGATAGCTGGCGATCCGATCAACCAGCTCGGCGATGTCGAAACCGCTCGCGCTGCCGGGTTGCCGATCCGTCTCCGTGTCCGCCTGCAGCGGAGAGGCAGCGGCTTCGGCCACCAGCCCGGCCATCGATTCTGCCAGGCCGAGCACTGGCGCATGGACTGGCGTGTCCGCTGATGGCGTGGGCGTGTACGCGAGCGTGAAGTCCGTCGAGCCGAAGCTTGCCAAGGCCCGCTCCACCTCCACATCGAGATCCTCACGCCGCCGAAGCGTGGCGCGGCCGCTCGGGCCCAGCTGAGGGATCAGCGCGACCCAGTCGTCGGACGGCAAGCGCACCGCGCGCAGCGCCGCGGATGCGACGCCCGGCTCGTCTTGCGCAAACAGCGCGACCAACTCGACCGGCGGCTGACCCAGCGCGAAGCTTCGCGCAACAGCAGCACGAACGGTGACCGGCACCTGATCGCGCAGCCCGCGCAAGCGGCCCAGCGTCTCATCATCCGCCGCCACCCGCCCGCGCGCGATCAGATCGGCGAGTTGCCGAAACGTCGCCTGCGCGCCGAAAGCAGTAGAGGCGTCGGCAGCCAACACCGTCTTGAGGCTATCGTCGAACCGCACCTACTGCCTCATTCCCTAGCTGCGACCAGACCGCTTGCCGGTGTCGCTCGTAGCGGAGCCATACACCCGCGAAAACAAATGAATCGTGACCAAGCCCATGCACGGACAATTGCGTTGCCACGCAACTATCCTATAGGTGCAGCCATGTTCTTGATTGAAATGCTGCGTGCAACCGGTGCTTTCCGTGCTTGATCGGATTGACCGACAGATCCTCGCCCTGTTGCAAGAAGATGGCCGGATGACGAATGTCGATCTGGCGGAACGTGTGGGGCTCACGGCCCCCCCGTGCCTTCGACGCGTCCGATCGCTGGAGCAGGCGGGCGTGATCCGCGGCTATCACGCCGATTGCGAGCCGGCGATGCTGGGTTTCCCAATCACCGTTTTCGCGATGGTCAGCCTGCGAAGCCAGGCCGAGCACGACCTTGCCGCGTTCGAGCGCCACGTCGCCGGCATCCCGGAGGTTCGCGAATGCCACATGCTGAACGGCGAAATCGACTTCATCCTGAAGATCGTGGCGTCCGACCTTGAATCATTTCAGCGTATCCTCACCACCCACCTGACCGCGGCTCCGAACGTCGCCAGCGTGAAATCGTCATTGACGATCCGCACGGCCAAGGCCGAGCCGGGCGTGCCCATCGTAGTTCCCGAGGACTAAGGTCGCAACGCCGGGCACATTCTTCGCCAAACTGGTCCCAGCAATCGTGCGGGTGACCGCGCAACATCCGGCGAGCGGCTGACCGCCTTCATAGAGCGGCCGCATCACCATCTGAGCGCACGAAGCACATAACAAAAGGGGCGGCCGAAGCCGCCCCTTCCATTTTCAGCCTGTGCCGACCGGATCAGGCCGACGGCGGGTTGTCGAGATAGAGCGTCCAGAAGGATGCGATCTCCGAACGCGGCGCGGTCTTCACCTCGGCGAACGCTGCTTTGGCCGCTGCCTTGTCACCCGAGTTCGCCAGCGCGATGCCCAGGTGCGTGTTCACGGTATCCGCATCGACACCGCCCTTCTGCAGGGCGACCCGGTAAAGCTCGATCGCCTTAGCCCAATTGCCCATGCCGAGGTACGCGTCACCCGTGTTCAGCGCGATACGGCCGTTGGCGCCAGCCTTCGCCTTTGCCTCCACCGGAGCGAGCGAACCTTCGGTTGCGATCGCCTGGTTGGCAAGGCGCAGCAGGTCGCTTGCCGAGTTGCTGCTGGCCGGAACCTTGCCCGATGCCTTGCCTTCCTCGAGCACGGTCTTGGTTTCGTACGGCAGACCCAGATCGTAGGTCCACTGAGCGTACGCCTCATAGTCATACTGGTCGGCCAGGCCCTTGGTGGCGCGCAGCAGGCGATACATGTCGACCTTCTGGCCCTTGTCCAGCGTCACGGCGCTCTGCTGGGTCATGCCATAGGTGACGATGCCGTCGCGCCAATTCTGCGCGGTCGGATAGGCAACCAGCCAGCGCTTGATCCAGCCGGCGGTCTGCGGGCCCATGCGCTTCTTGTTGGTCTGCGCAATGGCGTACTTGTACAGATCCTCGCTGGGCTTCTGGCCAGCTGCCGTCTGGGCGTCGATCGCCTTTTCCAGCTCCGCCGAGCCGCCCGCGATATCGCCCGCGTCCATCTTCAGCTTGACCATCTGAAGCGGCAGGTTCGGATCGGTATAACCCAGCTGCTGCGCACGCTGGAAATAATTGATGGCACCGGCGCTGTCCTTGGCGTTCGACGCCATGACACCGAGCTGGTAATTGTACTTGGCCACGTCGACCGCCGGGGTCTTCGGATTGGCGATCAGCGCTTCCAGCGGCGCCTTCAGGCCCTGGTCGCTGACCTGCTGGTTGGACGCGCGCGCATCCTGCAGCTTGGTGGCTTCTGCCTGAAGCTGAAGCGCCGCGATGATGTAGCGGTCGTCATCGCTCTTGGCCGAACCCTGCGCCGCGGTCAGCTGAGTCGAGGCGGTGGCGAAATCCTTCGCCGCAATCGCCTTCTGGGCGGCGGCGGCGGCGTTCTGCACCTCCTTGCTGAGCTTCAGCGACGGAGCCTTCTGCTCCTCTTTCTTCTTCTGGGCCACCGCCGGCGGGGAGACGGCGAGACCCGCCGCGCCGGCCATCAACGCGGCCGCGAAGGCAACGCGGGAAATGCTCTTCATCGAAACTGCTCTCCTCTTCGGGCGTGAATACTTGGGCCTGCGCTTAATGCCCTCGCGCCGCTCCATCAAGGAAAGGCGCTGAATGGACATTGAACGTAATGATTTGCGCGCCTAGCCGCACGTGCATGAAGACCGTGATCATTGGCGCCTCGGGCGGTATCGGCGGCGCATTGGCGGATGCATTGGAGGACGAAGGAGCCGCCATACAACGCCTCTCCCGTCCGCAGCTGGACCTGATGGACGAATCCTCGATCGCCCGCGCGGCAGCTGCCGCCGGCACGCCCGAACTGGTGGTGGTGGCGACGGGGCTCCTGCACGATGGCGAGCACGGCCCGGAGAAGGCCCTGCGTGATCTCGATCCCGCCTGGCTGGCGCGGCAATATGCGGTGAATGCGATCGGCCCGGCGCTGGTCGCAAAACACTTCCTGCCGATCATGCCGCGGACCGGCCGATCCGTGCTCGCCGTGCTTTCTGCCCGAGTGGGCAGCATTTCCGACAATCGGCTCGGCGGCTGGTACGGCTATCGCGCGAGCAAGGCCGCACTGAACCAGCTTGTCCGCACCCTGGCGATAGAAGACCGGCGACGGAACGAGCGCGGGATCGTCGTCGCGCTGCATCCCGGCACGGTTGATACAAAGCTGTCTCGACCGTTCCAGCAAAGCGGGCGCGACCTGTTCAAGCCGGATCGCGCCGCGGTGCAGCTTCTGGACGTCATCGACGGACTGAAGCCGCAGGACAGCGGGAAGCTGATCAGCTGGGACGGCGTGGAGATTGCGCCCTAACCCGCTCGCGGCCGCATCCTTCCCCTCGCGCGCGCACGTACGTACGCGTGACATTTGGGTTGCAGCCTCCTAGAGCGAGACCAAGACGAACCCCATAGTGAAAGTAGCGTTTTGACCGACGAGACCGTCCTCGCCGACCCTTCGGATATCGCGCCGATCTCCATCGTCGAGGAAATGAAGACCAGCTACCTCGATTACGCGATGAGCGTGATCGTGGCACGCGCGCTCCCCGACGTTCGCGACGGGTTGAAGCCGGTGCACCGGCGCATCCTCTATTCGGCGAACGAAAGCGGCTTCACCTACAATCGGCCCTACCGAAAGTCCGCCCGCATCGTCGGTGACGTGATCGGTAAATATCACCCGCACGGCGACACTGCGATCTATGACGCCTTGGCGCGCATGACGCAGGACTGGTCGATGCGCGCCCCGCTGATCGACGGCCAGGGCAACTTCGGCTCGATGGATCCCGATCCCCCCGCCGCGATGCGTTACACCGAGGCGCGCCTGTCGCGCGTCGCCGATTACCTGCTCGACGATCTCGACAAGGACACGGTCGATTTCCAGCCGAACTATGACGGTTCGGAAAGCGAACCCTCGGTCCTGCCGGCGCGCTTCCCGAACCTGCTCGTCAACGGCGCGGGCGGCATTGCGGTCGGCATGGCGACCAATATCCCGCCGCATAACCTCGGCGAAGTGATCGACGCCTGCCTTGCCTATCTCGATCGCGCGGTCAGCGGCGGCGAACCGCTGACGACCGAGGAATTGATGGAGATCGTGCCGGGGCCGGACTTCCCGACCGGCGCCGTCATCCTTGGCCGTGCGGGCGCGCGCAGCGCCTATGAAACGGGTCGCGGCTCGATCATCGTCCGCTCGCGCTACGTCATCGAGGAAGGACGCGGGGAGCGTCGCTCGATCGTCCTCACCGAAATCCCGTACCAGCAGGGCAAGAACGCGCTGGTCGAGAAGATCGCCGAGGCCGCCAAGGACAAGCGCATCGAGGGCATCGGCGATGTCCGCGACGAATCAAACCGCGACGGCGTTCGCGTCGTCATCGAGCTGAAGCGCGATGCGACGCCCGAGGTGGTGCTGAACCAGCTGTGGCGCCACACGCCCGCGCAGGGCAGCTTCCCCGCCAACATGCTCGCGATCCGCGGCGGCCGCCCGGAAATGCTGGGGCTGCGCGACATCATCGCCGCCTTCGTCCAGTTCCGCGAGCAGGTCATCACCCGCCGCTCGAAGTTCGAACTCGCCAAGGCGCGCGACCGGGCGCACATCTTGCTCGGCCTCGTCATTGCGGTCACCAACCTCGACGAGGTCGTCCGCATCATCCGCGGCTCCGCTTCGCCTGCCGAGGCCCGCGCCGCCCTCATGGCGCGCGAATGGCCGATCGCGGAGATCGCCGGCTACATCAAGCTGGTCGAGGCGGTCGAGACCGAGATCACCGGCGACAGCTATCGCCTGTCGGAAATCCAGGTCCGCGCGATCCTCGACCTGCGCCTCCACCGCCTCACCGCGCTCGGCCGGGACGAGATCGGTGACGAGCTCAAGACGCTCGCCGAATCGATCGCCGAGCTGCTCGCGATCCTCGCCGACCGCGTTAAGCTCTACGCGGTGATGCGCGAGGAATTCACCGAGATCCGCACACTCTTCGCCACCCCGCGCCGGACCGAGATCGCCGCTGCCGCCGACGGCATCGACGACGAGGATCTGATCGAGCGCGAGGACATGGTCGTCACCGTGACCATGCAGGGCTATATCAAGCGCACGCCCCTGGAGGCGTTCCGCGCCCAGGCGCGCGGCGGCAAGGGCCGCAGCGGCATGGCGACGAAGGACGAGGATGCCGTCACCAGCCTCTTCGTCACCTCGACGCACACGCCGGTGCTGTTCTTCTCCACGCTCGGCCGCGTCTATCGCATGAAGGTATGGCGCCTGCCCGAGGGCAGCGCGAACACCCGCGGCCGTCCAATGATCAACCTCCTCCCGCTCCAGCCGGGCGAGACGATCTCCACCGTCCTGCCGCTGCCCGAGGACGAATCGGAATGGGGCAAGCTCCACGTCATGTTCGCGACCGCGCGGGGCAGCGTCCGCCGCAACGCGATGGACGCGTTCACCAACGTGCCCTCGAACGGCAAGATCGCCATGAAGTTCGAAGGCGACGATGCCGACGATCGCCTGATCGGGGTCGCGCTGCTGGAGGAGAATGACGACGTCCTCCTCGCCACCCGCCAGGGCAAGGCGATCCGCTTCCCTGGCGACGACGTGCGTGAATTCCAGAGCCGCAACTCCACCGGCGTGCGTGGCATGCGCCTCGCGCCCGGCGACGAGGTGATTTCGCTCTCGATCCTGCACCGCACTGGCGCCACGCAGGAGGAGCGCGAGGAATATCTCCGCTTCGCCCCCTGGAAGGCGACCGAGCGTGAAGGCGAGCCGCAGATCCCGATGGACCGATTCGAATTCCTGCGCGCGCACGAACAATTCATCCTCACCGTCTGCGCGAACGGTTATGGCAAGCTGTCCTCGGCGTTTGAGTATCGCCGCACCGGCCGCGGTGGTCAGGGCATCACCAACATCGACAATATCGCCCGCAACGGCCCGGTCGTCGCCAGCTTCCCGGCCAGCAAGAACGACCAGCTGATGCTCGTCACCGATCAGGCGAAGATGATCCGCATGCCGTTGGCGAGCCTTCGCGTGATCGGTCGCGGATCGGCCGGCGTGCGCCTCTTCAACGTCAGCGACAACGAACATGTCGTGGGCTGTGCGCGGATCGATGAGGAGCCGGAGCCCGAGAATGCGTTGGAGGAAGCGGTGGCCGCGGAACTGTCCGCGCCTGAAATCGCTCCGGACACCGGCGCGACGGTCGGCGATGATGCCGCCGCGGGACCAGAGGACGGACAATGAGCCACCCGAAGACTGCTTACAAGGTGCTGACCGGCGATCAGATGGCCGCGCTCGAACGCGACGGCACCTTTGCCGGCGCGCCGGTGGACCTGGCCGATGGCTACGTTCATCTGTCCACCGCAGGACAGTTGACGGAAACTGTCGACAAGCACTTCGCCGGGCAGGACGATCTGCACGTCGCGGCTGTCGATCTGGAGGCGCTCGGCGAGAAGATCCGGTGGGAAGAGAGCCGCGGTGGTCAACTCTTCCCGCACCTTTATGGCCCGCTGACGCTCGATACCGTGGTCGCGTACAGCGCGCTCCACCGCGAGGATGACGGCACCGTCCGGCTCCCAGTCACCGGCTGATCGCGTCCATGGCCAGTTCCTCCGGCGGATCACCGCTCACGCTGCGTTTGACGGCGGAGGAAGTGACCGGCTTCCTCACCGCTGCTTTCCCAGCCAGCGATCCGGCAAAACTAGGCGAGGTCGTCAGCCTCACGCCCGGCCATCTGCGGATCCGGCTCGATCCCGACGCGTCCACGCTTCGGCCCGGCAATATCGTTTCCGGCCCGACGCTGATGACGCTGGCCGATCTCGCCGCTTACGCCGTGATCGCGGCGCACCATGGCCCGGAGCAGATGGCCGTCACGAACGCGCTGTCCATTACCTTCCTGCGGCCGTGCAATCACCGCGCTGTGTTCGCCGATGCACGACTGCTGAAGCTCGGCCGCCGACTTGCCAGCGTCGACGTCCGCATCTGGCAGGACAGCGAGGATCGGCTGATCGCCCAGTCTACCGTCGGCTACGCGCTGCCCTAGGCGTACGCCGGCATTCGGCCGTCACTTCGGCCGTGCGCAGCGCCTTGCCGCTCGCTTCCGAAAGATACGGAAGCACCACCTCGCTCACGTATAGAGGTCGACCACCTCGGCTCCGTCCCCCTCGGCCTGCAACAGCAAGGTGCGGTGGCAGTGACAGGGATCGCGCTCATAGCACAGCAATGCGGACGGCCTCTCTGCGGCCAGCGCGCGCATCTGCGCCGCGGCGGCCTGCGCCTCCGGAAGCGCCAACTGATCTTCGTACACGGCGCGCAAGGTCGCCACATCGCCCTTCTTTGCCGCATCCCGCCCGCGCTTGGGCGTGCCCAGCGCCTTTAGATGGACATAGTCGATGCCCGTGTCGCGCAGCGTCGCCGCCAGGATCGATTTGGAAAAACCCGGCCGCCGCGACAATGGCAGCGCCCGCACGTCGATCACTCGCTCCACCCCTGCCGTCTGCAAGGCGGCGATGAACTCGTCCATCGTCACCCCTTCATAGCCGATGGTGAAGACCCTCATTCCGCCACTCCTCCTGACCGGGGCGCCACCACTCAGGAGCTGTGATCGGCGATGATCCTCCAGCCCTCCTTGCGACGCTCGAACAACAACGTCGTGAGCCCGCCTTGCGCCTCACCAGCGGCTGGCGTCAGCGACCAGCGCGCTACCAGCAGCATGTGGACGTTGCTGATCGTACGCCACGCGACCGGCTGGAACGCCAGTCGTCCGCGGCTGTTCGCCCCGTCCGCAAAGCTCTTGGCGTAGCGGCTCGCAATCGCCGCCTTGCCGCGCGCCAACTCCTTACCGGACGCATAAACGGCATCATCGGCATAAACTGCCATGAACCGCTCCAGTGAACCGGCGTTCCAGCCGGCGGCGCTGGCCGCCATTTCCGCCTCGATCGCGGCCTGCGGCGACGCCAGTGCGGCCGCTGCGGCCGCGACCGGCGTCAGCATTGCTTGGATCATTGCCGATGTTCCTCCACCAGCGCCTTCAGGGCCCGCTCATCAAGCGGCCCGGCGCATAGGAATCCCTGGTAAAGGGTACAGCCTTCGGCGGCGAGAAGATCCCGCTCGCGGGCGTTCTCGACGCCCTCCGCAATGGTCTGCAAACCCAGTCCCGCCGCGATGTCCAGGATCCCGCGCACAACCACGCGCGCTCGCGGCGCGCCGGCGATGTCCTTGGTCAGGCTGCGATCGACCTTCAGATAGTCCAGCGGCAGCGCCTTCAGATAGGCGAGGCTGGAATAGCCGGTGCCGAAATCATCGATGGCGATGCGTAGCCCCCGTGCCCGCAATTGCTCCAATCGTTCGGCCGCCAACGGAAGGTCAGTGACGAAGCCGCTTTCCGTCACTTCCGCGGTTACCCGGCTGGGCGCGATGCCAGAACGCTCCACGAGCGACAGGAAGTGGGTCACGAAATCGGATCGGGCAAGATCCGCCGCGGTGACGTTCACCGCGACCCGCAAGGCGGCAAGCTGGCCCTGCCAGGCTGCCGCCCGCGTCAGCGCCAGCAGCTGGATATGCTCGGACAGCGCCAGCCCCAAACCGGCGCGATCGGCCGCCGAGAACAGGGTGTTGGCGCCGAGCACGCCGTGCACCGGATGCTCCCACCGGGCCAGCGCCTCCACGCCGGTGATCCGCCCGCTATCCAGCATCACCTGCGGCTGAAACAGGATGTCGATCTCGCGACGGTCGATCGCCCGGTGCAGGTCCGCGGCGAGATCCAGCCCCGCGGTAACATGCAGCCGCGGGGCAAAGCGCACGTTCGCGCCGTCGCCGGCGGCGGCCTTGGCCAGCGCCTCGGTCGCGCGCGTAACCAGCGAGCGTGCGGGCTCGCCAGCTTCGCGATGGGCAACCCCGATTCGGACGCCAAGGCGCGCTTCTTCGCAGCCAAGGGTGAAGCCGCGCCCCAGCGCGCCCTCGATTGCCGCGACACGGGCCCGCGCGGCGTCGCCTCCTTCGCGCACCGCAATGACAAACCGGGCGCCATGATCGCGTTCGATCACGGCTGACGGCGGCAGGACCGCCGCGAGCCGGGCCGCTGCCTGTCGCAGCAGTTGATCGCCCGCTTCCCGCCCGAATGCGGCATTCACCGTATCGAACCGGGTAATCGCAACCAGCGCCACCGTCGCCGGCTCTGCGGGATCGCCGTCGCCAATGAAGCGGGTGACGGCGCCCTCGACCGCCTCCCCTGCCCGGCGCATACGGCCCGTTCCACGCAGCCGGCGCGCGTATCGGCCGGCGAAGCGAAGCGCGAGCGTCAGCGATTCGGTGGTGGGATCGCCGAGCGAGACGTGGGTGGCCCCGGCTTCATAAGCCGCAGCGGCGCCGCACTGGTCAGAGACGATGGCCAGCAGCGCTTGCCGGGCAGTAGCCGCAATCGCTTCCGCATCGGCGACGCACCGCTGATCGGCACGCGCATCGACCAGCAACACTTCCGCCCAGTCGCCACCGGAGCGGGCGCCAGCAGTCGTGACGAGAGCGGCCAGCGCTTCGCTGCCCTCGGCCAGTGCCACTTCGACGGTTTCGCTTACCATGATGCCCACCCGGCGACCGTATGAGTGGCTCGGGCTGGCAGCAACTACGGACCTACCCTTGTCCCTGGGCTCTTCAGCGCCTAGCTGTTCCGTTATGGGAGTTACGCCCGCCGCCCCCGGCCTTGTCGACGGTTTCGGCCGGGCGATCCGCTATCTGCGCATTTCGGTCACGGATCGCTGCGATCTTCGCTGCCGGTATTGCATGGCGGAGAAGATGACGTTCCTGCCGCGCAGCAAGCTGCTCGCGCTGGAAGAGATCGCGATCATCGCCGAGCGCTTCATTGATTTTGGCGTGCGCAAGATCCGGTTGTCGGGCGGCGAGCCGCTCGTGCGCCGCGATGTGGTGGAACTCGTTCAGCGGCTCGGCAGTCATGTCGGCAATGGCTTGGACGAACTGACCATGACGACCAACGCCACTCGCCTCGCCGATCATGCAGAGGCGCTGGCAGATGCAGGCATAAGGCGCCTGAACATCAGCCTCGACAGCCGCGATCCCGCCTTGTTCCGGCATATCACCCGGCATGGCGATGTGGACCAGGTGCTTCAGGGAATTGCCGCCGCCAAGCGGGCCGGCTTGGCGGTGAAGATCAACATGGTCGCGCTGAAGGGCCTGAACGAAGATGAAATCGCCCCGATGCTCGACTGGTGCATCGGTGAGGGCCATGATCTGACGCTGATCGAAACCATGCCGCTGGGCGCGATTGACGAGGATCGCACGGACCGGTTCGTGCCGCTCACCGCCGTATTCGATCGCTTGTCGATGCAGTTCGACCTGGAACGCGATGGCGTCAGCACTGGCGGGCCGGCGCGCTACTGGCGGGTAAATGGCGGCAAGACTCGCCTCGGCCTGATCTCTCCGCTGACAGCGAATTTCTGTGACGGCTGCAATCGCGTGCGCCTTACCACCGAAGGACGACTGTACTCGTGCCTCGGGCATGACGATCAGGTCGATCTGAAGGCCGCCTTGCGCGACGGGGGCGTGGCTGCGCTGGACGATGCGATCCGGCTCGGCATCGCGGGCAAGCCGGCGCGGCACGACTTCCGCATCGAGCGCAACGCAGCGCCCGCGGTATCGCGGCACATGAGTGTAACAGGCGGATGAGTGATTATCAGCGGCGGGCGTTGGTCGCCTCGCCAACCGCCCAGGCCCAGGGCGCCCGCGCGATACTTGCCGATGCCTGGGACTGGTGCACGATCGACGAAGCCGATGTGGTGATCGCCCTCGGCGGTGACGGCTTCATGCTGCAGACGTTGCACACGCTTCTGGACACCAGGCGTGCCAACGTGCCGGTGTTCGGCATGAACCTGGGCACCGTCGGCTTCCTGATGAACGAGTGGCGCCAGCACGACCTGGAGGAGCGACTGTCGAACGCGCGCGCCTTCAAGGTGACGCCGCTGTTGATGACGGCAACGGGTATCGACGGCCGCATCCATACCATGCCGGCGATCAACGAAGTCTCGCTGTTGCGCGAGACCCGCCAGACGGCCAAGCTCGAGGTGCGGGTGAATGACCGCGTCGTGCTGGAAGAACTGGCCTGCGACGGCATCCTTGTTGCCACGCCGGCAGGGTCGACCGCCTATAATCTTTCGGCGCATGGCCCCATCTTGCCGCTCGGCTCGGCAATGATCGCGCTAACGCCGATCAGCGCCTTTCGCCCGCGTCGTTGGCGCGGCGCTATTCTGCCCGACAAGGCGCGCGTCAGCTTGCGCGTGCTCGATCCCGGCAAGCGGCCGGTGTCGGCAGTGGCGGACCAGCGTGAGATCCGCGACGTGGCTCAGGTCGACATCGCCATCGACCGCGCCCGCGAGCTGACGCTGCTGTTCGACCCCGAGCACGCGCTGGACGACCGGATCACCATGGAACAGTTCGTCGCCTGATTTTTTCTGCGCAAACGGGGGTTGCAAGCGCCGAGAATCCGGCTAAAGACGCGCCTCCCGCAGCGTTCCCTGATAGCTCAGCGGTAGAGCTCTCGACTGTTAATCGAGCGGCCGTAGGTTCGAATCCTACTCAGGGAGCCAGCGGGACCCTTTCCCGCGCGCCACGACGCCAGCGATGATCGGCTCTTCCGCTTTCGGACGGAAAAGAGCCGCAGCCTACCCCTGCAACGCACCGTCATCCTGAACTCGTTTCAGGGTCCGTACTTCCGCAAGCTACAGCCTCGCCCCTGAAGCAACCGATGCTGGCGCAAGTTCAGCATGACGTCGCTTCCTTCCCCAAGCCGGCGCAGGCGTACGCGCACACTGCCCATTTGCTCGCCACGAAAAAGGGGGCAGGCCCGCTCGGGCCCGCCCCCTTCTCTCCCGCGCAGGGCGGCAGACAAAATCAGGCAGCGTCGAAGCGACGGCCGGCCTCTTCCCAGTTCACCAGATCCCACCAAGCCTTCAGGTAGCCGGGGCGATCGTTCTTGTAGGTGAGGTAATAAGCGTGCTCCCACACGTCATTGCCCAGGATCGGCGTGCCCTTCTCCTTGGCATCGTCCATCAGCGGATTGTCCTGGTTCGGCGTCGAGGTGACCTTCAGCGCGCCTGACGAATCCTTGATGACCCAGGCCCAGCCGGAGCCGAACTGGCCCGCACCCTTGGTGTTGAAATCTTCCTTGAGCTTGTCGAGGCCGCCATAGGCATCGATCGCGTCCTTCAGCGCGCCGGTCGGCTGACCGCTCTTGGACGGGCTGGTCATGATCTTCCAGAAGAAGTCGTGGTTCCAATATCCACCGCCGTTGTTGCGCACGAGCGGCGGCAGCGACGAGATCATGCCCATGATCTCCTCGATCGACTTGCCCTCCAGCTTCGGATCGGCGGCCACGCCCTCGTTCAGCTTCGCGGTATAGGCTGCGTGATGCTTGTCGTGGTGGAAGGTCATCGTCTCCTTGGAGATAACCGGCTCGAGCGCGTCGTAGTCGTACGGCAGCGGCGGAAGTTCAAATGCCATGGAAATCCTCCTTTTCGGGGTTGCGCAAGGGAACGCGACGCCACCCAAATGGCTCCGCCCGCCTCGTTACGCAACCGCTCCGATCAGGTCATGGCGGCGAAGCGCGTGGCGAAGCTGGTCATAGCTGAGCCCCAAAGCGTCAGCGGTCGCGCGCTGATTGAACCGGTTCTCCGCCAGCGCGCGCGAAAGCAGCTCTTTTTCGAACAGGGCGACCCTGCTCTTGAAGTCGGATGGCCCAACGTCGCAGGCCGCCACCTCATCGCCGTCGCTGGTGGGCGCGGGCTGGGGTGGCCGCGGCATCGCGGGCGCCGGCTGCTGCTGCTGGGGCGCAGCGCTGTTGCCGGGGCGATAGGGTGACTGGAACGGATCAAACTCGATCGCCTCGATCGGTCCGTCGCGTTCCCAACGGTAGACGGCGCGCTCCACGACATTTCGCAACTCGCGCACGTTGCCGGGCCAGCGATATTCACGCAGCGCCTCCTGCGCCGCTGGTGAAAAGCCGTGCCAGCGTTCCCAGCCCATTTCCGCCGCCATCCGGCGTCCGAAGTGATCGGCCAGGATAAGGATGTCGCTCTTGCGCGCGCGAAGCGGCGGCAGCGTCACCACCTCGAACGACAGGCGATCCAGCAAGTCGGCACGAAATTCATTCCGATCGACCTTGTCGGGCAAATGCTCGTTGGTTGCCGCGACGATGCGCACATCAACACGTATCGGGCGCGACGCACCGATGCGCGTCACCTCACCATATTCGACCGCGCGCAGCAGCCGCTCCTGCGCGCCCATCGAAAGCGTGCCCAGCTCGTCGAGGAACAGCGTTCCCCCGTCCGCTTCCTCGAAGCGGCCCACCCGCGCCTTGGTCGCGCCGGTAAATGCGCCCGACTCGTGGCCGAACAGTTCCGCTTCGATCAGCGTCTCTGGCAAAGCGGCGCAGTTCATCACGACAAGCGGCTGGTCCCATCGCGGGCTAAGACGGTGCAGGCGCTCGGCCACCAGTTCCTTGCCGGTCCCGCGCTCCCCGATCACCAGTACTGGCCGGTCGAGTGCGGCCGCACGGCTGGCGCGCTCCAAGGCATCGAGGAATGCCCCTGACTGGCCGATTACCTGACTTGTCCGCTCTGCCATCGCCCGCCGCCCTGTTCACCCAAGCTTTGGCGCATCTCACCAATGCTTGGCAATACGTGTTTGACTCTTACAAATCACAGGCGCCCAATCGGGGCAGGTCACACGGCGAGCCCCATCATATTGATTTAACTGCACTATTCATTTTTCGCGCCGCAATCTGCGCCGCCGCGGTTAGCGCGACAACAATTGGCACGGCCCCTGCAAAGCAGTCGGCATAACCGCCGAGAGCGGTGAAAAAGACACCAGGTTCAGCAAGGAGATCCGCCATGACCCAGTTCGCAAACCTCGGCCGCAGCCTTGCCGCCATCGCCTTCGCCGTCGTGTTCAGCACCACCATGGTGATCGGCGCCGTCGGTCCGGCCGGGGGCGCGGCCCCCATCGTTCGCGCGGTGGCGTGAACGGCGCCGCCGGGGCGGGTCTTCCCTCGCTTCGCCCCGGCGGCAAGCCTATAAAAGGGCATCACCAGGAGTTTCGTTGATGGGCATCTTTTCCCGCACCCGCGACATCGTCGCCGCCAACATGGCAGAGCTGCTCGAAAAGGCAGAAGATCCAGCCAAGATGATCCGGATGATCATCCTGGAGATGGAAGAGACGCTCGTCGAGGTGCGCGCCTCCGCTGCACGGACGATCGCCGACATCAAGGAGATGCGGCGCCACATGAACAAGCTTTCGGAGATCGAGGCGAACTGGACAGAAAAGGCGGAACTCGCCTTGTCCAAGGATCGCGAAGATCTCGCCAAGGCAGCACTGATGGAGCGTCAGAAGGCGACGGACATGATCGAGCAGCTTCGCGCCGAAGTGGCGGTGCTCGACGACACGCTCCGCGGCTCCGAAGAGGACATCGCCAAGCTGCAGAACAAGCTGCGTGAGGCGCGCACCCGCCAGAACAACATCGCCACCCGGCTGGAGAGCGCCAACAACCGCTCCCGCCTGCGGGAGATGTGGAATGGCCCACGCACCCACGACGCCTTCAGCCGCTTCGAGATGCTGGAACGCAAGGTGGACGAGGCGGAGGGACGCGCCGACGCCCTTGGGCTGGGTGCCCTGCCCAAGAGCCTCGACGAGGAGATCGCCGAACTCAAGGCCGCCGACAAGATCGATGCCGAGCTGGCCGCGCTGAAGGCTCGCCTGAACAAGGACAATTGAGATGGAAGACGTGCTCGTACCAGTGTTCGTCGTGGGCATGCTCTTCATCGGGCTGCCCTGGCTGATCATGCACTATGTGACGAAGTGGAAGCAGGCGCCCGGCGCCATGACCACCGAGGACGAAGCGCTGCTCGATGAGCTTCACTCGCTGGCGAAGCGGTTGGAAGACCGGGTCAACACCGTGGAACGCATCGTCGCCGCGGACAATCCAGACTTCCGCCCGGGCATCGCCGACTACCGCTCGCAACCCGATTACCGGCTCGAAGACCGGAACCTGAGGAGGAACTGATGGCCGACAACAGCCGAACGAAATTCTACCTCAATCGGCAGGAGCGCAAGTGGAAGGGCGTCTGCGCCGGGATCGCCGACTATACCGGGATCGAGGTACTCTGGGTGCGGATCGCCATGATCCTCCTGACCCTCGCCGGCGGCTTCCCATGGACGCTGATCGCCTATCTCCTGATCGGATGGATGGCACAGGATCGCCCGGCAAACCTCTACGGATCGCCTGAGGACGCGAAGTTCTGGCAGGGCGTGCGCTCCAATCCGAAGCGCACCACGGCAGAGGTCCGCTCCAAGTTCCGGGAGCTCGACCGTCGCCTGGCCGACATCGAAACTCACTACACCAGCCGCAACACGCAACTGGCGGAAGAAATCGAGCGCCTGCGCTGAGCGCCAACGCCTGAGGAGACGGATGATGGATGTCGGAGGACCGTTCTTCGTGCTGGCGATCGTCCTGATCGCCACGGGAGCCTGGCTGATCAACAACTGGATCCGCGCCAAACACGGCTATTCGATCAGCGACGATTGGGGCCGCAACATCGGCAAGGATACACCGGAAGCGACCCGAAAGGTCGAGTTGCTGACGGGTGAGAACGAACGCCTCGCCGGCATGGTCAGCAGGCTGGAGGAACGCATCGCCGTCCTTGAGCGGATCGCCACCGACCCGGCCGTCCGCACCGCCCACGAAATCGATCAACTGCGCACCCGCTGAAAGGAGCGATTGCCATGACTGCGGCCGAAAAGATCCAGATGTTCTCCGCTCTCGCGCCGGTGATCGCCACCGTTGGCATCGCCGCGATGGTCGGCTGGGTTGCCACGACCTGGATGCGCATCCGCAATGGCTATCCTCTGGACGGCCAGTGGGGCCAGGCGCTCTACCCCAAGCGGGACGACGAGACGATCGAGCGGGTCAAGCTGCTGACTCAGGAGAACGGCCAGCTTCGCGCAGAGCTGGGCGCGATCAAGGACCGGCTCCAGAACGTGGAGCGGATCGTCACCGACAGCGGCCACATGGTGGCGCAGGAAATCGAGCAGCTGCGCACCCGCGCGAACTGAGGAGCGACATCATGCAGCCCTGGGTCTTTCTCACCTTCTTCATGATCGTTGTCGGATTGCCCGTGATCCTCGGGATCGGCAGCAACATGTTCCAGCGCTGGCTTAAGCACAAGGAACGCATGGCGGAGGCGCTCACCGCGCAGACGGCAGAAAAGGCGGCACAATATGCTGCTCACACCGAGCGGCTGGAGCAGCGGGTACGGGTGCTCGAACGGATCGTCACCGACAAGGGCATCTCCATCGCGGACCAGATCGAAAGCCTGCGTGATGTGCCGGCCATTTCCGACCGCCCGAACTGAAATCACCTGGATAAAGGAATAGCGTGATGCCCTGGTCTGTCGCCTTCATGGTGATCGCGATTGTCTTGATCACCGCAATCGCTCGCACCTCAAAGGAGAGATATCGTGCGATGGCTCGCTTGGATGAGGGGCAGCCGCCCGCCGAACTGATCGCGAACCGGGACGAGATCCGGCAGCTCAAGGAGCGCATTGCCGTCCTGGAGCGCGTCATCACCGACAATCACGGCAGCGTCGATCTGAGCCGTCAGATCGAGGAACTGCGCGGTCGCTAAGTCGAACAAGGGAGCAGACATCATGTCCGACCCGAGCTTCTACCTGATCATGGCAACAGCCGCTCTTGCGGGACTGGCGATGCTGATCTCGGCTAGCCTCGCCGGCTGGCGCGGCTGGCTCCGCCTGAAGGAGCAGGAACTCCGCCAGGACGCCGACGCCCGTACGCCTGCACCGACCAGCGCCAGCGCCCGCATCGAAATCGCAGACCTTCGCGAGCGCATCCGCAAGTTGGAGGCGATCGCAGCCGGGGTGGACCTTTGATCCTCCCCTCTGTGCTCCATCTGGTTGCCGCCTTCCCGGCGAGGGGCTAGTCGCAACAGCGATGCCAGAGCCCTCGCCCGATCTCGCCGATATCCGCGATGAATATGAGTTCCTCGACGCCGACGATCGTTATCGTCTCCTCATCGATCTCGGTCGCGCACTGGAGCCGATGCCGGACGCGCTGAAGACCGACGCGACGCTGGTGCGCGGCTGCTCCGCTTCCGTATGGGTCTATCCAACCCGCAGTGAGGACGGAACCCTTCACTTTCTCGCGGACAGCAACGCCGCCATCACCAAGGGCATCATCGCCTTGGTCCTGAAAACAGTGCAGGATCGTGCGCCCGCTGAGATTGCGGGAACGGATATCGCAGAAGCGCTTGCCCCGTTCGACCTCAAGAACCAGCTCAGTTCGAACCGGACCCAGGGCATTCCCAACATGATCACCCTGATCCGCGAGACAGCCGCCCGCTACCTCTAAGGCAGCCGCCGCGGGCCAGCGGTTCAGCAGCAGCCCGCGCTTCGGCAGGAATAATGCCCTGCCCTATTTCGCCCCTTCCTCCTGCAATCTTTTGGCCAGCGCGCGCTCCGACGCCTCTGCATAGGCCCGGCAAGCGCCAGGGGCGGTCAGAAACCGCTCCGTCGCGCCATTCTGATCGGCATGGGCGCTGATCAGGATATCGCAGGGGATCGTCCGCATCACTTGGTGGCTGTGCCGAAAAGCTGCCACCACAGTTTTGCCGGGGGCCGATGTGTACCGATAGCCGTCCGCCGAGACCGGGTTGAGGCTGGACGCGAAGACGACGCTCTTGCACTCGCCCGCATCGCATGATTGCCAACTCCAACTCATGCTTCCCGGCGTATGCCCCGGGGTGGCGACGGCCGTGACCCCCGTCCTGCCCAGCCGCAGCACCTCGCGATCGCGAATGACCCGTACCCTTTCCACGGCCGGAAAGCGGCCGTCATAACCAAGCTGCGGATCATCTTGAGCGAGGCGCCCGGTCCGCAGCCCTTGCGCCCCACGTTCGCTGGCGACGACCGTCGCGCCGGTGTCCCGCGCAAGCGCGGCGACCCCGCCGGCATGATCGAAGTGCGGCTCGGTACTAAGGATATATTTGATGTCGCGCGGGACAAAGCCGAGCGCTCGCACATTGGCGAGGATCGCCGGCACCGCCTGCGGCAAGGCACCGTCGATCAGGATCAGCCCTTCGCCAGTGTCGATCAGCGCAACGCTCAGCCCACCAAAGCCAACAAGATAAGTATTGCCGATCACTCGGACCGGCGGACGCGGCGCCAGCCATGTCGGCTCTCGCTCCACCGCCAGCGGCCGTGTCAACGGATCGTCCGCCTGTGGGGCGGCCGCCATACCGATGAGGGCAGCAGGCAGCAGAAAGGCGCATCGCCTGAACATGATCGCATCTCCTTTGGCCGCGATCATGTGCCGCGCGCTCCCATCCGACAAACGGTCATAGCTCGACACAGGCTTGAGAAAAATTGATGGTTGGTCATGGACCGGGCCCAATTACCGCTGAACGCCCTTCGCGCCTTTGAGGCGGCTGCGCGTCATCTCAACTTCACGCGCGCCGCGATCGAGCTTTGCGTCACGCCAAGCGCGGTGAGCCATCAGGTGACCCAGTTGGAGCGCAGGCTGTCCACTCGGCTGTTTGATCGGCTGCCGCGCGGCCTCGCCCTGACCGACGATGGCCACGCACTGGTGCCCGCCGTTGCAGAAGCCTTCGACAAAGTCGCGGCAACGCTCGATCGCTATGCGGACGGGCGATTTCAGCAGACGCTGAACATCGGCGTTGTCGGCACGTTCGCGACCGGTTGGCTGCTCGAGCGCCTGGATCGCTTCACCGACGCGCACCCGCACATCGATTGTCGCATCACGATCAACAACAACCGTGTGGATCTCGCCGGCGAGGCGCTGCATTTCGCCATCCGTTTCGGAGACGGGGCATGGCACGGAACCCATGCCGAGGCGCTGATGACGGCGCCGCTCACGCCGCTTTGCACGCCGTCTCTGGCGCGGCGACTACACTCGCCAGCAGACCTGACACGCGAGCGACTGCTCCGGTCCTATCGACCCAACGAATGGGCCGAGTGGTTCTCGGTCGCGGGAGTCGCGCCGCCACCGGCGCGCGGGGCGATGTTCGACAGCTCGGCTGTGATGGTAGCCGCGGCGACCTCCGGGCTGGGCGTTGCACTTGCGCCGTCGATCATGTTCGGCCGGGAATTGGCGTCGGAACGGCTGGTGCAGCCGTTTGCGATCGAGGTCGATGCGGGCCGGTACTGGCTCACGCGCCTCCACTCGCGCAAACCCGATCCGGCGATGCGATCTTTTCGTGATTGGCTGCTCGCCGAAGCCAGCGCGTGAAGAGGCGGACTGCGCCGGCTGCCCCGGGGCCGGCTTCGTTCGGTCCACGCCGAAGCCGTGTTTTCCCGGCTCGCTCGGCTCGACTTGCCCGACGTTCAGGAAAAGCGCGTTGCCAGGTCGGCCACGTCGGAAGCGGCGGGCACCACGAGCCATTCGTGCGGGCGGCGCGTATCAACCACCGTCACTGCATTCTTGGGGCAAAGGCCAAGGCATTTCACCTCCACCACGCCGATGTCCGCCTTTCGACCCTTGCCGAAACCCGGCTCGCGCCGCAGCGCCTTGGCCAGTCGGTCGCGCCCCTTCGGCCCAAAGCCGCCATCAACCTTCTTCGAACATTTTGCGCAAACCAGCACCGCACCGCGCCAATGCGCCCTGGCCTGCTTCACGCGGGCTTCCACGTCCGCCGATCTTCGGCCGCGCGCAGCACTTCATATGCTGCCTGGATCGCCTGAAAGCGCTTGGCGGCATCCTTGTCGCCCGGCCGCACATCGGGATGATTGGTCTTCGCCAGACGTCGCCAAGCCAGTCTGACATCATCGAACGTGGCGTCGGTCTCCAGCTCCAGAACCTCGAGCGCGCGCATCTCGTCACGCGACCGGCTGCCGTCGCCGGACCCGGCCCAGCTCTGGTAACGTGATTGTTCGTAGCCCGACGCATCGCGCCGTTCGGCCTGCTCACGCGCCGCAGCTTCTTCGGCGTTCAGCCCCTCGAAATAGTTCCAGCCGCGATTGTATTCGGCGGCATGCGTCTGACAGAAATACCACCGTTCCGGGCTGTTGGGCGATTTGGGCGCGGGACAGTCGCCCGGCTCATTGCAACCATGCCGGTCGCACAGCCGTACCTTGGTCGCCTCGCGCGCTGAGCCATATTCGCGCCAGCGGGGAAAGCCCCAGTCGTTGGATCGGGAAGAACGCGCCATCCCCCGCCATTTAGCGATTGAGGCGCCAAGGTTAAAGGCAAACACCAGAGGGCCTGTAAGCCGGGTTCTGTCCACCCTTACGGGATGGGCGACCATTCCTCTCGGCGCGCCGTTGCCGACGCGCTCCAGCAACCAACCCGGGCAGCAGGTGGGAACACACCCCGGGGATCAAAGTCCCCATGCCGCCCCTATTCGGTCTTGCTCCCGGTGGGGTTTGCCATGCCGCCGCCGTTACCGGAAGCGCGGTGCGCTTTTACCGCACCCTTTCACCCTTGCCCGGCCGAAGCCTTCATCCGAAGATTGGGCGGTCTGCTCTCTGTGGCACTTTCCCTGGGGTCACCCCCGGCGGGCGTTACCCGCCACCGTTGTTCCATGGAGCCCGGACTTTCCTCGGCGTGCGCATGGCACGACGCGGCCGCCCGGCCCTCTGGTGTGCGCCGGCTGTAGCGCGCCCACGGGGGAATGCAATCGCGGTGTCCTCGGCAACTGAGCGGATGACCCCGGCTGAGCTAACCGCGCAAGCGGCCGGGAGCGAGACCGATCAGCTGCTTGAACTTCAGCCGCACCGCCCCGAAACGCGCGAACTGGATGATCCAGACCTTTCGGGTTTCCAACGTCACATTGGGCCCGGCGTAGTGAAGCGTCTGAGGCGTGTGGATGGTCAGCCCACCCCGCTGCACAGGGCAAACCACTGCCCCTGCCGGTTCTGTCTCGGCCGCTTGAAACCCCTTCTCACCCGTTCGCCGCGTAAACTGACCATGTGTTCGCAGAAGCGCGCGGTGGCTGCCTGGTTCGAAATGCATGCAGCCGTTCTCGGCCGTGGCATCCTGCAAGGGAACCCAGAAATGAAGGGCGGTCGCGTCGCCGGCAAATCTCGGTTTCGAATAGGCCGCGTCCTGATGCCAGGGAGTAGCCGTTCGGCTATTCGGCAACTTGTAGATCAGATGATCGAAGCGCCGCGATACCTGGCCGCCTAGCGCCTTTGCCATTTGCCGGCATTTCCGGAACACCCCGGTGTCCAGCAATCCCGGCTGCAGACAGGACGCATATTCCAGCTCGGGCTGTCGCCACCCCCCATCGTGCGCATTCCCTTCGGCGCCTTCCAAGGGCGCCATATCGCCCATGAATTGCTGCAGCCGGCGTTGCTGGTGGACTGGCAAGGTGCCGCCCAGGAGAAGGTCGGCAAGCCGTTCGACCTCGCCTAGTTCCTCCGGCGTGAATACGTGGTCGAACACCACAAACCCATCGCGCTCGAGCGCGTCTCGTCCTGACACGAATCGCGATAATGACGGCTCGCGTCGCTCGGACACCGTCGCTCCAATCTTCTTGAGTCAGAGCAACTGACAGCATGTCGCCGGTCTGCCGACCAATACGTGGCAGTGACAGACCGTGCATCAACTCAGGTGAGCAGGCGAACAGAAGAGCGGGATCTTCGGCAGATCGTTCCTGCGCTCGACCCCAGATCCGCCCCTCACGGCAGCAGCTGCCTCAATCGTCTCCGCTTGAACTGCCGAAAGTTCAATCATCCCCCTGCGGCCTAGGCAGCAGCAGCGCCAGAAGGATCATGCGGCACTCGGCATCGATTTCGCCGTCGATTAGCTCGGGCCTGAAGCGCCGCTGAAAGGCGATGATCGCCGCCATCTTGTCGCTCACGTCATAGCCGAAGCGTTCGAGCGCCAGCAGGAACGCAGCCTCTCCCCACATGGGGTCCATCAGGTTCTTGGTCGGCCGCGGCAATGCCAGCCGCAACCGTGCCAGCTTCCCCCAGGGGAACAGCTCGCCCGGATCGCGCTTACGTGCCGGTGCGACGTCCGAATGCGCGACAATGTTGCCGCGGGTGATTTCGTACCGGTCCTTGATTTCATGCACCAGGCGGATCACCGCGTCGATCTGCACGTCCGGGAACGGGCGATAGCCAAACTCATGACCGGGATTGACGATCTCGATCCCGATAGAGGCGGAATTCACATCCTCGATGTCGCGCCAGTGTGACTTGCCGGCATGCCAGGCCCGCTTGTCCTCCGGCACCAGCCGCGTGACGGTTCCGTCCTCGTCGACCAGATAGTGCGCGGAAACCTTCGCTTCCGGGTCACGAAGCCGGGCCAGCGCCGAGGCCCCGTCCACCATGCCGGTGTAATGAAGCACGATCATCGTGATCGGCAGCATACGATCATCAAAATTCGGCGATGGCGCCTCAACTGGCGTCATGATTACTCCTGCGGCCCCGCGATAGGATGCGCGACCCTAGCATCCCGTGCCGCTACCCGGCTACGGCCATGCCCATCACCCGTTTGGGCTCAGCTCGTACAGGCCCCGGAAGCGCTTGCTGGGTGCAAAGCGGCTCGATTGACCAAGCACCGTCTCCCCGGCGCCCAGCATCAGCAAACCGCCAGGCCGAAGCGCGCGCGCGATTGTGTCGAGCACGCGCGGGCGAAGATCGGGCGCGAGATAAAACAGGACATTGCGGCAGAAAATGCCGTCAAGCCCTCCTGCGGGCGGCGCATCCAGTACCAGATTGCTGCGACGCCAAGTGATCCGCCGCACCAGCTCGGGCTGAGCGATCCAGTCCGAGCCGTCCTGATCAAACCAACGCAACATGCGGCGGATGGGCAGTCCGCGCTGGATCTCGAATTGTGAGTAGCGGCCAGCGCGCGCTCGGTTGATCGCCAGGCCGGAGACATCCGTGGCGACGAGTTCGTGCGCCGTCCCTCTTTCGGTCAGGGCAATGGAAAGCGACAGCGGCTCCTGCCCCGTGGAGCAGCCCGCGCACCAGATGCGCGGTGTGCCGTTCGAGACGGCGGTGATTGCCTCCGCGGCGGCCTCGATCGCGCCCCCGTCGCGAAAGAAGGACGTTTCCTGGTTCAGCAGCGCGTCGACGATGCGATCGGCCAACGCGATGTTGCTACCGTCGCGCACACCCGCGACCAGTTCGTCGATCGAGGCGGCGCCCCGTTCGACGGCGATCGGCTTCAGCGCGGTGTCGATCCTCCACGCGCGATTGGGCGCAATCCGCTGACCCGTGCGCGCCTCCAGCAGGGCGGCGAGCGCGGACATGGTGACTGCGCTGGCATCGCTCAGCGCAAGGGTGCGATCAGCGATCACGCCGCTACGCCGTGTTGAGCGGCGATATAGTCGCCGATTGCTCCGGGCGTCAGCACGGCGTTGGCGAGACCGGCAGCCGCAACTGCGCCCGGCATCCCCCACACGACGGAGCTTGTCTGATCCTGCGCGACCACGGTGCCGCCTGCCGACCGCACCCGTCGTGCCCCGGCAAAGCCGTCACGCCCCATGCCGCTCAGCACCACCGCCAGCAGGCGGGGCCCAAAGCAATCCGCGAAGCTTTCGAACATCGGATCAACGGACGGCATGTTGCCGTTCGCCACGGGATCGCGGTTCAGCCGGATGGCGGCCCGTCCCTTCGGCAGCGGCACCGCCGTCACATGCGCGTCACCTGGCGCGACCAGGATCATATCGTCGCCAATCACCATCTTGTCAGCCGCAACCTGGCACATGCGTCCGGTGGCGGTGGCCACTTGTCCCGCAAAATAGGGAATGAAGCTGGCGGGCAGATGCTGGGTAATCACGATCGGCTTTCTAAACGTCGCCGGCAGCGCCTGGAGCAGGCTGTTCAGCGCATGAATCCCGCCCGTAGAGGCCCCGATCGCGACCACGTCGAAGTCATGGTGAGCGGCAGGCTGCGCCGTTGCAGGCCGCAGGACCGGCTCCGACTGCTCGGCCAGCCGGATCAGCTTTTCCGCCAGAGTCATGGCGAAGCTGCCTGCCGTCACGTAGCGGCCCGGCTTCACCAGCGTATCCGCCGCCCCCAGCGCCAGCGCCTCGATGGTCGCGGCAGCGCCCTCGCCGGCCGCCGAGGAAACCACCAGCACCTTCGCCCCGGCCCCCGCCGCAATGATATCCGGCAGGCCAACCAGCCCATGAATACCCGGCATCTCGAGGTCGAGCAGGATCACATCGACCCGATCGGCGGCAAGGAACCGCAGTGCCCCCGCAATATCGGGCACCGCCGCTGCCACCGAACAGGCCGCCGCTTCCTCCACCATCCGCGTCAGCACGGCGCGCGCGACGGAGGAATCGTCGACGATCAGCACGCGGGCACGCGCACTCGCCAGAGTAGCGGACAAGGCCTGGGATCGGGCCATGGCGTTCAGGCGACGCCGACGATCTGCAGCTTGCTGGCCAGCGTCTCGCGATCGAACGGCTTCATGACGTATTCGTCGGCGCCCGCCTCGATGGCGGCGCGGATGTGGGCCATGCCGTTCTCTGTGGTGCAGAACACCACCTTGGGCCGCGGGCTGATGTCGGTTTCACGCAGCGCGCGCAGGAAATCCATGCCGCTCATCACCGGCATGTTCCAGTCGAGCAGGATTACGTCAGGTGCGCTGGCAAGACAGGCATCAAGCGCCTCCTGCCCATCGCCGGCCTCGGACACGGTGAAATCGAGTCCTTCCAGAATGTGTCGCGCGACCTTCCGGATAACCTTCGAGTCGTCAACGACGAGACACGACTTCATGATTTGGAACCTCATCATTGGCTGGTTCATCAATTATGGGACGGCAAGCGTAAGAACGGTGTTAACCGGCCGCCACGATCGAGCTGACCAGCCGAGCGATATCGATCACCAGCAGCGGTTCCCCGCCGCGGTCTGCCGATCCGGTCGTTACATCGGCCCAGCGCTGGCCGAACGATAGGCCCGGCGGCACCGGCTCCACTTCGATCGGTGCAACATCTTCCAGCGTATCGACGAGCACCGCATGGTGATGCCCATCCACCACCGTGATGATCGCACGCCTTGCGTCCTCGTCCGGCGGCGGAAGATCGAGCAAGCGCCAGGTGTCGATCACCGTTACCACCCGGCTGCGCAGCGCCGCCAGGCCGCGTACTGCCGGATGCGCGCGTGGTGCCGCCACGATCGTGGCGATATCAACGACCGACTCCACGGCATCCGCCGGAACCGCGATGGCGCGGCCGCCTACGTGCGCGAGGAGATGAAGCGTGCCGCTCATCGCCCTGCCCCCGCCGCCAGCGCATTGGCCAGCGCACGGGAATCCAGCAGCGGCCGGCCGGTGTCAGGATCGCGGGTCAGCCGTACCACTTGCCCCCCGGCCGGTACGTCGTCACCGGCGGCCAACGTCACCGCCGCCCTCTCGCCCGGCGCCAGCTGGTGCGTCACACGATAGCCGGCAGCCTCGATCAACGGGCTCAGCATCGCCTCAACCCATGCGGTATCGCCGCCTTGCATCAGGCAGATCGGGGGCGTGCCGCTGCCGGCGGGTTGCTGCGTCAGGCAAGCCGGGTCGATCACCTCAACCGGCTCGCCATCCAGCACCAGGATGCCGCTGACCCCGAACTTGCCCGAGGGCAAGAGGTCATCGCTGTAAGTGACGATATCGAGCGCGCGGCGGACGAGAAATCCGGTGGCGGTTTCCACATCGGGCAGCATCAGCACCGCCAGCTCCCCTTCTGTCAGCGGCGCCTCCGTATCGACGAACAGCGCTGTCAGTCCCTCACGCGCCGTCGCCCACCACCGCCCGCCGGCTTGACGGATCGCTTCCGCCTGAACCGCTTCGATGCGCTCCACCGCACTTAACGGGATCAACCGCCGCTCGCCGTCTAGCGCCTCGAACAGCAGCGCCGACGTCCCCTCAGCGACCGGCTCTTTCTCTTCAACCTCGGCTTCCACCGCGCGCTCGAACGAAACGCCAGCCGCCGCAGCGACACCGGCACAGTCCAGCAGCAGCAACGGTACGCCCGTATCGGGCAACATCTGCCCCGCATACAGGCCCGCCGCCATCACTGCGGGTGCGACCGGCTTCACGACGAGTTCCTGCGTGTCGTCGACGCAATCCACCCCGAGCGCAAAGCTGCCACCGGGCAGGTTCACGATCATCAGCATGTCGCCGAGCGTTTCGGTGGTTCCCAGCACCTCGCCAAGCCTCACCACCGGCAGCCGCCTTCCCCTCACCGTCGCCAGCAGCGCGTCGCCCACGGTGTCGATGCGCACGGCCGCCGAGTTGACAGCCACGATCTCTTCAACCGCCTGCCGCGGCACGGCATAACGATCCGACCCGGCACCGATGATGACCGCCGACAGGATCGCCAGCGTGAGCGGTACTTCGATGGTCGTCGTCAGGCCCCGACCGGGAATATTGTGAAGCCGGATGCTGCCGCCGATCTGCTCGACGTTGGTGCGCACCACATCCATCCCGACGCCGCGCCCCGACGTCGCGGTCACATCATCGCGCGACGAAAGCCCGGGTTCGAACACGAGATCCAGCCGTGCCCGTTCGCTCAGCGCGCTCAGTTCCGCCGCGCGCGCAGGCTCCTGCTCGATGCGCTTCTTCAGCAGCCGCGCCGTGTCGATGCCGCACCCGTCGTCGCTGATTTCGACGATAATCCGGTTGCCGGACTGCCGTGCGACAATCGACAGCCGCCCGGCCTCCGGCTTGCCTGCGCGCCGCCGGTCGTCCGGCGCTTCGATGCCGTGATCGATCGCGTTGCGCACGATGTGAACAAGCGGATCACGCAGCAGTTCGATCATCTCGCGATCAAGCTCGACGTCCGCTCCGTCGATGGCCAGGGACACCTTCTTGCCCAGTGTTCCCGCAGTGTCGCGAACCAGCCGCGGCAAGGCCGAGAACAGCGATTCGATTGCCTGCATTCGGGTGCGGGTGACGGTATCCCGCAGTTCCGAAACGGTGAGCGAGAGCCGATCGATGGCGGTCTCAAGCGACGGATCGCCACTCTCGCGCAGCCGGCGGGCAAGCTCGTTGCGCGCCAGCACCATCTCCGACACGCCGTTCATCATCCGGTCGAGCAGGTCGACGGATAGCCGAATGCTTCGGGTCGCCGCCCTTGGCGCATTGGCGTTCGCTGGCGTCGGCGGTACCAGCTTCAGCGGCGCCGGGCTCTCTTTCCCCTCCAGCGCGGCGAGCAGCAGGTCTTCGCCGCTGTCGTCCAGTCCCGCGCCAGCATCGATCGCTTCCACGATCTCGCCGATCCGGTCGATGATCGCGAGTACCGCGGATACGAGCTGAGCATCTGGGGCCCGCTCGCCGGAGCGTACCGCCTGAAGCACGTCCTCGGCCGCATGGCTCAGCCGGGCGAGCCTCGGCAGATCCAGGAACCCGCAACTGCCTTTGACGGTGTGAACGAAGCGGAAGATCGCATCGAGCCGCGCGCGATCGGACGGATCTGCCTCCCAAGCGACGATCTCGCCTGACAGAGCGGCCAATGTCTCGCGGGTTTCCGCGATAAATTCCTGCAGCAGATCGTCCATTGCGTACCGGCCTTGCACCGGCACGGGTAAATTCCTGGTTTACCTTGGGCGCATCGTCGCGCCGAACAGCATGACATTGTCTGCCGGCGCGCTGACCAGCACGCGTCCTTGCGCGCTTTTCACCATTTCATGCACCAGGAAGGCGGCGGCGGCGCGCGGGGTGATCGCTTCGGAGGCCTGCCCTTCCACCAGCGTCGATCGCAGCTCTTCGTCCAGGGTGATGCGGGGCCCCTCGACCTTTAGCACGATCTCGATGGCGGTTTCGTTCGTCTCGCTACCGATATCGAGCGAGCCGCCGCGGACCAGAGTGTCGCCGGCGATCATCGCCATGTTGAGCAGCACCTTGATTGCCGCCTTTGGCATCATCGGCTCATCCACGAGCCAATTGACCTGCAATCGCTTGGTCTCGCCGAACAGCCCCTCGATTGCCTGCTGCGCTTCCCGCGTGTCTACCGCTTCGCCGAAGCCACCAGCCGCCCCGAACGCCAGGCGGAAGAACTTGAGCTTTGCCGCCGACGTGCGCGCGCTTTCGGCCATCAGCTCCATGCACCGCTCGCGCATTGCCGGGTCGGTTTCGTCGGCAAGCAGCTCCAGCCCGTTGTTGAGGGCCCCGATCGGCGACAGCAGATCATGGCACAACCGCGAGCAAAGGAGGCTTGCGAACTCAACGGGATCAATCGTCATTACCGCTCCATGACGCAGCCGACTTTAGGGTGCAATGGCGAGCGCCACCGGATCAAAGCGGCCGTGCACCGCTCCGTCGCTTGATGCGCGCCACGCGGTCAGATCGGTACCTGCCACGATCATCCAAAAGGCGCCATCGGGAGCCGCCTGGGCAGCATCAGTCGCGGAGGGGATCGCGATGCCGGACGGATGTGAATGATAATGCCCGATCACCTGCAGCCCGCCTGCACGCGCCCGCCGCAGGGCACGGAACAGGGCTGCGGGATCCAGTTCGAAATGGGTAGCTGGCTCGGGGTGGACGTTATCGCATGGCTCGATTGCTTCCACGACGCTATCCTTGCCCAGTAGGAGCCCGCAGGTCTCAACCGGAAAACGCATCGTTTCCGAAACGATTTGGGCAGCCAGCAATCTTGAAATCTGGAGCGTCATATCCATCTAGTACACTCAATGGACCGGGGGGTTTCTGTCATTCAAGCGACCATCGCTCCAGCTGCAGATGGCTGGCGGCTGGATCGCGCCCTGGCGGATGCCGTGCCTACCCTTTCGCGTGAGCGGCTCAAGGTGCTGATCAACGCAGGGCACGTTGAACGGGACGGCACGTTGGTCCGCGATCCTGCGAAGCGTGCGTCCGCTGGAGAGGTTTTCGCGGTCGCTGTCCCGGCGCCGGCGCCCGCGCACAACGAAGCGCAGGATATTCCGCTCGTGGTGGCGTTCGAGGATGAACACCTCATCGTTATCGACAAGCCTGCGGGGCTGGTGGTCCATCCCGCTGCCGGCAATCTGGACGGGACGCTGGTAAACGCATTGCTGCATCATTGTGGCGGCTCGCTTTCGGGTATCGGCGGGGTTGCCCGGCCGGGGATTGTCCACCGCATCGACAAGGATACCTCCGGCCTGATGGTCGCGGCCAAGACTGATCGCGCGCATGAAGGCCTGGCGAAGCAATTTGCCGCGCATACGATCGACCGCCGTTACAAGGCGATCGTCGGCGGCTATCCCATGCCGCCTGCGGGCACTGTGGATGCCCCGCTCGCCCGCTCGCCGCACAACCGCAAGAAGGTGGCGATTGTCTCGAATGGCAAGCGAGCGGTCACGCACTACCGTACGGAGCAGCGCCTGCGCGAAGCTGCGTTGGTGGAATGCCGGCTGGAAACCGGACGCACGCACCAGGTCCGCGTGCACATGGCCTCGATCGGCCACGCCTTGCTGGGCGACCCGGTCTATGGTAGAACAAAACCAGCTCATAAGCGTCAACTTGATGAACTTTCATTCCGCCGCCAGGCGCTTCACGCCGCCAGGCTGGGGTTCGTTCATCCGATCACAAGTGTCGCTTTATCGTTCGAAAGCGTGATGCCTGCAGACATGCAGGAACTGTTCAGTCAACTCGACGTATAGGGTCAAAGCGCCTCGCCAACAGGCGACGGGCGTTTCCCCGGAAAGGGAGATTAGGTACTCATGGCTAGCGGCAACGTCCCTGCGACGATCCCCGCGCTCGGCGGCGAGCAGAGCCTCAACCGCTACCTCGCCGAGATCAAGAAGTTCCCCATCCTGGCGCCCGAGCAGGAGTATATGCTCGCGAAGCGTTTTCAGGAACATGGCGATCCGGAGGCGGCAGCCCAGTTGGTCACCAGCCACCTGCGTCTCGTTGCGAAGATCGCGATGGGTTATCGCGGGTATGGCTTGCCCGTGTCCGAGCTGATCAGCGAGGGCAACATCGGCCTGATGCAGGGTGTGAAGAAGTTCGAGCCGGATCGCGGCTTCCGTCTCGCCACCTATGCGATGTGGTGGATTCGCGCCTCGATCCAGGAATTCATCCTGCGGTCGTGGAGCCTTGTGAAGATGGGCACCACCGCGGCGCAGAAGAAGCTGTTCTTCAACCTTCGGCGCATGAAGGCGCGACTCGATGCGTTTGAGGACGGCGACCTGCGCCCCGAGGACGTGCAGAAGATCGCCACCGACCTCGGCGTGACCGAGGCAGATGTGGTCAGCATGAATCGCCGCATGGCGATGGGCGGCGACACGTCGCTCAACGTCTCCATGCGCGAGGATGGCGAGGGCCAGTGGCAGGATTGGCTGCAGGATGACTCGCCCCTGCAGGATCAGGTCGTCGCTGAAGCTCAAGAAGCGGACGTTCGTCACGGCATGCTCGTCAACGCGATGGACAGCCTCAACGATCGCGAGAAGCACATCCTGACCGAGCGTCGTCTCACGGACGATCCGAAGACCCTGGAGGAGCTCAGCCAGGTGTACGGCGTCAGCCGTGAGCGTGTCCGTCAGATCGAGGTTCGCGCCTTTGAGAAGCTGCAAAAGGCGATGATGAAGATCGCTGGCGAAAAGCGTCTCCTCACGGCCTGATATCGGTTGGTCATCCCGTGCTCCGGTTTTCGCTGGAGCACGGTAATCCCCGCAACGGACCATTCGTGTCACGGTCCGTCATCACCGCACTCGCGGCGGGTTCGATACTTCCCTAAAGCCTTCCACCATGTGGCGGGACGTAAAACAGCTATATGCGGACGGTGCGGCGTTCGCACTGGCGTTGCCGATCCTGTTTTCGATCCCGGTCGTGATCGAGTTTGCGCAACACGTTGTAGAAATAGATCTCGGGTTCTACCAGCACGGCCTCACCGCCTCCGCCGCGTTCGATCAACGGCGTCTTACCCTTGGCTTTGCCAAGGTCCTGGCCCTCCTTCTGCCGGGCTATTGGTTCGTACGCTTCATCGCCTGGAATCGCGACGCACGTCGGGCAAAGCGGATCGAGCGGCCGGCCGCAACCCTTTTCGGGGTGCAATTCGGTATCCAGGCGGCATGGCAATGGCTGGCGCTTTTCGGTCCTCCCATTGGCGTCGTGCTGGGCCTTGCGCCGCGTCTGTCCTCCTATGCTGAGCTGATCACGACAGTAGGGGTCAGCGTCGTCGCGGTTTACCTTGCCGCGTGGCTGGTGGCCTGGCCGCTCGGCAATGCGCAGATCGGCCCCCTGCGCTCAATCGCGATCATGGCCGGCAGTTTCTGGCGTACAGTGGCGTATATGGTGGCCGGCGCACTACCGCTGATGGCGCTGCACTACGTCCTTGGTTATGGCGCGATCGGGCGGCCGGAATGGCTCGTGTGGATCATGATGGCCGCTGACGCGCTGGTGGTTGGCTTTCTCGCGCTCACAACTGTGGGCGCTGCCTACCTCGCCGCTAAACGCGCAGCCGATCGCAGGGGTGTCTCCTTGCGCGACGGAGCGCCAGTGCGGGAGTTGAAGCGTTGACGCGCGCCACCAAGGCAACCGGCCGCGCCGCCGGCCTTTATGCCGCAATGATGAGCGGCGCGGCGCTTCTCTCGTTGGCGGGAAGCGCCCAGCTCTCCGCCCAGTCCGGGCAGTTGGCGGGTCAGCGGCTGAGCACCGTGACCCAAGTTTCGCTCGCCGGCGCGATTGCTGATGCGCGAGCGGCGATCGCCCGATCGCCGGGATCGCGCTACACGATCGCCCTTCCCGCAGGCGTTCATGATTTGAGTGGCGGCGATGCACGCGCCGCCTCTATCGATCTATCGCGTATCGACGCTTGCCCCGGCATGCTGACGATCACCGGCGCGGGCAAAGACCGCACCACAATCATCACTGACGACGATTTAGTCGGAATCATGGGCCGACGCACCAGCTGCGTCACCGTCGCGGACCTCACCATGACGAGGCGGAAGATCGAAACGACGCAGGGCCATGTCGTGGCGCTGACGCCGAATTCCGTGACCATCGATATACCGCAAGGCTTTCCGGCGCCTACGAGCCTGCTATCGAATGTACAGGAAGAATATGCCGACGGCCGCGAGGTCAATCGGAAATGGCTGCGCCGCTTCAACGAGACGCCGCAAGGGCCACAGATCGACGTCGAGCAACCGCAGGTAAACTGGCTGTCAGCGGTCCGAGCGCCGGGCGGAAAGGGCAGGTGGCACTTCAACTTGCGGGAAGGCCGAAACATGCCCCGGCTTCGGCCCGGCGATCTTATAGGCGTAAAATCCAAATTTGGTCGTGACGCCTATCGCTTCACGGACGGTGCGCACATCACCTTTCGCGGCGTCCGCTGGTTGATGGAAACTCGGGGCATCTTCCATCGCGTCGACTATGTGACGATTGAGGATTGTTCGATCTCGCCGCCCCCACCGATCAACGGCATCCGCTTCGCTTTGGCGAGTAGCAGTGGCGGGCCTCAGATCGGCCACCCGATGCAACCGAGTCAGACGCGAGGCCATCTGGTGACCGGCAACGATTTTCGCGGCACAGGAGACGACGCCTTGATGTTCGCTCACGCCAGCGGATTGGTTGAAAACAATCGACTCGCCGACAGCTTCGCCCTGGGCATACGCATCTACGAATCGCCGGGGCTGCGGATCGGTCGAAACGTCACTGAGCGCGCGCCGATCGTGCGAATCGCGGACGACGTCCTGGAGAATAATAACCGTCCGGAACGTCGGAGATTGCGACCGGCAGCTTGATGCCTTCGCCTCACGCCTGGTCGGATGCCCGCTTGTAGATTGTCATTCGCTGCGTCCATCGCCGCCGGCACGGCTTAACAAAAGGATCGATCGTGGGGTTTGGCGACATTACTCGGGGTACGCTGCAAGAGTTCGTCAACTCGAACCGCTTCGACCGCGAACTCTGCGTGTTTATCCACATCCCCAAGACTGCCGGGTCATCGCTTTCGGCAGAGCTGGACCGGATGCGCCCGCCTTATCACAACATCCATCGCCGCTATTTCTATGGCGACACCGTGACCTTTTCCCGGATCGAGGACGAGATCGCGACTGTGATCGACAGCGGTGCGCTGATGGCAGCGCGATCCTGCTCCGGCCACTTCTCATGGACGCAGGCTGAGCCCATTCGGGCGGCGCGCCAAGACACACGTGCTTTCACGTTCCTGCGTGACCCGGTGAAGCGGGTCATTTCGGACTATCGATATTCGCGTACCCCAACGCACCCCACGTACAAGGAGACGATCGAGCGCTTCCCGACGATTGAAAGCTACGTTGAGGCATCAGAGACTCAGGACAAGATGGCCAGGTTCGTCATGCCGGGAAACGTCCGCACGCCAGCCGAGATCGATGTCTTCATCAGCACCAACTATGCCTTCATCGGCTTGCTCGAGATGTACCCTCTCTCATTCAATATCCTGTCGTTGTTGCTCGGTCATGATCGGATGCCTTCTGAACACAAGCGCAAGACGGAGGACACGGCCGACAATGCGGTCGAGGACACGCCCGCGCTTCGCGAGATGATCGCTGCATTTAACCAGCGTGATACTGCGCTGTACGATCTGGTTCGACGCAAACTGCTCGCAGCCCGTGACGAGTGGCGCGCGTTCCGGCAGACGGCGCGTCCGGTTGGCTGAAGGCTTTCCTCCCTGCCCGGACAGCTGTATCGCAGCACGGATTGGCCCTTGGGGGCTAGGCTGACGAGCTGATCATGGGCCTGCTTCGATTTGATCTATCGTCCGATTACGGAATCTTCTTCGCCAGTATTTTGGTTCTGCTGGTCGTCACGATCATCGCCCTCGAGAGGGTATCGCCTCGCCGCAAGAACGCGCGCCGCCGGGTCCGTCGTGGACACGGCGATCAAGCCGGCGAGCTCATCGACTGACCCAGCAGCCTTTCGCAGTCCAGGCGCCTTCTCCTGACCAAGTCAGGACGGTTGCGGAGACTGCCCGGATCCAGACGATCGACGCCGTGCGCGGTTTCGCGGTGATGGGCATCCTGCTGCTCAACATCGTGAGCTTCGGGCTGCCACGCTATGCCTATAGCGATCCGACATTCTATGGTGGCGCGACCGGAGCCGATTGGTGGGCGTGGGCGCTCGCCTTTGTTTTGGCGGACGGCAAGATGCGCGGCCTCTTCACGATGCTGTTTGGCGCCTCGACGATCCTGATTGCCGAGAGAACGGTTGCGAGCGGCGCTTCACCCATACGGCGGCACGCTGCCCGCATGGTCAGCCTGCTTGGGATCGGCATGGTGCACGCGTACATGATCTGGTCCGGCGACATCCTGGTACTCTACGCGCTTTGCGGCTGCGTCGTTTTCTTCGCCTGGCGCTGGGACACCTCTCGTCTGGTTGCGGTCGCAGCGCTGCTCATGGCGGCGCAGCTTGCAAGCGGCACACTGGATTATGCTGCTGCACGTCAGTTCCAGGAGCGGGCGACTGCTACTCACGCGTCCACTTCTCTTCGCGACGAATGGACGAAATATCGGAACAGCCTGGACCAGCTTCGTGCCGTCCCCACCGCAGAGCTAGAGGCATTCCGCGGAGGCTGGAGCAATGTGCTGCCGATGCGCTTTGCCATGACCGCCGAGGCACATCGACACGCCCTGCCAGCCACGCTCCCGGAGACGATCGCCCTGATGCTCCTCGGCATGGCGCTGTACCGAAGCGGATTCTTCAGCGGCGGGTGGTCACGCCGTCGATACGAATCCGTGCTGTTTGTCGGTTACGGTCTGTGCCTGCCGTTGTATCTACCTTTGGTGTGGTGGATTGATCGTTCGGGTTTCGATCCGATCACTCTGTTACTTTCCGACCCGCTTCACCTGGTGCTTCTCCGCCCGGGAATGACGCTGGCGCATGCGGCCGTCATCATTCTTTGCGTTAAGATGGGGTACTGTTCCCCATTCGTCGCCCGACTGGTCGCCGTCGGGCGCACCGCGCTCAGCAACTATCTGTGTACCAGCCTCGTCTGCACCTTCGTGTTCTGCGGTTACGGCCTCGGGTGGTTCGGGTACCTGACCCGGTGGCAACTTTATCCAGTCGTCCTGACGATATGGGTCCTGATGCTAGTGTGGTCACATCTGTGGCTGCGCCGATTCCGCTATGGGCCGTTCGAGTGGCTCTGGCGCTCCCTTGCACAAGGTAAAATGAATCAACTGCGACCAACGGCTGAGAACCGCTTTTGAGAACCATGCGCAAAACTACTTGCGAACTCCTCGCACTAGCGGTACCTGACGTGCCGCAAGAAGGAGTGGTCCATTGGTTGTCTGCGTTTGCAACGCCATCCGGGAAAGCCAAGTTCGTGAAGCCGCGCGTGCTGGGTCGACAACTGCGTGCCAGGCTTATCGGTCGTTGGGGCGCCAGCCGAAATGTGGTCAGTGCACGCCGTTTGCGCGAGCGATTATCGATGAAGAGCGTGCTGCTGCGTAACAGTCGCAGCTTTTAAAATCCGCAGAAATCCGCCCTTTTTTGATTGCTGCATGTAGGTTCGCCAAGGTAGAGGCGATGCCAACACGGAGGCACTACAATGAAGGGCGACGCGCGCGTCATCGAGTTTCTGAACGAGACGCTCAAGAATGAACTAACGGCCATCAACCAATATTGGCTGCATTACCGACTGCTCGAGCATTGGGGCGTCAAGAAGCTTGCTGAATATGAGCGGCACGAATCCATCGACGAGATGAAGCACGCCGATTGGCTGGCGGAGCGCATCCTGTTCCTTGATGGCCTGCCCAATTTCCAGCTCCTCGGCCGTCTGCGCATTGGCGAAACCGTTGAGGAGGTGCTCAAGGCCGATCTCGCCATGGAGATCGAGGCTGTCGCACAACTCAAGGCCGCGATCACCTATTGCGAAGAGGTCAAGGACTTCGGCAGCCGCGACCTGTTCACGCGGATCCTGCTCAGCGAGGAAGAGCATGTAGACACGCTGGAGCGCCAGTTCGAGATGATCGAGCGGATGGGCCTGCAGAACTACATTCAGCTCAACGCCGAAGCGGACAAGCCGCACGGCTGACACCTTGTCGTCGCGCGGGCTTGGTCACACGCTCGCGCGACATATTATCCAGGATCAATGTCAGGGTTGATCAAGGTCAGCCAACGGCTTCGCTATGCCACCGATCGCCAGCGCTTTGATGGGCAGCAACCACCCGCTCTCAGATGGCGCTCAGGCCCGACCGAAGCCGCCACCCTGAACCGGACGGCGGCCAAAGCCCAGCACGGGTCGGCGATCCCTCACGGGAGTGGCTTCGCGCTCCAGCAGCGCAAGCGTTTGCGTGAACAATGGGCGGAGCCCCACGACGTCTTCAAGCACCGCTTCCGGCGTGTCGCGGGTTTCCACGAGATCGCGGGCAACGAACTCGATCTTCTCGGCAAGGTCGGCCAGCGGAAACGCGCCGAACTGACGCGCTTCGCCCTTTAATGTATGAGCCGGGATCACCAGACCAGCAGCGTTCCCGGCGCGCATCGCATCTTCGATGGCAGATACTGATTTAACCCCGTCCTCGCGGAAGTAACCCAGGATACGCAGCAGGTCAGCGCCAAGCTCAGCCTTTGTTTTGGCGAACGAGGGCCAGTCTACAAGGGTGCTACCTTCGAACGACACGATCTTGTCCCTCAATCAGGCCCGAAGCGACCGAATGCTTCTCCATCGCAGGCTAATATAGCGCGCGTAAAGAGAAGATAGTCATTGTCCCCCAAATGGATTCTTCGGGGCGCGAAGTGTGAGACGGATGGGAACCGCACCAAAGCCCAGATCGCGACGCAGCGAGTTTACCAGATAGCGCTCGTAACTCGCCGGAAGCTGGTCGACCCGTGTGCCGAAGATCACAAAGCTCGGCGGCCGTGTTTTCACTTGGGTAACGTATCGCATCTTGATCCGCTTGCCCCCCGGGGCGGGTGGCGGATTGGCTTCGATCGCGCGTTCGAACCAACGGTTTAGCTCGCCCGTCGGCACGCGGCGAGACCAGGCCTCCCTTGTTTCGAAAGCCGCCGACAGCAGCTGATCGATGCCGCGTCCCGTCATTGCGGACACGGTAATCAGCGGAACCCCCTTTACCTGGCTCAACCCGTCGCCAAGCGCTGCCTTAACGCCATTGAACAAAGAGGACGGATCTTGCGCCACGTCCCACTTGTTCAGCGCGATGATCAGCGCACGCCCTTCCTCCAAGACGCGATCGGCAATGCGAAGGTCCTGGGACTCAAGTCCAAGCGTAGCGTCCAGCAGAAGCACGACGACCTCTGCAAAGTCCACGGCATGTAGCGCATCCGCCACCGACAGCTTTTCCAGCTTGTCCTGCACCTTCGCCCGCTTGCGCATCCCGGCTGTGTCGATGAGCCGGACGGGTCGCCCCTGCCACTCCCAATCGATTGCGATCGAATCGCGCGTGATTCCGGCTTCAGGGCCGGTGATCATACGGTCTTCACCGAGCATCCGGTTTACCAGCGTTGACTTGCCGGCATTCGGCCGCCCAACAATGGCGAGCTTTAGAGGAGCGGCGAGATCCTCATCGTCATCCGATTCGGCTTCGGCCTCATCCTCGCGCTCAAGATGTGGCAGAAGCGCCTCAAACAGGTCTGCAACGCCTTCACCATGCTCCGCGGAGAGCTGCACTGGGTCGCCAAAGCCGAGCGCCAGTGCCTCCAGGATGCCCTGTTCGCCCGCGCGTCCCTCGGCTTTGTTCGCGACCAGCACGATGGGCGTCGTGGATCCACGCAGCCAGCGGGCGATCTCCTCGTCCAACGGCACCACGCCGGCGCGCGCATCGACCATGAACAGCGCCACATCTGCGGCAGCCACTGCCGCCTCCGTCTGGAGGCGCATTCGGCCGGGGAGCGAGTGAGCGTCATGATCCTCGTAGCCGGCAGTATCCACGACGCGGAAATTGAGGCCGAGGAGGGTCGCGTCGCCTTCACGGCGATCACGAGTGACGCCGGGCCGATCATCGACCAGCGCTAACTTCTTTCCGACAAGACGGTTGAACAGCGTCGACTTGCCGACATTAGGTCGACCAACGATTGCGACGGTGGGAAGGCGTGCCATCGCGTGCCCCTACAACTCCCGCCGCAGTAGCGAAAGCACGATCGCCTATAATCGGCGACCAAGGGCCGCACGGGGCGTCACTGAAGCGGCGGCGCCCCGCAAGGCTCAACGATAGGCGGACAATTTGCCCTGCTGATCGAGAACGTACAGCGTCTGGTTCGCCACGACCGGCGGCAAAGTGAACGACTTCGCCGCATCGATCGTCACCTGTACGCTGCCATCAGCGGGAGACGCAGCAACAAGCTCACCATGCGAATTGGTCAGCCACAGCCGGTCGCCGGCCAGAACGGGACCGTACCAGGTATAGGCGCCCTTCCTCTTCTCGACGTTACGATACGCCTGCAACTGCCCGATCCAGCGCACCTTGCCATTGGCGCGCGAAAGGCAAACGAGGCGGGCGTCATCGGTGATGACGAAAAGCCACTCGCCGGCCAGCCACGGGGTCGTGATGCTGGCGAAATTCTGTTCCCAGAGCCGCTGGCCGGTCGCAATTTCGACCGCCACCATGCGCCCCCCCTGACCGACGGCATAAGCGCGCCCATCCTCGATCACCGGATCGGCATCAATGTCGGCTAGGCTGGACACCGAAGTCGAGATGCTCGTGCGCGACAAGGCATCCTGCCACAGCGTGCGCCCGTTCTCATATCGATAGGCGTTCAATTCGCCCGACGAGAAGCCGGCCACGATCGTCCCGGCCGCCGCCGCTGGCGCCGCGACACCGAACACGCCCTGCGTTTCCACGCTGGCAGTACCGGTCCACACCACCTTGCCGTCATTCTGATCGAGCGCGTACAGCTGGTTGTCCTGGCTCAGGACATAGACTTGGCCGTTCGCGATCGTCGGCGCGCCGCGCAAAGGCCCGCCCGGCTTTGCCCGCCACGCCACGGAACCATCCGTCACGCTCAGGGCCACGACGTCGCCAAGACCGTCCGTGGCATACACTCGGCCGCCGTCATAGCTGACGCCGCCGCCGAACCGCGCCGCCTTGTTCTCTTCGCTGTCGGATAGCGCTACGGTCCATTGCGTTGCGCCACTGTCAGCAGAAAAAGCATGAACACGAGCGTCTACGTCAACGACAAAGACGCGCCCTTCGGCAACGACCGGTGCTGCGCCGAGCCGCTGGCGATTGGACCCACCATCGATCGTGGCGCTCCACAGCCGCGATGGCGACCCGCCGAGCGCCAGGTGCCCCATCGACTTGGAGGCATTGCCACCCGGCTGAGACCATTCCGCATTGGCGACTGCCGGAGGCAGCAGCACCTGAACGCCTGACAGCGCCGGATCAACCTCCGCCGCATTTTCAGCTGCAAGAATAGGTACGCGGTTACCGACCGTCGGCGTCTTCTTCGGGTCAGACTTGAAAACCCCGCAGGCGCTGAGCCCCATCAACGCGGCAAGCGCGACAGGAGCGGCGATCGACTTCCTCATTGCTTCGTCACGTCCTCTTTCGCGCCTGCGTCAGCCGGCACAGCATCGACGCCCAGTAAGCCTGCCATCTGAACGGCGCGTTGACGGATCGACGGCGGCACCTGCTCAGCCTGAGCCAATTGCCCGAATAGCCGCCCAGCCAGATCGCGGCGGCCCTGTTTCAGATAAGCGAGCGCCACCAGTTCGCCAGCACTGCCGAAGTAAGCGTTTTCCGGCACCGCCACACCCCGCAGCCGCGCCACGACCTGTTCGGGCTTGATCGTGTCGAATTCGGCCATGGTCTGCCGGACGAGCGCGAGCTGTCGGAACGGCTCGGCCAACGACTCATCGGCGGCAATCTCGCCGAACTTCGCTGCTGCATTCTTCAGATCATTCTTCTGAAGAGAAAGATCTGCCTGCGTGAACAGGGCAATTGCCCGATACCCGCTTGAATCCGACTTGGCGAGCTCCGCGATCTGTGGAGTCGCCTTCGCAGTCTGACCTGCGGCCAAATTGTCCCAGACCAGCTGCAGCTGCTCTCCCTCGCGGCCCGCAGCCTCGCCCTGGCGATGCTGCCAGAAAAGATAGCCGGCAAAGATGGCAAGTCCCAGCGCCACGAGAGCAGCGATCGCAAGACCCCAACGCCGCCACAAGGCGGCCGCCTGCTCCTTGCGCAGTTCCTCATCGACCTCGCGCAGGAATGCTTCGTTATTTTGCGGCGTGAGCGCCACGGCTTACTCCAACTTGGCGGGAAGGCGGCGGACCTTAGTCGCGCGCGCCGGAAAACGAAAGCCGCTCACGCCTTCGGGGCGTAGGTCTGCTCTGCGGTCGGGAAAGAGCGCGAACGCACTTCCTCGGCATAGGTGGCGGCGCGCTTGCCAATATAGCCGGCCATGTCGCCGTACCGCTTCACGAAGCGCGGCACGCGCTCAAACATGCCGAGCATGTCCTCGGCCACCAGGACCTGGCCGTCGCACTCCGCAGATGCGCCGATCCCGATCGTCGGGACGTTGATCGTGCGCGTGATCTCGATGGCGATCGGCTCGACCACGCCTTCGATCACGACGGAGAAAGCACCCGCACCGGCCACCGCCTGCGCGTCGCCAACAATCTTCTGCGCCTCGGCCTCCGAACGGCCGCGCGCGCCATAGCCGCCCAGCGCATTCACCGCCTGCGGGGTCAGGCCGACATGCCCCATCACTGGGATGCCACGCTCGGACAAAAACGCGACCGTCGGCGCCATCGCTGTCCCGCCTTCCAGCTTCACAGCAGCCGCCCCAGTCTGCTTCAGGAGCCAGGCGGCGCTTTCAAAAGCCTTTTCTGGGCTGCTTTCGTAGCTGCCGAACGGCATATCGACCACCACCATCGAGTGGTAACTGCCGCGCACCACTGCTGCGCCGTGCGCGGCCATCATCTCCAGCGTGACGGGCACCGTGGATGGCAGCCCGTAGATCACCTGCCCCAGGCTGTCCCCCACCAGCAGCATGTCGCAGTGCGGATCCAGAATCTGGGCCGTGCGCACCGTATAAGCTGTCAGCATCACGAGCGGCTCCTTGCCCTTGCGCTGGCGCACGGCAGGAACGGTCACGCGCTTCATCGGTGCGGAAACGGGCGTGGCGCGGCTGGTCGAGCTATCGATGGTGAAGGTGGTGGACATGCACGGCGCTTAGCCGGTTCAGCCCATACGATCCAGCCGCTCACCGCTCCAAGGCGCCGAGAGCCCCGGAAGCGGGTCAGGTTCAGCTGCTTCTCGCCTGGGAACGGCCCGCCCTACGCTGAAATCGTACCCCAGCTTGATCCAGATCACTGCATTCGCCCGAAAAGGCGCACGCCGCTCGACAACTTCCTCGCGACTCACGTGTTGTTTGGTCGGCCTCTGTCGGGGTCGCGGTGCGGAGAACAGCGGATGTGCAGACACGCCAGCCCAATTGATCGATGGGCGGAGGAATGGTGGCAGCGCTCCTTTGGAGGGCTCATGGTTCCCGTACGCCAGTGCGCCGGTGACACCGACTTGGGTGAGGAGCTGAGATGCGCATTCATCATCTGAACTGCGGCACGGATTGCCCGCTTGGGGGCGCGCTGTTTGATGGGCGCAGCATCGGTCCGCTCGGGCATATCGTCTGCCATTGCCTTCTGATTGAAACGGAGGCGCGCGGCCTGGTGCTGGTAGATACCGGTTATGGCCTGCGCGACGTCGCTCGTCCCCACCAGCGGCCGGACCCTCGCATCTCGGTCCCTTGGCGCATGATGCTGAACATCCGGCTGCACGAGCACGAAACCGCAATTCGGCAGATCGAGGCTTTGGGATTTCAGGCGTCAGATGTGCGGCACATCGTCGTCACGCATCTTGATTTCGATCATGCTGGCGGCCTGGAAGATTTTCCGAACGCATTTGTTCACGTGATGCAGCGCGAGTATGACGACGCCACTGGCCCACGCGCCGGCATCGTCGCCCGTAACCGCTGGCGAACCCGGCAGCTGAACGACGTGCACAACTGGCGCCGCTATAGTGCGCGCGGAGAGCCATGGTTCGGCTTCGATGCGGTCCGGGATCTCGACGGGCTGCCTCCCGAGATCCTGCTTGTTCCTCTGCCAGGACATACCTGGGGCCATGCCGGCGTAGCGGTGCGGCAAGACAGCGGCCGCTGGCTCCTCCATGCCGGCGACGCCTATTTCTACCGCGGCGAGATGAGATCGGCACGGCGCAAGTGCACCCCGGGCCTGCGCGCCTATCAGCGGCTGATGGAGGTGGATGCCACCAGCCGGCTGGCGAACCAGGCGCGGCTGCGCGCACTTTCGATCGAGCGCCGCGATGAAGTGACCGTGACCTGCACGCACGATCCCGTCGAACTGGAACGGTGCCAGGCAGGCAACCCGATGTGATGCCCGGCGTTTCCATAGCAAAGGAGCTTCAAGACATGACGAATCAAGACGTTCTGCGCGAGTTGTTCGTAGTAGGCCTGAAGAACGCCCACGCCGTCGAAAAGCAGGCGCTTTCCATCATGACACCGCAGGTCTCGCGGATCGAAAACTATCCAGAGGTGGCCGATCGCCTACGGCTCCACATCGATGAAACGAATGGCCAAATTGCGCGGATCGATGAACTGCTTGCGGATTTCGACAGCAGCGGATCGGCGCTTAAGGATCTTGGTCTCAGCATGTCTGGCGGCATGGCCGCGCTGGCGCATAGCGTTGCCGGCGACGAGATCATCAAGAACAGCTTCGCGAATTATGCCTTCGAGCACTTCGAAATTGCGGCCTACAAGTCGCTGCTCGTGATGGCGGAAGATGGCGGCTTCTCGAAAGCGTTGCCATTGCTCAAGCAATCGCTCGGCGAGGAAGAAAGCATGGCCCGCTGGATCGACGAGAACTTGCCGGTGGTAACCCGCCGTTATGCCTCGCTCTACGCCGAGGGCGGATCAGCCGAAGCGAAGGTCTGATCCGGGCTCCGCGAATTTGGCTCTCCGGCAGGAGCAATCCAGCTTCTCCTGCCCAGTAAGAAAAAGGACCGGACAGCGCACTGTCCGGTCCTTTTCAATTCATCAAACCCACCGGGTCAGACGCGCATCGGCATCAGCACATAGAGCGCCGGCGCCTTGTCATTCTCACGGATCAGGGTCGGCGCAGCAGCATCGGCAAGGTGCACTTCCACCAGATCACCGTCGATCTGGCCGAGGATATCGAGCAGGTAACGGCTGTTGAAACCGATCTCGAACGGAGCCGCAACATATTCGCCCGGCACTTCCTCGGCGGCCGTGCCATTTTCAGGGCTGGTCACCGAGAGGGTGATCTTGTCGCGATCAAGAGCCATCTTCACCGCACGCGTCTTTTCGGTCGCGATGGTCGAGACACGGTCCACGCCTTCCATGAAGGCAGACGGGTCCAGCTTCAGGATCTTGTCATTGCCGGTCGGAATGACGCGGCTGTAATCCGGGAACGTGCCGTCAATCAGCTTGGACGTCAGGATCGCCTGCCCCAGGTCGAAGCGGATCTTGGTGCCACTCAGGGACACGCCGACGGAGCCGTCGATCTCGTCAAGCAACTTGCGCAGCTCCGCCACACACTTCCGCGGTACAATCACGTCCGGCATGTTTTCCGCGCCTTCCGGTCGCGGCAAGGTAACCCGTGCCAGTCGGTGACCGTCGGTCGCCGCCGCCTTCAGCACTGGCTGCGAACCACCTTCCTCCGACACGTGCAGGAATATTCCGTTCAGATAATAACGTGTCTCTTCCGTCGAGATGGCGAAGCGAGTCTTGTCGATGATCTGCTTCAAGGCCTCGGCCGGCATTTCGAACTGAATCGGCAGTTCACCTTCGGCAATGACGGGAAAATCATCGCGAGGCAGCGTGCCGAGCGAGAATCGTGCACGGCCGGCCACGATCGTCATGCGACCTTCCGCCGCTGTGAGCGACACCTGCGCGCCCTCGGGCAGTTTGCGTGCAATGTCGAACAGGGTGTGCGCGGAAACCGTCGTCGCGCCAGGCTGGTCTACCGCCGCGGCCACGCTTTCGTTGATCTGCAAGTCGAGATCGGTGGCCATCAGGCGCAGCGATCCCTCGGCAGTCGCCTCGATCAGTACGTTGGACAAAATCGGAATGGTGTTGCGGCGTTCCACCACCGATTGGACATGGCTCAGCCCCTTCAGGAGCGTTGCGCGTTCGATCGTCGCCTTCATCACTTCATCCCCCAGCCCTCAGGAATCGACCAGGGGCAACTCGCCCGTTTCCTAGCCAAACAGAAAGGGCCGGAGCAAGCGCCCCGACCCTCCTTTTCGCCAGATAGTTCGATCTGCCGCTTAGAAGCGGAAGCCGAGACCAGCTGCAACCTGGTGGCGATCGGTGTCGACGCCGAAGGTGCCGGTGCTGGCGCCGTTCGGGTAGTTCAGACGCGCATCACCATAGTTGGAGTAGCGGTACTCGAGCTTCGCATAGGTGTTCGGGCTCAGCGACTGCTCAACGCCCGCACCAAGGCGGAAGCCGTCGAGATTGAAGTTCTGGCCCGTGGTCGTGACCGTGTCGTCACGAGTCAGGTCGAGGCGCGCGTTGGTGTAGCCAACCTTGCCGTAGATGAGCGTGGTTGGCGCGGCGATCACGCCGATGCGGCCGCCGATGTACAGGTCACGGCCCGCCTTCACGCGGCCGTAGCCGAAATCGTTGGGGTTGCGCGGATCGTTGGTGACCTTGCCGGTCGAGCCGGTGATTTCGCCCTCCACGCCGACGACGAGGTTGTTGAACGCCACATCATAGCCGATGTCGCCGCCGTACAGGAAACCGTCGCTGCCCTGGTCGCCGCGGATCAGCGAGTCCTGGGTGTCACCGGGACGCAGCGCATCATAGCCGAGGATTACGCCGGCGCGCGGGCCGGTGAACGGACCGGCATCCTGCGCAGCCGCGGGAACGGCGAGAACGGTGGTGGCGGCAAGGGTCGCCAGGATGAGGTTACGCATAAAAAACTCCATCTACTTCCGCCGTCAACGTCGGCGGGCAGTGCGCAAATGGGCGATCAACGCGGTTGTTGCATGAACGTCAGATAAACAGCATCTTTCGTTGTTTTTACGCCACAGTGACTTGAACTCAGCAGGTGCCGGCCTACCGACGCGGCACCTGCTTATGGGGCAGCTCAGCCAGTTCGTGACCGGCGCTCCTCCGAGAGACGCTGAGCCTCAAGGCTCAGAAACGCACACCCACGCCGGCCATCACCTGGTGACGATCGGCATCGATCTCCTCGCCGTTCTGGTCGCCGTAGTGAGAGTAGCGGTACTCGCCCTTCACGAAGAAGCGCGGAGAGATCGCATATTCCAGACCCGCGCCGAGCCGAAAACCATCGAGATTTTCCGCCTCTCGCGTCGTCACCGTACCAGTGGTGTACCGCGTTTTGACCCGGGCATTGGTGTAGCCGGCTTTCGCATAGGCCATCAGCTTCGGGGATAGAACGTAGCCGGCGCGCACGCCAATGTAGAAGTCTCGCCCCGCATCTGCGCGCAGTCGATCACCTGCGGTAAGCACGTCGACGTCACGCTGTCGAACTGTCGAGTCCGTAATCTCGCCCTCGAGGCCGAGCCGGGCGCGACCGAGCGCGGCATCATAGCCGGCAGCGGCACCGTAGACGAACCCGGTCTTGCCGTCGCCACCTCCGGAGAGATGGTCGTAACCACCCAATGCCTCCAGGCGAAAGCCGCTGAAGTCCGGCTTCTCCTGCGCTGCGCAGGGGGTGGTCATCATGGCGGCCACGGCCGCGGTGGAGATAAGCAAGAGGCGCATGGGTTCCCTTTCATTCCCAAACTGCCGCCGGGATGGCGGCGTTGCCCCGCCTCTTTCCGTTCTCCTGCTGACGTCCGACACACGACCGCGCCGAAAGCCGTTGCTTTCGCGCCCGCTGCGACCAATGACGCGGATATGACGATGAATCCTCTTGAGCGTCGCGGTCGCGATTTCGTCGCCCGCCACGGCGAAACGGTCTTCAACGCTGCTCGTCGGCTCCAAGGTGATGCCCCGCACACGCCCCTCACCCGCGCTGGTTTTGCTCAAGCCGAGGAGATGGGGCGCGCTCTCCGCGACTTCCTTGGTCCCAAGCCGAAGCTGACGATGTGGGCGTCGTCGACAGGTCGGGCGTTGCAGACGTTGGCGATTATCGCGGAACACCTTGAGCTCGACTGGCACGATGCGCGTCACGACGATCGGCTGATCGAGATCGGCATGGGCAGTTGGGGCGGCCGTTATTATGCCGACGTTGTCGGAGAAGTGGGGCCCGTTGTGGATGAACGCGGTCTTCTGCGGTGCGCCCCAGACGGCGAGCGTTACGAGGCGATCGCCGCCCGCGTCTCGACCTGGCTTGCCGATACCAACGATGACGAGGGCGACCGCTTGGTGATCATGCACGGCATCTCCAGTCGGGTTATGCGAGGGGTGATGACCGGCGCACCGGTGGATCCTTGCGGCGCTCCGGTTCTCGCGGGGCACCCGCAGGGGACGGTAACCATGATCGAGCGCGGCCGGGAGACGGTGGTGCACCTCGGCACTGGCTATGCCCCGGCCTAACCCACTGTACCTGAGCTAGTTTGTTGTCGATGGTCTTGGCATTGGCCGGCCTGTTGGCGGGTGAGCGCGCGACGGTCGGCATTTACGGCGCCTGGGGTGCGTTTCGCCAGGGATCACCGGCCAGCTGCTACGCGATCAGCGCGCCCATGCGCGCCCGAACCGAAGGGTTCGCCAGCGTCGCTGCACGCTTCGGGCGCAGCGGACGGCCGGCAATTTACATCTACCTCTCCCAACGGCGCGCACAGGCAGCCCCGATCACGCTCGCAATCGGAGAACGCCGCTTCACCCTGTCCGGCAACACTCGCTCGGCATGGTCGCCCGACGCCGCCACCGACCGCGCGATCATCTCCGCGATGCGCGGCGGCCGCAGCATGAGCATCTCCGCAGTCAGCATGCGCGGACGGCCCTTCGCCGATAGCTATGCTTTGAGTGGTGCCGCTACCGCGATCGATGCCGCCGCGCTCGAATGTGCAAGACGCTAAGGCCGACTTGCGCCGTTGAAGTAGCAACCGCGGCTGGAAACGGCCGCTGTTTTCCACTATATGCGCGCGATGCAGACAGTGTCGGCCGCTCCCATGCCCATCCCGGGGCACTTCGATCCCGTGCCCGTCGCCCGTGCGGTCACCCCGCGCGTCGATGGCCGTATTGACCTCGTCGGGCTGTCCAAGGACGAATTGCGCGAGACGCTCGCCGCCGCCGGGCTCGAGCCGCGGCAGGCGAAGCTGCGCGCCAAGCAGATCTGGCACTGGATCTACAATCGCGGCGCGACCGAATTCACCGCGATGACCGATATCGCGAAGGCGCAGCACCCGTGGCTCACCGAACGCTTTGTGATCGGTCGCCCGCAGGTGGTCGAGGCGCAGGTGTCGTCGGACGGCACGCGCAAGTGGCTGCTCCGCTCGGACGACGGCCAGGATTTCGAGATGGTCTTCATCCCCGATGCGGACCGCGGCACCCTGTGCGTGTCGAGCCAGGTCGGCTGCACGCTCAACTGCACCTTCTGCCACACCGGCACGATGAAGCTGGTGCGCAACCTCACCGCCGGCGAGATCGTTGGTCAGGTGATGCTGGCGCGCGATGGCCTCGGCGAATGGCCGAGCCAGCCGGAAGGGCGCATGCTCACCAACATCGTGATGATGGGCATGGGGGAGCCGCTGTACAATTTCGACAATGTGCGCGACGCGCTCTCGGTCGTCATGGACGGCGACGGGCTTGCCTTGTCGAAGCGCCGCATCACGCTCTCGACCTCGGGCGTCGTGCCGATGATGGCGCGCGCCGGCGCGGAGATCGGCGTCAACCTTGCCGTCTCGCTCCACGCCGTGACGAAGCCGGTGCGTGACGAGATCGTGCCGCTCAATCGCAAATACGGCATCGAGGAACTGCTTCAGGCGTGCGCCGATTACCCCGGCGCGAACAACGCCCGCCGCATCACCTTCGAATATGTGATGCTGAAGGACAAGAACGATTCGGACGATGACGCGCGCGAGCTGGTCCGCCTGCTGCGCCACTATCGCCTCCCCGCGAAGGTCAATCTGATCCCGTTCAATCCCTGGCCGGGCACCGCTTATGAATGTTCGACGCCGGAGCGGATCCGCGCCTTCTCGAACATCATCTTCGAGGCGGGCATCTCCGCGCCGGTCCGCACGCCGCGCGGCCGCGACATCGACGCTGCCTGCGGTCAGCTCAAGACCGCGGCCGAGCGCAAGAGCCGCGCGCAGCTGGATCGCGAGGCGGCGGCCGAGGCCACCACGGCCTGATCCCGTCAACACGGATGCCATGACGGGGAGGGCATCGCCCTCCCCGTTTCGCATTCAGTCGCGCCGGTCGTTGCGCGGGCTGAGCTGCCCCGGCGAGATGAAGCCGATCGGCTGGATCGAGGCCGCATCCTGCTTCAGCTTGGATGCGATCTGCTGGTAATCGCGCTCCATTTCCTCGGTCACGCTGGCGCGGGATTCCTCCAGCGCCGCCTCGAAGTCTCCCATGTACACCTCGCGCGCGCCCAGCGACCGGCGAAGCGCGATCAGGCCCGCGCGGCGCACCACGTCGCCAAGGTCGGCGCCGGTGAACCGCTCGGTGCGCCGCGCCACCACGTCAAGGTCCACGTCATGCGCCAGCGGCATCTTGGCGGTCTGGATGCCCAGGATCCGCCGCCGCCCGGCCTCGTCCGGCACGCCGACATAGATCAGCTCGTCGAACCGCCCCGGCCGCAGCAGCGCGGGATCGACCAGGTTGGGCCGGTTGGTCGCACCAATCACCACCACGGACTGCAATTCCTCCAGCCCGTCCATCTCGGCAAGGATGGTGTTCACCACCCGCTCGGTCACCTGCGGCTCGCCGAGGCCACCGCCGCGCGCCGGCACCAGGCTGTCGAGTTCGTCGATGAAGATCACCGTCGGCGCCACTTGCCGCGCGCGCTGGAACAGGCGGGCGATCTGCTGCTCGCTCTCGCCATACCATTTGCTCAGGAGGTCGCTCGATTTGGTGGCGATGAAATTCGCCTCCGCCTCGCGCGCCACGGCCTTCGCCAGCAGCGTCTTGCCGGTGCCTGGCGGCCCATAGAGCAGGAAGCCCTTGGCCGGCCGGATGCCGAGGCGGCGGAACGCATCGGGATCCTTCAGCGGCAGCTCGACGCCTTCCTTCAGGCGCATCTGCGCATCGTCCAGCCCGCCGACATCGTCCCAGCGCACGGTCGGCGCCTGCACCATCACCTCGCGCATCGCGCTCGGCTGGACGCGCTTCAGCGCCTCCATGAAGTCCTCGCGGGTCACGGCCAGCGTGTCGAGCACCTCGGGCGGGATGGTCCGCTCCTCCAGGTTCAGCCGCGGCATGATCCGCCGCACCGCCTCGATCGCTGCCTCGCGGGTCAGCGCCGCCAAGTCCGCCCCGACGAAGCCGAAGGTCGTGCGCGACAGCTCGTCCAGGTCCACCTTGTCGCCCAGCGGCATGCCGCGGGTGTGGATGCCCAGGATTTCGCGTCGCCCGCGCTCGTCCGGCACGCCCACCACGATCTCGCGGTCGAACCGGCCCGGCCGGCGCAGCGCCTCGTCGATCGCTTCCGGCCGGTTGGTGGCGGCGATGACGACCAGGTTCGCGCGCGCCTCCAGCCCGTCCATCAGGGTCAGGAGCTGCGCGACGACGCGCTTCTCCGCCTCGCCCGACACCTGCCCGCGCTTCGGCGCAATCGAATCGATCTCGTCGATGAACACGATCGAGGGCGCGGATTTGGACGCTTCCTCGAACACCTGCCGCAGCCGGCCCTCGCTCTCGCCATAGGCCGAACCCATGATCTCGGGGCCGTTGATCAGGAAGAATTGCGCGTCGCTCTCGTTGGCGACGGCACGCGCAAGCCGCGTCTTGCCGGTGCCGGGCGGCCCGTGCAGCAGCACGCCCTTGGGCGGGTCGACGCCCAGCCGCTGGAACAATTCGGGGTAGCGCAGCGGCAGCTCGACCATCTCGCGCAGCTGGTCGATCGTCGTCGCCATGCCGCCGATATCGTCATAGGTGACGTCGGCACGGCGCGCCTCGCTCGGCTCCTCATATTCGGGCCGAAGCTCCACTTCGGTATTCTCGTCGATGTGGACGATGCCCTTGGGCGCGGCGGACACGACCACCAGCCGGATTTCCTGCAACGCATAGGCCGGCGCATTGACGAACTGCTGCATCCCCGGCGGCATGTTCGCCACCCGCTGGTGCCCCGCGGTCGCCACCACGTCGCCCTGCGCCAGCGGCCGGCCGATAAAGGTGCGCTTCAGCGCCACCGTCGATCCCTGCAGCCGCAGGTTCTGCGCCGCCGGCGCGAACACGACGCGCGTCGCCGGGCTCGATTCGGCCTTGCGCACCTCGACGAAATCGCCCGAGCCGACGCCCGCATTGGCGCGCTGCAGGCCGTCGATGCGCACGATCGCCAGCCCCTCGTCCTCGGAATACGGGCCCACCGCGCGCGCCGGCGTCGTCTTCTTGCCGATGATCTCGATCACATCGCCTTCGGTCAGGCCAAGCGACGCCATGAACGCCCGCGGCAGGTGCGCGATGCCGCGCCCGCTGTCTTCCGGCCGGGCGTTGGCAACCTGCAATTTGGTGGCTTGTGTGTCGCTGTCGGCCAAGCCGCTTCTCCTTCGGTATCCGTTTCCGCTAAGATAGATACGCACGAACGCTTTTGGAGTAGCCGGCCCGGCGGCGTTTTTCGCGCGCGGTGCCGGCACGCGCTATGCGCCGGCAAAGGCACAAAAAAAGGGCCGGCCCGAAGGCCAGCCCATGGAAGTTTTTAGGAGAGGATGCCTGAAAGGCCCGCCCTATGTGCGTCGAACCCGGTTATTGTGCAAGTGCGAAGAAGAACGCTGCGATTGCAAAATCTGCACACGAACAGTACGGGTTCAGCGGCTGACGCGCGTCTAGTGGCAACCTGGTTCAGCGAAGGATTGAACGTCCCATGCGCCGACTTCCTCCGCTCACCGCGATCGAGGCGTTCGTCGCCGTTGCGCGGCTTGGGTCTGTTAAAGCTGCTGCGGAAGAGTTGGCGCTTTCCGCGCCGGCACTCAGCCGCCGGCTGCAGACACTGGAGCGCTTCCTCGGGCGCTCGCTTTTCGATCGCCGGCATCAAGCTATGGTGCTCAACGGCGACGGGGACCGGCTTCTTGCCCAAATCGCGCCGCTGCTGGACCAATTATCCGACGCTGTAGAATCGATGACCAGCGCCGTGGAAGTTCTTCGGCTCCGCTTAGGGGTGCTGCCGCTGTTCGCATCTCAGCGGCTCTTTCCGAGGCTGGCGGAACTCCGCGCCGCCCATCCCGAAATCCACCTCGATATTGATACCGGTGCTCATGGCGTGGCGCGTCTGGGCGAAGGGTTGGACGCGGTGATTGCCCTTGCACGGGATGTCGACCCGGGTTTGTACGCCCGCCGCCTCGACCGGAACAGAGTTTACGTGATCGGCGCTCGGTCGCTGATCGAGCGCTCCGATCCGGTTGTGCGCCCTGAACAGCTCGCGACGCTAACTGCGCTGGTTCACCGGGAGATGCCAGACACATTCGTCGCCTGGCGGACGGCGGCGGGGCTGCACGACATCGAGCCTCTCGCCATTGATCATTTCGACTCTGGAGCGCTGATGCTGGAGGCTGCGGCCCAGGGTTTGGGCGTCGCCTTTATGCACGAAAGCCATTTCCAGGACGCAGCCGACCCCCGGCTCGTCAGGCTTTTCGATATCGAGGTAGTGAGTCCTTACAGCTACTGGTTCGTCTGCCGTCCCCGTGCGCTTCAACTGAAACAGGTGCGCATATTTCGGGATTGGCTGATCAGCACTTTGGGCTCTGAGACCGTATAAAAGCTTCCGATCGGCGTCGCTAAGCGACCTCAGGACGCGTCATCGACGCCAAGGTGGTGCGGGTTGCCGGTTCGCCGGCACCCCGCAACAACCTGGCCGACGTCGCTTAAGAAGCGCGCATCTTCACGATTTTGCCGGGCTGGCGCGGCGGCTCGCCCTTCGGGAGCGCATCGATCAGTTCCATGCCCTCGGTGACTTCGCCCCAGACGGTATACTGACCGTCGAGGAAACGGGCATCGTCGAAGCAGATGAAGAACTGCGAATTGGCGCTGTTCGGATCGTTCGTACGAGCCATGGAGCAGACTCCACGCACATGCGGCTCCTTGGAGAACTCCTGCCGGAGGTTCGGCTTATCGGAACCGTGCATACCGGTTCCAGTCGGGTCGCCACCCTGAGCCATGAAGCCGGGGATCACGCGATGAAATACGACGCCGTCGTAAAAGCCTTCGTTGGCAAGCTCGGCAATGCGCTTGACGTGCTCGGGCGCCAAATCGGGGCGCAGCTTGATCGTGACGTCGCCGCCGTCCAGCGTCATCACCAGCGTGCTATAGGTATCGGCCATGGCAGGCTCCTTCCGGTCATCGGGAATGCGGCGCCCTACCCGCGCCCCGACGCGAACGCAAATCGCCGTGGTTGGCACCGGCAGGCTCTGCCGCTAGAGGCGCGACAAGAGCAGGCAGCCGGTTGGGAGGCGGGCGATGAGCGATACCGAACTCCGCGGCGACGATCGCATCGAAGAAGGCGAACACCAGCTAGACGAAGACGATCGGCTGAAGCCCGAATTCGTTGATGCCGTCTTGCAGGCGGTTGAGGCGGGCGAGGCTGAAGAGGCCAAACGCCTGGTCGAGCCGCTCCATCCCGCCGACATCGCCGACCTTTTCGAACTTACTCCAGAGGATCAGCGCGCGCCGCTTGCGGCAGCAGTAGCGGACCTGCTCGACGGCGACGTGTTCGCCGAGATGAACGACTATGTTCGCGAACAGTTGATCGATGCGCTTGACGCTCGCCAAGTCGCGGACATTGCGTCCGAACTCGACACCGATGACGCCGTAGCCATCATCGAGGATCTCGATGCCGAGGAGCAGCGCGAAGTGCTCCGGGCCATGGAGCCTGACGATCGCGCCGCCATCGAAGAGGCGCTGAGCTATCCGGAGGAATCTGCTGGCCGCCTGATGCAGCGCGAATTGATCGCGGTGCCAGAGCATTGGACGGTTGGCGACACCATCGATTACCTGCGTGGCCACGAGGAGCTGACAACCGACTTCTGGGAAGTGTTCGTCGTGGATCCGGCGCACAAGCCCGTCGGCACCTGTGCATTGTCGTGGATCCTGCGTACCCCCCGGTCGATCTCCATGTCCGACGTGATGAAGCGTGAACAGACGCTGATCCCCGTCGATATGGATCAGGAGGAGGTGGCGCTTCGCTTTCAGAAATATGCCTTGATCTCCGCCGCCGTGATTGATGGTTCCGGCCGGCTGGTCGGCATGATCACGGTCGACGACATCGTTCATATCATCCAGGAAGAGGCCGGCGAAGACGCCCTGCTTCTGTCCGGCGCTGGCGAAGGCGATATCAATGAGCCGGTGATCGACAGTTATAAGGCGCGCGTGCGCTGGCTGATTGCCAACCTGTTCACCGCGCTGCTCGCGTCATTCATCATCTCGCGGTTCGAAGACACGATTCAGCGCATGGTCGCTTTGGCTACGTTGATGCCGATCGTTGCCGGCGTCGGGGGGAATGCCGGAACGCAGACCTTGGCAGTCACCGTGCGTGCCATGGCCACCAATCAGTTGACTCAGTCAAACACCGCGCGCGCGATCACGCGCGAGATCCGCGTGGCCTTGCTGAACGGCGCCACCGTGGCGCTGGTGATCGGCACAGGCGTGGCGCTCATCTTTGCCAATCCCATGCTGGGCGGCGTTATAGCGGCCGCTATGATGACCAACATTCTGGTCGCCGGCCTCGCGGGCGTGTTGGTCCCGGTGATGCTTGAGCGATTTAATGCCGATCCGGCGGTATCGTCATCGGTGTTCGTCACCATGACGACAGACTCAATCGGCTTCCTCGCGTTTCTGGGGCTCGCGACTGCCTCTGGCCTCGTAGGCTGAGGCTCCCCACATGGCGGCTTCCATGCCGTCTGAAACCTTACCTCTACACATCACCAAAGTTGCCTTCGGCCACACCAACGTCGAGCATCTCGCGGAGCGCCTGCGGGAACGCGGCAAACATGGGCCATTGTTCCTGACGACGCGCTACCTGCCGAAACGTCATGAGGAGATCACCGGTCGCGGTTCGCTCTTCTGGATCATCAAGCACCAGCTAGTGGCCAGATCGCCCATTCTGTCCTTCGGCGAGGCTGAGGGCGGCCGAGTTGCGATCCACATTGATCCTGTCCTGCGGCTGGTCGCGGCGAGACCCAAACGCGCGCATCAGGGGTGGCGCTATCTTGAGCACGCGGACGCCCCGGAGGACTTGGGCGGCGACAGTAGCGGCATGGCCGCTCTCCCGCCGGCGTTGATGGGAAAACTCGCGGAGCTTGGGTTGGTCTAGATCCAGCACTGCGGTATCTAGATCAGGGTGCCGACCACATCCATGAACCGCGACAGGCTGATCGGCTTTGACACATAGGCTTCCGCCCCGGCGGCGCGGATGCGTTCCTCATCATCCCGTCCCGCATAGGCTGTCACTGCCATCACCGGAATGGCTTGCAGTTCGCCGTCCTTTTTCAGCTCCAGGATCAATTCATAGCCAGTCACATGGGGCATCTGAATGTCCATGATGATCAGATCTGGTGAAAGCTCTCGCGCCCGCGATACCGCCTCCCGGCCGTCACGCACTGGTTCAGCCGCATATTCGTGCGCACGCAGCAGGTCACAGAACAGCTTCAGGTTCAGTTCGTTGTCCTCGACAACGAGCACCTTCTTTGCCACGCGCGTCTTTCCCCCGTTTGGCAGGCGAAGATAGGCAATGAAACGAGGCGTTTCAAACGAAGAACCGGCTGACGCGCTTGCTCTTCGCGCCCTCGCCTGGACTTTGTCGGATTCCGATCGGGCAGGTCGGCTGCTTTCACTCACCGGCCTCGATCCCGACGATCTTCGCGCCCGCCTGACCGATTCGTCGGTTTTGGCTGCGTGCCTTCAGTTCCTTGAAGCGCACGAACCCGACCTTATCGCCTGTGCGCAATCGCTCGATGTTCCGCCGGAAGCGTTGGTACGCGCCCGTCACCAACTGGAGTCGCTATGATCACTCAGCCCTCACGACCATTGCTCATTTCGGACTGTGACGAAGTACTCCTGCACATGGTACGCCATTTCGGAAGCTGGCTGGGCGAAGCGCACGAGATCGATTTTGAGCCGACCAGTTGGGAACTGGGCCGCAACATGCGTCGTCGCCACGACGGCGGCGTTCCGTCGCGCGAGGAAATGATGGGCTTTCTGGACGGCTTCTTTCCGGGAGAGATGCACCGTCAGACGCTCGTCCCCCACGCACGCGAGGCCTTGGCGCAAATCGCGGAGGTCGCGGATATTGTGATCCTGACCAACCTTCAGGATCAATGCCGCAGCCACCGCATCGACCAGCTCGCCGCGTTCGGCATCGAGCATCGCGTCGAGTGTAATCAGGGCCCCAAGGGAGGTCCGGTGGCGGCGCTCGTGGCCGAACATGGCAACCCGGTAACGGTCTTCATCGATGATCTTCCCATGCACCATCAGTCCGTGGCGGAGCTCGCGCCTCACGTGCACCGGCTGCACATGGTCGCGGAGCCGACGCTCGCACCGGGCGTACCACCTGCCCCCGCCGCTCACGCTCGCATCGACGTTTGGCCCGAGGCGCTGACGTGGATCACCGACCGGTTTGCCGCAGGTCAGCCTGCGCAGCATTGACCGACGCCGATCGCTGGTGTTGAAACTCCCGCATGACTGACCGTATTGATCAAAAGCTTGCGGAGCTCGGCCTCAGCCTGCCGACCGCCGCCGCGCCCGTTGCCACCTATGTTCCAGCTGTGGAGGCCGGAGGTCTTCTCCACGTTTCCGGCCAGCTTCCATTCCGCGACGGCAAGGTTGTGACCGGCCAACTCGGCGGCGATCTGGATGTTGCCGCCGGCCAGGAAGCGGCCAAGCTGTGCGCGCTGATGGTGGTTGCGCAGGCCAAGGCGGCGCTTGGCGATCTGTCGCGCGTTGCGCGCATCGTGAAGCTCGGTGTTTTCGTGAATTCGGCGCCCGGCTTCGGCGATCAGCCCGAGGTGGCAAATGGTGCGTCGGACCTGATGGTTGCGCTGTTCGACGATGCTGGCAAGCATGCCCGTGCTGCCGTCGGCGTCGCCGCCCTGCCGCGCAACGCCGCTGTTGAGGTCGACGCCGTCATCGCGGTGAACAACTGAACTTAAGTCTCACTGCTCCGTTCAGGCTGAGCGTGCCTTTGTACGATCCCCGCTTGTCATCACACTCGCTCCCGTCGAGCAATGGCGAGCGGCGATCCTGCTCCAGGCACCTCGCCATCCGAGCTCCCGTTGCCGCCTCCGAGATAATCAAAAGCGGCCAAAATCGCCGCGGGCACGACGGGCCATGAACGTCACCGCCCGTCTGGCAAGTGGCGTTGCCGAAATCCCTGCCGAATGGTGGGACGCTTGCGCGGGCAACGGAAATCCCTTCGTCAGCCACGCCTTCCTCTCGACTCTGGAAGATTCGGGAAGCGTTGGCGGCCGGAGCGGCTGGCAACCGGTGCCCGTCGTTGTGGACGGCGCGGATGGCGCGCCCGTCGCCGTAGCGCCCGCTTACGCCAAGTCACACAGCCAGGGCGAATATGTGTTCGACCACGCCTGGGCTGACGCATGGGAGCGGGCCGGAGGGTCCTATTATCCGAAGTTGCAGATCGCAGCTCCGTTCACCCCAGTCCCCGGCCCTCGCCTGCTGCTCCGTGATCAAGACGCCGCGCCGGCGCTAATTGCGGCGCTGGAGGCCGTTACTGACCAGCACGACCTTTCCTCGGCCCACGCCACCTTCGTGTCGCCGGATCAGGTGCCTGCATTCGAGGCGGCCGGCTGGCTAATTCGCGAAGGAACGCAATTCCACTGGCGCAACGAAGGCTACGGCTCGTTCGATGATTTTCTCTCGACCCTGGCCAGCCGCAAACGCAAGGCGATTCGCAAGGAGCGCGCCGCTGCCGTTCAGGGGTTGGAGATCCGCCATCTCACGGGTGCCCAGATCGGCACGCGAGAGTGGGAAGCTTTTTGGACATTTTACCAGGACACCGGAAGCCGCAAATGGGGCCGCCCCTATCTCACCCACTCCTTCTTCCCTTTGTTGGGAGAAAGAATGGGTGATCGCTTGCTTCTGATCCTTGCGGAGCGGGACGGCGTTCCGATCGCGGGTGCCTTGAACTTGATCGGGGCGGATGCACTTTACGGGCGATATTGGGGCGCGACACAGGAAGTGCCATTCCTGCACTTCGAACTGTGTTACTATCAGGCGATCGATGCAGCGATCGCGCGCGGGCTGACCAGTGTAGAGGCTGGTGCGCAGGGCGAGCACAAGCTCACCCGCGGCTATGCTCCCGTTCCCACCTGGTCGGCGCATTACATCCCCAATCCGGGCTTCCGCCGCGCTGTGGCCGACTTTCTGGTGCGCGAGCGGGCGGCCGTGGAGATGGACCAGCAGTTTCTTGAACGTCTCACTCCGTTCCGAAAGGGGGGCTGACCTAGCGGACGGGCTCACGATCAGCCACCGCCTGAAGCCCCGGCCCGGTCGTCGGCACAACCTTCGGCGGTACGATCTTTCGGGCTAGTTGGAACGACACGCCGATCACCGCCGCATGGTTCATGTTCACGCGCCCGTTCACCTGCCGCTGCCGCTGATTGAGATAGCCGAGCTCGAACGCCGTGCTCGACGATACCGGCAGCTGAACTCCGACGAAGGTCCACAGATCGTCATAGCCCTTGCGAGCGCCCCAGTCAGCCTCGGTAAGGTTCCAGTAAAGTTCCGCGGAAACAACGCCGACGGGGCCACCGCTCTCCTTCTTGGTTAGCGGCGTTGCGAGCAGGATTTGCTGCGCCACGCGAAGGTTCCAGTCTTTGCCCGTAGATCTCTGGCGCTGCTCAAACCTGGTTTGCGCGCGGATACCGATGCGCCCGATCGCACCAACTCGGTAGGATGCCTGCTGGATGAATCGGTTTTCGTGCAGGTCCCGCGGCAGGCGCGCACCATCGATAAAGGCGTAGAGATAGCCGGCGGACAGGATCAGAGATTCACTCTTACGCCACGAGATGATCGGCGGAATGATGGTGATTGGCGCAGTTGCAGCATTGCGGGTCGAAAAGCGTGGCTGAACTTCACCGGTCAAAAAGACGTCGTCGGTCAGTGGTGCGGTAACTTGGATACTGCCCCAGATCTGCCCGCCGTGGTTCGTATCCGCAGTTGCCGGTGCCGACAGGCACATCAGCATCGCGGCTCCAGCCGCCAAGCATCCCTTCAAGGCGTGACCCTCCCCTTTTCAGGTCTGAACACCTGAACAGGCGACAAGTGCCGCGGCGCAGCAAAATTTCTGCGATGCAACGACGCGCCGACGGTTCAGGAGCGCGGCGGAGGGGGAAGCTGAAGTTGCTGCTCGCGGATACGACGCGCGCGAAGTTCCAGGAACCATCGCGGGTAGAGTTCTTCGTCCGTAATCTGCGGCGTCGGCCGTTCGCGGTTGACGGTCAGTAGCGCGCTTGCGCCAGTTGGCGAGCGCCAGATCCGATCGAGATCACTCGCGTAGCGAGGGTTGAAGGGCGGAGTCCGGATCAACCAGACGTAATCGAACGCTTCTCGGGGAAAACGGGCGATCGAAAAGTCGATCGGCTTCCACCACTCCCGCGGGCACCAACCGGGCGTCACGATCTCTGAGGAGTCGTGCGCAAACATGCCGGCTGCCGTGTAGCGAGCCGTGAGCAGCTGCGCGCCGGGCATGGACCATTGATCATTCGTGTAGGCGAGGCGGCGGACGAGAGCGATCGCCGGCAGATGCTCCAGGCGACTCATCTTCCACTCGTTGCGGCAGTTCGTTCCCACGAAGGATACGAGGCGCGCACCCACGGGCACCTTGTCCAATGCGGCAAGCTCGGTGTCGTAATCACGATCGAACAGCCAGTAACTGACCGTAGTGCCCGCAGTGCGCGCCAGAAAGAAGCTCATCCCAAGCATCGCGAGCACGCCGGCATGGCGCAGCGTCATGCCGATCCGCGGCCTTATCGCGATCAGGGCGACGGCGACGACGAAGGGCGCAAGCCGCATGTCCGCATAGGCCGATCCGAAGACGATCCTCGGCAGCAGGAGGTAGACGGCGGCCAGGAACAGGGCCGACAGGAGCAGATTGCGAGAATATTCGATGGCCGGATCGCGAATGGCCTTGAGCAGAACCAGCAGGAACACGGCGGTGGACGCTACGTCCCAGAACTCCCACCGATCCCGCAGGACCATCATCACCCAGGCGACCTTCGCCTGCCAGTTGAACCAATCAGCCGTCTGGCCGGTGACATGATCACCCGAACGCCAGAAGATCATGAGGATCATCGGCAAGGCAAGCGGAACGCAGCCGAGCCCGGCGCGCACCCAGCTTTCGAACCAATGGCCCGAACCCGCATCCTTGCGGGCATCGTGCTGCCGGATCATCTCGGCAGAAAAGGCGAGCACCCCGAGCACGCCCCAGCCAAAAGTGTGACACAGCCAAAGTAGGCAGGAGAGCGGCACGAAAAGCGCAGCGCGCAGCCCTATACGCTTCAGACGCGCCATCCGCAGCCACAAGGCGAAGAGGCAAAGTGCCAGGCCCATCGAAAGGGCGAAGTTTACGAACCCGAACTGGAACGGGTAGCTATAGGCGAGCGGCAGCGCGAACAGGGCTGTCGGCGGGATTCGCCCATGCACCTCGCGTGCGATCCAGAGCAGCCCAGCGACCGTCAGCGCCGGGATCGTCATTACGATCAGCTTGACGCCAAGCTCCAGTCCGAAAAGCGCGGCAAACGGCACCACCAGCAGGTCGATGCCCAGGTTGCCGATCAGCGACCATTCGAAATTGTACCAGTCGGCTAGCCACGGCGCATGCGCCAGCGGCGTGAGCTGCACGCGATAGCGCCCCATATGCCCCGGCAGATCGACCAGCGGCGGAATATCCGGCCACAGTAACGGAACGATCGCGATCAGCGTGGCGAGTGCGACAAAGGTGCGCGTCTGCCACCAACGAAGGGGCGCCCCCGACTGGTCCATCAGACCGCCTTACGGGCGGCGCGTCGGCGAGGGCAAGGGCCGAATGACACGCCATGCCCGTGCCGGCCCGCTCAGCGCGACCGGTTCGAGCCAGTCGAACTGCTCGCCACGTTCGAGGCGGGCCGAAAAGCCGGCAGGAAATTTCTGGCGATACAGTTCAGTTTCGCTCAGCCCCGGGCACATCGCAACATAGTCAGCGCCGCTGGCGAGGATCGCCCGCCTTGCATGTTCCGGCCCTGCCGCAAAGGAACGGATGATTGTCGTCATTGGCTGCGGAGAACGATGGTAGCCGGCGCCGATCGCCCGGTGCTGGGTCGTGGCGAGTATCTCGGGACCGACGTCGAGAGGCGCGAAGATCAAGCTGGGTGGCAACTCGGCGACTGATCGGATGTCAGTGATCGTCCTGCAGGTCTTTCCGGCCTCGTTTAGCGCAGTTCGATGGTGCCACACTGGGTCGCCGCTCCTCGCCCACGCCAGACCAGCGACCGCGAGATAACCAGGTGACGTGATGATCAGCGCTGCAGCGGTTGCCGCTGTTCTTACAGCAACATTGGGGATGGCGCGCGCTCGCATGAGCAGGGCGAGCAGCATGGCCGCGGCACCTGGAATCGCCAGAGCATTGGCTGTTGCTCCGGCTCGATCGACGAACACCGTCACCGTGGTCGCCGCAATTAAAAGCACAAGCAACATGGCCCAGCGTGGCTTGTGTTCCGAATCTGCCCTTAACCATGTGGCGGAGGTGGCAATCAGGCCCACGACTGGAACTGCCATCGTCACAAACGCCTGATAGATTGGCTGCTGCCACACCGGCCGGCCTTCGAGAACATTCAGGTACCAGATCTGGTAGGCGAGCGGCGGAAGCGTTGCGAACGGCCCCGAGAGGCATTGAGGTGCATACAGGATCAGAACGACCCCGGTAACCGCGCCTGCGATGGCCAAAGATGCGAAGCGAGCGATCGCCGTGGATCGGCCGATGGACACAGCCACCGAGGTGCTCACCGCCGCCACCGCAAGCGTCAGTAGCCAGGCCGGAGATATGGCGTCGCAAACAGGTTGGAAGAAGCCTAGCCCCCGAGTCACCAGATGGAGTGCGATGGCGGAAACCGCGAGAACCCACATCATCGCCAGCAGGAACGAACGCCGTTCAGGCTTCCAGACCCAGGCCACGGCGGCAACCGCGGCAATGCTGATCGCGATTGGCAAGCCTTCGATCGAAATGGTCAGCAAGGCGGCCAGTGCCAGTCCGCCGAGCGCCCCAAGGCGCGCCGAGGGCCTGTGTAGCAAACATGTGACCGCCACCAGTGCCAGGACGACCTGCCAACCGTGATGATCGATGCGCAGCGGGCGCATCTGCGCCACCAACGGCAGGGTCAACGGCGTCAGCAATGCGGCATATCGAGCCGCTTCGACCCCCGCGGTGCGGCGCGTGATCTGCACCAACAGCAGCATCGTCGCGAGCAGCAACAGCAACGGAACGATCGTCATGGCCAATCGCGTTGCGGCAGGTTCGCCGAGCAGCGGCGTAGCGGTGATCAGAATGGCGGCCAACGGCAAGTCGACCAGCCGTGACCAATGCATGGGAAAGTGGCCGTGGTTGAACCGGTGCTGGGCAACATCCCACCAGCTCTGACCGGCGAGCCAATCGCGCACTTCGAGAAGGCGCATCGCGTCGTCCGGGTCCGAAAAGCGAAGGATATTGATATCCTTGGCGCCGATCATCAGGAAGATGAGCGACGCGATGAGCCAAGCGACGAGCGCAGCGCGCATCACGCCGCCGCTGTTCCCGCTGCCGGCAGCAGCGCCGGTTTGCCGCGATGCGGGCACGCTCATATCCGTCGCTGTTCCGTGCATCGACGCCAAATCTCGCTCGCTGAGGGTGCCGGTTCGGCCTGTTTCGCAGGTCACTCGGGCAGTAATCGGCCGCCCCTCGGGCTCAAGCGGCCTTCAATCGCTCGGGCACGGCCCGCAGGCTGCCGAGTGCGACCTGCTCTCCCTCGTTCCCGCTTTCATGGTATTCAGCGTCTTCGTTCACGGCCCAGATATCGTACACCCGAGCGCCCGCCTCGATGTTGCGCACCGTCAGCATGGCCGTCATCATCGCGTGGTCCTGGTTGTTGTAGCGATGCATGCCGTTGCGACCGACGCAGTGCAGCGTCGGATAGCGGGCCTCGATCTCCTGCCGCATCATTTCGACATTGGCCGCATAATGTTCGTCATAGACGGGATAGGCCTTTTCCTGGCGCACCACCGTGCCCCCGACGACCTGCTCCGCGCGGCACAAGCCGAGCTGCGCCATTTCCTTCGTCGCAAGTGCAACAAGCTCTTCATCGCTCGATGCCCACAGCCCGTCGCCTTCGAAGCAGAAATATTCGAGCCCGACGCAGGCGAGGTCAGGATCGGGCACCATCTCCGGCGACCAGGAGCGGAAGTTCTGAACGCGGCCGACCTTCACCTTGGAATCGTGGATGTAGATCCAGTTATCCGGGAACAAATCCGGCGACCGGATCATCAGCGCCACCGTCAGGAAATCGCGATACTTCAGGTTGGCCGCTTCCGGCAGCGTCGCGGGCAGCGGATGCAGCCGGCTGGCCAGTTCCCGCATCGGAGCGGAGGAAATGACATGAGTCGCCCGGATGGCCACCGGCTCGCCAGCCGAGTCCACCGCAGTGACCGTCCACTGCTCCGTCACCTCATTGAAAGCGAGTTGCTTCAGCTTGTGCCCCATCAGCACGCGATTGCCGTGGCCGATCACCAGATCGCGCGCGGCCTCCCACATCATGCCCGGGCCAAGGCGCGGATAGCGGAAGCTCTCCAGCAGCGTCTTTACCGCCATGCCGTCATTGGGTCGCTTGTTAAGGCCAAGGCTGCGCTTCAGGCCGTCCGTTACGGCACCCCAGAGCGAGAGCCCCTTGATACGCTGTGCCGCCCAATCTGCGCTCATCTCGTCGCAGGGCATACCCCACACCTTCTCGGTGTAGGTCTTGAAGAAGATCGAATAAAGCTTCCAGCCGAACGCATTGACGGTCCAGTCCTCGAAGCTCTTCACCTTGCGGTTCGGCAGCGCCTTCGCCTTTGCAAAGCTCGCCATGCATAGAGCGGATCGGAAAATGCCGAGGTTCCACAGCGCTTCGAACGCCCGCAGCGGATAGCTGTAGAATTTGCCCTCATAATAGATCCGGCTCATCCGGGGCCGCTCGATGAAGTCGTCAGGCAGGATCTCATTCCAGAGATCCACCACTTCCTGAGACTTGGAGAAAAAGCGGTGGCCGCCAATGTCGAAGCGGTAGCCGTTGTGCTCCACGGTACGGCTGATCCCGCCGACGTAGCGCGGATCCTTCTCGATCACGGTCACGGAATAGCCGGCCTTGCCGAGCAGATATGCTGCCGTGAGGCCGGCGGGTCCTGCGCCGATGATCGCAACATCAACCGCGCCGTCATTCTTCGCCATCTGTGTGCAGCCCCATAGCAGTGCATCAGGGGCAATGGAGGAGGATGGTTGAGTTGTGGTTAACGATGCGACACGGCCGCTGCCCCTCGCGAGAAGCAGCGGCGGCCATGCTGGCCCGGGTCATGGTGGCCGAGCCGGCACCCCTGACCGGGCGGCCTGAGGATCAACGGCTCGCCACATGCTGCAAAGCCGGGCGATCGCGATTGTAGACGTCCGCGACATATTTGACACCGCCCGCATCGGGGCTGGCGGTGAAATACATCAGATAGACGGGCACTGGTTCGGGCACCGGGACATGCTGCTCCGGCGCAGAGCTTTCCGGTTTCAACGTCCGACTGAACAGCCATTTCCCGAGCCGACCGGCATCCTCCAGCCGCACGCAGCCGTTTGAAAAGTGCCGATCCGCCTTGGCAAACAGGTTCTTCTGCGGCGTATCGTGCAGATAGATGCCGAGATCATTCGGGAACATGAATTTCACCGATCCCATCGAGTTTCCGCGACCCGGCAGTTCGCGCACCCGCGGCTCGACGGTGCCGGCCTCGACCCCGCGCCAGTCGATCGTCGACGCTGGAATGACGCGGGCGTTCGCCGTCCAATCGGACAGCGCCTCATATCCCTGTCGTTCCAAGGAGACGCCGGACAGCACCTTCGGCGCGATCCGCTTGCGCACCAGATCCACCGGCACGTTCCAATAAGGATTGAGCGTGGCATAGCGCACCAGGCCCGCCATCATCGGCGTCTGCGTCTCGGGAGTGCCGGCCACTACCCGCATCGTCCCCTGCTCGGCACCACCTTCATAATACCACAAGCGGGCAGCCGCGGCATCGACAACGATGTGGCGGGTCCAGGCGTCCGGCAACAAGCGCGCACGTTCCAGGTTCAGCCGCAGAAGTTCACGCCGGTCCACCGGCGGCTTCGCCGCGCCGCGATTGAGCGCCGCCACGGTACGAGCACCCGCCAGACCATCGGCCGGCAAGCCGCGCGAGGACTGGAACCGCCGCACCCGATCCCTCAGCGCATCGTCATACGCATCCCCTTCCGGAAGGCCGAGGCGCGCACGCAGCAGCGCCACTCGCTCACCCGTCATGCCGGGGCGAAGCAGCGGACCTGAAGGTACGTTTACGCGAGCATCGCCGTTGCCGGGTTCAGCGCTTAGCAACGCTTCACGAAGCTGACCGTAAAGCGGGCTCATCCAGCCGAGGTTTCGCACATAGTCTAGCGTCGATTTCGCCAGCGCGGCGCGGCGCAGGATCGCGTCCGGCTTGGCGCGAGTCGGCTCCAGCGATTCTTCGAGGTAGCGGATCTCGATCCGCGGCTCGCGCATGTCGCGCACCAGATCCGCAAGTGCGCCGCTTAGCGCCACCTCGAGGGAGGCGAGCGAGCGTAGGTTTCCGCTTTCCGCATCGTCGATCAGGCGCCGCAATCGTTCCGGCGAGTATAGCTCTGGGTCGAGGCCATCGACCTCCACCGTTTCGATCACGTCCACCAGGGCGCTGGCCTGTGGCCCCGGTGCTTCACCGACGATCCACAGCGGCCAATAGCCGCGCGCGCGATAGAAGTCCCTCAGCTTGCCGCCGACCTGCTGGCGGATCGCCGAAGCGACCGCATTGGCGGGCGCGCTGGTTTCGGAGCCTGTCTGCGCGACGGCAGCGCCCGGAAGGGCTGCCGTCGACGCAAGCAAGAGGATGGATAGTGCCAGCCGGCCCGCGCGCCGGGCCGGCGCGCCGCGGCCGGCCAACAAACTCAGCCTCGCTCGCCGCGCGGCGTGGGCGGCGGCGGCGGTGGCGGCGGGGTCGGGCACGGGGGCGCGGTGAAGGGCACGTAGGTGCCGTCCGGCGTGTAATAGCCGTCGACCATGCCGTCGCCATCCCGGTCGGCGGCAACCGTACCGGCAAGCGCACCCGGACCAAGCGGCGGAGCCGGCGCTACCACTTCTTCCCGATTGTTTGCACAAGCGGTGAGCACGGTCGCGCCAAGCAGCAGCGCTCCGAATGTTGCACCCTTCATTGCAATCTCCCTTGAACTCGGGGCGAGTGCCCCAGGCTCATGTTCAACGCCGATCGCAGCAGGATCGTTCCTGAAGGATAACGATCGCGCGGCGCGACCGTCAAAGAAAGCGCAATTTCAGCGAGTTAGCGGCGGAAATGCGCCGAAGGTGCGAGCTGCAAGTCCCCCCGGGCCAATGGGCCGCATCGACCCGGTGCGAAGCCGGGGCGAAGGACCGATGCGCCAGAGGGGAAAGGCTTAGCGGCCGTCGCGGCGACCCAGCAGGCGCAGGCGAAGCGCGTTCAGCTTGATGAAGCCTTCCGCATCCCGCTGGTCATAGGCGCCCTGATCGTCCTCGAACGTCACGACCTTCTCGCTGTAGAGCGAGTTGGGCGACTTGCGGCCGACGACGCCGACATTGCCCTTGTAGAGCTTCAGCCGCACCGTGCCGGAGACCTTCTCCTGGCTATAGTCGACAGCTGCCTGCAGCATCTCGCGCTCGGGCGAGAACCAGAAGCCGTTATAGACCAGCTCGGCGTATTTGATCGCCAGCTCGTCCTTCAGGTGCGCTGCGCCGCGATCGAGCGTCAGCTGCTCGATGCCGCGATGGGCGAGGTGATAGATGGTGCCGCCCGGCGTCTCGTACATGCCGCGGCTCTTCATGCCGACGAAGCGGTTCTCGACCAGGTCGAGCCGGCCGATGCCATGCTTGCGGCCAAGCTCGTTCAGCTTGGTCAGCAGCGTCGCGGGCGAGCATGCCTCGCCGTTCAGCGCCACGCCGTCACCGCGCTCGAAATCGATCGTGATATATTCCGGCGCGTCCGGCGCGTCCTCCGGGTTCACGGTGCGCGAATAGACGTAATCCGGCACTTCCTCCCACGGATCTTCGAGCACCTTGCCCTCGGACGAGGTGTGCAGAAGATTGGCGTCGGTCGAGAACGGCGATTCGCCGCGCTTGTCCTTCGTCACCATGATCTGGTTCTGCTCGGCGAACTCGATCAGGCGGGTGCGGCTGGTGAGATCCCATTCACGCCACGGCGCGATCACCTTGATGTCGGGCGCCAGCGCGTAATAGCCAAGCTCGAAACGGACCTGGTCATTGCCCTTGCCGGTCGCCCCATGGCTGACGGCATCGGCGCCAACCTGACGCGCGATCTCGATCTGGCGCTTGGCGATCAGCGGCCGCGCGATCGACGTGCCGAGCAGGTACAGCCCCTCATACGTCGCATTCGCGCGCATCATCGGGAAGACGTAATCCTTGACGAACTCCTCGCGCAGATCGTCGATGAAGATATGCTCGGGCTTCACCCCGGCCAGCTCCGCCTTGCGGCGCGCCGGCTCCAGCTCCTCGCCCTGGCCGAGATCGGCAGTGAACGTCACGACTTCGCAGTTATAGGTCTGCTGCAGCCATTTCAGGATGACGCTGGTGTCGAGGCCGCCTGAATAGGCAAGGACGACGCGCTTGATGCCGGCGTCGCCGACGGGGCGCTTGATGGAGGAGTCGGTCATGGCGCGCGCGTCTAGGATCAGTTGACGCTCGCGACAAGACTTTGGGGATCAGCGGTGGATCACCCGCGGTTATGGCCGCCGTTCCGGATCCACTTTGCGAAGGCTCAGACCACCGGATCGTCGAACGCGGCCACTTCCTGTTCGTCCGGCTCGCGCAGGGCGAACCAGCAATAAACGAACAATGCGACGCATCCGACCCCTGCGACCAGATAGGGCAGCGAATGCCAGACCTCATACAAGCCAACGCCGATCGATGGCCCCAGGACAAAGCTGGCACCGTTGACGCTCGTCACCTTGCCCGCGACGGAGCCCTGCGCCTGCGGGCCGACCGCCAGGCTCGATCCGGCGGTGAAGCCGGGGCGGGTGAAACCGAAGCCGAGGCTCGCGAGCGCATAAGCGGTGGCGATCCCGTAGAGCGATGTCGCCATCCCGGTGAGTGCCGTGCCTGCTGCTGCCAGCACCAGCCCGACGAGCACCAGCGCGCGGGGGGCGAGATTCAGCGTGGGAATGATGCCCCATTGCGCCAGCAGTGCCGTGCCAGCGCCCATCATCAACACGATGCCGGTCGGTTCCAGCGCAAGCGCCGGCGGCAGGTTCAGGCGGTCAATCACCAGAAAGCCGATCGCCTGCCCCGTCATGGCCTGCGCATGGCCCATCACCAGCCCTGCGATCATCCAGGTGCGGATGCGGCGATCGAAGTAGCTGATCTTTACCCCGCCCCTGGGCTCCGTCGCCCCGCGCACGCTGGCGCCGGTTCCCTGCCCGCCAATCGACGGATAGCCGTTGGTTCCGCCATGAACCGCCTCCGCCATGTTGCGGTCGTCCGGCAGCATTGCGCGGATCGTCAGAAACATCGCCACGCCGAAAATGGTGAAGACAAAGGCAGGCCCGGCGAGGCCGACCTCGACCGAACCGATGTGGCCGAGGATCAGATAGGGAGCGATGGCCGGGCCCAGGATGGTGCCCAGCCCAAAGGCACTGGCAATGAGGGTCAGCGCGCGGGTCCGCTCCTCCCGCGTGGTATCGCCGGCGACCATCGCCTGCACGGCTGGCGGCGCGGCCGAACCGAAGGTACCGTAGATCAGGCGGCCCATGATGAAGAGAATGAACGCGGCCGTTCCGCTGATCCAGCCATTGATGCCAGCCGCCAGGAACACGCCGCAGGTGGCGAGGCTAAGGCAGAAGCCGCCCATTCCGAGAAGGATCATCATGCGGCGGCCATGCCGATCGGAGCGGTTGGCCCAGAACGGCGCCGCGATCACCCAGAGCAATGCCGACACCGAGAACGCCGCCGCAACGGCACTGTCGGCGACGCCCAGCGACCGACCAAGCGCGGGCAATACCGATTGAAGTGCAGTATTGCCGGCGGCGATGGTCAGCATGACCATGAACATCAGCGCGAATCGCTTGTCGAACGTACGTCGCGGCCGCTTGCGCCGTCTCGCGGCGCTCCTCTCTTGTGCCGGATCCCCTGTCATACGGTTCGATTAGGCGCTTGGGAGCCGCGCGCAACCCCGCTATGGCAACTCTCCTGCTTGTGCCGCGTTCGGCACAGTTACGATCTTTCGGGGAGTTGTTGTTCCTTCATGTCAAGCTCCACCAGTGCGGCGCGCCGCGTGAAAACCAGCGCCAATGGCGTGCCCAAGCCGTGGCAGATGTTCTTCTCCGGCTTTCTGAAGCATCCAGTGATGGTGGGATCGGTTATCCCGTCGTCGGCGAAGCTGATCGACAAGATGCTTGCGCCGGTCGACTGGGCCAATTGCAAGCTCTTCGTGGAATATGGACCTGGGGTCGGCACGTTCTGCCGCCCGATCCTGGAACGGATGGCGCCGGACGCGACGCTTATCGCCGTCGACACCAACGTGGACTTCATCCGCTACCTCAATCACACCATCTCGGACTCGCGCTTCGAGGCGGTGCATGGCTCCGCGGCCGACGTGGAGTCGATCGTTGCCGAGCGTGGGCATGAGTCGGCCGATTACGTCCTCTCGGGCCTGCCGTTCTCGACGTTGCCGGCCGGCGTCGGCCCGGCGATCGCATCCGCCACCCACCGGGTCATCCGCCCCGGCGGCGCCTTTCTCGTTTATCAGTTCAGCCCCAAGGTCCGCGACTTCCTCGCACCGCATTTCGGGCACATCGACCACGACATGGAATGGTGGAACGTGCCGCCGGCCCAGCTCTACTGGTGCTGGAAAGACTGACAGCCGGTTTCCGGTCCGCCCCCTTCCCCTAGAAGTGCCGGCCACGCCGCCGGCATCTCTCCTCGAGATACCGACCCTCCCCTCGCGGCGAGGACCGTCAGATCCGCTCCGGCGCGAGTGACCCGCCGGAGCGCCCCATCGTCAAACCGCTGGAAAACCAAAAAGCCCCGCAGGTCATGGCGACCGCGGGGCTTTGTATATGGTGGGCGCGACAGGGATTGAACCTGTGACCCCACCCGTGTGAAGGGTGTGCTCTACCGCTGAGCTACGCGCCCGATCGAAACCGGAAGCGGGCCTTTAGGGGGCAAGATTGCCCCTGTCCAGCCCGCAAACCGCTCCGTTCGCAAAAATTGGATCAGTTCAGAGAATCCTTCAGCACCTTGCCGGCCTTGAACTTCGGCTGGCTGGACGCCTTGATCGTCATCGGCTCCCCGGTGCGTGGGTTGCGACCAGTGGATGCCTTCCGCTTGGTCACCGCGAAAGTGCCAAAGCCGACGAGACGCACTTCATCGCCCTTCTTCAACTGCGCGCTGATCGTATCGAACACGGCTTCGACGGCCCGGGTCGCATCGTTCTTTGCGAGCCCGGACACATTCGCAACCGCCGCGATCAACTCCTGCTTATTCATGCACCGACCCCCGTTTCGCTGTGCGGATATTCAAAAAAGTGGACTCGGCCGCGCAGGGCCGGTCGTACCAGTAAGACGGCTGGTCCGTTCAGTGTCAAACGAAACCACGGCGGCTGCGATGAACCGCCGTGGTTACCGTTTTCCTACGCTGAAGCCGACTTAGTGGTGAAGTTCACCCCCGGCCGGCGCGATCGGGGCCGGCGGCTGGGCCGCCAGTTCGTCCGCGTCGGTCCAGTCGATCGCCTCCAGCGGCTCGGTCAGCGCCAGGCGAAGCACCTCGTCGACATGCGTCACCGGGATGATCTTCAGGCCATCCTTGATGTTCTGCGGGATGTCCGCGAGGTCTTTCTCATTCTCCTGCGGGATCAGCACCGTGGTGATGCCGCCGCGCAGCGCCGCGAGCATCTTTTCCTTCAGGCCGCCGATCGGCAGCACCCGGCCACGCAGCGTGACCTCGCCGGTCATCGCCACTTCCTTCTTCACCGGCACGCCGGTCAGGGTGGAAACGATGCAGGTGACGAGGCCAATGCCGGCCGACGGGCCGTCCTTCGGCACCGCGCCCTCGGGCAGGTGGACGTGGACGTCCTTGCGGTGGAACAGGCTCGGCTTGATCCCGTAAGACGGCGCCCGCGCCTTGATGAAGCTCATCGCCGTCTCGGCCGATTCCTTCATCACATCGCCCAGCTTGCCGGTCAGCTTGATCGCGCCCTTGCCGGGCACGGTCACGCTTTCGATCGTCAGCAGTTCGCCGCCCACTTCGGTCCAGGCAAGGCCAGTGACGGCGCCGATCTGGTTCTCTTCCTCGCTGAGGCCGTGGCGATACTTCTGCACGCCCGCGAATTCGTGGAGGTTCTCCGGCGTGATGGTGACGCTGGTCGCCTTGCCTTCCAGGATCTGGCGAAGCGCCTTGCGGGCAAGCTTCGCGATCTCGCGCTCCAGCGTGCGCACGCCCGCCTCGCGGGTGTAGCGCTGGATCAGCGCACGCAGGCCTTCCGGCGTCAGCGTGAACTCGCCGTCCTTCAGGCCATGCGCCTCGATCTGCTTGGCGATCAGGTGACGCTCCGCGATCTCGACCTTCTCGTCCTCGGTGTAGCCTTCGAGGCGGATGATCTCCATGCGATCGAGCAGCGGCTGCGGCAGGTTCAGCGTGTTCGCCGTGCAGACGAACATCACGTCGCTGAGATCGATGTCGATCTCCAGATAGTGATCGTTGAACTTGCTGTTCTGCTCCGGATCCAGCACCTCGAGCAGCGCCGAGGCCGGGTCACCGCGGAAATCCTGGCCCAGCTTGTCGATCTCGTCGAGCAGGAACAGCGGGTTCGCCGCCCCCGCCTTGCGCAGATTCGTCACGATCTTGCCCGGCAGCGAGCCGATGTACGTGCGGCGGTGGCCGCGGATCTCGGCCTCGTCGCGCACGCCGCCCAGCGACTGGCGGATGAACTCGCGGCCGGTCGCCTTGGCGATCGACTTGCCCAGGCTCGTCTTGCCCACGCCCGGCGGGCCGACGAGGCACAGGATCGGCCCCTTCAGCTTGTTGGTGCGCGCCTGGACCGCGAGATACTCGACGATCCGGTCCTTCACCTTCTCCAGCGCATAATGATCCTCGTCGAGGATCGCCTGCGCGGCGGCAATGTCCTTCTTCAACTTGGACCGCTTGCCCCATGGCAGGCCGAGCAGCACGTCGAGGTAATTGCGCACAACGGTCGCCTCGGCGCTCATCGGCGCCATGGTCTTCAGCTTCTTGAGCTCGGCCGTTGCCTTGGTGCGCGCTTCCTTGGAAAGCTTGAGCGTCGCGATCTTCTGCGTCAGCTCGGCGAGCTCATCGCCCTCGCCTTCCTCGCCCTCATTGCCGAGCTCGCGCTGAATCGCCTTCAGCTGCTCGTTGAGGTAATATTCGCGCTGCGTCTTCTCCATCTGGCGCTTGACGCGGCTCTTGATCTTCTTTTCGACCTGCAGGACGCCAAGCTCGCCTTCCATAAAGGCAAACACCATCTCCAGCCGGCGAGCCGGATCGGTTTCGATCAGCAAGGATTGCTTGTCGGCAACCTTGATCGAAATATTGCCCGCCACCGCATCGGCGAGGCGCGAGGCGTCCTCGATTTCGCCCAGCTGCGAAGCGGTTTCCGCCGGCAGCTTGCGGTTCAGCTTGGCATAATTTTCAAACTGGTCGATCACCGAGCGCATCAGCGCGGACACTTCGGTGCCTTCCGCCGTGACTTCCTCGATCGGGATCACTTCGGTGGTCATGTACGTGCCAGCGTCGGTCAACCCACCGAGCCGGCCGCGCTGCTTGCCTTCCACCAGCACGCGCACGGTGCCGTCCGGCAGCTTCAGCAGCTGAAGCACGGTTGCGGTGACGCCGATGTCGTAAAGGTCGTCTGCCTTGGGGTCGTCTTCAGCCGGATCGAGCTGAGCGACGAGGAAAATCTCCTTGTCTGCAGCCATGGCTGCCTCGAGCGCCGCCACGGACTTGTCGCGGCCGACGAACAGCGGCACGATCATGTGCGGAAACACCACAATGTCGCGCAGCGGGAGAACGGGGAAAGTCTGGGTCATGAACACTCCGGTGCCGCTTCGAACAGGCGGCATGCTTCTTTTATATGGGGTGCGCGCGGTTTCCATCAATCATCGCACGACGATCATGGAGCAAAGCTCCCTTTGATCGCATTTTAGGACCACATGATCTCTTCACCCCTGTGGCTGGCCGCCCTGCTCCTCACCCCGGCGTCGTTGCCAGGTCCGACCGGCCTGCCACAAAAGGGCGAACCGCCGCTCACCGCGCAGACGCAGATTTCCGGCGGCCCCCGCCCATCCGAGCAAACCGCCGTGACGTTCGACCACGCGGACCTTTCGATCGAGGTACGCCCGAAGCAGCGACGCATAGAAGGCTCGGCAATCCTGTCCTTCACGGCGCGGGCGCCGCTCGCCAGCCTTGTGATCGATCTCGATCGCAACCTCCCCGTCTCCGCCGTCGCCGTCGACGGTGAGCCTCTGCCGAAACGCGCCTGGTCCAATCCGGACGGGCAGTTACGCATCGCTCTTCCGCGGCCGCTTGCCGCCGGCGAAAAGGTGAGCGCGCGGATCGACTATGCAGGCACACCGCATGTAGCGGCAAACGCGCCCTGGGACGACGGCATGGTCTGGAGCACCACGCCTGACGGCCGACCGTGGATCGCCAGCACCACCGAAGGCTATGGCTGCGATCTGTTGTGGCCCTGCCTCGACTTCCCCGCGGGAGAGCCACGCTCGGTCGACCTTCACATTATCGTCCCTGCCGGGCTGAAAGCGCCTGCCAACGGCCGGCTGATCGGCGTCGAGACCTTCCCCGACGGTCGTACCCGCTGGAACTGGCAAGCCCGGCAGCCCAACACTTATGCAATCGCGCTGGCGATCGGCCCGTTCGAGGAAGTCACCGCCATTTACCAGAGCCGGTACGGAAACAAGATCCCGCTCCATTACTGGCATCTGCCCGGCAAGGCGGAACAGGCCCGCGCGCTCTTCGCCGAATTTGCGCCCACCCTCGACTTTTTCGAGGAAGTGATCGGGCCCTATCCCTTTGCTGACGAGAAGCTCGGCGTCGTCGAGACACCGCACATGGGCATGGAGCACCAGACCATCAACGCCTACGGCAACAATTACGCCAAGGCACCCGAAGGCTTTGACTGGTTGTTCCAGCACGAACTCAGCCACGAATGGTTCGCCAACCAGATGACGGCGGCGAACTGGGACGATTACTGGCTACACGAAGGCTTCGCCCAATATATGCAGCCGCTCTACGGACAGTGGCGAGAGGGCGACGGGCGCTACCTGGTGATGCTGGAAACGCAGCGGAACCGGATCACCAACACCGCCCCTGTCGTACGTGACAAGCTGCTGACCGAGGAAGACGTGTACGAGCCGTCGAGGGGCGGCGCCGGTACCGACATCTATTTCAAGGGTGCGTGGACGCTGCACACGCTGCGCTGGCTGATCGGCGACGGCGCCTTCTTTGCCGCAACCCGCCGCCTCGTTTATGGGCGCCGCGATCCGCAACCCGGCAACTTCGCGCCCCGCTACACCTCCACCCGTGAATTCGAAGCGATTGTGAAAGAGGAAAGCGGTCGCGACCTCGGGTGGTTCTTCGACGCCTATCTGCGCCGCGCCGCGCTTCCGGAGTTGGTGGAGACGAGAAGCGGCGACCGCCTGCGGCTTGAATGGAAATCCGGCGGGCCATTCCCCATGCCGATCGAAGTGAAGGTCGGCGGTCGCATCGAGCGCGTGAACATGGACGCGGGCGCCGCAGAACTCACGCTCCCGCCCGGTGCCCATGTCGTCATCGATCCAATGGCTCGCGTGCTGCGCCGCTCCATTGCGGTTGAGCGTTTTCAGGCGTGGCAGGCGACACAAGCCAGGTTAGCCCGGCCGTGAGCTGAATTGTCACGCCGGATCTATTCGGCGGTTGTGGTGCCCGGTCCTAGAGACCTGTCGGTAACGCCCTGAATCGCCAGCCTGGCTTACTCCGGGGTCGCTGCGCGGTCATCCGAACAGTCGTTTCAGGCTGCGCTCCAGCATCACGAACTGCCACAGCGTGCGACCATGTTCCTCCCGCCCGGATCGATGCGCCTCGGCTATCCTACGCAGCGCCTCCATGTCGAACCAGCCGGTGTCGGAAAGAGTGCGGGATCGTGAAAGTGCGGCCGCTTCGCCCGCCAGTGCTCCGCGGAACCACTCGCTTACCGGCGTGACGAAGCCCATCTTCGGGCGATAGAGGATGTCCTCGGGAAGATACCGCTCCATGGCCTTCTTCATCAGCCATTTGCCCTGGCCGTGGCGCAGCCGCATCGATGATGGAAGGCGCGCCGCGAACGAGACGAGCCGATGGTCGAGCAACGGCTCGCGCGCTTCCAGGCTCACCGCCATGCTGGTCCGGTCGGTCTTCGCCAATATGTCTCCGGGCAGCCAGATCTTCATGTCGGCATATTGGGCGCGGTCCAGCGGGTCACGGGCAGGCGCCGCGCGCATGGCTTCGACATAACGGTCCTCGGCGCGATAACCGCTCATTGCGCGGCGCGCGGCATCGTTGAACAGAAGTGCGCGCATGGCGGGCGTGGTGACACCGACCGATCGGGCATAGGCCTCCGCACCGTCGTCAGCGAGCGCCAGCAGTGTCGTCTTCGCGCGCAGCGGCCGCGGCGCCCAATCCGCTTTGGGGTAGAGGCGGCCCAGCGTGCCGAACACGCCGCTACGAAACTGCTGCGGCAACAACGCTCGCACCCGTTCCTCGGCCGCCTGGAACCGGTAGCGGCGATAGCCGGCCATGATCTCGTCGGCGCCGTCACCCGAAAGCGCCACCGTCACCCTTTCGCGAGCGAGCGCGCATACCTGATAGGTGGCGAGCGCCGAGGCGTCCGCAAAGGGCTCGTCGAATGCGGCAACCACGCGATCGATGAGGCCCACATTCTCCGAACTGACGACGCGCGTATCGTGATCGGTGCGGAACCGTTCCGCTATTGCGGCGGCATAGGCTCTTTCATCATGCCCGGATTCCGCAAATCCGATGGTGCAGGTGCGGACAGCCTGCGGGCTCGCTTCCGCCATCAGCGCAACGACGGCTGAGCTATCCACGCCCCCCGACAGGAAAGCGCCGAGGGGCACGTCGGCCACCAGACGCGATTGCACCCCCTCTCGCATATGCGCGATCAGCTCTTCTTCGAGCGCCTTCGCCGAGCCGGTCGCGCGATCGGCAAAGGACACGTCCCACCATTGCACCGGCGCCGGCACTGGCTTGCCACGCTGCACCAGGAGATAATGGCCGGCCGGCAGCTTGCTCACGCCCGCCACCACGCAGGCGTCGTCGGGCACGTAACCGAAAGCGAGATAATCCTCGATCGCTCGGAGGTCAGGCACGCGGCGCAACAGCGGATGGGCAAGCAAGCCCTTGAGTTCCGATGAAAAGGCAAGCGCACCATCGGCGAGCCGGGCATAATGGAGCGGCTTCACCCCCAAGCGGTCCCGCGCCATGAACAACTGCTGCGTGCGGGCATCATGGATGACGAAGGCGAACATGCCGTTCAGCCGGTCCAGCATTCGCGGACCCCAGGCTGCCCAGGCGGCAAGCAGCACTTCGGTGTCGCCGCTGGTTCGAAACACCCAGCCCTTGCTGCCGAGCTCCGCCCGCAACTCACGGTAATTGTAGATGCAACCGTTGAAGAGCACGGAAAGCGCACCCTCCCCACTATGCATCGGCTGCGGTGAGCCCTTTACGTCGATGATGGACAGCCGCCGGTGGCCCAGACCGACGCCGGGCGCAGTCCACACACCCTCGCCATCCGGGCCGCGGACCGCCATCGCATCGGTCATCGCGCGGATGCGGGCGGGATCGACGGGCTTTGGTGTCTCGGGATAAAATAGCCCTGCCAGTCCGCACATCAGCGCATCACCTCGGCAGACACATGGTCGATCGGGCCAAGAGCGGTGCGGAACCGCGCGATCACGCTCGCGGCGTCATGCTCCTTGCCCTCCTCGGCAGAAAGATGAAGCGCAACGGCCGCCGGCTCACCGCCGATCAACCGCGCCTGCAGCGTCGCCAGCTTGACCACCACGGGGCTGTTGGTCACCCTTCCCGCTACCCGGTACCAGGTGGCGACCACGCGCTCCACCGGACCTGGCGCCGTAATCCGCATTGCTGAGCCGCCGTCGATATCCGGCAGGAACGCCACGCGCACCCAGCGATCGCTCTCCCGCAGGACGCCCGTACCGTAAGAGATCACTTCCTTGCCTTCCTCCTGCCGGGCGAAAACTGCGATGGCGAGATCAACCGCATGACCGCTGCCGTCGACATAGCGCCCAATGAGGCGATGGTCTGCGCCGGGATAGAAAGGCTCCCAAGGCGCCCCCTTGCTTAGCGGGGCGCGGGTCCATCCTGGCACGTCCGGAAGGTGTAACTGCGGCGGCAAGTGCTGTGTGCGCCCGCCGATCGCAGCCGCCCAGATCGCAAACGCCGCGCACCCTGAAACGATCAGGACAGCAGCCAGCGTCACGCTGATCCGATGTCGCCGAGGTGCGGGCAAATCGGCCGGATCAAAGGCAGCTTCGTCGGGCGCGCGATCGAACCATCGCCAACCGCCTGCCATTACCGCCGCCATCACCAAGGCAAAGAAGACCCAGCCGTAGACGATATGGTCAAAGCCGGTGGCGGCCTGAAGGCCAAAGAACTGCGCCGCCCAGATAGTACCAAACGCCCGCACGCCGTTTGCCAACACCGGCACCACCAGCGCCACTGCCAGAAACGTGGCTCTTCTACGTGAAGAGCGGAAACAGGTGTTGGCAACAAGTGCGGCGAACGCGAGCATCGAGAGGACGAATTTCGAACCGGAACAGGCTTCGGCCACCTCAAAATAATATGGCCCGGCATGGATCAGCACGCCCTCAACTGCCGCGGGGACACCCGCCAGGTGAAGCAGCGGCATGACGATCGCCACGGTGATCTGCTGAAGCGGCGGCTCCAGCCATTCCCCGAACGGAACGGCGAAAAAGGCATAAGCGAGCGGAAACAGGAGAGCGCGGCCCACATGCGGGCCCAGCACCGTCACGGCGGCACCCTGCAGCATGATCACCACGCCGAAGTGCCGGGCGCCCGCAACGCCAGCGGCTTCGCCGAGCAGCCATCCGGAACAGCCCGCCGCGTCAATCGCTAGCCCGGGCCACCAGGCGACGGGCGTCAGCGCCCCAAGCTCTCGCCTTCGCGTCCAGATCAGCCACGCAACTACAGCTGGGATAAAGAGACAGTGCCCGTACGTGGTGCTGGTCCACCACAAACGTACAAGATCGGCGACATCACGCTGGAACAGCAGCAACACGCAAAGCGACGCGAGCGCGAGCGCCGCCACATGCATACGCCAGCGCCCGACAATGGCGTCGGCTGTCCCCGGGTGAAGTGCGGTATTCACGCGGCCGGGCTCGCCGCCCCAAGCCCAAGAAGGTCATCGAGAGAAGCCAGCCGGGCTTCCCATCCGTAGCGCTTGATCACCTGACGCCTCGCCGCATCGCCAAGCGCTGTGGCGCCGGGCGGATCCTGCAAAAGCGCCATGATACAGTTCGCATATTCGCGGGCATCGGACGCGATGCGGATGGTACCGGCATGGTCGATTCCTTCCGCTGCACCGGTGCTGGCAACCACCGGGCGAGCCATCGCCATTGCCTCTAGCACCTTGTTCTGTACGCCGCGGGCAAGTTGCAGCGGCGCCACCACCACGTCCGCCGCGGCAAGCCAGCCACGGACATCCGTCACCTCTCCGGTGACGGTCACGTCTGCTCCCGCCAGCGCTTGCACCGCCGGTGTCGGCGCCCGACCCACAATTGCGAAATGCACGGCGGGAAGAAGCGGCAGGACCGATCGCGCAAACCATGTCACAGCATCCACGTTCGGCCGGTAATCCATTTGACCCGTGAATACGAGGAGCGGACGCGGGCTTGAAACCGGAGCGGCAACGGCGGGATCGTAAAGGACCGTGTCGATGCCGTTCTCAAGAGCACGACTTCCCGGCAAGAGGGCTGCTTCTGATGCGCTGACGAACAAGGATTCGTGCACACGCGCCGCCACGGAACGCTCAAAGGCGGCGAGAAGCCGCGCCTCGCGGCGCATCATCCATCGCATCGGTCCGAACGCATCGTCTGCATAAGCGGCGAACTTCGCTGAATCGAGATCAACGAAGTCCATGATCGCTTTAGGGCCAGTCGCCGGAAGATATTGTGCCATCTGACTGGAGAATGCGTAGATAGCGTCCAAGCGACGACGCGAGAGAATGTCGTTGACCGCCCCCCTCACCCGTCGATCGGCGAAGGCGGTTAGCGAAACAGGCTGACCGCTCACCAGAGCCTCAGCAGCGGCGCGCAGTTGCGGTTTGGTCCGCGGAACCAGCACGCATTCATCGACCAGCGCCCGATGTTCGTCCGTGATGACGGCATCATCATCCACGAAGGCGATCAGATGAACGCGCGCGCGCGCCGACAGATGCTTGAGGATGTTGAAGCTGCGAATGCGATCGCCGCGGTCAGGCGGAAAGGGCGCCCGATGCGCCAGGAACAGGATTTCCACCTCAGCCCAGCCCTCGGCTGATCCAGGGTCCAAGGAGGTTGGCCACCGGCAACGGCAGCTTCTTCCAGGTGCGCACCATCAGCGCATATTTCGGGTTGAGCGGGTTTACGTCGCGCGCCGGCCCGGAGGACCATTTGGCGTAGCAGAGTGGCTGTCCTGCGAAGCCCCAGTTCTTCTTGAACGCCGCAGGTCCGGTTCCCGCCTTGGAGCGCCCGAAGTCGAAACGGTTACAGCCACGCGCTCGAGCGTGCGCCATCAAAGCGAAGTACATGCGATCATTGGCGCGCAGCCGGCGCGCCGCTTCGACCCCGCCCCCCCAATAGGGGAAAACCGTGCCATTGAAGTAGAGGCTGAGCACGCTCGCGACCGCACGTCCATGATGACGCACCGTCAGGATATCGGCGTCCATGTTCTTCAGCACTTCACGAAAAAGCGCGCGCGGGAAGACCGGGGTTCCAAGGTTCCGAACCGACTCGGCGTACACGCGATAGTGCTCATCGGCGAGATTCAGTCCGCCAGTGACTACCTCCAGATCGTTCGCCAGCGCCTTGCGGAGCTCCGCACGCTGCTTACGCGGGACGGCGTTCAGTTCTGCCTCATCGTCAGCTGCCAACGGCTTGACGAAGCCGAGGTAGGTTTCGTCGTCGACAAGCCAGTCAGCGGGAAGCGCACCACCGCGGAGCTCGACCGTCGGCAAGCCAAGGGCACGAGCAGCCGCGGCGAGTGGTTCAACGCCCTCGCCCAGCACGCCGCCAGCAACGGCAAAGCCGGAAGACACCAATGCCTGGCCGAACAATGGTGAGCGCATCTCCGTCAGCGGCAAATAGCCGACCATCTCGCCGCCACGCTCCGCAACAAGAAGGCGCGCCCGCTGACCGCAGCCACGCTCAACCGCACGGAGCCAGGTGGCGAGGTGAAAGGGCGTGGCGTCAGGATGGGCGGTGACAAAGGCATCAATGCGAGCATCTTCCCCCGACGCCTCGCGAACCGACAACTCCTGATCAGGAGCGGCGTGCTTCACTGGCGCGTCTCTCGGGCGGCTACCTCATCCACCCTGCCCCATTGATGGCGCCCCAGCAGGCCGCGGAGCTTGCCCTTCATGGCGCCGATGCGGCTGTAGTGCCGAAGGCGGGAGCGCAGGGGGGCATTCGCAACGCGTGGCTGGCCAGTATCAACTTCCCAGGGGTGGAAGTAGAACATGCCCGCGCGACCAGCAGCGTTTGACTGACGCACCGCCACATCCGTCAACGCGGCGGGAAGCAACCGGAAGAAACCACCGCCCACCGCCATGCGGCGGCCGCCAACCTCAGCGACGGACACCGGGAGTTCGATCAGTGAGCTGTCGCGCAGCGGACGCCAAGCGAAACGCGGGCTGTCCCGCCAGCCGTAATGGTCATGCGCGACGGGGGCGACGCTGGAGGAGTAATCATAGCCTTCCTCCGCCAGCACCGGGTGTGCCCAAGGCGTGCGGGCGTCGATGGAGAAGCTTGGGGCTCGATAGCCGGTGACTTTGACGCCTCCGGCGTCCTCCAAAGCCGCACGAGCCCGGCGGAGATCGTCTCGAAACTGCGCCGAACTCATGGTGAAGACGCGCTGATGATCCCAACCGTGGCTCGCGACTTCATGGCCGCCCTCAGCAATCCGCCTGACCAGCGCAGGATGGCGCGCTCCGACCCAGCCGAGGGTGAAGAAGGTCGCCGACACGCCGCATTCGGCGAACAGATCCAGGACCGCGCTCGTGTTGTATATCACGCGGCTTTCGAGGCTTTCCCAATCGCCCTTGTCGATGGTGTGTTCGAATGCGCCGACCTGGAACCATTCTTCCACATCTACCGACATGCCATTGGTGATCGTCTCACCGTGGGCGGCTTTTCCGCTGGGTAGGCCGATCATCTCACGCTGCCGCGCCGCGCACCGCTTCCAGTCCGCCGCGGGGTGCGGGAGCATCGCTTTCGACCCAGTCCACAAGCAACGTCAGCATCCGGCGAAGCGCGGCGTCCTGCTCCTCCACCCGCTGTTCAAGACGGGCAATCCGCTGCAGCAGCTCGGGATTGGCCGCCAACTGGGAATGGCCGTCCGTTGGCCGCGCCGCCGCGGATGGTGCGTTCGGCACGGCGCGTACCGCGGGCGTGATGCTGGAGGCGCTGGGCAAATCCCGGGCGGCATCCGCGCGAACGGTGTTCACCAGCGCAGCGTCGATCACCTTGGCCTCGGTGATCGCGGCGTGCAGCAGCACTCGTCCCATCAACTGGTTCAAGCGGCGCGGCACACCGCCACTTGCCCGGTGCAGTACCGGGAAGACATTGTCCGCGAAGCTGGGCGCGCCGGTCCATCCGGCGATCTTCAGCCGGTGATTGACGTAGCTCGCCACTTCGTCAGGAGCCATCGGTTCGAGATGGTGGATGGCAATCACCCGCTGTCGCAGTTGCTCGAGCCGGTCGGAACCGTTGAGGCGTTCGCGAAACTCCGGCTGACCCAGCAGGAAGATCTGCAGCATCGCGCGGCCGCCTGCCTGGAAGTTGGAGAGCATGCGAAGCTCCTCCAGCGCAGACACCGGCAGCGCCTGTGCCTCGTCGACGATCAGCAACGTGCGGCGCCCGGTGCGTGCGACGGCATGAAGGCCTCGCTCCACGAGCGTCAGCAGCTCCGCCTTCGAACGTCCAGCCGGCTCGATGTTGAGCCCGGTCGCGACCACCCGGAGCAGATCATCCCCCTCGATCGCGGTGGACACGATCGTGATGACGTTGAGGTTGGCGGGATCGATCTGTGCCGTAACATGGCCGACAAGCGTCGTCTTGCCGGCGCCGATATCGCCGGTGATGACAATGAAGCCTTCACCTTGGGCCAAGCCATAGCCCAGATATGCCATAGCCTTTCGATGGGTCGCGGAGTCGAACCAGTAACGCGGATCGGGCGTCAGCTGGAACGGCCGCTCAGTCAGGCCAAAATGTTCCTCATACATGCCGGGCCACCCCTTCAGATTGCTGTCCGGTTAGAATGTGTAACGGGCGCCAAGCAGCGCCTGCGCCGACCACTGGCTATCGAAGCCTTCTTGATCGAACGTGTAGAGACCGAGCGATGCGATGGTGCCCAGCCGTCCGAACTGACGAGAATAGCTGCCGGTCGCACCCAGGTTGAACACGCCGTTCGCCACGGGCAGGCCGCTGTCATAGTAATTGGCGAACAAGTTCACATCGACCTGGGAAACCCGGCTTAGCGCACGCGACCAGAAAAGCTGGGCGTAATAACTCTCGTCGGTGACCGCGATCGCCACTGTGCCCGGGGCGACAACCGGTGTGTTCAACCGGCGATTGGCATAGCCCGCGCCGACGCCGTAAGCCGTGCGGCCCTGCGTGGCGGATACCACGGCATCGATCCCGCGCGCCCGGTAGCTGGCCGTCGAGATGGACTGGAACACGTTGTTCAGGCAGCCGCCTGCGTCCGCCCCGCTGCCGCCGGCATTGCTGCCGAAGATGCAGCCGTTGAACTGCTGTCCAAAGGGACTGGCCGTTCCCTGAAATGCGGTGGGCAAGTCGCGAAGGCCATCTCGAAGCTGACGGCCAAACGTCTCGATCCCGTCGTAAACGACGACCTGAAGACCCGTATTTCGCGCCATCTCCCAGTTCAGAGAGCCGAAATACGTCTCCCCACCATAGCGATAGCCGGCATTCGCCTGAAGTTCGAAGCGAGGGCTCGGGCGCCAGATAACGCCGGCGTCATAGATCAAGCCGTCCGTATTGTAGGCGATCCGTTCTGGCGACGCGGGGTCCGTGACGAAGCGTCCATCCCGGTCAACAACAGGGTTACCGGCGGCATCAACCAAGGCGTCCCGCTGGGTGGCCTTGATCTTCTCGTAGCCCGCACCGGCGCGCAGGGCGACCGTGCGGCTTACCGGCAGCGTCACGTCGCCGCGGGCGTAATATCCTTCGTACTTCTGCTCGAGTTGGCCGGCCTCTTCACGCTCATAGGCACCGCTAACGGTAACGCCTACAGGCAGCACGGTTCCCGCGGCCACGCCAGCGGACGCCTGGGCAAGGACGCTCTTAGAATCGTCGAAATAGTCCAACCGCGGCTGACCCGGACCCACGCCCGTGACTACCGGTGATTCCACCTTGGTGTAGCCGCCGAAGGCCGAGGCTGCGATCTGCACCGGACCTGCGCTGGTGGTAAGGCTTGGTCCGGCATAGACGGAGTAGACCTGAGTGACATTGTCGACGTTGCCGACGAAATTCCCGGGCGCTGCGCCCCGGATATCCGCTCTGGCCCGGGTCGCGACCGCGCCGCCCTCGAGCGAAAAGCCGGGCGCCACGGAAGCGGAGGCGCGCGCAAGACCGGTATGCACATTCTCGTCCGCCACCCGGTCATCCCACTGGATGCGCCGCTCGTAACGGTAGCTGACCTGCCCTTCGGCCCGGCGCCCGGTCACGCCGGCATCAACGCCGACGGCGATCTGCGAATATGTCAGAACATCATCGTTGCTGAGATTGGCATCGAGCACCTGACTGAGCTCGATATAGGGCGCCACATAACGATCGCGCGCCTGGGCGCCGCTAGCGGCCAGAACCATCGCGAGGGCGATGCCATGAGCCAGTGCTGTATCCCGGAGCCTCAGCACGTTACCTTCCTAACCGTAATAGCTTCCGAACCGGCCGCCGCCCGGCTCATAGGAGCGCGAATTCAGAACCAGGCTAATCTGCTCGCATCCATCGAGGATGTTCACTGCTTCGCGGACTTCGGCTTCCGTGGTGCGATCTGCACGCACCACCAGCATCACCTGACCGACAAGAAGCGCCAGAACCGACGCCGGCGACGCGGCGAGTGCGGGCGGCGTATCAAAAACGATGATGCGACGCGGGTCACTCCCCAACAGCTGATCGATAATCTCCCCGGTGCGGGCGCTGGCGAGCAGCTCGGTATCCGAATGAGTGCGCTTGCCGGCGGGAAGAAGGGACAATTGAGGCACGTCGGTGCGGACCACGAACTCTTCCGGATCCAGCGTCCGGTCAGCAAGAATGTCGAGGAGGCCCGTCGAGTCGTCGAGGCCGAGCGTCGCCATGATATTGGGCTTGGCGAAATCGCCATCGACCAGCAGGACCTCGATATCGCGTTCCGCCGCAAGGCTGATCGCGAGATTGATCGCGCAGAATGTTTTGCCCTCGCCGGGCTTGGCCGATCCCACCAGAAGGGTGCGGGACCGCTCGCCCAGCGACCCTGCGGCGAGGGCGCGAGCGCCAAGAAGCAACTGACGCTTAACCAGCCGGAATTCCTCCGCCAGCGCGCCGATCGGGGCACCGGGAACCAGCATGCCCTTTTCGGCCAGCATGGCCCGATCGATGCGGGCGATCCCATCAAGCAGGATTTCGAAGTCATCTTCCGGTTCAGCCCCGGCGCGAAGCTCCGGCGGGATCGCCATCAGCGTCGCCGCGGCTTCCCGTGAGAGCGTTTCGGCGCCTTCGGGAGCAGGAGGAGCGGCCGAAAGCAGGTCGAAGGTCAGGTCGAGCGGCCTCGCATCCTCGGGATTATCCTGAGTAGAGCCGTCATGTGCAGCAGTTGTCTGTTCGTCGGCCGGAACAGAGTCCGGTTGCTCCAGACTATCCACTCCGGGCTGGTCCTGTGCCTCGGTCGGGACGCCTTCCGCCGGGATCGACGATGCCGGCTGCACGGGAGCCTGACGCTGCCGCAGGTGGGCGCCGAAGTCATAGACGCGCGCCGCCCGCTCGATCAGCGACTCTTCCATTTTCTTGTCGGCGTTCGTCATGCTGCTAGACCCCGCTGAAGCATTTCGACGCCGAGCAGCGCCACATAGCCGATGGCGAGCGCGCCCGCTCCACCGATGAAAAGCTTCAATTGCCGTTGCCGAAGCTCCGCCTGATGCCGGGTCAGCATTTCCCCGATGGAACCGATCACTGGCATGCCGGACGCCTTTTCAAGCCGCTGGGCAGTAGGGAAAGTCGCTTGCAGCTTGGACATCGCAAAAGCGCTTCCGATGCCGCCGAGGATGCCGACGATCAGAATTCCGGTAAGCAATAGCGGCCGGTTGGGCGCGGCCGGCGTACGAGGCTGCGTCGGAGGATCAATCACGCTGAACTTGACGGCATCCGTCTGCGACTGCGCCTGACTGCGTAGGTTGACCTGCTCGCGCTGTGCCAGAAGGCGATCATATTGATCCTTCAGGACGGTGTAGTTGCGCTCGATCTCTCCCTGCTCCGCCGCCACTTCGGGATCCTCCGACAGCTTGGCACTCAGCGTGTCGAGATCGGCTTGAAGCTGCTGCTTGCGCATGCGCAGCGCCGCAACATTCGCCTGGCGATCAGCCAGCATCGATTGGAGCGAAAGATACGCAGGATTGGGAACGCCGGCGCCAGCCGCGCCTGCCGGCTCGCTTCGCACGGCGGCCTGCGCCTGTGCCAGCTGCGACTTAAGCGCGATCACGTCGGGATGATTATCGGTGTAACCGCGGCCGCGCGCGTCGGCTAACTGGCCCTGGATCGCAGCCAATCGGGCACGCGCCGGGCCCACACCGGCTCCGCCTGCTGCTGCACCCGCGATCGTCGGCGGGGTGCCGGACAATTGCCCCTGCAGAGCAGCAAGGCTCGAGCTTGCCGCGGCAAGATCTCCGTCGACCTGGCTCATCTGCGCCCGCGCGGCGCCCATGCGATCCGCCACCGAGCCGCTGCCCGGCAGCGATCCAAGATAGCGGTTCTGGAAGTCGGCGCGCTTCGCCTCGGCATCCTGCAGCTTGGCGCCGAGCGACTGAAGCTGGCCGTCAAGAAATTGCAGGGCCTGGGTGCTCTGCGCGCGATCGTCGGAAAGATTGGTTTCGACGAAGATATCGATCAATTTTTGCGTGATGCTGGACGCCAGCTTTGGCGTTGCCGCGGTGCTGACAATCTCGAACAGATTGTCCTGCTGGGCAGTGATCTTGATAGCGTTTTGAAGGCCAGCGGCTCGATCGGCGACCTCGCGGTCGGACGACGCGGTTTTGGCAAGGTCGGTGCCCCGCACCACCTTCTCCAGGTTCACCGAAGAGGTCAGCGTCTGGCGAACGGTATCGATGTCGCGCTGCTGATCGCCCATCGCGCCGGCCTCACTGCCGGCGGGCAGGACCGAGCGCATCTGGACGAAGACGCGAGCGCGACTTTCGTAGCGGCTGGGGATCTGACTGACCGCCAGCCAGCCCAACAGGCAGATCGCCCAAGCCACGGCGAGCGCCAGCCAGCGCCTGGTCCACACGGCATGAACCGCGATCCTGACCTCTTCGTAAAGCCCAGTCACCGGCCCGCCTTTTAGAACATGCTCTCGGGGATGATGATCACATCGCCCGGTTCCAAGCGCACATTTGCCTTGGAATCCCCGTTCTTCAGCAGACGGTTGATATTGAGCTGGTACTCGGTCTGCTTGCCGGTGGTCCGATCATAGCGGATCAGACGAGCGCGGTTGCCCGCGGCATATTCATTCAAGCCGCCCACCGCGATCATGGCGTCGAGAAGCGTCATGTTGGCGCGATAGGGCAGCGCCGCCGGCTTTTCGGTGGCGCCAACAATCCGCACCTGCTGGCTGTAAGTGCCCGAAAAGCTGTCCACGATGACGCTGACGATCGGATCCTTGATATATTCACGCAGCGCCAGCTTCATATCGTCCGCAAGCATCGCGGGCGTCTTGCCCACGGCTGGCATGTCGTTGACGAGCGGCGTGGTGATACGACCATCCGGTCGCACCTGGACCTTCGCCGACAGTTCAGGGTTGCGCCAGACAAAGATCTGGAGAGAGTCCAGCGGCCCGATAACATATTCGTCGCCGGGCTGCTCACGCTGCGCGACAAAGGCCGCCGGAGGCAGTTCCGGCCGTGCACCACCGACGGTGGCGCATCCCGCCAGCATCGTCGTAGCGAGCAGGGCTGCAGGCAAGGAACTGTACCCTCGCGAAAAGCGCATCGAATAACCTCCGTCGGGCGCAAGCGACCGGCGCAGGGAAGATCACCCTCCCCTGCCGGGCTCCGCTAACTTCCACTTGAAAGTAAGAGGTGAAGATAGGGTTTAGGAGCGCTGTACGACGACCTCGGTCGGGGCCGGGTGTCCCAAAAAGGCACTGGGGCTGGCGGTTGCGCCATACGCACCGGCCAAAAAGATCGCGATGACGTCGCCCACGTCCGCTCGAGGGAGGGTCACCCGATCCGCCAGTCGGTCGAGCGGCGTACACAAGCACCCCACTACCGAAACCTCCTCTTCGGACCCCGAACCGCCTGTCCTGCCAGCAACGGCAACCGGATAGTTGCGGCGCACCACCGTCCCGAAATTGCCACTAGCGGCCAGTTGGTGATGCAACCCGCCGTCCACGATCAGGAAGGTCTCGCCGCGGCTTTCCTTGCGATCCACGATCTGGCTCAGGTAGACACCGCACTCCCCGACGAGCCAGCGGCCTAGCTCGATCGCATAGGACGTGCCCGCCGCCGTCAGCGATGAGGCATGTATCGCTTCCGCAAGCGCCGAACCGATTGCCCCAACATCGACCGGCGTATCGCCAGCGAAATAGGGAATACCGAAGCCGCCGCCGAGATTGACGAGCGGTGGCAGATGCCCTGCCTCCTCGCTCAGCCGCTCCGCCAACATGAGAGTCGCTGCTTGCGTCTCGATAAGCGCTCGGCTGTCCAAGGCCTGGCTTCCGGCAAAGATATGGAACCCCCGCCAGTCGGCGCCACGGCGGACAATGGCCTGCACCAGCGCGGCGGCGCGCTCGGCATCGATACCGAACGGCGACGGCCGCCCCCCCATCTTCATGCCGGAGCCTTTCAGCTCCATGTCGGGATTGACCCTGACAGCCAGGCGCGGAGTTATCCCGAGCCGCTCGCCGATCCCGATCGCCCGATCCGCCTCACCCTCCGATTCGACGTTAAGTGTGGCGCCCGCGTTGATCGCCGCTTCGAGCTCGCCATCGCGCTTGCCCGGGCCCGCGAAACTGATCGACTTGGCAGCTTTGACCGCAAGCGCCTTCTGCAGTTCTCCGGCGGACGCAACATCGAGCCCATCGACCAATGGAGCGATGGCTGCCAGCAAGGCAGGATGAGGATTGGCCTTGATGGCGTAGTGAAGATCGACGGCGGGAAAGGCGCCTCGGAAGGCGGCGATCCGTGCGGCCACAATGGAGGGATCATAGACGAATAGCGGTGATCCGTGCTCGGCAATCCACTCGGGCGCAGCCCGGTCGCCGATCGTCAATTCACCCGTCTGCGACGCGAACTCCGGCGGCAAAGGACCAAATGGCTTGCTCATTTTCCGCTATCCCCTGCCGCGTTGTCGCGATCTGACCCGGCATTCGCCTGCGCCACGCCCTGGTCCTGCACCGACGCGCGAAGCATCGCTCGATCGAGTTTGCCGTTTGCGTTGCGCGGCAGTTCGGATCGCCATTCGAACCGCACCGGTTGCATGAAGTTCGGCAACTCGCGCCGCAATCGTTCCCGCAGATCCGTCTCGCGCGCGTGATCTCCACGGAGGATCACGACAATGGCCTGACCCAGGCGTGCATCAGGAACGCCGATCGCGACCGCCTCCGCAGCCTCCCCGCCGGCGACCACTGCCTCCTCCACCTCTCCGGGACTGATCCGGTTGCCAGCGGACTTGATCATCTCATCGTCGCGGCCGACGAACCGCAGCAGGCCATCATCATCCATCATGGCGGTGTCGCCGGACCAGACCGCCGTGCCACCATATCGGGAGAACGCGGGGGCCGGTCGAAACCGCTGGGCGGTGCGTTCCGGATCCTGCCAATAGCCCTGCGCCACCAGCGGGCCGGCGTGAACCAGTTCACCAGGCTCCCCCGCCGCAGCGCGGCTGCCGTCCGCACCGACGATCATCACCTCCGCATGCGGTATCTCGCGCCCGATCGACTCAGGATGCGTATCGACCAGCGCAGGATCAAGAAACGTGGAGCGGAAGGCCTCGGTCAGGCCGTACATCGGGAACAATTCTGCTTCTGGAAAGCGCTGGCGCAGCGCGCGCACCATGCGGGCCGTGAGTGCGCCGCCGGAGTTGGTGAGCCTGCGCAACCGCTTCGCGGCGGCCGCCGGCCATTCCGCCTCCAGCAACTGAACCCACAATGGCGGCACACCCGCCAAGGTCGTCGCGCCGACACGTTCAACGGCCTTCACAACATCGCGCGGGGTCAGATAATCCAGCGGCGCCACTGCAGCACCCGCTGCCCAAGTGGAAAACAACTGATTCTGGCCATAATCGAAACTGAACGGCAGCACGCCTAATACCACATCCTCTGGCACGAGACGCAAATAGTGGGCGACACTGTTGGCGCCGAGCCAGAGGTTCGCGTGACTGAGCATCACCCCCTTGGGCCGACCGGTAGAACCCGATGTGTACAGGATTGCCGCCAACGCACGTGGATTGCCGGCCGAAGGGGGCAGTTCGTCGCCGGCACCTGGCACGGTGTGAACGGCCACCGCGGCAACGTCGGCGGCCTCCAGGGTCGAGGCGCGGGCAGGCTGCGTCAACAGCAACCGAGCGCCGCTATCTGCCAGGATATGCGCCACCTGCGCTCGCTTGAGCAGCGGATTGATGGGGACGTGAATCAGGCCGGCCCGGACCGCTGCAAGCGGCATCAAACATGCCTCCCTGGTCTTCGGCAGCCAAGTGGCGACACGATCTCCCTTCGCCAGGTTCTGAGCGGCCAGCCAGCCGGCCAGCCTGCCGACCTGCTCTTCTGCCTGCGCATACGTCAGCACACCGGCGCGATCGACGATCGCAGGCGCACTGCCATCGCCCATGAGTATATGGTCTATCTGTCGCGGCGTCGGATCAAGGGGAACCATCGAGCGGTCATAGCGCCGGGGCGTTGCGGATTTCATCCCCCGGGCTTAACGGCACCCAAGATTTTTGAGGGGACGCAGGTGATTCCGGAAGGCAAACCCGAAGTCGACGCCACGGTGCGCGCCGTGCTCAAGGACGTGCTTGCATTATCGGACGAGCGGGTATCCGCCTTTAATGATTCCACGCCGTTGTTCGGCGCGCTGCCCGAACTTGATTCGATGGCCGTCGCAGGGGTTTTGACCGAGATCGAGGACCGCCTGGGGATCGTGATCGACGATGATGAGGTCGACGGAGATATGCTCGAGACCTTCGGCGCGCTCACCACTTTCGCCGCCAGCAAGACGCTGATCTGAACGTATGGCGGGCACAACTGGCCCGCGCATCGATCATTATCAATGGGCGGGCGGGCGTGAGCTGATGCTTCGCTTCGGCCCCGAGGGCCCGCCTTGCGTGATCGCCGCATTGCCCTTGTTCGAAGAAGGCAATCGCACGCGCGCAGCAATGGTCGACGTCCTGAGGCGGCTCGCAAAGCACGGCATCGCTTCGGCCCTTCCCGATCTGCCCGGTACTGGCGAGAGCCTGGTCGACACAGAGGGCGCCACGCTGCAGGCCTGGAGGGAAGCATTCGCCGCCGCTTGCGGGCAGATCGCAGGCCCGGTGCATATCTGTGCGTGGCGAAGTGGCGTGTTGGTTGATGGCGAGGCAGCGGCGGCCAGCCGGTGGTATCTTTCTCCGCAATCCGGCGAGGCCCTGATCCGGGAGCTTGGGCGGGTCCGCGAGCTATCGGGAGGCGCCGATCTGGCAGGGAACCTGCTATCGTCCGAGATGCTGAGCGCCCTGGCACTCGCGCAACCCACGGTGACCGGGCGATTGCGCGTGGTTCGCCTGGATAGCGACATCAAACCGGCCGACCACAAGCTGGCAGGCCGACCATTATGGCGCGCCAGTGAGCCCGATACGGACGAGCAACTGCAGAGCCTTGTGGCGGACGATCTTGCTGCCTGGGTTAGAGCGCAGTCCGAGTGATGGCGGGCGAACGGCGGCTACCGGCGGAGATGATACAGGCGTTTTCGGCGGACTGGTTCGGGTGAACCGCCGACATCTGACCTTTGAATGTGCCGGAGAAACGCTTCTGGGCACGATCGATGAGGCGCCGGGAACGACCGGCCTGCTGATCGTCACCGGCGGCAACGAGATTCGGGCTGGCGCACATCGCGCAATGGCGATGCTTGCGGCTCGCCTGGCGAGCGCCGGCACGCCTGTCTTTCGCTATGATCGGCGCGGTGTCGGAGACTCCAGCGGAAGCAACCGGACATTTTCGAACGCCAGCGAAGATCTGCTTGCTGCTGCCGCCACGTTCCGAGCAGTCGCGCCCCAGGTCAGTCGCTTGATCGGGTTCGGAAACTGCGACGCGGCCACCAGTCTTGCGTGGTGGGGGAACGAGGCCGGCTGCAACTCAGTTGTGCTGGCGAATCCATGGGTGGTGGAAAGCGCGGCCAACCTGCCGCCGCCGGCCGCCATCAAGGCGCATTATCTGGCGCAACTGCAAAGCCCGGCGGCTTGGAAACGGATCGCCACCCGCGGGCTCTCGCCTGCCAAGCTGCTCCGCGGGTTGAAGAAGATCGCGGCGCGCGAGGAGGCCACGGATCTGACCTCCCGCACGTTGGAGGCCATCGCTCGCTGGGGCGACCGCGCCACCGTCATCCTGGCTCGCGGTGATGGAACAGCCATCGCCTATGCCGATGCGGCGAGGCGCGCGGGTATTTTCCCGCGCACCATCACCATCGATACCGGATCACACAGCTTCGCTCGCCCGGGCGACGCCGTTGCGCTCGAGCGGGCGATCCGATCCGTCCTCAGCGCGCCCTGATAAAGGCGCGCACGTCCGTGGACAGCTTACGCAAATCCTCATCGCGGACGTACATCATGTGACCGGCATTGTACCAATGCCAGGTAATCCGCCCGTCATTGGGAATGCCGGTTCGGTTCAGTGAATATTCCGCACCGAAGAAGGGCGTCGCAAAGTCGTAATAGCCCTGACCAACGAACACTCGCAGGCCGCTGTTCTCACGCATTGCGCGGCCGATGTACGGCGCAACATTGACATACCCGGCGCCGCCGCGGGGGCCGCCGATCTTCCAGTCCCAATCGCCGACGCCGCCGATCGAAACGTAGGTGACGTCGGGCGAGTATTTCAGCGTTTCGCGGGCATAGGCGTTCATTGCCGCCGTGTAGGCACCATCGATCGCATAGAAGCTCGGATCATTGTCCGGCTCCTCGCCGGCATTGTCGTAATCCTTGCCCAGATAGCGCGTGTCGAGCCGCCCGATCGTTTGACCGCGGTCGCGCAGCAGCTCCTTGTAGAAGCGTCCCGGCGCCAGACGCAGATCGGCACGCGCCAGATATTCCTGCGACACACCGGTGTAGCGCGAGAGTTGCGGAAGGATTGCCTGCCGCTCTTCGGCGGTCAACGCATTGCCCTTCAGCAAGGCGCTAGCGTAGGGGCCGATTGCGAAGGCCTTGGCCTCTGCGATGAACTGTTCAACGGTGGCGGGCCGGTCAGCAACCTTGTTGTGGTACCAGGCGGTCGCGGCCATCGAGGGCAGGTTCGTGATGTAGCCGATCTCGTTGCCTGGCGTGTCCGCCGCCGCGCTCAAATCCAGGATCGATGAGATGAGGATGATCCCGTTGACCGATACGTCGGTGTAGGTGCCCTCAAGCTCATTGATGACTGCCGCAGAACGGGTCGTGCCATAGCTTTCGCCGCCGATAAATTTCGGGGCATTCCAGCGACCGTTCTCGTTGAGCCACAGCCGGATGAAGGCGGCCATCGACTTGGCGTCCTTCGTCACCCCCCAATAATCCTTGGGATCGGTCTTGCCGAGCGCCCGGCTGAATCCGGTTCCGACGGGATCAATGAAGACGAGGTCGGTGACATCGAGGAGCGAATCGACGTTGTCGACAATGGGATAAGGCGGGGCGCCGTCGTCGCGCGCGTCGGATGGGATCACCACGCGCTTGGGTCCGAATGCGCCCATGTGCAGCCACAGGGAACCGGACCCGGGACCACCATTCCACAGGAAGGTCACCGGCCGCTTGGGATCGACCGGCCCTTCCTTGATGTAGCTGTATGACGTGATAGCAGCGAGAGGCTTGCCATCCTTGTCCTTCAGGTAGGTCTCGCCAGCGATCGCACGATAGTTGATGCGCGTGCCGCCGAAGGTGCCGGAATGCCGCGTGACCGACACGACGGGCGGTGGGATCGCGGCATCATCCGACCGTTCGGCCTTGGTCTCAGGCTTGTTCTGTGCCGCCAGCGGTGCGGCAATGGCGGCGGTAAGCGCCAGGACGAATTTCAGCTTCAAGCGACCCCCCAAGATCTTGTGTCATGCCGGGCACTTTCCGGCACCCAACGGCGTGCCCGTTGGCCCGCAGCGTTTGCGGCACCGGCGGTGCGGGAACAAGCCCGGCATGACAGATCAGGGTATTATTCCGCCGCTTCCGCCATTTTTTCGAAATCCGCCTCCGCCAGGAAGCGCTCCGCATCCAGTGCCGCCATGCAGCCGGTGCCCGCCGCGGTGACCGCCTGGCGGTAGACCTTGTCCATCACGTCGCCGCACGCAAAGACGCCGGGAACGCTGGTGCGCGTGGAGCCGGTTTCGACCTTGATATAATGATCCTCGTCGAGCTCCAGATGCCCGCGGAAGAGCTCGGTCGCGGGATGGTGACCGATCGCGACGAACCCGCCTTCAACATCGAGCCGGGAATGTTCGCCCGTTACCGTATCCCGCAGGTCGAGCGCGACGAGCCCGGCATTGCCGCCGCCATCCACGAACTCACGAACTTCCTTGTTCCACAGCACCTTCACATTGGGATGCGCAAACAGTCGCTCCTGCAGGATCTTCTCCGCACGCAAACTGTCACGGCGGTGGATCAACGTGACGTCATCGGAATGGTTGGTGAGATAAAGCGCTTCCTCGACCGCGGTATTGCCGCCGCCGATGACGGCGACCTTCTTGCCGCGATAAAAGAAGCCGTCGCAGGTGGCGCAGGCGGAAACGCCCTTGCCCTTCATCGCGTCTTCGCTCGGCAGGCCGAGCCACTTTGCCTGCGCGCCGGTAGCAATCACCAGCACGTCCCCCTCGTAGATGTCGCCGCTGTCGCCGGTCAGGCGGAACGGCCGGCGGGTCAGGTCGACGGCGACAATGGTATCCCACATCAACTGCGTACCGACATGCTCGGCCTGCTTCTGCATCTGCTCCATGAGCCACGGCCCCTGGATCACGTCAGCAAAGCCGGGATAGTTTTCCACGTCCGTGGTGGTCATCAACTGACCACCGGGCTGAATGCCCTGAACAAGGATCGGCTTCATGCCGGCGCGTGCGCCGTAGATGGCAGCGGAAAGGCCGGCCGGGCCGGACCCGAGAATGAGCATGCGAGTCGAGTGTGTCGTCATGCCCCCGATGTAGGGTGCACGACGGATCATGGGAACCATCCCACCGCCCCGGGTTGCGGGGCGCAAAGTGGACGGGCATGTCCTTGCCCCAACAGACTCGCGCTTCCGCACCCTCCCGATGAAGGGAGGAGAGACAAAGGTTGCAATGACTGACTTCAGCTCCTTCCTCGCCGCCGATCGCGGCCAGCCCGCCCGCCTGATCCATGTCGTTCATCCCGACGACTTCAGCGACTGGCTGGCACAGCAACCCGTCCGCAGCCGCACTGCCGTGGCGGCGGGCAAGGTAGTGGGAAAGCCGGGCAATCGGGCCATTCTGCCCGGCGACTCGGCCGAGGACTGGTCCATGCTGCTGGTGTGCAACGAGGCGGAAAGCTCACCCTGGCGGATCGCTTCCCTTGGCGATGGCCTCCCCGAGGGAACCTATCGCCTTGCAAAGGGGGAACCGGGCGCGGCCATGCTCGGGTGGGCGCTCGGACAGCACAAGTTTACCCGCTATCGCACCCCGGAACCACAGGGGCCACGCGTGTTGCTGACCGGAGAGCCGGCGCGAATCGAGGAAATCGTTCGCCTGGCCGAAGCGACCGCCCTAGTCCGCGATCTTGTCGACACCGGTGCATCCGATCTCGGTCCGGCCGAGTTGGAGGCGATTGTCGAGGCCTTGGCTAAAAAGCATGGCGCCACGTTCAACTGCATTCGCGGGGACGTGCTCGCGGACGAGTATCCCATGATCCATGCGGTGGGCCAGGCGGCGGCAAAGAATCGCTCGCCCCGGCTGATCGAACTGGAATGGGGTGATCCGGCCCACCCTCGCGTTGCGTTGATCGGCAAGGGCGTCTGCTTCGATTCGGGCGGCCTCGACATCAAGCCGTCCTCGGCGATGCGGCTGATGAAAAAGGACATGGGCGGCGCGGCGCACATGATCGCTCTTGCCAGCCTGGTTATGGCGGCGAAGCTGAAGGTCAGGTTGCACCTGCTGATCCCGGCAGTGGAAAACGCCATTGCGGGCGATGCCTTCCGACCTGGCGACGTGCTGCGCACGCGGCAGGGCCTCACCGTGGAAAATACCAATACGGACGCGGAAGGTCGCCTGATCCTGGCTGACGCGCTTACGAAGGCGGCCGAGGGGTCGCCGGAACTGATCCTGGATTACGCGACGTTGACCGGCGCAGCGCGGGTGGCGCTGGGACCTGACCTGCCCCCGCTCTTCACCAATGACGAAACGCTCGCCGCCGACTTCCTGGAGGCAGCAGACGCTGCTCACGATCCGATGTGGCGATTGCCGCTTTGGGACGGTTACGAGGACATGCTGAAGTCGGACATTGCCGACATGGTCAATGCGCCGGACAGCGGCTTTGCAGGCGCGGTCACCGCGGCGCTGTTCCTTCGGCGGTTCGTGCCGAAGAACGTCGCCTGGGCCCATGTCGACACATTTGCGTGGCGCCCGGCTGCCAAGCCGGCCCGCCCGAAAGGTGGCGAAGCGCTCGGCTTGCGGGCAGCCTGGGGCGTGCTGAAAAAGCGATACGGCTAAGCACGAGCTACCTCGCACATCCCAATCAAGCTTGCAGATGTCAGCGTCGCATCAGACGCAATCAGCGTCGTTCCGGCGCGATCCGGCCATCTCAGACTGCGGCAGACCGTAGGCGCTGGCACCTGCGGTCTGCACGCCTGACCGGCAGATCGGATCAGCCAACAGCCGCCGCGATGATCGGCGCGAACTTGGCTGCGGTCAGGCTCGCGCCGCCGACCAGCGCGCCGTCCACCTCCGCCGCGTGGAGCAGCCCGGCGGCATTCTCGGCCGTGACGGAGCCACCGTACAAAAGGCGAATGGCGCCACCCTGCTCCGCCCCGAGTACTTCCACCAGCGCGCCGCGGATGGCGGCATGCATTGCTTCCACGTCAGCAACGGTCGCGACCTTACCAGTCCCGATCGCCCAGATCGGCTCATAGGCAATCGCGAGCCAATCGCCGGCGGCGCCCTCCGGCAACGAGGCGCGGACCTGAGCCGTGACGACCTTTTCCGCCTCACCGGCTTCGCGCTGCTCAAGCGTCTCGCCAACGCACAGGATCGCATCCAGACCATGGCGGCGGCATGCTTCGGCCTTGGCCTTCACGTCCGCGTCGGTTTCACCCTGGCCCTGCCGCCGTTCCGAGTGGCCGACGATGGAGAAGACGGCGCCCGCCTCCTTGATCATCGGTGCCGAAACGCAGCCAGTATGTGCGCCGCTGTCCGCAGCATGAACATCCTCGGCGCCGATCGGAAAGCCTGCGCACTGGGCGGCGGGATGGATCAGCGTCGCTGGCACCGCGATTGCCACGTCAACGCGCGGATCGATCGACGTTGCCACGGCTTCGAGCTCGGCCAGCGCCGCCAGATTGCCGTTCATCTTCCAGTTACCCGCCACGAACTTGCGACGCATGCTCTCTCCCCCTTGTCGGTTGCGCCGTTGCGGTAACGAAGAGGCGCCCTTAAAGCGAGCGCCGTTCAACGGATTGGCGCTGCATGCTCGGGTTCTTTCGTCGTATCATCTATTCACGCTTTGGCATCGTCATCACGATGGGCGTGCTGGGCGTCATCGCGCTGGCATTCGCGCTGGGCGATATCACTGGCCTGCAGAGCGCAGGGGCCAGTGGCGGCACAGTCGCCAAGGTCGGAGGCGAGAGCGTTTCCGAAACCGAACTCACCCGCCGCGTACAGGACGAGTTGCGTGGCGCCCAGCAGCGCTCTCCTACGGCCGACATGAGCCAGCTGGTGGCCGCCGGCGGTGTGGAAAGCGTGCTGGACCGGATGCTGAACGGCCTTGCACTGGAAGCATTTGGCCAGGACCAGGGCATGGTGGTGAGCCGCGCGCTGATCGGCAGCGAGCTTCGCAACATCCCCGCCCTTCAGGGCCCCACCGGCAAGTTCGACCAGGCAATCTATGAGCAGGTGCTCGCCCGCAACCGCCTGACCGACGCCCAGGTCCAATCCGATATCGCCCGGGAAACCATGGTGCAGTTCCTGCTGCGGCCGCAGCTGGGCGCCAGCCAGGTTCCGCAGTCACTTGCCCTCCCCTACGCCTCCTTGCTGCTGGAGCGTCGTGCCGGGCAGGTAGCGATGATCCCGGCGTCTGCCATGTCGGCGGGCAGCGCACCGACCGATGCGGAAATCCAGAACTGGTATCAGCGAAATGTCACCCGCTACTCGCTTCCGGAGCGCCGTGTCGCCCGCTACGCCATCGTGACGCCCGAAACAGTGAAGGCACGCGCGACGCCGACCGAGGCGGACATTGCCGCGGCGTACAATGGCGACAAGGCGCGCTGGGGCGCCCGTGAGACGCGGACCGTGTCCCTCGTCACGGTGCTGGATCAAAAGGCAGCAGCATCATTGGCCAGCAAGGTCCGCGGCGGCACTTCCGTGTCCGACGCGGCACGTGCCGCCGGCCTGGAGGCGCGCCGCCTGGAGGGGCAGGACAAGCAGGCGCTGACGCAGGCGAGCTCTGCTGCAGTTGCGGATGCCGTGTTTGGCGCGCAGAGTGGCGGCGTGATCGGGCCCGTGCGCGGCTCGATCGGCTTCGTGGTCGCGAAGGTTGAGAATGTCGCTCAGGTCGCCGGCAAGTCGCTGGCCGAAGCGCGTCCGACGATCGTAGAGGAATTGACGAAGAAAAAGACCGCGGACAGCCTTGCAGCGATCCGCGACGCCCTGGAAGACTCGATCGCAGACAACGCGAACTTCTCCGAACTGGTCGCCGACCAGAAGCTGACGGCGGTCGCCACACCGGCGCTCACCGCGACTGGCATCGACCCGGAAAAGCCGAACGTGCAGCCCGACCCCGCACTGCTGCCGATCCTGTCGGCGGCCTTCCAGTCGGAGGAAGGTGACGATCCTCAGGTTGTCCAGACTGCCGCCGACGGCAGCTTCGCGGTGGTTGCGCTGGACCGGATCGTCCGTGCCGCGCCGCGACCGCTGGCATCGGTACGCGATCAGGTGGCGCAAGACTTCGCCGCCGATCGTGCCCGTCGCGCCGCGCGTGCGGCAGCCACCAAGGCGCTTGCAGCGATCAACAAGGGTGCTGCCATCGACAAGGCCCTGGCTGATGCCGGTGTCCGCGGCGGCAAGGTTGAACGGCTGGTTGCCGCACGCTCGCAGGTGAACGCCGATCCGCGAGGCCCCAATCCGGTGCTCGCGCTGATGTTCAGCATGAAGGGCGGCACCGCCAAGATGCTGGAGTCACCGGCCGGGAATGGCTGGCTGATCGTCAAAGTGGAGCAGATTACCGCGGGGGATGCCGCGAAGATCCCGCAGGTGTTGACCGCTACCCGTCAGGATCTCGGCCGCGTGGTCGGCGGTGAATATGCACAGCAGTTCACCGAAGCCGTGAAGAAGGCGATGAAGGCGAGCCGGAACCCGGATGCGGTGGCACGCGTGAAGGCCAGCCTGGTCGGCCAGGGTGGCTCCAATCAGTAACCGAGCCGCCCTCGACGCTCTCGCTGGAGGGCGGCCGGCGCTCGTCTGGCGGCGGCGCATCGCCGACACCGAAACGCCGGTGGCGGCCGCCCTGAAGCTCATCGAGCCGGGCCGCGGCGACTTCCTGCTGGAATCGGTCGAAGGCGGCGCGGTTCGCGGGCGGCATAGCCTGATCGGCCTCGCGCCCGACCTCGTCTTCCGGGCGGAAGGCAATCACGCGTCGATCAACCGCCGCTGGCTGACCGATCGCGACGCATTCGTTGCTTGCGAGGCGCCGACCCTCGCCGCGCTGCGCGATCTGGTCGCCTCCTGCCGGATGGACGTGCCGGAAGAACTGCCGCGCGCGCTGGCCTGCCTGGTGGGGTATTTCGGCTACGAGACGATCGGCCTAGTCGAAGATCTGCCCGCGCCGAAGACTGATGCGCTGGGATTGCCGGACATGATGTTCGTTCGGCCGACCGTGATCCTGGTCTTCGATCGGCTGGCCGATGCGCTGTTCCTTGTCGCACCGGTCTGGCCAAAGGCGGGCCGGTCGGATGAGGCGATCGTTGCCGAAGCCAGTGAACGGCTGGACGCTATCGAGGCGCGGCTGGAAGCGGCAACGCTGCCGCCGCGCGTTCGCGGCGAACCGGCTGAGATCGCTCTCGCGCCAGTGCTGCCGGAGGGCCGCTATGGCGAGATGGTGAGGGCGGCGAAAGAGTATATCGTCGCCGGCGACATCTTTCAGGTGGTGCTCGCCCAGCGCTTCACCACGCCTTTCGCGCTTCCGCCTTTCGAGCTTTATCGCGCACTGCGCCGGATCAACCCGTCTCCGTTCCTTTATCACCTCGATCTGCCCGGCTTTGCCCTGACCGGCTCGAGCCCCGAAATCCTCGTCCGCGTGCGTGATGGGGAAGTGACCATCCGGCCGATCGCGGGGACTCGCCCGCGTGGCCGTACGGCAAGCGAGGATGAGGCAAACCGGACCAGCCTGCTTGCGGACCCCAAGGAGCGGGCGGAACACCTGATGCTGCTCGATCTCGGCCGCAACGACGTGGGCCGGGTGGCCGCCGCCGGCACGGTCAACGTCACCGACAGCTACACCGTCGAATTCTACAGCCACGTCATGCACATCGTCTCGAACGTGGTGGGCCGACTCGATCCGAAGCATGACGCCATCGACGCGCTGTTCGCCGGGTTCCCGGCCGGAACGGTAAGCGGTGCGCCCAAGGTGCGGGCGTGCCAGATCATTGCCGAACTGGAGGGCGAAAAGCGCGGAGCCTATGCCGGAGGTGTCGGCTATTTCTCGCCGGATGGATCGATGGACTCCTGCATCGTCCTGCGGACGGCGATTGTGAAGGACGGCACCATGCATGTTCAGGCGGGCGCCGGCATCGTCGCGGACAGCGACCCCGCCTATGAGCAGCGCGAGTGCGAGGCAAAGGCGGGTGCCCTTCTCGCCGCGGCGCGAGAGGCGATTGCACAAGCCAGCGCTGGCGGGTTCGGACAGTGAACGCCGCCGCGCACCAGTTGCTGGTCTATGATCTGGCGCCGGATTATCTGGATCGGCGTGGAGAGTTCCGCGAGGAGCATCTTCGCCTCGCCTGGACGGCGGCAGATACCGGTAATCTGGTGCTGGGCGGGGCGGTGGGCGAGCCCGTGGCATCTGCACTGCTGCTGTTCCGTGACCGCGCCAGCGCCGAAGCCTTCGCGAAGGCAGATCCCTATGTATTGCAGGGGCTGGTGAAAGCGTGGCGGGTCGAGCCCTGGCACACGGTGGTGGGCGCGCACGCAGCCACCCCGCTGCGGCCGGGCGCGGACCGGTAACAACTCTTCCCCAGGCACGCGGTCGTGGATAGGCTGCGACCATGCGCTTCTTGTCCATCGTCGCTTCGACCGCCGCTCTCGCAACCGCCCTCCCCGCCACGGCCCAGACCACGCAGCCGGTGGCGACGCCCGCCAATCCAGCACCGGCCCCGTCCGCATGGCCAAGCAAGGAGGCAGACGTCACGCTGCCGGCGTTCCGGTTCAAGACGGGCGAGACCATGGACGTGCGGATGCACTACACCACCCTCGGCACCCCCCATCGCCGCGCCGACGGGCAGATCGACAATGCCGTCATGGTTCTCCACGGCACGGGCGGGACCGGCAAACAATTCTTGTCGCCGCAGTTCGCCGATGAACTCTACGGGCCCGGCCAGCCCTTCGACATTCGTACCCACTATGTGATCCTGCCGGACAACATCGGGCATGGCGCCTCGTCCAAGCCCTCCGACGGCAAGCGAATGGCGTTCCCCAAATATGACTATGACGACATGGTCGCCGCACAGAAGGCAATGCTGGAGAAGCTCGGCGTCACCCGGCTGAAGGTAATCCTCGGCACGTCAATGGGATGTATGCATGCCTTTGTCTGGGGTGAAACCTTTCCCGGGTTCGCGGAGCGGCTGGCGCCATTTGCCTGCTTGCCGGTGCCGATTGCCGGGCTGAACCGGATGTGGCGCAAGCTGTCGATCGACGCGATCCAGGCGGACCCGGCGTGGAGGGGCGGCAATTATACGGCGCAGCCGGAACAGGGCCTGCGCACCGCAGCAAGCCTGTCGATCATCGCGGGCGCGAACCCATTGGCGCTGCAGAAGCAATATCCGACGCGGGCGGCATCCGAGGCGTTCCTGGCACAGGCGTTCGCGCGCAACAGTGCTGGCCGCGATGCCAACGACTACATCTACCAGCTGGACGCCTCACGAAACTACGATCCGTCGGCGGCGCTGGAGAAGATCACCGTCCCGGTATTGTGGATCAATTCCGAGGACGATTTCATCAACCCGTCCGGCTACGGGATCACGGATGCCGCCGCCAAGCGCATGCCGCACGCGACCTTCCGGCTGATCGCCGCGAGTCCGGAGACGAAGGGTCACGGCACCCACACATGGGCGAAGTTCTGGAAAGCGGACCTCGCGGGGTTGCTGAGGGAGCCAGTTACCTCGTCGCCGCGCTGATCCCCTCGCCCGGCGCCCGCCGACGCATCAGCGCCGGGGCTCATCCTCCAGATCGATATCGGTGCGGGCCTCTGGCGTCGAGGCTTCCTGCTCCCGACGCGCCTGCTGGCGCTCCGCGGCCCAAGCCTGACCCGCCCCGACGCCGCATCCGGTCTGCCCGCCCGTACCGATCGGAGAGCAGGTGTTGGGAAGGCCGCCGGCCACCCTGCCCACGCGATCCACGGTTGCGGCACGATTCACCCAGCTCTGATTCTGGGCCGGCACCTCGGGCGGGCGGCGCAATCCCTTGGGGACGCGGAACTGCTCGTTCGGATCGAGGCGGCTGCACACCACGATCTCATCCGCCGCGGCGGTCGGGCACTTCTCGTTCCCGGTCAGCGTCACTTGCCGGATACGCTGCGGCGGCTGGCCGCTTTCCGCCTGCGACTGGGCCATGGCGGCGGCGGGAATGATCGCGGCCGAAGCGGCGGCGGCAAAGACGAGGGAGCGAAACATGGAAGGCGACCTCCTGGGGCAATCACACAACGATCGCAGCGGCGGCTTTATCCCGCGTGAACGTCGCGCCCGCGCCTACGCGAGATTACGCCAGCGCAACAGTCGTTGCGGCTTGCCCGCGTTGCGCTATGGACCGGGCACATGATCCTGGTCGTCGACAATTACGACAGCTTCACCTGGAACCTGGTCCATTATCTGATGGAATTGGGGGCCGAGGTACGCGTCGAGCGCAATGATGCGCTGACCGCGGCGGAAGCGCTTGCGTCAAACGCCACCGGTTTCCTCGTGTCTCCTGGGCCATGCACGCCCAACGAAGCCGGGATCAGCCTTGATCTCGTCGCCGCCTGTGCCGAGGCGCGCCGGCCGTTGCTGGGCGTTTGCCTGGGGCATCAGGCGATCGGGCAGCATTTTGGCGGACGCGTGGTTCGCGGCGGCCTGATGCACGGGAAGACAAGCGCGATCGAACATGATTCGACGGGTGTCTTCGCCGGCCTGCCCTCGCCCTTTACGGCCACCCGCTACCATTCCCTGGTGGTGGAGGATGTGCCTGACGTGCTCGTCCCGAACGCGGTCGCCGCGGATGGATCGGTGATGGGCCTGCGCCATCGCGACTTGCCGATCCATGGCGTACAATTCCATCCGGAGAGCATCGCAACGGAGCATGGCCACGATCTGCTGGCGAACTTCGTCGCGCTGACCGGCTCCAAGGCAACCTCATGACCACCATTTCCCTGCTGCCCAACCCGTCCACCCCGCTGTCGCGCGAAAGCGCGGCACAGGCGTTCAGCGACATTCTGGATGGCCGGGCCAGCGACGAGGCCGTGGCGCGATTCCTGATCGACCTGTCCGACCGGGGTGAGACCTCCATCGAGATTGCCGAAGCGGCCCGGGCGCTCAGGGACCGCTTGATCCCGATCAGCGCCCCGGCGGAAGCGATCGACGTGTGCGGAACCGGAGGCGACGGGCACCATACGCTCAACGTGTCCACCGCCGTCAGCCTGGTTGTGGCCGCCTGCGGGGTGCCGGTAGCGAAGCATGGTAACCGGGCGGCCTCGTCCAAGGCGGGCGCGGCCGATACGCTGGAGGCTCTTGGCCTCGACATGGAACGGGCAGGCGCGCTGGCAGAAGAGACGCTGAACGAACTCGGCATCTGCTTCCTGTTCGCGGCCAATCATCACCCGGCCATGAAGCGGATCACGCCCATCCGGCGGCAGATCGGCAAGCGGACGATCTTCAACCTGATGGGACCGCTAGCCAATCCCGCGCATGTCACTCGCCAGCTGATCGGGATCGCTCGTCCGGATTACGCGCCGGTCTATGCCGACGCGCTGGAACAGCTCGGCACACAAGCGGCGCTGGTGGTGTCCGGCGAAGAGGGGCTCGACGAAGTCTCGGGCGCGGGTCCGACCATCGCGGTTGCGATCGGCGCCGTCGATGTTGGCGCGCGCATCGTTCCGGAGGATGCCGGTGTCCGACGCCATCCGATTGATGCGATCAGGGGCGGCGATCCCGCGCACAATGCGGCGGCGCTTCGGCAATTGCTGACGGGAACGCACGGTGCGTATCGCGACGCGGTGCTCCTCAACGCCGCCGTGGCACTGACCTTGGTTGGCGAACCGCTGGAAAGCGGCGCACGCCGCGCGGCAGAGGCCATCGACAGCGGCGCTGCGAACGACCTGCTCAACCGCTGGATCGCCTGGGCATGACGATCCTCGATCGGATCCTCGCCACGAAGCGCGAGGAAGTTGCGGCACGTCGGCGGGAGCGCTCGGTAGGGGACCTCGATGCACTGGCGCGGTCGCAGACCGCACCCAGGGGCTTCAAGGCGGCACTGGATCGGATCCGCAGTTCCTCGAAGGGCGACGCCGCACCGCGCTATGCGTTGATCGCCGAGATCAAGAAGGCCAGCCCGTCCAAGGGCCTGATCCGTGAAGACTTCGATCCGCCTGCCCATGCGCGCGCCTATAGCGAAGGCGGCGCTGCCTGCCTGTCGGTGCTGACCGACCACGAGTATTTCCAGGGGCATGAGGATTATCTGATCGCCGCGCGGGCGGCATGTGACCTGCCGGTCATTCGCAAGGACTTCCTGGTCGATCCCTGGCAAGTGGCGGAGGCCCGCGCCATCGGTGCCGATGCGATCCTCATCATCATGGCAGCGCTGGACGACGGTGCCGCCGCCGAGATCGAAGCCGCGGCGATCGAGCGCGGCATGGATGTGCTGGTCGAAGTGCATGACGCTGAGGAACTGGAGCGGGCACTGGCACTCCGCTCCCGCCTCATCGGGGTCAACAATCGCGATCTGCGAGATTTTTCCGTCAGCTTCGACCGCACCTTCGAGCTGGTTGGCCAGGCGCCCGCCGGATGCACCTTTGTCGCCGAAAGCGGGCTCAACACGCGCGCGGACCTCGATGCGATGGCCGAACATGACGTGCGCTGCTTCCTGATTGGCGAATCGCTGATGCGCCAACCGGATGTCGCCGCCGCCACGCGTGCCCTAGTCGGGTGAGCCAGCTCACGCATCTCGATGAAGCGGGCGCCGCGCGGATGGTGGACGTCGGCGGCAAAAGCGAGACTGCGCGAGAGGCGGTGGCCGAGGGGCGCATCACCATGTCCGCCGAGGCCGCAAAGGCGATCGCAGATGGCGCGGTGGCGAAGGGCGACGTGCTGGCTGTCGCCCGCGTCGCGGGGATCATGGCGGCCAAACGGACCAGCGATCTGATCCCCTTGTGCCATCCCCTGCCCCTGTCCAAGGTGACGATCGACCTGGCAGTAGGCGCCGACGGCGTGTCCGCAACGGCTACTGTGGCGACCAGCGGAAAAACCGGGGTCGAAATGGAAGCGCTCACCGCCGTCTCTGCGGCGCTGCTGACAATCTACGACATGGCCAAGGCGATCGACAAACGCATGACGATCAGCGGTGTGCGCCTGCTCGCCAAGCGCGGCGGCAAGTCCGGCGACTTCACCGCCTGAAGCCGGATGACCGGCGGTGGAGGGCTCGCGCGAAGGTCATTGATCGGGCTGTCCCTGCCAGGCGTAATCTGCCACTCCGCACCTATGAGCAACTTGCTTCCCGTTGCCGAGGCACAGGCTCGCCTCCTGGCCGCCAACCCGCCGGTCTCTGCCGAAACCCTGCCCATCACGCAGGCCATCGGGCGCTGGGCCGCCGCTCCCATCGCCGCGCAGCGGACTCAGCCGGCGCACGACCTTTCGGCAATGGATGGCTATGCCCTTCGGTTCGACGACCTGCCCGGACCGTGGCAGGTGATCGGCGAAAGCGCGGCGGGCAAGCCCTTCGCTGGCGAGGTCAACCCGGGCGAGGCAGTTCGCATCTTCACCGGCGCAGTGATGCCGACCGGGGCCGATACCGTATTGGTGCAGGAAGAAGCGCAGCGCGACGGGGAACGCCTGATCCTGAGCGGTGAAGGACCGTCCAAGCGAACCGGCAATGTGCGTCGCCGCGGCCTCGACTTTTCCGAAGGCGATACGCTGGTATCCGCCGGCGAACGGCTGACGCCGGCACGACTGGCGGTTGCAGCGACTGGCGGGGCCTATGAAATCACCGTCAGGCGCCGTGTTCGCGTGGCGATTGCGGCGACGGGGGACGAACTGGTTGATCCAGGCGCAGCACTCGTTGCGAACGCGCTGCCCGAATCCAATCGGCTTCTGCTGCGTGCCTTGCTCGCCGATCTGCCAATCGAAGTCATCGACCTGGGCATTCTGCCGGACCGGCTTGACGTGCTGACCGATGCGTTCGCGAAGGTGGAGGCGGACCTCCTCGTCACCACCGGGGGCGCTTCGGTCGGCGATCACGATCTTGTGCAGCCTGCCCTTCGCGCGGCTGGCGCAAATATCGACTTCTGGCGCGTCGCGCTTCGCCCGGGCAAGCCGCTGATGGCGGGCCGCCGCGGCGACATGGCCGTGCTCGGGCTGCCCGGCAATCCGGTATCGGCGTTCGTGACGACCATCCTGTTCGTTAAACCATTGATCGCGCATCTTGCAGGTGCGGCCGACCCGTTCCCAATCAGCACCCACGCGGTTCTTGGCGAGACGATACCTGCCAACGGGCCACGCACCGATTACATGCGGGCGGAGCTGCGCGACGGCCGGGCATTCGTGGCGAGCATTCAGGACAGCTCGATGTTGCTCACCCTTGCTCGCGCGGGCTGCCTCATCGTACGCCCCCCGCACGATCCGGCACGAGAACGCGGCGACTCGGCAGAAATCCTGATGATCGCTTGACGCCCGGTAAAGCGTTCCTTAAAGGTTCTTCGTCTGTTCGCGACGGAGGCGATGCGGTGCTTACCAGGAAGCAGCACGAGCTGATCTGTTTCATCAACGACCGGTTGGCTGAGACCGGCGTGTCCCCTTCGTTCGAGGAAATGAAGGAAGCGCTGGATCTCAAGTCGAAGTCCGGCGTGCATCGTCTGATCTCGGCGCTGGAGGAGCGTGGCTTCCTTAGACGCCTGCCGAACCGTGCGCGTGCGCTTGAAGTGCTCAAGATGCCAGAACGGGCGGAGGTGAAGCAATCGCCGACGCCCGCCTCCACGCGCCGCATCGTGCCGGAACCTGCCAATGATGTGGTGGAAGTGCCGCTGCATGGCCGGATTGCCGCGGGTGTGCCGATTGAGGCCATCGAAGGGGCAAGCACGCTGCCAGTGCCGGCCGCCCTGCTGGGCTCAGGGGAGCATTTCGCCCTAGAGGTTGCGGGCGATTCCATGGTCGAGGCCGGCATTCTGGACGGCGACTTTGCGCTTATCCGCAAGCAGGACGTGGCGCGCGACGGCGAGATCGTCGTTGCCTTGATCGAGGATAGCGAGGCGACCTTGAAGTATTTCCGTCGTGAAGGCGCGATGATCCGTCTCGATCCCGCCAACCGTGCTTATGATCCGCAGCGTTATGCTCCGGCTCAGGTGCGGGTACAAGGCAAGCTCGCCGGGATCCTGCGCCGCTACGCCTGACCCGTTCGGCCTCTCCGGCGATGCTCCGTTAAAGAGCAGCTGCGTGGCTGGCGCCAGCGGGTAGACGCAACCGGATACTCGGCGCTGAACTGATCCGGCGTGATGCTAATCACCTTGAAATGTCGCGTGGAGATGGCAGCTTTCAGGGCTGTTCAGAACGTGCGGTTGACGTGGCCGACACCCACGGGTGGGCGTCGCCGGGACGGTGAACCGTACGGACATTTCCCGTCGCAAGCGTGATTGCGATACCGCCTGTGCTCTCCAGCGCTGGGCGATCGAGCCGCAGCCAGCGCGGGTTGCATCCGCGGGGAAGGCGGCGATCGCTGACAACGATATCCGCTGCACGACAAGCGGCGATCATGTCGGCAATCGGCACCAGATAAGCGCTTCGGGTCGCCAGGACGCGCCATGACCGATCGCCATTGGACAAGGTGGCACGGCACAGATCCCGGGTGCAGCTGGCGTGCGCTTGTTCGGACAGCGGCACCAGCTCTTCCTCCGCGCCTCCCGCTTCGGCGAGCATATCGCGCGCATAGTCACCGGCCCGTTCCCGCAACAGCGCGGTCTGTCCGTCCGTCATGCGTAAAGCCACGTGCCTGCCATCGCCGGTGACGAGCACATCCGGTGGCGGAGTGAGCAAGGTCCACACCGTTCCGACCGCAATCGGAAGGAGACCGAACGGCCGCCAGCTGGTGCGCCACAGGGCGAGCCAGAGGCCGCCCGCAACGATGAGACCAAAAGCGACGCCCGGCATGACCGGTATCGCCGTTGTCGCACCGGGCGCGGCTGCCGTGACATGGGCGATCCAGAGCAGGACGGCGAGCGCCTGCCCCGTCAGCCACCAGATCGGCGCACCGAGTGAAACCGCGTCGACCAGCAGGGCAAGCGCCTCCAGCGGCATGATGACGAACGTCGTCAGCGGGATCGCCACGATGTTAGCCAGCGCGCCGTAAACCCCGGCCTTGTGGAAATGGAATATGGCGATCGGCATCAGCGCCACCTCGACCGCCACACCGGTGAGAAGAAGCGAGCCGCCGCCGCGCAGGAGCCGCCTGGGCCACCCCTCGTCCCGCGGCCCGAACCATTCGCGGACTCGGTGATGCTCCGCCAAGGCAATGATGGCGGTGACCGCGGCAAAGGAGAGCTGAAAGCTGGCCCCTGCCAGCGCCTCCGGCCACATCAGCAGGACGACCAGCGCACCGGTTGCAACCAGACGCAGGGTGAGCGCTTCCCGCCCCAGCGCCATGGCCGCGAGCACCAACAGGGCAGCGATGCAGCTGCGGATTGTGGGCACCTCGCCGCCGGTCAGCCAAGTATAGCCGAGGGCAGCAGCCGCTCCGAGCGCGGCGGCCAGGAGCGGCACCCGGCCAGTGAGCGCCAGCCGCAGGTTGAGGGCCAACAACCGCGTGGCGAGCAGCATGGTCAAACCGACCGCAGCGGTGATGTGGAGCCCACTGACGGACAGAAGGTGCGCCAAACCGGACGCCCGCATCGCCTCCTGATCGGCCTCGTCGATACCGCCGGTGTCGCCCGTCGCCAGCGCAGCCGCGATGCCGCCGGCACTGCCGCTCAGCCGCGCCTGGATGTGCCGGGACAATCGGGTTCGCACGGGTTCATTCGAGCTACCCCCTGACAGGATCCTTACAGGTCCGAGCGCGCGCCCAGTGGCGCCAATGCCGTCAAACCAGGCGACACGCGCGAAATCATAGGCTCCCGGCACGGCAGGTGGCGGAGGAGGCATCAAGCGCGCGCGCAACGCCACCGTTGCGTGCGGTACCAGCCCTGCCGGCACGTCACGGTCCAGAATATTCACGCGGATTCGGATCGGCCGGTTGGCGGGCGCAGGATCGGTCCATTGAAGGTCTGTTAGACGAAGCCGCACCAAGCTGCGGGCGGGCAACTGATCGACCTTCTCCACGCGGGCGGTGAGGTGAGCGACGATGGGGCGCTGCAACACCGGCGCAGCGGCGCGATCAGCCTTGGTCCAGATCAGCCCTACGCCGAGCGAAAAGGCAGCCGCGCTGATGGCAACCACGCGGCCGGTTCGCCCGCCACGCCCCAGGGCAATAGCAAACAGCATGACAGCAAGCCCCGCCAGCAGCACGCCTCGCCAACCGATGCTGTCCGGAAGAACGAACCACGCTGAAATCCCCGCCCCCAGCATGACCGGCAGCCACAGGGGTAACTGATCCCGTTCCGCATCCAGCCGGCTTTCCAGCCATGCCCGTGCGGTTTGAAGCGCCGAGAGGTGCGTGCTAGGGGGCTGCGCGGCAGTTGTCGCCATGATCGTTTTCCAGCCTGGGAGCTAGCGCGCTTGAGCGCAACCACAGATACCGGCACGCCTGCTGTCGTAACCCGCTTTGCCCCGTCGCCGACGGGCTTCCTTCATCTGGGCGGCGCCCGTACCGCCCTGTTCAACCTGCTGTACGCCCGCCACTACGGCGGCCGCTTTCTCCTGCGCATCGAAGATACCGATCGCGCCCGCTCCACCCAGCCGGCGATCGAGGCGATCCTGTCCGGGATGCGCTGGCTCGGCCTCGATTGGGACGGCGAGGAAGTCTATCAATCTAGCCGCGCGGCACGCCACGTGGAAGTGGCCGAGGCCATGATTGCCGCTGGTGCCGCCTATCGCTGCTACATGACGTCCGAGCAAATCGAGACGATGCGAGCAGAGGCTCAAGCGAAAAAGCAGCCGCTGCGCATTCGCTCACCCTGGCGCGACCGAACCAATGACGATGCGAACGCTCCGTTCGTCGTTCGCCTGAAGGCGCCGACGGAGGGCGCAACTACGATCGAAGATCGGGTTCAGGGCGCCGTCACCGTGCAGAACGCCGAACTGGACGATCTGGTGCTGCTGCGCTCGGACGGCACGCCGACCTATATGCTGGCGGTTGTGGTCGACGACCACGACATGGGCGTGACCCATATCATCCGCGGCGACGATCACCTCAACAACGCGTTTCGCCAGTTGCCCATCATCAAGGCGATGGGATGGCCCGAGCCCGTTTATGCCCACATCCCCCTCATCCATGGCAGCGACGGTGCCAAGCTGTCGAAGCGGCATGGCGCGGTTGGCATTGAGGCGTATCGCGATGAGCTCGGCATCCTGCCCGAAGCGCTCGACAATTATCTTCTCCGGCTGGGCTGGGGCCACGGCGACAACGAGATAATCAGCCGCGAACAGGCGATCGAGTGGTTCGACCTGAGCAGCGTCGGCAAGTCGCCGTCGCGCTTTGATCTGAAAAAGCTCGAGAACCTGAACGGCCACTATATCCGAAGCGCCGATGACACCCGGCTGGGCGAACTCGTGTCGGACCGGCTTGGTCTCGCACAAGGTGATGCTCGGCGGCCGCTGATGGTTGCGGCCATGCCTGCGCTGAAGCCACGTGCCGCCAATTTGAACGAACTGGCCGATGGCGCACGCTTCCTTCTGGTTACTCGCCCGCTCGACATCGCTGCCGATGCGGAGCCGCTTCTTGCCGGGGACGCGCGGGTCACGCTTGCAAAGGTTCATGCCGCGCTTGACGCTGTAGCCAAGTGGGATACGGAGGCGCTCGAAGAAGCGGTGCGGCAGGTTGCCGAAGCGCAGGGCTTGAAGCTCGGCCAGGTGGCCCAGCCGCTCCGTGCCGCACTCACCGGCCGCCGGACCTCGCCCGGAATCTTCGACGTGCTCGCACTGTTAGGCCGGGACGAAAGTCTCGCCCGCATCGCCGATCATGCCGCGGATCAAACGGCCGCCCAGGGGAAGGACGAAAAGAATGACTGACGCCAAGCTGTCCCTCGCGGATAAGAACTTCGGCTATCCCGTGCTGTCCGGCACGGTCGGCCCCGACGTGGTCGACATCCGCAAGCTGTACGGCCAGACGGGCGCCTTCACCTATGACCCCGGCTTCACCTCCACGGCATCGTGCCAGTCGAAGCTGACGTACATCGACGGTGACGAGGGCGTTCTGCTCCATCGCGGCTATCCGATCGGTGAGCTGGCCGAAAAGTCGAGCTTCATGGAGGTCGCCTACCTCCTGCTGAACGGCGAGTTGCCCAAGGGCGACGAGCTGAACAAGTTCGAGAACACCATCACCCGCCACACCATGCTGCACGAGCAGCTGGCGACCTTCTATCGCGGGTTCCGCCGCGACGCGCATCCGATGGCGATCATGTGCGGCGTCGTCGGCGCGCTTTCCGCTTTTTACCACGATTCGACCGACATCCACGATCCGCAGCAGCGCATGATCGCGTCGCATCGCCTGATCGCCAAGATGCCGACAATCGCGGCGATGGCGTACAAGTACAGCGTCGGGCAGCCGTTCCAGTATCCGGACAATTCGCTGAGCTACACCGGCAACTTCCTGAAGATGACCTTCGGCGTGCCGGCCGAGCCCTATGAGGTGAACCCGGCGGTCGAAAAGGCGATGGACCGGATCTTCATCCTCCACGCCGATCACGAGCAGAATGCGTCGACCTCGACCGTGCGTCTCGCCGGTTCGTCGGGCGCCAATCCGTTCGCGTGCATCGCGGCCGGCATCGCCTGCCTGTGGGGCCCGGCGCATGGCGGCGCCAACGAGGCAGCGCTCAACATGCTGCAGGAAATCGGCACGCCGGATCGCATCCCAGAGTTCATCAACCGGGCGAAGGACAAGAACGATCCGTTCCGCCTGATGGGCTTCGGTCACCGCGTGTACAAGAACTACGATCCGCGCGCGACGGTGATGCAGAAGACCGTGCGTGAGGTGTTCGAGGCACTCAACGTCAACGACCCGCTGTTCGAGACCGCGCTGCGGCTGGAAGAGCTGGCGCTCAGCGACGATTACTTCATCGAGAAGAAGCTGTTCCCGAACGTCGACTTCTATTCGGGCGTGATCCTGTCCGCGATCGGCTTCCCGACGTCGATGTTCACCGTGCTGTTCGCCCTTGCCCGCACCGTCGGCTGGGTCGCGCAGTGGAACGAGATGATCACTGATCCGGATCAGAAGATCGGTCGTCCGCGTCAGCTCTACACCGGGCCGACTGCACGTTCGTACGTGCCGCTGAACGAGCGCTGAGATGCGGCGCTGGCGCCCGGTGCTGTTCGCGCTGGGCGCCGTGCTTGCCCTGGTCGGCCTGCTGTGGGTCGGTCAGGGCCTTGGCTATGTGAATTGGCCATCGTCCAGCTTCATGCTGGACCAGCGGGTTTGGGCGGATCGCGGCGCCGGAGTCGCCGTAGTGGGGCTCCTCCTTATATTGGTCGCTCGCCGCCTGCGCTGACCAGCGAGCCACGCACCAACCTGTCAGCGCTTGAACATATAGCTGACGCTTAGCGTCGCTTGGGCGCCCTCATAGTCGAACAGATCGTTGTTGCTGGCGCGCCGCTGATAAGATCCGCGCACGCTCATGCGCACCTGTCGACGCGCATAGTCGAGGCGCAGGGTGGCGGCATCGACCCGGTCCCTGGTGATCGATAATCCGGTCGGTGCCGCGACCAGCCGAAAGTTGCGTTCCGCACGCGAGAGCGCCGCACCAACCTGCACCAACGGGGTCAACGCATAGGTAAACGAGCCAACATAGTTGGTCTGCCGAACGAAATCGGAGGAGAAGCCGGGTGAGACGGCAAGTGCTCGATCGGTCTCAGCGGCCAGGAGGACCCTGCCCCCAAGCCGAAGCGTGGCCGAGAGATCCCAGTTCAGGCCGTCATAGCGCTCGGCACCCCTGAGGCTTACTGGCGAGCCCAGATCGGAATAGCTGATCGAGCCCACCAGCTGAAGGGGCGCGCCCAGGCGGCGATCGAAACGCACACCGGCACTGGTGATCCGGAAGGTCGGCACCTGCGTCGCGGCAAGTCTTCGCCGCTGGTCATAGGAGAAATCACGCCGTTGCACGAAGATCGTGACGATGCCGATCGATGGCTGGGCATAGTTCAGCTCGCTGCCGTAACGGACTTCCTCGACGTCCTGCCCTCGCCGCAGTCGCGCGCTGTTTGCGGTCTCCGCGTAGCGAACGTGTGCGCTAGGGCGAATGCCGATGTCGGGGCCGCATATGAGTGTCGCCCCGACTTCCTTGAGCGTTTGCACATTTTCTGCCGACCCGGCGGACACGTCCGGGATGACCGACAGGTCGATAAGGTCGCTTTGGCGGCGCGCATAAGCAACATTCGGGGCGACAGTGCAGAAAGCCACCGGCAGTTTCGCCTGAGCGCCCAAGGTTATGCGTTCGCGATTCAGGCGGCTGTTTCGCGCATAGGAATCATAACCGATGCTGCCGCGCGTGGTGATTGACGCTCGCCCTCTCGGCAGGGTCATGTCCAGCGATGCGGTGGGAAGGACACGCAGGTCCTCGTTCTCGAGTCCGCGCAGCCGGGCTGCAGCATCGCCGCCCCGCGCGATATTGGTATCGTAGAGAAGGTCGTTTGAGACTGTCAGGGTGACCGATCGCGCAGGTACGGAGAATGTTCGGCCGAGCGGTTGCGCCACCTGCCCCCAAGCCGCGCTCGGAAGCAGGGCTGCGCTGCCCGACAGCAACAAGACGATCGGAGCCCTCATGCCGGCTGTCCCCGTCCGCCGGCAGTGATGCGCCACTTTCGCCAGCGCCGGAGCAGCACGCGGCGCATGGTTCCCAGAAAGTTGTGCGTGATGTCGTATGGATCGCCCTGCCGCGCAGCGGCGCCGACCTCCAGGTCTCGCATGATCGGTACTGGCTGGAGCGAAGCACGAACGGCGGCGGTGCGCGCCGCGATCATCCGTTTGCGCTGCGCTTGAGCTGGCTGCATCCGCTCGATCTCTTCGATTGGCAGCGGCGCTGTTTCGATTGCGGCGGCCGCTTGGGCAGAATGCAGGAATGCCTCGCCTGCCGCCGTACGACTCATGATCAGACTGCGCCCGTCCTTTTCCTCAAAGCTTGGGTAACCCGCGGCGTCGCCGTACCAGGCGTCCGCGCAGGCGATATCCGCCACCCCACCCACTGCGTCTGGACAGATCTTGCAGCGGAATTGCACCTGCCGGCTGAGGTGCCTGCCCCAGCTTTCGGCGTAGGACATCTCGCCAGACCTGCCATCAGCCGTGCGAGCGACTGTCAGGCCGGGCCAACCCTGCCCGCGATAACGAAACTCGACGACGTCGCCCTGCTCGAGCCCCATGGCGCGCAAAATATCGGCTGCCCCGGCACTGCTCGGAAGCCCGCCGCAGAAGAAGGAAAGCACCAACGGCACGTGCTTTGCCACGCGGGTGTCATATCGGCCGAGTTGCCGAAGCGCAGAGACATCGCAGGGCTTACCGACAAAGGCGAAGCGCCCGCCTTGTGCGAGAGCCTCTTCGATCGCCGCCAGCGGAGACGACGAGGCGTAGCGGGATCCGGCTCCGGCAAGCACCTCTTCGCGAGTGGAGGACCATCGAACTCGGTTACCCGTTGGGTGCTTCGGGTCCGGCTCAATGTGCAGCACTCGGTCAACCGTTCCTTGCTCAAGAGCATGGATTAGCAGCGCCGATAGAGCTCCGCCTGAAGCGCCATGGAAGCGGACCTCGGGATCGGACGCGGCGCCGGTAAGCGTCTGTCGCCAGGGTCCCCATAAAGGGTGTTGGTGCCGCTCCTCCTTTGACCAGGGCGCAATGACACTGCCGGGGCAGGAGCCGGCGATCCGTGCCTCGGCGGCCTCCGTGACGGGGCAGAACTGCCTGGGTCGTGCAAAGCCCGCCGCGTCCGTCGCCATCCCGATCGTGCCAGAGGATACTCCGGCGCATAGTCCGCACCCAGTACACAGATCGGCAGCGAGGACACGCGTAACGGTTGGTGATGCCGCAATCATGCCGATGCGCTCACGGCAAGAAAGGTCGAACGAAGGGTGTCGCGATAACCGGCAAGCAGGCTCTGCACCCGCCTCATTCCTGCTGCCTCCTGATCTGCCAATGCAGCTCGGTTAGCCAGCGCTTGCAGGATCAGATTGGTCGCTTGCTCCTCATTCATGCCGGTGACGGGCACCATTGTTTCGTAATCCAGCAAACCGAAGAGCCCGCCGAACTTGCGACTATACGCAACCGGAACGACAGGAACCCCTGCGGAGAAGGCAGCAATACAAGCATGCATCCGAGCGCCGACGAGCAGGTCGAGCCCCGAAATGTAGCTCTTCGCATCGGAGGGCGTGGCGAAGTTTGGCACCCGGACCACACCGGGGAACTCGGCGGCTAAGCGATCACACAAGGCGCCATCATCGTCCCGCGGATCCCGATTGCTGGTCGCATGCGGCACCAGATGGACCTCTATGTCCTCCCTCAAGCACAGCCTTGTCAGCAGTCCGCGAGTAAAGCGGGCATAGTCATAAGAGAGGCCGAAGCGGTTGCTTCCCCGTTCTGCCTCATCAAACAGCAGTCCGGAGGGGTTCACCCCGATCCGCAGGAGAGGTCCCCCGCGTAGATGCGAGCGATCCTCGAACGGAAGCTCAAACGCGACATCTACCGCGAGCGTCACCGCTGCCGAGGGTGCCATCCGTCGTGCTACATCGCGAGAGAGCTCGTCGCGTACGAACAAGGCCCGGCTGCGTCCCATGACGAACGCGGCGACGGCCATATAGGGGCGCCTGGTGAATGGCCCGATCGTCTGGGGTGAAAAGATCAGCGGCTTGTGCCGGGCGAGCGCAAGCAGCTTGCTGATAACGAGGAAGGAGAAGCGGCGCGGACCATAGATGTCGGCAAAACTGTCGCCGGCTCCGATGTCGAGCACGCAGTCCACCTCCGCCATCGCCCGCCAGATCGTGCCCCCCGGACGCAGCGCTCGCCAATCGATCGGCACCGGGCGAGTGCCTGGTAATGGGATGACCGGCTGTTGCCTGTCTCGTGCCCCCATGACCACGAAACGAGGCTCAAGGCCGATCTCCTCGGCGACCTGACGAGCGATCGTCAGATTGGCCACAGTGAGCGCCCCGACGCCGAGATTGCCGGAGTTCAGCGAGTGCCACAAAAGACCGATGGTGATCGGCTGGCCCTTGCGCGCCGACTCCTGCCGGTTCTCGCCAACTGCCGCTCGGCCATGCATGCTGTGCGCCCCCGTCACCTGACGCGGGCAGCGGCCGATGCCGCGGCTAGGTCGCGCCGTGCCGACGTATTTGCCGCAACTTTGGCGCGGATGTGCGGATTAGCACCGTTTTCGATTAATCTCGGGGGAGCGCCCGCCGGGCGCGCACTCCCTGTTGGTGCCAGCTGGTCGTACTCAGTCGGGGTCGCTCAATCGACCTTGGATGTCAGACACATCACTCCCACTCGATCGTGCCCGGTGGCTTTGACGTATAGTCATAGGTGACGCGGTTGATGCCCTTCACCTCATTCACGATGCGAGTGGCTACTCGGGGCAGGAAGCCCCCAGGGAACTCAAATGCCTGGGCAGTCATCCCGTCGGTGGAAGTAACGGCGCGCAATGCCAGCACGCTGTCGTACGTGCGTCCATCCCCCATCACCCCAACGGATCGCACTGGGAGAAGCACGGCAAACGCCTGCCAAATCGCATCGTACAGGCCAGCGTTGCGGATCTCCTCCAGGTAGATGGCGTCAGCCTTGCGCAGGATATCGCAACGCTCCCGCGTCACCTCGCCTGGTATGCGGATCGCCAGACCCGGTCCCGGGAAAGGATGGCGCCCGACGAACATGTCCGGCAGTCCCAGCTCGCGGCCGAGTTCGCGAACCTCATCCTTGAACAGCTCGCGGAGTGGCTCGACGAGCTTCATGTTCATTCGCTCGGGCAGGCCCCCGACATTGTGGTGGCTCTTGATCGTCACCGACGGGCCCCCAGTGAAGCTCACGCTCTCGATCACGTCCGGGTACAGCGTTCCTTGAGCGAGGAACTCGGCACCGCCAATCTTCCGTGCTTCGTCCTCGAACACCTCGATGAACGTCTTGCCGATGAACTTCCGCTTCGCTTCCGGATCCGTCACGCCGGCCAGACCGCTCAGGAACAACGTCTCCGCATTCACGTGGACCAGCGGGATATTGTAATGTCCGCGGAACAGGCTGACGACCTGCTCGGCCTCGCCGCTCCGCATCAGGCCGTGGTCGACGAAGACGCAGGTGAGCTGATCGCCGATGGCTTCATGGATAAGCACCGCGGCAACGGCAGAGTCTACGCCGCCGGACAGACCGCAGATGACGCGTTTGTCGCCAACCTGGGCCCTGATCTCTGCGATTTTGGTCTCGCGGAACTCGGCCATGGTCCAATCGCCGGTGAGGCCGCACACGTGCCGGGCGAAGTTCTTGATCAGTTTGCCACCGTCCGGCGTATGAACGACCTCCGGGTGAAACTGCATGCCATAGTAGCGGCGGGTCTCGTCCGCAGTGATGGCGAACGGCGCGCCCGAAGATGACGCCACTGGTGCAAACCCAGGTGCAAGCTCCGCCACATGGTCTCCGTGGCTCATCCACACCTGATGGCGATCACCCTCCTGCCAGAGGCCATCGAACAGCCCACAAGCGGAGTCGACCTGAACGAACGCCTCCCCGAACTCGCCGGAATATCCCTTTTCGACACGCCCGCCGAGCTGCGTGTTCATCACCTGCTGCCCGTAGCAGATGCCAAGCAGCGGCACCCCGCTGTCGAACACTGCCTGCGGCGCCCGTGGACTGCCCTCGTCAACCACCGAGGCCGGACCACCGGACAGAATGACCCCTTTTGGCTTCATCCGCTGAAATGCATCTTCGGCTGACTGAAACGGCGCAATCTCGCTGTACACACCGGCCTCCCGGACGCGGCGCGCAATGAGCTGCGTGACCTGGCTGCCGAAATCGATGATGAGGATGCTGTCGGGGTGTTCCATGGCGGGCCTGTAGCCGCGCGGGACGAATGACGGAAGAGGCCGTGTGCGCCGCCTCGCCTACGCTGGGCGGGCCGACCGCCGGACAAAGAAAAAGGGCCGTTCCGATTCCGGAACGGCCCTTCATTATCCGCTTATGCGAAGCTCAGGCCGCTTCGTCGAACTCCTCGTCGTTCAGCACCGGGCCAGAGTCCTGACCCTTGGCCGACACGTCACGATCGACGAACTCGATGATCGCCATCGGCGACGCGTCAGAGGCCCGGATGCCGGCCTTGATCACTCGGGTGTAACCACCGTTGCGATCGGCGTAGCGCGGAGCCAACACGTCGAACAGCTTCACCAGCTGCGCATCGTCAAGAAGACGAGCGTGCGCGAGACGGCGGTTCGACAGGCCGCCCTTCTTGCCCAGCGTGATCAACTTCTCGATGTACGGGCGCAGTTCCTTCGCCTTGGCGAGGGTCGTGGTGATCTGCTCGTGCTTGATCAGCGCGGCCGACATGTTGCGGAACAGCGCGGCGCGATGTGCCGAGGTACGCTGCAGCTTACGACCACCTACACGATGACGCATGGTATTTCCTTCTCTCGTTCGTCAGGGGGCCGTTTCACGGAACCCCGGGACAGGTGGGACGGGGGCCACCCGGTGTACGTCGCCCCGGCGTTCTGCCGGGGCCCCGGTAACTTTCTGGCCGGAGCGGCGTGACCCTGCCACACCGTCGGTCAGGATCGGCTTTGCCGACCCGCCGACCGGGTCGGTCCTGTCTCCGGCGCAACCACGCTGCGCCGGTGCAGGATCAGCCCATGATCTCCTGCTCGAGCTTCTTGGCCATCTCTTCGATGTTCTCAGGCGGCCAGCCCGGGATTTCCATGCCCAGACGCAGGCCCATCGACGACAGCACTTCCTTGATCTCGTTCAAGGACTTGCGACCGAAGTTCGGGGTGCGAAGCATTTCTGCCTCGGTCTTGCCGACGAGATCACCGATGTAGATGATATTGTCATTCTTGAGGCAGTTGGCCGAACGAACCGACAGTTCGAGCTCGTCGACCTTCTTGAGCAGATAACGGTTGATCTGCTGCGTGTCGCTGGCGGGCTCCGCCCCGGCGGCAGGAGCAGCAACGCCCACAGGCGCCGCACGGGTGACCGCAGAATCGTCGAAGTGAACGAAGAGCGAAAGCTGGTCCTGAAGAATCCGACCGGCATAGCCAAGCGCGTCTTCCGGCGTGACCGTGCCGTCCGTCTCAACCGTCAGCGTGAGCTTGTCATAGTCAAGATCCTGACCAACGCGGGTCGGATCGACCTTGTAGCTAACCTGGCGGACCGGCGAGTACAGCGCATCGACCGGAATAAGGCCGATCGGCGCATCCGCCGGACGGTTCACCGTTGCCGGAACATAGCCCTTACCGGTGTCGGCGGTCAGCTCCATGTTGAACGTGGCGCCGTCGTCGAGGTGGCAGATGACCAGATCCGGGTTCATCACCTCGATATCGCCAGACACGGCGATATCGCCGGCCTTCACCTCTGCCGGACCAGTCGCCGACAGCTGCAGACGCTTCGGACCCTCGCCTTGCATCTTCAGCGCGATCTGCTTCACGTTGAGGACGATATCGGTAACGTCCTCGCGAACCCCGGCCAAGCTAGAGAATTCGTGGAGCACGTTCTCGATCTTGATCGAGGTGACCGCCGCGCCCTGGAGGCTCGACAGCAGCACGCGCCGCAGCGCGTTGCCAAGCGTCAGGCCGAAGCCACGCTCCAGCGGCTCGGCAACGAAGGTCGCCTTGCGCTTGCCATCGCCGCCCTTCTTTTCGAGCGCGTTGGGCTTCTTGAGTTCCTGCCAGTTCTTTGCGTTGACGGACAAGGCTTGTGTCCCCTGATGTTGGGCCGGACAGGGGCGCGTCCGGCCGAGTGTAAAAGGGCACCCCGACTCGTCAGCCGGGGGCCAGAAGTCATCAGACGCGGCGGCGCTTCGACGGACGCACACCATTGTGCGGGATCGAGGTCACGTCTCGAATGGACGTGATCTGAAAGCCAACCGCCTGCAGCGCGCGAAGCGCCGACTCACGGCCGGAACCCGGACCCTTCACCTCAACCTCAAGGGTACGCACGCCATGCTCAGCGGCCTTCTTGCCAGCGTCTTCTGCAGCAACCTGAGCAGCATAAGGAGTCGACTTACGCGAACCCTTGAAGCCCATCATGCCAGCGGACGACCAGCTGATGGCGTTGCCCTGCGCGTCGGTGATGGTGATCATGGTGTTGTTGAAGCTGGCGTTGACGTGCGCCACGCCGGCGGTGATGTTCTTGCGCTCGCGACGGCGAATACGCTGCGGTGCCTGTGCCATTTGGTAATCCTGACCCTATCTTGCAATACGGCGGTCGGGAGGCGCTCTGCCTCAAACCTGCCGCCCGCGGAGAAGAAGACGAAACAGTCCCCTGGACTGCTTCCTTACTTCTTCTTGCCCGCGATCGGCTTCGCCTTGCCCTTGCGGGTGCGAGCGTTGGTATGCGTGCGCTGGCCGCGAACAGGCAGGCCCTTGCGGTGACGCAGACCACGATAGCAAGCGAGGTCCATCAGGCGCTTGATGTTCATCGCGGTTTCGCGACGCAGGTCGCCTTCCACGGTGTAGCCAGCGTCGATAGCTTCACGGATCTGCAGAACCTCCTGGTCCGTCAGATCCTGCACGCGGCGCTCCGGTGCGATCTCAAGCTTTTCGGTCAGTTCCTTGGCCTTGGCCGGACCGATGCCGTGAATGTACTGCAGCGCGATCAGGACGCGCTTGTTGGTCGGGATGTTGACACCCGCGATACGTGCCATGAAACTTTTCTCCTCGTGCTCCACGGAGTGCGGCATGGTTCACGCACCCCATCTCCTCGCATGACTTCCACCACGCAGGAAAGCGGCAAGCGCGGCGCGCGCTGCCGGTAACCGGATTGGTCGAAGGGGATGCCCTTACCCCTCGCCCTTGATCATGTCAACACGACCGACATCGCGCTACCTAGCACGGGCAGCGACCATCCTTGTTGATGACCTTAACTCGTGTTCGTCGGACGTCGATAACGACAGCCCTAAGCGGCGCCCGAGGAACGTAACGCTCCTCGGCCCGCCCCCTTCAACGCCCGTCTAGGATCGCCTCGATCGAGCGGGTCACTTCGGCGATATCCGCCATGCCATCGACACGATGGACCAGGCCCCGCGCCTCATAGATCGGCAGGATCGGAGCCGTCTTCGCGCGATATTCCGCCATCCGAGTCCGAACCGTTTCTTCATTGTCATCGGGCCGGCGCTTGAACTCATGCGCACCGCAAACGTCGCAAGTGTCCGCGATCTTGGGCTGCTTGAAGCGGTCGTGATAGCCCGCCCCGCAGTTCGCGCAGGTAAACCGTCCGACGATCCGCTCAACCAGCGCGTCTTCGTCGACAGCCAACTCGATCACATGATCCAGCGCACGAGACCGCTCCTCCAAGAGCAGATCAAGCGCCTCCGCCTGCGCGGCGGTTCGAGGATAGCCGTCAAAGATGGCGCCCTGGCCATCCACGAGTCGATCAAGGTTCTCCCCGATCAAAGCCGACACGATCGCGTCAGAAACGAGTTCCCCCGCATCCATCACTGCCTTCGCCTGAAGCCCGACCGGCGATTCGGCCTTCACAGCGGCCCGCAGCATGTCACCGGTGGACAACTGAACCATGCCACGTTCGGCGACCAGCCGTTCGGACTGCGTGCCCTTGCCGGCACCCGGCGGCCCCAGAAGAATGATGTTCACGCGAAAACGCCTCCCCTGTGTGTATCGCTAGCCGCCTCAGCGCAGCCGGCCACCCTTCAGCTTCGCCTTCTTGATCAGATCGCCGTATTGGTGCGCCAACAGATGCGACTGGATCTGCGTCACCGTATCCATGGTGACGTTGACGACGATCAGCAGGCTCGTACCGCCCAGATAGAACGGGATCGAAAGCGCCGACACCAGATATTCCGGCAGCAGACAGATCACCGCGAGATAGGCTGCGCCGATCACCGTGATCCTGGTCAGAACGTAGTCGAAATACTGCTCGGTATTCTTGCCCGGACGAATCCCCGGGATGAAGCCACCATAACGCTTCAGATTCTCGGCGGTCTCCTCCGGGTTGAAGACAACCGCCGTGTAGAAGAACGAGAAGAAGATGATGCCGGCGCCATAAAGCAGCATGTAGATCGGGCTGCCGTGCTGCAGGTACTGATTCAGCGAAATGATCAAATCGCCCCACCAGCTTTCACCCGACACACGATTGCCAGCGAACTGCGTGATCGTCAGCGGCAGCAGCAGAAGCGACGATGCGAAGATCGGCGGAATAACACCCGCGGTGTTGATCTTCAGCGGCAGGTGGCTGCGGTCCGCCTGCACGCCACGCGCCGTTTGACGCTTCGGATACTGGATCAGGATGCGGCGCTGAGCGCGCTCCATGAAGCAGATGAACAGCACGAGACCGACCACCGCCAGGATGATCGCGATCACGACCGCCGGGCTCATCGAGCCGGTACGGCCACCTTCAAGAAGGTTGACGAGTGTGGTCGGCAGGTGCGCGACGATGCCAGCCATGATGATCAGCGAGATACCGTTGCCAATCCCGCGGCTGGTGATCTGCTCACCGATCCACATCAGGAACATCGTACCGCCGATCAGCGAGATCACGGCCGCGACGCGGAACAGCATGCCCGGCTCGACCACCGCGCCGCCAGCTTCAAGGCCGGTCGCGATCACATAGCCCTGGATCGCTGTGAGCAGCACCGTGCCATAGCGCGTATACTGATTAAGCTTCTTGCGCCCGCTCTCGCCTTCCTTCTTGATCGCGGCAAGCTGCGGCGACAGCGAAGTGGCGAGCTGCACGACGATCGAAGCCGTGATGTACGGCATCACGCCCAGCGCGATCAGCGACGCACGCTCCAGCGCACCGCCGGAGAAGGTGTTGAAGAAATCGAGCACACCGCCCTTGGTCTGCTGCGCGAGCGCAGCAAGACCAGTCGGGTCAATGCCCGGCAGCGGAACATAGCTGAGCAGACGGAATACGATCAGCGCACCGATCGTGAACCAAAGCCTCTTTTTGAGATCGGTGGCCTGCGCGAACTTCGCGAGGCTGATGTTTTGCGCCATCTGGTCGGCTGCGGATGCCATAATAGCCTTTGGCCTTGGTCTAAATCAGAAACGGCGGAGAAGGTGCTGATGCCCCCGCCCCGCCGCTCATATAGTCGCGCTCGGAGGCTTGTCTAACCCACCGAACATTTTCCGCTCCGGCGAGGGCCGAAGCCGGACCGCGAGCGGCTGGCGAGTGCCCCCGGATCACCGGAGGCACCGGCCCTTACTTGCTGGCTGCGGCCTTCTTGGCGAGCCGCGCCTCGCGCGTCTTGCCCTTCTTAGCAGCGGCCTTCTCGGCAGCAGGAACGACCTCGATCACCGAAACCGAGCCACCAGCCTTCTCGATCGCCTCACGTGCGCTGGCCGACACGCCAGCCACGGTGAAGTTCAGCTTGGCGGTCAGCTCGCCCTTACCGAGCACGCGCACGCCGTCCTTACCGCCACGTGCCAGGCCAGCAGCCTTGAGAGCGACGTGATCGACATCCGTCGCGGTCAGCTTGCCTGCATCAACTGCCTTCTGGATCGCGACGAGGTTCACCTCGGCATAGTCCTTAGCGAAGATGTTGTTGAAGCCACGCTTCGGCAGACGCATGTGGAGCGGCATCTGACCGCCCTCAAAACCCGCGATGGACACGCCCTCACGGCTCTTCTGGCCCTTCTGGCCGCGACCGCCGGTCTTGCCCTTGCCCGAGCCGATACCGCGACCAACGCGGATCTTACGATGGCGGGCGCCTTCGTTGTCCCGCAGTTCGTTCAGTTTCATGTATGCACTCGCTTTCGCTGTTTTCGCGCTGAATAAAGGAAGGGGGGCCGATAGCCCCCCTTCCGCAATTTGTCACTAGTCAGGTGAGGACAATCAGTCCTGGACCTCGACCATGTGCTGCACCTTGCGGATCATGCCGCGGACCTCGGGGGAATCCTCGAGCTCCGAGACACGGTGCATCTTGTTGAGGCCCAAGCCGACCAGCGTCGCGCGCTGGTCCTTAGTGCGGCGGATCGGCGAGCCGATCTGCTTGACCTTGATGGTTGCCATGTCCGCTTACTCCGTGACGGCCGCAGCTTCGGCAGCGGCGGTCTGCGCATCAGCGCCATGTCCGCGGCCGAGCAGGTCGGCGATCTTCTTCCCGCGCCGCTGCGCAACCGACTTCGGCGAAGTCTGGCTGTTCAGCGCCTCAAAGGTGGCGCGGATCATGTTGTACGGGTTCGATGTGCCCACCGACTTCGTCACCACGTCAGCGACGCCGAGCGACTCGAAGATCGCGCGCATCGGACCACCAGCGATGATGCCGGTGCCCTGCGGCGCCGAACGAACGGTGACGCGGCCTGCGCCGAAGTGACCGTTTCCGTCGTGGTGCAGCGTGCGGCCTTCCTTGAGCGGCACACGAACCATCGCCTTCTTGGCAGCCGCGGTGGCCTTGGAAATCGCTTCCGGCACTTCGCGAGCCTTACCGTGGCCGAAGCCGACGCGGCCCTTGCCGTCACCAACGACGACCAGTGCAGCGAAGCCGAAGCGCTTACCGCCCTTCACCGTCTTCGACACGCGGTTGATGTGAACGAGCTTCTCGATCAGCTCCTCACCACCTTCGTCGCGATTGCGATCGTCACGACGGCCGCGGCCGCCATCACGCCCGCCGCGACCACCACGATCGCCGCCACGGCCACGACCGCCGCGACCGCGGGGAGCCTCACCGGCTCCGGCATTCGCCTCAGGCGCTGCGGCCTGCACCTCGGTGTTGTTCTCGTCAGCCATGTCTTAGAACTCCAGTCCGGCTTCGCGCGCGGCTTCCGCCAGCGCCTTCACTCGGCCGTGAAAGAGGAAGCCGCCGCGATCGAACACGACCTGCGTGACGCCGGCAGCCTTCGCCGCCTCGGCAATGCGCTTGCCAACGGCGCTCGCAGCATCGACGTTCGACGTTGCACCCTCGTGGCCCTGGAGCGTCGAGGCAGCAGCGACCGTGCGGCCCTGCGCGTCGTCGATTACCTGGGCATAGATGTGCTTGCCCGAACGATGCACGGACAGGCGCGGACGGCCACCGCTGCGCGCACGAAGCGCCGTACGGTTGCGGCGACGCCGCTTCTCGAAAAGCGAAAGGCCCTTGGTCACTTCTTCTTTCCTTCCTTACGGAAGATGAACTCGCCGTCGTACTTGATGCCCTTGCCCTTGTACGGCTCAGGCTTGCGCCAGCGGCGGATCTCGGCGGCCAGCTGGCCAACCTTCTGCTTGTCGGCGCCCGAAATCTCGACCGTGGTCTGATCCGGGGTCTTCACCTCAATGCCTTCCGGCACGTCGATGTCGACATCATGGCTGTAGCCGAGCTGCAGCTTCAGCTTCTTGCCCTGCGCCGCAGCGCGGTAGCCGACGCCAGTGATCAGGAGCTTCTTGGTGAAGCCCTCGGTCACGCCCGTGACGAGGTTCTGCACCATGGTCCGCTGCATGCCCCAGAAGGCGCGAGCCTGCTTGGAGTCATTCGCCGGCTGCACCGAAATGCCGTCCGACTGGATGTCGTACGTGATCAGGTCCGACATTGTCAGCGAGAGGGTGCCCTTGGGCCCCTTCACCGACAGCTGGTTACCCGTGACGGTGGCAGTGACGCCAGCCGGAACGGGGACCGCCTTCTTACCGATGCGGCTCATCAGAACACCTCCGCCAGCACTTCGCCACCGACGTTCTGCTCACGCGCCTCGGCATCCGAGAGCACGCCACGCGGCGTCGAGACGATCGTGATGCCAAGGCCGTTCATCACGCGCGGCAGGCTCTGCGAGCCGCTGTAGATACGACGACCAGGCTTCGAGACGCGGGCGACATGCTTGATCGCCGGCTGGCCCTCGAAATACTTGAGCTCGATGCGGACGCCCTTCACGGGGCCCAGATCTTCCTCGCTATAGCCACGGATGTAGCCTTCGCGCTGAAGCACGTCGAGCACGCGGGTCCGCAGCTTCGACGCCGGCGACACGACGCTGTCCTTGCGTGCGCGCTGGCCGTTGCGGATGCGGGTGAGCAGGTCACCCAGGGGATCGGTCACTGCCATCTTGGTGTCCTTACCAGCTCGACTTCGTCAGACCGGGGATCAGGCCCTTATTGGCCAGATCGCGCAGCATCACGCGGGCAAGACGGAACTTGCGATAGTAAGCGCGCGGCCGGCCGGTGATCTCGCAGCGATTGCGGACGCGGGTCGGGTTCGAATTGCGCGGAAGTTCGGCCATCTTGAGACGCGCGATGAGACGCTCGGTCTCGTCGAGCGACTTGTCGTTCGCCGTTGCCTTCAGCTTCGCCCACTTCGGGGCGTATTGCTTCACGAGCTTCTTGCGACGCTCGTTCTTGTTCACGGAACTCAGTTTCGCCATGGACTTAAGCTCTCTCGTTCAGTTCGTTGCCAAGGGGCTCACGCCGCCTTCTTCTCTTCAGCCGCCTCATCCCGCGGGAACGGGAAGCCGAACAGGCGAAGCAGCTCGCGCGCCTCGTCGTCGGTCTTGGCGGTCGTGGTGACGATCACGTCCATGCCGCGCACCTTGTCGATGCGGTCATAGTTGATTTCCGGGAACACGATCTGCTCCTTCAGGCCGCAGGCATAGTTGCCGCGTCCATCGAAGCTCTTCGGGTTCAGGCCGCGGAAGTCGCGAACACGCGGAAGCGCGATGGTGATGAAGCGATCGAGGAATTCGTACATGCGCTCGCGACGCAGCGTGACCTTCACGCCGATCGGCATGCCTTCACGCAGCTTGAACTGCGCGATCGACTTCTTCGCCTTGGTGATCACCGGCTTCTGGCCCGCGATCAGCTCCATCTCGGAAGCGGCCTGCTCGACACGCTTCTTGTCCTGGGTCGCCTCACCGACGCCCATGTTGAGCACGATCTTCTCGATCCGCGGGATTTCGAGCGCGTTCTTGTAGCCGAACTTCTCGATCATCGCCTTTACGATGGTCTCGTCATACAGCTTGCGCAGGCGGGGCGTGTAGCCATCAGCCATCGATCTTCTCCCCGGTCTTGACCGCAACACGGACCTTCTTGCCGTCCTGCATTTCGAAACGGACGCGCGTCGGCTTGCCATCGGCGGTCACGTGCGCGACCTTCGAAACGTGCAGCGGCGCTTCAAAGCGGTTCAGGCCGCCCTGCGGGTTCATCTGCGACGGCTTCGTGTGGCGGGTCGCCACGTTCACGCCGGCCACAACGACCTTGCCGTCCTTCGGCATGGCAGCAGTCACGGTACCCGTCTTGCCCTTGTCCTTGCCGGACAGAACGATGACCTGGTCACCCTTCTTGATCTTTGCGGCAGCCATTACAGCACCTCCGGAGCCAGCGAGATGATCTTCATGTGCTTCTTGCCACGAAGTTCACGCACCACCGGGCCAAAGATACGGGTGCCGATCGGCTCCTCGTTCTTGTTGACCAGCACGGCGGCGTTGCCGTCGAAACGGATGGTCGAGCCGTCCGCACGGTGAATGTCCTTGGCGGTGCGCACGATGACGGCGCGATGCACGTCACCCTTCTTCACCTTGCCCCGCGGCTGCGCTTCCTTGATCGACACGACAATGATGTCGCCGACGCTGGCCGTGCGGCGCTTGGAACCACCAAGCACCTTGATGCACTGCACCCGCTTCGCGCCGCTGTTGTCAGCGACGTCGAGATTGGACTGCATCTGGATCATCGATCCGCTTCCTTCTCGCTATGGGGTGGATACCGACCCAACCCCGCCTTAAAAAAATGACCCTGGGCGCGACAATCGCGTCCAGGGGGAGCGGCCCGTTAGCCGCTCCACAGACAAAAGGCAATGCCCCGTGGGGCCCCATCCTTGCCTGCTCTCGATCGCCCCCGCCCCTCGACTGGTCTCCGGACAATCCGGACCCTGGCCGATACTGACAAGAGCGCCCTGGTCTTCGACCCGGACCTGCGGCTTACGCCGAGGCCGGCTCGTCGATCTCGACCCGCTCAGGCGTCGCGTGGGTGTTCACCCGATCGACAACCTTCCAGGTCTTCAGCTTGGAGATCGGCGCGGTTTCTTCGATCCGCACGGTCTCGCCCTGCTTGTACTCGTTCGCCTCGTCATGGGCGTGATACTTCTTCGAACGGCGGATGATCTTGCCGTAGAGCGGGTGCTTCACCTTGCGCTCAACGTTCACGACCACCGTCTTGTCGCCCTTGTCGGAGACGATCAGCCCGGTCAGCACGCGCTTCGGCATGGCTGTGGTCCTCTTACTTGCCGGCGGCAGCGGTGCGCTGCGCCTGCAGGGTCTTGATGCGGGCGATGTCCTTGCGGACCTCGCGCACGCGGCTCGGCTTCTCGAGCTGGTTGGTCGCGGCCTGGAAGCGCAGGTTGAACTGCTCCCGCTTCAGGTTGCCCAACGCCTCGACGAGCTGGTCGTCGCTCTGGCCGTTGTAGTCAGTCTTCGCCATCTTACTCGCCTCCGAGGTGCGACGTGTCGCCGAGGCGCGCCACGACCTTGGTCTTGATCGGCAGCTTCATTGCCGCGCGCTCGAACGCCTCGGCAGCGAGCGGCCCGGGAACGCCGTCCAGCTCGAACAGGATACGGCCCGGCTTGACGCGAGCCGCCCAGAACTCCGGCGAGCCCTTACCCGAGCCCATGCGGACTTCGGCCGGCTTGCCCGACACGGGCACGTCCGGGAACACGCGGATCCAGAGACGGCCCTGGCGCTTGATGTGACGCGTGATCGCACGGCGAGCCGCCTCGATCTGACGCGCGGTGATGCGCTCCGGCTCCATCGCCTTCAGGCCGTAGGACCCGAAGTTGAGCGCGGTACCGCCCTTGGCGTCGCCGCTGATGCGGCCCTTGAACGCCTTGCGGAACTTGGTGCGCCTTGGTTGCAGCACTTCTTCTACTCCTTAGCGGCGGTCATCGCGCGCAGGGCGCACGCCGGAGGTCTGGGCCTCCATCATCAGGCGATCGGTCGCCGTCGGATCATGGCCCAGGATCTCACCCTTGAAGATCCAGACCTTGACGCCGCACACACCATAAGCGGTGTGGGCCTGCGCCTCGGCATAGTCCATGTTCGCACGCAGCGTGTGGAGCGGAACGCGGCCTTCGCGATAGCTCTCCGAACGCGCGATCTCGGCGCCGCCAAGGCGACCGCCGCACGCAACGCGGATGCCGTCGGCACCCAGGCGCATTGCCGACTGCACCGCGCGCTTCATGGCGCGGCGGAAGGCGATACGGCGCTCGAGCTGATCAGCAATGCCCTGGGCGACGAGCTTCGCGTCGACTTCCGGCTTGCGGATCTCGACAATGTTCAGCGAAACGTCGGAGCTGGTCATCGCGCCGAGCGTCTTGCGCAGCTTCTCGATGTCCGAGCCCTTCTTGCCAATGATCACGCCGGGGCGCGCAGCGAAGATGGAGATGCGGCACAGCTTGGCCGGACGCTCAATCACCACCTTGGAGATCGCCGCCTGCGGCAGCGTCTTCAGGATGTACTGACGGATCTTCAGATCCTCCAGCAGCAAGCGACCATAGTCAGCGCCGTCGGCGTACCAGCGGCTGTCCCAGGTGCGGTTGATCTGCAGGCGCAGACCGATCGGGTTGCTCTTATGACCCATTAGGCTTCTTCCTGCTCGCGCACGACGATCCGCAGCCGCGAGAACGGCTTCAGGATGCGGGTGGACTTGCCGCGGCCGCGCGTCGCGAACCGCTTCATGGTGATCGACTTGCCGACCGACGCCTCGGCGACGACGAGCGCGTCGACGTCGAGGTTGTGGTTGTTCTCGGCGTTGGCGATCGCGGAGGCGAGCACCTTGCGCGCGTCGACCGCCATGCCCTTCTTCGAGAAGGCCAGGATGTTCATCGCGTCGCCGGCCTTCTTGCCGCGGATCAGACCCGCGACGAGGTTCAGCTTCTGCGCCGAACCACGGATCTGCGTGCCGACCGAGAGGGCTTCCTTCTCGCCGACCTTGCGGGGGGACTGAGGCTTGCTCATCAGCGCTTGCCCTTCTTGTCAGCGGCGTGACCCGGGAAGTAGCGCGTCGGCGCAAACTCACCCAGCTTCATGCCGACCATCTCTTCGTTCACCGACACCGGCACGAACTTGCGGCCATTGTAGACGTTGAACGTCAGACCGACGAACTGCGGGAGGATCGTCGAACGACGCGACCAGGTCTTGATCGGACCTGCACGGGTGCCCTGATCCTGCGCCACCTCTGCCTTCTTCAGCAGATGAAGGTCCACGAACGGACCCTTCCAGACGGAGCGAGCCATTACTTCTTCCTCGCGTGGCGGCTACGGATGATCATCTTGTCCGTCGCCTTGTTGTGGCGGGTGCGCGCACCCTTCGTCGGCTTGCCCCACGGCGTGACCGGGTGACGGCCGCCCGAGGTGCGGCCTTCACCGCCGCCGTGCGGGTGATCGACCGGGTTCTTCGCAACGCCACGGGTAAGCGGACGCTTGCCCATCCAGCGGCTGCGACCAGCCTTGCCGAAGTTCTGGTTCTGGTTGTCGGGGTTCGACACCGCACCAACCGTCGCCATGCAATCGCTGCGCAGGTAACGCTGCTCGCCCGAGTTCAGGCGAACGATCACCAGGCCGCGGTCACGACCAACGACCTGCACATAGGTGCCGGCCGAACGGGCGATCTGGCCACCCTTCATCGGCTTCATCTCCACATTGTGGACGATGGTGCCGACCGGGACCTGGCCCAACTCCATGGCGTTGCCCGGCTTCACGTCAGTCTTCTTGCCGGCGATGATCTTATCGCCAACATTCAGGCGCTGCGGCGCGATGATGTAGGCCTGCTCGCCGTCGGCGTAGCTGATCAGCGCGATGAACGCCGTACGGTTCGGGTCATACTCGAGCCGCTCGACCGTACCCTCGGCGTCCCACTTGCGACGCTTGAAGTCGATATAGCGATACTTCTGCTTGTGGCCGCCCGCGATGCCGCGGCTGGTCACGTGACCCTTGTTGTTGCGACCGCCGGTCTTGCGCTTGCCTTCGGTCAGCGCCTTGACAGGCGCGCCCTTGTGCAGGCCCGACCGGTCGATCAGCACCAGCCCGCGCATCGCGGGGCTGGTCGGGTTATAATGCTTGAGTGCCATCTTACTTGGCCCCCTCGGTGACGTCGATCGTCTGCCCGTCCTTGAGCGTGACGATCGCCTTCTTCATGTCCGACCGGAAATAGGGCTTGCCCTTCCAGCGCTTCGTCTTGCCCTTCTGGACGATGGTGTTCACGCCAACGACGCTGACGTCGAAGATCGCTTCAACCGCCGCCTTGATCTCCGGCTTGGACGCGTTCTGCGCGACCTTGAACACCACGGCGTTCTGCTCGGAGAGAAGGGTCGACTTCTCGGTGATGTGCGGCGCGACGATCACGTCATAGTGACGGTTGTCGATCGCCTTCTGCTGCTGCTTAGCCATTGAAGCGAGCCTCCAGCTTCTCGACCGCAGCGCGGGTCAGCACCAGCGTATCGGCCTTGATGATGTCATAGACATTGGCGCCAACCGCAGGGAGCAGATCCACACCCGGCAGGTTGTAGCCGGCGCGGAAGCCCTCAGCCGTCTCGGCGTCGATGACCAGCGTGCGCTTGCCAACGTTGAGCGCCTCGAAGTGACCCTTCAGTTCCTTGGTCTTGGCGACCTGGAAACCGTCGAGCACGATCAGCGAGCCGGCCTTCGCATGGCTCGAAAGCGCCATCTTCAGGCCCAGCGCACGAACCTTCTTGTTCAGCGACGGATTGAAGTCGCGAACGCGGGCACCGTGAGCCTTACCACCGCCGATGAAGACGGGAGCGCGGCGATCGCCGTGACGAGCCACACCGCCGCCCTTCTGGCGACCGAGCTTCTTGCCCGAACGCGCGACGTCCGAACGCTCGCGGGTGCCGCGGGCAGTGCCGCGACGCTTCTCGAGCTGCCAGGTCACAACGCGGTGCAGGATGTCGGCGCGCGGCTCGAGGCCGAAGACCTCGTCCGACAGCTCGACGTCCGCCGCTTCGTTCCCGGCGAAGGAGGAAACCTTGACCTTCACGTTCAGCCCTCCTGGCCGTCGGTCGCTTCGGTTGCCGGAGCAGCCGCTGCGTTGTTGCTATTGGCAGCCTTCAAGCCGGCCGGACGCGGCGCGTCGGCATGCGGCTTCAGCTTCACGGCGTCCTTGACGAACAGCCAGCCGCCCTTCGAGCCAGGGACCGAACCCTTGACGAAGATGAGGCCACGCTCGACGTCGGTGCCGACGATCTCGAGGTTCTGCTGGGTGCGGTTCTTGTCACCCATGTGACCAGCCATCTTCTTGTTCTTGAAGACGCGGCCCGGATCCTGACGGTTACCGGTCGAACCGTGCGAACGGTGCGAAACCGAAACGCCGTGCGTCGCACGCAGACCGCCGAAGTTCCAGCGCTTCATGGCGCCAGCGAAACCCTTACCCTGGGTACGACCCTGGATATCGACGAACTGGCCAGCAACGAAGTGATCAGCCGAAATCTCGGCGCCGACGTCGAGGAGGTTGTCCTCGCTGACGCGGAATTCGTGGACGATCGCCTTCGGCTCGACTTCGGCCTTGCCGAAGTGGCCGCGCTGCGGCTTGGCGACATTCTTTGCCTTGGCGACGCCTGCACCAAGCTGGACGGCCGTATAGCCGTCACGTTCTGTTTCGCGGCGAGAGATGACCTGAAGCCCTTCCAGCTGCAGGACAGTGACAGGCACGTGGCGGCCGTCGTCCTGGAACAGGCGGGTCATGCCCATCTTCTTCGCGATCACGCCGGTACGCATGATCCGTAGCTCCTCAACAGAGGCACCCTGAGGCCCATCCCCAAGGTGCTTGTGACGCCTCCTGAAAGGAGACATCCCAATCGGGACCCCGCCAAAGCACAACTTTGACAAAATCCCTCAGCCCGGAAAATGCGAAACGTGCCCCCGTCCCGGGCTGTTTGCTTCCTCGCGGAAGCAGACGGGAGACGCTGTCCCAGCCGCGAACGACTGGCGGTATCTCTTGCTTGTCAGGGGCCCTTGGGGCTTCCCAACCATTCCCTCACCACGGGAACGACAAACCCGCGGGACTCACGTCAACCGCGGGATGCGGGCCATTACGCCAGCTTGATCTCAACGTCAACGCCCGCGGCCAGGTCGAGCTTCATCAGCGCGTCGACGGTCTGCGGGGTTGGCTGCACGATGTCGAGCATACGCTTGTAGGTACGCACTTCGAACTGCTCGCGGCTCTTCTTGTCGACGTGCGGGCCACGGTTGACCGTGAACTTTTCGATACGCGTCGGAAGCGGGATCGGACCGCGGATAAGGGCACCCGTGCGTCGGGCGGTGTCGGCGATGTCGCCGGTAGCCTGATCGAGCACGCGATGATCGAACGCCTTCAGGCGAATGCGGATGTTGCTGTCCATAATCCCTACCGATGCGAAAGAGCGGGCCACGTGAACGCGGCTCTTGCTGTTCGTGAAACTGTTGAAGGCGCGGCCAATAGCCATGCCCTCATAAAAAGGCAACCGCCCGACACGCCAAATGGCGTGCCGGGCGGCAGCTTTGCGGCGAACCGCTAGATCTTAGAGGAAGATCTTACTTGCTGATGCCGCTGACGACACCGGCGCCGACGGTACGACCACCCTCACGGATCGTGAAGCGCTGGCCGACGTCCATAGCGATCGGAGCGATCAGCTTGATGCCCAGAGCGACGTTGTCGCCCGGCATCACCATCTCGGTGCCCTCAGGCAGCTCGACGGTGCCGGTCACGTCCGTGGTACGGAAGTAGAACTGCGGACGATAGTTGGCGAAGAACGGCGTGTGACGGCCACCCTCTTCCTTCGACAGCACGTACACTTCCGACGAGAAGTCGGTGTGCGGCTTGATCGAGCCCGGCTTGCAGAGCACCTGGCCACGCTCGACTTCGTCGCGAGCAACACCGCGGATGAGCGCGCCGACGTTGTCGCCAGCCTGGCCCTGGTCGAGCAGCTTGCGGAACATCTCAACGCCGGTGACGGTCGTCTTGCGGACTTCCGGATGGATGCCGACGATCTCGACTTCCTCACCAACCTTGATCACGCCGGTCTCGACACGGCCGGTCACCACGGTGCCGCGGCCCGAGATCGAGAACACGTCTTCGATCGGCATCATGAACGGCTTGTCCAGCGGACGCTCCGGCTGCGGGATGTAGTCGTCAACCGCCTGCATCAGCTCGAGAACGGCGTTCTTGCCGAGCTTCTCGTCCGAACCCGAGAGAGCGGCCGTGGCCGAACCCTTGATGATCGGAATATCGTCGCCCGGGAACTCGTACGAGGACAGCAGCTCGCGAACCTCGAGCTCGACGAGCTCCAGGATCTCTTCGTCGTCGACGAGGTCGACCTTGTTCATGAACACGACCATCGCCGGCACGCCAACCTGGCGGGCGAGCAGGATGTGCTCACGGGTCTGCGGCATCGGGCCGTCGGTGGCCGACACGACCAGGATCGCGCCGTCCATCTGCGCCGCGCCGGTGATCATGTTCTTCACATAGTCAGCGTGACCCGGGCAGTCGACGTGCGCGTAGTGGCGGTTTGCGGTCTCATACTCGACGTGCGCGGTCGAGATGGTGATGCCGCGAGCGCGCTCTTCCGGCGCCTTGTCGATGTTTTCGAAGTCGACCTTTTCCGACAGACCCTGGTCAGCCAGAACCTTGGTGATCGCTGCGGTCAGCGAGGTCTTGCCGTGGTCGACGTGACCGATGGTGCCGATGTTCAGGTGCGGCTTGGTCCGCTCAAACTTAGCCTTAGCCATTGTTGTCCTACCTTCTGGATTTCCACTTGAGCCGCACGAGGACTCGCCGTGAAGGCGGCCCCATAGCGGCTGAATTGCGGTTTCGCAAACCCTCTCCGCCACCCGGCAGTGCCGGATGACGGAGAAACGGGTCAGGCCATCTTGGCCTTCACTTCGTCGGCAACGTTCTGCGGCACTTCGTCATAGTGCGAGAACTGCATCGAGTAGCTCGCGCGGCCCTGGGTGAAGGAACGCAGCGAGTTCACGTAGCCGAACATGTTCGCCAGCGGGACCATCGCCGTCACCGCCTGCGCGTTGCCGCGCGTGTCAGTGCCCTGGATCTGGCCACGACGCGAGTTCATGTCACCGATCACGTCGCCCAGGTAATCCTCCGGCGTCACGACCTCGACCTTCATCACCGGCTCGAGCAACGTGATGCCGGCCTTCTGCGCCGCTTCGCGCATGGCGCCACGGGCGGTGATTTCGAACGCAAGGGCCGACGAGTCGACGTCGTGGTACGCGCCGTCGTACAGCGTGATCTCGAAGTCGATGATCGGGAAGCCGACCAGCGAACCGGTCGCCGCGGTCTCACGGAAGCCCTTCTCGATCGCGGGGATATATTCCTTCGGAATGTTACCGCCCTTGATCTCGTCCTTGAAGATGATGCCAGCGCCGCGCTCGCCCGGCGTCAGCTTCACCTTCACGCGACCGAACTGACCCGTACCACCCGACTGCTTCTTGTGGGTGAAGTCGATGTCGACCGGCTTCTTCAGGTATTCGCGATACGCCACCTGCGGCGCACCGACGTTCGCCTCGACCTTGAACTCACGCTTCATGCGGTCGACGAGAATCTCGAGGTGGAGTTCGCCCATCCCCTTGATGATCGTCTGGCCGGATTCGTGATCGGTCGACACGCGGAACGAGGGATCCTCGGCAGCCAGACGATTGAGCGCGATGCCCATCTTTTCCTGGTCAGCCTTGGTCTTCGGCTCCACGCTGAGCTCGATCACCGGCTCAGGGAATTCCATCCGCTCGAGGATGATCGGGTTCGCCGGATCGCACAGCGTGTCGCCGGTCGTCGTCTCCTTGAGACCCGCGATCGCGACGATGTCGCCAGCGCGCGCTTCCTCGATGTCCTCACGCGAGTTCGCGTGCATCAGGAGCATACGGCCGATCTTTTCCTTCTTGTCCTTCACCGAGTTCAGGTAGCTGCCCTTGGTCAGCTTGCCCGAATAGATGCGCGCGAAGGTGAGCGAGCCGACGAACGGATCGTTCATGATCTTGAACGCGAGCAGCGACATCGGCGCGTCATCCGACGGCGGACGGGTGTCGACGGTTTCACCGTCGAGCTTCACGCCCTGAACGTCAGGAATGTCGAGCGGGCTCGGCAGATAATCGACCACCGCGTCGAGCAGCGGCTGAACGCCCTTGTTCTTGAACGACGAACCGCACAGCACCGGCACGAAGTCGAACGCCAGCGTGCCCTTGCGGATCAGACGCTTCAGCGTTGCCGTGTCGGGCTCGTTGCCCTCCAGGTACGCTTCCAGAACTTCCTCGTCCTGTTCGACTGCGATCTCGACCAGCTCGGCACGCGCAGCCGCAGCCACGTCCTTCATATCGTCCGGGATCTCGCGATATTCGAACTTCGCGCCCAGCGATTCGTCCAGCCACACGATTGCACGGTTCTCGACGAGGTCGACGAGACCAACGAACTGGCTCTCGATGCCGATCGGCAAGTACAGAACGGCCGTGCGCGCACCCAGACGATCCTTGATCATCTGAACGCAACGGTCGAAGTTAGCACCGGTGCGGTCCAGCTTGTTGACGTAGCAGAGACGCGGAACGCGATACTTGTCCGCCTGGCGCCACACGGTCTCGGACTGCGGCTCAACGCCGGCAACGCCGTCGAAGCAGGTGACCGCGCCGTCGAGCACGCGCAGCGAACGCTCCACCTCGATGGTGAAGTCGACGTGGCCGGGGGTGTCGATGATGTTGATGAGGTGCTCGTCACCCTTGCCCTCGTTCGCGCGCCACTTGCACGTGGTCGCTGCGGAGGTGATGGTGATGCCGCGCTCCTGCTCCTGCTCCATCCAGTCCATCGTCGCAGTGCCTTCGTGCACTTCGCCGATCTTGTAGGACTTGCCGGTGTAGTAAAGGATGCGCTCGGTCGTCGTCGTCTTGCCGGCGTCGATGTGCGCCATGATGCCGATGTTACGGTACTTCTCGAGCGGATGGCTGCGGGCCATGGTCGGGCTTTCCTTAGCGATGTGGGGAGCAGGCCCTTGGCCGGCTCCCCACGATATAGTTTACGTTCGAGACGCTTCCAAGACTACCAGCGGTAGTGGCTGAAGGCGCGGTTCGCTTCCGCCATGCGGTGGGTGTCTTCGCGCTTCTTCACCGCGTTGCCGCGGTTGTTGGAAGCGTCGAGCAGCTCACCCGACAGACGAGCCGACATGGTGTTCTCGCTGCGGCCGCGGGCCGCGGAGATCAGCCAGCGGATCGCCAGTGCCTGCGCGCGCTCCGGACGAACCTCGACGGGAACCTGATAGGTCGCACCGCCGACACGGCGGCTGCGGACCTCGATCCCCGGCTTGATGTTGTTCAGCGCATCATGGAACACGCCGAGCGGATCGCGCTTGGCGCGCGTCTCGACGGTGTCGAGCGCGGAATAGACGATGCCTTCGGCGACGGACTTCTTGCCGTCCAGCATCACCGAATTCATGAACTTGGACAGAACCTCATCCCCGAACTTGGGATCAGGCAGGATTTCCCGCTTCTCGGGACGACGACGACGCGCCATTTGGAATTCCTTCTCAGATCAACCGCTCCTGTCCGCCCTGCCCCCGCGTTTGCCGGAGCCGCCTGACGATGGTGCGGGACACAAACCTCGAAACCCCGGACCAGCCGGGATGCCGGCTTACTTCGGACGCTTCGCGCCGTACTTCGAGCGGGACTGCTTGCGGTCCTTCACGCCCTGCGTGTCGAGAACGCCGCGCAGCACGTGATAGCGCACGCCCGGAAGGTCGCGCACACGGCCGCCGCGGATCAGCACCACCGAGTGCTCCTGCAGGTTGTGGCCTTCACCCGGGATGTAGCTGATGACTTCGCGCTGGTTGGTCAGGCGAACCTTTGCAACCTTGCGCAACGCCGAGTTCGGCTTCTTCGGGGTCGTGGTGTACACACGGGTGCAGACGCCGCGCTTCTGCGGGTTCTGCTCCATCGCAGGGACCTTGCTCTTGGCCTTCTGCGGTTCGCGGCCCTTGCGGACCAGCTGGTTGATCGTCGGCATTGAAGCCTTCACCTTTCGTATAGGTTACTTTGCTGGAGCCCTGACAGCACTTGGAATACGAAAAGGACCTTGGGCGGCCATGCAGCCTCCCGGGTCCTCTAAGCATCCAGCAATGTTCAAGCTTGCCCGCGGCAGGTTACACCCGCCACGAACGGGCGCGGCTATACGCATCGGACGCTTAGCCGTCAACGCCGGCCGGGCGCCCTCACCCGCCGGCGGTGATACGCGTCACGCCACTGTTTCGAGCAGCAGCGTTTCGAACCTGACGGGGTCTTCGATCTGAGGCGAATGACCGAGCCCCTCCATGCGGACCAGCTTGCCTTTCGGGATCTTGCGAACCGCATCGGGCGCCACCTGCGGAATCGCCTTCAAGAATTGCTGGAGCGACGCGGGCGCCTGGCCGCGGCCGAACGCGGTCCGATCCAACGTGCCGATGATCACCGTGGTGGACGGTTTCAGCCGATACAGCTCGTGGGCGACCGGCTGGGTGCGAATCATCTCGCTGGTCTTCGCCTGCGCGAGCGCGACGATGTTGCGGCCCTGCCCCGCATACATTCCCGCCTGCATCCAGACCCACCGGTCATACGACGGCTTCCAGGTGCCATGGTAGTAATTGGCCTGCTGGTACGCCTTGATCGAAGCGTAGCTGGTCTTCCTCTCGGTCGCCCAAAGCGTGTCGATATCGACATAGGGCACGCCCTCCTCCGATCGGTCGACCAGACCAAGCGGATTGACCAGCACCAACCGCTCAACCGCATCCGGGAACATGATGGCGTATCGCATCGCCAGCATGCCGCCCATGGAGTGCCCGACGATCGTTGCCCGGCTCACCCCGCGCGACGCCAGCAGGCGGCGCGTGTTATTAGCCAACATCGCGAGGCTATATTGCGCGGCCTGCGGCTTCGAGGATTTGCAGAACCCGATCTGATCGGGGATGATCACGCGGTAGCCGGCCTTTGCAAGCGCGCGGGCGCTTGAAGCCCAAGTCACGCCGCAGAAATTCTTGCCATGCAGCAGAACGACGACGCGCCCGTTTGGCCGCTCTGCCGCGATATCCATGAACGCCATGCTGGCCGGCTGCCCGACGACATCAACCGTCATGGTCTGGACGGGCCATGGGTAGGTGAAGCGCTCGAGGTTCGCGCCAAGGTCAGGGCCGTCAGGCGCCGCCCCTATCAGCATGGCGGCGCCAGCCAGCACTCCGATCACCGTTCCGCTCCGCATCACCCATCCCCCGGTCGAAAGATGGACGCCGTTAACTTTGTTTCGTTCACGATACCATGCCAACGCGTGAGCGCCGGCACGTCAGTCGACTCGCGCACCACCCTTGATGACGGCGACCGGTCGCTCCAGCACCGTGACATCGGAGAGCGGATTACCCGCCACTGCCACCATGTCGCCAAAGCGGCCGACCGCAATCGTGCCAACATCCTTGCTGCGCCCTAGCGCTTCGGCAGCGGTAACCGTGGCGGCGCGAATGGCCTGCAGCGGCGTCATCCCATATTGAACCATGACGCGGAACTGCTTCGCCGCATCCTTGTGCGGCATGACGCCGGCGTCGGTGCCGAACACCATCTTCACGCCAGCCGCATTGGCCTTGCGGAAATTGTCTCGCTGGATCTGCGCGACCTCGCGGTCCTTGCGCAGGTTATCTTCGAGCACGCCGTTCTTCTTGCCTTCGGCCTGGGTGTATTCCGTATTGTAGATATCCATCGACAGATAGGCGCCGCGTTCCTTTGCCAGGCGGATGCCTTCGTCGTCGATCAGGCTGGCGTGCTCGATGGTATCGATCCCTGCACGAATCGCCGCCTTGATCCCGGCCGCGCCATGCGCGTGGGCGGCCGTCTTCAGGCCCCATTGATGCGCCTCGTCGGCGATGCCCTTCAGCTCTGCTTCCGAGAGCTGCTGCTGACCCGGCTCGGTATTGCGGCTGAAGACGCCGCCTGTTGCGCAAACCTTGATGACCTCGGCGCCGTACTTCCGCTGTTCACGCACACGGAAGCGAAGTTGATCGGGCGTGTCGCCGACTGCCTTGCCGTGTTGATCGAAGGACGGCGGGAAGAATGTGCTGTCGCAATGCCCGCCGGTCGCGCCAAGCGCGTGTGCGGCAGGGACGATCCGCGGGCCGATCATCAGCCCCTCCTCAATCGCCTGCTTGTAGGCGACGTCGTTGTAGTTTTCCGACCCGACATTGCGCACGGTGGTGAAGCCCGCGCGCAGCATCGAGGCCGCATTGCCGACGCCTTGCACCGCCCAGAAATTATCGGTGAACTGCAGACCGGTGTAGCCGCCGTATAGCGGCGTGCTGTCGAGATGGACGTGCATGTCGATCAGGCCGGGAACGAGCGTCACATCACCCAAATCAAGCTGCTTGGCATCCGCTGGCGCCGCAGCGCCAATGGCGGTGATGCGGCCGTCGGTGACCGTGATCACCGGGCGCTCCACGATACTGCCCCTCTCCACATCGAGCATCCGCGCCGCCGTTACGACCACCATCTCGGCAGCCACCGGCGTAGCGGCGACAACGGCCGCGGCTGCAATCAGCATGGACTTCAAAGAACACCCCCCAAAGCGCCGATCGCGCGGCTGTATTCACGCGCGACGCGAAGCATATCGACGAAAAACCCGATCCACATCGCCATCAGCACGATCACCGAGGCAAGATAGGCGAAAAAGCGCCATTGCACCTTCTTCGGACCTATGTGGATAAAGCTGTGGATAGATCGTGCAAGAACGAACATCCAGGCGAGCGCGACCTGCACATGATTTGCCTGTCCGGTCAGGATCAGCAGCGGCACAAGCGCAAAATAAAGCACCGGCATTTCAAACAGATTGGCGAGATTGTTCGCCGGCATTTCCACCGGGCGGAAGTAACGCAGCGCGGCCTCACCGTCGGCGAAATCCCGCGGGCCGGGCGGGTGGCGACGCATATGGGTGAAGCGCTGGATGAACAGCGTGAACCAGACCACGAATATCAAGGCCACCAACGCGAACGTCGGCCACAGAAGCTCAATAACTGCCATGCCCTTCCCCTTTGAAGGGTTCAGCATGACCTGATTCGCAAGCGGGGAAAAGAGCCGCGGTAGCGGGGCGAAGGTCGGCCGGAATGTCGATGCGGGAGCTTCTGAAATTTCAGTTCGCCGGCACACACACGCGGCGGATGCGATTACTTCAGCGGGACGATCACTTCATCGGGATGAGCGACGTTCAATTCACGCCGAACCAGTTCATCGACCATGTCAGGGTTCGCATGACGCGGGTCGAGCAGAGCGACCCGGTTGCGCAGCATCTCGCGCTTCTGATCGAGTGCGGCGTAATAGCGCTCTCGTTTCGCGACCTGGCGCTTGTAATCGCCAAAGGCCAGCAGTCCATTGGCGCCAAGCACCGCATAGCCGCCGAAGAACGCCATCACCAGCAGCGCCGCAGCCGGCCAGGCAGCGCGCTTCAGGATAGCAGCAAAGGACGAGGGCTTACGGCGGCTCACCGGCCAATTTTCGCCGAAAGCCCTCGCTGTTTCAAGCGGTTTTACCGCGAACGCAGCACATCCCGGCCAGCATAGGCCGCGATTGTTCCAAGTTCTTCCTCGATGCGGATGAGTTGGTTGTACTTGGCGAGCCGGTCGGAGCGCGCGAGGCTACCCGTCTTGATCTGCCCACAGTTCGTGGCAACCGCCAGATCGGCGATCGTCGAGTCCTCAGTCTCGCCGGAGCGGTGGCTCATCACCGCGGTGTAGCCGGCCCGCTCGGCCACCCGGATCGCCTCAAGCGTTTCGCTAAGCGTGCCGATCTGGTTGACCTTCACCAGCAAAGAATTGGCAAGGCCGCGCGAAATGCCGTCGCGCAGACGTGCCGGGTTGGTGACGAACAGATCGTCCCCGACCAGTTGAACCTTGCCGCCGACAGCGTCGGTCAGCGCCTTCCAGCCCTCGAAATCATCCTCGGCCATGCCGTCCTCGATCGAAAGGATCGGGTACCGGGCAACGAGGTCAGCGAGATAGTCGGCCATGGCGCCAGGCTCGAGCGTCAGCCCCTCGCCCGAGATCACATATTTGCCGTCTTTGTAGAACTCGGTCGCTGCGCAATCGAGCGCCAGCATCACGTCGTCGCCCGGCGTGTAGCCGGCCTTTTCGATCGACTGCATGATGAAATCGAGCGCGTCCGTCGTGCTGGCAAGATTGGGCGCAAAGCCACCCTCGTCGCCAACCGCCGTTGCCAAGCCCTTCTCATGCAGGCCCTTCTTCAGTGTGTGGAAGATCTCCGAGCCACAGCGCACTGCCTCCAGGATGCTGTCGGCACCCACCGGCATGATCATGAATTCCTGGAAGTCGATCGGATTGTCGGCATGTTCGCCGCCGTTGATGATGTTCATCATCGGCACCGGCAGGACATGCGCACCAACGCCGCCGACATAGCGATAGAGCGGGAGGCCACGGGCATCAGCGGCGGCCTTCGCCACCGCAAGGCTGACGCCCAGGATCGCGTTGGCGCCAAGCCGGCCTTTGTTCTCCGTACCGTCCAACTCGATGAGCGCGGCGTCGATCTCGATCTGATCCTCAGCCTCAAGCCCGCGAATGGCGTCGGCGATCTCGCCGTTCACGGCTTCCACCGCCGCATCAACGCCCTTGCCAAGCCAGCGGCTCTTGTCACCGTCACGCTTCTCAACCGCCTCATGCGCGCCGGTCGACGCGCCCGACGGTACCGCTGCGCGACCGAAGCTGCCGTCCTCCAGAAACACGTCAACTTCCACCGTGGGGTTACCCCGGCTGTCGATGATCTGACGGCCTTGCAGGTCGATGATTGCGGTCACGTAACGATCCTTCTACGATGGCGAGGACAGGTTAGCCCCGCCCGATAACGAGCCCGGAGCGCTGCCGCAATTCGGGATGGAACCTCGATACGTGCCGCGGGGTTCTCCCGATCGATCAAGGAAGGATTCCCGATGGCCGACGACACCCTCAAGCCGATGACCGACAAAGACGTCGCGCCCGTGGTCGCCGATCCGTTCGCGGCGACGGACGCGCTCCAGCCCAGCGATCCGCTAAAGGGCATGGACAGCGATGCTGGCGATCCGCTGTCGACGCCCTCACCGACGGGTAGCGAGCGCGGCGCAAAAGACGAAGAGACCAGCAGTGGCGCCAAGGAAGGCGGCCCCACCTCCGCCCGCCAGGCGATCAGCGATGGCATCGTCAAGCTCAAGAGCGAAGCAGGCGATCGTGCCCGCACCTACGCCGACCAGGGCAAGACCAAGGCGACCGGCGCGCTCGATCAGCTGGTGGCAATGCTGAACGATGCTGCCGGCCAGGTCGATGAAAAGCTGGGCGAGCAATACGGTCAGTATGCCCGCACGGCTGCCGAGCAGGTGCAGGGCTTTTCCTCCTCGCTGAATGATCGCAGCGTCGAGGAACTGCTTGATGATGCACGCGAACTGGTTCGCAAGAGCCCGACTGCTGCCCTCGGCGTTGCCGCAGCGGTCGGTTTCGTGGCAGCCCGCCTGGTCTCTGCCGGACTCGACCACCGCGACAAGGCGTAACTCTGATGCTGCTGGAACGATCCGGCCCTGAAGAGGCCGGCATCAGCCAGCTTGTCTCGCAGCTCGCCGGCGATGCGCGAGAGGCGGCGCAAGCTGAAGTCGCGCTCGTCAAAGCGCGGGCTGCCTTTGCCGTTACGCGCTACAAATGGGCCGCCATCTACTTCGGAACAGCGGGCGTGCTTGCACTGGCGGCATTGATCGCCCTGCTTGTCGGGTTGATCATGTCGCTTGCGACGCTGATCGGGCCTGGCCTCGCCACCCTAGCCGTCGTGCTCGGCGTGCTGGTGATTGCCGGCGTCCTCGGATTTATGGGCAAGGCGCAGCTGGCCAGGAAGGTGACATCTTGAGCACCGATCCACAGGCGGCAACCGTCGCTCTCGCGGAGGAGCGCGCCGCTGCGGCCCGGCAGAGGCTCGGCGATAGCTTCGCCACGCTCCAGGCGCGCCTGAATCCGCGGGTTGTAGCGCGAGACGCGGTAGAGAACCTGCAGGAAAGCGGCGAGAAAGCCTTACGGACAGGCGTGCAGAGCGCCCGCGCCCATCCCGATCGCGTTATTTGGGCGGTGGCGCTCGCGATTGCCTGGCTTACCCGCCGGCAGATCGCGGCCGCTCTTACCCGCAAGCGCCCGCATGACGCCGAAACCGCGGCCCAGCTGGCGCGTTCAATTCCAGGTGACTGGCCTCAATCGGCCGAGAGGAAAAACAGATGACCGACGCCCGTAAAGAGACCGCCAATACGTCTGCCAGCAACGATCAGCACGAGTCGCTGCGCGACCGCGCGGCCCACGCGTATGAGAACGCGGTGGCGCGCGCCGGCGACACTGCCGGCAGTTCCCGCGAGGCGGTGCGCGATGCAGCGCATCAAGCCGGTGATTTCGTCGACACCAATCCGCTTGGCGTTCTCGCCGGCGGGCTGGCGCTGGGTGCCCTGGTAGGCGCGCTGGTGCCCCGTAGCGAGCGGGAGAAGCAGATCCTCGCCCCGATGGGCAAGAAGATCGGCATGGCAGCGGTCGCGGCCCTCGCGGCGGCCAAGGAAGCTGGGCGCGGCGAGCTCGAGGAACTTGGACTCACCAAGGACGGCGCGAAGGAGCAGGCCAAATCCCTGCTGCAGGGCGTCGCCACTGCCGCTTCAAACGCGGGTAATGCGGCGGCCGAAGCGGGTCGCGAGCAGATCAAAACGGCGCATTGAAGGGTTCAAACCCGAGCGCCTAGACGGTAAGGGAGCCGCCATGAGCAAGCTTCACCTCGTCTTCGGCGGTCGGGTTTCCGATCCGCGCACCCTTGATTTTGCCGATCTGAAATCGATCGATATCGTCGGGGTGTTTCCTGATTTCGCTTCTGCCGAAAAGGCCTGGCGCGCAGCCGCACAGCGCACAGTAGACGACGCTGAAATGAAGTACGTCGTGGTGCATCTGCACCGGCTGCTCGAACCGGATCTTCTGAAGCCTGCGGGCCAATAAACGCGGCTTCAGGCCCGGCCATTCGCCGCCTCTGCAGGCGGCTTAGACAACACGCTCACAACTAACATCCCGGCCTATGGCCGGGATGAACATTTCAGCGGGGCTGCGACCGCTTCGCTTCGCAAGCCCGCTCCGGGTCAGATGAACTCGATCTTCGAGACGACGTAGTACCGCTCTCCGGCGGGCACCGACACTTCAACTTCGTCGTCTACGCTGCGCCCGATCAGCGCCCGGCCCATCGGCGAATTGTAGCTGATCCGGCCAAGCTTGGCGTCGGCTTCGGTCTGACCGACAATCTGATACTTGATCGGCTTGTCGTCCTCGTCGATCAAGGTCACGGTCGCGCCGAATACTATCTTGTCGCCCGACAGGTCGCGTGGATCGATGATCTGCGCGCGCGACAATTTGTCCTCGATATCAGCGATAGTCGCCTCGATCTGGCCCTGACGCTCCTTAGCGGCGTGGTACTCGGCGTTTTCCGACAGATCGCCATGCGCACGGGCTTCCTCGATCGCATCCACGATCTGAGGCCGTTCGATTTTCAGCCGTTTCAGTTCTGCGGTCAGCTTCTCATAGCCTTCCTGCAGCATCGGCATCTTCTCGACGGTCGCCATGTGCGCCTTATCCTTCGTCAAAGCCTTGAACCCCGAGCGGCCTAATTTCGGCCGCATCGCACGTCATCGTAAGTTGTCAGGGGTCAATTGTGCGGCTGCGAATAATAGGATTGAAGCGGACGTACTTCAAGGTTCCGCGTGGCGGACCCGATCGCCTTAGCCGCCTGCAAGCTGGCCTGCGCCGTCGTGAAATACGGGATCTTTTGGTTTACCGCCGATGCTCGGATCGGCTGCGAGTCCTTCAGGCTCTGCCAGCCTTCCGTGGTGTTGAAGATCAGCGCAATGTCGCCGTCCTTGATCCGGTCGACAATGTGCGGCCGCCCCTGCGCCACCTTGTTCACCACTTCGACCGGCAGCCCCGCGCGCTGCAGGTGATCGGCGGTGCCGCCGGTGGCGACGATGGTGAAGCCAGCGTCCACGAGCTCGCGGATTGCGGGCGTAATGGCCGCCTTGTCATTGTCCTTCACGCTGACGAACACCTTGCCACTGCTCGGCAGCACGTTACCCGCGGCCAGCTGTGACTTCGCGAAAGCAGTGGTGAAGTCCCGATCAATTCCCATCACTTCGCCGGTAGACTTCATTTCCGGCGACAGGACCGGATCGATCCCCGGGAAGCGGTTGAAGGGGAACACGGCTTCCTTCACCGCAACATAATCGATGTTGCGATTGATCGGCGGCAGGTCCTTCAGCTTCTCACCCGCCATCACGCGCGCCGCGATCTTGGCGATCGGGGCACCGATCGCCTTGGCGACGAACGGCACCGTGCGGCTGGCACGGGGATTCACCTCGATCAGATAGACCTTACCGTCCTTCACCGCGAACTGGATGTTCATCAGGCCGCGCACGCCAAGGCCATGCGCCAGCGCTTCCGCCTGTCGCTCGATCTCGGCGATGATTTCCACCGGCAGCGAATAAGGCGGGATCGAGCAGGCGCTATCGCCCGAATGGACGCCGGCTTCCTCGATATGCTGCAGCACGCCGGCAACTACGACATCGTCGCCGTCGCAGATCGCATCCACGTCAACCTCGATCGCGTCGCGCAGATACTGGTCGATCAGCACCGGGGCATCGCCCGACACCTGGACCGCGGTCTGGATGTAATCCTCCAGCTGCTGCGGCCCGTCGACGATCTCCATTGCACGGCCGCCGAGGACGAAGCTCGGACGCATCAGCACCGGATAGCCGACCCGCTCGGCGACGTTCAGCGCCTCTTCGCGGCTGCGCGCGATGCCGTTGTTGGGCTGGAGCAGCCGCAGCTTGTCCACCAGCGCGGCGAACTGCTCGCGATCCTCCGCCAGATCGATGGCCGACGGCGAGGTACCGAGGATCGGGATGCCTGCCGCCTCGATCGCCCGCGCGAGATTCAGCGGGGTCTGTCCGCCGAACTGGACGATGACGCCGACGAGCTCGCCCTTCGACTGCTCGACATGCAGGATCTCGAGCACGTCCTCCGCGGTCAGCGGCTCGAAATACAGGCGATCCGAGGTGTCATAGTCGGTGGAAACCGTCTCCGGGTTGCAGTTGACCATGATCGTTTCGAACCCGGCATCCGCCAGCGCGAAACAGGCGTGACAGCAGCAGTAATCGAACTCGATCCCCTGCCCGATCCGGTTCGGTCCACCGCCCAGGATCACGATCTTGCGGCGATCGGACGGCATTGCCTCATTCTCGGGCTCGCCGAAGCTGGGCGCCTCATAGGTCGAATACATGTAGGGCGTCTTGGCGTCGAACTCGGCCGCGCAAGTGTCGATCCGCTTGAACACCGGGCGCACGCCAAGCTTGTGGCGATGTTCGCGCACCTCCTGCTCGGTGACGCCGCCGGTCATCGCCTTCACCGCCTCATGGATCAGGCCCGACCCTTGCGCGATGCCACGACGCATGCCGCGAAGGTTCGCCGACTGGAGCGCGAGCCAGGCAAGCCGCTTGTCGCTGAATCCCATCGCCTTCAGGCGGCGCATGCCGGCCGCGTCGATCGGCAGGCCGTTGCGGCACACTTCTTCCTCAGCGCGAACGATCTCCTCGATCCGCTCCAGGAACCAGGGATCGTATTTGGCGATCGCGTGCACTTCGGCGACGGTAAAACCCTCGCGCAGCGCCTGGGCGGCGACCAGCAGGCGATCGGGCGAGGCTACGGCAAGCGCCGCCTCGATCTCGGCGCGCGGCGCGCCGACGAGTCGCTCGACGCGATCGAAGCCGCTGAGCCCGGTCTCCAGGCCACGCAGCGCCTTCTGCATCGATTCGTGGATATTGCGCCCGATCGCCATGACTTCGCCGACGCTCTTCATCGCGGTCGACAGCACGGCTTCGGCGCCCTTGAACTTCTCGAAGGCGAAGCGCGGGATCTTGGTGACGACATAGTCGATCGTCGGCTCGAACGAAGCCGGGGTAGCGCCGGTGATGTCGTTCTCGATCTCGTCCAGCGTGTAGCCGACCGCCAGCTTCGCCGCGACCTTGGCGATCGGGAAGCCGGTGGCCTTGGAGGCGAGCGCCGAGGAGCGCGACACGCGCGGGTTCATCTCGATCACGATCAGGCGGCCGTCCTTCGGATTAACCGCGAACTGAACGTTCGAACCGCCTGTTTCCACACCGATTTCGCGCAGCACCGCGATGCTGGCGTTGCGCATGATCTGATATTCCTTGTCGGTCAGCGTCAGCGCCGGCGCGACGGTGATGGAATCGCCGGTGTGGACGCCCATCGGATCGATATTCTCGATCGAGCAGATGATGATGCAATTGTCCGCACGGTCGCGGACCACCTCCATCTCATATTCCTTCCAGCCGAGCAGCGATTCCTCGATCAGCACCTCGGTGGTCGGCGAGGCATCGAGCCCCTTGCGGACGATCTCGAGGAACTCCTCGCGATTGTACGCGACGCCGCCGCCGGTGCCGCCCAAAGTGAAACTCGGCCGGATGATCGCGGGAAGCCCGGTCTTCTCCAGGGCCTCCAGCGCCTCCGCCTCGGTATGCGCGACGGCCGAGCGAGCGCTTTCCAGCCCGATCTTGTCCATCGCGTCGCGGAATTTCTGGCGGTCCTCGGCCTTGTCGATCGCTTCCGCGTCGGCGCCGATCATCGTCACGCCGTACTTCTCCAGCGTGCCGTCGCGGAACAGCGCCAGCGCAGTATTTAGCGCGGTCTGCCCGCCCATCGTCGGCAGGACGGCGTCGGGCCGCTCCTTCTCGATGATCTTCGCGACGATCTCCGGCGTGATCGGCTCGACATAGGTGGCGTCCGCCAGCTCGGGATCGGTCATGATCGTCGCCGGGTTCGAATTGACCAGGACGATGCGATAGCCCTCTTCCTTGAGCGCCTTGATCGCCTGCGTGCCCGAATAATCGAACTCGCACGCCTGACCGATCACGATCGGTCCGGCGCCAATGACGAGGATGGAGGAGATGTCGGTGCGCTTGGGCATTATGTCTCTCTTGGTCCTACTCGGCGGCGCCAGCCGTCGCGCCGATCGGCGTGAGGCTGGCTCCCGAAATCTTCTTCACTTCGGCGGCGATGCAGGCGGCGGCCTGTTCGGCCTCCGCGCTCGGCATGTCACCCGGCAATTCCATCGTCACATCCGCGGCCGACGTCGCCTTAAGCCGCGCTTTCTCCACCCGGCACTTGGTCGGGATCGAGGAAAGCCGCGCCTGCAACTGGTGCTGGTTCGCCGGAGCAGCCTGCGAACAGGCAGCCACGGAGAAGATCAGCACCGGAGCAGCAAGCCGGCCAGTGGTGATCAACGCAGCGATCCCACGAACCGCTCGAACAGGTAGAAGCTGTCCTGCGGCCCCGGGCTGGCCTCGGGGTGATATTGCACACTGAACGCGGGCTTGTCGGTCAGCTCCAGACCCGCATTGCTGCCATCGAACAGCGACACGTGCGTCTCGCGCGCGTTCGCCGGCAGGCTTTCGCGTTCGACCGCGAACCCGTGGTTCATGCTGGTGATCTCGACGGCGCCATCGGCAAGGCGCTTCACCGGATGGTTCGCCCCGCGGTGCCCCTGGAACATCTTGGTCGTGCGCGCGCCCACCGCCAGGCCGAGCAGCTGGTGGCCGAGGCAGATGCCGAACAGCGGCTTACCGGTGTCGAGCAGCTGGCGGATCACCGGGACGGCATATTCGCCGGTCGCGGCGGGGTCACCGGGGCCGTTCGACAGGAAGATGCCGTCGGGGTTCAGCGCCATGATCGTGTCGTAATCGGTCTCTGCCGGCACGACGGATACCTTCGCCCCGGCCTGCACCAAGTTGCGGAAGATGTTGTGTTTGCTGCCGTAATCGATCGCCACAACGTGCGGGCGCCCCTCGCCCTCGACGCCATTATAGCCGAAGCCGATGCGCCAGATGCCACCGTTGCGATCCTCGCCCCAAGTGCCGTGCGTCTCGCGCGTCACTTCCTTTGCAAGGTCCATGCCCTCAAGGCCCGGCCATTCGCGCGCCATCTTCAGCAACAGATCGAGGTCAAATCGGCCGTCAGCGGCATGGGCGACGACACCATTCGGCGCACCTCCGGCCCGAATGCGCCGGGTGAGTGCGCGGGTGTCGATCCCCGCCAGGCCAATACGCGCATGGCGTTTCATCCAGCCTTCGAGATTCTCGGCCGCGCGGAAGTTCGACGGCCCAGTGGGATCCTCGCGCACGATCATCCCGAGGGCGTGCGGTTCGTCGGCCTCCACGTCATCGGGGTTCGCGCCGACGTTGCCGATGTGCGGGAAGGTGAAGGTGATGATCTGGCCGGCAAAGGACGGATCCGTCATGATCTCCTGATAGCCAGTCATCGCGGTGTGGAAGCACACCTCGCCGACCGCCTGCCCTTCCGCGCCGAAGCCACGCCCCCATAGCACGTCGCCCGTTGCGAGAACGAGGACACCCGTTGCCCCATCGGGCTGGGGCGCGTGCGAGGGTATTGCGTCTGCCATGGTGGCGGGCACTCCTGGGTAAGCGGCGATGTACGTTAAGTGGGGCGCGCTAAACTCGCCCCTCCGCCGCGTCAATCTGATATGGGCTCGCGGCATCATGATTCGAGACGATATCAAGCAAGCCCAGATCGCCGCCATGAAGGCAGGCGACAAGGAAACCCGCGCCGCGATCGGCCTGATCCAGGCTGCGATCAAGAATCGCGACATCGAAGCACGCACCCAGTCAAACGCGCCCGACGATGACGCGCTGGTTGTTGAGGTGCTGCAGAAGATGAAGAAGCAGCGGACCGAATCGATCCAGATGTTCCGTAGCGGCGGCCGCGAGGAGTTGGCCAAGGCCGAGGAGGCCGAGGTTGCTGTCATCGACCGCTTTCTGCCGAAGCAGATGGACGAGGCGGAGACCACCGCTGCGATCGAGGCGATCAAGGCCGATATCGGCGCCGCCGGCATGAAGGACATGGGCCGCGTGATGGCGGAGCTAAAGGCGCGCCATGGCAGCGTGCTCGACATGTCCAAGGCGAGCGGGCTGGTTAAGGCGGCCCTCGCGTAATCAGAACGTCCCTCCCGCTTGCGGGAGGGACATGGGAAGCGCATGTCCACATCTGCAGATCCATGTCGCTGACCCCTGCCTTCCTCGACGAATTGCGCGCGCGCACGTCGTTGTCGGCCCTGATCGGCAAAACCACCAAGCTTACCAAGGCAGGTCGCGAGTATAAGGGCTGCTGCCCCTTCCACAACGAGAAGACGCCGAGCTTCTACGTCAACGACGACAAGGGCTTTTACCACTGCTTCGGCTGCTCGGCGCATGGCGATGCGATTCGCTGGATGACCGATCAGCGTGGGCTACCCTTCATCGATGCGGTAAAGGAGCTCGCGCAGGCCGCCGGCATGGAGATGCCGGCTCCGGACAAGCGCGCTGCCGAGCGCGCGGAAAAGGCGCAATCGCTTCACGACGTGATGGCTGCCGCCGCGGAATGGTTCCGCCAGCAGCTCGACGGCATCGAAGGGGCACCGGCGCGCGCGCTGCTGGACAAGCGCGGGATTTCCGACTCGATCAGACGCGCGTTCGGGTTCGGCTTTGCTCCCGACGCCCGTGGCAAGCTGCGTGCTGCGTTGAAGCAATTTGGCGACGCGATGCTGATCGAGGCTGGGTTGCTAATCAGCGTAGAGGGCAAGGAGCCCTATGATCGCTTTCGCGGTCGACTGATGATCCCAATCCGGGACGCTCGTGGCCGCGTGATCGCTTTTGGCGGGCGGATCATCGGCGAGGGCGAGCCGAAGTATCTGAACTCGCCGGACACACCGCTCTTCGACAAGGGCCGCACGCTCTACAATCTCGATCGTGCCTTGCCCGCTGCGCGCAAGGCGGACCGCGTGTTCGTCGTCGAAGGCTATATGGACGCGATCGCATTGGCACAGGCCGGGATCGGAGAAGTTGTTGCGCCACTCGGCACCGCACTCACCGAGCACCAGCTGGAACGGCTCTGGCGAATCAGCGACGTACCGACGCTCTGCCTCGATGGCGACAGCGCGGGGCAGAAGGCCGCGATCCGTGCCGCGCATCGCGCCATGCCTCTGCTTGCGCCCGGCCGCAGCCTCCAGTTCGTGACTCTGCCGGACGGACAGGATCCGGACGACCTGATCCGTGCCAAGGGCGTCGGGGCGTTCGAAGCGCTGGTCCGCGACGCGACGCCGCTGGTCGATCGGCTCTGGACGCACGAGATTGCGGCCGAACCACTAAGCACGCCGGAGCAGCGAGCGGGTTTTCGCGCACGCATGGGGGAGCTTGCCAAGACGATCGGCGATCCGGTGGTGCGATCGGAATATCAGGCGGAGTTTCGCCGCCGCTATGACGATCAGTTCGGCTCCCAGCGCCGTCCGTTCGATCGAAACCGCGCCTTTGAGCCGCGGCAGCCGTTCACCCCGCGGCGTCCGGGACAGAAATGGACGCCCCCTCCCGCCCCGGTGACGGAAGATGCGAAGGCGTTCAGCGCGGCCGGTATCGATCGCGTTCTTGCAAAGGCAGTGCTCGCCGGATTGATCCGCCACCCCGCCGAAATCGCCCGCCATATGGAGGTGCTGGGATCGCTGCGGATGGCCGATGGCGCGCTCGGCCGATTGTTCGAGGCCGTTGTCGATGTCGCGTTGGAAGATCGGGAGCTTGATAGCGCGCGCCTTGTCACCATATTGGCGCATAGTGGTTTCGAGGCGGTCGCTCGCGACCTGCTGAGAGCAGATACGATGCCCTATTCCTTCACTCAACCGACGGGGGACGAAGCGCGCGCCAGGGAAGACCTTGACGAAGCGATCGCCATCCTTGTCGCGCGGCCCGAAGTGGATGCGGCACTGGCTGATGCAACGTCCGCCATGCAGGCGCGCTTCACCGATGAAGCGTTTGAACGGCAGGTGGCGTTGGTGAGAGAGAAACAGGCGCTGGAGCTTCGGCTTGCAAATCTCGTTCAGTCGAACGAAGACGCCCGCGCTTTTGATTCCGAGGACGATTGATGGCGAAGGTGAACGGTAGCGGTGCAGATGAAGGCGCAGAAGTGGCCGATGCCCCGCTGATCGACCTCAACGATGCGGACGTCAAGAAGCTGATCGCCCGCGCGAAGAAGCGCGGGTACATCACGTACGACCAGCTTAATGCCGCCCTGCCCCAGGATCAGATGTCGAGCGATCAGCTCGAGGACATCATGTCCGCGCTCAACGAAATGGGCGTCAACATCGTCGAGAACGAGGAACAGGGCGAGGACGGCGAAGAGCAGGAGCAGGCCGAGGACGAAGTCGAATCGGTCGACGGCGAACAGGACAACGCGCCCGTCCTCGAGAAGAAGAAGGAAACGGTCGACCGCACCGATGATCCGGTGCGCATGTACCTTCGCGAGATGGGCGCCGTGGAGTTGCTCAGCCGCGAGGGCGAAATCGCGATCGCCAAGCGCATCGAAGCCGGCCGTGACACGATGATCATGGGCCTGTGCGAATCACCGATCACCTTCAACGCGATCATTGACTGGTCCACCCAGCTCAACGACGGCACGATGCAGCTGCGCGAGATCCTCGATCTCGATGCGATGCTCTCGAAGGGTCCGTCGGCTGAGCAGGTCGAGGGTGCCGAGGACGACAACGGCGAGATCAGCGAGAAGACCGCGGGCGCGAGCTTCAAGGAAGAGGACGAGCCGGAGGAAGCATCGTCGGACGACGACGATGACATGACCGAGCGCCGCGCCCCGCGCCCGTCAGATGACGAGGAGGAGGATAACACCCTCAGCCTCGCGCAGATGGAGGAGACGCTCAAGCCGATGGCGCTTGAGAAGTTCGCCAACATCACGTCGATCTACAAGAAATTCTCGAAGATGCAGCAGGGCCGGCTCGACGCCATGGGCGGCGGGACCGAGCTGACCGCGGCGGACGAGCGCAAGTACCAGAAGCTACGCGAGGAGCTGACCGCCGAGGTCGAGAGCGTCCAGTTCCACAACGCCAAGATCGAATATCTCGTCGACCAGCTGTACAGCTACAACCGGCGCCTTACCGCGCTGGGCGGTCAGATGCTGCGGCTGGCGGAGCGGCACAAGGTAAGCCGCAAGGACTTCCTCGATCGCTACATGGGCCATGAACTCGACGATACGTTCCTGGCGACGGTGAACGGCCTCGACAAGAAGTGGACCGCCTTCGCGACCAACGAGGCGGCTGCCGTTGAGCGCATCCGCAGCGAAATCGCCGAGATTTCGCAGCAGACCGGCATGGCCCTGGGCGAATTCCGCCGCATCGTGAACATGGTGCAGAAGGGCGAGCGCGAGGCGCGTATCGCCAAGAAGGAGATGGTCGAGGCGAACCTGCGCCTCGTGATCTCGATCGCCAAGAAGTACACGAACCGCGGCCTGCAGTTCCTGGATCTCATCCAGGAGGGCAACATCGGCCTGATGAAGGCGGTGGACAAGTTCGAGTATCGCCGCGGTTACAAGTTCTCCACCTACGCCACGTGGTGGATCCGGCAGGCGATCACCCGCTCGATCGCGGACCAGGCGCGCACGATCCGTATCCCGGTCCACATGATCGAGACGATCAACAAGCTGGTCCGCACCAGCCGCCAGTTCCTGCACGAGCAGGGCCGCGAGCCGACCCCGGAGGAGATGGCCGAGCGCCTCTCCATGCCGCTGGAGAAGGTTCGCAAGGTGATGAAGATCGCCAAGGAGCCGATCAGCCTCGAAACGCCGATCGGCGACGAGGAAGACAGCCACCTCGGCGATTTCATCGAGGACAAGAACGCCGTCATCCCGGTCGATGCGGCAATCCAGGCGAACCTCAAGGAAACGGTTACCCGCGTCCTCGCCAGCCTGACACCGCGTGAGGAGCGCGTGCTTCGCATGCGCTTCGGCATCGGCATGAACACCGATCACACGCTGGAGGAAGTCGGTCAGCAGTTCTCGGTTACGCGTGAACGCATCCGTCAGATCGAGGCGAAGGCGCTCCGCAAGCTGAAGCACCCGAGCCGCAGCCGGAAGATGCGCAGCTTCCTCGACCAGTAAGGCGACGGCTGAAATGATATAAAGGGGGGCGGAAAGAGTGATCTTCCCGCCCCTTTCTTTGCTGTGACGGGCGTTTACGCCAGATCAGCGATCGCGGCCGTGATCCACCGGCAATAAGGCCACCTGTGGCGCGGCGACATGGGTGGGAGATCGTCGCCGCGCCACTTGCCGAAACGTTCCAGCCGAAGGGACCATCGACCACCGGAACGAAGCAGAACCGCTACAAGGGCGCTTCTGTTGGCGATGAACACGGCGGACCGGCGGGGGACTTGGGTGGGCCGACGTGTTCACTGGCAAGGAGAGCGGGTAAGGATCCGCTCCCCGTACCAATGTGGCGACAACGGCTTACGATTTTTCTGCACGTCCGTTCCGACGCATCATCGTGAAACATGCAGAACCTTCACGACTGGATTCGTCCGAACCAAGGCATTTTCTGAGCCAGATTGGCTGATATTCGCGAAATACGTGCCCAGCTCTTGCCAATTCGGCATGATCTACTTGCCGCCGATGCGGCATGGCCACAGTTTGCGCGAATGGCCAAGCACGCTTCCAACCCCGCCGGGGTCGAACAGCAGGTAACTGCCTCCGATCTCGTCCGGCACTTCGGTATCTGGCAGGATCGGGCGACCCGCGCGCCGGTATATATCCTGCATCGCGGTCGCCCTCGCTTGGTGCTGACCTCGCTGGACGTCATGGATGCTTTGTGCGCCCCCCACACGGCGCGTCCGGTGAATGGCAGCCATCTCAAGACGCTGCTCGAGGCGGTCGGCGACATGATCATCCTGCTCGGCCAGGACAATAATGTGGTTGGCGCCAGTCGAGGGGCCCGGGGCTATTTCGGCGAGATGGTGGACAATGGCGCGCCGCTTGCCGGGTTGTGCGCGGTTGGTGACGAAGCGCTGCACGCTGCCGTGCTGCGCGTCACTGGCTCCGGCCTTCCGGAAACCATTGAGTGTCGCTCACCCCGCTTTCCCGATCGGCTGCTCGCCTTTTCCATTAACAGCGGGCCGAGCGGCTGCGTTCTGCAGGTTCAGGACGCAACGGCGCTGGAGGAACTTCAGCATTGGCGGGACAGGCACGAGTCGATCTTCCGTGCGGTGGAGGCGGCCGGCGGCGCGGCGGCGATCGTCAATCTACGCGGGCGTATCGATTATGCCTCGCACCGTGTAACAGTGCTGACGGGAGCGACGGTAGAAGCCCTGACCGCGGCCCGCATCGTGTCGCTGGTGGCTGTTGGTGATCGCAGCAAGCTGGGAGATGCTTTTGAAGCGGCAATCGACCAGCGGAGCCCGCAATCGCTGGAGGCTTCCCTGCTCGTCGGCGGCGCCGCACTGCGCCGGGTAGCGATCGGCCTTGCCCCGCTACTCAGCGCTGGTCACGTCGTGGGTGTCACCGTCATTATCAACGCGGCCGAATCTTAACGAGCTGTTTACCTTAATGCGGCAGAAACTCTCCCCGGCGTGGCGGGGAAGGGTGACAAGACTTGGTTTCGAGTGCGGGAATCGCGAGCAGACGCTGTTCCATCAGTGACATGGTTGATCAGGAGGGAACGCTCTCCTGCCCGAGCGTTGCTGCGCTATGCGCGCCTGGTGCCGCCGCGCTGGACTTGGCCGATGCTGTCCATGCCTTGTGTCAGCTCCACGGTCCGGCGCCCAGCATCATCGAGCTGGCGTCACACTCTGAAGGTGCTGGTTCCGCCGGACCTTGGCTGAGGAAGGTCGCGGCGGCATTTGATCAAGAGCGCGCTATGCTTGTCACGCTGACGGCCGCCGTAGGGCCCCTCCCTTCCACGCCGCGGCACGCGCAATCGGAAGCGGCTATCAATGCGCAGCGCCATGCCCTCTGCACGTTGGCGCAATCGAGCCGCACCGGCTGTTCGTTCGGCGCCGCCCTGGCCTTGCTCCTCGAATGGCATGCCATCCGCCGCGTGCTGGCCGCTGCGGCCGGACGCTCAGGTGTCGCCCTGCTCCCGCACACCCTGCCCAGTCGCGCCGCTATCATCGCCGAAGCAGACTCGGTTGCGGCCGTTGCGTCGCACGGCCGCGCGCTGGCGTTTGGTGCGCAGCAGCTTGCATTTCAACACCACGGCCTGTGGCAATTGCTCGTCGCGCGGGCGGAGGCGCGCGCCGCGCTTTGATTGCGGTCCGGCGGCAAGCCGCTTGCACCTGCCGGCGTTTTCGCTCATCCCAAACCCGATATTCGAACGAGACGGGATGAGGGCATGAAGCGTTTCGAAGGCACGCAGAGCTATGTCGCGACTGATGATCTTAAGGTCGCCGTAAATGCCGCTGTCATGCTGCGGCGGCCGCTGCTCGTGAAGGGTGAGCCCGGAACGGGCAAAACCGTACTCGCTTACGAAATCGCCAAGGCGACGGGCGCCCCGCTCATCGAATGGAACGTCAAGTCCACGACCAAGGCACAGCAGGGCCTCTACGAATATGACGCGGTCGCGCGTCTTCGCGACGGTCAGCTTGGCGACGAGCGCGTTCACGACATCTCCAACTACATCCGCAAGGGCAAGCTGTGGGAGGCGTTCACGGCGCCGCAGCTCCCGGTTCTGCTGATCGACGAGATCGACAAGGCAGATATCGAGTTCCCGAATGACTTGTTGCAGGAACTCGATCGCATGGAGTTCCACGTCTATGAGACGAGAGAAACCGTCCGCGCGACCGAGCGGCCAATCGTGGTGATCACGTCCAACAACGAAAAAGAACTGCCTGACGCGTTCCTCCGTCGTTGCTTCTTCCACTACATCAAGTTCCCCGATCGCGAGACGATGCAGGCAATCGTCGATGTCCATTTCCCCGGCATTCAGCGCATGCTGGTGAGCAAGGCCATGGATATCTTCTATGAAGTCCGCGACGTACCAGGGCTGAAGAAGAAGCCGTCGACCAGCGAGTTGCTGGATTGGTTGAAGCTGCTGCTACACGAGGACATGCCGCTGGAAGTGTTGCAGAACCGCGATCCAACGAAGGCTATCCCGCCGCTCCACGGCGCATTGCTGAAGAACGAGCAGGACGTCATGCTGTTCGAACGGCTAGCGTTCATGGCTAAGCGTCAGGCCAACAAGGGCTAATCGCCCGCGTCGATGACGCGCGGCGTTCGCTCGCGCGATCATCGGCCGCACCGTTGGGCGGGCCACAGCGCAGACGTTTGTGGCCTGCCCTGAATTCCCTATGGTGGCGGCCGGTTGCGCCGCTAAGCAAGCCTGTGTCCCTGTTTCTGATCATCGCAGCCGCAATCGTCGCGGCACCACCGGCCGCTGCTTCGCCCGCGCTGCAGCCGCGGGGTACATCGGTGTTGGCGTCCGATGCCGAGAACCGCTGGGTTCCGTTCGAGTTGACGCCTGGCAATCAGCTGCGGTTCTCGCTGGAAATTGACGGGCGCCCCGCCACTGCCATTCTCGACACGGGTGTCAGCTATTCGGTGCTTTCCCGACGGTTTGCCGAGCAAGCGGCGCTCAAGGTGTCATCAGGGGGCAGCGCCACCGCAATCGGCGGCATGGTGCCGATCGGCTGGACGGCCACTCGCAAGGTAAGCTTCGGCAGCCTCATACGACATGGCGGCGGATTGGCCGTCGCCACCCTCCCCGCTCTTGCCACGGGCAGCGCAGAGCCGGTGGATCTGCTCGTAGGCCGCGATCTTACCGAACGCTTTGCTCTCGACATCGACTTCGCCGCCAGCCGCTTCCGCCTGCTGCCGAGCGGCCGGATGCCGTTTCGCGGCTTCACCTCGCCGCTTTCCGTCTCGCGGGATCGCTTAGTATATGTGAGCGAGGTTAACCTCGGTGCAGCGCGTCTGCGGCCGATGATCGTGGATACCGGGGACGGCTCCTCCATCACTGTCACCGCCGACGGCTGGGCTGCGGCGAAGATCAATGGGGTTCGGACAACCACCACCGTCTCGTTCGGCCTGGCGGGCACCGTGACGAGCACGATCGGTATCGTGCCAGCACTGCGAATGGGCGAGCTGACCGCGCGCAACGTGGAGGTACGAGTAGAACCAGCCGGCGGTTTTTCGGAGACGATCCAGTCCGCGGGCAGGATCGGTTCGGGCTTCCTCCAGAACTACCGGGTGCTGCTGGACCCCACCGCGCGACGCATGATCCTCGCGCCGGGCGCCACCGCTGATCAGCCGCCACTACGTTCTACCAGCGGCTTACTGGTCGGCATCGATCGTGATCGTCTTCGGGTCCTCCACGTCATGCGCGGAGGGCCGGCCGAGCGCGCAGGCTGGGTCGCCGGTGAGACGATCTGCGCAGTCGACGGGCAGCCGATTTCGAGGGACTATGCGGCCAGCCCTCTCGCAACCTGGTCCGCTGACAAACCGGGGCGCCTTGTACGCCTGCGTTTGTGCAATGGGGTGGAGCGCCAGCTCGTGCTTCAGCACTTCTATTGACCTTCATCGGGCGCAACTCTTCATTGCCGGAAGGCGCGATTGAACTGATCCGTCAGCGGCTTCACGATATAGCTTAACAGCGAGCGGCGTTGCGTCTGCATATAAGCCTCTACCGGCATGCCGACCTTGAGCTTAAGGCCGCCCAGCTTGCGAGCCTCGGCTTCCGAGACTTTGAGACGCAAATCGTAGAACGGCGCTCCGGAGCGTTCGTCACTTTTACGATCGGCGCCAATGTAGAAGACCCTGCCCTCAAGCTCGGGCGTCGTTTGCGCGCTGAAGGCAGAGAAGCGGATTGTCGCTCTTTGCCCTTGATGAAGCTGGTCGATGTCTGCGGGGCTCACCGCGACGTTGACGATTAAGGGCTCGGAATCGGGCACGATTTCCATGATCGTCTGTGCCGCTGGTACGACGCCGCCGATGGTCTGGTAGGCCAGATTGTCGATTATTCCATCGTAGGGCGCGCGCACTAACGAGCGCTCGGATGCATCGCTTGCGGCAATGGATCGCACGCGCTGATCGCCGAGTTGCGCAGTCACCGCGGCCAGTTCCTGCCCGGCTTGCACCCGCGCGTTGCGCTCTGCCTCAAGGCTCGATTGGCGGAGTTCCGCGATGCGCGCCCGCTTCTCGGCGATGCGTGCGTGGAGAGAAGCGATCGTCCCGTTCAGCTCGGCTGCCGTTCGCTCCAGTTGATTTACACGCGCGGCGGTGACGAGCTGGCGCGCGTATAACCCCCGCAATGCCTCAAGTTCAGGGGTCAGGAACGAGCGTTGGTTCTCGGCGCCCTGAAGTTGCGCACCGGTTGCGGCCACGTCCTGCTGAGCCTGGAAGATGCGCTCGCGTATGGCGTCCTGCTCGGTCGCCCGGAGCGACCGCCGCTCGGCAAACAAGCGATCCGCCTCAGCCATCGCTAGGCGCGCTGAGGCAGCGGTGCTCGACGTAAGAGCCTGCGGGTAGCGGATCACCGCGTCCCCATCCCGCTCTGCCGCCAGCCGCGCCTGCGCCGCAAGGAGTTGCTCAAGTGACTGGCCCAAGGTGGCAGCACTGTCGCCGCTCACCCGATTGTCGAAGCGCATGATCGGCTGCCCCTTTCGCACCCGATCGCCTTCACGCACGAAGAGCTCCGCGATTACCCCGCCGGTTGGATGCGCCACCCGCTTCACGCTGGACTCAACCGACAGCCGCCCGCTGCCGATCACCGCGCCCGTGACCTTGATCACGGATGCCATGAGCACGATCACCACGGCCAGCGTCGACACCAGCATCACGGCGTGGCGCAGGGTGCGATCCAGCGCTTGTTGCGGATCATGTCCCTGGCGAGCCTCGAACAGCGGCGCTTGGCCGAGATCCAGCACGAGTTCCTGCGACACGATCGTCACTCCACCGTTGGCGCGTCGGCCGGCGCGTTCCGCGGCTCGGCATATACCGACATCTCTGCGAGGCGCTCGGCCTCACGACGCTGCCGTTCGGAAAGCCGGGCTCTCACCTCTTCCTTCTGCCCGAAGTCGAGCATTCCGCCCTTGCGCATGACGAGGACCAAGTTCGCGCTTTCGATAATGGAGGGGGCATCTCCCACCACAACGGTTACGGCGCCGCGCGCTTGGAGGCTGGAGAGACAACGGCGCAGCGCCAGATGCCCGTCATTGTCCTGAAAGGTTCCGGGATTGTCGAGCAGTACGAGGAACGGATCACCATATAGGGCGCGTGCGCATGCGATCCGTTGTTGCACGGACAGAGCGAGCGATGGGTGCCCCGAAACGCACACCATCGTGTCGTAACCCGCCGGCAACCGGACGATTGCGTCGTGAGCGCCAGCCGCCTCCGCCGCGCGCGTAATCGCCGCAGCGTCTGGCGCCGAAATGAAGCCGGCGATGTTCTGTGCTACCGTTCCACGCATCAGCTCCGGTACCTGCGGAAGGTAACCGATGTGCCGGTCGAGGGCTTCCCGCCCCCAGTGGCTTAGCGCAGCTCCGTCGAGCCGAACCGTGCCGACTGACTCCGGCACGTGCCCTGCCAGCACCTTCAGCAGCGTAGATTTTCCGGCATCTGCTGGCCCGATCACTGCCAGCACATCCCCCGCTTTGGCCTTGAACGTGAGATCCTGAAACAGCGGCTGTCGCGTCCCGGCCAGCGGCACCCCGACGCCAGTCACGTCTAGGTCGCGTTGCGGTGGCGGAAGAGCGACCAGCATGTTGATAGCACGCCTTTGGTCCAGCGCCCGCAGCAGCGCCTGCCACTCGCCGGCAGCGAGTTCGAACGCGCGGATGTCGCCACCAATTCGACAGAGTGGATGGAAAATGAACGCCGTCAGGAGCAAGGCCGCGCCAACAGCACCGATACTCGCGTCATCGGTAGCGGCCGACCACGTCGCCGCCCCCGCGACGCCGGCCAAACATAGGGCAGACAGCACAAAGAGGGCGAGTCTCGTTTTCGCCGCTCGGCTGGCAGACGCTGCATCGGAGACCGCGGCCCCATGACGTTGAGCGGTGATCAACGCTTCGGCGCGACCGGCCAGGCGAAGCAGTCCGAGCCGTTCACGCCAGGCGGTAATGACTGCCGTCGAGACATCGCGCGCGCGACGGTCCTCGTACGGCGTCGGCTGACGCTTCATGGCGCGCGCCTCGGCAGTCAGGATCACCAGCGCTATGGCGACGCCGAAGAGCGGGATGACCGCTAACCAACCTGTGATCAGCGCGAGCGTGCAGATCAGAAGCGGCACTGAAGCCGCATCACTCAGGGCAGCCACTCCGCCGTCCAGCAGGACGGCTCGCAACGAGTCCTGCTCCAGATTGTGCAGCTCCTCTCCGGCGGCGTCGCAGGCGTCGGCGAAAGCCGTCAGCACCTGCTGCCTTTTGCTCAGCAGCAGCGCGTAAAAGGCCACAAGCGCAGCCGACATCGCGAAGAGCCCCGCTACCGTCTCACCGCTTCGCCCGGGCAGCGCAACATCGAGAAGCAGCATCAGATACAAGCAAGCGGCGACAGGGATGACCCAAAGGGCCGGGCCCAGGATCGCCAAGGCGAACACAGCGGAGCGGAACGCGACGCGCACGCCGGGGATTTCCGACGATCCACTTTCAAGTCCGGGCCTATCCAGCCGCGACATCAGCAATCTTTAACTCCCGCGCCTCGGAGAAGCCGCGTCGTCTACGCAGCGAAGAGGGACGCTGCCCGAGACAGCGACCCTCCCCGGGGGACCAATCGTGGCTTAGATGGGCGACAGCTCGTTCACGAAGGCGTTATAACCTTGGCTGATGCGGATGGTCTGGGTAGCGCCGCTCCCATTTTCGAAGCTGATCACCAGCAGATCCGCGTTCGCGTTACCGGTGAAGCTGATGCGGCCGCCCGATGCTTCATAGGCAGCAGCGAGGCCCGCGAAGCTCGAGATGATCGCTGAATCCCCAGCAGCGAAGCCGTCAAGACCGGGCGCGTCCGAGCTAAACAAGCCGTTATACTTGCCGAAGACCAGCGTGTCGCCATCACTGAAATTCAGATCGTAGATCGCGTCAACATCTGACGATCCGTCGATCTGGTCGCCGAAAAAGCGAAACTGATCGGCACCGGCACCGCCGTACAGCTTATCATCTCCCTTGCCGCCGATGAGAATGTCGTCGCTTTTCCCACCGCGAAGGATGTCGTTGCCCCCGCCACCGACGAGCATAGCGCCCGTGGAGGTCGCGCTAAGATCATCGTCCGTCTGGTTGCTTCCTGCAATATAATCCATAATTCCGCCCTCCTGAACCATGCAAATGAACGGTTCTCCGTTCGAGGCCCGGCCTGCCCCGAGTCTCTAGAAGCACTATGGAGAGGAAGCGGTTACGGAGCATCACGAGACTAAACGGAAATGGATCAACTCTCTGCGACTTACATTAACTGCGGGAGAACTCAATGTGGCCTGAGCGAGCCAGCCCTTATGCCTTCATGTTTTTTCAAGCAGGACGACGCGCTGGGGTCCGTAAGAAACAGCCTTTCCATCTCGCAGCGCCAGCACATTGTCCACAGCGACCAGAACCGAGGGCCGGTGCGCGACTAATACTACGATGCCGCCCCGCGCCTTTACACCACGGATCGCGTTGATGAGTGCAGCTTCTCCATCCGCGTCCAGGTTCGCATTCGGCTCATCAAGCAGGATCAGGAAGGGCGCTCCGTAAAGCGCACGGGCAAGCGCAATCCGCTGCCGCTGGCCGCCAGACAGTCGGCGACCGTCGATACCGACCTGGGTGCTGTACCCTTCGGGAAGCGCCTGGATCATGCCAGTCACCCCCGCCTGCTCGGCCGCCGTGAGAACCAGGTCAGCGGACGCGGCCGGATCAAAGCGGGCGATGTTCTCGGCGATGGTTCCCGGCAGCAATTCGACATTCTGCGGCAAATACCCGATGTCTCGCCCGAGCCTGTCGCGCGACCATTGCGTCATGGTCGCGCCATCCAGTCGCACATCGCCGCTGACGGGCGGAAGGCCGCCAGCCAACCCTCGCAACAGCGTGGACTTGCCGGACCCGCTCGGGCCGAGAACGGCAACCGCCTCACCCGCATAGGCGAGAAACGAGACACCCCGCACGGTGGGCTCGCTGCTGCCAGGGGGCGCAAGCGTCAGGGCTTCGGCCGCAAGCGACTGGCTGGGCAGCGGCAGTAATTGCTGTGGGCGACGCTCCCCGTCAAAGGACATGATGTCACCCAACCGCTGCCAGCTCTGCCGGGCCGCGACAAAGCCGCGCCAGTTCGCAATCGCCGACTCGATCGGCGCGAGCGCACGCGACGAAAGGATCGAACTCGCGAAGATCACGCCCCCGCTCGCTTTACCGCTGAGCACCAGCAGCGTGCCAACCGTGAGCACGCCTGATTGAAGGAACAGGCGGAATATCCGCCCTGCCGTCACCAGCAAGCTCGCTCTGGCGCTCAGGTTCACCTGGGCATTTCGGTAAGCACCGTTAGCAGTTCGCCAGATCGACTTGAGCTGATCCTGCATGCCCATGGCATGGATTGCCTCCGCGTGGCGCCTGCTGGTGTCGATCGCCTGCTGTCGCTCCCGATTCAGTCGGACGATCTCCGCCATGGTCGATTGTGTCACGCGGTCGGTAAGGAGCGTCAGCGCGATCAGCACCGCCGCCCCGGCGAGCACCGTCACGCCCAGCCATGGATGCAGCAGGAACAGGACCGCGACGAAGAACAACACCCACGGAAGATCCACCAGCGCGGTTGGCCCAGCACCGCCAAGGAAGCCGCGAACCTGATCGATGTCCCTGATTGGCTGGGCGGGATCCTGCGCGGGGTAAAGACGGGCGAGCGTCACCACCAGATCGTGCGCTTTCGCCTCCAGCTGTGAGTCGACGTTGCTGGCGAGGTGGACCAGTAACTGTCCGCGGACTGCATCGAGCAATCCCTGAAACACATAGGCTGCCACCACCATCAGCAGCAGCCCAATCAGCGTGGGAATGCTCCGGCCGGGTATGACGAGGTCATAGACCAACATCATGTAGAGCGAGCCCGCGAGCAACAAGACGTTCAGAAACGCGCTAACGACCCCTATGCCCAGCAATGTACGCCGAACCAGCGGCATGATGGGCGCGAGGCGGTGATCAGTGCTGCCTGAGGCCCAGCTTTTCATGGCAACCAATCGGTCCTCACAGCGAACAGGTTAACTGCGCCGATGAGCGCCCTCCACGTAAACAAAGGCGCTTGTTCTCTGTAAGAGCAATACTCCTTACCTTCGACGTCACCATTTCGGACGCTTCTTCGTACACCGGGCCACCGACCCCCGCTATGACAATGACGAGATATTAGCCAGTCAAGACGGCGATCTCCCGCGATACTTCTGGAGGAGTGTAGTTCTCGTGCTGCAACTGCGCGCATCTACTCGCGACATTTCGTCATTGGCGTCTGCTCGATCAACGCGAAACAGCGGCGAGACACCGCAAAGGCTGCGAATAGCTCTATGCGCTTCGGGTGGCGGACATGTTCGCCAGCTTCTAGATCTTGAGGATGTCTGGCGTCCGCACGACTCATTCTTCGTGTCAGAGGATCTGGCGCTTGGACGCTCGATTGCCGAACAACATCGCACCTTCTTTGTCGCTCATTACGCTCTTGGCCAGGCGCGACTTGGCGCTCCCTTTCGGATGCTCTCCGCTGCCCTTCGAAACTTGTTGCAATCCTTCCTGGTCATCTTCCGCGAGCGTCCAGATGTGGTGCTCACTACGGGCGCGGGCTCGATGTTTTTCGTGCTCTTGTTTGCGCGACTCTGGGGCGCAAAGATCGTGCTGGTGGACAGCTTCGCGCGCTTTCGCGCGCCCTCCGCCTTTGCCCGGATCGCGGGACCGCTGGCGGATGTGCGCGTGTCACAATCGGCGGCGTCGGCCAGGCTGTGGAACGCAACGGAAACCTTTGATCCCCTGCGCGTGCTGGACGGCCCGCGTCCGGCGAAGGAGCCTCTGGTTTTCGCAACCGTGGGAGCCACCCTGCCGTTCGACCGGTTGGTGCGGATGGTGGAGGAAGCCAAGCGGGACGGCTTGCTTCCGGAACGGGTCATTCTGCAGGTTGGGGAGTCGACCTACATTCCTCAAGGTATTGAGGAGGTACATGCATCACTCCCCTTCGCCGAGGTGAAGGAGATCCTGCGGCGCGCCGACATTGTTGTTTGTCATGGGGGCACTGGTTCACTGATCACGGCCTTGCAGAACGGATGCCGCGTTATCGCAGTGCCCCGACTGTTCGACCTGGGTGAACATTATGACGATCACCAATTGGAAATCACTTCTGCCTTTGCGGAGCGAGGCTTGCTGGCAGTGGTGGATCAGAACCACAGTTTCGCGGCTGCGCTTGCAAAGGTCCGCGCTCAGGAGCCAGTGATGGCAACGACCGAGCCTGCTGCCCTCCGGCGGTACCTCACCGGCCTTCTGACAAGTTGGGCAGCCGCACGCAGTCGGAGTTCGGCCGGCGCGCTCAGGTCCGAGGTGCAGAGGGGCTAGTCAGGGCCTCTACAGCCGCATTGGTCGCCCGCCACAATGATCCGGCTGCTGCCACGGAGTCGGCGCCGAGCCCATCCACTCGCCCTCTCGCCAGGCGATTGATGCCGAAAGCTGCGACAGCAACCGGCAGCAGGCAAACGGCGCCCACGGTCACAACCGGAACCGTCACCAGCGACGATAGAGGGCGCTGCCTGCTATGCGTCACCTGACCATCTGCGCTGCCGTTACGGCGGGGGAGTGCTTGCTGTTCCATCAAACACCACGGCTTAGCCGAGCAATGCGGAAGGGCAATACTGGGTTTTCCACAAGCTTCGATCATGGAACAGACCACCGAACGGCTTGGCCTTGTCGTATTTACCCGAGTTTCCCTGCGCTTGTGCGGCAATCGTCCGCTAAGAGGGCCGAGTTCTGCAGCAATCCGCGCTGGACGGATGCCGTGTCCGGCGCCGGCTGATTATCGCTTTAACCAGCGGCAAAGCCCCGCTTGATTGCCAGAGCGCGCAGTTCCTTCTCACGTCCCGGTGCCAGCCGCTCCATCCGTTCCTGAAACAACGAAACCAAAGGTTCACCTGCACGGTCAGGCGATCCCGCATCGAACGGCGGCGCAGGGTCATATTCCATGCTCAATTGCACCGCGCGTGCATGTGCCTCACCGCGCAACAAAGCGGTGAGTGACAAGGCAAAGTCGATCCCTGCGGTGACGCCCCCGCCGGTCACGCGATTTCGATCGATCACCACTCGTTCTGTCGTGGGTGTTGCGCCGAAGAGGGACAACATGTCGCGCCACGCCCAATGCGAAGTCGCTCGATAGCCGCGCAACAGGCCGGCTGCGCCGAGGATGAGCGATCCGGTGCATACGCTCGTCACCCAGGTCGCCTTGGCGCCGACCTCCTGCACCCATCCCATTACCTCATCGTCGGCGATGACGGCATTCACCCCCACTCCACCGGGGATGCACAGGATGTCTACGGACGCGACTTCATCGAAGGTGGCGGTCGGTACGATGGCGAAGCCTGCATCCGTCATGACTGGATCGCGACTACGCCACACCAGATCCTGCCTGGCATCGCCGCCAAGCCGGGCGAGCACCTGCGCCGGTCCGGTGAGATCAAGCTGGGTCAGCGATGGGAACAGCAGAAACACAACACGCATCGGGCCTCTCCTTATCCGAGATGACATGCCCAGGCGCGCGGCAACAGCGGTCGCGCTTCCTCGCGGTGCTCCGCTTGCGCCAGTCACACGACCAGCAACAAGATTAGCCGCCTCGCCGCGGGTATCAATAGCCCGAATAGAGAGGGTCGGCGGCGCTCAGTTCGCCGGGTGCGCCAAGGCCGCTCAGAACGGGCTCAGATCGGGCGTCGCTGCGTCATCACGTGCCTGAGCCTCACGCTTTGCACGCTTCGCCCCCTGAACAAAGCAGCCGGTGCCGCCGCCCGGCCCAACTGTGGTGCAGCTACCGATCCCGACATTGCCGACGTCCTGGTTGCCTTTTTCGCGTGCCGCCCAGCTCTCGTTCTCGGGCGTGATCTCCAGGGTGCGCACTTCCTTGGGAATGCGAAACTGCTCTTCTGCGCTGCGCCGCTGACAAACGACGATCTCCTCGCCGTTGCTGTTGGTCGGGCAGCGTTCATTGCCGTACAGCACGACAACGCCGTTCACCGGCGCATTGCGGGAGGTTTCCGCCGAGATGGTCTGGCGGCTGGTGCGTGGCGCGCCGGGCAGCGCGACCGGCTTCGAAGGCGGCGGAAGGATCACGACCTTGGACGGCGAGACCACTCCCTCGGCAGTATTCTGCGCGGAAAGCGGCGCTGCGATGGCCAACATCGCCAGCACCGATGATCCGATGAAACGCACGCTTGCCCCCTCTCTCAGATCCGCTTTGCCGTGGCGATGGCGAAGCGGCAGCCAAGCCGAATGACGGCGGACAGCAGCGGATAGGCCGGCGCATTCTCCGCACCGCTGGCCAGCGCGGTATCGCGATGCTCCAACTCCTCGGCCTGGAACTCCGCAATCGCTTCGCGCAATTCGGGCTCTTCCGTGCCGAGTTCGAGCAGCTGATCGGCATAGTGTTTGTCGATCTCGGTCTCGACGGCGGCGGTGCAAGCCATGGCCGCTTCCGGTCCGATGGTCGCCGTCACGGCCCCTAATGCAAAGCCTGCCACGTCCCAGAACGGCTGCAACAAGGTGGGTCGCACGCCGCGCTCCACAATCAGCCGGTCGAAAAACCGGCGATGCCGCTCTTCCTGGAGCGCCATTCCGGCAATCTCACGAGCCAGCGGAGAACGATGCCCCATGATGGCGAGCTGACCCGCATAAATGCGGGTCGCGCCATATTCGCCTGCCTGGTCGACACGGATCATTGACTTGGTGTCGTGACGGCGGTCGCCTGGTTTCCAGTTCATCTCGCCCTTCTTCCGATCAGCCAGAGGATCACCGCCGCGCCGCCGAGCGACAGGATCGCATTATACCCAGCCAGGGAAACGCCCAGCAAAGTCCATTGTGCCGAGTCGCAACGGATAACCGGCGCCGCAAGGAGGCGGCGCAGCATTTCGTCTGTCGACACGCCGTCACCGGTCGCCATGGTCGAACAGGCCGTGATGCCCTGCCACCAGTGATATTCCACACCGGCGTGGAAGACACCGATCAGTCCCGACACGGCCACCAGCAATGCCGCCGCGACGATCATGGTTACCTTGCTGGACCGGCCCGGCACGATGAAGGCGAATGCGGCCACCAGCACGGCGGCGTAATGCGGCCAGCGTTGCCAATGGCACATCTCGCACGGCACCAGTCCACCGATGAGTTGCGATCCCCAGGCACCGGCAAGCAACAGCAATGGCAGCAGCAGCGCGATGAGCCGCGCGCGTGATTGAGTCGAGCTCACTTGGCGGCAAGATCCTTCTTCATGGATGCCGTTACCGCCGCTACCTGCGCGGGCCCACCCAACCGGGCGACCGTCTTCAGCGCATACCAGAGCTGGAAGTCTTCGATCCCGTCCTTCTTCAAGGTTTCCGCCGTGGCGGTGAAGCGCGGATCATCCTTGGTATCTTCTTCAAGAATGCGGTCGTCAGCCTTCACTTCATTGATCAGGTGACGGCGCAGGTCTGCCTCGCGGAACACGGGGCGGGACTTGTAATCAGGATCGCTAATCTGCGGCACGGCGATATCCGGCTCGATCCCGCCTTCCTGCACCGACCGGCCCGATGGCGTGTAATAACGCGCCGTGGTCAAGCGCAGCGCAGTGGTGGGCCCAAGCTGAAGCAGCGTCTGCACCGATCCCTTGCCGAAGGTGCGCTCGCCCATGACAAGGCCACGATGATGATCCTGGATAGCACCAGCGACGATTTCGGAAGCTGATGCTGTGCCACTGTCAGTAAGCACGATGATCGGCAGCCCATGCGCCATGTCGCCCGGCTTGGCATAGTAACGTTCGACGTCGCCCTTCTCGCGCCCGCGTTGCGACACGACCTCGCCGCCCTCGAGGAACACGTCGGCGACCTCAATGGCCTGCGTCAGCAGCCCGCCACCGTTGGAGCGCAGGTCCACCACATAGCCTAGCGGACGATGGCCCAGCGCCTTTTCGATCGCCATCATCGCCGCGCGCGTGTCGGCACCCGTTGTCTCCGAGAAGGTGTTGATGTTGACGTAGCCGACGTCGCCCTTCACTTCCCATTTCACCGGGCGCTGAACGATAAGCTCGCGCACCAGCGACAATTCCATCGGCTTGTCGCGGCCAGGCCGGACAATGGTGATGTTCAGCTTGGACCCTGGCTTTCCGCGCATCTGCGCCACCGCTTCATCAAGCGTACCGCCGTAGATCAGTTTGCCATTGATATGGGTGATGTAGTCGCCGGTCTTGACCCCCGCGCGCCACGCGGGTGAATCCTCCTGCGGAGCGATCACCTTCACGGCGCCGTCCTCAAGAGAGACGGTGAGGCCGAGCCCGCCGTAATTTCCCTCAGTCTGAATACGAAGGTTTTCGAAGTCGGACGCATCGACATAGCCCGAATGCGGGTCTAGCGCCGCCAGCATCCCTTCAATCGCGCCCTTGATCAGCTGTTCATCAGTGACCTTGTCGACATAGTCGGCCTTGACGCGATTATACACGTCCATGAAGCGCTCCATCTCGCGATAGGCACTCGCATCCACGGCAGCCATGGCGCCGGTGGTAAGCGGCGCCAGCGCGAGCGTCGCGACCAAGGCAGTGGCGGAGAGCAGCGGAAACTTCATGTGGATCACGTCCTCGGGCGAACCGGATTGATCGCCTTTAGCGGCTTTCTCGTGGCCGATCAAAGCAGCGACGAGGTGAATGGAGGCTGAGCGGCAAATTCGTCATCCCGGCGAAATCGATGGTTCTGGCGAGCGGCCAGCGTTCATCCGATCACGGCCACCATATCGACCGGGCGCCCCTGCCGCCGCAGTTCCACTGTGACCAGTGGATCAGCCGAACTCGGGGCCCGTCCAACGGGATCGCCCGCGGCAACCGCGTCGCCCCGTTTTACCGCGGGATCGCCTATTCCAGTGACCAGGCTGTTCCATCCCGCGCCGTGATCGATGATCACGATCGTTCCGTAGCGCCGGAAGGGCCGCGATAGGATCACTCGACCGGCTGCGGGCGCGCGGACGATCGCGCGACTTCCCACGGCGAACGCCAGCCCGCGTGATCGCACGCCATTCTCCGATACTTCCCCAAACCCGGTCACCAGCCTTCCGCCCACCGGCAAGCGATAGGCTGAATTGCTCGGCTGGGGCGATACGATGGAGCGCGGCGGCCCTCGAAGAGCCGCCAGTTCTTCCAACTTCGCCTGAGCCTGCCCGATCAAGGCCATCCGGTCGATGATGTCACGTGCCTCCTCGCCAAGCGCGATGGCGCGGTCAGACTGGGCAAGCGCATCCCGACTGAGCTGCACGGCGGCGCTGGCATGTCGCGCCCGTACCGCCGCCAGCGCGCGGCGCTCGGAAATAAGATCCCGCCGGCTCCTCTCCAGCCCTTCAGCTGCCAGTGCCGCGCTAGCACGCAATCTGCGGCTTTGCGCCAGTTCCTCGCGCAGCCCCGCTGTTTCCTGTCGGATTGCGGGCAAGGCGCTGCCCAGTACGGCGCGAACATGAACCAGATCCGTCACCGAGCCTGGCTGGACGATCGCCGCCGCTACGGGCCGGCGCGCAAGCGAGGATAATGCCGCAACCAGCCGTGCTACCGGCTTCTGCCGCTCCCCCAGGATCGCGCGTTGCCGCTCCAGCAGTGCCTCGACGATTGCAACACGCGCCCGCGCCGCCGCGACGGTCGCCTCGGCACGATCAATGCGCGCCCCCATCACCGCTTCTTCCGCCTGCGCCTTTGCAACGGCATCCCGTTCGGCAGCGGCGCGGCGCGCCAGATCAGATGCGCGGGCGGCCGCCTGTGCAGCCTCAGCCTGCGCCGCCCTCAGCCGCTCGCGCTCGATTGCGAGCGGGCTGGGCGCCGACGTCGCGCTGGCGAGCAGCATCGCCGCTCCCGTGAGCATCGCTGTTCGCCCCACCCGCATCGCGGATCAGCCTTCGCGATGATAAGGGTGATTGGCAAGGATAGAGGTGGCGCGGAATAGCTGCTCGGCCAGCATAGCGCGGGCTAGCATGTGCGGCCAGGTGGCGCGGCCGAACGACAACAGCAAGTCGGCCCCGGCACGCTCGGCATCGTCGAACCCGTCCGCAGCGCCGATCATGAAGCGCGTTTCGCGCACCCCGTCGTCGCGCCAGCGCTCGAGGATGCGGGCGAACTCCATGGAAGAGAGCACCTTGCCGGTTTCATCCAGCATGATCCGGCGGATGGCAGGCGCCACCTCCGGGATCTTGCCGCCGCGATCCGGCAACTCGGTCACACGAGTCGGCCATGAAATTCGCTTAAGGTAGCGGTCCACCAGCTCGGCCTCGGGCGAACGCCCGATCCGCCCGCGCGCCACAATGTGCAGGATCAGATCAGGCGTTCCCGGGGACCGGAGCAGCCGGCGCATCGCCGAACGACCACATGCGCTCCAGATTGTAGAACGAGCGGACTTCCGGGCGGAACAGGTGGACAATCACGTCGCCAGCGTCGATCAGCACCCAATCCGCAGTCGGCAGGCCCTCGATCCGCGGTGAGCGACCAGTCTCGCCCTTGATCTTCTCGGCCAGCTTGGTGGCCATGGACGCGACCTGACGCGTCGAACGGCCGCTGGCGATCACCATGTGATCGGCGATCGACGACTTTCCGGCGAGCGGGATAGAAATCGTGTCGGCGGCCTGATCGTCGTCCAGGCTGTCGAGGACAAGCTTATGCAATGCCGCGACGCTGTCAGCGTCCGACGATCGATAGGCGTTGGCGGAAACGGGCAAGTTCACTCCTGGGTGGAAGGTTTGGCTGCTGATATGGGAAGCGCATAGCGCTGATGCCAGGCAGGATTTGCGGCGCGAAGCTGCGTCGCGGATCTCGGGTCAGGGCGGAAACGTAACAGCACCAGGGCTGGAACACTCCACTCGGTCCAGTTCTTCGCCTGGCGTGCGGGCCTCTGGAAGCGCCGCAGCCAACCCATCGCGGGTGCCGCGCGGGCAGCAGCATCATAGCCTGGTCGTGCGATCACCGCAATCGGAACCGTACGTGCGATCTGCCGCCACTCGCGCCAGCGATGAAACTGGCCAAGATTATCCGCACCCATCACCCAGAGGAAGCGGTGCCTGGGATAGCGGCGGACGAGTGCCGCCAATGTGTCCACGGTATATCGTGTACCCAGTCTCGCCTCGATGTCGGTCGGGCGAATACGAGCAGCACGGGCCACGCGGCGTGCCGAGGCGAGTCGCGCCGCAAGTGGCGCCATACCGGCTGCGGGCTTCAGCGGATTGCCCGGCGACACCAGCCACCACATTTCATCGAGGTCCAACGCCTCGATTGCCGCCAGACTAATCGCGCGGTGGCCGCCGTGCGCCGGATTGAATGATCCACCGAGCAGACCGATGCGATGTGGGCGACGAGTCACCGGTAAGCGACTGCCGCCGCGGATGCGGCGGCCCTTGCCCACTCCGTCGCCCGAAAGCTGTTCAGGGCTCCACACCGTGGCGCACGCAGCATCATTCGCCACTGTGGTCCAATAGCTGCCGGGACAAGCCCGGCGCGACGGACGGACGCCGGGGTCCGTTGGCGAAAATCAGAAGCTCTGCTCAGCATAAACCCTGGACAGATCGCCGCCCCACGCGCCGTGGTAGCGATCGAGAAGTTGCTCGGCGGGCACTTTGCCGAGACGCACGATCTCCCGCAGCGGATCGAGATAGCCGGTCTCATTGTCGCCAGCGCTGTTCAGTCTCGCCCGCGCAGCCAGCCCGCCGCTGGCGATGTCCAGCACCTCACCCGCAATGTCGCGCAACGTGCCCCTGCCCGGCACCGGCGCATCCAGGCCCAGGCGGGGCGCAGCATCGCGCAGCGCCTGCCGCTCATCGAGCGTCCAGTGCTTCACCAGATCCCAGGCGGCGTCGAGCGCGCCCTGATCATAGAGCAGCCCAACCCAAAAAGCAGGCAGCGCACAGATACGGTTCCACGGGCCACCATCCGCGCCGCGCATCTCAAGGAACGTCTTGAGCCGCACTTCGGGGAAAGCGGTGGACAAATGATCGTTCCAGTCGTCCAGCGTCGGCAGTTCGCCGGGCGCGACCGAAAGCTTGCCCTTCAGGAAGTCGCGAAACGAAAGTCCAGCGGCATCGATATACTGGCCATCGCGATAAACGAAGTACATCGGCACATCGAGCATATACTCGGTGTAACGTTCATAGCCGAAGCCATCCTCGAACACGAACGGCAGCATGCCAGTCCGGGCGGGATCGGTGTCCGACCAGATGTGGCTTCGATAACTGAGATAGCCGTTGGGCTTTCCCTCAGTGAACGGTGAGTTGGCAAACAGCGCGGTTGCCAGCGGCTGAAGCGCCAGGCCGACGCGGAATTTCTGCGCCATGTCCGCTTCGCTCGCATAATCCAGGTTCACTTGGATCGTGCAGGTGCGCAGCATCATATCGAGGCCCATGCTGCCCACCCGCGGCATATGACGCAGCATGATGGCATAGCGGCCCTTGGGCATGATCGGCAGCTCGGCCCGCGTCTTGTCCGGCCACATGCCAAGACCGAGGAAGCCGATGCCCAGCTTCTCGCCCGCGGCCTTCACCTGATCCAGATGACGCCCAGTCTCCGCGCACGTCTCATGCAGGTTCTCGAGCGGCGCGCCGGACAGCTCGAACTGGCCGGCGGGCTCCAGGCTGACTGACCCATCGGCGCCAGTCAGCGCGATCAACTTGCCGTTTTCCTCGACCGGTCGCCAGCCGTGCTGCTGCAACTCGGTAAGCAACGCCCGAATGCCGCCCGTCTCGTCCCAGCTGGGCGCATGATGATCATTCCGGGCATAGACGAACTTCTCATGCTCGGTGCCGATCCGCCACCGTTCCTTCGGCTTCTCGCCACGCGCAAAACTGGCAATCAGCTGGTCGCGCGACTCGATAACAGGCGAGTTGCTGTCTGAAACGGTTTTGGTCGTCATGGCGCGGCCTTAATGGGGGATTGCTGACGGTGCTAGATGCTCCGGCAGCGGTCACCCTTCACCAGTCGCCGGCGTTTGCCATCCAGATTGCCACCGCGGCTGCAGCGGCGGTATCGGCACGCAGAATCCGCGGCCCCAGCCCCATGCCCACCGCCTGCGGCAAGGCGCGGATTGCCTCGCGCTCGGCCTCGTCGAACCCGCCTTCCGGCCCGATCAGAATGGCCGCCGGACCGGGCTTCATCACCTCGCGCGCGGGCGCCCCACCAAGCTCATCGGCGAAATACAGGGAGCGCTCAACGGGCCAGCCGCGCAGCAGCGCCGGAAGCTTCAATGGCTCGGTCACCATCGGCAACGCGGTACGTCCGCATTGCTCCGCCGCCTCGATCATATGGGCGCGCAGCCGTTCTACTTTGGGACGATCCACGACCGTTCGGTGCGTGATGACAGGGACGAGACGGGCGACGCCTAGCTCGCACGCCTTCTCCGCCATCCAGTCTACCCGCCCTTTCTTCAACGGCGCCGCGACCAGCCACAGGTCGGGCACCGCTTCACGCGCCGCCAGCTGCTCCGTAACGTCCAGCGCAACATCGCGCCGGCTCGTAGCGGCCACGACTGCCAACCACTCGCCCGTTATGTCATCGAACAGCCGCACGGGGTCGCCCGCCCTCACGCGCATCACGCTGGCGAGATAATGCGCCTGAGGTCCTTCGATCCGCAGCGGGCCGGCCGCCAATGGCTGATCCACGAACAAGCGGGGGGTCGACCGCGGCGGCCAGGCAGGAGTGGCTATCATCAGCGCGGGCCCTTACGCCGCCCACGTGCGATCAGCCAGCGGGCGATGAGGAACAGGATCAGCCCGGCAAATGCAACAAGCAGCACGATTCCCGTCACCACCCCCGCCACGCGGAGGATAGCGTAGAACAGCGCCTCTACGAAGCGGCCGATGGCGACGGACAGGTGAATCATTCAGCGCACGCGTCGCCAAGTCTGTGATTTGCAGCCGAAGTTTCCAAACAGGCAGCCGGTGCCGACGATCGTATCGCGATCAACCTGCTCAATCGTGCCGTCGAAAGTCTGTCCGATGTCCGGCACATAGACCTCGCCGTACCACAATCCATCCTCTCCCTCGCGGAAGTCGTGGAACAATTGGGTGCCGACGAGTTGATCCGTGCCGCCCGCCGCCGCGTCCGCCTTGGCCTTGGCGGACGCCTGAATTACGGTGCCGCAAAGCCCCCGGCCGCAACGGGCAACCTTGATCCGCACGCTATCGGCGGCATTGCGCCAGGTGCCTTCCCACCCGCTTGCGCGCTGTGCACTGGCCGGCATCGCAACAAGCACGAGGGCGGCAGCTAGGGAAACGCGCATCACTGACATAGCCTTTGCTTAACTCCGCTGGTGTCAAATGCTTCCCGATCCCACCACCTGCGCGGTCTAACCGCGCCTCGGGGAGAAAGGCCTCACCGCAGCTTGTAACAAAGCGCTGTGGCGAAACCACGGCAGCGGCGGTACGCAGGACGGGTGACGACCGCTCCAGACATTACGCCGGACAGCGAGCACCGCGGCCTCGTCGCCGCCCTGCCGGCCAGCATTCGCCCGTTTGCCTTGCTCGCCCGCTTCGATCGACCGATTGGCTGGTGGCTGCTGTTCTGGCCGGGTGCGTGGGCGGTCGCTCTGGCAGGCGGCGCGATCGCGCGCTGGCCGCTGGTCTGCTGGCTTCTGCTCGGCAGCATTGCGATGCGCGGCGCGGGCTGCGTCTACAACGACATCGTGGATCGTGACCTGGATGCAAGCGTCTCACGCACGCGCTCCCGCCCGATTGCGTCGGGCGCCGTATCGGTGAAGGCCGCGTGGCTCTGGCTATCTATCCTCTGCCTCATCGGCCTTCTGGTGCTGCTCCAATTGCGCGTGGATACCGCGATCCTTGCCGTCGCGAGCCTTGTTCTCGTTGCCGCTTATCCCTTCATGAAGCGGATCACCTGGTGGCCGCAGGCTTGGCTCGGCCTCGTCTTCTCCTGGGCGGCGCTGGTCGGCTGGCTCGAAATCTGGGGCACTCTCACTCTGCCCGGCCTCCTGCTCTATGCGGGATCGATCTTCTGGGTGATCGGCTATGACACCATTTATGCATTGCAGGACCGCGAAGATGACGCGCTGATCGGGGTGCGATCCTCCGCCCTGCGGATGGGTCGCCATGTCCGCGCTGGCACCGGCATCTGCTACGGCTCCGCCTTGCTGCTGTGGGCGAGTGCATTGTGGCTGCATCGCCCCGATCCGCTCGTCTGGCTGGCGCTTCTTCCGACCGCGCTGCACTTGCTCTGGCAAGTTATGACCCTCCGTCCGAACGACGGAGCCGGCGCGCTCGCTCGCTTTCGCGCGAACCGCTTCACCGGGCTGCTGATGTTCCTTGCCTGCCTGGTCGTGGGCACACCACTCTAACGCCCGGCTCCATTTCTCGGCCGGTCTCCGGCTTTGGCCGGCGCCAACCCGAAGTTGCACTCTAGCAACCGAAGCGTACCCCTCCTAAGTCGCTTCCATGCTGACTCCGACCCAGGCGCAAGAGCGCGCCGCAGACATCGTCGCCCGCGCCAGGAAGGCCGGGGTCGACGCCGCAGATGCCGTTTTCGCTGCTGACGCTTCCACCGAAATATCCGTTCGCCTTGGGAAGCTGGAGGATGTCGGCCGCTCCGAAAGCGAGGATCTGGGTCTGCGGGTCTTTATCGGACAGCGCTCGGCCACTGTCTCCACATCCGACCTCTCTTCCGAAGCGCTGGACGCGCTGGTCGAGCGGGCCGTGGCGATGGCGCGTGAGGCACCCGAGGACAAGTGGGCCGGGCTCGCACCACAGGATCGCCTGATGCACGGTGCCCCGCCCCTTCTGGATCTCGACGACGGCGGCGAAGTTTCTCCTGCCGACCTTCGCGAAGCCGCGCTAGCGGTTGAGGAAGCAGCTCGCGCGGTTCGCGGCGTCACCAACAGCGAGGGCGGCGGCGCAAGCGCGTCGCGAAGCGTGTGGGCGCTCGCCACCAGCCACGGTTTCGCGGGGGGCTATGCCACTACCGGATATGGCATTTCGGCGAGCGTGATTGCCGGCGAGGGTAGCGGCATGCAGCGCGACTACGGCTTCCACTCGGCGCGGCACCGCGATCGGCTGGATTCGCCAGAGACGGTCGGCACGCAGGCTGGCGAACGCGCCGTCGCCCGCCTGAACCCGGCTCGAATGGAAAGTGCCGCATTGCCGGTGGTGTTCGACCCGCGGGTCGGGTCGGGGCTGCTCGGACATCTCACCGGCGCCATTTCCGGCCAGGCGATCGCCCGGCGCACGTCCTTCCTGCTCGAATCACTGGGCAGTGCCGTATTCGCGCGCGGCATCGCCATCTCGGACGATCCGCATCGCCCTCACGGCCTTCGCTCGCGCCCTTTCGATGGCGAGGGCCTGCCGGTGTCGCCCTGCGCCGTGGTGGAGGATGGCGTTCTGCAGACCTGGCTGCTTGACAGCGCGTCGGCACGGCAACTGGGGATGTCCCCCACCGGACACGCCGCGCGTGGCGTAGGTGGTGCGCCCGGCGTCACTACCAGCAACTTCTACATGCACGCTGGCCACGTCCCCGTGGCGACATTGATCGGCGACATCGTTCGGGGCGTGTACGTCACCGAGCTGATCGGACAGGGCGTCAATGGCGTCACCGGCGATTACAGCCGCGGCGCGGCCGGTTTCCTGATCGAGAATGGTGAGATCACCTCGCCGGTCGCCGAGTTCACGATCGCAGGCAATCTCAAGGACATGTTCGCTAATCTCACCCCCGCGAACGATCTTGAATTCCGCTACGGGACGAACGTACCGACCGTGCGGATTGATGGGATGACCGTCGCCGGTGGATGACTTGGCGCAATCGGTTGCGGATATCGCGCGTGAGGCGGGGCAACTCGCCATGGCGCGGTTCCGCACTGATTTTGCCCGGTGGGAAAAGGTGCCGGGTAACCCGGTCTGCGAGGTTGATCTTGCCGTTGACAGGATGCTGCGGGAACGACTGTCCGTGCTCCTGCCCGATGCCGGCTGGCTATCCGAAGAAACCGCGGACAATCCCGATCGCCTGGCTCACCGCCGGATCTGGGTGGTCGACCCAATCGATGGGACGCGGGACTATATTCGCGGTCGAGCCGGTTGGGCCGTGTCAGTCGCCCTGGTTGAGGACGGGCGCCCGGTAATCGGCGTACTCGATGCACCCGTGCGCGACGAAGTGTGGCAGGCCAGCGCCGGGCGCGGAGCAACACTGAACGGGCGACCGCTCGTCGCCAGCCGCCGCGACGAATTCGCGGGCGCACGCGTACCCACCGATGCACTGCCGAAGGCAGATCGCGATCTGACGATGGTTGAAAAGCCCAACTCCATCGCACTGCGCATGGCCATGGTCGCGGACGACCGTGCCGATCTGGTCGCCACGCTGCGCTGGGGCAACGAATGGGACATCGCGGCTGCAGCCCTGATTGCGACGGAAGCAGGCGGCATGGTTACCGATGCGCTAGGCGCGGATCTTGCTTTCAATAAGCCCGATCCTTGCGCCTTTGGAGTGATCACCAGCAGCCGCGGCATTCACCCGGCTGCGCTGGAGAGACTATCAGCGCGCGCGCAGTCGGTGCTGGGGCCGCCGAAGAGCTCCTGAAGAGCCTGTGCATGTATCAGGGGCGCAAGTCACCATCAGTCGCGCCCATGGCCTGGTCGCGTGTCCGGGTTGCCGTGATGGGTACAAACCCGACGGCCGGCCCGATCGTCGCGAAGCGGTGGCGCCGGCAAGAACCGGCGCCGTCCCTCATTTCTGGCAGGCGACCACCGTCGCGATGACGCTCAGCGTATCCTGTGGATCACGAACGCGGACGGTATCCAGCCCCAGTTCCTTCGCGGGATAGTCGTTCCCGCCGGGGAAGATGGCATCGCCTACGAACATCATCGCGTCGAGCGGAATGCCGCTCTCGTCACGCAAACGCTTCAGGCCATACGCCTTGTCCACACCTTCTTGCGTGATATCGATCGACGTGGCGCCGCCCATGTTGATCGACAGACCCGGCAGCCGCTTCTTCAGATCGGCCTGGATCACCTTGCGCTTGGCGAAGTCCGGATCCCACACTTCCTTCGCGTGGATAGGCGCCTGCTGCCCCAGAGCCGAAAAAGTGATCTGGCTGCCACGATCCTCGATCCGTTCGCCCCAGGTCTGCTCCGGAACGAAGCCCGTGGCCTCCAGCGATTCATCGAAAGCCTTGAGGATCTTCTGCTTCTGCTCGTCCGAAAACAGCTCCGCATAGACGGTGCCCCATTGACCGTCCCGAAAAGTGTACAACTTCGTACCCGTGGTCGGCATCAGCCAAAGCTTCGATCGGTCGGCACGCTCCGGCAGCCGCGACGCAACCTGCTTGTCGAATTGGGGCCAGTCCCCGCCCGAAATTACCGCGACGTGAGCGACCGTCAGCAAGTCTGCGAGCGCGTCACCCATGTCGGGCTGAATCGCCTGCTTGCTCTCCGCGAGCGTACCATCGAGATCGAACGCCACCAGTTGCTTCACATCATTCTCCCCAAAATGAACTTGTCGATAGCATGGGCAACGCCGTCGGCGTCATTAGCCAGCGTGACGTCGGCCGCTTTGGCCTTCACATCGTCTGGAGCATTGCCCATCGCGATTGCGCGGCCCGCGCGGCCGAACATCGCCAGATCATTCGCCTGATCCCCGATTGCGATCGTGCGGTCGAGCGGCACGGCAAGCGCGTGGGCAAGCCGCGCGATACCATCCCCCTTGTTGGCCGTCGTCGCCGTGATATCGAGGTAATAGGTCTGTGATTTCACAATTGTCGCCTGACCATCATGCGTGGCAAGGATGCGATCGCGCAGATCATCGAGCACCGCGGTGTCGTCGCAGACGAAGGTGATCTTGTCGGCACGGTTCAGCAGATCCGCAAAGCCGCCGCAAATTGTCGGTTCCTGACCGGAGGCGATGCGTTCGCTTGGCACATGCGGCCCGCTGGCCGACGTGGCGAACCATTGATCGTCGGCGAACACCCAAATGTCGACGGGCACCTGGCGCGCAAGATCCAGTGCGCCGCGGGCGACGGCCTCATCGACGAAGTGGCGGCACAGAATCTCGCCATCGCGCCGAAAGACAAGGCCGCCGTTGAACGCGCCCATCGGCACGTCCAGCGAAAGCTGGTCCGCGAGTGACAGGAGCCCCGACATCGGCCTCGCACTGATCATCGTGAAGCCGAAACCGGCCTCGCGCAGGCGCTTCACGGCCTCAATCGTACCAGGGGTCAGCCTCTTCTCCTTGTCGACCAGCGTGCCGTCGACATCGCTGATGACAAGCGTCACTGATGCACCCTCACTGCGGAATTTCGACGTGGCCGCCGAAGCCATAACGCATGGCTGATAGCAGCTTGTCCCCGAACATCTCGTCGATACGGCTGCGGTAGCGCGCGAACAGCGCCGTCGTGAGCACGGCGACGGGCGTCGCCTGTTCCATCGCCGCCTCGATCGTCCAGCGCCCTTCGCCGGAGTCCGCCACCTTGCCCGAGAATTGTTCCAGCTTCTGATCCTGGGCCAGCGCAGATGCCGTGAGATCGAGCAGCCAGGATGAGATCACCGAACCGCGGCGCCACACCTCGGAAATCTCGGCCAGGTTGAAATCGAATCTTTCGTCCTCAGGCAGATGCGGAACGTTGCGTCCCCACAAGACATCGAAGCCCTCAGCGTAAGCCTGCATGAGGCCATATTCGATCCCGTTGTGCACCATCTTAACGAAGTGCCCGGCACCAGCGCGGCCGGCGTGAATATAGCCTTTCTCCGCCCGCGGATCGCAAGCGTCCCCCCGGTTGGGCGTACGTGGCACACTGCCAAGACCAGGGGCCAACGTGTCAAAGATCGGATCCAGCAGGTCGACGGTTTCCTTGTCGCCGCCGATCATCATGCAATAGCCGCGTTCAAGCCCCCAGACACCGCCGGACGTCCCGACGTCCACATAGTGCACGCCCTTCTCGGAAAGCATCTTGGCGCGGCGGACGTCATCCTTCCAGAAGGTGTTACCGCCATCGATGATGATATCGCCCGCGGCACACTCACCGCCACACAGCGCCTCAATCGTCTCCTCGGTCGGCGCGCCAGCGGGCAGCATGACCCAGAAGATTGCCGGGGTGTCGAGCTTGCTCTTCATATCGGCCAGCGACTCTGCCGCCACCGCACCTTCGCTGCCCAGACCGGCAACAGCATCGGTGTTGCGATCCCATACGACCACCTCGTGGCCTCCGCGCATCAAGCGACGCGCGATGTTGCCGCCCATGCGGCCGAGGCCGATGATGCCGATCTTCATACTGTCAGGCTCCACGTGATTTTGCCGGTTGGGCCAAACCCACCGAAAAGCGCAAGCCGAGCCACGTGGCCCTTTGCACGCCTTTCGCCGGGTTCATCGCGAACGGTGGAGGACAGGTTTCCGTTCCGCAGGCCGATCAAGCCTCCGCGGGATGCTTGGCCTGGATAGAGCCGAGCAGGTCATCGAAAGACTTGCTGAACGATGCCACGCCCTCTTCCACCAACCGTTCTGTGACCTCGGCAAGATCAAGCCCGAGCCGCTCGACGTCGGCCAGGATTTGGCGGGCGCCCTCAACGTCTTCGGTTAGCGTGACCCGAGCGGTTCCGCGCTCGCGGAACGCGTCCAGGGTCTTCGGCGGCATGGTGTTGACCGTGTCAGGGCCGATCAGCGTGTCGACGTAGAGGGTATCCGGATAGTCCGGGTTCTTCGTTCCGGTCGAGGCCCACAGCAGCCGCTGCGGCTGCGCGCCCTTGGCAGCGAGCGCCTGCCAGCGGTCCGAGGCGATGAACTCCTGATACCAGGCATAGGCGAGCTTCGCGTTTGCGATTGCCACCTTGCCCTTCAGCGCCTTCGCTTCCTCGCCGCCCGTGCCGGCGTCGATCTTCTTGTCGATCTCATTGTCGATACGGCTGATGAAGAAGCTGGCAACGCTGGCGATCCGGTCGATCGGCTGCCCGCGCTGAACGCGCTGCTCCAGCCCCTCAACATAGGCCATCGCCACGGCCTGGTACGCCTGCTGGGAGAACAGCAACGTGACGTTGACATTGATCCCGTTGGCGATGGTGGCGGCAATCGCAGGCACGCCGGCCGGCGTCCCCGGGATCTTGATCATCAGGTTGGGACGATCGACTGCCTTCCACAGCTTTTCGGCCTCGGCGATCGTACCATCGGTATCGTTGGCGAGATAGGGCGAGACCTCAAGGCTGACGTAGCCATCCTTGCCGTTCAGCCGATCATAGACCGGGCGAAGCGTCTCTGCGGCGGCCTTGATGTCCTGGATGGCAAGATGTTCGTACCGGTCCATTGCCGGCGCGCCGGGGTTCGCCTTGTCAAACGCCGCGAGCGTGCCGTCATAAGCAGTGCCCTCGCCCATGGCCTTCTGGAAAATGGTGGGATTGGAGGTCACGCCGGTCACGCCATCCTCGGCCACCAGCTTCTCCAGCCCGCCTTCCTCGAGGAACTTGCGGTCCACGAAGTCGAGCCATACCGCTTGGCCTGCGTTCGCGAGATCGTTGAGCTTGCCCATCTGTCCTGTCTCCGTCCGTTCGTGTCGAGCGAAGTCGAGACACGTTGGCGTGTAGCAACGCCGGCCCGTCCGGTCCCGGTCCTAGACTTCGCTCGGACCGGACGGGGGTGTCATTACCAGTTAGGCAGCCATGACCTCTTTCGCCACCTTCACCACGTTATCGGCGGTGAAGCCGAATTTGTCGGCAAGCTTGGCGATCGGCGCCGAGGCACCGAAGGTGGACATGGTGATGGTCTTGCCGGCAAGGCCGACGTAACGCTCCCAGCCAATCTCGCCGGCCATCTCGATCGCGACGCGAGCGGTCACCGCCTTGGGCAGCACGCTTTCCTTGTACGCGTCGCTCTGCTTCTCGAAGCGGTACCAACTGGGGATGGAGACGACACGGCTCTTCACCCCGTCGGCGAGCAGCTTTTCGTGCGCCTCAAGCGCAAGGCTGACTTCACTGCCCGTCGCCAGCAGGATCACGTCCGGCGTACCATCGCTGTCGGCGAGAACATAGCCGCCCTGCTTCACGCCATCCGCGCTGGCGTACTTGGAACGGTCCAGCGTGGGCAATGCCTGGCGCGAGAGCACGAGCGCGGCGGGCTGCTTCGGCGTTTCCACGATCGCGCGCCATGCAGCCGCGACCTCATTCGCGTCGGCGGGCCGGATCATGTCGAGGCCCGGCGTCGCGCGCATCATGGCCAGCATCTCGATCGGCTGGTGCGTCGGGCCGTCCTCGCCCACGCCGATCGAGTCGTGCGTGAAGATCCAGGTGGTGCCGAGCTCCATCAGCGCCGAAAGGCGGACCGGTGGGCGCATGTAATCGAGGAAGACGAGGAAGGTGCTGCCGTAGGAACGCAACCCCGACAGCGCCATGCCGACCGCGACCGAGCCCATGGCGTGTTCGCGCACGCCGAAGTGGAAGTTGCGCCCCGCATAATCGCTGGGCAAGAAGCTCGCCTCGCCCTTGATGTCGGTCTTCGTCGACGGCGCGAGATCCGCCGAGCCGCCGATCAGCCACGGCATCTTCTTGGCGATCGCGTTCAGCACCTTGCCACCGGCATCGCGGCTGGCGAGGCCCTTGGGATCAGCGTCGAAGGTCGGGATATCAGCGTCCCAGCCCTCCGGCAGCGTGCCGGTGATAATGGCATCGACTTCCTTGGCGAGTTCGGGATGCTCGGCGCGGTACTTCTGGAGCATCGCGTCCCACGCCTCGCGCAGCGGCACGCCGCGGCTGGCGACGGCCTGCTCGAAGGATTCCTGCACGCCTTCCGGCACATAGAAGTTCTTGTCCGTCGGCCAGCCATAGGCTTCCTTGGTCAGGCGGACATTCTCTTCGCCCAAGGCTTCGCCGTGCGCCTTCTCGCTACCGGCGCGCGGAGAGCCCCAGCCGATCACGGACTTCACGATGATAAGCGTCGGCTTGTCGGTGGTGGCGCGGAACTGCTCGAACGCCCTGGTGAGCGCGGGAACGTCGTTGGCGTCATCCACGTGGATGACGTTCCAGTGATACGCCTCGAAGCGCTTGCCGACATCCTCGTTGAACGCCAGGTCGGTGTCGCCCTCGATCGAGATTTGGTTGCTGTCGTAGATCCAGCAGAGGTTCGAGAGCTTCAGATGGCCCGCGAGGCTGGCGGCTTCCGAAGCGACGCCTTCCATCATGTCACCGTCACCGCACAGCGCGTAGACGTCGTGGTCAAACAGGGTGAAGCCGGGCTTGTTGTAGCGCGCCGCCATCCAGCGTTCCGCGATCGCCATACCGACCGAATTGCCGCAGCCCTGGCCGAGCGGGCCGGTGGTCGTCTCGACGCCGACCGTGTGGCTGTATTCCGGATGGCCCGGCGTCTTGGAGCCGAGCTGGCGGAACTGCTTGATATCCTCAAGGCTGACCGCGGGGGCGCCATCGGGCTGCTTCACGCCGGCGAGGTGCAGCAGCGAATAAAGCAGCATGGAGGCGTGGCCAACCGACAGGACGAAGCGGTCGCGGTTGGGCCAGTTCGCCTGCGCAGGATCGTAGCGCAGGAACTTAGTCCAAAGCGTATGGCCTACCGGCGCGAGGGCCATCGGCGTTCCGGGGTGGCCCGAATTGGCTGCCTGCACCGCATCCATCGACAGCGTACGGATCGTGTCGATCTCAAGTCGCTCGGACGTGCCGTCCTCATGAACGTTCGCGGGATTGGCGGTGTCGGTCATCGGGGGCCTCGCTGATGTGGGATCGAACGTCCGGGCCAATGCCCGGTTGCCGAGTCGCGGCCCCTCTAGTCGCTCCGTTCGTCGCGTTCCAGTCGCGCAACGGTACCGCGTGCTGCGATATAGGCCGCATCCACCTCGTCCAGAAACAATCCATGGCCAAGCACGCCCGGGATCGACATGATCTGCGCCGCCAGCGCGCGCGGATCGGCCATGGATTGGAAGCGGCAGTCTGCCACGAGATTTTCGTTGTCGGTTCGGTAGTCCGGTCGGATGCTCACTGCCGCGCCGAGCGCAGCAAGCTTTGTCACAACAAAGCTACGCGCGAAGGGTAGCACTTCCACCGGGAGTTTCGCGGCACCGATCCTTGCCACCCGCTTGGAGCCATCGGCGATCACGATGAAGCGCCGCGCCGCCGCTGCGACAGCCTTCTCCCGCAGCATGGCGCCGCCCGCGCCCTTGATAGCCCAGAAGCGCTCGTCAATTTCGTCGGTGCCATCAATGGCGATGTCCACTGCCGGGCAGTCCGCAAAGTCGATGACCTCAATCCCTGCGGACTGAGCCGCCCGCGCCGTCGCCTTACTCGTCGCAACCGCCTGCACTTTAAGCCCGGTCGCAACCCGATGCGCGAGCGCCGAAATGGCAAAGGCCGCGGTCGATCCGGTGCCGAGGCCGACGGTCATCCCGTCCCGAACCTCCGCCACCGCAGCTTCCGCGGCCAGCCTCTTGTCATCCTCGGCGCTCACGCCCTGCTATAACGCAGGTGGAGCGCCGAAGGGTCAACGGCGTGTCAGGCGTACTTCTGCTCTTCCCACCACGGGAAGAAGTCCGGCATCGCCTCGGACACCTTGTCCGGATACACCGGCGTGCGCTTTTCGAGGAAGGAGGTGACGCCTTCCTTCGCATCGCCTGAGCGGCCGCGCGAGAGGATCGCGCGGCTGTCGATCTTATGCGCATCCATCGGGTGGCTCATGCCGAGGCCGCGCCACAGCATCTGGCGGGTGAGCGCGACCGACACGGGCGCGGTGTTGTCGGCGATCTCGCGGGCAAGGGCGTTGGCGACGGCGAGCAGCTCGCCGCCCGGCACCACCTGCTTCACGAGACGGCCATTCAGCGCCTCCTGCGCATCGAAGACGCGGCCCGAGAAGCACCATTCCAGCGCCTGGTTGATGCCGACGACGCGCGGCAAGAAGAAGCTGGACGCGGCCTCCGGGACGATGCCGCGGCGGGCGAAGACGAAGCCAAAGCGCGCGGTGTCGCTGGCGATGCGGATGTCCATCGGCAGCTGCATGGTGGAGCCGATGCCGACCGCGGGGCCGTTCACCGCCGCAATCACCGGCTTCAGGCATTCGAAGATCCGCAGCGTCAGCCGGCCGCCGCCGTCACGCGCCTCCTCCATCTCATAGGTGAGGCCGCCCTGGCCGCTGCCGTGATCGGGCCGATCGGTGCGATTGTCATAGTCGAAGGTCTTGGCGCCCGCCGACAGATCCGCGCCGGCGCAGAAGGCGCGGCCGGCGCCCGTCACGATGACGCAGCGCACGTCGTCATCGGAATCGATCTTGTCGAACGCGTCGATCATCTCGGCCATCATCGTGCCGGTGAATGCGTTGAGCTTTTCCGGCCGGTTCAGCGTGATCGTCGCGATACCGTCCTTCACGTCATAGATGATCTGCTCGTACGCCAAGCTGCCTCTCCTTACTTGCGCCGCCCCTCCGGCAGCTTCGTCGATGACCATAACATTATTTATGGTGGCACAGGCAAGCGAGTCGCATCGGGGCAGAAGCCGTAGCGGCATTTTCGAAGGTGCGGTTCGCCGATACGGCCCCTGTAGAACGGCAAATTCCATACTGCGGTTCACAAGGGTTGCGAGGCTGGCGCCCTCGCGCCTACAGGTGCGCTGCACCCGCGAACGGGATGAGGAAGCCAAGGGGAGTCTTCGTGAACGCAGACGAGATGAAGGCCGCGATCGGCAAGGAAAGCGTGTCCGAATGGGTCGAAGTGACCCAGGAGATGATCAACAAGTTCGCCGACGCGACCGGTGACCACCAGTTCATCCACATCGACCCGGAACGCGCCAAGCAGACGCCGTTCGGCACCACCATCGCGCACGGCTTCCTGACGCTGTCGCTGCTGCCTTTGCTGTCGGCCAAGAACCCGGACATGCCGCGGCTCGACGGCGTGAAGATGGGCGTCAATTACGGCGGCAACAAAGTCCGCTTCCTCGCGCCGGTTCCGTCGGGATCGCGCGTGCGCGGCCGTTCGAAGCTGACCGAATTCGACGAGAAGCGCCCGGGCCAGTACCAGTTCACCACCGAGACCACGATCGAGATCGAAGGCAGCGAAAAGCCGGCGATGATCGCGGAGTGGATCACCCAGGTCTTCACCTGATATCTTCCTGACCGCCGCCCTCCCCAGGGAGCGCCGCCCGCAGCCGCGGGCGGACCGGCCACCAACCTTACCCAAGGACAACAACCATGCGTTCCGCCGTCATCGTCTCCACCGCCCGTACGCCGATCGGCCGGGCCTATCGTGGCGCGTTCAACAACACGCTGTCGCCGACGCTCGCCAGCCATGCGATTAAGGCCGCCGTCGAGCGCGCCGGGATCGACGGCGGTGAGATCCAGGACGTCGTGATGGGGGCCGCGCTCCAGCAGGGCGCGCAGGCGACCAACATTGCGCGCACCTCGCTGCTGCGCGCCGGCCTTCCCACCTCGGTCTCGGGCATGTCGCTCGACCGCCAGTGCGCATCGGGCCTGATGGCGATCGCGACTGCCGCGAAGCAGATCGTGGTCGACAACATGGACGTGACGCTGGGCGGCGGCGTCGATTCCATTAGCATCGTCCAGACGCCGCAGATGCGCGTGCAGCCGGACCCCGAACTGGTCGCGATGCACAAGGACATCTACATGCCGATGCTGCAGACCGCCGAAGTGGTCGCCAAGCGCTATGGCATCAGCCGCGACGCGCAGGACGAATATGGCTTCCAGTCGCAGCAGCGCACCGCCGCCGCGCAGGCCGCCGGCAAGTTCGATGACGAGATCATCCCCGTCACCGCCAACATGGCGATCACCGACAAGGAGACCAAGGAAGTCTCCTACAAGGAAGTGACGCTGGCGAAGGACGAGGGCAACCGCCCGGACACCACGCTGGAGGGCCTGAAGTCGCTGAAGCCGGTGCTTGGCCCCGATCTCAACATCACCGCCGGCAACGCCTCGCAGCTGTCGGACGGTGCATCGGCCAGCGTGCTGATGGAAGAGAAGCTGGCCGAGAAGAAGGGCTTGACCCCGCTGGGCCGCTATGTCGGCATGGCCGTCGCCGGGACCGAGCCGGACGAGATGGGCATCGGCCCGGTCTTCGCGATCCCCAAGCTGCTCGAACGCTTCAACCTGAAGATGGACGATATCGGCCTGTGGGAGCTGAACGAGGCGTTCGCGGTGCAGGTGCTCTACTGCCGTGACAAGCTGGGCATCCCCAACGACCTGCTGAACGTGAACGGCGGCGCGATCTCGATCGGCCACCCCTATGGCATGTCGGGCGCGCGCATGACCGGCCACGCGCTGATCGAAGGCAAGCGTCGCGGTGCGAAGTATGTCGTGATCACGATGTGCGTCGGCGGCGGCATGGGCGCAGCGGGCCTGTTCGAGGTTCTCTGATCCGGAGTTTTTAGCGGGGCGCTCGTGCCCCGCCGGCAACGGCTAACTTATTGAGAATGGCTCCGCACGCACCAGCGTCCGGGGCCATTTTCGTTTCCTTCGCCATCGTTCACGATCACTCGCCAGCGGTGACGCTCATTAACCCAACGCAACCAACCCACGCCGCTCACGTTCTCCCGGTAAATCCAAAGCAGGAGACGATGAGATGGCCAATCACGACAGCCCGCAGGAAGTCGCAGAGACTTTTCTTCGCAAGGTGGAAGAAAGTCCGTTCGTGATGATCGGGCTGATGGATGGTGAGCATTCGGAGCCGATGAACGTCAAACTTGACGAGTCCCAGCCGAACACCTTGTTCATCTTCTCCGCTCACGACAATCGCATCGCGAAGGGTGGCAAGGCCATGGCTCAATTCGTGGGCAAAGGTCACGATTTCTTCGCCTGCCTTGCAGGTCGGGTGTCGCAGGAGACGGACCAGGCCACGTTTGACCGCCTTTGGGACAATCGGGTCGAGGCGTGGTTCCCGAACGGCAAGGCTGATGCTCGCCTCAACCGTTTCGACGTCACTTCGGCTGAGCTGTGGGAGACCGATGTTGCGCTGAGCGGCAGGTTGAAGATGCTATTCGGCGGCACGATCGATGCATCGGAGTCGTCAAGTCACGCGAAGGTCGGCTCGATCGCCTGATCGGCCGACGCGGGGCTTCTAGCCGACGATCGGCGGAAGCCCCGACCTGACCGGCCGAGTAGCTAGTCTTCGAGCGTTGCTGGCAGCGATCGCAAAGCGTTGCTCCAAGCAAGCAAGACTAACCTTGCGCCTCGGCTCGGGCAGGTTCACGTTGAGCGCCGCGTCAATCGTGCGCGGCAATCCACGCTTCTACAACAGGCGCAATCCTGTCGCGCCACTTCGACCCGTTGAAGATGCCATAGTGGCCGACGCCCTCGGCCATGTAATAGCGCTTCATGTCCGCGGGCAGATTGCTTGCGAGCGTCAACGCCGCCTTGGTCTGACCAAGCCCCGAAATGTCGTCTCGCTCCCCTTCGACGGCGAGGATGGCAATATCGGTGATCGCGTCCGGGTCCACCGGAACACCGCGGTGGGTCATCGCTCCTCTGGGCAGCGCATGACGCTGAAAAACCTGGTCGATCGTTTGCAGGTAGTATTCCGCCGTCATGTCACAGACCGAGCGATATTCGTCGTAGAACTCCTTGGTCGCGTCGGCGCTTTGACCGTCGCCACGGACGAGATGTTTGAACATCTCCCAATGGCTCATCATGTGATTGCCCAAGTTCATCGACATGAAGCCGGTGAGCTGCAGAAAGCCAGGATATACGCGTCGCCCCGCGCCGGGGTACATGGCCGGCACCGTCGCGATCACATTCTGCTCAAACCAAGCATGCGGTCGCTCGGTTGCCAACTGGTTGACCGCGGTAGGTGCCTCGCGGGTATCCACGGGACCGCCCATCATGGTCAGCGTCCGTGGTCGGCATGGATGCTGCTGGGCACTCATCAGGCAAGCAGCGGCGTAGGACGGTACTGATGGCTGGCAGACAGCCAGCATATGCGCACCGGGACCGATCGCCTCGAGGAACTCGACGAGATAATCGATATAGTCGTCGAGGTCGAAGCTGCCTTCCGCGAGTGGCACGAGCTTCGCGTCCGCCCAATCGGTGATGTACACGTCGGCAAAGGGCAGCATCCGCTCGACCGTCCCTCGCAGCAGCGTTGCAAAGTGCCCCGACATCGGCGCCACGATCAGCAGCCGCGGGCCGCCCTCGACACCGTCGCGCACGAACCGCTTCAGCTGACCGAAGGGCTTGCGAAGAACGACTTCCTCGCGCACCGCGACATCCCGCCCATCAATCAGAACATGCTCGAGCGCAAAGTTCGGCTTTCCACGCGGTGCCGCAGCATGCGCGAACACCTCAAGCGCAGAGCCCATGATCTGTCCGCCGCCGAAATAGGCGAAGGGGTTTGCCGGGTTTTGCAACATGCCCGCGCCAAAATTGGCCATTGCACTTGCCGTTGCTAGCAGTGAGCGCTGGAACTCATAGGCATCGTAGAGCATCGGGTATCCTGTAGCGCAGGAAGGCACTGGCACCATATAAGTATTGTGCACCTGCACAATCAGGGGCGCTGCCGATTGCCTTGAGACGGTGGCGATTGAGCCACACCTCGGGCGCTGCTAGGTGCCCCCGCATGGCCAGCAACGCGGCGGTGGAGCCGCCCTCAACGCGCCGGATCGGCAATCTCGCTCTCGTCTGGCGCCACGCCAAGCGCTACCCTGGGCAGATCGCTGCCGCCTGGACCGCGCTCGCGATCACGTCGGCGGCGACGATCGCCATCCCCTATAGCTTCAAGCGAGTGATAGACCGGGGGTTTACGGCAAATGCTGGCGAAGCAGTCGCCGGCGCCTTTCACTACATGCTGATGATCGTCGCCGTGCTAGCGATCGGCACCGCCGTACGCTTCTACTTCGTGTCTTGGCTGGGCGAGCGAGTCGTTGCCGACATCCGCACCAGCGTGCAGCGCCACCTGCTCACACTGAGCCCCAGGTTCTTCGAGGAGAACCGTCCCTCTGAAATCGCCAGCCGGATGACGGCGGATACGGCACAGATCGAGATGGTGGTGGGGACCACCGTATCGGTGGCCCTTCGCAACGCCTTCACCGGCATAGGCGGTCTGGTCTACCTGTTTGCCATATCGCCGAAACTTGCCGGCCTGTTGTGCCTCGGCATTCCGCTGGTGATCCTGCCGATCATGTTGCTTGGTCGAAAGGTGCGCAACTACTCGCGGGCCTCGCAGGATCGAGTTGCAGACGTCGGCGCCATGGTGACCGAAACATTGGGCGCGATGAAGATCGTTCAGGCGTTCGGCCAGGAGCGCCGTGAAGCCCAGCGCTTCGCCGGAGCGGTCGAGGCAACGATGGCGGCCGCTGAGCGGCGTATCCTGTTACGCGCCGTGATGACCGCAATCGTCATCGGCCTGGTCTTCGGCTCGATCACCCTGGTCTTGTGGGAGGGAGCAACGGACGTTGCCGCGGGCCGGCTCTCCGGCGGGTCGATCGCTGCATTCGTGCTGACCGGTGGCATCGTGGCAGGCGCCTTTGGCGCGCTGACAGAGGTATATGGCGAGCTGCTGCGCGGTGCCGGTGCGGCTGGCCGGCTGGCGGAGCTCATGTCCGAAACGCCGGATATCGCTGCCCCTGCCCGCCCCATGTCGCTTGTCGAGCTTGCCCGCGGCGAGGTGACGTTCGAGCATGTCGAGTTCCGTTATCCCTCGCGCCCGGACACGGCCGCGCTGCACGATTTCTCACTCCGAGTAGCGCCGGGAGAAACGGTGGCTCTGGTGGGACCGTCCGGCGCAGGCAAGACGACATTGTTCCAGCTTCTTCAGCGCTTCTACGATCCCGCGGAAGGCCGGCTGACGATCGACGGCGTGAACCTTCGCGACGCCGATCCGGCCGCCGTGCGAGCGCGCATCGCTATGGTGCCACAGGAAACGGTGATCTTCGCCGCGTCTGCCCGAGACAATCTGCGCTACGGCCGCTGGGAGGCCGATGACGATGCGTTATGGGCCGCTGCCGAGGCTGCGAACGCCGCCAAGTTCCTTCGCGAGCTGCCGGAGGGGCTCGATACGTTCCTTGGCGAGGGCGGCGCCCGGCTGTCGGGTGGTCAACGCCAGCGCGTGGCAATCGCCCGCGCACTGTTGCGCGACGCTCCGATTCTGCTGCTAGACGAGGCGACCAGCGCCCTCGACGCCGAAAGCGAGCGCCTGGTGCAGGAAGCCCTGGAGCGGCTGATGGCGGATCGCACCACGCTGGTCATCGCCCATCGCCTGGCCACCGTACGCGCGGCCAACCGAATCGTGGTAATGGATGGCGGGAGGATCGTCGAACAGGGCGACCACGCGGCGCTGATGGCGCGCAGCGGGCTCTATGCCCGCTTGGCGAGCCTTCAGTTCAGCGAAGCGGCATAGCAGGAGGAAGTGATGGCGAGCGAATTCGACGTAATCGTCTATGGCGCGACCGGCTACACTGGGCGTTTGGTGGCCGAATATATCGCCAGCGCCTACCCCATCGGTGTTCGCTGGGCCATGGCGGGGCGCTCGCTCAGCAAGCTTCAGGAGGTGCGCGAGGAGATGGGCATCGGCACCCACGTGCCGCTCCTCACCGCCAACTCGGACGATCCTGCCTCTTTGCGGGCGTTGTGCGAGCGTACGAATGTCGTGATCTCGACCGTTGGCCCTTACCAGCTGTACGGCAGCGATCTTGTCGCCGCGTGCGCCGCCACGGGAACCGCTTACGTGGATCTGTGCGGCGAGCCGGGGTGGATGCGGCGGATGATCGACGCGCACCATGACGAGGCAAGGCGCACTGGCGCACGTATCGTCTTCTCGTGCGGCTTCGATTCCATTCCGTTCGACCTCGGCGTGATGACCCTGCAAGAAGCAGCGATCAAGCGCTTTGGCCGCCCCGCGCCGCGCGTGAAGGGGCGGGTGCGGGTCATGAAAGGTGGCTTTTCCGGGGGAACTGCCGCGAGCCTGAAGGCAACCCTGGCCGCCGCCGCCAAAGACCCGTCGCTGGTACCGCTCCTCGCCAGCCCTTTTGCACTTACTCCGGGACACAGCGGCCCTCATCAGCCGACCGGTCTCATTCCGGAGTTCGATTCCACGATCAACTGCTGGGTTGCCCCGTTTGTGATGGCGCCGATCAACACCAAGAACGTGCATCGCACCAATTTCCTGCTCGGCGGGCGCTATGGCAGTGATTTCGTCTATGACGAGATGATGGTTGCCGGCTTGGGCGAAATGGGCAAGGCGGCTGCCGAAGCGATTGCAAAGCTGAACCCGTTCGCCGGCGACAGCGGGCCCAAGCCAGGCGAAGGCCCGACCAAGGAAGAACGCGAAACCGGCCACTACGATGTGCTGTTCATCGGCCTGATGCCCGACGGCACTCGCCTTGACGCCGTGGTGACCGGCGATCGCGACCCCGGCTATGGCTCGACCAGCAAGATGCTGGCTGAAAGTGCCTTGTGTCTGGTGCAGGACGTTCAGGGCGAAGGCGGGATCTGGACGCCGGGTGCATTGATGGGATCGCAGTTACGTGATCGCCTGACGAAGAACGCCGGGCTCACCTTCACCGCCTGCTAAACGATAGGCTGACGCAAGGCTTTTAGCACCTTGCAGCCACCGCGAGCCGGCCTCTCCATTTGACAGCTAGCTATTGGGGAGTTCGGTAGCGGCGCTTACCGTCCGATAGCGATGGCGCCGGCAGCCGCGAATCCCGCGACCGCAATGGCGCCCAGCACTCGCGCCAGTTCCTCCTTGCGAAAGTTGGTCAGCCTGCGCTCGTCGAGCCAATAACGATGCTCTGGCTCGGCCACGATGGCACCGAATTTCAGCATTCGATTCAGCAGGCGCTTCTCGCCTCGGCCAGCCGGTACGAATGACGCTGCATTGGCCGGCTTGATCGCGCCGGCCGCACGCAGCCGCTCCACGATCCGGTTCTGCGCACGCGTCGAATAACGCTCCGCAACACGCACCACGATATTCGCCAACCTACTTCCTCCGCCCCTGATGCCTGATATTGCCCGGCCGACCGCGACGCTTGAGAACGCGAGGAGCACGAGGCTCACGCTCGCTCCGGCGCGTCGGCCGCGCACCCTTGCCCTCCGGCATCTCGAACCGAAGTGCACCGGAAACCGGATTAGCATCTGCTAGACGCAGCTGCAGCCTCTGCCCCAACACATATTCGTCGCCGCTGGTCTCGCCCACCAGCCGCATTGCCGCCTCGTCGTAGCGGAAATACTCGCCGCCGAGATCGCTTACCGGCATCAGCCCGTCGCCGCCGACGCCCTCTACCGTGGCGAAGAAGCCGAAATTCTGTATCCCGGTGATACGAACGTCTACGATCTCCCCCACCCGCTCTGCGAGAAATGCCGCGACATAACGGTCGATTGTCTCGCGCTCCGCCTCCATGGCGCGTCGCTCGAGCTTGCTGATTGTCTCGCCCAGCCGCTCAAAATCCTCGTCGCCGTTGAGTCCTCCCGGCCCAAGTCCATAGGCACTGGTCAGCGCCCGATGGACCAGCAAGTCAGCGTAGCGCCGGATCGGCGAGGTGAAATGGGCGTAGGATCCTAGCGAAAGGCCGAAATGGCCGTGGTTGCCCGGGCCATAATAAGCCTGCGTCTGAGTGCGGAGCACCTGCTCCATAACCTGCGGCCGGAAATCCGCCTCGCCGACCCGGTCGAGAATGCGGTTGAACGTAGCGGGCTTGATAACCTGCCCCAGCGCGAAGGGGATATCGAAGGTGTCGAGATAATCCTTCAACGCCGCCAGCTTCGCGCGCGATGGCGGTTCGTGCACTCGGTACATCACCGGCGCCTTCTTGGCCTCCAGCGCCTTGGCCGCCGCGACATTGGCCGCGATCATGTAATCCTCGACCAGCCTATGAGCATCCAGCCGCTCGCGGGGAGCGACCGAAAGCAAGCGCCCCTTCTCGTCCAGCGCAACCTGTCGCTCCGGCAGATCGAGGGCCAGCGGTTCGCGCTTGTCCCGCGCTTCGGCCAGCGCGCCCCAGCAACCCCACAGGTTCCTCAGCGCCTCCATCAAATCATCGGAGACTGGCGGATCGCCGGCGTTGCCATCAATGGCAGCCTGAGCATCCTCATAGGCGATATTGCTGGCAATCCGAACAACGGCCCGCGTGAATTGCCAGGATTTGAGCGCACCGTTCTTGGTGATCTGAAGATGGCATGCCATGGCCGCCCGGTCTTCACCCTCCTTCAACGAGCAGACATCAGCCGAAAGCACTTCGGGCAGCATCGGCACGACCCGATCCGGGAAATAGACCGAATTGCCCCGCCGTCGGGCCTCGCGATCAAGAGCGCTGCCCGCACGAACATAGAAGCTGACGTCAGCGATCGCGACGACGGCGCGCCAGCCGTCGGGGTTCGACGGATCATCGTCCGGCGCTGCCCAGATCGCGTCGTCATGGTCGCGCGCGTCGGCGGGGTCGATCGCCACGATCGGGAGGTGAGTGAGATCCTGTCGCCCCTCACCCAACGGCTGCCTCGCGACGCGAGCCGCCTCGTCCAAGGTATCCTGATCGAAGACGTGAGGGATCTCATGCCGGTGAATGGCAATCAGTGAAAAGCTGCGGGGCGCGAATGGATCACCCAGTCGCTCCACAACGCGAGCCGTGATCCGCGGCGGACGCCCAGTCCGCTCGGCTAGTACCAAATCGCCAGGTTCCGCGCCCCCGGCGTCGGAGACGGCATATTCGCGCCGCTCTTTCTTCTCGACGCCCTGTAGCCACAGTCGATCGCCCTCGCCCCGCAGCACGCCGATCATTTGCTCTGCCGCCGGAGCAAGCGCCTTCATCGGGTGCGCAATCCAGCCGCTACCGGCCTCCTCCGTTCGCGCCAGCAGGCGCGTACCCACGCCGATCTCGCCGCGCCGACGTTCCTTCACTCGCACCCGCGGCGGCGGTGTTTCCGCTTCCCACTTCGCGGGCGTGGCCCAAATGTTGCCACCGTCATCCACATCCACGACGCGCAGCACGGTAACTTTCGGAAGGCCACCCATCTTGTGAAAAGCGCGGCCGGGAGCGCTGTCGATCAGCCCCTCGTCTGCCATGTCCTTCAGCAGTGCCTTGAGCCCGATCTTTTCCTGCGCGGTCAACCCGAAGGCACGCGCGATTTCACGTTTGCCGGCGGGAGTGTCGCTCGTGGCGATGAAATCCAGGATTTGCTGGCGGCTCGGCAGCCCGGCCCGTGGTTTGCGCATCAGTGACAGATAGGGGCTCGCGGCCGCTGCGTCACCCGCATGCGTTCACGCGTCGATCGCTTCCTCATCCATGCGCGCCGCATTTTCCTGAATGAACGCGAAGCGGTGAGCAGGATTGGTCCCCATCAGGCGATCGACGAGATCCTTCACACCAGCCCTTTCCTCATACTCCTGCGGCAAGGTGATGCGGATCAGGCTGCGGCTTCCGGGGTCCATCGTCGTTTCTCGCAGCTGGCCGGGATTCATTTCGCCCAGGCCTTTGAACCGCGCCACTTCCACCTTCTTGCCCTTGAAGACGGTGGCCTCGATCTCGGCTCGGTGCGCATCGTCACGGGCGTACAGCGACTTTGCGCCAACTGTCAGACGGTACAGCGGTGGTTGGGCAAGATAGAGGTGCCCGCGGCGGACCAGATCCGGCATTTCCTGGAAGAAGAAGGTCATCAGCAGCGTCGCGATGTGCGCGCCGTCGACGTCCGCGTCGGTCATGATGACGACGCGTTCGTATCGCAGGTTATCCGGCCGACACTCTTTGCGTGTACCGCACCCCAAAGCCTGGATCAGATCCGCGATTTCCTGGTTCGCGAGAATTTTGGCGCTAGTCGCGCTGGCGACGTTCAGGATTTTGCCGCGGATCGGCAATATCGCCTGCGTTTTGCGATCGCGGGCCTGTTTCGCGCTGCCACCGGCGCTGTCGCCTTCCACGATGAACAGCTCGGTTCCTTCCGGGCTGTCCGCAGCACAGTCGGTCAGCTTGCCGGGCAGGCGCAGCTTGCGTGACGACGTCGCCGTCTTGCGCTTCACCTCACGCTCGGCCTTGCGGCGCAGCCGTTCGTCCATCCGCTCCAGCACATAGCCGAGCAGGGCACGGCCGCGATCCATGTTCTGGCTCAGCCAATGATCGAAATGGTCACGCACGGCCTTTTCGACCAGCCCCGCTGCCTCTGGCGAGGTGAGCCGGTCCTTGGTCTGAGACTGGAACTGCGGATCGCGAATGAAGACGCTCAGCATCAACTCGCTGCCGACCATCACGTCGTCGGCGGTCAGCTCCTTGGCGCGCTTGTTGTTGACGAGATCGCCAAAGGCGCGCAGCCCGCGGACCAAGGCCTGGCGAAGACCCTGTTCGTGCGTGCCGCCGTCCGGCGTCGGGATGGTGTTGCAGTACCAGCTGTAGCTGCCGTCAGACCATAACGGCCAGGCGACTGCCCACTCCACACGGCCCGCCTCGTCGTGGAAATCCTGCGATCCCGAGAAGAAGTCCGCAGTGGCGCATTCGCGCCCACCCACCTGTTCGCGCAGGTGATCGGCTAGGCCTCCGGGGAACTGGAATACGGCCTCTGCGGGAGTATCATCGCTGATCAGCTCGGGCGCGCACTTCCAGCGGATCTCAACGCCGGCGAACAGATACGCCTTCGATCGTGCCAGCCGGTAAAGGCGCGCCGGCTTGAAGAGCAGGTCGGGGCCGAAAATCTCCGCATCCGGGACAAAACTGACCAAAGTGCCTCTGCGATTGGGCGCTGCGCCGACTGTTTCGAGCCGCCCAAGAGTCTGCCCCTTGCTGAAACGCTGGCGGTAAAGCTGCCGGTCGCGTGCAACCTCGACGACGGTGTCGGAGGATAAGGCATTCACCACGGAGATGCCGACGCCATGCAAACCGCCGCTGGTCGCATAGGCCTTGCCCGTGAACTTTCCGCCCGAGTGGAGGGTGGAGAGGATCACCTCCAAGGCGCTCTTGTCCGGGAACTTGGGATGCGGATCGACTGGAATGCCGCGGCCATTATCTACGATTGTCAGCCGGTTGCCTGTGGCGAGCGTCACTTCGATGCGAGTGGCATGGCCCGCCACGGCCTCGTCCATGGCATTGTCGAGCACTTCGGCAGCAAGATGATGCAGCGCACGCTCATCCGTGCCGCCGACGTACATGCCCGGCCGTCGCCGCACCGGCTCCAAGCCTTCGAGCACCTCGATGGATGAGGCGTCGTAATCAGCAGCAGGCAATGGAGCGCGGAACAAATCTGGATCAGCCATATCTCCCATATAGCATTCGAGTGTCACATCGCGACCTGTTGCAATGCGGCAACAGTCTGGCTGCAGATGCGCCCCGGCAATGTTTCGAAATGCATCCTTTTTCGAACCGCCGCCGTTCCCGGCCACTCCAGTTCCGTAATGAAAGGTTTGCGTATGAAGCACTTGCTGCTCGCCGGTATCGCCGCCGCCCTGTTCGCCCCGGCGGTTTCCGCTCAGACGAGTGACGAGGATCCCGGCTTCTCGGGCGTCTATGTCGGCGCAGCCGGCGGCTACGACGTCCAGCCAAATGATGTCGGGTCGTCGATCCTGTTCGATCGCAATCTTGACGGCACCTTCGGCGACGTCGTGAACACCACGACCGCTCCCAATGCGTTCGCACCGCCGATCGGCGGTTTCTGCAACGGGCGTGCCCTGGGCGCTACCTCCCCGACGAACACCACCACGCCAGCAGGCTGCGCCAACGACAAGGATGGCTGGGCCTATTACGGGCGCGTCGGCTGGGATAACCAGCGCGGCAACTTCGTTGTCGGTGTAGTCGGCGAATTCGGCAAGAGCGAGATCACGGACAGCGTCAGCGCATTTTCAAGCACGCCAGCATCCTATGTGATGACCCGCTCGATCGATTGGGAAGCATCGATCCGCGGCCGGGTTGGCTACACGCCGAACAACACCACCTTGTTCTACGGCACGTTCGGCCCGGGCTATGCGCGCATCGATCGTGACTTCACGACCACTAATACTGCCAACAGCTTCAGTGAGAGCGGCAAGCGCAATCAGTGGGGTATCACTGGCGGTGGCGGCATCGAGCAGCGGATCGGCCGCAACTTCTCGCTGGGCCTTGAATACATGTACCATCAGTATCAGGACAACGACTACCGGGTGCGCGCCGGCAGCACCGGCACGACGCCTGGAACCAATCCGTTCCTGCTCGCCGGCACAGGCACGGACTTCCGTCGCAGTGACGACAAGTTCCGCTGGCACTCCCTGCGTGCAACGGCAGCGTTCCGCTTCTGATGATGCTTGATGCTGCGGCCGAGCTTTGGGTTGCTTGACCGCAGCAACTTACTGGCAAGTTCGATGGACGACTTCAGGTTGTCTGGATCCCGCCATCGGGAGAGCGGGCTTGTTAAGATGACGACACCTCAGCCGTCCAAGTGAGGGAGATGGTCAACCGTCCATTGATCTGAACACCGTGGCGGTATCCCAACCGCCAGGATGAAGAAGGCCATGCCAAACGCGTGGTTTGGCATGGCCTGAGCTTCAATCGGCGAATGACACGGTTATCGCATGCGCGGGCCGCCAAAGGGCAGCGGAGCGGCGCGTCGATCGCGACGCGGCAACTGCGCCTGATACGCATGCCCGCAATGTTCCACGCAGTACGGGAAACCGGGGTTTACCTTGTCGCCGCAGAAATGGAAATCCGGCTCGCCGGGATGCCCAAGCGGCCACTTGCAGACCTTATCGCTAAGATCCAGCAGGCCAGTCTTTCCCGCAATTTCCGGCGACGGCTTCGCCGGTACCAGGCGGCGAGGCGGCGCCGGCGCAATCGGAGGTTGCTGCTCGCCCGGTGCCTGACGCACGAAGCCGCCCGGTCCCACTGAGCGGACCATGCGCTGCGACTCAGGTGGCCGTTCCGGCTCAAGCGGCGTCGTGATGGTAATCGGCTTCGGCGCGGACACCTGAGTCACTGCAGGCGCGCTCGCGGGCGCCATAGGCGGTGGCGGCGGTGCAGGGGGCGGCGGCGCGGGTGGGGGCGGCGGCGGAGCGGCGACAGGCTCCGGTGCAGGAGCCGGCTTTGCCTCCACGTCCTTCGGAACTACCGGCGATGGGCGTGATTGCAAGCCAAGGCGATGCGCTTTGCCAATCACTGCATTGCGGCTGACCCCGCCCAGCGCCTCGGCAATCTGGCTGGCGGTCTGTCCGCCCTCCCACATCTTGCGCAGTGTTTCGATCCGTTCCTCGGTCCAGGACATGGGCCTTGTCGTTCCTTCACTTCTTACGCCGGTTGCAGCGAGCGGCGGCAGCGACTACGCGATCAAGCGATGAGCAGCCACCCCCCATTTGGCCAGCAATCCGGCGGCCAGGAAAATTCCTTGGTCAGGAACGCGCCAGGCGTCCCGTCAATTCGGAACGTCAATTGGGGCGGCCTGAAGACCTTATATGTGAAGGAGGTGCGCCGCTTCTTCAAGGTCCAGCTGCAAACGATCTGGGCACCGGCGATCACCACGCTCCTTTACCTGGTCATCTTCACCGTCGCTCTGGGTGGCCGAGGAGAGGTTCATCTCGGCGGTTCGATGGTGGCTTTTGCCGACTTTGTCGCTCCGGGCCTCATCGTGATGGGCATGCTGAACAATGCCTTCGCAAACGCCAGCTTTTCGCTGCTGGTCGGCAAGATCCAGGGGACGATCGTCGACTACCTGATGCCGCCCCTCTCCACTGCGGAATTGCTGGCAGCGCTTACCGGCGGCGCCGTGACACGCGCCTTTCTCGTCGGTCTGACGGTCTGGCTCGCGATGGCGCTTTGGCCTGGTGTGCATGTCGCACCTGCGCACCCGATTGCCGTGCTTTGGTTCGGCCTGCTTGGGTCGATCTTCCTCGCTCTTGTGGGCGTACTCACGTCCATTTGGGCGGAGAAGTTCGATCACGCTGCGGCTGTTACCAATTTCGTGGTGGCGCCGCTGACGCTGCTGTCGGGGACCTTCTACTCCGTGGATCGGCTGTCGCCTGTTTTCCAGGCGATCAGCCACGCCAATCCGTTTTTCTATATCATTTCCGGGTTCCGCTATGGCTTCTTGGGGATCGCGGACTCCCCGGTCGCGCTCGGCAGCGCAGTCGTGCTGGCGCTTGATATCGCCCTGGGCATCTTGTGCTACACGCTGTTGCGGCGCGGGTGGCGCTTGAAGAACTAAGCTAAAGGTTGCCCGACGGCGAAACTTAGAACCCGTCGGGCATGCTCACCGGACCGACGACTCGGACGTATTCGCGAATGGCGTAGCGATCGGTCATGCCTGCAATGTAATCCGCGATGTGCCGGCTGAAGCCGGGCTCACCATCCGGCACGCTCGCGCGCCATTCCTGCGGAAGGATGGCAGGATCCTGATGAAACGCTGCGAACAAGCCTGCGACGATCTGATGCGCTGACGCCGCCGCTTCGAGCTGCTTGGGATGATGATAGAGGTTGGCGTACATAAAGCGCTTCAAGTCGCGCTCTGCTATCCGCATCTCATCCGAAAAGGCGACCAGAGCCCGACCTGCGGCGCGAACGTCCGCTACAGACCCGACCTTTGAGTCCGCGATACGGCGCCGGGTTTCCTCAAGCAGATCGTTGACCATCACGCCGATTTGGCTGCGCACCAACTCGCGACCCTGGCGCCGTTCGCTAACGTCGGGGAACAACGCCCGCACCCTTTCCCAACCACGGGCGACAAGTGGGACCGCCCGCAACTGATCGACGCACAGAAGCCCAGCGCGGAGCCCATCATCGATGTCGTGATTGTCGTAGGCGATGTCGTCGGCCAGCGCCGCTACCTGCGCTTCGAGGCTGGCGTAGGTACCAAGCTCCAGATCGGCTTCTTGGTCAGCCTCTGCCAGAGCCCAGCCGGGGTGACGCGCAGGGCCGTTATGCTTCGCCAGGCCCTCCAGCGTCTCCCAAGTCAGGTTCAGCCCATCGAAGCGCGGGTAAGCGCGCTCGATCCGCATCAGGGTTCGTAGGGTATGCCCGTTATGGTCGAAGCCGCCGGCCGCCGCCATCGCAGCCTTGAGGGCGTCCTCCCCAGCATGTCCGAAGGGAGGATGGCCAATGTCGTGAGCGAGGCACAGCGCCTCCGTCAGGTCCTCGTTCAGACCCAGCGTGCGTGCAATCGTCCGGCCGATCTGCGCCACTTCGAGGCTATGGGTCAGCCGAACGCGGAAATGGTCGCCATCGGGAGCCAGGAATACCTGCGTTTTGTGCCGCAGCCGCCGGAATGCGATCGAGTGGACGATCCGGTCGCGATCCCTTTGATAAGCGTCGCGAGGGCCACGTTCACCCTGTCCGCCGGACTTGCTTTGTTCTTCGTGAAGGCGGCCCCTGCTGTGCGCCGGGTTAGAAGCCCAGGGCGCAAGCATCGTCACTTGGCTGGCAACCTCGTCATCTTCTGACCTTCTTCGCTGGTAAACGGAAATGCGGAAATGCCCTGCTTGGACAAGGTGTTAACGAACTCGCGCGCTTCCTGCTCCGTCTTGAACGGGCCAGTCAGGACACGGTTGGTAAGCCGAAGCGGCGTCGTATAGGCCGATTTACCCTTCAGCGCAGCCGCCTTGTTCTGAGCAGCAGCCCATGCCTTGGGCAGATCATCCTTATTCGCGCCACCCGCAACCTGAACCCAGATGCGTGCTGGCTCCGCCTTCGCCGCCTTGGCAGCGTCTGCCGCTTTTTTGACGTCAGCCTGCTTTTTGGCGTCAGCCAGCCTTTTAGCCTCAGCTTGCTTCTTGGCGCTGGCAGTTAGGACGTCGGTTCCGGCCTGTTTTGCGTCTGCAGCCGCCTTTTCCTTGCTGCTAACGGCCTTGCCGCCCTGCCCGTTAGCCGCGGCGAGCTTGGGCTCGCCCGCCTTCACCGCGGAAGACGCCGGCTTCTCCGCGGTCGCGGCGCGGCGAGAAGCAACCGGCTCGACTCTTTCCTGTTGCTCAGGCCGTTCCGTGCCGGTCGCCTTGCCGGGCGCCTCCGCCGCAGCGCTGCTTGCCTGCGTGGCCGAGGACGTACCAGTCTGCGCTGAGGCCTGAACCGGCGGGGCGACTGGTTCAGGTGGGCGCACCGGAGCAACACCCAGCTCAGAACCCGGGATGGAAATCCCCGCCATGATACGGGCCAGGATCGTATCTTCGCTGAGCGCCGGCCTTGTCGGTGCCGTGCGTGCAATGGCCGCGGCGGGCGCCGGTTCGGAAGTCACGGCGGCCGCCGAGCTGGCCGGCAGCGCAGCCGGCGTCGCCGGCGTGATCGAGCCGGGTCTGGTCGACGTTGCCGAACTCGCGCTCGCCAGCACTTGAGGCCGCGACGCGACCGCTGGCGCGGGGGACGCAGCGGCGCTCGTAGCACTTGGCGAGGCTGATCCACTCAGAGCGGCCAGAGTGCTGCTGACTGGCCGGCTTGGCACGGCTTGGGCCGTGAGCGGCGCAGTGCCACCGGTCGCGGCCAGGCTGCTGCCGGCTGTGGAGGTTGCCGACACAGGAAGCGGGCCGGCCGATGCGGGAGCAGCAGGAGCGGCGCTGCTGGCAGGAGCCGGGACAGTCTGGACCACGGGCTTGGACGGCGCGAATGCCACCCCCGCATATCGTGGTGGCTGAAAAGCGGTGGGTTCGATCGTGGGCTGCCGCACGGCGGTTGCACTAGCGACGGCGACCGCCGGCCTGTCGCTGCGGCGATCACGCTGAGCGCGCTGCTCCGCGCGGGCAGCCTCGCGGCGGCGCTTCGCCTCCTCCCGAGCACTGCGTCGATCGTTCCGCGATGCGGACGCGGACACAGGTGCAGCCGTTGCGACTGAGGCGACCTGTACTGGACGTGTAGCTTCTGGCGGCAGTGGCGGAAGCGCCGGAACGAGCCGCGCGTCGGCCAGGCGCTGAGGCGTGGCGCGCAGCTCTCCGAAATGAACGGCAAAGGCCCGGTCCGCCGACGAGAGTCCGCCGAGACGAGCGAAGAAAGGCGCCAGGGCCGCTCCCATTCCCGGCGGCATCATGGTGTTGGCGATTTTCTCGGCCCCCGGTACGTCACCGGTCATGGCGAGCACGAAGGCCCGCACGCGCCAAGCGCTGCGATCGTTGCGGCGCAGCTGATCAGCGATCGCGTCGAGAGCCTCTTGCCGCCGCCCGGAGATGCCCAGCGACAGAGCGTAGCGGCGCTGAACTTCATCCGTGCCGCCGGATTTCAACGCCACCCGATAGTCGCGCTGTGCCCGCTCCTGTTCGCCGATTAGGTCGTAGGCCAGGCCGCGATCGCCAGCAAAGGTGCGCGGGTCGAGGCCGTAGCCAACGGCCTGGTCGAAGTATCGAAGTGCCTCGCCGGGGCGCTCCTGAGTAACGAGGATGCGCGCCATTCCTGCCTTCACCCGACCGTTCATCGGATCGACATTCTCGGCCCGCTTCAGCAGCGAAGCAGCGGCATTGACGTCACCCAGCTTGAGCGAAAGCTCGGCTGCCTCAATCAACGATGAAAGATCACGCGGATTGGAGCCCAACCGCCGCATGGCGTTAGCGAGAGCGTCGGCATCAGGCGTTGGCCGCGGCACCGTTTGTACCTGCTGACCGGGATAGGCTTGGGCGAGTGCGCCCGGCGCGCCGGCGAGCGCAGCGGCGAGGATCAGTGGGCGAGCAATCGACATGGATAACTGCGTTAGGACGAGCGGCTATTAACGAGCAATGAGCCCGGCGCGTGGACGCGCCGAGCCGCACGGGGCGACCGACGAATGCCGATCGCCCTTGCCCACCCGTATCTTACTGGTTGTTCTGACGGTGAAGGAACCGCGGAATGTCGAGCGCATCCTTGCTCTCGTCATCTGCTCCCTTCTGCGTGCCGCGCGATGCATTCTGCATCCGCTCGAACAGCGTTCCGCCCAGCTTCACCCGCGGCTGCGGCGGTACGTCGGCCGAACCCTCGCCGCCCGACAGCCAACGCCGACGTGGCGCTTCCTGAGCATCATCGTCGCCGAACACGCGCGGCTCTTCCGCCTTGGCAGGTGCAGCAGAAGATGCGGCAGGCTGCGGCGTCGGCACCATCGTGTCACTACCGAGAAGCAGTTCGTCGCCGGCCGCTTCCTCAACGCCGCGCGCCGCGGCGGTCGGCTGAACACTCGGCGTGGCGCCAGGCGCAGGCACGCCAGCGGACATCGCGCCAGCCGCAGCACCACTGGGCTGAGGAGCCGGAGCAGCGGCAGGTGCCGCCGCCGGCGCCGGCGCCGCGGCGGCAGGAGCCGCCGCTGCCGGAGCCGCTTCGACGCGGCGCGGCGCCGAGAAGCTGAAAGCGCGAGCCGGTTCGGCAGCCGGCGCTTCCGTCCGCTCGACAGCCTCTATGCCGGTGGCAACCACCGACACGCGAATCCGGCCTTCCAGTTCCGGATTGAAAGCTGAACCCCAGATGATGTTCGCTTCGGGATCCACGAGCTCGCGGATGTGGTTCGCAGCTTCATCAACCTCGAGCAGACGCATGTCTTCGCCGCCGGTAATCGAAATGATGACGCCCTTCGCGCCCTGCATGGAAACGCCATCCAGCAGCGGGTTGGCAATTGCCTTCTGCGCGGCGATCAGCGCACGATCGTCGCCATCGGCCTCGCCAGTGCCCATCATGGCCTTGCCCATCTCCTGCATCACCGAACGCACGTCGGCGAAGTCCAGATTGATGAGGCCCGGCATGACCATCAGGTCGGTAATGCCACGCACGCCCTGTTGCAAAACCTCGTCCGCAAGTTCGAAGGCCTGCTTGAAGGTAGTATTGGCGTTGGCGATGAGGAACAGGTTCTGGTTCGGGATGACGATCAGCGTATCGACGAACTTCTGCAGTTCCTCGATGCCCTGTTCAGCGGACTTGCCGCGCCGTGCACCTTCGAAGGCGAACGGCTTGGTCACCACACCGACGGTGAGGATGCCCATGTCCCGCGCGGCCTTGGCAATGACCGGAGCAGCACCAGTGCCGGTACCACCGCCCATGCCAGCAGCAATGAAGCACATGTGAGCACCTTCGAGCAGCTTTGCCACCTGCTCGATCGTCTCTTCGGCAGCAGCGCGGCCGATTTCCGGACGGCTGCCGGCACCCAGGCCCTGCGTAATCTTTGCGCCCAGCTGAATCTTCTGGGGCGCAATCGACTGCTTCAGCGCTTGCGCATCAGTATTTGCGACCAGAAAGTCGACGCCCTGGACATCCGCTCGCATCATGTTGGCAATCGCGTTGCCACCAGCGCCGCCGACGCCGATCACCGCGATCTTCGGGGTCAGTTCGTCTACGTCCGGTGCAATGAATTCGATGCCCATCGCCAATTTACTCCGTCATTTCGGGCACGAAACACTGGCCCGCCATCGCCATTAAACTTAGTGCAACATTGAAAGGCCCGGGGCCAGCCGAAAAGCAGCGTCGCGGGATCAATAATTTGCCTTCGCCGCCTGAAACAAACGCCTGAGCGCTGTTAGGCCCTTTTGCCGGACCACCATCTGCTGCTGCGGCACAAGCCCACGCAGATCGACAGGATCGGATGCGGCAAAAAACGCCAGGCCGGCCAGGGTTGCAAAGCCGGGACCGCCATGTGCGTCAGGCAACCCGGTCAACCCGCGCGGGCGACCGACGCGAACCGAACGGCCGAGCACTTGCTGAGCATAGTCCGCAATGCCCTTCAGCTCGGCCCCGCCGCCGGTCAGCACGACCTGCCGCCCGACCGGTCCCTCGAACTTCAATTCCCTAAGCGCCACCTGCACTTCGTTCACGAGATGCTCGAGCCGGGTACGAATTACACTGATCAAGGCCGCTTTGGTGATCTGCAGCGGATCGGCGTCGTCATCTGCGCGGCCGGGGCGGATCGCGATCATCTCGTGATTGTCACGCGGCGAGGCATTGGCCGAGCCGTGGAAGCACTTCATGCGCTCCGCCTGACCGCGGGTCGTGCCGAACGCCGAAGCGATGTCGTCGGTGATGTCGCATGACCCGATCGGTATCGACTTCAAACCCACCAGCATCCCACCGGCGAACAGCGAGACGTTGGTGATGCCGGCGCCGATCTCCACCAGCGCAACGCCAAGGTCGCGTTCCTCTTCGCTGAGGCAAGCCAGGCCCGTAGCCACCGGTGACGCGATGATCGACTTCACTTCGAGGTGAGCCGAGCGGACGGTCAGGTCCAGATTGCGGACCGGCGAACCGTCAGCCGCGATCACATGGATGTGAACGCCAAGCCGGTCGGCGTGGAGACCAAGCGGCTTCTTCACGCCAGTCAGGCCGTCCAGCGTGTACAGCGCCGGCTGCGCGTGCAGGACCATCCGGCCCTGCGGATCAATCGCCTGCCGCCCCTCTTGCAACAAGGCGTCGATATCCTGTTGCTCGATGCGATGGCCGTTGAGCTCAACCTCGATGAAGGCCTCGTCACTGACCAGCCCGCCAGCGGAGAAGCCGGCCCAGACGTTCTCGATGTTGAATCCGGCGATACGCTCGGCCTGTGCCACAGCCTCGCGCACGGCAAGCTCGGTCAGCGCCATATCAGCGATATAGCCGCGCTTCACGCCCTTCGATTCGCGCTGTCCCGTGCCAAGCACGATCAGCTCTCCGCCATCGCCACGCTGCGCGATCATCGCCGACACCTTGGAGGTGCCGATATCCAGCGCAGTGATGATCCCTTCCGGTGCCGCCTTCGCCATGCCCCTGCTCCCCGTTCTGCCCCGTGCGCCGTCTTAGACTTCGTCGATCCGAGCGAAACGCGCGCTCTCGACTGCCGCGCCCGCTCCCGTTTCCGGAACCGCTTGCTCCATATCGGTTCCCGGCTTTCGCGCCACCAGCTTGGCAGGGTCGCGCATGTCGAACCGTAGCCATCCCTTGCCCAGCAGCGAACGTGCGCCGTCCAGCTCCGCGAACTTCACCAGGGCGCCCGCAGCATTGTCCTGCGGCAGCGCGAGCGTCTCGCCAGTGTCGAAGGTGATATCCCATCTGCGATTGCCGACCCATGTGGCCGCCTTCACCCGTGGCTTCAGTGCCGGTGCAGCCGCGAGAAGGCGCTGGTATGCCGCTTCCTGCCGATCGGCACCGGGTCCGATCACCAGCGGCAGATCCGGCATGCGGCTGGGGTCCACCGGCTCCAGGGGCACGCCCTTCGCATCAATGAGCGTGAGCGCGCCGCCATTCTGCCAGATTGCCGCCGGCTCACGCTCCACGATGTGGATGAGCAAACGGTCGGGGAGACGGCGCGAGACATAGGCGTCGGCGATCCAGCCGTACGCCAGCAGTCGCTGCCGGATCAGCTCGAGGTCGACCCGTAGCATCGCCTTTGGCTGTTCTTCCAACGCCACGGCGTACACGGTTTCGCGATTCATCCGCTTGATGCCGGTGATATCCACCTGCTCGACACGAAGCCCCATCTGACCGGTCGTGTCTGCCATCGCAGTGCCGATGGCCCCCGGCACGCCGAACCACGAGGCGGTCGCGATGGCCACTGCGCCGCCCAACCCGAGGATTGACCACGTAACGGCGCGACGGAGTGCCGCCTCACTCACCGGCAATGCTGTGATCAGGCGATCGCCCAGCGACTTCTTCGGCGGGGGCCGGCGAACGGTGGGGCGACGCTGCGGACCACCGCGAGTGATCGAGCGGCTCATGCTCCTTCCCTCAGCGCTTCATCAACGATGGCCTGCACCAGCTCCGGATAACTGATGCCCAAGTGCCGCGCCTGTTCGGGCACCAGACTGAGCGGAGTCATGCCAGGTTGGGTGTTCACCTCCAGCAGGAACAGTCCGTCGGCGCCCTGGGAATCATCCCAGCGGAAATCGGCGCGGCTGCAACCCTTGCAACCCAGCAGTTGATGGGCGCGCAAGGCGATCGCCATGCAGGCCTCGGCGATCTCGTCAGGGATCGGCGCCGGGAAGATATGGTCGGTCAGACCGTCGGTATATTTCGCATCATAATCATACCAGCCTGACTTCGGCCGAAGCTCGGTTACCCCGAGCGCTCGATCGCCCAGCACGGCTGTCGTTAGTTCGCGACCGCGCACATAAGGCTCGGCCAGCAGATGATCGAATTCCTGCCACGGCCCCTTCGCATCGCGGTTGATCGGATTGCCGTAATTGCCCTCGTCCGTGATGATCGCGACACCGACCGAGGAGCCCTCATTGACGGGCTTCAACACATAGGGGCGGGACAGCGGATCGCCGGCGTACAGATCCTCTGTGGAGACGATCCGTCCGCCGGGCATCGGGACACCATGCGGCACCAGTGCCTGCTTTGTCAGCACCTTATCGATCGCGATCACGGAAGTGGCGAGACCACTGTGCGTATAGCGCAGCCCCATGATGTCCATCAGGCCCTGGATCGAACCGTCCTCTCCCGGCGAGCCGTGAAGCGCATTGAAGACGAGATGCGGCTTCGCCGCCGCAAGACGGGCGGCGACATCGCGATCCATGTCGATCCGAGTGACGCGGTGGCCAAGGCTTTCGAGAGCATCGGCGATGCCAGCGCCGGAAGAGAGCGAGACCTCTCGCTCTGCCGACCAGCCACCCATCAGGACGGCGATATGGATCGGGGACACAGCCTCAGCCACGACCACCTCCCATGACGCTGGGCGCCAAACACCGGGACGCGTCCAGCGTGGCCGGGGCGATGAACATGCTTTCCGGTCCGTCACTGATCACGAGGGAACTCCCACCCGCTGAATTTCCCAATCGAGCGTCACCCCGCTCTTCTCCTTTACCCGCGCTCGCACATCCTCCCCCAGCGCCTCAATGTCGGCGCTGGTCGCGCCGCCGAGATTCAGCAGGAAGTTGGTGTGCTTCTCGCTGACCTGCGCGTCGCCGCGACGAAGCCCCCGGCAACCCGCCTCGTCCACCAACGCCCAGGCTTTGTGGCCCGGAGGATTCTTGAACGTCGACCCGCCGGTTCTGGAGCGGAGCGGCTGGGACGCTTCGCGGCTGGCGGCGATGCGGTCCATTTCGGCCTGGATTGCCGCAGTCTCCCCCGGCACGCCGCGGAACGTGCCACTCACCACGATGGCGCCCTCGGGAAGCTCCGAGTGTCGGTAGGTGTAACCTAGTGCCTCCACCGGAAGAGTTTGCCGCTCGCCGGTGCGAAGCACGACGTCGCACTCAACCAGCACGTCAGCGGTTTCGCGCCCATAAGCACCGCCGTTCATCCGAACGAACCCGCCAACCGTGCCCGGGATTGATCGCAGGAATTCGACACCAGCAATGCCTGCATCACGAGCCGTAGAAGACACCAGGATGCCGCTCGCCGCGCCGCCACACCGGAGCGTCGTCGTGTCGAGCCTTTCGACAGACGCAAACGGTTTGCCCAGCCGGACTACCACGCCCGGTACGCCGCCGTCACGCACGATCAGGTTCGAACCCAAACCAAGCGCCATCACCGGCACGGTGGGATCGAGATCAGCGAGGAACTGCGCGAGGTCTTCGACATCGGCTGGCTCAAACAACCATTGGGCCGAGCCGCCCGACTTGAACCAGACGAGCGGCGCGAGCGGCGCATCAGCGGTTAGCCGGCCGCGAACCCGGGGGAGGTCCTGGGTGTTCACCTGTGCGCCTCGATCGCGGGCGCAAGGGCAGCCGCCCACTTCGTGATGTCGCCGGCGCCCAGGCAGACAATCTGATCCTGTGAGCGCACCTCAGTCGCCAAAGTTGCGGCTAGTTCGTCGATGTTCGCCACCGATGCCACCGCACGGTGGCCACGACGCTTCAGCCCTTCGACCAGCGCGGCTGCGTCGACGCCAGGGATCGGCGCTTCGCCGGCGGCATAGACCGGCGTCACATAGACCTGATCCGCGTCGTTGAAGGCTCCCTGGAAGTCATCCATCAGGTTGCTCAGCCGCGAATAGCGATGCGGCTGAACCACCGCGATCACCCGCCCCTGCGCCGATTCTCGCGCAGCGGCCAGAACCGCGCGGATCTCGACCGGATGATGACCATAGTCGTCGATCACGACGGCACCTGCCACTTCCCCAACCTTGGTGAAGCGCCGCTTGACTCCCCCGAACTTCTGGAAGCCATGCTGAATGGTAGCGTCGCCGATGCCGAGTTCCAGCGCGACCCCGATCGCGGCCAAAGCATTTTGAACATTGTGTCGGCCGGGCATCGGCAGCTCGATGTTCTCGATCGAACGAACGGTGCCGTCCCGGTGCCGAATCAACGCTTCGAAGCGGTTGCCGCCCGGATAGGGAGCGACATTGACGCCCCGAACATCAGCACTGGCCGCGAAGCCATAGGTGACAATCCGACGGTCACGGACGCGTGGGATCAGCGCCTGCACCTCGGGATGATCCAAACAAAGCAAAGCAGCGCCGTAGAAGGGCACGTTCTCGACGAACTCGACATAGGCATCCTTGGCCTTTTCAAAGCTGCCGTAGTGATCGAGATGTTCGGGATCGATGTTCGTGACCACCGCGATCGTCCCGTCAAGGCGCAGGAAGCTTCCGTCGCTCTCGTCCGCCTCCACGACCATCCAGTCGCTGTCGCCAAGACGCGCGTTAGAGCCGTAGCTGTTGATGATTCCGCCGTTGATGACCGTGGGGTCAACGCCGCCAGCATCGAGGAGCGCAGCGATCATCGAGGTCGTCGTGGTCTTGCCGTGGGTGCCGGCGACCGCCACCGTCGACTTCAGCCGCATCAATTCGGCGAGCATCTCGGCGCGCCGGACAACAGGGATGCGCTGATTCAGCGCAGCCTCAACCTCCGGATTGCCGCGCTTCACGGCGGTGGAGATGACCACCACGGCAACACCGTCGACGTTCGCGGCATCATGCCCGATCGTCACCTTGATCCCGCGCGCACGCAGCCCTTCGATGACGTAACCTTCGGCCACGTCAGATCCCTGCACGCTATAGCCAAGGTTGTGCATCACCTCGGCGATACCGGACATGCCGATACCGCCGATGCCGACGAAGTGGATAGTCCCGATGTCGGTTGCGACGCCCTTCATGCGAAGGCCTCCTTCGGCTTTGCAGCACCGACCGGCAGCTTCGCGGTTGGCGCATCAAGGCTTTCTACGAGGTCGGCGAGGTCGCGTGCTGCCTCCGGCTTTCCGCACGCACGCGCGCGTCCGGCGGCGTTCTCAAGCGCTGCCGGATCAAGCCCCAGCTTCTGCATCTGCTTGGCAAGTTCGCTCGGCGTGAACGCATTCTGAGGAATGGTCCGAGCGCCTCCCGCCGCGGTGATCTCACGCGCGTTCGCCGTCTGGTGATCATCAGTGGCGCCCGGCAGCGGTACCAGGATTGCCGGACGCCCTGCAGCTGTAAGTTCGGAGATGGTGGAGGCCCCCGCCCGCGCGATCACCAAGTGCGCCCAACCGAGTTGCTCCGGCAGGTCGGGCAGATAGGTTGCGAGATCTGCAGCGATCTCAAGCTCCGCATATTTTGCGCGCGCGCCGTCGATGTCCTCGATCCGCGCTTGATGCGTCACTTGTAGCCGACGACGGAATGCGACCGGCAGCATCGCCAAGCCATCCGGAACCACTTTCGACAGAACGCTCGCACCCTGTGAGCCGCCAGTCACCAGAACCCGGAAAATACCGTCTTCCTCAAGCAGCGGATATGGCCGGGCGCGCAGGGCCAGCACGGCTTCGCGTACCGGGTTCCCGACGTGGTGCGCCTTGCCCTCGTACTTCTGCTTCAGTCGCTCCGTCTTCCCGTAGGATGTCGCGATTGCATCAACGCGCCCCGCAACCAGCCGATTCACCCGGCCGAGAACGGCGTTCTGTTCATGCACGGCCGTCGGGATCTTCTCCGCAAAGGCAGCAGCGAGCGCAGGAAACGCGGGATAACCGCCGAACCCGATCACCGCCGCCGGCTTGAAGGTGCGATACAGTTCGCGCGCCATGGCCCGGCCGCGCCACATCTCGCGCGCCGCCTTGGCCCAACCCACGGGCCCACCGGCAAGCCGGCCGGCGGGAAGGACATGGGTCTGCACGCCATCGAACAAGCCGGGAAAGCGGACGCCGCGCTCGTCGCTGACCAGAGCAACACGGTGCCCGCGCCGCATCAATTCTTCTGCCAGCGCAGCCGCCGGGACCATGTGGCCCCCAGTGCCGCCAGCCGCGAGTACAAAGTGTCGGGCACGGCTCATGCCGCGTTCCCCCAGCGGGCGACATAGGGGCTGCGCAACAGGAACGGGTTGCGACGCGTGAAGGTAAGCAACAGGCCCATGCCGATCGACAACGCGATCATTGATGAGCCACCATAACTGATGAACGGCAATGTCATCCCCTTGGACGGCGCGAGCCCGGTGTTCACAGCCATCGAAATCAGCGCCTGCAATCCGAATTGCGTCGCCAGACCCGACGCGGCCAGCAATTTGAAGCTATCCTGCTCGTCCAGCATCTTCACGAACACGCGAGCAACGATCGCCAGAAACAGCAGCGCGATCACCATACAGGCGATCAAGCCAAACTCCTCGCCGATCACCGAGAAAATGTAGTCGGTATGCGCCTCGGGCAAGCCGAACTTGGACGTGCCGGCGCCCGGCCCCGTTCCGGTCCAGCCCCCCGACGTGAGCGTGCGGTGCGCAGCGTCGGTCTGGAAGTGCGCGCCCTCCGCTTCGTTCGGATCACGAAACAGAAAGCTGTCGATGCGGGTGCGAGCGGTGCCGTAGAACATATAGGCGGCACCGACGCCCACCGGCGCCATCGCAAAAAAGGCCGCAAGCGTCTTTGTCGGCGTGCCCGCGATCACAAGCAGGGTTATCCAAACCAACCCGAAAACCATCGTCTGCCCGAAGTCCGGCTGAAGCATCAGCAACGCGCCGATCGCAGCCGTCATGCCGAAGGTAATGGCGGTGAGCGGCAGTCCCTCTTCCTTCGTGCGCAACGAGAGCAGCCACGCAACCGTGACGATGAAGCAGGGCTTCAGGAACTCGGACGGCTGGAACTGCGAGACGCCGACGCCCAGCCAGCGCTTTGCGCCGTTCACCTCGACGCCGACGCCCGGGATCAGCACCAGCAGGAGCATGAAGCTGAACACCATCGCGCCCACCACCGCAGCGCGGCGGGCGAGATGGACCGGCAACATCGAAATGCCGATCAGCACGGGCAAAGATACGGCCACCCACATCACCTGCCGCCAGAAATAGTGGAGCGGCTGGATCTTCAACTGCTCGCCCGAATAGCGCATCGCCGTTGCGGGAGACGCGGCGGCAACGGACAGCAGACCCACGGCGATCAACGCGAACGTCAGCAGCAGCAGCATGCGGTCCGTGTCCCAGAACCACGTACCCAGCGGCGAGCGATCGCCGCGGCCACCCCTTTCCTTGAGCCGCCCGCGTAGGCCGTTCGTGGTCGCGCGATCCGTCAAGACAGTCCCCCCACTGCTTCGCGAAATGCCTGGCCGCGATGCTCATAGTCGCGGAACTGATCGAACGAAGCAGCTGCCGGCGAGAGCAGGACGACATCACCCGGAACGGCTTGACCCGCCGCACTGGCAATGGCCGCCTCGAGAGTCCCTGCCTCCTCGACGGGCACCTTCCCCGTTAGCACTTGCGCGAATACCGGGGCGGCATCACCAATCGCATAAGCGCGCACGACATGATCAAGATGGGGCAGACAGGCATCTAAATCCTCGCCCTTTGCCATACCGCCTACGATCCAGTGCACGCGACTGAACGCCGCCAGAGCAGGCGCGGCGCTTTCCGGATTGGTCGCCTTGCTGTCGTTGATGAAGGTGACGCCATTCACCTCTCGAACCTTCTCCATCCGGTGCGGGAGGCCCCGGAAGGTTTCGAGAGCACGATCAATGACGGCCTCTTCCGCACCAAGCGCCCGCGCCGCCGCGATCGCGGCCAAGGCGTTCTGCGCATTGTGAGGCCCTTGGAGCGAAGGCCAGCGAGACTGATCCATGCAGACGCCAGGCGCGATCTTGGTCAAATGCTCGCCCCGGCTAGACAAGCCACGGGCAATTTCCGCGGAGGGTGCATCACCGATGCCAATCACTGCATCGTGATCGGCGGATTGCATCGCGAAGAGGCGGCCCTTCGAGGCGGCATAGGCGGCGAAATCGTCGTAGCGATCGAGATGATCGGGCGTGATGTTGAGGAGCACGGCGACGTCGCAGTCGAGCCGGTGGGTGAGATCAATCTGATAGCTCGACAGCTCAAGAACGTAGATCCCGCTGCCATTCTCATTGGGGGCAAGCGGATCCTGGCTGAGGATCGGCAGACCGATGTTTCCCGCCATCCGCACCGGGCGGCCGGCCGTCTCCAGGATATGAGCGACCAATGCGGTGGTCGTCGATTTGCCGTTGGTTCCCGTTATGCCAACCACCTTGTGCGGAGGCAGATGGGGTCTCGCCTGCGCGAACAATTCGATGTCGCCAATGATTGGCACCCCGGCTGCACGCGCTTGTGCGGCGATCGGATGCGTGTTCAGCGGGACACCCGGTGATACCACAAGGGCAGCGGCGCCCGTCAGGTCTAGCGTGGCGATGTCATGCACGATCACGCCGTCGATCTCTTGCGCCCGCTCGCGCGCGGCAGGATCACTGTCCCAAGCGACAACATACGCGCCAGCCGCGGCAAGAGCGCGCACTGCCGCCAGACCGGAACGCGCAAGCCCCAGCACCGCGTAGCGCTGGCCAGCCCAGGTCGGGGAGATGATCACCGGAGCTTCAACGTCGAAAGACCGGCGAGCGCCAGCACGAGGCTGATGATCCAGAAACGGATGACCACGGTCGGCTCGCTCCAGCCCATTTGTTCGAAATGGTGGTGGATCGGCGCCATGCGGAACACGCGCTTGCCAGTGCGCTTGTACCAGAAGACTTGAATGATGACGCTCATCGCCTCGACCACGAAGAGGCCGCCGATGATCCCAAGGACGATCTCGTGATGCGCGACGACCGCGATCGTGCCCAGTGCGCCGCCCAAAGCAAGGCTACCGGTATCCCCCATGAACACCGCCGCCGGCGGGGCATTGTACCACAGGAAGGCCAGACCCGCGCCGATCATCGCACCGCAGAAGATCGCCAAGTCGCCGGCCCGGCCAACATGGGGAATGCCAAGGTAGTCGGCGAACTTCACGTTACCGGCCAGATAGACGATCAGCATGAAGGCGACTGAGGCGATGATCACCGGCATGGTGGCGAGACCATCCAAACCATCGGTGAGGTTCACGGCATTGCCGAAGGCCACGATCGTGAAGGCTGCGAATACCGGGAAGAACCAGCCGAGTTCCAGATATACGCGATTGGTGAACGGCAAGTAGAGGCCAGTCCCGTTCTCGTAGCTGATGATCCAGGCAGCGATGCCCGCGATTGCAAATTCCAGCAGCAGACGCACACGCCCAGGGACGCCCGCGGTGCTCGCCTTACGAACCTTGTCATAATCGTCCAGGAAACCGATCGCGCCGAAACCGAGAGTGACGAACAGGCACGCCCAGACGAACGGATTGCGCAAGTCCATCCAGATCAGAATGGAAAGCGCAAGGCTCGTCAGGATCATGAGCCCGCCCATCGTGGGCGTTCCGCGCTTGGCGAGATGAGTCTGTGGTCCGTCCGCCCGGATCGGCTGTCCCTTGCCCTGCCGCACCCGAAGCCAGCCGATGAACTTTGGCCCGATGATCAGGCCGATGAACAACGCCGTTGCGATGGCGCCGCCGGTGCGGAACGACAGATAACGGATAAGATTGAGAATACCCGGGAAACCGAGCTGCTCGGCGATCCAGTACAACACTATGCCATGCCCCCGGCGAGTGCCGCGACGATCCGCGACAGCCCGACCCCGTTCGATCCCTTGACGAGTACCGCATCACCCGGCGCGAGTATTCCGGGAAGAACCTCCAGCGCCGCTGCGGCGGTGGGCACATGGACGAAATCTATCCGCCCCTCAAGCGCTTGTGCAAGCGGAGTCATCGCTTCGCCGACAAGCAGCGCCGCTTCGACGCGTGCTGCGGCCAGCGGCTCCGCCAGGTCCGCGTGATAGCTGGGCGATCCGGCGCCAAGCTCACGCATTTCGCCCAGCACCGCGACGTGGCGGCCCGGCTCGGCGCCGAGCACCGAAAGTGTCGCGGCCATCGAGGCAGGATTGGCGTTGTAGCTTTCGTCGATGACCAGCGCTTTCCCCTGCTTGATGCTTGCAAGGAAGCGCGCGCCGCGGCCCGGGAGCCCTCCAAGATCCGCGAGCGCGAGGCCCGCAAGCCCGAGGTCACCACCAACGGCATCCACCGCCGCCAGTACGGCCAACGAGTTGGATACCCAATGCGCGCCGGGCTGACCAACGGTGAAACTTAATTCACGCTCACCAACTTTCGCCGACACGAAAGTACCGCCAGTGCGGACCGGCATAGTCTCGAGGGGGCGCACGTCCGCTTCGCGTGAGGTACCAAATGTGACAATGCGCGCCGCATAGGGTGTTGCCGCCGCTATGAGACGGTCACGGTGCGGGCTGTCATACGGCACGATCGCTACGCCGCCCGGTTCCAGGCCGCGGAAGATCTCGCCTTTTGCGTCGGCAATGGCGCTCTCGTCGGGAAAGAATTCGGTGTGCGCTGGCGCGATGGCTGTCACGATCGCCACATGCGGACGAACCAACGTCGTCAGGTGGGCGAGTTCACCTGGATGGTTCATCCCCATTTCAAGCACACCGAAGCGCGTCGATGCGGGCATGCGCGCTAGGCTGAGCGGCACCCCGGTGTGGTTGTTGTAACTCTTGACTGAACGGTGCGTGGAGCCAGGCGAACCCCGATCGAGCGCGGCAAAAAGTGCCTCCTTGGTCGAGGTCTTGCCGACAGAGCCAGTGACGCCAATGACCTTCGCGTCGGTACGGGCGCGGGCTGCCCTGCCGAGGTCCTCGAGCGCGGCGAACGTATCGTCAACTCGCACGTGCGGGCCGGCAGAATCCGCTGAGACGATCGCGCCGGCGGCTCCTTGGGCAAACGCTTGATCGAGGAAGCGATGCCCGTCCGTGGCCTCACCACGCAACGCTACGAACAGATCGCCCGGTCCGACTTCACGTGAATCGAAGGCGACGCCGCTGGCGACAAACGCGCCGGCGGCGTGGCCGCGGGTCGCAGCGGCGATATCAGCGGAGGTCCAGAGGTATTCCATGCGGCTCTATAGCACCAGGAACAGCGCGGTCGCGCGGCAATCGCGATGGGTGCTGCGCGCCCAGCGTTGGAGGGCGCCAGATCCCATCCGGGAGCGCCAACGCCAGTGTGCTGCAACAGGTGCTAACCTGGGGTCAGCCTGGTCGCACTGGCTCAACGCAGCCCGCTCACGGCGTCGCCAGTTACCAGTTCGTACCGCAGCCCTAGGGTGCGCCGCTCGCGCGGCGGCTTTTCCCCCTCGCTGACCACTGGCTTGGACGGCACAACGAACTTACGCTTCACCTGCAACCTCCCTGGCTACATTCACGTCATCAAATGGCAGGACCAGATCCCCCACGATCTGCCCCTGTTCGTGCCCCTTCCCGGCGATCAGTACGATATCGTCCGCGCTCGCCTGCTGAATGGCGAGCCGGATGGCCCCGCGGCGATCGCCGTGCTCGATCGCGTTGGGCGCACCCTTGAGGATGTCGGCGCGGATCGCCGCGGGTTGTTCGCTGCGCGGATTGTCATCAGTGACAATCACCAGATTCGCATGGGCGGCGGCGATCTCGCCCATCGGCTCCCGCTTGCCCTGATCGCGGTCGCCGCCAGCCCCGAAGACGAGGATTAGCCGGCCGGTGACATGGGGTCGAAGGGCCGCAATCGCAGCGTCAAGCGCGTCAGGCGTATGCGCGTAATCGACGTAGACAGGCGCGCCGCTGGGAGCGATGACGGCGCGTTCCAGGCGCCCGCGAACGGGCTGAAGGCGGGCCAAGCCGCTGATCGTTGCTGCGGTGTCACCGCCGGTTGCGATCACCAGACCGGCCGCGATCAGCGCGTTCGCTGCTTGATATGCGCCAATCAACGGCAGGTTGACGCGATGTTCCACGCCATCCGCCAGTATCACAAGCCCCTGGCCCAGCAGCGTCGGATCGCGGGATATCAGGCGCAGGTGGTCGCCGTGCTCTCCCACGGTTAAAAGGCGATTGCGGCGGGCGCGAGCGAGGTCGACGACACGCTCTGAATGCGGATCGTCGGCCCATACGACCGCCGTCCCTTCCGGCGCCAACACCTCCGCAAATAACCGAAGCTTGGCGGTGAAATAGGCCGCCATGTCGCCATGGTAGTCCAGGTGGTCTCGGCTGAGATTGGTGAACGCTGCCGCCGAAACGTGAAGCCCCTCCGTGCGATATTGCGTGAGGCCGTGACTCGAGGCCTCAAATGCCAGATGGCTCACACCCTCGCGTGCAAGCCCGGCCACGTTCGACAGGAAGGTGACCACGTCCGGCGTAGTCAAACCGGTGGTGACCCGCTCGTCTGAGGTAGTGACGCCCAGTGTGCCGATCGAGGCAGCGGAATGGCCGGCCATCCTCCACAACTGACGTGTGAGCTCCACGGTCGACGTCTTGCCGTTCGTGCCGGTGACGGCAACGCACGTTGCGGGAAATGGCGCGAAGAAGCGAGCGGCGAGTTCGGCAAAGCAGGCACGAGGATTGTCCGCCGGAATGTGCACCGCGCCTTCAACCAGCGCTTCATGACGGGCCACCACCGCGATCGCGCCGGCGGCTATGGCGGCAGGGATGAAGTCCTCGCCGTTTACCTGGGTTCCTTCGAAAGCGCCAAAGACGGTGCCCGGCGCAACCTTCCGGTGATCGATTGCGAAGCCCGTCACCGTTTCGGCCTGGTCACCACCGGTGAGCGCACCCAGCTTCATTCGGCCTCAACCTTTTTGTCGCCCGGCGCATGCCAGAGCAGCCCCTGCAATTCGCGAACATCAATGTCCCGTTGCGCGTCGGGGATCACGCCAAGCATCGCGCCCGTACGGCTGATGACGCGGCTGACGACCGGCGCCGCGGTATAAGCTGCCGTGGTCTGGAAGAGGTTAGCCTCCACTCGCTTTGGACTGTCCATCATGGTGAGCACGACGTAGCGTGGGGCGTCCATCGGGAAGGCAGCGGCGAACGTCGACACGTTCCGGTTCCGCGCATAGCCGCCCTTCTCTGCCGCCTCCGCGGTACCGGTCTTTCCACCCACGCGGTAACCCGGCGCCTCGGCCTTGCGCCCCGTCCCGTCGGTAACAATCAATCGCAGCAACTGACGCATGCGAGCGCTGGTTGCCTCGCTGATCACGCGCCGGCCCTTGGGCGCGGCGCCCGGCTGCACTTTCAACAGCGTGGTCGGCCGCCAGACGCCGCCGTTCACCAGCGTCGCATAAGCATTGGCGAGGTGAAGCGGAGTGACCGCGATACCATGGCCGTAGGCGGTAGTCATGACGGTGGTGCGCGCCCAATAGTGCGGCCAGAGCGGACGGCCCTTTTCCACCAGTTCGATGTCCGGCTTGGTGTCAAAACCCAGCTTGCGGAACATGGTCTGCATACGCTGCGCACCAATCTCGTCCGCAATTCGCGCGGTGGCGATATTCGACGAGTGGATCAGGGTTTCCGGGATGTTGAGCCACCGGTTCTGCGCGTGATCGTCCTTGATGCGGAATCGGCCCACCTGCAATGGCGCGGTCGCATCGAAGCGGCGCGACATGTCGGTGACGACGCCCGTGTCGATCGCCGTCGCCATCGCGATCGGCTTGAACGCTGATCCAAGCTCATACACGCTCTGGGTCACGGTGTTACGCAGCTGTTCGATGCCAGCCATGCCGACCCGGTTCGGGTTGAACAACGGCAGGGACACCATCGCGATGACCTCACCGGTATCGACATCGAGCACCACACCCGCAGCCGCGCGCGCCTGCATGCTCGCCATCGACTGACCGAGTTCGCTCTCCATCGCAGCCTGAACGCGGCTGTCGATCGACAGCACGACCGGCGTTCCGGACATGGCGGGGTTCAGCAACCGTTCGTCGAGGGCCCGCTCCATGCCAAGTCGGCCGTGAACGGTCGGATCCTTCTGCGTGGTTCCGATGTAGCCGAGAACGTGCGCCGCCAGCGTCGACTGGGGATACAGGCGCTGGGTTTCGCGATCAAAGACGATTCCCGGCTCACCAATGGCATTCACAGCCTGAACGAGCGCCGGAGATGCACGCCGGTTCAGATACGTGAAGTTCACGTCCCGGGTGATCAGGCGATAAAAGTGGTGCTGGTCGCCGACGTCCGGCATCAGATCGGCCAGCTTCTTTGCGATGTCGCTGCGGTCGCCAAGTAAGCGCCGAGGGTGGACGCCGATTGTCCATGCATCGATTGTCCGGGCTAGCTGCTGCCCATTGCGATCCACGATGTCGCCGCGCGGCGCGGTGCTGATGGCAGCCACTCGTTCCGGCCCGCCGTCGAAAGCCAGCATCGCCAGGCGCACGATCACGAGCAGAATTGCCGCTGCGAACAGCAGCAGCAGCACCATCAGGCGCATGTGCTGCGTCGCAAGCAGCGCCTGCCGCTGTTCGCTGACGCGCGCTGGGCGCGTCGCCCGGGCGACCATTGTCGTCAACGCAAGCGGCCTCGCTCGCTGCGAGCGCCGCTCATCAGGTCACCCAGGGTGGCATCGCTCAACAGCGACTTGTCCAGCATCGCAACGGCGTGCGCCTTGCGGATGGAAGCGGTAGGCGCGCCGGTGGTGGTCACCGCAGCCTTGATCACTGCCGGGCGGGCAGGCTCCGTCACCGCAGCTGCCACTTTGACCGAGGCGGAACGTGGTGCGGCAGGCTTGGCCGCCACCTGAACCAGAGTCGCTGGCGGCGCGGCGGGTACGTCCTCCATTACCGCGGGGGCGATTTCGGACGGGCGGGCGGGAACGATCAACTGGGCGGTCTGAACGTCACCCTGAGCGGCTCCGGGAAGTTGCGAGCCCGGACGGAAGCTGATGGCAGCAAGCTGCGCCTCGTCACGCACGAACTGCGAAGCGGTAGGCGCGACAAGGGCAAGGGTGTCGCCGTTCCAGCGCTCCAGCTGCGCGAGGTTCGACCGAACATCAAACTCGGTCTCCAGAGCGCGAATGTCGCGCTCCGCCGAACTGATCTTTGCATCGATCTGCGCCAGACGCTTGCGCTCGGCCGCCACTTGCAGGCTGACAAGATAGAAGCTCAGCGAGACGATCACCACGCCGCCGAACCACCCAAGTCCCTTTAGTCGATACGCCGCCGTCATTTACTCGTCTCCACTCGCAACCCGCCCCGCCACATCTGTTTTGAGCTCGCCCCATGCTGGCGCCGCAGTCCGCCGCGCCATCCGCAAGGTGGCGGATCGGGCGCGCGGGTTGCGCGCTACCTCCGCCGCAGTCGGGCGTACGGCACGCCCAACGATCTCGAATGTCGATTCCCGCGTATCGACCGCAGCCGGCCGATGCCGAGACCCTGCCGGCGTTCCGCCGCTACGCTCGCGAAGAAAGCGCTTGATCATGCGATCTTCCAGCGAGTGGAAGCTGACAACGGCCAGCCGCCCGCCCGGCGCGAGCACCCGCTCCGCCGCGGCCAGTCCCTCAGCCAGCTCGTCAAGCTCACGATTCACATGGATGCGAACGGCCTGAAAAGCGCGAGTCGCCGGATCCTTCTTGTCGTGCGGCCGATGCCCCAGTGCCTTGCGAACCACGCGCGCCAGATCGCCGGTGGTCTGCAGCGGCCGCGCGGCGACAATGGCGCGAGCCACCCGGCGCGACTTGGGCTCTTCGCCATATCGCCACAGCACGTCGGCGATCTCCGCCTCGTCCGCATTGTTCAGGAAGTCGGCGGCGCTCTCCCCCTCCTGGCTCATGCGCATGTCGAGCGGGCCGTCCTGCTGGAAGGAGAAGCCACGCGCCGCCTGATCGAGGTGCATGGACGAAACGCCAATATCCATCGTCACGCCATCGACCGCCACGACGCCGCGAGCAGCAAGCTCCCTGTCCAGCCGTGAAAATTCGGCTGCGATGAGGGTGAGACCGGACTCCGCCGCCGCCAGCTGTTGCCCGGCGGCGATCGCATCAGGATCACGATCAAAGGCGAAGACGCGCGCGCCGGTGGCCAGCAGGGCCCGCGTATAGCCGCCGGCCCCGAAGGTCGCGTCAACGATGGTCTCACCCGGCGCAGGAGAAAGCGCGGCAAGCACTTCATCAAGCAGGACGGGAATGTGCGGACCACCCGTCACAGCGTGATACCCTTGTCGCGACACATGATCGTTGCGTGGCGCTTCACCATCTCGTCCACGCCGTCATGCGCCACGAGCGCACGCGGATCCCAGATCATGAAGCTTTCATAGTCGCCAAGGAAGAAGGCGATGTCAGCGATTCCAGCAAGTTCGCGCTCGGCCGCGGGCAGGATGAAGCGGCCACTTCCGTCGAACGGCACGGGCTCGACCGAGGCACCGCGCATGCGCGGCGCATAATAAGCAGCGGAGCCGGTGTGCGTCCCGGCTTCGTTCTGGCGCTGGATCAGCTGATTCTTCGCAAACTCGATGTAGCCGCGATCATGAGCGATAAGGCAGGGAAAATCGGGATGAACACCCACCAGCACGGTCCCCCCGTCCTTGCCGTCCGGCCGGGGAGCATTCTGGGCAAGGGCGGCGCGAAGGGTGCTGGGAATGGCAACCCGGCCCTTGTCATCGACAAGGCCGACCCCCTTCCCAAGATAATCCACCCGTTCCGACACGCCCACCTCGCACAAGGCGCGCAAGAGACCCTGTTCCAAAAGTCGGCCCTCGCCGCCCTTTGGTTGTCGCTACCCGCAAACAACAGTGGTCCTGCCCCTCTGTCGCTAAACAATTATCAGCGACGGTCGGGGATGGGAAGGGAAAATCGGGGAGGATCGGGGAAACCGGCTCAACTGGACGGGAAACGGCCGCTCCTGAGCAAGGTGGCGCACGTGTGTTCGTGCTTGGTTCTTGGCGCAACGCTGACGAAAGTAGTGGTTCGGGCGCGCAACAGCGCCCGTTCCCCTGCTTTCCCCATTTTATCCAGAATCATTTGGGGGCGTTTTCCGGAGCCGGGCTCGCTTCGGCAGTGCTCGGCGCGACTCCGAGCTGGGCCAGCGGCTCATTGTCCGCCTCCGCCGGGGAGGCAGTGTTGGCTGAGGTCATGTTCGCCACCTCCGCCGCGCTAGTCGCGGCAGTGACTGGCTGCTGGCGGTTCGCCGCGCTGAACAGAGCGCTGACAAGGCCGATCAGAAGGATCACAGCGGCCAGACCGACCATGCCGACCCGAACACGCTGCATCGCCTGGCTAGAGGATGCGCCTTGCTTCATCTTGTCGTGCGACTCTAACGCCGTGTCGCGCGCTTGTCGAATTCCGATGGTCAAGGCCGCGCCAGCGACAGCCCCTTCGATTCGCGCCAGGCAGGATTGTGAAGGGTCGACAGGTAGCGGAAGCCAGTGTCGCAAAGGATTGTTGCAATCCTTTTGCCCGGTCCAAGCGCCCTGGCCAGGCGCACCGCACCGGCAACATTGATGCCCGACGAAAGACCGAGACAAAGCCCCTCCTCCGCCAGCAGCCGATCCACCCACTCCAGCCCTTCGGCATCCGAGATGCGGAACTGCGTATCGATCGGCGCACCCTCTAAGTTGGCGGTGATCCGCCCCTGGCCAATGCCTTCGGCGACCGACGATCCCTCGCTCTTCAACTCGCCGTGAGCGTAGAATTCGTACAGGGCGGCGCCGTGCGGATCGCTGAGCGCAATGGTAATCCGCTCGTCCTTTTCCTTCAGTCCTAGGCCGACGCCTGCGATGGTTCCGCCTGTGCCGGCTGCGCACGTGAAGCCGTCGATGCGACCGTCCATCTGAGCCCAGAGCTCCTCGGCAGTGCCGACGATGTGAGCCCGGCGATTAGCGATATTGTCGAACTGGTTTGCCCAGACCGCCCCTGGCGTTTCCTCCGCGATGCGGCGGGACTGATGCACGAAATGGCACGGGCTGGAGTAAGGCGCCGCGGGCACGGTCACCAGCTCGGCACCGAGCGCGCGCAACGTGTCCATCTTCTCCTTGGATTGCGTGTCCGGCATCACGATGATGGTGCGATACCCCTTGGCGTTGGCGACCAGCGCCAGACCAATGCCGGTGTTGCCGGCCGTGCCTTCCACGATCGTGCCGCCGGGCTGGAGCGCGCCACGCGCCTCCGCATCCTCCACGATGAACAATGCCGCGCGATCCTTCACGCTGGCGCCGGGGTTGGCGAATTCGCATTTGCCGAAGATGTCGCAACCGGTTGCTTCGCTGGGCCCCTTGAGACGAACAAGCGGGGTATGGCCGATAAGCGAAAGCGTGTCTGAAGCAGTGTGCATGATCGCCTAGATGGCGCGGCGGGCGCGACCCGGCAACCGCGGCTTAGTCTTTGGCCAGCGATAGCCCTGCTACTGGCGCGGCCAACCGAAGTTAATCAAGGACTTGAGCTCAGATCGGTGCTTTGCAAGTAGGCGTTAGAAGGCAGACGGATGTGACGGTAAAATCATCATTTCCACCCGTAGTGGCGCCGGATGCGCGCGTCCTTGTTCTCGGCAGCCTGCCCGGCGAGCGAAGCCTGGCGGAGCGCCGCTACTACGCGCATCCGCAGAACCAATTCTGGGAGTTGATGACGCCGATCGTCGGGCAGGACCTGCGCTCGCTCGGGTATCAGGAGCGGCTTGAGGCGTTGAAGGCGGCTCGGATCGCCCTGTGGGATGTCGTGGCGACCGCGCGGCGCGTCGGCAGCACGGACGCGACCATCCGTGACGCAGCAGCGAACGATTTGCCCACCTTGCTGGATCGACTGCCAGCGCTGCGGGCCGTCGCGTTCAACGGGGGCAAGGCGCTGTCGCTTGGCCGAACGCTGGTGGAGGGACGGAACCTTGCCGTTCTCGCCTTACCCTCCTCCAGCCCGCTTCACACCGTCGGGCGCACTGCCAAGCAGCCGGCGTGGGACGCCATTACTGCCTATCTGCGTTAACCTCGCGCCGGTATCGTCAGCCCCCGCTGAACCGCAGGGCGCTCCAGCGCCCGCCCCAGCCACTTGGCGACATGCTGGAATCCATCAAAGCCAGTAATTTCACGCGCTTCGTAAAAGGTGATGAGGTTTCGTACCCAGCCGATCATGGAAATGTCGGCGATCGTATATTCGTCCCCAAGGAACCAGCGCCTGCCCTCGAGCGCGGCGTCCATCACGCCCAGCAGCCGTTTGGATTCGTCGACGTAGCGCTGGAGCGGGCGCTTATCCTCCCATTCGCGACCAGCGAACTTATTGAAGAAACCAAGTTGCCCAAACATCGGCCCGAGGCCGCCCATCTGAAACATCAGCCATTGAACACTGTGCCAGCGATCACCGGCGGAAGTCGGGAGAAACTTTCCCGACTTCTCGGCCAAATACAGAAGGATCGCTCCGCTTTCGAATAAGCCGAGCGGGCTGCCATCGGGCCCGTGCGGATCGAGAATGGCGGGGATCTTTCCGTTTGGATTTAGCGACAGAAACTCTGGTGATTTTTGGTCATTGGTCGCGAAGTCGACCAGATGCACCTCATAGGGCAGGCCCGTCTCCTCAAGCATGATCGAGACCTTGACGCCATTTGGTGTGGGCAAGCCATAATATTGCAGAACATCGGGCCGCCGCGGTGGCCAACGCCGGGTGATCGGGAAGTCGGAGAGATCGGTCATGATGGCGCGCTCCTCTGGCAGGTAAGCGCTTCAGCTATAGCGTGAGTCTCGGGCGATTGCTCTGTTCATCCTTTGAACGGCTCGATCCGCCGAGAGTGGCTTGCACGGAACCGGTGTGCGGCGGCCTCGTTGCACTGTCGAACCAATAAAGAGGAGTAACCATGTACCGTTACGCACTCCTGCTGCTTGCCACCGCAACGCCGCTCGCCGCCAATGCGCAAGGCACCCAGGCTCCCGCTCCCGCCGCACCAGCAAGCCCGGCTGTGGCCCCGGCCGGTGCAGGTCCGGCGGTCGGCGGCACCGTTTATGATGCCCAGGGTGGCACGGTGGGCACGATCGCATCGACCGACGGCACCAATGCCGTGATCGACACTGGCACGGTCAAGGCATCGATCCCGCTCACCTCGCTCGGCACCGGCCCGAAGGGGCCAGTGCTCGGCATGACCAAGGCAGAGCTTGAGACGGCGGCCGGACAGGGCGCGGCGCAGGCCGCGCAGAATTTCCAGTCGCAGTTGACCGCTGGCGCCACAGTTTACGGTGCCGGCGGAAACTCGCTCGGCACGATCAAGGCCGTGGAGGGCCAGTTCGTCACGTTGACCACCGCCAAGGGCGATGCGCGGCTGCCGATCGGGTCGTTCGGGCCTGGTCCGAAGGGTGTGACGATCGGGATGACCGCGGAGCAGCTTGACGCGGCGATGGCCGGCAAGTGAGTGACTGGCCGCGGGGCTGGACCAGCGCCGCGGCCAAATACCCGGCCTCTCGCCGGGGGCGTGCGGGCCGGAAGCGGAGAAGATCGGCCTAGATGCTGGCCCGCGCGGCCTGTTCCCGGCCGCGGTCCGCAGATCGCCGGCCAGCAACATTGCTGCAGTGATTCGGGACGCCTTCGACCTGTCGGGCGGAGCAAAGCCGCGCGGCGATCCCAAGTCGGCTCGAGTTGCCCCGCCGCTTCCTGGCTCCGCCGCGACCCAGACGCGCGTACCTGAACCGACCAGCCGGATGAGAAGTCCCAACGGCTGAACCGGATCCAGCAGTGCGGCAACCGTCCGGGTCAGGCCCGAACGGTGCCGAGCCTCAGGCGACCACCTTCGCTTCTTCGAGTGCAGCGCGCACGGCAGCGAGCGCGTCGTCGGCCTTGTCGCCGTCCGGGCCGCCGCCCTGCGCCATGTCGGGCCGGCCACCGCCGCCTTGCCCGCCGACCGCGGCCACCGCGCGCTTCACCAGATCGACGGCATTGTAGGTTGCGACCAGATCGTCGGTGACACCGACCGCGACCGTCGCGCGGCCATCGTTGACCGCGACCAGCGCAGCCACGCCCGAGCCGATGCGCTTCTTGGCATCGTCCACCGCGCCGCGCAGACCCTTGGCCTCAAAGCCGTTCAGCACCTGGCCGACAAAGGCAACCCCGCCGACGGCTTCCGGCCCCGCGGGCGCCGCGCCGCTGCCGCCGCCCATTGCCAGCGCCTTCTTCGCCTCGGCCAGCTCACGCTCCAGCCGGCGCTTTTCCTCGAGCAGCGAGGCGACGCGGCCGGGGACTTCGTCGGGGGTGGTGCGCAGCGCGGAGGCTGCCTCGCGCAGCTTCTCGTCGCGCGAGGAGAGATAGGCGCGCGCGGCTTCGCCGGTCAGCGCCTCGACGCGGCGAACGCCCGAGGACACGGCGCCCTCGCCGATCACCTTGAACAGGCCGATGTCGCCGAGCGCACTGACATGGGTGCCACCGCACAGCTCGACCGAATAGGTCTTGCCGCCGTCATCGCTGCCCATCGAGACGACGCGGACCTCGTCGCCGTACTTTTCGCCGAATAGCGCCATCGCGCCCATCGCGATGGCATCGTCGGGCGTCATCAGCCGGGTGGTGACGGGCGTGTTCTGACGGATCTTGGCGTTCACCGCGGCCTCCGCATCGGCCAGTTCCTCGGCGGTCATAGCGCTGGAATGGCTGACGTCGAAGCGCAGCCGATCGGGCGCCACCAGCGAGCCCTTCTGCGCGACATGCGTGCCGAGCCGCTGGCGCAGCGCCTCATGCAGCAAGTGCGTGGCGGAGTGGTTGGCGCGGATCGCGGCGCGGCGGGCGACGTCGATCGCGAGCCTGACCGTATCGCCGACCTTGATCTCGCCGGTGCCGAGCGTCGCGTGATGGACCCACAGCTTGCCGAGCTGCTTCGAGGTATCGGTGACCTCGGCAGCAAGACCGCCCTCGTTGCTGATCGTGCCGGCGTCGCCGACTTGACCGCCGCTTTCGGCGTAGAAGGGGGTCTGGTTGACGATCACGTCGACCTGATCGCCGGCCGCAGCCTTTTCCACCCGCCCGCCGTCCTTGACCAGCGCGAGGACGATGCCCTCACCCACATCGCTGGAATAGCCGGTGAATTCGGTCGCGCCGACTTCCTCGGCGAGGTCGAACCACAATTCGTCGGAGGCCTTCGCGCCCGAGCCCTTCCAGGCGGCGCGGGCGGCGCGCTTCTGCTCCGCCATCGCAGCGTCGAAGCCGGCACGGTCGACGCCGAACGACTGGGTGCGCAGCGCGTCCTCGGTCAGATCATAGGGGAAGCCGAAGGTGTCATAGAGCTTGAACGCGGTTTCGCCCGGCAGCACGTCGCCCGGCTTCATCCCCGCGGTCGCCTCGTCGAGGAGCTTCAGCCCCTTGTCGAGCGTCTGGCGGAAACGGGTTTCCTCCTGGGAGAGCGTCGCCTCGATCAGCGGCTGGGCACGGACGAGTTCAGGATAAGCCGCGCCCATTTCGGCGACCAGCGCCGGCACCAGGCGGTGCATCAACGGCTCCTTCGCGCCGAGCAGATGCGCGTGACGCATCGCGCGACGCATGATGCGGCGCAGGACATAGCCGCGGCCTTCGTTGGACGGCAGCACGCCGTCGGCGACGAGGAAGCCGGCGCAGCGCAGGTGATCGGCGATAACGCGGTGGCTGGCCTGATTGGCGCCGGTCGTCGCAGTGTGGGTCAGCGCGCCCGAGGCGGCGATCAGCGCCTTGAACGTGTCCGTATCATAATTGTCGTGCACGCCCTGCATGACCGCGGCGATGCGTTCCAGCCCCATGCCGGTGTCGATCGACGGGCGCGGCAGATCGCCGATGATCGTGTCGGCTTCCTGCACGAACTGCATGAAGACGAGGTTCCACACCTCGACGAAGCGATCGCCATCCTCGTCCGGCGAGCCGGGAGGGCCACCGGGGATATGATCACCGTGATCGTAGAAGATCTCGCTGCACGGACCGCACGGACCATCCGAACCCATCGCCCAGAAATTGTCCTTGGTCGGAATGCGGATGATGCGGTGGTCGGGGAGGCCGGCGATCTTCTTCCACAGATCGAACGCCTGATCGTCGGTGTGATAGACGGTCGCGGTCAGCTTGTCGGCGGGAAGGCCCCATTCCTTGGTCAGCAGGGTCCAGGCGTGGGTGATCGCCTGTTCCTTGAAATAATCGCCGAACGAGAAATTGCCGAGCATCTCGAAGAAGGTGTGATGCCGCGCGGTATAGCCGACATTGTCGAGATCATTGTGCTTGCCCCCGGCGCGCACGCACTTCTGCGATGAAGTAGCGGTGGAGTACGGCCGGGTTTCCAGGCCGGTGAACACGTTCTTGAACGGCACCATGCCCGCGTTGACGAACATCAGCGTCGGATCGTTCTGCGGCACCAGCGGCGCGGAGGGCACGACGCTGTGCCCGGCCGAGCCGAAGTAGTCGAGGAAGCTGCGGCGGATGTCGTTCGTCGAGGTCATGGTGCGCGACTTAATAAAGGACGCGCCCCATGACTAGCGGATTGCGTTACCGTATCTTCCCGTTTCCGCCGTTTTGGCGGGGCGCACGGACGCTCTTCAGCCCTGCGTCGCGCCGCCGGCAATCGGGGGCAATGTCTGCTGGTGCTGCACGACCCGCCAGACCTCATGATCCAGTCGTCGCATGGTGGTGGTGCAATAAGCGACATAATCATCGCCGCCCTCACGTCGCGCGGCTGCCTTGTACGCGATGGTGATCAGCCCTTCCTGCGGGCGCATGACCTGCTGCTCGCTGAATTCCACGTCGGACCAGCGCGGCGTGTTGGCCACGGCTTCGATCGCCGCTTGGGCCTTGTACACGAAGGGCTGCGCCGGCAGCACCATGACGCATTCGTCGTCGACCAGTTCACGATACACTTCGGCACCGCCGGTCCACAGGCTCTTCTCGAAGCTCCAGATGCGTGCGTCTTCCATGGCGCTTGTTCTCCTCGTGTCCCAAGAGCGCAGCGCAAAGTGATCGTTCCCTGCCGCATGGTGGGCGGAGGCACTGGCCGAGGGCGCTGGCTTGCGGCAGAAACCGGCATCATGAGCGCATTCGCCTTCATCGGCGCGGCCGTGGCGGAAATCGCCGGCTGCTTCAGTTTCTGGGCATGGCTGAGGCTGGATCGATCGGCATGGTGGATCGTGCCGGGGATCGGCTCGCTTTGCCTCTTCGCCTACCTGCTGACGCTGGTGGATGCCGATCACGCCGGGCGAGCCTATGCCGCTTATGGGGGAATCTATATCGCTACGGCATTGCTTTGGCTGTGGCTGGCCGAGGGCACACGGCCCGATCGATGGGATCTGGCGGGTGCCGGAATGTGCCTGATCGGGGCAGCGATGATCCTTTTGGGGCCGCGCCCCTGACGAAAACGGCGGCTTTTCCGCCCTGATCCCGCCTGGTCGGCACTGCGCCGGGTAAGTCGATCGCCGCCGGGGCGAAGCAGGCCGCGCGCGGCCCCGCACTCGCGCGATGTGACGCGTGGGCTTGACCTAGCCCCGGCAATCCCCTTCACGGTGCAAAACGACCGTCGTTGTCCGCCGCATGCCTGCCGATGAGCCGCTTCCTTCACGAAAGGGGGGCCGACAGGGTGATTTCGAGGGACGCTGCGGTTCCACGATGACGGAGCATACATGGCCAAGCGGCTGACCTTGTATATCATGATCGGCCTGGCAGCGGGCATTGTTCTGGGCCTGTCGCTGAACGCACTGATTGACGACGGCTCCCCTGCCGCCGCCGCCCAGTTGAAGGACATCGCCGGGTATTTCTCGATCGTCACTGCCGTATTCCTGCGGCTGATCAAGATGATCATCGCCCCGCTGGTGTTCGCAACCCTGGTGGCCGGCATTGCCCATATGGGCGACACCGCAGCGCTCGGCCGTATCGGCATCCGCTCGGTCGGCTGGTTCCTCTGCGCCAGCCTGGTGAGCCTCACGCTCGGGCTGATCCTCGTCAACCTGTTCCAGCCGGGCGTCGGGCTCAACTTCCCCCTGCCGCCGGTGAACGAGGCGAGCGGCGTGGAAAAGGCCGCCTTCAACCTCAAAGATTTCATCACCCACGTCTTCCCCGCCTCCGGGATCGAGGCGATGGCGAAGAACGAAATCCTGCAGATCGTGATCTTCTCGATCTTCATCGGCGTCGCTATCACCGCCGTGGGCGAAAAGGCGGCGCCGCTGGTGCGGGGCATCGAAGCACTCGTGCAGGTGATGCTGACCGTCACTAATTACGTGATGCGCTTTGCGCCCGTGGCGGTGTTCGCCGCCGTCACCGGGACGCTGGCGGAACGCGGCCCGTCGATCATCGGCAACCTCGCCTATTTCATGGGCACCTTCTATCTTGGCATGATCCTGCTGTGGCTGCTGCTGATCGGGGTCTGCTACCTGATCGTCGGTCGCCGCACGACGCTGCTCGTGCGCTATGTGCGCGAGCCGCTGCTGCTCGCCTTTTCCACCGCCTCGTCCGAAGCGGCCTATCCGCGCACGTTGGAAGCGCTGGACAAGTTCGGCGTTCCGCCGCGCATTGCCAGCTTCGTGCTGCCGCTGGGCTACAGCTTCAACCTCGACGGCTCGATGATCTACATGACCTTTGCGACGATCTTCATCGCGCAGGCTTATGGCATCGATCTGACGCTGGGGCAGGAAATCACCATGCTGCTGGTGCTGATGATCACCAGCAAGGGCATCGCGGGCGTGCCGCGCGCCAGCCTGGTGGTGATCGCGGCGACGCTTGGCTTCTTCGACATTCCGGAGGCCGGCCTGCTGCTGATCCTCGGCATCGACCATTTCCTCGACATGGGTCGGTCCGCGACCAACGTGGTCGGCAACGCGGTGGCGAGTGCGGTGATCGCCAAGTGGGAAGGCAAGCTCGACCCGCTGGAGCCGGACGCGATCGACGGGCCGGCCGCGCCGAGCGGCCATGGCCCGGCGCATGCCACCGACAGTTTCCACGATACGCCATCGCTGGGCAGCGCCGACCGGCACGCCTGAGTTAGGGCAATCACCGCCGGAGCCGCGCGATCGTGGCTCCGGCGGAGAGCGGCTAAGGCGCTCGTCCGTCAGGCATAATCATAGGGTCCGCCCGCGCGCAGTGCCGCCTGATAGGCGGGCCGGGCATGGACCTTTTCCAACCAGGCGATGGTGGCGGGGCGTGCCGCATCAAGCCCCCCACGGCTGCGCGCCGCTTCCAGCGGGAAGCTCATCATCACATCCGCCGCCGTGAGCGAATCCCCCGCAAACCACGGGTGGGCGGCGAGGTGCGATTCCACAAAATCGAGGTGAGTTTCGATCCATGGCCGGATCCGCTTCTGCGCTGCCTTGCCGAACAAGGGCACGCGGCTGAGCACCAGGGTGACGAGCAGCGGCGGCATCAGCGAGCCCTCGGCGTAATGCAGCCAATAGCGGTAATCGAGCGCCGCCGCCCGGTTCGCCGGCGGGCCTAGCCGGCCATCCGCCTTGTCCACCAGATATTCGACGATGGCGCCCGTTTCGGCGACCACCCGCCCGCCATCGTCCGTATCCTCGATCACCGGCGATTTGCCGAGCGGGTGGATGCGGCGCAGCTCCGGCGGGGCGAGCATCGTCTTGCGATCCCGTTCATAGCGGCGCACCTCATAGGGGAGCCGCAGTTCCTCCAGCATCCACAGCACACGCTGCGATCGCGAATTTTCGAGATGGTGGACGATGATCATTGGCCCCTCCCCTGTGCACGTGCCGTGACGATCCAGGCTGCGGCGGGGAATTCGAGCACATCTCCCGCCACCTGCTCGGCGAGCACAACGCGCAACCGCTCCAGCAGTGCCGGGCGGTCCGCTTCGGACGCTTCGGCGATCGCGCGCGATACCGGTCCGATGCGGCGGAAGAAGTCGGCAGCGTCCGCGGCGGGATCCGTGCCCTCGCCGGCGCGATACGGATAGTCGGCAGGCGTGACGGAGATGTCGGCGAAGCCTGCGTCGCTCAGCAGCTGGTGCACCATTTCCCGATCGGCAAAGGCGAACGGGCCAGGCGCGTAGCCGGCCGGCGCATCCAGCCGCCCGCCGAGTGCGGCGATCGTGCGCGACGCCCAAGGGTTTTCCGCGCCGCTACGGAAGCAGGAGAAAACCAGCGGGGCGCCGGGACGAAGCGCAGCGGCAATGCCGCGAAACGCAGCAACCGGATCGTCGAAGAACATCACGCCGTGGCGCGAGACGGCCAGATCGAAGGGCGCATGCGGCGCGAGCACCTGCGGCACCATGCCGGTGACGAAGCGGAGATTGTCGAGCCCATGCTGCGCGGCACGCTCCTGCGCGACGGCGACGAGGGCGGCGGAAAGGTCGACGCCCATGATCTCCAGTCGAGGCCGGGCCGCGGCAAGTGCAAGGCTGGTCACTCCGGCGCCGCAGCCAAGATCGGCGGCACGACCCGCGTCAGGCGCCACGGCGAGGATGGCGGCATCGAGAAGCTGCGACAGCGCGGCGAAGCTGCGATCGGTGCGGCGCCATTCGGCGGCCCAGACGTCGCCGACACGGGTCTGCCATTCAGGAGCGGCGGTCATGGGCATAGTCCTTCATTATTGTGACAGCCGGTGTGAGGCCTGCGCCCGCAAAGGGAAAGGGCAACGGCCATGACGCGAATGTCACGATCGATGAGCATGGTGGGGATGGCTGGGCTCGGATGAGGCGGGACCGGGTGCTGGACCCTTCGAGCCGGCGCCGATAGGCTGCGCACTTTGCGCCCGGGCGCTCGCGCGGGGAGAAGTGGATAGCCGTCGCAAAAGCGCCATGGCGCGACTGGAACGTTTGGCTCGCCATCCGTCTGGCGCGGGAGCGTGAGAGAACGCACCCCGTCTGGCAGCGCGGGGGCTTGGCTGCTTCACCGCAGCCTGATCGAGCTGGGTCGGGCTGCGAGGCAAGTATTGTTGTGTGGCGCTGATTTGCCACGGACGACCCGGGGAGCTGATCGAGGCGGCTGGTTGAAGGCGCGTTGGTGAAATGGTCGTCAGCGACGCGGTGGGCCGGTCGGAAACGGCAGCACTCGCAAGCATAACAAGATCAACGGGCGTAGGATGGAGCTGCCGCGCTGCCGGACGTGGCGCTGGCCTGCTGGTGCTCCGCCAAGCGCGACCGCCTCGTGCGAAGCTTACCAGCGCGCGCTCTCTTGCTTTCGAAAGGACGTCAGTCAGGCCTTAGACGAGCCGCACTTGGCGCTGCTCCCCGCTCTCGCCGTCGAGGCTAGGCTCGGCCCAGGTAGGCGGCCTCGGCTCAGCGAAGTTCGACCCTAGACCGAAACGACAAAGGGCCGGCAACCCTGAGGTGGCCAGCCCTGCGTTGCATTGTTGTACCCGATGGATCAGATATCGTCTTCTTCGGACGGCCCGGCCATCAGTTCCTCGCCCAGGCCTTCCTGGCGCATGCGGATCGAACGCTCCAGACGCTGAGCGACCTCGGGGTTCTCGCGCAGGTAATTCTTCGCGTTCTCACGGCCCTGCCCGATGCGGATCGAGTCATAGCTGAACCAAGAGCCCGACTTTTCCACCAGGCCAGCCTTCACGCCGAGATCGATGACTTCGCCCAGCTTGGAGATGCCCTCGCCGAACATGATGTCGAACTCGACCTGCTTGAAGGGCGGTGCGACCTTGTTCTTCACCACCTTTACGCGGGTCTGGTTGCCAGTCGCTTCCTCACGATCCTTGACCGAGCCGATCCGGCGCACGTCGAGGCGTACAGACGCGTAGAACTTCAGCGCGTTGCCGCCAGTCGTGGTTTCGGGCGAACCATACATCACGCCGATCTTCATGCGGATCTGGTTGATGAAGATGACGAGACAGCGCGAGCGGCTGATCGTGCCGGTCAGCTTGCGCAGCGCCTGGCTCATCAGTCGAGCCTGAAGACCGACGTGGCTGTCGCCCATCTCGCCCTCGATTTCAGCGCGCGGCACCAGGGCAGCGACCGAGTCGACAACGAGAACGTCGATGGCATTGGAGCGCACCAGCGTATCGACGATCTCCAGCGCCTGCTCGCCCGTATCCGGCTGCGAGACGATCAGTTCATCGATGTCGACGCCCAGCTTCTTGGCGTAGCTGGGATCAAGCGCGTGTTCCGCGTCAACGAACGCCGCCAGACCGCCGGACTTTTGCGCCTCGGCAATGGCGTGCAGCGCGAGCGTGGTCTTACCCGACGATTCCGGGCCAAAGATCTCGACAATACGGCCGCGCGGCAGACCACCGACGCCGAGTGCGATGTCCAGCCCGAGGCTGCCGGTCGACACCACCTCGACCTTCATCGCCTCCTTCTGGCCGAGCTTCATTGCAGAGCCCTTGCCGAACGCGCGGTCAATTTGCGCGAGGGCGGCGTCGAGCGCCTTCTGACGATCCGAGTTCGCGCTTGCCATGTTGTTGGGGATCACCTTGAGATTGGCGGCCATTGATAAGCCCTTTCGCTAGAGCAAGCGCGCGAACCGTTCAACGCGTGAACGGCATGTATTGCGTTTGTTCCGTTGGAACAAGTAGCGAACGCTGGATTTTTACGTCCAAGCTCAGCAAAGGCACCGCCTACCCCGGCGTCGCGAGTGCGCTCGAAATGGTCGGCGCGCGTCAACCTGGCAGGGGCAAGGAGCAATCGGGCGCCGCCGGCGAGCGGCGCTTGCTCAACCCTGGCTGCCCTCGCGGTCGCTTTATTGAGCGCTCGCGACCGTGGTGGTGGAGGCCGGCGACACAACAGCGTTTGCGGCGACGGTGTTGGCCGACGGACGGTTCGCAATGCGAATGGCAGGCTCACCCTTCATACCAGGAAAGCGCGGCCACATGCCCTGCGCGAGCGCTGCGCGGCTGACCGATTCCTTGCGGCCGGTCTGCCCCTCGTACATCCAGTAATTCCGCAGCACGGTGACGACATAGCCGCGCGTTTCCCAATAAGGGATGCTCTCGATGTAGAGCAGCGGATCGCCATTGTCGCGAACCAGCGCGTTCCACTCGCCAACCGGCTTGGGCCCCGCATTGTAGGCGGCGATCACCTTAGGCAGCAGACCCTGGGTCAGGCCCATGTCGCGCAGTTTCTCAAGATGCCGCTGGCCGATATCGATGTTGGTCGAAGGACGGGTCAGTGCCGACTTATCGACAGAAATCCCCCGCTCGCGCATGTAATCGGTGGCAGCCGCGGGCATGATCTGCATGAGGCCATAGGCGCCGGCGGGCGACACGACCTTGTTGCGGAAACCCGATTCCTGAAGCGTGTGGGCGTAGACAAGCGCCTTGTCGATCCGCCAGCCGGTGTCGGGCGTCCAGTTCGGAGTGGGGTAACGCGTCTCCGCGGTGGCGACGAAACCCTGCGGACAATTATGCGCGAGCCAGACGACGCTGGCCGGCAGGTTCATCTGCTCCGTCACCCGCATCAGGCTAGCAAATTCGCTGGACGGACCGATCTTTGCCTGCTGCCGGATCACCTGATCCGCAGCATCGGTTTCCCCGATCTCTACCAGAGCGGCGGCCACGCGCACGTTCGGGCGCCGTTCCAGGCTGGCCCAGTCACCCGTTACCTTCTGCGGCTTGAGCACCGCAGTCTGCATCCCGAGCGCCTGGCGGGCCAGTTGGCCGTAGAAGGTCTCCCCATATTGCGCAGCGTTCTTGAGCCGGGCCTCAATACGATCAGGGCGACCGCAGGTCATGTCGGCACGGCTTGCCCAATACAGGCCAGCGGCACGCATGTCGGTATCACCAGCACGCGCAGAAACGGATTGGAAGCCTTCACCCGCCGCCGCGCAATCATTCTGACGCCAGGCGGCGAGTGCCGAGGTCCAGCGGGCGTGGGTAGCCCAGTCGCCCTGCCCCTGCGCCGCCTTGTCGCCCATGCGCCGCGCGTCGCCGTCCAGCCCCTGAAGGAAGTAGATCCACGCCACCCGCGACTGCCATTCGGTGGTCGCCTCAGGAGTAAGCCCGCTGGTCGAGTCGAGCAGCGCCTCCGCCTCGCGGCCCATGTCGGCCTTCACATAGGGCTGCATGCGATCGGCGAGATCGGCTGCAATCGTATCGCTGCGGGTGGCCTTGGCGCGGATGCGGGTGGGTGCGCCATCCTGCCAGACGAGCCGCTGCTGGACGGGGAGTTGCGGAAGCTCCGCCGCACCGCGCAGCTTGGCAAGCCGGGCGATCGCCTCCGCCTGAGGCAGTTCCGGCGCCTCGGTCAAGAGACGGACGAGCTGATCGAGTTCAACGCGGGGCGAGCCCTTGGCCGTATAGAGTTCGGCCCGGGCGTAGCTGTGCAAGGGGCCAGTCGCCATCGCGTCGAGGCCGATCTGCGCGTCCTGCCAGCGCCCCTCGCGAATCGAGGCGAACACCGCGCGGTATTGCGTGCGCTGGTCGGTGGAAAGCTGCGGCGGAAGCGACGGCGTGGCTGCACTTGCCACACCAGGCGGGGGTGCAGGCTCGGCAGCGGCCAGCGCCGGCGTCATCGCGGCGACAGACACGGCGGCTAGCAACACCCGGCTCACTTCAATCCCCCCATCAGCATCTGCAGATCTTTCCAAGCTTCAGCCTTCAGGACGGGCCTCTCCAACAGCATGCGCGGATGGAAGCTCGCCACGACCTCGCTCTGACTGTCTTTCTTATGGTTAAGTGCGTGCAAACGTCCGCGCGTCTGCATCACATTAGCCGACAGAATTGCACGGCTCGCCGCATCTCCCATCACGAGAAGCCGCCTTGGGGCCGCGAGGGCAACGTGATGACGCGCGATTTCCGCCAGCTGCGATTCCATTTCGCGCGGGAGTCGGCCGACTGCGGGACGCGCCGCGCACAGGCTGGCGAGATGAACGTCGTCGCGGCTTCGGCCAATCGCAGCGAGCATACGGTCAAACAGCCGTCCCGCGGCGCCGCCCAGCAGCGAATCGGCCGAGTCCCGCTCCGGACAGTCGATGAGAATCATGATGTCGGCGTCCATGGGGCCCGTGGCCGGGACGAGCGGCACGCCCCAGCTCGCCTCAGGCGCCGCAGACCCCGTCCGCCATTCAAGGAGCTCGGCAATCGTCCCCGGCATCGCCACGCCGCCCGAAGCCGGCCCGGCCGTAGCGGCAGCAGGCGAGAGCGCGACTGGCGAAAGCGACGAAACCAGATCCGGCTGCTCAGGAGAAAGCCAGTCAAAAGGTTCGTCGCCGACCAGCACATCCACGCCGGCATCGCGCCACCATTCCATTGCGCTTGCCGCGGCTTGCCGCCAATCGATGTTTGGATCTGCCCCCATGTGCACCCACTTAAGCCTGATGGTTGACGTGGCGGTCAATTCGCTCGACAGCCACGAAGGACGGAACGTTGCCGGCATGCGCCCGACTGCGGGGGCGACGGGCGGGTTGGCAGATGGAGAGAATAATGAGCGAACGCGAGTCGATGCCGTATGATGTTGTGATCGTGGGTGCGGGGCCGGCGGGCCTCAGCGCGGCGATCCGGCTCAAACAGCTCGCGGCAGAGAAAGACGCCGACATTTCGGTCTGCGTGCTCGAAAAGGGCAGCGAAGTCGGCGCGCATATCTTGTCCGGTGCGGTGATCGATCCGCGCAGCCTCGACGAACTACTGCCGAACTGGCGCGAGGACGGCTGCCCGCTGGCCGAGGTGCCGGTGACGCAGAACATCCACTGGGTGCTGAGCAAGCAGGGCAAGTTCAACCTGCCCCACCTGATGACCCCGCCGTTCATGCACAACAAGGGCACCTATACCGGGAGCCTGGGCAATCTGTGCCGCTGGCTGGCGGGCAAGGCGGAGGAGCTGGGCGTCGAGATCTTCCCGGGCTTCGCCGCGGCCGAGATCCTGTTCAACGAGGACGGCAGCGTGAAGGGCGTCGCCACCGGCGACATGGGCGTGGCGCGCGACGGCACCCGCAAGCCCGACTATCAGCCGGGGCTGGAGCTGCACGCGAAATACACCTTCTTCTCCGAGGGGTGCCGTGGGCATCTGTCGAAGGAGCTGATGCGCATTTTCGACCTGCGCGCCGATTGCGACCCGCAGTCCTACGGCCTTGGCATCAAGGAATTGTGGGACATCGACCCCGCGCTGCACGAGCCGGGCAAGGTGATCCACACGCAGGGCTGGCCGCTGAGCGAGAGCGACACCAATGGTGGCGGCTGGATCTATCACCAGGCGAACGGGCAGGTGAGCCTCGGCCTCGTCACCTGGCTGAACTATTCCAACCCGCACGTCTTCCCGTTCGCGGAGATGCAGCGCTGGAAGACGCACCCGGAGATCGCGAAGCTGCTGAAGGGCGGCAAGCGCGTGAGCTATGGCGCACGCGCGATCAGCGACGGCGGGCTGCAGTCGATCCCGAAGCTCGTCTTCCCGGGCGGCGCACTGATCGGTGACAGCGCCGGCTTCCTCAACGTGCCGCGCATCAAGGGCACGCACACCTCGATGAAGAGCGGCATGATGGCCGCCGAGGCCGCGGTCGACGCGATCCTGTCGCAGCGCCAGGGCGACGAGCTGACCGCCTATCCGGCGGCGTTCGAGACGTCGTGGGTGAAGAAGGAGCTGTCGATCGTCCGCAACGTCGCGCCGCTGGTGAAGAAGTTCGGCGATTTCATGGGTTCCGGCATCGCCGGCATCGCGATGTGGATGGAATATATCGGTCTGAAATGGCCGCTGACCATGAAGCAGCATGCCGACCATGAGACCTTGTGGCGCAAGGACATGGCCAAGAAGATCGATTATCCCAAGCCCGACGGCGTGCTGACGTTCGATCGCCTGTCCTCGGTGTTCCTGTCGAACACCAATCACGAGGAGGATCAGCCGATCCACCTGACGCTGAAGGACCCGAACATCCCGGTCGAATACGACCTGCCGCTGTATGACGAGCCGGCGCAGCGTTACTGCCCGGCGGGGGTGTACGAAATCGTCGGCGAGGAAACGGGCGATCCGAAGTTCGTGATCAACGCGCAGAATTGCGTCCACTGCAAGACGTGCGACATCAAGGACCCGACGCAGAACATCAACTGGGTGGTGCCCGAGGGCGGCGGTGGCCCGAACTATCCCAACATGTAAGCTGATGGTGCTGGCAGCCGGTGTGGCGCTGGGCGGGTTGTCGCTTCCCGTCCAGGCCGCCACGCCGGACCTGCTGGCCTATCTGCAGGCGCGTGCTGCCGATGGCGACGGGGCAGCGCGGATTGCCGCCAGCCGCTACGCCGATGCCCTGGCGGCAACGCCGGGCGACGTCGGCGTCGCCGCCTTTGCCTATCGTCAGGCGATCGCCGCGGGCGATCTGAAGCTCGCGCTCGAATCGGCTGCCGCGCTCGGCCAGGCTGCACCGGCCGATGCGGACCTGCTGATCCTCGCCAGCGCTGCCGCTCACGAGGATCTCGCCGCCGCCGGGGCCGCCATCGGGCGTCTTGGCAAGAGCCAGCTCGCCGTCCTGGCGCCGCCGCTTGCCGCGTGGCTGGCGTTCGCGAAAGGCGAAGATCCGTTGCCGCTTCTCGCCGCGCCGCACGATGACCCGGTGTCGCGCCGGTTCGCCAGCGAGGCACGCGCCCTGATCCTGGTTGCTAAGGGCCATACCGGTGAGGGGCTCGCCATCCTTCGCGCCGTTCTGGGCAATGCCCAGGCCAGTGAAGACATGAGGATCATCGCCGCGCGGCTGCTAATCGGCATGGGCAAGACTGCCGAGGCGCGGACCCTGCTGATGAGAGACTCGCCGGCCGTCGCGGCGCTGCGCGAACGCACTGGCACCGGAGCGAAGCCCTCGCTCGGCTTCGGCATGTCAGCATTGCTGACGCGGGTGGTGACCGATCTGATCGTCGGCCCGCCCGGCCCATTTCCGCTCACGATGGCACAGGCCGCTGTGGTCGCCGATCCGACCAATGATCGCGCACGGCTGCTGCTCGGCTATACGCTGGGCCGCGCGGGAGAGACAGATCGCGCCCTTGCGACGCTGGCGGCGATCGGCGCGCAGAGCCCCTATGCACAAGCAGCACTCGGCGGACGGATCCAGATCCTCGCGGGTGCCAACCGCACGAACGAAGCGCTCGCTGAGGCAGCCGCACTGGCGAAAAACGGTAACGCCCCTACCCTGCAACGCTATGCCGATCTGTTGATGAGCGCCGATCGGCCGGCCGAAGCAGCGCCGATCTACCGCCGGATCATCGATCAGGCGAAGGAGCGCGCGGACTGGTCCGTCTGGCTGCAATATGGCGCGGCGCTGGACGAAGCCGGGGACTGGCCGCGTGCCCGGCGCGCGCTGGCAGAGGCGGTGAGGCTTGCCCCGGAGGAGCCGCTGGCGCTTAATTACCTCGGCTATGCGCAGATCGTTCATGGGGAGCCGGTTGGCCCGGCCCAGGCGCTGCTGGAAAAGGCGAGCCGGCTGAAGCCCGAGGATGCCGCGATCACCGACTCACTCGGCTGGGCTTATTATCTGTCCGGGGAGCCGAAGCGCGCCCTGCCGCTGATCGAGCAAGCCGCCGCGGCCTCACCGACCGACCTGGAAGTGAACGAGCATCTGGGCGACGTTTACTGGGCAGTCGGGCGGCGCTTTGCCGCCCGTTATGCCTGGCGAGCAGCGCAATTGGCGGCGGACTCGGAAAGCGCAGCGCGCCTTTCCGCCAAGATCGAACACGGACCAACATCGCGCCCATGAATCAGATAACTGCGATCGTGGAGCCGGCACCGGCAAAGCTGAACCTTGCCCTGCACGTCCGCCGTCGGCGGCCGGATGGCTATCACGACATTGAAACGCTGTTCGCCTTTTGCCGTGACGGCGATCTGGTGACGCTTTCGGACGCAGCCGAGGATCGGTTCCGTATCACCGGGCCGTTCGCCAAAGCCCTGGCGGCAGGCGCGAGCGACAGCGCTCCTGCACCGGCGCTGGACGACAATCTCGTGATCCGCGCGCTCCATGCCTTCCGGGCCTGTTTCGGCATTGATGATCGGCACGACATCATGCTGGAAAAGAACCTGCCGGTCGCATCTGGCATCGGCGGCGGATCCGCCGATGCCGCCGCCACGCTTCGCGCGCTCGCGCGGCGGCACGACATTGCGGCCGACGACCCGCGCCTGATCGAGATGGCCGCGGGTCTCGGGGCGGACGTGCCGGCCTGCCTGTCCGGCCGGACTGCATTCGGTACCGGCAAGGGCGACGCATTGATCCCGGTCAATCAATGGCAGGACACACCGGTTCTCCTGGTGAACCCGGGCGTTGGCGTATCCACCGCGTCCGTCTTCGGCGGTTGGGATGGCGTGGATCGCGGTGCGCTTGATCCCAAGGCGCCGTGGGAAGGCCGCAATGATCTTGAGCCCCCTGCACGCGCGGTCGCTCCGGTGATCGCTGACGTCGTGGCACTGCTCCGCGCACAACCAGGCGTGACGCTGGCACGAATGTCGGGCTCCGGCGCCACCTGCTTTGCGCTGTTCGAGCGTGGGGAGGATCGCGACCGGGCGTATGAGGGCATTGGCGCCGCCGCACCGGGATGGTGGCAGCTGGCGACGACCTTGTCATGATCAGCCTAGATCAGGACGCCGGGGTGGTCCGGCTGACGATGGATCGCCCCGAGCGGCGCAACGCCATGGGTACGGCGCATTGGCTGGCACTGGCGGACGCCGTCGGCTGCATCCCCGCCGATGCGGCGGTGGTGCTGCTTCGCTCGGCGGTGCCCGGCACCTTCTCGGCCGGGGCCGACCTCAGCGAAATAGCGCATTTGGCCGACTCGCCGGAGGGACGCGCGCCGTTCCGCCTCGCGCTGCGCGCCGCGGCCGATGCACTCGCGGCCTTGCCGATGCCGGTTGTCGCCGCGATCGAGGGCGGCTGTCATGGGGCGGGATTTGCCCTGGCGCTGGCTGCGGACCTGCGGGTTGCCAGCGAAGCCGCAAGTTTCGCTATTCCGCCAGCGCGGCTCGGGATCGGCTATCCCGCCGAAGATCTCGGCCGGTTGTCCGCGCTGATCGGCCCCGGCCAGGCGGCACGACTGTTGTTCACTGCCGAGACGATCGACGCTGCGGAAGCCGTGCGAATCGGATTGGTGGAAATGATCGGGAGCGGCGACGCCGTGGCGAAGGCAATTGCCGGCAACGATCCGGGCGCGCTGGTGATGCTGAAGGCGATGCTACGCGATCCCGGGAACCCCGCACATGGCCGAGCCTTTGAGGACAGTTTCGGCAGCGCCCGGTTCCGCAGCGGAACGCAACGCTATCGTTGATCCGGCAGGCTACGCGCGCAATATCACGGCCATGCCGATCGACCAGAGCCTGCCCTTCCTTCCGGTGCGCATTGCCGTACTGACCGTTTCCGACACCCGCGGCCTGGCCGAGGATCGATCCGGCGACACGCTGGTCGCACGCCTTTCCGAGGCAGGTCACATTCTGGCCGACCGCCAGATCCTGCGCGACGATGCGGACATGATCGTCGCCCAGCTGCATGCGTGGATCGAGGACGAGGCGATCGACTGCATCATCACCACCGGCGGGACGGGGGTAACTGGGCGCGACGTCACGCCCGAGGCCGTCGAGCGAGTCGCGGACAAGATGATCCCGGGCTTTGGCGAGCTGTTCCGCTGGCTCTCGTATCAGACGATCGGAACCTCCACCGTCCAGTCGCGCGCCTGCGCCTGTGTGGCGCGCGGCACCTACATCTTCGCCCTGCCCGGATCGACGGGCGCGGTGAAGGACGGGTGGGACGGCATATTGCGCGACCAGCTCGATAGCCGGCACAGGCCATGCAACTTCGTGGAACTGATGCCGCGCCTGATGGAGCGGTAAGTCGCCAACCAACGCGTGTCGCCGGGCCTGGGTGGGAGACCGCGAACGGGTGGGAATATGCGACCGTATTTCGGGGAGCCGGCCCGCTCTGGGGACTTGCCGGCTGTGATCTCTGGTCGGGGCGACAGGATTCGAACCTGCGACCCCCACACCCCCAGTGTGATGCGCTACCAGGCTGCGCTACGCCCCGACCGAGGGGGGCGCCTGTACGCGGCGCGCCCCCATTATGCAAGCGGCGATCAGATCAGCTTGCGCCAATGCTGCCCGTCCCACGCGTCAATGGACATCGCACTGGGCGAATGTTCGCGCAAAGCGCGTCCGAATGCCTTCTGATGATCGGCCTGGCCGTGGGCGGCGAGTGCTTCGGGGCTGGCCCAACGCTCGGCCACGCGCACCAGATCGGGATCGGCCGCATCGAAGGCGAAGCTATATTCCTCGCACCCTTCCTCGGTACGTACCGTCGCGGCGTGGTCGGCCATCAGCTTCGCGGCCTTTGCCCCCTCGCCGGCGCCCAGCTTGATCGTGCCCATTACCAGGATCGTCATTCACCTCTCCTCTCGCCTGTGCCCTATCGCGGGCCAGCTGGCCCCTCACGTACCTGCGCCGGCGAGTTGCGCCAAGGGCGCAGCAATGTTAGCGGCGCAGGCTTCCCGTGGGGCTCGTTTCCGGGCGCCCCGACCCATGTGCACGCAAGGACGGCATGTTCATTTCCCCAGCTTACGCCCAAACGGCAGGCGGCGCCGGAGCAGAGGGCGGCTTGGCCGGCTTCATCAGCCTCGCGCCGCTCGTTCTCGTCTTCATCGTCTTCTATTTTCTGATGATCCGGCCGCAGCAGCGCCGGATGAAGGCGCTGCAAAGTGCTGTTGCCGCTGTGAAGAAGGGCGACACCGTCGTCACCGCAGGCGGCGTGGTCGGCAAGGTGACCAAAGTCGAAGAACAGTTCGTCGAGGTCGAGATCGCGCCGAACACCCGCATCAAGGTCGTCAAGGCGACCCTCGCCGAGGTGACGGCGCTCGGCTCCAAGCCGGCGAACGACTAAGAACTGGGCCGCCAACATGCTCGATTTCCCGCGCTGGAAGGTTGCCTCGATCTGGCTCACGATCGCCGTGCTGTGCGCGCTGGCGATCCCCAGTCTGATCCCGCAGCGCATCACCGATCAGTGGGGTATCAACCTGCCCCGCATCAACCTGGGGCTGGACCTCGCCGGCGGCAGCTACCTGCTGCTTGAGGCCGACGTGAACGACGTCGCCTCCAACCGCCTGGAGGCGATGCGCGAGCAGGTGCAGACGGAAATGCGCCGGCAGGATCCGCGGATCGAGATCGGCGACATTTCGACGCGCGGCGGCCGACTTTCCTTCCTGCTGCGTGACCCGTCGCAGGTCGACGCCGCACGCGAGCGCCTGCTGGCGATCACCGGCGGCGGCGTAGGCATGACCGGCCAGCGCGAGTGGGACATCCAGGTGGTCGATTCGAGCCGCCTGGTGCTGACCCCGACACCGGCCGGCCTGAACCAGGCCGTGGACACCGCCATGGGCGACGCCACCGAAGTGGTTCGCCGCCGTATCGACGAGCTTGGCACCCGCGAGCCGACGATCATCCGCCAGGGCTCGAACCGCATCGTCGTCCAGGTCCCCGGCCTGCAGAATCCGCAGGCGCTGAAGGACCTGCTGGGCAAGACCGCCAAGCTCGAATTCAAGCTGGTGGACGAGACGGCAACGCCGCAGCAGCTTGCCAGCAAGCAGGCTCCGGCCGGCAGCCAAGTGCTCGCCTACCCCACCAACCCCAGCGGCATCCCGCTGATCGCCGTGAAGCGCTCCGCAATCATCACGGGCGACCAGCTCAGCGATGCGCGTATGGAGTTCAGCCAGCAGACCAACGAGCCGCAGGTCGCGATCACGTTCGATAGCCAGGGCGGGCGCAAGTTCGCGCGGGTGACTCAGGAGAATGTGAACAAGCCGTTCGCGATCATCCTGGACAATCAGGTCATCTCGGCCCCCAACATCAACGAACCGATCACCGGCGGCCGCGCCCAGATCTCGGGCAGCTTCACCACCGAAAGCGCCAATGCGCTCGCCATCGCACTGCGTTCGGGCAAGCTGCCGGTGGCGCTGAAGGTCGTGGAGGAGTCGACTGTCGGTCCTGACCTCGGCGCCGAATCGATCAAGGCGGGTATCCTCGCGTCGGCAGTTGCCGTGGCGCTGGTCGTCGCCTTCATGCTGGTCACCTATGGCCGGTTCGGCGTTTACGCGAACCTCGCCGTCGTCATCAATGTGTTCGTCATTGTCGGCGTTCTGGCGCTGATCGGCGGTACGCTGACGCTGCCTGGCATTGCCGGCTTCGTGCTGACCATCGGCACCGCGGTGGACGCCAACGTGCTGATCAACGAGCGCATCCGCGAAGAGCGGCATCGCGGGCGGTCAGTGGTGCAGGCGGTTGAACTCGGCTATTCCGAAGCCAGCCGCACGATCTTCGAGGCGAACATGACGCACGCGATTTCGGGCATCATCATGTTCCTGCTCGGCTCTGGCCCGGTGAAGGGCTTTGCCGTGGTGCTGTTGATCGGCATTGCCACCAGCGTGTTCACGGCCGTGCTGTTCACCCGGATGCTGACGGCCGGCTGGCTGCGTCGGAACAAGCCGAAGACGATCAACATATGATCGCTGCGCCAACCGCCTCTATTATCCCTGCACTCGCGGGGATCCCTGTTTCCGGACGGCGGGGCCCTGATCAGGGCCTGACGCCTCCGGGTTCCCGCCGCGGCGGGAATGACGGAAGATTGCCATGCGCCTGCTGAAACTCGTCCCCGACCATACCAACATCGATTTCGTCCGCCTGCGCGGCTGGGCGTTCGGCCTGACGCTGATCCTGTCGGTGCTGGCCATCGGCATAACCTTCGCAAAGGGGCTGAACTTCGGCGTCGATTTCGAAGGTGGCCTGATGATCGAGGAGCGGTTCGTGACACCGCCCGATCTTGATCGCCTGCGCGAAGTCGTGGACGCCCAGGGGCTCGGCGAGGCATCGCTGCAGCAGTTCGGTGATCCGCGTACGCTCACCATCCGCCTGCCAATCCAGGAAGGCGCGGACGAAGGGGCGACGAACGCGGCCGTAAAGAAGGTCGAGACGGCAATTGCTCAGGCGTTTCCGGGCGCGACCTTCAATCGCTATTCCACCATCTCGGGCAAGGTCTCCGGCGAGCTGATCCGCAACGGCGTGCTCGCCGTGGTCCTCTCGATTCTGGGCATCGGCCTGTTCGCGATCGTGCGTTTCGAATGGCAGTTCGGCGTGTCGACCATCGCGGCGATCGTGCACGATCTTCTGATGACGTTGGGCTTCTTCGCGCTGACCCAGTTCGAGTTCGACCTCAACATCGTCGCCGCGGTGCTGACCATCGTCGGCTATTCGATCAACGACAAGATCGTCATCGACGACCGCATTCGCGAAAACATGCGCCGCTATCGCAAGATGGACATGCGCGAGATCGTGAACCTGTCGGTCAACGAAACGCTGCCGCGTACGGTGATGACCTCCGTCACCATCCTGCTGGCTCTGGGAGCGCTTCTGTTCCTGGGCGGTCACGTGCTGCGCGGGTTCACCGCAGCAATGATCCTGGGCATCGTGGTCGGCACTTATTCGTCGATCTACGTTTCATCCTCCCTGCTCATCACCCTGGGCCTGCGCGCCAATCCCGCGCCTGAAAAGGTGAACCGCGCCGGCATCGAGAATGCCGAGCGGATCGCGCCGCGCGGGGAGTGACACGGCCGTGAAGATCAACCGCGAACGAGACGCCGGGGGGCCGATCATTCGCGGTTTCACGCGCACCGGATTCCGCCTGGACGAGGCAACCGTGATGGACGCGGTGATGCTCACCGTGGCGGAGGCACAGCCCTGGGCTCCCCCGCCCCTGCAAACGCTGGATGAGGCGGCGCTGGCTCCTATCCTGGATCCAGCGCCCGAGTTCATCCTGATCGGAACCGGCCAGATGCTGGCCCACCCCCCTCGTGCACTCGTCCGGGCTCTGGAAGAGCGCGGCATTGGCGTGGAAGCCATGGACAGCCGGGCGGCTGCGAAGGCTTGGGGCGTGCTGCGTGGTGAAGGGCGGCAGATTGCCGCCGCGCTCTACCCTCTAGACGCCTGAGCTGCCTGGGCGGCGCTAGCGAGCGCCGCTCTCCACCGGCGCCGGGCCGTTGGCGCGATCTAGGCGCCCGGACGCGGGATAATGGCCCGGTCACGATCGTCGACGGGTTCGACGGGGCGATCTGAGCGCGGGCGGGCACGTCCGAGCCCGCGAACCTGCGCCCTCACCTGCTGCCGGCCTTTAAACCAGCCTGAAGCCTCTCAAACGATCTCACCCCGGAGCTGGTTCGGCATTTCGCGCTCCTTCTTGCAACAGGAAGCGCGGTGCCGGCCAGCGCCGAGGTGAACATCAGATAGTCGTTTGGCGGACGAGCCTCTTCGAAGCTCGCCCTTCAGGCCAGCCGGTGCTTAGGCGGGCACTGCCGGCCGCCGGGCGTAGATGCCGAAGCTGGCGATCACCGCATAGCAGATCACCGGCAGCGCAAGCGCGAGGGCAAGGCTGCCCGAGACATCCGCCAGAGTGCCATACAGCGGCGGAACCACGGCTCCGCCAACAATGGCGGTGGCGATGACGCCGGAGCCCTCAGCGGCGCGCTTCCCCAGCCCTTCGGACGCCAGGCTGAAGATGGTCGGGAACATGATCGAGTTCGCCAGACCAACCGCGATCAGGGCCCAGCCCGCAGCCGTGCCGCTCGCATTGGCGGAGAACAGCAGAAGCGCGATGGCAACGGAACCGGCGGTCGCGAGCACCTTGCCGGGCGAGATGACGCGCAGGATTGCGGAGCCGACGAAGCGACCCAGCAGCGCGCCACCCCAATAAAAGGGCACGTAGTTGCCGGCGGTTTCAAGCGGCACGTTCCACACCGTGGGCTGCGCCAGGTACACGACGAGGTTTGATCCGATCGCCACCTCCGCACCGACGTACAGGAAGATGCACGCGACGCCGAAGGCGAAGCGCGGACGCGAGAGCAACGTGAGCGCGTGGAAGATCGAGCCGGTCTGATCCTGCTCCTCCTGCAGCCGGTTCCGCCGCGTCCACACCACACCCGCAATCACCAGCAGCGCCACGGCGAGACCGATGTAGGTATGGACGATCGCGCGCGATGCTTCGACGCGATAAGCGTCGAGCGCCGGCCCGCTCAAGGTTGCGGCACTGACGCCGGCCAGGCTGCCGAGGATCAGCGTGGAGCCGACCCGCGGAAAGATCGTGGTGCCCAGCGAGTTAAATGCCTGAGCGAAGGTCAGACGGCTGTGGGCCGTACGAGGCGGTCCGAGCAGCGAAATCAGCGGGTTGGCAACGACCTGGACCACGGTGATGCCAGCGCCCAGCACGAAGAGCGCCAACAGGAACATACCGAAGGTGGCCGAGCTGGATGCCGGAATGAAGAGCAGGCAGCCGACGGTCATCAGAACCAGCCCGAGCGTCGCCGTGCGCATGTAACCGGCCCGGCGGACCACCGCGGCGGCGGGCAAGGAGAACAGCAGATACGCCAGGAAGAACGCCGAGTTGACGAGATTCGCCTGAGCATGGCTGAGCGTGAACAGCTCCTGCAGCTTTGGCATCACGATATCGTTCAGGCTGGTGATGCCGCCAAAGATGAAGAACAGCGCAAACACGAACCAGCGCAGATCCGGCGCATCGACATAGGTGCCGCCGGCTCCCTCCGTCTCCTGAGCCGCGCTGTTGGCGTTGGTCGCGCCCTGGGCAAATGCCATCGAATAAATCCCCTCCGAGAACGTGTAACCGTTTACCGCGAAAAATCCGCGGGGCAACGCGTCAGGCATAAGGCGCGTACCACCATTGCACGGTGGCGGGGAACGGGGTCCACATGCCCGTCCTGATCCCGGCGAAACGCAGTGCGTCGCCTATCCAGGCGTTGCAGGTATGGACTGCACTGTAGCGGCCATGTGCCTGATAAAAGGCGTCATTGCCGAAATAGCCGCGGTGACGCTCGCCACCGGGGACGAGCGACGCTTGAACATAGGCGACGAGACGTCGGTATTCTGCCGGCCTGACCACGAGACGGCGGACATCGGACCCACGCGGAGGCGCTGGCACATGATCCACGTGGACGAGCGTGCGATCACTGCCAAGTGCAGCGGCGAGCACCGTCTGCAGCTTCAGATCGGCCCAGGTGGGGGTCTGCAGATAGAAGTCCTGCTCGCCCCAGCCCACCGACACATGGTCGTGACCGCCAAAGCGCGGATCCGCCAAATCATCGATAGGAAAGAGGCGCCGTAAGTTAACCCCGGCGGCCTGCTTCGGCATGATGATACCAACGTGGACGCCGTTGGATTCCACGAAGAGCGTGATGCCATGCTGCGGCTCAGACCACGCAGCGTTCGCGGGGATCGCGCCAGCGATGAAGCCGCCCGCCGGATAGGCTGCAATCGCGACCAAGATGGTGGCGGAGATGATGCCGACGTTTGGGAGGCGCACTCCGGAAGCGTAGCACTCCGTCGCGCTGGCAGCCACTTTCCCGTCGTCTTCTTGACCTTGCGAGGTGCCCGAGATCGCGCCGCGGCACCAGCGAGGCCACGGCGAGCAGCGTCACGTTATCAACTGGGCTGCCCGGCGCTCAAGATTCCCTGGCTGACGATAGCGGCCTCACCGTGCGCCTCACGCTTCAATGCCGGCAATCACGCGAGACAGCAAAAAGGCCGCGCCATAAAGACGCGGCCTCATTGAAGCTCATGATGAGCGGATGGTCAGTTCGGACGGCCGATCCCGGAGATCGTCCGGTTGATCAGCGCGCGATCCGCTTCCGCGCCGTGGCGCTCCGCAATCAGCGTCGCGGCTGCGTTGGCAGCGGCAACCGCGGTCTTTGCACGAACCTCGTTGAGCGCGGCACGCTCCGCAGCGGCGATCTTGTCCTCGGCCATTTTGGCACGGCGCTGAACCAGTTCCTCCGCGTCCGACTTGGCCTTGGCGATGATGACTTCCGCTTCATGATTGGCCTGAGCGGCCATTTCACCGGCCGTCTTCTCTGCATCGGCAATCTTGCGCGCATACTCATCGCGCAGCGCCTCTGCCTCGGCCCGAAGTGCCTTGGCCTCGTCCAGCTGGCGACGGATGTCGGCGATCTGACGATCCAGCCCGCCCAGAATCAGCGCCGGGACCTTCTTCCAGATCAGGATCGCGATCAGCACGATCATCGCCAGCGACACCCAGACGGTGCCGTTCAGGCCAAGCAGCTCCGGATCGACGTGATGGTCAGGGCCACCCTCGGCAATGCTGGTGCCCAGCGCCTCGGTGCCCTCAGCGCTCATGCCCTCTGCCTCGGCGGCATGAGCGAGATTCTGCGCCACCTGGGCAGAGCCACCCGCGGCAGCACTCAGGATGATGAACTCAGCCATGTGCCATCGCCGCCTTTACGGCGCCCCTTGCTTCATCGGCCGACACCTGCACGCCCGAAACGCGCGCCACGATGTCCTGCGTGGCTTCCGCCGCAACCGCCTCGATCTCGTCGAGGGCGCGCTGGGTGGCCGCCTTGATATTCGCCTCAGCTGCTGCGATCCGCTGCGCCTGTTCCTGGCCGGCGGCGTTCAGCGTCTCTTCGCTTGCCTTGGCAGCACGCTGACGTGCCTCCGCGACGAGCGCCTGAGCCTTCTCGCGATTGGCCTGGTCGCGCACGCGCCAGTCCGCCTCGACCTTGTCGGCTTCGTCACGCGCAGCGGATGCCGCGGCGAGATCAGCAGCAATCGAATGATCGCGTGCGTCGATCGTCTTCTGCACCTTGGGCAGCATGCCACGGCCGACGACGAAGAACACAACACCGAACGTGACGACGAGCCAGAACAGCTGCGACGCCCAGGTTGCGGCAAGTTGGGAGATCTGAGGCATCTTGAACCCTTAACCTCCCGACCGTTCGCGCTTGCCTGACCACCTGCCGCTCGATGCCGAGCGGATCGGGTCAGGCCGCGCGAACGGCGGAGGATTGGTATCCTGTTAGGCGACGAAAACCAGGATCATCGCCACGACGAACGAGAGCAGACCGAGAAGCTCGGCACCGGCGAAGCCGATGAAGAGACGGCCCTGCTGTGCGTCCGCCGCACCCGGGTTGCGCAGCGCGCCTTCGAGGAACTTGCCGAACACGTTGCCCACGCCGAGCGAGGCAAGGCCCGCGCCCACAGCGGCAAGACCGGCGCCGAGCAGCTTTGCGGCTTCTGCGTCCATTTCAGTAACTCCCTATCAAAATCAAAAGGTTGGATTGAACAGTACGAGACTTAGTGCAGATTGACCGCGTCGTTCAGATACAGCGAGGTCAACAGCGCGAAGACATAGGCCTGGATACCGGCAACCAGCAGTTCCAGGGCGGAAATGCCGACCATCAGGCCGAAAGACGGAATACCGACCAGCAGACCGATCCCAGCGCCGGCATTGCCAGCGTTGATCACGAAGCCCGCCAGCACCTTCAGCAGCACGTGGCCAGCCGTCATGGCGACGAACAGTCGCAGGCCAAGGCTGAACGGACGCACCATGAACGAAACGAACTCGATCAGCGGGATGACCGGCAGCAGCCACCACGGCGTGCCATGCGGCACAAAGAGGCTGAAGAAGTGCAGGCCATGGCGCCAGAAGCCGACCACCAGGACGATCGCGAAGCTGAGGATCGCGAGAATGCCGGTGATGGTGAAGTGGCTAGTGAAGGTGAACGGATGCACACCAACAACGCCGAGCGGCAGGAGGCCGAGCACGTTGGCGAACAGGATGAACATGAACAGCGAGAAGACGTAAGGGACGTACCGCTTCCCCTCGGGCCCGATATTCGACGCCAGCATGTTGTCGATGAAGCGAACAAAGCCCTCGACCATCACCTGACCGCGGGTCGGAATGAGCCGCCCCTTGGTGCCGAGCGCCATGAACGCGATCAGCCCCAATGCAGCCACAGCCATCCACATCGCCGAATTGGTGAAGGCAATGTTGTAGCCGGCAATCTGCCAGTCCTGGGTGCCGAACAACGGCTCAACCAGGAACTGGTGCATCGGATCGATCTTGCCGCCGCCTTCCGCCACGCCTGTTTCCCTTAACGAAAGCGCCCGATCTTACTTCGGGCGCTGGCTAGAAATCCGAATGATGTTTCTGAACGCGACGATCGTCCCGAGGGCGAGCATCACGAGCAGACCCCAGGGCTGCGTACCCGCGAATCGGTCGATTACCCAACCGATCAGCGCGCCGCCGACCATCCCACCAATCAGTTCGGCCAAAACGCGGTTTCCGAGGCGATAGCCGCCATCGGATTCCGCCTTGCCCGCCCCTGCTCGGTGCGCCTCGTCCGCCTGCGCCGCCTTCAACCGCTCATCGAGCGAGGAGAGACGTGCATCGGTGCCGAGGGTGTCTGGTCCGGGCTCGTTTTCTGCCATCCACGCGTCCCCCAAGTGTTTTTGGGCAGGCGCAAGGAAGCCAAGTGGCGAGCCCGCCAAGGCGCCGTCCGGTTAGCCGGGGGGTCCGGGGGTGTCAACACTTGCGCAACCTTCCGTCACACTGCCGAAAGGGGCAGACGCACCGATCTGCGTGATCCTGAAGGGCGCAGCGACCGCGATCCACCGGCGCGCGCGTGGCCCGGACGGCCGTTGCGAAAAGCCGGTTTACGGCGAACAAATCGGCGGTGCCGGGTCGCCGCAGAAGTGCACATGGGTGCTGAGCGCCTCAAGCTAGAAGAGGAGCCCAGCGATGAAGGTCAGACGCAGCGCGGATCGCGAGTCGGCGCACCGGCGCCGCGAGTCGCCCATTCGCCGGACGGCGTGCGATACTTCTCCCCGGCCGCCGTCTGCTGAATGAGATTGCAGCCGCTGGTGAAGGCGAGCTGCTCCACGGTCGCACCGGAGGCCTGCGCCTTTTGCGTGTACGCGGCCTTTCGCTGGATATTGATCGCGTTCACCAGCGCGCGAAGCTCCGCGGAGCCGGCACCAACCACACCAAGATAGCCGTCCGGCTGCTCGCCAACCTGGCCAGCCGCCCGCGCGGCGGCGTAAGCAGGGTCGCGCTGCGCCCAGGCACTCGCGGAGATACCGGTCAGCGCCAGCGCCCCGGCCGCCATCAGCATCGCCTTTTTGGTCATCATCAGAAAATCCCCGGATTCTGCTTGATCAGCGACTTCGCCTCATTGTCGAGGCGATACACCACCTCCTGCGTCACGCTGATGTTGAGGTTGATGACAATCGGCTTATCCGGCGCAGAGACATTCACGCACGCGCTACTCGCCAAACTGAGGCCAATCACCGCCACCCTCTTCACCATCGCAAAAGTCGTGCGCCCCTGATGCTTCGTCAATGTTTCGCTCATGGCATATTCTCGCTTGCGGGGGGCTGAATGGTGGGCGGAGCAGCGCGCTTGTTCTGCTCCTCCAGCAAAGCAGGCAGGTTGCGCTCCACCAGCCGTTTGGGATCGTAGAAGGACGCGGCCGTGTCGATAAGACCGCGGAATGGCGCCTTGATGCGGACGTTGAAGACAAACGGCAGCCGCTGAAGACGCCGGACCAGAAAGTTCGACTTGGCCCCTTCCCCCTGGCTGATCCCCGCGAAACGTACCTCGGTGATCATTTCGCCTGCGAGCGGGCCATTCATTACCAGCTCAAGGCTGCGATAGCGTAGCGAGCGAAGCGCCTGGAACGCGATATTGCCCCAGGTGCCCAGATCCCTTTCGGTCAGTTCACCCAGATACGCGAGACTGCCGCCGCCCTCGCGGACGACCAGCCGGCCATTCTCGACGCGGCCACCGGATTGATCGAACACCATGGGCAGTTCGCCATCGAACACGCCCGTTGCATCCAGATTCTTGAAGTCGAACTGCTGCAGGAACTGCCGCGCCTCGACACCGTCGGCGCGGAAGGTGAGCCGCCGCGCCTGCGGCGAGGAGAAGTCAAGCAAGGTCGGCTGCAAGGTCAGCGTGCCGCCGCCGAACGGCCAGCGGGCGCCCTTTACGGCGATGCGCAGATCGCGCAGCAACTGATATTCGATCCTGCCGTCGGTCACGGGAACGCCGGGATTGATTTCGGCGACGGTAGCGATCTGGGCAGGTGCCGATTCGAGTGCCAGAAGGTCGGTGAAGTGCACCTCCCCCTTGATGCCGGTGACCGGGCCGAAGGCAGCGGCAAGATCCGTGTCGTTGGTGCCAAAGGTACCCGTGGAGGTGACGCCCTGCGGAGACCAGGCAATGTCGCCGCGGCCCCGCACCGTGCCGTGCACATCGGCGATGACGCCGAAGGTCAGTCTGGTGAGCTCCTCCGGCTGGAACCCGTCACCGAAGGTGATGCCCGGCACCGCCAGGTGAGCCGCGCCCTCGCCACTGGCGAGCGCATGGCGGATCGTGACGTCCGCGACCTTCACGTTCTTGGCTGGGGCGCGAAGCGTGCCCTCAGCCGTGATCACATTGTTGGCGAGCCGCAGTGTGACGCCGCGCGCATCAAGCGGATTGAACCGCGGGCTTTCGGCTGCGTCAGCAACATTCAAATTGCCAGACAGCGCCAGGACGCCGTTGGCGAACCGCCAATCGCCACGCGCGCCGGACAGCAGCAAGGGCACGTTGCCTATCTGGCCGGCGCCCTCCGCGAAGTCGCCCGCAAGCGCACCATGGCCGCCCACCCGCCCGTCGAGCCGTCCGAAATCAAGCCGGGTCACGCTGCCCGGACGGCCGAGCCGCGCCGCAACTTTGTTCAGCGTGAAACCGGCATCGACGTGCCGCCAACGTACCCCGGCAATCGCCAGCCCGAGTGGCGATCCGCCGAGCGCCCCACTCAACCGCACAGTACCGGCCTGCACGCCGCCTGCGACCTTGCCGCCGTCGATCCGCAACAAGGCGCCGTCGAGCGGACACACGTTCAGTTTCGCCGGCCGCAAGTGCAGCCCCGAAACGGATAGAAGGCGGAAGCTGGCCGGCACGCACGAGGGATTGACGATCAGCTTGCCGCGGTCAGCGCGCAGGTTGAGCGGCAGCTGTAGCGCCTCCACCCGTCCCGACCCCAGTGGTCCGGTTAGCGTTGCGACAGTAGCGAGGCGCCAGTCGCCGACTGGTGAAAGGGCAAAGCGGGCCGGCGCAAGTGCGAGACTCGCGCCATCAGCGACATAGCGCGCCAGCGTCGCGGTCCCAAGCACCGGCCCCCCGGCGCGCGCTTGCGCAAGATCGACGCGGCCGGTCGGAAGGCCGCCGCCGCCAAACCGCAGGCTGCCGTCAGCGCGAAAACCGCCGCTCTCGCCGAGCACTAATCCCTGACCATCCCCGAAGCTGGCCGAAGCGCCCGAGCGCGCCTCCATTGTCATCGCGCGCACCGTCAGAAGCGGCCGGCCCGCTGCCGAGCCGAGCGCCATTTCGCCGCCGACGTCGAAGTCGGTTGCGGCAGCTGCCAAGGCGCGCGCTGCCGCATAGGCGAGCGGCGCCACCGGGGTGCCTGCCGCCGCATCGGCCGCTTCACGCAGCCGCGCGCGGGAGGCAGGATCAATCGCCATGCCAAGACCCTCGACCCGGCCCGCCGCGAGCGCGCGTCCCGACGCAACACGCCAGGTGCCGGCAAAGCTCACGGCCTGCCCGCGCACTCCCATCGCGTTCAGCGCTTCACCCCGAAGCTGCGCATCGCCCTCGGTCCGTGTCGGAGCGCCGGTAAAACTCAGCTGACCGCTCAGGTTCGCCAGCCGGACGCCAGTGGCGGCGATGACACCGGTCTGCACGGCGGCAGATCCCTGCCATCGATCAAGAGCCGAACTCAGTGCCACATCCACCCGCGCCTGTGGCGCCGCCACCGTTGCGCCATCACAATTGAGCGTTTGCAGCCGTACGGGGCCGGTGAGTTTCGGCGCTGCGTCGCGGATGGCAATCTGCAGCAGCGCGGTGGGGCGGCGAAGCTGGCAGCCGCCCAGGCTCATGTCTCCGCTGGTCATCGCCAGGGTGCCCCGAAAGCCATCGTCCAAACGACCGCGGCCCACCAGCTTGAGCCCGACGACACCGAAAGGCGTGGTGAGCCGCATGCGGGCATCGTCCACCGACAGGTCAATCTGCGGCAGGGCGAACGGCTTTCCCGAGGGCGCCGGCATCAGGCGATCGAGCGCGCCAAGTGAAAGGCGCCCGTCCACCAGACGTCCGCGCAATCGTACCTGCCCGGCCCGAACGGCGTTCAACGACGGCCTACCGCCGACCACCGACATGCGGGTTTCCACCCAATCGGCCACCAGATCCGGATTTGCGGGATCCCCGATGATCACGTTCGTCAGCCGTTGCCGTTGAAAGCCGAGATCCTCGATCCGGTAACGGGCCGGCACACCGCTGGCGGCAAAGCTGCGGTCGATGAAACGCGTCGCGATGGGAATGCGGCTGAGCCACAGCACCATGAGCAGCGCCGCGACCATGACAATCAAGGCAAGCAGCACCCGCGTTCCGGTCACCCGGCGCGGCCGCTTTTCCTCCTCTACGACCGCCACCTCACCCCTTCCGAACCGCGGAACGGCGATTCTCCTACGGGCTCGCCGCGCCAGTTGGAAGCGGTGGCGCCGCTGGGGCGCGGCAAGCAGGGGCCGCCGGTTAGGACGAGAGACAATTGCACTCTGCCCGTCCCCAGCCTAGCCATGCCAGCGATGGCCGACAGCGATCCCAACGCGACCGACAATCACGGCCATCGCGCGCGGCTGCGCAGCCGCTTGCTCTCGGGCGGCGGGGAGGCACTGCTCGATCATGAGCTGATCGAATATCTGCTCGCCTTGGCCATTCCCCGGCGTGACACCAAGCCACTTGCCAAGGCGCTGTTGCGCGAATTCGGCGGGATCGGCGGATTGCTGACGGCAGATGCCGAGGCGCTGATGCGCGTGTCCGGAATGGGCGAGACCAGCGTGGCGGCGATCAAGATCGCGCAGGCTGCCGCGCTCCGCCTGCTTCAGGGGGAGGTCGCGGCACGGCCGGTGCTCGGCAACTGGCAGTCGCTGCTGGACTATCTTCATGCTGACATGGCGCATCATGTGATCGAGCGGGTGCGGGTCTTGCACCTCAACAGCCGCAACATGCTGATTCGTGACGAGGTGATGAGCGAAGGCTCGATCGACCAGGCGCAAGTGCATGTGCGCGAAGTGATCCGCCGCGCGATCGACCTTGGATCCGCCGCGATCATTCTGGTTCACAATCATCCGTCGGGGGATCCCTCGCCCAGCCGCGCCGACATCGAGATCACGCGGGCGATCGTCGATGCCGGCAAGGGGTTGGGGATCGCGGTGCATGATCACCTGATCGTCGGCACCAGCGGCCATGTGAGCCTGCGCGCCAAGGGGCTGATGTAACTGCGCAAGCGGCAGCGCTTAATGCCCGGCTTCCTTCTCCGCCTTTTCCTCGGCCGCCGTTTTGGGCTCGGACATCTGTGGCGGCTCCGATGTGATCATCGACCCTTCAAGCGCAATGTCGAGCTTCGCGTCGTCATCAAGCGGATTGCCGTCGGCATCGGTTTCGGCGAGCGGATCGGTCTGCGCGGGATTGAGGGGGGGATTGGGCATGATGGTCTCCTTCCACCCAACAACGGGGAAGCCGGCCCGCCCGTTCCGCCCAGCTCATTTCGCGTGGTAGAAGTCGTACACCTGCTGCGCGACGCCGGCGCTGACGCCCGGCGCCTTCTGCAGATCGGCGAGGCTGGCGTTGCGCACCGCCCGCGCGGTGCCGAAGTGCATCAGCAGCGCCTTCTTCCGCGCTGGGCCGATGCCGGGAACCTCGTCGAGCGGGCTCGCCCCCATCGCCTTGGCGCGCTTCTCGCGATGCGCGCCGATGACGAAGCGGTGCACCTCGTCGCGTAGCCGCTGGAGGTAGAACAGCACCGGCGAGTTCACCGGCAGCGTCAGCTCGCGGCCATCCATCAGGTGGAACACCTCGCGCCCCTCGCGGCCGTGGTGCGGGCCCTTGGCGACACCGACCAGGCACACGTCCTCGATGCCGAGATCCTCGAGCACCGCCTTGGCGGCGTTCAGCTGCCCCCGGCCGCCGTCGAGCAGCACAAGGTCGGGCCAATTATCGCCGTCGCGATCGGGATCCTCCTCGATCGCGCGGGCGAAGCGGCGAGTGAGCACCTCGCGCATCATCGCGAAATCGTCGTCGGTCGCCGCCTGCTTGATGTTGAACTTGCGATACTGGCCCTTGCGGAAGCCCTCCGGCCCGGCGACGACCATCGCGCCGACCGCGTTGGTGCCCTGGATGTGGCTGTTGTCGTACACTTCGATCCGCTGCGGCGGCTCGGCGAGCCCGAACAGGTCGGCGACCTCGCGGTTGAGCTTCGCCTGGGTCGTGCTTTCGGCCAGGCGGCGTTCGAGCGCTTCCTTGGCGTTGCGGCAGGCCTGTTCCATCAGCCGCTTGCGCGTGCCCCGCTGCGGCACTTCGATCGACACCTTGCGCCCGGCCTGCGTCGTCAGCGCCTCTGCGAGCAGGTCTGCCTCGGGCAGTACGCGATCGACCAGCACTGCCTTGGCGGGCGGTACCTCCTCATAGAATTGCATGAGGAACAGGGTCATCACCTCTTCCTCGGTCACGTCGGCGGTGTGCGCGGGGAAGAAGCTGCGGTGGCCCCAGTTCTGGCCGCCGCGGATAAAGAACGCCTGGATGCCGATCACGCCCTCATGGCTGGCGAGCGCGAAGATGTCCGCATCCCCCACCCCTTCGGCGTTGATGAACTGGGTGCCCTGGATGAAGGTCAGCGCGCGCAGCCGGTCGCGCAGCACCGCGGCCAGCTCGAAATCCATCGCCGCGGCGGCGGCTTCCATCTGGGCGCCCAGCTTCGCCTGCACGTCGGTCGTCTTGCCGGCGAGGAACTTCTTCGCGTCGGCAATCAGCTCGTCATAGCCGGCCTTGTCGATCCGGCCGACGCACGGCGCTGAGCAGCGCTTGATCTGGTACAGCAGGCACGGCCGGTCGCGCGTCTTGAAGAAGCCGTCGGTGCAGCTTCTGAGCAAGAACAGTTTCTGCAGCGCGTTCAACGTGTTGTTGACGCTGCCCGCGCTGGCGAAGGGGCCGTAATAATCGCCCTTCGCCCGCCGCGCGCCGCGATGCTTCTGGATGCGCGGAAACTCGTGATCGGCGCGCAACAGGATGAAAGGGAAGCTTTTGTCGTCGCGCAGCAGCACGTTGTACGGCGGGCGATAGCGCTTGATCAGCTGCGCCTCGAGCAGCAGCGCCTCAGCCTCGTTGTTGGTCGTGACGATGGTCATCGACCGGGTCTGCGACACCATCCGCTGGAGCCGCTTCGACAGGTTGTTGATCTGCGTATAGTTGGTGACGCGGTTCTTCAGCGCGCGCGCCTTGCCGACGTACAGCACGTCGCCCTTGGCATCGTGCATCCGGTACACGCCGGGCTTCAGCGGGAGCGTACGGACGACGTTGCGGATCGCGGCGACGCCAGCCTCCAGATCGGGCTGGTCGCTGCCGCGGATCGCGAATGTCGCTTTCTCTTCGTTGAACCGGTCAGGCGGGCCGTAGGAACCTTGCATCGTGTCGGCGATCTAGGGGGGAACGCCCTGTATTTGAACCTCTCTTGCCGCCTTTCATCGCGGATCACATCGCGATGGATGATCGGCTCACGTAACAGGCGAGCCCACCGGCGCGGGGTATGAACGGGCCATGCTGGGAACGACGGCGCGGCCAAAGGTGTTGAGCGCGCATGACCCAGAAACGCGACAGCAACGGCCGCTTCAAGGCCGATCACCGCCAGCGGAACGTCGCGATCGGCGCCGCAACGGCCATTGGTGCGATCGCCACCGGCCTCGCCAGCGCGATCCACTTCGGCTTGTTCGACCGGTTCTTCACGCCCCAAGACGGGCACCGCGTTCCCGATCTGGAGGGCGACAAGCACCCCGGGCCGAATGATCGCGCGGTCGACCATTTCCGCCCCGATCCAACCGCGCCGGTGCCGGAGTCCGAACGCGAGGCCCTGCGTCCCGCGACAGGGCCGGCGCCGGGCTTCGCGGCGAACCGAGGCGACATGCGCAGCGAGCCCTCGCCTACCTGACGCTCAGGGGGCGGTTGCGAGCCCGCAGCGGCGGGCCGCGGTCGGCCCTCGCCTATTTGGCGGGGGCCTTCACCCCGCCCGCTCGGTCAAACACCTTTTCACCACCCACCCAGGTCTGTTCCACCCGGATGGTCCGCAGCGCCATCGAGTCCGCGGCCAACGGATCGCGGTCGACGATGATGAAGTCCGCCTTCTGCCCAGGGGCGAGATTACCGAACTTCTGCTCAGCGAAGCCGGCATAGGCAGCGCCGCCTGTAAATGCCCACCAAGCCTGTTCACGAGTCACCGCTTCCTCGGGGCGCCAGCCACCTGGCGGCTGTCCCTGCGCGTCCTGCCGCGTGAATGCCGCTGCCCAGCCATCCCATGGATCAGGCTTCTCTACGGGAAAGTCGGATCCGAACGCGAGCTTGCCGCCATTCGCCAGCACCGACTTCCATGCATAGGCACCCGCCAGACGCGTCGGCCCGAGCCGCGCCTCCGCCATTGTACGATCCCCGGTCTGGTGCGTCGGCTGCATCGACGCGATGGTGCCGAACTTGCCAAAGCTTTTGAGATCGGCCGGATCGACCACCTGGGCGTGCTCGATCCGCCAGCGGCGATCACCGTTGTACGTCTCGCTCAGCACCTGAATGGCGTCCAGCACCTGCGCATTGGCCTTGTCGCCAATCGCATGAACCGCGAGCTGGAAGTTATCCATTGCCGCACGGCTCATCTGGTTCTGGAGCTGCGTATCGGTGAGGAAGCTCAGACCCTTCTCATTCGGCGCGTCCGCGTAAGGCGCCTTCAGCACGGCACCGCGGGATCCAAGCGCGCCATCGAGGTAAATCTTCACGCCGCCCATGCGCAGACGGTCGCCATAAAGCCAGGGGGTCGGCCCCTTGCCGCCGATCCGGCTCGCCGTTTCGACGCCTGCGGCGTAGCTCATGATGCGTACCCGAAGCGCGCCAATGTCGGCCATGCGGCGATAGCTCAGCCAGTCGTCCACCGTGGTGCCCATATCGGCAACCGCGGTGATGCCGTTCGCCAGCAGCTTCTGCTGCGCCTCCAGGAAGGCGGCGTCCCGCTCCTTGGGAAGCGGCTGCGGCACGGCGCGTTCGACCAACTGCATGGCAGCATCGACAAACACGCCGGCCGGCGCATTGCCTGCCTTTTCGATCCGGCCTCCAGCGGGAGCGGCGGTGGCGGACGTCACCCCGGCTTCGCGCATGGCCATGCTGTTCGCCCAGCCCGCGTGACCGTCTGCCCGCTCCAGCCACACCGCGTGCCCGGGCGCCACATCATCCAGATCCGCCGCCGTCGGGAAGCGACCAAGCCCCCATGCTTCCTGGTTCCAACCCCGCCCGGTGATCCACTTGCGATCCGGATTGGCGCGGACATAGGCGGCTACCATCGCCTTTGCCTCGTTCAACGAGCGAGCGCCGGAGAGGTCGAGCGACAGCGCGCCAAAGCCAAGCCCCATGACATGGCCATGCGCATCGATGAAGCCGGGCAGCAGTGTCTTGCCGCCCATGTCGATACGCCAGTCGTAGAGCGGCTTTCCGGCATTCTTCTTCAGTTCGCGACGACTGAGCTTCGGCGGCTCCTCGCCGGGAGGGATCAGCCGGGTGACCTTGCCGGCCTGATCGATCAAAACCGCCTTGAACCTGATCACCCGCCCGCCAGCCGTCGGGGCGATGCCGTTGACGTTGTCGACGATGCCGTCAGCGGTGGCCGGCGACGCCAAAAGCGCGGTTGCGAGAAGAAGAGCCCGCTTCATCGTGGCAGCCTCCGCACCAGCGCGCTCGTATCCTGCCGGCCACCGCCCATCTTCTGCACCTCAGCATAGAATTGATCCACCAGTGCCGTCACCGGGAGCGTCGATCCGTTGCGCTTCGCCTCGTCAAGCGCGAGGCCCAGATCCTTGCGCATCCAGTCGATCGCGAAGCCGAAATTGAACTCATCGGTGGTCATCGTCGGCCAGCGATTCACCATCTGCCAGCTTTGCGCCGCGCCGCCCGATATCGCCTCGAACACCTTGTTGAGATCCAGCGCGCTCGCCTGTGCGAAACGGACCGCTTCGGACAGGCCCTGAAGAACGCCGGCAATGCAGATCTGATTGACCATCTTGGTTTGCTGACCAGCGCCAGCCGCGCCGACGTGCACGATCCTGGCCGCATAGGCCTCCATGACGGGTCGTGCGCGGACAAATGCGGCCTCGCTCGCACCACACATGATCGACAATTGGCCCTTTTCGGCACCGGCCTGGCCACCAGAAACCGGCGCGTCGACGCAGAGCGACCGGGCGGCAGCCAATTGGCGCGCGATGTCCGCGGATACCGTTGTATGATCGATGAACACGGCGTCGTCGCGCATGACCGCGAAGGCGCCCGCGTCGCCCAGCGTGACGCCGGCAAGATCAGCATCATTGCCGACGCACGTGACCACCGCATCCGCATCCCTTGCAGCCTCGGCCGGCGTGTCCGCCACGGCAAGGCCGGTGGCCTCCGCCTTGGCCCTGGTACGATTGTAAACCGTGACGTGATGGCCCGCCCGCGCCAGATGAGCGGCCATCGGGGCGCCCATCACGCCCGTACCAATGAAAGCGATCTTCATGGTCGAAGCGGATAGGGGCAGTTTGCACGCGGCGCCAGATGGTCCTAGGACGCGTCATCGAACCTGGATCAATGATCCCGTTCGGGCTGAGCCTGTCGAAGCCCTGCCCTTCTTCGCCGAAGAAACGACAGTTGTTCGACAAGCCCCGTGCGAGCGGCTTGGGACCTTTTCTTATGGCGACTGCGGCGCAACCGACGACTGACCTCCTGCCCGTCAACATCACCGACATCCGTGCCGCTCATGCCCGAATTCGTGATTCGATCGTGCGCACCCCGACGCTGGTCAGCAAAACGCTGTCGGCGCTGGCCGGCGCGACCATTTATCTGAAGTTCGAGAACCTGCAGTTCACCGCTGCCTACAAGGAGCGCGGCGCGCTCAACACGCTGCTGCTGCTGGATGCGGATGCCAAGGCGCGCGGCGTAATCGCCGCTTCGGCCGGCAATCACGCCCAGGGCCTGGCCTATCACGCAAACCGCCTGGGCGTGCCGGCAACGATCGTGATGCCGACCACCACCCCCACAGTGAAGGTGGTGCAGACCGAAGGGCACGGCGCCACCGTGGTGCTCCACGGCTATACCTATGACGAAGCCTATGCCCATGCCCGCGTGCTGGAGGCGGAGCGCGGCTACACGTTCGTCCACCCGTTCGACGACGCCCGCGTCATCGCTGGCCAGGGCACCGTCGCGATCGAGATGCTGGATGAAGTGCCGACGCTGGACACGCTGGTCGTCCCGATCGGCGGCGGCGGGCTCATCTCCGGCATGGCGACCGTCGCGCGCGCCGCGAACCACCCGATCGAGGTGATCGGCGTGCAAGCCGAGCTCTTCCCGTCCATGTACAACAAGCTGCGCCATACGGAGCTGCCGTGCGCGGGCGACACGCTTGCCGAGGGTATTGCGGTGAAGCAGCCCGGCGGGCTTACCGCGCAGATGGTGGAAGCGCTGGTGGACGACATCGTCCTCGTCACCGAACGCAGCCTGGAGGAATCGGTCAGCCTGCTGCTCCAGATCGAGAAAACCGTGGTTGAAGGCGCCGGCGCGGCAGGCTTGGCGGCGGTGCTGGCCAACAAGGAGCGTTTCGCCGGCAAGACGGTGGGCATCGTGCTGTGCGGCGGCAACATCGACACCCGCCTGCTCGCCAACGTCCTGCTGCGCGATCTCGCCCGCTCCGGGCGGCTCGCGCGGCTGCGCATTCGCCTGCAGGACCAGCCCGGCGCGCTCTATAATGTCGCTCGGATCTTCGATCAGGAGCGGGTCAACATTCTGGAGCTTGCCCACCAGCGGATCTTCACCAACCTGCCTGCCAAGGGCCTGAGCCTCGATGTCGAGTGCGAAACGCGGGATCGAGCGCACCTCGATCGCCTGCTCGCCGCGCTGGACACGGCGGGATACGAGGTGCGCCTGATCGAACTGGCATGACCGCGCGCCCGGATTGACCCAATTCGGGTCAGTCCGGCGGCATGGCAATTCGTGACTAGTCGCTAGTCCCCGAAAACCGCCGGAACCATCTGTGCGGCGGCTTTTCAGCGCTGAAGGCAGGTTCCATATTCGTGGCCGGGACGCGATCAACCAACGCGTCGGTCTGGGGATGTACCGGCGGTGACTGCGCCTTTTCGCTTTCCACGTTTCTTCGTGACCAGCCCGGCGCCCTGCCCGTACTTGCCCGGCCGGCAGGAGCGGAAGGTGTTCACCGAACTGTCCGGGCCGCACGCCCATGAGCTGAACGACGCGCTGGGCCGCATCGGCTTTCGGCGCAGTCAATCGGTCGCCTATCGCCCATCCTGCGTGGGCTGCACGGCGTGCGTCTCCGTTCGGGTCGTCACCAACGATTTCGAGGCCAATGCGACTCAGCGCAAGCTGGTCCGCCGGAACGACGATCTGGAGATTACTGCCTGCCGCCCCTGGGCGACGGACGAGCAGTTCCAGCTGCTGCGGCGCTATCTGGGCCAGCGTCACCCTGGCGGCGGCATGGCGGGCATGGAGGAGCAGGACTATGCCGACATGGTCGAGCATTCGCCGGTCAATTCCGTGGTCGTCGAATATCGCGAGCCGACCGTCGATGGTCGGCCCGGACGATTGGTCGGCGCATGCCTGACCGACCGGCAGGCGGACGGCCTGTCGATGATCTACAGCTTCTTCGACGCGGAGCCGGGTGCGCGGGCGGGCCTCGGCAACCTCATCATCCTTGATCACATCCTGCGCGCCCGCGCGGCGGGCCTTCCCTACGTCTATCTCGGCTATTGGGTGAAGGGCGCTGCCCGCATGGCGTACAAGACGCGCTATCGGCCTCTGGAAAAGCTGGGGCCGCAAGGCTGGACCCTAATGGAAGACGCCGAACTGGCCCCCATCGCGGAGACCAGCGAACTCGCCTGACGGATCAGTCGTCGCTCTGCACGGTGACGTCGACCTCCAGCCGCTCCACCCCTTCGCCAAGACGTGATCCGGCGACGGGGGCTGCCCCGGCAGCATCAAGCGCAATTGCCACCCGGACGTGATGTTCCTCCGGTGAAAGACCCAGCCAGGGATCGAAGGCGATCCAGCCGAGATCGGCGACATATGCTTCGGCCCAACCGTGCGGCGTTGGACGATGATCGCCGGCGAGATCGCAATAACCGGAGACGTAGCGGGCCGGCGCGCCCACCGCACGTGCCGCCGCGATGAACACCTGAGCCATGTCGCGCGGCGTGAGCGCTTTCAGCGCGAATGCCTCGGCCGCGGTGCGACCATAAACCGGGCGGCCGCAATCATCAGCGAAGCGCGCGCGCACGGCACCATTCAGCCGGTGAAGCGCCGCAATGTCCCTGCCGCCGCCTTCCTCCTCGGCAAATGCGGTAAGAGCTGGATCCGCCGCCGTCGTGGGGGTGGTTCGCAGGAAGAAGCGGGGCGGCAACAATTCGGCGGCGCCGTGCAGAACACCGCTGGAGGAGCTGGTCACCACTTCGCCGGACACAGTCAGCTCGATGCGCTCGATCGCCCCCTCGCAATACAGCATGGTCGTCGCATTGCCGAAGCCGTCGCGATGCCGGGTCATTCGGGCATCGCAATCCACCGCTATATGCCAGTCCGCAACCGTCTGGTCATGCGTTTCGCCCGGCGTCATCCGCAACAGCTGGACAATGCGGCCCTGCGGCGCCGTGAACGCATAAACCGTGCGATGGTCGATCGTCAGCCGCATCAGTGGAACTTGAACTGGCGGGCAATGGCCGCATGCAGTTGATCGTTTTCGGCGATCAGCGCTTGCAGATGCTGGTGCAGGCCCGACAGGATCACATCGCTACTTCGGGTCTTCGCCGCGCGCGCGTGCCGGCTGCGGGCCATGCGGTCAGCCTCGCCGTTGGTGCCAGTACGCCGGGCGAGTTGAGTCAGCACTTCCGTCACCTCCTCGATCGCGCCAGCGACGCTGCGCGGCAGCTCGCTTCGCGCCAACAGCAGATCGATCACGTTCGCCGGCACCAGACCGTCGTTGTAGAGCCAACGGTACGCCGTGACCGCAGATACGGTCTGAAGGATGGTGGTCCATTGATCGCGATCCACCGTGCCCCCGACCTGCTCGCCCTCCGGCAGAAGCAAGTGATATTTCACGTCGAGAAGCCGCGCGGTATCGTCCACACGCTCCGTCGCCTGCCCCAGGCGGATGAACAAGGTGGTCTGGTTGCGCAGCATCCGGTGCAGCGCGCCCTCGAAGCCACGGGTTTCCGCCTTTACCGCATCGACCAGGGCGAGCGTACGGTCGGGATCGCCACGGCTCACCCGCTTGTCGAATACCAGCCAGGCGCCGTTGATGGCCGACCAGGATTCACGCGTCAGCGCCGTGCGCACTGCCCGGGCGTTCATCCGCGCCATGTCCAGGCAGCGAACGATTGAGCCGGGATGTGACGAGTCGCTGGTCAGGAACCGCGACACGGCCTCCCGCGTCAGGCTTGCGCCCGTTGCCTTAAACGCCTCTTCCGTATCCGTCACCGTCAGCGCCGATTGCCACGCGGCCTCCCCGGCGGGACGGGCGGACAGCACGTCGAGGCGGATCGTTGCCTCGACCAGCCGGGCGATGAAATCGGCGCGCTCGATATAGCGGCCCAGCCAGTAGAGCGATGAAGCGGTGCGGCTCAGCATTGGCCGGCGCCAACCACCAGCGAGCCGATCCCAGCGGAACGATCCATCTTCTGTGCCGTATCAATCGGGAGCAGTGACGCGATCACAGGCTCTGCTCCTGCGTCATCCCGTTCTCGCTCATGGTCTGGGTCTGCCTGTTGCCGCCATCCAGCAGGACGAAACTGTCCTTGGTGCCGCCACCCTGCGAGGAGTTTACGACCAGCGATCCCTCGCGCAGCGCCACGCGGGTGAGCCCACCCGGAACGACCTGCACGCCCTTGGCGCCGGTCAGTACGAAGGGGCGAAAATCGACGTGCCGCGGTGCAACGCCCGCGTCGACCAGCGTCGGGACGGTGGAAAGCGCCAGCGTCGGCTGCGCGATGTAGCGATGTGGCTCTGCCTCCAGAACCGACCTGAACGCTGCGATCTCGCTCTTGGATGCGGTGGGACCGACAAGCATGCCATAGCCGCCCGATCCGTCGACCAGCTTCACCACCAGCTCCTCCAGATGATCGAGCGTGTAGCGCAGCGCCTCCGGCTCCCGGCAACGCCAGGTCTCCACGTTGGGCAGCTTCGCCTCTGCGCCCGAATAGAAGCGGACGATTTCCGGCATGTAGCTGTAGATCGCCTTGTCATCGGCGATGCCGTTGCCGGGCGCATTGATGATGGCGACATTGCCCGCGGCATAAGCGGCGATCAGCCCCGGCACGCCCAACATGGAATCGGGGCGGAAGACCAGCGGATCGAGGAAATCATCATCCACGCGGCGGTAGATGACGTCCACTTTCACCCGCCCCGCGATGGTGCGCATATAGACCACATCGTCATCCACGACGAGGTCGGCCGCCTCCACCAGTTCGACGCCCATGGAATCGGCGAGAAAGCTGTGTTCGTAATAGGCAGAATTGTAGTGACCCGGGGTTAGCACCACGCAGGTCGGGTTCTGACTGCATCCGCGAGGGCTGACCGATCGCATCGTCTCCAGCAGCCGGTCGGGATAGCTGTCCACCGCCGCCACGCGGAACTGGCCGAACAATTCCGGGCACAGGCGAACCATCGCCTCGCGGTTCTCCAGCATGTAGCTGACCCCGGAGGGCGTGCGGGCGTTATCCTCCAGCACAAAGAACTGATCTGGCCCGGTGCGCACCAGATCGATCCCGCAGATGTGCGCCCACACGCCATGCGGCGGACGAATGCCGACGATTTCCGGTCGGAACTGCGGATTGAGGAAGATCAGGTCCTCCGGCAGCACACCTGCCTTCAGGATTTCCTGCGCGCCGTAGATGTCATCGAGGAAGGCGTTGATCGCCTCCACCCGCTGAACCAGCCCTTCGGAGAGCCGCGCCCATTCGTCGGCGAGGAAGACGCGCGGGACAATGTCGAACGGGATGATCCGTTCGCTCGCGTCATTGTCCCCATAGACCGCGAACGTGATGCCGAGTTGCCGGAAAGTCGCTTCGGCTGCTTCCTGACGGCGGCGCAGTTCGTCGGGCGGCGTATCGGCGAGCCAACGGGCCAAGCTTGCCAGTTCCGGCCGGCTGTTGCCGCCGGTGCCCATGATCTCATCGAATGCCCGTGTCCCCATCAGACGGTTAACGCCTCATCGATCGTTTCGGATGCATGCTGCTGCAGATTGTTGCATCGCACAAGCATCCCTGCCGAAATGGGGCAGTTCGTCAGATTTCAGCCCAGGCGACGGCTGGTTCGTTCGGCGGGTGACGAGGAACAGGCATTGCGCGCGCCGTGGGTCAATCTGCGTATTTCACGGAACACCCATAAGGCCGCGCCTCCGGCACCGAGACCTTCTTGCCTGCCTTCACCTCCGTCAGTGCCGCCAGCAAATGGTTGCGGGCGGTGGCGACATCCGCCTTGTCGGCAGTCGGCTTGTCGTCGATCCCGCCCTGGTAGACGAGTTTGCCCGACGCATCGATGAGGTACATGTGCGGCGTCGTTTTCGCCCCATAGCCCTTGCCGACACGGCCCTGCGGATCGAGGAGGTAGGCGGTAGGCTGCGCCTTTTTCGCAGCAACAAAGGCCTTGGCCTGTGCGCCGGTCATATGGCCCTGCTTGCCGGGCGCGCCGGAGTTGATCGTCAGCCAGACTGCGCCCATCGCGCGTGCCTTGGCCTGTGCCGACTGCATGTTCCCACTGTCATAATGCTTTTGCACATAAGGACAGCCCGGATTGTTCCATTCCAGCACCACCGGCTTTCCGCGGAACTGCGCGAGTGTGACGGCGCGGCCGTCGGCATCCATCAATCGGAAGTTGCCGGCCTGCTGCCCAGTGACCTGGTCGGCAGCGGCCGGACTGGCCACCAAGGCGGCGGCGGCGAACGGGACAAGCAGACGCATCCTTGCTCTCCTCAGTTATTCATGCCCCTTCCGGCAGGGCAGCGAGCATGCCGCTGGTCAGCAATTGCGGCAAGACCCGGGGGCGATCCGCGCCCTTGGGATACCAGAGGTAAAGCGGCACGCCGGCCCGATTGTGCGCCTCGATGAAGCGGCCGAGCGCGGGATCGCCATCCGTCCAGTCGCCGACCAGCACCGCCACGTTGCCGCCAGTGAACGCCTGCCGCGCCGCGTCCGTTTCGATCGCCGCCTTTTCGTTCACCTTGCACGTCAGGCACCAGTCGGCGGTGAAATAAGCGAACACGGGCCGCCCCTCTGCCCGAAGAGCGGCCAATCGCTGCTCGCTGAACGGCTCCGCGCCAGTGAGCGCAACCGCTTCTGCCGCAGCCGGCGCCTGCGGACGAACGACAACAGCCGCCGCAACCGCCAGCGCCAGTGCAGGCACGGCCGGCCACCACGCGCGCTCGCTCCCGGATTGCTGACGTCGACCGGTCCACCACAAACCAAAGGCGGCGAGCAGCGATGCGGCAAGCCCGATCGTCATCCCGTCCACTCCCGCCTGGCGGCCCAGCACCCAGGCAAGGGCCAACGCAGTGAGGAACATCGGCACCGACAGGATCCGGCGCAGCCGTGCCATCCATGGGCCCGGCTTTGGCAAGCGACGACGCAGCGCCGGCACGAAGCCGATTGCCAGAAACGGCAAGGCGATACCCAGCCCAAGACCCGCGAAGACAAGCAAGGCTGCCGCCGGCGGCAGCACCAGCGCCGCCCCCAAGGCCGCGCCCATGAATGGCCCGGTGCAGGGCGTGGCCACGAATGCCGCCAGCGCGCCAGTGGCAAAGGCGCCGCCGGTTCCCGAATGGCTCGCGAAGCGCGGGGTCGGCAATTCGAACAGCCCGGCAAGATTGAGAGCAATGCCGGTCACCAGCAGCAGCAGAACGCCGATTACGCGCGGGTCCTGAAGCTGGAACGCCCAGCCCACCGTCGCCCCCCCAGCGCGCAGGCCGAGCAGCAGACCGCCGAGCGCCAGGCAGACCAGCACCACCCCTGCAGTATAGGCCAAAGCCTCACGCCGGGCGGCGCCTTCCGTCTCCCCCGATCGCGCGAGGCCAAGCGCCTTGAGGCTGAGGATCGGAAACACGCACGGCATGACGTTGAGCAGCAATCCGCCCAGCAAAGCCCCAGCAAAGGCAAGCAATGCCCCGCCAACCGCAAAGCTCTCCTGCGGAGCGGCCGCTGCAGCGACCGTGCCGGGCGCGGCCGTCAACAGGAAACCACGCCCCTCACCAACCGCAAGCACCCCTTCGATCGGGCCGCTCGCCAGGCTGGTCGCCGGCTTGGTGGTCAGCGTGATGCGATCACCGTCCCGCACCGCTGTTTGGGCGGCGGCATAGTCCACCGCGCCGCCGGCCAGCGGGTAGAAGTAAATCTCCTTCGCGTCCGCACTGGCGGGAAATGGGACGGCTAGTCGGAACTGGCCGTCGGCTGCTTGCCAGGTCGCGGTCGATCCCAGCGGCCGCGGCAGCTTTTGCCGCCAGGTGTCGAAGCGGGCGCGGGTCGGGCCGTCCACGGTGCCATCGCCGACGGTCAGTTCGGTGGAAAGCGTCTGAGTCTCGGGCACGCAGATTTCGGTGGTGCAGACGAGATAGTCGATCTTCACTGCGATCGGCAGACGGGTGCCAGGTGTAAGCCCGGCCGGGATCTTGAGGTCGACCAGCTGAGCGAACGGCGCCTCATAGACGTAGTTCATCAGGCCGCCGACGATCAGCCGCTCCGGCACCGGATAGCGCAGCGCCCCGGCACTCACCCCCTCCGGCATCGTCCATTTCAGCTGGGTCTCGACCCCGGCGTCCCCCGGGTTCTGCCAATAACCGTGCCATTCCGGCTCCGGCCGCGAATCAAACGCCAGGGTCACCGTGCTGCCGGCGGCGGGCCGAGCAGTCTCCGGCACCAGATCGATCGCGACATGCCGCGTCTGCGCCGAGGCGACCGGCGCTAACAGCGCCAGCACCATGAAAAGAAACGCCGATAGCCACGCTTGCCTAGCCGCCATGGCGCAGACATACCGCGACCGCCCCTGCTTTGCACCAAGGTCTGTCATGAAAGCTCTGCTTGCCTCCCTGCTCGCTTCCATCGCGCTTCCGCTTACCGCTGGAGCCGCCGCCGCACAGGAGGCTGCGCTAGAGTCGGCGCAACCGGCCGCGCCGGCTGTCGCGACCACCCCGACCACGCCCCCGAAGCTGATCGTCGCCATTTCGGTTGACCAGTTTTCCGCGGACCTGTTCGCGCAATATCGCAATCGCTTCACCGATGGCTTCGCCCGTCTGCTGCAAGGCGCGGTTTTCCCATCCGGCTATCAGAGCCACGCGGGCACCGAAACCTGCCCGGGTCACTCCACCATCCTCACGGGGATGCGTCCGGGGCATACCGGCATCATCGCCAACAACTGGATCAACCAGAAGGCGCCGCGTGCCGACAAGGAAGTCTATTGCGCCGAGGACGAACGGATCCCGGGCACGGACCATAACAACTACAAGCCCTCCGACCTCCACCTGAAGGTGCCGACGCTTGGCGAGATGATGAAGGCTGCCAATCCGGCCAGCCGGGTCGTCTCAGTTGCGGGCAAGGATCGCGCGGCCATCATGATGGGCGGGCACAAGATCGACGAGGTCTGGTTCTGGGGGGGCAAGGACTTCATTTCCTATGACGGACGCGCAGTGCCGCCGGCGGTTCAGCGCGGGCGCGACGCCGTCGCCAAGCTGATCGCCCAGCCGCAGGAGCCGCTCACCGTTCCCGGCTTCTGCCGCCCGCTGATGCAGCCGATCCAGGTCGGCAATCAGACGATCGGCGACGGGCGGTTCGCGCGCGCTGCAGGGGATACCCGTGCCTTCCGCGCATCGCCTGCCCTCGATGGCGCGGTGTTCGCGATCGCTGCCGGCCTTATCCAGGACATGAAGCTGGGCCAGGGAAGCGCGCCTGACATCATTTCGATCGGCGCCTCGGCGACCGATTACATCGGCCATGGCTTTGGCCCCGGCGGTGGCGAAATGTGCCTCCAGATGGCCGAACTCGACAAGACGCTGGGCGGGTTCTTCGCGGTGCTGGATTCCTGGGGGCTCGACTATCAGGTGGTGCTGACCGCGGATCACGGCGGCCACGACATGACCGAGCGGCAACAACAGCGTGCGATGCCCGGCGAAAGCCGCGTCAGTGCGGACGTGTCTGTGAAGGCGGTCGGCGAAGCGATCGGCAAGCAACTGGGGATCGCCGGGCCGGTTCTCCTCGGGTCGGAAGGCGACATCTACATCGCCGATTCGGTCCCGGCCAACCGGCGTCAGGCGGTGATCGCCGAAGCCGTGAAGCGGCTCCAGGCATTCCCTCAGGTCGCCGCCGTGCTGACGCGGGAAGAAATCGCGGCGGCCACGATCCCGTCCACGCCGCCGGAGACCTGGACGCTGGTCGAGCGGGCGCATGCTTCCTACGATCCGGAGCGTTCCGGCGACCTGCTCCTCCTGCTGAAGCCGCGCGTGGTGGGCATCGCCAAGCCTGGTCCGGGTTATGTCGCCACCCACGGCAGCCCCTGGGACTATGACCGCCGCGTGCCGATCCTCTTCTGGCGCAAGGGCATGGCAGGCTTCGAGCAACCGCAATCCATTGAGACGGTGGATATCGTGCCGACGCTTGCCGCGACGATCAAATTGCCGGTTCAGGGCCTCGACGGGCGCTGCCTCGATCTCGACAGCGGCCCGGGCGACACCTGCCGCTGATCAGAACGGCCGGGCGGCGGACGAATCCTCTGCCCGGCCATCCTTCAGAGTCCGACGCAACCACCCGGATGGCGCCGGACTGAGCCGGTGCCGGCCCTGCTCAGGGATTGCGGACCTCATAGGCGCGCACGCCGGCGCCAAGCTGGTTCGCTCCCAAGGCCAAGCGCTCACCGCTGACGTTGGCGACGAAGGCCGGGCTTTTCGTCTGTCCGGGAGCAAGCGTCGCGACATTGTCGTGCACGCTCAACCCGGCGGAGCGATATTTGCGTTGCTCCGCGGCGACCACGATCATGCCGCCCCAATTCTCCTTCTGCACGCCTTGGACGAAGGTGTTGCGCGCGATCTCTCCAGTCGCGCCCTCGGGCAGATCGATCATGTAGTTCGTGCGATTGCCCGCCGAATCGTCGAAGCTGTTGTCGGTGATCGTCACTCGCGGGACGCGCAGCTTCACATAATGGCCGCCGCGCCCCCGCTCGAACCGGGAGTTTGTGATCGTCACGCTCCCGCGACTGGCGAGATAGATTGAGTGCGCGCAATCCTCCGTTTCGTGGCATTGCCCAAGCCCGGAGAAAGTGGAGCGATCCACCGTAACACTGGTCGGCTCCTCCGTTCCCCCCAGGATGCCTTCCTGGCTGTCCAGAAACATGGAATTGCGGACCACAAGGTCGCCGATTTCGATGCGAATGCCCGCGCCGTTGCCGTCGGGTACCCGGATTCCGCGAAAAACGAGGCCGTCCACGACCGAACCCGCGCCGCGCAGCACCAGTGCCGCCTTGTCCTCGCACGCCCCTTCGAAAATGGCGCTGCCAGGCTTCACTGCCTTGAACGTCACCCGGCCGGCCTGCTGCACGGCGCATTGCCGGTACACGCCCGGTGCGACGAGCACCGTGAAATCCTGCCCACGGTTGGCCTGCAATGCCTCGTCCAGCGTCGCAAAGCCCTCACCAGTTTCCTGCACCACGAACGGGGCGCTTCCCTGCTGTCCATTCGCCGGCACGGCCGCCATCGCGATGGCGAGGAGGACGGGGGCAATACGCATAGGCAAATCCTTTCGCTTCGTCCTGGGCGGTGGCCGGCAGGTCGATCATCTCCATCCTTCCCTATCCGGTCCGCCGCCCGCGCGCCTGCCCGCAAGAGCGCGACATTGTCCCGTCGCGGCACGCTTCCCGTGCGTCGCGTTTCCTGTTGCAACTGACTTAATCGAGCCGCACAAGCGTGCAGAAACACACGTCCAACTAGGCGGAGAGGCACAATGCAAAGCTATCTGAAGCAATATATCGACGGCGCCTGGGTCGACAGCGAAGGTGGCAAGCGCCACGAGGTCATCGACCCCGCGACCGAGCAGGCCACCACCGAAATCACCCTCGGCACGGAAGCCGACGTCAACAAGGCAGTCGCTGCCGCCAAAAAGGCGTTCAAGACCTGGTCGGAATCGACGGTCGAGGATCGCATCGCCCTGCTCGAGCGGATCATCGCGCTCTACAAGAAGCGGATTCCCGATCTTGCCGCCGCCACCAGCCGCGAAATGGGCGCGCCAATCTCCTTCGCCAACATGGCGCAGGCCCCCGCCGGCCTCGGGCACTTCATGGGCACGCTGGCGGCGCTGAAGGAATTCAGCTTCTCGGAAGCAGCCGGCAAGGGCGCGCGCGTCGTGCATGAGCCGATCGGCGTGGTAGCGATGATCACGCCCTGGAACTGGCCGCTGAACCAGATCTGCGCCAAGGTTGCGCCTGCGCTTGCCGCCGGCAACACCATGATCCTGAAGCCGTCCGAGGAAGCGCCGACCAACGCCATGATCTTTGCCGAGATCCTGGATGAGGCAGGCGTGCCGGCAGGCGTGTTCAACCTCGTCAATGGCGATGGCCCGACGGTCGGCGCGGCATTGTCCGCCCACAAGGACGTGGACATGGTGAGCTTCACCGGCTCGACCCGCGCCGGCATCGCCGTGGCGACCGCGGCCGCCGCGACCGTGAAGCGCGTCCACCAGGAGCTGGGCGGCAAGGCGCCGAACGTCGTGCTCGAAGGCGCGAAGCTGGGTGAAGTGCTGCCGCCGACGCTGGCCGGCGTCATCGCCAACACTGGCCAGAGCTGCATTGCCCCGACCCGCCTCCTCGTTCACAAAAGCCAGGTGAACGAAGCGGAAGAGGTCGTGAAGGCGATCATGGAAGCGACCCAGATCGACAGCCCCGAAAAGGAGGGCGCGCACATCGGACCGGTCGTCAACAAGGCGCAGTTCGAGAAGATCCAGACCCTGATCCAGTCGGCGCTTGACGAGGGTGCGCGACTGGTCACCGGCGGCGTTGGCCGTCCGGACGGTCGCAACGCCGGCTATTACGTGAAGCCGACGGTGCTCGCGGACGTGACGCCGGAAATGCGGATCTATCGCGAAGAGACGTTCGGTCCGGTCGCCACCATCACCACCTATGAGGATACCGATCAGGCGGTCGAGATGGCGAATGACACCGATTACGGCCTTTCCGCCACGATTTCGGGCGATCCGTCCGAAGCAGCCAAGATCGCGGGCAAGCTGCGCGCCGGCCTCGTCACGATCAATTCCTGGGGTCCGAACGGCGCAACTCCGTTCGGTGGCTACAAGTCCTCCGGCAACGGCCGTGAGGGTGGCAAATGGGGCCTGACCGACTTCATGGAAGTGAAGACCATCGTCGGCGAAAACGCCTGATTGGAAACCAACGACGGGCGCCCCTTCCAAGGGCGCCCGTTTTCATAAGGGGAGAGGGAAACAATGATCGTTAGTGTTCTGTATCCGAACCATGACGGCGCGAAGTTTGACGCGGGCTACTACAAGGCCAAGCATGCCGAGCTTGCCCGCGAGATCTGGAATCCGGATCGGGTGGAACTGATCGAGGGCCAGGCGCCCGGCGGCGGCGCTGCGCCGTTTGCGCTCATCGCCCATTTCCACTTCGCATCGCCCGAAGCCATGGGTCAGGCAATGGCCAATCCGCGGATCGGCGAACTTCAGGCGGATGTTCCGAACTTCACGGACATCACCCCGACGATCATGGTCGGCCGCACGCTTTGATGTGAACGATGCGTCGTACGTTCCTGATCGCCAGGGACGTGCGGCGCCTATGCCACAGTTGTAAGTCAACGAGGCTCTCAGCTTAGACAAGCGCAACGCCGCGCCAACGTCATCGCCCGCTAACCGCACGGCAGCTCCAGCGCAGCGCCGTCAGCTGATCATTGCGCATTCACCAGCCAGCGAGCGGGTCTGCACTCGTTAGATCAAGCGACGGTTCGGAACGCCAGGGTCTAGCGTTTGGTCGAGCTGATCGCGCCGGCGAGCCGGCAAGCGAACGTACTTCAGACCAGACACGTCGGATTTCAGCGCAGCTTGGCCGAATTCTCATGCCCGACTCAGCGCCTTGCCGATTTGACGGCCTGATTCGCCGACGGCCGACAGGGAGACGCTGAGCCAGATACGTCCGTAACGACAAAGGCGCCGCCGCTTCGTAGCGGCAGCGCCTTTCGAAAGTTTCAGGCCTGCTTAGCGGCCGGCGGGAGGCGCAGCGCCTGGGACACCGGCACCCGGAGCGCCGCCCATCATCTGCTGCTGCTGCAGCTGGCGGAGCACAGCTTCCGGCAGGAAGTCGATCAGCTCGACATCGAACATCAACGTCGAATTGCCGGGGATCGGACCCTTGGTTTCAGAACCATAACCGAGTTCCGGCTTGATCCAGAACCGGTACTTGGCGCCCTTCGGCATGAGCTTCAGGCCTTCCGAAAAGCCCTTCACTACGCCAGTCACCGGGAACGGTGTCGGCTGCTGCGACTTGTCGAAGGTCGTGCCGTCGAGCAGCTTGCCTTCATACATGACCAACGCCACATCCGTGTCCGTCGGCTTCGCGCCGGATCCGGCCTCGAGCACCTGGTACTGAAGGCCAGAGGCCGTCGTCACTACGCCAGCCTTGCGCGCATTGCGCGTCAGGAAGTCGTCACCCTGCACGGCCAGCGCCGCGGCGGCCATCACGGCGGCGACGATGCCGACGATCAGCCACACCACATAGCTGCGCTTGACCGGCGCGATCGGAACGGCGGTGACGGTCGACATGGCGATCCCCCGGTCATGACCAGGCGCGAATCAACGCGCCCGGATTGCAGCAAATGAAAGAGAAAGTTGAGACGATCGCGCGGTGATTACCGGGCGCCGTCACGCTCCGCACGCTTGCGCTCCAGCTTGCGAGCACGACGGACAGCAGCCGCACGCTCACGTGCACGCTTCTCCGACGGCTTCTCATAGTGCCGACGCAGCTTCATTTCGCGATAAACGCCTTCGCGCTGCAGCTTCTTCTTGAGCGCGCGCAGGGCCTGGTCGACGTTGTTGTCGCGAACGATGATCTGCATAAAACCGACACTTCTCCGAGATCTGAAACAGCCCGATTCCGCGAAACGGAAACGGCGGCAGCAAGCATAGCCCGCGCCGTGAACCCGCTGCGTCTACCACTCCCCTGTTGGCGGCGCAACCCGCCGCGCTGTGGCGATTGCGCCACAACCATGCGGCTCCCTTTGCGTGTGGCCAAGGCGGCGGTAGAGCGCGTTCCATGAGGACGCTTTCGCTCTACGACAGCCTGTCGCGCTCGCTGCGCGCGTTCGAGCCCCTTGATTCGGCGAAGGGCGTGCGCGTCTATTCCTGCGGGCCAACCGTCTACAATTACGCCCATGTCGGCAATCTGCGCGCCTATGTCTTTACGGACACGCTGTCGCGCGTGCTGACGTGGAAGGGCTTTGACCTCACCCATGTCATCAACATCACCGACGTGGGCCACCTGACCTCCGACGCGGACGCCGGCGACGACAAGATGGAGGCGGCAGCCAAGCGGGCCGGCAAGGACATCTGGGCAATCGCACGCCATTATACCGATGCGTTCAAGCAGAACCTTGCGGACCTCAACATCCGCAAGCCGACGCATCTGCCGCTGGCAACCGATCACATCGCCGAGATGATCGACTTCGCCGTCCAGATCGAGGCGAAGCATTGCTACCGGCTCGATAGCGGCCTGTACTTCGACGTGACGACGGTCCCCGATTACGGGCGGCTGGCGCGATTGGCGGATGACGCCGGCGAGGGTCGGATCGATCCGGTGGCCGGCAAGCGGCACGCGCAGGATTTCGCGATCTGGCGCACGTCAGCGCCGGGCGAGAACCGCCAGATGGAATGGGATTCGCCCTGGGGCCGGGGGGCACCGGGCTGGCATCTCGAATGCTCCGTTATGAGCAAGAAGTACCTTGGCGAATCATTCGATATCCACACGGGCGGCATCGACCATCGCGAGATCCACCACCCCAACGAGATCGCCCAGAACCAAGCCCATTGCGGTTGCGCCGACAGCGGCGCTGCTTTCTGGATGCACAACAATTTCCTGGTCGAGCGCGCAGGAAAGATGAGCAAGTCCTCCGGCGAATTCCTGACGCTGCAGGCCTTGGTAGATCGCGGCTTCCACCCCCTGTCCTACCGGATGCTGTGTCTGCAGGCGCATTATCGCAGCGAGCTGGAGTTCTCGTGGGATAATCTGGCCGCCGCTCAGGTCCGGCTGAAGCGACTGGTGCAGGCCATCGAGGGCCTGCGGACGCGAGCGGATGCGCCGCAGAAGGGCTCCGCTGCCGGCTATCGCGAGCAGCTGGAAGCCGCAGTGTCGGAGGATCTCAACACACCCAAGGCGTTGCCCATCCTGGACGCATTGATTGCGGACAAGAAGGTTTCGCCTGGCGACCGGCTGGCCGCGCTGCAGGACTTCACCGAAGTGCTCGGCTTGCCGCTCGACACGATCAAGCGCGAAGACCTGCGCGTGCGGCCGGCCTCGGCGACCATTGATGAAGCTGCGATCGCCGCCCGGCTTGCAGAGCGGCAGGAAGCCCGCGCGGCCAAAGATTTCGCTGCGTCTGACGCAATTCGCGACGAACTGGCAGGGGTGGGGGTGGAGGTGATGGATGGCGATCCGCTGGGCTGGGATTGGCGCATTACCACCGTCTGATGGACGCAGGACTCGCGGCTTCGCTCGCGCAGGTTCGGCCCCAGCTCAGCGCAGCGGCGAATCGCGCTGGGCCAAGACGGGCGAAAGGTAGGGTCGTTCGCCGGCCGGTATCGCGCCGGCCGCCGCTTCGATCGCCGCGATCCGACGCTTTGTCGCAGGATGGGTGCGGCTGCGGAACAGGCCGCCGTCGATGTCACCGCCCCGCTCCCGCCAGAAGCGCGCGGCGGACGCAGGATCGAAGCCGGCGTTGTGAAGCAGGGCAACCCCAAGCGTGTCGGCTTCCAGCTCAGCCGTCTGGCCAAGCTGCGCATTGCGTCCGATCTCCTTGAGCAGGCCTCCCTTCACCCCGGCAGCCTCGAGCCGGACGCGATGCTTCAGGATGACGTGCGCGAGTTCGTGCGCCACGATGACCGCCGTTTCCTCGTCACGATAGCGCTCGAAGAAGCGCATGCCGATCTGGACGACCTTGCCATCGGACTGGGCCGTCATCTTCGGCCCGAGCACCACTTCGAAGCGTGCCCGGCAGCCGAGACTTGCCGGGATCTTCACCTCGCGCCGCTCGCCGTCGCGAGCAACGGTCACAAATAAGGGGGATTTCTGGCGCTCCAGTACGTCGAGCGCAGCGTCGCGATCCGCGCTGGAAGGCGGTTGCGCAGCGGCGCCGAGCGCATCCGATCCGATCTTCGCCAGCCCATCATTTGCGCGGATCCCGGCAACAGCAGCGGGAGAGCCAGGCACCACCGCTTCCACCGATACCGGGGTTGCGAAACGGAACGCCTGACGCGCAGCTGGCTGTGACGCAGGGTCATACTGAGTTTCGGCGTGAAGGATCATGCCAGTGGCCGGCACGGTGTCACGGCAGAGGGTTGCGTTGGCCGTGACCAACCGCTGCGCAATGATAGCAAGCCGAAGGTCGATTGCACGCAACGCCTCGAGGCTGGCGACGTCAGGGTTGGCGACGGCAGGGCTGGCGGAGGTCGAGCCGAGAGGCCCAGTTAGGGCTGCGGCGACGACAACGGTGGAGAGGATGGCGATCACATCAACCCGATAGGCGAGCCGCATGCGCCGCGCTATCACCTAGGGTCATGAAGGCTGTTCTCCCCGCAATCGCCCGTCCGCTGCTCGAACCGCAGCTCCCGCCCGATCTCGACGTTGCCTGGTGGTCGAGCCCTGATGACGCAAAGGCGATGATTGCCGATGCAGAGATCGCCTGGGTCGACATGCAGCCGACCAAGCTGACCGAAGAGACGCTTCGCGCCGCGGGAGACGGGCTGAAGTGGGTCTCGACCATCTACGCCGGGCTCGACGCCTTCCCGCTGGATGTGCTGCGCGCGCGCGGAGCCACACTCACCAATGGCGTCGGTATTAACGCGATCGCGGTGGCCGAATATGCCGTGCTAGGCGTGCTGGCCGCGGCCAAGCGCCTGGACGAAGTGATTCGCGCACAGGACCGGGCCGAGTGGCTCCGCGATTCGCCCGGCAAGATCGAGCTTGCCGACACCAAGGCGATCGTGATCGGATATGGTGCGATCGGGCGCCTGATCGGTGATCGTTTGGCTGCGTTTGGCGTCGAGGTTACTGGCGTGACCCGCTCGGGCAGCAATGGCACGCTGACCCCTGATGCCTGGCGCGCACGATTGGGCGAGTTCGACTGGGTGGTGCTCGCGGCCCCCTCCACCGGGGAGACGAAGTCGATGATCGGCGAGGCAGAGATTGCGGCAATGAAGCCGGGGGCCTGGCTGATCAACATCGCACGTGGCGACATGATCGACGACGATGCGCTGCTCGCGGCTATTCACAGCGGGAAGCTGGGCGGCGCCTTTCTCGACCCCACCAATCCGGAACCGCTTCCGGCCGATCACCCACTGTGGAAAGCGCCCAATTGCATGATCTCCATGCACCTGTCGGGACGCAGCCAGACCAAGATGTTCCAGCGCGCGGGCGCCATGTTCCTGCGCAACCTGGAGGCTTATCGCACCGGACGACCGATGGAGAATGTCGCCGATCTCGACCGCGGCTATTGATCAGCCGATCAAGCCGCCGTCATGGGCCGCGAGCACGCGGCCCATCGCGTCGAACAGATTGTCCATTGCGACGGGCTTGAAGATCACCTCGTCTGCGCCCGCGACAAGGCAGCGCTCGCGCAGATCGACCGCAGTATCGGCGGTAACGACAATGATCGGAACGCGCCCCTTCTGATCCGGCCGCGCACGAATATGCCGAATGGCGGTGATCCCATCCATGCCGGGCATGCGCAGATCGACCAGGAGCATATCGAACTCCTGATCGTCGAGCAGGCGCAGCCCTTCCTCGGCGCTCTCTGCCTCGATCATGTCCGCTCCGGCCACGTTAAGCATATCGCGGACCACGCGGCGGTTCATCCGATCGTCCTCGATAAACAGGACGTTCATGGCCGCAGGCCGAACAGGCAGGCTAATCGTTCCATTGCCAGCGCTGTTATTGTCTCAAGCCGCGTGGGAAACAAGAGCGGAGACGTCCGGTTCGTCGCTAAACAGGGCCTGAACGAGTGCTTCTTTGCCAATCGGCTTGATGATGAAGCGCGAAACGCCGGCCTCACCCAGCCGCGCTTGCTCCAGCACCTCAAGCCGCGGGCCCAGCAGGGCGATCCGCGCTGCAGGTGCAGCCTGCGCCAGCGCGCGTACCGCTCCGATGGGATCCTCGCTGGCGCGCAGTGTTGCGTCGTCCAGCAACAGCGTTGCGGGCGACCGCGCCGCGACTGCTTCCCGGGCCTCCTCGGCGGTACCCGCGAAGGACACGGCGCCGCCGACCGGGGAGAGCAGCGCCTTCAACATCGCTCGAGTGATTGGATTGCGGTCAACGACCAGCACGCCTGCGCCGGGCGCCGCCGCCACTTCGTCAAGTACTGCAGGCTCATACGGCAGGTCGAGGACGAAGGTAGCGCCCGCCCCTTCCATGCTGGTGACAATCACGTCGCCGCCCATGGCGCGTGACAGATTGCGGCAGATGGACAATCCCAGCCCGGTCCCGCCGAATTGCCGGGTCGTACCGGCATCAGCCTGGCGGAACGCCTCGAAGATGATCTCGTGCTTGTCCGGTGCGATCCCGATGCCGGTATCCGTCACCACCAGGCGCCAGCGATCATCCACGATCTTGGCGGTCACGCTCACATGACCGCTGGCGGTGAACTTCACCGCGTTCGACAAAAGATTGAACACGATCTGACGCAGGCGGGTCGCGTCGGCGACGGCACAATGCGGCGCGTTTTCCAGATCGAGGGAGAAGCCAAGCCCCTTCGCGCGGGCCTGATCCTCCCAGATGCGCGCCGCTTCCTGGATGGTGCGCCTGATGTCGGTCGGTGCTTCCTCGATCGTCATGCGACCGGTTTCGATCTTCGCGACATCGAGGATGTCATCCACCAGCGCGCGCATCGTCATGCCGGCACCATGCACGACCGACAGCCGATCGCGCGTGGGAGGATCGGTTTTCGGATCGGCAAGCATCACCTGAGTCATGCCAAGGATGCCGTTGAGCGGCGTACGGATCTCGTGACTGGTAGTGGCCAGAAATTCAGTCTTCGCAGCCAGAGCTTTGCCCAGCGCCGTGTTGGTCCGCGCCAGTGCGTTACGGCTGCGCCGGATGGTCACGATGCCGAAGATGAGCAGAGCGATGATGAGCAACGTGCCCAGGAACAACCATTGCTGGGTTCGGGCGCGGGCACGCTCGAATGCCACCGTTTTCTGAAGATCCTCCGCCTTCAGCTGAGCGATTCGCAGTTCCTGATTGGCAAAGTCGAACTGCGCACTGGCAATGGCGGCACTATTGGACCGGGCCGTCGCGGTGGCCTGATCGTCGAGCCGCTTCAGGGCAGCCAGATGCCGGACCGCGAGGTCGCTCCTGCCGAGCTTCGCATAGATGCGGTATGCTGTGTCATGAGCGGAGCGATCGGGCGGCAGTGTCTTGTCGAGATCCTGGCCCTGGAACCGCTCCGTGATAAGGCGTTCTGCCGCCGCGAGGTCACCGCGTTCAAACGCCGCCTGCGCCGCAAGCGCGATGAAGCCGCTGCGGTGGGCGGCGGCGCCAGGTTTGCTTGCCAGGGTGAGACCCTCGGCGATGGTGCGTTGTGCAGCCGCCACATCTCCCTTGGCGAGAAGCACTTCCGACATGTTGATCATCACCTGCGCCTGGAGCGCCGGGCTCTTCATGTCGCGCGCAAAGGCGAGCGCCTTGGTCAGTTCAGTGCTGGCGCGACCAAGGCGACCCAGTTCCCGAAGCGCCATGCCGCGACCGTTGTGAATGGCGACCGACAACCCGGGATCGGCGCGATAGGCATCCATCGCTTCGTCGTAATAGCGAAGCGCGCCCTCGTAATCGTTGCCTGTGGCGTGGACCAAGGCGATCATGATCAGGGTCTTCGCCCGGCTTCGGGTGTCGCCGAGGTTACGGAAGAAATCGTGAGCGCGCCGCAAGTCGGAAAGCGCCCGACCGATCTGCCCAGTCGCATATAGCACGCCCCCCTCCGACAGGAGGATGTCGGCGTGAAGCTGCGTGCCGGGAGCAATCTTTTCGACCGTTCGCCGTGCGCCTGCCAGTGCCTCAGCAGCACGCTGAGGCTGCATAACGCGGCTATAAGCTTCACCCATCAGCCACAGCGCCGTGGCTTCCATCTGGAGAGATCCGGCACGGCGCGCGTAGGCAAGCGCAGACCGCGACTCGGCGACCGCTTCTGCCGGATCGGTCAGCATGCCAGCCTTAACCGAGGCGGCGAGCGCTTCAAACTTGGGATCGCTAATCCGCACAGTGGGCGCGGCGGCGGCCACCATCAAAGGCAATGCGAGGGTGAGCAGCCACCCTCGCCTAAACGGCGTTATCAACCGCGCTTCCACGCAGTGGCCAAGGCGTTGAACGTTGCCCGCGTGTCCTGCGACACGAAATGATGCCGATCCTCCTCCAGGAAGGTCATCAGCGCTTCAAGCGAGATCGGACGACTGATCAGGAAGCCTTGGACCATGTCGCAACCCATGACAGTAAGAAGCGCAAGCGCGGCATGCGTTTCGACGCCCTCTGCGACCACCTCCATCTCAAGGGCGTGAGCCAAGTCGATGGTGGAGCGGACGATCAGCGGATCGCGGTTGGAGCTGGTCAGCTGAGTCACAAACAGCTTGTCGATCTTCAGCTCGCGCGCAGGCAATTGCTTCAAATATGCGAGGCTGGACAGCCCGGCACCATAATCGTCGATCGCGATGACAATGCCGATGTCTGCGAAACGCTGTAGGTTCGCGATGGCCGACGCGGGATCGCGAATAACGGAGGTTTCTGTAACCTCGAACCCGAGTTTGGCGTCCGCTTCCGCTACCAAACGACAGGCCGCATCAACGAACGCCTGATCACCGAGCAATTGGCCAGAGATGTTGATGAAGATGCGCAGGTCATGTCCACCGGCCAGCAGGCGTCGCTGATCTGCAATGGCACGCTCTATCGTCCAGATCGTAAGTTGATCAATCAGCCCGCCCTCTTCCGCGGCACCGATGAAATCACCTGGCAGGACTAGGCCGCGCGATGGATGCTGCCAGCGCACCAACGCTTCGGCGCTGCCAATCTCCTGTCGGCGGACATGGATCTTCGGCTGATAGGCGAGGAAGAGTTGTTCCTCAGCGATTGCCACTCTCAACTCATCAATCAGCGACCGAATCTCACGAGCGCCCAGCGCTCCAACGTCATGACGGACCGGAACATGGGCCGCACGAGCCTCCGCCAGCGCCGCTTCCGCTTCCTCAGCAAGACGAACGTCGTCGAGATTCGCAGAAGGACCGGCGGCAGCGCCGAAGCAGATTTCCAGTCGGTAAACTTCGCCGTCGAGGACGAATGGCTCTTCACACACCGATCGTAGCAGATCCAGCGTTCGGTCAAGCTCAGTCGCCTCCTCGCCCTCGAACGCCAGTTCCAACGTAGTGCGCCCGACAACCGTGAGCCGCATTTCGGGCGCTGTCTGCGAAAGTCGGGAAGACACGTCCGCGACCAGCATGTTGCTGCGCGCGCAACCGACATACCGACGAACCACGGCAAAATTCGCGATCTCGGCAAGAACGAGGAACCGCCACGCCGGCCGTTGCGCCAACATGGATGGCAAACACGTCAGCGAGCCGCCTCGCACGACGGGCACCTGCGCAGGTTTGATGCCTGAACCGACCATACCGGTCCGGATTACTCAGCAGATTTGAAAATACCCTTAACTTGCGAGCGGAAGTTAGGACAGCAATGCTGTCTTTTATAAACTCTCTTGAATATTGGTAAACGGCTTGTTAACTATAAAGCGCGTCCTGTGGACGTTAATAACTAGGGAGTTCAAGATGCTCGCTTTCATTCTCGCCCTGATCTACGGCGGTTCGGACATTAAGCCCTGGTAAAGGGTTCAAACCACCCGAATGGCACCAAGAACGCTGCGGCTAGGCAGCCTTTCTCCAGGGTCGCAAGGGTGGGTTCGCCGACAAAGTCAGTGAAAAGTTCAACGTCGCTGCTCGTCAGCTACCGAGAACAGAAAACCCCCGATCCAGATGCTGGACGGGGGTTTTCTATTTGAACATTTCGCGGTCGAAGCTCTGTTCAGGCGACCGAATCAAGCGAGGCTTCGTGCCACGGCCTCATTGACGATTTTACCGGCCCGCACGTTCAGGCCCGCCATAAGTCCTGGGTCCTCATCGCACGCAGCAATGCCCTTCTCCGCCAGCGCTAAACCATACGGCAAGGTGGCATTATTGAGAGCATGACTGGATGTCAGCGGAACGGCACCGGGCATGTTTGCCACGCAATAGTGAATCACACCGTCCACTTCATAGGTAGGATTGGCGTGAGTGGTGGCGTGACTGGTTTCAAAACAACCTCCCTGATCGATTGCGACATCCACCAACACCGCGCGTTGGTTCATCCCACCGAGCATCTCGCGTGTAACGAGCTTGGGCGCGGAAGCCCCGGGGATCAGCACGGCGCCGATGACGGCATCAGCATCGGCGATCTCCTGCTCAATCGCTTCCAGGGTGGAAAAGCGCGTTCGCACACGGCCGCCAAACAGTTCGTCCAGCTGACGCAGGCGCGGCAGCGATCGATCGATGATGGTGACCTCTGCACCTAGCCCGACCGCCATGCGCGCGGCCTGGGTGCCAACCACACCCCCGCCGAGCACAGCAATTCGCGCCGGCGGCACGCCCGGAACACCACCGAGCAGGACGCCGCGACCGCCATTATAGGCCATCAGGGCCGAGCCAGCGGCCTCGATCGACAACCGTCCGGCAACCTCGCTCATCGGAGCGAGCAGCGGGAGCCCGCCATTGCGATCGGTAACAGTTTCATAGGCGATCGCCGTCACGCCCGATGCCATCAAGCCTTTTGCCTGCTCCGGATCGGGGGCGAGGTGAAGATAAGTGAAGAGGATCTGGCCCTCGCGCAGTTGTACCCACTCGCCCGGCTGGGGCTCCTTCACCTTCACGACCATCTCTGCGGTGGCGAACACTTCCTCGGCAGTGGAAATGATTACCGCGCCGGCGGCCGTGTAGGCACCGTCGTCAGCACCGATGCCGGCGCCCGCCCCTGTTTCGACGAGCACCTCATGCCCGCGCGCGACATACTCCCTGACCGCGCCCGGCGTCAGGCCAACGCGGTATTCATGGTTCTTTATCTCCTTGGGCACACCGACGCGCATGCAAGTCTCCTGGTGATCGATGAGACCGATTATGAGCGCCAGCGTCGCCGCGCCAGCACCGGGAAGTCGCTACGGCTGCTGCTCCGATGATACCCGCCGGCGCTGCGCGCACCGGATATGCAATGCGCGCGGCGCCGGCGCGACGACGCTGTTAGATATCGTCGCCCAGCGCGCCTTTGACCTTGCCCATGAACTGCTGGCCCTTGCCCTTCAGCTCCTGACCAGCGCCTTCGGCCTCGAGACGCTCGTCAGCCGCGGTCCGGGTCGCCGGATCCTTGTCTGCCAGCGCCTGCTTGGACTTGCCAACAGCCTCGTTCAAATTGCCTTTAATCTTGTCGACCAACTCACCCATGATTGCCTCCTGTCCAAAACAGGGAAACGGGAGGGGAACATCGATGTTCCCTCAGGCGCGGGGATGGGCGTTGCGATAAACGTCCAGCAGATGCGCGGCGTCCACCGCGGTGTAGATCTGGGTTGAGCCAAGGCTGGCGTGACCGAGCAACTCCTGCAGCGATCGCAAGTCAGCACCGCGGCCTAGGAGGTGAGTGGCGAATGAATGACGCAGCGCATGAGGCGTGGTTCGATCTGACAAGCCAAGCGTTGCCCGGGCGGCGCGAACCGCCGCTCGCACCACCCCCGGTGACAAAGCCCCGCCGCGAGCACCGCGGAACAGCGGTGCGTCGCGCTCAACCGGCCATGGCGACACCGCCAGATAGGCCTCTATTGCCGTTCGCACCTGAGGCAACAGCGGAACGACCCGAGCCTTGTCACGCTTGCCGTTGACGGTGATCGTCTCTCCGAGCGGCATCGACGCGCCCGTCAGGGCGAGCGCCTCGCCGATCCGCAACCCCGCGCCATAAAGCAGCAGCAGCAACGCCCAATCCCGCTTGCCGACCCATTCTAATCGCGCGGCATCACCCACTTCTTCGGCCAGGGCCACGGCCTCATGCGGGGCGATCGGACGCGGCACGCCCTTGCGCACACGCGGCCCCTTCATTCTCGGGGCGCTCCCCTCACCATTGGCCCAATCGAGAAAGTCGCGCGCCGCCGACAATTCGCGGGCCGCCGAGGCGTTGCTGAGCCCCTCCCCGCGGCGATGCGCCAGATACGCGCGCAAGTCGGCCGGCGTTACGTTCGTCAGCGCCTCGCGATCGACAGGACCGCCCAAGTGGCGATTCATGAACGCCAGGAAGCGAACGGCCGTGGCACGATAGGCACGCACCGTATGAATGGATCGCCGCAGATGACGGTTGAGATGCGTAGCGTAGAGCGTTGGTAGGTCTTCCACCTCGCCTTTCTATCACCCGCTTCCCTCCGAGTCGCCTGCACCCCATATGCGTGCTCGCATGTCCCGTGCCCGCGTTCTCGTACTCAATTCCGCCCTTGGCCCGCTCGACTATCGTGTGCCGCATGGCATGTCGGTAGAGCCGGGATCCATCGTCGTGGCCCCGCTCGGCCCCCGTCAGTTGATGGGCGTCGTCTGGGAGCGGGAGCGACTGCCATCGGATGCTGAGGTGGGCGACAATCGCCTGCGTAACCTGCTTGCCGTCGCCGACGCTCCGCCACTCCGGCCGGCACTGCGTCGGCTGATTGAATGGACCGCTGACTATTATCTCGCGCCACCGGCCTCGGTCGCGCGAATGGCCCTGTCGTCGACCTCTGCACTGGAGGGCTCGCGGCACGTCATTGAATATCGCGCGACCGGGCACATCCCCGAGCGCATGACCGCTCAGCGAGAACAAGCACTCGAGCGAATCGGCGATCGCCAAGGCCTGATTCGGGAGCTGGCGGCAATCGCCGACGTGTCGGACGGGGTGATTCGAGGGCTGGTGAAAGTCGGCGCCATCGAAGGGGTCGAGGTGGATATCGACAGCCCCTATCCCCTGCCCGATCCGGAGCATGCACCCCCGACCCTCTCCGCCGATCAGCGCGCCGCCGCGGACGTGCTCATGGGGAATGTGGCAGCCCATGCCTTTCGCCCGACGCTGCTGGATGGCGTTACCGGCTCCGGCAAGACGGAGGTTTACTTTGAGGCGGTGGCCGAGGCGCTCAGGCATGATCGGCAGGTTCTGGTCCTGCTGCCCGAGATTGCACTCACCGAACCGTTCCTGAAGCGCTTCCACGATCGGTTCGGATGCGAACCGGTGGCGTGGCATTCGGGCCTCCGCTCCACGCAGCGGCGGCGCGCTTGGCGTGCCATCGCGAGCGGCGACGCGCGTGTGACGGTGGGCGCGCGATCGGCGCTCTTCCTTCCATACGCAAACCTCGGACTGATCGTCGTCGACGAAGCGCACGAGACCAGCTTCAAGCAAGAGGACGGGGTCCATTACCACGCGCGCGACGTGGCGGTGATGCGCGGCAAGTTCGAGAGCTGCCCTGTCATTCTCGCCTCCGCCACCCCCGCGATCGAGACTCGCCAGCAAGTCACGCTCGGCAATTATGCGGAGGTGAAGCTGCCGGGGCGCTTCGGCTTGGCGGAAATGCCGGCGATCGAAGCGCTCGACCTGCTGGAGCACAAGCCGGATCGCGGCCGCTGGCTTGCCCCACCACTGGTGAAGGCGCTGGAGGAGACGCTGGAGCGCGGTGAGCAATCCTTGTTGTTTCTCAACCGCCGCGGCTACGCTCCGCTAACGCTGTGCCGACACTGCGGCCACCGTTTCCAATGCCCGAACTGCACCGCTTGGATGGTCGAACACCGGCTGACCCGCCGTCTGGCCTGTCACCATTGTGGCCATATCGAACCAGTGCCGCGGGCTTGCCCGGAATGCAGCGAGGAAGACAGCCTCGTCGCCTGCGGCCCAGGCGTGGAGCGAATCGCAGACGAAGCGAGCGCGCTGTTCCCGGAAGCGCGGGTGGCGATCGTCACCTCCGACACGATATGGTCTCCGGCGAAAGCGGCCGAGTTCGTCGGCCGGATGGAGGCTGGCGCGATCGACATCGTGGTCGGCACTCAGCTGGTCACCAAGGGCTATCACTTTCCCAACCTTACCTTGGTGGGTGTGGTCGACGCTGATCTTGGGCTGGAGGGCGGTGACCTGCGCGCCGCGGAGCGGACGTTTCAGCAGATCCGCCAGGTTTCCGGCCGAGCAGGTCGCGGGGAGAAGCCCGGGCGCGTGTTCATCCAGACTCACTCACCGGGAGCGCAGGTGATGCAGGCGCTGGTGACTGGCGATTCGGAGGCGTTCTACGAAGCAGAGACGGACGCCAGACGCGAAGCGGGGGCGCCACCTTTCGGGCGCTATGCGGCAATCATCGTGTCGAGCGAGGATCAGGCCGCCGCGCAGGAAACCGCCCGGCTGATCGGGCGCAGCGCTCCTGAGGTGGACGGCATGCACGTCTATGGTCCGGCACCGGCCCCGCTCGCAATGCTGCGTGGCCGGCATCGGTTCCGGTTGTTGGTTCATGCGCGCCGGGCGCTGGATGTGCAGGAAGTGATCCGTGGCTGGCTCGGCGCGCTGGACTGGCCGTCCAAGGTGCGGGTCGCCGTTGATGTGGATCCATACAGCTTCCTCTGACGGATCGGTCGGAGAAGCTTAGCAGCGCCATCATCGCGGTTGCACTTCGTCACCGGACGCGTGTGCTCGCTGGCCCTCCGGTCAGCCCCGCAACCGCCGCAGAACGATGTAAAGCGCGCCTTGCCCTCCGTGCCGCGGGTGAGCACCGCGCACCGCGGCAATGGAGCCTGCGTGACGCGAACCGGCCAGCCAATCACCAATCGCGGCGCGGATAGCACCGCGCGCATGCGGACGCTCGCTCTCGGGACGCGGCGGCTTGCCCGTCACCAGCAAGATGACACGGTCACCCCGCGCAACAGAACGGGCGAGCGCCCCATCCAGAAGATCATGGGCAGAGTGCAAGGTGTGCCCATGTAGGTCGATCGTGGCGTCCGGCGTCACCAGCCCGCGCGCCAGCTTCTTGTCCCAACCGGCATCAAGCGTGATCCCCGGCAAAGGCCGCTTGGGCAAGTCTGCCGCCTTCTTGGGCGCGGGCAGCGGCCGCGTGGGAAGACGGCCGACCGGGCGCCTGGGCGGCTCGACCACGGGAGCCGGCTTCGGCACGGCTGCCGGGGCGACCGCGCGGAGCGGGCGAACCGTTGCCATTACCCGCGCCCAGAGCGCAGCCTCTTCAGGATTAAGGCCGCGCGACACCAAGCCGGGCCAGCGTGCCGGTAGGCACCAACAGGAATGCCGTGCCACGCGCGCTCATACCGCCGGCAATCGCGCGCGCCTCATCACCCGCACCCCAGAACGTGTCGAACCGATTGGTGCCCTTGATTGCCCCGCCAGTATCCTGCGCCACCCACAGGCCGGTGGCGTCCGTGCGATCCATGGACAGGAACACAGGGGCGCCCAGCGGAACGAAGCGCACATCGGCAGCAACTGTGGCCTGATCGGACACCGGCAGGCCCATCGCCCCCAGCGGCGGGCCATCCAGCACGCGGAAAAAAACGTAGCTCTTGTTCTCGCGCATGATCGCACGCCCCTGTTCGGGGTTGGCGTGCAACCAAGCAACGATGCCCTGCATGCTTGCCTCGCCGCGGCCGATCAGGCCACGATCAAGCATCAGCTTGCCGATGCCAGTATAGTCGCGCCCGTTCTGGCTGTCGTATCCGATCCGAAGCACGTCGCCATCCGACATCCGGACAAGGCCCGAACCCTGCACCTGCAGGAAGAACAGCTCCACCGGATCGACGGCATAGCCGAGGATACGGGCCTTTCCGGTGAGTGCGCCTTCCTCGATCATAGTGCGATCGTAATAAGGCACGAAATTCGTGCCCTCGACCCGACCTCGGATCTTCTTGCCTTTCAGGTCGGCGGAGAATTGCCCGAGATCCACGTCAACCAAATCACTCGGGCGCGCGTAGATCGGTGCATAACCGGGGCGATGACTGCGCGAACCGGCGATTTCCGGAATATAATAGCCGGTGGCGAAAGCCTTGCCGTCGCCGACCTGCACCGCTTCGAACCAGCGCGCAAAAAAGGCGCGTGCGTCCCCGCCCCGCGCGGCGGCATCGCAGGCAGGCTTCCAGTCGGCGCCGCGGGTCAGCCCGGTCGGGTCCGTGCGGCGAACCAGAGAGGGACAGCTGATACGAAAGGCCGCAAGCGCACGCTCGGCACCCTCGTTGGTGATCGGCAGGCTGGATACGGAGGGGCCAGCAGCCAGGCCGGCCGTTACGGCAGTAACCGCATCTGGCACCGCGGTGCTGGGGATCGGCGCCAGCGGCGTCGAGGGAACCGGCTGACGAACAGGCCCGGCAGGACGGGTTGGGGAACTTGGCCTTGCGACCGGACCGCTGCCGGAAGAAGTGGGCGGCACAACACCGCCGACGCATGCCGACAGCGCCAACGCCGCCAACAGCGCAATACCACCACGACCCAGCATTACGCCCCCGATGTTCAAACCACGATGCTCAAGCTTCGTCGGTGTCCGACAGCTTCCAATTGGGATCGCTGCTACGCAGGGTACGCGCGAACGTCCACACATCGTGGGTCTCGACGGCATCGCTGGTCGAACCGGCAATCACATTGCCCTCCGCGTCACGAGTGACCGCGGCGATCAGGGCATCGAAGCGAATGGTGATACGCGCGTCCTTGCCCTGCAGCGAAGCACCCGTGATCATGGCCCGTTCGATCGACACGAGCCGATTATCGAGAACTTCACCAGCTTCGTTTCGCTGCGCAATCGCATCACCAAAGGCGCGACCGACGTCCGCCGCGACCAGATCGCGCAGTGCGGCTTCGTCGCCCTTCCAAAAGGATTCCAAAATCATGCGGTAGGCGGCCTGAGCACCGTCCAGGAACCGGGCGACGTCAAAACCGGGTTCGGCAGCGATGATGGCACGAATGCCGGGCTCGGCGTTGCCTTCGAAAGGCTTGATGGCCGGCTCGCGCGGTTCGCTCGTCTTCTCGATCGCGCGCGGCAGTGGAGCCGGCACGACCCGCTCCTCCGCGGGCTTTGGCAACGGCTGCTCATGCCCCGTACGCTTGCCCAGCACCGAATAGAGCCGGAGCGCAAGGAATGCTGCAACCATCGCGAGCAGGACTATGTAAAACACCCGGCCTCCGATACGCTAAGGTCTCAACATAGTCGCCAACGCCTCGGGTTTCAAATGGCTGCCGCCGTTGAAACGATGCGGCCTCGCTGCTAGGCGCCGCGCCTGACGCGCGCGGCCCGGTCGCGCCATTTCTTCCCGAAGGACGAACAAGCATGGACGAGCAGGATTTTGGCGCCGGCACCGGCAATGAACCGCAGGCAAACGGCGCGGACAATGCTCCTGCCGTTGGCCTGATCTCGCAATATGTGAAGGACCTGTCGTTCGAGAATCCGAACGCGCCCGCGGTATTCCAGAACCAGCAGGGCCCGGAAATCAACGTGCAGTTCGACATTGCCGCGAATCAGGTGGCGGAAGACGCGCATGAAGTGACGCTGAAGATCGAGGTTCGTGCGGAAACGCAGGGCCGCGTCACCTTCCTGGTCGAGCTGGCCTATGCTGGCCTGTTCGGCGTTCGCAACGTACCGCTGGACGCACTGCAGCCGTTCCTGCTCGGCGAGGCGCCGCGCCTGCTGTTCCCGTTCGCGCGCCGCGTGGTCGCGGACACGATCCGCGACGGTGGCTTCCCGCCGCTGCTGCTGGAGCCGATCGATTTCAACGCACTTTACATGCAGCAGGCCGAACAGCGCGACGCTCAGCTGGCCTCCGGGAACTTCGGCCAGGCCTAAGCGACCGACCTGTTGCAAACCGACCGGCGCCACCCAGCCGGTCGGGCTGAGCCTGTCGAAGCTGGCGTTTCAGACACGCGCTTCGACACGCTCAGGACGAAGGGGGCTGTTGGCGAACGGGGCCTAGCACGATGAACCTCACCCGCGCGCTCGGATCGGTCGGCGGTCTGACGCTCGCCAGCCGCATTCTTGGCCTTGTCCGCGACTCGCTGTTCGCGCGGTTCGTCGGGGCAGGATTTGCCTCGGACGCGTTCCTGATCGCGTTTCGCCTTCCTAACATGTTCCGGGCGCTGTTCGCGGAAGGCGCATTTTCCGCCGCGTTCATCCCGATGTTCAACCGCAAGGTGGCGGACAAGGACGGCCGTGGCTTGCCGGACGGCATCGGCTTTGCCAGCGATACTTTGTCCGTCCTGCTGCCCGCGCTGATCGTGTTCACTTTGGTGATGCAACTTGCAGCCTGGCCAGTCACATGGCTGCTCTCCGGCGGATTCAACGCTGCCAGCCGCGAGGAGTTCGCGTTCGCCGTCGAACTATCCAGGATTACCTTCCCCTATCTGATGTTGATCAGCCTGGTGTCGTTGCTTGGCGGGATCCTCAACTCGCTGCAGCGTTTCTGGGTGGCGGCAGCGGCGCCGATCCTGCTCAATCTGACGCTGATTGCCGCGCTGCTGCTCTTCCACCATGATGACAACCTCGTCACCGCGCGGAATCAGGCGATTGCCGTTACCGTGTCGGGCGCGCTTCAGCTGTTATGGCTGATCTGGGCATGCCGCCGCGCGGGCGTGGCGCTGAAGCTGAAGCGGCCCACGCTCAATCCCGAAGTGAAGCGCCTGCTGGCGCTGATCTGGCCAGCAGCCGCGGGGGCCGGCGCAGTGCAGATAAACCTCGTAGTCTCAACGGCGCTTGCCGCCAGCCTGCTGTCCGCGGGATCGGTAAGCTATATCTATTTTGCGGACCGCCTGAACCAGCTGCCGCTCGGCCTGATTGGCATTGGCCTTGGCACCGTGCTGCTGCCCACGATCTCGCGCCAGCTTGGCCGGGGCGAGGATGCTGCCGCGATGGAGACTCAGAACCGGGGCATGGAGCTAGCGCTGTTCCTCACCCTGCCGGCAACGGCAGCGCTGATCGTCTGCGGCGCGCCAATCGTCGCAGCATTGTTTCAGCACGGCGCCTTCACCCCTGCCGACACGACGGCCACGGCCCAATCGCTCGCCGCGTTTTCAATTGGCCTTCCTTCCTACATCCTGGTGAAGGTGCTCACCCCCGGCTTCTACGCGCGGCAGGATACAAAGACCCCCGTGCGCTATGCGACGATCTCCATGGTCGTGAACCTGGTCCTGAACCTGGCCTTCATTTACCCGCTGGGTCACATGGGTCCGCCGTTGGCGACGGCGCTTGCCTCGACCGTCAACGTTGCATTGCTGTGGCGCGCGTTGGTGATGCGGGGTCACTTCGTTGCTGACGCACAGCTAAAGCGGCGCACGTGGCGGCTCGCGCTTGCTGCGCTGGTGATGGGCGCAGTGATGTGGTTCGCGAATGACCTGTTCCGCCCCTACACCACCGGACCCAGCCTGCACCGTTGGGGGGCGATGCTGGTGCTGGTCAGCGCGGGTGCGCTGGTCTATTTCGCCGCGACCTTCCTGTTCGGCGCCTTCCGGCTTGCCGATGTGAGAAGGCTTGTTCGTCGATAGGATCCCCCCAATGCGCGTCGTTTCCGGCATAAAGCCCACCGGCAATCTTCATCTCGGCAATTATCTCGGCGCGGTGAAGCAGTGGGTGGCGATGCAGGACGAGATCCAGGCCGCCGGCGGGGAGACGATGTACTTCATCGCCGACCTCCATGGCTTGACCGAGTGGATCGCACCGGCGGAGCTCACCGCCAACACGATCGAAATGACCGCGACCCTCGTTGCCGCTGGGATCGACCCGGAACGCTCGATCCTGTTCAACCAAACGCGCGTGCCGGCACACAGCGAGCTTGCCTGGCTGCTCAACAATGTCGCGCGGGTCGGGTGGCTGAACCGCATGACCCAGTTCAAGGACAAGGCAGGCAAGAACCGCGAGGGCGCCAGCGTCGGCCTGTATGACTATCCCGTGCTGATGGCGGCCGATGTGCTGCTCTACAATGCGACCCATGTGCCGGTCGGCGAGGATCAGAAGCAACATCTGGAGCTGGCCCGCGACATCGCGACCAAGTTCAACCAGGACTTTGAGACTGAGCTGTTCACGCTGCCTGAGCCGCTGATCAGCAAGGCCGCGCCGCGGATCATGAGCCTGCGCGACGCGTCGGCCAAGATGTCCAAGTCCAACCCTTCGGCGCAATCGGTCGTGAAGCTGATCGACAGCGATGAGACGATTGCCGACAAGTTCCGAAAGGCGAAGACCGACCCTGACGCGCTGCCCGACACGTGGGAGGCGCTGGAGGGTCGGCCAGAAGCGCGCAACCTCGTCACCATCTTCGCCGCGCTGGCGGATCGCACGCCGGAGGATGTGGTGGCGGAATTCGCTGGTCAGGGATTTGGGCAGTTCAAACCGGCATTGGCCGATCTGGCAGTCGCGAAGCTCGGGCCCATTCGCGACGAAATGGTCCGCCTGTTGAATGATCGCGGGGCGATCGACGCCATTCTAGCGCGCGGGGCCGAGAAGGCGCGCGATTTGGCCGCGCCCGTGCTGGTGAGGGCACAACAAGCGATGGGGCTTTTGGCCTAACCGCCGCCGCCGCTTCGCCCGATCAGGCGGCGCGGCGGTGCCGCCGACGCGCGTCGCGAAAAGAGCGGCAGCCCTCGTCGACGGACAATTGCCGCCGGACGGGCTTTATGTAACGCTTCACGTGCACAGCGAGAGTTACAGTCATCCTAGACGCCCTTCGCAGACTTGGCCGATCAAATCGCGCACCCAGGGCCGCAAAGGGCGAGCGCATCTATGCGATTGGGGACGTCCACGGCTGCGTCGACTTGCTCAACGATCTGTGGACTAGGATCATGGCGCATCAGGCAGCGTTGCCGGCGGTGCCCACTACCCACGTCCTGTTTCTGGGCGACATCGTGGATCGCGGCCCGGATACACGCGGCGCGCTCGAATGGCTGGACCGCAAACGTCACGAGGTGCCCGGCGTCACGACTCTTCTGGGCAATCACGAGGAGATGCTGCTGCGGACATGTGATCGTGATCCGATGAGCTTCATTAATTGGCTGCGCAATGGCGGCATCGAGGCCGCGGCGAGCTTCGGCCTGCCTTCCTTCGACGGCACCGATGCTGGCGCTTATATCGAGGAATTGCGCGCCGCGGTCTCGCCGGAGTGGATCGAGTGGATCAGGCGTTGGCCGCTGACTGCCACGTCGGGCGATTATTTCTTCTGCCACGCCGGTATTCGGCCGGGTGTCGCGCTGCGCAAACAGCAACGTCGCGACCTGCTGTGGATCCGCGAGGAATTCCTGGACGATTCCCGCGATCATGGCGGGGTCATCGTTCACGGACACACCATTTCCCCCCGAGTGGAGGTGCTGCCGAACCGGATCGGCGTCGACACCGGCGCTTATGCGACTGGCGTCCTCAGCGCTGTCTATCTGGAAGGTACGACAGTGGAGGTGATCGCAACCGATGGCTAGGCGAGGATCGAGCGCCCCGCCCGCCCGCTTTACGATCGCCTGAGCACGTAATAACCGATCTTCGGCTTCAGCGCCGCCTTTACCAGCTCGACGCCCACTTTCATGGCACCACGCGCCAACGCGCGCGGGCCGCCGGTTTCCACCGAAATGCTGCGTCGCCTGACCTCGCTCACCTTCGTGAGGCCGTTGTTCGCCGCGAGCCAATCAATCGTCGCCTCGGAAAAGGCGTTGAGATGCTCAAGCGGCTGGATGGACGCGAAGGCTTCCGTCTCGCCCGGGATCGCCTTGGCTCCGCCACTTGCGAACATCGCTTCGGTGGGCAGCCCCTTGGCCGTCAGCAATTGCTCCAGCTTGCCGCGGTATGGGATTGCCGCCTTGAAGAGACCGCCGGGCGCCACAGCTCGGGCGAGGCGCGCGAAATCCCGACCGGGATGTACCAGATGCTCAAGCACCTGTTCGGTGTGAACCAGGTCGAAGGTCATGGCGTCGACGTCGTCGTCCTCGATCACCTCCAGCCCCAGCGTACGCGCCAGCCGCTTCTTGTCCTCGCCGATCTCGGTGACATAGACGGTGGCGCCCATCGCACGAGCTACGCGCGCCCAGCGGCCCTGCCCCACCCCAAAATCCAGCATGGTGATATCGGCCGGATGCTTGCCGATCATCTCGAACAGCACGGTGAACTCGCCCGCGATCCGGTGGAACTCGCCCAGCGTCAGCAACCCGCGCTCATACTCATCCAGAAATTCCGGCGAGATCATTTTGGTGTAGATGATCTCGAGCATCGCCTCGTTCGGCGTCTGAACCTGGAACAGCAGGTCGCAGGTGCGGCATTTGTCCACTTCGAAGGGGACGCCAGCGAGCAGCGACCAGTCGATCACCCCCTGTCGGCCGAAGTTCGATTGCACCAGCGCGCGAACCGGATCCTCGTCATAGCGCGCGGTGTAGATCCGGACGATGTCTTGGCCTTCGCACACGGGACATGCGCTGCGTGGGCTGAAATTGGGCATCGCGGTCGGCTGTAGCGTCAAAGGGGCCGGCCTCCTTGGCGGAAGGCCCTCGTACAGCGGTGTCGGCGGGCGCTGTCAAGGAAGTGAAGGTCACTCCGACGGCATCGCTGCCCATTGGCGCCGCGCTGCGCGCTGAACCAGCACAAGATCGACGAGCCAACCAAGTGCCATCGCCACGATCGTCCAGACTGGCGCGAAGAACACCAAGGCGATTACCACCGCCGCCACATTCACCAGCGAGGACCATATCACCGTTCGGGCAAGTTGGCGGAAGCCACCGGAGGCCTGAACCATGATATTGGCCGGCACCTGCATCATGATCAGCAAAGTGACTGATATCCACGACAGCGTGGCAAGGCGGACCAGGTCAAGATCGTAATCCGGCGGGAAAACAAGATGCGGTGCCAAGCACAGGACGCCGATCGCCAGCGCAACCGCCGCTAACCAACCGAGCATCAGCACCCAGAAGAACAGGCGCACCGTTCGCCGCAGCTCACTCGTTTTCCCGGCAGCGATCAGCCGTGCCATCTGCGGCCGCTCGTACTCGCCCAGCGCATTCTGCACGACGTTCAATGGCCGCAGCAGCAGCGCCGCCGCCGCCAGGGGAGCCATCGCCGCCGCGCCCGACGTGAGCGTCACCAGATAGACGTGCGTGTTGGCTGCCGCTTCGGATGCCAGCACACCCAGCAGCGCCCATCGCGACCGGCTCTGCCATACCCCGCGATAAAAGCGCCAGGACTGGCGACCGGGTCGGGCGAGCAGCTGGGACAGATACGGCGCACCAAATGCCAGCAGGCTGGACGCCGCGCCGAGCGCCAGCGCACCATAGCATGCCGTTTCAGGAGTGAAGCGGATCAGATAGGCAGCCGCTCCAAATGCCAGCAATGTGATCGCACCGTAGCTTACGTCGGACACAGCCGCCCTGCCCGCTTGATCGTTCGCATAGGCCCATGCCCGGCCCACCCAGCGCAGGATCATCATCGCCGTATAAAGGCCGTAGCAAAGCGCAGCCGGCGTCGGCAGCTCCATGGCACCGGCCAGCAGACCAAAGGCGACGGCGAGAATGACGGCGGCGAGCACAGTCGCGCTCAGGATCGAAGCTACAGAGCCTGCCCGGTCCTGCACGGTGCCGGCGGAGATCGTTTGAAGCGGCGCGCCGAACAGAGCCATGGACAGCGCGACAGTGAATTGCGCCGCAACGAACAGAAAGGTGAACGTGCCGAATGCGGCGGGTGTCTCCAGGCGAAGCATCGCGAAAGACAGTAGGAAGTGTGTCCCGGCGAGCACGACCGGACCCAGCGCGGCGAGCAGATAGCGTCGTACCCGCAAAAGATACCAGCTGCCGGAATTCGTTGACGAGTGGCTAGCCACCAATGCTCCTTGCCCGAACCGGCGAGCCCGGCTCGTGGCGAAAGCGAGCCGTTCCATCAAGGGGTCTGGCAACAAAGCGTTACCTACCCTCCTGTTGCAGATACTATTGATTTGACGCAAATCCGCAGCGCGGCGGGGGGCGCCGCTTTCACGCGGGTCAAGGAACAGAGGAAATGGCGCGGCGGTTCATCGTTCACGCGGGCGCGCACAAGACAGGCACGTCTGCATTTCAGGAATGGGCGGTCCGCAATCGTGCCGCTCTACTGGAGGCCGGCTTCCTTTACCCTGCGACCGGCGCCACGAAATTGGGCAATCACGCGGCTATGGTCAGCGCGCTTGCCGGCGCCATCGACGACGAAAAACGATCGGCCCACCTCCTTCGCGCGTTCGACATTGAGTTGAAAACGCGGCCGGATGCTGCCGTGATCCTTTCCGCTGAGCTGATGTCCACGCTGGGCTTCATTCGCAAGGTGGACGGGCTATACCGCTCGCTCGCGCAGTACAGCGACAACGCAACCGTGGTACTGGTCGTCCGTGACCAAATCGAATGGCGGAACTCCTGCTACGCGCAGGCTCGCCAGATGCTGAGCCACTTGCCACGATTTCGGGATTTCACGCGGGTGGGAAAGCAGGGCCCGCGCAGCGGCAATTGGGATTTCCTCGAACAGAAATACCGAGATGCCGGCTTCGCATTCGAAACCCTCGCCTTTGACAAGCGTGTGCGCGACTCCGGGATCGTCGCTGCGATGGCCGGCCTGCCCTGCCTCGCCGGCACGGCTGACGTTGGCGATCGCGAACGCACCGAAACAAATCCCACTGTCGGCGCCCTCGCCCTTTTGGTTGCAGAGCAGGTCCGCGCGGCGGTTGATCAGGGCCCGGCACTGCCGCAGAGTTCTCGCGTAAAGCTGGCGACGATCATCGCGAAACACACCGATCACCTTCCGACGACCCGTTTCAACGGCTTCGACGCGGAGTTGGCCAACCAACTGCGAGCCACCTATCGCGACAGCAACGACTCCTTTGCCAAACGCCATTTCGGCGTGCGCTGGCACGAGCTGTTTCCGCCCAAGAAGATCGAATATGTGTCCTGCGATACAATCGAAGAGCTTGAGCCCGCCGAACGCGACCAGATCCGTGACATTGCCGGTCGCGTGGTGATCGAGGCGGTCGAAACCGGGCTGCTGCAGCTCTCGCCAGCAACGCTTTCTCGCTGATTCCTGAACGGAGCTGATCCATGCTCGTCGACGACACGTCCGCAATTGCGGATCTCCTTGCCTGCCCCATTTGCGGCGGCAATCTGCGCATGAGCGGTAGCGAGCAGCTGCAGTGCGAAAGGCCCGGCTGCGGCCATCATCAGGCGCCTTTCCCGCGGCTCGGCGGCAAGGACGTGCTGATCGATTTCGACGACAGCGTGCTTAATCGGGAAACGACGCTCGCCAGCGGCGCCACCAGCGTCGTCGGCCGTGGACGCTGGCGGGCCGTGCTCAGCCGCGTGGTCGATGGCTCAAACCGCTATGCGGCGACCCTGGCCAGGCTGATGGTAGAAGGCGTCAGCCAGCGCGCCGGCCAACGCAAGCCCGTGATCGTCGTGATGGGCGCCGGTGAGATCGGCCATGGATCGGAACCGCTGTACGCAACGACTGACGCCGACATCATCGCCTTCGATATCTACGCCTCGCCGAACATCACCTTCGTGGCAGATGCCCATGCCATTCCGCTGCGCGACGGGGTTGCGGATGGTGTGTGGATCCAGGGCGTGCTGGAGCTGGTGGTCGATCCCCGGAAGGTGGTGGCCGAGGCGAGCCGGATCCTGAAACCGGGCGGCCTGATGTTCACCGATACCGCCTTCATGTGGCCGGTGTGCGAACAAGCCTATGACTTCAATCGCTGGTCGCCGAGCGGGCTACGCTGGTTGTTCCGCGACTTCGACGTGCTTGCTGCCGGACAGTCGACCGGGCCTGGCACGATGACGGTGTTGGCGATCCGGTACCTGTTCCAATCCCTGCTTCGCAGCACCAAGCTTGGTCAGATTGCCGCGTTCCCGTTCGTGTGGATCCGTCTGCTCGATTATCTCTGCGGGGATCGGCGCGCGCTCGATGCATCAGTGGGCATGTTCATCTTCGGCCGAAAGCGTGATCGCCCGATCGAGATCGATGATCTGCTTTCCTACTATGGAGAGCAGCCCCGCCTGAAAAAGGCGATGCGTACGCTTGGCCGGGATCCCAAGGCACGGCGCGCCTTGCTTCAGGAACGAGGACGGTCAGACCTCAGATAAGCGCGGGAATAGCGATAAGAAGCCAAAGCAACGTGGCCAGTCCGAGCCAGATGCCGAGATGCGAGGTTTCCACGGCGCGCTCAGCGGTAAATCGCGGGCGCGTGAAGCGGCGCTCCTCATCGATGTAGGACATCGCAAAACGCACCTGCTTTCTACCCTTGCTCATCAACACCGCCCCGCGTTCGTCAATCATATCTAGGAGCGATTTTGCCTCGACGGTGAATGCACGCCGATATTTTCGCGCCAATCCAAGAGTAGCAATGCTCGCCAGTTGTTGGTGGGCTCTTATGGCGCATCACAGGGCTCGTGAGCGGATCCTCTCCAACTATCTGGGTTTACGCCCTTCTTGTCGTATCAATACGAACAGGTACAAGTTCCGTTCCGCTGATGTTCAGAAACGGACCGTGTTGACGTTCCTTCGGCTATGAATTGCACGTTTCGCGCTTGACCGCTGGACGGCGCACCGTAATGCAACATTCCACAAGAAGCGACGGCCGCTGGGGGGCAAGGGCCGAAACGCCGCCGTTCCGAAGTCGCTTTTCGGGGGGAACAGCAAAGGGGGCATGTTATTCCCATGTCCGACATCTATCCGTCGCAGGATTGGCTTAAACCAGTCCAGACCGACACGGCGCCTAGTGAAGACAAAAGGGCGATGCGACTTCGCTTCTATGTCGCGTTGCTTATCGGAGACGTTGTTTCTTTAGGTACCGGTTTCGGTATCGGCCGCACGATTGCCGATGTTCGCGGATTACCGTCCGAAAGCTTCGGATTGCTTGGCGCCGTATTGCCAATCTACCTGTTACTAGGTTCACGCGCGTATTCGGCTACCACACTTGAGCGGTGGCGCTCATCTGCGTGGATTGCTTTCGCCAATCTGCTTACCGCCTTTCTCGTCACAATCTTTGTTGCCTTCCTCCTGAAGGAAGTTTCTCCGATCTCGCGGCTCAGCGCTGCCTTCAGCTTCGTATGCTCGGCGGCCCTGCTCCTGCTTACCCGCAGCCTCATCGGGACGTGGAGCGAACGCGTGTTTCGGGGCGCGGCGCTAAGCCGAATGCTGATCATTGATGGCGTCAACATCCCGCTGCCCGAAGGGCTCAAGATCGTTTCGAGCGAACCGATTGAGTCGACGGAGACGACCATTCATCCGCTGGCCCTCGACCGGCTCGCCCGCCAGTTGAAGGGCGTCGACGAGGTATATGTCGCGTGCCCTCCTTCCCGTCGGGCCAACTGGGCAACGGTGCTGAAAGGAACCAGCGTTCAGGCGCAACTTCTGGTGCCGGAACTCGACACGATTGGCGTGATTGGAAACAAACATTTCGCCGGCATCGCGTCCGTCCTCGTCTCCGCCGGCGGGCTGAAGCTGCGGGAACGGATCCTCAAGCGCATGCTGGATCTGGTGATTGCGGTGCCGGCGTTGCTCTTCCTCGCGCCCCTGTTGCTGGTAGTCGCGATCCTGGTGAAGCTCGACAGCCGTGGGCCGGTGCTGTTCGTTCAGACCCGCGTCGGCAAGGGCAACCACCTGTTCGCGATGTACAAGTTTCGAAGCATGCGGCAGTCCGCCTGCGATAGCGACGGCAATGTATCAACCGCGCGAGACGATGACCGCGTGACCCGTATCGGCAAGTTCATTCGCGCGACCAGCATCGATGAACTGCCGCAATTGTTGAACATCCTGCGTGGGGACATGAGCTTCGTCGGGCCGCGCCCGCACGCCATGGGATCGCTGGCTGGCGACCAGCTCTTCTGGGAAGTCGATCAGCGCTACCACCATCGGCACGTCTGCAAACCCGGACTTACCGGCCTTGCCCAGGTGCGTGGCTTTCGCGGGGCCACCCATCGCCGGGAGGATCTCGTCAACCGCCTGGATGCCGATCTAGAATATGTGAACGGCTGGAGCCTGATGCGTGACGTGATTATTCTCTTCGCCACCTTGAAGGTCGTGGTTCACCGCAACGCCTTCTGAGGGGATCAATAATCAGCCATCAGTTGCGCCGCGATCCGATCCCAGTTCAGGCGCGTGGCAGCAGTGCGGGCGGCTCCGTTGCTCAGCCGCTCACGCAGAGCCGGATCCCCGGCCACCTCGGTCAATGCCGCCGCAAGCGCAGCGGGACTGTCGGGTGGCACCAGCAACCCGTTCTCACGGTCATCCACCAGATCCACCAAGCCGCCGACACCTGACGCGATCACACATCGGCCGCCCGCGAATGCAGCGGCCAGCACGCCGCTCTGGCTAGCCTCCTGGTACGGCAGCAGAACGCAGCTCGCGCCCTCGATCATGCCGATCAGGGAAGCCGCAGGCAGGAAGGCGTTCGTGGCCGTCACCCCCGGGAGATCGCGCAAGCGATCCTCCAAACGATCCATCTCAGGTCCGCGCCCGGCAATGTCGACATGGAGCGAGCATCCCGAGCGCGCCAAATGCTCAAGCGCGTCGGCCAATGTATCGAGTCCCTTATAGGCTTCCATCCGCCCGAACATGAGCGCGCGGAAAGCCGGAGGCGGATCTCGAGGCTCCGGCGGCGAAAGCAGAACCCCGTGATCAGTCAGTCTGACCCGCGGGTCCGGCGTGTCGGTGCCAAGATAGTCCTGCTGATACTGGTTCACGCAGGCGGGCCCGTGTAGAAACAGCCGGTCAACCCGTGCACGAGTGAAGCGGCGCAGGCGGGCCAGGCGGGCCGCGACCCGCGAGTCCCTGCCAGCATGGGGCACCGGATCATGGATGGTTACCACGGTTCTCGCCGAACGTGCCACGGCGCTCACGGTAACGGCTGCGAACAAGGCCTTGATGAAACCGGACGGCTCCTGCCAGTGCAGCACATCGGGGCGAAAGCGACGGATATGCACGAGCAGGCGCGCCAGCTCCGCCAGCGATGCGAAACGACTGTGGCTGATGCTCAGCCGCGGGTGCAACGGCATGGTTCTGCCGGCGAACTCCGCATCTAGGACTGATGTATCGAGAACCAGTGACACTTCGGCGTGCTCCGCCAACGCCGCAGAGAGGCGGAGCGCATATTCCTCGAAATGCGGTGCGATCATCAAGATCCGGCGTACCGTTGCCATCAGCAGCTTCGCCGATTGCGGCTCGCCAGGGTCTCCTCGGCCGCCGAAATCACCTGTTCAGCGCATACCTGCCAGCCATAGTCCGCCCGCACGGAGCCCGCCGACGCAACGCCGCCCTGCCGAAGTGAATCGAACGACCTCGCCGCCAGCCAGGAAGCGGCGTTTTCGGCCGTACTCCCCTCAGCGACATGCCCCCCGTACAGCGCCACCATCGATCGCGCGCCAGCCATGTCACCGACCACTGGCACAACGCCCATCGCCAGCGCCTCGAGGACGATTAGCGGGAAGCTGTCGAGCGTGGAGAGGTGAGCAAGAACGTCGGCTTCGCTCAAAAGGCGGATGAGGTCGGCTTCGTCGACCCATTCGATCAGTTCGACGGTGTCTTCGAGCTGCGCCGCCGTGATGGCTGCGCGCAGATCGACCATGGTGCGCGGGTCGGAGCGGCCGATGATCTTCGCCGATACTGGCATCCCCCGGTCGCGCAGCGCCGCGCACAACGCGACCGTGCGGAACGTCCCCTTCCCTTCCGACAGACGACCGGCGTGAACCAGCCGAAGCACCGTGCCGCTGCGGGCGGGCAGCGGTGATGCGAGGCAGGCGGGCGGCAGGAACGAGCGCACCAGCGATCGCGGCACCCCCGGAGGAAGGGCAATCTCTTCCTCCTGCCCGGCAAACAACAGCGCCAGACGATCTGCCGCCCGCAGCAGGGAAACGCAGGTACGCCGCAGCATGGGCACCCGCTGCAACCTGGCATTGGCGCCAAGATGCGGCGTGACCATCACCGGCAGGCCGAGTGCGCGCGCCTGCCAAAGAAAGGCGAGATCAGCGATCGCACTCCACTGCAGCCACACGAGATCGACCTTTGTCCGCGGTAGCACCCCAAGCCGACCGGCCGCCCGGGGAAGCTGACCTGCGGTCAAATAGGCGGTGTCCGTCGTCTGCCACTCGGCGGTCCAGCCAGCGTCGGCGGCATTCACCGCCTCCGTCGCCCGCGCGCAATAGGATTCCAGCCCGCCCCAATGGGCATGCGAGCCGCCCAGCACCAGCATATGCCGCATCCCAGGCGCTCCCGCTCGGCGGTCCGCTCAGCGTCGCCCGGCCAGCGGCATCGTCACCCGCGGCGCACGCATGCCAGCCACGTCGCTTGCCGTCGCCATCCACAGCCAGGCGAGCGCGATCAGCAGGAATACCTGGCTCAGCGAGTCGCGGTCGAAGAGCATGGATTCGGTGAGGTTGTGCCCCAAGCAGAAGATGAACGCGGCGGCGGCAAGCGGCCGTACGGGGTGATCGCCCCCGCGGAGCAGGCGCTGGGTTGGCCAAACCAACGTGGCGAAGAGCACCAGCAACGTGCCGGGCAGACCGATTTGGACGAGCAGATCGAGATAGCCGTTATGGCCCTGGCTGATCTCCGTCACCCAACCCTTGCCATATTGGAAGATCGGCCCCGTCGGCCCGAGATCCCAAAAGGAGCCGTAACCGGCGCCGAACAGCGGATAATCGGCGTAGAAGCGGATCAAAGCGGTCCAGATCTGGGTCCTGCCTGTGAAACCCGCCGGATCAGCCAGCATTTCCAGGTAGGGCGCATTGTTGATCGCCATGCTCACGAACAGAATGGCCGGGATCGCGAGAAGCACCCAGGCGAGCCCAGCGGGTGCAAGACGCTCCCGCCCCTTTGTCTGGGCGAGCCAGGTGAACAGCGCGCCGATGATCAGGCTCACCACAACCATGATCTGCGACGTCTGGGAGTCCGACAGATAGAGAAACACCGCGCTGGCGATGATCACGGCTACTCTCAACGCCACATGAACCCGCTCCGCATGAAAGGCGAACAGCAGGATCGTCATCGCGCAGGTGAGGCCGGCGTAATTCTTCTGGATCATGATCCCGCGCCAGTCGCCGCTGAGATCGCTTTCAAAGCCGCCGGGATTCACCGGATGGATGCCGACGGCGGGGCTGGTGAGCGCAACCACGAAATTGGCAACCAGCGTAATGACAAATATGCCGCGAACCAGCAGCACCGATCGCTCGAGATCAAGCCTTCGCACCAGTGCAAAGGTGGACCACAGCACCAACGACGTGAGCACCAGCCGCCGCAGTCCGACTGCCGGCTCGATGGCCCAGGCAAGGCTCAACCAGCACCAGCCCAGCCCGACCAGCAGCGGCCACGGAACCACCAGCAGTCGTTCCGGTCGGCGCCATGGCTCCAGCGCCACGAGCGACATCAGCGAGATCAGCAGATACCCGGCCATACGGATCTGGCTCTGCAACCCGTAGTTTTCGCTGGTCATCGAGGGACCAAGGATCGTCAGAGCAAGCAGCGCCGCGAACCCGGCGGAGGCCAACCATTCCGTCCCGCCATGGCCCTCTGCGGTGCGCGCGTTCAGCGGCTTTCGCCGCCGGCGTGCCAGCATCGGCGCGGCGTGATCTGGCGGTCGAACGGCGTCAGACAAGACGTGAGCCCTTTGCGTCGAACAAGCGGTGCTGTTCGCCGATGAACGTCGCAACGGCGCGGCGCAAGCGGTCGCGCTCGGGAAGCTCGCTCACCGGCTCCGGCACCGGGAGCGGCCCAGCGACGAGAGCGGCCAGTTCTCCTTCGTCACAGGCGCAGTGAATACCCGGTCGTCCACGCAGCGCGCGTACGGTCGCAAGTTGATGATCGTTGCGATGTTCGTCCAACACGCCCAGGCGCGGAAACAGGATCAAGGGCTTTCGGTGCTTTTGCGCGGTCACGATCGTCCCGATCCCGGCGTGGGAAACGATGCGCGAGCATTGTTGAACCAGCCGTTCGAATTCGATCGGACCGATCACCTGCTGCGATCGCATGTTCACCGGCCGATAATGGCCGCGCCCGATCTGCGCGAAGACTTCCTCGTCCAACGATGGCGCCAGCGCGTCCATGATCCGGACGAAGCGATCGAACGGCAGTTGCGTCCCGACCGTGACCAGGATCACAGGAGCGCGCCCTCGTAATCACGCGCGGGGGACTGAAGATGCTGCCATTGCGTGTACCACCGCGTGGCGAAGGGACGAGCGAACGCCCCGCTGAGCGACGGGCGATCGGACGCTGCGATGCTGTCGATCCACACCGTTCGTGCCCCGATCAGCCGGGCGAACACCAAGCAGAACAGGCCTGGCAGGGCACCCGTCGTGACGACGACGTTAGGTCGCAGGCGCCATACCAGCCGCGCCGACGCGATCATCGAGGACATGGCACGCATCGGCTCATCGCGGTTGGCATCAGGCAACAGGTGCACCCGGTCGAGCCCATCTCGAACGGCAAGCTCCCGGTTGGTCGTGGCAAAAACGACCCGCCCCTCGGTTAATGCGGGCCGGAGCAGCATCAGTTCTTCCCAATGCCCGCCACCTGAAGCGATCGCGAGCACCGTGAATTGAGATGGTTGCCTGCTCGACACCGACCGTACTTCTGCCCCCGACCGGCGCCCGAGGCACCCAGATTGTGATCAACGCCCTCGACACATATCCCAGGCCGACTAAGCTCCCGTTGGGTACGCGAGCGATGATGCTATCGCAAGCGCGGCGGTGGCAATGTGCGGTGTGATCGACCGGGCGCCCGGCCGAGCGAGGTTGGCGCCAGCGGCGCGAACTCCAAGCAAGCGCAGGATATTCTTGATGCAGTTGGTTAAGGACTTCTGGCGCTGCGGGGTGGTCGGCGCCGATGCCAGCAGCATCGCCCGGGCGGGCACGCTGGATCATGTCCCGATCACCTGGATACCGAACCGCTCAAGCCTGCATTACCTGGCCGACCCGTTCGGATTGTGGCGGAACGATCGCCTCCATGTCTTCATGGAGAGCTTCAGCTATCGATCGGGCATCGGCCATATCGAAGTGGCGGTGCTGGATCGAACCCTCACCTTTGTCGATCAGCAGGTGGTGCTGCGGGAACCCTGGCACCTCTCCTACCCCTTTGTCTTCGAGGCGGAGGGCGACACCTGGATGCTGCCGGAAGCGCATGAGTCGGGAACCTTGTGGCTCTATCGCGCGACGAACTTTCCATTCGGCTGGGAGCGTGTGCAGCAAATCGTGCTGGATCATGTGCCGCTCGACGCATCGCTGATCCGGTATGAGGGGTTCTGGTGGCTATTCTACGCGCCCGCCAATCCGCCAGCCGGACGATTAACTAGCCTGTGCGCAGCTTATGCGGAAAGGCTTTCCGGGCCGTGGCATCCCCATCCCGCCAATCCGGTCCTGGTCGATGCGGAAGGCCTTCGTCCCGGTGGAACGCCGATGATTATCGACGGTATGGTGCATTTGCCCGTTCAGCGGTGCAGCGGCAGCTACGGCACTGGCCTGCGTTTGCTCCGGTTCGATCGGCTGACTGCGGCGCGTACGGCCACGACGTTCGTGGGCATGCTCACCGCCCCCGCGGCCGCTGCGCCGTTCACCGACGGCTGCCACACGCTGTCCACGGCGGGCGATGTTTCGTTGATCGACGTGAAGCAGATGCGCTTCTCAGCACCAGCACTCGCCGCCTGGCCGGAACGCTGGCTCCGGCGCAGGCATGCGAGCGGCGGTGCTCAGTTCGCCTGATAGTAATCGGAATATTGCTTGGAGTAATAATACAGGCCGCCCACAGCCTGCGCTGAGGGATCTACCTGCGTGTAGAGGGCGCCAACCGGATTGCTGCCGTCGCTGCGCAACCAGTTCAGCGAGGAGATCGCGGCCGCTACCGGCGTGCTGTTCCACTTGATGACCAGCGTAGTGGCATCCGCCAGCACCGCCAGGAAACGGCCGTCGGCCAGACCCATCAGCGGCGGCAGATCGAGCACGATGTGATCGTAGCGCTCGCGAAGCGTGCCGAGCAGCTGCTCCATGCGGCCTTCACCGAACAGATTCTCAGCTGAGAAGAAGGGGCTAAGGACGAGAACCTGGTCGAGATTTGGAACGTCGCCGGGGTGAATTGCTTCGTCGACGCTCGCCTCACCGTGCAACACCTCCACGAGGCCGACAGCCGGAACCGGGGTGCGCACGATCTGGCGCACCGCGGCGCGACGAACGTCGCACTCGATCAGCAGCGTCTTCGCGCCCGCGGTGGCCAGGGTACGCGCAAAGGCCACGGCAGAGGTCGTCTTGCCCTCCGCCGGCAGCGAGGACGTGATGGCGATTACCTTCGGCGAACGCGTTCCCTTCACCCCGAGCACCGCTGCACGCGCAATCCGATAGGATTCGGCGAACATGGACGTGGGCCGCTCCAGCATCAGGTCGGCCGGGTTCTGGCCCTTGCCGACCTTTGGCACCACCGCGAGTACAGGGATGCCGAGTTGATCCTGCACCTCTTCCACCGAGCGGAACCCGCCGCTGGTCATCTCCATGACAGCGATGGTCCCCGCGCCTGCGGCCAACGCCACCAGCAACGACAACGCGTAGAGCAGCGGCTTGTTGGGCGAGGTTGGCTGCGGCTGCGGCTCCGCTCGGTCGATCACCTCGGCCTGAGCGATGGACAGGCGCGCTGCCTGGGCGCTCTCGAGCGACATCTGCGACATCTTGTCGTACAACGCGCGCTTGGCGGCCGCTTCACGCTCAAGGCTTGCCGCGGTTACGGAATCACGCGCGCTGCGCTCACGCTCGCTTTCCAGCTGGCCCAAGGATCGGCGCAGGCTGTCAGCGCGCGCTTCCGCAGCTGATGCGGTCGCCTGCAGGGCACCCACCACACGCCGCGCCTCTGCCTGGATTTGAGCATCGAGCGACGCGAGCTGATCGCGCACGCGGATGCTCTCCGGGTGACGCTCGCCATAGCGTGCCTCGACTTCGCCACGGCTGCGCAGCACCTCGGCGCGCTGACGGCGCAGGTCAGCGATGACCGCCGATCCGAGCACTTCGGACACCGCGTCGAGACCGCCGCGAGCGACCTGCGCACGCGCCGCCGCCAGGTTGGACCGAGCGGCAGCCGCGTCCGATTCCGCGGTCGCTAGACTGCTGGCGAGCGGCGCCACCTGCTGGTCGTTGATGGTGCCAACTGTGCTGTTCGCGACGCTGCTTTCGACGATGCCGGCCCGGGCGCGGTAGTCGGCCGCGCGGGCCTCCGCCTCGCTGGCCTGCTTGCCCAGCTCTTCCAGACGCTGCTGGAACCACTGGCTCTGCCGCTCAGCCGTGCCGACCTTGTTGGTGGTGCGGCTCTCAATATAGCCGTCCGCGAAGGCGTTCGCGAGCTTCGCTGCCTTTAGCGAGTCCGTGGACGTGAAGCGAACATTCAAGACATAAGTCAGCTTCTCACGGTCAACCTTCAGGTGCGACAGCACCGCAGCGGCCAGGGCATTCTCACGAGCCTCGGTGGTGCCGATGTTCGCGGAATTGCCGCTGATCTCCTCGGCGAACTCCGGATCGTTCGCCAGGCCATGAGCACGCACGATCGAGCGCGCGAGATCGAGCGAGCGGATTGCCGTCACTTCCGTCTCGATCGCCTCGGGCGTCAACTCCGCACGGGTTGCCTGGGAGTTGTTCGCCAAAGGATTGCGCGAGGGATCGAGGCGTACCTTCGCAGTGGAGGTATATTTTGGCGTCATGAACGACACGGCCACCACACCGGCAAGAAACACCGCGGCCGTGACAGCCGCCATGATCTTCCAGCGACGGCGGATCGTATCACGAACGACACTGATGACGTCTGCCAGCCGCGCCTCATATTCGTCGGCTTCGTGTCTGACTTCCATGCTCGTCTGGCCTCGGTCTTGAGCCGGTGCGGCTCGAAGGGTTGTTACATGTGATAGGTGAGACCCGCCTCGAGCCGTCCCTCTCCGGCATCATTGCCGGCCTGAACTCCGCGCGAATCCCGATCCGAGTAGCTCACTGAGCCCTCCAGGGTCATGCGACGGGAAATCAGATAGCGGGCGCGCGTAGCGAGCCGATAAGTCGAATTCTTGCGGTCTTCGCTGATATATGTCTGCAGGGCATATTGGCCCTCCGCGGACAAGATCAGATTGTTGAGGAGCTCATAGTCGCCGCCCAGCGAGATCCGATTGTCCCAGAACGGCCGGGGCGTCAAATTGCCGAACGTCGCATCCTCGACTGTGCGCCGGGCGCCCGCGGTGATGGTGAACCGCTCCGTCGGGAACAGCTCCACCCGCGCTTCCGCGATCAACCCGCCGACGGTGTCGAAACCGGATCGACGATAATCGCGGATGCTGTAACCCAGGCTGATCGTGCCGCGCGCACGACCGGCAAGATCAACGTTGAGGCCGCCGATCGCCCGGGCCGCGTCCGAATTGAGCGCACCGGCGTCAGCAATGCGGCCGTCGAACGTCGTCCCTGTATAACCCAGTTGCCCGAACAGCGAGACGCTAGGGGTGCGGGCATATTCGAACTGACCGGTGATCCGGGTGACGTTCCGGTTGCGGTTTTCCTGGCTCCGGAACGCGCCATCGTTGAGCCTGACAGGCGCAAAGCGGAAGTCGGCATAGTCAGCCAACAGGAAGGTGCGCACGCGGCCGCTGGTATATTCGCCACGCAAGGACACGAAATCACGCCGGAATCGCGACAGTGCGGCCACGTTCGAGGCGACTTCCCCGGAGAACTGGTTCTCGAAGCTCTGCGACGCACTTGCTTCGCCGGTGACAGTCAGGGCCCGGCCCAGCTCCACCTCGCTGCGTGCCCCGAGATTCCACTGTCGCTCGTTACGCCGGCTCTCACCGATATAGTTGCGCAGCAGCGCGGAGGCATTGAGTTGGAGCGAATGCCGCGACCAAATCGATGCAACACGCAGTGATGGTTCCAATGAGGCGTAAGGCGCCTCCACTTCATTTTGCTGCGTCAGGTAAGCGTTGCTGGTCACGCCCGCACTGGTTTCCAGCTGGGGAAAGAACATCAGCCCGCCGACGTGAATACCCGTGGGCGTATAGGAAGGCCGCGGCCGCGCCTGGACGCTGACGTTGCGGTCACGATCGAAACCTTGCGGGATCGATGGCTGCACGATCAGCCCGTCCTGCGCGCACGCGACGCCTGGGACGCCGCTGGCCACCACTGCCGCGAACGCCAGCGCGGGGCGTCCCCGCGCAAGAATCTGGTTGCCCCGCGTCGACACCCCCAGGCCAGGCCTTAGAAGAACCGCTCGCCGATCCGGATGGTATCACCGGGATAAATGATCAGCTCGGGCGTGAGCCGGTAGTTGACCTCTTCGGTTTCCCCCTGCCGCCGGATGCGGATCACGTCGCGATTGGCGCGCGGCGTGAACCCCTTGGCCAGCGCCACCGCGTTCATCGCGGTCAGGCCATTAACATAGGGGTACTGCCCGGGTGTCGAAACCTCACCCAGGATGTAGAACGGTCGGAAGACCACCACTTCCATGGCCACCTTCGGATCACGCAGATAACCATCCGCGAATCGCGCCCGCGCATCCGCCGCAATCTCCCCCACGGGACGATTGTTGGCCGGTACGTTGCCGATCAGCGGCAATGAAATTGTCCCGTCCGGATTCACCCAAAACTCTCCGGTGAGATTGGGTTCGTTGTAGACGGTGACCTTCACCCGGTCGCCGACGCCAAGGCGGTAGTCGCTGACTGCCGATGCCGAGGAGACATACCGCTCACCCGACGACAGGACCGGGCCGGCCCCCTTCTCGGCGCAAGCAGAGAACAGCATGGTAATCGCAAGTAAGAACGCCGGGCGCAGGAGCATGGAGCCTCGAGGAGTTGGTGACGGCGGCGGCTTGATTGGCATGTCCCGGCAAGCGAAGCAATGTGCGTGCAACGCCGGTGTTCCGTAGCGGCGTTGAAACCTGCCCTCGGTGGCCATCGCTGATCAATAATCTCGCGAAATTCGTAAGTTGGCGCTTTGGCGTCCCAAGGTCGAGATGCTCGACAGCAGGGACAACCACCTCGTGACCTGGAATTCCACCCTGGTTGCTGAATAACCCTGCCCGTCCGTCACGATCTCGGCATAGAGACGGCGCGACACATATTTGCCGGCCGCTACCGACGTGCCCTGGCCGGTCTGCGGATCGGCCGGGAGGATACGCAGACGGTCGAGCCCCGCGGCGCGGCGCACCGCATTGATCGGGTTCAACCCGCCGGAACCATCCTGCAATGCCGCGACAGCCGCAGCAAGCTGCAGCGCTTCGGGAGCGGACAGATTGGTGATGGAGGTCCCGAACAACAATCGGGACAGCAGTTCGTCCTGCGGAAGTGCCGGCGTGCTGGCAAAGGTGATTTCCGGCTTCAACGCCACCCCGCTGACGCGGATCGACGCCTTCAGCCCGGTGCTGTCGGCATTGGCCTCGATGTCGAGCGCCGGATTGGCCGGCACCTCACCCGCGAATCGAATGACTCCGCGTTCCAGCTCGAACTCGCGACCGGCGAACTCATAATCGCCCCTGATCAGGTCAGCACGACCATTGATGGCGGGATTGTCCGGCGTGCCGCCAATGGTGACGTCTGCCGACCACTCGCTGGTCAGGCCAAGGCCGGTGACGAGAAGCTGTTCCGCGGCCCGGGCCTTTATGTCCAGCTGCCAGGGCGCACGACGCGCCGCCATGTCGTCCGTGCCATCGGGTTGGTTGATCTCGCGCACCGTGATTTGCGGGACTGCGCTCGCCGCCGTTGCCTGGCCCAGCCGGTAGCGACTGCGGTTGAGCCGCACCGTCCCAGATATCGTTCCGCCCTGCCCGTTCGATTGGAAGCGCAGCGGCCCCGTTACCGTCGCCGCAATGTCATCGCGGTTGATCATCACTGCCCGCTCGGCATTCAGGTTGAGATCGAGTCCGATCCCGCCGCGTGCCGCAAAGTCGAACCAACCGGCGCCCGATACCTTACCTTCGCGCCCTGCCGACGCGGTGAACCGGTCAACAGCGAGGCGCGAACCAGCGAAGCGCCCGTCCGCTTCGATATTCCTGAGAACCGTGCCGGTGGTTGCACTTTCGATCCGTGCCCCGATTGCCTTCACCGATCCGCGAATCACCGGATCGAGCAGGGTGCCCCGAACGTCCGCGGCAAGCGCTACGGGTCCCGAGAGCTCGAACAACTCGACCCGGCTCAGCCGCCAGAGGGTATCCGCCGGCCCGCTGTAGCGCAGTTGCGCAAACAGCTGCGCACGGCTCAACCGAGTGACCCAATCCCCTTCCCCGAAGCGGAGCAACGCTTGGGCCCGGCCGATCGTCTTGCCACCAGCCGCGGCGACAGCGCGCAACCCCGCGCGATCTGCCGTCAGCACGCCGGCCACACCCATGTCGATGGGGTCGGAGGACGCGAGAAGGCCGGATCGCGTGAGGCCGCGCACCGTCATGTCGATGCGTCCCGTCGGCGCGCCGCCCCTGTTGCTTGCATAACTGAGCTTGCCGGATGCGCTTCCGCCAAGACCAAGGCCGGGATAGCCGATGTCGAGGACCGCCAACGGCATCTTCGCCAGCGTCGCCTCGATCGCATTTCCATCGGGAGCGAACCGGCCGGATACGCTCCCCTCGCCGCCCGCGAAGGTCAGTCGCGTGGGGGCGAGCCGCCAGCCGTCGCCGTCCCGCGTCAGCAGAGCCGGGCTCTCCAGCCGCAACGGCCGGCGGTCTACCGTTCCTTGCGCGATGATGCTGTAGCGATCGGGAGCAACATCGATCACGCTCTGAATATCGAAAGCGCGCCCCCTTGATCCTGCTGCCGCGGCACGGATCTGCCCGGCGCCGTCATGCAGCTTTGCGTTGGCTGCCACTCGGGCAATGCTCAGCGCGCCTCGGCGAAGGCCCGTGCCATTGAACGTCGCCTCAACGTCGGTGCCGGCGGCATCAAGCATCGCCACCAGTTCAAGCCGTCCCTGCCGCACAGTCGCCTCACCCGCCAGGCGGGCGGCGCGCAGGGCCAGATGCGCTTGGATCCGCTGCGCCGTACCCGTCGGCCGCAACAAAACCTCGCCGTCAATGCCGCCGCCAGCCACCGCCAGTCGGCCGTCGAAGCCATCATCCGTGATGTCGATTGCGCCCGTCGCCCGCGTGCCGCTGACAGCAAGGCTGCGCACGGCGACCTGGGCATCCGCGCCGTGCGGGAGCAGGATGTCGCCTTCCCCTTCGAACGGACCCAGCCGTGAACCGCCGACAGCCGTGAACGCAAAACCGCGCGGGTTTGGGTCCAGCCGGAGGCGCACGTCGCGCAGCCCCAGCGCTTCATTCGGCCGCTGGAAGACGAGGTCCAGCTTTGGCCGGTCGATCTTTCCATCGAGGCGCAGGGTTACCGGACCGTAGGTTGACTGGCGTCCCGCTCCGGCAAACACAAAGGTGCCGTCCCGGCGGCGATAGCCATCGCCCGTCAGCCGTATCGACGGGCCGGTCAGCACAAGATTGCGGAAGTGAAGGATCCCGTCGGGCGTGCGCTCCAGTGCCGTCGCGATCCGCGGCAACCCGCCGGCAAGACTGCGGAAAAATCCATTGTCCAGGCGCACCATCTGCGCGGTCCCGGTGCCGATTACCCTGGTGCCACGCCCGCCCGCCCCAGGCACGACTCTCAGCTGTGAACTGACATCGACCACGCCGAGGCCGGGGATCAGGTAGCGCCCCAATGCCCCGTTCAACCCGACCTGATATTCGCCATTGCGCAAGTCCAGCACCAGGCTGATCCGCCCCGACAGCTTGTCCGAGCGGAGGCGAAGGTCATCGCCGGTCACCATCGTGGAGGTAACGCGAAGCACGCCATCCACCGACAGGTTGCGCAGGATGCCACCGGCCACGTCGCCCACCCCGGTCACACGTTGGGCGGTAAAGCGGGCGGGTAGCAGGACTGGCGATTTGGACAGCCGGCCCTTGCCTGCCACCCGCGCCCCTTCGAACCCCGTGTCGTCAAAAGCGAAGCGCGGGGCGGTGATGCGATAGTCGAACGCCGCCGTCGCAAACGGTCCATCCAGCACGGCGCGAAGCTCCACGTCGCGTCCGCTCATATTGGGGAACAGTGCGGCGGGCCGCAGCAGCCGCGCCCGCAGGCGAAGGTTGCGCCAAGCATTGGACGCTAGATCCGCCGTGCCGCTCGCCTCCACCGCCAGCGCGGAGGAGCGGAGGGAGAGCGTTCCGTCCAGGCGTCGATTGGTGAACGTCGCTGCACCGTTCGCCAGCACACGTGGGCTGGTTAATCGCTGCACCTTCCCCTTGGTCAGGCTTGCGGGGACGAAGCTGCCGAACAGGGTATAGGCGCCGGCGCGGTTGTTCAGTTTAAGATCGATAACGCGCACGCCGCCTGCCTCGGCAACGGCGCGCCCGTGCCAAGCCGCCCAACGACCCTCGCCGTTCACGTCGGCAACCAGGGATCGACGGATGCCGGTCAGCCGGGCAAGCACACCGTTCGCGGCGCCGCGGGCGCGCATATCGATGTCAAAGCGATTGCGATCTGGCGCGGCGTCAATCGCCAGCCGCAGTTCGTCGCTACCTTCCACCACCGCATCGATCGCGACCAAGGCACGACCGTCGCGAATGTTGGCCCGCCCCATCAGCCGACCGTTGCGCAGCACGCCGGTCACCGCCGGCGCGACAACCAGCCGCTCCACCGCCAGCCGACCAATGGTGATGTCAAAATCCGGCAGAATGGGTGCAGCGCGCCCGGTCGGGCGGGCGCGCGGCAATTTGGCCAGCATGGCCACCGGAACGCGCAGCGACCGGATGTCGAGCCGGTTAGAAAGCCAGGCAAAGGGGCGCCAGTCCAGCTCTGCCCGCGGCGCAGCGAACACCAGCCCCTCGGGATCGTGCACCCGCACATCACGCAGCACCGCGGCCCCGTACAGCGAACCGTCAATGCGCCCCACGGTGAAGCGCAAGCCATTTTCGGGGCGAGCCGAATTGATCCGCTGCGCAACCCAGCGATGGCCGACATCAGTGTCGATGATCCACAAAGTGGCGGCCAGGACTGCGACCAGCGCCGCCACCGCTGCGGCGGCCCACCGCCACCACCGCATCAGAACGCCTGTCCCAACGAGACATAGACGGCCAGACGCGAATCGCCTCGCTGCGGGTTCAGCGGCGTGCCCACGTCGACCCGGATCGGGCCGAAGTTGCTGTAATAGCGCACGCCAACGCCCGCGCCGTAGCGCAGCCCGGAAAAGTCCGGAAATCCAGCGGTGTAAATGTTGCCGGCGTCAAAGAACGGCACGACCCCGAAATTGCCGAACGCCTTGATGCGGCCCTCGACGGCGAACTCCGCCAGGCTTCGCCCGCCGATCGGATCATTGTTCGGATCGCGGGGTCCGATTGACTGGTAACCATAGCCGCGAACCGAGGCACCGCCTCCAGCGTAGAAGCGGCGCGATGGCGCGATGGCATCGCGGGGCGCCCCCAGGATCGTCCCGATCCGGAGGCGACCGGCAAGCACCACGCCATCGGCGATCGGCGTATAAGCGCTGGCATCCAGTTGCGTGCGGGCATAGCCGAAGGCTGCGCCCTGAAGCGAAAACTCCGGGCTGAACCGCCCGCCCAGGCGGAAGCCTCGTGATGGGTTCAGCAGGTCGTCGGAGCCATCATAAGTCAGGCTGGTGGGAACCGCGGCGATGAAGAACGTCCGCCGCCGCGGCTCGCCAGTGGAAACGATAACGTCCCGCTCATCTGTGGCGACGAGTTCCGCGCCAAGAGACCAGGTCCACGTCTTCTGGAAGAAGATGTTGGTCTGCCGTTCCAAACTACCGGAAAGCGAGAAGGTGTTTGCTTCGTAGGCATCGCGGTTGGTGTGCGCGGCGGCGATCTGCGCGGTCAACACGCGGTCTCGTGCATGGAAGTTGTTGCGGCGGAATGTCACCGCGCCCAGCTGTTCCTGAGTGCCGAGCACCGTGCGGATCGTGAGCGCTCCTTCCGGCGGGAACAGGTTGCGGTGGGTCCAGCTCGCCTCCACGCGTGCGCCCTCGCCCGTGCCATAACCGAGTTCGCCGGCAATGGTGCGCGGTGGCGCGGGCTCCAGCCGGACGTCGATGTCCACGGTTTCCGGCGTGGCGCCGGGTACCGGCTTCACCTCGGCGACGGACACCAGCCCGGTCTGCACCAGCGCGCGGCGCAGATCGGCAAGCGCCGGCTCATAATAGGGCCGCCCGGGCGAAAACCGGGCGATCTCCTGCACATGATCCGCCCCGAATACCCGATTGTTCGGGTTGGTGCGAATCCGACCGAAGACGCGCGGTGTGCCCGGATCGACATTCACATCGAGCGTCGCAGTCCGCGCCTCGCGGTCGATCGTCACAACCGGGTCGCCGATAGTGGCAAAGGGGAAACCCTGTTCGCCGACCTCCACGCGCAGCTGCGTCTCGCCGGCTGCGATCTTGTCGGCGTTCACCGGATCCTGTGCCTTCACGCCAAAGGCATCGCGCAGCGCCGCGGCCTTGTCCCCTGCCGCTTCGACGCCGGCGATGGTCACGTCCTTCAGGCGGTAGATCGCGCCGGTACTGGCGCTGAGAACCACCATCGGCCGCCCCTCGACCGTTTCGAGGCGCGGCTCGACCTCGGCATCATAATAGCCCTCGGCCCGCAGGAGCGTGACCAGCAGCGCGGCATCCTCGCGCGCGCGTCGATCGATCTGCGCCGCGTTGGCCGGCTCGGCATCATTCTGGTCCAGCACCGAAAGCGCCGAAAACCGCTCACGCAGCAGGGGTGTGCCGGCCGTGTCCAGCCCCTCGATACGCCAGCCATAGCGCGTCTCCCCGAGCGTTGCGGCGCGCGCCTGTTCGGTGCCCGATGGCTCGGGTGTGAGTTCCGGCCAGGCAACGCCGATGTCCGGCATGTCGGCAAGCGGCGCGGTGGGATCCAGCGCCGGTTCCGCATCGGGCATGACGGTTTGTTGCGCCGCAACGGGCTGCGCGGCGAGGAACGCGATCAGACCTGCCGCGCCGATCGGCCCGCCCCGCCCGTACATTCCAGCCGCCCTAAGCCCTTGCACGGCCAGCGGCAATGCCGCTTGCCCTCAATGCACCGTGCCGACGGGCTTATCCGTCTCAAGCAGCCGCACCAGCCGCTCCACCTGCCGCCAGCGGCAGAAGTGAACGACATTGCCGACCGATCGGCTGCGCTCTGCGCGGAGGGCGGCTTCGTCCGCGGCATAGGCGCCAAAGGAGCGCATCAATGAAGACGCATCGGCCACCATATGGCGGTCAGCGAGGTAGAAATGGGGCAAGAACGGCCTGCGATGTCGTTGTCGCGGCCTCACTAGAACGGAACAACCATCACCCGGTGAACGGCAAGGGTTAACGCGGCAACAGTAGCGCTTTGGCGTGAGCCGTGCCAAAGGCCCGCCGCATGTCCGATCCCGATCAGCGCTCCAAATCCGCGAGCGGTTTCCTGCTCGCCATGTCGTTGATGGTTGGCACCATCGTCGGGCTGCTGCTTGGGCAGCCCTCGATCGGCTTGCTGGCCGGCCTTGCCGTCGGGTCAGGCACCGCCGTCTTCCTGTGGCTGAAGGGCCGGGACTGAGCGCAGCGCTCAGGGTTGGCGCAGCAGCAGCTTCACCCGCCCGATCACAGCCGCTTCCCCCGCCTCGCAGCGAATCGGCGTGTAATCGGCATTATCGCTGAGCAGGACCAGTGCGGCGCCTTCCCGCCTGACGCGCTTCACCAGCAATTCGTCCTCGCGACGCACGACGAAGATCCCGGTACTCACCAGCCTGGTATCCGCGCGGTCCACCAACAGCCGGTCGCCCGCGAGGATGGTCGGCTGCATCGAATCGCCGACAACGTCGATCAAGGAAACGTGACCGGCCGCCACACCGGCGTCGCGCAGCATCTGCGCGGTAAACTCCTCCTGGCGAATCGAACGCTCATCGCCGACGGCAACGCCGCGGCCAGCCGATGCTGCCACCGATAGATAGGGCACGGCATAGGTCGCCTCGCGCGGCTCCCCGCCGAGCAATGCTTCATCAACGCCAAGGAAACTGGCGAGCATCCGGCGATCGCGTTCGGCCAAGCGGCGGGGCGTACCGCGCCGGACGAATTGCTGAAGATAGGCCAGGTTCCGCCCGATCAGCCGCGACAGCTCCGACAGGCTGACGCCTTGCGCCGCCGCCAGTCGCTCAAGCGTGTCGCCCACCGTGTCCGCCATGGCGTAAGCATAGTCTAGGATTTTTCCTAGACAAGTTGGAAAAGCTGCGAGAACAAACAGCGAACAAAGAGACTCGGGAGCTTGCCATGTCGCTGTTGATCAGGATCGATCGCTACCTTCGACAAACCGGGATACCGCCCTCGACGTTCGGGCGGCGCGCAGTGAACGATCCGCGCCTTGTGCGCGATCTGCGTGCCGGACGGACGCCGGGGGCGCGGGTCTGCGCGCGCGTGGAAGCCATGTTGCGGGAGAGCGAATGATGCGCGGTCCCGGCGCGACATTGTTGCTCGCGCGCGCTCTTGCGGCATCAGCGGCGCGCGACGGCCTTGACCTGGCCGTGGAAGAGCAAGGATCAACGCCCTGGCACAGCGCGACGTTCAGCGGCCATCGTCATGCGCTGATCGTAACAGCAACGCCGGCAGGCGCGGCCGCCAGCGCCTGGCTGGAAACAATCGGCAGCCTGGAGGTGCGGCTACCGGGCGAATTGCTCGCCGACTTGAGCGTGGTACAGGAAAACGAACGTGGCGGTCTTTGCCAGGCACGCATCGAGGCGTTGACCGTTGAGCGCGCCTGACCGGCGACACTCGCGGATCAGCGCCGCGCCATGCGCCGCAGCATCAACAAGGTATCGCTGAGGCTTTCCGGTGGCGCCGGCGGTGCGGGCGGTGGTGGCGGTTCCGGCGCCTTGCGCTGGCGAGCCCCGCGCTCTAGCCGGTCGAGGAGGCTCGCCAGAGAATCGCCATCCCCCGCCGAAGCAGTCGAAGTTGCGACAGTCGGTTCCGCCTCCTCCTCGGGCGCATCCGCCATCAGGCCTGGCATATCCCGGCGCGGTGTTTCCATGGCAGCAACGTCGTTATCGCCGGCGCCGGCATCAAGCCCGGTTTGCATCGCTGACGGAACAGGCGGCGGTGCGACCTTCTCCACGGGCGGCTCGGGCGTGATCGGCGGCGGGGGCGCCAGCGGTGCGACGGCGCGCACGGGATCCCGCGGCACGTCGGGAATGGCAACCGGGTCAAATGCGGCAAGCGGCTGGTCGAGGTTGCGGGGAAGCGTCTGCTCCCCCGTGCGGGCGCGAGCCAGAGCGCGAGCCGCCGCGGGCGTAACCGTCGCCATCGGTAGCGGCGGGCCCAGATCCTCCTCCGCACGAATCGGCAGTCGCGGTGCGGCATCCGGATGGGCATCCGCCCGCCGGATCGTCGGCACCCGAAGCGCCGCGTCGGGGCTGGCAAGCGCCGGCTTGCGCTGCACCCCGATCAGGTAGCCGCGCCGCCGTAGCGCAATTGCCGCCAGGGCAACGAACGCGATCAGCACAAGGATCGCCAGCATGGTGCGCCCGGTCACGCCGATCGGCGGCGTTGCCGCCGGGAGAACATAGGGAAGCCCGAGCCGCCACATCAGCACATCTAGCGTCGCCTGCGGCATAGCGGCGACCAGAGCAGCTACGACCACGCCGACGACAAGCGTGATGCACGGCCAGATCAGCCGCTTCATTTCCATTCCGCGTTGTTCAGCGCCCATGCCTCACCCTTTTCCGGCGGCAGCCATCAGCCGCCGGTACACGGGTTCGTACCGGGAAATATTTGAGGACCAGTTACGTTCGCGCTCCACAAAGGCCCGGGCGCGGACGCGTCGTTCATCCCATCCGCCGCGATTGCCCAGCAATGTCGCCAGCGAGGCTGCTATCGCCGACGGATCATCGGCGGCGAACAGCGTGCCGGTCTCTCCGTCGCGGATCAGCTCGCGATGGCCGCCGACATCGGACGCGGCTACCAGTCGCCCCTGCGCCATCGCTTCCAGCGGCTTCAGCGGCGTGACGAGATCGGTGAGCCGCATCTTCTTGCGGGGGTAGGCGAGAACGTCGACCAGGCTGTAATAGCGTTCGACCTCCTGATGCGGCACGCGCCCGACGAAGCGGATGCGATCGGCCACTGGAGACGCGGCCGCCTGATGGCGCAGCGCTTCCGCCATCGGCCCGCCGCCGACCAGCAGCAATTGCGCCTGTTCCCGCCGGGCCACGAGCGCCGGCATGGCCGCGATCAGATCATCGAGCCCTTCGTAGTCATAGAAGCTGCCGATGAAGCCGATCACCTCGCCGCCCAGGCCCAGCGACTCGGCCAGCGCCGAATCGCGCGGCGGCGGATCCCCGAACAGCGCCATGTCGACGCCGTTGGGCGAAACCATGATCCGTTCCTCCTCGACGCCGCGGGCGAGCAGGTCTCTCTTCAATCCCTCGCAGATCACCGCCACCGCATCGGCGCGCTTGACCGCCCAGCTCTCCAGCGCGCGCGTCGCGCGATAGCGCAGCGAACCTTCCGTGCCGGTGCCGTTACCGACCGCTGCATCCTCCCAGAAGGCGCGGATTTCATAGACGAGCGGCACGCCGAGCCACCGTGCCGCCGGCATGGCTGCGAGCGCGCCCAGCACGGGCGAATGGGCATGAATGATGTCCGGGCGAAAATCCTGCGCCACTGCGGTGATGCGGCGGCCGAACGCGGCCACTTCCGCCAATTCACCAAGCGGCGCCGGCAAGCGCGGCGACGGCGGCGTGCGGAGAAAGGTGATCCCGTCCACTATTTCGCTGGCGGGTGCCTCGTGATGATGCCTGGGGCCGGTTACCGCCGCCACATCCCATCCACGCGCGATCTGCGCCTTCACGATTGCCCGCGTGCGGAACGTATAGCCGCTCTGCAAAGGCAGGCCGTGATCGAGTACGTGGAGGATGCGCATGACGGCTTGCTGCCATCACGGCGCTTAACGGCACGTCAACTGCCGGTGCTTAGGCGTGGCGCTGCTTTCGGGAGCTTCGAACCCAAATCTATGATCGACAATCTGGCACTCGGGATCAGCCATGGGCTGCTGCTGCTTGCGGCATGGCTGCTGCTGCGCCGCGACGATCTCGATTCGGAAGCCCCTGCTGCGGAGAAGCCTGGCCGGCCGGGGCGTCGCCCCCGTGCGTGATCTCGCCTTTATCGGCTTTCTGGTGGCACTTTTCGGCCTCGGCTTTCGCCGGCCGTTCATCTTCGTGCTTGCCTATATCTACATCGACATCGTCTCACCGCAGCGGATCACTTATTATCTGCTGAACAGCGTGCCGATCTCGGCGATCGCGGCGGGCCTTGCCATGCTGAGCTGGCTGGTGGTGGACGACAAGAAGGACGCCCGCTTTGCCCCGCGTCAGGCGTTGATCCTCTTCCTGCTGCTGTATTGCGGCATCACTACCCGCACCGCCGACTTCCCGATCGAGGCAGCCGGCAAATGGGAATGGGTGTGGAAGAACCTGGCCTTTGCCGCATTCCTTCCGCTGACCCTTCGCACGAAGCTGCGCATCGAGGCGCTGCTCCTGTTCGTGGTGCTCTCGGCCAGTTCGATCATCATCGTCGGCGGCATCAAGACGCTGGCCTCGGGCGGCGGCTATGGTGAGCTGAACCTGATGGTCGCAAACAATTCAGGCCTTTACGAAGGCTCGATCATTTCGGCCGTGTCGATCTCGCTGATCCCGATCATCCTCTGGTTTGCGCGTCATGGCACCATCTATCCGCCCGGACGGCTCGTCTGGCTGTTCTGCGCCGCGCTCACTTTTGCCTGCCTGCTCATCCCGGTCGGCACCTCCGCCCGCACCGGCCTGCTGTGCATCGGCCTGCTCGCGCTGCTGATGCTGCGCGAGGTGAAGCGCAAGATGCTCTACCTCGCAGCACTCGGCCTCGCCGGCACCATCGCCATTCCGTTCCTGCCAAGCGCCTTCAGCGAGCGGATGGGGACCATCAAGACCTATCAGGCCGACGAATCCGCCTCTACTCGGATCGCCGTGTGGAAGTGGACGTGGGACTATGTGAAGGATCACCCGTTCGGCGGCGGCTTTGAGGCCTATCTGCAGAACCGCATCCGCTACGACACCGTTCACGTCGCTGGCGAAGGGCCGAACCGGACGATTCAGCGCAACCTCACCGTGGACAAGAGCCGCGCCTATCATTCGAGCTATTTCGAGGTGCTGGGTGAGCAGGGCTATTTCGGGCTGGCGATCTGGCTGCTTGTCAACGCCATCGGCATCGTCCGCATGGAAGTCCTTCGCCGTCGCTACCGGGAGGGTGAATTTGCCTGGGCCGGCAGCCTCGCCGGGGCACTCCAGCACGCGCATCTCATCTATCTGCTGGGCGGCGCGTTCGTTGGCATCGCTTTCCAGTCTTTCCTGTACATGGTGATCGGCGCACAGATCGGTCTCGATACCTATCTGTCGCGCCGCCGCGCGGAAACCGCCTGGCGCCCGATGGGCCGAGGGCGACCAGCACCCGCCGCCGCTTGAGGCGGCATCTCGCCCGGCGGTGAACGGGAGCCATGACCGCGCCCCCGCCAGGTGATTGCGTTTGCAGGGAAGTTATCCTTCACACGATCGGGCATCTTGAACGCTGGGGTGGGTGCGGGCGCATCGATCGGCGGCGTGATCTCGCCGCCGCGCAAGCCCCTTCTTGCGAACGGATCGCGAAAAGCGGGTTCGTCAAGCCTTTTCGTCGAACAGCGCTTCTTGGCACCTTCCCCCACCCGCCTGCCGCTGCTATCGCCGCCCGCGACGCTTCACATCGCCCGTCCGGGCGCGCCCGCGCGTGGGTTCACCACCCCCGCTTCCCCGCCGCGCCCAAGCCGGGCCGAACCTATGGGGAAAGGACCCGCATGACCGCCATCGGCCAGGATACGTTGAAGGCCCGCCGCACGCTCCAGGCGGGCGGCAAGAGCTACGATTATTATTCGCTCGACGTCGCGGCGGAGAAGTTCGGCGACATCTCGCGGCTGCCCTTCTCCATGAAAGTGCTGCTGGAGAATATGCTGCGCTTCGAGGACGGCAAGACCGTCACGCCCGAAGACGTGCAGGCTGTCGTCGACTGGCAGAAGGAGCGCCGCTCCGACCGCGAGATTCAGTATCGCCCCGCGCGCGTGCTGATGCAGGATTTCACCGGCGTTCCCTGCGTGGTCGACCTCGCCGCGATGCGCGACGCCATCACCAAGCTTGGCGGCAACGCGGCAAAGATCAATCCGCAGGTTCCCGTTCACCTCGTCATCGACCACTCGGTCATGGTCGACGAATTCGGCACGCCCAAGGCGTTCGAAGAGAATGTGGATCTCGAATATCAGCGCAATTCGGAACGCTATGAGTTCCTGAAGTGGGGCTCCAAGGCGCTCGACAACTTCAAGGTCGTGCCCCCGGGCACCGGCATCTGCCACCAGGTGAACCTGGAATATGTCGCGCAGGCGGTGTGGACCTCCAATGAAACCGGCGAGAATGCGACCTCGGGCGCAGCGATCGCTTACCCCGATACCTGCGTCGGCACCGACAGCCACACCACCATGGTGAACGGCCTGGGCGTGCTGGGCTGGGGCGTCGGCGGCATCGAGGCGGAGGCAGCGATGCTCGGCCAGCCGGTGTCGATGCTGATCCCGGAAGTCGTCGGCTTCAAGCTGACCGGCCAGCTGCGTGAAGGCATCACCGCCACCGACCTGGTGCTGACCGTCACCCAGATGCTGCGCGCCAAGGGCGTCGTCGGCCGCTTCGTCGAATTTTACGGCCCGGGCCTCGACCAGATGACGCTGGCCGACCGGGCGACCATCGCCAACATGGCGCCGGAATATGGCGCAACCTGCGGCTTCTTCCCGATCGATAACAAGACGATCGATTACATGAAGCTGACCGCCCGCCCGGCCGAGACGATCGCGCTGGTCGAAGCCTATGCCAAGGCGAACGGCTTCTGGCGCGACGCCAACACGCCGGATCCGGTGTTCACTGACACGCTGGAGCTCGACATGAGCACCGTCGTGCCGTCGCTCGCCGGGCCCAAGCGTCCGCAGGACAAGGTGGCGCTCGACCGCGTGGACGAGGTGTTCAACGGCGATCTCGTCAAGGTCTATGACAAGGCCGAGCCGAAGCGCGTCGAAGTGGCTGAGCGTGGCCATGACATCGGCGACGGCGACGTCGTGATCGCCGCCATCACCAGCTGCACCAACACGTCGAACCCGTCGGTGCTGGTTGCCGCGGGCCTCGTCGCCCGCAAGGCGCGCGCGCTGGGCCTGAAGCCCAAGCCCTGGGTCAAGACCTCGCTGTCGCCGGGCTCGCAGGTCGTCACCGACTATCTCGAAAAGGCCGGCCTGCAGGACGATTTCGACGCCATGGGGTTCAACCTCACCGGCTATGGCTGCATGACCTGCATCGGCAATTCGGGCCCGCTGCCCGGCCCGATCAGCAGCGCGATCAACGAGAATGACCTCGTCGTCGCGTCGGTCCTGTCGGGCAACCGCAACTTCGAAGGCCGCGTGTCGCCGGATGCGCGCGCGAACTTCCTCGCCTCGCCGCCGCTGGTCGTCGCTTATGCGCTGAAGGGCAGCGTCACCACCGACATGAACCAGACCCCGATTGGCGAGGGAACGAACGGCCCGGTGTACCTCAAGGACATCTGGCCTTCGAACCAGGAAGTGTCGGAGCTGATGACCGCGAACATCGACGCGGGCATGTTCCAGAGCCGCTACGGCAACGTCTATGAGGGCGACGCCAAGTGGCGCGGCATCGAAGTCACCGGTTCGGACACCTACAGCTGGCCGGCCGCGTCGACCTACATCGCCAACCCGCCGTACTTCGAGGGCATGGAGATGACCCCGGCGCCGGTGACCGACATCATCGAGGCGAAGCCGCTGGCGATCCTGGGCGATTCGATCACCACCGACCACATCTCGCCGGCCGGCTCGATCAAGGCCGACAGCCCGGCAGGCCAGTGGCTGATGGAGCGCCAGGTGTCGAAGGCGGACTTCAACAGCTATGGTTCGCGCCGCGGCAACGACCAGGTCATGGTCCGTGGCACCTTCGCCAACATCCGTATCAAGAACGAGATGGTGCCGGGGATCGAAGGCGGCATGAGCCGCTATGGCGAGGAAGTGATGCCGATCTACGACGTCGCGATGCGCCACAAGGCGGATGGCACGCCGATGGTCGTCGTTGCCGGCAAGGAATATGGCACCGGCTCCTCGCGTGACTGGGCAGCGAAGGGCACCAACCTGCTCGGCGTGCGCGCAGTGATCGCGGAGAGCTTCGAGCGTATCCACCGTTCGAACCTGGTCGGCATGGGTGTCCTGCCGCTCCAGTTCGCGGAAGGGGTGACTCGCGAGACGCTGAAGCTGACTGGCGACGAGACGTTCACCATCCAGAACGTCGCCGGCCTGCGCCCGCGTCAGACGGTGACCGTCACGCTCGCTCGCAAGGATGGCACCACCGAAAAGTTCGAGACCCTTTGCCGGATCGATACCGTCAACGAGCTGGAATACTTCCTGAACGGCGGCATCCTGCAGTACGTGCTGCGCAACCTGGCGGCCTGATCGGCCGTATCCGTCCGCCGGCTCCTGTACGAAGGGGCGGCGGACGGGAATTGTTGCTTTCGTTACCTCTTTCCCCCGCTTATGTCGGGGGCAAGAGGAGTTTCGATGCAGTCCACTCTCGATTTTGCGCTTGGTGAAACCGCGGGAATGATCCGCGACACCACCCGGCGCTTCGCCGACGAACAGATCGCCCCGCTCGCCGCGAAGATCGACGCGGACGACTGGTTCCCGCGCGACGAACTATGGCCCGCCATGGGCGAACTGGGCCTCCACGGCATCACCGTCGAGGAAGAGTTCGGCGGCCTCGGCCTCGGCTATCTCGAACATGTCATCGCCTGCGAGGAAGTGAGCCGCGCGTCGGCCTCCATCGGCCTCAGCTACGGCGCGCACTCCAACTTGTGCGTCAACCAGATCCGCCGCTGGGCCTCCCCGGAGCAGAAGGCGAAATACCTCCCCAAGCTGATCAGCGGCGAGCATGTCGGCAGCCTCGCCATGTCGGAGGCGGGCGCCGGCAGCGACGTCGTCTCGATGAAGCTGAAGGCGGAAAAGACCGGCGCGGGCTATGTCCTGAACGGCACCAAGTTCTGGATCACCAACGCCGCTTATGCGGACACTTTGGTGGTCTACGCCAAGACGGGCGAGGGCAGCCGCGGCATCACCACCTTCCTCATCGAAAAGGACATGCCCGGCTTCTCGATCGGCCAGAAGATCGACAAGATGGGCATGCGCGGCTCCCCCACGGCGGAGCTCGTCTTCGACAATTGCGAAGTGCCGGACGAGAATGTCATGGGCCCGCTCAACGGCGGCGTCGGCGTGCTGATGAGCGGTCTCGATTACGAGCGCACCGTCCTTGCCGGCATCCAGCTCGGCGTGATGCAGGCCTGCCTCGACGTGGTGCTGCCCTACATTCGCGAGCGCAAGCAGTTCGGCCAGCCGATCGGCGCCTTCCAGCTGATGCAGGCGAAGGTCGCCGACATGTATGTCGCGCTCAATTCCGCCCGGGCGTACGTTTATGCCGTCGCCCGCGCCTGCGACAGCGGCCAGACGACCCGCTTCGATGCCGCCGGCGCGATCCTGCTCGCCAGCGAAAACGCCTTCAAGGTCGCCGGCGAAGCGGTGCAGGCGCTGGGCGGCGCGGGCTATACCAAGGACTGGCCGGTCGAACGCTTCCTGCGCGACGCCAAGCTCCTCGACATCGGCGCCGGCACCAACGAAATCCGCCGCATGCTGATCGGCCGCGAACTGATCGGAGCGGCGTCGTGATCTCAAACAACTGCCGTCACCCTGAACTCGTTTCAGGGTCCATCTCTCCGCAGGCGTCCACGCCGCGCGTCGCACGATGGATGCTGAAACAAGTTCAGCATGACGGAGGCGCGGCGCAATGACCGCCCCCGTCCTCGACACCAAGGTCTCTTCCACGGACGCGACCTTCCAAGCCAACGCCGCGCACAACCGCGCGCTGGCGGAGCAACTCCGCGCCGACGTCGCTCGCGCCGCGCTCGGCGGCAACGAAAAGTCCCGCGAACGCCACACCGCGCGCGGCAAGCTCCTCCCCCGCGAGCGCGTCGAACGCCTGCTCGATCCCGGCTCGCCCCTGCTGGAGATCGGCCAGCTCGCCGCGCATGACGTCTACGGCGAGGATATCCCCGGCGCCGGCCTCATCACCGCGATCGGCCGCGTCTCCGGGCGCCAGTGCATGATCGTGTGCAACGACGCGACGGTGAAGGGCGGCACGTACTACCCACTCACCGTGAAGAAGCATCTGCGCGCGCAGGAGATTGCCGAGGCGAACCGCCTGCCCTGCATCTACCTCGTGGACAGCGGCGGCGCGAACTTGCCGCACCAGGCGGAGGTTTTCCCGGACCGCGATCACTTCGGCCGCATCTTCTTCAACCAGGCGAACATGTCGGCCAAGGGCATCCCCCAGATCGCCTGCGTGATGGGCAGCTGCACCGCCGGCGGCGCGTACGTCCCCGCCATGTCGGACGAAACGGTGATCGTGCGCGAACAGGGCACGATCTTCCTCGCCGGCCCGCCGCTCGTCCAGGCCGCGACGGGCGAAGTCATCAGCGCCGAGGATCTCGGCGGTGGCGATCTCCACGCGCGCAAGTCCGGCGTCGTCGATCACCTCGCCGAGAATGACGAGCACGCCCTCACCATCGTGCGCGACATCATCGCAACGCTGCCGCCGGAACGCGAGGCGGACGTGAACCTGCGGCCATCGAAAGCGCCGAAATACGCCGCGGAGGATCTCTACGGCATCGTGCCGCAGGACGTGCGCGCGCCCTATGACGTGCACGAAGTGATTGCCCGGCTCGTCGACGGCAGCGAGTTCCACGAGTTCAAGGCGCTCTACGGCTCCAGCCTCGTCTGCGGCTTCGCGCATATCCACGGTTCGCCGGTCGCGATCCTCGCCAATAACGGCGTCCTGTTCAGCGAAAGCGCGGTCAAGGGCGCGCACTTCATCGAACTCGCCTGCCAGCGGCGTATCCCGCTCCTGTTCCTCCAGAACATCTCCGGCTTCATGGTCGGCGGAAAATACGAGGCGGAGGGGATAGCAAAGCACGGCGCAAAGCTCGTCACCGCCGTCGCCACCGCCAGCGTGCCCAAGATCACCGTGCTGATCGGCGGCAGCTTCGGCGCCGGCAACTACGGCATGTGCGGCCGCGCCTATTCCCCGCGCTTCCTGTTCACCTGGCCCAACAGCCGGATCAGCGTGATGGGCGGCGAACAGGCAGCGAGCGTCCTCGCCACCGTCCACCGCGACGCCGCCAGCTGGACGCCGGAGGAGGCGGACGCCTTCAAGGCCCCGATCCGCCAGAAGTACGAGGACGAGGGCAACCCCTATTACGCCACCGCTCGCCTGTGGGACGACGGCGTGATCGACCCCGCCCAGACCCGCGACGTCCTGGGGCTGGCGCTGGCCGCATGCCTGAACGCGCCCATCCCCGAACGCCCGCAGTTCGGCGTGTTCCGGATGTGATGGGCGCAACGGATCAAAATCCTCCCCGGCACGGGGAGGGGGACCAGCCGCAGGCTGGTGGAGGGGCTGGCCGCAGGCTGACCGGGCCTCAAACGACCGTCACGAACGCCCGCCGTCTGCGACGGGAGATGACACTGCCGGAAATAATCCTCTGGCAGAACATCCGCCGCCAACAGCTAGGCGTGAAGTTCCGCAAGCAGCATCCGGCGGGCCAGTATGTCCTCGATTTCTACTGCCCCTCCGCGCGCCTCGCGATCGAGGTGGACGGAGAAGCCCACTCACACCAGAACAAACTCGCCAAAGACCACCGCCGCGACCTCTGGCTAGCCCGAGAGAACGTCAGAATCCTTCGCATCCCGGCGAAAGCCATCCTCTCCGACCTGCCAAACGTAATCGATGCGATCAGTGCCGCGGTCACCCCCGACCAGCCCCTCCACCAGCCTGCGGCTGGTCCCCCTCCCCGTTCCGGGGAGGATTTGGAATTGAAAGCTCCCGCATGATCCTCCCCCTCCTCCTCGCCCTGCAAGTCACGCCGGTCGCACCCTTGCCCAAGGGCACCGCGCTCCCGCCGTCTGCGTCCGAAGAAGGCCAGGTCATCGCCCCCGTGCAGCGCCTGTTCGACGCGCTCGCCGCCAACGATCCCGCCGCGATCCTCGCCGAGGTCCGCCCCGACGGCCGCGCCACCGCGGTCGTCGAAAAGGCCGACGGCACCACCGCCGTCACCACCAGTGACTGGCCCGCCTTCGCCGCCAAGCTCGGCAAGCCCGGCCCGAAGCTCGCCGAAACCTTCACCGGCATGCCCGCGATCGAGATCGACGGGAATATCGCGATGGTCTGGGGCAGCTACACCTTCACCGTCGACGGCAAGCCGAGCCATTGCGGCACCAACCATGTCGATCTGGTGCGCGACGGCGGCCGCTGGCGGATCAACAACATCACCTGGACACAGCGCACCATCGGCTGCGCGCAATGATCGCTGTCCTACGTCCCACCCCCGCAGGTATTCTCCGTCTTATGATCACTGCCCCCGCCCCGAATGTTGAGGCTTGTTGGAAAAAAACGCGCCAGAGTCTCAACTTCCTCAACATTCGCGGGGTCGCGGCATGATCGGCTCCCTGCTCATCGCCAACCGCGGCGAGATCGCCTGCCGCATCATCCGCACCGCCCGCGCGCTCGGCGTGCGCACCATCGCGGTCTATTCCGATGCCGATGCCGCGGCGCTGCACGTGCGCGAGGCGGACGAGGCGGTGCACATCGGCCCCTCGCCCGCACGCGAATCCTATCTCGTCGGTGAGCGGATCATCGCCGCTGCCCGCGAAACCGGCGCGGGGGCGATCCACCCCGGCTATGGCTTCCTCAGCGAAAATGCCGATTTCGCGCAAAGCGTGATCGACGCCGGCCTCGTCTGGGTCGGCCCGCGCCCCGCCAGCATTCGCGCCATGGGGCTGAAGGATGCCGCCAAGAAGCTGATGCAGGAAGCCGGCGTCCCCACCACGCCCGGCTACCTCGGCGACGATCAGTCCCCCGATCGTCTGCAGCGCGAGGCGGATGCGATCGGCTATCCTGTGCTGATCAAGGCGGTCGCCGGCGGCGGCGGCAAGGGCATGCGCCGCGTCGATCAATCGGAAGAGTTCGCCGACGCACTCGCCTCCTGCCGGCGCGAGGCCGCGGCCAGCTTCGGCGACGATCGCGTGCTGATCGAAAAATACATCCTCTCCCCGCGCCACATCGAAGTGCAGGTGTTCGGCGACGGCCACGGGAATGTCGTCCATCTGTTCGAACGTGATTGCTCGCTTCAGCGCCGCCACCAGAAGGTGATCGAGGAAGCGCCGGCGCTCGGCATGGACGCGGCCACGCGCGAAGCGGTCTGCGCCGCGGCAGTAAAGGCGGCGCAGGCGGTCGATTATGTCGGCGCCGGCACGATCGAGTTCATCGCCGACGCCAGCGAGGGCCTGCGCGCGGACCGCATCTGGTTCATGGAAATGAACACCCGCCTCCAGGTCGAGCATCCCGTGACGGAAGCGATCACCGGCCAGGATCTGGTCGAATGGCAGCTGCGCGTCGCCAGTGGAGAACCGCTGCCGCGCCGCCAGGACGAGCTATCGATCACCGGCTGGGCGATGGAGGCACGCCTCTATGCCGAGGATCCGGTGAAGGGCTTCCTCCCCTCGATCGGCCGGCTAGACGCGCTCGATCTCGGCGATGCCGTGCGCGTCGACACCGGCGTCGAGCAAGGCGCCGAGATCAGCCCCTTCTACGATCCGATGATCGCCAAGCTGATCGCGCATGGCGAGACGCGGGACGAGGCGCGCGAGCTGCTGGCCGATGCACTGGACGAAGCGGTGATCTGGCCGGTGCGCACCAATGCCGGCTTCCTGGTCGAGGCGCTCGACCACCCCGAGTTCGCCGCGGGCAATGTCGATACCGGCCTCATCGCCCGCGAGGGCGAGGCGCTGATGCCGCCCGCGCTGCCCAGCGAGGAAGCGCTGATCGAGGCCGCCGCCGCGCTTGCGCCCGACGTGCCGGTCGCCGGCTTCCGCCTCAACGCGCCCGCGCGCCGCGAAGGCCGCTTCCTCCTCGCCGGGGAGCCGATCGCGATCGACTTCACCGACGCGCCCGAGGTGGAGGTGCCCGCCCCGCTCGACAGCGTGCTCATCACCGAAGGCGGCCAGACGTGGGAGCTCGCCCCCTTCCGCGCCACCGGCGCCACCGGCGGCGCGGCGGCGGACGGCGCGATCCTCTCGCCCATGCCCGGCCGCATCATCGCGGTGGAAATCGCCGCCGGCGCCGCGGTCGTGAAGGGCCAAAAGCTCGTCACACTGGAGGCGATGAAGATGGAGCACAGCCTCGTCGCGCCGTTCGATGGCCTCATCGCGGAGCTGAACGCCGTCACCGGCGGACAGGTCACCGAAGGCACGCTGCTGGTGAAGGTTGAACGGCAGGAGGCCTGACGAACCGCCGCCTGCCGCCGGACAGCGGCGGCGGGCACCCCGTTGCCACTAAGGCTCCGTCACCCCGGCGCTCCATGCCGGAGTCCAGGGTGCCGCAAACCTCGACGTGTGAGGTCGTGCCGCCCGGTGGATGCCGGGACAAGCCCGGCACGACGGGCGCTACCCCAGACGCGACAGCGCCGCCGACAGCCGCTCCGCCTCAGCCGCCTTCTCGGCATGATCGCCGCGGGCCTTCTCGACCGCCTCGGGCTTCGCACGCTCGACGAAGCTCGGGTTGTTGAGCCGGCCGGCAAGCCCGTCGCGCTCCTTTTCGGCCGCGGCAATCGCCTTGGCCAGACGCGTTCGCTCGGCGGCGAGGTCGATAACGTCGCCCAGCGCGATTCGGAACGTGGCTTCGTCGACCACGACCTGCGCGGTGCCGCCGGAAACCTCGCCCGGATCGATCCGCGCGAGGCGGGCAATCGTCGCTGCGTTGCGCGTCAGGCGCGCCTGCGTCTCGGCGTTTGCATCCGCCACCGCATAGGGCAGCCGCGCGCCCGGCGGCACGTTCAGCTCGGTACGGCTGGAGCGGACTTCGCTGACGAGACGGATCAGCCAGTCGATCTCCTGCGCGGCGGCCGGATCGATCGCACGTACATCGACCATCGGCCAGTGCGCGACGATCAGGTCGTGCTCGCGGGGTGCGAGTGCGTGCCACAGCTCCTCGGTGATGAACGGCATGAAGGGATGAAGGACGACCAGGATCTGATCGAGCACCCATCCGGCGACCGCCTTCGTCTCCTCGTCGATCGAGCCCTTGATGAGTTCGAGATACCAGTCGCAGAACTGGCTCCAGACGAACTGGTAGATCGCGTTCGCCGCGGCATCGAAGCGATATTCGCCCAGCGCCAGGTCCACCGACTGGATCGCCTTGATCGCCTCGCCGATGATCCACTTGTTGACCGGGTGAGTCGCCGCCGGCGGCTCCAGCGTGGTCGATCCGCCGATGCCGTTCGACTGGCAGAAGCGGCTGGCGTTCCACAGCTTGGTGGCGAAGTTGCGGTACCCCTCGACCCGCTTCTCGTCCATCTTGATGTCGCGGCCCTGGCTTTCCATCGCCGCCATGAAGAAGCGCAGCGCATCGGCGCCGTACTTGTCGATGAGGCCAAGCGGATCGACGGTATTGCCCTTGGACTTGGACATCTTCGCGCCATCCGCGGCGCGGACCAGGCCGTGCAGGTACAGCGTGCGAAAGGGCACGTCCTTCATGAAGTGCATGCCCTGCATCATCATGCGGGCGTCCCAGAAGAACAGGATGTCGAAGCCCGAAATGAGGACGTCGTTCGGATAGCGGCCGCCGAGCGTCGGATCGGTGTTCTCCGGCCAGCCCATCGTGGCAAACGGCCAGAGCGCGGAGGAGAACCAGGTGTCGAGCACGTCGGGATCGCGCGTCAGGGCAACGCCCTCGCCCGCCTGCGCCTGCGCCTCGGCCTCGGTTTCGGCGACATAGGCCTTGCCCTCCGCATCGAACCACGCCGGGATTTGGTGCCCCCACCACAGCTGGCGGCTGACGCACCAAGGCTGGATGTTCTCCATCCAGTTGAAGTAGGTCTTCTCCCACGTCTTGGGGACGAGGCGGATCGCGCCGGCCTTCACCGCCTCGATCGCGGGCTGCGCCAGCGTCTTGGCGTCGACATACCATTGATCGGTCAGCCACGGCTCGATGACCACGCCCGAGCGATCGCCGAACGGCGTCTGGATCGTGCGCGGCTCGGCATCATGCTCGGCGCCTTCCTTGTCGACATGCGGCACGAGGACGCCACAGGCCTTGAGCCGGGCGACCACTGCCTTGCGCGCGTCCGCCGTCGACAGCCCGAGGAACTCGGCCGGGATCAGGCCGTCCGCCGTCTGCGTGACGTTGGCCTTCGCATCGAGCATGTTGAGCATCTCGCCCGCCTTCATGCCGGCGCGCTTGCCCACCTCGAAATCGTTGAAGTCATGCCCCGGCGTGATCTTCACTGCGCCGGTGCCGAGCGACGGATCGGCATGTTCGTCGGCGATCACCGGGATCAGGCGGCCTGTGATCGGCAGCTTGATCTGCTTGCCGATCATGTCCTTGTAGCGCGCGTCCTCCGGATGCACCGCGACCGCCATGTCGGCGAGCATCGTCTCGGGGCGGGTCGTCGCGACGGTGATCGTGCCCGAGCCGTCGGCGAGCGGGTACCGGATCTGCCAGAAGCTGCCCTTCACCTCGCGCGTCTCGACCTCGAGATCGCTGATCGCGGTGCCGAGGCCCGGATCCCAGTTCACGAGGCGCTTGTCGCGATAGAGCAGGCCCTGGCGGTGCAGCTCGACGAAGACCTTCAGAACGGCCTTCGAGAAGCCTTCGTCCATCGTGAACCGCTCGTTGGCCCAGTCCATCGAGCAGCCGAGGCGACGCAACTGGCCGGTGATCTGGCCCCCGCTCTCCGCCTTCCATTCCCACACCTTGGCGACGAATTCGTCGCGGGTGAAATCGGTGCGCTTCTGCTGCTTAAGCGCCATCTGCCGCTCGACCACCATCTGCGTGGCAATGCCGGCGTGATCGGTGCCGACCACCCAGAGAGCATCCTTGCCCTTCAGCCGGGCGTGGCGCGTCAGAATGTCCTGGAGCGTGTTGTCGAGCGCGTGGCCGATGTGGAGCGAGCCGGTGACGTTGGGCGGCGGATTGACGATCGTCCACGGATCGGCACCGGGGCGCTCGGGGCGGAACAGGCCGCTCTCCTCCCAATGGCTGTACCAGCGGGATTCGATCGCGGCGGGGTCGAATGTTTTGGGGAGCTCGCTCATGGCACGGCTCTACTCAGCCAGCCCGACGCTGCAAAGCCGTCGCAGGCAGGCGGCGCGTGGCCAGTTCGCGGCGGGCGCGCTACCGTGACGGTGACAATACAGGAGGGGACAGCCGATGCTGACGGTTCATCATCTGGGGATTTCGCAATCGGACCGAATCGTCTGGCTCTGCGAGGAACTGGGCATCCCCTATCAACTGCGGCGCTATGATCGCGATCCGGTGACGCGGCTGGCGCCCGAGGAATATCGCGCGCTGCACCCGTTCGGCACCGCGCCGGTGATTACTGATGGCGACTTCGTACTCGGCGAATCGGCGGCGATCGTTGAATATCTGATCGCCACGCATGGCGGCGACGCGCTGATCCGCCGCGCGAGCGAACCGGACTTTGCCGATTATCTGTTCTGGTTCAACTTCGCCAATTCATCGATGATGCCGGCGCTGATGATGTCGATGGTCGTCGGCCTGCTCGGCGGCGGTGATCGCGCGAAGGCGCTGCTGGCGCGCGGCGACCGTGCTTATGCGATGATCGAGGATCGGTTGGCCAAGGTGCCGTATCTGGCCGGCGATGCCTTTTCCGCCGCGGACATCATGATCCACTTTCCGCTGACCACGGGGCGGGTGTTCGCGCCGCGTGACATCTCGGGCTATCCGAACATCCTTGCCTATCTGCAGCGGATCGCGGCGCGGCCGGCCTATGCCGCGGCGATGGCCAAGGCCGAGCCGGATTTCGCGCCGATGCTGACGTGATCGGGGGCGCCGGTCAGCGCCCCTTCCCCGTCCATTGATCCATCCAGCCGATCACCTCGCGATACCATTGGCGCGAGTTCTTCGGCTTCAGCACCCAATGGTTCTCGTTCGGGAAGACGAGCAGGCGCGAAGGGATGCCGCGGCGTTGGAGCGCGGTGAAGGCGGCGAGCCCCTGGGTGTAGGGGATGCGGAAGTCCTTCTCACCGGTGATGACGAGTTGCGGGGTCTTCCACTTGGCAACGTGGTTGACGGGGTTCCACTTCTCGAACGCCTGCGGATCCTCGTAATAGGTTTTGCCGCCGTGCTCCCACTCGTCGAACCACAATTCCTCGGTTTCGTACGCCATGGCGCGCGCGTCGAAGACGCCGTCGTGCTGGACGATGCACTTGAAGCGATCGGGCCACTGCCCCTCGATCCAGTTCATCATATAGCCGCCATAGGAGGCGCCCAGCGCGCAGGCATTGTCGGCGTCGAGCCAGGTGAACTTGGTGGTCGCCGCGGACAGCCCCTTCTTCAGGTCCTCGAGCGGCCAGCCGCCCCAATTGTTGCGGATCGCATCAGTGAAGGCCTGGCCGTAGCCGGTGGAGCCGTGGAAATCGACCGCGACGAGACCATAGCCCGCGCCCGCGAACACCGCCGGATTCCAGCGATAGGACCAGCTGTTGTTGCTCGACCCCTGCGGCCCGCCATGAACCATATAGGCGATCGGCACCTTGCCGGTGCTGTTCGCGGGCTTCACCGCATAGCCCCAGACGGTGTCGTTGTTGGCGCCGGTGAAGCTGAACCGCTCGACGGTCGGCATGTCGATCCCGGCGAGCTTGGCGGCGTTGACGTTGGTCAGCCGCTGCGGCGTGCCGCTGGCGACGACGCGGTAGAAGTCGGCCGGGGCGGTCAGCGAATCGAGCGCAATGATCGGCCCGCTCGGCGTGACGGCGACCGCGCCGACATGGCCCTGCTGCGTCAGCCGGGTAACCTGGCCGGTGCGCGCATCGACGCGGAATAGCGGGGTTTCCTGCGTATCGTCGGCCGTGACGTAGAGCGAGCGCGAGTCGGGCGCCCAGGCGATCGAGCCGACCGAGCGATCCCACTTCTCGGTCAGCGAGGTGACACGGCCGGTGGCGAGATCGCGCAGCATCAGCACCTGGCGATCCGCCTCATAGCCCGGGCGGCGCATGGCGAACCAGGCGAGCGTGCGGCCATCAGGCGAGACGACCGGCTGATTGTCGGTCGCCTTATTGTCCGCAGTGAGGTTCACCGGCGCGCGGCTGCCGTCGGCGGGCACTTCGAAGATGTCCAGGTTCGTCGAGGTCGGCTCGATCCGCCCGGCCTCGCGCAGCGCGAAATAGAGCGTCTTGCCGTCGGGGCTCCACGACACTTCCTCGGAGCCGCCGAACGGCTTCGAGGGCGCGTCGCCGACGAGGCCGCCGACCACCGCCTTGCCATTGCCGCGCGCGCCGGCGGCAGTCAGCGGCAGGACGAACAGCTGCGAGCGCGTGCCGTCGCTCCACGTATCCCAGTGGCGCACGAAGAGCTGGTCGTAGGTGCGGCCCGAGCCGGCATCGGCGCGCTTCTTGACCATTGCGGGCTCAAGGCTCGGCGCGGCGGGCAAGCGATCCGCCCAGACCACGATCTTGTCACCCGTCGGCGCCACCTTGAAGCCGTTGAAGCCGCCCTTGAAGTCGGTCAGCTTGCGGGGCGTGCCACCCGTGACGGGGACGGACCAGATCGCGTCATCCATTGCGAAATAGACGATGTTGCCGACGATCTGCGGATCGTTCTCGTCCTTCTGCGGATCGGCGAGCAGCTTCTCGGGCGCGGCGCCAGGCTTCGTCAGATCGAGCCGCCACAGATCGAAGCGGCCGCGATCGGCATCGAGATCAGTCTCGCGCTGCGCCCAGACCATCCATCGCCCGTCCTTGGAGACGGCCGGCGTGCCGACGCGGCTCAGCATCGTCAGGTCTTCGATGGTCATCGGGCGGGCTGCGGCAGGAACGGCAGCGGCGGCGGCGGCGGCGGCGAGCGTGATGAGGCTCGCGGACAGGAACATCCTCATGGCCGCGAACTAAAGCAGATCGTTACCGTTGCGACAATCGCCATGTCTTCGGGCGGCACGCTTGTGCGATCAGGCACACCAAACGGAGCGCACCCGCAACGGCAGAGGTTATGCAGCGGGGATCAGGAGGCGCTGCGCGTGAGCTTCGCGATTTCGCGCGCCACGATCGTTTCGACCATGCTAGGCAGATTGGCGTCGAGCCACTCACGAAGCATCGGCCGCAACATCTCGCGCACCAGACCTTCCAACGTGCCGTCGCTCTGGGGTTCGGGCTTTACCAGCAAGCGCGAAAGAGCATCAATCGCCCCCCTGGTCGCTTGCGCCGTCTGCTCCGAAAGCACGGTCGCCCCGGTTTCAGCCCCAACCCGCGGCGCTTCCGGCTCGGGAAGCGCGACAGGCCGGGAGGCGGCGGGCGGCATGGGATGGCTGAGCTCGAGCACCTCTTCCGGCTCCGCCTCGTCCTCTTCGGGCGCGGAAGACACGACGGGTCGAGCCATATTGGTCCGACGCTGCCGGATCGGCCGGTCATCACCCTCTTCGGCGATGATGCGTTTGATCGAGGAGAGAATATCCTCCATCGACGGCTCGGCGCTGACATCCCCCATGCGCGCAGTCCACCTCATCCAGAACGCCGCCGACGATCAGCGGTTTGGTGCGTTTTCACCTGTGGTCAATGCCGGGCTTCTGTCAACCTTGCTGCTGTCGAGCGCCGGATCGAGCGGCCGGTTGACCGTCGCGTTCTGAGGAGCGACAGAGCTCGTGGAGGGCGCGATGGCCACGGGCGCCTTGCCATCACCGAAGTCCGAGATGCGGTTGCGGACGGACCGATAATTCTCCGCCGCATTGTACAACGGCCCGCCTTCCAGCCCAAGATCCTCTGCCTCGGCCTGACCCATGGCTGCAAGCAGCGCGAAACCAGCGACATAGGCATCCCGGCGCGCTGTCACGAGCGTCACCTGGCTGTTCAGCAGCTCCTGCTCCGCATTGAGGATGTCGAGGATCGTGCGATTGCCGACGCTGTTTTCGGCGCGGACGCCTTCAAGGCTGAGGCGATTCGCCGCTACTGCCTGTTCGGACGATGCAATCACCTCCAGCGAAGACCGCCAAATCGCGAATGCCGACCGGGCGGAGGCAATCACCTGCCGTTCCGCTGCGGTGGCATTTTCGATCGCTTGCGCGCGGGTAGCCTGCGCCTGCCGCACGAGTGCCGCGGGCCGTCCGCCCTGAAACAGGGGAAGGCTGACGTTCAGGCCCAGGCCAGCGGATGTTCCCGACTGCCCGACACCAAGGCCCGTCCCGCTGCCGAGCGAGCCGAGATAATTGACGTAATTGCCGGTCGCGCCGACACCCAGTGTTGGCAGCCGGCTCGCACGTGCAACGCGGATGTCATAGTCGGTGGCGTCCCGCTGCTTTAGCGCCGCTAGCAGCGTGGGATTGTCTCGCAGTGCTACCTCGACAGCCCCATCGGCGTTCTGGGGCAGATTGGGGAGCGGTGGCGGCGGCGCCAACTCACCGGGCGCAGAGCCGACAAGCCGCACGTAATTTTCGCGGCTGGCGATCAGCGTCGCTTGCACCCGCTGCAACTGAGCCCGCGCAAGGCTCAACCGCGCTTCGGACTGGGCGACGTCCGTACGGGTGAGATCCCCCACCTGGAACCGGTCGCGGCTTGCCTGGAGGTTGGTTTCCAGCACCCGGACGTTCTGGGCATTGAGACCGACGATCGCCTCGTCGCGTATCACGTCATTGTACGCCGCCACCACTTCGGAGAACAGCGAAGCTTCGGTCCCGCGCAGTCCGAACTGGCCAGCTTCCACCCGCGTCTCGGCCGCCCTGACGGAATTGCGCACCGCACCGCCCGAATAGAACGGGACGTTCAACGCCAGCTGCGCCTGCGCGGCCCGCTCCGGAGTGGTGAAGGAATTGCCACTGCGCAGATAATTCTCATTCACCCCGGCATTGGTCGAAAGCGTCGGCCGTCCGGACGAACGAGCAATCGGCACATTCTCGTCCAACGCCCGCTGCTGCGCGCGGCTCGCGGTGATCGTCGGATTCTCGCGATAGGCACGCGCCAGCGCCTCCCGCAGCGTATCTGCCTGCGCCGGCGACGCACTCAGCGCGAGTATCAGGGCAAGAGAAACGACGCGGGTCATTGCGGCTCTTTTCAGAAGGTGAAGCGGGCTGGCTTGGCGAAGCCCGGCAATCGACAGCAATCAACATCGGCGAAGTCGATCATCGCAAAACCGCCCTCGCTCTTCCGACCGGATGCCAGCCGCGTAACGCCATTGTCGAGGACGCCGCCAAGGATACGGCCGCCAGGCCGCACCTGCGCCACCAACTGCTCCGGGTACTGCTCTATGGCGCCATCGACGATCATCACATCATAGGGCGCCCGCTCGGAATGACCGAGCTCAAGCGGCGCCTCGACGATGGTGATTCGCTCACCCGCGCCAAGGTTCGTCCGCGCCTGTGCAACAAGCGCCGGATCGACCTCCACCGCAACGACCGACGCCACCAGTTCGCCCAGCAATGCGGCCGTGTAGCCACTCGCCGCGCCGATCAGCAGAACATGATCGCTTGGCAGCAAGCGCGCTTCGGTCAGCAAACGGCCCGTGGCGATTGGCAGGTTCAGCGATCGCCCGCCGCCCAGCGCGATCAGATCGTCGCGATAGGCGAAGGGCGCCATTTCTGCCGGCACGAACCGCTCGCGCGGGACGTTCGCCATGACTGCAACCACGCGCGCATCCGAAACCGCATTCGTGCGAAGCTGGCTCGCCACCATCGCGGTGCGCATGGCGACAAAATCCGGTTGGCGTTCCATGGTCATCGTCATCTTCTCACCTGTCGCACGACTGTTTTATTCTGGCAATACACTTGTGATCCAGAGTGGCGCTTTATCGCGACCAGACAGTGCCGCCAACGTAGAAACTTGACACGCACGCTCCGCCGCCGCATCTGCCCGCCCTCGCTCTCATCGAGGCCCGATGGCGGAGTGGTGACGCAGAGGACTGCAAATCCTTGCACCCGGGTTCGATTCCCGGTCGGGCCTCCAACTTCGACGGCGACTTGGGCATGCCCCGCTGACCAGCGAGTCAATGAAGCCACGCAAACGGCAGTCGTCCCAATCAAGCACCTGGTCGAGCGGCAACTTCTCTGCGTTCCTCCCTCGTCTGGTTGCCCCAGAGATCTGGGCCAATCGATGACTCCTCTATTCTGGCGATCTACAGCAGAATATGTAAAGCGACGCCTTCATCGCGCTATTCGCGCCGATTTGGGGGCATCTGTCGCGCGACGGCCGCAGATCGCTGGTAATTGATGTCCAGGCAGTGGCGTCGCAGTCAGACACGCCACAATGATGGAGGGCATCATGCGTGATATGGGTGGCGACTCCCAATGGCTTGTTCGCTCACACCATTGGTTGGTTCTGATTTTTCTACTTGGCGGCGCCGGAGCATGTATGATGTTCTAGTCGCCGCAGCGCTCGTTTACTTCGCGACCGAACGAAGATGACCCCGCGGGCGAGGCCGAAGTGCGGCGCTTCCTCATTCGAGCCGGGACAACCGCCAGGGCAGGTCAAATCAACAGCCGCCGCGAATCACCACCTGAGATGCGCCAGCGGCGCGCCCCTGGGCGAGCGCGTCGACCAACGGCAAATCAGCGGGCGGCATGTCCAGTTCGCGTAGCGCCTCGATCGCAACCCAGCGGGCACTCGCCGCGGCAATCGCGCAAGGCGTGCCGGTCCATTCGTGAACGCAATAGAGCAACAGCACGAGGTTACGATCATCTGACGAGACAGTAGCGAAGGACAGCGGTTGCAAGGCGCTCGTGGACACCGCGATGCCAAGCTCCTCGTGCAATTCACGCGCGAGGGCGGCTTCTGGTGCTTCCCCGGGTTCAACCTTGCCGCCGGGAAACTCCCACAGCCCACCATGCTGCTTGGCGATTGGGCGCTGCTGAACGAAGACCTTTCCGCCACGATCCACCAGCGCCGCTGCAACTACTAGAAACAGCGGCAATTTCGTCATTTCGCCAGTGGTCATGTCGACCTTTCGTTAAGCCTGTCGTGCGATCAAGCCTGACATGGACCGAGCCCCTGCCTTGATCAAACCCGTGCTTGCAACATGGCGAAGGCTATGGCGCAGCCGACGCGGGGCCACGGCAGTTGAATATGGATTAATTGCCGCGTTGATCGTGATTGCCACCATGGCGAGCTTCAGCGGCGTGGCAGACATTACCGTCACCATGTGGAACAACGTCAGTGAGCGAGTGGTTCATGCCCGCTGAAGCCACATGGGTCCGACTTTAAATGTTTTTCAACCCGCGTCTGTAATTGACGTGAATACCGGAGCGGGGATCACCTTAGCCGGTCGGGTGACTGAAGCTTTCAATATCGGAGATCGAACATGCAGAAGATGCGCGCATTTATCAAGGATTCCAAGGGCGCCACGGCTATCGAGTACGGCCTGATCGCCGCGCTGATCGCAGTGGCCGCCATCACGGCGATGGGCACGCTGGGCAACCAGCTCTCGACCACGTTCACCACGGTGTCGACCAAGATGAACACCACGACCCGTTGAGGTCAGCCGGGATCGGGCGTTGACCCGGTACTGCATTCAAAGGCGGCGAGCACCTGCTCGCCGCCTTTTGTTTTATCAGCTGAGCGCGCGCCCCATGGCGAGGAACTTCTCTCGCCGTTGACGCCGCAGCGTATCCGCATCCAGCGGAACGAGCTCGTTCAACGCGCCTTCGATCGCGTCGCCCAACGCGCCGATGGCAGCAGACGGGCTACGGTGCGCCCCACCCAGCGGCTCGGCCACGATGGTATCGATCACGCCAAGCGCCTTCAGATCCTGCGCCGTGACCTTCATGGCCTCCGCTGCCTCAGCAGCCTTCTCTGCCGTCCGCCACAGGATGGAGGCGCAACCCTCCGGCGAGATCACGGAATAAACGGCGTGTTCGAACATCAGCACGCGGTTGCCACTGGCCAGCGCGATCGCGCCTCCGGAACCGCCCTCACCCACCACGGCAGAAACCAGCGGGACGCCGGCCGCAAGACATGCCTCGGTCGACCGGGCAATCGCCTCCGCCTGGCCGCGTTCTTCCGCCTGCAGGCCCGGAAAGGCGCCTGACGTATCCACCAGGGTCACGATCGGCAGGCCGAAACGATCCGCAAGTGACATCAAGCGCACTGCCTTACGATACCCTTCCGGCTTACCCATGCCGAAATTGTGGCGCAGTCGGGTGGCGGTATCATCGCCCTTCTCGTGCCCCATGACGAGCACGCGCTTGCCGCGGAACGTGGCGAAGCCGCCAAGAATTGCCTGATCGTCCCCGAAGGCACGGTCACCGGCCAGCGGCACGAACTCATCGAAGAGGCCAGCGACATAGTGTTTGAAGTGCGGCCGTTCCGGATGCCGTGCGACCTGGGTCTTCTGCCAGGGAGTCAGCTTGGCGAAGGTATCGCGCAACATGCGGTCGGACTTCGCCTGAAGCTTGGCGACCTCGGCCGCGATGTCCACGCCGCCCTCTGCGCCAGTTTCACGTAGCTCGTCGATCCGCGCCTGGAGTTCTGCGATCGGCTTTTCGAAATCGAGAAATGTCGGCATCGTGCGCAGCTAGGCGCGCGGCTTGGCCGCGTCAACGAGCGGGTGGCGCTCATTGACGAGCGTGATCAGCCTCGCGCGGTCCACATGAGTGTAGATTTCGGTGGTCGCGATGTCGGCATGACCCAGCATCGCCTGCAGAGCACGCAGATCCGCACCGCCCTCCAGCAAGTGGGTCGCAAAAGCGTGACGAAGAACGTGAGGACTGATCTTGTCAGGCGGGATGCCCGCTTCTGCACCCATCGCACGGATGATCTGGAACAATCTCACGCGCGAAATGTGCGCTTTGCCCGACGGGAACAGGTGAAGTGAGTCGGCACCGACATGGTCGCGCCAGGCTGCCACCGCCGCCCGAGCCCGGTCGGAGATCGGCACCAGCCGCTCCTTCCCGCCCTTTCCCTTGAGGATCAGAAACGGGCGGTCAGGGTGAATGGCGTTACGCGGCAAGGACACCAGTTCCGTCGCGCGGAGACCCGAGCCATATAAGAGCTCCAGGAGCGCCGAATTGCGAACATCCGCCGGCAGCTTCGGATCGCGATCGAGCCGCGCCGCGGCCACGCCGAACAGTCGCGCCACATCATCATGACTGAGCGTCTTTGGCAGCGAACGCCTTGTTCCCGGCTTCGGCAGCGCCTGACCCGGATCGTCCGACCGGAGCCCTTCGTCGAAGAGAAAGGCGAAAAATCGCCTGAGCGCCGCTGACTTGCGCGCAACAGTCGCCCGCGCAAGGCCTGCCCATTCCTCGCCGAGCCGGGCGACCGCCGCACCGTCGGCGCAAGCGAGCTTGCCTTCAAGCTCCCGCGACGCCAGCAGGAGATCGCTGCGGTAAGCATTGACCGTGTTGCGCGCGGCGCCGGCCTGGGCCGACATCATCTCCAGGAAGCGCTCGATCAGGGCAGCATCGCCCGACATGGTCAAACGCGCGAGAGCGCCTCGGCAGCGATCATTCGCGCCTCGCCACCAAGCCCAACCGCGCGCAATGCTGCAACAATGCGATAGAGCGCGGCGGGCGGAAGAGTGCTCCACCTCTGCGTCTGCATACCGATGCCGGCCAGCAGCAGTACCGTCGCTGGCTGCCGTTCGCTGACGGCGCGATCAAGGGCGCGCGTCCAGCTGTTCGCTGCCCCGATAGGCACCTCAAGCGCCTCCGCACCGCTTTCGATCTCTTGCGCGGAAAGACGGCCCAGTCCCGCAAGCCCGGCGAAAAGAACCTTCCGCTTCAACGCAGCGTCGCCGCTGCCGGAGTAGGAAGCGACTGCGTTATACGACAACCGTGTCCGCGCGTCCGGATCAGAAAGTTCGAGCAAAGCCCAAGCGTCGCCGCCTTCTTCAACCTGGCCGCGCCAGCGTTGCGCGGTGCGATCCAGCCCGGCGGAAAGCATCGCTGCCACGATCCGATCAGCCTCAGTCTTTCCGTCGACCGGGCGAATCCGGGCTGCCGCCCGCGCTGTCAGAACCAATCGCGCATAGCGGGCCTGCGGTGTCTCACCCCCGTCCCAGAGTTGGGTCAGGGCGCGCAGCCGCGTTGCGACATCTGCGCCGACATAGGCGGAGCGAAGGTCCGAGGCGATCGCACCGAGCGCAGCGGGCGTATCTTCGCCCGCGTCCAGGGCGGCATAAAGATCGACCAGCGCCGCATTGGAGATCACCCCCATCGCCGCGGCGGTTTCCGCAGCGCGCGCCCGGTCGGCGATCGGAATTGCCGGTGCCAGCGCGCGCCATCCGGTGACCTGCGGCCCGACGGTCTGATACAGCTCGTCCGAGATCGGCACGCCAGTGGCGGTCGCGAGACCGAACCGCCAGGCAGTCAGCTGAACCACCGAGTCCCATTCGATCGTCACGGCCTGCCGGCTATTCAGCCCGGCGCCAATGACCTTCTGCGCGAGCGCCAGATCGATCCCGCTGGCCACCCGCTGGCGCCGAGCGGCGTCGATCAGCGGCTTCGCGCCACCTTCGGCATTGCCGAGTGCAGCGCACATCGCCCGTGCAAGGATCCAGCCGCGCTCGCTGTTCCCTGCGCCATCTGCAAGCGGGCACAGGCCGGCGGGATCGGCAGTCGCGAGCATCGCCTGCATGGCGACTTGGCGGTATTTCGGGGTAGCGTTGGCCGTGTCGACGCTCTGCAACACGCTCCGCGCAGCGACCGACTCGCCCATGCGCAGCAGCAGCCAGGCGCGCTCGGCGGCAAAGTCAGCGCCGTGCAGCCCGTCAGGGGTGTTGACGCGCGACAGCAGCGCGCGGCGCAGCGAAATGGACAGCCACCGCGAAGGCAGCGGCGCCGAAAGCCGCCGCATCAGGCCCTGCAGGAAACCGCCATCTGCCGCGCCGAAGGCGTTGGCCGGCAAGCCACCATCCGCCAGTCCGATCGGCCCGACGAGCGCAAGCGAGCGCCGCGCGAACACGGGCATTTCATACTGCGCCAGCTCTTCCTCGCTCGGTGGCGTAGGCGTCGGAGTGGGCGACGGTTCGACGTCGGGTAGCTCAAGCGGTGCGCTTGGCAGCGGCTGAACCACAGCGCCGTTGGGCTGAGCGACTGGTGGCGGCGCAACGGGTTCACCGAAGCCGGGCGGCAACAGTGATTCGGGTGCCTGGGAGTTCTGGGCGACCGCAGCAGCGGCCAGGGAAGCGGCGGCGGCGAGCGCCGCGATCAACCTAGCTCGCGAGGTTGCCAAGCTCGACCGCCTTTTCGACCTGTGTCGTGGGCTGCTCCGTCGCACTACCTGCGAGGAAGAACAACGCGCCGACCACGACGACCAACAGCACCACAAGCGTGACGATCAACCGGGACATGTTCCAACCCTGCACGGCGCGAGCGAACCCGCGCTTGTAAACCAAAATCGCCGAGCCTTGTGCCCCGGGCGCTGACGCGCTGTATAGCCGGCGGACCAATGTTGCAAAGCCCCACCCAACCGACCCGCAATCGCAAGAGCCGCTGGCAGCGCGAGCCGATTGTGCTCGTCGGCCTGATGGGCGTGGGCAAGTCCACCGTCGGAAAACGGCTGGCCCATCGGCTCGGCTTGCCGTTTGTCGATGCCGATAACGAGATCGAAGAAGCTGCCGGCATGTCTATCGCGGACATCTTTGCGCAGTTCGGCGAGCCCTATTTCCGGGACGGGGAACGGCGGGTGATCCAGCGGCTGATCGATGGCCGGCCGAAGGTCATCGCAACGGGCGGCGGCGCTTTCGTCAACGATGCGACCCGCGCCCTCATTCTGTCAGACGCGCTCGCGATCTGGCTCGACGCCGATATAGACGTGCTGGTGGAACGGGTTCGCCGCCGTGACACCCGCCCGCTGCTGCGGGGAAAGGATCCGGCCACCGTGCTCCGGGAGCTCGCGGCTGTTCGCAATCCGCTTTACGCGCAGGCGCATATTCGCGTGCCCAGCAACAATGCGCCGCATGAGGCAACGGTACGTGCCATTCTGGAAGCCATTGGTTACGGGGCCCCATGACGATTGTTCCAGTAGCGCTGGGTGCGCGCAGCTACGACGTAATGATTGAGGCTGGGCTGCTGGCGCGCGCCGGCGACGTCTTGGCGCCGCTCTCTCGCGGGCGGCCGATGCCGATCGTCGCGGACGCCAATGTCGCGCCTCATCTGCAAAGGCTGCGCTCCTCTTTGGATGCTGCAGGAATCCAGAGCGAGACGATCATCATCCCGGCGGGTGAAAAGTCGAAAAGCTGGGCCACTCTGGAAAGCCTGACCGACCGCCTGCTGGAACTTGGCGTCGAGCGCGGAGATCATGTGATTGCGCTGGGCGGCGGGGTGATCGGCGATCTCGTCGGCTTCGCCACGGCGATCCTCAAGCGCGGCTGCGGCTTCGTGCAGATACCGACTACCTTGCTGTCGCAGGTCGACTCGTCCGTCGGCGGCAAGACGGGCATCAATGCGCGCGCTGGCAAAAACCTGATCGGCGCATTTCACCAGCCGAAGGTAGTGCTGATCGACCCCCGTGTTCTCGACACCCTGCCCGTGCGTGAGCTGCGCGCGGGTTATGCGGAAGTCGTGAAATATGGGCTGATCGACGATGCCGACTTTTTCAGCTGGTGCGAGGAACATGGCGCGGCGCTCCTTGCTGGCGACGCAGAGGCGCGCACCTATGCCATTGCGCATTCCGTTCGTGCCAAGGCCCGGATCGTCGGCGAAGATGAATTCGAAACGACCGGTCGGCGCGCGCTCCTCAATCTCGGTCACACCTTTGGTCACGCACTGGAAGCGGAAGCAGGTTTTTCCGATCGGCTGCTTCATGGCGAGGCGGTCGCGGCGGGATGTGCGCTGGCGTTCGGCTTTTCCGCCGCGCATGGCCTGTGCCCGATGCAGGATGCGGTGCGGGTGGCGGCGCATTGGCAAGCAGTTGGCCTGCCCAATGGCCTGGCAGCCGCGGGGATCACGGCATCGGCAGAGCAGCTGGTGGAACACATGCGCCACGACAAGAAGGCTAGCGGCGGGCAGATCCCGTTTCTTCTCGCCCGTGGGATCGGCCAGACCTACCTCGACAAGCAGGTCTCGCTGGAGGACGTGCGCAGCTTCCTCGCCATCCAGCCGCGCTGATGCCCAACGGCGTCGCCAAACGCGACCTGCCAACCAAGACCTGCCCGGTCTGCCAACGGCCATTTACGTGGCGTAAGAAGTGGGCGCGGGTGTGGGAAGATGTGGTCTACTGCTCCGACGCCTGCCGCCGGAAACGCTAGGCTGAAGGGACGCCGTTTGCCTAGCCGCGTGCCGCCATCCAGGCGAGCCACAGCCAGCCAGCGATCAACAGCGTTCCGCCGATCGGCGTGATCGCGCCCAGCCAGCGCGGCGCACCCATCGCCATCAGGTACAACGTCCCCGCGAACACGGCGCTGCCGGCCAGGAACAGCCATGCGGGCCCGCGCGCATCGAGCCTGAGCGCGACCAGCACCGCCACTGCATGTATCAGCTGATATTGCCCGCCGGTGCGCAACCATTCCGCGGCCTGCCCGCTGGCGCCATGGGCACCGAAGGCGCCGGCGCCCACGGCCAGCGCGCCCGACAGCGCCGCCAACATCATCAGCCAGTTCATCGATCATTCCCCCAGGGCTGCTGCTCCGCCACCAGGGCGCGAGCGGCGCGGACATCGTTCGCTTCCAGCTGAATGCGCAAGCGTTCCTTGTCGCGGGCGCGGTACATGTCCTCGGCACGATCGATGTCGGCACGATCGATGCCGAGCCCTTCCATCGCCGCACGCGCCATCTTCACTGCGGATTCTAGAACCTCGCGCACCACCAGCCGGGCAGGCCCGTTCTTCAGCCGGATCAGCCCGCGTCGGTCGAACGCCCGCACGTAGATGGCCGCATTGGGGAATGCCTCATGAACGGATTCGACCACCTCGGCCGTCACCTGTTCACCATCGGCGCAGAACAGGATCATTTCGGCCTCTGCCGCGCCAGCCTGACGCAGCAGATCAAGGCGGGTGCCATCGCCATAATAAACCTTCGCCCCGAATTCTGCGGCGATGTCGATCATCTCGATATCGGTATCGATCAGCGTCACCGGAATGTTCTGGGCGAGCAGCATTTGCCCGACCGTCTGGCCGAAACGACCATAGCCGACGATCACCGCATTGGCCCCGTCAGCGACCGGGCCGTCCCGCTCGCCCTTCACGATTGGCTCCTCGCGGAACCGCCGGGTGAGCGACATCAAGAAAGGCGTGGTCGCCATCGACAGGGTGATGATCGCTCCGAACAGCGAGGCCGCATCGGGCGCGATCAGATATGCGTTGGTCGCCTGCGCAAACAGCACGAACCCGAACTCGCCGCCCTGACTGAGCAACACACCGAGCGCGAGCGCGGAACGCCACGTCATCCGGAACGCAAGGCCGATGAGGAAGATCACCAGGGTCTTCGTGCCGATCAGCGCCAGCGCCATGGAAAGGACGAACAGCGGGCGCTCCGCGATCGCTTCCAGGTTCAGCATCATGCCGATCGTGAGAAAGAACAGGCCGAGCAGGATCGAGCGAAAGGGATCGACATCCGCCTCAAGCTCGTGCCGATACGGGCTGTCGGCCAGCATCACGCCTGCGACAAACGCGCCTAATGCGGTCGATAGGCCAAGCGCCTCCATCAGCGCCGCGCTCGCGATCACGGTGAAAAGCGCGGCAAAGACGAACATTTCCCGCTCACCCATGTTGCCGATGCCCCGGAACAAGGGCCGCAGGATGAAGCGCCCGGCTGCGATCAGCCCGGCAACCGCCGCGAAGGTATAGAGTACTAGAATCCATCCCGGCGGACCGGCGGCATCAGCCGGATTGCGGCTCATCGCGGCGATGATGGTGATAAGGGGAATGATCGACAGATCCTGGAACAACAGGATCGAAAAGGCGCGCTCACCGAACGGCGTCCGCAGCCGGCCGGAGGATTGCAGCATCGGCAACACCTGCGCCGTGGAGGACAGCGCGAGTGGCAATCCAAGCGCAAGCGCGGCTGGAACCGAGAAGTGCGCGAAGATCGCGATGATGGCGGTGATCGCGACGCCACATGCCGCGACCTGAAGCAGACCAAGCCCGAAAATGTCCTGCTTCAGCCGCCAGAGCCGGGTGGGATTGAGTTCCAGCCCGACCACGAACAGCAGCAAGGTAATGCCGAGTTCCGCAACGCCAAGCTTCGATTCGGCGTCACCGACCAGTCCCAGCACTTGCGGGCCGACGACGGCGCCGGCGACGAGAAATCCGAGCGTTGCACCCAGGCCAAGACGCCGGAAGAGCAGCACGAAAGCGAGCCCTGCGCCAAGCAGGATCACTCCATCGCGCAGCAGCGATCCCGTGGCGGCGTGCTCCATCAGTCCCCCTTTGTCGGATCTTGCGCCCGCTCGGCGGCTTCAGCGGCAGCCTCAAACGCCAATCGGATCGACGCGTGCCGCGCATGATAGCCAAGCGCCGGTGTCAGCACGTCGAGCCCCGGCCAATCAGGCAGTTCCCCCTCGCGCGCCAACCAGGCCGTGAGCGCGTCGCGAGCCGCCGCCAGTTCCGCAGGCGTGCGACCGATAACATTGGCAGCAAGCAACGACGAGGATGCCTGCCCAAGGGCGCAGGCGCGAACCAGCATGCCCGCCTCACTCACCCGGCCATCCGGTCCGAGGTTGACGTCGACGGTGACCCGGCTGCCGCAGATCGGCGAACGCCGCTCGCTCGTACCTTGCGGGTCGATGAGCCGCTCATCAATGGGATTGTCCGTGGCGAGCTTCAGGATAGCGTCATTGTAGAGCGTGTCGTTCATCCTGACTGCCCTCCATTGATGGGTGGGGCACCGTGACCGAACACTGGCTGTCCCCGGCGTCGGCGGTCGACGAAATCGGCGATGGCATTGCTGGTGACGTTGAGCAGCGGATAGGTACGCGCTTCCTTGATCCACGCCGGGCGCCGTGTCGGGCCACCACCGATCGTATCCAGCACCAGGACGATGAGGAGGAACGCCAAGCTGGCGATGATCAACCCCTTCAACGCACCGAAGCCGAACCCGAGCGCCCGATCCACCGGCCCCAGGACGGATTTGCGCACCCGTTCGCCGAGTGCACGGGCCACCATCCGCCCCAGGAAATAGGTCACGCCGCACAACAGCACGAACGCCAGCACCGCGGCACCGGAAGCGGTTCCGATCGGTGCCGCCAGCGCTTTCGACAGCGGCAGGTGAAAGAGCTTTACCGCGAAGATCATCGCCACCCAGGCGAAGAGCGCCAGCACCTCCGTCACAAAGCCGCGCTTCAGGCCGAGAAGCGCACTGCCCGCGACGACGGTCAGCACCGCGATATCAAGTCCGTTGAGGTTCATTGTTGCCGATCTAGGCGATGATGGTGACGATGAGAACAGGGCCGCAACCAACGTCGCGCAAAGCGCCGCTTGGCCGAACGGTATTCCTGGCGAACATCCACGCCGCCACAAAGCAGGTCCTCATGACAGGCTAGCGACGCGGCACGTGACGTCAGCGCCCATCCGGCAACAGATCAGCCGCGCCCGAGGAGGTGATCCACCAAGCGCCCGAGCGTGGGGAAGCCGGCCAGCCGCAATGCGCCCTTCTCGCCGGTCATCGCCGCCGGCACCAGCGCCTGGCCAAAGCCCAGCTTCGCCGCCTCCTTCAGCCGCAAGGCGCCATGAGCAACGCTTCGCACCTCGCCCGACAGCGCGATCTCGCCAAAAGCAATGGCGTCGGTCGGCACCGGGCGTTCGGAGAGCGCCGAGACCAGCGCCGCCGCCACCGCCAGATCCGCGGCAGGATCCTGAACCCGGTAGCCACCAGCGACATTGAGATAGACCTCGGCCGACGAAAAGCTAAGCCCGCAGCGGGCCTCCAGTACCGCCAGGATCATGGCGAGCCGACCACTGTCCCAGCCGACCACCGCCCGCCGGGGGGTGGCGCCGCTGGCGAGGCGAACCACCAGCGCTTGGATCTCGACCAGGACCGGCCGAGTGCCTTCCAGTGCCGGGAACACGACGGTTCCCGTTACGCTCTCATCACGCTGGGTCAGGAACAGCGACGAGGGGTTGGCAACCTCCGCCAGCCCTTCGGCCTGCATGGCGAAGACGCCGATCTCGTCGGTGCCGCCGAAGCGGTTCTTGATCGCACGCAGGATGCGATATTGGTGGCTGCGCTCGCCCTCGAAGCTGAGCACCGTATCGACCATATGCTCGAGCACGCGCGGGCCGGCGATCGTGCCGTCCTTGGTGACGTGCCCGACCAGCACCAGCGCGGTTCCCCGCTCCTTGGCGAAGCGGATCAACTCCTGCGCCGATGCGCGCACCTGGCTCACCGTACCGGGCGCGCCCTCGATCAGGTCCGAGTGCATGGTCTGGATCGAGTCAATGACCAGCAGCGCGGGCGGCTTGCCAGCGCCAAGCGTGGTCAGAATGTCGCGGACCGAGGTTGCGGAGGCGAGCCGTACCGGTGCCTCGCCCAATCCCAGCCGCCGGGCACGCAGGCGGACCTGATCGGCCGCCTCCTCGCCCGAGATATAGGCGACGTCCGCTCCGCCCAGCGCCATGCGCGCCGCGGCCTGCAGGAGCAGCGTGGACTTGCCGATGCCAGGATCGCCGCCGATCAGCGTGGCGCTTGCCTCCACGAAGCCGCCGCCGAGTGCGCGGTCGAGTTCGGCGATGCCGCTGGGCATGCGCGCGGGCAGCGGCACCTCTGCGTCCAGCGCCATCATCGCCACGGCGCGGCCGCCGCCCTGCAAATTGTGCTTGGCCTGAAACGGCGTGACGATAGTCGGCGCTTCCTCCACCAGCGTGTTCCATTCGGAACAGTCCACGCACTGCCCCTGCCATCGTGAGGCAACGGAGCCACAGGACTGGCAGACATATCGTTTCTGCGGCTTCGCCATCTTCGATCCCTAATGCGCGCGCGGCGACCCGGCCGCGGCAGGTCAGCGCATCCATCGCACCCGCACAGCCCCGCACCTCTTCGCCTACTGCAAGAACAACTGGGGAACAATCCCGCCCTCTGCCAGGGGGTGCGTGACAGAATAAGGTAGTGGCTCAGCTCTGTGCCGAGGCGTGCGCACCCGTCCGGCCCATCAAGGCGATGATCAGCGAGTCGCGGTCCGCACGGGATCGGCCGGAGGCTTTCGCTCGCTTCGCAGCGCTTCGACGACGTTCTTGCCTGTTTCAGGGCAGCGATACTGCAATAAAATAACGTCTTGGGACTCCCCTGCCTTGACGCTCCATGTTGCATCGGCGAAGTCGCGAGCCGCTATGAAGAGCCCCTTCCCCTTTGCCGCCGCGGCGCTCCTCGCGCTCGCTGCTTGTAATTCCAATTCGGAGCCCGAGGTTCTCGACTCCAATCCGGATCCCATGGCTGCGGAACTCGCGAACGCCGGTACTGTCGAACTGCCGCCTGCCATCAAGGCGGACAAGACGATGCGCTGCGGCGACAACAGCCTCGTCTATGTCACCTTCTTCGAAGGCGACAAGCAGGCGGTTGTCCGCACCGAGAAGGGCGGCACGCCGACGACGCTCACTGCGGCGAATGCTGGCGAGCCGCTGACCGCGGAGGGCGGCTGGAAGCTGACCGGCGATACCGCGAACGTGAAGATCGAGCAGCCCGGCAAGGGCACGCTTTCCTGCCACGAATAACTTTGTTCATTTTCGCCGTCGCGCCTTGGCAGGTGCGGCGGCAGCTACCTATCATGCGCGCCAGCCATGACGCGCTACCCTTCCCACGACGTGCTTGACCCAGCCTCCGTGCTGGGCGCCTATGCCGTCGGCGTATTTCCGATGGCGGACGCACGCGATGCGCCCGGCGTATATTGGGTGGAGCCGCGGCGACGGGCGATCCTGCCGCTGGACGGTTTTCATCTCTCGCGCTCGCTGCGCAAAACGCTTCGCTCCGAACGATTCCGGCTGACGGCGGATACGGCGTTCGACTCCATCATCGCGCTGTGCGCCGAAGCAGCAACCGATCGGCCCGAGACGTGGATCAACCCGTCCATCGAGCAGGTCTTCCTGGAGTTGCATGCCGCCGGCTTCGCACATTCCATCGAATGTTGGGAAGGCAACCAGTTGGTCGGCGGGCTGTATGGCCTCGCAATCGGACGGGCATTCTTCGGCGAAAGCATGGTGAGCCGGACGCGCGACGCGTCCAAGGCGGCGCTCGCGGCGCTGGTCGCCCGGCTGCGGTATGGCGGTTACACGCTGCTCGACTGCCAATTCATGACCGATCACCTCGCCTCGCTTGGCGCCATCGAGATCGACCGGGAGGATTACATGGTGTTGCTGGGCGATGCGCTGGCGGAGGTGCTTGGCCCTTCCGCCGGTGGCGCGGCGTCCTGGCTGCCGGCGGCCGCGGATTTCCGCGCCGTTGAGGGGGAGGCCAGGACGTCGGTGTCCGGGCCCTTATCCGGGAAGGACATCGTGCAGCTCTTGGGCCACACGTCGTAGATCGGGTGCTGCACGACGTTGAGCGCCGGACGCTCCTTGTACAGCCAACCGGAGAAGGCGCGGCGCCACTTCTCGTCGCTGCCACGAACGTCCAGCTGTAGAAACGCGCCGGTCAGCTGCTCCTGCTCCCAAGGGGCAGTGCGCTCACAAGCACGCAGGCGCACGATCGTGTCACCGATGCGCAGCGCCTGCCCCGGCTTCATCGTCAGATCCCGGCTCACACCATTGCGCTTGTTGAGGAGGCCGATCACTGCGCTACGCTGCGCCATTGGCGTGCTGCCGGCGTCCACCGGCGCCGCATCGCCCTCCACCGTGACCACGTCCGACGGCGCATCCTGCTCCGCAGCGTCCGGAACCTGCTGGCTGGTCGCGGGCCGTGCGTCACTGCCCCCATCACTGATCCAGCGCGCGCCTTGCCACGCCCCCACCCCCAGCAATGCGGCGGCGGCGAGCGCGCCGGCCGCTACCGCCGGCTTCACGCGTCCGGGCTCCACGCCTCGTAATCACCGCTGGCTGCCTGGCGCTGTCCACCGCGCTCCAGCGAGCCAGACGGGCGATATGCCTCCGCCGTGCCGGTCATGTTCGGCTTGGCCGGCTTCTGCCACGGCCGCGGCGGTGGCAGCGCGCTCCCCGGCGCCGAGTCCACATGATGGTGCAGCCAGCTGAACCATTCGGGCGGCACACGGCTGGCATCATTCGACCCATTGTAGATCACCCAGCGGCGCGGATTGCCCGCCGTATCCTGCCCGCCTTCATAATAGACGTTGCCGAGCGCATCCTCGCCGATGCGCGTCTTGCCGCGCAGGCCGAACCAGGTGCCAATGGTGGCGCCATTCCACCAGGTGAAGGGGTTTAGGTTGATGCCCATGTCGCCCGGCGCTTAGCGTCTGGCGCGCAAGGCTTCAATGGCATGTGACACGCGCACGGGTGAACCTGTCGGACCTTCACCCGCGCAACGATGGAGTCGCTTGATCAACGGCCAGCGAAGCGGAGGCAAGGTTGAAAGGCCCGCGACCGAACAACACGCCGCAATACGGTCCACGCGCCCCCCCCTGCCCACACCTCTGGGCAGCGCCACCGCGCTCTTCCAGAATCGGTCCTTGGGAGCGCCGCGACGCCAGCGATCACTTCTTCCAGGTGACCTTGTCGCCTTCGGCGATGCCGAGCTCTGCCGACCGGCCACCGTTCAGTTCAAGCACGGCGCCCACCGGCTCGCCCGATGGCACCTGCGCCTCGGAGAAAGGCACGGTATTCTCGGCGATGCGCGCGATGGTGCCGTCGGCACGGATGAAGATGATGTCGAGCGGAGAAGGCGTGTTCTTCATCCAGAAGCTTGCCTCGCGCGGTCCCCCGCCCTCCGGGGGATAGGGCGCAAACAACATGCCGCCGTCCTTCGGTATGTCGGTGCGATACATCAGGCCGCGCTGCTGCTTTTCCACCGTGTCCGCCACCTCGACGCGGAAGACATGCCGCCCGTTGGTGCTGGTGATCGTCAATTCGGTGAGCGGTGCCTTTGCCGCCTCGTTGCCGGCCGTCGCGGCGGCATCCCGCCCGGTGCAGGCCGACGCGCCGATCAGCAGCGCCAGAGCCGCGATGCCGTGAAGTTTCATCCTAACTCTCCCGTACGACGCTGACCGCCATCGGCCCCTTGCGCCCATCGACGACCCGCGCACGAAGCCGCTGCTCCGGCAGGACATCCGCAATATCGCCGCGACGCAGCGTTTCCATGTGAACGAAGATATCGCCGGGCACGTCATCCCGCACCAGGAATCCGTAGCCTTTCAGGCGATTGAACCATTTGACGGACACCGGCTCCCAATCGCCGGCTTCATCGATGAGGGTCACGGGATCGACCCGGCTGACTGGCCGGGGTGCCTGTTCCACCGCTGTCGAGGTGTCGATCGCCAGGATCTCGCGGGCCTGATACCCTCGCTCGCGGCGCACCGCCACGGCATCGATGCGCGTACCCTCCGGCAGGCTGCGGCGGCCGAGCGGCTGAAGCACGGAAAAGTGGATCAGCACATCACCGATCCGTGCCTCGTCTGGCACCAGAAAGCCGAAGCCCCGCGTCACGTCGAACCACTTCAGCGTGCCGGCAACGTGCACGCCTTCTTCTTCGCTCGTCACGGCGCCAGTTACTTCACCGTCCTCAGGCGGATCGCTGCGCATGTTCATCCATTCCCCCGGAGGAAGACGCTAGCATGGTTGTCGCGCCGCACAACATCACAGAACGGAAAGCGATATCATTGATCCGGTTCCGGAACGTCTCCGGGCGCGGCCGAAACGATGCGCCGTGCCACGGCGAAGGAATGACCGGCGCGCAACATGGTGGCCATCTGCCGCTCACGGGTGCGCTCGTCTGCCGGCGCTTGCGCGTAGGGGCCGAAACGACGCCGGCGGGCCAGCGCGAGCGCGCTCAACAAGGCCTCGTCGGCGCTCTGCTCCAGCGCCGGCGCGGCATCCTCTTCCTCCACATGCGCCGCTCGCAGCGCCTGCGACACACGCCGGACGCCATAGCCCCGCCGCGTGAGGGAGCGCGCCCGCGCCTCGGCAAACAGGCCATCGTTGATATAGCCAAGCTCAGCCATTCGCTCCGCCAGCATTGACGGGTCGACGGCGGCGCCGCTCCAGCCACGTTCCCGCACCTTCCGCGCGAGATAGCTCGCCAACTTGCCGCGCGTGGTGGCGAACCGCTCCACGTAACGCAGCGCCAACGCCTCCAGTTTGGCGGCGTCCAGCGGAGGGGGTGGGCGTCGGCTGTTGGTCATCCGCCTTGTTGTTGCCACACTGCCATCGGAATTTGAACGTGGCGTTCTATCAGATGGCCGGCCCGGCTGGTGGCCGTCCTGATATGTGCCGGCGCCCTCGAGGCACCACGAGCGAGATTTTGAGCAAAGCAAACATGACGAGCGCGACCCTGACCCCTACCCCGAGCAGCGATTCACAGCCGCGCCGATTCGCCGACTTTGCGACGCTTGGCGAAGCGCTGGACTTTGCGGCGCAGGGTGAGCGCGGCCTGAACTTCCATGATGCGCGCGGCGCGCTGGTGCGCCCCTATCCATTTCGTGAATTGCAGGCGGACGCGAAGGCGGCGGCTTATCGGCTGATCGCCGCGGGCATTGCGCCGGGCGATCGTGTCGCGCTGGTCGCGGAAACCAGCGCCGAGTTCGCCGCGCTGTTCTTCGGCACCGTTTATGCCGGGGCGTGGCCTGTGCCGCTGCCACTGCCGACCTCCTTCGGCGGCAAGGAATCCTATATCGATCAGCTTCGCGTGCAGCTGACGAGCTGCGATCCCGTGATGCTGATCTACCCGCCCGAACTATCCGAGATGGCCGGCGCCGCTGCTGCTGCCACGGGCACCAAGGGGGTCGACTGGGCAGACTTGCTGGCGCGCCCTGCGGACGCGGCCGAGCTTCCCCAGGCGTCGGGCGAGGACATTGCCTATCTGCAATATTCCAGCGGCTCGACCCGCTTCCCGCATGGCGTTGCGATCACTCACCATGCCCTGCTGAACAATCTGGCGGCGCATGCGCACGGCATGCAGCTGATTGAGAGCGACCGCTGCATCTCGTGGCTCCCCTGGTATCATGACATGGGGCTGGTCGGCTGCTTCTTGTCGCCGGTCGCGAACCAGGTTTCCGTGGATTACCTCAAGACCGAGGATTTCGCGCGCCGTCCGCTCGCGTGGCTGGATCTCATCAGCCGCAATCCGGGCACGTCGATCAGCTATTCGCCGACCTTCGGCTACGACATTTGCGCGCGCCGCATGTCGAGCCAGACAAAGGCCGCCGACCGATTCGACCTGTCGCGCTGGCGCCTCGCGGGTAATGGCGCGGACATGATCCGGCCGGACGTGATGCAGGGCTTCGTCGATGCCTTCGCCGATGCCGGTTTCCAGGCCAGCGCGTTCCTCCCTTCCTACGGCCTCGCGGAAGCGACGCTGGCGGTATCGATCATGCCGCCGGGCGAAGGTATTCGCGTCGAGCTGGTCGAGGAAACCCAGCTTTCCGGCGTGCCGGTCGGGCAGGACCGCCCGCAACGCTATCGCGCCATCGTGAATTGCGGAAAGCCGGTGAAGGACATGGCCGTCGAGATCCGCGAGGAAGACGGCACGCCGCTCCCGGAGCGGGCGATCGGCAAGGTATGGTGCAGCGGCCCATCCGTGATGGTCGGCTATTTCCGCGATCCGGAGGCGACCGACGCCTGCATGAAGGGCGGATGGCTGGACACCGGCGACATGGGCTATCTTTCTGATGGCTACATTTACATCGTTGGCCGCGCCAAGGACATGATCATCGTCAACGGCCGCAACCATTGGCCGCAAGACATTGAATGGGCCGTGGAGCAGCTTCCCGGGTTCAAGCAGGGTGACATTGCCGCTTTCGCAATCACCACGCCGGGCGGCGAGGAAACACCGGCAGTGCTGGTGCAATGCCGCACCTCCGATGATGAGGAGCGCAGCCGGCTGCGCAACGAGATCCGCGACCGGGTGCGCGCCGTCACCGGCATGAATTGCGTGATCGAGTTGATCCCGCCGCGGACGCTGCCGCGCACCAGCTCGGGGAAGCTGAGCCGCGCCAAGGCCCGCAACCTGTATCTGTCGGGCGAGATCAAGCCTTACGCAGTCGCCGCCTGAGGCGCGCCTCGGCACCGTGTCCGGGCGATGGCGGGATCACCGCGGCAACGGTGATCGACGACCGCGATCGTCCTGGATCCGCTCATCAACTGGGCGGTGAACTGGGCGGTGCTGCCACCTCCGGCGACGGTACGATCCGCCGCGCTCAGCTGCCTCACTGAACGACGGTCGCCAGCCCCCCGCGCTCACATCAAAGCGGGGGCGGTCCAAGTTTTGGTCATGAGGCAGGGGTGACTCTCAAAACCGCGAGGACGAGCCCGCGGTCTTGGGAGCGCAATGGCCGAGGCGGCGCTTGATCGCCGTGCTCAGGCCGCTTGCGCGTCAACCGTGCGGCGACGAGCGCGAGCCTTCGCCGTCAGCACGATATGTCCCCGCTTCTCCTGCACCCAGCCCTGCCGAGTCAGCACTTCAAGCGTTTTTGGACAATCTCCGCGCGAAATCATCAGGTGCGGCCCGGCGGCCCGCGCCGACCCGAGGATGCGTTCGAGCAGCTCAGCGGTAAGCCAAGCGCCATCGTCTTGCTGACCCAATGCGACCCCCCCAAGGGCTTACGGCATGGTGGATATTATGGGGTAGATGGACAGTGACTCTTGACGGACGTCAAGCGATTCGCATCCTCCCGCGACCGCTCTGAGATGAATCACCGGCGAAGCGTTGGATTCGGGAGAGGAGCCGTGAACGGCTCCCCGGCAGCCGCGGCGTGGGCACGCATCGTCGAGATTTCCGACGCCGGCGCCGCGACTGAGATCGCAGCGCCGCCTCGGCAGGCAGTGGTCCGGTCAGCCGATCATCGCGCGATTGGCCACCAGATCATCCACCACGGCAGGGTCGGCAAGCGTCGACGTGTCGCCGAGACTCCCGACATCGCCTTCCGCGATCTTGCGCAGGATTCGGCGCATGATCTTGCCCGAACGGGTCTTGGGCAGGCCCGGGGCGAACTGGATCACGTCCGGACTGGCGATCGGGCCGATCTCCTTGCGCACCCACTGCTTCAGCTCAGCGTTCAACGCCTCGGACCCGGATTCGCCCGCGTTGAGAGTGACATAGGCATAGATGCCCTGCCCCTTCACGTCGTGGGGCATGCCGACCACGGCGGCTTCCGCTACACGCGGGTGGAGCACCAGCGCACTCTCCACCTCCGCCGTGCCCATGCGGTGGCCGCTGACGTTGATGACATCGTCCACACGGCCGGTGATCCAGTAATAGCCATCCTCGTCCCGACGGCAGCCGTCGCCGGTGAAATACTTGCCGGGATAGGTAGTGAAATAGGTCTGGAAGAACCGGTGGTGATCGCCCCAGACGGTGCGCATCTGTCCTGGCCAGCTCGCCGTGATGCACAGGTTTCCACTGACCGCGCCTTCCAGCACTTGGCCGGTTTCGTCCACCAGCTGGGGATGCACGCCGGGCAGCGGCTTGGTGGCGGACCCCGGCTTCAGGTCGGTCGCACCCGGCAAGGGGGCGATCAGCGCGCCGCCGGTTTCCGTCTGCCACCAAGTGTCAACGATTGGGGAGCGCCCTTCGCCCACCACCTCATGATACCAGCGCCACGCCTCAGGATTGATCGGCTCGCCGACCGTGCCGAGCAGCCGCAGGCTCTTGCGGCTGGTCGCCTGAACTGGCGCATCGCCTTCCTTCATCAGCGCGCGCAGCGCAGTAGGCGCGGTGAAGACGGTGTGCACCTGATGACGATCTACCACTTGCCAGATGCGACTGGCATCCGGCCAGTTCGGCAGTCCCTCATACATCAGCGTCGTGGCGCCATTCGCCAGTGGACCGTAGATCACATAGGTATGCCCGGTGACCCAGCCGATGTCGGCGGCGCACCAGAAGACGTCCCCGGGGCGGTAGTCGAACACCAGATCGTGGGTGAAGCTCGCCCACAGCAAATAGCCGCCGGTGGTGTGCAGCACGCCCTTCGGCTTGCCGGTAGAGCCCGACGTGTAGAGGATGAACAGCGGGTCCTCCGCCTTCATCGGCTCAGGCGCGCACTCCGTTGAAACACCCGCGGCCGCTTCGTGATACCAGACGTCACGCTCATGCATCGGCACGTCTTCGCCGGTGGCCTTGATGACGATCACCTTCTCCAGGCTGGGCGAGCGCGGAGCCGCAGCATCGACATTCGCCTTCAGCGGCACCCGCTTGCCACCACGCCGCCCGCAATCGGCGGTGATAACGACGCGTGAATCGCAATCCTGGATGCGGCCGGCCAGTGCGTCAGGCGAGAAGCCGCCGAACACCACCGAGTGAATCGCGCCGATCCGCGCGCAGGCCAGCAGCGCAAAGGCAGCCTCCGGGATCATCGGCAGGTACACCGTCACCCGATCACCCTTCCGGACGCCCTGCGCCTTCAGGACATTGGCAAAGCGGCAGACCTCTTCATGAAGCTGCGCATAGGTGTAGCGCCGCGGCTCTTCGCCGGGCTCGTCCGGTTCCCAGATGATCGCCACCTGATCCCCGCGCGTGGCAAGATGCCGGTCGAGACAATTGGCGGCGACGTTAAGCTCACCATCCTTGAACCAGCTGATGCCGAAATCCGCTTCGTCAAACGACCATTCGCCAGCGACGGTGGGCGCCTTGATCCACTCCAGCCGCTTGGCTTGCTCCAGCCAGAAGGCGTCGGGATCGGCCGCTGCCGCTGCGTACATCGCCTCATAGGCGGTCCCATCGACCTTTGCCTCGGCGGCCCAATCATGGGGCACTGGGTAAAGCAGCTGCTCGGCCATGCATCTTCTCCTTTTCCGCCTGATGGCCGCGGAAAAGGAGGCTTGGCAACTGTCTTGGGCATGAAATCGCCCGACATCACCGCTCGCGCGGGACACCGGGCGGATCAGATCAGCGAATCTGCTCCAGGATGCCGTCGATGACGAACTGCACCGCGAGCGCCGCGAGCAACACGCCGAGCAACCGGGTAATCACCGCCTCGATCTTGTGACCGAGCAGGCGCATCAGCGGTCCGGCGGCGATCAGCGCGGCGAGCGTCAGCAGCAGGATCGTGCCAAGCGCGGCGAGAACCACCAGCGATCGCTCCAGCCCGTCGTTGCGCGCCATCAGCAGCATGACGCTGGCGATCGAGCCAGGGCCGGCGATCATCGGCATCGCCATGGGGAAGATCGAGACGTCCTCGGCCTCTTCCGGGGTGATATTGGCCGCGCGATCCTCGCGCCGCTGCGTGCGCTTCTCGAACACCATTTCCAGCGCGATGAGGAACAGCATGACGCCCCCGGCGATCCGGAACGACGCCAGTTCGATGCCCAGCCCCTTGAGGAGCTTTTCCCCGAACAGCGCGAAAACAAGCAGAATGGCGGCCGCCACTCCGACAGCGCGGATCGCCATGGTGCGGCGTTGCACGGTGCTGGCCCGGTTCGTCAGCCCGGCATAGATAGGCGCGCAGCCCGGCGGATCGATCACCACGAAAAACGTGATGAGCGCGGAGATATACAGTTCGATCATGAGCGCGGCGGCCTCGGCGCGGGCACGCGGTCATCGATCACCGTTTCGTACGCGGCACCGGTCCAGAGTTGAACGGTGAAGCGATGGCCCCGATCCGGCGCGACCTGCCAATGCCAGCGCAATGTTGCGTCAGCCGAGGCACCGCCGCCGTCCTGAGACTCTTCATTATTGGTGGGCGTTCCCTTGCACGAGGCGCGGCGTACGACTGGGTTCGAAACCCTTGCGCGCGGTTCCTTCAGGTCCGCTCCCTGGTCGAGCAGCCAGCGCCAAGTGCCATCAGGCTGCCGCCGCCAGATGGTGGAGAAGTAGCTCGATCGATTGCCGGGCCATAACGCGCCACCAGTGTTCGCCGCCGTGGCGCCGTCGCACGAGACGAAGCTCGCCGTTGGCCACCAGTCCACCGACACCGGCGGATCCGGCACATCCTTCAGCGCCGTCGCTACCGGCTGCGGCGGCAGGAAGATCGCGTCCTTTGCCGCCCATTTGCGAAAGGCGGTCCACTGACCCAGCTTCTGCGCATCCGCGGCGAAGGCCCGCTCCGCCTCCACGGCGGTTTGCGGTGCGGCGCTTGCCAGCAACAGCGCGAGCAACACGGTCAGATATCCTGCGACAAGGTGACACCCTCACGCCGCGCGGCGGAGACCAGGGTGTTGCGCAGCAGAACCGCGATGGTCATCGGTCCGACGCCACCCGGCACCGGCGTCATCGCGCCAGCAACCTCGGCACAGGCCGGGTCGATATCGCCGACGAGCCCCGCGTCGGTGCGATTGATGCCAACGTCGATCAGCGTCGCGCCCGGCTTGATCCAGTCGGGCTTCACCATGGCGGCGCGCCCTACCGCGGCCACCACGATGTCGGCGCGCTTGACCACCTCGGGCAGATCGCGGGTGCGCGAATGTGCCACCGTCACGGTGCAACTATCGCCGATCAGCAGCTGCGCCATCGGCTTGCCGACGATGTTGGAGCGGCCGATCACCACGGCATCCAGCCCGCCCAGGTTACCGTGCACGTCGCGCAGGAGCATCAGGCAGCCGAGTGGCGTACACGGCACGAAGCCGGGCAGCCCGGTCGCGAGACGTCCGGCGTTCACCGGATGGAACCCGTCGACATCCTTGTCCGGATCGATGCGGGTGATAATCGCGCTTTCGTCGAGGTGCCGGGGCAGCGGCAGCTGGACCAGAATGCCGTCGACGGCGGGATCGGCGTTCAGCTGATCGACCAGCGCCTCCAGTGTCTCCTGAGTGGCGTCGGCGGGCAGGCGATGCTCGAAGCTTTCCATGCCGGCGGCGACGGTCGCCTTGCCCTTGGAACGGACATAGACGGCGGACGCGGGATCCTCGCCCACCAGTACCACGGCCAGGCCGGGCTTGCGCCCCGCCTTCGCGATTACCTCAGCCGCGCCCTCCGCGACCCGCGCGCGCAGGCCAGCGGCAAATGCTTTTCCGTCGATGTTCCGTGCCGTCATGCTGGCTGGCCATAGAGGTTCGCGGCGATGCGCGCCAGCGCAGCGGGCTCACCCGCGACGAACAATCGCTTGAGCCGCGCGGTCTCGCCCCCAACGATGCGCACGGAGCCGCGCGACACGCCAAAGGTCTTGGCGACAAGCGCAACCAGCGCCGCATTGGCGGCGCCGTCCACCGGCGGCGCGCTGACCCGCGCCGCGAAATACGAATCCGTCCCGGCTTCCAACAGGTCGCGGCCGCCGCGGGGGGTCAGGCGTACGCTGACCGAAATGCCGTCCGCGGCGGCGCGCCAGGCGCTCAGATAGCGCCCATCATGACGCTGGCCTGCACATTGTTCAGGATGATGGTGAGAACCGCGATGGCGATCAGGACCACGGCCGGTGCGAAATCGATGCCTCCGGTCTGCGGCAGGATCCGGCGGATTGGTCGGTACATCGGCTCTGTCAGGCGATCGAGCCCCTGATAGAGCGAGCGCACGAAATTGGACTGCATGTTGACGACGTTGAACGCCACCAGCAGCGACAACACGAACTGGATGACGATGACCCACCAGACCACGTTCAGCAGGACCTGAAGGATCTGGACGATGGTAAGCATCAACAAGGGCAATCTCCGTTCGGGTGTATCAGTTCATTAGCACAGTTGGGCATGACGGCGGGATCGATCAAGCCTTGCGGATCAACGTGCCTGCACCACGCCGGGTGAACACTTCCAGCAGCATCCCGTGGGGAACGCGGCCATCGAGCACCACGGCGGCATCGACGCCCGATTCCACCGCCGCGACGCAGGTTTCCAGCTTCGGGATCATGCCGCCGGAAATGGTGCCGTCCGCGCGCAGCCCGGCAACGTCCTGCGGCGTCAGGTCCGTCATCAGCTCACCCTGCTTGTCCAGCACGCCGGCAACGTCGGTCAGCAGGAACAGCCGCTTGGCCCCCAGCGCCGCCGCAATCGCGCCGGCCATGGTGTCGGCGTTGATGTTATAGGTATGCCCATCCGCCCCGATGCCGATTGGCGCGATCACGGGAATGATGCCGTCGCGGCTGAGCGTATCGATGATGCGGCGATCGACGGCGACCGGCTCACCGACGAAGCCCAGGTCGACCTTGCGCTCGATGCCCTGGTGCTGATCAGGCTCGCTCCGGCCGACCTTCTCGGCCTGCACAAGCCCGGCATCCTTGCCGGAGATGCCCACCGCCCGGCCGCCCGCGCGTCCGATCCAGGATACGATTTCCTTGTTGATCGAGCCGGCCAGAACCATTTCCGCGATGTGCGCGGTTTCGGCGTCCGTCACGCGCAGGCCGTCGACAAAGCGTGATTCAACGCCAAGCCGCTTCAGCATCGACCCGATCTGCGGACCGCCGCCGTGAACCACTACCGGGTTGATGCCCACCGCCTTCAGCAGCACGACATCTTCGGCGAAATCGCGCTGTGCCTCGGGATCGCCCATCGCATGACCGCCGTATTTCACGACAAAGGTCGCGCCGGCGTAGCGCTGAAGATAGGGCAGTGCCTCGACGAGCGTCTCGGCCTTGGCGAGAAGCCCGGGCGAAGGGGTGTTGTCGGTCATGGCAGCGCCCTTATCATATCGAAACCGGTACGGAACCCGGCCGCTGCGCTGTTGTCCGGCAGTTGCCGACCGGGCGGCGCTGCGGCCCGTGGTGCTCAGCGATCGAGGCGGCGCCCCAGCGCCACGAAGCCGTAGATCAGCGGCGGCACGAGGACGATCGACAGGACGACCTTGGCGATCATCTGACCGACCAGCAATTCGCCGATCGGGAACACGCCGTAAAAGGCGATGGTGACGAACAGCAAGGTGTCGACGATCTGCGACAGCACGCTGGCGACGCCGGCACGCAGCCAGAGCAAGCGACCGCCCTCACCCCCCTTCAACGACGCGAAGATGGTGACGTTGAGCGTCTGCGACGTGCCATAAGCGACGATCCCGCCCAGCCAGATGCGCGGCGTCCCCGTCATCATCAGCTCAAAGGCGTTGAGCCGCTCCGCTTCCATTTCCGGCGCGGCTGGTACCGCCAGCACCACAAGGGTCAGCAGCAACGATACCAGGAGAGGGATGAAGCCGATCTGCACCAGCCGGTTCGCGACCTGGCGGCCATGCAGCTCCGCGATCGCGCTCGATGTGGCGACCAGCAGCAGGAACGAGAAGATGCCTGCCTCGACGGCGAGCGGGCCAAGGGCAACCTGCTTGTTGCCGAGCACCCCGGCGATGCACACCATGCCGCCATAGAAGATCGAAAAGGCGAAGAGCGAGCGCGCGATCGGCGCTTGGGCGGGCGATTCCATCTACAGCCGGTAGCACCCGGAACGGGCCTTACGGAAGTATTTCTGTCATGCCATCCGCGAGGAAAAGCGCCGGTAAATGGTAAAGGCGGCGCGGAATTCGACGGCAGTGCTTGTCGAAGCACTGCCCCTTTCTCTATGATGCGGCGCGAAAAAATACGGCAGGGCTTGGCGAGCTCCGCCCGCGAACGGGGGTTGTCCGCACTTGAGCCGTCTTCTCATCGGCATTGCCGGTATTCTGGTCATTCTTGGTCTTGCCGTCGCACTCTCCACCGACCGGCGGGCAATCCGACTGCGTGTCGTGGCGAGTGCGTTCGCGCTTCAGGTCGGTATTGCCGTGCTGGTGCTCTACGTGGACTGGGGGAAGCGCGTGCTTTCCACCATGTCCGCAGGCGTCTCGAACCTGCTCGGCTATGCGAAGGCGGGCGTGGACTTCCTGTTCGGGCCGCTGGCATCTCCGGAAATCGGCGGCAACAGCTTCGCCATCGCCGCGCTGCCGGTGATCATCTTCTTCGCCAGCCTGGTCTCGATCCTCTACTATCTGGGCGTCATGCAGTTGATCGTGCGCTGGCTGGGCGGCGCGATCGAGAAGGTGATCGGCGTATCCAAGGTCGAAAGCCTGTGCGCGGCGGCCAACGTGTTTGTCGGCCAGTCGGAATCGCCTCTGGTCATTCGGCCCTATCTTGCCGGGCTCACGCCGTCGCAGCTGTTCACCGTGATGACCAGCGGCATGGCCGGGGTGGCGGGAACGATCCTGGCGGCCTATGCTTCCATGGGGATCCGCATCGATTACCTCCTGGCCGCCAGCTTCATGGCCGCGCCGGGCGGCATTCTGATGGCAAAGATCATCATGCCGGATCGCAGCATGCCGCCGGAGGGCGAGCTGCCGCTGGGCGATCTGCCTGATCCCGACATCGAAATCCGCGTCTCCGAAGCGCGCATGAACGCCCACCCCGCCGCCCTTCCAGCGGAGGAGCCGGCCGGCGAGCCGATGCCGGAGGCTACTCACGACGAGGAGAAGCCGGCCAATCTCATCATGGCCGCGGCCCAGGGCGCACAGACCGGCGTTCGGCTGGCGGTTGCGGTCGGCGCGATGGTGCTGGCGTTCGTAGCGCTGGTGGCGCTGGCCAACGGCATCCTTGGCGGCATTGGCGGTATGTTCGGCCAACCGGATCTCAGCTTCCAGATGCTGCTCGGCTATGTCTTTGCGCCGATCATGTTCCTCATCAACGTGCCGTGGGACGAGGCGCTGCGCGCGGGTGGCATGTTCGGGCAGAAGATCGTGCTGAACGAATTCGTGGCCTATATCGATCTTGGCAAGCAGGCTGCGGACCTCTCGCCGCGCACGGTCGCGATCGTGACTTTCGCCCTGTGCGGCTTCGCGAATTTCTCCTCCATCGCGATCCAGATGGCCGTTACCGGCAATCTCGCACCCAACCAGCGGCCGATGATCGCGAAACTTGGCATTCGCGCGCTCCTTGCTGGCAGCCTGGCAAACCTGATGTCGGCCGCGTTGGCGGGGCTGCTGATCGTCTGACGCGCGGGGACAAAGGGTGCGGGCTCCTTTCGGAGGCGCCCGCACCCTCCCGCCGCCGCATCAACCGCGGGCGAGCCGCATCCGCTTGCGCAGCCTGCCCGGCATCCACCGCGATGCGAACGCCAGCCGCCGTGCGGTCTTGCCGACCAAAGTATGGACGCGATCGCCATGGACCGCCGCCCAGGCGGCCTCGGCCACCATCTCGACTGGCGTGAACTCCAGCCCCGCTTCCACCACCGTTTCGCGCACGCTTCGGTTTGATCCGCCCACCGAGGCACTGAGCAGCGGCGTGTCGATGAAGCCGGGCATCAGGCTGCGCACGCGGATGCCCTCCGCCGCCCACTCACCGTCCAGTGCTTCGGTCAGCCCGCGCACGGCGAACTTGGTAGCAGAGTAAATCGCTGCGCCCGCCGTGCCATAGATGCCAGCGGCCGACGCCGTGTTGAGCAGACACGATCCCGGCGTCGCCGCCAGATACGGATAGGCAAGCCGGGCGCCGTACACGACCCCCTTGATGTTCACGTCCAGTGCGCGGTCGATGTCCTCCAACGATGCCGCGCCGAACGGGCCGCCCACTGCCACGCCCGCATTGTTGAACAGCACGTCCAGCTGCCCGCCGCTGACGTTCGTGAATTCGGCGAGCACTTCTTCCCAGTCTTCGGGCGAGCGCACGTCCATGAAGTGGCGCGTCGTCCGGTCGGCCGGCAGCATGGCGGCCGTGGCGGCGAGCCCCGCTTCGTCGCGATCGGCGAGACCCACTCGCCAGCCGCGGTCTGAAAACAGCTGCGCCACGGCACGACCAATGCCCGAGCCGCCGCCTGTGATAAGGATTGCTTTCATCCCCCGCTCCTCTGTTTGACCTGGAGCGCGGCATCCCGCATCCTCCTGGCCGATGCCAGTGGAATCGCTTGGCCCCGCCGTCGGCTTCCACGACGTGACCAAACGGTTTGGCGCCGGCGCTCCAGCCGTCGATGGCGTGTCCTTGTCAATCGAACCGGGCAGTTTCGTGGCATTGGTCGGCACCTCCGGCTCCGGCAAATCGACCCTGCTCAAGACGATCAATCGGCTGGTGGAGCCGACTTCCGGGCATGTGACGATCAACGGCGAGGATGTGAGCCGGGCCTCGCCGCCCGCGCTTCGCCGCAGCATCGGCTATGTCTTCCAGAATGTCGGCTTGTTCCCGCACCTCAGCGTGGCGGAGAATATTGCGCTCCCCTTGCGCCTGTCCGGCCAGCGCGCCGGCAGCCGGGTGAACGAACTGCTCGATCTCGTTGAGTTGCCGCTCAACGTGCTCTCCCGCCTCCCGAGCGAGCTATCGGGTGGCCAGCGTCAGCGCGTGGGTGTGGCGCGCGCGCTGGCTGGGGGGCCGCGCCTGATGCTGATGGACGAGCCGTTCGGTGCACTGGATCCAGTAACCCGCGCGTCGCTCGGCGAAGCGGTACAGGCGCTGCACCAGCGTCTTCGTCTGACCACCGTGATGGTCACGCATGACATGACCGAGGCACTGCTCTTCGCCGACCGCATATTGGTGATGCGCGAGGGACGGATCGTCGCGGATGAAACGCCAGCGACCCTCCTGGCCGGTGCCGGGGGAGAGGCGGCGCAGGCGCTCGTGGCGGTCCCACGCAGGCAGGCGCAGCAATTGGCCACACTCTCGCGATGAGCGGAGCGTGGGATCGCATTCCCGCCCTCGCGGCACAGCATCTGCTGCTGGCGATGGCCGCCCTCGCGCTCGGCATCGTGATTGCGGTCCCGCTCGGCTTCTGGTCGGCGGGACGGCCGGTTGCGGCCCGGCTGGCGCTTGGCGCAGCCAGCGTGGTGCAGACCATCCCCAGCCTCGCCCTGCTGGCGCTGTTCTATCCCGTGCTGCTGTGGATCGGCGGATTGCCGGCGCTCGGCTTTCTGCCGTCGCTGCTCGCGCTCACGCTGTACGCGCTGCTGCCGATCCTCAGAAACACGGTGACCGGCCTGCAAGGGCTCGACCCCGCGGTGATCGAGGCAGCCGATGGCATCGGCATGACCGGGTGGCAAAAGCTCCGGATCGTCGAGGCGCCGCTGGTACTGCCGGTGCTGACCGCAGGTATCCGGATCGCGGCGGTCTGGACGATCGGTGCCGCCACGCTTTCGACGACGGTGGGGCAGCCGAGCCTTGGCGACCTCATCTTTGCCGGGTTGCAGACCCAGGCATGGCAGCTGGTGCTGGCCGGCTGCATGGCCGCCGCGGGCCTTGCGCTTGCCGTGGATGCGCTGCTTGGGCTGGCCGAATATGGCCTGGCGCGTCGTCGTCGCTGGCTGGCCACCGGGGCCCTCGCCCTGCTGGTCCTGGCGACGCTCGCGGCGACGACACCCTTGTGGCGCAGCACCACGACGCGCGTGGTGGTGGGCGCGAAGAACTTCTCCGAACAGTTCATCCTCGCGCGGCTGATCGGCGATCGGCTCCGTGCAGCAGGCTATGAAGTCGAGTACCGGGACGGACTGGGCTCAGCAGTCGCGTTCGGCGCCGTCGCAAGCGGCGCTGTCGACATCTATGTCGATTACGCCGGCACGATCTGGACCGGGCAGATGAAGCGAGCCGACGTTCCGCCCCGCGACGCGCAAGTGCGCGCCATCGCGCAATGGGCGAGGCAAACCCATGGCGTGACGCTGCTCGGACCATTGGGCTTCGAGAATGCTTACGCCTTTGCCATGCGCGGCGCGCAGGCGCAGCGGCTGGGCATCACCAGCCTTGCCGATCTTGCGGGCCAGTCGTCGCAACTGCGGCTCGGTTCGGACCTTGAGTTTCTGGAGCGACCGGAATGGCGCGCGGTGCAAGCCGCGTACGGCCTGCAGTTCGCCAGCGCGACGCCGTACAGCCCGACCTTCATGTATCGCGCGCTGGCCAGGGGGCGGGCGGACGTGATCAGCGCCTTTTCCTCCGATGGCCGGATCGCCGCCGATCGCCTGACCGTGCTCAAGGATCCAAAGCGCGCGATCCCCGGATATGATGCGATCCTGCTGCTCGCGCCGAAGCGCGCCCGGGACCAGCGCTTCGCGTCGGCACTGCGCCCGCTGATCGGCGCGATCCGCGTCGAAACGATGCGCGAGGCCAATTACATGGTCGATCGGGACAGCAACAAGGCAACGCCGGAAGCCGCCGCCAAGTGGCTGTCACAGCGGATCGGCCGCTAAAGGGCGTTTGCCTTCCTCAGCCCATCGTCAGGACGATCTTGCCGACGTGATCGCCCGCTTCCATGCGCCGATGCGCTTCGGGCGCTTCCGCCAGCGGAAACACCTTGTCGATCACCGGCTTCAGACGGCCCGCCTCGGCATGCGGCCACACGGTGCGGGCCAGTTCGTCCGCCACCATCGCCTTGAACGCGGTGTCGCGCGCGCGCAGCGTGGAGCCGGTCAGCGTCAGGCGGCGCATCATCAATTCGAAGATCGGGATCGTGGCCCTGGCGCCGCCCTGAACCGCGATGGACACGTGCCGGCCATCTTCCGCCAGACACTTGAGATTGCGCGGGATATAGTCCCCGCCCACCATGTCGAGCACCGCGGCCACGCCCGTGCCGCCGGTGATGTCCTTCACCCGCTCCACAAAGTCTTCGGTCTTGTAGTTGATCGCGTGATCGGCGCCGAGAGACTTGGCCGCGGCGACCTTCTCATCCGAACCCGCGGTGACGATGATCTTCACCCCGAAGATGTTGCAAAGCGCAATGGCCATGGTGCCGATCCCGCTGGTGCCGCCATGAACCAGCACGGTGTCGCCTTCATTGGCGTAAGCGCGCTCGAACAGGTTGGTCCACACGGTGAACAATGTTTCCGGCATCGCGGCCGCTTCCACCATGGACATCAGCTCAGGGACGGGCAGGCACTGGCCGGCGGGCGCCGCGACATATTCGGCATAGCCGCCGCCTGCGACGAGGGCGCAGACCGGCTGGCCGATCATCAGCGATGCGACGTCCGGCGCCATTGCAACCACCTCGCCCGACACCTCCAGGCCATAGATGGTCGGCGCTCCCGGCGGCGGCGGATAGGCGCCCTTGCGCTGCATCACGTCGGGCCGGTTCACGCCGGCGGCAGCGACTCGGATCAACACCTCGCCCGGTTGAAGCGTCGGCACCGGGCGGTCCACCAGGGTCAGCACCTCGGGGCCGCCATGCACCTCGGGATCGATCGCCTGCATCATCGCCGGAATGTCGTTCATTGCCGCTCCCCCAAAGCCAGGCATCCGTAAATGCATGGGCGCGCCTTATTGACTTCGCACCCGCAGCGGTCAACGATACGCGCCATGGATCTGGATGATATCCTTGGGTCCCGGCCCGACGATCCCCTGAACGCGCTGGTGCGCGAGGATCTCGATCGCCTCTCCGTGACTGAGCTGGAGGCGCGAATCACCGCGCTGGAGGGCGAAATTGCCCGCAGTCGCAAGAAGATAGAACAGGCGGTCAACCACCGCGCCAGTGCGGACGCCTTGTTCAAGCGATGACCAGGGACGCACCGGGCAGGCGTGACGCCAAATGCCGGTGCGGGGCCCCGATGCATTTCGGCCTGCCGCTTGATGCCGGCCATCCCAATCACGACATTGTAACAAAGGGCCGGACGCCTGCCCCCCAGACGTCGCTCCACGGCCCGGTTGGAGTATCCTGAATGCCATCCTTTGCCAGCGCTCTCGAGACCACGCTGCACAAGGCGCTCGAGGCTGCGTCCGCGCGGCGTCACGAATATGCCACGCTTGAACACCTGCTGTTCGCGCTCGTTGATGACGAGCATGCCAGCCAGGTGATGACGGCGTGCGGCGTCGATCTCGGCGAACTCAAGACCACGGTCGCGCATTATCTCGATACCGAGCTTGGCGCACTGAAGGTCGATCAGCAGACCGACCCCTCCCCCACCAGCGGCTTCCAGCGCGTCGTCCAGCGCGCGATCCTGCACGTCCAGTCCTCCGGCCGCGACGAAGTGACCGGCGCGAACGTGCTGGTGGCGTTGTTCTCCGAACGCGAAAGCTATGCCGTCTATTTCCTGCAGCAGCAGGACATGAGCCGCCTCGATGCCGTCAGCTACATCAGCCACGGCGTCGGCAAGGGCGTGTCCGCGCCGGAAGCCTCCACGCCCAAGGGCGCCGAGGACAAGGAAGAGAAGAAGCCGGCGGAGAAGGCCGGCAAGGGCGAAAGCGCGCTCAAGCAGTTCACCGTCGACCTCAACGAGAAGGCGCGGAACGGCAAGGTCGATCCGCTGATCGGCCGCGGGCCGGAGGTGGACCGCACGGTGCAGATCCTGTGCCGCCGGTCGAAGAACAACCCGCTCTATGTGGGCGATCCGGGCGTGGGCAAGACGGCGATCGCGGAAGGCCTGGCGCGCAAGATCGTCGAGGGCGACGTGCCCGACGTGCTGAAGCCCGCCGTCATCTATTCGCTCGACATGGGCGCGCTGCTCGCCGGCACGCGCTATCGGGGCGATTTCGAGGAGCGGCTGAAGCAGGTCGTCAACGAGCTCGAGAAGATGCCGCATGCGGTGCTCTTCATCGACGAGATCCACACCGTGATCGGTGCGGGCGCGACCAGCGGCGGCGCCATGGATGCATCGAACCTGCTGAAGCCGGCGCTGTCCGGCGGCACGATCCGCTGCATCGGATCGACCACCTACAAGGAGTTCCGCAACCACTTCGAAAAGGATCGCGCGCTGCTGCGCCGGTTCCAGAAGATCGACGTGAACGAGCCGACGATCGAGGATACGATCAAGATCCTCGCCGGCCTGCGTTCGGCGTTCGAGACGCACCACGACGTCAAGTACACGCCCGACGCGATCAAGTCGGCGGTGGAGCTGTCGGCGCGCTACATCAACGACCGCAAGCTGCCCGACAAGGCGATCGACGTGATCGACGAGGTCGGCGCGATGCAGATGCTGGTGGCGCCGTCGAAGCGGAAGAAGACGATCACGCCCAAGGAGATCGAGGCTGTCATCGCGACGATGGCGCGCATCCCGCCGAAGAGCGTGTCGACCGACGACAAAAAGGTGCTCGAGACGCTCGAGACCGACCTGAAGCGCGTCGTGTTCGGCCAGAACAAGGCGATCGAGAACCTGGCGAGCGCGATCAAGCTCAGCCGCGCGGGCCTGCGCGATCCGGAAAAGCCGATCGGCAATTACCTCTTCACCGGCCCCACCGGCGTCGGCAAGACGGAGGTTGCCAAGCAGCTTGCGACGATCATGGGCATCCCGCTGCAGCGGTTCGACATGTCCGAATATATGGAGCGCCACTCGGTCAGCCGGCTGATCGGTGCCCCGCCGGGCTATGTCGGGTTCGACCAGGGCGGGCTGCTGACCGACGCGGTCGACCAGAACCCGCATTGCGTGCTGCTGCTCGACGAGATCGAGAAGGCGCATCCCGACCTGTTCAACATCCTGTTGCAGGTGATGGATAACGGCCGCCTGACCGACCAGCACGGCAAGACGGTGGATTTCCGCAACGTCATCCTGATCATGACGACCAATGCGGGCGCTTCCGACATGGCGCGCGAGACGCTGGGCTTCGGCAATCTTTCCCGCGAGGGCGAGGACGAGCAGGCCGTGCAGCGGCTGTTCACGCCGGAATTCCGCAACCGTCTCGATGCGATCGTACCGTTCAGCTACCTGCCGACCGAAGTGGTCGCCCGGGTGGTGGACAAGTTCATTCTTCAGCTGGAGCTCCAGCTGGCGGACCGCGACGTCCACATCAAGCTCGACGACGAGGCGCGCCAGTGGCTCACCACCAAGGGCTATGACAAGCTCTATGGCGCGCGCCCGATGGGCCGCCTGATCCAGGAGAAGATCAAGCAGCCGCTGGCCGAGGAATTGCTGTTCGGCAAGCTCGTCCATGGCGGCGAGGTCGTGGTGAAGCTGAAGGACAATGCGCTGACGTTCGAGATCGTCGGCGCGGCGCCCAAGAAGCCGAAGCGCAAGGGCGGCAAGGCCAAGGTCGAGGCGGAATAAGCAAGAGGGGCGTCGGTCGCGAGACCGGCCCCCTTGTTGTTGGAAAGGCACGACCTAGAACCCTTCGTCACTCCGGACTTGATCCGGGATCCATCCGTCCGCGTACGCTGCGTGACATGATGATCGACACCGCTCGCGGCGCCATGGACCCCGGATCAAGTCCGGAGTGACGCGGTTTGGATGATGCTGAGCTTAGCCCAAGACGTCATGCCCGGCTCGTCCCAGCCTCCAGACCTCCACGCACCCAACGACTGCGGGAACGCCGAACGCCGGAACAAGCCCGGCATAACGGCTAAGATAACTGTAGCGCCCGCCGACCAGCGGCACCCACAGCGCCGCTACGGGACCTCAGCGCGGAGAACTCAGCCCCGCGGCGAACCCTCGCTCTTGCTTACCCATTGCGGCCCATTGGCGCGGCAGGCGGCACTGATCACCGGGAACGACAAATCGGTGTTGCGCGCCAGCGCAGCGGGCAGAGCGGCCTGGCATTGCTGGACTGTGGCGTAGCGAACCGGCTCAACGCGCGCCTCGGCACACATCTGCTGGTCGTCGCCGCAGCCCATGATCGCCAGCACGAAGAAAATCGGTTGCATTCCCGCCTCCACTCTGCCTATTCAACGCATTGGCTTTGCTGGGTGTTCCGGCGTTAACGCTCTTTTGACGTTCTGCCCGCCCATTGCGCCGACGGCGCCGCGCCCCGACATAGGATGTAATGCCACCGTCCGATCCGACCGGGCGCAGCGTTGATCGCCCGCTCGGGCCCACGCTCCGCCGCTTCCTCCCCTATCTCTGGCCTGCTGATGCCCCCGGCATGAAGGTGCGCGTCGTTGGCGCCATGATGCTGGTGATCATCTCCAAGCTGGTTCAGGTGTACGGCGCGCCGTTCGCGCTACAAGGCGCCGTCGACGGAATGGCGACGATCCCGCGCTCTCCGACATCGCTCGTGATCCTGCTGGTGGTCGGCTATGCCGCCGCCCGCTTCGGTTCGACCCTGTTCGACAATCTGCGGAACACCGTGTTCGAGAAGGTCGGGCAGGAAGCGACCCGCCGGTTGGCCAGCCAGGTGTTCCGGCACCTTCATGACCTGTCGCTACGCTTCCACCTGGAGCGGCGCACCGGCGCCGTCACCAAGGTGGTGGAGCGCGGCACCAAGAGCATCGATACGATGCTCTACTTCCTCCTGTTCAACATCGCCCCGACGGTCCTGGAGCTCAGCCTCGTTCTCGGCATCTTCTGGGTAAAGTTCGGCTGGCCGCTGGTCGCCGCCACGGTGGTGATGGTCGTCGTCTACATCTGGTTCACCCGCAAGGTGACGGACTGGCGGGCGGCGCTGCGGGAACGGATGAACGATCTGGATACGGGAGCGGTCGCCCATGCGGTGGATTCGCTACTGAACTTCGAAACGGTGAAATATTTCGGCGCGGAGGATCGCGAGGCGCGCCGCTATGATGCTGCGATGGGCGCCTATGCCCGGGCCGCGGTGAAGTCGGAAAACAGCCTCGCCTGGCTCAACATCGGCCAGGCCGCCATCACCAACCTGATGCTGGGCGCAGGCATGGGGTTCGTTGTCTGGGGGTGGGCCGAGGGCCGCTTCTCGGCTGGCGACGTGGTGCTCGTCTCGACGCTGCTGTCGCAACTGTTCCGCCCACTTGACCTGCTCGGCATGGTGTACCGCACGATCCGCCAGGGGGTGATCGACATGGGTTCGATGTTCGATCTGGTCGATACGCCATCGGAAGTGGTGGATTCGCCGGGCGCCAAATCGCTGGAGGTCGGCGCCGGCCACCTTCGCTTCGAAAATGTCCGCTTTGGCTATGAGCCCGATCGCGACATTCTGAAGGGCATCACGCTCGACATTCCCGCCGGCAGCACGGTGGCGGTGGTCGGCCCATCCGGCGCCGGCAAGTCGACGCTCGCGCGGCTGCTTTACCGTTTCTACGAGCTCACCGGCGGGCGGATCACCATCGACGGGCAAGACGTGGCGCACGTCACGCAGGCATCGTTGCGCCGTGCCATCGGCATCGTTCCGCAGGATACGGTGCTGTTCAACGACACGATCGGCTACAATATCGCTTATGGCCGCGAAGGCGCGACCGAGGCAGAAATCCGGGCGGCAGCGCGTGGTGCGGCGATCGCCGGCTTCATCGAGGCCCAGCCGGACGGCTATGACACGCGGGTTGGCGAGCGGGGCCTGAAGCTGTCCGGCGGCGAGAAGCAGCGCGTCGCCATCGCCCGCACCCTGCTGAAGAACCCGCCCATCCTGATCCTTGATGAGGCGACATCCGCGCTGGACAGCCGGACCGAGGCGGACATCATGGCCACCCTCCATGCCATCGAGCGCGGCCGCACCACCATCGTGATCGCTCATCGCCTGTCGACGATCGTCCATGCGGACAAGATCGTCGTGCTCGAGGCCGGACGGGTGGTTGAGCAAGGCACGCACGCCGATCTGCTGCGTGCCGGCGGCACCTATGCGGAGCTATGGGCACGTCAGGCCAGCGAGCAGCGCGAGGCGGAAAGCGAAGTCGCCAGCTGATCCGCCATCGCGGCGCAGGCCGCGATCCATCAACGCCAGCGCGGCGCCCGCTTCAAAGACTGGCCGAGGCGGTCTCCGCCCACCCGGCGATTACGATGGTGCCGGCGCACAAGGCCGCACGTTTACCCCAGCAAGTCGCGATATTCCGGGTGCTTGCGAATGAACGCCGCCACGAACTGGCATTGCGGCACTACCTTCAGCTTCTGGTCACGCGCACTGTCCAGCGCCGCCCGGATCAGCTTGGATCCCACACCCCTGCCCTCGATCTCACGCGGGACGACGGTGTGGGTGAAGACGATGCGATCACCTTCGCGCTGATAAGCAGCGACGGCACGGAAGCCGTCCAGATCGAGCTCGAATTCCTGTTCAGCCCGATTGTCTCGTACATTGTTCATCACGCCGTCCTAGTCGATCCCGCCGCCGGATGCATCGGGCCTGCGCCGGTTGCCGCTGCGGTCCACCGGGCCTAGAGCCGAACGGAATGGCAGCCGATCCCGTTCCCGTCCTCCAGAAGCTGTTTGGTTTTCCCGATTTCCGCGGTGTGCAGCGCCAGGTGGTGGATCGGGTGCTGGCCGGGCAGTCGACGCTCGCTGTCATGCCGACCGGCGCAGGCAAGTCGCTCACCTATCAACTGCCAGCAACGATGCTGGACGGCACCTGCATCGTCGTTTCCCCGCTGATCGCGCTCATGCATGACCAGCTTCGCGCCGCCGAAGCAGTGGGCATCCGCGCAGCCACCCTCACCAGCGTTGACGAGAATCGCGCGGAAACACGCGGCCGCTTCCTCGATGGCGAGTTGGATCTCCTGTACGTCGCGCCGGAACGCGCCTCCACGGCGGATTTCCGCGATTTGCTGGATCGCGGCCGGGTGGCGCTGTTCGCCATCGACGAGGCGCATTGTGTCAGTGAATGGGGCCATGATTTCCGCCCCGACTATCGCCTGCTGCGACCGCTGCTGGATCGCTACGATGGCGTGCCGCGGCTGGCGCTGACCGCCACCGCCGACGAACATACCCGCGCCGACATTCTCGATCAGCTCGGGATCGGGGCCGATGGAATGATCGTCGCTGGCTTCGACCGGCCGAACATCCGCTACGCCATCTCGCCGCGCGACAATACGACACGGCAGATCGCCGACCTGATCCGCGACACGCCCGGGCCGGGCATTGTCTATGCGCAAACCCGCGCCGGCACCGAGAAGCTGGCCGAAGCACTGCGCACCGCCACCGGGCGGCCGGTCAGGGCCTATCACGCCGGGCTCGATCCCGATGTCCGCCGCCGCAACCAGGCGAAGTTCGTCGAAAGCGAAGACATGGTCATCGTTGCGACGGTCGCCTTTGGCATGGGCATCGACAAGCCGGACGTGCGCTTCGTCGCCCATGCCGGGCTGCCGAAGTCGATCGAGGCCTATTATCAGGAAACCGGGCGTGCCGGCCGTGATGGCGATCCCTCGGTCGCGCACCTGTTCTGGGGCGCAGAGGATTTCGCCCGCGCCCGCCAACGCATTGCGGAGCTCGATCCGCAGCGCCAGCAGGGCGAGCGCGCACGCCTCAACGCCCTTGGCGCGCTGGTCGAAACGGCGGGATGCCGGCGCCGCATCCTGCTCGCGCATTTCGGAGAGCACCCGCCGGCGAGCTGCGGCAATTGCGACAATTGCCTGTCGCCCCCGGCGGCGATCGACGCGACGGAAACCGCCCGCAAATATCTGTCGGCGGTATTCCGCACCGGTCAGAGCTTCGGCGCCACCTACATCGAAACGGTGCTGACCGGGAAATCCTCCGATCGCAGCCTGATGAACGGGCATGAGGCGCTGTCTGTCTGGAACATCGTGGCGGGCGACGAGGCTGCATTGCTGAAGCCGGTCGGTCGGGCGCTCCTGCTTCGCGACGCACTGCGCACCAATCCGCATGGTGGGCTGGAGTTCGGCCCCGCCGCCCGCGCGCTGATTAAGGGCGAGGACACGCTTCCGCTGGTGGTCCCGCCAAAACGCGAGCGGCGGCGGCGCGGCGGGGATGCAACGCCGAACCCGATCGGGGACGCGTTGTTCGAGGCGCTTCGTACCCGCCGGCGGGAACTGGCGCAGGAGGCCGGCGTGCCGCCCTACGTCATCTTCCACGATTCGGTGCTGCGCGAAATGGCGGCCCGGCGCCCCACGTCGCTTGCCGCCATGGCCCATCTCACTGGCGTCGGGCAGCGCAAGCTGGACGCTTATGGCGAGGCGTTCCTGCGCGTGATCCGCGATCATTAGGCGATCGCGCGGTTGCCCAAGCGGTCGCCCAAGCGGTCCCAGGGATCACGCATAAAAGCTTCGCAGAACCCGTTCTCGGCGGCACGAACCTGCGCTAGAGATCGGCCATGCTCGACATTCGCCGCATTGATGACCGCATCTCCGTCGCCCCACAGATCGACCCGGAGGACATTCCAGCGATCAAGGCGGCGGGCTTTGTCGCCATTGTCAACAATCGGCCCGACGGCGAGGAAGATGGTCAGCCGAGCGGCGACGCCGTGCGCGCGGCAGCGGAAGATCACGGTCTCGCTTATACCGCCATCCCGATCACTCATGCCGGCTTCTCCATGCCGCAGGTGACGGCGATGATCGACGCATTGGGCGCGGCCAGCGGGCCGGTGCTGGCCTATTGCCGGTCGGGCACGCGCTCCTGCAACCTGTGGGCGCTGTCGCAGGCTGGCCTTGGCGCAGAGCCGGACGAACTGACCAGCAAGGCACGCGGCGCGGGCTATGACATCACGGGTCTTCGCCCGCTGATGGATGCGGTGGCGCCTCCCAAATGATCTGGATCCTGGCGGGCGCAGCGCTCGCCACGGTGATCGCATTGGGTGCCGCGGCCTTTTGGCTGGTTCGGCGCAGCGGAGGCACCCGCCTGAACACGCCGGAGGAAGCGATGCAAGCTGCCGATCAGGCAATTGCCGGCTTTGTTGCGCTTTCGGCAGCGGTGGGGGCGGATGGCCAGTCGGCGCTGGTGTTCGGAGAGGGCGTGCGGGTTGCGGTGGTCAAGGTCCGCCGCGCGGGAGCCGCGGCGCGCGAGATCGTCTGGGGCGATGTGCGTGCCACGCGGGACGGATTGCTGGTCGCGACCGGCGACTGGCGGCTCGGCACGGTGCTGGTCGCCGATGTCGACAATCTGGACGTGCGCCGCCTCGCGCCGCAGCTGACGCGCGGCTGATCCGCGCGGCAGAAACACGGTTCAGGTAACCAGCCGCTGGAGCGCTGCAAGCGTATCCGCTTCTGCCGCGGGCTTGTCGGTGCGGATCCGGGCGATCCGCGGGAAACGCATGGCGACACCGGACTTGTGCCGCTTGGAGGCGTGGATTGAATCAAACGCCACCTCCAGCACCAGTGTCTTTTCCACCTCGCGAACCGGGCCGAAGCGATTGAGGGTATGGGTCCGCACGAACTTGTCGAGCTGCCGCAATTCCTCGTCGGTGATCCCCGAATACGCCTTGCCGACGGGCAGCAGCTCGCCCTCCTCGGTCCAGCAACCGAAGGTGTAGTCGCTGTAATAGGATGACCGCCGCCCATTGCCGCGCTGGGCGTACATCATCACGCAATCGGCGGTCAGGGGATCGCGCTTCCACTTGTACCACAGGCCCGCGCGGCGCCCCGGCACATAAGGCGCGTCGCGGCGCTTCAGCATGACGCCCTCGATCGCCGCATCCCGGGCGCCCGCGCGAATGCCTTCCAGCTCTGTAAAATCCGCCGCCTCGATCAGCGCGCTGACATCGAAACGGTCGGGGTTTAGCCGCTGGGCGAAGGTTTCCAGCCGCGCCCGCCGCGCGTGCCAGGGAAGCTCGCGCAGGTCCTCCTTCCCGTCGAACAATATGTCGTACAGCCGGACAAATGCAGGCGCCTCCTCCAGCATCTTGGCCGACACCACCTTTCGGCCGAGCCGCTGCTGAAGCGCATTGAAGCTGCCGGCACCGCCGCCTTCCTCCCCGCTCTTGGCCAGTGCGCTGCCCTGCGCCTCGCCGCGCACCAGCAGTTCGCCATCGACGACCCCATGCTCCGCAAACGCTGATGCGACGTCGGGGAAGGCGCGGGTCACGTCGTCGCCGGTGCGGCTGTACAGGCGCGTTTCCCCGCCCAGATGCACGATCTGGACCCGGATGCCGTCCCATTTCCACTCCGCGGCATAATCGGCGAGGTCGACGCGCAGGTCCTCCAGCGGATGCGCCAGCATGAACGGCCGGAACACCGGGACGTTATCCGCCGTCGGTTGCTCGCCACGCCCCTCGGCCCAGGCGAACAAGGTGGCATAAGGCGGCTCGATACCGTGCCAGACCTCCTCCACCGCATCCACGTCGATGCCAAACGCATCGGCGAGCGCCTGCTTCGCCAGTCGGGCGGACACCCCGACCCGCAGCGCGCCCGTCGCCATCTTGAGCAGCGCGAACCGCTCTTCGGCGTCCAGCACGTCCAGCATCTGGGCGAGCGCCGCTGGGGCCTCGCTGCGCGACAGGTGCATCAGTCGGTCGATCACCTCGGCCACCGAGAGCGGCGCCGCTTTTTCCGGCAAGTCAGGCGCTGGCCAGAGCAAGGCGATGGTTTCCGCCGAATCGCCAACGAAGTCGCGGCTCATGCGGTACAGCACGGGATCGACCCGTTCCTCGATCAGGCCGCGGATCACCGCGGGCTTCACTCCGGCAATATCAAGATCGCCGGTCAACGCCGCCATCGCCCAGCCCCGGTCGGGATCAGGCGTGGTGCGGAGATAGTCTCCGATCAGTTTCAGCTTCGCATTGCGCGAGCGGGTGTAGATCAGCGAGTCGAGTAGCTGCGCAAAGGCGTGCATGATGGTGCAACGCTTGGCGTGGCAGATGCGCTCCGGCTAGCGGGCATCAATGACCCGCACGCTCCGCTACACGCTTCTCGTCCTGGCAATCGCCGTTCTCGCGGGCTGTGCGGTGATCGCCTACGCCTATCGTGAAGCGCATGGCGACGCGGTAGTGCGGCAGGCGTCGATCGCGCTGCCGAACTGGCCTGCCGACGCGCCGCCCATCACCGTGGCGCTGGCCAGCGACATTCACGTCGGCGGCGGCTCCATGTCGCCCGCCCGTCTCGGACGACTGATTGACCAGATCGCAGCGGAGCGCCCCGATCTCGCGCTGTTCGCCGGTGACTTCATCGACGGCCATGATGCCCGCACCGCCCGCGCCGCGGCGCCAGTGCTTGCCGCCGCCTTCCGGCGATTGCGCCCGCCTCTCGGCACGGTCGCGGTGCTTGGCAATCACGACAATGACAGTGATCCCGCAAGCGTGGCGGCCGCCCTGCGCCGCGCCGGCGTCACTGTGCTGGAAAATGCAGTGATGCATGCCGGCCCGCTGGCCGTGGGCGGCGTTGGGGACGCCTATAGCGGCCACGACCGGCTAGAGGACACAGCACGGCGGCTGCGGCCGCTTCCCGGCGCTCGCCTCATGCTCAGCCATTCCCCCGATGTTGCACCACGCCTATCGGAAGACATGCCGTTGCTGCTCGCGGGGCACACCCATTGCGGCCAAATCGTGCTGCCGCTGGTCGGGGCCTTGTGGATACCGGCGCGCCATGGCCGGCGCTATGGGTGCGGCATCATCCGCGAGAGGGGCCGAACCGTGATCGTGGGCGCCGGACTCGGCACCAGCCTTCTGCCGCTGCGGTTCGGCGCGCCGCCGGACGTCTGGCTGCTCCGTCTCCACGGGGCGCAGCAGCCAGCGCCACGCGCCAGCCGCTGAGCACCCGCAGGAGCAAGACTTAGCCCTTGCGGCTAGCCTCGAACAGGAACCAGGCCCGCTCCTCGGCCTGATCGGTCCATTCATCAACGATGCCGCTGGTGGCATTGTCCTTGGCGGCCTCGGCCGCTTCCTTCACCGCGCGGAAGCTTTCGACCAGCTTCAGATTGTCGTCGCGCAGTTCACCCAGCATTTCGTCCGCCGGAACGAAATCGCGGTCATTGTCGGCGATGGTCTGGCGACGAGAAATGTCGCCGATGGAGCGCAGCGTCAGGTTGCCCGTCTTGCGAACGCGCTCGGCAATGGCGTCAGTCACGCCCAGGATCTGCGCCGCCTGATCGTCCAGCAGCAGGTGATAGTCCCGGAAATGCGGTCCCGAGACATGCCAGTGGAAGTTCTTCGTCTTGAGGTACAGGGCATAACAATCGGCAAGGGCCGAATTCAGCGCGTCGGCAACCGAGCGAGTGTCGTTGCGGCGCAGGTCGGACGGGGTCTTCAGGTCGGGGGCGATGTCGGACACGGTGATGCGCTCCAAAGATAGGCTTCGTTGCGTTAACGGACCGACCGGCAAATCGCTCCCGGTGATTTACCGTGGCGGGTTCAGCCCTGCCCAGCACGCTCGTCAGATCAGGCGAAGCGCCGACAGGCCAGTCACGATACCCACCAACGCCAGCAGCACGGCCGAAGCGATGCGAATCGGGCGCTGCGGCAGGGCGAGCCACCGTTCCTCCCCCATCAATGTTGCGGGGGCTGCCACCGCGAGTGCGCCGATCGTGCCGCCGACCGCTGCCAGCCACGGCAGCTCACTGCGCGCGGCGAGCGCCAGCACGACGAATTGCATCCGATCCCCGAAGATCATGATGGCCAGGCCAAGCGTGCTGGTGCCGAGTGCCCCCAGCCGCCATCCTTCGAGCCGGTCAGGCGATCGTGCACGCAACGTGGTGCCCACCGCGGCGAGCGACAACGCAAGCGCCAGAAGCAGCAGCCGCGCTTCCGTGGAAAGCAGCGGCGCGATGATCATCGCCCCCGCGACACCAAGCGCGTAATTGGCGGCGAGTGCTACGGCGGTGGCCATGATCACCATCACCGGCGCCCGAAATCGGTCGGCCAGGATCGCCGCAAGCCAGGGGGTCTTGTCCCCGGCCTGGCAAATCGCCCCCAGCACCAATGCGGCCATCAATGCGTCCATGACGACCGATCAGATCCTCGAAGCGTCGGGGCGGCCGCAGGCGTCCCCCGCACTTTGCCGATTCTCGCCATCACTCACCCGTTTCCCCTTCACCTTTCCCTTGCCACCGCTGCCGTTGTCCGCTCCAATCCGCCGTGGCGATGCGGCATGAAGGTGCCGTTAAGGCGGCCTCTGCTTGACTTTGCGAGCATGATCCTTCATGCGCCCGGCATTGAAAGCGGCGCGCCCACGCTCGCCGCTATTTTTTGTTTCGCTTCAAGAACAGGATTCGCGGGTCATGGCAAAGCCGACCACCGTCAAGATCAAGCTCGTCAGCTCGGCTGACACCGGCTTCTTCTATGTCACCAAGAAGAACCCCCGTACCAAGACCGAGAAGCTGAGCTTCAACAAGTACGACCCGGTCGCGCGCAAGCACGTCGAGTTCAAGGAAGCGAAGATCAAGTAATCCGCCGTGACTGGCGAACGCCCACTGATCGGCGTTCGCCCACGATGTCGGATGGCATCATTGCGTGCGCTCGCGACTGCTGTCGTGGCGACCGCGTGCCAGACGCCTGACGCGGAACACGTCGAGACGCGCCTGATCGTCTGATCGGGCGGTCCGACCTATTTTCCTGATCCGCAGATCACTGGCCCGCCGGACGCCGCGCGTACCGTGCACTTGGCCGGTCCACTTACCGTCACCTTGCCCAGCCCGCTTGTGGTGACCTGCGCCGTCTGCCGCGCCATGGCCCTGGTTTCGCCCAGGCCGTTCAACTGCACCACCAGATCCTTCACCGCCATGTTGGTGGCGTCGATGGTGCCCGTCCCGTCGCTGCTCAGGCGAGCGCGGTTCGTCTGACCGCTGACGGTAAGCGCGCCGGCACCCAGCAGCGCGGCGGTGAACTGGTCGGCGTCGACCCGATCGACCACCAGGCTGCCCGACCCCTGAACCGACACCGCCACCTGCTGGCCCTTCATACGGTTGACGCTGGTGCGCGCGCCCGCGGACACCGCCAGGTTGGTCAGCCGCGGCGTGAGCAGGGTAATGACGGGGGGTGCAGCCTTGGGATTGGCGAATCGCTCGCCCCAGCTGCCGGTGCCCAGCCGAACGGTCAGCGTGGCGCCATTTACCGCTACAGCCACCCGCTCGATCAGGTCGCGGTCGCCCGTTACCTTTGCCCCCGGCGATGCGCCGGCAACGATACGCACCTCGAACGGGCCGTCGATTCGCACCCGTTCGAAGCTGCCGACCGAAACGACTCGCTCTGCGGCCGCCGCTGGCAGCGGAACGACAAGGGCGAGGAGGGGCGTGAGGCGCGCAATCATGGCACCTCACGTCGCACCGCCCCCGCCATCGTGCAAGGACTCAGCCGCCGCAGCGCACGTCGCCAGTCCCGACCTTGCTGATGTCGCACTTCGCCTGCGGACCAAGATCGACGTCCCCGGCGCCCATGATGGCGACCTTGGCCGGCCCGTTCACCACCGCACGCACGTTGCCTGCGCCGGCGATATTCACATCAGCGCTGGTGGCGCGCAGCCCTGCCGCTTCGACATCGCCGGACCCGGCGATGTTCACCGCAAGCGCATCCGCCTCACCATTGGCCTCAGCGCTGCCGGAGCCGGCAATCGACAGCTCGAGCCGATCGACGCCCACCCGGCCCAGCTTCAGCGCGCCTGAGCCGGCGATGCTGCCGTCAAAGGCGCCGCCTTCGATGCGGTCGATGGCAATATCGCCTGACCCCGCCAGCCTGGCTGCCTCGATGCGCGGCATGGTGACGTAGATCTTGGCAGAGCCGGAGTTCCAGTTGATCCCGCTGCCCTCGCGCGTGATCAGCAGGCGGCTGCCATCCTTCGCGATCTTCACACGGGAAAGAACGTCGTCGTCTCCCTCGGCGCGAACCGAAAACCCGGTCCCGACACGAACGTCCACATCGTCCGGCCCGCGCTGTTCGATGCTGGAGAAGTCCGCAACGGCGTAGCGCCGCTCGTTCCCCGATCCAGTACCAGGAACGCCAGGCACATCATCGTCGCCGGACCACACCCCACATGCTGCCAACGGGAGCAAGAGAGCCAAAGCTGATACGCGCATCGTTTCCTCCTGTGTATTGCTACACTAATACACAACCCGCGTATCGGCAACCCTCAGCCGCCGCAGATCGCCCTTCCACTGCCGACGCGCCGTACGGTGCAGCGCGCGCGCTGCCCCAGATCGACGACGCCGCTGCCGACCAGCGAGACGGCGGCAGGGCCGTCGACCAGCGCGCTGATGCGGCCCGAACCGGCGGTGGCGACGGTGGCGCTCGATGCCCGCAATCCCGGCGCTGCGAACCTGCCAGATCCGCCATTGTTTACCGTCAGTTGGTTGACGCGGCCCGACGCGGAAATCTCACCGGACCCGCCGATCGAGACCGCCAGTTCGTCCAGTGCCACCGTGCCGAGTGCAAGAGTACCCGAGCCGCCCACCGATGCGCGCAGGCTCGCCCCGCTCACCCGGTCCACCGTCATTCGGCCAAATCCGCCGATGCTGGCCGCGGCAAGGCTGGGCATGGTGATGGTCACCCGCACCTGTTGATCCACCGCATTGCGGTTGTTGCGCCAGCCATTGCGGGGCCGGATACGCAGAGAGCGGCCTTCCCGCTCGATCAGCAGCCGCCCCAGCGCCTCTGCCGGCCCGGTCGCACGCACTGACCAGGCGGGCCCGACCCGTACGTCGACCGATGCCGACGTGCCCAGCGCGACGCTGTCGAAATCGCCGACGCGATAGACAAGCGCCTCGCCCTCGCGCTGCCCCGTGACTTCTTCGGCCTGGGCACTGGTCGCTACTGAGACGAGGGCAAGGGTGAACAGATAGCCGGTCAGTCGCATGATCATCTCCCTGGTGTATTTGTCGAATAATACACTCGGAGGATTACACATGTAAACAGTTGAAGCGTCTGCACACAAAAAGGGGCGGCCCGATGAAGGCCGCCCCTTTTTGGCGATCAGCAATCAGGCGCAGGGGCCGGAAGCCCCCGCCCGCCCTCAGGCCGGGACCTTGTCCTTGTTGTAGATGGCCGCAGCCTGACGGAGGATCTCGAGGATCTTCTCCTGCGCCGCCGGCTCGTCGATCTGCTCCATCGCGGCAAGCTCGCGCGCAAGGCGGCTGCATGCCCCCTCGAAGATCTGCCGCTCGGAATAGCTTTGCTCGGGCTGGTCATCGGCACGGAACAGGTCGCGGACCACTTCGGCGATCGACACCAGGTCGCCCGAGTTGATCTTCGCTTCATATTCCTGTGCGCGGCGCGACCACATGGTGCGCTTGACCTTGGGCTTGCCCTTCAGGGTCTCCATCGCCTCGCGCATCGTCTTGTCCGACGACAGCTTGCGCATGCCCACGCTCTCGGCCTTGTTGGTCGGCACGCGGAGCGTCATTTTTTCCTTTTCGAAGCGCAGCACGTAAAGCTCGAGCTGCATGCCGGCGATTTCCTGTTTCTGCAGCTCGATCACACGGCCGACACCGTGCTTCGGGTAAACAACATAATCACCGACATCGAAATGCAGCGCCTTGGCAGCCATAGGAACCGGATCCTCTGGGTTGAATCACGCCATCGGCACAATCATACGAACGTTTCCGCCCGCCTGAGCCCGTCCATCATGACGTGAAGGGTTAGCGTCTCCAGCGAACGCGCTAGATCAATGCGTCCGTCGCGGGCTTATATAGCAGCATTGCAACAATATTACCAGCGCAGATCAGTCAGCATCGCTGGCACAATCGCCGTGCTGCACGGTCGCGCGTGGAACCGTGCATTCACCGGCGGGAACGGCACGCTTCAGCCGCAAGGCTGGCACCCGCCTGCCCGCGCTTCAACTGCGGTCTCTACCTAGGGGATGAAGGGGGGCGCTCAGCCTTCAGTCACCGGCGCCGGGCTCGGGCGAGAAATATTTGTCATACTTCCCTTCCTCGCCCTTGTGCTCGTCCGCGTCCGCCGGCGTCTGGTCCATCTTGCGGGTAACATTGGGCCACTGGCCCGAGAAGGTGGCGTTCAGTTCCAGCCACTGCTCCAGGCCGTTCTCCGTATCCGGCAGAATCGCTTCGGCCGGGCACTCGGGCTCGCACACGCCGCAGTCGATACACTCGCTCGGATTGATGACGAGCATGTTCTCGCCCTCATAGAAGCAGTCGACCGGGCACACCTCGACGCAATCCATATATTTGCAACGGATGCACGCGTCGGTGACGACATAGGTCATGGCCGGCAAAACTCCTTCGATCGGCAGACTGGGCGCCGCTGCTATTCGGGCCGCCTGCCAGCGTCAATCGCCGTTGCTCTTCTGCGATTCGTTCGCGCTCACGGCATCTGCTTCAAGATCGCGATAGCACAGCCTGGCTTCGGGTGCAGGCCCACGGCGCTGGGGCAGTGCCTCGATGCGCAGGACGCGCACCGATCCCGCCTTGAAGAAGGTCAGGATGTTGCCGACTCGCACCGGCGCATGGGCCCGGTCGATCGGCCGCCCGTCGATGCGCAGGCGGCCATCGGCGGCCATTGCCTGCGCCATGTCGCGCGTCTTGGCGAGTCGGGCGAACCACAAAAAGCGGTCCAGGCGCATGGTCGCCTCAGTCAAAGGCCCACTCCGCCAGTGCGGCAAAGGCATTGTCGGACTTCGGCCTGACCACCTTGGCCGCAGGACGCCCGCGCCAGGCCCAGCGCCCTTCGGCGGCGGGGCGGAAGCCAAGCTCCGCCATCAGGCGCGTAATCGTGCCGACCTCCAGCCCGATCGACGTCGCGAGCGCCGGGTCCGGCAGGAACGGTGCCCGCCCCTTGCGCGCGTCATGCGCCGACCGTGCGATCCGCTCCACCAGGTCAACGCGGACCGCCTGCGTACCCAGGGGACGGAAGCCGGCGGCGAGTGTCGCTCCAGGCGCTCCGCGCGGCAGCACCGTCGCCCCTTCGCGAGCCGCCGGCGGGACGGGCACTCCCGCCGCCGCCAGCACCGCCTCGCGCCACGGGCGAGCGCGCGGCTTCAACAGCCGGGCGTCGAACAGGTCCAGCGCCCCGATCGTCACGCCTGCCTTGCGCAACCGCTGCCGATCATCGGGCGTCAATGCCTCCACGGCGCTCCGCACCGGCAGCCGCTGTGCCAGCCCCGCCCCTCCCTCGATCGCGGCAGCCACGCTGCGCAGCGCGGGCGTCGCGGCGGGATCACGCGCCATCGCCGCCATCTTCGCCAGCACGGGGAGATGCGCGGCCACCGCGTCATCCACCCAGGTCTGGATTCGTTCACTCACCGCACGGCGCAGCGGCGGGTCCAGGCAATCGAGCGCCTCATCGAGCTGGATCGACGGGCGCCCCAACGATCGGCCGCGCACCAGTTGCGCGACCGGATGGTCCTGCCACGTGACGATCCCGCCCTCGGTCAACGAAAAGGCCTCGTTCTGCGCCGTGCTGAGCGCGCCGCCGCGTGCAGCGCGTTCGCGGCTCAGTTGCTTCTCCGCCGTCGCAAGCAGCAGCCGCTTGTCCGCCGCACGCGCGTCGGGCGCGACAACAAAGCGAAAACCCTGAAGGCGCCCGATCGCATGAGTGTCGATCGTCACTTCGCCTTCCGCGCCAATCTCCACCGGCAGGGCGCCGGCGCCAGCGCCGATCTGCTTCAGCAACACGCTGGTCCGCTTGTCCACAAACCGCTGGGTCAGGCTGGTATGCAGCGCGTCGGACAGCCGCTCCTCCACCGCCATGGTCCGCGCTGCCCAATGTTGCGGATCGGCCAGCCAGTCGCGGCGCTGCGCGATATAGGCCCAGGTGCGGATCGCAGCGACCCGCCCGGCGATGGTCTCCACATCGCCATCCACCCGGTCGAGCCGGGCGACCTCATCGGCGAACCATTGGTGCGGCAAATGCCCTTCCGACAAATGGCCGAACACCCGGCTGACGAAGCGGGCATGCGGCTCCACCCCCAGCTTCTGGAAATCGGGAATGCCGCAGACCGCCCACAGGCGCTCCACCTGCCCGCGCGCCCGCGCCCGGATCGCCGGATCCTCGGCCAACCGGCGAAGCACCGCCAGATCCGTCGCTTCGGGTGCAGCACGCAGCGCCTCATGCTGGGGCGGCGCGCTGAGCGAGGCCAACAGGGCGGAGATGCTGGACAGATCCGGATCGCCCTCGCGCCAGTACAGCCAGTCGAGCGTGGGGAAGCGATGCGCCTCGATCGCCAGCACCTCTTCGGGCAGGAACGCCTCCGGCCCTTCTTCCGCCACCGCGCCGAACGTGCCGTCGCGCTGGTGCCGTCCGGCGCGCCCGGCGATCTGCGCCATTTCGGAAACGGTCAGCCGGCGCCGCCGCCGCCCGTCAAACTTGTGCAGGCCCGCAAAGGCGACATGGGCCACATCCATGTTGAGCCCCATGCCAATCGCGTCGGTGGCGACAAGGTAATCCACCTCGCCGGCCTGGAACATCGCGACCTGCGCGTTGCGGGTGCGTGGGGACAGTGCGCCCATGACCACCGCCGCGCCGCCGCGCAGGCGCCGCAGCATTTCGGCGACCGCATAGACCTCCTCGGCGCTGAACGCGACGATCGCGGACCGCCGCGGCAACCGGCTGATCTTCTTGGCCCCGGCATAGGACAGGTCCGAAAAGCGCGGACGCTCCACGATTTCGACGCCGGGCACCAGTGATCGCACCACCGGCTTCAGCGCGGCGGAGCCCAGGATCATCGTTTCCTCGCGCCCCCGCGCATGGAGCAGCCGGTCGGTGAAGACGTGACCTCGTTCGGCGTCGGCGCCAAGCTGCGCCTCGTCGATACCGACAAAGGCGACATCGCGATCCGTGGGCATGCTTTCGGCCGTGCACAGGAACCAGCGCGCGTCCTTGGGAACGATCCGCTCCTCGCCCGTGATCAGGGCAACGCGGTCCGGCCCCTTCATGGCGACGACCCGGTCGTACACCTCTCGCGCCAGCAGGCGCAGCGGAAAGCCGATCATTCCGGATGAATGCGCAACCATCCGCTCAACGGCTAGGTGAGTCTTGCCGGTGTTGGTCGGCCCCAGAACCGCTGTGACGCGGGCATTGTCGTGGCGAGGCATGGTGGGGACAACATCGGGGGAGAGGCATCGCGAATCAACCATTCCCTTCCGGCGCAGGTGCTGAACGGTTCGGCGCAACGCACCGGCTAAGCCTACGGGTTAATTTGACTTTAGGGTCTTTGCGCCACAACGGCTGGGCCTGCGCCGGGGGTGGATCGGCGAATTGTTGCGTTTGGGGGCGCTCACACTCGCCGTGTTCTTGCGAGAGCAGCCTGGGTTGGAATTGGCCGGCGGCGCGGGTGCGCGCGGGTTCGGCCGTGCCGTTGCGCCTGTGCGGGATCTGTCCTGGCGCGATCACGTGCGCCACACGCTTCACGAAATTGACTGGGTTCCCGATCTCGGCGCGCGCATCGGCAGCGGAACGTGGTGGCGCGGTCTTGCCACCTGCACCGGCCTGATCGCGGCGGCAGTGCTGACTGCACCCGGCATTCAACCGATCCCCGGCTTCGTCGCCACCAGCATGACCGCCGCGGAGCACGAGGAAGCGCGCACGCTCTCGATCGCGCCGCTGGGCCTCGGCGCCTCGACCGGCCGGCGCATGGCCGCCAATGATCTGGTGCGCCCGCTGGCCGAAACGCCGGAGCGCCCGATCATCGAGCTGACCGCAACGCTTGGCAGCGGCGACAGCTTTGGCGCGGCGCTGCAACGCGCCGGCGTTGGTCGCAGCGATGCCGCGCGGGTGGCTGATCTCGTCGCGGCAGAGGTATCGCTCGGCGATCTGAAGCCAGGCACCATGCTCGATCTCACGCTCGGGCGTCGCCAGGACCGCCGCACCGCGCGTCCGCTGGAAAAGATCGCCTTCCGCGCTCGCTTCGATCTCAACCTCGCCGTTCATCGGGAGGGCGATGAGCTCACGCTGGAGCGGCGGCCGATTGCGATCGACCGCACGCCGCTACGGATCCAGGGCCTGGTCGGCTCCAGCCTTTATCGTTCCGCCCGCGCTGCCGGCGCGCCCGCGAAGCTGGTCGAGGCATATATAAAGGCGATCGCCACCCGTACGTCCGTCGGTGCGATCGGCGCGAACGACCGCTTCGACATCATCGCCGATCACGCCCGCGCCGCTACTGGCGAGGTTCAGGTCGGCCAGTTGCAATATGCCGGGCTGGATCAGGGTCGGAAGAAGCTTCGCCTCGTCCGTTGGGAGGATGGTGACGGCAAGGGCGGCCAGTTCTGGGATGCCAATGGCCAGTCGGAACGCCGCGGCTTCATGGGCATGCCCGTCGCTGGCCGCGTTTCCTCCACCTATGGCATGCGCCGCCATCCGCTGCTCGGCTTCCTGCGCATGCACAAGGGCATGGATCTCGCCGCGCCGCACGGAACGCCGATCTATGCCCCGATCGAGGGCCGCGTGGTGATGGCCGGGCGCAACCGCGGTTACGGCAATTTCGTGAAGCTGAACCACGCCGCCGGCGTCTCGAGCGGCTATGGCCACATGAGCCGCATCGCCGTGCGCCCCGGCCAATCCGTGTCGCGCGGTCAGGTGATCGGCTATGTCGGCTCCACCGGCCTTTCCACTGGTCCCCACCTCCATTGGGAAGTGTGGAAGAACGGCCAACCCGTGAACCCGCGCTCCATCTCGCTCTCCAGCGTCGCCACCTTGTCCGGCGAAAAGCTGCGCGCGTTCAAGGCAAAGGTCGCGAACCTGCTGGCAGTGCAAGCGGCGAATTGATCGGCGAGCGGGGGGTGTTTCGCCTCCGCCACCATGGCGGCGAAAGGAAGCCCCACCCTCGCCTACTCCCCGTCACTCCCGCGAAGATGACGGTGGAATCTTGCCCGTGAGAACTCAGCTCAGCTGGTGTAAGCGTCCGGTTCTGCAACGGAAAGCGGAACGGTGGCAAACGCCACTAGCGGACGCCCGGCATAACCTAGAGCGCCTGCCCCGCTGCCCACCCGCTGGCCCAGGCCCATTGAAAGTTATAGCCGCCGAGCCAGCCGGTAACGTCCACCGCCTCGCCGATCACATGCAGCCCCGGCACCCGCCGAGCCTCCAGCGTCTGCGAAGACAAATCGGCGGTGGAGACGCCGCCCACGGTTACCTCGGCCTTGGCGAACCCCTCGCTGCCGTTGGGCAGGAATTGCCATGCCGCCAGCCGCTGCTCGGCGCCGGCAAGCTTCGCGTCGGGCAGGTTCGCCAGCTCGCCCGCCACACCCAGTTGCTGCGCCAGCGCATCGGCCAATCGCTGCGGCATCGTCGCCGCAAGCAGCTTCGCCACCCCCGCACGCGGCGTCGAACGCTTGGCCGCGCGCAGCCATCCTTCCTCATGCCCCGGCAGCAGGTCCACGGTGATCGGCTCGCCATGCCGCCAATAGGAGGACACTTGCAGGATCGCCGGCCCGGAAAGCCCGCGATGCGTAAACAGCATCGCCTCGCGGAAGGCCGCCTTGCCGCTTCGGGCGACAACTTCGGTGGCGACGCCGGCAAGCGCACGGAACGGATCGTCCCCGCCCAGCGTCAGGGGCACCAGCGCCGGCCGCGGCTCCACCACCTTCAGCCCGAACCGCCGCGCCAGATCATAGGCGACACCGGTCGCCCCCATTTTCGGGATCGAAGGCCCGCCGGTCGCGATCACCAGCGCTGGCGCGCTCGCCATGCGGCCGCCAAAGGACACGCGGAACCGCCCATCGGCATGATCGACCGCGCCGATCCCGTGCCCCAGGGCGATCTCCACCTGGCCCTTGTCGCATTCGTCCAGCAGCATGGCGACGATCTGCCGCGCCGATCCGTCGCAAAACAGCTGGCCCAGCGTCTTCTCGTGCCAGGCAATGCCGTGACGCTCCACCAGCGCCAGAAAGTCCGCAGCCGTGTATCGCGCCAGCGCCGACCGGGCAAAATGCGGATTGGCCGACAGGAACCGGTCCGGCGCCGTGCCAAGGTTGGTGAAATTGCACCGTCCGCCGCCCGAGATCAGGATCTTCTTGCCGGCTTTCTCGGCGTGGTCGATCACCAGCACGCGCCGGCCGCGCTGCCCGGCGGTCGCCGCGCACATCAGCCCCGCCGCGCCGGCCCCCAGCACGATTGCGTCATAGTCGGCCATGGCCGCGCGTCAGTGCAGCTTGGCGATCGATAGCCCGTCGCGCTTTGCCTGTTCCTTCACCGATTCCTCGCTGCGCGTCAGCGCCTTGGCAATCGCCTTCAGCGCCATGCCCTTCTTGGCCAGCGTATGCAGCTTCTGGATCTCGTCCGGCCGCCACGGCTGGCGGTGTCGTTCGAAGCGTTCGGCCATGGTGTGTCTTAACTCCAAAGGGGGGGCGCAGCGTTACTCAACCCGTCTCGTCATCCGCGCCGCAAAGCCCGAGCGCGCCGGCTCAACGCTCCCGCGTCGCTGCGAACTTCACCTTGCTATACCGGTCGGCGATATAGCCGACTTCCCACGCACTCTTGGCCAGGAAGACGGGATTGCCGTCGCGATCCTTGGCCAGCGCGCCGCGGTTCAGGTCCATAAAGTCCTTCAGCGCCGCGGGATCCTCGGCTGAAATCCAGCGCGCCGTGTCAAATGGCGAGGCTTCCAGCACTGCGCCCACCTTATATTCGGCCTCCAGCCGCGACAGCAGCACGTCGAGCTGAAGCTGGCCGACGACGCCGATGATCCAGTTCGATCCGATTTCCGGATAGAACACCTGGATCACGCCCTCTTCGCTGAGGTCGTCCAGCGCCTTGCGCAGCTGCTTCGTCTTGGTCGGGTCCTTCAGCGCCACGCGGCGCAGAATTTCGGGCGCGAAGTTCGGCAGGCCAGTGATCCGCACCCCCGGCTTCTCGCTCAGCGTATCGCCGACGCGAAGCGTGCCGTGATTGGGGATGCCGATGATATCGCCCGGAAACGCCTCGTCGGCGATCTCGCGGTCCTGCGCGAAGAACAGGATCGGCGAGTGCACCGCGATCGGCTTGCCATGCCCGGTCGGCGTCAGCTTCATACCGCGCTTGAACGTGCCCGAGCACAGCCGCATGAACGCGATCCGGTCGCGGTGCTGCGGGTCCATGTTCGCCTGCACCTTGAAGACGAAGCCGGTGACGTCCTTCTCGCCCGGATCGACCGGCGCGGGTTCCGCCGGCTGCGGGCGCGGCGGCGGCGCGAATTCGGCAAGCGCGGCGATCAGCTCGGCGGGGCCGAAATCCTTCAGCGCCGACCCGAAATACACCGGCGTCAGGTCGCCGGCGCGATAGGCTTCGGCATCAAACGCGGCATAGCCGGCCTGCGCCAGTTCGATCTCCTCCGCCACGTCCGCCGGCAGTTCCGGCGCATCCTCGACGCGCCCCTGGAAGGTGCGGCTATCACCATCCGGCCGGCTGATGCGGTTGGTCTTCAGGTCCAGCACGCCCTGGAACGTGCCGCCCATGCCGACCGGCCAGCTCATCGGGCAGACGTCCAGCGCCAGCATGTCGGCAATCTCGTCGAGCAGCTCGAACACCGGCCGCCCCTCGCGGTCGACCTTGTTGACGAAGGTGATGATCGGCACGTTCCGCAGGCGACATACCTCGAACAGCTTGCGCGTCTGCGCCTCGATGCCGCGCGCCGCGTCGATCACCATCACCGCCGAATCGACGGCGGTCAGCGTGCGGTACGTGTCCTCGCTGAAATCCTCGTGCCCCGGCGTGTCGAGCAGGTTGAAGAACACGCCGTCCTTCTCGAACGTCATCACGCTCGACGTGACGGAGATGCCGCGCTGCTGCTCGATCTTCATCCAGTCCGATCGTGCGCGCCGGTTCTGCCCGCGCGCCTTCACCTCGCCGGCCAGGTGGATCGCGCCGCCGACATACAGCAGCTTTTCGGTCAGCGTCGTCTTGCCGGCGTCAGGGTGCGAGATGATCGCGAAGGTACGGCGGGGAGATGGCATGGTCGTCCTGGTATCTGGGAATCGCAGCCCCTTAGCCTGTCAGGGCAGGAACTGTCGAAGCCGGTGTTCGCTGGTCGAACCCCGGCTCACGAAGGTCAATCGGACTGAGGTAGCTCAGCTGCGCGGCGTGGCGCGCTCGGCAATATAGGAGCTTACCGCCGCAAAAGTAGCATCCAGCGTGTCGCACGCTTCTTCGCGCTCGAAGAGGTCGCCGACCCGCGTCGGCAGAGGCGGGCTGATTCCCGTCGCGCGCTGCACCGCCTCCGGGAACTTCGCCGGATGCGCGGTGGCAAGCGTCACCATCGGCACGTCGAGCTTCTGCCGCTGCGCCGCGGCGAGGGCGATCGCGGTGTGCGGGTCGATCAATTCATTGGCATGCTCGTGCGCCCAGCGCATCGCCATTGCCATGCCATCGGAATCGACGCTGGCGCTGATCAGGTGAGTCGCCGCCCCGCTATGCTGGGCGTCGGTCAGCCGCATCGCCTTGCTCGCCTCGAACCCGCCCATCTGGCCGGCCAGTGCCACCCCGTCACGCCCGCCAAGGTCGAACAGCAGGCGTTCGAAGTTGGAGGACACCTGAATGTCCATCGACGGGGTCGCGGTCGGCACGACCTGTGCGGAGGAATAATCCCCGGCCGACAGGGCGCGGTGCAGAATGTCGTTCACGTTGGTCGCCACGACCAGCCGCGCGACCGGCAGGCCCATCTTCGCCGCGACATAGCCGGCGAACACATCGCCGAAGTTGCCGGTCGGCACGCTGAACGCGATTTCGCGTTCGGGCGCGCCCAGGCGCACGGCGGCGTAGAAGTAATAGACCACCTGCGCCATCAGGCGGGCCCAGTTGATCGAGTTCACCGCGCTGAGGCGGAACCGGCCGGCAAAATCCGGCGCATTGAACATCGCCTTCACCAGCGCCTGCGCGGTGTCGAAGTCGCCGCGGATCGCGATGTTGTGAACGTTGGGCGCTCGCACCGTCGTCATCTGGCGACGCTGCACGTCGCTGACCCGTCCGGCCGGGTGGAGCATGAAGATGTCGATACCCTCGCGCCCGGCGACGGCATCGATCGCGGCGGACCCGGTGTCCCCGCTCGTCGCGCCGACGATGGTCAGCGGACCCTCCGTGTCGTCCGTCAGGAATCGTTCGAACAGCAGGCCGAGCAGCTGAAGCGCCACGTCCTTGAACGCGAGCGTAGGGCCGTGGAACAGCTCCAGCAGCCATTGATCGTGATCCAGCTGCTTCAGCGGGGTGACAGCCGCATGGGCGAAGCGGCCATAGGCCTGCTGGCAAAGTGCCCGCAGCTCTTCACGCGACAGCGTTTCGCCGACGAACGGCGCCATCACCGCCACCGCCGTATCGACGTAGGAAAGATCGGCGAGGCCCGCGATCTCGTCACGCGAGAGCGTCGGCCATGCTTCCGGCACGTAGAGCCCACCGTCAGACGCGAGCCCGGTAAGCGTCGCGCCGCGGAAGTCGAGGGTCGGGGCGGCTCCACGGGTGCTGATGTAGCGCATGGACGTGCCGGTTAGCTGCGGGAGGGGCCGGATACAACCACGGCCAGCTATTGCCACGCAAAGCCCGCCTTGCTCGCGCAAAGAAGCAAGCGGCAGCCACGTGAATCGTGCAACGCCACCCCGCCTTCGGCGGACCATCTCCGCGAGAGGATTTGGCCCCGATCGAAGGGTGTCCTTTAGCCCCTGGCTGGACGACCTCACACGGGCCGAACCGTTCCCGCTCACCCGAGCCGGGGCCCCGCGATGTTCAAAACACCGACGCAACGGGTGTGATCCTCACCCGAGGATCAAACGGACAAAGACACCGCCCGGCGCCATCCCATCACAAGACCATGCGCCGTCCACAAACGGCGAGACGCCGAGCCCCCACCTTTGACCTCGCCGATGCACGTGCCGGAAGATGCCGATCGCATCGAACAGATTGACCGGCGCCGCTTCTGCTCGCGCCAAATCAATGCCGCCCTTCGCCGTGGCGGCAAGTCGGAATGGTGATGGGGTTACGCCAACCACCGCCCTGCACCGCCGCTGGAGCCAAGCGGGCCCCGCCCCGACCGGCATGGGCTAGGGCAAATGGTCCGCAGTGAAGTGCCGAGACAGGTGACCGATGCGGCCTTGCTCAGGCTTCCTGCGAATGAACCGCTATCCGCCTTGAAACCGCCGCGCCCGTTCCCGCGGATGTACCCGCCTCGCCGCCGTCCCCCTCAAGCGAGGCGCCCCGAGCCTGGCTAGCGCGACCCTCGCCGGCGCAGCGCCAGGACGTAGATGACGCACGCCAGCGCCGCGAAGAACAGCCACTGCCCGGCATACGCCAGGTGGTTGTTCGGCACGAGGCTGATGTCTGGCCGGGTGTTCGCCACAAGACCGGCCAATGGCTTGTCCGACACCAGCAGCATCTCTTGCGGCACATGGCTGAACAGCCGCGAGATCATCGGCGTGGCGTCGGGCGCATGGCTGATCCAGCCGCTCACGCGCCCACCGGACCATTGCACCTCTTTCAGCGGGTCACGCGTGGTGCCCAGCTGAACCTTGATCGCAGGCGTCCCCGCCGCGGTCCGGCATGTGGCGATCAGCCGATAGCCCGCACTCCCCGCTCCGGCGCGACTGATCCCCGTCACGTCCCGGCACAGGGCCGAGGTGCGGCGGAACAGCAGGCGATCGTCCGGCGTGGTGGGGAAAGCGACCGGCGGGCGCACCGGATTGGCCGCCAGCTGCGCCAGCTGCGCCTCTTTCTCGGGCAGCCGCACCAATCCCTGCCACAGACCGAGCGTGATCATGACGGCGACGGCCACGACGACCAGGATCGTCGGCAGGACGGGGATGCGCCTCATCTGCGCAAGCGCCCTTCCGCGGCGCGGTTGCGGTATTCCAGGGCGAGGAGCCAGCCCTTCGCCAGCCGCAGGCTCACCAGCACGCCGCCAAGCGTCACTGGCGTCCAGATCAGCATGTGGAGCCACAGCGGGGGGGACACGCTCAATTCCAGGGCGACGGCGCCGATGGTGACCAGCGTGCCCAGGATCAGCGTCAGGAAAGCGGCCGGCCCGTCGCCGACGTTGAACGCCGCGATGTCGAGGCCGCAGGCGCGGCAACGGTCGGCGAACCGGATCCATCCGGCAAACAGATCAGGGACGCCGCAGCGCGGGCAAAGCCCCTTCAACCCACAATCGAAAGGGCGCGGCTCACCCGATGGGGGAACCGCGCCCGTCTCGTCAGTCACTCGATCAGCCGCCGTGGACCGGCGCGCCCCAACCGCCCCAGATGTAGATGGAGACGAACAGGAACAGCCAAACGACGTCAACGAAGTGCCAGTACCAGGCAGCCGCCTCGAAGCCGAAGTGCTGCTTGGGCGTGAAGTCACCCTTGTACGCGCGGATCAGGCAGACGATCAGGAAGATCGTGCCGACGATCACGTGGAAACCGTGGAAACCGGTGGCCATGTAGAAGGCCGCGCCATAGTTGATTCCCTTGAACGGGAACGGCGCGTGCATGTACTCATAGGCCTGGATCGCGCTGAAGATCAGGCCGAGCACGACCGTCAGCCACAGGCCCTTCAGCACGCCGTCGCGGTCACCAACGCCAAGCGCACCCCACAGGCCGCGCTTCTCGCCGCCACGCTGGTTGTGGATCAGCGCATGGTGCGCCCAGGTCACGGTCGTGCCCGACAGCAGCAGGATCAGGGTGTTGAGCAGCGGCAGTTCAAAGGCGTTGATCACCTCCAGGCCCTTGGGCGGCCACTGCGCGGCAATCACCATCGCTTCGCTCGACCGTTCCACCGCGCCATCGATGAAGCCGATCGCGTCAGGGAAGAGGGCGAAGTCAAAATAGGCCCAGAACCAGCCGACGAAGAACATCACCTCGGAGGCGATGAAAAGGATCATGCCGTAGCGGAAATGCAGCTGCACCACCGGGGTATGATCGCCGGCATGCGCTTCCTTGATGACGTTGCGCCACCAGCAGAACATGGAAAACAGCACCGCGGCCAGGCCTGCGAAGAACAGGAAGCCGCCGCCATTCGGCTTGCCGACATGGCCGCCGTGCATCCACATGATGCCGCCAGCCGCCATGGCCAGCGCCGAGAGGGAGCTGATCATCGGCCAAGGATCGGGTGGTAGAATATGGTAATCGTGGTTCTTGGCGCCGGCCATCGGGCTCTTCCCCTATAGATGCTCGAATTTTCGTCCGCTTAACTCGACGCCTTGTCGGAATCTACCGGGTAAAACGTGTAGCTGAGCGTGATGGTCTCGATATCCCGCGTATCGGGATCCTCAAGGATTTTCGGATCGACGAAGTAGATGACGGGCATGCGCATGCTCTCGCCGGGCTTCAGCGTCTGCTCGGTGAAGCAGAAGCATTCGATCTTGGTGAAATACTGGCCCGCCTGGCTGGGCGTGACGTTGAACGTGGCGGTGCCGGTGACCGGCACGGCCGCACGATTCGTGGCGTTGAAGAACGTCATGTTGCGCGCGCCGACGACCACCGTCTGGTTCGGCTGTTCGGGCGTGAAGCGCCAGGGCAGGCGCGGGCTGGTGTTGGCGTCGAAATCAACCCGCATCCGCGCGTTGACGGCGCCCGGCGCCTCGCCGCCGCGTTGGGTCGTGCCGGCAAAGCCGGTCACCTGGCAGAACAGGCGGTAAAGCGGCACACTGGCAAAGGCGAGGCCGGTCATCAGGAAAATGCCCAGCACGGCAAACGCAGCCGTGCGGCCCTTGCTGGAAAACACCCGAATCATTTCGCGGCGATCCCCTGCTGGATCTTCACCAGCGAGATGGCGAAAACGAGGATCACGAACGCACCCAGCAGCACCGCCATCACGATCGCGCGGCCCTTCTGCCGCCGACGCACCAGATCTTCCTCGTCCTGCCTCATGCCATCCACCGATCGACCACCAACGCCCCGAACACCACGAAAAGGTACAGGATCGAATATTTGAACAGTGCCTTTTCGGGCAGCATCGCATCGTCCGCGCCCGTCGTGCGCATCGCCACCCGCAGCGCCAGCACGCCGAACCAGCCGGTCAGCGCCAGCGAGGCGATGCCATAGATCGGGCCGGTCAGCCCCAGCGGCCACGGCGCCACCGCGGCAAGCGCCATCGGGACGGTGTACAGCCCGATCTGTCGCCGCGTCACCTTCTCGCCCGCCACAACGGGCAGCATCGGCACGCCGGCATTGGCGTAATCGGTCTTCACGAACAGTGCGAGCGCCCAGAAATGCGGCGGCGTCCACAGAAAGACGAGCATGAACAGCAGCAGCGGCAGCAGCGCCACTTCACCGGTCGCCGCGGCCCAGCCGATCAGCGGCGGAAAGGCGCCTGCCGCGCCGCCGATCACGATATTCTGCGGCGTCCGGCGCTTCAGCCACACCGTATAGACCAGGACGTAGAACAGGATGGAAATGCTGAGGATCGCGGCGGCCGCGAAGTTCAGCGCCAGCCCCATCAGGATCACCGAAAACGCCGCGAGCCCCACACCGAAGTGAAGCGCCGACTGGCGCTCCATCCGCCCGGCCGGCAGCGGCCGCCCGGCAGTGCGTTTCATCATCGCGTCGAGATCCGCCTCATACCATTGATTGAGCGTCCCCGCCGCGCCGGCGCCAAGCGCGATGCACAGGATCGCGGTGAAGCCCAGCACCGGATGGATCGACACCGGCGCCGCCAGCATCCCGCACAGCCCGGTGAACACGACAAGCGTCAACACCCGCGGCTTGGTGAGCGCAAGGAAGTCCCGCCAGTCGGCTGGCGGCAGGAGGGGCGTTGCAGGTGTCATCGGTTAACAGGGGGCCATAGTCGCTTGCGCTACGGGGGGAAAGGGGAAGCGTTGCGCGTCTCACCGTCATCCCGGCCTCGCGCCGCGATCCAAGGTGTCGCGAGCGATGGCGATAGAGGGGCAAAAGACAGCGTCCGCGGAAAAATGGATTCCGGATCACGTCCGGGATGACGTGGCCGGATTACTCACCTCACCCCATCGTCATGCCGGACCCATCCCGGCATCCACCGCGCCGCACATCCCACACCAGCGGCGCGCGCGGAGGTCTGGATGCCGGCACAAGGCCGGCATGACGATCGCGACTCGCTACCCACTCCTCCCCTTCCCACGTCATCCCCGCGCAGGCGGGGATCCAGACGCGCAGGTCTCACGAGGAAAGCGGGGCTCAGCGGCTAGAGCCACCCGCCGCCGCGATGCTTATGAAGCACGCCGCATCACCCGTGCAGCACATGATCCCGGTCGCGCACCGTGCGCGCCGTATTCGCCGGATGGTCCGGATCCTCATAGCCAAAAGCGATGCCGAACAAGAGCTTGTGATCGTCCCCCACGCCCAGTTCGCGATGCACGATCTCGGCATGGTGGCTGAGCGCCCCTTGCGCGCAGGACGCAAGGCCGTTCGCGGTCAGCGCCAGCATGAACGACTGGGCATACATGCCGCAGTCCGCCGCCTCGCGCATGCCGGCCCAGGCCGGGATGAACAGGAACATGGCATGCGGCGCATCGAAGAAGCGGAAGTTGCGCAGGAACGATTCGGTGCGCGCCGCCACATCCTCGCGCGCCACGTTGGTCGCCGCGAACAGCGCCTTGGCCGCATCGATCTGCCGCCCGCGATAATGGCCGGGATAAGCGCCGGTCAGCGGGAAGTCCGGCGTCATCTTCGTCCCGGATTTGGCGGCATCGTGCAGCACGGTCCGCATCCGCTCCGCCGACTCCCCCGACACCACATGCGCGGTCCACGGCTGGACGTTGCAATTGGACGGCGCAAGCTGCGCCATGTCGAGCACGCGTTCCAACAGATCGGCGGGAACCGGATCCTTCTTGAAGCCACGTACCGAACGTCGCTCACGCAGCAGACCTTCCAGCACGTCGCTCTCGTTCACCCGCTCCACTGCCCCCGCCACTGCTGCCGTCGCCATCACCCGCTCCTAAGTCACTCGTTCGAATCTCCTTGCCTCATGCCCATGCGGAAGTCACCATCAGGGGCAAAAGACGAAACCGATGGAGAGGCGCGATGTACGACCTGATCATTCGGGGCGGCACGATCGTAGATGGATCGGGCGCGGCCCCTTACCGCGGCGATGTGGCGATTTCGGGCGATCGCATCGTCGCGATCGGCACCGTGACCGGCCCAGCTCGTCGCCAGATCGACGCTACGGGCAAGCTCGTCACCCCCGGCTGGGTCGATATCCACACCCATTATGACGGCCAGATCACCTGGGCCTCGCGAATGGACCCCTCCTCGACGCTCGGCGCCACCACCGTCGTCGTTGGCAATTGCGGCGTCGGCTTTGCGCCTGTCCGCCCGCAGGACCACGATACGCTGATTCGCCTGATGGAGGGCGTCGAGGACATTCCCGGCGCCGCGCTTCACGAAGGACTGTCGTGGCAGTGGGAAAGCTTCGGCGAATATATGGACGCCGTCGACCGGCTGCCGCACGATATCGACGTCGCGGTCCAGGTGCCGCACGGTGCGCTGCGCGTCTATGTGATGGGCGAACGCGGCGCGAACCGCGATCCCGCCACGCCCGAGGAAAATGAGGAGATGCGCCGCCTGACCGCGGAGGCGATCCGCGCCGGCGCGCTCGGCTTCTCCACCACCCGCACGATGGTCCACCGCACCGCCGATGGCGACCTCACCCCGACCGTGCGCGCCGCGCGCGAGGAGATGGAGGCGATCGCCCGCGGCCTGGCGGACGCTGGCTCGGGCGTCCTCCAATGGGTGTCCGACTTCCAGGACATGGACGAGGAGTTCAGCCTGGTACGCGATCTGACGCAGATCGCCGGCCAGCCCCTGAGCTTCTCGATGGTCCAGGCCGATGTCGTCCCCAACCAGTGGCGCGAACTGACCCAGCGGCTCGATGCCGCCGTCGCCGAAGGCTATCCGTTGAAGGCGCAGATCGCCGGCCGCCCGGTCGGGCTGATGCTCGGCCTGCAAGGCTCGGTCCACCCCTTCATCAGCCGGCCCAGCTACCGCGAGATCGCCGACCTGCCGCTCGACCAGAAGGTCGCCCGGATGCGCGATCCCGAATTCCGCGCGCGCCTCATTGCCGAGGCGCCGATGAAGGATCATCCCTTCGTCAATTCGGTCGCCGGCGCGCAGCACAAGATGTTCCGCATCACCGACCGCGTTGATTACGAGCCCGATCCCTCGACCAGCCTCGCGGCGGAGGCAGAGCGGCTCGGCGTCCATCCCGACGAACTGGTCTATGATGCCTTGCTCGAGGACGAGGGCCGCGCCTTCCTCTTCTTCCCGATGCACAATTACGTCGAGGGCAATCTCAACAACGTCCACGCCATGATCACCAATCCCAACACGCTGTCGGGCCTGTCGGACGGCGGCGCGCATGTCGGCGCAATCTGCGACGTCAGCCTGCCGACCTTCATGCTGACGCACTGGTGTCGCGATCGCACGCGCGGCCCCCTGCTCGACCTCGCCGATACGGTGAAGCAGCAGACCCGCGACACCGCGCTCGCCGTCGGGCTCGAGGACCGCGGCCTGCTCGCCCCCGGTTATCTCGCCGACGTCAACGTCATCGATTTCGACCAGCTCGAACTCGGCAAGCCCTACATGATCTACGACCTGCCCACCGGCGCCCGCCGCTTGATGCAAAAGGCGAAGGGTTATGTCGCGACGATCAAGTCGGGCCAGGTGATCTACCGGAATGGCGAGCCGACCGACGCCCTCCCCGGCAAGCTGATCCGCGGCCGCCAGCCCGCGCCCGCCCCGGCGACCGGCCGCGAGGCGGTCGCCGCCTGACATGCCGCCGCTCATCATCGAGGCCGCGCTGAACGGCGCGACGCCCAAGGCGCGCAATCCCAACGTGCCGGTCAGCCCGCAGGAACTCGCCAGCGAGGCGCTGGCCGCGATGGAGGCCGGCGCCGCGATCGTTCACACGCATATCGAGCGGATGGACATGACCGGCGACGTCGCGGTCGACCGCTATATGGAGGCTTATGGCCCCGTGCTCGCGGCGCGCCCTGACGCGATCCTCTGGGGCACCGTCGCCACCGGCCCCGATGTGGAGGCGCGCTTCGGCCATTATCGCGGCCTTGCGCGCGCCGGCGTGCGGATGGGCGCGTTCGATCCCGGCTCGGTCAATCTCGGCACGCACGGCGCCGACGGTTTGCCCGGCGCCTCGGTGCTCTACGCCACCACCTATCGCGACATCGCCTGGCTCGCCGACCTCCACGAACAGGAGAAGCTTGGCCCCGCCATCGCGATCTACGAGCCCGGCTGGCTGCGCACCACGCTCGCCTATGAACAGGCCGGCCGGCTCCCCGCTGGCACCTTCGTGAAGCTCTATTTCGGTGGCCGCTACAATTTCCTCGACGGCAAGCGCAGCAACGTCACCTTCGGCCTTCCGCCGACGGAGAAGGCGCTCGATGCCTATCTCGAATTGCTCGACGGCTCATCGCTTCCCTGGGCGGTCGCTGCGATCGGTGACTGCGTGGTCGAAACCGGCCTCGCCAAACTCGCGATCGAACGCGGCGGCCATGTCCGCGTCGGGCTGGAGGATTTCGGCGGCGAGCGTCGCCCGGGCAATCTGGAGCTGATCGCAGAGGTCGTTGCGCTGGCGAAGCAGGCCGGCCGCCCCGTCGCGACGCCGGATCAGGCAGCGCAAATCCTCGGTCTGCCGCGATGAGGCCGGCGCCCTGTCAGATATGGCCAATCGTCTCCGCAGACAGGCCAATGTTCGCCGGCAACAGGCCGGACTGACCCATTACGACCCCAGGAGAGGCCCTATGTTCGATCTGTTGGTGAAGAACGGCACAATCGTCGACGGCACCGGCGCCCCCCGCTTCCGCGGCGATGTCGCGGTACAGGGCGATCGGATCGTGGCGGTCGGCGTAGTGTCTGGAACAGCACGCGAAACCATCGACGCCGACGGCTGCATCGTCACCCCCGGCTTTGTCGACATCCACACCCATTATGACGGCCAGGTCTCCTGGGACAAAGTGTTGGCCCCCTCCTCCATCAACGGCGTCACTTCCGCCGCGATGGGAAATTGCGGCGTAGGATTCGCCCCCGCCCGTGCCGACAAGCACGACTGGCTGATCCAGCTTCTGGAGGGCGTGGAGGATATTCCCGGCACCGCGCTGGCGGAGGGGCTGACGTGGAACTGGGAAAGTTTTCCCGACTATCTCAATGCCTTGAGCGAGCGCGAATATACGATCGATCTCGGCGCCCACATGCCGCACGCGGCGCTGCGCGCCTATGTCATGGGCGATCGCGGCGGCGACCATATGGAGCGCCCAACCGACGCCGAGGTCGCCCGGATGGCGACGCTCACTGCCGAGGCGATGGAGGCTGGCGCCCTCGGCTTTTCCACCTCGCGCACCCACGCCCACCGCAGCCGCGACGGGCTCAACATCGGCACGCTGACCGCCGAAGACCCCGAATTGCTCGGCATCGCCGCCGCGCTGCGCAAGACCGGCAAGGGGGTCATCCAGCTGATTTCAGACGCTTATCTCACCGCCGACGATGATTTCGCCGCGGCCGAGCTCCAGCTGATTCGCCGCCTCGCCACCACCAGCGGCCGCCGCGTTTCCTTCACCGTGCAGCAGACCGACGACGCCCCGGATCGCTGGAAAAGCATCTACCGCGAGATCGACCAGATGGTCGCCGATGGCCTACCCGTTAGTGCGCAGGTCGCACCCCGCCCGATCGGCGCGATCCTCTCCTTCGCCTCCACCACCAATCCCTTCATCGTCGCGCCCACCTATCGCCGCATCGCGGCGCAAAGCGCCACCGTCGCCGATCGGCTTCAGGCGCTCGCCGACCCGCAGATTCGCGCTGAAATCCTCGCCGAACACGCCGCCTTCCATGCCAGCGAGGGCTTTATTGCGCTGATCACACGCGGTTTTTCGCGCATGTTCCGCATGACCGACCCGGTCGATTACGAACCGCATGAGAGTCAGTCTATAGCCGCCGAGGCTGCCCGCGCTGGCGTCGATCCCGCCGCCTACGTCTATGATGCCCTGATGGAGGAAGGCGGCCGCCGCCTCCTCTACATGCCGCTGATCAACTATGCGCGCGGCAACCTCGACGACGTCCACGGCATGATGACCGGTAATCATGTGCTCTACGGGCTGTCGGACGGCGGCGCGCATTGCGGCACGATCTGCGACGGCAGCTTCCCGACCACGACGATCGCGTTATGGTCACGGGGCAGCAAGTCAGGGCTCAGCGCGCCACTCGAGCAGCTGGTGCACGGCTATACGCAGCGCAACGCGCGCCATGTCGGCTGGCACGACCGCGGCGCGCTGGCACCTGGCCTGCTGGCCGACCTCAACGTCATCGCACTGGACAACTTGCAACTCGCCCCACCGGAAATCGTGCAGGATCTCCCCGCCGGCGGCACGCGCCTGCTCCAGCAACCGCGCGGCTACCGTTGGACGGTGAAGTCAGGCGTGCCGACTTTCGAACAGGGCGAATGGACTGGCCGGACGCCCGGGCGCCTGGTGCGGGGCGCGCGGGCGGTCGCCTGATCAACAGCTCGGGCTGGCATGGATAGGCCAGCCCGAGCGCTCGTAGCCACAGACTATGGAGAGCGCGCCTGAAGATCGCCACCTACAATGTGAACGGCGTGAACGGCCGGCTTCCAGTGCTCCTGCGCTGGCTGGAAGAAACCCGGCCCGACATTGTTGCGCTTCAGGAATTAAAGGCACCGGACGAACGCTTTCCCGCCGCCGCGCTGGCGGACCAGGGCTATGAGGCGATCTGGCATGGGCAAAAGAGCTGGAACGGTGTCGCCATTCTCAGCCGCGTCGGCTCGATCCACGAAACCCGGCGCGGACTACCCGACGATCCCGATCCCTCACAGAGCCGCTACCTGGAAGCGGCAGTAAACGGCGTGCTGGTCGCCGCTTTGTATCTTCCGAACGGCAATCCCCGGCCCGGCCCAAAGTTCGACTATAAGCTGGCTTGGTTTGATCGATTGATCGATCACGCCTCCGCACTGCTGGCAAGTGGCGCGCCAGTCGTTTTGGCTGGCGATTTCAATGTCATGCCGACGGATAAGGATGTCTACAAGCCGGAGCGGTGGCAGGATGATGCGCTGTTCGCGCCTGAGGTGCGCGCCCGCTTCGCCAGGCTGCTGGCGCAAGGCTGGACGGATTCTCTTCGTCACCTTCACCCAGAAGATACGATCTACACGTTCTGGGATTATTTCCGGAACGCATGGGCACGCAACGCAGGTTTACGGATTGATCATCTGTTGCTGAGCCCGTCGCTGGCAGGTCGCTTGGTCGGCGCCGGCGTTGATTGCGACGTGCGCGGATGGGAGAAGACCAGCGATCACGCTCCCACGTGGATCGAACTCGACGACCCCGTGCGCCCGCGCAAGGTGCGGTAGCGCGCCCGGGCGCAGCGAAGAGTTCACTTGCCCTTGCCGGCGATCGCCGCAAAGGCACGCGCCGAGGTTGCGCCACCTGACCTGCGTGCCGGTGCGGCGTCCTCCATCCCTCGTCGGGATGTCCGATCACGAATGTCCGGATTGCTTCCATGAACGTCGACCAGTTCGATTTCGATCTGCCTCAAGAGCGCATTGCCCTGCGGCCCGCATCCCCCCGCGACTCCGCGCGAATGCTCGTGCTCGACGGCGCATCGACCCGCGATCGCAGCGTTGCCGATCTCCCCGGCGAACTGCGCGCCGGCGACCTTCTCGTCTTCAACGATACGCGGGTGATCCCCGCGCAGCTTGAAGGCACACGCGGCGCCGCAAAGATCGGGGCGACACTCCACAAGCGGGAAGGACCGCGTCGCTGGCGCGCCTTCATCCGCAATGCGAAGCGACTGCGCGATGGCGATCCGATCGACTTCGGGCAAGGTGTCATTGCCGCCGCCTCGGACCGGGCAGAGGACGGCAGCTTCGCCCTCGAGTTCGCGGGTGATGAGCCGGTGGAGTTGCTGCTTGAACGTGCCGGCCAGATGCCTCTTCCACCCTATATCGCGGCGAAGCGACCGACCGACGCACGGGATGCCGACGATTACCAGACGATGTTCGCACGGGAGGCAGGAGCGGTCGCTGCGCCAACCGCAGCCCTGCATTTTACGCCGGACCTGCTGGCCGCGATCGAAGCGGCGGGCGTCGGCCATGCCACGCTAACGCTGCATGTGGGCGCGGGAACGTTTCTTCCCGTGAAGGCAACCGATACCGCCGACCACCAGATGCACGCCGAATGGGGCCGTATCGATAGGGCGACAGCAGAGCGTCTCAACGCCGTTCGGGCGAGTGGCGGTCGAGTGATCGCAGTGGGCACGACGTCCCTTCGCCTGATTGAAAGCGCAGCGACACCGGACGGGCTCGTGCACCCCTTCGAAGGAGACACGTCAATCTTCATAACGCCAGGCTATCGTTTCCGGGGTATAGACGGACTGATCACCAACTTTCACTTGCCCCGCTCGACACTGTTCATGCTGGTATCGGCGCTGATGGGGCTTGACCGAATGCAAGCGGCATACGCCCATGCGATCGAGAATGGTTACCGTTTCTACTCGTACGGAGACGCCTCGCTGCTCCTGCCGTGATATGCTTGCGGCGGGTGGCTTCGCGGATCTCAGCCGACAGAGAGTAGATCTGTGTTGCCCGCAACTTGGATCGCTTGAACCCCTTTTTTGAGCAGCGCTAACGCCGGCCCCGCGGCGCAGGATGGAGGTCAACCGCCTCGTACCCGCAGGGGAGCGCCAAACGTCCAGACCAACTCAGCAGCCGGGGTGCCGTCCTCAAGCTAGGCGCTCTAGCCGGATCTTTTGTGAGTGTTGGACTGATCACGGTTCGCTGCAACATATTTGAACCCCGCAGCCATGAAGAGAACCATCCGATCTCTGATCGCGTCCACATCACCGCAGCTGGACGGTCCCGCTGAAAGCTTGTTGATTGGACACGGCTGAGCGAGCGAGAGCATCAGTGCGCCTCTCAAAAAGTGACATCCCCAGAGAATGTCCTCGTCGGAGCACCCGGGTAGTGCCTTCTTCAGCAACTCAACGAGCCGCAGCACTACGGGACTGAAGTGCGCGTCAATCAATGCGGCACCGCTATCTGGCAGCTCATTCAGCTGAGCACCCAAAGCACCATAATGCCGCCAGCCGGAGTCATCCGGCTTTGGGTCGGTATCCAAATATGCGCGCAAAATTCCTTCAACGGTTAGCTCGCCAGCAGCCTCACGCTCGTACGACGCCAAGGCCGCCATGCGGCGCTCGCTTGTTCGCGGCGTGCGTTGGGTAATCACTGTTTCAAACAGGTGCTGTTTGTCTTTGAAGTAGTAGGCAAGCAGCGTGTTATGTACCCCCGCCGCCTGAGCGACGTCTTTGAGCATCACGTCGGCTAGGCCGTATCGGGAGAAGAGCTCCTCTGCTACGTCGAGGATCCGCTCTGACGTTGGTACTCGCCGGGGCGCTTTGATCGGGTGGGGCGACCCGTGAATCGCTGACTTAGCCATAACACCTCGACGCCTCACTGCTCGCCTCAAGGTAAACATGGTGGCACAGGACCGACGGTGTCTCTCGGCACCGCCCATCCAAGACAATCAACCTGCCTCGTCAGGACGTTGGCAGGAGCAGATGATCAAAATTTCACGCCCGCTGCGATGCCATAGCGGCGAGGCTCGAGCGTGAAGATGTTCGTGAAGAGGCCCGACGACTGATCCGTCAGGTAGAGCCCGGTCGTTGCACTGTTGTCGAATATGTTCTGAATAAAGCCACGCACGAACCAGCGGTCATTCAGCCCGTTTAGCTGGATTTGAGCGTTGGCCTGTTCATAGCCCTCGATACGATTGATGCGGCCGTTGAAGATGTTGCCGTAGCTCTCCCCTGTGTACGTGAGGTCGAACCGCGGAACGAGGCTCATGCCATTGGCGAACTCGAACGTCTTTTGCACGCCGGCCGAGAACTTCACCACCGGAGCCTGTGGCAACTCATTGCCTTTCAAGCTGATCCCAATGCCTTCCAGCACCGAAATCGCGCCAGCAGTATTCGCTGCCGCCCCCGTCAGCACTGAGCAGAGGCCAAAGGCACCGGTCGCCGCACCGACATTGGCATCGGCCGGGAATGGCTGCGGCCCACGCAGGCCGAGCCCAGTATTAACCGCGGTAACGAATGCCTGGGCGGCCGCCGCACCGCCGGCGTTCGCCAGGACGACGCAGTTGGAGGCATTGCCGATATCCTTGATGATGACGGTGTTCGGGTTGCCACCGGACACGTCGCGCTGATTGATGAACGGCGCAGACGAGGTCACCTTGGTGTTTAGATAGCTTGCGCCAAAATTCACCACCCAGCCCGGACCTGGTCGGATCGTGGACTCGGCTTCCACGCCCCAGATATCCGCATCGATATTGTCGTTGATCGAGGTTCGCGCGACGATCCGACTGAGCTGCAAACCCTTATACTTGTAGTAGAATCCCGTGAGGTTCAGCGTCAGCTTGCCGTCAGCGAAGGTGTTCTTGGAACCAATTTCGAAGGCGTTGATGATTTCCGGCTGGAATGCATCAGGCACGGTAAGGCCGGGCACCTGCACCGGAGGGTTGAAACCGCCCGATTTGTACCCGCGCGAATACGAGGCGTAGAGCAGGTTGTCGTCGGTGATCTTGTAATCAACTACCGCGCGCCCGGTAATCTCGTCGAACGTTCGATTCCGTACGGCATAAGGCTGAATACCTGGGATAACGGGATCGGCGTCATACAATGCTGCGCGCGGCGCATCGAAGGCGCTGCCTGTCTGGGTATAGGGCACGGCGAAACTCGCCAGCGTCGAACGCGATCGAACGAACTTCTTGTCGTTGTTGTAACGGGCGCCAAGCGTCAGCTTCAGGCTGTCCGAGAACTGGAAGTAGGTTTCACCGAAAATGCCGTATGACTTCAAACGGAACAGATCGGTGTTGCTACGGAAGAACGGCGTTGCCGAAAATTCCGGCGCCCGCCCCGCACCTAGCGCACCCACGCTGCCCAGAATTCCAGTCACGTAATCGATGGCAAAGGCGTTGACGTAGTAGTCGCCGTCGCGAACCTTGGCGTCGACATAAATCCCGCCCAGCAGGAAGTTGAACAAGCCGTCGAAGTTCGACGAGATGATCGCCTCTGCCGACCAGTCCCGTGTCTTCTGCACCGAACGGTCATAGGCGTTGGGGATCGGGCCGCAGCGGGCGAACCCGCCATAGACGCCAAGCCCGGACTTCTCGGGCAGTGAGGTACACAGGTCGCCCTGTGGCCCATTGGGAATTATCGCCCGGGCGATTGGCTGGAAGTACGCTGCGGGAAGGCCGGGGACGCCGCCGGCCGCGGCCGCCGCCAGCGTGTTGAGCGTCGGCTGGATCAGCGAGCGGTTGCTGACGCCGAGGTTATAGTCCTGCGACGAATCAACCGATGTCTCGTGATAGAAGCCGGTTAGCTGCGCCCTGACCGGGCCAAAACTATGCTCGATCCGCCCCTGTACCGTCAGTTCGTCGGTCTTGTAGGTCGGGTTGAACGCCGTGTAGACCTCGCGCGGATCATCGAGGATCGGGTTGCCGGCATAAGCGTCCGGCCCGTAGAGGCTGCCTAGGCCAAGAGCGTTGCCCAACGCGGGGCTTCCAAAGGCGATGGACAGGAACTCTCGGCTGCCAAGCGTACCTGTGAAGGTTGAATTGGTGTTGGTGCGCCCCCCGTCGCGCCGATTGTTGAGGCAGCCGAGTACGCCGGTCGGATCGGTTTGGCACAACTGCTTCTGAATGCGCAGCCGGTCGTCATCCTCCTTGAAGTAGGAGGCGAGCAGGTCGACCGTCGTGTCGATGGAGGGCTCCCAACGGATCGAGCCGCGCACCGAGTACATGTCCCGCCCGTCGATACGGCTGTTGTCGAAGGTGTTGAGGGTATAGCCGTCGCGATTGAGGTAGAAGCCGGCAACGCGCACCGCCAGCGTTTCACCCAGTGGCAAGTTGATCATCGCTTTGGCGCGGATCGAGTCGTAATTGCCATATTCCGCCTCGGCGGTAGCAGCGAACTTGTCGGTACGCGGCTTGGCGCTGATGAAGTTCACGACGCCCGATGAAGCCGAGCGGCCGAACAGCGTGCCTTGCGGCCCACGCAGCACCTCAACCCGTTCGAGATCGAAATATTCCGTTTCGAAGATGCGGGTCGCCAGCAATGGCGAGCCGTTGAGGTGAATGGCGGTTGCCTGATCGCAGGAAATGCCAACACACAAGTCGCCAATGCCGCGGATCGTAAAGCTTGAGCCGGAGAAATTACCCTTTGAGAACGTCACATTTGGAAGGGTGAGCTGGAGGTCGGACGCGTTGTCGATCTGTTGCGCCTCCAACGCGGCGGCTGAAAAGGCGCTCACCGCGATTGGCACTTCCTGCAGTGTCTGCGATTGGCGCTGGGCAGTAACGATGATGTCCGCCCCGTAGCCGCTGTCCTGCGCCGTGGATGCTGGCGCAGGCGGCGAGGATTGTGCCTGTGCCTGTGCCTGTGCCTGTGCCTGTGCCTGTGCGATCGATGGGTACGCTAGGAAGAGCGCTATTGCGGTAGCGCCGAACAGCTCAAACTTCTTCATTGGCATCCTCCCAGAGCCCTTGCCGCCGGTTCGTACCGGTCTAGCCAATGGGTCCGGATCGGATCCTGTGTCGCATGATTGCCCACGTCAAATCAGAATCGTAATATTAGTACTTTTCCTTAATGTCTCAAAAAACAATAATGCGTTATGAAAAGGCTGATAGTCAGGCGCTCGCTGCGTCCATGGAGAGACATCGGACGAGGAGCGCCTCGGTTCGCCAGCACCCCTACTCAGACTTGGCCTTCAACTGACCGCAACCCTGCGGATTGTAGCTAGCTCCAGCGGCTGCTGAAATTTCAGCCGCTGACAAGGACGCGAGCCGCCAGCTCATCACGAACATAGCTACCTAGCTTACGTTGGCCCGCCTCGCATCCATCGAATCGCGCATCTGTTGACCGAGGGCTGCCGCGCCAAATTGCGGGCGCTTGTCTGCGCGACATGATGACATCAACACCGCCACGGGAAGAGCGGGGGAGAAGCGCGTGCTTTGCCGCGTGATCGCCAGGGAAGCGGCACCTGTTGTCCGACCCATCATGATCGACGGTGGTTCACTGCCTTCTCGCCATCGACGTACCACAGACGCCGATCTGTCACCGAGGCGGAGGGGACGCGGGGATCGAAGCGTCGCCGAGCGCGATAGCCGGCGACGTTTCTGTGCTGGCCTCCGACTGGTCGGTGTCGTCCGCCGATGTGTCCGTGTCCGCCGCCACCAGGTCATCTCCGCCCAGCGTCGCGACCGCGGCGGGCGGGGCCTCCACGATGGGTGCGTCGATGGTTCGCACCACCGGTGGCGGGATCACCGGAGGTGGAGCTGGCTGATAATAGTCTCGCCAAGCGTCGTATGCCGCGTAAAACTCGACAAACGGGCGGTCGAGCCGCAGCAGCGCCGCTCGGGCAAAAGCAGGTAGGTCGTCATCCTCGACTTGAATGACTTTCGCGACCTCCTCACGGGCTACCGCGCAAAAGGCCGCTCGAATCGCCGGCTGCGCGTAGAAATTGTAGATGCGCGTCTGATTGTCGTCATAGACACGTTGCCAGTCCCACCAACCGGGTGCCTGCCATTCCCGAATGTAGGCTTGATAGTAGCGATCGATCGCGGCGGCACGTGTCCTGAGCCAGGCGTTATAATGCTCGAGCACCCCGCCACCTGCCTGGTCGCAGCCAAGCGCGGCGACGTTCAGTGCGTTGCGCAGATGCCAGACGGCAGCCTGGTCAGTATTGTCGAGATTGGGTGTGAAATACTTGCCATCGGCCCGCTTGGTCGGAATCTTCATGCCGATATAGCCACCCGCTGGCATCACCGGCGGCGGCGGCGGCAGCGTCGCGACAACCGGCGGCGGCTGCACGGGAGCAATCGGCGTGGCGCAACCAGACAGGGCGAGAGCTAGTCCGCCTGCCAGTCCCCAGCCGAGGTTCGCGCGCAATGTCATCGTGTCGCCCAGATAATCCGTCGCCCCGCGCTTAGCCCGTGGCGGCTGAACATCACAAGAATGGCTAATCACCACTCGCCCCTCTCTCCCTTCAATCAGTCGAGGATGCGGCCGAGCCGTCGGCGCTGACCTGGACGCAAGCGATCGCAGCGGCGTCATGGCGCGCCACGCCGCGACAAATGGCTATTGTCGGGAAGTGCGACGCTAACGCCCCGCTCAACGTATCGTTCACTACGAAGATCCTGTGGCTCGGCGGCGCAAGGCGTTGGTCGCTGGATTGCTCATGAGCGGCCTCATAAGCGCCACAACGCACGACCCCACCAAAAGCACCCCACTTGCGGTTGCTCCGGCGCTAGCTCAGTCTTTTTGAAGACAGCGCCCCTCGGCGCTGACGGGCTTGATGGGGGGCTGCGGCCTATGCGCGTGCGATTGAAAGTGGCTAATGTGCCTACTCTTCCGGAGACGCGTCGCCGCTTCCTTCCTGCGGCGTTGCGCGGACACCGAGCAGAGGGATATCCGCAGGGCAGCCAGAAAACACTTCACGACGGCACCACGCCCAATGGGACTTATCAAATCCTGGCGTGACCTCAGGACGCCAACTTCAAAGTCAGACAGGGATCTCCATGCCAGCCGATAGAATAGCAGCGCCAGGCATCGCGCCAGAAATCGAGATCCCGGCCGACCCTCACATGCCCCCTGAGGCGGTAGAGAAGCTTACCGAACTACTGGAGATGTCGAGCTGCTTTCTTGAGTATGGCGCGGGCGGAAGCACGCGGCTTGCCGGCAGAATAGGCGTTAGAGATGTCTATTCCGTGGAAAGCGATAAGATCTTTCTCAAAGCGGTTGGCGACGCTCTCGATAGAGACAGGAGCTCAGCAACGTTTCATCCAGTATTCGCGGATATTGGTCCTACTAAGGAGTGGGGAAATCCCGTTGATAACTCAGGGGTCAGGCGATGGCCAGACTATCCGCTCGGGGTTTGGGACGTACTGCGGACGCACCAGGTCATGCCCGACCTGATACTTGTGGACGGCCGCTTCAGGCTGGCTTGCACCCTCGCCAGCCTCTTACACGCTCCCGCAGGCACCACGATAATGATTGACGACTACATCAAGAGAGAGCGCCATTATCAGCCGTTCACTCGTTACGCCAAGATCAAGCAGCTTGTAACACGCTGTGCCATCGTCGAGGTACCGGAACGGCTCGACTATCGATCACTGGCGGTAGATCTTGCTCGCGCCTGTACGCAGACCCGGTAAGTACAAAATACCGGTCTCGCGACGATTCCATATCCTCTGCCAATTAGACGCAGGCTTCGTTCGTTATCGCTGGGTCCAGCAGTTCGGTCGCCACTCCCGACATCCTATGTTGTCCAACCCCGTGGGCGACATTGTCACGCCTGCGCCCCATCACGTGCCACGAGGTCCAACGCGGCTAGCCAGGCGCGTGCCATTTCAAGGTGATTGTGCCGGGCTCTCGCTCGCTCCTGACTGAGCTGGGAACGCGCCGCGAAGTTTTCCAGATGTGCGGTCGCCGCCTCAAGCAGCGCCGCCTCATCATCGTAACTTTCTACCTGCGATACGGCTGGCAGCATCAGCAGCTCACGCGGTATGTCACCGCGTCGCGCCAGCACCAGGGCGCCGGCCATTTGCGCCTCGACGATCTCGTTTTCGTAGAGGCCAAGAAACATTCGGTGCCCGTCCGGAGTGCGCGCCAAGCCTTTGACGTGCTCGCTGTGCTCGAAGTCGATCGGCATGTAGAGCCACAGCCGGTTGAGAAACCGGTCATAATAGTCGCGCAGCGGAAGCGTCGGCACTCCTTCACTACCCAGCGTGTCCACCTCCTCGCGCACACTCAGGAAGCGCAGGTCCGGCCATTGGCCGCGCAGTTGTTGGCCCAGCCTCGCGATGTGACCCCGGCCGCGGGCCGTATCTGCGCTTTTGGCCTGGTCCAGGCCGATCGTAGGCACCTTCCCACGCCCGTTGCCGTCCAGCCAGTCTGCGATGAACCCACGCGGTACATAGCGGAGTCGACGCTTCTGGTCGGGGAAATTCGCTCGCACGATCTGCTGGTCGGCGCGCAGCGATAGCGCAACCAGGTCGAAGTCCTTCAGATACGCGTTCACCCGCGCGGAGTCGCGGGCACGTTCCCCCGTGAACGCACGAGGCACGTTCTTGGTGCGGAGCATGGATGGACGACGAAGCTCCGGCAGCAGCCGCACGTCCTTTACATTATAGGTCTGCCAAACCAGCACATCCGCCGGCTCCAGGTCGGCCAACCCTGCGAGCGGCTTCACGTCGAACCGTCCGCCGAAGCGGGGCAGGTCATCGAAGCTGCGGTAGCCAGCGCGGCGCAGCCAGCTGCGGGGATCTCGCCCAGTCGTTTGCGGCAAGTACAGCGTCACCTCGCAGCCGTGCGCCTCGAAACCAAGCGCCTCATTCAGCGACATGGCCGCGTTGAAGCCAGGCGTCAGCGCCGTATGCAGGCCGACTATGGCAATTTTTCGCAACGTGCCCTCCTCACTTCGTGCCCCCCACCCGATCGGCAGTCACGTGCGGCTTGGCCGAACAATAGAAATTGCTTCGGTGCAAGCAGGCAATCACGTCCCTTTCGACGTCGCTGTGAAGCTGCGACGTCGGACTGGCCTTCATCCTCTCAGAACCACGGCACCGGGGGCGGTTCAAACCGAACCTGATCCGCATTGAAGCACGTCGATCGCCGGCCGAATGCGCGATAGTCAGCGCTTGCCCCATGACACGGCAAACGGACCCAAGGCCTCCGTCTCTGGCTCCGCTGTTATATCCTGGGCACTAAAGTCACGCGGCGGGGAGTGCTCCCGGAGCCGTGACACGATGTGATCACGGTTCGGGGTCCTGAACTGTCGCTGTCAGCATTTCCAGCAATTGATCGATCAAACGGTCGCGAAGGTCGGGCTCCTGATCATTGACAATGGCGTCCTCAACCCGACGCGCTGCCCCGCCAAGTTCAGTGAAGCCGAACAAGCCCGCATTCCCCGCCAAGCGATGGCAGATCGCTTGCAGGGCAGCCGCATCCGCCCCCGCATGCGCGACAAGAAGCGCTTCTCGATCCTCACTCAAGCGCTTGAGGAACCGCGCCCGAAGCGGACGCATCCGCTCCGTCAGATCGGTCGGTTCGTTCACGACAGATATGCTCGCGCTTGCGTCGCCAGCGTCATAGGATCGAATGGCTTGGCGATCACGCCTGCAGCCCCAAGCGCCTTCAGCCGCTCGACCTCCTTTTCCTGGAAGCGAGCCGTGATGAACACGACAGGGATGGCGGCACTGGATGCCTCTGCGCGCAATCGTGCCAGCGTTTCGGGTCCATCCATTCCGGGCATCATCACGTCGAGCAGCACCAGATCAGGCGTCCAGCTGGCCACCGCGTCAATGGCCTCGGCGCCACTTGAGCACAACCGGACCTCCAGATCGGGATCCAGTTCCAGCGACATCTCGGCGATCTGCCGAATATCGTCGTCATCATCGACATAGAGAATGCGGGGCATGGGAGTCCTACTGTTTCGGAGCGGCAGGAAGATCGACGTGAAAGGTTGCCCCTTCGCCAGCTACGCTGTCGAAGCTCACCTCACCTTTCAACCGCGACACGATTTCCGCGACGATGCTCAGGCCAAGGCCAGTGCCGCCCTTCTGCCGCGTGTCCGACGCATCGGCCTGCGCGAACTTCTGGAAGATACGGCTTCGGAACGGATCGGGTATTCCAGGGCCAAGACCGGCCACACTGATCCGGTGAGCCAGCTCTCCGGGAACCACTGTGATCCGTACCGCTTCTCCCTCCGGCGAAAACTTGATGGCGTTGGAGAGCAGATTGGTGATTACCTGGATCAGACGATCCTCATCGGCCATGACCGCCACTCCCGCCGCAACAGGTTCCACGACGATCTGCACGCCATATTCTGCCGCAAAGCCCGCATTTCCCTGGGCACATTGCTCCAGCAGCGAAGCCAGCGGCACCGGCTTGATGTCGAACGTCATTTTGCCCGCTTCGATCTTCTCGATATCGAGAATGTCATTGATCAAACGGACCAGCCTCGCGCTGTTCGCCTGAGCAATACCAATCAGCTTGCGCGCCCTTTCCGGCAACTCGCCAGCGGCGCCGCCGGCCAGCAGCCCCAACGATCCGGCAATTGATGTCAACGGAGTCCGCAGTTCGTGGCTGACCACCGACACGAACTCGCTTTTCATCTGCTCCACTTGCTTCCGCTTCGTGATGTCGCGGATAACTGCCAGAAAGCTGCGCTGCGTCTCGCCCGGAACGGTGCTGAGCGCGACCTCGACCGGGAAGTGAGTTCCCGCGCTCGTCTCGCCTTCAAACTCGCGCACATGGCGCAGGCGTGACCGGGTTGGATCAAGCGCAAGCGTGCGGAGGAATGCAGCAACGTCCTCCTCCCGCGGCGCTTCCTTGAACAACATGCCGACGGCCCGCCCGCGCATGTCGTCCTCAGCATATCCGAACATCTTTGTTACCGCCGGATTCAAGCTGCGAATGCGTCCCGACGCATCGAGCAGCATCATGCCATCGTCGGCGCTGTCGAAGATCGCGCTTTGGCGCTCGTTTGACTCACGCATCCGGCTAAGCGCGACGGTGCGGGCCGAATTGATGCGCATCCCGAGCAACGCTGCGATGAACAGGAGGAACAGCACGGCGGTATGAAGGCCAATCGTCGTGCGACGGAGATGCCGGCTGTCGCGTTCCGATGCTTCCAGCCGCGCGCGCAGCTGCTCTTGCCTCAACGTATCGATTTGGGCGACCAATGCACGGATCCTGTCCATGAACAGCTTGCCTTGGCCGGACGCGACCGCCCGTCGCGCCTCGTCGTCCCGTCCCTCCTTGATCAGCGTGACCATCTGCCCGGCAAACGCCCGCTTGTTCCGGGATTCGACGACCAGCCGCCGGTATAGCGGCTCCTCTTCCTTGAGCTCGCGCGTTGAGCCCAGTTGCTCCAGAACGGCCGAGATCCGCCCTTCCGCTTCATTGTACGGCGCCAGAAATGCCGCATTACGCGAGATGATGAAGCCGCGCTCTGCAGTTTCCAGATCAAGATGGAGTTTCAGAAGCTGTTCGAGAGTGTATCGCGTCTCGAACGTGGCGCTGGTCGCGTTGCGTAGCGCGCGGTTTTCGTCGAACTCGCGCTGGAGCAGCCAGTTCGATCCGAGCAGCAGGAGCGGTACGCAAGCCGCTACCGCGACAAGCAGGATCTGAAGCGGCGCGAAGTTGCGGAACAAGGCTGACCTTCGCATCGCTCCTCAACTCGCAACTCGCGACTTTGGTAGCAGAGCCGGCCCCGGATGTGCTGACAATGCGGCGAGCGCCCTGCCTCCGGCGACCAGTGTTAAGATTTCGCTAACGAGATCGGTTATAATTGATCCATGGCAAGGGTTCTCGTTGCGGAAGACGATCCGCTTACGCTCGCAGGCATCGAGGTCCTGCTCGCCAACTCCAACTTCCAGGTCGTTGTGACGGCCAGCACCGGCGTGGAAGCGATGGACAAGCTTGCGGCGGCCCGGCCGGACCTGCTGGTACTGGACGTCGAAATGCCGGAACGCAGCGGTCTTGATGTGCTGCGGACATTGCGCAGCCGTGGTGACCAACGGCCTGTCGTGCTGCTGACCGGCAGTATCAAGGATGCCCGCGTGCAGGAGGCAATGCAGCTTGGCGTCAATGGCTTGGTGATCAAGGCCAATGCGCCCCGTGACCTGCTGCTCTGCCTAGAGGCGGTGGCGCAGGGGCGGCGGTGGTTCGATCAGGAAACATTGCAGCGGGCGATGGAGCTTGTTCAGTCGCCGACCGCAGCGAAGCGCGACCCGCTCCAGGGGCTCAGCGATCGCGAACGAGCCATTGCGGCGCTCGTGCAGCGCGGGCTGCGCAACAAGGAAGTGGCGGCCGAACTCGGCCTGACCGAGGGCACGGTTAAGGTGCACCTGCACAAGATCTTCGACAAGGTAAACGTGCGCAGCCGCACCGAACTCATCCTGCTCGCCAAGGACCAGGGCGACTGAGCCTATATCCAAAGACATAGGTATGTGCGCCGAGGGTTAGCAGCATTCTCGCCGGGCGATGAATGGTCTCGCACCCCGCGTCGCCGCATCTGACCAACAGTGAAGCGGACATCAGTCCGCGGGCTGTGACGGCGGAAGATGCGGTTTCTGAAGACCTTGGCAATGGCGGTGATGGGGGTAGTGCTTGGCACTGCCGCTGTTGGCGCACATGCGCAGGTCACCGCCTACGCCCCGGGCCAAGGCGCGGTGAACAGCGTCGCAGTGAACATCGATGTGAAAGCTTCGGTCAGTGGCCGCTGCGGCTTCGCCACCGGCGGCGCTCCCAGCGGCGCGCTAAGCCAGACCGATTTCGATCAGACAGGTTTCTCGCGCGATTTCGGCATTTCTCTGAACTGCACGGTTGCCTCGCGCATCGCGGTGAGCTCACGCAACGGCGGGCTGCTCGCGGATGGCGCGTCGGCACCAGGTTATGCCGTGACCGCCCCTTATCAGGTAGCGCTGCGCATGGTCGGGGACAACGGCGCCACTGCCGAGGCGGCTTGTGCCGCAGACAAGCTCGGCACGGCAGGCGGCTGCACGTTTGCCGGCACCGCCAGCCAGAGCAACGGCTTGCGTCTGCCGGCGGCTTCCACGCGGGCCAACGGTTCCTATCTGCGCGTCAGCGCGCCCGCTTATACCGGCGCAGCGCCCCTGGTCGCGGGCCGCTACGCCGACACGCTGACCGTGACGGTAAGTATTGCACCGTAATCCCATGGCATTAATGATTAACAGCGAGCGCTTGTTTACGGATCAGGCCGCATGGTCGATGCGTTATGTCGCCCGTGTCCGATCCTTCTGCCAGGTTCCATTTGCCCGAAGGCTGGACAGCGGCGGCAGTCGTCATCTTTTCTACCCTTTATCATGCCCCTGCCCTGGCGCAGGCCGGCAATCGCATCGGAATCTCGGGCTATGTCGCCCCGCGTTGCTGGGCCGCCGTGCCCGCGGCAGGCCGGGTCAGGCAGCAGGCGGGACACTGGATGATCGACGGGCCAGCGGCGGCGCGCTGCAGCCAGGGAGCGATGGCGCTGACGATCAGTGTAGCGAAGCCGGCGGCTCGCGCGGTGCCAGGCGCGGTTCCGGTATCCGGCCAAACCGCTCGCGAAGGAGTAGCGATCGTCGTATCACCGACGGTATGAAGCTGACGACCTATGCCGTCCCGCTCGCTCTGGTTGGCGCGTTCGCGGCCACTGCACTGGCTTCTTCGGCAGAGGCTCAGACCCAGATTTCTCCGCTGTGCGGCGTCACGGGTGACGCAACCGCCCCAACCACGATCAGCTATGATCCGTTCTCCTCGTCCGGGCTGTCCCAGGCAACGATTCCGCTGATCCTGCGTCGGAACCGCGGCCTGCTGACCGGTCGCACCGACGAGGTCAGTCTGGTGCTGGTGGCGCCGGCGGGTACGCCCGCCCTCGACATTACCTATCAGGGCTTCCGCGTCCTCTATCCGGAGGGCTCCACGGCCGGGCGGCCGCGCGCGCTTACGTCCAACGATAATGGCGCCGGCGCTGCTGGCGAGATCCGCTATGAATTCGGTGGCATCTTCGCCACTGATCTCTCCGCCCCACTGAACCTGCGCGTCACCGTGCCGCCAGGTACCGACCTCAGCGCCGGCGAGCCGATCAATCTCGACATCCTCTACATCTGCTCAGGCGCTGGCGGGATGCTCAGCGTACCGGTTCCCGTCCGACTCGCAGGAGCGGTGCGGTTGAACGTCAACACCGTCAGCGCCTTGCAGGCCTCCTATGCTGGCGCCGCGCTCGATTTCGGCGAGATCGGCGAGGCGACTACCCAGACCGTCCTTGCTGCTCCTGATCGCTACACCACCACCGCCTCCAACGCGCTGCGGGTGCGCAGTTCCGGGCCGTTCCAGGTGCAGGTGCGGTCACAGAACAACTTTCGCCTCACCTATCCCGGGGGCAACCTGGCCGATGCAAACCAGACGATCGGCTATCGGGTGCGTTTTCTGGGGCAGGATATCACCTCAAACGCCTCCCTCGGTACCCGCACCTGCGCCCGCGCAGGTGTCGCAGGCGCGGGCGCTGTGCTGCCGATCCGCGCCACGCTGACGGAGGGGGGTGCAAGCAAGACACCCTCGCCCAGTTACGCGGACACCATCAGCATCACCTTCTCGCCCGTTGTCTCCGCCTCCAGCGCGCAGTCCTGTTCGGGCCTTTGATGCTGCGGTCATAACGCAGCGGCCGGACTAACTTCGGATATACGGGATCGCACCTCTGGTTAGCTTCCTTTTCGCCACCGGGTAAATGTCGGGCAGCCCGCCGCCGGGGCATATGCAGGTCATCGAGACAACGACGCCGATCACGGCGAACCACGAAGGACCTGACATGAAGAAGACCGCTCTCTCCGTCCTGATGGCTGTTTCCGCCCTGGCTTCGGCTCCCGCCTTCGCACAGGCGAGCGGCACCGTAGATGTTTCCGGCACCGTCGCAGCGAAGTGCGCCGCGGTCACGCCGCTGACCGGCAACATCACGCTGGGCGAACTTGCCAAGTCCGACGGCACCGTCGACGCTGCCTTCTCCGCGAACAGTGGTGGCCTGACCCGGAACTTCACCGTACGCTGCAACGGCGCCAATCCGAAGGTTGCGGTAAACGCCCGTCCGCTGGTGAACGCCGCAGCGCAGAATTCGCCGGCCGGCTACACCAACACGGTTCACTACACCGCGTCGGTGACCGCAAAGACCGCCCAGGGCAGCTCTGCAGTGATCGCGGATGAGTCGCTAAGCGCTGGTGCCACCGTGGGCAACCTGGGCGACCGGATCGCCGCCACCGCGGACAACATCTCGCTGCGGATCGGCAGCGGCCTTACCACCGACGCAGCGGCCATCCTGGAGGCCGGCACCTATCAGGGCAGCGTCGAGATCGTGGTTTCGCCGACTGCCTGAGGCATCGGACCGGCGAGGCGGGCCATCCGCCTCGCCGCAGCATGAGAAGAATATGTCCGCGCACCAGCTCCTCGATCTTGCCATGAAACTTCGCGCCAGAGCAGCATCGGCCGGACCGAGCGAGCGCGAGGACCTGCTGTTCCTTGCCAATGAATATGAAGCGATGGCGGCCCGGTCGTTCAAGACGGATCAAGCCGAGCCCGTCTCCGTTATACTCCCGAACTGATCAGGCCCCAGGGCGCTCCCGGGGCCGGGATGCGTAAACATTGCGTTAGGGCTTGGGGCAGAGAATCATGGTCTCCCCTGCCCCAGTAGAAGGCTGATCGCGTGAAATCTCTGCCGAAGCGGCTCCTCGCCGGTCTCGCTTGCCTCCTCGCCATGATCGGCTTTGCCACCGCGCTACATGCCATGACGGTGCAGCCGGTGGTGCTGGATCTCACCACCTCCGGCCGGGGCATGAGCCAGGTCATCACGGTGGAGAACACCTTTGATCGGCCGCTGCCCGTCGAGTTGCGCATGGAAGGGCTGGAACTTACGCCTGACGGCGTCCGTGGCACCGGGCGCGACAGCGGTGAACTCGCGATCTTCCCGCCGCAGGCCGTGATTCAGCCGGGTCAGCGCCAGAATTTCCGCGTGCAATATGTCGGCGATCCCGCCGTTACGAACAGCCGCCATTCCTTTGTCACGGTGGCGCAATTGCCCGTGCAGCTTCCTGAGAGCAGCTCGAATATTCAGCTTCTTTATAATTTCCAGGTCCTCGTCAGCGTGTCTCCGCAGAACGTGCGCCCGCAATTGTCGGTCACCGCTACGGAGGTCGGCCGCGACGAAAGCGGCGCACCGGTGCCGGTGATCACGGTCACCAATGCGACCGGCGCACATGGCTACCTTTCCCGTGGCCGGATCGAGATCGTTCAGACAGACGCCAGCGGGCGCGAGATCTTCCGCCAGCAGATGGCGGGCGCACAGATGCAGCAGACCATCGGCTATGGCCTGGTTGGCGGCGGCCAAGTTCGCCGGATCACGCTGCCGCTGCGCTTGCCGAGTGCGGATGGGCGGATCACGGCGCGCTTCACGCCCGACGCGTGATGAACACCGTTGCCCTTGCGGCAACTTCTATTCTCGTCGCTACGGCGCCGTCGCAAGATCAGGGAACCGTCCCGGCCGGTGATCAACAGGTCGTCGGCGGCACCGTCGTGATCGAGCCCGGGCCTGCCGGGAACGAGATCAATCCGACCGCGCGGCCGGTGGTGCTCACGGTACCATTGCTCGATGGCGAGCAACTGCTCGGCGACGTGACGGTGACGCTCGATCCTGGCGGTCGGGCGAGCTTTTCTGCTCAGCGCCTGCTCTCGCTCCTTGAAGGTCGGCTGCGCCCAGAGCTGTTGGCGGCGCTGCGCGATGCACTTTCCGGCAGAGGGCGCATCGGCAAGACGGAGCTGGACGCCGCCGGCATCGCGCTTCGCTATAATCCGCAGTCGCTGGAAATGGAGATGACGGTCGCCGCCGTCAGTCGCGGTTCGACTGCCTTGACCCTCGCGGGTGATCAGCCACGCACAGGCATCAGCTATGTCGCACCGGCGCGGCTCAGCGGGTACCTCAACGTGCGCGGATCATTTGATTGGATCCAGCAGGGCGAAGGCTCTGGCTTTGCGGCACCACTCTTCTACCTGGATGGTGCAACGCGCCTTGGCGATCTGGTGCTCGAGGCGGAGGCCAACTGGCAACCTGGCGGGGCTGCCCCCTCATTTCAGCGTCGCGGGTCGCGCCTGGTCTATGACGACCGGGCGAATCTCGCCCGCTGGTCAGCAGGCGATCTGCTAACGCTCTCGCGGGGCTTTCAGTCCGCCCCGGAGATCGCCGGCTTCTCCGTGTCGCGGCTCTATTCCTTGCTCGAGCCTCAAACCATCATCCGCCCGCGCGGCAACCGCAGCTTTCGCGTCGATCGCAGGTCCATGGTGGAGGTGCGGGTCAACGATCAGTTCGTTCGTCGACTGGAACTCGACCCAGGCTCCTACGACCTGAAGGACTTTCCCTTCACGCAAGGCTCAAACGATGTTCAGCTGATCGTCACCGATGATGCCGGACAAACCGAAACGCTGAACTTCGACATCTTCCTTGACCAGGCGCAACTGGCCAGCGGGCTGAGCGAGTTTGGGCTGTACGCCGGCGTTCTCACCACGCCCGGCCGCCGTGGCCCAATTTACAGCGACAATCCGGCGATTACCGGCTTCTACCGGCGCGGCCTGGGGGATCGTTTGACGCTGGGCGTCAATGCTCAGGGTGATCGCTACGGCTGGATGGCTGGCGGAGAAGCGGTGATCGCCACGCCATTCGGCTCATTGGCGGGTTTCGGCTCGGCATCCCGCATCAAGGGCTATGGCAACGGCTGGGCTGGCATCGTCAGCTTTCAGCGTACCATCGCACGCGCAAGCGGTCGCGCCGACGCGCTGTCGTTCTCCCTCGAAGCACGGAGCCGAGCCTTCGGACCGATCGGAACGCGTCGCCCCTTCAACCCTTATGATCTGATCGCCGGCATCGGCTATACCAGCGCACTCAGCGAAACCGTCTATGCCGGTGCCGACGCCCGCTACTCGCGAGGCCGCGATGGGGAGCCCGACGTACGCAGCCTGCGTGGCACCCTGGGCTGGCGGGTCAATCCCTTGCTGAACTTCACTGGCGACGCCAGCTACGAACGGGACGCGCGTGGTCAACGGGTCGCGGTGTTCCTGTCGCTCACCTATCGCCTGAGCGCCCGTTCCAACCTGCGCACCGACTACGACAGTCGCTTCAACCGGGCGCGGCTCGCCTATCAAAGCTACGGCGGATCCGGGACTGGTGCCTATAATCTGAGCGCGGAGCTGGAACGCAGCGATATCGGCGCGGGTGCGCTGGTCAACGCCACCTATTTCGGCAATCGCGCGGAGCTCGGCTTCAGCCACTATGGCACGTTCGAACGGGACCTCGGGCGCTCGCTAGGTCAACGCACGTCATTGCGCTTCGGCACGGCAATCGCCGCCGCGGATGGCGCGTTCACGATTGGGCGCCCTGTGCAGGACGCGTTCGCGATCGTCGAGGCGCACCCCTCCCTCCGCGGGGCTGATGTGCTGATCGATCCCAGCGGTGCGTCTTCGGCAGCAAGCACCGGCGCGCTCGGAACTGCCATGCAGCCCAGCATCGGCAGCTATGCCGAGCGTACCATCTACGTCACCGCCCCCGACGCTCCGCTTAGCGCCGAGTTGGGCGAAGGCTCGTTCCGGCTGTTGCCTCCCTACCGTGCCGGTTATCGCCTGCGTGTGGGATCGGACTATAACATCAGTGTCGTCGGACGCTTGTTGAGTGCCGGCGGGGAGCCGATCCGCCTGGTCTCCGGCTCAGCGACGGAAGTGGCGCACCCTGAACGCGAACCGGTCATGCTCTTCACCAATGCTGATGGTCGCTTTGGCGCGACTGGTCTCGCGCCCGGCAAGTGGCGGATCACCATGAACGACGCGGACAAGACGTCGTTCACCATCGACATTCCCGAAAAGAGCGAGGGCACGCTGACGCTGGGTGACACGCGGTCAGCGAGTCCGGAAGGACCATCGCCGCAATAAGTCGTGTGCTTGCGCTCCATCATTGATGCAGATGGACACGGCAGGTGGCCCAGGCGCAACTCGCGCCCCTCGCCGGCGGGCTTGCCAGCCGCAAACGGGGCTTATGGCTGGCAGGGACTCCCGTTAAGGGGCGGTATCGAAGCCGCGAAGTACAGGTCACGGTCCATAGCGGTCGGATCCAAGGAGCTAGAATGTCGAGCGTTCTCGATCGCCGCCAGTTGCTACGCGGCGCCGGACTGGTGGGCAGCGGTCTCGCCCTGTCCACCTACATGCCGGCATGGGCACAGCCTGTTTCCGCCGGCATCTCCAAGCCTCTTCCGACTGTATCGGGTGAGGAGATCACCTTGCGTATCGCTCATCAGAAAATGGTGATCGATGGTCGCGAGAGTCATGGGATCGGGATCAACGGCACCATCCCGGCGCCTCTGATCCGTTTGCGTGAGGGGCAGAATGTCCGACTGCACGTCGAGAATACGTTGGACGAGGACAGCTCCATTCACTGGCATGGCCTCATCCTGCCGTTCCACATGGATGGCGTGCCTGGCGTCAGCTTCCCCGGCATCAAGCCGCGCTCGACCTTCACCTACGAGTTCCCGATCGTACAGTCCGGGACCTATTGGTATCACAGCCACTCCGGGCTTCAGGAACAACTCGGTCACTACGGGCCGATCGTGATCGATCCGCGTGGTGCTGATTCGGTTCAGTCCGACCGGGAGCACGTCATCGTTCTGTCCGATCATAGCCCGCTGCACCCTCACGTCATCTTCAAGAAGCTCAAGCAACAAGGTGGCTATTTCAACTTTCAGAAGCAGACGCTGAGTGGCCTGCTCAGGGGCGAGGATCAGCCGGCGAAAGAACGGCGCCAGTGGGGGGCCATGCGGATGGACCCGACTGATGTCGCGGACGTAACGGGCAGCACCTATACCTACCTCGTCAATGGCTACGGCCCGCGGGACAATTGGACCGGGCTTTTCCGCCCGGGTGAGCGTATTCGCCTGCGGCTTATCAATGCATCCGCAATGACGACCTTCAACGTTCGCATTCCGGGCTTGAAGCTCACCGTCGTTCAGGCGGACGGCCTCCCTGTTCAGCCAGTAACGGTTGATGAGATGCAGATCGCCGTTGCCGAGACGTACGACGTGATCGTGCAGCCAAGCGACGATCGTGCGTACACGATCGTTGGCGAGAGCGTCGATCGATCAGGAATGGCGCGCGCTACTTTGGCGCCACGCGAAGGCATGTCCGCCGCCGTTCCTCCGCTGCGCCGCCGCCCGCTCGCGGACATGAAAGACATGGGCATGGGCGGAACGGCCCACGGCGCCCATGGGTCGATGAACCATGCGAGCCACGGTGCCAAAACCGGAGGTGACATGCACGGCGCGGAGCATGGCGCGGCCACCCCCAGCCGGGCCGCCGATCCCTCCTGCCCGGCGGAGCATGCCGCGATGGGGCACTGCTCGCCTGCCACGCCTGCGGAGCATGGTAACGCCAGCGGCACCCCAACCCAGCACGCGGGCACGAGCCACGGCTCGGGTGCGATGAACCATTCGATGCGCGACTTCTCCGCGGCGCCCGAGGTGAAAAAAACTGCGGCGGTACAAACGATTTCGCCCATGCCGGTGGATCGGATGGGCGACCGCGGCCAAGGCCTCGACGATGTCAGCCACCGGGTGCTGGTCTACACCGATCTGAAGGCCGTGGAACGGAACCCCGATGTTCGCGCGCCCGACCGGGCGCTGCGCATTCATCTGACCGGCAACATGGAACGCTACATGTGGGCGTTCGATGGCGAGAAGCTCAGCGAAGTGAAAAAGCCCATCCCGTTCCTGAAGGACGAACGAGTACGGATCACGCTCGTGAACGACACGATGATGGGGCACCCGATCCACCTGCACGGGCATTTCTTCGAACTGGTGACGGGTCACGGAGACTTTGCTCCGCGCAAGCACACGATCCAGGTTCAGCCTGGCGGCACCGCCACCTTCGACGTGACCACAGACGCCGTCGGTGATTGGGCCTTCCATTGCCACATGCTCTACCACATGCATGCGGGCATGATGCAGGTCGTCTCGGTCCGGCCCCGCGAGGGAGCTGCGGCATGATTTCGCACCTTCTCGCCGCCGCGACCATGTGGGGCATCGGCACCGCGCCGCAAGCGATGGACCATTCACAGCATCGCCCCACGTCGGCCTCGGCGGGGGACGCCGAAACCCAGATGTCTGAACATGCTCCGGACAAGGCGCCGGCGCATCACCCCTCCCCGACCACTCCTGACGCCGTCCATGCTCATCCGTCGGGGGTGTCCGGTGCTGCAACCAGTGCGACGTGCCCGCCGGAACATGCGGCAATGGGGCATTGTTCGCCTCAACGGGTCGACCCGCCATCTGCTGTTTCTGAAGAGGCCAGCGGCACGGCTCTCGCGGCCGGAAACGCCCAAGCACCGGCCGCTCCCGACGCAAATTATGCCGATCGCGTCTGGGGTCGGGCCGCGATGCTCGCCGCACGCGAGACCATGCGCACCGAACATGGCGGAATGTCTTTCTCCCAGACCATGCTGAATCTTGCCGAGGTTCAGGTCCGCGGAGGGGCCGAAAGCTACCATTGGGACGGCGAGTTCTGGTACGGCGGCGACCTCAATCGCCTTACCGTCAAGACGGAAGGCGAAGGGGCCTTCCGCGAGAAGGCGGCAGGCGAAGTTCAGGCCCTCTACAGCCGAGCGGCCGGTCCATATTTCAACCTTCAGGCTGGCATTCGCCAGGATTTCGTACCCGGTCCCGACCGCACCTATATTACCGTCGGCTTTGAAGGGCTTGCCCCTTATTGGTTCGACGTGGAAGGCGCTGTGTTCCTGTCAAACAAGGGCGATGTGCTCGGACGATTGGAGGGCTATTACGACCAGCGGATCACGCAACGCCTGATCCTCCAGCCGCGGGCCGAGGTGAACCTTGCCGCTCAAGATGTGCCGCGCAACCGGATCGGCTCAGGCTTGACCGACGCCGAAGTGGGCCTGCGTCTGCGCTACGAAATCGTTCGAGAACTAGCCCCTTATGTCGGCGTCTCCTGGGAAAGGGAGTTCGGCCGGACGGCCCGCTTCTCTCGCGCCAGCGGAGACAGAACCGGCGGCCTCAGCTTCGTTGCGGGCGTGCGTGCGTGGTTCTGAGCAAACACTTCTCTGCTGTCAGCAGCCTATCTACATCATACGAGCGGTAGTGACGGCAGAAGCACGATCGGCTCGCCTAAAGACGAAAAGCTGCACCCTATATTAGTGGCCGTTTCTCGAGCTTTCGGGCCAGCGTCCGTCGATGCATGCCCAGCCGCCTAGCTGCTTCCGAGATGTTGAAACCAACATCACTCAAGGTGCCCTGAATGAGTTCCCATTCATGAGTCTTGAGGGAGGCGGCGCGATCAGCCAGCGGCACGTCTGGATCCCCGTCCAGCTTGCCGAATGCCGCCTCGATTTCCTCGATCGAGGAAGGCTTCACGAGATAATGGCACGCTCCCAGCTTTATCGCTTCGATGGCGGTAGCCAGGCTCGCAAAACCCGTCAGCACCACGATCGACATGGCGTCGCTGCATTCGCGCAGCCGTTGTACGCACGGAAGCCCGGAAACGCTGCCTAGCTTAAGGTCGACGACGGCGCATTCCGGCACTCGCGCCTCAAGAACCGACTCCAGCTCTTCCGGGTTTGCGGCAACAGCCACGTTATACCCGCGTGCGTCGAATCCTTCCTTAAGGACCATGGCAACAGCAGAATTGTCCTCAAGGATCACGACACTTCGCGGCTCCATGAATCTGCACTCCTGCTGTTGTTTTACCGCACCTTAGGACGAGGGCAGCGTACAGGTCCATGGCGAGCTACGCGAAGCCCACCGGATGATAGCCTTCAATGGACGACCGCTCGTTTGCCGAGCGACAGTCCGACGGCGGCGGCGGGTCTAGGGCGACAGGCCGCCGCCCCAACGCTCTTAGGAACTGCGCAATCGCGAACCACTCACAGATTTGACTCTCATAATGGTTCGCATTAGCGGCATGCGCGATATGATCGGGGGTCACATGAAAACGTCGTCGGCGCAGAAGAGCGCATCATTCCTTGCGCTGTCCTGCATCGGCTTCATCGCCACCGCCCACTCGGCCGAAGCAACAAGCGCGGATACCCCCGCCACGCCGACAAACGCTCAAGATCGAACGCCCGAAGGTGACGCCTCCGCTCCTGGCGACATTCTGGTCAACGGCCAACGGCAGCGCAGCGAGTTTCAGGGACCGAAAGCCTTGGCCCCGCTGGTCAACACGCCCCGTTCGGTGGTCGTACTGCCGAAGGACGTTATTGAGCAGACCGGTTCCACCACGCTGGCTGAAGCACTGCGCACCGTTCCCGGGATCACCTTCGGCGCGGCAGAAGGCGGCAATCCGGTGGGCGATCGCCCGTTCATCCGTGGCTTCGACAGCCAGGGATCGACGTTCGTTGATGGCGTTCGGGATCTTGCCGCGCAGAGCAGGGACACCTTTGCCGTAGAGCAAGTTCAGGTAGTGCGAGGTTCGGATTCGGCCCTTGGCGGCCGCGGCAGCGCCGGCGGATCGATAAACATCATCACCAAGTCGCCCCAGGCCACCGACTTTGTACGGGCAAGTGCCAGCTTGGGCAGCGCAGATTACAAGCATGCCGCGCTCGACGTTAACCGATACCTGGGCGACGGCATCGGCGTTCGCGTGTCAGCGATGTGGCATGACCAGGATTTTGCCGGACGCGATGCAATTTGGGCACGCCGATGGGGCGTGGCGCCCTCGATCACCATTGGCCTGAGCAGCGACACTCGGCTGACGGCGTCCTACTATTATCTGGAAAGCCACGAATTGCCCGATTCCGGCATTCCTTATCTTTATTCGGCGAGCAATCTCCCCGGAACGGGAGAGATTTATGTGGAGCCGGCGATTGGCCGCGTCACCACGATCGCAGGGGTCACCGGAAAAGTTGATCGCGACGCTTTCTATGGGGTGAAAAGCCGCGACTTTCGTGATGCTTATACCCATCAGGCGAGCATGCGTGTCGAACACGATTTCGGCGGGCTCACTTTACGCAATACGTCTCGGTTCAGCCACAACGAACAGAATTACATCTTCACTCAACCGGATGATCAGCAGGGAAATGTGTTCGGCACCAACCCTGGATCACCGGCGACCTCCGGCGGCTTGGTCTGGAGGCGGAGCAACACCCGTTATGGCTATGCCGAGGGCCTGACCAACCAGACTGACCTGTTCGGCGCCTTTGACACTGGCGCCATCAAGCACAGCATCGCGGCGGGGGTTGAACTCAGCTGGGAAAAAGCCCGTCGCGGAACCTATGCCGTCTCGAACGGCTCCAGTGTCTCGCCTCGCTGCACGCCAGCCGCCGTCGCCCGCTTCTATTGCACCAGCTTGTTCGATCCGAACCCGAACGATCCCTGGATCAATTATGCGAGCGACGCCTCGACAGTTGTCGCCCCGATCTTGAAGAACGCGCTGGCCACGGAAACTCAGAACAACGCCCGGACCATTTCCGTTTACGCCTTTGATTCGATTACGTTGATACCGGAATTGATCCTCAATCTTGGCGCCCGCTATGATGATTTCACGTCGAAGCTGAGGCCTGGCCAAGCTGCCACCGCGACAGACTCCATCAGCTTCACGCGCAACGACAAGCTGTTCAACTGGCAGGCCGGGCTGGTGTTCAAGCCCAGCCGAAACACGTCGCTTTACGCAAGCTATGCGACGGCAGCGACCCCGCCGAACAGCCTGCTTGGCGAAGGACAAGAGCCGAACGCGATCCCGACCACCGCAACGCCGGCAAACATCGCGCTCCTCGACAGCCTCAAGGTCGAGAAGACGAAGTCTTACGAAGTGGGCGCAAAGGCGGAACTGTTCGACGCGCAGCTGGCGCTTTCGCTCGCCGCTTTTCAGACCGACACGTCAAACGCCCGCGTCACTGGTCCAGACAACACCGTGCAATTCATTGGTGAGCGTCGGATCCGCGGCATTGAGTTCAGCTTCAACGGCAATGTCACGCCGTGGCTCTCGATCTTCGGCGGCTACACTCACCTTGACCCGAAGATCGTCGACGCCGGCTTTACTGCGCTGACGGCGCCCGCTGTCATCGCCAACGGCGCAACGTTGCAGCCCGCGCGTCCGGTGCTTGTTCCGTCGGTCAGCAACGGCCGACAGGCGCCCCAGACAGCAAAGGACAGCTTCACGCTGTGGGCGAATGCCACGCCGCTTGATGGCCTCTCCGTGGGCGCAGGCGCCTTCTACATAGGTCGCGTGTTCGGCGGCTATTCGGATAACCGCAGCGCCACGCAGGACGCGGCCGGCAATGTCACGGTGAATCCCGCGACCCGCGTGCGGATCCTAACCGTTCCCGCCTATTGGCGCTTCGATGCCCGGCTTGGGTACGCGATCAACGAGCACGTCGATCTCAGCGTAAACGTGCAAAATCTCACCAACGAAACCTACTTCCCACAAGCCTTCACTGCTCATTATGCCTCGATCGCGCCCGGTCGATCGGCATTTGCCACGCTGGGACTGAAGTTCTGACCGACCGAGTTAGCGAGCTTACCCCGGACCAAGTACGCGCCCGCCTGTCCGGTGGGGCGCGGGAACGGGCATCCATCATACGTGCCGGCGCCGAACAGGGCATTGCCGAGGCTCAGGCCGTCTGGGCTCAGATGCTCCTTGACGACGGCAAAGCAAAAGAAGGCTTCGCCTGGTTCAACAAGGCGGCGGCGCAGGGGCACCTGATGGCCCTGAACATGGTGGGACGCTGCTACGATCAGGGCTGGGGCGTCACGGTGGACAAGAAGCGCGCCGCCGAATGCTTCCGCATCGCCGCAGAACGTGGCCTTGACTGGGGCATGTACAATTTCGCCACCGCTCTCACGCTGGGAGAGGGTGTGGCTGCGGATAAAGCGGCGGCGCTTGCCTGGTTCAGAAAGGCCAGCGCGCTCGGCAACGCAAAAGCGATCAATTATGTAGGCAGCTTCTATGAAGACGGCTGGGTCGTGGCGCGCGACATGGTGACTGCCGCCGATTGCTACGCCCGAGCGGCAGAAGGCGGCGACTTTCGCGGCGCTTTTAATCATGCCCGCATGCTGATGACCGAGAACCGGGCTGAGGACGCCGCCTACTGGCTACAGCGCTGCGCAGAGTCGGCTACGCCGGCGTTCCTGCATAAGGCGCGCGCCTGGCTGTCCGCCAGCTCCTGGCCCCAACTGGCACAGGCGCTGGCGTTGGAGCAGCCGAGCGACAGAACGAAGCCTTAGGCAGTCGCCTCATCCATGAGCGCCTTGGCCTCTGGCCCGGCCCAATCCATGGCTCCGCTCACCCGCCACAGTTCGCGGCCATCGGCACCCAGCATGATGGTCGTAGGAAGGTTCACCTTGTAAGTCAGGCTGAGCCCCAGATCCGGATCAACATAGGGATCCAGGTTCTTCAGTTGGCGCTCGGCAAAGAACGGGGCGACCTTCTGGCGCTCCATGTCCTGGCTCACCGCGATGACGCGCACTTTCCCGCGCATAGCTGCCGCCGCCACGTCAAGGCTGGGCATTTCTTTGATGCAGGGCGCGCACCAGGTCGCCCACAGGTTCAACAGCACTGGCTCACCCCGAAAGTCAGCAAGGCTGATCTTCTTGCCTGCGGGGTCGAAAAACGAAACGGCGGGTGCGGCTTCCCCCTTGTGTGAACGATCGACGGTTCCGGCCGCTGCCGCGGGCTGTGCCTTGCTTGGGGCAACTTCATCCGATGTCATCGCGTCGGATGCAGCGACGTTTGCTTGCTCCGGGGCAGGCGTTTGCCTATCGCAAGCCGCGGCCGCCAGGGCGGTCCCGAGGAGAAAGACAGTTCCCGAGCGCGATGGCATGAGCGATTCCAACCAGATGTGGGGCGGCCGGTTTGCGGAAGGTCCGGCCGCGGTAATGCGCGAGATAAATGCCTCCATCCCCTTCGACAAGCGGATGTGGCGACAGGACATCCGCGGCAGCCAGGCGCATGTCCGCATGCTGGCTCAACAGGGCATTGTCGAAGCGTCTGACGCAGCCTCCATATCAAAAGGCCTGGAACAGGTCGCTGCTCATTATGAGGCGGAAGGCGTCGCCGAAGACCTGGCGCTCGAAGACATCCACATGCAGACCGAGGCGCGGCTTGCCGACGCCATTGGCCCGGCGGCGGGACGCCTTCACACTGCCCGCAGCCGCAACGACCAGGTCGCGACCGACTTCCGGCTCTGGGTGCGTGACGCGATTGACGAGACCCTGGCCGCTCTCGCCGCTTTTCAGCAAGCGCTTCTCAAGCGGGCCGAAGAACATGCGGCCAGCGTGATGCCCGGCTTCACCCATCTTCAGTCCGCCCAGCCTGTGACGCTGGGCCACCATCTGATGGCGTATGTCGAAATGGCTCGGCGCGACGTCGGCCGGTTTTCCGATGCTCGAGTACGAATGAACCTTTGCCCGCTTGGCTCTGCTGCGCTCGCAGGTACTGGGTTCCCGGTCAACCGCCACGCTACGGCAGCCGCCCTTGGCTTTGACGGGCCGACCCGCAACTCGCTGGATGCGGTGTCTGACCGTGACTTTGCGATCGAATATCTCACCTGCGCGGCACAATGCGCTCTTCACCTGTCGCGGCTGGCGGAAGAGTTCGTGTTGTGGGCGTCGCAGCCGTTCGGCTTTGTGAGCCTGAGCGATCAATGGTCGACCGGTAGCTCGATCATGCCGCAGAAGCGCAATCCTGACGCGGCGGAACTGGTGCGCGGCCACGCCGGCCGCATCACCGGGTGCCTCGTCAGCCTGATGGTGACGATGAAGGGGCTTCCCCTTGCCTATTCAAAGGACATGCAGGACGACAAGCCGCCGGTGTTCGAGTGCCACGACCTGCTCGGACTGTGCCTAGCCGCGATGACTGGCATGGTGGAGAGCGCGACCTTCCGGACCGATCGGATGCGGGCATTGGCCGAGAGCGGCTATGCCACGGCCACTGATCTCGCCGATTGGCTGGTGCGTGAAGCAGGCGTGCCCTTCCGGGAGGCCCATCACATCACGGGTCGTGCCGTTGCTCGCGCCGAGGCGCTGGGTGTCCGTCTGGATGAGCTGCCGATCGAGGATCTGGTCGCCATCGACAGCCGGATCGACTCCCGGGTCTTCAACGTTCTTTCGGTCGATGCCTCGGTGGCCAGTCGCACCAGCTTCGGCGGCACAGCGCCGGACAATGTCCGTGCGGCTATCCAACAAGCGCGGGAGGCGCTGTCATGAAGGTTGCTGCCCTCATGCTGGCGACGCTGCTGGCCGGCTGCGGCGCTGCTCGCGGCCTCAAGCCGGCGGAAGGACAGCAGTTGCCCGTCGCTCCCTATGGCGCGACCGCCACCCCTACCCCTGCAGACCTGCTCGAGCCACAGCCGCAAGCTAGGCCAGGCCGCAGCGATGAATTGCTACGCAACTCCGAGGAGCGGCGTAGCGATGAATTTGACCTCCCGCCAAGGTAATCGATGGATCACTTTTCGCTCGTTGATGGAGAGCTTCACTGTGAAGCCGTTCCGCTGTCCCGCATTGCGGCGGAAGTGGGAACGCCCGTCTATGTTTACTCTGCGAATACGCTGCGCCGTAACGCACGCGTGTTCCGCGACGGGCTGAAACAGGCTGGCCGCGTACATCTTGCCTATGCGATCAAAGCCAACCCGAACATCGCCGTGCTGAATGTGCTCGCCCGCGAGGGCTATGGCGCGGACGTTGTTTCGGGCGGAGAAATGGCGCGAGCGCTTGCTGCCGGCATGCCGGCCGAGGACATCGTCTTTTCCGGTGTCGGCAAAACCCGTGCAGAACTCATCAAGGGGATCGACGCAGGAATCGGCCAGTTCAACATCGAGCTGGAAGAAGAAGGCGTGGTACTGGCTCAGCTTGCTGCGGCACGAGGAACCAAGGCCCGCGCAGTGCTGCGCGTAAATCCGGATGTCGATGCCGGCACGCACGCAAAGATCTCGACCGGAAAGCGCGAGAACAAGTTCGGCGTTCCCATCGACGAGGCGGCCGGGATCTTCGCCCGTCTCGCCGGGCTCGACGGCCTGGACCTGCGGGGAGTTGCCATTCACATCGGCAGCCAGCTGCTGGACCTGTCGCCGCTCGAGGCGGCCTATACCCGCATCGGCGCCTTCGTGGCCGAACTGCGCGCGGCTGGACATACGATCACTCATGTCGATCTCGGTGGCGGCCTGGGCGTCACTTACAAGGCAGGCGACGTACCACCTGATCCCGCCGACTTCGGGGCCATGGTGGCACGGGTGACCAAGGACTGGGACGTCACGTTGATGTTCGAACCGGGCCGCGTCATTGCAGGCAATGCCGGGGTGCTGCTGACGGAGGTGATCTGGGTGAAGCCCGGGGTCACCAACCCTTACGTGATCGTTGATGCAGCGATGAACGATCTCGCGCGGCCTGCCCTCTACGATGCCTGGCATGATTTCGACGCGGTGCGACCCACCGGTGAGCGGATGACCGCGAGCATCGCCGGCCCGGTTTGCGAGACCGGTGATACCTTTGCACGCGACCGAAAGATTGATGTCGTAAAGTCGGGTGACCTCGCCGTTTTCCGAACAGCAGGCGCATATGGCGCGACGATGGCCTCGACGTACAACTCCCGTGCACTGGTGCCAGAGGTGTTGGTGGATGGCGACCGTTACGCCGTGGTTGCCGATCGCATCGCCGCGGAGACCATCCTCGCCGCAGAGCGAGTTCCGGACTGGCTGTGAGCCTGCACAGCCTGCCAATATTCGTACGGCTGCAAGGGCGTACGGTCATCCTGGTAGGCGATGGGGACGCGGCGGAGGCCAAGCGACGCCTGCTGAAGCGCGCCGGTGCAATCGTGGTCCGCGAGGACGGCAGCGTTTGGCCTAACCATCGTGGCGTGCACGACGGTGAAGGGGCAGACGCTGCTTCGCAAATGGACGCTTCACATGCACCGGCCCTTGCCATTGTCGTGGACGATGACGAGGCGGTCGCTCGATTGAAGGCGCGAGGCATTCTGGTGAACGCGGTTGATCGACCTGATCTTTGCGATTTCACCCTGCCCGCGATCATCGATCGCGCGCCGGTCATCGTTGCGGTCGGGACCGGAGGAGCCTCGGCCGGGCTGGCGGCGGCACTCCGCCAGCGCCTGGAGGCCTTGCTCCCGGCAAGCTTAGGCCCGCTGGCCGATGCGCTGTTTGCCGCACGTGATGCCTGGCGGAAGCGATATCCGGAAGCTGCGGATCGTCGCAGGGCAATTGCCGCGGCGCTGGCGCCTGGCGGGGTCTACGATCCCCTTCAACCGGCGAACACGCTCGGCACTCCACCGGAACATGCGTCCGAGCCAAATCGTACTTTGGTTTCGATGAAGCTCCATTCGGCTGATCCCGACGATCTGACACTGCGGCAGGCCCGGCTGCTCGCCAACGCGGACCGGGTGACCCACGGACCAGACGTTCCTCCTGCCATCCTGAACCGCGCGCGGGCTGATGCGGATCGTCTCTTGTGTAACCGCCCCCCCAGCGACCTTCCCGGGCTTACCGTCGATGTGAGGATGATTTGAGCGGCTTTGCCTACCACATCGGGGATGGCGCCGCCCGGAAGATCCCGGTGAAGGAGGCCATGTCGGGCAACAGCGCGATGGTGTGGGTTCACCTGACCACAACCGCGGAACATGCCGAGGGCTGGCTCCGGGAAGTGGCGAAGTTGCCGGACTATGTCGTCGACCCGCTGATCGCACAGGAAACCCGCCCCCGCTGCGATGCGCTGGACGAGGGCGCGTTTGTTAACCTGCGCGGGCGAACCGAGGAGGAACTGGATCCATCGGACATGCTCGCCTCCGTGCGGATCTGGGCCGAGAAGGGCCGCGTGATTTCGGTCACGCGAAAGCACCTCCTGGCGACCGATGCGGTGGAGAAGGAGGTCACAAACGGCCGTGTGCATGACCCCGGCGACATCATCACGGCCTTTGCGAGCGCCATCACGGCCGATCTTGATCCTGTCGTGGCCGACCTGGGTGATGATCTCGACGATTGCGAACAGCAGCTTGATGCCTCCAGGGCATTTGCCCTGCGCCGAAGCGTGACTCGGGTACGAGTGGAGGCAATCAACTATCGCCGCTTCCTCAATCCGCAACGCGCCGCGCTTGAAAAGCTTGCGTCGCTACCCGGCGAGTGGCTTGGCCCGGACGACCGCGCTCACCTGGCGGCCGCGGCGGATCGCGCCGCGCGCATGGCGGAGGAAGTGGAAGCTATTCGCGAGCGGGCGAGCCTGATCCATGAGGCGTTGACCGACCTTCGTGCCGAGCAGCTGGATCAGCGCGGCCTCATCATCTCGATCGCCGCCATGGTGTTCTTGCCACTCACCTTCATCACCGGTCTGTACGGCATGAATGTGAAGGGCCTGTGGCTCGCTGAGGAGCCATGGGCGTTCGACGCGATCGTGGGCCTTTGCGCGGTCATCTCCGTCGCGGTGACCGGCTGGTTCGTCGCCCGCCATTGGTTGCGCTGACCGAACGAACGATCCGGCCGCGGGGCGTGCCGCTTGTCAGGTATCAGGCAGCACGCGCCATTCGCCACGCCTCAGCGATCTCCGCCAGGGTTTCGGCGACCTGCCGAAATGGAGCGCCGTCATGGCCCAGGCTCGCCTCGATCACCTGCTTGCGCGCTCCCGCATATACGCGCGCCAAGGTGGCAGAAACCTGTCCTCCTCTTTCGAAATCCAGATTCGCTTCCAGGGCGAACAGGATGGCTGTGGCACGAGTCACGCGCTCGCTTTTTACTGCGAACTTCTTGTTCTCTGCCGCCCAAGCGGCGACGCGCAGTGCCTGGCAGAGCTCTTCGTAAAGAAGCTGCACCAGCGCCGGACCGTCCGCATTGGCGGTGCGGCCGGCCAGATCGATCTGACGGTACGTCTGCGCCGGATCGCGCGACAAAACGGACGCGTACGCCATTAGTCGTTGCCGTTCGTCCAGGCCTTGATCTGGTTTTCCATGAAGGTCTGCGTGGACTTATAGGCAGCCACGCGGGCGTTCATCGAGGCGAACTGCTGCGTCAGGCGGGTGGTCATCTTTTCCTGCTGAACCGTGAGCTTGTCCTGCTGGTCCGCCAGATCACTCTTCGCCTGATTGTAGCGCGTTGTTGACGCGCCAAGCCCATAAAGCGTGCTGGTCGCGTTCAACTTGATGGAATTCATCGCGGCGAGGACGCCGGAACCGTCGGTGGAGTTGGAGAACATCGCTTCGAGCGCACCAGGGTTGCTGGCGATCGCCTTCGTCAGCGTGTCGTTGTTCACGGACAGGGTGCCGTCGCGGTTGGTCAGCACGCCAAGTTGAGCCAAGGTACGCGGCGTCCCTTCCGCTGCGCCCGGCAACAGATTGCGCATGGTCAGCCCCTTGAGGCTGCGCAGCATGTTCTGCGCGCCCGAATCGCCGCGCAGATCACCGGAGATCGGATCGGTCTGCTTCTGCAGTTCGCTCAATACCTGGTTGAACGTGAAGACGAAGTCCTCGACCGCATTGGTCAGGGCTGTCGTCGGCGTGGTGGCGGATAGCGATACAGGAGCGGCCGAGGTTCCGACCAGATCAAGCTTCACGCCCTCAACAAGATCGCTGACGCTGTTGCTCGAACGCTCGACCGTGATCCCGTCCACCGACAGAATGGCGTTACCCGCCTTGCCCGTGATGTTCATGTCGGTGGCGCTTGGGCCGACGTTAAACTGCGCGAGCTTTCCGGATGGGTCGTTGGTCGCCTCAAGCGTGAAAGCCTTGGCCGTGCCCGTCTCGCCCTTCAGCGAAAGAAACGCGCGACCATCAGCGTCAGTGACGACGGACGCAGTCACACCTGCCTTTTTGGCATTGATCGCCGCCGCAATGGTGGTGAGCGAGCCGTCCGTGATGTCGATGGCGATCGTGTCTTCAACATCATCGCCGTTGGCATCGACGCCGGTCAGCCCGGTCATTGCCCCATTGGCGTCGTAGGTCGCGGTACCGAGCTTAAGCGTGAAGGTGCCGGAACCGATCACTTCGCTCTTGGAGCCCAGACTAACCGTGGAAACGGCGGTTTGTGCGGTCGCCAACCGGTCAACGCGGATGCTGGCGGTGAGGCCGGTGAGCTTCGCGCCGGAGATTGCCGTGGCCGTAAGCACAGAGGCATTGGTGCTCATCGGCTGGGACTGCAACGTCCCGCCTTTCACCAGCGAATCCAGCGCGGCGGTGAAGTCCGTAATCGCGCTCTTCAGGGTGGAAACACCGGAAAGCTGCGCCGTCAGTTTGTCCGACCGCGCGGTAAGCGCCGCGGTTTTAGCCGCGAATTGCGCCTGCACCAGGCTGGTCACCAGCGTGTCCGTGTCGACGCCCGAGCCAGTGTTGAGCGAGGTCAGCAGCGCACTGGCAGCCGACTTGGTAACGCTGGTTGTGGTCGCGCTCGGCGCGGAGGTGCTGGAGACGCTCGTCATGACACCGTCTTAAACGGCCGCACCAGCCGCAACTTTAGCGCTGTTCGGCTGGTCTAGTGAGTGGGCATGTCTCGGAAGAGAGGCGTCATCGGGGGTAGCCGCTCTCTACTGGAGCGCCGCGCCATTTTCGTCGAAGCGGGCGCCAACCGGCACCTCGATCGGTGGCAGCTGCGCGCCGCCCGCAGCCGCGTTCAGGTTGAACACGAACGCAAGCACCGTTGCGATTGCCATGTAGAGATCGTCGCGGACCTCCTGGTTCTCGCGGCTGGTGTAGTAGATCGCACGTGCGAGCATCGGAGATTCGAGGATCGGCACCGCCATGTCGCCGGCGATTTCGCGGATCGCGAGTGCGGTGGCGCCGCGTCCCTTTGCGACCACCACCGGCACTTGATCGCGCCCGCGATCGTAGCGCAGGGCGACCGCGAAATGGGTCGGGTTGGTCAGCACGACGTGCGCCTCGCCCACGGCGCGGCGGGTGGAGCGCGACAGCATGGCGTGCTGGCGCGAGCGGATCTGCGCCTTCACCTCCGGGTTGCCTTCACTCTCCTTATGCTCGTCCTTCTGCTCCTGCTTGGACATGCGCAGCTTCTTCATGCGCTGGAACATCTGGAGCGGCACATCGAGGAGCGCGATGGCGACCAAGCCCATCGACATGACGATCATCAGCGTCGTGAGCGTGCCGCCGAGCGCATCCACCGCGGCCCCAAGGTTCGCACGAGCAAGGCCCAAAGTGGTGCGCGCGGTGCTCATCAGCAGCCACGCGCCAATCGATCCAAGCAGGGCAACCTTCAGCAAGGATTTGCCGAGTTCGATCCAGCCGTTCATGCCGAAGATGCGCTTCAGCCCGGAGGCAGGATTGATGCGGTTGCCCTTCGGCGCGAGCAGGCCGGCGTTGAACTGAAGCGAGCCGAGCGCGGCCTGGCTGGCCACGCCGGCCGCCATCACGATCGCAAAGAGGGTCCCAAAGGCCGGCAGCAGCTTCCACCCGGCGGCGGCCAACGGGCGGAACGGCTGAAAATCCTCCACGTCGCCGCGCGTGAATTGAAAGCTTTCGGCCATCACGCCCTTGCACGCGGCGACCAGGGACGGCCCGAAAAAGACGAGCCACGCCACCCCCGCCAGTGCCACCAGCGCCGTCGCGAATTCACGTGATTTGAGAACGTCACCCTTTTTCCGCGCGTCCTTGAGACGCTTGGGTGTCGGGGCTTCTGTCTTTTCGCCGAACTCGTCAGCCAAGTACCAGGCTCCGTGCCGCTTCCAGGCCCTCGCGCACGACGACCAGCATGTAATCACCCATTGCCGGGAACGCCGCCGCCATCGCGATCACGCCGACGGCAAGGCTGGCCGGCAGACCGATCGAGAACAGGTTCAGCGCCGGTGCCGACCGCGAGATCATACCGACCACCAGATTAAGGCAGAGTAAAAGGAAGCCTACCGGCAGGGCGAGCAGCAGACCGGCGAAAAAGGCGTAGCCGCCGAACAGCGCGATATCGCGCAGCTGCGCCGGCGCGAGCCAGGCGGCGCCGGGTGGCAGCGCCGTATAGCTGCGGGCCACCGTGTCGACGAGCACGAGGTGGCCATCGATCGACAGGAACAGCAACGTCAGCAGGATCGACAGGAACTGGCCGATCGCCGGCGACGAGCGGCCGGAATTGGGATCGATCATGTTGGCAAAGCCGATGCCCATGGACCCGCCGATAAGTTCGCCGGCGATCAGCGGCGCGGCAAAGGCGATCTGCAGAATGAAGCCAAGCGCCAGGCCGACCAGCGCCTCGGCCGCGATGGCAAGGAAGGTGGCCAGAGCGAATACCTGCGGGGGAGGCGTGACATCGTGCATGCCAAGCACCAGCACGCCGACCGCTCCGGCCAGCACGACGCGCACCTGAAGCGGAACGGACACGTTGCCGAACACGGGCGCTGCGACAAAGGCGGCGCCGACGCGGACCATGACAAAGATCAGGGCCCATAACTGCGGCTCGATCGAAAGGCCGAACCCTAGCATAGCGGCGGCCAGTCGCCCGACGCGGCGGCGCGATCGAGGACAGTGGACGCCAGCACCAGCCTAGCGGACCAGATCGGGGATACGCTCGAAGATCGAGACGGTGAAATCGCTGAGCAGGCCCAGGATCATCGCACCGAAAATCACCAGCGACAGGCCGACCACGATCAGCTTGGGTACGAAGCTCAGCGTCTGTTCCTGGATCGAGGTGGCCGCCTGGATCATGCCGAGGATCAGGCCGGAAACGAGCGCCGGAATCAGGATCGGGGCAGCGGCGAGGGCGAGCACCCACAGCGTCTGGTTCGCCACGGTGAGGAAATAATCTGCGTCTACCATGCTGAACTCCGGTCTCTCTCGCCTGCATCTTGCGTCCGATGGCGGGGAGGCTTGAGGAACCCCCGCCGCCCGGCGCCGCGCTACGCGGCGAAACTGTTGGCGAGGCTACCCATGGTCAGCGCCCAGCCATCGACCAGCACGAACAACAGCAGCTTGAACGGCAAGGAGATGATCGTCGGGCTGAGCATCGCCATGCCGAGCGCCATCAGCACGGTCGCGACGACCAGATCGATCACCAAAAACGGCAGGAAGATCAGGAAGCCGATCTGGAACGCGGTTTTCAGTTCGCTGGTCACGAACGCCGGCAGCAGTACCGAATAGGGAATGTCGTTGGGCGTCGCATACGGGCCCGACTTCGCCATTTCGGCGAACATCGTCACGTCCTTCACCCGCGTCTGCTTCACCATGAAGGCGTGAAGCGGTGCGCCGGCGGTCTTGATCAGGTCGGTGCCGCCCATCTGCCCGGCGGCATAGGGCTGGATCGCGGTGGTGTTGATCTGGCTGATGACGGGCGCCATCACGAACAGCGACAGGAACAGGCTGAGGCCGATCAGCACTTGATTGGGCGGTGTCTGCTGCAGGCCCATCGCTTGGCGCAGGATCGACAGCACGATGATGATCCGGGTGAAGCTGGTCATCATCAGCAGGATGCCTGGCAGAATGCTGAGCAGGCCCATGATGATGAGGACCTGCAGCGACAGCGACATCGAGCCCGAGCCATTCGGTCCACCGCCAAGCTGCCCCAGCGCGCGATCGACCGCGTCCCCTGCCCCTGGTGCGGACGGCGCCGGCGCCGCGGGCGCAATCGGCGCGACCTGCGCGAAGGCTGGCATGGCGACGAGGACTGCCACCAAGAAGGCGAAGGCGATCAGCAGCACCTTGCCCCACGAGAATTCAGCCGGGCGGTTGTGCTCGGCATTGCGAAACAGGGCCGGGCCGTTGCCGACGCGGGTGACGCTCACGAAAAGGTCCTCGGCGCGTCAGCACGATCGACCAGCGTCACCCCGCCGCGCCCAACGGATACCAGCAGCCTTTTGCCTTCAAATTCCACAACGGCGAGCCGCAGACCCGGCGAGATCATCATCGTCTCCTTGACGTTGATGAGCCGCGTGTCGGTGCGACCCGGCATCCGGCTTTCCAGCCGCCGCCACAGATACAGGCAGCCGATCATCAGGCCGCAGACGAGCGGCAACAGCACGATCAGCTTCAGGATATAGGACCACATCATCGCAGATGGTCAGCCGCGCTTGTCGGGATTGACGAGCTCGGTCATCCGCACGCCGAAGCGGTCGCCCACCGTCACCACTTCGCCGCGGCCGATGAGCGTGCCGTTAACGAACACGTCGAGCAGCTCGTTGGCCTGCCGATCCAGCTCGATCACGCTCGATTCACCCAGCGCCAGCAGCTCGCGCAGCGTCAGCTGCGTGGAGCCGATCTCCACCGTCAGCTTGACATCGACGTCCTGCAGCAGGCGGAAATTCGCGGCGAGGGCGCCATCGCCCATGTCCTTTGGCGGGAAGCCGCCGCTCATGTCGTTCACTGGGTCAATCCTTCGAGAGAAGCGAGCGAGGTCAGTTTGATCGCAGCATGGCCGTTCGACGTGCCCACGGTGCCGGTGCCAAGGCGGTCGTTGCCCACCATCACCGGCACGTCCTGACCGAAGCTGATCGGGATCACGTCACCGGGCTGAAGCGCCATCAGCTTGGACAGGCGGATCGTCGGCTCGGCGAGAACCGAGCGCACCGGAAAGCGGATGTTCATCGCCGCGCGGGTGAGCGCGGTCTGCCACAAGGCGTCTTCCGCCGCCGCCTTCGCCACGACCTTGCCGGTCAGCGCCGTGCCGTGCGGCTTTAGCGCCGTCACCGGATAGACCAGATCGATAAACGACGGCTTCGCGCCCCCGGGCGCAATGCCAAACCGGGTGACGATCATCGCGTCGTCGCCGTCGAAGCTGGAGAGCATCGAGGCATTCGCCTCGCACCGGCCGACAGTGAAGTTGACGCGGGCGAGAGGCTCCCAGGCGGCCGTGAGCGGCACGGCGATCATCTGCCCCAGGCGTGCCACCATCGCCTCGGCCGCGGGCGAGAATTCCGCCGGCATTTCCGCAGGCGCAGCGCCAGTGCCGCCGAAGAAGAAGTCGAGCAGTTCAAGCACGAACTTGCCGTCCAGAACCAGCAACGCCGGCCGGTCATCCATGCCGAGCGGCAGCCACGCCGTCAGTTTGTCGGGACGTTCGGCCCGGTAATCAGCAAATCGCTGAACCGCGAGCGGTTCGGCCCAAGCCCGCACTTCCTGACGCAAAAGCGGCTCGAACACGCCGCGCAGTCCCCGCGCGAGCCGCGCGGAAAGGTGCTGCAACGTGTGCAGGTCGCCGAACGGATTGAGCTTCGCCTGCCCGAGGCCGCTCGTCTGGACGGCCTGCGGGCGGGGGCGCTCTCGCCGCTCGCGAGGAAGATCTGGCTTGGCGTTAACCATGTGAGGTCACTGAACAACAAAATTGGTAAAGTAGACGTTACTGACGCCGCCAAAGCCTTCTTTCTGTTCAAGCGTGTTGTTGATGGCGGCCGTCAGCCGCTTTGCGAGCGCGGCCTTGCCCTGCGAGGAAAAGACCTGGTCTTCCGTGGTGTCGCCCAGCGCCATCAGGATCGCAGAGCGGATCGCGATATCGTTGGTCTTGATGTTCTGGATGACGGTGTCGTCATAGGGCGTGGAGACCGCCACACCCACCTGGATGAAGTGGACGGAGTCCTGAAGGTTCGCCGTAAACTCCTTTTCCAGCGCGAAATAATTGGACGCATAGCGCTCGCCGCCAGTCCCCTCCGGCGTCGGCTTGCCTTCATGGCCCGACCCGCCGCCGCCGGCGTCGCCGCCGTGGCCGCCCCCTGATCCGCTACCTTCTTCGGCCCGCTTCTGATCACTCTTGGGCACCAGCTTCGGCTTGCTTTCGTCCTCCGCATGAGCGCTCGAACCGCCGATGATGCCAGAACCTGCGGCATAGAGGCCGGCGCCGACGCCGCCGCCGATGAGCACGATGGTGCCACCCGCGATCACCAGGATCTTGGCCAGCTTGCCCTTCTTATTCGGCGCCGATTCGGTCGCGCCCTTATCCTTGTCACTCACTGCTCAACGCCTTTTGCCAGTCACGCGATTCGTTCGTCGGCGAGCGCGGCATCATCATCGGATGCGATGCGGCCCGGCCGGTGGGGGGAGAGCGGCGCCGGCGACGGCGCGCGCTGCTGTTGGTGGGAGTGCTGCGATTGCCCGTCACCCTGGCCGGCCTGCGCGGTCAGCTTCAGGCCACGCGCCTCGGCGAGTTCGGCCAGTTTCGGTTGCGCATCGGCTAGCAACTGGCGAGTCTCGGCCTGCTGCGCATGGAATTGCACTGCGACCCTATCCCCGTCGCGCCGCAATGACACGTCGATGGTGCCGAGCTTGTCGGGCACCAGGCGGATGCTGGTATCCACCGCATCCATGGCGTCGCGGATCATCTCGATGCGCTCGATCATCTTCGCCGGCCACGTATCGCGAAACATATCAAGCGCAGCGTGGCGGCCGCCTTCGATAGCGGCGACAGGATGGGGTGCGAGGTCGGCCGTGGGCGCGGCACTCGGCGCGATCAGCAATTCCCCCTGGTCTGCCGCCCGATCGTCACGCACGGCGCGATGAATGGCAGCAGCGAACATCTGTGCGGCTGGAGCGACCTGCCCCGCTTGCGTTGACGGAAAAATTTGGGACGTGGCGCCTGCGGGAAGCTGGGGCCGCGACGCTAGCCGAGACGCACCGTTGCTGGCGTTTTCGATCCGCTCCGGCTCGCTCCGGGCAGAGCCGACGAAGACACGGTCTTCCAAGACCGGCGCCGGCATGGAGGCCGCAGGTTCTTGGTCAAGCCGGACCTGTTCGGCCGGAACCTTCTGGAGCGGTGCTGGTGATCCCTGCTGCACCGTGGGCGCGCTCAGTCCCGGGTTTGATGGCGTGACGAAGGCACCGTCCGTTTCGGAAACCGGGGAGCGGCCCTGCCCGGGGGCAGACATGATTGCTTCCCCGGCGTGGGGCTGACCAGCCGGGGCAGCGGCGGGATTCACGGTCGGCGGCAGCGCCAGATCCTGCGTTTCTGCGGTCGATGCATTACGGGCTTGTAACGGGACGGCGAAGGACTCGACTGACGTGACTGCGGCGGCGAGCACGTCAGGCACGGCCGATCCGGGCGACGTCGGAAGCGGCGTTGCAGCAAACAGGGGATGCGCCGTACCCGGCACTGCAATCACTGCCGCGCCGGGATCGGCCAGCGTGTGATATGCGGTGACCTGCTCCGCCCCGGGCGCGTGGACGGGCAAAGCGGTGAGTTGCCCCGGGGAGAGCGGCACATCGGCAGATCGCACCGGTCCGCTGGCGGGCAGCGCGGGGGCGTCCTCCCCGGCGCCGATACTGGCTGGCGGCGGGCAAGAAATCAGCCAGGTGGGCGGAGCGATCCAGATCGCGGCCGAGGCGTCATTGCCGGCTTCCTCATCCTTGCCGGGCACTGCCGGCAAGATGTTGCCGCCTTCGCCGTCACGCTGCCGAGGAAGGGTCGGCACTGTGAAGCCGGGCAGCAGCGCGGAGAAGTCCAGACCCGCCGGCGCCGCGGCAGGCAAGGCGCCCGGTGCCCCGGGCATGGCCGGACTAGGAGACAGGAACGGGATCGGCAGCATAGCGGTGATGGGTGTCTCGTCGCGTTAGGTCGACGAATCCATCAGCAAGGATCGTGCCGGATCTTTCGTGTCGGCGGCGCATCTTGCAGCGCGCGGATGGCGCGCAGCGCCGCCTCTGCCTCGCCGCGGGCGATCAGCTTTTCGACCGCCGTCTGATCGCGCTTTGCCGAGCGGGTCACCTCTGCCGCTCGCTCTGCCTCCACCGCCGCGTTGCGCACGCGGTTCTCGACCACTTCGGCGTTGCGGTGAAGCTTTTCGCGATAATGCGCCATGGCGGCGAAGGAGACGGCGGCGCCACTTCCCTGCCCCGGCGCCACGGCGGAAGCGAGCTGGGCGATCCGCTGCGACAGGGCGGTTTCGCTGGCGACCTGCTCCTGCGCACGTATTTCCGCCGCACGGGCAAGGCCCAGTTGCAGCGTGCGGACGCGGTGGACGCGCTGGAGCTTCTTGTTATCCATCGCCGAACACGCCGGTCAGCTCCGCCACCGCATCATCGAGCGAGACGCTGGCGTCGGCATCCTGGCGGATGAACTCCATGACGGCGGGATGGTAAGCGATGGCAGCATCAATCGCGGGATCCGCGCCAGCGCGATAGGCGCCCATCAGCACCAGATCGCGATTTTCTTCGTAGGTCGCGAGATGGCGACGCAGCACGCGCGCGGCCTGGACGTGCGGCTTAACCGCAATATCCGTCATCACGCGACTAACCGATTTGGATACGTCGATCGCGGGATAAACGGCATGTTCGGCGAGCGCGCGGCTCAGCACGATATGGCCGTCCAGGATCGAGCGGGCAGAATCGACCACCGGATCATTGCCGTCGTCACCATCCGCCAGCACGGTGTAGATGGCGGTTATCGCGCCGCCGGTGTTCACGTCGGTGCCCGCACGCTCGATCAGATTGGGCAGCATCGCGATGGCCGACGGCGGATAGCCGCGCGCCGATGCCGGCTCGCCGAGCGCCAGGCCGATCTCGCGCCCGGCGTGCGCCACGCGGGTGAGCGAATCCATGATGAGCAGCACGTTCTTGCCCTCGTCACGAAACGCCTCGGCAATGGCGGTCGCGCGCAGCGCGCCGCGGATGCGCAGCACCGGCGAGTGATTGGCCGGAACGGCAACCACGACGGAGCGCTTGCGCGCCTCGCCCGCCACCTTGGTTTCAAGGAAGTCGGCAACTTCGCGGCTACGCTCACCGATCAGGCCGATGACGATCACGTCGGCCTTGGCCGCACGCACCATCATGCCGAGCAGCACCGACTTGCCGACACCCGAACCCGCCATGATACCGACGCGCTGGCCCTTGCCGATGGTGAGGAGCCCGTTGATCGCGCGCACGCCCACGTCCAGCGGCTCCAGCACGCGGCCACGATCGAGCGGGGACTGGAGCTTGCCGGCGAGCGGCCACCGACCGGCGCCGCGAATGGGGCCGAGGCCATCAATCGGATTGCCGGCACCATCAACGACGCGGCCGAGCAGTGCCTCGCCAACTTCCGCCTCGCCCGGCGCCCCGGTCGGGCGGACTGGCATCTGCGGCAGCAGCGCGGCGGGTCCGCCGAGGTTCATCAGCAAGGTGCGGCCGTTGCGAAAGCCGATCACCTCCGCCTCCACGCCCACGCGCGCATCACCGATCCGGCATATCGTGCCGACCGGCAGCGTCAGGCCGACCGCCTCCATCAACAGGCCATCATAAGAGGCGAGCCGACCAGCGACCTTGGGCGCCGGACGAAAATCGGCGTTGCCCAGCGATTCAAGGTAATCGGCGGTGAAACGGTTGAGCATCTACGATCCTGGATAACCAGCGACGGTGGGCGCAATCGCCCCCGACGATGCGATGGTCAGAGAGCGGGAACGGCGACCTTGTCGAGCGCGCTGGTGAGCTGTTCCAGCCAGAGGTCCGGCCCATCCTCGACGATGGTGGAGGCAGCCTCCAGCACGAAGGAGCCACGAGCCAGTGTTGCATCGCCGACGGCAAAGATCGTGTCCGGCAGGCGGCCATGGAGCAGGCCGACATCCTCCGGGTTCACGCGCAGGATAGCGCTTTCCGCCTGATCGGCGAGCAGCTCGGCGGCCGCCTCGACCCGCCCGGCGAGGAGATCGCCGGCAATGCCGGTCTGGCCGATGAGCCCGCCGACGAGATGCAGCACCGTTTGGCGAAGCTGCCGCGCAATCCGTTCCCGATCGATCCGCTCGTCGGATTTCAGCGCGGCGGCAATCCCCTCGATCAGCGCGAGGTCGCGAGCGGCCGATGCCTCATATTCCGCGCGCGCAGCGGCATAGCCCGCGTCGAAGCCGGCCTGATGAGCTTCGACCAGAGGGTCGATCGCCGACACTTCGGCCATGGCGGCAGCGACTGGATCCATCGCGGGCGGCTGTGCCGCTGCTTCGGGCTCTGGCACCGGCATGCCGTGCGGCTGCGATGAGGCAGAAAACGCCTCCTCGATCCGCGCGATCAGATCGCCGGGTGCAAAGCCGGCAGGCCGTTCGGCAAAGACCCGCTGCAGGCGAACCGCCGCATCGTCCTGGCGCGGCGCGAAGCCGGCGACGAACACATTGGCCGCTGCCCCCGACATGGCTGCCTCAGACATAATCGTCTTCGCCCCCACCCATCATGATCGTGCCGTCCTTGGCGAGCGTGCGGGCGATGGCGATGATCGCCTTCTGCGCATCGAGCACCTCGGACAGGCGCATCGGGCCGCGCGCTTCCATCTCGTCGCGGATGCCGTCCGCGGCGCGAGCGGACATGCAGCCGAGGAAGCGATTGCGCGCCGCCTCGTCCACGCCCTTCAACGCGCGGGTCAGGATATCGCTGTCGATGTTGCGGATCAGCGTGCCCAGATTCTTGTCGTCCATGTCGAGCAGGTTGTCGAAGACGAACATCGCCTCCTCGATCGCCCGCGCGGTTTCCTTGTCCAGCTTGAACAGCTTGGGCATCACCCGCTGCTCGGTCGCCTTGCGTGCGCCCTGCAGGATCTTCGCCGCCTCGCGCGTACCGCCCAGCTTCACCTGCGTGCCCTGCGCGGCGCTCACGGCGCGGCTGCCGATCATCGTCTTCAGCGTCTCGACCGCCTCGGGCGTGATCGGGCCAAGCTTCGCGATCCGGTGCAGGATTTCGGGCTGCGCCGCATCGGGCAGCAGTTCCAGCACCTGCGCGCCGACTGCGGGATCGAGGTTGGCGATCAGCAGCGCGCAGACCTGCGGATGCTCCTTTTCGATCATCGCCGCGATGTCGGTCGCGTCCAGCCAGTCGAGCAGCTCGATCTCGCATGCCGCTTCCGGCGGCGTGATGCGAGCAAGCACGCTTTCCGCCTTCTCCTGCCCCAGCGCGCGGTGCATCACGGCCTCGATCTTGGGCTTGGGATCAAAGGTGATGCCGGTCCGCTCGCGGGCGCGGCCGACGAAATCGTCGAGTACGCCTTCGACGTCGGCTTCGCTGACGTCGGCAACGGTGTACATAGCACGGCCCAGCTCGCGCACCTCGTCGGGCTCCAGCTTCTGGAGGATCGCCGCGGCTTCCTCCTCGCCCACCAGCATCATCAGCACCGCGGCACGCTCGGTGCCGGTGAAGGTGCGAAGCGCGACTTCGCTCACTGCGCGGTCGCCTTCATCATGTCGCGCACCGCCAGCGCAGCGCGCGCCGGATTGTCGCGGGTGAAGCCACGCACCTTGCCGATGCGCTCATCGTAATTGCGGCTCGCCTCGATCTCGTCGAGTGTCACCGGCGGGGCGACGGCGATCTCAGCGCGAGCGGCCTCGCCCTCCTCGCCCGCGGCGGTGCCATCCGCGGCAAAGCCAAGCGCCGAGCGGCCCGGGGCCTCCGCCTCTTCCTTTTTCTTCATCAGCGCCTTGGCCAGCGGACGGACGCCGAGCAGCAGCACCAGCAGCGCGATAATCACCGCAGTCAGGTTGCGGGCGATGACCGGCATCCAGCTGTTGTCGTACCAGGCAGGACCGTCATTTGCCGCATCCGCCTCGCCGGCGAACTTGCGGCTGATTACCGTCACCTGATCGTTGCGGGCCTGATCATAACCAACGGCAGAGCGGACCAGCTCGGTGATCTGGTTGATCTCCATCGCGGTGCGCTTGCCCTTCTCCGGCTCGCGCAGCAGCACGGCGACGGACAGGCGCTTGACGCCGCCCGGCGCTGCACGCGTAACGGAGACTTCGCGGCCAAGATCGTAGGAGCGGGCGAACTGGTCCGACTGCTTGTTCGGGTTCGGCGCGGGGCCGCCGGCGACCGGCTGACCGGCCTGCGCAGCCTGCCCATTGGCGCCGGTCGCGGCCTGCGGCTGCTGAAGCGCGGCGGCGGGCGGCGGCGTGTTGCTGAGCGCACCGGGGATGCCGCCGGGCGCTTGTCCGTCCTGCGCCTGGTTGCCGGTCCAATTGCCGGTTTCGGCACGCAGCGCGCCTTCCTTGTCGTAGCTTTCGCGCGTTGCGGACGTTTCGTCCATGTTGACGTCGGCCTGAACCTCGGCCGTGAAGTTGCCGGTCCCGACGAGCGGCGTCAGCAGCTGGATCAGCTGCGTGCGATACTTTTCCTCGACCTGCTGTTGCAGGGCAATGCGCTGCTCTGTGCCGCTCTGCCCGGCGCCGCCCGGCTTGGAAAGGAGCCCGCCCATCTGGTCGACGATCGTCACCGCTTCGGGCTTCATGCCCGGCACGGACGACGCAACGAGATTGATGATCGACTGCACCTGCGCTTCGCTCAGCGCACGGCCACCCTGCAGCTTCACCACAACGGAGGCGCTTGGCTGCGCATTGTCGCGCACGAACACGCTCGATTCCGGCATCGCCAGGTGCACGCGCGCCTCGGTGACGACGTCGATCTCCTGGATCGAGCGTGCGAGCTCGGTCTCGCGTGCCTGGCGCAGTCGCTCGCCTTCCACGGCGCGGCTGACGCCCATCGGCAGCTGATCGAGGATCGCATAACCACCCGGCGCCGCCTTCGGCAGGCCCTGGCCGGCGAGCAGCAGGCGGGCACGGGAATAATCCTCTTCGTTCACCGTCACGGCATCGGTCGCGTCATCGATCTGGCTGTCGATGCTGGCGGCGGACAGCGCCTGGGTGACGGCCGCCTTGTCGGCATCGGGCAGGCCCGAATAGAGCATCTTCTGCGGCGGCGTGGACAATGCCGACCATGCGAGGGCGGAGGCGCCGATGAGGCTGACCATCAGCGCCATCGGGCCCGCCTTGCGGACCGCAGGCTGCGCGAAGACACCCTGGATCTGCTTCAGCGGATTGGCGAAGCGTTCAGGGATCACGGCGTTCGAAGGGGCGAGTGCGTTAGCCATATCAGACCGGCATGCTCATGATGTCCTTGTACGCGGACAGGATCTTGTTGCGGACTTGCAGCGTCGCTTCGAAGCCGACGGAGGCTTCCTGGCGGGCGAGCATCACCTTGGCGATATCCACCGTTTCGCCGCGCTCGTACGCTTCGGACAGGGCCGACGCTTTCTGCGACTGGTTGTTGACCGACTGAAGCGCCGTTTCCATCGTTGCGGCGAAGCTGCCCGCCTGCTGCGCACCCGACGCGGGCGTCGTGTCTGCCGCAGCCACCGTCGCGTTCGCCCGGCTCAGCGCAGCGTTACGTTCCAGGATCTGGGCACGCAGCGCCATCACCCGGTCGATCCCGCCTACACCTCCAACACCGCTCATGCCGTCAGTCTCCGATCATGCGGCGCAGCGATCTCTTCACCCTGCTCGCGCGCCTTCGCGAGACGGTAACGCAAGGTTCGTTCCGAAATGCCGAGGCGGCGGGCAGTTTCGATACGATTTCCGCCGCACGCCTTCAAAGTCTCACGAATGGCGGCAAATTCGGAGAGCTGGACGACCGATCCCAGCGTCGCCGAACCGGGCGCGGCAGGCTCGTTGGCGAACACTGGCGGGCGCGGCGCGGCAGCCCGGTCGAAGACGATGTGCTCGGCCTCGATCGTATCCCCGCCACAGAACAGCAGCGCGCGCTGAATCACATTCTCCAGCTCACGCACATTGCCCGGCCAGTCGTGACTGCTGAGCTTGGCAATCGCCTCATGCGAGGGCCACGGCACGACTGCGCGAGAACCGGCGTGACGCAGGATCATGGTGGCAGCGAGCGCCGGCACATCCTGTGCGCGGTCAGCCAGCGCGCGCGTGGTCAGCGGAAAGACCGAAAGGCGATAGTAAAGGTCCGAGCGGAAGCGTCCGGCAGCAACCTCTTCCTGAAGATCGCGGTTGGCACAGGCCACCACGCGCACGTCGATCGGTACCGGATGCGTCGCGCCGATTGGCACCACTTCGCGCTCCTGAAGAACGCGCAGCAGCTTGGCCTGAAGCGGCAGCGGCATTTCGGCCACTTCATCAAGCACGATGGTTCCGCCATTGGCGGCGCGGAAGAAGCCGTCGCCTGCGGCAGACGCACCGGTGAAGCTGCCCTTCACATGGCCGAACAGCATTGCCTCCAGCATGGTTTCCGGCAGCGCTGCGCAATTGATGGCAATGAACGGTCCGTCACGCCGCGCCGAATTGCGATGGATCGCGCGCGCCAGCACTTCCTTGCCGGTGCCGGTCGGGCCGTTGATGAGCACGGTGATATCGGCCTCTGCCACCCGCTCGGCGAGCGCGAACAGGGCGAGGCTTTCGGGATCGGCGGCGGTCGGCAGCTCGGGCCCGCCGGCCAGTGCGCGAACAAAGGCGTTCCCGACTACGGAATCCGCATGATCAAACGTGAGACGAGCGGGCGCACCGTCGCGAAACGGCATCACCCTGCGCTCCCCACGGGCCAGCACCACCGTCCGTGACGGCACGGGCGATGCCTCCCCTTCTGCCACCAGCCACGCCGTATCAGCGTGCGGACGACCGGTTGGCGCCGTCATCGAGAAGCCTTGCGCCCGCAATGACGAGACCAACGCCACATGGGCATCAGCAACCGTTATGGATGGAACGATCGAGCGCATCTTTGATCCCTTACGAATGATTCAGTCCATATCGGTGCAGTGGTTAACGGCCTGTTTAACCGGCAGCCGGCCGGCCGGAATCTGCCGGTGGATTGCCGCACCAGCGCAATATGCGGACGCGCCTTCGTTCAGGATTTTCCATGCACAGGCAGCAACTTGCCGGCGGCCGGCAAATTCCGGCTAAATTTTGCCGGTTGCCGGCCGTTTGGGGTGGTGACGGATCGACGCCCGCAAGTGGGGCTTGCGGTTTCCGTCGAATCACTCGGAGATCGAAATGACCGTTATCGCCTCGAACACCTCGGCGTTGCGCGCCGCCAATGCCTCGACCAGCGCCAACAAGGCTCTCTCGACGGCGATGGAGCGCCTGTCGTCCGGCAAGCGCATCAACTCGGCGAAGGACGATGCGGCCGGCCTTGCCATCGCTAGCTCGATGACCGCGCAGATCAAGGGCATGAACCAGGGCATCCGCAATGCCAACGACGGCATTTCGATGGCGCAGACCGCCGAGGGCGCGCTGGACGAGGTGAGCAACATGCTCCAGCGCATGCGCGAGCTTGAGGTCCAGTCGAAGAACGGCACCTATCAGGACGAGGATCGCGTCAACATTCGCGCCGAGCAGAAGGCGCTGAAGGAGCAGATCAGCTCGGTCGTCACCGACACCGAGTTCAACGGCAAGAAGCTGTTCGACGCGGACGCGGCCACCGGCTTCAACATCCAGACCGGGGACACATCGCTCACGCTGAAGTCGACGAACTTCGCGGCAACCGATTCCAAGCTGAAGGTCATCACCGACGAGACCTTTGCCGACAAGGACAACGTCTCCGACCTCGCAGCCTATGATGACGCGCTGAAGGAAGTGTCCAAGGCTCGCGCCGACCTTGGCGCGACGCAGAACCGGCTGGAAAGCTCGGTCAACAACATGACCTCCAACGCCACCAACCTGTCCGATGCGCGCAGCCGGATCGAAGACGCGGACTTCTCCGCAGAATCGACCAATCTCGCCAAGGCGCAGATCCTGAATCAGGCGTCCACCGCGATGCTGGCGCAGGCCAATCAGTCGCAGCAAGGCGTGCTTCGCCTGCTCGGCTAATCCACTGAACGGAGCCGGCGCCGCTTTCCTTGCGGGTGTCGGCTCCAGCGGCGCCGCCTGATCATTCGGGCGGAGGACAAGCCTCGGTGGCCGTGCGGCTGCCGGGGCTTTTTCCGTGTTGTTGCCCGCCGCACCCCGGTTGCCGCGAGCGCACGGCGCGTCCCAGCAACTTTTTGCTAAAGCCTGCGCCAACCCGGCCGTTTGCAGTGGCGGTATCCGGATCTTCGCCACGGGGGCGGTGCAGGATGCCGGATTATCGGAGAACATCAGTGACCGTTATCGGAAGCAACATCTCGTCGCTGCGCGCCAGCAACGCATCGACCAAGGCCCAGGACGCGCTGTCGACCGCCATGGAGCGCCTGTCGACCGGCAAGCGCATCAACTCGGCAAAGGACGACGCCGCCGGCCTCGCCATCTCCAGCTCGATGACCGCACAGATCCGCGGCATGAACCAGGGCATCCGCAACGCCAATGACGGCATCTCGATGGCACAGACCGCCGAAGGCGCGCTGGGCGAGGTGAGCAACATGCTCCAGCGCATGCGCGAACTGGGCGTTCAGGCGTTGAACGGCACCTATTCGGGCGACGACAAGAAGAACATCAAGGCGGAGATGGACCAGCTGTCGACCCAGATCACCGACGTTCTGGCCAACACCGAGTTCAACGGCCAGAAGCTGTTCAATGGCACTGCGGGCACCACCGGAACGGTGAAGATCCAGGCCGGCGCCACGTCTGACGACAGCATCGACCTGAAACTGGATACGCTGACCACCAACGCCGACATCATCGCCGTGGCGGGCGCCACCGCTTCCGCAATTGACGTCACCGCGGCTGCCTTCGCCAGCACCGATCTCAACAAGTTCGACAAGGCGCTTGCCGCCGTGTCCACGACCCGCGCCAACCTGGGCGCTACGCAGAACCGTCTGGAAAGCGCGGTGAACAACCTCACCAGCAACGCGACGAACCTGTCGGATGCGCGCAGCCGGATCGAGGATGCGGATTTCTCCGCAGAGTCCACCAATCTCGCCAAGGCACAGATCCTCAGCCAGGCGTCCACCGCCATGCTGTCGCAGGCCAACCAGTCGCAGCAGGGCGTGCTGAAGCTGCTCGGCTGATCCCGCACCGCGGCTCCGGCCCCGCCCCCGCACAGGGGAACGGAGCCGATACGACACGACAGCCCCGGCGACCCCAGGTCGCCGGGGCTTTTCGCAAACAAAAACCGCTTAAGTCCTGCGCCGTTCGGCCGTTTGTTGGTGCGGATGGCATGGCCAACCGCCCGGGGGCGGCGGCCCGTCCAGATTATTCGGAGCCAGAAACATGACCGTCATCGGAAGCAACATCTCGTCGCTGCGCGCCAGCAACGCTTCAATCAAGGCGCAGGACGCGCTGTCGACCGCGATGGAGCGCCTCTCGACCGGCAAGCGCATCAATTCGGCAAAGGATGATGCTGCCGGCCTAGCTATTGCCAGCTCGATGACCTCGCAGATCCGCGGCATGAACCAGGGCATCCGCAACGCCAATGACGGCATCTCGCTGGCGCAGACCGCCGAGGGCGCGCTGGACGAGGTCAGCAACATGCTTCAGCGCATGCGCGAGCTTACCGTGCAGTCGCAGAACGGCACCTATTCGGCAGACGACAAGAAGAACATCTACGCCGAACAGAACGCGCTGGCAGACCAGATCCGCTCAGTGGTCAAGAACACCGAATTCAACGGCGAGGCGCTGTTCACCGGCGGCACCGGCAACGCGGCCAAGGAATTCTCGATCCAGGCCGGTGCGAATTCGGGCGACGACATCAAGATCAGCATCGACAAGCTGACGGCGACCACGGACAACGCCCTGGCCAACGTTGTTGATCTGGCCGCCACCGAAAAGGGCATGACTGGCGATTCAGATGCCACCGCGCCGGTCGTGCCGGATCTCGACGCCTTTGACGCTGCGCTGAAGCAGATTGCCACCGTTCGTGCGAACCTCGGTGCGTCGCAGAACCGGCTGGAAAGCGCGGTCAACAACCTGACCAGCAACGCGACCAACCTGGCCGACGCACGGAGCCGGATCGAGGACGCGGACTTTTCCGCGGAGTCCACCAACCTCGCCAAGGCCCAGATCCTCAGCCAGGCGTCGACGGCGATGCTGAGCCAGGCGAACCAGTCGCAGCAGGGCGTGCTGAAGCTCCTCGGCTAAGCGCCTCTGCGGCTCCGGCCCCGCCCCCGATCATCGGGTTGGAGCCGACACATCAAAGAGCCCCGGCAACCGTCAGGCTGCCGGGGCTCTTTTGCGATTAGCGATAAGGGGCAGACGGCCGAAGCGAGTTCAACCGGCGCGCCGGCATCGCGAACTTTCGGCCACCCTTACGCCATTACATGCCGTTCAGCATTTCCAGATGGTGCTGGACCACCGGTGCAGTCTTGGCGGCCACGGCCTTCAGCGGCGCGGCGGTGCCGGACTGCGCGTAACCCTGGTGAAGCGCCAGCGCCTTCTGGTGCGCCGCCTTCTGCTGCGTCACATACGCCTGATCGCGCGCCTCGCCGCGCGCTTGGCGGAGCTCGGCCACCATGCGCGACTGGTCCGCATCAAGTGCGGGCGGCGGCGGGGTGACGCCGGCCTGCTTGGCGGCCATCTTCACGTCGTTGGTGCTCTTGGTGTGATCGGTGATCATCATCTGAGCGAACTGACGGATCTTCTGGTTCTTGGTCGTTTCCAGAACGAGCTTGCTTGACGTGCGCTCGTAAAGGTCGCTCGCACCGGCCTTGGTGACGAAGTCAGAAGGCGACAATGCCTGCGCCGCGACCGGGCTGGCGATGATGACCGTGGCAGCGATGGCAAAACTCGACAGTGCTTTCACTTGCTTCCTCCTCCGTTTGACGCGCCCCAACGCGGGAATAACTTCCCGTGCCGGGGGTATGATTGCCGAACATAGGCGGAGCGCGCGAGTTCCCTGCGGGTGTTCATTCCTGATATAGATCAGGTACTTTCCACCAATTCGGGTGAAAGCACGCGATAGTCGATGGGTTTGAAGCTGCCGCCGTTGGAATCATAGGCTGAACAAGCGGTCAGGCCGATGATTAAGTCCATCGCGGCGCGAAACACTATCCTGTCGCCAGCCTTGCTGATCGGCGGCAGCACACGCAGCTTCCCAGTTTCCCCGTCGACCGGCACGTTCATGAAGCAATTGAACGCGCTCGGGATCATGTCCTCGGTAATCCCGTGCGGCGCGAGGGCGGCAGCGAGGTTGCCGAAACAGCCCCGGTGGAGAGGCTTGTCGGGATAGAAATGGCGAAAGGTATCCACGCTGCACGGGGTGAGCAGAAAGTCGTGCCGCCCGACATCGTCGGCGACGATTTCCAGCATCGGCCGCGACCTGTTCGAATACAGGGTGTGGCCGGTCGTGAGATAGATCGTTTCCGCGTAATCGAACGTCCGCCCGGAGGAGATCGCCTCGCCGACGTCATTCGCGTTGAAGGCGAGCAGATCGGCCACCTGCACGCCCTTGGGATCGATCACTTCGAGCAGGGCGCCTGAGGGCAGGTGAAATGCCGTCCCGCTACGTTCGGGAATGCGAATGGGGTCAGTCATTCTGGCCTTGGTAGTGAAAGGGGCAGGTCCAGCCGTCATCCACGACGCGGCCGCTATATTGGCGGGCCTCGCTTGCCTCCCCGTGGCGGGCTAGCATCGGGTTGCGCGATCCCGCCAGCGCCTCGTCACGCACGAGGATCTTCTCGCGCATGCTTTCGTACAGGCCATCGGCACGCAGCCGTTCGAACTGGTCGTGCAGGTTGAAGACCAGCGCCGGCTTCGCGAAGCGGCGCGCCGGACGGCTGGCGTTGGGATGGAGACCGACGACGAAGAAGGCCTCGCCGCCGAAGCTCAGCGAGAAGTGAACATCGTCGGGATCGGGGCTGACGCGGGCGTCATATTCCTGGCCGCGCCATACGTCCTTGTCCGACAAGGATTGGATCCGAGCCCAGAGCGCGCGTTCGAATTCCGCCTCGCTCAAATTCTCCGGACCGTTGAAGACGACGGCATAGCTCCGGTAAAGCGCCGGCTCCTCGCGATAAGCGGCCGCGAAGCGCAACAGGCCGTCGTGAATCCGCAGATCGTCCCACCCGCTGTCGATGCGGTTGCAGGCCAGAACGCTCAACGTGCCCTTGGCGAGCGCCGCCTTGGCACCGACGCACGGAAAAAGCCGGTCCTGAACATGCACCTGCAACAGGCGCTCGAATCGGTCCTGGTCCTCGTGGCGCCAGGGGAATAATGGTGTGACAGGCGCAGGCATGGACCGATCCTACGCGCGGACAGCGTGGTCCGTTCCCGAGTTTCCGGTTGATCTGAGTTAATCGGCGCGGCGACAGGGCAGCGGTTCGGGCACCAAGGATCTCTCGTTCAAGGCCGACCGCCAGCGCTCAAAGGCGCGCCATCGCCTTCTTCAGCTTGGCGTGCGCAGCGCTCTTGATCTGGCAGACCCGCGCAGCACCGACACCCAGCACCGCGCCGATTTCATCCAGGTTCAACTCCTCGACGTGATACAGCTGGATCACCAGCTGATCTCGCTCTGGCAGCGCGGCAATCGCGGCGATCAGGCGATCGCGCACCTGCCCTTCCGCCAGTTGCTCGAAGGCGCTGGGCTCGTCACTCGCAAACCAGGGCTGATCATCCGCATAGACCTCGTCAAGCGAATCGAACTGCATCGCCTCCGCCGTCGCATAATCAGCGCGCAGCTTTTCCACGCTGATCTCCAATCGGCCCGCAATCTCGCTTTCGGTCGGCGACCGACGCAGGTCATGGGTCAGCGCCTTGATGGCACCCTGATAAGCGCGACGGCGCTTGATCGCCCCGCGCGTCATCGCGGCGTGCCGGCGAAGCTCGTCGATCATGGCCCCGCGCACCCGCGTGGTGAGATATTGTTTGAACGTCGCTTGTCCGCGGTCCTCAAAGGTGCCGGCCGCTTCAACCAGAGCGACAAGCCCCACCTGCACGAGATCCTCGACCTCGACCGCGGTGGAGACGCTGCCATGCACATGCCAGGCGAGCCGGCGAACGAGCGGCAGGTGTTCACGGACCAGCGCGCCCTCTTCTCGCGCGCGGCTGCGCGGCGTGTAGGTAAGCGGCATCACCTGCTGGGCCTGCTGGAACTGGGCCTGCTGGGGCATCGCGCTCATGCCGCCACCGCCATCTGCGGCTGGCCCGCACCGATCACGGGATGCGTATCGTTCGCGCCGATCACGGCGACGACCTCGACGGCCTTGTCCTCGGGGACTTCGAAGAAGCTCATGACGGGGGTATCCGGCAGACAGGTTTTGACCAACTTGCGGATCGCGACGCGGATCGCGGGCTGCACGACGAGCGCAAAGGGCTTGGCCTCGGCGATCATCGGCTGGGCGGCGCGCTGCAGCGCATCGACGATGCGGCGGCCGAGTTCGGGCTCGACAACGTGGCGGCGCGACGGATCGGACCGCAATGCCTGGCCGAGCAGCCCTTCGAGGCCACCCTCCAGCGTCATCACGCGCAGCGGCTCGCGCACGCCGCACAGTTTCTGGATGATCAGCGGGCCCAGCTCCGGGCGGATCAACTCGACGATCTCCTCGGCATCCTGCGTGCGCTGCGCCACCACCGCGATGGCGGCGGCGATGCGGCGGAATTCCTTGAGCGTGATGCCCTCGTTCAGCAGCGCCTTCAGCACGCTGGTCAGCGTGGTGAGCGACAAGGGCTGCGGCACCATCGAGGCGACGAGCTGCGGATTGCGCTCCTTCAGCCCGTCGAGCAGCGCCTGTACCTCGTCCGCGCCCAGCAAATCGGCGGCATTCTGGCCCAGCGCATGGTTGAGGTGAGTTGCGATCACCGTCCCGCTGTCGACCACCAGATAACCCGCGCCAGTGGCGGCATCAGCATCGCCCGGCGCGATCCAGGTCGCGTCGAGGCCGAAGGTCGGATCCTTCGCCTTCTTGCCCTGCAACTCGCCGAAGCCGGTGCCGGTATCCAGCGCCAGCATCTCGTCCGGCGACACCTGGTCCTCGCCGACGACAACGCCGCCGACCAGCAGACGATAGGTGTAGGGCGCCAGGTTGATATCGTCGCGCACCTTCACCTGCGGCACCACGAAGCCGAGTTCCTTCGACAGCTGCCGCCGCACGCCGGTGATCCGGCCCATCAGCGGCGCGCCCTTGCGCTCGTCGACCAGCGGCACGAGGCCATAGCCGATGTCGAGGTTGACCATCATGCCGTCGGTCACTTCCTCCCAGCCGATGCGCGACTGGTCGACCGGCTCGGGCGCGGCGACCTCCTCGACCGGCGCGGGGCGCTGCGCGATCTTGTGGAGCTTCCACGCGGTGAAGCCGGCAATCGCGGCGGCGGGCAGCAGGATCAGGTGCGGCATGCCCGGCATGACGCCCAGCAGCCCCAGGATGCCGGCCACCGGCGTCCAGGTGCGCGGGCTACCGAACTGGCTGCCGATCTGGCCGGCGAGGTCCTTCTCGCTCGACACGCGAGTCACGATCGCGGCGGCGGCGATGGACAGCATCAGCGCCGGCAGCTGCGCGACCAACGCGTCACCGATCGCCAGCAGCGTATAGGTCTTGGCCGCCTCGGCGATCGACAGCCCGTGGCTGACCGGCCCCAGGATCAGGCCGCCGATGATGTTCGCCGCCAGGATCAGGATCGCGGCGATCGCGTCGCCCTTCACGAACTTCGACGAACCGTCCATCGAGCCGTAGAAATCGGCTTCGGTCGCCACTTCGACACGGCGCTTCTTGGCTTCGTCGGGCGTCATCAGGCCGGCGTTGAGATCGGCGTCGATCGCCATCTGCTTGCCGGGCAAGGCATCGAGCGTGAAGCGCGCCGACACTTCGGACACGCGGCCTGCGCCCTTCGTCACCACGATCAGGTTGATGATCATCAGGATCGCGAAGACGAAGATGCCGACGATGTAATCGCCGCCGATCAGGAAGCTGCCGAACGCCTCGATCACATGGCCGGCCGCCGCCTCGCCCTCGTGCCCATGCACCAGCACGACGCGCGTCGAGGCGACGTTGAGGCCGAGGCGAAACAGCGTCGCGAACAGCAGCACCGTCGGAAAGGACGAGAAGTCGAGCGGCTTTTGCGCGTTCAGCGCGACCATCAGCACGGCCAAGCTGATCGCGATATTGGCGACGAAGAAGATGTCGAGCAGGAAGGCCGGGATCGGCACGACCATCACGAGCACCAGCAGCAGGATCGCGGCGGGCAGCGCCACCTGGCGCGAGTTGGCGAGGAGCTTCACTGGATCAGCCCCCCATGCTCGCGAGCATCATATACGCCAGCCGGGCATTGTCGGGTGACGGGCGGAGCAGATTGGCCGCCTGCGCCGATGCCTGATTGGCGGTCCGCCCCATGGCGGCATTGGCCCAGGTCATCGCGTCGGACGCCGACTGGTTCGCGCCGGTGATCACCGTCGCGCCCTCCATGTCGAGCATCTGGGCGGCAAATTGCAGACGCGGCAACGAATTGCCGGCATTGCCGGTGCTGCCGGCAGGCCCCGCGCCATCCCCCAGCTTGGCGCCGAACCGCTCATACACCTCGCTCAGCGAACGGGCGGAGCCATCGCGGTTGAAGAACACGTTGCGGTTCGCGCCGGCCGCGGCGGGGAACATGCTTGCGGCGGAACGGTCGGGCGACGCCTGCATCGCCTTCAGGAATTGCTTGGCGCCGCCCAGCCCCAGGAAATGCGCCATGTAGAGGTCGGTGCCGGTCACGTCGCGGCCGAGGCTGGCCTCCAGCGCATCCTTGTTGTCGGACGCATGCTCGGCGGCCATCAGCGATGCTGCCTCGGGGTTGTTGCGAAGATCCAGGATCGCACGGCGCAGGCCGGGATCGCTCACCGTCAGGCGACCCGCCGAATTGCGCTGGATACCGTCGGCAGCCCAGCCCATGCCGTGTTCCGCGCCATGGTTCTTGACCACCGCGAGCCAGCTCTGCTCGATGAATTGATAGAGGCCGCTGGCAGACGAGGTGCGCGCGCGTGCAGTCGCGTTGAATCCGCTTTCGACCTTCGCCTGACCCACCAGATAGTCGAAGTCGATCCCGGTCTTGGCGGCTGCCCGCTGGATCGCGGACTGCACCCGGCCAGCGGCATTGTAGATGGCGTTGACGGTCATCGTTGCTGAGGCACTTCCCTGTTCTCAGGGCGTGATCAGCAAGGAGTGTGCCAGATCAGGCGGCGGGATAGTGCAGCGGCCGCCGAGGATGGGGACGGCGCAGTTCAGGCAAGAACGGCGTTCAGGGCATCAACGACGTGCGCGCGCAATCAGGCGTAGGCGACGGCCCCCGGGCGATAGGCGTTGCCGCCCTCACCGGTCAGAAGCTGCAGGCGGCGGCGAACGTTTGCCGCCATCAGGTTCACGTAGATCCGGCAGGTTTCGTTCAGGCGGTTCGCTTCGTCGGCCAATTCGCGCAGCTCCGGACCCGCCGGCCCTTCCCCCAGGCCGCGGAGTGTGTCGATCGCTACCAGCTTGGCCGAAGTGGCCTTTTCCAGACCGGCAACGTCATTGGCCTTCAACGCCGCAATTTCATGGTGGAGCGTATCGATCACGCGGATCAGGGCATCACGCCTTGTCATGCGACATCCATTCGTAGCGTGCCGCGATCAGCGCGTCCGCGATCGTGGCCGGAGAAAGAGGAAAATTGCCGTTGGCGATGGCCTGCTTGATCATCTCCACCCGGGCGGTGTCGACCGGCGCCGAGGCGGAAAGCTGCGCCGCGACGGTCGGCGCCTGCGTTGCCCGCGCTTGCTCCGTAACCGTCGCCGGGGCCTTGGCCGTCCCGACACGGGTTACCCCTCCAACCTTCCGATCCAAGGGCCTTGGCCCGATTGAGTCGACCATAACTACACCTGCTGCGCCTCGATCCCGCCGGGTTAAACGGCCGGGGCACGCAGGGCTTTAGTACTTTTTTCACTCCACCCATCCCGGCAGAGTCGCACGGCCGGGAGCGAGCGCCACCGCCTGCACCGGCATCTTGCCACCATCGACGCGCACCATCAGCCGCTGGCCCGCCGCGGCGTCTGCCATGGCGACGCCTTCGCGGGTGATGGAAAACCCGTCGGATCCCGCCTCGATGACCAGCGGATCGCCGCGCTTGATGATCTTCTCGGCAGCCATGCTGGCCGCCGCCGGGGCGGCAGGCGGGCGCGCAACGGATGCGGATTGCGCGGGCATCCGGATGGGCACGAACAGGCGCCACTCCGGCCCGGCGCAGGACACGACCACCGCATCATGCGCGTCCGTGCGCCACGACAGGGCAACGGTGGGACATTGTCGAAGCCGCAGCCGCGGGTCGATCGCGGCGCGCGCGCCACCATCCTCACCGATCGGCCGGCCAGTAAAGGCAGCCACGGCCCTGTCGAGCGCGGCGGTGTCCTGATGAGCGACGGCGGCGAGCGCCAGAGCGAACGCGATCACTTCTTCTCTCCGGTAAACGCAATGGTGACGACCGCCTGCCGGCGCGAGGGCCGCTCCGCGGTTTGTATAAGCAGGCGACGGCCCGGGACGACGGGCGCCAGGGCGGCGGCGACGGCCCGGGCGCGATCCGCAGCCAGCACGGCGGCGCTGCCGGTACCGGGATCGACATCGCGGCTGGTGCCGTCGACAGACGCCGTTACGCGGAGCGACACGCGCGGATCGCTGACCGCCTCCCGTGCCCAGGCACGGAGGGCCTCGACCGATTTCGGAAGAACCGCTGAACCCGGCGCGAAGTCGAACACGCCGGCTGCGGCTACCGCCAGCGGATCGGGCGCCATGGCTTGGGGCGCCGCGCCAAAGCCGGCGCGAATGCCGTCCGCCAGAGCTTTGCGGTCAAGCGACTGGTTCGCCTGAAGCAGCACAAAGAAGCCGACCAGCAGCAGGGCGAGATCGGCAAGAGTCACCAGCCACAGCGGGCGACCCTGCGGCGATGCTGGAAATTCGTCGGCGTACGTCATGCCGCCTCGCTGGCGCCGTGCCATGAGCGGACAACGGTGCCACGGGGCTGCTCACGCGCCGCAAGCGCAACCAGTGGCTCCTCCAGCCGCCGACGCTCGAACGCCTCGACGCGCGCGGCGGCGCGCAGCCTGCTCGCCACCGGCATGGCCACCAGATTGGCGAGCAGCGCACCGTAAAGCGTCGCCAGGAGCGCAACCGCCATCGCTCCGCCGATCGCCTGCGGGTCGGTCATCTGGACGAACATGGCGACCAAGCCGACAAGGGTGCCCACCATGCCCATTGCCGGGGCAGCCTCGGCCATGCCGGCCCATACGTCCGCGGCCGCGCAGTGGCGCTCGATCCGGGCCTGACGCAGGTACCGCAAGCGACTTTCCACCGCGTCCGGCCCGTGGCCATCGACGATGTCGGCGATCGCGGCGGCAACATCGGGATCGGCAATCACCGACTTATCGAGCGCCACCGGGCCATGACGGCGGGCGATGCGGCCGAAGGCGGTGATCTGCTCCAGCAGCGGATCGGCAGCAAACCGGCGGCGCGGCAACGTGCGAAGGGCGAGAAGCGCACGGGCGAGATCGCCTGCCGATGTTCGCAGCACGGCGGACGCGATGGTGCCACCGCCGACCAGGGCAAGCGCATAGGGATCGAGAAAGGTCTCGAGGTTCATGCGCGCCCCTACGCAAGCGGCGGGCCATTTTGATCATCGGGCCGGTGCGCCGCCCTGATCCGGGTTGCTGCCGGAGTCAGGCAAAACTGCGAGCGGCAATGCTGCCACCCCGGCACCCCGGCAAGATTGCCGGCCGCCCGGCAAATCCTTGCCGCCGCACTCTGCCAGCCTCGCGCCAGCCGCCTGTTGCGACAGGTTGGCACACAGCTTGCGGAGTAACTCGCGCACAGGCTCGTGCAGGAGATTTCAGGCCAATGGCCAACGGCAGTCTTTTCGGGGTTCACGGTGCGGCGCTTGAGGTTCGGGCGCAGCGGATGAACCTGCTCGCCTCCAATATCGCCAATGCCTCGACGCCAAACTTCAAGGCGAAGGACATCGATTTCACTCAGGCGCTCGCCTCGGTGGAGCGGCAGGGCGGCATCGAACAGGCGACGCTGTACCGCACGCCGGACTCGCCCTCGATGGACGGCAACACGGTGGAGCTCAGCAAGGAGCAGACCGCCTTCGCCGAAAACGCCGTCCAGTATCAGACGACGCTGTCGTTCCTGAACGGCCGCATCAACCAGCTCACCCGCGCGCTGAAGGGAGAATAACCCATGGCGAACCAACCCCTATCGATCTTCCAGGTCGCGGGCCGCGCCATGTCGGCGCAGCTCGTGCGGATGAACACGACCGCCTCCAACCTCGCCAATGCCGGCGCGGTGACCGGCTCGTCGGAAACCGCCTATCGCAGCATGAAGCCGGTGTTCCGTACGCAGTTCGACCAGGCGAGCGGCATGGCCACCGTCAACGTGGAGCGCGTCGTCACCGCCGGTGAGGACCCGATCAAGATCCGCGATCCCAACAACCCGATGGCTGATGCCGACGGCTTTGTTTACCAGTCGGCGGTCGACGAAACGCGCGAGCTGGTCGACATGATGGAGACCGCACGCAGCTATCAGAACAACGTCGAGGTGATGAACACCGCCAAGTCGTTGATCGTCGACACGCTGAAGCTGGGGCGCTGATAGATGGCGACCTCCTTTGACGCCACGATCGGCAATTTGGGCATCGGCACCGCGAACGCGGCGGCCAAGAATGCGGCCGCAAAGTCCCCGACCATGGGTCAGGCCGATTTCCTGAAGCTGATGACCGCGCAGATGAAGAACCAGGATCCCTTCGATCCGGTCGACAATACGCAGATGGTTGCGCAGATGGCGCAATTCTCCTCGCTCGCCGGCATCACGGAGATGGGCTCCACGCTGAAGGCGATCGCCGACAAGCTGGGCGCCACCAGCATGCAGGACGCGGTCAGCTATGTCGGCCGCACCGTGCTGACGCCGGGCAATGTCGCCTACGGCCGCGCCTCGGGCGGCATCGCCGGCGGGATCGAGCTTGGCGCCGATGCCGGCAACGTCACCGTCGCGATCTCCGATGCCAACGGCCAGCTGCTGCACAGCGCCGATCTCGGCGCGCAGAAGGCGGGCACCGTCAGCTACGACTGGGACGGCAAGACCGCGGCCGGCGCGGATGCCGGGCCGGGCCCCTTCACCGTCAGCATCAGCGCCAATGACGGCAGCGGCTCGGTCGCCGCCAACAGCCTCGTCTGGGCGCCTGTCACCTCCGTCTCGACCACCAGCGGCGCTGCCGTCCTCACCTTGCCGGGGATCGGTGAGGTTCCCGCCACCGCCGTTCGCCAGATCGGCTGACCTCTCCCTCACCTATCCCACGTTCCAGGAGCTTCCCTCATGTCCTTCTACACTTCGCTTTCCGGTCTCCAGGCTGCGCAGACCGACATGTCGACCATCTCGCACAACATCGCCAACGTCGCGACCAACGGCTTCAAGAAGAGCCGCAGCGAGTTCACCGACATCATGGCGTCGAACTTCACCAGTGATCCACGCCGCCTGACCGGCTCGGGCGCCGCGCTGGCGCAGAACAAGCAGATGTTCGGCGCGGGCAGCCTGGTGACGACCGGCTCGTCGCTCGACCTCGCGATCGCCGGCGACGGCTTCTTCCCGGTAAAGACCGCTGCGGCGGGCGGCTCGACGATCGCCTATACGCGCAACGGCAGCTTCGGCGTCGATCCCAACCGCTACATCACCGATACGCAGGGCAGCCGGCTACAGGCCTATGCCGTGGAAACCGACGGCACGGTGCCGAACAACGGCACGCTCATCGACGTGCAGGTGCCGATGACCAGCGGCACGGCCAGGGCGACCGGCGCGGTGACGCTGAAGGCCGCGCTGAACAGCGGCGCGACCGGCACCGATGCGGAGTTCAAGCGCACCGACCCGTCGACCTACACCAGCGCGACCAGCACCACCGTTTACGATGCGCAGGGCAATGCGCAGACGCTGACCAACTATTTCGTTCGCAAGCCGGCAGAAGCCGCCGCCGACGGCACCGAGCTGAAGTCGAGCGACTGGACGGTCTACAGCTACATCGGTGATACCGCGGCAAACGAGGGCGCCGGCACTCCGGTGTCGTTCGATGCCGAGGGCAATCTGATCAGCGGCAATGGTGAAAAGCTCGTGTTCGACGGCGCCGGCGACCCGCGCACCATCACGCTGGACCTCACCGGTACCACGGCGGCCAAGCAGCCGTTCGCCATCGCCTCGCGCTCGCAGGACGGCCAAGCGCTGGGCGAGTTCGCCGGCATCACTGTCGACAGCGCCGGCGTCATCACCGCCAGCTATTCCAATGGCGATGCGGTGAAGCTGGGCAAGGTGGCGCTGGCGAACTTCGTCAACCCGACCGGCCTGCGCCAGAATGGCGGCCAATATTGGAGCGCCACCGGCCTGTCCGGCACGGCAACGATGGGCGGCGCCAACGAGAATGGCTTCGGCAAGCTCATGTCGGGCACGATCGAGGGTTCGAACGTCGACATCACCGAGGAGCTGGTGGAGCTGATCGCGGCGCAGCGCAACTTCCAGGCGAACGCCAAGGCGCTCGATACCTCCAGCCAGATCTCGCAGACGATCTTCAACATCCGCGCGTGATTCTGGCCTGACTCTTGCTGTGTTCCGGTTGCGCCTCGGCGTGAACGGAACACCTTTGGATCGATCGAACCATGGACAAGCTGGTCTATACGGCGGCGACGGGCCTCAAGGCGCACATGGCGGCGCAGGCCGCCATCGCCAACAACATGGCAAACGCCTCCACGACCGGCTTTCGCGCCGATCGCGTGGTGTTCGACCGGATCGAGCTGAAGGGCGGCGGCGCGCGGTTCGATGCGCGTGCGCCCGCCGCACAGGAAGTGACCGATGCCGACCGCAGCGTCGGCGCGATGATCCAGACCGGTCGCAATCTCGACGTGGCGCTGACCGATGCCGACACCTGGCTGACGGTACAGGCGCCCGACGGCACCGAAGCCTATACGCGCCGCGGCGACCTTACCGTCACCGCATCGGGCACGTTGCAGACAGGCGACGGCTATCTGGTGATGGGGTCGGGGGGCCCCATCACCATCCCGCCCTACACGTCGCTGTCGATCGGCTCGGACGGCGCGATCTCGATCGTGCCGCAGGGCGGCGCCTCCACCGACGTCACCGTTATCGACAAGCTGAAGCTGGTGTCGGACCGCGGCTCGTCCACGGTGAAGGGCCTCGACAATCTGATGCACGTGCGCGGCGGCGGGGTGCTGCCCGAAAACATGGACGCCAAGATCGTGTCCGGCACGCTCGAACAGAGCAACGTCAACATGACTCAGGTGCTCGTCGACATGATCGAGAACCAGCGCAGCTACGAGGTCCAGGCCAACCTGCTGAAGGAAGCCAAGACCATGGATGAAGGCGCCGCCTCCGTCATGCGGATGCCGGGCTGATCGCGCGAAACCTAAGGAACCACGGACATGACCACCGCCGCCATGCACATCGCGCGCACCGGGCTCGACGCCCAGGATACGCGCATGCGGGTTATCTCGAACAACCTCGCGAACGTGAATACCACCGGGTACAAGCGTGATCGCGCCGCGTTCGAGACGCTGAGCTATCAGGTGATCACCGCGCCCGGCGCGCAGTCGACGCAGGAAACGAAATACGCCACCGGCCTGAACCTGGGCACCGGCGTGCGCGTGCAGAGCACCGCGCGCATCGACACGCAGGGCTCGCTGGCCACCACCGGCAACAGCCTCGACATGGCGCTCGACGGCGACGGCTATTTCCAGGTGCAGCTGCCCGGCGGCCAGCTCGGCTACACCCGCGCCGGCAATTTCTCGCGCTCGCCCGAAGGCCTGCTGGTCACCAGCGAAGGCTATCAGGTGATGCCCGGCATCAACGTGCCCGAAAATGCCACCGCGATCACCATCGGCATGGACGGCACGGTGTCGGCGACGATCCCCGGCCAGGCGGAGGCATCGAACCTCGGCCAGATCCAGGTCGCCAGCTTCCCCAACACCGCCGGGCTTCAGTCGATCGGCGACAATTACCTCGTCGAGACCGGCGCGTCGGGCACCGCCAACATGGGCGTCCCGGGCGAGGATGGCCGCGGCAAGATCCGCCAGGGCATGCTGGAGGCAAGCAACGTCAACGTCGTCGAGGAGCTCGTCGACATGATCGAGACGCAGCGCGCCTATGAGGTCAATTCCAAGATGATCTCGGCCACCGACGAAATGCTCAAATACGTCAATCAGAACATCTGAGGACTGATCGGCCATGACGTCCCGCACGTTCCCGCTCGCCGCCGCGCTGTGCAGCGCCGCGCTTCTCGCCGCGCCCGCCGATGCCGGCCTGTTTGGCAAGAAGGCGCCGGCGGAGGATTTCACCGCGGTCCATCCGCTGCCCGCCGCCCCGGCGCCGGCACCGGCGACCGGCGCGATCTTCCAGGCGGCGGACGGCTATGCCGCGCTTCACGAGGGCTGGCGCGCACGCCGCGTCGGCGATCCGCTGACGATCGTGCTGGTGGAGCGGACCGCGGCGTCCAAATCCTCGACCTCCAAGCTCGATTCGGGCGGTGGCTTCGGCATCACCCCGCCGACCACCGGCCCGCTCAACCTCTTCAACACCACCGACGCCAGCGTCAGCGGCAATCGCAATTTCGCCGGCACCGGCACGGCGGGCCAGGCCAATTCGCTCTCCGGCGAAATCTCGGTCACCGTGGCGCAGGTCTATCCCAATGGCACGATGCTGGTGCAGGGGCAGAAGCGCGTGACGCTCAACCGCGGCGACGAATTCATCCAGATCAAGGGGCTGGTGCGCACCGCCGACGTCGACCGCGACAATCGCGTCGCCTCGACCCGCGTCGCCGATGCCCAGATCGCCTATACCGGCAAGGGCGATGTCGCGCGCGCCGGACGGCAGGGCTGGCTCAGCCGGTTCTTCCAGGTCGTCAGCCCGTTCTGACCGTCGGCATTTAGCGCCGCATTAACCATGTCGCCCTCACACCCGAGCATCATGACCATGTTCCGCACCCTCCTCGCCCTCCCCGCGCTGCTCCTCGCCGCGCTGTGCGTCGCGGCGCCCGCCTCGGCCGACCGGATCAAGGATCTCGGCGGGTTTCAGGGCATCCGGTCGAACCAGCTCACTGGCTATGGCGTGGTCGTCGGCCTGCCCGGCACGGGCGACGACAATCTCGAATATACCGTGCAGTCGATGAAGGCGGTCGCCTCGCGCTTCGGCCTGCAGCTGCCGCCCAATGCGAACCAGGGGCTGAAGAACGCCGCGGTCGTGATGATCACGGCGGAGCTTCCCGCCTTTGCCAAGCCCGGCCAGCGGATCGACATCACCGTCTCCTCCATGGGCAAGGCGAAGAGCCTGCGCGGCGGCAGCCTGATCATGGCGCCGCTGCTGGGCGCCGATGGCCAGATCTACGCCATGGCGCAGGGCAACCTCGCCGTCGGCGGGCTCGGTGCGGAGGGCAAGGACGGCTCGCAGATCGTGGTCAACACGCCCTCGACCGGCCGCATTCCCGAGGGCGCCACGGTGGAGCGCGCGGTCGCGACCGGCTTTGCCGACGCACCCAACCTCACCTTCAATCTTCAACGTGCCGATTTCACCACCGCACAGAATGTCGCTGCGGCGATCAACCAGAAGCTGGGCTTCGGCGTGGCGCAGGCGGTGGACGCCGTCTCGGTCGCGGTTCGCGCGCCGATGGGCGCCGATGTGCGCGCGACGCTGATGTCGACGATCGAGAACCTCGACGTCACCACTGCCGAGCCACCTGCCAAGGTGATCGTCAACGCACGGTCGGGCACCGTCGTCATCAACTCCGCGGTGCGCGTCGGCCCCGCCGCCGTCACCCACGGCAAGCTGACGGTGCGCATCGACGAGAACCAGCGCATCAGCCAGCCCGCGCCCTTCAGCCAGGGTCAGACCGCCATGGAGCGCAAGTCCGGCGTCGCTGTTGAAGAAGAGCAGCGCCCGATGTTCCTGCTCGCCCCAGGCCCGAAGCTTGCCGATATCGTCAAGGCAGTGAACGCGATCGGCGCCTCCCCGGCGGATCTCGTCGCCATTCTCGAGGCGCTGAAGGAAGCCGGCGCGCTCAAGGCCGAGTTGATCGTGCTGTGACCGGGCCCGTTCAGATCGGCCGCATCTCCGGCACCACCGGCATCGACTCGGGCCTGAAGCGCGAGGCGTCCAGCGAGAACCTGAAGGCCGCCGGGCAGCAGTTCGAGGCGGTGTTCACCGGCATGATGCTGAAATCGATGCGCGCGGCGAAGCTCGCCGAGCCGCTGTTCGACAGCCAGGCGATCGACACGTTCCGCGACATGCAGGACCAGAAGATGGTGCAGCAGATGGCGCAGCACACGCCGCTTGGCATCGGCAAGGCGATGACCGACTTCCTGTCGCGTGGCCTTTCGGCAACAGCACCGGGAAATTCAACGGACTCGGCCAAAGCGGCCGACGAAGGCCAAAAGTCTCAATCCGGCCTTAACCAAGGCGCCGACATAAGGCCCGCGTGAGCGACCTTCTTTCCATCGGCGCGTCGGGCGTCCGCGCGAATCAGGCTGCCCTCGGCACGGTGTCGGAGAACATCGCGAATGCCGGGGTGACCGGCTATTCGCGTCGGACGATCACGACCACGGAAGTCGTCAGCATCGGCGGTCGCGCCGGTCTGACCTCCGGACACGGCGTGTTCGTGACCGGCGTCAATCGTGCGGCCGATCAGTTCAAGGCTGCTGCTGTTCGTACCGCCGGCGCCGATCTGGCCCGCACGGAGGCCGGTGGGGTCTGGATGGACCGGATCCAGTCCGCGCTGACCGGTTCCGGGCTCGACTCTCGCCTGTCCGCCTTCTTCAATGCGGCGAAAGGGGTTGCGGCCGATCCGACCGCGACGGCACCGCGCGCAGCAATGATCGAGCAGGCGCGCTCGCTTGCCGGTTCCTTTACCACGACCGGCGCGGCTCTGGCGCAGGCCACTGCCGAGCTGGACGCGACCGCCGATCAGGCGGTGGCCGATCTCAACAGCCTCTCTGCCGCGCTTGCCAAGGTGAACGAGGGCCTGGGCCGGGTCGGCGCGAACACCACAGGCGCGGCGAACCTCGCCGATCAGCGCGACGACATTCTCGAAAGGATGAGCGCGCTGGTGGATATCACCGCCAGCTACGATGCCGCCGGCCGTGCGACGGTGCGTGCCGGTGCCGGCACCGGTGCCATGCTCGTCAGCGGCAACCAGGCCGCCACGGTCAGCTACGCGCGGAGCGCGGAAGGCGTCGTCGCCATCGCCGTGAAGAGCGGGAACGACGTGTCGATGCTGTCGCCCGGTGGTGGCGCGATCGGCGGGATCGTTGATGGGGCGCAGCGGATTGCGGCAGCGCGCACGCAACTGGCGGAAATGGCGACGGACTTCGTCAATGGCGTCAATGGCGTGCAAAGCAACGGCCAGACGCTCGATGGCGCAGCAGGCGCGCCGCTCTTCGCGGTCGGCGCCTCGCCCACCGACATCACCCTTGTCATGTCCGATCCGCGGGGGATTGCCGCTGCCGCCCCTGGCGAAGGAACCCGCGGAAACGGCAATCTGGCCGCCTTGGAAGGCCTGCGCAGCAGCGCCGGCTTCGAAGGGTCGCTGAACAATATGGTCTCCAGCAACGCGGCCGCCATCCAGGCGCGCGGGGTTGTTGCCGATGCCCAGACCGCGATCCACGACAGTGCCATTGCCGCGCGTGACGCGATCTCCGGCGTCGATCTGGATCGCGAGGCTGTCGACCTGCTGCGCTTCCAACAAGCCTATCAGGCGTCAAGCCGGGTGATCTCGATCGCGCGAGACGCCTTCCAGACCCTGCTGGATATCCGCTGATGAGCGCCAACATCTCCACCAACCTGTTCTTCAACCGCTCGACCGCGTCGATGCAGAAGCTGCAGGCGCAGTTCGATCGGCTGAACGAACAGGTGTCGACCGGCAAGAAGCTGCTTGCGCCGTCGGACGACAGCGTCGGTTACCAGCGGTTGCAAGTGATCAACCGCGCCAATGCGGATGGCACGCAGGATGCCGCCAACGTGAAGCTTGCGCAGTCGACCCTGCAGCAGGCCGGCAGCAGCCTGTCGCAGATGACCGAACGGCTGCAGCGCGCATCCGAACTGGTGATCCAGGGCCGGACGGGTACGAACTCGGATACCGCCAAAGCTGCCATCGCCACCGAACTGGAGGGCATTCTGGAATCCGTGATCGCGCTGGCGAACGGCAAGGATGCGCGCGGCATGCCGCTGTTCGGCGGCAAGGACGACGGGGCAGCAGTTGCACGTGGCGCCGGCGGCACGCTCACCTTCGCCGAAGGGAAAGCGGCGGCAATGCCGATCGGCGATGGTCAGAGCGTCGAGGTGGTCGTCAACGCCAAGGATTTCCTGGCGGTAAAGGACAGCGAGGATCTGGGCAGCGCCATTGCGGCCATGGTTGCCGCACTGCGCGCCGGTGAAACGATCCCTGAGAGCGCCGCCGATACGCTGGCGACAGTGGCTGATCAGGTCACGGCGACCCAGGCGTCGCTGGGTGCCCGGGAGGCGCGAGTCGATCTTCAGGCCGCGCAGCTCAAATCGGCGGCAGACGACCGTGAACTCGCGCGGGCAGACATTGAGGATGCGGACCCGACCGAAACGATCGTCCAGCTCCAGAAGACGATGACGATCCTTCAGGCGACGCAGGCGAGCTTCTCGAAGCTCTCGAGCCTGTCGCTGTTCGACTATCTGCGCTGACCCGCACTACCGCCGCGCACGCGGGGCAATTTCCCGATAAAGAATCTGCTCCCCCGGTCGTTTGACAGAGAGCACCTTACGTAGCGTCCGGGGATAAAGATGTTCGCCGCCATCGGCCTTGTTGTTCTTATTGCCATGGTCTTCGGCGGCTTTGCCTTCACGGGCGGTTCGCTGGGTCCGGTGCTCCACGCCCTTCCGCATGAAATGCTGATCATCGGCGGCGCCGCTGCCGGCGCGCTGATCATCGGCAATTCCGGCAAGGAGCTGAAGGCGATGGGCGGCGGCCTCGCCAAGGTGTTCAAGGGCCCGAAGTACAAGAAGCAGGATTATCTCGACGTCATCTTCCTGGTGTCAAAGCTGATGAAGATGCTGCGAATGGAAGGCCCGATCGCGCTGGAGCCGCATGTCGAGGATCCGAAATCCTCCGCCATCTTTGCCGAATATCCGCGCCTGGTGGCCGATCATACGTTGGTCAACCTGATCGCCGACACGCTGCGCCTGGTGGTCGTGTCCTCCGGCACGCTCGACGTCCACGCGGTGGAAGAAGTGATGGATAACGCCATCAAGACCCACCATCACGAGGTTGAGGGGCCACACACCACCCTGTCCTCGCTTGCCGACGCCCTGCCGGCGCTTGGCATCGTCGCGGCCGTGCTCGGCGTGGTGAAGACGATGGGTTCGATCGACCAGCCGCCATCGGTGCTGGGCGGCATGATCGGCTCCGCGCTGGTGGGGACGTTCCTTGGCGTGCTGCTCGCCTACGGCATTGTCAGCCCGCTCGCCTCGCGCCTGAAGCAGGTGATCGATGCCGATGCCGCTATCTATCATGTGGTAAAGCAGATCATCATCGCCTCGCTCCACGGCCATCCGCAGCCGCTGGTGATTGAGGCGGCGCGCTCGGGCATCGCCCACACCAACCAGCCCGGCTTTGCCGAGGTGTTCGACGGCCTCAGGGGCAAATAAGCCATGGCCGCGCGCGCACCCCATGGCAGCAACCAGCCGCCCAAGATCATCGTCAAGAAGATCTATATCGAGGGGCACGGCGGCCATCACGGCGGCGCGTGGAAGGTCGCCTATGCCGATTTCGTGACCGCGATGATGGCGTTCTTCCTTCTGATGTGGCTGCTCGGCGCCACCACGGAAAAACAGCGCAAGGGCATCGCCGACTATTTCGCGCCAACCGTTCTCAACACCAAGTCGCTCGGTATCGGCGGCAGCGGGTTGCTGGGCGGCCAGTCCGTCACGTCGACCGAAAAGACGGGGCCGAACGACGGCAACTCGCGTATGCCGACCATTGTCTCCAAGGCAGAAGGTGCCGGCGGCGCGCAGATGGGCACCGGCAGGAAGGGATCGCTGCGCAGCGCCGAGGCGATCGCGGCCGAGGATCGCCGCAACTTCGCCAAGCTGAAGGAACAGGTCGAGCGGCAGCTGAGGGAGCGCAAGTCACTGGCGGCGCTCGCCAAGCACATCCGCTTCACGATGACCCCCAACGGGATGCGCATCGACCTGGTGGATGACGCGAATTATTCCATGTTCGCGCTTGGCACGACCGCGCTGGAAAAGGATGCCTCCACGTTGATCGGCATGGTCGCGGAAGGGATCCGTCCGACGCAGAACCCGATCATGATCCGCGGGCATACCGACAGCCTGCCCTATGGCGACCCGCGGGCGATGAACAACTGGATGCTGGGCACTGCGCGTGCCGAGGCGACGCGGCGGCGCCTCGCGGCCGGCGGGATACCGGAACAGCGCTTCTACCGAATTGAAGGGGTGGCGGATCGCGAGCCGATGATCACCGAAAACCCGATGGATCCCCGAAATCGCCGGGTCGCCATCACTCTCCTGTACCGTGCAGGGGCATTCGGGCAATAACTCGTCCAGAGTGAATGCTTTTGAGAGCGCCGACAATACTTGGCGGCGGCCCCGGGACCGGATAGAGATCACCCCTTGTCCCGGGGGGGATCTGTGATTTTACCATCGTTTATCAGGAGAGGCAGGGCAAGAACGGCCACCGCGGTTCTGACGGCCGTCACGCTGGCGTTCCCCGCCATTGGACAGGATTCGTCCAGCACGCAGACGCCGCCCCTGCTCCCCGGCCACAGCGGCAATCCGATGGCGATCCGCGCGGAGGATGATCCGCTGCTGGAACTCACGCGCCGCACCGCGCCGGTGGAAACGCTGCAGCAGATCGTCAACGCGACCCTGGCGCGCGCACCGGAGGCGGAGGAGGCGAGCGCCAATCGTGATCAGGCCAGCGCCGCGCTGGGCGAGGCCAAGTCGGCGCGCCGCCCCACGGTTGATGTCACGATCACCAGCTACAAGGTGCTGTCCCGCAACTTCGGCAACAATGTCGAAAACATCATCGAGGAGTCTCGTCCGGGACGCCGCACCGATCAATTGCTGACGGTGGACCAACTGCTGCTCGACGGCGGCAGCGCCAATGCGCGGATCGGTGCCGCACGCGAGCGACTGCGCGCAGCGGAAACCGACATCCTTGGCGCGCAGGATCGCGTTGCCCTGATGACGCTCGCTTCCTGGTACGACGTCTTTACCTATCGCGCGCTGGTGGCACTCTCGACGTCCTTCTCCGCCAGCCAGCGTGAATTGCGCGTGATGGTGCAGGAACGCATCCGGCGTGGCGCCTCGGCAGAGGCCGATATCGCGCGTGTGGACAGCTACATCGCCTCCGCCGACGCGCGGCTGGCGCGCTTTCGCCGGCTGGAGGCGCAGGCGTCCGCGCGATTCCAGTCGCTGACCGGCGCACCGCCCCCGCCAGGCCTCGCCCGCGCGCCATTCATCGGCCAGGCCAGCGTCAGCAAGGATCTGGCGGTCGCACGGGCGGTGGACGTGCCGGCGGTGCGCTCCGCCCGTTCGGTGGCGGAGGCCGCTCGCAACGATGCCCGCGCCGCTCATGCCGATCGGCTGCCGACCCTTGCCGCGGGCATCGATGCCGGCCGCTACGGCATTTACGAAACCCCGCGCGACTATGACGTGCGCGCGCGGCTCACGCTTCGTCAGCGTCTGTGGGGCGGCATTGAGGAGCGCGATCAGCAGGCCCAGGCCCGCGCCCGCTCGGCCGAGGCGCGCGCCAACCGCGTGTCCACCGAAGCGGCGCGCGACGCGGAAATCGCCTGGTCCGACGTACAGGCGCTGGAGGAGCAGCGCCGCGCTCTGGAATCGACCTATCTGGCCAGCCGCCGTTCGCGCGACACGATCGCCGAGCGTTTCCGTGTCGCATCCGGCACGCTCTTCGATGTGATCGGCGCGGAAGACAGCTATTTCGAAACGGCGGTCGGCTATCTCCAGGCCGTCACTGAACTCGACGCATCACGCTACGTCCTGCTGTCCAGGACGGGCCAGTTGCTGCCGACACTCGGCATTACCGATCCATCCCAAGGACGCCAGCCATGAGCGACCATACGCTCGTCCCCGATCCCAAGCCCCGCTTCGCGCCCTGGCTGCTCGAGCCGATGGCCGAGAACAAGCGCACCTATATCAAGGTTGCTGCGGCGGCGGTGCTCATCAACGTCTTTGCGCTGGTGACGTCGCTGTTCTCCATGGTCATCTACGATCGGGTCATCCCGAACAACGCCATGTCGAGCCTGGTTGCCTTGTCGATCGGCTTTGGCTTTGTCGTCATCTTTGACTTCGTGCTGAAGATGCTGCGTGCGTATTTCGTGGATATCGCTGGCGCCGACATCGATCACCAGGTCGGCGATCGCGTGTTCAGGAAGCTGCTGGCGATCCGGCTTGACCACAAGAAAGGGTCGACCGGGGCGCTCGCCGGCTTGATGCGGGAATTGGAAGCGCTGCGCGACTTCTTCGCCTCCGCCACCATGACGGCGCTGGTCGACTTTCCGTTCCTGATCCTCACCGTCGTGGTGATCTGGGCAATCGGTGGCAAGGTGGTGCTCGTCCTTCTCGTCATCATCCCCGTCGTGCTGCTGACCGCCTGGGCGACCAATCCGGCCCTGGAACGGCTCACCGCGCGAACGCTGCGGGAGGGTTTGTCCAAACAGTCCGTGCTGGTTGAAACGATCGGCGGGCTGGAAACGGTGAAGGCATCAGGCGCCGGGCCGATGCTTACCGATCGCTGGCTCGGCGCCGTCCGGCAACAATCCGATTCCTCGCTTCGCCAGCGCCTGATTTCCAGCATCGCGATCACCGTCGCCGGCTCGGCAAGCACGATCAGCTATGCCGCGGTGGTGATCGTCGGGGTCAACCTGATCGCCGCGCGTGAGCTGACCTCGGGCGGCCTGATCGCCTGCTCCTTGCTCGCCGGCCGGGCCATCGCGCCGCTTGCCCAAATCTCTCAGTTGCTCGCACGGCTCTCGGCAACCCGAACCGCCTATCGCCAGATCAACGCGATGATGGAGCAGCCCAGCGAAGGGCCCGCAGGAGAACCGCTGCAGATCGCATCACTCTCCGGCAAGATCGAATTCCGGAACGTCACCTTCCGCTATCCCGGCGCCGCAGAGCCGGCGCTGCAGGGCGTGTCCTTCACCATCGAACCCGGCGAGCGCGTGGCGCTTCTGGGCCGCGTGGGTTCGGGCAAGTCGACGATCACTCGGCTGATCCTCGGGCTCTACCCACCCGAAGACGGCCTGGTGATGGTTGATGGCAGCGACCTGCGGCAGATCGACCCCGCCACGCTGCGCGCCCAGATTGGCGTGGCGATGCAGGACAGCGTGCTGATGACCGGCAGTGTCCGGGAGAACATCAGTCTGGGCCGATCGGGCGTCGATGATACCGAACTGCTGCGCGCCGCGACGCTGTCAGGCACGCACCAGTTCATGGGGCAAATCGCCAACGGCTATGATCTGAAGCTGGCGGATCGTGGCGAAGGCCTGTCCGGCGGTCAGCGCCAGTCGATTGCCATTGCGCGGGCACTCGCCGGTCGGCCGCCGATGCTGGTGTTTGACGAGCCTTCCGCCAGCATGGACGCCCAGACCGAGCAGGGATTGATCGAGCGGCTTCAGAACGAGGTACAGGGTCGCACCATGGTGCTCGTCACTCATCGCCCGCCATTGCTTCAGCTTGTGCAGCGGATCATCGTGATGGAGCGCGGCCGGATCGCAATGGACGGCCCGCGCGACAAGGTGATGCAGCAACTTACCCGGCCGAAGGTGGCCTGAACCATGTCGCAAACACCTGCCCCGCGCGCCGTAAACCCCCTGGCACCAGCCGAACCGACGCGGCTCGAGGATTTGGCGGAGCGCATCAAGCCGCGCCAGGCGTCCAACGTGCTGCTTTGGGCCATCCTCGCCTTTTTCGTCATCTTCATAATCTGGGCGTCCTGGGCAACGCTTGATCGAACGGTGCGTGGCCCGGGTCGGGTGATCGCCAGCTCTCAGTTGCAGACCGTGTCCAATCTTGAAGGCGGGATCGTGCAGGAGATCCTGGTCCGTACCGGACAAGTGGTGCGGGCCGGTCAGCCGCTCGTCCGGCTCGATCCCACGGCGACCGGGGGTGAGCTCAGTTCAGGCGAAGCGCAGGCCGCTGCGCTTCAGGTCAAGATCGCGCGACTGAAGGCGGAGGTTCTCGGCCGCGAGCCGGTCTATCCTGCGCCGATCAACGCGGCGGTGGCTGAGCAGATCGAGATCGAGAAGGCGCTGCACACCGCACGGATGCAGGAACTGGCCGGCATTACCGGCGCCTATGGCGCGCGCGGCGTGCAGGCCACCCGCGCAGTGGCAGAGGCGCAATCCGCGCTCAGTGCCCGGCAAAGCGCGCGCGAGGCGCGGGCTACCGAGCTCGCCACGATCAAGCCGCTCGTCGAAAAAGGGATCGAGCCACGCCTTTCCCTGGCGCAGGCCGACAGCGCCGCCTCCGTGGCCGCAAGCGAAGCGGCGCAGGCCGCAGCGTCGCTCGCCCGCGCGCAGGCCGGCGTGGCAGAGGCCAATGCCAGCCTCGCCCAGGCGCGGCAGGATTGGCGAGCGCGTGCCGCGGACGAGTTGGCGCGGGCACAGGCGGACCTGGCGGCACGCGCCTCCACCATCCCGGCGCTGGCAGCACGCGTACAACGCACCACCGTGCGCGCACCGCTCGCCGGGCGGATCAACCGCGTGCTGGTGACAACCGTCGGCGCCGCCGTTTCCCCGGGGGCGCCGCTTGCCGAAATCTCGCCCTCACGCGACACGCTGCTGATCGAAGCACGCATCCGGCCCGAAGATATCGCCCGCGTGCGAACCGGCCAGCATGCGCGGATCAACATCACCGCCTATGACAGCTCCATCTACGGCTGGATCGACGGGAAAGTGGAATCGATCTCGCCAGACGCGATTGTCGATGAGCGGGCTCAGGTGAGCTACTACAACGTCTACGTCCGCACCGACACCAAGGGCCTGCTGGATCGGCGGACGAACAAGCTGCTGCCGATCGGCACCGGCATGACGGCGGAGGTAAACCTGCTCGGCGATCCGCGCACGGTGTTGCAGTACATCCTGACGCCGATCACCCGCCTGTCGGAACGTGCCTTCCGCGAATGAACAACCTGAGGCCCGGTCTGATCCGGGCACTTCTTGCCGCCGCGCACAATAAGTCGCCCTGGCGAAAGCAAGTGAGAAGACGCGGTCATTCTGTATCGTGCAGGGAGGAGTATGCGACTGATCGCGGCGTCGGTGACGGCAGTTGCCTTGATGGCAACCGCGGGGCACGCACAAGAGGCGGGGTTGCTCCCGTCGCTGGAACGGCTTGCAAAGACCGATAACCCAGAGGCGATCTACCACCTGGGAATGGCATACCACACCGGGTCGGGTGCCGCCAAAGATCTCAACAAGGCACTCGCCGCCTTCAGGAAGGCTGCGGCTCTGGGTGATCCATTGGCGTCCTATAAAATCGGCTGCTATTACGACGGACAAGGGGCAGGACTGGTCTCCTTCGACGAAGAGAAAGCGCTTGAATACAAGCTGGTCGCTGCAAAGGCAGGATATGCTCTGGCCGAACAGGACGTAGGCATCCTCTATGCACGCCGCGGCAATATGGCGGAGGGCCTCGCTTGGCTCGAAAAGTCTGCGTCGCAAGGATGGACCGAAAGCCTGCTGACACTCGCATCAGTGTACAACGGGACATCGGGAATCACGCCCGATCCTGCAAAAACAGCAGCGTATTTTCGGCTCTTCCTGTCTCGGTCAGAACCTGACGCACAGCAGGAGGCGTGGCTCAGCCGCTTTGAACAGCAGCTATCGCCCGGCGATAAGAAGCGGGCGGAGGAGATCGTCCGCCGCTATCGACCCACGCCTACGCTGCTGACGTTGAAGGGGCTTTCGGGGCAACGCGCTGCACAAGCGCTGATCCAAACATCGATTTCCAGTTAACCGCGCTTGGGTAGCACGTCATCGCCTGGCGGCCGACGTTGCGGCCACTGACCTCCGCTCTTGCGTGGCCCCTCCCCCCCCACGCAACGGGGCCTCCGCCGCTGCGTGGGGGAGGGGCGTACCTCCTACGGCTCGTCGCGGTAGATCGCGACCGTCGGGGCGCTGCCGGCGCTTACCCGTCCGCGGTACATGCCGGGGGTGTTGTAGCTCCAGGCCGTGACGCCGGACGGCGTGTTGACGATCACCCCGCCGTCGCCGCCCAGTCCCTGAACCTCCGCCATCACCGCATCGGCGGCGACCTGCGGGCTCTCGCCCTTGAAGCGGATCCTGGCACAGATCTCGTGCGCCACGCCCTCGCGGATGAAATACTCCCCTGCCCCCGTCGCGGAAACGGCGCAGGCACGGTCATCGGCATAGGTGCCGGCCCCAATCACTGGCGCGTCACCGATCCGGCCCCAGCGCTTGCCCGTCACGCCGCCGGTCGACGTCGCCGCCGCGACATGGCCGTTCGCGTCGCGCGCCACGGCGCCGACGGTGCCATATTTGCGATCGACGTCGATGGCTGACAGCTTCTTGGCCTTCAGCGTCTCCAGCTGCTGCCGACGCTCTGGCGTTGCAAACCAGCTGGGGTCCGCCTGTTCCAGCTTCTGGGCGCGGGAGAAGGCGTCGGCACCTGCCCCGCCCAGGAAGACGTGATCGCTCTTTTCCATCACCGCACGGGCAAGGCTGACGGGGTGGCGGGTGGTGGTGACGCCGGCCACGGCGCCCGCGGCGCGGGTGCGGCCATCCATGATCGCCGCGTCCAGCTCGTTGCGGCCATCCCAGGTAAACACCGCGCCGCGACCGGCGTTGAAGTGCGGATCATCCTCCAGGACGTGGATCGCCGCCTCAACCGCATCCAGGGCGCTGCCGCCCTTGTCCAGCACGGCCGAACCCGCCTTCAGGGCCTGGTTCAGCGCGGCGCGGATCGCCTTGTCCTGCTCGGGCGAGAGCTTGTCACGCTCGATCACCCCGGCGCCGCCGTGGATCGCGAGCGACCAGCGGGGCGCCTGCTGAGCGGTAACCGGGGTGGCCAGCAAGGCGGCGAGAACAGGCAGAAACAGGCGCATGAAATCCCTTCTTCTTCTCTTTTTCAAACAATGGCCGGGCGTGAATCGGGAATATCGGCGCGTGGGCGGTGCAGACGCAGGCCGATCAGCGGGCGGAGCCAGGGAATGCGGCGGCCGCCGAGGTAAAAGGCCCAGCATCCCGCCACCGTCGCCGCCACCAGGATCAGGAAATCGAGCCCAAGCGGCAGCCCGGCGTGCAGCAGCCAATAGGCCACCACCACGATGATCGTCTGGTGGATGATGTAAAAGGGAAACACGGCCTCCGTCAGCATCGGTCGCCAGCGATGGTCGCGGTTCCAGAAGGTTTCGGCGATCCCGATCAGCGCCGCGATCGTCATCCAGCCCTGCACGCCGCGCGCCAGGCTGAAGATCGTGCCGAACGGCCGCGGTGTGACGCGATAGCCGGCAAAGACGATCTGGATTGCCGCCACGGTCAGAAACGCCAGCAAAGCGAGGATCGCCGTTACTTTCCACCAACGCGCAAAGGTCGCGATCATTCGCTCGCTGCCCGCCATGGCATAGCCGAGCACGAACATCGGAAAGTAGGTGGCGTGTGCCACCCAATCGCCGACCATCTCATGCGTTTCGCGCGCGCCGGGGAACAGGACGCCGCTGACCAGCATCAGCCACGCCGTTGGCAGGATCAGCGCGCCAGCCCCGCCGAACAGCCGCTCGAACACGCGCTGTGCCCGCGCCCGCACGCCGCCCGGCGTAACCGTCAGCACGGCGGTAAAGGCAAGCGTATAGACCCACAGGTAAGCGACGAACCACAGGTGGTTCCATGTCGGCAGGAACAGCCCGTCCAGGCGGCCGAACGCCAGATAATCGCCCGACCAGAACGCGAAGAAGCCAGCAGCATAGCCATGCTGCGTCACCAGCTCGACCCACGGCTGTGGCGGCACGATCACTGCCATGCCGAACACGAGCGGGATCAGCAGCCGCGCGGTGCGGTTGCGCATGAACGGCCACGGCCCGGTATGGCGCACGAACAGCGCCCGGCTGGCATAGCCCGAGACAAGGAACAACAGCGACAATCGCCACGGATTGGACAGCATCATCGGCACCGTCACCCATTGTTCGGCCGCGAGCTTCGCGTGGAAGCCCCACGGCACGAACACCATGCCGATGTGATAAAGGATCAGGATCGCGAACGCCCCGATCCGAAGCCAGTCGAGGCCATAGTGCCGCTGCATCGCGCGCTGACTACCCGCTAGCGGCGACTACGGATAGATCGCGCGGATTAGCGCTTCATCCGCAACGCGCCCAGGAAGTCGCGCTTGCCGATCTTCATCCCGAGCGATCGCAGGATCCCATAAGCCGTGGTGGCATGGAAATAGAAGTTCGGTTGCGAGAAGGAGAGCAGGAACTGCGCGCCGGTGAACGGCATGCGCAGCTCGCCCATCGAGAATTGCGTATCGCGGTCCGCCAGCGTGTCGAACTCGGCACGGTCGACGGCCTCCAATGCGGCAATCGCACCGCGCACCCGCTCGTGCAGCCCGGCAAAGTCGGTCGGCCACGCCGCCATGCTGGGCGAGAAATTGCCCCCGCGCACGCCCTCGATCCCGCCGATCGAATGTTCCGCCACCGATTTCACCTGATAACCGAACGGCAGCATGTCGGGCGCCAGGCGCGCGTCGATCAGCTCGGCGGCGGTCATGCCCTTTTCGGCCGCAAACGCTTCCGCCTTGTCCAGCAGGCGATCGATCGCGCCCAGGATCTGAATGTTCGACGGAATTACCGCGTCGTACAGCGAAAGCGTCATCGTCCTGCCCCACGTTTCGTTTATGTGTGCGAAGCGCTATATCGCCGCCAAAGCCGATAGGAAGCCCTTCGATGTCCCTACGCCCCTGGCGTGATATTCACCGCCGTGCGAGCCGCCAGATCATGGTCGGCAACGTGCCCGTGGGTGGCGATGCGCCCGTCACCGTTCAGACGATGACCAATACGCCGACCGACGATGCGCGTGCCACGATTGACCAGATCCGCCGCTGCGAGGACGCCGGCGTCGACATCATCCGCGTCAGCTGCCCCGACGTCGAATCCACCGCCGCGCTGAAGCAGATCGTGCGCGCGGCGCGCGTGCCGATCGTCGCCGACATCCATTTCCACTATAAGCGCGCGCTCGAGGCGGCGGATGCTGGCGCGGCGTGCCTGCGCATCAACCCGGGCAACATCGGCTCCGCCGATCGCGTCAACGAGGTGGTCAACGCCGCCAAAGCGAACGGCTGCGCGATCCGTATCGGCGTCAACGCCGGCAGCCTCGAAAAGGACCTGCTCGAGAAATACGGCGAGCCCTGCCCCGAGGCTTTGGTCGAAAGCGCGCTCGATCACATCAAGCTGCTGCAGGACCGCGACTTCCACGAATTCAAGGTCGCGGTGAAGGCATCGGACGTGTTCCTCGCCGTCGCCGCCTATCAGCAGCTCGCCGAGGCGGTCGATTGCCCGCTGCACCTCGGCATCACCGAGGCGGGCGGCTTCGTCGGCGGCACGGTGAAGAGCGCGATCGGCATCGGATCGCTCCTCTGGTACGGCATCGGCGACACGATCCGCGTCTCGCTCTCGGCCGAGCCGGAGGAGGAGGTCCGCGTCGGATTCGAGATCCTGAAGGCCCTCGGCATCCGCAACCGCGGCGTGCGCGTGGTCAGCTGCCCCAGCTGCGCGCGTCAGGGCTTCGACGTGATCCGCACCGTGCAGACGCTGGAGGAACGGCTTCAGCACATCCGCACCCCCATGTCGCTCTCCGTCCTCGGCTGCGTCGTCAATGGCCCGGGCGAGGCGCGCGAGACCGACATCGGCCTTACCGGCGGCGGCAACGGCAAGCACATGGTCTATCTCTCCGGCGTGACCGACCATGTCGTTCAGGACGAAGGGATGATCGACCACATCGTCCGGCTGGTCGAAGCCAAGGCAGCGGAGATCGAGGCCGCTGCTGACGCGACGAAAGTCGCCGCCGAATAAGCATCGCCTGTTGGCAGGATTTTTCAGCCCGCTGAATCTTCTTGCCGATGATTGAAACCGGGGCCCGCATCCTTTAACCGGATGGCGACAAGGAGAGCGGGCTCACAGGCGAGATGGATCGTCCCCACGGACGGCCGGTTGTTCGTCCAGTTCGCTCCCGCCAAGCAGGAGCTGACACAATGACCCTCCGCCGCGCCGCCATCGTCGCCCCGATCCGCACCGCCGTCGGCAAGTTCGGTGGCAGCCTCTCCTCGCTGACCGCGGGCCAGCTTGGCGCCACGATCCTGAAGGCGCTGATGGAGCGCACCAAGATCGATCCTGCCCGCGTCGACGACGTCGTGTTCGCGCAAGGGTACGGCAATGGCGAGGCGCCCGCGATCGGCCACTGGGCATGGCTCGCCGCCGGCCTGCCGATCGAGGTGCCGGGCTATCAGCTCGACCGCCGCTGCGGCTCGGGTCTTCAGGCCGTGATCGACGCCGCGATGATGGTGCAGACCGGCGTCAGCGACGTGGTCGTCGCCGGCGGCTGCGAAAGCATGTCCAACGTCGAACATTACACCACCGACATCCGCAAGGGCGTGCGCGCGGGCAACCTCACGATCCACGATCGCCTGACCCGCGGCCGCCTCATGTCGCAGCCTGTGGAGCGGTTCGGCGTCATCAGCGGCATGATCGAGACCGCCGAAAATCTCGCCAAGGATTACGACATCACCCGCGAGGAGGCCGATGCCTACGCCGTCCGCTCGCACCAGCGTGCCACCGCCGCGTGGGAACAGGGCCTGTTCGCCGACGAGCTCGTCCCCGTCTCGGTGCCGCAGAAGAAGGGCGATCCGATCGTCTTCGATCGCGACGAGGGCTTCCGCCCCGACGCGACGATGGACTCGCTTGGGCGTCTGCGCCCGCTCGAGGGCGGCGTCGTCACCGCCGGCAACGCCAGCCAGCAGAATGACGCCGCCGCCGCCTGCCTCGTCGTCGCCGAGGACAAGCTGGAGGAGCTGGGTCTGGAGCCGATCGCCTGGTTCCACAGCTGGGCCGCCGCCGGCTGCGATCCTTCACGCATGGGCATCGGCCCGGTCCCTGCGGTCGAGCGCCTGTTCGCCCGCAACGGCCTCGGCTGGGACGACATCGATCTCGTCGAGCTGAACGAGGCATTCGCGCCGCAGGTGCTCGCCGTGCTCAAGGGCTGGGGCTGGAGCAAGGACGACAGCCGCAACGAGATCCTCAACGTCAACGGCTCGGGCATTTCGCTCGGCCACCCGATCGGCGCGACCGGCGGTCGCATCCTCGCCAATCTGACGCGCGAGCTCGTCCGCCGCGACGGCCGCTATGGCCTGGAGACGATGTGCATCGGCGGCGGCCAGGGCATCGCCGCAGTGTTCGAGCGCGCCTGATGCTGCGGCTTTCGATGGGGGCGCGCGCATGAGCGCGCTTGGGCAGGCACTGGCGGCGGCGCAACGCTATCGCGACGACGCCCGTGCCGCCCTCGCGGCCCGGCTCGACGCCGCGCCGATCGACACCGAGCAGCGCGCGGCGCACGGCTTCGCCTGGGTCGCCACCACCGTCGCCGCGCTGGAGGCGGTGGCCGACTGGTCCGATCGCAACGCCGGTGAGATCAACGCCCTCGTCGCTCGCCTCGCCTTTCAGGAGAGCATCGCGCAGCTCGTCGGTGGCCTGCCGATGGGCCAGAACGAGCTGTTCCGCCCCGCCGACCTCGGCCTCGCCGCCGCCGCCCGCACGCTGGCGAGCACTTGCGCCGACCTCCTCGATCATGACGCCGCCGCTGATCGCCGCGCACTGGTCGACCGGCTCGCCGCCGGCGAATGGCCGAGCGAAACGCTCCACGATGCCGAGCTGGACGCGATCCGCGACCAGTTCCGCCGCTTCACCGATGCCGAGATCCTGCCCCACGCGCACGGCTGGCACCTCGCCAACGATCTGATCCCCGACGCTACCGTCGCGCGCATGGCGCAGCTCGGCACCTTTGGCGTCTGCATCCCCGAGACTCACGGCGGCCTCGGCCTGTCGAAGCTCGTCATGTGCATCGTCACCGAGGAATTGTCGCGCGGCTGGATCGGCGCCGGCTCGCTCGGCACCCGCTCCGAAATCGCCGGCGAACTCATCGCCGGCTCGGGCACCGAAGCGCAAAAGGCCGAGTGGCTCCCGCGCATCGCCAGCGGCGAGGTGCTCCCCACCGCCGTCTTCACCGAACCCGATGTCGGCAGCGACCTCGGCTCGCTCCAGACCCGCGCGCGCCGCGCCGCTACTGATGGGGATGGCGACGCCTGGCGCATCGACGGCGCCAAGACGTGGATCACCCACGCCAGCCGCTCCGACCTCATGACCCTGCTCGCCCGCACCTTGCCGGATGCGAAGGGCTATGCCGGCCTCTCGATGCTGCTCGTCCCCAAGCCGCGCGGCACCGAGGACGATCCCTTCCCTGCGCCGGGCATGTCGGGCAGCGAGATCGAGGTGCTCGGCTATCGCGGGATGCGCGAATATGCGCTCTCCTTCGACGGCATGGCCGCCCCCGCCGACGCCCTGCTCGGCGGCGAGGAGGGTCAGGGCTTCAAGCAGCTGATGCGCACCTTCGAGGGCGCCCGGATCCAGACCGCCGCCCGCGCCGTCGGCGTCGCCCGCCGCGCGCTGGAACTCGGCCTTTCCTACGCGCTCGACCGCCAGCAGTTCGGCCGCGCGATCATCCACTTCCCGCGCGTCGCCGACAAACTGGCGATGAGCCTCGTCGATCTCATCGCCGCGCGCGAACTCACCTATGCCGCCGCGCGCGCCAAGGACTCGGGCAAGCGCTGCGATATCGAGGCCGGCATGGCGAAGCTGCTCGCCGCCCGCGCCGCGTGGAGCAATGCCGACGCCAGCCTTCAGATCCACGGCGGCAACGGCTATGCGCTGGAGTTCGAGATCAGCCGCATCCTGTGCGACGCGCGCATCCTCAACATCTTTGAAGGCGCAGCGGAAATCCAGGCGCAGGTCATCGCGCGCGGGCTGGTCGCACAGCGCAACTGACGCCCCCTTGCGCAACGCCTGCTGATCGCGCCAAGACTGCGCGACTGTGCAGATCAAGCGGCTGCGCCTTTCCGGCTTCAAGAGCTTCGTCGATCCGGCCGATCTCAGGATCGAGCCGGGGCTGACCGGCGTCGTCGGGCCCAACGGCTGCGGCAAGTCCAATCTGCTCGAGGCGCTGCGCTGGACGATGGGCGAGAACAGCGCGAAATCGATGCGCGGCGCCGGCATGGAAGACGTGATCTTCGCCGGCACCGCCACCCGCCCCCCGCGCGATTTTGCCGAGGTGTCGCTCCTCGCCGAGGTGAACGGCGCGGAGACCGAGATCGTCCGCCGCATCGAACGCGGCGCCGGCAGCGCCTATCGCATCGACGGCAAGGACGTGCGCGCCAAGGACGTGTCGCTGCTGTTCGCCGACGCGGCGACCGGCGCGCACTCGCCCGCCCTCGTCAGTCAGGGGCGGATCAGCGCGGTGATCGCCGCCAAGCCGACCGACCGCCGCGCGATGCTGGAGGAAGCCGCCGGCATCGCGGGCCTGCACGTCCGCCGCCGCGACGCCGAGCAGAAATTGCGCGCCACCGAGGCCAATCTGCTGCGGCTCGACGAAGTCATCGCCGATCAGGAGGCACGCGCCGCCGCGCTCCGCCGTCAGGCGCGCCAGGCGGAAAAATACCGCCTCCTCTCCACCCAGATCCGGCTCGCCGAGGCACGGATGATCTTCGCCCGTTGGCGCGAAGCAGCCGCCGCTGCCGATCTGGCCAAGGCAGAGGCCGCGGCGGCCGAGGCACGCGTGACCGCGGCCAATCTTCTCCAGCAACAGGCCGCGACCGCGCAGGCACAGGCCACCGAAACGCTCGCCACCGCACGCGCCGCCGCCCTCGTCGCGCGCGATCAAAGCAGCGAGATCGCCCACCAGCTCGCCACCCTTCGCGCCGAGGAGCAGGCCACCCGCCGCCGCCTCGCCGAACTGGCGCAAGCCACTGCGCGCATCGCCGACGATCGCACGCGCGAGGGCGCCCTCGCCAACGACGCCGCTGAAGCGCTCGCCCGGCTCGATGCCGAGCGCAAGGCGCTGGAAGCCGCCATCGCCAGTGCCGCGACCGACCTGCCGCTGCGCGAGGCCGCCCTCGCCGAGGCCGAGCGCCTAGCCCGCGACGCCGAAGTCGCACTTGCCCAGGCACTCGCCCGCCAGGCCGCCGAGGCTGCCGACGCCCGCGTCGCCCAGGCCGCCGTCACCGCCGCCCGCACTCGCCTCGACCGCGCCAATCGCGAGGTGGCACAGGTCGCGCAGCAGCTCGCCGCGCTAGGCGACGCCGCCCCGATCGAGCATGATCGCGACACCGCCGCCGCCACACTCGCCGCCGCTCTCCAGCAGGCCGAAACCGCCCGCATCGCGCAGGCTGAGGCGGAAGCGGCTGAACGCACCGCGCTCACCGCGCGAGACGCAGCGCAAGCCACCCGCGCCGCCGCGCGCGCCGATCTCGCCGCGCTCGACAGCGAGGCTGCCGCGCTCCGCCGCGCCACTGAGCGCAAGGGCCGCGACCGCCTGCTTGATCACGTCCGCGCCGCGCCCGGCTACGAACGCGCCCTCGCGGCAGCCTTGGGCGACGATCTGGAGGTTGGGCTCGATCAGCAGGCCAGCACTTACTGGTCAGATGCCGCCGCCCAGTCAGAGGGAGGCGCAAGCGCCTCGGCTGACCGCCTGATCCACTACGTCACCGCGCCACCACTTCTCGCCCCCCGCCTCGCGCACATCATCGTCCTCGAAACCGACGATCAGCGCCCGCTGGCGCCCGGGGAACGCCTCGTCACCCGCACCGGCCAGCTCCGCCGCTGGGACGGCTATGTCGCGAAACAAGGCGGCGCTGCGGCTGCCGAACGACTTGAACGCCTCAACCGCCTTGCCGCGATCGACGAAGCGCTCCCCGCCACCCGCGAGCGCGTGACAACGGCCGATGCCGATCTCGCCCGCGAGGAAGCGTCAATCACCACCGCCCGCACCGCCGCACGCACCGCCCGCGAACAGCTCGCCCGCGCCGATGCTACCGCGCGCGACGCGCACGCCCGGCAGGACCGCGCCGCCGCCCAGATCGAGCGGCTGGCCGGTTTGCGCGCGGACCTCGACGCCCGCGCGACGCGGACTGCCGCCGAACGCGACGAGGCCGCGCGCGACCACGAAACCGCCGCCGCCGCGCTCACCGCGCTGCCCGATACCAGCGCCACCGCCGCCACCGTCACCACGCTCCAGCGCGAGGCTGAGCAGCGCCGCGCCGCCGTCGCCGAGGCGCGCGCCGCCCGCGTCGCCACCGAGCGCGCCGGGGCGGACGCCCGCACCCGCCTCGCCGCCGCACAGGCCGATGTGAAAAGCTGGCGCGCCCGCGCCGGCGACGCTGCCCGGCGGATTGCCGACATGGGCAAGCGCGAGGCGGAAATCGCCGCCGAAACCACCGCCATCGCCGCGCGCCCCGACGAACTCGCCGCCGCCATCGCCGTGGCCGATGCTGCGCATGATGCGGCTCGCCGTACCGCCGAGGAACTGGCCGCCGCCGAACGCACCGCCGAGGCCGCGCTACGGCAAAGCGAGGAAATCGCCCGCCGCGCCGGCGAAACGCTGGCCGAGGTTCGTGAGGCGCGCGCCGGTGCCATCGCACGCGCCGAGAACCAGGAGCTGCGCCGCGTCGAGTTCGGCCGCGTCTCGGGCGAACGCTTCGAATGCCCCGCCCCGGTCCTCCCGGAGAAGGTCGGCTTTGCCGTTGCCGACGTTCGCAGCCCGCAAGAGGAGGCCGCCGCCCACGACAAGCTGATCCGCGATCGGGAGCGGATCGGCCCGGTCAATCTCGTCGCCGAGCAGGAACTGGCGGAGCTCGAGGCCGGCGCCAGCGGCAACGCCGCGGAGCGCGAGGAGCTGGGCCAGGCCGTGAATCGTCTGCGCGGCTCCATCGGCACACTGAATCGCGAAGGCCGCCAGCGCCTGCTTGCCGCGTTCGAGGCGGTGAACGGCCACTTCCGGCGCCTCTTCACCACCCTATTCAACGGCGGCCAGGCGCATCTCGAACTCGTCGATTCGGATGATCCGCTCGAGGCCGGGCTGGAGATCATGGCGCAGCCGCCCGGCAAGCGGCTCCAGTCGCTCACCTTGCTCTCCGGCGGCGAACAAGCGCTGACCGCGGTGGCGCTCATCTTCGGCCTGTTCCTCACCAATCCCGCGCCGATCTGCGTCCTGGACGAAGTCGACGCTCCGCTCGACGACGCCAATATCGAGCGCTTCTGCGACCTCCTCGATCGCATGAGCCGCGAGACGGAAACGCGCTACCTCATCGTCACCCACAATGCCGTCACGATGAGCCGCATGCACCGCCTGTTCGGCGTCACCATGATCGAGCGCGGCGTCAGCCGATTGGTGTCGGTCGACCTTCAGGCAGCGGAGACGTTGCTCGCGGCGGAGTGATTGTCCGCAGCCTGGCGAGCGACCGCCTCCCCATGTTGTTGCGGTGTCGACCGGTACTGCTACCATCCACCGCTGTTGCGGGAGAGTGAAATGGCTTTTGAGGGTAGCTGCCACTGCGGTGAGGTCACCTTTCGTGTCGATGACCAACCGCCCACGACAGCGATCAGCTGCAATTGCTCGCATTGCCGCAGGAAGGGACTTCTGCTGTCGTTTGTACCCGCGGAGGCGCTGACGATTACCCAGGGTACAGAATCGCTAACCGAGTACTTCTTCAACAAGCATGTGATCGCGCATCGCTTCTGCGCAACCTGCGGTTGCCAGCCCTTTGGTAGCGGTACAGCGCCGGGCGGAACCGCGATGGCGGCGATCAACCTGCGCTGCGTTCCGACCATCGATCTCGATTCTTTGACGATCGAGAAGGTGGATGGAGCGAAGTTCTGACCCGCATGGGTGATGATGCCACCTCATCGCTTCAGATGAACTGACCCGATATTGCGAGCTTCCTGCCGAGCTCTCGTCATCACCCAATCGGGCGCACGGCCCCGTACAATATCAACAATTATCCAGAGCAACGCCGCCGCCCGAAATGCGGCTGCCCAGGCGATATGCATTTGGGTCACGCCCGGTCCGCCCCCGCCCAAAGAAGCAAAGAACCAGAACTCCGCCCAGTAAGCGCCTACGTCCCCGAGCGCGAACCAGGCGATCGGCCACAGCCGGCGGCTCGTCAACAGGAGGAAGGGATAGAGCCAAAGGTCGAATTGCGGCGAATAGACTTTGTTGGTGAGAAGAAACCACGCGAGCACGGGCGTGAACAAGGCCCAGAGGTGATCGCGATGCCGTGGCCAGCCGAACGCGACGATCGCTCCTGCCCCGCCAGCGAAGATCAGAAACGACCAGAGGTTTCGCGTCGCCAGGTCCGTGTTCCACCATCCTTGTACCGCTAGAATTTCCCAGACGGATGCAGCGGTGCCACTTCGTTCGCGGCTGAATGTGTAGAATTCGGCCCAGTTCTCGAATGCGCGAGCCGCGAGCGGGGCATTCAGCGCGCCCCAGAAGACGACTGCAACAAGCGCCAGCCCACCGGCGCTGCGAAATCGTGCTGTCCAACTACGGTTCCGCTGGAACAGCGCGCTGAGGCCGAGCAGCGGCAGTAACAAGATGGGGAAAAGTTTGGCGGCGGTGCCAATCGCCGCCAGCGCGGCTGCTGCCGCCGGCTCACCGCGCCGAGCAGCGAGGATGGCGGCCATGGCAAGAGCAACCGCCAGCATGTCCCAGTTATGCCCAAGGTACAGGATCAGTGGCGGCGCGGCGGCCCAGCACCAGCGCCGCAGCAGCGGCAAGCCCGCGCGCTCCATCATTCTCATCACTGCAAAGGCGAAAGCTGCATTGACGATGGACACGACCAGCAGGAAATCAGCCGCGTCGGCCCGAGGGCCAGCCAACGTGCGCGCTGCCAGACCTTCAAGCCAGATCAGTGCACCGGTGAGCACCGGATACTCGATCCTGGACTCGACGTACGGCAGTTGGCCCGCGGCTACGCCTCGCAATCCCCAGAACGGCAGCGCATCCGAATAGCAGCCGGTCAGATACTGCTCGTCGCCGGTCCATGTCGCGCCACAATGAGCCTTGAACAACCACCCGGCGGCGCACGTCAGGGCGAGCAGAATATAAGGTCCAAGCCGATCAACACGCGATGTCCCCATCCTTGCGTCGATAGCTTGCGCGCCGCACGAGGTCGACAAGCGCCCAACGAGAACTTATGTAGAACGAATGGCGCAGCTCGACGTTCGACAGAAGCTGGAAATCCTTGCGGATGCGGCAAAATATGACGCTTCCTGTGCATCGTCCGGAACGGCAAAGCGCAACTCCAGCGATGGCAAGGGGCTGGGCTCCACAGAGGGGATGGGCATTTGCCACGCCTATGCCCCGGATGGCCGCTGCATCAGCTTGCTGAAGGTTTTGCTGACCAACAGCTGCATTTTCGACTGCCATTATTGCATCAATCGGAAGAGCTCCAATGTTCGGCGTGCGCGCTTCACCGCGCAGGAGGTCGTGAATCTCACCCTCGCTTTTTATCGTCGCAACTATATCGAAGGACTGTTCCTTTCCTCCGGAATCATTCGCTCATCCAACTACACGATGGAGCAAATCGTGGAGGTGGCGCGATCGCTGCGCGAGGATCATCATTTCCGCGGCTACATCCACCTGAAGACCATCCCCGACGCTGATCCCGAGCTGATCCATCAGGCAGGGCTGTATGCCGATCGCGTCTCTATCAATGTCGAATTGCCGACGGAAAGCGGGTTGAAGCGGCTCGCTCCCGAAAAGGACGGTGGTCGCATCGAGGGTGCGATGGGCGACATGAAGTCGTCAATTCTGGATACCAAGGACGCGAAATCCCGCTACAAATCCGCCCCCAGCTTTGCGCCGGCAGGGCAGTCGACGCAGATGATTGTTGGCGCGGATGCGGCGACCGATGGTGATATCGTCACCAAGGCGGCAACGCTCTACAACAGGTTTGACCTGCGCCGGGTATATTATTCGGCCTTCAGCCCGATTCCCGATGCTTCAGCCGTGTTACCTCTTCAACGACCACCGTTGATGCGCGAGCATCGTCTGTATCAGTCGGACTGGCTGATGCGTTTCTACGGCTTCCAACCGAACGAAGTAGTCGCGGCCGCGGATGAAGCCACCGGTATGCTGCCGCTCGATATAGATCCCAAGCTCGCCTGGGCGCTGAAGTTTCGCGATAGCTTCCCGGTGGACGTGAACCGGGCGCCGCGCGAACTTCTGCTTCGTGTCCCCGGTCTCGGCACGAAGGCGGTGGCCAATATCCTCACCAGCCGGCGTTGGCGCCGCTTGCGACTGGAGGACGTGGCGCGGCTCACTGTTTCGATAGCGAAGATTCGCCCGTTCATCGTCACGGAGGATTGGCGCCCCGTCGCCTTGACCGACAAGGCAGAGTTGAAGCCGCTCGTCGCGCCGAAGAAGAAGCAGCTCGAGCTTTTCGCCGCTTGAGCGCCAACAAGCGCGCAGATCAAGCGGGGTGGGATTAGTCCCCGGTTCGGGACATCACTGCATCCGTTCGCTGCGAATGCCGCGCGCTCAACAACATCGCACAGGTTCGTTCGGCCGTTGCGCGGACTCGATCAAGCTGCTGCGCGGCGTAATCGGCCTTCATATCCGGTACGACGGAATCGATCCTGATGTGCTCGGCTTGCTGCATGCCGAACCCCTGCCACAGATAGGCGTCGAAAATTTCGCGCAGCGAGCCGACCTGCCCCTTTTCGTGCAGCCATGACAATGACGTGCCCGACGTGCTGAATGACAGAAGCGGCTTTCCCCTCAGCGCCGGGTGGCCGGACTGCTGCTGAACGTCGCGAAAACTGTACCCGGAGCCGAGCACCCGGTCGACATAACCCTTCATGATGGCCGGCGGCAGAGCGAACCAGATCGGGTAGACTAGCACAAGGATCTGCGCCGTCTGAAGCAGCTCCAGCTCGGCTGCGACGTCGGACGAGATCTCGCCATTTCCGTGTAGTGGCCGCTCCTCATCACGCAGCACAGGGTCGAAACCCATGGCGTACAGATCACGGACGATCACCTTCTGCCCATGGCGCTCAGCCGCCTCCACATAAGCGTCCACGATCTGGCCATCGAAACTGCCACGGTTCGGGTTGGCGAATACCAGATGGTGGCGGATCACATCGGATTGCGACCGGCTCATATCGTAACCTCCGTAGCTTGTATCACCGCATCACATAGCATGTCCGGCCCGGTGATCGAACGTGCAGATCCCGTTACGGCTCCAAAGCGAGACGACGCGCCCGAGCGCCCCGGACACTATCCCAGGCGAAAATCGCGCACCCCGTCCAGATCAGCGAAAAGACCAGCAGGTGCAGCGGCCGCAGGGGCTCCCCAAAGATCGCTACGGCGACAATGAACTGAAGAGTCGGCGCGACATATTGAAGCAGCGCCAATGTGGAATAGGGAAGCCGCCGCGCGGCCGCGGCGAACATCAGCAACGGCAGCGCAGTTAACGCACCCAGCAGAACGAGAAGCACTTCCGTCGACCGGGCGGCACCCATCGCGCCACTGCCTGCACTTCCGACAACCGCGACATAGCCGAGCGAAAGCGGAGCGAGGAGCAGCGTCTCGATCAGGAGCCCGCCCAGCGAGTCGATCGCCACGACCTTGCGCACGAGCCCGTACAGGCCGAAACTCACCGCGAGAGAGAGCGAGATCCACAAGGTATCGAGCGCAACAAAGGCCATCGCCAGCACGCCCACGCTAGCAAGCGCGATGGCAACGCCCTGCCACTTACGCAGTCGCTCGCCGAGCACCACCACGCCTAATGCGACGTTCAGCAGCGGGTTGATGAAATAGCCGAGGCTGCCCGCCAAGGTGTGCCCGTTGTTGACCGCCCAGATATAGATCAGCCAGTTGATCCCGATCAGCGCTGCACTGGCAACCAGCATCGCGAGAGTGCGCGGGTTAATGGCCGCCCGAACCGCTCGCCAGCGCCCCATGACGCTGACGACGCCGACGAGGAGCACCAGCGACCAGATCACCCGGTGCGCCAGCACCTCGATCGCTGGAACCGCCGCAAGCAGGCGGAAATAGAGCGGCAAGACGCCCCACATCGCATAGGCACCAAGGCCAAGCAGCAGACCGCCGCGCGCGGCGTTTTCAGTCAATGCGGCGATCCTTCTGTCGATTAGCGTTCGCTGAGGTAGTAGCGATCGGTGGCTGCCAGCTGATCGTCGAGCTCATAGACGATCGGCTGCCCGGTCGGGATCTCCAAGCTGGTGATCTCGTCGTCCGGAATGTTCGACAGATGCTTCACGAGCGCACGGAGCGAATTGCCATGGGCGGAGATCAGCACCCGCTGCTCGTCCTTCAGCGCAGGTGCGATCCGCTCCTCCCAATAGGGTAAAACCCGCGCGATGGTGTCCTTGAGGCTTTCCGTCGCCGGAATGTCGATGCCGGCGTAGCGGCGATCGTTGGTCAGGTCATAGGCACTGCCCGCTTCGGCCGCCGGCGGCGGGATGTCAAAGCTGCGGCGCCAGATATGCACCTGCTCGTCGCCATGCTTGGCCGCGGTCTCCGCTTTGTCGAGACCAGTGAGACCGCCATAATGGCGCTCGTTGAGGCGCCAGTGCTTTTCCGTCGGCAGCCAAAGACGGCCCATTGCCTCCAACGCAATGTTCAACGTCTTGATCGCCCGCGTCTGAAGCGAGGTAAAGGTCAGGTCAAAGTCGAGACCCTTTGCTGCCATCAGCTCGCCCGCCGCTTTGGCTTCGGCGGCGCCTTTCTCCGTCACATCCACGTCCCACCAGCCGGTGAAGCGGTTCTCAAGGTTCCATGCGGACTGGCCGTGGCGGATCAGGACGAGCTTGGGCATGTGTCTCATTTCTCCCGTTCGCGCCTTTGTTCACGACGCGCTGGCTTTTCCATTGTTGCCGCGCTGATAGAGAGAAGGAGAGCCCTTCGACAAGCTGAAGGGCAACCTTTGAGAGGAGAGTGCAATGGCGATCGTCCGGCAGACCCTGGTTTATGACGGTCCGGGCGGCCCGTTCGAAGGCGTTATCGCCTGGGAAGACGAGGTGGAAACACCGCGTCCGGGCGTGCTCGTGTGCCCCAACATCCTGGGCCAGAAGGAGTCGGACAACAGGAAGGCTGAGGATCTTGCGAAACTCGGCTACGTCGCCCTCGCCTGTGATGTTTACGGCCAGGGGAAGCGCAAGACACGCGAGAGCGAGAACGTTCCCGAGTATATGGACATGCTGAACGCCGACCGCGCGTTGCTGCGCGATCGTCTATCTGCGTCGCTCGAGGCGTTGCGGGGTTTTTCCGCGGTGGACCCCACCAAAGTCGCCGCAATCGGCTTCTGCTTCGGGGGCAAGTGCGTGCTGGATATGGCGCGCAGTGGGCTGCCTATCTTGGGTGGGGTAAGCTTTCACGGCGTCTATGATCGACCCGACTATGCCAACGTATCCTCTATCACGGCAAAGCTGCTCGTCTGCCACGGCTGGGAAGATCCTTTAGCAACACCGGATCAGATGGTCGCCCTGGGTCGTGAGCTCACCGAAGCGAAGGCTGACTGGCAGATCCACGCCTATGGTAATGCAGGCCACGCATTCACCGATGCAGAACTGGTCAAGCCAGCCGCTCCCGGCGTTGCCTATGAAGAACGCGCGGATCGCCGCAGCTGGAAGGCGATGAGCGACTTTCTCGCCGAATTGTTCATCTAACCTGTCGTGGCGGCGGATCCGTCCGCCGCCGCTTTCGCCATGCCGGCGTGGTTTAAGCCCGCCTATTCCGCCGCGTCACGATCTTCATGGCCGACCTCGCCGGGCTGCGCCCAGTGAAGATCATCTTTCCCGAGCACACGGCCGTCATGGCTCAGGACGGCGACCTGCTGGATCGGCCGATTGTCGCGCGCGTCAACCAAGATCGGAAAGGCAGGGCAGCCCGTTTCCCAGCGCTCGCCCCATTGCCGCAACGCGACCATGGTCGGCAGTAGCGCATAGCCCTTGTCCGTCAGGCAGTAAGCGATCTTGCGACGGTCCTCGACGAGGGACTGACGCTCCATGATCCCATGATCGACAAAGCGCCCCAGCCTGCTGGCAAGGATGTTGCGCGCAATCCCCAACTCGGACTGAAATTCCTCGAAGTGGCGCAACCCGTTGAACGCCGCCCGCAGGATCAGGAACGCCCAACGCTCGCCCATTGTCTCCAGTGCGGCGGGGAGGCTGCATTCTCCCAAGGGTTCCCGCAACTTGTCCATCAATGCTCCTCTCGCGGCGACGCTAGCCCATCCACAAGTCTACGCCGAATAGAAAATAAGAGTTTCGATAAGCAACTCGCACATGCGAGTTGTCTATTGAAACTCGCTTGTGCAGCAATTAGGTGGAACGCATTAGGTTTTTGGGGAGTGGTTTCGATGATTCGCATCCTTGCAAAGTCGGTTCTCGCCTCCGCGGCGATCCTTGCTGCCGCCGGTGTTTCCGCGGGTCCGCGCGACACCTATGTCGCGACGCCCGCGGCTGCGCCCACCAAGAGCTTCCTGATTACCCGGGATACGTCGTGGCAGGTTCGTGACGGCGCCTATGTGGCGACCAACGCACCCATCCGCGAGATGATCGCGTGCCAGCTTGTGGCGCGCAGCGCTGGTGCGCTCACCGGGTTTTCCGTGAACGGAGAGGCATTTGACGGTGCAGAGCTCGACACCTGCAACGCCAAGGCGAAGGGCGGCAAGGCGGTGGCCGTGAAGACGGAGACCGCTCAGGCACCGACCAACTGATCGGCACTCCCGCCGATAAACGGATGGGGTCTGCATCGCTGGATGCGGGCCCCTTTTTTCTGCCTAGCCCTTTTTTGTTGCAAAGAATCTTCCGCCTGCTCAGATCCTAACCGTGCTGCGGCAATATGAACTTGTAGATCGGGTCCTCGAATATGACCCGGACGCCGACGAGGCGCTGCTTAATCGCGCCTACGTCTTCTCCGTGAACGCTCATGGGACGCAGAAGCGCGCCAGCGGCGATCCCTATTTTAGCCATCCGATCGAGGTCGCCGGCATCCTGACCGAGCTTCATCTGGACGATGAAACGATCGCAACCGCGATCCTGCACGACACCGTTGAGGATACGGTCGCGACCAGCGACCAGATCCAGCAGTTGTTCGGGGATAATGTCGCCCGTTTGGTCGAGGGCGTCACCAAGCTGAGCAAGATCGAGGCGCAGACAGAAAGCGAGCGCGCAGCAGAGAACCTGCGCAAGTTCCTGCTCGCCATGTCAGGCGACATCCGGGTCCTGCTGGTGAAGCTGGCCGATCGGCTGCACAACATGCGGACGCTTCACTTCATCAAGTCCGAAGAGAAACGTCGCCGCATCGCGCGCGAGACGATGGAGATCTATGCGCCGCTGGCCGAGCGGATCGGCATGTATGAGTTCATGAAGGAGATGCAGACGCTCGCCTTCCAGCAGCTCGAACCCGAAGCCTATCAGTCGATTACCCGCCGTCTGGAACAACTGAAATCCGGCGGGGGCGATCGGATCGCGAAAATCGCATCAGGCCTAAAGATGCTTCTTTCGCGACACGGGATCGAAGTAGAAGTGACCGGTCGCGAGAAGCACCCGTACAGCATCTGGCGCAAGATGCAGGAGCGGCACATCAGCTTTGAGCAGCTGTCCGACATCATGGCCTTTCGGGCGATCGTGAAAACGGAGAATGATTGCTACGCGGCACTGGGCCATATCCATCGCCGCTGGCCGATGGTGCCCGGCCGGTTCAAGGATTACATCTCCACGCCCAAGCGCAACGGCTATCGCTCGCTTCACACGTCAGTGATCCACGCCGAGAATCAGCGCGTTGAAATCCAGATCCGCACGGAGGAAATGCATGCCGAGGCCGAGTTCGGCCTAGCGGCACACTGGGCCTACAAGCAGGGCGCCCGGGTCAGCCCGCAGACCCAGCATAGCTGGATCGCCGATCTGGTGGAGATCCTGGACACCGCCGGCAGCCCCGAGGAGCTGCTCGAACACACCCGCATGGCGATGTACCAGGATCGCATCTTCGCCTTTACACCCAAGGGCGAACTGATCCAATTGCCCAAGGGCGCCACACCGATCGACTTCGCTTACGCCGTTCACACCGATTTGGGCGATCAAGCGGTCGGCGCGAAGATCAACGGCCGGGTCGTTCCGCTGCGCACCGTGATCGAGAATGGCGACCAGGTGCAGGTGCTTCGTTCCAAGGCGCAAACGCCGCAGCCGAACTGGATGAACTTTGCGATCACCGGCAAGGCCCTCGCTGCGATCCGCCGCCACTTGCGGCAGGTCGAACGCGACCAGACAATTGCGCTCGGCCGCAAGCTTTACGACGACATTGTTGCACGTCTGCCTGCGCCATTGGGAAGCGATGCGCTCTCTCACGCGCTCAAGCGCCTGAAACTGGCCGATGACGCGGCGCTCATGCAAGCGATCGCCCGGCGCACCCTGACCGATGCCCAGGTGATGGAGGCGCTGATGCCGGGGTCGGCCGGCGCCGATGTCGCTCATGCGCCGCCGCAATCCTCAGCGATCTCGATCGACGGCCTTGCGCCAGGCGTCGCGTATGAACTGGGCGAGTGCTGCCACCCTGTTCCCGGCGACCGCATCGTCGGCTTGCGCCGCCCCGACGCGTCTATCGAGGTGCACCGGATCGACTGCCCGACCCTTGCCGAACTCGCAGATCGGTCGGAGGAGGAAACCGACTGGCTGGACGTGAAATGGGGCACCAAGACCGAGGGGGCCACGGCGCGCATCTCGGTTGAGGTGAAGAACGAACCCGGCGCTCTGGGTGTGCTGGCCACGATCATCGGGCAGCACAAGGCGAACATCATCAACCTGCGTCTCGATACGCGGGACACCCAGTTCCACACCAATATGATCGACGTCGAGGTTCATGACGCCCATCAGTTGATGCGCCTCCTGGCAGCATTGCGGGCTGCGGACGCGGTGAACTCTGTCGAACGGGTCTGATCAAGGCCACGACACACGGCTGCTTGCAGGCGCCTGCCACAAAGGCGGCGGCAAAGGGGCGCTCTTATCGCGTCGCCGCCGATGGTGGAGAAAGCTGCCGCGCTCACTTGCGGCATCATGACTGCCATGACTAGGATTGTGTCGCTACCTCAGTGAAAGGCACAAGCCCTTGGATCGCCGTACCTTCCTCGCGTCCGCCAGCGCAGCGTCCGCTTTCGCCCTGGTTCCCGAAGCCCTTCGTGCTCAGCGTACTGCCGCCACGCCGGCGAACCCCGCCGATGCGAAGCTGAACACGCTGTTCGACAAGGTGTTCGCACAAACGCTCCAGCGTTCGCCCGAGCTCGCAACGTCGCTGGGCATGGACAAGGGCGCCAATGCCGCCCTCAAGCGGCGGCTCGCGGACAGCTCTCCAGCCGGCAAGGCCGCAGCACGAGCGGAGCTCAAGCAGGCTATCGCGGCAGTTCGGGCGGTTGATCCCGCGCCCCTATCGCCCCGGTCAAAGCTGGATCGCGAGGTCGTTCTGTATTCGCTGGAAACCCGGGCCATTCCCTATGACCGGTTCAAGCTGGATGGCGTGCAGCGCCCCTTCACCATCTTTCAGCAAGGCGGCAGCTATTTCTCGACACCCGACTTTCTAAACTCGGCTCACACGATCAACAACGCTGAGGATTGCGAGGCTTATCTTGATCGGCTGGGCGCCTTCGCCAAGCGGCTGGATCAGGAGACCGCCGATCAGAAGGAAGAGGCAGCGCGCGGCTACCTTGCCCCCGATTTCTCGCTCGATCTAACGCTCGTCCAGATGGCGAAGCTGCGCTCCCCCACTGCGGCCGAAAGCGGCCTGGCCCAATCCGTCGCAAAGCGCGCTGCCGCCAAAAACATCCCGGGCGACTGGCAGGCGCGCGCAGCCCGGATCGTCGAAGCAGACATCTATCCAGCGCTGGATCGGCAGATCGCGCTCATCAAATCGCTTCGACCAAAGGCGCGCAACTCGGCAGGCATTTGGGACATCCCGCAGGGCGGCGCGATTTACGCAGCCGCGCTGGAACAGGCCACCACCACCAAGTTTACGCCCGACGAGGTCCACAAGATGGGCCTCGACCAGGTGGCAGAGATCACTGCCCAGCTGGACGCAATCCTGAAGAAGCAGGGTCTAACCAAGGGCAATGTCGGTGCACGGCTCAACGAGCTGAACGTGCGGGCCGACCAGCTTTACCCCGACACGCCCGAAGGGCGGGTGGCGTTGATCAAGAGCCTCAACGAGGGGAATGCGGCGTTGACGGCAAAGCTGGGCCAAGCCTTTATCAACCCGCCGAGCGAGCCGCTGGACATCCGCGCTGTGCCCGTGGAGATTCAGGACGGCGCCTCCAATGGCTATTACAGCCGCGCCGCGCTCGATGGTTCGCGTCCGGCAATCTACTGGATCAACCTGAAGAGCGTCGGAGACTGGCCGAAGTATTCGCTGCCGAGCCTCACGTATCACGAAGGCGTGCCGGGACATCACCTGCAGATCTCGATTGCGCAAAAGGCGCCGCAGCCGCTGCTGCGTAACCTCAGCTTCTTCAGCGCCTATTCGGAAGGCTGGGCGCTTTACGCGGAGAGCGTGGCCGACGAGCTTGGCGGCTATGCCGACGATCTGGAGCGCGCCGGCTTCCTGCAGAGCTATCTGTTCCGCGCCGCGCGGCTGGTGGTGGACACGGGCCTTCATACCAAGCGGTGGACCCGCGAACAGGCAACCGACTACATGGTCCAGACCGTCGGCTTCGCGCAGCCGCGTTCCCAGCGCGAGGTTGAGCGTTACTGCACCCAGCCGGGGCAGGCGTGCAGCTACAAGGTGGGACACGCCGCCTGGGTGCGCGCACGCGAACGTGCACAACGGATCCGCGGCGATCGCTTCGACCTGAAGCAATTCCATGAGGTGCTTCAGTATGGCGCGGTGCCGCTGACGATCCTCGAACGGCTGGTGGAGGAACAAGCGCGCGCCTGAGGCGCAACTTCCACGTGATTTCGTGCGGGGCGGTCTGTAGATCGCGGCGATCATGCACCGTCCCGCACTCTCGATCGTCGTACCCTGCTACAATGAAGCAGCCACTCTGCCCCTGCTGCACCAGCGGATTTCCGCGGCCGCCATGGCCGCCGTGGGCGAGGATCACGAGATCATCCTCATCAACGACGGTTCTCGCGATGCGAGCTGGCCGATCATGCAGCAACTCGCCGTAGCAGACCCAAGGCTTGCGGCGATCAACCTGTCCCGCAACCATGGCCATCAACTGGCACTCACCGCCGGGCTGGACCTGTGTTCGGGCGAGCAGATCCTCATCATCGACGCCGATCTTCAGGATCCGCCCGAGCTGGTGACAGCCATGCGGGAAACCATGGAGCGGGAAGGCGCGGACGTCGTCTATGCAGTGCGGCGCAAGCGCGCCGGCGAAACCCTGTTCAAGAAAGCGACGGCAGCGGCTTTCTACCGGGTTCTTGATCGGCTCACCGACACCCCCATCCCGCTGGACACGGGCGATTTCCGCCTCATGACCCGCCGCGCGCTGGACGCCCTGCTTGCGCTGCCTGAACAGGCGCGGTTCATTCGGGGCATGGTGGCGTGGATCGGCTTTCGCCAAGTCCCGTTCCCATATGATCGCGCGGAGCGGCACGCAGGGGAAACCAACTACCCCCTGTCACGCATGCTGCGGTTGGCCTTTGACGCGGTAACCGGCTTCTCAACCGCGCCGCTGCGCTTCGCCAGCCACGCCTCCGTCGCACTGGCGGGCGCGTCGGTTCTGCTGCTGGTTTATATCTTGTGGGGTTATTTCGACGGCAGCCCGGTGCAGGGCTGGACGTCCACCATGTTGGTGGTGACGGTGCTCAGCGCGGTTCAGATGTTCGTGCTCGGCATGATCGGCGAGTATATCGGGCGCCTGTACATCGAGTCGAAGCGCCGGCCGCTTTATCTCGTGGCGGACATCGCTGGCACCGTCCATCGCCGGTCGACACTGGGCTTCCAGGCCGCACGCACGCGCATTCCGCACAGTGAAGTGGTGGACGAAGACCGCGCATAAGCGCCCCCGCGTCCATCGCGGCCACCTCGTTCGTCAGGCGGGCTCCGCCAGGGTCAGGATCGACACGCCAGGAGGCATGGGCACTCGTCCGACCAGATGGCGTTCGATGCGGAAGATGGTCTCGAACAGCGCGTTCACGGGGCCTGGAGGCGGCGTATCATCGCTGTCGTCCCGCCCCGTCACTCGGCCCGCAAGCCGGGCGCCCGCCGCAAGCGGGAACAGCAACGAATTGAAATAGCCAAGCTTGCGCGGAAGAAGGCCTGCGGCCAGGATCGCCTGGCGAAGACTGCTTTTCGAATAGCGCCGGTGGTGATGGTTCACCACGTCATGGGCGCTCCACATCCACTGATGCGCAGGCACGGTGATGAGGATCTTGCCCCCGGGGGCCAGCCGTTCCCGCATTGCACGAAGGGCGGCGACATCGTCTTCGATATGCTCCACCACATCGAGCACGGCGATCAGATCATATTGGCCGTGCGGAACACCGGGCAGCGCGGGCAGCGGGGCGTCGCCGACCGGCTTCCCCAGGCGCTTTCCGGCCACATCCCGGGCGGCGGGATCGATCTCAATGGCATCCACGGTGCCGAACTGCGCAAGCATCGGCAAATTGTGGCCAGTACCGCAGCCAATCTCGAGGATGCGCGCTTGCGCCGGGAGCCGTGCTTCGCGGCTCAGATAGTCGGACAGAATGTCACGGCGCGCACGGTACCACCAGTGGGTGGAATCATGCTCAGCCATGCGGTCATAGACGCGACGATCCATCAGGCGAATACCCACAAACGATTGAGTGCAAAGGTGACAAGCGGCGTCACCAGAACGATCGGGATGAGCGGCCACCACCAAGCGCCGGCGAACATCGCATCATCAGTCAGTAGCCACACCCAGAAGGTGTTCACGGCATAGCTGACCAGCGACACGGCAAAAAACTTGGGCATCGAACTGGTGGCGGATGCGCCATGGCCGCGGAAGCTCCACTTGCTGTGGAGCACGTAGCCGGACGACATCGCGACCAGATAGCCGCAGATATTCGCCACCTGTTCGGACGTGATCTCGAGCGCAGCAAGCGGCGAATAGACGGCGGCATAGCACACCGTGGCGAGCCCCCCCGCTATGCCGAAGCGGACCAGCTGCCAGAAGGTATCCTGCATTCCGGATGCATGTCTTTTGCGGATTGCGTCCACGCCTTGCCCTTTGTGCCGCCTCAGCTAGAGGCGAGCGCCACGAACAGCCCGCTCAGGCTGAGCCTGTCAAAGCCCTGCCCTTTTCCGTGGCCGAAGAGAAGTGGTGCCTTTCAACTAGCCAGAGCGAGCAATTGAATGTGGCGGGCGTCTAGTGCCCCGACGCCGGCGAGGGAAGCCCCGTGAACAACCGACTAAAACCGCTTGCCAACGAGCTGGACCGGCACTGGATCAAATTGACCACCATAGCCTGGGTGGTGATCGCGATCTTCTACGTCTGGAAGCGCTGGGCGGCGATCCACTGGCTCTCGCTGGGGGATACCGACGATAACATGCGCTTGATGCAGGTGCGTGCGCTGCTCGACGGTCAGGGCTGGTATGACCTGCGCAACTACCGGCTCAATCCGCCACACGGTTTCGACATTCACTGGTCGCGCATCGTCGATCTTCCCATCGCCGGACTGATCCTGCTCCTGCGCCCGTTCGTCGGCGTTGCGGAGGCAGAGAAGCTCGCTTGCGGCATCGCGCCGCTCCTGCCGCTCGGCATCGTGCTGGTTTCGCTGGGTGCCACCGTACGCAGGTTGGTGGCGCCGCTCGCATGGCCGCTCGCGATCATCTTCATGATGAGCTCCACGGTCGCCCTGACGATGTTCATGCCCGACCGTATCGACCATCATGGCTGGCAGCTGGCGATGCTTAGCCTGACGGTAGCCGGGCTGTGCGATCCCAAAGGCGCGCGCGGCGGTGCGATCGTCGGGTTGGCGAGCGCGGTGTCGCTAGCGATCGGGCTTGAGATGTTGCCTTATTGCGCGATGGCGGGCGCGATCATTGCCCTGCGCTGGATTGGAGATTCAGCGCAGCGGCCGCGCCTGATGAGCTATGCGCTGGCGCTGGGCGGCGGATGTGCGGCGGGGTACGTGGTCTTCGCCTCGGAAGCTAACCGGGTGATGCGGTGCGATGCGCTCACGCCGATCTGGCTGAGCGTCTTTGTCGCGGCGGGGGCGGGCCTCGCGCTGCTCGCAATGCTGTCGCCTGCTGATCGCAGGGTCCGGCTGTTGCTCGCCGTGATTGTCGGCGGCGCCATCGCCGGCGCATTCGCGGGGATGTTTCCGCAGTGCCTCGCACGACCGGAGCAGGTTTCGGACGAGCTTTACACCAGCTGGCTGAGCAACGTGCGCGAGGCGAAGCCGATTTACCGGCATCCGTTCCGCACCGCTTTTCCGCTCGCCGCGTTGCCGGTGATGGGGCTGATCGGGGCGGGAGTAGCGACGTGGCGCGCGCGACGCGGCGACAGCTTTGCGGGATGGGCCTGTGTCAGCCTGTTTGCGCTATTCTCTGCAGCCATGCTGCTGTGGCAGGTCAGGGCCGGCGCCGCGGCGCAGCTCATGGCGGTGCCGGGCGTGACGGCTCTCGCCTTCATCCTTTTGCCCTGGCTGTTGGCGCAACGGTCGATCTTCGTCCGGGTCTTTGCCGGCGCCGCGGTGTTCTTGGTGATTTCCGGCTCTTTTTCGACGGTTATGCTGCGCACGCTGCCGATCGACCGGCCCAAACCCTATGTTCAGAGGGTCAATCGTGCCACGGGGCTGTGCGTGACGGTGCCTGCCATGGAGCCGCTGAACCAGCTGCCCCGCACGACGATCTTCACCTTTGTCGATCTGGGGCCGCGGCTGATCACGCTGACCCATCATGATGCGGTCGCCGGACCGTATCACCGCAACGGGGACGCCATTCTTGATGTCCACCATGCCTTCAAGGGATCGCCAGAGCAGGCGCGCGCCATCATGACGAAACATGGCGCGACGCTGATGCTGGTTTGCCCGAACATGGCGGAATCAACGGTTTACCGGGACCGCTCGCCTGGCGGCTTCTATGACCGGCTGGCGCATGGCGAGACGTTCGACTGGTTGACGCCGGTGCCGCTGCCCAAGCGTTCGCCATTGCGGTTGTTCCGGATCGAGCAAGCCTCGAAATAGCGCCAAGCTCCTCCGGGGCGGGCGTGATCCGGAGAAGTTTGGCCTGTTCCAGCCCGCCGGCGGCCGCCCTGCGGCGTCCATTCGGCCGCATTCTTTCGGATCGCGGCCACCAGGTTCAAGCATTCGCGTAGAGCGGTCAGGCGGCGGGCAAGCTCAGCACGAATCGGGCGCCTTCGCCGGGCGCGCTATCGACCGTCAGATCACCGCCCATCGCGTGGGCGAGACGGCGGGCGATGTAAAGGCCGAGCCCGCTTCCGCCGGGCTCGCCGGGATCGACCCGCTCGAACTTGGCAAAGATGCGTTCCTGATCGTCGAGCGCGATGCCTTTCCCCTGATCGGCGACGATCGCGTAGACGCGGTCGCTGTCGCGCTGGAGCCGCAGCCAGACGATGGCGTCGCGGGGCGAGTAGCGCACCGCATTGCCGATCAGATTGACCATGATCTGCAGGGTGCGGCGAAACTCCCCGTGCGCCGGCATGGCGCTGTCCAGATCGCCGCGGTCGATCGTCACGCCGGCATTGGCCGCCCGTACCGACAACAGGCCGGCGGCACGGCGGGTCACGTCCGCCAGATCGATGCCCTCATCCTCGACGGTGAAATCCTCGCGTTCAATCGCCTCAATGTCCGAAAGATCGTCGATCAAGCCCATGAGGTGCCGGCCGGCGCTGGCGATATCGGCGGCATAGTCGGCATATTGCGAGTCGATGTCGCCATCCACGCCCGCATTGATGCTGTCGGCATTGGCGACGATCTGCCCCAGCGGGCGCCGCAAGATGGTGTCGAGCCGGTGATTGAACAGACCGCCGATGCGGGGATCCGGCAAGGTGGACAGCTTGTGGTGATAGGCGGCGCCGACGAACCCGCCGAAGCCACCGCCGCGATCCAGCCGGACATGGCCGGCGAGCATCACCTGAGCGCCGCTGCCGTTCAGAACCGCAGGTTGATTCGAGAAGTCATCGAGCGACGCCACCGCTTCCAGCAAGGGCACGACCCCATCCGGGTTGCTTTGCAGCGACAGCAGCTTGGTCAGCGGCTGGCCCAGGGCGGTAACCGGATCGACACCGTGGCAGACCCCGGCCGCGATCAGCAGCTGCTGGATACGCAAGTGGGCATCGACCTCCCACGTCCAGTCGCCGTCCGGGGGCGGCGGCACTGTGCCACTGAAGGGGGACGGCTGCCAGGCCGGGCGCTCACGAATCAGCGAGATGGCGAGGACGACGTCTTCCGCGGCCGGTGACGCGTGAACCCAACAGTCGAGATCCTGATCGGCATCCGCGATCGTCACTGCCCGCGCGACCGGAATGCCGAGCCGGCGCGCCAGCCGGCCCAGCGCGGCAAGCGGCGGCGCGGCGAGCGGCCGGCCAACAGCGCCGCCAGCACGCTCGTTGAGCGCGGCAAAGCGGGCATCGGCCTCGATCAGCCGGTCACTGCCATCCAGACGCGCGGTAAAGGCGGGAACGTCGATCACCGCGCCACCGCACGATCCAGCGCACGCACCGCCGCGCGAAAATCCGTCGGCAAGGTGAGCAGGGCCAGCCCTTCCAGGGCTTCCTCCGGCGCAATCATGGCGACGACGTCCAGCGTGTCTGCGAACGCCTCGATATCGCGGCGGGGATCGGCTTCGGTGAGCAGAAATCCGACGCGGGCAATGGCCGCACGATCAAGGCCCGCCGCCCGAAGGGCAAGCGACAGCTGCTCCCCGGCGGGATCGAGCAGCAAAGCCCGGATCTCGCGGGCATCGACCGCTAGCACCTGCGCCAAAAGCGCAACAAAGAGCGCGAGATGCCCCTCTTCGAGCGACTGGACCAATCGCTCCGACAGTTCGGCGGCGCCGGGACGAAGCAAGGCGGCGAGCCGATCTGCAATCGCCTCAAGACGATCATCATCGCGGTACGCCGAGATGCTGTGCTGTGCCGCACCAGCGATCGCACGGTCGATGGCGATTCGGCCCGACGAGCCCCCAGACCATTTCTCACGAAGCACAGCCGCGGCCCACCAGGTCAGGCGTTCCCGAAGCGGGCCGGGCACATCCGATCGGCCGCCGGCTCGCCGGGCGTTCTCCGCGTGCAGATAGGCGATGGCCGCATCCGCCAGCCCCTCATCGCTGCCGGCGGACAGCGCCGGCAAGAATGACGGCGTCGCACCCGGCGCGCGATTGACGAGGAGCGCATCACTCAGAATATCCTGTCGGGCCTGCGCAAACAGTTCCTCCATCAAGCCGCGGTCCCGCAACAATCCCGATGCATACAGGCGGTGCACCAGCGCGCCCGCCGCGGCATGGCGCGGCAGCGCCGCCGTGCAGGGTTCAACGGCATGGCCGGCCAATTGCTCCGCCGCATGACCGGTCAGATCATGCGCAATGGAGTGAAGGATGGCACGCAGCGTTGCCGCCGTCGCGGCGCGGGTTCGATCATCCAGCCGATCGCCCTCAGCCAGAAAAAAGTCCTGAATGGCAGAGGCCAGATGGACGTCAGACCGCACGGCGGCAGCCGCGGCACGCGCCAATAGCGGTGCTGTTTGCGGCTTGCAGGCCTGTGAGGCGTCGCTTTGATCGACCGACATGAGAGCGCACCTAGCGCCGGTCACGTTAAAGGGCTGCTAAACTGGCGCGCGAAGCGCCTCGATTGCGAGCGCCAACGTGACGGTGGCGTAAAGCGCGGCGCAGACAAGGCCCAGGAACGGCATGCCGAGCATCGTGCCAACCGCCAGCGTGACGAGATAGGCGGGTGCATCGCCCCACCAATCCGGCCGCTGAGCCCGGATCGCACGATAGCCCAGCGCCCCTGCTGCGACGAGCGCCAGCGCGAGCACACGGCCGGTAAGCTCCCCCGTTTCGGCATCAAGGGCATGGCCGAGCAGCAATGCCGCCAGCGCCGGCACGCCCAGCACGGCCGCCGCCATGGCGCGTGCAAGGACATCTTCGTCGCGCAGCCAGGCGAAGCTCGCCGCAAGCGCGCCCACGGCCACCCCGAAAACGCCCAACAGCAAACCCAGGGTGAGTTGCCCGCCCCACAGCGCGACAAGGCTGGTGAGCCCGATGGCCGCGGTGGCGCCGGCCAACACGGTGGTCGGCACATGCCGGCGCATCAGCCACGGCATGGCGACGCGAGCGAGCGGGCGAACCAGCCAACGGTTGAACCAGCCCGGCCGAGCCGCGAGGGTGGCGCCAACAACGGCGCGGCTACGCATTTCCAGTGTTTCGCGGCGAGTTTCGATGCCGTGGCCGATCCTGGGCTCCCCCTCCGGAAGCACCAGCCGGAGCGCGCCCGCCTGTGCCGCAACATGGAGCAGCGAGGACTGAACATCATAATCGCGCGGCATGGCGGCGACTTCCGCCAGACGCTTGCTGTCGAGACGCGCGATCCCCGCCCAGGCATCACCGCCACCGATCAGCTCATAACCGGCGTCAGCCTCCGCTTCCGGCACCACCAGCAATGCGTCGCCCTGCTCGCGCGCCAGCGGGACCAGCACGCTTTCGGTGGTAATCAGGCCATCGGCGAGGATCAGGAGCCGGGACAGCGGGTGCAACCGGGCCGCTGCCTCGCCGGCGCTGCGCACGGTATCCACCGTCACCCCGCGCCGACCGATGCGCGCAACCGCGCCAAGCAATTCCGGTGGCAAGCGCGAGACAACCACCACGATCTGCGACACGCCCGCGGAAATGAGCAGGCGCGCCTGATATTCGATCACCGTCATTCCGGCGAACGGCAGCGTGGCGGCGAGCGCCCCCATTTGGTCGTCCGCATCCTGAACGGCAAAGATCAGCCCTGCGAGCATCGCGCGCTGTTACGGTCTGTCCGTACGCTGAGCAATCATCAAGCGGATGCATCGGCAGCGGAAATTCGCCCCCATGCGACGGCGGCGCTACAGCCGCGCAATCGCCTGACGCAAGCGCTTGATCATGGCGCGATCGCCGACCGGCCGCCGTGTCGCCTCCGTCGCGAGCGCAACGAGCCGCACCGCACCGAAACTGGCCGCGAGCCCTTTCAATCGCCAGGCGGCAGCGCGCCATGATTCCTCGTCAGCGGCATTTTCGATCGCGGCGAGGCCGCGATGCGCGCTGTCCACGAACGCGGCGCGCAGTTCGGCGATCAGAGCGGGATCATCCCCCACTGCCGCCGCCAATGCGGCATCGATTGCCCCCGGATCGATCGCCATTCGCACGACGCTACCACGAAACGCTTAATCGCAAGTTTCCGCTATTCGCTTTCAGCAGAGGGATTTCATGGTACATCTCGCCCCATGACTGGGGGGCAGACGATAATCGACATCCGTACGCGCGACGCAAGCGAGATGAACGAAACCAGCGCACCGGACGTGCCGGCAGAAGCGGTTGAGCATCCCAGCCCGGCGGAGCAGGACTATCACGCTCCGCCCGAGGTGACGGCGCCGTCGTCGCGCGGCGAGATGGCCGTGCCGATCGCGCTCGTCGCCATTTCCTTGATCTGGATCGGTGTGCTGCTGTGGCTGGCCAGCGATCAGTTCGCCAAGATGGATGCGCTCGACCGGGCGCAGTTTGCCGCGGCCCTGGTCGTCGGGCCAGCGCTCGCCGGCATCGTCTGGCTGATCCTGCTGCGCACAAGCTGGGCGGAGGCGCGGCGTTTCGCGGCCACTGCCCACGCGATGCGCGAAGAAGCCGCGGCGCTGGAATGGCTGGTCTCGTCGCTCTCCGACACCTTGCAGGACAACCGCCACCGGCTGGCCGAACAGGCCCGGGAGATCGGGACGATCGGCAACGAAGCGACGGCTCGCCTCGCCACGATCGGCCGCGGCCTATCGGAAGAGATCGACCAGGCCGACGTTCATGCCCGATCGCTGGCCGAGGCGGCCGGCAACGCTCAGAACAGCCTGGCCGCGCTGCTGGAGACCATGCCCAAGGCGCAGGCGGATGCCGAGTCGCTGATCGGCCGGATCGAAGGCGCTGCCGCCACGGCCGGCGAACAGGCAGCAGCGCTCGAGGCGAAGATCGTCGCTTTGACGGAGCGTAGCCGCGAGGCCGAGGCGGCGGCAGACAGCGCCGCGCAGAAGCTTGCCGCTCACCTGAGCCGGATGGAGAGCACCAGCGAGAGCGCCGGCGCCCGTCTGGAGGCAGTGACCGGCGAGATGTCGGCAGCGGTCGACGCGTTGCTGAACCGGACGGCCGACGCCGTCGAGGAATCGCGCAAGGGCATCGCTGCGCAGGCTGATGCGATGCTGGCGATGGTCAGCACCAACCAGGCCGCGCTGGACACGGCGGCGCGCGAGAGCGCCGAGGCGCTGGCCGAACGGGTCGGCCGGATCGAAGCGGTGATCGAGCGCATCGCCGAGCGGCTCGACAGCCAGCGTGCGGCCGGCGACGGGCTGGTCGGCGATCTCGAAGGCGGCATCGCGCGGGTCGAGGACCGGCTGCAGCGGCTGCATCATCAAGGCGTGGAGCGTTCCCAGCTATTGGCCGCTTCGATCAGCGCGCTGGGCGGATCGGCGGATGCGATGACGGAGGCACTCGCGGCCGGCGACGCCATGGCGAACAAGGCGATCTCCACCACCGAAGCGCTGCTGATCGCCCTCGATGCAGCAGCTCGGGAAATCGACGAGACGCTGCCGGCGGCAGTTGACCGGCTCGATTCGCGCGTGGTCGCCGCCAAGGCGGTGGTGGCTGCGGCCAAGCCGGAACTGCTCGCGCTGGTGACGGCGGCGGAAAGCACCCACTCGGCCATCGAAGCAATTGCGCAGGTCATCGCGGATCAGCGCGGCAACGTCGACATGCTGACCGGCAACCTGCTCGAGACGCTGGCGACCGGCCGGGCGAAGGCCGATGCGATGGGCCAGATGGTGGACGAAGCCGCCGACCGCGCCAATCGTTTCGCCGAGGAAGCCGCGCCCCGGCTCATCGAGATGCTGCTGCGGGTGCGCGACACGGCCAGCCAGGCGGCGGAGCATGCCCGCGAAGTGCTGGCCCGCGTCATTCCCGAAGCGGCCGATGCGCTGGGCAAATCGGGCGCGGACGCGCTGCGCCGGGCGGTGAATGCCGGCCTCGACACGCAGATCCACCAGATCGCCGCCACCGCCGAAGTCGCCGTCAAGGCAGCGTCGCAGGCAGCGGATCGCCTCGACGAGCGGCTGAAGGAGATCGAATCGCTGTCGGCCACCGTCGATTCGCAGATCGAGCGTGCCCGTACGGAGCGCGAGGAGCAGGAGCTGGAAAGCTTCGCGCGGCGTGCCTCGCAGCTGATCGAGGCGCTGAACTCCGCGTCAATCGATATCACGCGCAGCTTCTCGTCCGATGTCGCGGACAGCGCCTGGGCAGCGTATCTGAAGGGCGACCGGGGCGTGTTTACCCGCCGCGCCGTCCGCCTGCTGGAGGACGTGGACCAGCGGCAGATCGCGTCCTTCTACGACGACGATGCCGAGTTCCGGGACCAGGTAAACCGCTACATCCACGATTTCGAAGCGATGCTTCGCGTGATCCTGACCCAGCGCGACGGATCGCCGCTGGGCGTGACGTTGCTGTCGTCGGACATGGGCAAGCTGTACGTGGCACTGGCGCAGGCGATCGAACGACTGCGCTGAGCGAACCGGGTTCAGGCGCGTTACCGGGGTTACTGAGCCGGTGGCGCGCCGCCGGGCGCGGTCGCCGGTGCCCGCGTGCCGCACCGTGGCGTCAGGGCAAGGGCGAAATCAAGACTGGGGGATCGATCGGTGGCGGCGCGGCTGGCCGATCTCGCTGCGGCAAGCCGTGCGCGGCGGACTCCTCTTTTCCCGGCGCTGCTGCAACCGGCGCAGCGTGGATCAGGAAAGGGCGGCGGTGACGCCGCGTTCCGCCCTCACGCTCCGCATAGGAGCGGCGGCCCGCCTGCGAGACGTCGCTCGCAGGATCAGTATTTGGTCATGTCCACCATGTCGGGCGTGATCCAGCCGTAAATGTAATTCGCGTAGAACAGCGCGAACAGCACGGTGGCGACGATCGTCACCCGCAGCGCGATCTTGCCCGGCGCGAATTCATGGGGCGCGCTGTCCGCCTGCCCCGCCACCCGCTCAACGCCGGCCTCCTCGCTGGTGCGAACCCCGAAGGGCAGCACCAGAAAGACGGAAAAGGTCCAGAAGAGGATGTAGATCGCGAGCGCCGACGTCCACTTCATGGTGCGTCACACCTCCAGCAACAGAACATCGACGATCGGCTTCTTGCCGGTCCAGCGCGTGGCACAGCGGCGTACCGCCAGACGGACCTCCTCGCGCAGCCGGTCACGATCGCGCGAACCGCCCTGCACCGCTTCCGCCGCGGCGTCCTCCGCCTCCGCGATGAAGGCCGCGCGTTCCTCCTCGACCGGGATGCCCTGAAGCCGAACCTGCGGAGATCCGGCCAGGCGGCCACGATCCGTTACCGCCACGGCAACGGAAACCTGGCCATGAAGACCGATCCGGCGCCGCTCGTTGATGGTCGCGCCGTCCGCCGGCAGGATGACGTCCCCGTCCAGCACCAGACGCCCGACCGGCGCGTGGCCGATCTTCTCCGGCGCGCCCGGCGCCAGCCGGACGAGATCGCCGTCCGTCTGAACGATCGTCTGCGGGATCCCCTGCGCAAGGCCGAACCGCGCCTGTTCCATCAGGTGGCGCATTTCACCATGGACCGGCACCAGCACGCGCGGGCGCAACCATCCGTAGATCTGCGCCAGCTCCGGACGTCCCGGATGGCCCGACACATGGACGTGAGCCTGCTTTTCGGTGACCATCGCCACGCCGCGACCGGCCAGGATGTTCTGAATACGGCCGATCGCCACTTCGTTGCCGGGGATCTGCTTGGACGAAAAGACCACCGTATCGCCGGCGTCCAGCTTGATCGGGTGCGACCCCTCGGCGATCCGCGAGAGGGCAGCGCGCGCCTCCCCCTGGCCGCCGGTCGCGACGATCAGCACCTGATCGCGCGGCATGCGCATCGCTTCATCAGGCGTGATCGTGTCCGGGAAGTTCCGGAGATAGCCGCAGGAACGGGCAACCTTGATGATCCGATCCAGCGAGCGACCAGCGACGCAAAGCGCACGGCCGCTTTCCTTCGCCACCGCGCCGAGCGTCTGAAGGCGCGCAGCGTTGGAGGCAAAGGTCGTCACCAGCACGCGGCCGCGCGCCTTGGCGATCGTTTCGGAGAGCCCGACACGAACCTCGCTTTCCGATCCGGACGCCTCGGCATTGAACACGTTGGTCGAATCGCAGACCAGCACGTCGATGCCCTGGTCGCCGATCGCGGTCAGTTCGGCCGCGGTGGCAGGGGTGCCGATCACCGGCGCCGCATCCAGCTTCCAATCGCCGGTGTGGAAGACCCGGCCGGCCGGCGTGTCGATAATCAGCGCATTCGCTTCCGGAATGGAATGCGACATCGGCACGAATTGGAAGTCGAACGGGCCGACCTTGAAGCGTTCGCCCGGCGTGATGACGCGCAGGTCGATGCGATCGGCGATGCGTTCCTCTTCCAGCTTGTGGCGGATGAGGCCTGCCGTGAACGGCGTAGCATAAAGAGGCACGCCAAGATCATCGGCGAGGTAGGGCAGCGCCCCGATATGATCCTCATGCCCGTGGGTGAGGACGATGCCGCCAAGCTCCTCCAGCCGATCCTCGATGAACGAAAGATCCGGCAGCACCAGATCGATGCCGGGATAGCTGTGATCGGCAAAGGTCACGCCGCAGTCCACCATCACCCAGCGGCCGCGGCAGCCGTACAGGTTTACGTTCATTCCGATCTCGCCGGAGCCACCAAGGGCGCAGAAGAGCAGTTCGTCGTTCTTGGAAATTGTCTTTGTCCTTAATCCACACCTTTGGCGCATACCGAAGGTGCAGGCGCCACTTCGGGCGCCCGTGCATTGCCGGCCTCATGATTGCTGGGCGAGGCGTTCCCCAATTCCGTCATTGCCCAGTGCGATCCGGGCCAGGCCAAACACCCGAGGCACCGATCGGCGAAACCGCCGACCCGCGCGCTGCCGAGCGCAAAGGCCGTGAAACTCACCTGCTGATATGGGCACGTTCCCACATGATCGCCAGTCCCTGGATCGTCAGGTCTGGCTCGATCGCATCGAACACGTCGGTATGCTGCTCGAACAGCGTGGCGAGCCCTCCGGTCGCCACCACCTTTGCCGGGCGGCCGATCTCCGCCTTCATCCGTGCGACCAGCCCCTCGATCATGGCGATATAACCCCAGTAGATCCCGATGTTCATCTGATCCACGGTGTTACGGCCAATCACGCCGACATTGCCCTTGGGCGCCTCTATCGCGATGCGCGGCAGCTTGGCCGCGGCATTGACCAGTGCGTCGAGCGACAGGTTGATGCCCGGCGCGATGATCCCGCCCTTGTACGCACCGTTGAAGTCCGACACGTCGAGGGTGGTGGCTGTGCCAAAGTCGATGACGATGAGATCGCCGTGATGAAGCGCGTGCGCGGCGATGGTGTTCACCGCGCGGTCGGCGCCCAAATTCTGCGGCTCGTCAACGTCCAGCGCCACGCCCCATTCGACCGGCGGGCGACCGGCGATCAGCGGCTGGTGATCGAAGTATTTGGTGGAGAGCACTTCCAGATTGTGGAGCGCGCGCGGCACCACCGTGGAAATGATCACACCTTCCACATCGGAGCGCTGGTAACCCTCCAGCGTCAGCAGCTGGCTGAGCCAGACCGCATATTCGTCCGCCGTGCGGCGCGGGTCGGTGGCGATGCGCCAGCGCGTCTTGATCTCGCGCCCGTCGACCAGCGCAAAGACGATGTTGGTGTTCCCCGCATCGATCGCGAGCAGCATAAACCCCTCCCCCTATACCAGGAACACGTCGCCGGCATGGATGACATGCACGCTGCCATCCGCCAAGCGCAGCCGTAGCGCCCCGTCAGGCGCAAGACCATCATATGTGCCGGTGATGGTCGTCCCATCCGCCAGATTGGCGTTGAGCGGCGTTCCGGGCGCATGTGCCTGCGCCTGCCACCGCGCGACGACGGGAGCCAGCCCCTGAGCACGCCAGATGCCGAGCCAGCGGGCGAATTCGACCGTCAGATGATCATAGAGCTCAGCGACGGAGTGGATCCACAATCGGCCGGCGAGGCTCGCGGTGCGACGACCGTCGATGGAGGGATGCGAGGCGAGGTTCACCCCGAAGCCGATCACGATCGCATTACCGCTGCGTTCCAGCAGAATGCCGGCAAGCTTTGCGCCATCCAGCAGCAGGTCATTCGGCCATTTGATGGTGACGGCGGGACAGCCGAGCACCGAAATCGTTTCGGCAAGCGCCACGGCGCTGACCAGCGCGAGCGAGGGTGCGGGCGGATCGTCCGGTCGGGCCTGCACCAGCGTGCTGGCGTAAAGATTGCCGGTCGGCGAGGACCAGTCACGCCCCTGACGGCCACGTCCAGCCGTCTGCCGCTCCGCACGGAGCCAAACGCCTTCCTCCTCGCCCCGGGCGGCCAGGGCGAGGAGGTCGGCGTTGGTAGAGCCCGTTTCGGCGACCGTTAGAATACGGGTCAGAACGGCTGCACTCAGAACAGGGCTTGCGCGGCCGCCATCGTCCAGCTGCCCAGCAGCGGAATGGCGAGATAGCCGAGCGGCGAGACGGCAACCGCCGCCACGGCGATCAGCCCGCCTTCGAGCTTGTCCCCCTCACCGAAGGATTCCGCCGGCTCGTCGAAGTACATGGTCTTGACGACGCGCAGGTAATAATACGCACCGATCACGCTGGCCGCGATGCCGACTACGGCCAGCGGGAACAGGCCAGCACGAACCGCCGCATCGAATACCGCGAACTTCGCCCAGAAACCGAACAGCGGCGGAATGCCGGCGAGGCTGAACATGAAGATCGCCAGTGCGGCGGCCAGGCCAGGGCGCGTGCGCGACAGGCCGGACAGCGACGCGATCGTTTCGATCGGCCGTCCCGTCACGTCGCGCATCTGCAGCACGACCAGGAACGAGCCGAGCGTCATGGCGACATAGATCGCCATATAGGTCAGCACCGCAGCGACACCTTCGGGCGTACCGGCCGCGAGACCGATCAGCGCGAAGCCGACGTTGTTGATCGAGGAATAAGCAAGCAGCCGCTTGATGTTGCTCTGGCCGATCGCGGCCACTGCACCGAAGATGATCGACGCCAGGGCGGCAAAGATCACGATCTGACGCCACTGCACATCGGCCGGGCCCATCGCCTCGATGGCGACGCGGGCGGCGAGCCCCATTGCCGCGACCTTCGGGGCGGAGGCGAAGAAGGCAGTGACCGGCGTCGGCGCGCCTTCGTACACGTCCGGCGTCCACATGTGGAAAGGCACGGCGCTGATCTTGAAGGCGATGCCGGCGAAGACGAAGACCAGGCCGAACATTAGGCCGATCGACTTTGCTTCACCAGTGAGCGGCGACGCGGCATAGGCGCCCGCAACCTCGTAGAACATGGTCGAGCCAGTGAATCCGTACACCAGGCTGATGCCATACAGCAGGATGCCGCTGGCCAGCGCGCCGAGCACGAAATACTTCAGGCCCGCCTCTGCCGAACGCTGATCCTGGCGCATGAAGCTGGCCAGCACATACGCCGCAAGGCTCTGCAGCTCGAGGCCGATATAGAGGGTCAGCAGGTCGCCGGCGGACACCATGATGCCCATGCCGATCGCCGAAAGCAGGATCAGCACCGGATATTCCGGCCGCAGATCGTCGCCCGCCGTGCGCTCAAAAAAAGTCGGGGCGAGCAGGATCGCGACGGCGGCCGCGATATAGATCAGCACCTTGCTGAAACCGGCAAAGGCGTCCGCCCGGTACATGCCATCAAAGGCACTGCCGCCAGCGGTGGCCGGACCGATCAGGGCAAGGCAGGCACCGAGCAGGACGGCGACGGCCGCCCATGAAATCGCCCGCGTCGCGGAAGGCTGCGCCCAGGCGGAAACCATCATCAATGCCAGCGCGCCGAGCGCCAGCACGATTTCGGGAAGGGTCATCGCGACCTGCGATGCGTAATCCATCAGTGCGCCTCCCCATGGGCGTCAGATTTGGGCGCGGAATGTCCTTCGGCGTGGGCGGCCGGGATCACTCCCGTGCCCGGCGTCGGCCGCGAGTCACCCGCGGGCTGCGCACGCTCGATCCGGGCCAGCAGGCGCTCGGTATCGGCACGCATCGGCGCGATGAAGCTTTCGGGATAGACACCCATCCACAGCACCACCGCGGCGATCGGCGCCAGCAGCCACATTTCGCGGCTGGATAGGTCGGGCATGGCGCGAACCTCGTCCGACTTGATCTCACCCCAGACCACACGGCGATACAGGTACAGCATGTAGGCGGCGCCAAGGATGATGCCCGTCGTGCAGAGCAGCGCGACGGTCGTCGAGACCTTGTACGTTCCCATGAGCGAGAGCAGCTCGCCCGGGAAGTTGCTGGTGCCCGGCAGACCGATCGAGGCCATGGTGAACAACAGGAACAGGATCGCGTAGCGCGGCATATTGTTGGCAAGGCCACCGTAGCGCGCGATCTCACGGGTGTGCAGGCGATCATAGATGACGCCGACGCACAGGAACAGCGCGCCCGACACCAAGCCGTGACCGAGCATCACCAGCATCGCACCCTCGATGCCCTGCGCGTTGAACGCGAACAGGCCGATGGTGACGATCGCCATGTGCGCGACCGACGAATAAGCGATCAGCTTCTTCATGTCGGACTGCACCAGCGCAACGAGGCTGGTGTAGATCACCGCCACCGCGCTGAGGCCGAACACGAGCCACACGAGCTGCGAGGAAGCCTCCGGGAACATCGGGATGCTGAAACGCAGGAAGCCGTAGCCGCCGAGCTTCAGGAGCACGCCAGCCAGGATCACCGAACCGGCGGTCGGCGCCTGAACGTGCGCGTCCGGCAGCCAGGTGTGGACCGGCCACATCGGCATCTTCACCGCGAACGAGGCGAAGAACGCCAGCCACAGCCAGGTCTGCACTTCCGGCGGGAAGTCATAGTTCATCAGCGCCGGGATCGACGTCGTGTCGGCCGTGATGCTCATGTAGAGCATCGCGATGAACATCAGCAGCGAGCCGAGCAGCGTGTACAGGAAGAACTTGTACGACGCGTAGATGCGGTTCGCGCCACCCCAAATGCCGATGATCAGGAACATCGGGATCAGGCCGGCTTCGAAGAAGATGTAGAACAGGAAGATATCCTGCGCCGCGAAGGTGCCGATCATCAGCACTTCGGTGAGCAGGAACGCCGCCATATATTCCGGCACGCGCTTCTCGATCGCCTGCCACGACGCGCCGATGCAGATCGGCATCAGGAACACGCTGAGCGCGATCAGCAGCAGCGCATAACCGTCGATGCCGAGTGCCCAGGCGAAGCGGCCGAACACCGGCGCATATTCGACGAACTGCCACTGCGCCCCGCCGATGTCGAAGCTGAGCCACAGGATCACGCCGAGCGCGAGATCGACAAGCGTCGCAGCCAGCGCGAGCCAGCGCGCGCTTTGCGCGGACAGGAAGAGGCAGGCGACCGCGGCAATGGCCGGGATCGCGAGCATCACGGAAAGGATCGGGAAGGATGTCACGACTTAACGTCCGTTCGCCCTGAGCTAGTCGAAGGGCGTGGCGCCCGCGAAGGAAGGACGGGCGCCCCGGAGCGACGCCCGAACAATGGTGAAGTGCTGGCCATCATCCCGCGATCACCCAGGTGGCCGCGGCTGTCAGCCCGAGCAGCATCACGAATGCATAGGTATAGACGTAACCCGTCTGGATCCGTCCGGCCACGCGGCTGGACAGGGCGACCACCCATGCCGAACCGTTCGGGCCGAAGCGGTCGATCGTGCCCTCGTCGCCCTTGTGCCAGAAGAAGCGGCCAATGGCGAAGGACGGGCGAACGAAGAGCAGGTGATAGAGCTCGTCGAAATACCATTTATGCGCGATGAAATCGTACAGCACGTCGAACGTCGCGGTGAACCGCTTCGGAATGTCGGTGCGCCAGATGTACGCCATCCAGGCAACGACCAGGCCGATGATCATCACGATCGTGGCGGCAAGCTTCACCAGCAGCGGCACCTGATGCATTTCGTGCATGAGATGTTCGTTGAAGAACAGGCTGCCGCGCCAGAACGCCTCGCCCGCCTCCGGTTCGATGAACCAGTGATGGAACACGAAGCCAGCGAACACCGCGCCTAGTGACAGCACGATCAGCGGGATCAGCATGACGAGCGGGCTCTCATGCGGATGATAGCCAGCGGTTCCCGTCGGAAGCTCATGAGCATCATGACCATGGGCGTGCGGCGAGTGACCGGCATCCTCCGCGGCGGGATCGTCATGGGCGTGTGCATCATGGCCGTGCGCATCATGGCCATGGCCATGGGCGTCGTGCACGGCGTGCTGGATATGCTCCGACCCGGCCCAGCGCGGCTTGCCCCAGAAGGTGAGGAACATGAGGCGCCACGAGTAGAAGCTCGTCAGCAATGCGGCGAACGTGCCGACCCAGAAGGCACCCTGCCCGCGGCCCGAGGCCCATGCCACCTCGAGGATCGCGTCCTTCGAGTGATAGCCGGCGAAACCGCCGAAGCCGTAGATACCGACGCCGGTGATCGCCAGCGTACCCAGCATCATCGCCCAGAAGGTGATCGGGATGTGCTTACGCAAGCCGCCATAGAAGCGCATGTCCTGCTCGTGGTGCATCGCGTGGATGACCGAGCCTGCGCCCAGGAACAGCAGCGCCTTGAAGAAGGCGTGCGTGAACAGGTGGAACATCGCCGCGCCATAAGCGCCGACGCCCGCGGCGAAGAACATGTAGCCGAGCTGCGAACAGGTCGAATAAGCGATCACACGCTTGATGTCGGTCTGTGTCGTGCCGATCGTCGCGGCGAAGATGCAGGTTGCGGCCCCAATGCCGGTCACCACCATCAGCGCGGTGGGCGACGCTTCGAACATCGGCGACAGGCGGCAGACCATGAAGACGCCCGCGGTGACCATCGTCGCCGCATGGATCAGCGCCGACACCGGGGTTGGGCCTTCCATCGCGTCCGGCAGCCAGGTGTGAAGACCAAGCTGCGCCGACTTGCCCATCGCCCCCACGAACAGCAGCAGGCAGAGCACCGTCATCGTATCGAAGCGATAGCCAAGGAAGCCGATGGTCGAGCCGGCCATGCCAGGCGCGGCCTCAAGAATCGCGGGGATCGAGACGGTGTCGAACACCAGATAGGTGCCGAAGATGCCGAGCATGAAGCCCAGGTCACCGACGCGGTTGACCACGAATGCCTTGATCGCGGCAGCCTGCGCGCTCGGCTTCTTGAACCAGAAACCGATCAGCAGATAGCTGGCGAGACCCACGCCTTCCCAGCCGAAGAACATCTGGATGAGGTTGTCGGCCGTCACCAGCATCAGCATCGCAAAGGTGAACAGCGACAGGTATGCGAAGAACCGCGGCTGATCCGGGTCCTCGCTCATATAGCCCCAGCTATAGAGATGGACGAGCGCCGAGACGCTGGTGATCACGACCAGCATCACGCTGGTCAGCGCGTCGACCCGCAGCGACCAGGACGCGTCAAACGTGCCCGAGGTAATGAAGTGCAGCACAGGCGTGACGGTCGCCGAGAGGCTTCCCGACATGAAGCCGAGGAAGATCGGCCACGAGAGCGCGCACGACACGAACAGCGCACCCGTGGTCACGCCCTTGGCGACGACGCCGGGAACCGACTTGTTGCCGAAGCCAGCGACGATCGCCGCGAGCAGCGGCAGGAAGACGATGAAGAGGATCGAGGTCACGGGTCGTTCAGCCCTTCATCCGGCTGGGATCGTCAACCGAGATCGAGCCCCGGCCACGGAAGAAGATAACGAGGATCGCAAGGCCGATCGCCGCCTCGCCCGCCGCCACGGTGAGCACGAACATCGCGAACACCTGGCCCACGAGATCGCCCAGCGCCGAAGAGAAAGCGACGAGGTTGATGTTCACCGCGAGCAGGATCAACTCGATCGCCATCAGGATGACGATGATGTTCTTCCGGTTGAGGAAGATACCAAGCACCCCCATCGTGAACAGCAACGCTGCCACGACGAGATAATGGATCAGGCCAATCCCCCCGGCCGCATTCATGGCGCTCACAGCTGCACCCCCTGTCCGATCTCCGGCCGCATGTTGCGCGTCGCATCCTGCGGACGGCGCGCGATCTGCTGCGCGATATTTTGCGGGCGCACGCCCTGGCGCTGACGATGGGTCAGCACGATCGCCCCGATCATGGCGACCAGCAGCACCAGCCCTGCACCTTCGAAGACGAAGAGGTAGCGGGTGTAGAGCAGGTTGCCGATCGCCTGAATGTTGGGAATGGTGGGATCAACCGGTGCGCCGCGGCGTGCCAGATCGACGCCGCCGGCGCTCCACGCACCAACCGCGATCACGATCTCGGCCACCAGCGCCACCGCCAGAACCAGACCGATCCCGAAATACCGAACGAAACCAGCGCGAAGCTCGGCAAAGTCGATATCCAGCATCATCACGACGAACAGGAACAGCACCGCGACCGCCCCGACATAGACGATGACGAGCAGCATCGCGATGAACTCGGCACCCGCCAGCACCATCAGGCCAGCGGCGTTGAAGAACGCCAGGATCAGCCACAGGACGCTGTGCACCGGATTGCGCGAGGCAATCGTCATCGCGCCCGATACGAGCACGACGATGGCGAAGAGATAAAAGGCGATGGCCTGGATCATGCCGCCACCCCTGCTAACCGTTGAATCATCGCGCGCCGCCTATCGATATGCCGCGTCTGCGGCAATGTTTGCCGCAATCGCGCTTTCCCAGCGATCACCGTTATCGAGCAGCTTGGCCTTGTCGTAGATCAGCTCCTCGCGGGTCTCGGTCGAGAATTCGAGGTTCGGCCCCTCGACAATCGCATCCACCGGGCAGGCTTCCTGGCACAGGCCGCAATAGATGCACTTCGTCATGTCGATGTCGTAGCGCGTGGTGCGGCGGCTGCCGTCCTCGCGCGGCTCGGCCTCGATCGTGATCGCCAGCGCCGGACACACCGCTTCGCATAGCTTGCATGCGATGCAGCGTTCCTCGCCGTTGGGGTAACGACGCAGCGCATGCTCGCCACGGAACCGCGGCGACACCGGGTTACGCTCGAACGGATAGTTGATCGTCGCCTTGGGCTTGAAGAAATACTTCAAGGTCAAAGCGTGGGCCTTCACGAACTCCCAGAGGGTGAAGGCCTTGATCGTCGAAGCGATACCCATGCGTCAGATCCCAACTCGGTCGAGCATCAGCACGCCGGACACGAGGAATACCCAGAACAGCGACACCGGCAGGAACACCTTCCAGCCGAGACGCATCAGCTGATCGTAACGGTACCTCGGCACCGTTGCCTTCACCCAGCTGAAGCAGAAGAAGAAGAACAGGATCTTGGCGAACAGCCAGACAATCCCGGGCACGTAGTACAGCGGCGCCCAGTCGAACGGCGGCAGATAGCCACCCCAGAACAGCGTCGCGTTCAGCGTGCACATCAGGATGACGTTGGCATATTCGCCAAGCCAGTAGAGCGCGAAGCTCATCGACGAATATTCGGTCTGATAGCCGGCAACGAGCTCCGACTCTGCCTCGGTCAGGTCGAAGGGCGCGCGCTGGGTTTCGGCCAGCGACGAGATGAAGAACATCACCGCCATCGGGAACAGCAGCGGGTTCAGGAAGAACCCGTTGACGGGCGTGTTCAGCACGCTGCGCTGCGCTTCGACGATCGAGGTGAGATTGAACGAGCCGGCCCACATCACGATCGAGATCAGGATGAAGCCAATCGCCACTTCATAGCTGACCATCTGCGCCGCGGCACGAATGGCCGAGAAGAACGGATACTTGGAGTTTGACGACCAGCCGGCGAGGATGATGCCGTACACGCCCAGCGACGAGGCCGCGAGGATGTAGAGCAGACCGACGTTGATGTCGGCGAGCACCACGCCAATGTCGAACGGCACCACCGCCCAGACGATCAGCGCCACGGTGAAGGTGATGATCGGCGCCAGCAGGAAGAGGCCGCGGTTTGCCGCCGCGGGAACGATCGTTTCCTGCAGGAACACCTTCAGGCCGTCCGCGAAGGACTGCATGAGGCCGAACGGGCCAACGACGTTCGGGCCGCGGCGCAGCGCCATCGCCGCCCAGATCTTGCGATCGGCATAAATGATCATCGCCACCGCCAGCATCAGCGGCAGCGCAATGACGAGAATGCCGACGAGCGTGGCCAGGAACCACGCCCAGCCATAAGGCAGGCCTAGAGTTTCGTTGAAAAAGGCGGTCATTCCGCGGCCTCCGCGACGATTTCGCCGTGCACCAGTTCAGCCGAGCAACGCTGCATCGTCGGCGACGCGCGGCAGATCGCATTGGTGAGATAGAAGTCCTTGATCGGATAGCCTTCCATCACGCCCTCAGCCTTCGTGTCGAGCGACGGCGGGTTCCAGGCAAAGGTCAGCAGGCCTTCGTTCGCCAGTTCCGGGCAATCGAGCGCCATGGCAGCGCGCAATTCGTCCATGGTGTCGAAGGGGAGCGGCCGACCGAGCGTCTCCGACAGCGCGCGGAAGATGGTCCAGTCCTCACGCGCATCGCCAGGCGCGAAAACGGCACGATTGCCGCGCTGTACCCGGCCTTCGAGGTTCACATAGGTGCCCGACTTTTCCGCATAGCTGGCGCCAGGCAGCACCACGTCCGCGGCAGCCGCACCCTTGTCGCCATGGTGGCCGACATAAACCTTGAAGCCGGCGAAGCGGGTGAAATCGCACTCGTCCGCGCCCAGGAAGAAGGTGAGCTTTGCGTCGTACAGCGCGGAAACGCCGGCCTTCTGCGCATAGCCGAGCATCAGCCCGCCCATGCGGCTTGCCGCCATGTGCAGGACGTTGAACCCGTTCCAGCCATCCTTGATGAGGCCAAGCTTCTCGACCAGCCCGAGCGCTGCGCCGTGGGCGCCCTTCAGTGCGCCACCGCCGACGATCACCGCCGGACGCTCCGCCTTTCCGAACGCCTCGGTGAGCGCTTCCGGCAGATCGCCGAGCACTGCCAGGTCGTTGCCGAGCCACTCGACCTTGTAGGTCAGCTCCGTCTCCGGGCCGATCGCCCAGACCTTGGCACCGCGCTTGATCGCCTTGCGAATGCGGGTGTTGACGAGGCTGGCTTCCCAACGAAGGTTGGTGCCGACCAGCAGGATCGCGTCCGCCCGTTCGATACCGGCGATGGTGGTGTTGAAGTTCACCGCGGCCAGGCTGGACGTATCATAGTCCATGCCGGTCTGCCGCCCTTCGAGCAGCGACGAGCCCATGTCCTTCAGCAGCGCCTTGGCCGCGAACATCGTTTCGCAATCGACGAGATCGCCAGCCACGGCAGCAACGCTGTCACCGGCCCCCTTCGCCACCTCTGCGATCACGGCGAACGCCTCGTCCCAGCTTGCCGGAACCAGCTTGCCGTCGCGACGCACATAGGGGCGGTCGAGACGGCGGCGAACGAGACCGTCGACGGCGTGGCGCGTCTTATCGGTCGCCCACTCCTCGTTCACGTCCTCGTTCACGCGCGGCAGCGAACGCAGCACCTGACGACCGCGGCTGTCGAGGCGGATGTTCGTGCCCACCGCGTCCATCACGTCGATTGTCAGCGTCTTCTTGAGCTCCCACGGGCGCGCCTCGAACGAATATGGCTTCGAGGTGAGCGCGCCTACCGGGCACAGATCAACGACGTTGCCGGACAGTTCGCTGGTCACCGCCTTTTCGAGGTAGGAGGTGATCTGCATGTTCTCGCCGCGATAGATCGCGCCGATTTCCTCAACGCCCGACACTTCTTCCGCGAAGCGGACGCAGCGCGTGCACTGGATGCAGCGGGTCATGATCGTCTTGACGATCGGGCCCATGTACTTCTCGGTGACGGCGCGCTTGTTTTCCTGGAAGCGGCTGTGGCCACGGCCATAGGCAACCGCCTGATCCTGAAGATCGCACTCGCCACCCTGATCGCAGATCGGGCAATCCAGCGGGTGGTTGATCAACAGGAATTCCATGATGCCCTCGCGGGCATGCTTCACCATCGGCGAAGTGGTGAACACTTCCTGATTGTCCGCCGCGGGCAGCGCGCACGACGCCTGCGGCTTGGGCGGTCCGGGCTTCACCTCGACCAGGCACATGCGGCAGTTGCCGGCGATGCTCAGCCGCTCGTGATAACAGAAACGCGGGATTTCCTTGCCGGCCGCTTCGCACGCCTGGAGCACGGTGGCTCCCTGCGGCACCTCAACCTCGATCCCGTCTACCTTCAGCTTGGGCATTATTCTGCAGCTTCCTGCATGGGGGCGAGACCGCCACCCTTACGTTCGGTGATGCGGCGTTCCAGCTCGGGGCGGAAATGCTTGATCAGGCCCTGGATCGGCCAGGCCGCCGCGTCGCCCAGTGCGCAGATCGAATGGCCCTCGACCTGCTTCGTCACTTGCTGAAGCATGTCGATCTCGCCGATTTCGGCGTCGCCAGTGCGCAGCCGCTCCATCACGCGCCACATCCAGCCGGTGCCTTCACGGCACGGCGTGCACTGGCCGCAGCTCTCGTGCTTGTAGAAATACGAGATGCGGCTGATCGCGCGGACGACGTCGGTGGACTTGTCCATGACGATGATCGCCGCGGTGCCGAGGCCCGAGCCGACAGCCTTCAGGCCGTCGAAATCCATCGGCGCGTCCATGATCTCCTTGGCCGGTACGAGGGGGACCGACGAGCCGCCGGGGATTACCGCGAGGAGGTTGTCCCACCCACCGCGGATGCCGCCGCAATGCTTTTCGATCAGCTCGCGGAACGGGATGCTCATCGCTTCCTCGACCACGCAGGGCTTTTCCACGTGCCCGCTGATCTGGAACAGCTTGGTGCCGCGGTTGTTTTCCGCGCCGAAGCTGGCGAACCATTCCGCGCCGCGTCGCAGGATCGTCGGCGCGACCGCGATGCTCTCGACGTTGTTCACCGTCGTCGGGCAGCCGTACAGCCCCGCGCCGGCCGGGAACGGCGGCTTGAGGCGCGGCTGGCCCTTCTTGCCTTCCAGGCTTTCGATCATCGCGGTTTCTTCGCCGCAGATGTACGCGCCCGCGCCGCGGTGGACGAAGACATCGAAATCATAGCCCGAGCCGCAGGCGTTCTTGCCCACGAGGCCGGCGTCATACGCCTCCTGCACGGCGGCAAACAGCGTCTCGGCCTCGCGGATATATTCGCCGCGGATGTAGATGTACGCGGCGCGCGCGCGCATCGCGAAGCCAGCGACCAGCGCGCCCTCGATCAGCTTGTGCGGATCGTGGCGGATGATCTCGCGGTCCTTGCACGAACCGGGTTCGGATTCGTCGGCGTTGATGACCAGGAAGCTCGGCCGCTCCGGGCTCGGCGTCTTGGGCATGAACGACCATTTGGTGCCAGTTGGGAAGCCCGCACCGCCGCGACCACGCAGGCCCGAGGCCTTGATCACGTCGATGATCTTGTCCTGGCCAAGCTCCAGCAGCGCCTTGGTATTGTCCCAGTCACCGCGCTGGCGTGCGGCCTGCAACGTCCACGGCTGATAGCCGTAGAGGTTGGTGAAGATGCGGTCCTTGTCCGTCAGGGACGTGATGACGCTCATGCGCTCGCTCCCACGGCAGGGGTGTTCCATTCGGAACGGTAATCGTGATTCTCGTTCACCATCGCGGTCAGCGTGGTCGGGCCGCCGAGCGGCTCGACCGTGTGGCGGCCGGGCTCCTGCGTGCCCGCCTTGGGCTGCTCGCCGCGCGCCAGCGCATCGAGGATCGCCAGCGTGCGATCGTAGTCGAGATCCTCAAAATTGTCGTCGTTGATCTGGACCATCGGTGCCGAGGCGCAATTGCCCATGCACTCGACCTCGGTCAGCGTGAACAGGCCGTCCGGCGTCGTCTTGCCCTTGGTAAGGCCACGGTTCTTGCACGCCGCCAGCACGTCGTCAGAGCCACGCAGCATGCACGGCGTGGTGCCACAGACCTGCACGTGAAAACGGCCGACCGGCGCCAGATTGAACATCGTGTAGAAGGTCGCGACCTCGAACACGCGGATGTACGGCACGCCGATCTCGCGCGCGACGAACTCGATCACCGGCACCGGCAACCAACCCTGCGTGTTCGTTTCCGCCCCCACCTGGCGCTGTGCCAGATCGAGCAGCGGAATCGACGCGGACTGTTCGCGGCCAGCGGGGTAACGCGCGAGAATCGCGTTGCGCTTGGCAATATTTTCGTCGGACCACTGGAAACCGCTCCAGCGCGCGCGAACTTCGGCCTCGTCGGGGATCTGGGGAGCGTCAGCCATCAGCGGTCACATTCACCAAAAACGATATCCATCGCGCCGAGAATGGCGGTGGTGTCCGCGAGCATGTGGCCGCGGCTCATGAAGTCCATTGCCTGCAGGTGCGAGAAGGCCGTCGGCCTGATCTTGCAGCGGTACGGCTTGTTGGTGCCGTCCGACACCAGATACACGCCAAACTCGCCCTTCGGGCTCTCCGTGGCGACGTAAACCTCGCCAGCGGGCACGTGGAAGCCCTCGGTATAGAGCTTGAAGTGGTGGATGAGCGCTTCCATCGACTGCTTCATCTCGCCGCGCTTGGGCGGAACGACCTTGCGATCGAGGCTGGCGATCGGCCCCTCCGGCATTTCGGCCAGGCACTGCTTCATGATCCGCGCAGACTGGCGGACCTCCTCCACGCGCACCATGAAGCGATCATAGCAATCGCCGCGGGTGCCAACGGGGATTTCAAAGTCCATCTTGGCGTAGACGTCATAAGGCTGCTGCTTGCGCAGATCCCAGGGCACGCCCGCCGCGCGGATCATCGGACCCGAGAAGCCCCAGCGGATCGCGTCGTCGCGGCTGACAATGCCAATGTCGACGTTGCGCTGCTTGAAGATGCGGTTGTCAGCGACAAGGCTGATTGCGTCCTCGAACAGGACCGGCAGGCGATTGTCGAGCCAGTCGGCGATATCCGTCAGCAGCTTCAGCGGCACATCCTCGTGCACGCCGCCGACACGGAAATAATTCGCATGCATACGAGCGCCCGACGCGCGCTCGTAAAAGTTCATGCAGTCTTCGCGCAGCTCGAACAGCCACAAGTTCGGCGTCATCGCGCCAACGTCCATGACATGGCTGCCGAGGTTCAGCATGTGGTTCTTGATGCGCGTCAGTTCAGCGAAGAACACACGCAGATATTGCGCACGCAGCGGCACTTCGAGATCGAGCAGCTTCTCGATCGCGAGCACGAAGGTGTGCTCCATGCACATCGGCGAGCAATAATCGAGGCGATCGAAATAGGGGATCGCCTGCTGATAGGTCTTGTACTCGATCAGCTTCTCGGTGCCGCGGTGAAGCAGGCCGACGTGCGGATCGATGCGCTCGACGATTTCGCCGTCGAGCTCCATGACGAGGCGAAGCACGCCGTGCGCCGCGGGATGCTGCGGGCCGAAGTTGATCGTGTAATTCTGGATCGCCACCTCATCATGGGTGCGATCCCCTTCCGCCACATCAGCCAGCCGCTCCGTAGCGGGATCGATGCGATCGTTAAGGACGGTATCGGTCATTGGTTCTGCCCTCCCTTGCCGGGAATGACGTCGCGGTCGGCTGGCTTTTCGCCGATATGCGGATGGGGCTTGCCAGCGCCGGTTTCGGCCGTGCTGTCCGCATCCTTTTTCGCATAGGACTCGCTGGGTGCCGCGGCGGGCTTGGCGGGCGACTGAGTCGCACCGGCCTTCTGCACCTGATCCGCGCTAAGCGGTGTCGGCGCACCCTTGGCCTCCGGCAACGAACCCTTCTCATCGCCCGGCAGGACGTATTCCGCCCCTTCCCACGGGCTGGTGAAATCAAAGGTACGGAAATCCTGCGCGAGCTTTACCGGCTCGTACACGACGCGCTTTACTTCTTCCGAGTAGCGCATCTCGACATAGCCGCTGAGCGGGAAGTCCTTGCGCTGTGGATGGCCGCGGAAGCCATAGTCCGTCAGGATGCGGCGCAGGTCGCGATTGCCGGCGAACAGCACGCCATACATGTCGTACACTTCACGCTCATACCAGCCAGCCACCGGCCACAGCTCAGTCACCGTCGGCACCGGGGTGTCTTCGGACGCGGTAACATGGACGTGCAGACGATGGTTACGGGTCAGCGAGAGGAGGCAATAGACCACCTCGAACCGCTCCTCGCCACGATCGGGATAGTCCACCCCGGCGATATCCATCAGCTGCTGGTATTCCAGCCCCGGCGTATCACGCAGCGCGGTCAACGCCGCGATCAGGTGATCGCGGTGAACGTGCAGCTGGATCTCGCCAACATGCGCGAAGGCATCGACCAGCCCGTTCGGGATGGCGGCGCGCGCCGCATCGAGCGTCGCGTCGTTTAGCTCTGCGGCCCAGCGGGGTGCAGGCGCCCTCACCGTTCGATGCTCCCCGAGCGGCGGATCTTCCGCTGCAGCTGCATGATGCCGTACAGCAGCGCCTCGGCGGTCGGCGGGCAGCCCGGGACATAGATGTCGACCGGCACCACGCGATCGCAGCCGCGCACGACGCTGTAGCTATAGTGATAATAGCCGCCGCCATTGGCGCACGAGCCCATCGAGATGACGTATTTCGGCTCCGACATCTGATCGTACACGCGGCGCAGCGCCGGGGCCATCTTGTTGCAGAGCGTGCCGGCAACGATCATCACGTCCGACTGGCGCGGTGACGCGCGCGGCGCGGCGCCGAACCGCTCCAGATCGTAACGCGGCATGTTGACGTGGATCATCTCCACCGCGCAGCAGGCGAGCCCGAACGTCATCCACCACAGCGAGCCCGTGCGGGCCCACTGGAACAATTCCTCCGTCGAGGTGACGAGGAAACCCTTGTCGGTCAGCTCACCGTTCAGGTCGTTGAAGAAGCCGGGATCGGGCTGAACGAGGCCCGTTCCACTGGAGATCGCGCGCGCGTCGCGCGGAAGTTCGACGGGGCCGGAGTGCATGGTCATTCCCAATCCAGTGCGCCCTTTTTCCAGGCGTATACAAGGCCAAGCGCGAGCTCGCCGATAAAGATCATCATGCTGATCCAGGCGGTCCAGCCGAGATCGAACACGCTGACCGCCCAGGGATATAGGAACGCGGCCTCGAGATCGAAGATGATGAACAGGATCGCAACTAGATAAAATCGCACGTCAAATTGCGCGCGGCTGTCCTCGAAAGCGGGGAAGCCGCATTCATATTCGCTGAGTTTTTCGACGGACGGCTTGTACGAACCCGTCAGCCGCGAAACTGCCATGGGCAGAAACACGAACGCCGACGACAGCACGAGTGCCACGCCGAGGAACATCAGGATCGGCAGATATTGCGACAGGTCAACCATCGGCGCTCTTTCGGGGCTTTTCTCGCACGGGCGAACGGAACGGGGGCGCTTTAGGCCCGCCGGACGGACGGGGCAAGGCATCGGGCCGGTGAGAATCACTCGCAACTTCCTGGGGTGGCCGGGATTTCGGGCTTCGGCTAGCAACCGGCGGCATGACAGCATTGAGCCGGATCGAAGAGCAGGCAGTTGCGCGCGCAAGCGCCTCGCCAATGCTCGCGCGGACAAGGGCGTGGGCGGCGGTGAACAGCGGCACCGGCAATATCGCCGGGCTGGACGCGATGGCCGGCATGCTGGCGGACGCGTTCGCCGCGCTGCCCGGCACCGTGCGGCTGATCGAACCGGCTGCCGCAGAGCGAGTGGCAGCAGATGGCACAGTCGCCGCGGTGGCGCACGGCCAACACCTGCACGTGTCGGTCAGGCCCGACGCCGCGCGCCGGCTGCTCCTGACGGGGCATATGGATACCGTCTATCCCGCGGATCATCCATTCCAGACCCTCACGGACCGGGCGGACGGGACGATCAACGGCCCCGGTGTTGCCGACATGAAAGGCGGCCTTGCCGTCATGCTCGCCGCGCTCGAAGCGGTGGAGGCGGCGCGGTGCCCGATCGGCTATGACGTGATCATCAACTCCGACGAGGAAACCGGATCCTTTTCGTCCGCCGCGTTGATCGCAGAGGCGGCGCGCGGCAAGCTCGCGGCGCTCACCTATGAACCGGCCCTGCCCGATGGAACCCTGGCCGGCGCACGTGGGGGCACGGGCAATTTCTCCATCGTCGTGCGCGGACGCGCGGCCCACGCCGGGCGCAATCCACAGGACGGCCGCAACGCCATCGTCGCTGCCGCCGCGCTTGCCCTGGCCCTGGATGCCGCCAAGGGACCACGCTTGTCCGTCAACCCGGCGCGGATCGATGGCGGCGGGCCGAACAATGTCGTTCCGGATCTGGCGGTGTTACGGGTCAACTTCCGTCCTGCCGATGCCGATGAGATCGCACGGGCGCGGACGACGATCGATACAGCCGTCGCCGCGGTCGCCGCAGCACATGACGTTCGCATCGACGTGCATGGCACTTTCAATCGGCCGCCCAAGCCAATCGACGCGGGCGCGGCGCGTCTGTTCGATCTGGTTCGTCAGGTGGGCGGCGATCTGGACCTGCCCATCGCATGGCGGGACACCGGCGGCGTGTGCGACGGCAATAATATAGCCGCCGCCGGCACCCCGGTGATCGACACCATGGGTGTGCGGGGCGGCGCAATTCATTCTGCGGACGAATTTCTGATCGTCGAAAGCCTCGCCGAGCGAGCGGCGCTTTCGGCGGTGACCATCCTGCGACTGGCGGAGAACGGCTTGTGACTTTCGTGGTTCGCGCGGCGCGCGACGAGGATCTGGCGCATCTGTACGAGATGGCGAAGCTGACCGGTGGCGGCTTTACCAACCTGCCGCCCGATCGCCGCGCGCTGAAAGCCAAGCTGGATCGCAGCCACGCCGCCTTCACGCGCGACGAGGAAAGCGTCGCTGACGAGCTGTTCGTGCTGATCCTGGAAAATACCGCAACCGGCGAAGTACGTGGCACGTGCCAGATCTTCACCCAGGTCGGCCAACGGCACCCGTTCTACAGCTACCGCATCAGCATGCTGACCCAGCACAGCCGCGAACTGGACCGCACCTTTCGCGCCGAGATGCTGTCGCTGACCACCGACCTGGAAGGATCGAGCGAGGTGGGCGGCCTGTTCCTTCATCCCGGAGAACGGGCGGGCGGCCTGGGCCTGTTGTTGGCGCGAAGCCGCTATCTGTTCATCAAGGCGCATCGCCAGCGGTTCGGCGATCGCATCCTCGCAGAGTTGCGCGGCGTGATCGACGAAGCGGGCGGCTCGCCGTTCTGGGACGGGCTGGCCGGACGCTTCTTCGGCATGAACTTCCAGGATGCCGACGCCTTCAACGCCATCAACGGCCATCAGTTTATCGCTGACCTGATGCCCAAGCATCCGATCTATACCGCGATGCTGTCCGAGACAGCCCGTGCAGCCATCGGCCTGCCCCACCCGTCCGGCCGGGCGGCGATGCGGATGCTCGAGAACGAGGGCTTCGCATTCGAGAAGTATATCGACATCTTCGATGGCGGGCCGACGATGACGGCGCGGATCGACTCGGTACGCTCCATCCGCGAAGCGCGCGAGGCACGGATCGTCGCCATTGATCGTGACGGCGGCACCGAGGCGCTGGTCGCTCAGGGACGCTTGTCCGATTTCCGCTGCGCCTTCGGCAATGTGCGCGAGGTAGGCAACGAGGTGGTGATCGACCCCGATTGCGCCACGGCGATCCAGGCGCGCGAGGATTCCCGCGTGCTGCACGTGGCGCGGATCTGACTGCAACGCTGACCGATGGCCTGCGCCGGGGAGCCTTTATGATCCAGGAAATCAATTTCGACGGCATCGTCGGGCCCAGCCATAATTATGCTGGCCTCAGCCCCGGCAACCTGGCCGCCACTCGCAATGCCAGCGCGACAGCGCATCCCCGTGCCGCTGCCTTGCAGGGACTAGCCAAGATGCGCGCCAATCTGGCGCTGGGGCTGACCCAGGGCATCCTCCTGCCGCACCCGCGGCCTCATGACGCATGGCTTGCCTCGCTCCACACCCATTACCTGGCCGCTCCTGCCCATCTGAAGGCTCGGGCGTTCTCGGCCTCGCCGATGTGGGCCGCCAACGCCGCCACCGTTTCACCGGCGCCCGATGCTGGCGACGAGCGTTGCCACCTGACCGTCGCGAACCTCGTCACGATGCCGCATCGCAGCCACGAATGGCCGGCGACGCTGGCGCAGCTTCGGCTTGCGTTCGCGCATGATCATTTTGCTGTTCACGCGCCTATCCCCGCCCCGTTCGGCGACGAGGGTGCGGCAAATCATATGCGGCTGTGCGCCGCTCATGACGCGCCCGGGGTCGAGGTGTTCGTCTACGGCGAGACGGGCGGGCCATTCCCCGCGCGGCAACACCGCGAAGCCTCCGAGGCGATCGCGCGGGCGCACCGCCTCGACCCCGCCCGCACCTTGTTCGTGAAGCAATCGCCCGAGGCGATCGCCGCGGGCGCTTTTCATAATGACGTGGTTGCCGTCGCCAATGAGCGTATCCTGTTCGCGCACGAACAGGCGTTTGCGGATCGGCACGACTTCTTCGCCGATCTGCGCCGCATCATGCCGGACGTCGAGATCGTGGAGGTCCCGGCGGAGCGCGTGAGCCTTGACGACGCCATTCGGTCCTATCTCTTCAATGCGCAGCTCGTGACCGCGAGTACGGGCGCCCAGACGCTCATCGTGCCGGCGGAAGCGCGGGAGAACCAGGCGGTCTGGTCCTGGCTGCAGGACCATCTGGCAGGCAATGGGCCGATCCGCGCGGTAGACGTGGTAGACGTGCGCGAGTCGATGGCGAATGGCGGCGGTCCGGCGTGCCTGCGGCTGCGTGTCGCATGTGATCCGACGCTGGTTGACCCCCGTTTCCTCGTCGATGCGGCGAAGCTGGACCGGATTGCGGACGTGATTGCGACACACTGGCCCGAGGCGATCGCGTTCGACGCAATCGGGGATGCCGACCTAGTGGCGCAGGTCATCCGGGCACGCCGCGCGCTCTACGCAGCGCTCGACCTTGTCGAACTTATTGACAGTTGAGAGGAAGGTAGAGCGGCTAGTTGGCGGAAATCCGCCACTGGCGCGGAGCTTGCTTGGTTAACGCCATGTTTACCAAGATAGCCCGGCTCTTCACGATCAAGACGAAGTTCGAGGCGTTCATGGTCATCTATGGCCTCGGACTGGGCGCGACCGAGCGCGGGGTGCATTACTTGCGGGACTATCCCGGCCTCGGCGGCTGGCTGCTCTTCTCCGTCTGCCCCATCGCGGTTTTCATGGCCGGCGGGCGGATCCTTGAATCGGTAGAGCGCAACGGCGAGTAATCGCCGCGTCCATGCCAGGAGGGCGGCGGTGACGCCGCCCAGCTGTCGATTGCCTTTACAACCCTGCCGGCCGCGCAATCCGATAGGTCACCGTGTGCCGACGCGGATCGTCAGCCGCAAAAAGGGGATGATCGAAGTCCACGGCGGGCTCGTAGCTCATGCCAAGGCGCTCCATCAGCAGCCGGCTCTTGGCATTGTCGGTCGCGGTGATCGCGACGATAGCGTTGTCGTCTCGGTTCTCCCAACCCCATGCAATCGCGGCGGCAGCGGCCTCTCGCGCATAACCGGCGCCCCAATAGGGGAGGGCCAGCATCCAGCCGATCTCCAGCATTCCCTCGATCGGCGTATCGGGAGCGCCGGGCTTCAGCCCGCAAAAGCCGATCGTCGCTTGCTCGGCCCGCAGCACCACGGCGCGGAAGCCGAGCGGTGCGTAGGAGGCGTGACGAGCGAGAGCCATGTCGCTTTCCGCTGCGTTCTTCACCGGTCCCAGATCGGCCATGACGATGGGATCCGCCCACATGGCATGAAGCGGCGCGCGGTCCTGCGGCTGAGGCGTGCGCAGCACCAGCCGCTCCGTCTCGATCGGCAACGAGGGCGCCGTCATGCCCGTCATTGGCCAAGCAGGCGGGCTGCGTGCACCGCGTGATAAGTGAGGACGCCCGAACAGCCAGCGCGCTTAAAGGCGGTGAGAGTTTCGAGGACCATGGCGTCGCGATCGGCTGCGCCCGCAGCGACCGCGGTCTCGATCATCGCATATTCGCCGGACACCTGATATGCGAACACCGGCACCTCGAACCGCTCCTTCACGCGTCGGGCGATATCAAGGTATGGCAGGCCGGGCTTCACCATCACGCTGTCGGCGCCTTCTGCGAGATCGAGCGCAACCTCGCGAAGAGCCTCCTCCCCGTTCCCATAGTCCATCTGGTACGTCTTCTTGTCGCCCTTCAGCAGCCCGCGGCTGCCCACGGCGTCGCGGAACGGGCCGTAGAAGGCACTCGCGTATTTGGCCGCATAAGCCATGATCTGCACATTGTGACGGCCATCCGCCTCCAGAGCGGCGCGGATCGTGCCGATACGGCCGTCCATCATGTCGGATGGCGCGACGATATCAGCGCCGGCGGCGGCCTGGTTCAGCGATTGGCCAACCAGTAATTCCACGGTTGCATCGTTCAGCACATAGCCGGCCTCATCCACGAGGCCGTCATGGCCATGCGCAGTATAAGGATCGAGCGCGACGTCGGTCAGAATGCCAATGTCGGGAACCGAATCCTTGATGGCGCGAATGGCACGGCACATCAGATTGTCGGGATTCAGCGCTTCACGGCCATCTTCGCTGCGCAGATGCGCCGGCGTGTTCGGAAAAAGCGCAAGACACGGGATCCTGAGCGCATGCGCCTCCTTGGCCCGCGCGACGATGAGGTCGACCGACCAGCGCGAAACGCCGGGAAGGCTGGCGATCGGTTCCTCGACGCTCTCGCCCTCGGCGATGAACAGCGGCCAGATCAGATCGGCGGGGGTGAGCGTCGTCTCCCGATGCAGGCGCCGGCTCCAGTCAGCGGCACGGGTTCGACGCAGGCGAAGGGCGGGAAAGGAAGCGTGCATGGCCCTGCCTTGCGCCGCTCCCGACGCCTGCGCAAGCGTTACGGGGGCGAATCGGCCTGCCGTGCGTTAGGGCGGCATGAGCGAGATCCGGTCAGCCGCGTTGATCGTCAACGCCAAGTCACGCAAAGGGCAAAAGCTATTCCAGCGCGCGTGCGAGCGGCTGGATGAACTGCCGTTCTCGGTCGACGCGCACGCGGTGCAAAAGCCGGAGCATCTGGAGCGCACGGTGAAGCGCGCGCTGGCGAAGAACCCCGATCTGGTGATCCTGGGCGGCGGCGACGGGACGGTGAGCGGCCTGGTCGACCTGCTTGTCGGAAAGGACGTGATCCTGGGCGTCCTGCCGCTTGGCACGGCCAACAGTTTCGCGCGCACCCTGGGTCTGCCGCTTGACGTGGATGGGGCGATCGATGTGCTGGCAACAGGCGTGCCCAAGCGGATCGACCTGGGCATGATCGATGGAGACTATTTCGCGAACTGCGCGGCCATGGGCCTGTCGCCGCAAATCGCGGAGACGGTGCCGCATAATCTGAAGAAGGTATTGGGGCGGATCGGCTATCTCGGCTGGGCCGGGCTGCAATATCTGCGCTTCCGCCCCTTCATCCTGACCGTTGATGACGGAACGGAAGAGAAGCGGATGCGGGTGGTGGAAGTGCGGATCTCCAACGGGCCATATCACGGCGGCACCTGGCTGGTGGATGAGGCGAAGATCGATTCGGGGCAGATCGTCGTTCAGGCCGTTACCGGGCGTTACCGGCGCACGCTGCTGAAGAACTGGTTCGCCAACATCCTGGGCCTTTCGGCGAGGCACCACGATACGATCACCTTTTCGGGCCGCAATCTGAAGATCGACACGCGCCCCAACCTGCCGATTTCAATCGACGGCGAGGTGCTGGCACACACGCCCGTTCACGCCAAGATCGCGCCTGGCGCCATTCAGGTGATGGTGCCGCGAGACTCCGACGAAGAGCCTGGCTGAGAGTCAGCGATCAGGCTGCCGGCTTTAGCGTGCCGGCAGGTTCGATATCGGCGTGGCTGCGCTCTTCGCAATGCTCCTCCGGCACGAGTAGCCCGCCCTCCCGCCAGCGCCCGAAGCGGTAATAAAGCGCTGCCAACAGCGCGTTGGCACCCGAGCCCACCGGGAAGCTCCACCACAGGGCATCCGCTCCGATCACGGGAAGCAACGCATAGGCCACGCCCAGCCGGACCGGGAACATGGCGACTGTCATGATCAGCAGCGGCCCCCAGACGGCGCCGTTGGCGCGGATCACCCCGAACAGCACCATGGTCGCACCGAACATGATGAAGCCCCAGGTCGCCAGCAGGTTGATGTGCTGCGCGATCGGCACCACGGGGCTGGCGCCGGGGATGAACAGGCCGATGATGGCGAAGTCGAACAACAGCACCAGCGCAACCGTCGCGCCGGTAATCAGGACATTGTAGATGATGCCGGCGCGGGTGATGCGCGCCACCCGGTCCCATCGCCCGGCGCCGATATTCTGCGCTGCCATCGCCGACACCGCCGCGCCGATGGCCATGGCCGGCATCTGGACATAGCCCCACAGCTGCTGAACGATGCCATAGGCGGCCACCGTATCAATACCGCTACGGTTGACGAGGCCGACCATCGCCAACGCGGATACCGACAGCACCAGCATCTGCGCCCCGATCGGCACCCCCTTGCTGACGATGGTTCGAACCAGCTCGCGTTCGGGAAGGATGTAGCGGATCTCGGCGCCCTTCAGGCGCAGCGGCAGATCGCGCCAGCGGATCCAGGCGACCAGCGCGCCGAGCGCGACGATATTCGCAATCAGCGTGGCGGTGGCAGAGCCCGCGATGCCCATGCGCGGAAACGGACCCATGCCGGCGATGAGCAGCGGGTTCATCACCGCGTCCACCAGAACGGCAAGCCCCATGAACCACAAAGGGGTGACCAAGTCTCCGGTGCCCCTCAGCCCCATGAACATGAGCACGAGCAGCATGGAGGGCGGCAGCGCCAGGAAAATGACGCGCAAGTAATCGAGCGCTGGCTCAAAGGCGTCCGGCGGGGTGGCGAGGACGACCAGGATCTCCGGCGCGAATATCCAGCCCAGCGTTCCCACCACGACCGATCCGGCGAGCACGAGGCCGATGGCGGAGCCGAACGCCCGACGCGCAGCCTCCACATCGCGGCGGCCCCAGCTCTGGCCGACGATGATCGTTGCCGCCATGCCGAAGCCGAACACGGCACCGAACATCAGGAACATGATGATGTTGGCGTTGGATGTCGCGGCAAGCGCCCCCTCCCCCAGGAAGCGGCCCACCCAGATCGTGTTGATCGAGCCGTTCAGGGATTGAAGGACGTTGGAAGCAAGCGTCGGGAGCGCGAACAGCAACAGCGCGGAGCCGATCGGACCCGTGGTGAGATCCCGCTGCCCGGGACGGCCGTGAACATGGGAAACCGCTTCGTCCATGTTGCCCCCTCCTAGTTTCTTGCGCCGGCTTGATACCGATCCTCAACCGTCCATGCGGCACGCCCAACCGGCCGACAAGGAGGATTCACTTGCCGCCGCCAAGCCGGTTGTTGGCGCCAATGTTGAGAAAGTTGAGACACTCGAGAAGGATCTTTCGACATTCACGCCCCTCGCCGCTGCGGTTGCCGCAGTGCCATGAACGGCCGAGGTAGGACAGCGGGGCGGCGCATCTGGCCCCCTGGCCCGCGATCTGGCGGGCACGCAGCACAGCGGCAAAACGGAACGACGCGGCGCTAGCGGGCCGCGACCGGCTACTCCTCGATCCGCGCAACACCCAAGCGAGGAATGTCGATGGCGGGGCAGCGATCCATCACGACCTTCAGCCCGGCCGTTTCGGCGCGTGCTGCCGCCTGCTGGTTGACGACACCCAATTGCATCCAGACCGATTTCGCCCCGGCCGCGATCGCTTGATCAACAGCCTCGGCGGCAGCCTCCGAGCGGCGGAAGATGTCCACCATGTCGATCGGCTCGCCAATCTGCGACAGCTCGCGAAAGACATATTCGCCGTGCACATGTTCGCCGGTGATCTGCGGATTGACCGGAATCACGCGATAACCGTGCGCCTGCAGTTGCCGCATCACGCCATAGCTGGGCCGATCGGGGCGATCGGATGCGCCCACCAGTGCGATCGTACGGGTTTCCTCTAGCAGAGCCTTGATATCGGCATCGGCGGTCAGCGGCATGATCGGCCTTTCGACTATGGTCCGCTCGTGCCGCAGCCCCAATGCATGCGGCACGACCGGTCCATTGCTAACGCGCGCCGCCTCCGCCGGTTTCCAGCCAGGACGCGACCGCACCGGCGAGTGGGGCGAACACGGTATCGCCCGGTTCAGCGGCGGGCGGACGCCCAGCGTCGGACGCGGTGCGGATGGCAATGGTGAGCGGCACGCGCCCGAGAAACGGCACGCCCAGTTCCCGCGCCGCTGCTTCAGCGCCGCCTTGCCCGAACGGGTCGGATGTTTCGCCGCAATGCGGACAGACATAGCCAGCCATGTTTTCGACCAGTCCGATGATCGGCACGCCAGCCTTGTTGAACAGGTCGATCGCTCGGGTCGCGTCGATCAGCGCGAGATCCTGCGGCGTGGAAACGATCACTGCCCCGGCAGGCCGATATTTCTGGATCATGGTCAACTGCACGTCGCCGGTGCCCGGCGGCAGATCCAGCACCAGCGTGTCGGCCGCGCCCCAGTCCGCCTCGACAAGCTGACCCAGGGCGCCAGCCGCCATTGGCCCGCGCCAGGCGATCGCCTTGCCCGGCTCGATCAGCTGCCCCATCGACAGCATCGGTACGCCATAAGGGGTGGAGACGGGCAGCAGCACCTTGTCCTTCGCCTCCGGCCGCTGGCCTTCCGCCGCCATCAGGCGCGGCTGAGACGGACCGTAGATGTCGGCATCCACCAACCCGACCCTTCGTCCCTGCTGGCGAAGCGCGATGGCGAGGTTCGCCGCGAGCGTGGATTTTCCGACCCCGCCCTTTCCGCTCGCCACGGCAATGAGCTTCCGGTTGGCGCGCTCCGCGGTGACGACCACGCGCGCGTTGGGGCCCGCGGCCATGCGGACGGCCGCTTCCATCGCGTCGCGCGCCTTGGCGTCCAATCCCGTGGCATCAAGCACCACCCCGACACGCTCGCCTTCGATCCTTACGGTGGCGCGCGCGCCCGCAACGGCGGCAACCGCCTGCTTCACGTCATTCTCGTCCATGGCAACAAGTCGTTACGCCCTTCGCCGCCGCTGGGCACTGTTTTTCGGAGGAAGGACACCTATAAAGACTGACATGACCATCCTGCCACAATGGCTGCGCCGACCTTCGATCCTGACGAACGACTCCTCCAACGGGCCCTGGGGCGGCGGTGGTGACGACAATGGCGGTACGCCGCGAAACCCGTGGGCAGTGCCACCCGGCGGCCGCAAGGGAACGCCCAAGCCGACCGCCCTCGACGAGTTCCTGAAGAAGGCGCGGGGCGGTGGCTCCGGCGGTGGCGGCGGGCCACAGTTGCCGCTGGGCGCGAACCCGCGCAGCCTGTGGCTGATCGGCCTTGCGCTGATCGTGGCCGTGTGGCTGATCTTCACATCGCTGCACCAGATCGGGCCGCAGCAGCGCGGGGTCGTGACGTTCCTTGGCCGTTACTCCGGCATGCTGGAACCTGGCATCCGCCTGACGCTGCCGGCGCCGCTCGTTGCCGTGCAGAAGGTGGACGTCGAGGCTGTGCGAGTGGATGAATTCCCGCGCGACGGCAGCGAAAACGTGCTGACCGGGGATCAGAACATCATCGACCTCGCCTACACGGTGCGCTGGCGCGTCGACAATCCGAGCGACTTCGTGTTCGAGATCAAGGACCCGGTGGAGACGGTGCGCGCGACGGCCGAGAGCGCGATGCGCGCCGTGCTGGCGACGACCACGCTGAACCAGGCGATCGGCGCCGGCCGGACCGACATCGAGGCGCGCGTCGCTCAGATGATGCAGCAGATCCTGAACGATTACCGCGCTGGCGTCCGCGTTCAGGGCGTCTCGATCCGCCAGGCCGCGGCCCCGGCCAGCCTGATCGACGATTTCAACGCCGTCACCGCCGCCCAGCAGGAGGCAGTGGCCAACCTCAACAACGCGCGCAGCTATTCGCAGCAGGTGATCGCCCGGGCGCAGGGTGAGGCCGCGTCCTTCGACAAGGTATATGAACAGTATCGCCTGGCGCCTGAAGTGACGCGTCGCCGCATGTATTACGAGACCATGGAGGCCGTGCTGGCCAAGACCGACAAGACCATCGTTGAAACGCCGGGCGTTGCCCCGCTGCTGCCGCTGGACCGTGCGCGCAAGCTGCAGGAGCCGCAGGTCGAGGTTGCCCAGCCGCAGGGAGGCGCACGATGAGCGCTGTCACCCGCAATCCCGTCGCGATTGGCTTTGCGGCGCTGGGCGCCGTGATCCTAGCGGCCGCGACCTTCGCGATCGTGCCGGAAACCAAGCAGGCGGTCGTGCTGCGGCTGAACAACCCGGTGGGCCAGCCGGTGAACCAGTATCAGCCTGGTCAGCAAATCGGCGCAACCGGCGCTGGCCTGATCGCGCGCATCCCGTTCATCGACAAGATCGTCTGGGTCGACAAGCGCGTGCTGGACGCCGACCTCGACAACACGCTGGTGCTGTCGACCGATCAGTTGCGCCTGAACGTGGACGCCTTTGCACGCTTCCGCATCGTGGATCCGCTGCGCGCCGTGACCTCCACTGGCAGCACCTCGAATACCGAGGAGCGGGTGGCCGATCAGCTTCGCCCGCTGCTTGGCACTGCGCTTCGCAACGAACTGGGCAAGGTGCCGTTCTCCGTCCTGCTGAGCCCGGAACGCGGCAAGGTGATGGATGCGATCCAGGCCTCGCTGCAGCGTGATGCCAAGCAATATGGCGCTACCATCGTCGACGTGCGCATCAAGCACGCGGACCTGCCCGATGGCAGCCCGTTGGACAGCGCGCTTCAGCGCATGCGCACGGCGCGGCAGCAGGAAGCGAACACCATCCGCGCCCAAGGCCAGAAGCAGGCGCAGATCGTTCGCGCGGACGCCGACGCGACGGCCGCGCGCATCTATGCCGAATCGTTCAGCAAGGATGCGAGCTTCTACGATTTCTATCGCGCCATGCAGTCGTACCGGCATACGTTCGGCGTTGATGGCGGCCCGCGTCCGGAAGGATCGACCAGCATTATCATGAGCCGTGACAACGCCTATCTGAAGGAATTCAATGGTCGATAGGACCGCAACGGGAAAGCGGCGGGTTCGTTGAACATTCAAATGCCGTTCATCGACTGGACGGCAAAATCCAACGGTTAGGCCGGAATCGGCCAAACGAGAGGAACATGACGATCGTGCGTTACGCTTACGCCCTCACTGGTGCCTTACTCCTCGGCGGCACCGCCGCCTCGCTCGCGATGCAGAATCCGGCAACCGCGCAGAGCGCGCAGAACGAGCCGGGATCGATCCAGGCCAGTGCGCCGCGCGTCGGTGCCCCGATGAGCTTCGCCGACATGGTCGCGAAGCTGCAGCCGGCCGTGGTCAACATCTCCACCGACCAGAAGGTTACGGTGGCACAGCCGGCCAACCCCTTCGCTGGCACACCCTTCGCCGACCTGTTCGGGCAGTTCGGTGGCGGTCGTGGCCAGAATGGCGCGCCGATTACCCGCGAGGCGCAGTCGCTGGGTTCCGGCTTCATCATTTCGCCCGACGGCTATGTCGTCACCAACAACCACGTGGTGGCACCGGGCACGAACCGCGCAACGGTTGAGGCAATCCGCGTCACCCTGCCGGATCGCAAGGAATATGTCGCGAAGCTGGTCGGCCGCGACGCCGCGTCCGACCTCGCGCTGCTGAAGATCGATGCGCCGGGGCCGCTGCCCTATGTGCGCTTCGGCGATTCGGCGCGGGCGCGCGTTGGTGACTGGGTGGTCGCCATCGGCAATCCCTTCGGCCTTGGCGGTACCGTGACGGCCGGCATCGTGTCCGCGGTTCACCGCGTGACAGGCCAGGGCGGCGCCAACGACCGGTTCATCCAGACCGATGCGTCGATCAACCAGGGCAATTCGGGCGGCCCGATGTTCAACCTGAATGGCGAAGTGATCGGCATCAACAGCCAGATCTTCTCGCAGTCGGGCGGCAACATCGGCATCGGCTTCGCCATTCCGGCGGAGGACGCCAAGCCGATCATCGACACGCTGATGAAGGGCAAGCCGGTCCAGCGTGGCTATATCGGCGTCAGCATCCAGCGGCTGACCGATGACATCGCCGCTGCGCTGAACCTGCCGAAGGATTCGGGCGAGATCATCGCCCGTGCCGAGCCCGGCGGGCCGGCGGCCAAGGCTGGCCTGCGGGCGGGCGACGTCGTGACTCGCGTTAACGGCACTGCCGTTACGCCGGACACCACGCTGTCCTATCTGGTGGCCAACGTGCCGCCGGGCCAGCAGGCGCGACTGGACGTGATCCGCGACGGGCGGCCGACGACGGTTACCGTCACCACCACCGTTCGTCCGGCCGAAGAGCAGCTTGCCCAGCAGCTTGGCACCGACGACAGCTTCTCCGACGAAAACGGCGCGGATGCGCCGGCATCGGGCGGCGCCAACGGGATCGGCCTGACCGTTCAGCCACTCACCCCGGCGATCGCACGCCAGGTGGGTGTCGACTCCACGGTTCAGGGCGTTGTTGTCAGCGGCGTCGATGCGACAAGCGACGCTGGCCAGAAGCTGCGCCGCGGCGACGTGATCGTTTCCGTGAACTCGGTACCGACCCGTACGGCAGCGGACGTGGCCCGCGGGGTGCAGGCTGCCAAGGCCGCAGGGCGCCCGCAGGTGCTTCTGTCAGTGGTGCGCGGTCGCAACCCGGCCGTCTTCATTGCGGTCAAGCTCAAGTAAGCGCGACAGCGAACCCGAGGGATCAGGGGCCTCGCACGGCGGTGCGGGGCCCTTTCCTTTTAGGGCGCACGGCAAGCCGCACGCCGCTCGACTTCGCCGCGGTTCGAAGATTAGGAACAAGCCGCAGAAGCGGAGGGTGACGTGAGCGATACTATCTTCATCGGCGCGGACGAAAGCGGGGCCAATCCGCAGCACCTGAATCTTCGGCTGGCCAACCGCCACGGGCTGATCGCCGGGGCAACCGGCACCGGCAAGACCGTGACGGTTCAGGGCATCATCGAGAATTTTTCCGTGGCCGGCGTTCCCTGCTTCGTCGCGGATGTGAAGGGTGATCTCGCCGGCCTTGCCATGCCTGGCTCCCCCCTCGCCAAAACTCATGCCGCCTTTTCCGACCGCGCGAGCATCGTCGGCCTGCCGGACTGGCATTATGCCGAGGCGCCGGTTCAGTTCTGGGACTTGTACGCAGAGCAGGGCCACCCGATCCGCACGACGATATCGGAGATGGGCCCCCTGATGCTCGCCCGGCTGCTCGGCCTGAACGAAGTGCAGGAAGGCGTTCTGACGATCGCCTTCCATGTCGCCGACCAGGACGGGCTGCTCCTGCTGGATCTGGACGATCTGCAGGCGATGCTGGCGCATTGCGCGGAGCGGGCGAGCGAACTCACCAGCACCTATGGCAACGTGTCCAAGCAGTCGATCGGCGCCATTCAGCGCGCGCTGATGCAATTGCGTAGCCAGGGCGGCGAGCGCTTCTTCGGGGAGCCGGCGCTGGACCTCGCCGATTTCCTGCGCACCGACGATCGCGGGCGCGGGGTCGTGAACATCCTGGCCGCGGATCGGCTGATGGCGGCGCCGAAGCTGTATGCCACCTTCCTGCTGTGGCTGCTTTCGGAGCTGTTCGAAACCTTGCCGGAAATCGGCGATCCGGAGCGCCCGACGCTGTGCTTCTTCTTCGACGAGGCACACTTGCTGTTCGATGATGCGCCAAAGGCATTGGTCGACAAGATCGAGCAGGTCGTGCGCCTGATCCGCTCCAAGGGCGTCGGCGTCTACTTCATCACGCAGAACCCGATCGACATCCCTGACGAAGTCGCCGGCCAGCTCAACAACCGCATCCAGCACAAGCTCAACGCCTTCACGCCACGCGATCAGGCGGCGGTGCGAAGCGCAGCCACCACGTTCCGCGCCAGCCCCGGCCTGGATGTTGCCGCCGCCATCACCGAATTGAAGATCGGTGAGGCGCTGGTGTCGCTGCTGCAGCCCGACGGAGCACCGTCGCCGGTGGCGCGGTGCCTGGTCCGCCCACCCGCAAGCCGGGTTGGACCGCTTTCGGCGGACGAGCGGCGCGTCCTCGTCATGACCGACGCGGTCGGCACCAAATACGACGCGGTGGTGGATCGGGAATCTGCCGAGGAACGACTGGCTGCCCGGGCCGCAGCGGCAGTCGAAGAAAGAACGCAAGCAACCAGCGACAAGGCCGCGGACGCGCGCGACAAAGCAAGTGCCAAGGCCGCCCGCACTGCCGAGCGGGAGCAGGCGAACTCCCCCTGGAACCAGGCGATCGCCTCGGCCACGCGCGCTGCCGGCTCCTCGATCGGGCGGCAGGTGGCGAATGAGCTCGGCAAGCAGGTGTTCGGCTCCGGCCGGGGAAAGGCGAGCGGCGGGCTGATGGGATCGATCGTTCGCGGCGTTCTGGGCGGGCTGTTCCGCGGCCGGTAAGGCAAGAAGCGCGCTGCGCTGCGGCCCGAGCATCTCGTTGCAATCGCAACAACTGCTTTGGTCTTGGGAATTTGCGCGCTAGGCTCGCCCGTCAAGGGGGCCCCGTTCCCCCAACATCGTATCATCGGGGAGCGTATTCTTGCCCATCATTCCGTCGATCGCATTCGGCTTCCTTGCGATCCTGTTGGCCGGCGGTGTCGCCGGCGTCGTCAAGAAAGGCCCGGAATTTCTTGGCCATCCCAAGGGACTTTACGTCCTGTTCTTTGCCGAAATGTGGGAACGTTTCTCCTACTACGGCATGCGCGCGCTGCTGATCTTCTACCTGACCAAGCACTGGCTGTTCGATGACGGCAAGTCGAACCTGATCTACGGCGCCTATACGAGCCTGGTGTACATCACCCCGGTGCTGGGCGGCTATCTGGCCGACCGCTATCTGGGCCAGCGCAAGGCAGTGACGTTCGGCGCGGTGATGCTGACGCTGGGCCACCTGCTGATGGCGGTGGAAGGCGACGGTGGACAAGGTTCTGCGGCGATCAACATCTTCTGGCTGGCGCTCGCGTTCATCATCGTCGGCACCGGCTTCCTGAAGGCCAATATCTCGGTGATCGTGGGGCAGCTCTACCCGCTCACCGACACACGCCGCGACGGCGCCTACACCATCTTTTACATCGGCATTAACACCGGCGCGGCGATCGGCACGATCATGGCCGGCTGGCTGGGCGAGACTTATGGCTGGGCCTATGGCTTCGGCGCGGCCGGCGTTGGCATGCTGCTGGGCCTGGTGGTGTTCATCCTGGGCAAGCCGCTGCTGCTGGGCAAGGGCGAGGCGCCTCGTCCGCTGACGGCACGCACGGAGTGGTCGCTGTACGGCATCGGCCTCGCCTCGGTCGCGGTGATCTGGGCGCTGGTGCAGTATCAGGACGTTATCCAGACGCTGCTGATCATCTCTGGCGTGGCGATGCTCGGCTATGTCCTGTTTGAAAGCTTCAAGCTGGAGCCGCACGCGCGCGACCGGATGTTCGCGGTGCTGTTCCTGATCGCGCTGAATCCGGTATTCTGGGGTCTGTTCGAACAGGCGGGCGGCAGCCTGAACCTGTACACCGATCGCTTCGTCGATCGCGGCGGCGTTCCGGCATCGCTGTTCCAGTCGATCAACCCGATCTACATCGTGCTGCTCGGCCCGATCTTCGCCGCTTTGTGGGTGTTTCTGGGCAAGCGCGGCCTGGAACCGTCGGCACCGGCAAAGTTCGGCCTCGCCCTGGCGCAGGTCGGCCTTTCCTTCCTTGTGTTCGTGTGGGGTGCGCAAAGCGTCGGCCTGGCAGTGGCAACGCCGGTGTTCTTCGTGTTCGCCATCTATTTCCTACAGACCACGGGTGAGCTCTGCCTTTCCCCGGTAGGCCTCAGCGCGATGAACCGACTGGCGCCGAAGCACCTCGCCAGCCTGATCATGGGCGCGTGGTTCTACATGACGGCCGTCGGCAACTTCGTCGCAGGCAAGATCGGTGAGGCGACCGGCGGCGAGAGCGGCGAGATGACCAAGGAAGGCACGCTCGCGATCTATTCGACCATCGGCTGGTGGACGATCGGCATCGCCGCGGTGGTCCTGGCCCTGAGCCCGCTGGTGCGCCGCTGGATGCATCTCGATACGTTGCGGGACGTCGACCATGCCATGGCCGGCGAAGCGGAGTTGGCCGAGCCGAAGGCGGCCGGCATGAACACCAGCGGGGAAACGCGGCGCTGACACCGCGCCCGCGAGCCAATCAATCCGTCGCCCCAGTTCCGGGCGGGGCGACGGCAAGGAGATCGTGACGGAATTTCATAGGGGCGGGAGAGGCAGGATGGGCAATGTCGTGGCGGCAGCGTTGGCGTTCGTAGGCACCCACTTCCTATTGTCTCATCCGCTCCGAAGGCCGCTGGTGCGGGCCATTGGCGAGAAGGGCTTCCTGGGGCTCTACAGTCTCGTCGCCGCGGTTACGCTCGGCTGGCTGGCGCTTGCCTATCGCGCCGCCCCGCCCGCCCCGCCCCTCTGGCCGGTGGGCGACGTGCTATGGGCCATCGGGACGGTGCTGATGCTGGCGGGTGCGATCCTGTTCATGGGATCGCTGGTCCGCAACCCTGCCCTGCCGCAAGCCGCAGCGGGAAGCGTGCCGGAGGCGAAGGGCGTCTTCGCGATTACGCGCCATCCGATGATGTGGGGCTTTGCCATCTGGGGCTTCGTCCACATCCTGGTCTTTCCCGATCCGTCCAACATCGTGCTGGCGCTCTCGATCATGGTGCTCGCGCTGCTCGGTGCCCATCTGCAGGACCGAAAGAAGGAAGTGCTGCAGCCTGAATTCTGGCGCGAGTGGGAGCGGCGCACCAGCTACTGGCCGTTCGCCGCCGTCGCCGCCGGGCGGGCGCGGGTCGGCAAGATTGGCATGCACGCGCTGGCGGGCGGGTTTGTCGTATGGCTCGCCGCGACCTGGGCGCATATGCCGCTGGCGGGTTGGCCGGCGGGCATCTGGCGCTGGATCGTCTGACCTTCCAAGCCGAGGGATCGCGCAAGTCAGCGGCGGAGCGCCGCCAGATCCTCTTGCGTGTTCACATTGGCGGGCACGACCCCGAGTGCGACACTGCGTGCGCCCGCCGCAGCCGCCCAGCGGCGCACGGCCCGTGGCTGTCCGGATGCAAGCCATGCATCGATATGGTCGGCCAAGGCCACCGGCCACCACCCCAGCACCGGGAGGCCAGCGACATAGGCCGGCCCTTCACCCGCGAGCGATTCCACCAGATTGGCCGGCAGCAGCGGCGCGTCGCAAGGCGCGCTGAGGACCGAGGCATAACCGTTGGCCTGCGCCCATCGCAGCGCGCCGGCGATCGCGCCGAGGGGGCCAAGCCCCGGCGCGGGATGATCCGCGACGCTGACCAGCGAGCCGTGCTGCCGGCCGACCACAATCAGCGCCTCGCTTTCGCTCCCCAGCGCCGCGGCGACATGGTCGATCAGCGGCGCCCCGTCGAACAAGGCCAGGGCCTTGTCAGACCCGAAGCGACTGGCCGCGCCGCCAGCGAGGATGGCGCCGACCACGCCTGCAACCTTTGCCACATCAAACTCCGGATCGAACTTCCTAACGGCCGAAGGGCCCGGTGATCGCTCACCGGGCCCATGGTACGCGCCGTTACATCCGGCAGAAAGACTTAGCGGCAAACCACCTGGCCACGATCGACCGAGTTACCGAGCAGCGCACCGGCACCCGCACCGATCAGGGCACCCAGCGTGTTGGAGCCGCCATTGGCCAGCAGGCTGCCTAGGACGCCGCCGCCGATGCCACCGATAATCAGGCCGGTGGTGCCGTCAGAGCGGCGGCAGTAATAGCGGCCGTTATAGCCGCGATAGATGCGGTCGTTCCGGCTGAGGCGGCGCTGCTGATAGTAGCGGCCGTCGCGATAGAAATTGTCGGCGTAGTAAGCACGCTGGCCCGGGGGCATGCGGTTGTAATCGAACCTGCTCCACTGCTGGCGATCACGACGCCAGTCGTTCCGGGCATCGCGCACGTCGCGGCGATATTCCCGCTGCGCCTGACGCACGTCACGGCGAGAATCGGCGCGGCGCAAGTCCTCGCGATACTCGCGACGGGCATCACGGATATCTTCGCGATACTCGCGGCCGGCCTGCGCCTGCACCGGGAGCGCGGTGACCGTGGTCGCGGCAATCGCAGCGGCAATAATGATACGCATGGAACAACTCCTCGCTGATTATGCCGCAACAACCTGCAAAACACCTGGGAAGTTGCGTGAACGAAAAACTACATCTCGTTCATCTGCGTGAAAGTCACTGTTCCAAGGTATGCGAAAGAGTGATTTCCGCATTCAATACTTTGGAAACCGGGCAATTCTTCTTGGCGTCTGCCGCAATCCTCTCGAACTCGCTGTCCGAGATACCCGGAACTTTGGCGCGCAGGTCCAACGCCGATTTGGTGATGGTGAATCCTTCACCATCCTTTTCAACCGTGACCTTCGCGCTGGTTTCTAGCGTTCCGTCGTTATAGCCGGCGCCTGCGAGTGCGAAGCTGAGCGCCATGGTGAAGCAGCTGGCATGAGCAGCGGCGATCAACTCCTCCGGATTGGTGCCAGGCTCATTTTCGAACCGGGTGCCAAAGCCATAGCGTTGATCGGCCAGGACGCCCGATTGGGTCGAGATCCAGCCCTTGCCCTCTTTGCCGAGCCCTTCGTACCGGGCCGAGCCACTGCGTGTCGGCATGCCTATTCTCCTCACGCGCGCGAGGCGCGACCGCTTAGGGTCGCGCCTCGTCATCAAAGATGGTGATTGGGGCGATCAACGGCAGCGGCGGTTGCTCGTGCTGCGCTCCACTTCGCGGCCGGCAAGCGCACCCACCGCGGCGCCGCCCAGGGTGCCGAGCGTACGATCGCCCCGGGTATCGATGGTGCGGCCCAGCAGCGCGCCGGCAACGCCGCCGACGATCAGGCCAGTGGTGCCATCGGGCTTGCGGCAACGCCAGCGACCGTCCTTGCCCTTCCATTCGCGATAGCTGTAGCGGCGCTGCGCATCGGCGTCGGTCGTGGTGACAACCACGCTGGGCAGAACCATGGCGGTGGCGCCGAGCGCCAGCATCATCTTACGCATTTTACACTCCCTCTGAACTTACGGACGTCATGAAACAGGTACGCGACCGTAACGTGCGCTACTGACGCGGGTTGCATGAACCTGACACAACATCGTGTTCATCGAGGGAAAGGGTTGCCAGCGCGCCGTTGCGAAAAGAACCGGATCGGATCCGCGCGGCCGGTCGCGGCGCGATGGCCCGATGCAAGGAATTGCGGGAGGTAAGCGAACGAGCCGGACACGGAGGTCCGGCTTCGATCGCACGCCGGATCAGTCGCGAAGCAGCTCGTTGATGCTGGTCTTTGAGCGGGTGCGCTCGTCCACCCGCTTCACGATCACCGCGCAGTACAGGCCAAGATTGCCGCCGCCAGTGGAGCCGGGCACGACCACGGCATAGGGTGGCACCTCGCCCATGAACGTCTCACCGGTGGCGCGGTCGATGATCTTTGTCGATGCGCCCAGATACACGCCCATCGAAAGCACGGCGCCCTCGCCGACCCGCACGCCTTCGGCAACTTCCGAGCGGGCACCGATAAAGGCGCCATCACCGATGATGACAGGATCGGCCTGGAGCGGCTCCAGCACGCCGCCGATGCCGACGCCGCCGGACAGATGCACATTCTTGCCGATCTGCGCGCAGCTTCCGACCGTCGCCCAGGTGTCGACCATCGTCCCCTCACCGACATAGGCGCCGATGTTGACGAAGCTGGGCATCAGGATTGCGCCCTTGCCGATGAACGCTCCGCGGCGTGCGACACTGCCGGGAACGGCACGGAAACCGGCAGCGCGGAACTCCGCCTCGCTCCAACCGGAGAATTTGGACGGCACCTTGTCGAACCAGTGGCCCGCGCCCGGGCCATTGTCGATCAGCGCATTGTCGTTGAGCCGGAACGACAGGAGCACCGCCTTTTTCAGCCACTGATTGACGCGCCAGCCGCCGTTGCCGTCCGGCTCCGCCACCCGTGCCGCGCCGGAATCGAGCAGGGCCAGCGCACGGTCAACGGCGATCCGCACCTCGCCAGCCGTGCCGAGCCCGATCTCCGCACGATCTTCCCAGGCCGTGTCGATGATTGCTTCCAGATCGCTCATGCCGATTCCAATATCCCCTGAAGCCACGTGGTCAGATCGTGCGTCGTATAGTCGATGAAGCTGCGATCGGGATCGCTGGCCTGTTCGGAGCCGTTATCGACCCAGACGGTGGTCATTCCGATCGCCTTCGCCGGCGCGAGATTGCGCGCCATATCGTCGGCGAACAGCGCGGTGGTCGGATCAATGGACAGAGTAGCGCACAGACCCTCATAGGCCGACGGTGCGGGCTTCGGCGCCAGATCCATGGCGTGAATATCGTGGATCGCCTCGAACGATTCGCCCAGGCCAAGTCGTTCAAGCACGCGCGTTGCGTAAGGCGCGTCGCCGTTGGTGAAGACCACCTTTCGCCCCGGCAGCTTGGCAACGGCCGCGGCCAGCGGGACATTCTCCTCCAGCACGTCCATTTCGATATCGTGGACGAAGGCAAGGAAATCGGCGGGATCGACGTGATGCTCCGCCATCAGCCCGGCCAGCGTCGTGCCGTGGCCGAGGAAATAGGCCTTCTGGATGCGGCGCGCCTCCACGCGATCAACGCCGAGCAAGCGAGCAATGTAGTCCGTCATCTTCACGTCGATGCGCGCAAAGAGATCCGCACTCGACGGATAGAGCGTATTATCGAGATCGAAGATCCAGGCGCGGACATGGGCTAGACCTGGCAGCATGGCGCATCCGTTACGAAGGGGAGCGCGGTTCGGCAAGCATATCCTCCTTTGCCCATCCCAAGGCGAAAATGGGCGCTCCGCGGCCCTGCGGTAGCGGGGATAGCCGAGCTTGGGGGCGGCGAAGCGTAGGACGGTTGCGAAGCACAACCCTTCCGCCCACATCCCTTCCATGACCAAATATTCGCTGCTCGATCTCGTCCCCGTCGTCGAAGGCGGCACCGTCGCCGGCGCGCTCGCCAATGCGGCAGACCTCGCCGCCCATGCCGAGGCGCACGGTTTCAACCGTTATTGGGTCGCCGAACATCATGGCATGGAAGGCATCGCCTCTGCCGCCACCGCAGTCGTGATCGCCCATGTCGCCGCCGCAACGCGGACGATCCGGGTGGGCGCCGGCGGGATCATGCTTCCCAACCATGCGCCGATTCAGATCGCCGAACAGTTCGGCACGCTCGACGCGTTGTTCCCAGGCCGTATCGACCTTGGCCTCGGCCGCGCGCCGGGCAGCGACCAGCGAGTGGCGCGCGCGATCCGCCGGACGCTCGACAGCGACCCCAACGCGTTCCCGAACGATGTGGTGGAGCTGCAAAGCTATCTTGCCAACGATGGGCGTACCGGCATTGTCGCCACGCCGGGCGCGGGCGCCAAGCCAGAGATGTGGATCCTCGGCTCTTCGCTTTACGGGGCGCAGCTCGCCGCGATGCTTGGCCTGCCCTATGCCTTCGCCTCGCATTTCGCGCCCGATGCTCTCGATCAGGCGATGGAAATTTACCGCCGCGACTTCCGCCCCTCGGCGCAGCTGGATCGGCCTTATGCCATGGCGGGCTTCAACGTCTTTGCCGCCGACAGCCGTGAGGAAGCGGAGCTGCTTGCAAGCTCCCAGCAGCAGCAGTTTGTTGCCCTTCGCACTGGCAACCCCGGCAAGATGAAGCCGCCGGTCGCCGGCTACCGCGACACCTTGCCGCGCGCCCATGCTGCCATCCTGGACCAGGTGCTGTCCTGCAGCGCGATCGGGGACCGGGATGACGTGGCCGCTGGCATCGCTGCTTTCGTGAAGCGCACGGGCGTGGACGAGGTGATGCTGACCAGCAGCATCTACGACCACGACGCCCGCAAGCGCAGCATCGCGATCGCGGCCGAAGCGATGCGCGTGCCCGAGGCGGCGTAAGCCCTCCCGACACACGAACGGGACCGCGCCCATTGGGGTGCGATCCCGTTTCGTCAGGTAGCACGAGTTCGGCGCATCCCGCGCGGGCGCGGCGTTGCGCCGCCCCCGCCCCTTCCAATGGCTCAGGCGGCGACGCGCACCGCATCCGACTTGGCGCGCACACCGAGCAAGTGACAGATCGCGAAGCTCAGCTCCGCACGGTTCAGCGTGTAGAAGTGGAATTGCTTCACGCCGCCGGCGTAAAGCTTTCGGCACAGCTCAGCCGCGAGGGTTGCCGACACCAGCTGCCGCGCGCCGGGCAGATCATCGAGGCCAGCGAACAGGCGCCCCATCCATGCCGGAACCTCCGTGCCGCACATGGCCGACATGCGCTGCACAGCCGCAAAATTGCTGACCGGCATGATGCCGGGCACGATCTCCGCGTTCACGCCGGCGGCAGCCACGGCATCACGGTAGCGGAAGAACACGTCGGGCGAAAAGAAGAACTGACTGATCGCGCGGGTCGCCCCCGCGTCAATCTTGCGCTTCAGATTGTCCAGATCGATCGTCGCATCGGCGGAGTCGGGATGACATTCCGGATAGCAGGCGACCGAAATCTCGAACGGATGGAGCCGCCGCAATCCCTCGACCAGTGCGGCAGCATTCTCATAGCCACCTGGGTGTGCCGCATAGCGTTCCCCCGCGCGCGGGGGGTCGCCGCGAAGGGCCACGATGTGGCGAACGCCGGCAGCCCAATATTCGCTGGCCACCGCGTCGATCTCTTGGCGCGTCGCCTCCACGCAGGTGAGGTGAGCCGCGGCAGGCACATCGGTCTCCCGCGCGATCCGCGCCACGGTCGCATGCGTGCGCTCCCGGGTGGAGCCACCGGCGCCATACGTAACCGACACGAACCGCGGCCCGAGCGGCGCGAGCGTGCCAATCGAATCCCACAGGGTCGCTTCCATCGCCGCCGACTTGGGCGGGAAGAATTCGAAGCTCACGTCGATGTCGCCCGCCACGTCGGCGAACAGCGGCGCTTCAAGCGCGTGGCGCGCTTCCTCGAGCTGATTGATCGATAGGGTCATGCCGCCTTTACCTCGTGAATTGTGGCACCCTGCTGCTTTATGCCGCCAGGGGCCGGCTTGCGCCCAAGCCAGATCTTCACCGTCAGTTCGCCGCCTTCCAGCGTCTCCGTCTGCTCCACCGCCAGCCCGGCAGTGTCGAACCAGCCGCGGATCTGGGCGTCGGAGAAACCCAGACGGGTGTGCGCATCCTTGGCGCGCAGTTCCTCGCGATCATGCGGCGCGAAATCGGCGATGAGCAACCGTCCGCCGGGTGCCAGTGCGCGCGCAGCCTCGACGATCGCGGCACCCGGCTGCTGCGCATAATGAAGCACATGGTGGACGATGGCGACGTCTGCACCGCCATCCGACACGGGAAGCGAATAAAGGTCCGCCTGGCGCAATTCCGCGTTCGCCAGGCCGCGCTCGCCGATCTTGGCACGCGCAATGCGCAGCATTTCCGAACTGCGGTCGATGCCCAAGGCCGTGCTGGCGCGCGGTGCAAACAGCTCGATCATCCGCCCGGTGCCGGTGCCGATGTCGACGAGGCGGCCAAGCGGTTCATCGCCGAGCAGTCGCCGCATGGCACCTTCGACCTCGCTCTCCGCGATGTGAAGCGAGCGGATCGCATCCCATTCGGTCGCGTGCGCCTCGAACCATTGCGATGCCGACGCGGCCCGATCCGCCCTGACCGCGGCGAGGCGGGCCGCATCGGTCGCCCCTTCCGCATCCGCGGCTTTCCCGTCCAAGGCATCGATCGCAGCCATCACTGGCTCGACCAGACCTGGCGCCCCGAGCGCGACGAAGACCCAGCTGCCCTCCTTGCGGCGCTCCGTCAGCCCGGCATCGCAAAGGATCTTCACATGCCGGCTTACGCGAGGCTGGCTTTGGCCCAGCACGAGTGCGAGCTCACCAACGGACAGCTCCATCGACCGCAACAGGCGAAGAATGCGGAGCCGCGAGGAGTCCGCCAATGCTCGAAAGGTTTCCAACGCCTGGGTCACCCCAGCACATATAAAGATATCTTTATATGTCGTCAAACCAAGACGGATTCCGCTGCGATGATGGGTGGCAAACAATCGTTGCGGAGCCAAAACGCCTGCGCCACGTTTGTCGCGCTGTCACCGCTTGCGGTTTCGGGTAAACAAGAGGGAGAGAGTTGATGAAGTTTTTCGCCATTGCCGCCGGCCTCGCCACTGCTGCCGCGCTCGGCGCATGCAGCCCCAAGGCCCAGAACGAGACCGCTGAAGCAGCCAATGCGGTCGGCTCCGATGTGAGCGCCACGACCGAAAACGCGGTTGATGACGTGGATGCGGCAACGGACGAGGCGCTGGGTTCGGCCGAAGCAACCCTGGACAATGCCGGCGCCAAGGCCGAGCGCGGCGCAGATCGGGCCGGCAACGCCATCTCGAACTCCGCCGATCGCGCAGCCGACGCCACCGGCGAGGCGCTGACCGATGCTGGCAATTCGCTGAAGGATTGATGATCCGCACGATCAGGGGGGCGCAGCTCGCGCTCCCCTTCTTGCTGCTCGCCGCCTGTTCCGGCGACCCCGCGGCGCCCGGCGCGCCAACGGCAGATGAAGAACGGCAGCTCAATGATGCAGCGGCCATGCTGGATGCCAACAGCATCGCCCTCGACAATCTTGGTGACGGAGCCTTGAAGTGAAGCAGCGCCTGGGTTCCTCCGACCTTGAAATCGCGCCACTGGTGCTTGGCGGCAACGTCTTTGGCTGGACCGCCGATCGTGCGGCGAGCTTTGCGGTGCTGGACGCGTTTGTGGCTGGCGGCGGCACGATGATCGACACCGCGGACGTCTACTCCGCCTGGGTGCCGGGCCATCGTGGCGGCGAGTCCGAAGCGATGATCGGCGAGTGGCTGAAGGCATCAGGAAAGCGGGACGACGTACTGATCGCCACCAAGGTCGGCATGCTGCCCGGCGAGGGCGGCGAGAAACTCGCGCCTGCACGCATCGCGGCGGCCTGCGAAGCATCGCTCAAGCGGCTCGGCACCGATCGCATCGATCTTTATTTCGCGCACCAGGACGATGAGGATACGCCGCAGCAGGCCGTGCTGGAGGCTTTCGGCCGCCTGGTTGATGCCGGCAAGATCCGTGTCGTCGGCGCATCGAACTTTCACGCCGCGCGCCTGAAATCCGCCAACGAAGCGGCCCGCGCCGCTGGCCTGCCGCGCTATGACGTGCTCCAGCCAGAATATAATCTTGTCAGCCGGCACAGGTTCGAAGGCGAGCTTCAGGATTATTGCGTTGAGCAGAACGTAGGCGTGGTGCCCTATTACGGCCTCGCCTCAGGCTTCCTCACCGGCAAATACCGGTCGCGCGACGATTTGTCGAAAAGCGTACGTGGAGGCCGGATGGGCGAGTTGCTCGAAGGCAAGGGCGGCGAGGTGCTGAAGGCGCTCGACGCAGTGGCAGCCGAAACCGGCGCAACGCTCGCGCAGATCTCGCTTGCCTGGCTGATCGCGCAGGACGGCGTCACGGCGCCGATCGCCAGCGCGACAAGCGTGTCGCAGGTCGAGGAATTGCTGCCCGCCATGACGCTGTCGCTGTCCACCGAGCAACTCGATCGCCTCACCACGGCGGGTGCCTGATTGATCGGCGGATAGCGACGCAAGCGCGTCGGTTCCGGCTATGAACAATGCTGCTGGCGACGTTCGAGGCTGTGCCGCCATTAACCCTGTCACGTCAGCCCACCGCAACCATCCCGCATTAGGACAGGATCATGCTTCCCCGGGGCCGCCTCCTTCTCTTGCCGCTTGCCATTGCGACCGGGGCCATCGCCTTCGCCGTAACGCGAACCGCTCCACCCGAGCCGGAGCCGGCACCCGTCGCCAAGACCGTGCCGGCGGCAGCTCCATCATCGCCCCTCGTTTCCGAGCCTAGTCCTGCGCCAGAGCCTGATCCGGGCGCCTATACGATCAAGTCGATCCTGCCGATCGAGGGCCCGATGAAAATGGGCGAGCATCATTGGGATGAAAGCGCCGCGCCAGCGACGGGCACGATCGTCATCACGGTTGATCTCGCCGCCCAGGTGCTCAGCGTGTTCCGCGACGGTCATGAGATCGGCGCAGCGGCGATCCTGTTCGGTGCCGATGCGAAGCCGACACCGCTGGGCGTTTACCCGATCACGCAGAAGAGCAAGGACCACGTCTCCAACATCTACAACGCGCCGATGCCCTACATGCTTCGCCTGACCAACGATGGCATCGCGGTGCACGCCAGCGAAGTGGCCGACGGCTATATGACGCACGGTTGCATCGGCGTGCCCCTGGCCTTTGCCAAGAAGCTGTTCGAGACGGTGACGCTGGGTGACAAGGTCATCATCACTCGAGGGGAAACCCTGGCAGTGGGCGAGCCTGTCAAGGCAATCTGACGCGGCGGACGACCCCGGTGCTCAATCCCCCGCGAAGGTCAGGGCGCTGACCCGCCGCTCCCGCTCGTTGATCGTCAGCGCGCGGCCGGCCGGCGCCGCAGCGCGTTGCGGGCAATCCTGACGGAAGCACTGGCGACACCCAAGTCCGATCGGCATCGCGGGGCCGGCAAGATTGAAGCCGCGCGCGACCGTCAACGTGCCGGCATGTTCCACCGCAACGCCGATCCCCACCGCGAACTCGGCCGACACCAGGCCATAGCGCTGCCCCTGCGGCGTCACCGTGCGCGCCATCGTCAGCCACCGCTCTCCATCTTCCAGCTCGACCAGCTGAACCGCGAGATGCCCCGGCCGATCGAAGGCGTGATGGAGGTGCCAGAGCGGACAGCGCCCCTCCGCCTCGACCAGCGCAGCGCCACTCGCCCCGGCATAGCGCTTAGATGACTGCCCGGCGCGATCGACGCGGATCATGAAGAATGGCAGGCCGCGCGCGCCGACGCGTTGCAGCGTCGTCAATCGGTGCGCGACATGCTCGAACCCGGCGCCGAAGCGTCGCTGCAACAGCTCGATGTCATAGCCGGTCGCCTCACACGCGCGCAGGAAGCGGGCGTAGGGCATCATCACCGCGGCGGCGAAATAGCTGGCGAGATGGCGGCGGAACAGGCGATCGGCGGCGATTTGACCGAAGCCCGCGCCCGCCACTAGTGCATCGATCTCGCCGCGCGCTTCGATCAGCGCCAGCTGGAACGCAGCGGCAAAGGTACGGCTGGCGGGATCGAGCAATTCCGATAGCTGAAGCTGGCGGGCGTGAAGGTCCAGCCGGCGCAGCACGTCGGGCATCACGTCGACCGGCAGGATTCGGATCGCGAGGCTGTGCTTGACCCGCAGCCGCTCGGAAATCGCGCCGTACAAATCACCGGTGCCAAGCCGCAGTTCATCGGCCAGGGCCTCCGCCGCCGCGTCGAGATCGGGAAAATGGTTGCGCCAGCGCCCGATCTCCCGCCGCACCAGCGCCACGGGATCATCGCCGGGTGCCGCCGCCGCCGTCCCCTGCCCCATGCGGTCGAAGGCGCGCGCAAAGGCCTCCGCCCCGCCGGGCGCGGCGGCCAGCCATTCCTCCAGTTCGTTGCGGTCGATCTCCAGGTCAGCGAACATCGGGTCCGCCAGCCGTCGCCGCATCGCGTCGCGCCCGCCGCCTGGCTCAGCCGCCATCAGCGAGCGCGGATCGAAATCGAACGTCTCGGCCAGTTTCACCAGCAGGGTCGCCGATACGGGGCGCTGGTTGCGTTCGACGAGGTTGAGGTAACTGGGACTGATCGCCAGCATCTCGGCCATCGCCGCCTGGCTCAGCGCCTGCTGCCGCCGCAGCCGCCGTACCACATGCCCCGCCATCAGCTTGCGCTCTGCCATGCCATGATGCTGGCCGACCGCCGGACACCTGTCAATTCTTTACACCATCACAGACGTCGCGGTCGCCTCGTGCGACCCGATGACACCGAATCACCTCGGCATCGCGTTGTGAATTCCGGCTCCATGCTGTTTCTATGATCGCAGTTGTAAGCATTCACACAGGAGAACGACCATGGACGCTACCCCGCAGCGCAGCCGCGCCGTTTTCTCGACCGAGGACTTCGGCCTCATGAAGGAAGCGATCGGCGAGTATATCAAGAAGATCGCCGACGAGCCCCGCTCGGCCAAATTCTCCAACCTTTATCACCGCCTCGGCCGCCTCGGCTGACCGATCCAGACTGCGGGACCGGTCCCGCGTGCCACCATCCGCGACAGGAACAATCATGACCTACCAGGAACAGACCAGTCAGATCGGCCAGCTCGTTGCCAGCTACAATGGCACGTGGGACGGGATCGACGCTGAATCCGTGGCGCGAATGCGGCTGCAGAACCGGTTCCGCACCGGCCTCGACATTGCGCGCTACACCGCCGGCATCATGCGCCGCGACATGGCCGCTTATGACGCCGATCCGGCCAATTACACCCAGTCGCTGGGGTGCTGGCACGGCTTCATCGGGCAGCAGAAGCTCATCTCGATCAAGAAGCATTTCGGCACCACCAAGGGGCGGTATCTGTACCTTTCCGGCTGGATGGTCGCGGCGCTGCGCAGCGAGTTCGGTCCGCTGCCCGACCAGTCAATGCACGAGAAGACCAGCGTTCCCGCGCTGATCGAGGAACTCTACACCTTCCTCAAGCAGGCCGACGCCCGCGAACTGGGCATGATGTTCCGCGATCTCGACAAGGCGCGCGAGAGCGGCAACGAGATCGAGGCGCAGCGGCTGATGCAGGCAATCGACAATTACGAGACGCACGTCGTGCCGATCATCGCCGATATCGACGCCGGCTTCGGCAATGCCGAGGCGACGTACCTCCTCGCCAAGAAGATGATCGAGGCGGGCGCCTGCGCGCTCCAGATCGAGAACCAGGTGTCGGACGAAAAGCAGTGCGGCCACCAGGACGGCAAGGTCACCGTGCCGCATGAGGACTTCCTCGCGAAGGTCCGCGCCTGCCGCTACGCCTTCCTCGAACTGGGCGTCGACGACGGCATCATCGTGACGCGCACCGACTCGCTCGGCGCTGGCCTCACCAAGCAGATCGCTTTCTCCAAGGAGAAGGGTGACATTGGTGACCAGTACAACAGCTTCCTCGATTGCGAGGAAGTGACCGACCTGTCGACCCTGCGCGGCGATGTCGTGATCGAGCGTGACGGCAAGCTGATGCGGCCGAAGCGGCTGCCGTCGAACCTGTTCCAGTTCCGCGAAGGAACCGGCGCCGATCGCTGCGTGCTCGATTGCATCACCTCGCTGCAGAATGGCGCCGACCTGCTGTGGATCGAGACGGAGAAGCCACATATCGAGCAGATCGCCTCGATGGTCGACCGCATCCGCGAAGTCGTGCCGAATGCGAAGCTGGTGTACAACAACAGCCCGAGCTTCAACTGGACGCTGAACTTCCGCCAGCAGGTGTTCGACGCCTGGGTGGAGGCCGGCAAGGACGTGTCCGCCTATGACCGCGCCAAGCTGATGAGCGTCGATTACGACGACACCGATCTGGCGGCAGAGGCCGACGAGCGGATCCGCACCTTCCAGAAGGATGCGGCGGCGCGGGCCGGCATCTTCCACCACCTCATCACGCTGCCGACCTATCACACCGCGGCACTGTCGACCGACAATCTCGCCAAGGAATATTTCGGCGACGCGGGCATGCTCGGCTACGTGAAGGGCGTGCAGCGCAAGGAAATCCGCGAAGGCATCGCCTGCGTGAAACACCAGAATATGTCGGGCAGCGACATCGGCGACGATCACAAGGAGTATTTTGCTGGGGAGGCCGCGCTGAAGGCGGGCGGCGTCCACAACACGATGAACCAGTTCGCGGCGTGAGGCGGTCGCCGTAGCAATCGCTACGGCACGCCGACCTGACGCCCGGTCAACAGCGCGGCTCTGCGGCGAGGATGACCGAAAGTTTCCTGGGGAGGAAAGGTGCCCGTCGGTGGTTCGCCACTGGCGGGCATTTCCGTGTTTCGCCGCATCGCGCAAGCACTTGAGCGGCAGACCGGACAATGACAGAACCGGCGACATGACGCGATTTGTCGCCACGATCGCCGCGCTTCTGCTGTCCCTGGCTGCGCTGCCCGCCCATGCGGCGGTGGTCATCACCTTTTGGAGCCACGAGTTCGGCAACCACTTCCCGCACGCCTTTTTTACGCTGAGAGGCACGCCGGATGCCGGCGGCGAGGCGGTCGACCTCAACTATGGCTTTACCCCCAAGGCGATTTCGCCGGCCATTCTGTTCGGCCCTGTTGGCGGGCGCATCGACATTGCCAAGCGCAGCTACATGGAAGGGAGCGATGCGCAATTTTCGCTGGTTCTCACCGATGCGCAATATGCCGCGATCCTGCGGCTCGTCGATGAATGGGACGAGAAGAAAGGCGACGGCACCTACCGGATGAACACGCGCAATTGCGTGCATTTCGCACAGGAAGCTGCTCGCCGAGCCGGGCTGACTCAGGTGGAGTTCCCCGGTCTGATGAAGAAGCCGCGTTCATTCCTGAAGGCAGTGGCACAGGCGAATGCAACACAGGTGACGGTGATCGACCGTCACGGCAAAGAATATCTGGCAGCGCTGGATGCCGAAAAGCAGGCGAGCCCCACACCGATGGTCGCGAGCAATGCGCCCGCTGCAGTGAACGAAGTAGCCCGCTGAACGCTCAGGAGGAAGCGGGCACCAGTTCGATCACGTCCAGCAGGGACTCAAATGCCGGCAGCGGCAGAACGAGTCTCCATCGCCGATCCCCCACGCGATCAACGAAGCCGGCCATGTCACGGCTATTGTCCCGGCCGTAGGCGATGGGCCGGGTCTCGTCGGCCAGCATCAACGTACCCAGGAACACGGGGCGCCCAGCGGGATCGGGGAAGATGCGTCCGACCGGCCGCTGTGAACCATTGATCTTTTCGAAGCGGAGCAGCGAACCCTCGCGCTCGATCCGACAGGTGAACGGCGGATAGCCGGTGAAATCGCGCATACCCACGGCCTTGCCACCGAGCTTGAACATGCGGCACCGATAGCTTCCCGGCGGCGGCATCGGATCTGCGAGGCGCACATCGGGCAAAAGCAAAGCGCCTTGCGCGGAGATCGCGGCGCCCGCCCCGCTGACGCGAGCGCGGCTGAGGGCATCAAGCCAGGTCGACCGCCATTTACGCAGCCGATCGCGATCTGCCAGCGTTGCCATCCGTCGCCAATCGGCAGGCGCTGTGGTCGCACCGGTGGTGACCGGCGAAGCAGCTGGTGCCGGAACGCTTGCAGGCGCCGGGCGTCGGCCACCGCAGCCAGCGAGTGTCGCCGCCGCCATCGATGCAATCAGCACCCGCTTCACGCTGCCGGCCCCTCCCCAGTTACAGAAGGGCTAGCCCGCGATCACGCGGCGGTCCAGCCGCCGTCCATGGAAAGGTTGGCCCCAGTGATAGACGCTGCCTCGTCCCGGCACAGGAACAACGCAAAGGCCGCCACCTGATCCGGAGTCACGAACGTCTTCGTGGGTTGAGCGGACAGCAGCACGTCGTTGATCACCTGTTCACGGGTGAGGCCGCGCGCCTTCATGGTGTCGGGGATCTGATTCTCGACCAGCGAGGTCCAGACATAGCCAGGAGAGATGCAGTTGACGGTTATACCATCAGTTGCCGTTTCCAGCGCCACCGTCTTGGTAAGCCCCACCAGACCGTGCTTGGCAGCGACATAGGCCGACTTATTGGGACTGGCGACGAGGCTGTGGGCAGATGCGGTGGAAATGATGCGTCCCCAGCCGGATGCGCGCATGTGCGGAATGGCAGCGCGCATCACATGAAAGGCGCTGGTGAGATTGATTGCGATAATGGCGTCCCACTTTTCCGGCGGAAAGTCGGCAACCGGTGCGACATGCTGAATGCCTGCGTTGTTGACGACGATGTCGGGCCCGCCGAGCTCCGCATGGCAGCGCGCAACCATCGCCTCGATAGCCTCCGGCTTCGTCATGTCCGCTGGATCGTGAACCGCCCGGGCGCCGCTCGCGTCCGCCAATGCGGCGCATTGCCGTTCAATGGCCTGCGCATCGCCAAAGCCATTGATCATGACGGCCGCTCCGGCCTGCGCCAGCGCGCTTGCATAAGCCGATCCGATCCCCGAGGTCGAACCAGTCACCAGCGCTGTCTTGCCCTTCAGAAACATGGTGCGTCTCCCACCGCGCGGCCGGGCATGTTCGGCCTTTGCCCTGGCTCCGTTCAATCGCGATCGGATGATGCGCCGATCGAACCCGGATGATCAACCCGCACCAGTTGCAACCGCCCCTCCTCCTCGCGCATTCATGCCGCACCGGTAACGAAGGAACACCGCAATGCGGCTCGACGATTTCGACAACGACATCAACGTCGAGGATCAACGCGGGCAAAGCTTCGGCGGTGGCGGTGGTGGTGGCCTGCTGCTGGGCCTGCTGCCGCTGATCGGGAGTCGCTTCGGTTGCGGGGGCATCGTGGTGGTGCTTCTGATCTTCGCCGTGTTCGGTGGTCTCGGGAACATCGGCGGCCTGCTTACTGGTGGCGGCAGCGCGCCGCCGACGCAGGTCAGCCGCAGCGGCGCGGGAAGCGCGGGCGGATCCGGCGCAGCGGCCGCCTGCTCCGTGGACGCAGCCACCCGATCGACCTGCAACGCCTTTTCTTCGGCGGAAAACACCTGGGAGCGGCTGTTCGCCCAGTCAGGACAGCGTTTCCAGGCGCCCAAACTTGTCTTTTACGGTGGCCAGGGCATGTCAGGCTGCGGCGCGGCATCCTCGGCAATGGGGCCGTTCTACTGCCCATCGGACCAGGGCGTCTACATCGACACCAGTTTCTTCCAGGAACTGGAGCAACGCTTCCGCGCAGCTGGCGACTTCGCCCAATATTATGTCGTGGCACATGAATTTGGCCACCACATCCAGACTTTGACCGGCGCGTCGGAACAGGTCCGGCGTGCGCAGGCAAGCGCCAGCAGGGCGGAAGGCAACGCATTGTCGGTCAGGCTGGAGCTTCAGGCCGATTGCTATGCGGGCGTCTGGGCGGCGCAGAACCGCAACCGATTGGAGCCGGGCGACATCGAAGAGGGCATGACTGCGGCAGCCGCGATCGGTGACGATACGCTGCAGCGCGAGGCGCAGGGCCGTGTCGTGCCGGAGAGCTTCACGCATGGCACGTCGGCTCAGCGACAGGCATGGCTGCGGCGCGGACTGGAAAGCGGCGATCCGGCCGTGTGCGATACGTTCAGCGGCGCGATCTGACCGCCATCACGCAGCGCTGATGTCGGGCGAGATCGATATCAGCGGAGCGGCAAACGGGCGCCGCGGCCGAAACCGCAGCGCCGTCGCCAGCATCAAATGCGAACGAGCATCTTGCCCTTGTTCGCGCCGGTGAAAAGACCGAGGAATGCGTCGGGTGTCGACTCCAGACCCTCGAACACCGTCTCTTCGCGGGTGATGCTCCCGTCATTGAGCCAGCGGCCCATATCCGTGTAGAAGTCAGCGGCACGGGCCAGATGGTCTCCGACCAGAAAGCCCTTGATCGTCACACGAGCGCCGATGACCTTCGCCAGATATTTAAGCGATTGGGGCTGGCCCTCATTGTAGATGTCGATCATGCCGCAGATCGCAAAGCGCGCGTTCATGCGCGATGCGAGCAGCGCCGCGTCGAGATGATCGCCGCCGACGTTGTCGAAATAGACGTCGATTCCCTCCGGTGCCGCCCTGGCAAGTGCCTGCACCACATCATCCGACTTGTAATCGATGACTTCGTCGGCGCCGAGCGACTTCACCCAGTCGCACTTCGCCGCCCCGCCGGCCGACCCGATCACCGTCATGCCCTTCGCTTTGGCGATCTGAACGACGGTAGAGCCGACCGCCCCGGCCGCGGCGGAGACGAACACGATATCGCCTGCCTTCGCCTGCGCCACATCAAGCAGCCCGAAATAGGCGGTCATTCCCGGCATGCCGAACTGACCAAGGAACGCTTCTTCTGGCACGTCGATCGGCGGCAGCGGCTGCACATGCTGGGCGGGCAGCACCGCCTCCTCGCGCCAGCCAAGCATATGCTGCACCTTGGTGCCTACCTTGATGCCTTCGGCGCGGCTTTCCACCACTTCGCCAATCGCTCCACCCTGCATCGGCTCACCAAGGGCAAACGGCGGAACGTAGCTCTTCACGTCGTTCATCCGCCCGCGCATGTACGGATCGACAGAGAGCCAGCGATTGGCGACACGGACTTCATTGTCGCCCAACGGCGCGGAAGGCTGGTCAATCAGCGCGAAATCGCTGGATGTGGGCATCCCCTTGGGGCGCGAGTGCAGAGTCCAGGCACGCGGCATCATTCTCTCCCATATTGTCCGGTTGGCGCATTCATGCCCGAGCGCCGGGCACAAAGCAAAGAGCCCGGGCATCATACCCGGGCTCCCCGCTCGCCTGGCCGCAGAGGGAAACGGCTGGCGGTTGGCTAGTCTCGATCAATAAGTGCCGGAGAAGCTGCGATCGAGGTTCGTGCGGCGTTGATTGTCATCCTGACCGCCCGACTGATTACCGCTCTGAATCCCGCCCTGTTGACCACCACGGCTCCGCGTCTGATCCCCGTAGCCGAACAATGCGGAGTTATTCTCCTCATCGCGCCAGTGCTTCTTCGCTTCGTCGGCCGTCTTCGACAGCGTCACGTTCGTATCGACACTGGCGATCCAGCTCGACGGGATCGAATGATGATGGCCCTCAGCCTCCGGATCATTCTTCGTCAGCAGGATCCGGTCACCGCGAACCTTGTCGACGGTGCCGACATGCGTGCCGTCGGAGCCGACCACATCCATATGCTCCGTCACCTTGTTGAGCGATTCCCGCTGCGTCTGGCGAGTGGTGCGCCAGCTTGAAAACTCGTTCTCGAACTTGCTGCGGTTCTCACGCCGATACTCGTCATAGTCGCGGTCGAGCGCTGCGATCTGCGTCCGGCGCCAGGAGCCATAATCGGAGTCGCGATCATAGGAGTCCTGATCGCTGTAGCCGCGCTCGTCATAGCGCATGTCCGCCTCACGACGGCGCTCCGCCTCCTCGTCGCCGAACCAGGAACGGACTTCATCCCCAGCGCGCGCAAAGAAGCCGCGATCGTCATAATCATAGCCCTGCGGCACGCCGCGATAGCCACCGCCACGCTGGCGATTGCCACCACCCATGCGATCACCGCCCATGCGATCACCACTCATGCGCTGACGCTGGCCGCCATATTCCTGGCCGCGGAAGCGATCGCCGTTGTCGAACCGGCGCCCCGCGCCATAGCCGCCACCACCATAGCCGCCGCCGCTGCTGCTGCCGTAGCCACTGCGATGGTCATCCGAGTCATAGCGCGCCCGGCCGTAGCGATCGCCCGACGACTGGCCATAACCGAAGCCGCTGCCGCTGCGCTCGCCCCAGTCACGCGTATCGTTGTCGCGATCGCTCCAGCCGCGACCACCGCCGCGCCGGCCATAGCCCTCACCTGATCCGTAGTTCCGGTCGTTGTCGCCACGCTCGCCATAAGGAACGAAATTGCGCGTGTAATCGCGATCATCATCGTCGTCATGGCCGCGATTGCGGCCGCGATCGAAGGCGCCGGCGGCGCTATATTCGCGTGCACTGGAATAGCTGTAGTCGCGCCCCGAGCCGAAGTCGCGGCCGAAGTCCTGCGGGTCGCGGCGCCCGTTGTAATCGCCACGGGAGTAACGATCGTAGCCCATGTCCAAACTCCTTACGTCTGCGGACAGCGCCGGACTGTGACGCCCGGTCACGGTGCTGATTCAAGTTATGACGAAGGCGAATGTTCCGCTGCTGGCGGGCGGTTTCGGCCAGCTGCATCGGGCGAGCGGCCAAGCCATTCCGATGATCGTGCCGGCGATGAAACAGAAGGCGTTGCATGAGCGCGCGGGCCAAGCTAAGGGCGACGCTCCCGGCTTCGCCGGGTTCCGGGCGGGGCCGTAGCTCAGATGGGAGAGCGCTGCAATCGCACTGCAGAGGTCAGGGGTTCGATTCCCCTCGGCTCCACCACCCGCCGGTCTGTTGATCGCATTCACCCTCTTTCCTGACGAACTTTGCTGCGCCGCGGCGTGACTTTCCTGCGCGCGGGTCGTTAAGTCGGTCGTATGAGTGACGATCTGCCCGAAGCGATTCCCGCTGCCACCCTGATCATCTTCCGCGAAGCTGCGAACGGCCCACCCGAATTGTTGATGGTGGAGCGGGCGAAGGCGATGGTTTTCGCGGGCGGCGCAATGGTGTTCCCGGGTGGCCGGATCGATCCGGGCGACCATGTGCTGGCAGAGCTGAACGGTGGCGGTGACGAAATGGCCGCCCGGATCGCGGCGGTGCGTGAAACGATCGAGGAGGCCGGTCTGCCAATCGGCCTTTCCTCGCTGCCCGCGGCCGAGCGATTGGCGCAGATGCGGGTTGCCCTGCACGGGGGAGCGACCCTGGCCGAAGCGCTGGCGGAGGCGGAGGCGACGCTTGATCTGGAGCAGCTTGTGCCCTGGGCGCGCTGGCGCCCGGCGCATCGCAACATGCGAATCTTCGACACCCGGTTCTATCTTGCCGAACTGCCCCGCAACGCGCCGCACGCCACGGTCGACCGCACGGAAAATGTCCGCCTTGTCTGGGCAACGGCACAACAGGTTCTGGCAGACGCCGATGCCGGGAAGCTTGAAGTGATTTTCCCCACCCGGCGCAATCTGGAACGTCTCGCGCAGTTCAACAGCTTTGCCGAGGCGGCGGCCCATGCGCACGAGACGCCAATCCGCACCGTTACGCCATGGTCGGAAACCCGGAATGGTGAAGAGCATCTCTGCATCCCCGACGATTGCGGCTACCCGGTCACGTCGGAAGTGATCGCGAGCGCCATGCGGGGCTGATGCCGCGCCGGAAACGCGCGCGCGGACGCGTGCGCCGCATCCTGCGCTGGCTGGTGATACTAGCAGTGAGCGGGTTGCTTGGGCTGCTCGCTTATGGCTGGCTCAGGCAACATCCCGAGGATACGCCATGGGCGCCGCTCGACCTCGCGCAGCCAATCGGCATGTTCACAGGTCGTAAGCTGGTTCCGCTGGGCAATGATTTTCCACGCTGCCGAGCGCTGCTGGACCGGGCAGGCATCGAATACACCGCGCTCGCTGAAGTCAGGGAGGGCGCGCGATGCGGCTATGCGGATGGTGTGCGCTTCGCGGCGGACGATCCGCGCATTACTCCCTTCACTCCAGGGCGGCTTGGCCTCGCCTGCCCTGTCGCCGCAGCATTGGCGCTGTGGCAATGGGAGGTGGTACAGCCAGCCGCGGAGCGCCACTTCCGCATGCGGGTCACCGCGATCGAGCATCTCGGCAGTTACAATTGCCGACGCCTTTATGGTCGAAGCAGCGGCGATTTCAGCCAACATGCCACCGCCGATGCCGTCGACATATCGGGGTTCAGGCTCGCGGATGGACGACGGATCACGCTGGTTGGCGATTGGCCGAAAAAGGGACCAGAAGCAGCGTTTCTTCGTGATGTGCGCGATGGAGCATGCCGCGTGTTCGCAACCGTCCTTTCACCCGATTACAACGCCGCCCATCGCGACCATCTGCATTTCGATCAAGCGGACCGGGGCACCATGGGATGGCGCTCGTGCCGATGATACCACGGTCGCGGTCCCGACCGGCCGACGCAGCACAACCCGTTCAGTGCGGCAGCGCGCCCGCCTCCACCTTCTCGACCCAATAAGGGTAGAATGCTGGCTGGCGCGATGACCAGCCGGAGGCCGTAGCCGCCGCCTCGCTGATCGACTGCAGCAGCTTGCGCCGCAACTCGGGATGAAGGTGCGGCAGCGCTGCTGCGGCGCAGAACGCTCCCGGAAGCCAGGGGCGAACAGCGGCCCCGATCAGCCGTTCGTAGAGGAAGCGATAAGCCGAGAAGCTGGAAATCCGCTCCTGCCCCAGATCGAACGCGCTGACGGTGGTGAGCGGCCCCAGGAACCGCTCGACGGCATCAAGCCCGCTATCATCCGGTATTAGCGCCCGGATTTCCGGCAGGCGCATATAGTGACGGGCCTGAGCGCGAATGCTGGCTGCCTCGACGACATCTCGTGACCAGCGTGCCATCGCGTCGTCGCGGTCCAGGCCTATATCGAGGCTGCGCCTGATGTAGCGCTGCGTCGACGCGGTGAAACTCGCGAATTCCTTCATCTCTGCCAGCGTCATCACGCCTTCTGCTGGCTTCATCCTGGCACTCATTGCGACCACCCCGCCCGCATTGTCGAAGTCGATCTTGATGCCAGGATGATCATCAAACATCCGGCGCCGCAAACCGACGCTAGATACGATCATGCCCCATGCCGCGCCGCAACATCATATGCGACGAACGGCAGCGGAATATTACGGAATGACGTCGGATGCGTCTTTCGCGCAACATATCATGCGTCGCGTTGCCGCTCCTGCTCTTCATTGTAGCCGGAAGACGGCGCGGGATCGGCACGGCCGGGCTGAGTGCTCGACGGGGGATCAGACGCATCCATGGATTCGTCGAGCCCGGCGTCTAGCTGCGCGTCCTTGCTCTCGGGGTTTTTGTCGAGCCGCTTGGCGATTGATTCATCGCGACCGGCGTCCTGCGACGGAGGTTGTTGGGTCGGCATGGCGCTTCTCCTTTGAAACGGATCCTCAACGATCCACGCACGAACCCTGTTCCTTGATCAGGGCTGGTCTTCGAGCCTGCGCACGTTGACCGTTTGGGCGAACAGATATGCCGTGCCGAAGATGGTCATGAATGCGATGTCGGTTGCGTCTCTCCCAACCGCCACGCGCGCAATGTCTGCGCAATTCGCCATGCCAGTAGCGTCAACAAGCCGCCACGCGCCGCCCAGCCACAATTCCGCGACTGCATGGAAGTCGGGAGGATCAACCCCGGGGGCATAGACGGCGACGCAGCGCGCGGGGATCTCCGCCGATCGCGCCAGGGCGACGAGTAGGTGCGCGTAGTCACGACACACGCCGCGCCGCTCGGCAAAGGTGGTGAGCGCGCTGCCGCGAGACTCGGTGGCGGCTGAGCTATATTCCAGCGCTCCCTGCACCCAGTCTACGAGCGCCGCAGCCAGCATACCGCCGGAAAGACCGGCAAACTGCCGTCGCACGAAATGTTCGAACCGGTCAGATTCGCAGTATCGGCTGGGCAGAAGGTAGCGGATCGTTTCCGGCGGCAGGAAGCGCACCGGCGTGGCGGGAAGCGATCCGAGATCAACGGCCGGCCGTTCGACGCTCACTATCGCCCGATAATCAGCAACCAGCCGCTGCTCCGCACGTGCCCAGCAGCGCTGGCCGATGCCTTCCTCGCCGGCCACCGCACGAATGGGATTGTCGGAATGGATGACCAGCGATTCGGCCTCGATCCGCTGATCCGGCATCGCCGCCGTCTCGATCTGCAGCAGAACGTCCGCAGGCTCCGGGAATGCATAGTCGAGATGGACATCGATCGAGAGGCGCATCGCTTGCTCCTGCGCCGGCATCGTACGGCGAGATCATTAAGGTGTTTCCGGCGGAGCCGAGATTCTTTCTTGCCCGTGGATGATTTCACTCAGCGCCGATGCTCCTGCGCTCATCGGCGTTGGAGCCAAATAAAAAGGCCCGGCGGGTTTCCCCGCCGAGCCCCGTGTCTCAGCCTCGCTGCCGCTTATTCGCGGTTGCCGAGGAACGAGAGCAGGAACTGGAACATGTTGATGAAGTCCAGGTAGAGCGACAGCGCGCCCATGATCACTGCCTTGCCCATCATGTCCGTGCCGGCGACGTAGGCGTACATTTCCTTGATGCGCTGCGTGTCATAGGCAGTCAGGCCAGCGAACAGCAGCACGCCGATCGCGCTGATGCCCATCTGCAGGGCCGGGCTCTGCAGCCACAGGTTCAGCAGCGACGCCACGATCAGGCCCACGACGCCCATGATCAGGAACGTGCCGAAACCCGAGAGGTTACGCTTCGTCGTATAGCCATACAGGCTCAGCGACAGGAACGCGACCGAGGTGGCGAAAAACGTCGTGGCGATCGAAGTGCCGGTGTAGACGAGGAAGATCGTCGACATCGACACGCCCATGATGCCAGCAAAGGCCCAGAAGATCGCCTGAGCCGCACCGGTCGAAAGGCGGTTGATGCCGAAGCTCAGCACCATCACGAACGCCAGCGGCGAGAACATCACGATGTATTTCAGAATACCGGGCGCAAGGAAGATCTGCGCCGCGAGGCTTTCACGCCCGCCACTGGCGAACAGCAGCGCGACGATGCCGGTGAGCAGCACGCCGGATGCCATGTAATTGTACACCGACAACATGTATTTGCGGAGACCCGCATCATATGTCGTGCCGCGCGTGCCCGGTACGCTCGCGCCGAAGGCATTCGCCGTCGGACGGGGGTCGGACCAGTTAGCCATTGTCAGTTTGCTCCTTCGTCCGGCAAATGGCCGGATACGCCTTCGAATATCGCGTGGACGTTCCCAAAGTTCAAGTTCGCGCCGTGTTGGCAACAGTTCGTCACAAAGAGGTGATCGCCGATGCACCGCTTGTTCGTCGCCCTTCGCCCGCCCCCTGCCATCCGCGACGCGCTTGCCGATGTGATGGACGGCGTACCGGGTGCCCGCTGGCAGGACGACGATCAGCTGCATCTGACTCTTCGGTTCATCGGCCCGGTCGATCGACCGGTGGCCGAGGACATCGCCGCCGCGCTGGGCGGTATCCATGCCGCGGCCGTGGAAGCGACCGTTTCCGGTGTCGGGCGGTTCGGTCAGCGGGGCCGCAACGAAGCGCTATGGGCGGGCATTGCGCCGCAGGAGCCGCTCGCCGCCCTCCATCGCAAAGTCGATCAGGCGATGGTGCGCGTGGGGCTGGAGCCGGAACGACGCGCTTATCTCCCGCACATCACGCTTGCCCGCCTGCCGCGCGGCGTGAACGCCGGCCTTGAAGTGGAAGCGTGGCTGTCGCGTCACGCGGCCCTGACGAGCGGTCCCTTCGCGCTCCATCATCTGGTCCTGTTTGAAAGCCATCTGGGGCGAAGCGGCGCGAGTTACGAGCCAATCGCCCGCTGGCCCCTGGATTGATCGTCTGTTACGCCCGGACACAAAGAACCGCACGAGGGGAGCAGGATGACCACGACCACGGACGGCGAATACCGCGCGACAGGCTATGCCTGGTACGTGCTCTCGATCCTGTTCGTGGTGTACATCCTCAACTTCATCGACAGGCAGGTGATCTCGATCCTGGCCGAGGACATCAAGCGCGACCTGAACCTTCGCGACGAGGATCTCGGCTTTCTTTACGGCACCGCGTTCGGCGTCTTCTACGCGCTGTTCGGCATTCCGCTCGGGCGGCTCGCCGATAGCTGGCACCGCGTCCGCCTGATCAGCGTGGGCCTGGCGCTATGGTCGACCATGACCGCCTTGTCGGGCCTGTCGAAAACCGGCGGGCAGCTCGCCGCCGCGCGCATCGGGGTTGGCGTTGGCGAAGCGACCGCTAGTCCCTCCGCATATTCGCTGATCTCGGACTATTTTCCCAAGAAGCTGCGCGGCACCGCGCTTTCGATCTATTCGGCAGGCATTTACGTCGGCGCGGGCATTTCGCTCTTCATCGGCGGCCTGATCGTGCAGAGCTGGAATGCCGCCTATCCAAACGGGGGCCCGTTCGGCCTGGCCGGCTGGCAGGCGGCTTTCCTCGCGGTGGGCTTGCCCGGCATCGTCATCTCGCTGTGGATAGCCACGCTGCGTGAGCCTGTTCGCGGCCTTTCTGAAGGGCTGGCACAACCGCCACATCCCGCGCCGTTCAAGGCGTTCTTCGAAGAATTGCTGACGATCGTTCCGCCGTTCACCGTGATCGGTGCGGCTCGGCTGGGTACGCGAACCTTGCTTTGGAACCTGGTCGCCGCGGCCATCACCGCAGCAGCGATTGCGGTTCTTGTCACGCTGGGCGAGCCACTGCCGCAATGGTTGGCGGTAGGGATCGGCTGCTACGCCGTCTTCTCCTGGGCGAGTGCGCTGCGCCATCGCGATCCGCCGACCTTCGCGCTGATCGTCGGAACGCCGGCATTTCTGTGCACGGTGGTAGCGTACGGCCTCAACGCCTTTCTCAGCTACGCCGCCGGCTTCTGGGCGGCGCCCTACGCCATGCGCGAACTGGGCGTATCGCCAGCCGAAGCCGGGTTGATCCTGGGGGGAATGGGCGCCGTTTCGGGCTTCCTCGGGGTTACGGTTGGCGGCATCCTGGGCGACAAGCTACGTCAACGAAACGCCGGCGGACGGCTGATCATGGTGGCACTGGGTGCCGTCGTGCCCGTTCCCTTTCTGGCGATCGGCTTCACCACTGACACGCCCCTCATACTCTATGCCTGCCTTTTCCTTGCCCAGTTCACGGCGAGCTGGGGCCTCGGCAATTCGGCCGCGACAACGCAGGATCTGGTGCTGCCACGCATGCGCGGCGCCGCCACCGCCACTTACTTCATCGGCACCACCTTGCTGGGCCTTGCGCTTGGCCCGTACCTCGCGGGTCGAGTGTCGTCGCTAACCGGCAGCCTCTCCACCGGCATGCTCTCCTTGCTGGTGACCGTGCCGATCACGCTTGGCGCTGCCATCGCTGCCTTCCGGCTCGTTCCCGCCGCCGAAGCAAGCCGCGAGGATCGCGCCCGTGCAGCCGGCGAGACCGACTCCACTTGATCCGCGTCGCATTGCGGATAGCGGCGCTGGTGCTGGCGCTGCTGTTTGCCGTTCCGTTCCACCTTCTTTGGCGGCTTCTGCGCCTGAGCTCGCCGTGGCCGAAATGGTTTCTGGGCGGCGTTGCGCGGATCATCGGCGCGCGTCGGCGAACGGTCGGCGCCCCGCTGCGGCGAGACGTGGTGTTTGTTTCCAATCACCTCAGCTGGATGGACATCCCCATCCTGGCGGGGCGCAACGGCAGTGCCTTTGTCGCGAAGGCGGAACTGAGGTCAGTTCCGCTGGTGGGTTGGCTTTGCACCCTGAACGGCACGATCTTCGTCCGCCGCGACGACCGCATGGCAGTCGCGGATCAGATCAACGCCCTGCGCGAGGCGCTGACGGAAGCCTGGGCGATCACGATCTTTCCCGAAGGCACGACGGGCGACGGGAAATCGCTGTTGCCGTTCAAGGCGGCGCTACTGGCTGTGCTCGATCCCCCGCCCCCGGGCGTGATGGTTCAGCCCGTGCACATCGATTATGGTGCCGCCACGGCGGAACTCGCCTGGGTCGGGGATGAGCCCGGCACGTCCCATGCGCTGCGCGTCCTGCGCCGACGCGGCACGTTCGTTGCAACCATCCACTTCTGCGACCCCTTCGATCCCCGCGACTTCCCCGGGCGTAAGGCGATCGCGGCGGAGGCGCGGGCGCGGATTGCGGCTGCCGGTGGCGAAAGGAGCCTGTCTCCGCTATAGGCGCCGCCCCATGAAGCCAGCGCCAAAAACCTTTGCCGTCAAATCCTTCGGCTGCCAGATGAACGTCTATGATGGCGAGCGCATGGCGGAATTGATGACCGCCGAGGGCATGACTCAAGCCGCCGATGCCAATGACGCGGATCTGGTGGTGCTCAACACCTGCCACATTCGTGAAAAAGCTACCGAGAAAGTGTTTTCCGATATCGGGCGCCTGCGGAAGCACGGGCGCGCGCCGATGATCGCCGTGGCAGGCTGCGTCGCCCAGGCCGAGGGGGAGGAAATCGTTCGCCGGGCCAAGGTTGACGTGGTGGTTGGTCCACAAGCCTATCACAACCTGCCGAAGCTGGTGGCCGAGGCAGCCGCCGGAAAGGCCGCGCTCGACACCGACATGCCCGTGATGTCGAAGTTCGGCGCCCTTCCCGCCCGCCGAAAGGTAGGGCCCAGCGCATTTCTGACGGTTCAGGAGGGCTGCGACAAGTTCTGCACCTATTGCGTCGTGCCATATACGCGGGGCGCCGAAGTGAGCCGGCCCTTTGCCGCGATCGTGGACGAGGCAAAGGCGCTCGTCGATGCGGGGACGCGCGAGATCACCCTGCTGGGCCAGAACGTCAACGCCTGGACGGACGGCGACAACCGTGGCCTCCACGACCTGATCCGAGCGCTGGATCGCATTCCGGGCCTCGCGCGGATCCGGTACACCACCAGCCATCCCAACGACATGGCACAGGGCCTGATCGACGCCCATCGCGATGTCGAGAGCCTGATGCCGTTCCTCCACCTACCGGTACAGGCAGGCAGTGATCGGGTGCTGAAGGCAATGAACCGCAGCCATAGTCGGGATTCCTATTTGCGTTTGCTCGGCCGGGTCCGGGCCGCCCGTCCCGACATTGCCTTGTCTGGCGATTTCATCGTCGGCTTCCCGGGGGAGACCGACGCCGAGTTCAACGAGACCATGCGGCTGGTGGACGAGGTTGGCTATGCCCAGGCATTCAGCTTCAAGTACAGCCCGCGTCCCGGCACACCGGCGGCCGAGCTCGCTGATCAGATCCCGGAAGAGGTGATGGACGCGCGGCTGCAGCAACTGCAAGCCGCGCTGAACCGCGACCAACTGGCGTTCAACGAAGGCTCGGTGGGGCGGACATGCGACGTTCTGGTCGAGCGGCAAGGCAAGTACGCAGGCCAAATGCTTGGGAAATCGCCGTGGCTGCAATCAGTTCTTCTGTCCGGGGAACACAGGATCGGCGACCTGGTAACCGTTCAGCTTACCCATGCCGGCCCCAACTCTTTGAGGGGGCTATCCGATTTCGCTTCGGCGAATGAGGACAAGTTGTTGACAGTTCTTGCAAGAAGCGAGAGGCTGCGCGCACAAGAACAGGCAGGGGCCGCGATCAACGCCAGCAGCATTGTATCCTGAAGATCGTCATTGCCGCGCGTCAGTGACGCTTTGGATATTTGATCCCTGCTCTTCCGGCGGAAGAGCAGTCGTTGGTTCGGCTAAGTCCCCTGCCTGAAGGAGTAGGGAGGACGATCAGATGTCGATTGTGGACGCACCCACTGGCGCGATGTGCCAGTGCCCCGCGTGTTCTGGCGGCGGCACACATCCTGAAGGCAAGATCTGGGATGACGGTCGGTACGTAGACTATAGCTCGCTTGATCCCGATGCTGGCGGCACTTACGCCGGCAAGCCGATCTGGGATGTCGGCACCATTTCCGCCAATCTCAATCGCACCGGCGACGATTGGTACACGAATAACTACGGCGAACTGGACGACGGGGTCCTGAATTTCGGCTTCTGGAAGAACTTCGCCGAAATCTCTAACAGCTACTACGTCAATGCCACTGGCACTGATTATTTCAGCGAAGCAGATCGCGAGACCTTCTCCGCCTTCAACGCAGATCAACGCGGCATCGCCCGCACCTCGATCGGCCTTTGGGACGATTTGATCGACATCTCCTTCCGGGAAACCAAGTCGTTCGACGCTGACATCACCTTCGGCAATACCGACACCGGCGGCGCGCAGGCCTACGCCTATCTGCCATTCGGCGACACGCTGGACGATCTCTACGAGACGCAATATGACTTTTCAGAAGTTGGCCGGCTCAGCGGTGACGTCTGGATTGACGGCTTCGTAGCTTCCAATTTCTTCCCGGTGGCGAACAGCTATTATGCCGTCACCACCATGATCCATGAAATCGGCCATGCGATCGGCCTTAGCCATCCCGGCGACTACGATGCGCTCGACGACGATGATGGTGATGGTGAGCCTGACCCGATCACCTATGCGAACGACGCCGCATTCGCGCAGGACTCGCGCCAATATTCGATCATGAGCTATTTCGACGCTTATGAGACTGGTGCGCAGCACATCGACTTCACGCTCACGAACTTCGCTTACGCAGCCACCCCGCTGGTGCACGACATTGCCGCCATCCAGGCCATTTATGGCGCGGACACCTCTACGCGCACCGGGAACACGACCTATGGCTTCGATTCGAACGCTGGCCGGGCTGCGTACGATTTCACCCTTAACACCCGACCGATCGTGACCATCTGGGATGCCGGCGGCCGCGACACCATCAACTTCTCCGGCTGGGACACGCCTTCGATCATCGATCTGAACGAAGGCGCCTTCTCGTCCGGCGGCGGCGTGATCGAGTTCCCGTCGCTTGAGGAAGTGAATGCCAATCGTGAGGCGCTCGGTTTCGCACCGCGCACCCAGGAGCAGTACGACTTCTATGTCGCCCTGCGTGAGGAACTCGGGCTCGAAAACGGCCTGTTCACCGACAACATCTCGATTGCTTATGGCACGGTAATCGAGAACGCCGTGGGCGGCGGCGGTGATGACCTTATTGTCGTCAACAGCGCGGCAAACCGGGTTGACGGCGGCGCGGGTGTGGACACCGTGAGCTACGAAACCGCAACGGCTGCCGTGACAGTGTCGCTCGCCAACGGCATGGGATCGGCGGGTGCGGGTGGTGATCGCCTCACCAGCATCGAGGGCCTGATCGGCTCTGCCTTTGCAGATCGGCTCATGGGCAATAGCGGCGCGAACATCCTTGAGGGTGGAGCCGGAGACGATCGCCTGACGGGCGGCGGCGGCCGCGATACCTACGTCTTCAAGCTTGCCGCGGGCGGCACTGGTATCGATCGTATCACGGACTTCAACCGCGACGACATCATCGTCACTGACAAGGCCCTCTCCGATCCCAACAACGACGACATCATCAAGATCGGCAGCAACGGCAAACTGGTACTGGACGCCGCAACGGACTCCCGCGTCATCCTGCAGAACTTCGAGGTCGGCAGCGGCATCAACTTCCTGGGCGAACGGGATGGGCTGTTCTACTACGGCTATGCCAGCGACACGCCCCGGATCGACAAGCCGGTAACCAGCGCGTTCGCCGCCGGACGCGTCTATGAGGCGCCTGTTCCGTTCTCCGAGGCGATCGGTGGCGACCTGTTCGCGCCCAGCACGACGAGCACGCCAACGGTCAACGCCAATGCATTCTCGCTCGACGACATGCGGCTCGCCAGTGGTTCGGCCTCGGCGGGCGCCGGAGGTGTGGCGAGCTTCGAGCCGGCACTCCTCTATACGCAGGCGTCGCCGGTCCATTCGCTGGATACGATCAACTGCGTTATTGCCTGACGTGATCAGGGGCGGCGCCGGGTCGATTGCGGTATATTCGCAACGATCCGGCGCCGTTTCCGTTTGTGGGCGTGATGGGACTTACACTTGCCCGTTGCCGCTGCCACATTGGTGGCGCATGACGCACCTTCAGGGAGCCAGATGAGCCGAAAGCCCGTAGCCGCCCAAGCGGGCGATCGCAGCAGGGTCGAACTAACCTTCGATCGTCCCCAACTGCTCAGTGCCTTGTTCGGCCAATATGATCGTAACTTGGTAGCGTTGGAGAACCGCCTGGGGGTTTACATTACCGCGCGCGGCAATCGCGTCGGGCTGGAGGGAACCGCTGAACAGGTCGCGCTTGCGCGCGACGTTCTAAACGATCTCTACGTTCGCATTCAGCGCGGCGAAGAAGTTGACTCGGGGCTGGTCGATGCGTCGATCGCCATGGCGGCCGAACCGACGTTGGATGGTATCATTTCCGCCGAAAAGACGGGCGGCGCACCGCCCATCATGATCCGCACACGCAAGAAGACCATCGTCCCGCGGACACCCGCGCAGGCGCATTATATGCGCGAGCTTGTTCACAACGACATGATCTTCGCGCTCGGCCCGGCCGGTACCGGCAAGACGTATTTGGCAGTAGCGCAGGCGGTGGCGCAGTTGATCACCGGCAGTGTGCAGCGCCTGATCCTGTCGCGTCCTGCGGTGGAGGCGGGCGAACGGCTCGGCTTTCTTCCCGGAGACATGAAGGAAAAGGTCGATCCCTACCTTCGGCCGCTTTACGATGCGCTGTACGATTGCCTTCCTGCCGAACAGGTGGAGCGACGAATCGCCAGTGGCGAGATCGAAATCGCCCCAATCGCGTTCATGCGCGGCCGCACGCTATCTGACGCTTTCGTGATCCTGGACGAGGCGCAGAATACGACGCCTGCGCAGATGAAGATGTTTCTGACCCGTTTTGGCCAGAATAGCCGGATGGTGATCTGCGGCGATCCCAACCAGACCGACCTTCCTGGCGGCGTGGCGGCGAGCGGCCTCGCCGACGCCACTATGCGCCTCGAAGGTGTGGAGGGCATCGCAATGGTTCGCTTCACCGCCGCGGACGTGGTGCGCCATCCAATCGTCGGCCGGATCGTCGAGGCATATGAAGGGCGCGACGCTTGACGGCCTTGGCACTCCGGCTGTGCTGTGACGCACCCGCATGCGCTAGCGGCAGTGCATCAGGGCGCAGGTCACGCCCTCTCGCTCCAGCGATGCCGCTCCACAAGTGCGGCAAATTGGTGCAGACGGATCTCACATGATTGACGTTGCCCTCCTCCAGGAAGAGCCCTGGCCCGACGGCCCTTGGGAAACGCTTGCTGGTGCCGCTGTGCGCGCTGCGATCGGCGCCACCCCGTTTGGCACATTGCTCGACACCCGAGCCGCCGTTGAGGTGAGTATCCGCCTGACCTCCAATCAGGAGGTGCAGACTCTCAATTCCCAGTATCGCGGCAAGGACAAGCCCACCAACGTGCTGTCCTTTCCGATGGTACAGCCCGACCTGATCGATACGGTCAGCCACAATTCGGACGATGGCGAGGTTTTGCTGGGCGATATCGTGCTCGCGCACGGCGTCTGCGTGGCTGAGGCGGCGGATCGCGGGATCAGTGTCGAGGATCACCTTTCCCACCTGATCGTGCATGGCAGCTTGCATCTGCTAGGCTATGATCACATGAGCGACGACGAAGGGGATGCGATGGAGGCGATCGAGCGGGACGCGCTCGCCACGCTCGGCATCGCGGATCCCTATGCCATACGAGAGGACTAAGTGTCCGAGGACCGAAGTAGCGCCGGAAACGGCGAGCCGAATGAAGGCAGTATCTGGCGTGGCCTGCGCACTCTGATCTTCGGGGATTCCGAAGAAGCAACGCTGCGTGATGTCCTCGAGGCGGCAATCGACCGTCATGAGGAAGACCCGGGGCCCGACAGCAAGGGTGATCTAACCCCGCTCGAACGGCAGATGGTGCGCAACCTGCTCCATTTCAGCGAGCGGGATGCAGGCGACGTGGGCGTACCACGTGCCGACATCATCGCGGTAGAAGAACAGACCACCTTCGATGAGGTCGTGCACGTCTTTGCCGACGCCGGCGTCAGCCGACTACCGGTCTATCGCGAGCGCCTCGATACGATCATCGGCATGGTTCACATCAAGGACGTGTTCTCTATTCTTGCGGGCGACGGCCCGCGGCCGGCCGACATCACCGGCCTGATCCGGCAGCCGTTGTTCGTGCCCATGAGTCGTGGTGCGCTCGATCTGCTCGCCGACATGCGCCAGACGCGTGTTCACCTGGCGGTGGTGCTGGACGAATATTCCGGCACCGAGGGGCTGGTGACGATCGAGGACCTGATCGAAGAAATCGTCGGTGAGATTGAGGATGAACACGACGAGGCGCCAGAAACCATGCTCGTCCCCCTGGACGGCGGCGCGTGGGAGGCGACGGCCCGGGTAGAGCTGGAGGACGTCGGCAAAGTCGTGGATCCTCGCCTTGCGGAGGCGGAGAGCGACGTCGATACGATCGGCGGACTGACCGCGGTTCTGGCGGGCCGGGTGCCGGAGCCAGGCGACTGTATCGATCACCCCAGCGGCTGGCGAATTGAAGTCATCGACGCGGACGAACGGCGGATCAACCGTGTCCGCCTTCATCCGCCGGTGCCCGAGCCGGGAGAGGACTGACACCGCTCATCCGGCTGGTGGGCCGCCTGCGCCATCAAGCCAGCCGGGCTCGTCAGGCAGGCAAGTGACCTGCCCCAAGAAGCGAGGCAGGCTTTGCCCCAAACTTCAGTCCAGCGTCAGCGGAAGTTGTCGGCGTAGCTCTGCAGCTTCAGCTTCTTCTCGGGCGCCGGGACCACGACATAGGCAATGCCTTCGCGATCGGCATATTCCTTTGCCGCCTCAAGCGTCGCAAAGCCAAGACGGACTTGCCCCTGCGTGTCTCCGCTTCCGGCCCATCCGGTCAGCGGATCAGGGCGCTGCGCCTCGCGCGGTTCAAATTCGAGCTGCCAGAGATCGGTGCGGTGCTTGCCCGATTGCATGGCGTTCTTCGGGCGCTGATAGATACGGGCGGTCGGCATGAGCACGTCCTTATCGCGATCCGCGCGCTCTTGCATCGGCATTTTTCGTTCGCAGCGTCGCCGAGGCAGCGGCTGGATCGTCCGGCCAGGGGTGCCGAGGATATCGGCCGCGCATCTCCTTGGCGACCGCTCTCCAGCTGCCGGCCCAAAAGCCAGGAAGATCCCGGGTAGTCTGGATCGGTCGCCCCGCGGGTGACGTCAGCGACAGGACGAGGGGCACCCGATCAGCGCCGATGGTGGGATGCTCACCAAGCCCGAATAGCGCCTGCACACGCAACTCGACCCTGGGGCCGCCCTCCGCCGCGTAATCGATGGCGTGGGTGCTGCCAGCGGGACTGGTGAAATTGGCCGGCGCCATGCGCTCGATCCGCTGCGTCTCCTCCCATGACAGCAGATTGCGGAGCGCATCGGTCAGCGCCCCCGATGACACCGCATCGAGCCGCCGCTTGCCGGCCAACAATGGGGGGAGCCACTCGTCCAGCCGCTCCTCCAGGGATTGGTCGTCGAAAGGCAATCCTGCATAGATGGCGCGCTGTCGAAAGGCGCGTGCGCCCTCGCTCCAGGGCAGCAATGAAAGTCCATGCCGCCGCACGCCATCCACCAGTGCCGCCTCGATGGTTGCTGCTGATGCATCGGGATCGGGGGCGCTGGCGAGGCGGATTGCGCCAAGGCGGCGCTCCCGCATCGGACGCACGCCGCCCGTCGCAGCATCGAATTCGGCGAGATGACGCGTTTCGATCCGGTCGCCAAAAAGCGCAACGACCGTTTCTTCATCGATCGGCACGGCAGAAAGGATGCGAGCGCCGGCGGCCATCCCCTGAGTCTCCGCGACGGCGAGCCATTCCTCACGCGCAAGTGAGGAAGCGGAGTCGAGCTTGAAGCCGCGACCGCCGACCGAGGCCCAGCGCTCGCCCGATGCATCTCGCCGACGCGCAATCCGGTCGGGAAAGGCAAGCGCAACTGCCACCTCAAGGCCCCGAGCTGCCAACGGGAGAGCGTCCGACGCATCCGCGGCAGGCCGGGGAGCGACACGGCTCCATCGCTCGGCCAGTTGCTTCGCGGCTCTCGCCTTCGGTGTGGCGTCGCTTCGCCAACGACGCCTGCGAAGTTCGAGGTCTGGATCGTTGCCCCCCAGCCCGCGCTCTCCCAACAGCACCGCCACGTCGGCGGCCTCACGGGCGAAGCCCAATTCCGCCGCGCGGAGCAGCATGTGCGCGAGACGAGGCGGCATCGGCAAGGCAGCGATGGATCGGCCGTGCTGCGTCGGCCGTCCATCAAGGTCGATCGCTTCGAGCGTCAGTAATCGAGCGCGCGCTTCCGCCAGTGCCGCATCCGGAGGCGGGTCGATCCAGGACAGATCCCGCGGATCGGCAACGCCCCAGATCGCGCTGGCGAGCACCAACGAGGAAAGGTCGGCTTCGAGGATCTCGGGCGGGTCGAACCGCGGCAATCCAGCCGTGGCTGCCTCTTCCCACAAGCGATAGGCCACGCCAGGGCCTTGGCGTGCCGCGCGGCCGGCGCGCTGCGTGACAGAAGCCTGGCTCGCGCGCTCGGTCACCAGCCGCGTCATGCCGGCGGCGCGATCATAGCGGGGACGGCGTGCCAAGCCGGAGTCGACAACGATCCGGATGCCGTCGAGGGTGAGGCTGGTTTCCGCTATCGAAGTGGCAAGCACCAGCTTGCGTCGCCCCTCTGAGTCCGGGCGAATGGCGGCGCGCTGAGCCGTGGGATCAAGGCTGCCGTGCAAACGGTGAAGCGTGATCCCCGGCATGCCCTCCAGGCGCTCAGCAGTTCGTTCAATCTCGGCCACCCCGGGGAGAAAGGCGAGGATCCCACCTTCCGCTTCGCGCAGTGCCCGGCGGACCGCCGAAGCCACTGCGTCCTCGATTCGATCCTCGTTGCGCCCGAGATGAACGAGCGACAGCGGCCAGCTACGTCCCGCGCTTTCGATGACCGGTGCGTCCCCCAGCAGCGCGGCAAAACGCGCCCCGTCGAGGGTGGCCGACATGGCGATCAGCCGCAAATTCTCGCGCAAGCCCGCCTGGGCGTCGATCGCCAGCGCCAAGCCGAAGTCGCCGTCCAGGCTGCGCTCGTGGACCTCGTCGAACAGAACCGCGGACACGCCGGCAAGCTCCGGATCGCGCTGAATTCGGGCCGTAAAGATGCCTTCGGTGACAACGATGACGCGGGTCTCGGCCGATCGCTTCGTGTCGAGCCGGGTGGCATAGCCGTAGGTCTTCCCCACTGGCTCGCCCGCGAGGGCGGCCATCCTTTCGGCGGCAGCGCGTGCTGCGAGCCGTCGGGGCGACAGAAGCAAAATCTCACCCGTGCACCAGGGCTGATCCAGCAACGCTGGCGCGACGGCCGTCGTCTTGCCGGCGCCCGGTGGGGCTACAAGCACCGCGGACGATCGATCGCGCAACGCGGCGAGCAGGTCCGGCAGAACGGCGTGGATCGGCAAGTCGCTGGCACCCATCATTCGCGTCCTGTGGCAGGCACGTGCCGCGATTTGAAGCCGTTCCGGATGCCGGTGTCAGCGAAGCGCCGTCACCTCCGGCGTGCGCAGGCAGCCTGCAATCCTGCCTTCATCGCCCCGGGGAGCTTCCGACGTTGCGAGCGGCACCTCCACCGGCGCCCCTGGGCCTGCCGGCGCGAACTGCGCGGGATCATAGCCTGCACAGCGCATGATCGATGACAGCATTCGGGGCGGGGTGTCTCGTCCCTCATAGCTGAGGCGGAAGGTGCCCCAATGGATCGGGATCGCCCGCGACGGTGCCATGCGGTGAAAGACGCGAACCGCGTCAGGGGGGCCGATATGGCTTCCCGTTCCCATCTGCCCCGGCGTGAAGCGAAACGCGCCAACGGGGATCAGCGCCAGACGGACCGGCCCATGCGACGCCGCTTCGCGCGGCCACTTGCCGTCGCCTAATCCCGTATCGCCAGCGAAGAAAAGGTTGCCGCCTGGCAAACGGATCGTGAAGGCAGACCAAAGCGCGCGATTGCGATCAGTGAACCACCGGCTTCCCCAATGATGATTGCGGGAAACGATTACGTCCACATCTGATCGGACAGCAATCCGCTGTCCCCAGTCCAGCGCGGTTGCGGGCACGCCAGCTTGGCCGATCACGCTGTCGTTCCCCAGACTGGTGACGATCAACGGGCGGTCACGCGCCCACAGCCTCTTCAGGCTCGCCTTGTCGAGGTGATCATAGTGATTGTGGCTGACGAGGACGAGATCGATCTTGGGCAAGTCTTCGAAGCGCACGCCCGGTGCCATCGCCCGCTTTGGACCAAAGCCAAGCGGACCCGCACGATCGGACCAGACGGGATCCGTCAGGATGTTCAATCCCCGCGTTTGAACCAGCACCGTGGCGTGCCCGATCCAGGTCGCAACCATGCGGTCCCCGTCGACCCGGCGGGCCGGCACCGTTGACCTCACCGCCACCTTTTCAGGCCAGGGCGGACGACCGTCGCCTCCGCTCAGATAGCGCCAGAAGAAGCCCGATCGACTGCCGCCGGTGGGCACGCGAAGGGTGTCTTCCTCCCCGTCGGGATTGAAGAAGCGTTCGCCATCGAAGTGCGCGCTCGTCGGCCCCCGATAATAAATGCGGTCCAGAAAGCGGGGGACGATCGCGATCGCGAGACCCGCCGCAACCAACAGAAACAACACCGCCGACGTGGCAACCCTCAGAAACCGCGCCAACCCATCTCCCCCGCCATCTCTCTCGCCATATCGGCAGCAAACGCACGGCCGCGATTTTCAGCCCAGCAGTTCGTCCCGGACGTGATTGGCCTCCATGGATTTGCTCACCTCGATCATGAAACAGGCAAGGCTGGCGATCAGCAGCAGCATCGCCAGGATGAATGCGATGGCCACGAGCTGCCCGATATGCAGACTGGCCAGCACGGCGACGAACAAGGTTGCGACGACGGCGCAGGTCATAACGGCAGAACTCACGGCCAGGAACAGCGCCCGATTGATGATCGTCATGCGACGATCGAGGAGTCGCAGCTCCCACAGGTGCCGATCGTGGTCACTGCTTGAAGCGCGGGGCAGCATAGCTTCCAGGGTGCGCGCGCGATCGATGACGCGGGACAACCTTCCGGCAAGCACGTTCAGCAGCGCGCCAATGCCGGCAAGCATGAAAACGGGGCTGAGCGATAGCTGGATCGTCTGCGCGATCGTCAGCACCTCTGGCGAATAAGGCATTTCAAGGGTTGTGGCGCGCCGGCGACGAGCCAGCAAGTTGCAACATGCTGGTAACGGGATTTGGATTAAGGGCCGCTCATGTCGAAGCACTTGTCACCACGCGCGCTACATAGCCTCGGCAACGGCGCCCGTGCGCAGGTGGTGGACGGGATTCCAGCCGTTATCGATGAGATTGCGGAGGCAGCTGCGGCGAGCCACGCTTTTCTGCGTCGCGCCTGGTTTGAGGCCGCGTTGCAGTTTTACGGCGGGCGGGCACGAACGCTGATCGTGACCGAGTGCGACCGCCCTGTGCTCGCCTTGCCGATGCGCTCCATCGGCCTCGCAAGGGGGGGGCTAGCGACGGTTCCTGGATGTTTTTGGCCGTTCCGCAGCTTTCCAACGGCCATTTCTGCGGGGGAGCCGGCCATCAACGCCGCGATTGCCGCGCTGGCCCAGAATGTCCGCGCGCTGCGCATTGGCCCGGTCTACGACGGCGATGTCTCGGCCGCACCGTTGATCGACGCGGCGCGCGCACGCGGCTGGGCCGTGCTGAGCCGAACGGTCGCGACCAGCTTCCTGCTGGACATGGCGGCAGCGCGTGCGGCCGGCACCTGGCCGCGCAACTCGACGCTGCGCAAGAACCGCTTCCACGAAAAACATCTGGCGGAGCACGGCGCCCTCGGATGGTCGTTCCTGTCCGGCGCGGACTGGCCCGCCGCCTTCGACGATCTTGCAACGGTGGAATGGGCGAGTTGGATCGCGAGCCGCACGGACGGGCGGGATGCGAAGTTCACCCGCGCAGGCCACGGCGCCTTCTGGAGAGCAGCCGCCGTCGATCCGGTCTTGGCGCGCATGTTCCGCGCAGCGATGCTGACGGTGGACGGAAGACCGGCGGCCTTTTCCTTCGACATCGATGCGGGCGACCTGAAATATGCGATCGCCAACAGCTACGACCCCGCCTTCGCGAAGCATTCGCCGGGCAAGTTGCTTTATTACCGCAACCTGACCGCTGCGATCGAGCGAGGCATCACTCGGGTCGACTGGGGCGCCGGCGACAGCGGCTACAAGCGTACCATCGGGGCGGAGGCCGGTCCGGCGATCCGGGACTGGCTGTTGCTGCGACCCGGCTTGCCGGCGACGCTGGCGTCAGTGATCAGTCTGGCGTGGCGGGACCGGTAAGGATCGCCTCCACCGCATCGATCATGCCGTCCAGCGCGACCGGCTCACCCCAATAAGGGTGATCCGCGCCGGCGCCTGCGTCCCGAGCCGCCTCTCGTCCGGCAAGAAGCGTGCGCAGGGACAGGCCGGCGAACAGCAGCCGTTGGTTGACCAATGCGTGCGGGAGATGATCGAGCAACCGGTGGAAGTGCGTGAGGCAGCGCACGTAACCTTCGGAATGCTCGCCGCCCGCCCATTCGTCGAACATCTGGCGCCGTTCGGTCTGCATGCTGGTCATGAAGCGGAAATAGGTTTCGCCCTCCCCAGTCTCGCCCTTCAGTTCGGCATTGGGCACCACCAGCGCACGAACGACATCGCGAAGGCTGAGGTCCCCCCGCGCTTCCGCCTCGTCCAACATGCGCATACGCGAATCGTCGATAAGGTCCGCGCCCTCGACCACCAGCTCGCGCAGCAGGTCGTCCTTGCTGCCGAAATAATAGTGGACGGCGGCGGCGTTGCGCTGCCCGGCAGCTTCCACGATCTCGCGCATGCCGACGGCAGCAATGCCCCGCTCGGCAAAAAGCCGGCGCGCAGCGCGCTTTAGCTCGTTTCGGGTGGTGCCACCACGGCCGGCGGATTGGGGACGCACAAGGTTCATGCGGCCGGAGCATCGGCGAAGCCGCCGTGCGGTTCAAGTCACCCGGCTTACATTGACGCTTGTCGCGGGCACCCTATGGTAAAGCGAACGACTTACAAAAGCGGGAGAGGGATCGTGGCGACGCTGGCGCACGACCGCGAGGCTTGGGCGGAACTGATCGACCTTGAAGCGCTCGCGCGCTGGATGGACGGCAAGGGCCTGGGCGATGGGCCGATCGACCGTGCCGAGACATTGGGCGGCGGCACGCAGAACATCCTGCTGCGATTCGACCGCGCCGGTCGCACCTATGTGCTGCGGCGGCCACCTCGCCGGCCCCGCCCCGAGAGCGACGAGGTGATGCGTCGCGAGATGAAGGTGCTGTCAGCAATTGCGGGATCGGACGTGCCCCACCCCGGCTTCATCGCTGGCGAGGGCGATCCAGCCATACTCGGCACGGCATTCTACCTGATGGAGCCGATCGACGGCTTCAATGCCACCGTCGGCCTGCCGCCGCTCCATGCCGGCAGCGCGGACGTCCGTCGGCAGATGGGCGAGGCAATCGTCGATGGCGCGGTGGCGTTGTCGCGTATCGACCCGCATGAGGCAGGCCTCGACGACCTCGGCAAGCTCGACGGTTGGCTCGAACGGCAAGTGCCGCGCTGGCGCGCGCAGCTGGACAGCTATGCCAAGTTCGAGGGCTGGACGGGATATGACGCGCTGCCGGACGTGGATGCGATCTGCAGTTGGCTGGAGGCAAATCGCCCAACCACGATGAAACCCGGCCTGATCCACGGCGACTACCACCTGTCCAACGTCATGTACCGGCCGGACTCGCCGGCGCTGGCGGCCATTGTGGACTGGGAACTGGCGAGCCGCGGCGATCCGTTGCTCGACCTAGGTTGGCTCACCGCGACGTGGCGCGATCCGGACGAAGCGCATCAGCGGGTTTCGGTGACACCATGGGACGGCTTTCCCACGCTGTCGGACATTGTCGATCGATACCTCGCCGCGACGGGGCGCACCGCCGCGGAAGCGCGGTGGTACACGGTGCTCGCCCCGTTCAAACTTGGCGCGATCCTCGAGGGGAGCCATGCGCGGGCGTGCGCCGGGTTGACCCCCAAGCCGATCGGCGACCAGTTGCATGCGCATACAATTTCGCTGTTCGAACGTGCACTGCGGCGGATCGACAAGCCATTGATGTGAAGTGACGTGGGGCGGATGCCGGCCGCGTGCGCCGCCTTATCGCGCCAATGCTTCCTCCGTCCGGCTCAGCGCGGAATGCGCGCCCGGTTCGTCCGTCACATCGGTGGCGAAATAGGCGACACCGGTGCCACCGGCCCGATCGACCCACAGGCCGGACCGCAGGCCATAGGCCGAGCCGGCGTGGCCGAGCCGGGACACCTTGTCACCCACGGGATCATCCTGGCACCCGGGCCGTGGGGTCGCCGTGAAGCTGACGGCAAGGCCATAGCGGCAGTTGAAGCCACCGGCCTGAACGCCGCTTTCCGCTTCCTCGTTCTGAACACCGTTGTTGCCGTTGAAGGTCCACTCCGGCTGGGACAATGCAGCCATGGAAGCGGGCGACAGCAGGCGCACACCGTCGACGGCGCCATCGCCGAGCAGAAGGCGGCCAATCTTTGCCAGCCCACGCATCGAGATCCGCAGCCCGCCCTGGGGCGAAAACTGGCCGCCATTGGTGCCTGCGCGCCAGAGCGAAAGGTCGCATGATCCGGCGCGTGCGGGCGTCACAGGACAGCCGGCAATGAAGGCCGGTTCGTCGCGCACAGGCTTGCCGCCCTCGTAGAGGACAACCGCGCGCAACTTTGCTGCCGGGCTGCAGGTCGCCCAATTGAAACACGCATCCAGCCCGAGCGGCCGCAGAACCAGTCGCTGCATCAGCCGATCGAACCGCTCGCCCGTCGCGCTCTCCATGACGGCGGCAACCACCGGGAAGTTCAGATTGGTGTAACGAAAGAAGCTGCTCGGCGAATGCTGCTGATCCCACACGTTCGGATCAGCCATCTTGTCCTGCAATCGATCATCAAGCGTGAGCAAATAGCCGCTGGCGTCGGTCAAGCTCGACTGGTGCGACAGCAGCAGCCGGAGCGTGATCGGCGTTTCGGGATAGGCGGGGTTGCGCAAGCGCCATCCGAGTTGCGCGGATACATCGGCATCCAAATCGAGCACCCCCTGCTCCACCAGCCGAAGCACGCCGATCGCGGTCACTAGCTTCGAAATGGAGGCGATGCGGACCGGGTCATCGGCCGTTACCGCACGGCCCGTGTTCGTGTCAGCAAGCCCGGTCGTTGCGACGGCGGTTTCGCCCTTTCGATCAAAGGCGACGCGAACAGTGGCAACGGGCGTGGCGGCGGCGGCGGCGGCGGCAATGGCAAGCAGGATCAAGCGGCGTTCCCCCCGGGCGAACACTTGCAAGCCAAGCAAGCAAAGGCAATCGCCAGGCCTCAAAGAAAACGGTCGACTTAAATTCCCGTCGCGTTACGCCATGCCGATGCTGCCGCGCGAGCAGCGACCGGGAGGGGAACGGCACATGACTATCCTTCTGCACCAATATGACAGCTCACCGTTTTCGGAGAAGGTGCGCATCTGCCTGGGGATCAAGCAGCTTTCCTGGGCCGCGGTGGATCAGCCGGTGATCATGCCCAAGCCCGATCTGCTCGCGCTCACCGGCGCCTATCGCCGTATTCCGGTGATGCAGATCGGCGCCGACATTTACTGCGACAGCGTCCTGATCGTTCGCGAACTGGAGCGCCGGTTTCCAGAGCGAACACTCTTTCCGGCGCGAACGCCAGGTATCGACCAGGCGCTAGCGCAATGGACGGATCGATCCTTTTTCCAGGCCGCAGTGGCGGTGATTTTCGGCGGGCTGGGCGATGCGGTGGATCCGGCGTTCAAGCAGGATCGTGAACAATTGAGCGGACAGCCGTTCGATCCCGCCGCGATGCGGGCAGCAGTGCCGCACATGGCGGGACAGCTGCGGGCTCATGCCGCGCTGATCAGCGAACAATTAACGGATGGCCGCCCGTTCCTGTCAGGGGATCAGCCCGGCCTGATCGACGCCACCTGCTATTACAACCTCTGGTTCGTCCGCTCCTTCCACGCGCCGGGCGCGGCCGCGTTCGAGGATCTGCCGGGGCTGGGCGCCTGGTATGATCGGGTGCGGGCCATCGGGCACGGCAGCCGCAGTTCGGCCAGCCGGGAGGACGCCATTGCCGCCGCCCGCGACGCGACACCCGACGCTGCGTCGGTAATGCCGGAGGATTCGGCACTCGCGGGCCAGGACGTCGCCGTTGCGGCCACCGATTACGGGCGCGACCCCATCCGGGGTAGGCTTGTCGGATCGTCGCTGCACCATTGGTCCGTTGCACGCGAGGACCCGCGCGCCGGATCGGTCGTGGTCCATGTCCCACGATTGACCTTCTCGATCTCCGCGGCACACTGAACTAACCTGCATTCGGACGGCGACGACAGTAAATGGCTCCATTTTGGCTGGCGAGCGCAACGATCGGTAAACACTAGATCCCTAACACGTGCGATTGTGAGCTCACGGCCAACCCAACGCCCCGTGCCAGTTTCGCTTCGGCAACTGCTTGGCATCAGCGAGGGCGACGATCCGGTTTTCTGGAGTCGCCTTCGGGCGACCCAGTTGTTCGCCGGCCGACGGTTGGCGCTTCTGCTGCTCGCGGCGAACCTGATCGGCGGCGCGGCGGTGGTAAGGCTGTTCGACGATGCCTTGCCGATGTGGTGGCTGGCGGCGTGGTTCGCCGCGCTGGTGGCGGTTGCTGGCGCAGTGACGATCCGGCGATTGCGCACGCGCCATCTCGACGAAGGCTATGCCACGATTCAGGAGTTGCGGGACACAGCCCTGGAAGGGCTGGCGCTTGCGGCCATGTGGAGCTTTCCGCCCCTGGTGTTCGCTGCCAAGGCACCCGCCGCCACCTTCAACCTGTGGATGATCCTTTGCGTGCTGATGGCGGCCGCGGCCTTTGCGCTCGCGCCGTTGATCCTTGCGGCGCTGGCATTCATCGGCGGCGTGGCGGCGACCGCCGCGCTGTTGCTCCTTCTCCAGCATCAATTCTTTTCCGCCGCCGCGACCATCCTGCTGGGTGCATTGCTCACCGCCACGTGCCTTGGGCGCGCGCGCTTTTTGCTGATGCTTCGCGGCTTCGAGATGACCCTGTCGGACAGCGACGAAACGGTCAGCCTGTTGCTGGGAGAGTTCGAGGACAGCGGCGCCGACTGGCTGTGGGAAACCGATTCGCAGCGGCGCTTGTGCAAGGTTACGCCGCGTCTTGCCCATGCGCTGGGCAGCACGCCCGAACAACTCGAGGGCATGCCGGTGCTGCAGGCGCTGGCGGGGGCGAGCTGGGAAACCGGCGACTTTGCGCCCGCGCTTCGCCTGCTTGCCGACAAGCTGAAGCGGCGGGAGGCATTTCGCGATCTTTCCCTGCCAGTGACGGTGAACGGCGAGCAGCGCTGGTGGGAAATCACCGCCAACCCGCGCCTCGACGAACGTGGCCAGTATGTCGGTTTTCGCGGCGTCGGTTCGGACGTGACCGAACAGCGCGCCTCGGCGGACAAGATCAACCGGATGGCACGCTTCGACGCGCTGACCGGATTGCCCAATCGCCTGTTCGTGAACGAAGCACTTGCCCGCGCGCTGACGGAGGCAGAGCGCTGGGGCAGCCGCGCCGCTTTCATGATGATCGACCTCGATCGCTTCAAGGCCGTCAACGATACGCTCGGCCACCCGATCGGCGATCGCCTGCTCGGCCGGGTGTCGGAACGCCTGGCGGAGTTGATCACCGAGAATGAATTGATCGGGCGCCTTGGCGGTGACGAATTCGCCGTGGTCATGAACGACGCGACGGACGCGAGCCGAGTCGAGAAACTGGCGCAGCGGATCATCGAAACGCTCTCGCGCCCGTATGAAGTGGACCAGCACACGCTCTACATCGGCGCGTCGGTCGGCGTGGCCACCTCGCCACGCGACGGGCGCACCGCCGAAACGCTGATCCGGTCGGCCGACCTTGCGCTCTATCGTTCCAAGGACGCTGGCGGGGGCGTCTTCCACGCTTATGAGCCGCAGCTTCACGTCGATGCCGAGGAACGGCGCGTGCTCGAGATGGCGCTTCGGAAGGCGCTGGATAAGGGCGAGCTTCACCTCGATTATCAGCCAGTGGTGGATGCCGCGAGCGAGCGGCTGGTTGGCTTCGAGGCGTTGCTCCGCTGGTCCAGCCCGGAATTCGGGCCGATCTCCCCGTCGAAGTTCATTCCCATCGCAGAGGACACGCGGCTGATCGGTCCGATCGGCGAGTGGGTGGTGCGCGCCGCTTGCGAGGAGGCCGCCAACTGGCCGGATGACGTGAGAGTCGCCGTCAACGTATCGCCGGAGCAGCTGCACAATCCCAATTTCGTCGCGGTGGTCGCCCAATCGCTGACGGCGAGCCGTCTTTCCCCGCACCGGCTGGAGCTGGAAGTCACTGAAAGCGTCTTCATGCGCGAGGCAACCGCCGCCGTGCAGGCGCTGGAGCGGCTGCTGGAACTGGGCGTACGGCTCAGCCTCGACGATTTCGGCACCGGCTATTCGTCGCTCGGCTATCTCTCCCGAACCCGTTTCTCTACCATCAAGATCGACCGCAGCTTCGTGACCGGCGCGTCGCGCGGGGTGCCGGAAGCGCTGGCGATCATTCGCGCCGTGGTCGCGCTGGCGAACAGCCTCGGCATGGCCACCACCGCCGAAGGGGTGGAGACGGTCGATGAGCTGACGCTGATTCGCGCGCTCGGCTGTTCAAAGATCCAGGGCTATCATTTCGGACGCCCCCTGCCCGTCGCGGAGGCACGCGCCATCGCGCTTCGCAACAGATCTGCCACTCGCGCCGCTTGAACAGCGCGCCATGCGCCGCTAAGGGCGGTGCTGCTGCAGGGGTGTAGCTCAGCTGGTTAGAGCGTCGGTCTCCAAAACCGAAGGCCCTCGGTTCGAATCCGAGCTCCCCTGCCAGCCTTTTTGCGGTTCGGCCGTCCGGCCCGGAATGACCGCAGGTCAGTGTTCACCTTCTCGCCTGGCCGGAAGATCGATGAAGATACTCAATCTGATTGTCGGATCCGCCCTTGTCCTGACGGCGTGCGATTCGGCGCAGAACGCCGTTCCGGTCGCCGCCACCGAAGATCAGGCCAGCCCCGATGCCGGGCTTTGCGCCGGGCTCACCTCCGCCAGCGAAAGCGGAAACAGTTCGCTGCGTGCAGCCTTTGTCTCCACCCCGGAAGGGCGCGATTACGGCGGCGGAGTGATCCGCGAGTTGGTAGATGCCGGCGGCTACCGCTTCACCGGCGCCGAAATGGTGGAAAACACCTGCTACGCCTATGCCGAGGCGCGTGGCGAACAATGGGGCAAGCCGTTCAACCTCGCGTGGCGATGCCCCGTGAAGATGCTGAGCGACAATCCCACGGAAGCCGGCAAGACCGTGCTGCAGGTGGTTGAGGATCGCGAGTGCGACTTCAATGTCCAGCGTGGCGCCCCCAAGGTGCGGGACGTCGTTGTCGAAATGATCCACCAATAAGCGAGAGTGCAGGCGCGAAAGCCGCTCCTCCCCTTGCTCTTGCACCTGTGCAGCGCTATCTCGCCCGTCGCATCCGACAGCGCGGACGGCCACTCATCGTTTCCTCACGAGGGAAGCGGTAGAGAGGTTATGCCCCGCTTCGGCTTGAACGAATAAAAGGCAAGGCACGTGGCGAAGACGTCCCCGATCGAATTCATCAACCAGGTTCGCGCCGAGACCAAGAAGGTCGTGTGGCCGAGCCGGCGCGAAACGATCATGACCGGCGTCATGGTGATGATCATGACGACGATCCTGGCGCTCTTCTTCCTCGGCGTGGATACGGCGTTCAATGCGATCGTCAACGCGCTGCTGAGCCTGGCCAAGTAACAGGAAGGACGCGTCCCCACATGGCACGCTGGTACATCATCCACGCTTATTCCGGCTTCGAGGGCAAGGTTCGCGACGCGATCATGGCCGAAGCCAGCCGCATGGGCCTGGAACAGCTCGTGGAGCGCATCGAGGTGCCCACCGAGACGGTGCAGGAAGCCCGCCGAGGCAAGAAGGTGCAGGTCGAGCGGAAGTTCATGCCCGGTTATGTGCTGGCCAAGCTGGACATGACCGACCAAGTCTATCACCTCGTCAAGAACACGCCCAAGGTGACTGGCTTCCTCGGCTCCTCCGGAAAGCCGCAGGCGATCAGCGAGGCGGAAGCGTCGCGCATGCTGAACAGCAAGGAAGAAGCCGCAGCCGCGCCCAAGGCGAAGGTCAAGGTCGATTTCGAGATCGGCGATGCCGTCAAGGTTCTGGAAGGCCCGTTCGCAAGCTTCAACGGCACCGTCGAGGAACTGGATTTCGACAAGTCGAAGGTGAAGGTTTCGGTGTCCATCTTCGGTCGTGCGACGCCGGTCGAGCTCGACTTCGAACAGGTCGAGCGCAGCAAGTAAGACTGAAACGGGGAGCGCAAGTCGCTCCCCTTTCTTTTTCGCCCTATCCTGTCCGCAGGCTCATTGTGCCGGGCGCGGACGAGCCAGCTTTTCCAGCCATGGGCGCAAGACCAGCGCATTGGCGTCCACCAGCGTGTGCAGCAGGATAACCAGCCACAGCAGGCCGGTAGCCAAATACAACCAAGCCAGCACCGCCCCGACGATCGCCACCGCCGCCATGCCGAGCGCGCCCTGGTAGCGATGCGCCAGCGCGAACGTCGCCCAGCCGACCGCGCAGCCGGCAACCCCGCTGCCCGAGACGATCGCGACGAGCAGCGGGATCAGCAGCCGGAAGAACAATTCCTCCCCGACGCCCGCCGCCGTGGCGAGCAGAACTGCCGCCCCGGCCTCGCGCCGGTTCGTAGCGACGGCGGGGGAGCGATACATCAATCCGAGGCGCAGCCAGCCGCGCCGTGCCATGACGATGACGGCAATGGCGCCCAGCACGAAGCCGCCACCGATCGACCATGCGATCTCGGCCACTGCATCGATGCGAAGTGGCGCAACGCCAAGATGCGTCGCCGCGGCGCGAAGCTCGACGGGAAGCACCGTCAGCGCATCAAACCGGCCCAACAGTGCCAGCGCCGCCAGTGTCGTGGCACCGTACATGAGGGCGATACCCAGCGCCCAACCCAGGGTCGCGCGCGGCCGCGAGGCAGAACTGCCGCGGAACGCCCAGGCAATGCGCGCGGCAGCGCTCCGCTTCGTCGACCAGCCGTGGGCAAGCAGGCCGAGCGCGGCAAGGAGCAGCGCTGCGGCCAGCATCAATTACCCCGGATCAGCGGTCGAGCCGGTGCTCGCCCTTCACCCAGCGAACGGTGCCCGACGAGGCGCGCATGACGACGCTTTCGGTCGTCATGGTCTTGCCGCGGCGCTTCACGCCTTCCAGCAACGATCCGTCGGTGACGCCGGTGGCGGCAAAGATGCAATCGCCCTTCGCCAGATCTTTCAGATCATATTGCTTGTCCAGATCGGTGATGCCCCACTTGCGGGCGCGGGCGCGCTCGTCCTCGTTGCGGAACAACAGCCGGCCCTTGAACTGACCACCGACGCAGCGCAGCGCGGCACAGGCCAGCACGCCTTCCGGCGCGCCGCCCGATCCCATGTACACGTCGATGGTGGTGTCCGGATCGGTCGTGGCGATCACGCCGGCCACGTCGCCGTCGCCGATCAGCACCACGCCGCAGCCGATCGAACGCAGCTCCGCGATCAGCTTCTCGTGCCGCGGACGATCGAGCACGCAAGCGATGATCTCGTTCGGGCGAACGCCCTTAGCGGCGGCAATCGCCTCGATATTCTGGGTCGGTGTGCGATCGAGATCGATCACTCCTTCCGGAAGACCCGGACCGACCGCCAGCTTGTCCATGTACACGTCGGGCGCGTTGAGAAGGCAGCCTTCCTCTCCGATTGCCAGCACGGCGAGGCTGTTCGGACCGGCCTTTGCGCAGATCGTGGTGCCTTCCAGCGGATCGAGCGCGATGTCGATCTTCGGCCCGGTGCCCTGAGCCGCGCCGACCTTTTCGCCGATGAACAGCATCGGCGCCTCGTCGCGCTCGCCTTCGCCGATCACGACGGTGCCATCGATGTCGAGCGTGTTCAGCGCCTCGCGCATGGCCTCAACAGCCGCCGCATCCGCCGCCTTCTCGTCGCCGCGCCCGATCAGGGTGGAAGCACCGATCGCTGCCGCCTCCGTCACGCGCACCATCTCGAGCACCAGGACGCGATCGAGCACCTTGCTGGCTGTCGGCATTAAATCCCCCAAAAATCCTTTGTTTCACCGGAGCGATAGGCGGCTCGCGTGGCGGTGTCGAGACGGCGCTTGCCGGGGTGCGGCAAGCGCGCGACAAGTAGGTGCATGCCGAAGCTGAAGGTTTATCGAACGCCTGCCGGGTTCCACGACGCCTATGTCGCAGCGCCCAGCCAGAAGGCAGCGCTGGCAGCGTGGGGCAGCGATGCGAACCTGTTTGCACGCGGCATGGCGGAGGTGGTCACCGATCCCGATTTGACGCGCGAGCCCCTGGCTCATCCTGGCGAGGTAATCCGTGTGGCACGCACCATGGCCGATGCTCCGGATCCACCCGCGCCCAAGCCAGCGCCCCGTGGCGCGAGACCAGACGCGGCGGCTCGCAAGCCCCCACCCAAGCCAAAGGCGAAACCTAGCCGGGCGGCCCTCGACAAGGCAGAGGCCGCCATCGAAGCGGCAGAAGCGCGCTATGCCGAGGAGCGCGCGCAATTGAAACTCGAGGAGGAAGCGCTCGCCGCGCGGCGCCGCGCGCTGGACAAAGCGCAAGCGGCGGAACGCACGAAGCTGGATCGGGCGCGCATCCAAGCGCGTGATGCCTATGACGCGGCACTCGACGATTGGCGGCGCGACTGAACTGTTCGGAAACGAACATTGACCGTGCGGAACCGGACAGCGGCGTGAGCGGCCACGCTCGACGCCACGGCGGGTGATGCGCTGGGCGGTTCTCACCTCTCGCCACCACCGCGGCAATAACTCCTCCGGGCGGCTTCTTCCTCTTGGCCTGATGCTTGCGTAGTGGCGGCTGTCAGAGAGGATCGGGGGAGTATCAAACATGCGTGTCGCACTGGCTGCCCATGCGGCAGTCGCCCTGGTTGCGGCACCTGCCTCGGCACAGACGGCCGATGCAACCGGGCGCACTGTGTACGAAGCGACGTTCTTTCAGCGGTTTCAGCCGGCCAATGCGCTTGAGATCGTTCGCCGTGTGCCCGGCTTCACCCTGGAACAGGTGGAGGAGGACGTTCGCGGCTTTGGGCAGGCGGCGGGCAATGTCGTCATCAACGGTCAGCGGCCGTCGTCGAAGAGTGACACCATTGATGTCGTGCTCGCGCGTATTCCCGCCAGTCGCGTCGCGCGCGTGGAGGTTGGGCCAGGCACGCTCTTCGGCGCGGAATATAGCGGCAAGGCGCAGGTCGTGAACCTGTTCCTCACCGGCGAAGGCGGCCTCGCGGGAACGGCCACGGGCACGTTGCGCCGTCAATATGACGGCAAGCTGTTTCCCGAAGGCAGCGTTTCCACGCTCCTGCGCCGCGGCGATTCCACGTTCAACGCGTCCATTGGTGTGAACAATAACCAGACCAGCGAAGAAGGGTATGACACGCTGCGCGCCTCACCCTCCGGTGAACTTCTTGAATATCGGCGCAAGATCAACTCGATCGCGGATCCCAATGCGTTCGTATCGGGCTCATGGGATTACAAGGCGTCGCAATTCGAGACCGCCCGGTTCAATGCCCGCTATGCGTTCGACCGCTTTCGCCTGAGCCAGACTAACGACGTTCTGCCGGTGGGCGGGGTCGCGCGCGACGACCGCTTGAACCAGCGGTTCAACTTCGACGAATGGGAAGTTGGCGGTGATATCCAGCGGCCGCTGCTGGGTGGCGGCGTGAAGCTCATTGGCCTGGCCACCCGACGCGACCGCCAGGACCGCGAACGGGCGCTTCTGCGGGTGCGCGGGAATGTGATCGACGGCGATGAACAGCAGGTGCGAAGCCAGCGCGACGAAGCCGTGTTGCGCGCGCTGTGGACGCGGCCTGATCTGAACGGCTGGTCCGTGGAAACCGGTATCGAAGGCGCATTGAACCGGCTGCGCAGCAAGGTCGACCTGTTCTCCCTGGCCGAAGACGGCACGCGCACCCGCATCGATTTGCCGGTGGATGATGCAACCGTCACCGAATATCGCGCAGAAGCGTTCGCCAGCGCCAGCCGATCGCTGTCGCCCAAGCTGCGCATGGATCTGGCGCTCAACTACGAAATGTCCCGCCTGACCGTGGAAGGCGATGCCGAAGCGAAACGCTCGCTCCGGTTCCTGAAGCCGAAGGTGAACCTCGACTGGCGACCAGGAAACGGTTGGCGGGCGCAGGCGTCGATTGCGCGCACGGTGGCGCAGCTGCGTTTCGAGGACTTCATCAGCGCGGCCGAATTGACCAATGAACGGGTGAACGGGGGCAACGCCGAGCTGGTGCCGCAGCGTTCGTGGGAGGCGCTGGCGACGATCGAGAAACAGGTGCTTGGCGACGGGCTGGTGAAGGTCGAGCTCGGCTACACGCGAACGTCGCTGGTGCAGGATCGGGTGCCCACCCCCGAAGGGTTCGATGCGCCGGGAAATCTGGGCGATGGCAGCAGCAAGATCGCCCGGGCGACCTTTGACGTGCCCGTATCAAGGCTGGGCATCAAGGGCGGGCGTATCTCCGGTCGCCTGAGCTATGTCGGCACGTCCGTCCGAGATCCCTATACCGGCCGCCAGCGTCCTTTCTCGGGCGCTTCCCCCTTTGTTTATGAGGTGAACTGGCGCCAGGACATGGGTGACTTTGCGTGGGGTGTTGGCTTCTCCGGCGACGACCCGTCCACCTATTACCGACGCAATGAACTGGACACGTTTTACCCCGGCAATCCGTACATCACCGCCTTTGCCGAATATCGCCCGACGCGCAGCACCACCGTGACGCTGAGCGTCGACAATCTGGGTGACTTCCCCGCGCGGCGCAGCCGGCTGTTCTTTGATCCGGACCGGCGCACGCCTTCCCCTTTCCGAGTGGAAGATCGGGTGCGCAGTCAGCACATCCTGCCGTATCTGACGATCAAGCATAACTTCGGCTGAGGACGAACCCGCAGCGGGGTGGCACGCGACACCCACTCCCCTGCTGAACAATGATCTGATAACCGCTCGCCCATGCCGCCCGTCGCCGCCCTCCCGGCTCTCGCGCCCTGGTTCGACCTTGCCGGCCTCGCGGTGTTCGCTGCCTCCGGTGCGCTTGCCGCCGCCCGGCGGGGGCAGACAATGGTCACGCTCGCGTTCTTCGCGATCATCACGGGCGTGGGCGGGGGCACAGTTCGCGATCTGCTGATCGGCGCGCCGGTATTCTGGATCGTCGACAGCCGCGCCGCCGCCGTCTGCCTGTCGGTGGCGTTGGTGATCTGGGTCACGCCCGAACGCTGGTGGCGCGGAGAAGCGCTTGACTGGTTCGACGCGGTGGGCCTCGCCGCTTACGCGGTTTATGGCGCGGCCAAGGCGCTTGGCTATGGCGTGCCGCCGGTGCCTGCTTTCCTGATGGGCGTGGTGACGGCGTGCGTCGGGGGCATCATCCGTGACGTTCTCGCCGGAGAGCCATCGATCCTGATGCGCCCGGAGCTTTATGTCACCGCGGCGGCGCTGGCGTCGGCACTGTTCGTGGGCCTCACCTTGCTGGGAATGGCCGGCGCCGTGGCTGCGATCCTCGCTGCGAGCGCCGGCTTCGCGCTGCGTGCAGCGGCGATCCGGTGGCAATTGCATCTGCCGGCGTATCGCCAGCGCCGCTGAGCGGTCCCGCTGTCACAGCGATCTTCGCTGATCGGGCAGGCAAGGCGCGGCGTCGCCCCGGGATCAGGCGCGGACCACGCCAACGTCCGCAAAACGCCGCGGCTCGATCGGCGGCACCACGCTTTCGTTCAGCGCACATTGCCAGAAGCCGACGTCCACCCAGCGCCCCTGCTTGTAGCCGACCTCGCGATAGATGCCGGCCCGGCGGAAGCCGACTGCCTCGTGCAACGAAATCGAACTATCGTTGGGAAGTGCGATCACGCCGATCGCCTGGGTGAAGCCTTGCGCGCGCAGCGTATCGACGAGTGCCTCGTAAAGCAGCCGTCCCACCCCCTGCCGCTGAACCGATCCGGACAGATAGATCGACGTTTCCACCACGTAGCGATAGGCGGCCCGCTCGCGAAAGCGGGTAGCATAGGCATATCCGACCACAGCGGCGTCGTCGCCTGCGCCCGACGTCGCCACCATCCAGGGATAAAAGCCGTCGGAGGCAGCCATGCGTTGCCGCATCTGTCGCGTGTCCGGCGCCTCGCTTTCAAATGAAACCGTGCCGGACAGTACATAGGGCGCATAGATTGCCGCAATTGTCGCCGCGTCGGCGGGCGTGGCGGCGCGAATGGCGATCATGGTCAGGCGCCTCCTTCTGGCAGTGCCGGCCCTTGAGCCGGGCAGGCGCCCCTAATCGGCAGCAAAGCCGGATGATCGTCAATCGATTCCAGCGCCACCCATATTGGGGCGTACCCCATCAGCGCTGCTCGACGGCGACGGTCAGGTCGGAGACGGCGCCGCCGTTCATGGTGCCGCGCAGGCGCGCGCGCCGCGGCGGCGCGCCCGGTGCGGCTTGCGCCCCGTAAATGCTCAGTTCGCCGCCGCCCGCAGCGCGGCACCGCACATCGATCGACTGGACGTCCGCCAATCGTGCCACCATTCGCCGCGCCTCAGCCAGCGAACCGCTGTCAACCGGCTTGCCGCCGATCATCAGCCGATCGAGCAGCACGCCCGCCCCCGACTGAGGCGTTGCGGTCACCTGCACCTCATAGACGATCGCGTCGCAGGCGAAGCGCCCGTTCAGCGTGCGCGGCGACGCCGGCTGGACCGCAGGCGGCACGGCGGCGGCCGCCGCGGCCTGCAGCGCCAGCAGGATGGCAGCGATCACAACCCGAACCGCGCCAGCAGGAGATCGAGCAGGCGCTGGTCGCCAGCCATCACCTGCGCCGGGCCGACCGCGCCACATTCCAGGCAGCGCGCCTGGATTCCGCCGGCCATTGCCAGGCGACGGACGTCACCGGCGGCGCGGGCCAGCACCTGCCGCTGCTCCCACGCGATCCGGCCGAGCGCATCGGTCGGCGCGCTGCCGTTCTCGTCCTCGCTGTCGCCAATCTGCTGCGCAATCTGCGCCGCCCAGCTCGGCTTCTTCTCGAGGTACACCGGCTTGGCCTTTGCCGGATCGAGCTTTGCGCGCCGTGCCGCTTCCTTCAGGGCATCGTCGAGCGTGCCGAAGCGATCAACCAGACCGAGCTGGCGTGCCGTGCCGCCTTCCCAGACGCGCCCCTGCGCGATCTCGTCGACCCGCGCGACCGGAATCTTGCGGGACTGGGACACACGGGCAAGGAACTGACCATAGACTTGCTCCATGCTTGACTGGATCAGCGCCCCCGCCTCGTCATTGATGCCAGCGACGATGTCGGGCTGACCCGCCAGCGGGGTCAGCTTCACCCCGTCGCTGGTGATGCCGATCTTCGCGAGGCTCTTCTCGAAGCTCGGGAGAACGCCGAAAACGCCGATCGAGCCAGTGATGGTACCGGGATCGGCGAAGATCACCTCGCCCGGCATCGACACCCAATAACCACCCGATGCAGCGACGCCGCCCATCGATACGACGATCGGCAGCCCGCGACGCTTTGCCTCCAGCACGGCGAGGCGGATACGCTCCGACGCCATGACCGACCCGCCCGGCGAGTCGACGCGCACGACCAGCGCCTTCAACTTCTTCTCGGCCAAGCCATCAAGGATGTACTTGGAAATGGTATCGCCGCCCGCAGTGCCAGGACCGGCCTTGCCGTCCACGATTTCACCGGCGACCGTCACCACGCCGATTTCGCCGTCGTTGGGCGCCGGGTTTGCCTGAACATAGCTGGCGTAGCGGATCTGCTTGAACGAGCCGGCCGGCTTGTCCTTGTCAGCGCCGACGATCTCGGCGACGCGACGCCCGAACGTCAGGCGGTCGCCCAGCTTGTCGACGATGCCGGACTCAAGGCTCGCCTTGCCGAGATCGCCGCCGGCCGCCTGTACGATACGGCTCGGCTGCGTCAGCCAGCCGTCGACCCGCGCCTTCGGCCGGGCCTGCGCAATCGCATTCTTCCACTGTTCGAACAGCGATCCATAGAGCGCTTGCGAAGCGGCACGCGATTCCGGGCTCTCGTCCGCGCGGGTATAAGGCTCCACCGCGGACTTGAACTTGCCGACGCGGAAGACGTGGGTAGTGACGCCCAGCTTGTCGATCAGCCCCTTGTAATAAAGCCGGCTGCCTCCGGGCCCGCTGAAGATCGTGCCGCCCAGCGGATCCACCCAGATCTCGCTCGCCGCCGCAGCGAGCCGGTAGCTGCCATCCGTATATCCGGTCGCATAGGCCAGCACCGGCTTTCCGCTCTGACGAACACGGACCAGCGCCTCGGCTACTTCCGCCAGGATCGCAGGATAGGCGCCGCCGAAACGGTCGAGGTCGAGCACAATAGCCTTCACGCGTGTGTCGGTGCGTGCCGCATCGATGGCGTGCACGACATCGCGAAGTCGATACTGGCGGCCGATCTGCTGACCGGACACAAAGGCGAGCGCCGGCACTTCTTCCGGTTGTTCGACGATGGGCCCGTCGAGATCGAGCACAAGCGCACCGTCCTTGATTGCAGGCGTGCTTGGCCGCGAGTTCAGCGCGGCGAACAGCAATGCGAAGAACAGCAGCATCGCCACCAGCACCAGCGCGTCCTTGATGCCGACCAGCAGTTTCCACGCGCCGCGTACAAGCTTCATCATGATTTCCCGGAAAGTCCGCCAGTGGTTTAGCCGAAGGTGTATGGGTGGAGCAATACGGCGAAACTGCTGCCCAAGGGCGCACGGTTCAGCGCGCTTTACTGGCGCCGCGGCCTTTCCACCGTAAGATTTTCGGCCTAACCCGGCGCCGTCATGGAGCTTGCTGCCGCCCCGCCGCTGACCGAAACGCGTCCGGCGAGCGACCGGGCCGAGCTGTCCGCCCTGACTCGCCTTGCCGCGCCCCTGGTTGGCGCGAACCTGTTGCAGATGGCGGTAAGCGCGGTCGACGTGATCTTCGTCGCGCGACTCGGTACGGTCGATCTGGCGGCCGCAACGCTCGGCGTGTTCCTCTTCAACCTCAGCATGTATGCGCTGATCGGCCTCACCAGCGCCGCTTCCCCGCTGATTGCGGCAGAGCTCGGGCGCCGGCGCCATGCCGTACGCGAAGTGCGACGCAGCGTGCGCATGGCCTTCTGGGTCGGCGCTGCCGCCGCGCTGCCGGTGCTGCTCCTGCTGGCGCATGGCGAGACGCTTCTGCTGCTGGCCGGGCAGGATCCGGATGTGGCGCGCCGCGCAGGGCACTTTCTCGACATCATCCTGATCGGTCTTTTGCCCGGTGTCGCGGCGGGAATCATGCGATCGTCGGCGGCCGCGCTTGGCCGTCCGGGGTGGGCCTTTGCCGTCACTGGCCTCGCGCTGCTGGTGAGCATTGTCGCCAACTGGGCGCTGGTCTTCGGCAATCTTGGCGCGCCGGCTCTCGGGCTGGAAGGATCTGCGATCGCCAGCGTCATCAGCCTGACGGCGATGGCAATCGCTTATGCCGCCATCATCCGCTTCGACCGGCGGTTGCGACGGTATCACCTGTTCGGCCGATGGTGGGCAACCGAATGGCCACGCTTCCGCGACATCATCCGGCTCGGCGTTCCGATCATGCTGACCTGGACCTTCGAGGGCGCGCTGTTCGGTGGGGCCGCGATCCTAATGGGTTTGATCGGCGTCAACGAAGTCGCGGCCCATGCCGTGGCGCTCAATATCGCCGCCATCGCTTTCCAGGTGCCGTTCGGCATTGCACAGGCGGCCACCATACGCGTCGGCATGGCCTATGGCGCACGGGACCGGGATTGGATCGCGCGTGCGGGCCGCGTCGCTCTGGCGGTGGGGATCGGCTTCATGGGCATCACGGCCGCCGCCATGTGGGCAGCGCCGCGCCTGTTCGTGAGCGCTTATGTCGATGTGGACGCGCCCGCCAATGCCATCGTCGTCAAGCTCGCGGTACAGTATCTGGCGCTTGCGGCCATGTTCCAGCTGGTGGACGGCGCCCAGGCGGTGGCGGCGGGCGTATTGCGCGGCTTGCAGGATACGCGCGTGCCGATGTTCATCGCGCTGTTCGGCTATTGGGTGGTCGGCTTTGGCACGTCCATCTTCCTCGGCTTCGAGGCTGGCTGGGCCGGCGTCGGCATCTGGACCGGCCTCGCCGTCGGCCTGCTTGCCGTTTCCGTCCTGCTAATGTGGCGCTGGTATGCCCGCGAACGGCTGGGCCTGGTTCCACGCACGATCTGACCGGTGGTTCCAATTTTTTGTGTCCCGTGCCGTTGACGCGGTGATTGACCAGACACATATGGCCCGCGTTGGCACTCGATTCAGGCGAGTGCCAAAAAACAGTCACACCGCTCAAAAGAGGGTACAGCCATGAACTTCCGTCCGCTGCACGACCGCGTGCTCGTGCGCCGCGTCGAGGCCGAGGAAAAGACTGCCGGCGGGATCATCATTCCCGACACCGCCAAGGAAAAGCCGCAGGAGGGCGAGGTTGTCGCCGCCGGTGCGGGCGCCAAGGCGGAAGACGGCAAGGTCACGCCGCTCGACGTCAAGGCCGGTGATCGTATCCTGTTCGGCAAGTGGTCGGGCACCGAAGTGAAGGTGAACGGCGAAGACCTGCTCATCATGAAGGAATCGGACATTCTCGGCATCATCGCCTGAGATTCCGTTCGACAGCCTCAACTTTCTCAACATTCGTTCATCTGAAAGGGTAGCCACATGGCAGCCAAGGACGTGAAATTCTCGCGTGAAGCACGCGAGCGCATTCTCAAGGGCGTCGACATCCTCGCCGATGCCGTGAAGGTCACGCTGGGGCCGAAGGGCCGCAACGTCGTCATCGACAAGAGCTTCGGCGCGCCCCGCATCACCAAGGACGGTGTGTCGGTCGCCAAGGAAATCGAGCTCAAGGACAAGTTCGAGAACATGGGCGCACAGATGGTGCGCGAAGTGGCCTCGAAGACCAACGACATCGCCGGTGACGGCACCACCACCGCGACCGTTCTCGCCCAGGCGATCGTTCGCGAGGGCATGAAGTCGGTTGCCGCCGGCATGAACCCGATGGACCTGAAGCGCGGTATCGACCTCGCCGTCCACAAGGTCGTCGACGACATCAAGGCGCGCTCGAAGCCCGTCTCGGGTTCGCAGGAAGTTGCCCAGGTCGGCATCATCTCCGCGAATGGCGACCGTGAAGTCGGCGAGAAGATCGCCGAGGCCATGGAGAAGGTCGGCAAGGAAGGCGTGATCACCGTCGAAGAGGCGAAGGGTCTCGAATTCGAGCTCGACGTCGTTGAGGGCATGCAGTTCGACCGCGGCTATCTGTCGCCGTACTTCATCACCAACCCGGAAAAGATGCAGGTCGAACTGAACGACCCGTACATCCTGATCCACGAGAAGAAGCTGTCGAACCTGCAGTCGATGCTTCCGATCCTCGAGGCGGTTGTGCAGTCGGGCCGTCCGCTCCTCATCATCGCCGAGGACATCGAGGGCGAGGCGCTGGCCACGCTCGTCGTCAACAAGCTGCGCGGCGGCCTGAAGGTCGCAGCGGTCAAGGCGCCGGGCTTCGGCGATCGTCGCAAGGCGATGCTCGAGGACATCGCGATCCTCACCAAGGGCGAAGTCGTTTCCGAGGATCTCGGCATCAAGCTCGAGACCGTTACGCTCGGCATGCTCGGCACCGCCAAGCGCGTCACGATCGACAAGGACAACACCACCATCGTCGATGGCGCCGGTGATGCCGAAGCGATCAAGGGCCGCACCGAGGCGATCCGTCAGCAGATCGAAGTCACCACGTCCGACTACGACCGTGAGAAGCTCCAGGAGCGTCTCGCGAAGCTCGCTGGCGGCGTCGCCGTGATCAAGGTCGGCGGTGCGACCGAGGTCGAGGTGAAGGAGCGCAAGGACCGCGTTGACGACGCGCTGCACGCAACCCGCGCTGCCGTCGAAGAGGGCATCGTTCCGGGCGGCGGCACCGCACTGCTGTACGCGACGAAGGCGCTCGAAGGCCTGAAGGGCGACAATGACGATCAGACGCGCGGCGTCGACATCGTTCGCAAGTCGCTGACCGCGCTGGTGCGTCAGATCGCGCAGAACGCTGGCCATGACGGCGCAGTGGTCTCGGGCAAGCTGCTTGATCAGAGCGACACTTCGTTCGGCTTCAACGCGTCGACCGATACCTACGAGAACCTGGTTCAGGCCGGCGTGATCGACCCGACCAAGGTCGTGCGCACCGCGCTCCAGAACGCAGCCTCGGTCGCCGGCCTGCTCATCACCACGGAAGCCACCGTGGCAGAGCTGCCGGAAGACAAGCCCGCGATGCCGGCAATGCCGGGCGGCGGCATGGGCGGCATGGACTTCTGATTTCGGACGGGCGCGGCCCAGGCTGCGCCCGATACGACGTCGGATGGCTCAGCAACGGCACAGCAGTTGTCGATCCGATCAAGAAGGGACCGGGTGCCAGGCGCATCCGGTCCCTTTCTTGTTTTCATCCGTGGCGGCGGGCACCTCGTCCCAATCAGCGCCTTGACGACGAACCGCGTGAACGGCGCTTGGCGCATCGCCCCCGCACCCCTATCTGCCGCGTCCATGGTTGCCCCAATCCTAGCGTATGAAGACCTCGGCCTCATTCAGGGGGCCGGCTGGCTGTTCCGCAACTTGAACTTTTATGTCGGCCCACGCGATCGACTTGCCCTGATCGGTCGCAATGGCGCCGGCAAGACGACACTGCTGAAGCTGATCGCCGGCACTATCGAGAGCGACGAGGGCCGACGTACCATCGTTCCTGGAACCCGCGTGATCCTCCTGGAGCAGGATCCCAACCTTTCCGGCTTTGCGACCCTTGCGGATTATGTGCTGTCCGGCAGCGATGCCCCGCAGCATTTCGAAGCCGACGCGATTGCGGACCAGCTCGGCATCGACCTGTCGCGCGAAGCAGCGACCGCCTCGGGCGGCGAAAGGCGTCGTGCCGCCATCGTGCGCGCCCTCGCGCAGGATCCCGACGTGCTGCTGCTGGACGAGCCGACCAACCACCTGGACATTGGGGCCATCGAATGGCTGGAGGATTGGCTGCGGCGTTTCCGGGGTGCCTTTGTTGTCATCAGCCATGACCGCACATTCCTGACGCGCCTTACCAAGCAGACGCTGTGGCTGGACCGCGGCAACCTGCGCCGGGCGGAAGTGGGGTTCGGCGGTTTCGATGCCTGGACCGAGCAGGTCTATGCCGAGGAGCAGCGCGCCGCGGAAAAGCTCGACGCCAAGCTGAAGATCGAGGAGCATTGGCTGCAGCGCGGCGTCACGGGTCGTCGCCGGCGCAATCAGGGCCGGCTTTCCAAGCTGAAGGAAATGCGAGCGGAGCGGGCCGCCATGATCGGGCCGCAGGGTGCAGCCGCGTTGGCGATGGGCAGCGACGACAACAAGACCAAGGTCGTGATCGACGCCGAGCACGTCAACAAGAGCTATGACGGGCGCACGATCATCCGCGATCTGACCTTTCGCGTTACCCGGGGCGACCGCATCGGTATCGTCGGCAGAAACGGCGCGGGAAAGACCACGCTGCTTCGCCTGCTCACCGGTGAACTTGCACCGGACAGCGGCACCGTAAAGCTGGCCAAGACCCTGGACGGCATCGTCATCGACCAGCAGCGCAAGCTGATGGCGCCCGAAAAGACCGTGCGCGAAGTGCTGGCGGATGGCGGCGACTGGATCGACGTGCTGGGCGCGAAGAAGCACATCCACGGCTATCTCAAGGAGTTTCTCTTCGATCCCAGCCTTGCCGAGGCGAAGGTAGGCTCACTTTCCGGTGGCGAGCGCTCGCGCCTGCTGCTCGCGCGGGAATTCGCTCGTCATTCCAACCTGCTGGTGCTGGACGAGCCGACCAACGATCTCGATCTCGAGACGCTGGATCTGCTGCAGGAGGTCATCGCAGACTATGAGGGCACTGTCCTGATTGTCAGCCATGACCGTGACTTTCTCGACCGCACCGTCACCGTCACGCTGGGCCTGGACGGCTCCGGCAAGGTGGACGTGGTGGCCGGGGGATATGAGGATTGGGAGCGGCAGCGCGCGCCGCAGATCGAGAAGAAGCCAGTCGCCAAGGGAGCGCCCGCGGCCCCTGCCCCGCCTCCGCAGGCGAGGACCAAGCTGAGCTACAAGGATCAGCGCGACTTCGATCAGCTGCCCAAGAAGATCGAGCAGCTCGACGCCGCCATCGCGCGCGACGAGTCGCTGCTGGCCGATCCGGAGCTGTACGCGCGTGATCCGGCGAAGTTCGATCGGCTAATGAAGGCGATCGCGTCAGCGCGCGAGGAGAAGGAAATGGCGGAGCTGCGCTGGCTCGAACTGGCCGAGATGGCGGAAGCGCTGGCCTAGGTGCGGCGCAAAACGGCCTCGATCGCAGCAGTGCCGGCCTTATAGCTTTTTGCCGGCGCGACCGGCGAGATCGACGACATATTGCCACGCGACCCGGCCCGATCGGCTGCCGCGCTTGGTCGCCCATAGCAGCGCATCCTGTGGGTCAAACGCGAGGTCATGGCGATCGGCATAGCCTTGAACGATGTCGAGATAGAGCGGCTGATCGACGACGTGGAAGCCGAGGCTGAGGCCGAAGCGGTCGGCGAGCGCCAGATGATCATCCACGGCGTCGCGCGGGTTGATCGCATTCTCCTGCTCGTGAATGTCGCGCGGGATCAGGTGCCGGCGGTTGGACGTGACCACCAGACGCGCATTGGCCGGCCGAGCCTCTGCCCCGCCCTCCAGCAAGGATCGCAGGCTGCGCGCGTCGGCGGCGGCGTCGAAGCCGAGATCGTCCAGGAACAGCACAAAGGCGCGCTCCACGCCGGCGATCGTGTCGAACAATGCCGGCAAACTGTCCAACCGATCGGCCGGCACCTCGACCAGGGCAAGCTGGCCCCCGGCAGACTGGATAGCCCCGACGCATGCCTTGACCAGCGCCGACTTGCCCGTCCCGCGCGCGCCCCAGAGCAGCACGTCTTGAGCGGCATGCCCGTCGGACAGGCGCGTCAGATTGGCGAGCAACGGCTCTCGCTGCGCCTCGACGCCGCGCAGGAGATCGAGCGGCAGCGGCGCGAAGGCGCGCGCCGCGACCAGGGCGCCGTCCCGCCAGACATAAGCGGGGTGCGCCAGCGGATCAGCCGCTTGTGGGGGTGGCGGCGCCAAACGTTCAAGCGCGGCGGCGATGCGGGCGAGATCGTCCATAGCCTGCTGCTAGGTTCGGTCGGGCGGCACTGCAACCACGTGGCGTTGCCCGGTCGCGTGCGGCCGTCAATGGCCGAGAAGCTTCAGCAAGGCGGCCGCCGGTGCGCGATCGGGAAAGCCAGGGTCGCGTAGGACCTGAGTGATTGCCTGACGTGCCTCAACAGTGCGGCCTGCCTCAGCCAGCGCCTGGCCCAAATGCCACCGAATGCCGGCGTGGGCAGGCGCGAGCTTCGCCGCCTTTTCCAGCAGCTGCAAAGCCGCGCCCGTGTCACCGGCCTCGTACAATGCCCAGCCGTAGGCGTCGGACGCAGCAGGGTTCATGGGTGACAGCTGATAGGCAGTGCGGCCGTGTTCCGCGCCCCCCTGCGGATCGCCGGCGGCCGTATAGGCATAGGCAAGCTGGGCGTGGATCAGCGCGTCGCGCTCGCCGACATTGTGGCGCAGCCGTTCCAGCGTCTCGACCGCGCCCGTCCAGTCGCGCGCGCCGAGCTGCAGATTGGCGAGCGCCCGATGCGCGGCGATGGCTTGCGGGTTTTGCGCCCGATAAAGCGACAGAGCCGAGACTGCTTCGCGGCCATCGCCCGTGCGGTTCGCAGCCTCCGCCAGCCGCAGCAACGCGGGCATGTCGAACCGGAGGTTGGCTGCTTGCCGATAACGGACCAGCGCCGGGCCGAACCGGCGTTGGATCGCCAGGATGTCCCCGGCCAGCAGTTGGGCCTCGGGCGCCCCGGGCGAGGCGGTGGCAATCGCCCGAGCGCGCTGCTCCGCGGCAGCGACCTCACCTGCGTCGAGCAAGCTGCGGACATATGCCACTGCGATCGCCGGGTCGCCGGGGGCACCAGCAACAGCGGCCGCTAGCGTCCCCGTGCTCCCGTCGCTGGCGAACAGTTCCGGATCAGCCAGCGCCGGGCGCGCCGCCCGATCCAGGAACCGCGCCGCCCAGTCGCGCTCGCCCGTCGCCTCAAAGGCTCGCCCGACGAGCGCCAGCGTATAGCTGTCGGCGTCAGCGCGAACGGCGATCGGCCGCAGCACATCAAGCGCGCCCCGCGCATCGCCTGAGCGCAGCAACGAAGCACCGAGCAGACGACGTGCGACCAGGTTCATTGGCTGACGTCCGACGATTTCACGAAAGCTGACGACGGCCTGTTCATAGGCGCCGTCTGCATAGGCAATCATGCCGGTGAGCAGCACCACCCCCGGCATGGCAAGGCCCGCATCGCCCATCCGCCCGAGCAGCGCCCGGGCAAGATCGCGGTTGCCGGCGCGCGCAGCCATGACGGCCTGAAGGTACAGCGCCTGAGGGTGGTTCGGCCGCGCAGCGAGGGCGCGGCGCGTGGCCTGCAACATGCCGGTATATTGGCCCGCGTCGCCGGCCGTGGCGGCATATTGGATGAGTGCAGGCAGGTAATAAGCGTCGAGTTCCAGCGCCCGGCCGAACCATGGGAGCGCAGCCGTGAGGCCGTAGCGGCTGCGCACCACCTCCCCCGAGAGCACGATGGCGTCGAGGCTGGCAGGCGCCAAGGCGACGGCCCGGCGCGCCGCGAGGTCGGCGGCAGCTACGTCGCCCGCCGCCATGCGGATGCGACCAAGATCAGCCCAGGCACTCGCATCGTTCGGGCTGCGCGACAGGATCGTGTTCAGCAGCGCCGTGGCGCCGGGCACGTCGCCCTTGGTCGCCATGGCACGGGCACGGACACGGGCGGCATAGGCGGCGTAGCGGCCACTAGCGTGCGCCGCCTCCGACAGTGCACGATCCGCATTGCCCTGCAACAGATAAGCGTCGGCCAGCAATTGGTGGAGGCGCGCGCGCGGCATGCCGGCAGCGACGGCGCGGTTCAGCGCTCCTTCGGCTGCAGCGCCGTCACCCAAGAGGAGATAGACGCGGCCAAGCACGGCATTGCCGCGCCCGGCGTCCGGCCCATCGGCCGCCACAAGAGCGTGATTGCGCGCGGCGCTGTAGTTGCCGCGCTTCAGCGCCGCGAAACTGGCCCGCAATGCTTCATCCGGATCAGGCCGAGAGGCGCGGCGTGCCACGAGCACGATCGCGGCGAGCACCAGCGCGGTAACGACGAGCATCGCCACCACGCGCGCCATCCGCCACGACGCCTTGCCCATGCCCGCGCTCGCGCCCGTGCGACTACGCCGCCGTCGGCGGAGCAGCGGATAGCGCCTGCCCTCCTCAATCATGCAGGCCGTAGCTTTTGAGCAAATCATACAGGGTCGGCCGGCTGACGCCGAGGAGGCGCGCAGTCTGGGAAATGTTGCCATCCGCGCGGGCGAGAGCCTGACGGATGGCGCGACGGTCTGCCGCCTCACGGACAGCGCGCAGGTTGACGGCTTCATCGCCGGCCGCCGCGAGATCGAGATCCGCGGCGGTCAACGACTTGCCATCGGCCATGATCACCGCCCGCTTCACGCGATTTTCCAGTTCGCGCACATTGCCGGGCCAGTCATGAGCGTCGATGGCGGCGCGCGCGTCGGATGACAGGCCGGAAACCGCCGGGTTCATCGTCGACGCGTATCGCGTGACGAAATGTCTGGCGAGCAATGCCGCATCGCCGGGCCGACCGGCGAGCGAGGGAATGCGCACGACGATTTCGGCCAAGCGGTAATAAAGGTCCTCGCGGAACGAGCCGTCCGCGACCATCGCATCAATGTCGCGGTGAGTGGCGCACACGATGCGCGTATCGACCTGGATCGGGCGCCTGCCGCCGATCCGCTCGATCACCCGTTCCTGAAGAAAGCGCAGCAGCTTCACCTGGAGGGGGAGCGGCACGTCACCGATTTCGTCAAGAAACAGGGTACCGCCGGCCGCCTGCTCGATCTTCCCCTCGGTGGTTTTCACCGCCCCGGTAAAGGCGCCCTTTTCATGCCCGAACAGTTCGCTTTCCAGCAGCGTGTCTGGGATTGCCGCACAGTTGATCGCCACGAACGCCCCGCCGGAGCGTCGGGACGCGTCGTGCAGCCCACGGGCGAGCAGCTCCTTGCCCGTTCCGCTGGCGCCGAGCAGCATGACCGACACGTCAGCCGGTGCCACCCGTTCAATTGTGCGCATCACCTTGATCATCTCAGGTGCCGCGGTGATCAGGCCGCCGAGTGCCGGACCCGCGTCGCGGGCGGCAAGACGCCGGTTCTCGGCCTCCAAATCGTGGACGTGAAAGGCGCGCGCCACGATATGGCCGAGGGCATCGATATCAATCGGCTTCTGGTAGAAATCCCAGGCGCCATCAGCGATCGCCTGCAGCGCGCTTTCGCGGGCACCGTGCCCGGACGCGACGATCACTTTCGTGTCGGGCTTCAACGACAGGATTTCGGCAAGGGCCGCGAAGCCCTCGCTGGTGCCGTCCGGATCGGGCGGAAGGCCAAGATCGAGCGTGACCACCGCCGGTTCCTCGGCGCGTACCATGTCGATCGCACCAGCGCGATCGGCCGCGACAAGCACTTCACAGCCATCGTAGGCCCAGCGCAATTGGCGCTGCAGCCCGAGATCGTCCTCCACGATGAGCAGCTTGCGCGTTCCCTTCATGCCGCCAATTCCATTCCCCCCATGGTCCGCGGCGCCAGCGGCAATGCCACACGAAAGCTGGATCCCGCCCCTTCGCGGCTCGACACGCTGATCGAGCCGCCCATCCCTTCGGCAAGCTGGCGTGCCTCAAACGCGCCGAGGCCAAAGCCGCCGGGCTTTCCTGAGACAAAGGGGCGGAATAGCTGATCGCGGACGAACGCCGGACTCATGCCGCGCCCGTGATCGGCCACCGTGATGCTGGCCTTTCCGTCAGCAGCCGAGACGATCAGTTGCACCTCCGCTCCCGCCGCGCTTGCCTCCACCGCATTCTGGACGAGGTGAGAGATCAGCGTCTCCAGAGCGCCGGGGTCAGCCAGCGCGAGCGCGCCAGGGTCCCCCGATGCCGTGACCGGATGCTGGGCCCGGCGTCCGGCGGCAATCCGTTCCGCCAGCGCGAGCAAAGGGACCGGCTGAGGCTTTTCCGCGCGACTGGCATGATGCTGCGACAGCCGCGCGAGGAGGGCATTCATCCGATCCGACGAATCGGTCAGCGTTGCCACCATGTCCGCGCGGAACGCGGGATTGTCCGCATGCCGCTCCGCATTGCGGGCGACGAGCGTCAGCTGGCTGACCAGATTTTTCAAATCATGCATGATGAAGGCGAAGCGGCGGTTGAATTCGTCAAACCGCTGCGCATCGGCGAGCGCGGCATGGGCGCCTGCTTCCGCCAGATAGCTGGCAGCCTGGCGCCCGGCCACGCCGAACAGGTCGAAATCCTCCCAATCCAGCGCTCGGTTTATCGCTGGCCGTGCAAGGACGACGGCGCCGGCGAGCTGGCCCAGATGCCGCAGCGGGACAATCACCCAGGCATGTTCATCGTCGCGTAGCCACCGCGAGACGCAGCCTTGGTCGGCAGGATCGGCCGTGCCGGCGCGCACAGCGTCGAGCTCGATGATCCTCCCGGTGGCGGCGAGATGGACAAAGAGCCGCTCGTCCGGCTGATCAGTCGACGGCGCGTCCGGCCAGTTCCACGCCGACGCGGTACCCAGCGCAGCGCCATCGGGCAGGAGCAGGAGCCCGCGGGGCGAGTCGGTCAGGTCCGCGACCGCCTTGACCACGCGAACGTCGAGGGGCGAGGCTTCATGCGTGCCGGGCGCGCCGAGCGTCTCCGTGAAACGCAGCCATTCGGTCCGATAATCGTAGCGGTGGCTGAACAAATGCTTCGACACCAGCACGCGCGCCCACGCCCGAGTCCAAGGCGTGGACACCAGCGCCAGCAAGGCCGCCGTCGTGCCGAAAATCAGCGCCGTCTGCACCACCCGCGCGTAGCTGCCACCGACCGAACCGATGATCGCGGTGGCCAGCGCCGTCACGGCAACATACAGCGCGACCGCGACCATCGCGAGGGAGAGCAGAGCCACGGTGCGCGAAGCCTGCATCTTACGCTCGTCAGCCCGCTGCACGGCAAGGCTGAACAGCGGCGTCAGCGCGACCATCACCGCACCGCGCAAGTCAATGAGACCGGCCGGCCAGTGGCCGGTGAGCCAGGCGCTGGCGAACACCAACAGATCGGTGGACCACATCATCGCCAGGGCGACGATGGCCATCCGCTCCCCGCTGTGCCGGCGCCAAACGCTGCCTTGCCGCAGACGGTTCACCAGAATCAGCGCGCCTGTCGCGCCCAGCATCTGAAGCAGCAAGCGGGTGCGCAATAGTGCCAGCACGGCCCGCGCATCGTTCACCATGACCGACCCGAGAGCGAGAATGCCGCACCCGATCGTTACGACTGCCACCGCCGCATAGACGGCGCGAACCGACGGCCAGGCACGATCATTCGGCTCGCGCCGGGCGAGAGAATACATCAGCCAGAGCCACGTCAGGTTGCGCGCGCATTCGGCCAGCCGGGTAGCGACGTCGCGGGCGTCGAGACCGGCCACGGCGAGGGCCCAGAGCGCGGTTGCAAACAGGCCGGCCAGAAAGGGCGCACGCGGCAATACCCCGCCGCCACGCCATTGCGACAGCGCCAACGTGCCGAACAGCAGCGCGGCGAGCGCATGGGTCCACAAGGTGATCGGGGCAGCGTTCACCGCGCGCCCGAGGGCCAGAGCACGACCCGCAGCGTCTGAAGCAGGATCAACAAATCGAGGAAGGGCGAGTAGTTCTTGGCGTAATAAAGGTCATATTCCAGCTTGTGACGCGCGTCCTCGATCGACGCGCCGTAGGGATAGTTGATCTGTGCCCAGCCGGTGATTCCGGGCTTCACCATGTGCCGCTCCGCGTAGAATGGGAGCTGCTGTTCCAATTCCTCGACGAATTGCGGCCGTTCGGGACGCGGGCCGACGAAACTCATCTCACCCTTCAGCACGCTCCAGCATTGCGGCAGTTCGTCGATGCGCACCTTGCGGATCACGCGGCCGATGCGGGTGATGCGGGGATCGCGCTCCTGCGCCCAGACGGCCTCTCCGCCGACCTCGGCATCCTGCCGCATCGAGCGCAGCTTCAGGATGTCGAACGGCTCGTTGTAGAGGCCGACACGGCGCTGACGATAGAAGGCGGGCCCGCGGCTTTCCAGCTTGATGGCAATGGCAGTCAGAGCAATCACCGGGAGCGCGATCAACAAGAGCAGGCCGCTCGCGGCGATGTCGAAGGCGCGCTTTGCCATGGCGGACAGCATTCGTCCGGACGCAAAGCCATCGGAGAAGATCAGCCAGGATGGATTGACGCTCGCCAGGTCGATGCGCCCGGTCTCGCGTTCCAAAAAGGTCGAAAACTCATTCACATGGACTCCGGTCGTCTTGACGCGCAGGAGATCCTTGAGTGGGAGGGCGTTGCGGCGTTCCTCAATCGCCAGCACCACCTCGGTCGCGCCCCGTTCGACGACAAAGGTGGCGAGATTGGGAATGTCGGCGCGTGGCACGGCTTCGGTCACCGCGATGATCGGCTCGCCCATCGCGACGTAGCCGGCAACGACGAAGCTGGCGCCATTCGCCCGTTCCAGCGCGCCGAGCCGGGCAGCACGATGGCCCGCCCCCAGCACCACGACACGGCGCCGGAACCGCTCCCCTCCCAGCATGCGACGGAACAGCAGCCGGGCCATGATGAGCCCGACAATCGCGAACAACATCGCGTAGAACAGGCTGGACCGCCAGAGCGTGACCGTCGGCATAAGAAAATAGAGCAGGCTGAGGAAGATCACGCCAAGGCATACCGCCACGGTCAGCCGCATCACGGCCTGGCGGAATGAGACCAGAACGTCAGCCTGGTAAGCGCCAACCCCCACCATCGCGACCGTGAGTGGCACGGCAAAGGCGGCAAGCTGCGGAAGCCGGCCCCAGATCGGCTCCGGCAGCATGTCGATCTGGGCGGCACGCAACAGCCACCCACCTTCGGCTGCGGCGAGCAGCAGGACAAAGTCGATCAGCCCCAGCAGGACGACCGCGTTCGGCACGTAATGTTTGAAGACCCTGATCATCGCCCGCGCTTGTCCCTATGGTGTAAGGGAAACCGACACGAGGGCTGTTACAGGAATTGGCAAAGAAAGATTGAACGGGCGGTTGGATCGAAAACAATCCCGGTGCATTCAGCGACGGGGCATCTTCCACTTTCCTTCGCGCGGACCGCACCCCTGCGGGCCGTGCATCATGCCATGAGGAGCTTGCGCGCATGACGTCGATCATCCCGGTAATCCTGTCCGGTGGATCGGGCACGCGGCTGTGGCCCATGTCGACGCCTGAACGACCGAAGCAGATGCTCGCGCTGACGGCGGAGCAGACCATGCTTCAACTGACAGCGACGCGCGCGTCGGGCGAGCGGTTCGACGCCCCCATCGTTGTGGCGAACGCCCGCCATGCCGATATGATCGAGGAGCAGCTCGCTGGCGTTGGCTGCCGCCCGCAAGCACTGATCCTGGAGCCGATCGGCAGGAACACGGCGCCCGCGATCGCGCTGGCTGCGCTGTGCGCCAGCGAACCGGACGCTCCCTTGCTGGTCATGCCATCGGATCACGTGATCGAGGATGTGGAGGCGTTCCGCACCGCAGTGCAAACGGCTTTGCCGATGGTGGAGCAGGGCTGGCTCGTCACGTTTGGGATCACACCGGACGCGCCGGAAACCGGCTATGGCTATATCAAGGTGGGGGAGCCCATTCAGCAGGGGGTTCATCGCGTCGACCGCTTTGTCGAAAAGCCGCCGCGCGAGGTAGCAGAGGCCATGCTGGCCAGCGGCGACCATGCCTGGAATGGCGGCATTTTCCTGTTTCGCGCCGATGCATTCCTTCAAGCGCTGGCGCAGCATGAACCGGCGATGCTCGACGCAGTACGACGCTCGATCGCGGACGGGGAGCGCGCCGGCACCCACATCCGCCCGTCCACGCTCGCCTTTTCGGAGGCGCCAAACCAGTCGATCGACTATGCGGTCATGGAAAAGTCGGATCGCGTGGCCGTGGTGCCGGTGGCAATGGGCTGGAACGATGTGGGCAGCTGGGATGCGCTCCATTCGATCAGCGCGTGTGACAAGGCGGGCAACGCCATCCGGGGCGAAGTGATCGCGCTCGACACGAGCAATTGCCTGGCGCGCAGCGATGGCGTGCGGATCGCCATGGTCGGCGTCAGCGACCTGATCGTCGTGGCATCAGGCAATGACGTGCTCGTGCTACCGCGCGGACGCAGCCAGGAAGTAAAGGCGCTGCTCGAGGCGATGAAGAACACCGGAAGCTAGGGCGCAACCGGCGCTACTGCCTCCGGTTCGGTTAAAGGCGGAGGGTCAGCGTTCCGTTGGTGGGAACGCCGGCCCATTGGCGGCCAAGCTCGTCAAGCCGGTCACGGATGGCTGCAATGTCGTTCGCTGCGACTGCGACAATGGCGTGGCCCCGCGCTCCGCAAGCATGTTCGTACGTTGCAATAAGATCGGCCGCGGGAACCCTCCCGCCCCACATTTCAGCCTGAAACGTCTCGACCAGCCGCTCGATCGCTTCCTCGTGAGCACCGCCACTGGCGGCGTAGTCGGCTGTTTGCCCCTGTGCCACGAGCGAGAGAAAGCCACGGTGCGCGAGCACGCTTTCCACCGCATAGTGGATCATGTCGTGGGGGATGATGCCCTGTTTTGGGCACGAAATCGTCTCCGTGGTGGCATCCGCCCGCCTAATGGTGAGTTCATCGAACTTCCCGCTACGCTTCACGAAGGTGAGGTCCATCAAGCCGAGCCTCCAAGGGGTAGCCAGCCTGCCACGAACCAAAGCGTTGCGCGAGCCACTGAGGCTCAGGCCGATTCGCGATCCAGCAGGGTCGCCGTGTCGAGCCCGAGAAGATCGATATAGGCCCGAATCCGCGGCCATTGCTGGGTGACAAACGCGTCCCGCTCCGCGAGCCGAAGGCGTTCAGCGGCACCAGGCAATACGAACATGCCCACGCCCCGCCGGACCTCGACATAACCTTCGTCCTGGAACGACTGATATGCTTTGGCCACCGTCAGCGGATTCGCACCATGTTCCGCGGCAAGCGCCCGCACCGAAGGCAACTGATCGCCCGCGCGGAAATCACCGCGCAAAATTCCCGCCGCGATGGTTCCGCGGAGCCTGATGTAGACCGGGCTGTCTTCGTTGCTCAGCGCTGTCATGCTGCCTTAATACAGCAAATAGCAGCGTAGGCCAGCCCCTGAAGTGCCGAGGCCGGCGAGCCGCCCCTCCACGCCCAACAGATCAGTCGAGAATATGCATCCAGAGCGGCTCGCCAGCGAGACTCTGGGAGCCGCGCAGACGCTCCAGTGCGGCTCCGATGTGCGACTCCGGCGCTTCATGGGTGACGATCGCGACCAGCGCCGTTCCGTCTACCGACGCGGCGCGCTGGATCAGGCTTTCGATCGACACGCCAGCATCCCGCATCGCAGCGGCGATCTCCGCCAGCACGCCGACTCGATCGGCGACGGTGAAGCGAAGATAGGCGCGGCCGCGGCGCTCACCGACGGGTGCCGCGGGGGCTTCTGCCAACGAGGCGACCGGCATCGCGTAAGGCGGGCCATATTCGCCGCGCGCAATGTCGATCAGATCAGCCACCACCGCGCTCGCAGTCGGCCCATCGCCCGCGCCGGCGCCCTGGAACAGCAGACGACCAACGAAATTGCCCTCTGCCACCACTGCATTGGTCGAGCCGGTGACGTGCGCCAGCGGGTGATCCGCCGGGACGAGGTGGGCGTGAACCCGCTGGAACAGGCCATTGCTGCCCGCTTCCGCCACGCCGACCAGCCGGACACGATAACCAAGCGCCGCTGCCTCGGCGATATCGGCGGCGATCACGTGCCGGATGCCGCTGACCGCGACATTGCCGAAGGCAGGCCGCGTGCCGAAGGCGACCGAGGAGAGAATGGAAAGCTTATGCGCGGCATCCACCCCGTCGATGTCAAAGGACGGATCCGATTCGGCGTATCCCAGCGCCTGCGCCTCTGCGAGCACCTCGGCGAAGTCGCGCCCCTCCGCTTCCATCTTGCTGAGGATGAAATTGCAGGTGCCGTTCAGGATGCCATAGACCCGGCCGATCGCGTTGGCGGCGGCACCTTCGCGCAAGCCCTTGATCACAGGGATACCGCCAGCAACCGCGGCCTCGAACTTCAGCGGCACCTTTGCCGATTCCGCAGCCTCTGCCAGTTCCAGTCCGTGGTGGGCCAACATGGCCTTATTCGCGGTGACAAAGCCCTTGCCCGCCGCCAATGTCGTCCGCGCCAGCGCCAGCGCCGGACCGTCAGCCCCACCGACCAGTTCGACGATCACATCGGCATCACACCGCGCCAGAGCGCTGGTATCGTCGACCCATTCGAAGCCGCTGATGTCGACGCCGCGATCCTTGGTGCGATCGCGCGCGGAAACAGCAACGATCTCGATCGGCCGGCCAGCGCGCCGCGTGATCAACTCGCGGTTCGCCTCGAGCACGCGAATCACGCCCCCGCCAACCGTTCCGAGCCCCGCCAGTGCCACGCGCAATGCTGTCGTCATCGTCACCCCCTGATCGCCAGGAGCGACTAAGCGCTCGGCATCGCCGTGTCGACCACGCAAGCCGGACGGGCGCAATTAGGTCCGAACTCGTTCGTTTTTTTGGGTTCTCCCCCTTTTGGGGGATGTGCCGGCGACGCAAAACCTGCCAACCATAATGTGCGACCCAAGCCCGTGATTTCACGGGCAACCTGCCCGGCTCCTTTCCCAACGAAAGGACCGGGCAACTTTTTGGGGCTTTACGCAGCTTGGGCGAATGCCGGGCCTTCCGGTTCATTGGCGGGCGTGACGGTCGGCTCGGCGGAAGCACTCACGTTCTGAAGGTCATGCTTCGCGCGAGCATTCGGGAATGCGATTCGCGACACCAAAACCACCAGGCCGAGCGCGAGATAGGTGACGACAACGCCGACCGGCTGGATGACGAACGCTGCGCCGAGCGCAAGCCGCAGCCACAGCGGATTGAAACCGAAATCTTCTCCAAGCGCGTTGCAAATGCCCAGTAGATTGTCCTTGGGGTTGGTAAGCTTCTTGGCTTCGGTGGTCATTAGATTGCTCCGATCAGTGACGGCCTTGCCGTTCATGACCAACCTTTTGCAGCTTCTGTGCCAAACGCGATCTTCGGCATAATCAAAGACTTAGAGCATTCCGTCGCGAACCCGCGGGCGCGAACATCGTACTTTCCGCCACATCATGGTGAGATGCGCCGAATCCCCGAACGGCAGGGTTGGGCAAGGTTCGCGTTGGCTGCGTGGTTTCGATGTGCAAGCATGATGGCATGAGCACACCGACCAAGCATGTCGCCGAACTGACCCTCCGCGCCGTGCTGCTCGGCGGGTTGATCACTTTGCTGTTCACCGCCGCCAACGTTTACCTCGGGCTGAAGGTCGGCCTCACCTTTGCCACGTCGATCCCGGCGGCGGTGATTTCCATGGCGATCCTGCGTCAGTTCCGCGGCTCGTCGATCCTAGAAAACAATATCGTCCAGACGATCGCAAGCGCGGCCGGCACGCTCGCGGCGATCATCTTCGTGCTGCCGGGGCTGGTGATCATCGGATGGTGGCAGGGCTTTCCCTTTCACCTGACCGCCGGGATCACGGCGCTCGGCGGCATTCTGGGTGTCATGTTCTCGGTACCGCTCCGCCGCGCGCTGGTGGTGGAAAGTGACCTGCCCTATCCCGAAGGGCGCGCCGCGGCCGAAGTGCTGGAAGTCGGATCGGGCTCACGCGCAGGCGCAGCGGAAAGCGCGGCGGGCCTTCGCCTGCTGGTCTCCGGCAGCCTCGCCTCGGCAGGCTTTGCCATTCTGACCCAGATGAAGCTGGCCGCTGCCGAAGTCGGCACCTGGTTCCGGCTGGGTAGCGGCGCGACGGGCGCGGCCGGCAGCCTGTCCTTTGCGCTGTTCGGCGTGGGACATTTGGTGGGATTGTCGGTAGGGCTGGCCCAGCTCGTCGGCCTGGTCACCGCCTGGTTCATCCTTCTGCCCATCCTTACCGCAGCGCAGCCGTCGGCCGGCGACGTGGAAGCCTGGGCCGGTGCGATCTTCCGCGAAGACGTGCGCTTTTTCGGCGCGGGCGTGATTGGTGTCGCCGCCGTATGGACGCTGGTGCGGATCGCCCGGCCAGTGATTGGCGGGATCACCTCGGCGCTGGCGGCAAGCCGCGCCCGCCATGCCGGCGAAGCACTGGCGCTCGAAGAGCAGGATCTGCCGATCGGGGTGGTCGCCGGCGTGTCGGTGGCGCTGTTGCTGCCGATTGCATGGCTGTTGTGGAGCGTCGCCAGCACCGGGCCGATCGCAGGATCCGCCGCCATTCTCGTTGCGGGGGCGCTCGCATTCGTGGTGGTGATTGGGCTGATGATCGCCACGGTGACCGGCTATATGGCCGGCCTGATCGGCGCCTCCAACTCGCCCGTTTCGGGCATCGGCATCCTCTCCATCCTTGCCGCCTCGCTGCTGCTGGTTGGCCTCTTCGGGCGTGATCTGCCGCCGGATACGACGGCAGCGCTGGTCGCTTATGCCCTGATCGTCACCGGCCTCGTCTTTGGCATCGCCACGATCGCGAACGACAACCTGCAAGACCTGAAAACGGGGCAACTGGTGGGCGCGACTCCTTGGAAACAGCAGGTCGCGCTGGTCATCGGCGTGGTCTTCGGCTCCATCGTCGTGCCGCCCGTGCTCGACTTGCTGAACACCGCCTTCGGTTTTGCGGGAGCTCCGGGTGCCGGCCCCAATGCGCTGGCGGCGCCGCAAGCGGGGCTGATCTCCTCACTGGCGAAAGGCGTGCTTGGTGGCGATCTCAATTGGTCGATGCTGCGCTGGGGGGCGCTGGCCGGGGTGATCTTCATCGCGCTGGACGAAGTGCTGGGAAGAATGAACCGCATGCGCCTGCCGCCGCTGGCGATCGGCATCGCCATTTACCTGCCAATGGCGGTGATCCTGCCGGTCGTGCTCGGCGCGCTGATCGGCGCTGCTTATGATCGCTGGGCGGATCGCACCGCCGATCCGGAAGCGGCGCGTCGCATGGGCACGCTGACCGCCACCGGCATGATCGTGGGCGAGAGCCTGTGGGGCGTCGGCTTCGCGGGGATCGTCGCAGCGAGCGGGAGCGACACGCCGCTGGCGGTGGTCGGCGACGGCTTTGCGCCCGTCGCGCTCGCCGGCGGCGCCCTGCTGTTCGTGGCGCTGATCGGGTGGCTTTACCGCGGCACCCGACGCGCCGTCACATCAACGCCAACAGCTTCTTGATCTCGACAAAGGCGAAGCCGACCGAACTGTCAGCGATGCCGTAGGGCATGAACAGCTTGTCTCCCTGCCGCATCGCGCCGCAGGTATAGACCACGTTGGGCACATAGCCTTCGCGGTCCTGGTCAGCCGCGGCCAGGATCGGTTCGCGCGTGCGGCCGAGAACCTTCGACGGATCATTCTTGTCGAGCAGCGCGGCGCCAATCGAATATTTGCGCATCGCGCCCACCCCATGGGTCAGCAGCAGCCAGCCCTCGTCCACCTCGATCGGCGGGCCGCAATTGCCGATCTGCACGAGCTCCCACGGATAGACCGGCGTCAGGATCAGCTCGCCGTCATCCCAATGATCCAGCCGGTCCGAACGCAGCAGGTACAGGTTCTCGCCGTCCTGCCGACCGATGGAGAGATATTCGCCGTTCACCGTGCGCGGGAACAGCGCGATGCCCTTGTTACGGGCGGCCGACCCGGTCATCGGCACCAGATCAAAGGCGCGAAAGTCGCGGGTGCGAAGCAGCTCTGACTGAATGCTGGCGCCGTTATACGCCGTGTAGGTGCCCAGCCACTCGATCGACCCGTCATCATGGGTGAAGTGAACGAGGCGCAGATCCTCCAGACCCTTGGACTGAGCCTCGGTGATCGGGAAGATCACCGTTCCGGACAGAGTTGAGTCGCGATGCCGGTGCACGGTGATCGGCCCGGTCGGCATGTCCTGCCCATCGATACCATGCGCATCGGCGGCGGTGGCAAAGGGCGGCTCGGGCGCGAGCATGAGCTGGTTTTCTTCGGTGATGATCCCTTCGCGGAAGGCGACGGACGAGATGTGACCCTCCCCGACCGAGCGAAGGCTCATCAGAATGCGCTGCGAGCCTTCGGTCATGCCGGACTGGTCGGGATGCGGCACGGCGCTGGGGTTCATCAGCGCGGCCGCCGCATAGCTATATTCGTGACAGAAATAGGCGCCGATCAACTGACGTTTCTCGTCGTCGATCGCATCGCCATCCAGGCCGTGAAGCTCGGCAATCTCCTCGTAGCGGGTCATGAACACGCGACGGGTTTGCCAATGACGCGCCTCGAAATCCTTGAGCACAACGGCAAGCTGTTCGCTGGCCTGAAGCGGCGTCATGGCGAGCACTTCGTCGATCATGCGCTGGGAACGGCTTTGTCCCTGACCGTTCATCGCCGATTTGGCGATGTGGAACGGGCGCACCACGACACGGGACGGATCGGCATGAAGCCGGAGCCGATGATTGAACAAGTCCAAGAAGAAGGCCTCGTATTGTCGTCCGGAAGTCGACGCGCCAAGGCAAGCGGGGCTTACGCGACAGCGCGCCCCGTCCCTGCCACGCCTTGCGCTGCCTTTGAAAGCCTAGAAATTGCGCAGTTCGACAATTGCAGCGCCAGAATGGATTCGGCGCCCTGATTTCGGTTCAGACCGGTGGGCATCAGACCGTCGAAACAGCCGCCGTCCTGCACCGTTGCGAGCGGCAGATCGAGATCGTTCTGCCCGAAATACCAGCCATAGGCACGCTCAGCCTCCACCCGCCAGCGGGCGTCGCCCGTCGCGGCATAAGCGGCGCAGCAGGCATCGACGGTGGCCTGCGCCTCCAACGGTTGCTGGTCGAATGGCAGCGGCTCTGCATAGGGCCGGCCGAAGCTTTCGGTGCCGACCGCACGGAAGCGACCCTCGGGGCTCTTCTGCTGTTCGATGATCCAGGCGAGCGTTTCGAGGCCGGTTTCAACGACATCGCGGCGGCCGATCGCCTGGCCGGCGCGAATCAGCGCCTCCGGCAGGCGGGCGTTGTCGTAAGCCAGCACGATCTCGAACCAGACCCAATTGGGCCGGCGCGCCTCGTCGAGGAGCGCCATATGCTCCTCGGGAAAGCGCGTGAGGATCGAATTCGCCAGCTGATGCCCCGGCGATGCCTCCAGCATGGCGGCGGCGCCAAGCATCGCGAAGGATTGCGCCCGCGGGCTGCCCAACTCGAAGGCGAGGCTCGCCGTCATGTCGAACATCATTGTCGCCCAGTCGCGGTGCTTGCGGCTGCGTGCGTCACGGGCAGTAACACCAAGCGCCCAAAGCGCCCGACCGTTGGAATCCTCCGAGCCCGCATCCTCGCACCACGTGCGATCGAAATTCATGAAGTTCCGAAACCGGCGCTGTTCCGGGTTCCAGGCATATTGGACAAACGACGCGTAAACCGTGGTCCACTTGTCGCGAACCGCGTCGTCGATGTTGTCCATCGCGCTCATCAGGATCAGCGCACGGGCGTTATCGTCGATGCAATAGCCGTGACGCCGGTCAGGCACCGAATAGATCGAGTGCTGAAGCATACCGGTCGAATCGCTCATCCGCTCCACGGCGGAAAGGTCCGGCGCATGCGGCTTGATCGGTCCGGATGAAGCGATCCGCTGCGGGCGGCCATCGATGATCGACGTGATCTCGTTCATTGCTCGCTCCGCCACGCGGGACCAAGTCATCGTCCGGCCGCGCTCATAGGCACGCGCGGACAGGCGCGAGCGGTTGCGCTCGCTGCCGAGCAGGCTGCTGATCTCACGCGCGAAGGCCGCGGAGTCGCGGAAGTCGACCAGCACACCGTGCCCATCAGCAAGGATCTCGGTCGCATGGACATAGGGCGTGGAGATCACCGCTTTGCCCCCGCCAACGGCATAAGAGAGCGTTCCGCTCGTGATCTGCGCCGGGTTCAAATACGGGGTGACATAGATGTCCGCCGCCTGGAGATAGTCGATCAGCTCATCCTGTTCGACAAAGGCGTCGACAAAGGCGACGTTGTTTTCGACGCCCAGGCTGCGAGCAAGCGCCTTCAGGCCGTCCCGGTATTTCTCGCCTTCGTGAGCCACCAGATTGGGATGAGTGGCACCCAGGACGACATATTTCGCCTCCGGATGCTGCTCCACCACCGCCGGCATCGCCTCGATAACGGTTTCGATGCCCTTGCCCGGGGCGAGAAGTCCGAAGGTGAGGATGACCTGCCCCGACCACCCGAAGCGCGGCTTGAAGGTAGCGGGATCGGCAAACGGACGATCCGGCACGCCATGGGGAATGTTGACGATCGAGCGCGGATTGGCGCCGTGCACCCGCGTCAGGATGTCCCGTCCGCGCTCCGCCATGACGATAACCTTGGCAGCACGACGAAGCAGCCCCTCCATCACCGTTCGCTCCTGCGCGCTCGGCTTCTCAAGCACGGTGTGCAGGGTAACGATGAGGGGCAGATTGATGCGGTCAAGCAGCGCCAGGATATGCTCGCCAGCGGCGCCGCCGAATATGCCATATTCGTGCTGCAGCCACACCGCCTGAGCCCCGGAGGCCTCGATGGCGCGTGCAGTTGCGAGATAAGCGGCGCGGTCTTCCTGCGGGATCGTGCCCGTGACAGCGGCAGGATAATCGTAGCGCCCCGGGTGATCGTCCATCGCATAAACATCGACGGTCAGATCCGGGTACCGGGTCTTCAAAGCGTTGAACGTGTCAGTCGTAAAAGTGGCCAACCCGCACTTACGCGGCAGAAAGTTGCCGATGAGGGCGATGTGCTTGACGCTATCGTTTACGACCGTGTGGTTCATCCTTTTATGCCTCTGCTACGGAGAACGCCCGTTCACATGGCGTTCACCGATACAACCAGCTTACAGCGGGTTGGTTGCGCAGCCTGCTGCAATGCAGCGAATAATTATCCTCGAAAGCGCTCAGCCGCGCCCCCGGTACGACGGAACACCCTGATCCGGCACCCAGAGGTCCGCCGGCGGTGCGCCAGTCTGCCAGAAAACGTCGATCGGTATGCCGCCACGCGGGTACCAATAGCCGCCGATCCGCAACCACACCGGCTTCATCTCCTCGACCAATCGTTCGCCGATGCCGACGGTGCAGTCCTCATGAAAGGCGGCGTGATTGCGGAAGCTGCCAAGAAACAGCTTCAGCGACTTGGATTCCACCATGGTCTCGCCCGGCACATAATCAATTACCAGATGAGCAAAATCCGGCTGGCCCGTGACGGGGCATAGCGACGTGAATTCAGGCGAGACGAAGCGGACCAGATACTGCCGGCCGGGCCGCGGATTGGGAACATAATCGAGAACCGCTTCTTCCGGGCTGGTGGGAAGCGGGCTGTTCTTGCCGAGATGGAGTGTCATGCCGCGCCAGATAGGGGCAGCGGCCCACGGTTGCCAGTTCGCCAGCGCACGCCGCGCCAAGTTTCGACATGCAGGGATTGGACGCTAAGAGAACGGAATGGACGCACTTGTCTCCGCCCAGTGGCTCGCTGCCGAGATCGGCGCGCGTGATCTCCGCATCGCCGATTGCACCTGGTTCCTGCCGGGCGAAGGACGCGACGCGCGGGCCGAATATCTAGCGGGGCACATCCCGGGCGCCGTCTTCCTCGACCTGACCGACATGGCGGATACGGCCACCAGCCTGCCGATGATGCTGCCCGGTCCCGAAAAGTTCGCCAGCCGTATGGGCCGGCTGGGCCTGGGGGATGGCACGCGCATCGTGCTGTACGATCAGTCACCGCATCATACCGCGGCGCGCGGCTGGGCCATGTTGCGCAGCTTCGGCATCAACGACGTCGCCATTCTGGACGGCGGGCTCGATGCCTGGCGCGCGGCGGGCGGCACAGTGGCGAGCGGCGAGGAAACACCCAAACCGCGGCACATCACACCGCGCGATCGCGGCAGGGCGGTTCGTGACCTCGCTCATGTCAGGGCTGTTCAGGCGAGCGGTGCCGAGCAGATCGTCGACGCGCGCTCACCCAACCGGTTCGCCGGTGCCGAGCCTGAGCCGCGACCTGGCGTGACGCCGGGGCACATCCCTGGATCAACCAACCTTCATTATGCCCGCTTCTTCCATCCGGACGGCACGTGGAAGCAGGGCGATGAGCTGCGCGCTTTGTTCGCATCGGCCGGCATCGATCCGGACCGGCCAATGGTAGCGACCTGCGGTTCGGGAGTGACGGCCGCCGTCATCGCCTTTGCCGCACACCTGCTGGGTCGCGAGGTGCCGATCTACGACGGAAGCTGGGCGGAATGGGGCAGCGATCCGACCACCCCAAAGGAGACCGGCGCATGAGCAAGGATCGGCCGATCGCCGACGCGACCCGAGTCGTTTCCGCGGGGCGCCGGGTGGAGTGGACGCAAGGGATCGTCAATCCTCCGGTGTGGCGCGCCTCTACCCACCTGTACGGCTCGATCGCCGAACTGCGGGAAAATGGCGCCCGCGACACCCACCACCGCTTGTTCTACGGCCGGCGCGGCAGCCCGACCCAGTGGAGCCTGGCCGACGCGCTGACGGAACTGGAGCCCGGTGCGGAGGCGACCTTCCTCTATCCATCGGGCGTAGCGGCCATTGCCGCTGCGCTGCTCAGTGTTCTGTCGCCAGGTGACGAACTGTTGGTGCCGGACGCGGCCTATGATCCGACCCGCTCCATGGCGACGGGGCTGCTGAAGCGGTTCGGCATCGCCACGCGCTTCTATGATCCGCTGGTGGGCGCCGGGATCGAGAACCTCATCGGCGAGCATACCCGCGCCATCTTCATGGAAAGCCCGGGCAGCCTGACCTTCGAGGTGCAGGACGTGCCTGCCATTGTCGCGGCGGCCAAGGCGCGTGGCATCACCACCTTGCTGGACAATACCTGGGCAACGCCGTTGCGCTTCCGCGCCATCGAAAAGGGCGTGGATCTGGTGATCCTTGCCGGCACCAAATATGTCGTCGGCCATTCGGACGTGATGTTGGGCAGCGTCACCGCTGCACCATCGCATTGGCGCCGCTTGCGCGAGACCAGCTTCCAATTGGGACAGGTCGCCAGCCCCGATGATGCCTGGCTGGGCTCGCGTGGGTTGCGCACCATGGCCGTTCGGCTGGCGCAGCATGAAACCAGCGCGCTCAAGATCGCCCGCTGGCTGGAAACACGCGCCGAGGTGGATCGGGTGCTGCATCCCGCCCTGCCCTCCTGTCCGGGCCACGAACATTTCGTTCGCGACTTCACGGGCAGCAGCGGACTGTTCTCCTTCGTGCTGAAAGGTGGCGACGAAGCCGCGCGGGCGGCGCTGATCGACGGGCTTGACCATTTCGGCATCGGTTATTCCTGGGGCGGGTTCGAGAGCCTAGCGATCCCTGCGGATCCGGAACGCCACCGTACCGCCACCGTACCGACTTTCGCTGGGCCGCTGGTGCGCCTGCAGATCGGGCTGGAGGATCCCGACGATCTGATTACCGACCTCGCCGCCGGGCTTGAGCGTTTTCGCGCGGCGCTGGGATGACCTCGGTCGAAGCTTGGCTGAATGCCAACGGCCTTTCCCTGCCGTCGCAGGCCGACGCGCTGGAGGTGGCGATCGCCGGCGCGCTGATGCTGCTGGCGCTGGCGCTCGGCGTCTTCGCCGGTCGAGCGCTTGGCGTTCGCGCGGGCCAGCTGTGGAAGACCCATGTCGCCCACCACGGCGAAGGCTTGTGGGAGCGGATGCCGGCCATCATTCGACACGGGGTCACCGCGCTGGCGGCGGCGATCGTGATGTCAGCCTATCCTTGGTCCCCCTGGGGCGGGCTGCCGATCGGGCTGACGCTGGGCAGCGCGGCGGCAATGGTGGCTCATCAGATCCTGCGCGGCCTCGGCATTCCGCGCTGGGCCTCGTGGCTGGTATCCGGCATCCTGCTCGTCGCGCTGTTCAGCCGAGCGGTCGGCGGCCTGGACGCGATTACCGCAACGCTGGACGGCGTGGGCGTGGATGTCGGCAAGCGGCGCCTGTCGCTGCTCGCCATCACCAGCGCGCTGCTCGTCATCGTCATCATCGTTGCGATCGTCCGGCTGACCAATCGCATCGTCAGCCATGCCATTGCGCGCACCTCCACGCTGGACGCCACGCAGAAGCTGCTGGGACAGAAGCTCGCCACCATCGCGATCGTCATTGCGGCTTTCCTGTTCTCGATTGACCTGCTCGGCATCGACCTGACCGCCTTTGCGGTTTTTTCTGGCGCCATGGGCCTCGCCGTCGGCTTCGGCCTGCAGAAGACGGTCGGCAACTTGATTGCGGGCATCATCCTGCTGATGGATCGATCCATCAAGCCGGGCGACGTCATCGTGGTGGGCGACAGTTTCGGCTGGGTAAACAAGATCGGGGTGCGCGCCGTGAGCGTGATCACACGCGATGGCAAGGAACACCTGATCCCCAACGAAAATCTGATGACCCAGGAGGTGGAGAACTGGTCATTTTCCAACCGCAACGTCCGCGTCCGCATTCCCGTCAGGATCGGCTACGACTGCGATCTCCGGCTCGCACAGGAGCTGATGCTCAAGGCGGCCACCGAGTCACCGCGCGTGCTCGACAGCCCGAGCCCCAATGTCTGGCTCACCGGTTTCGGCGTGAACGGGGTAGAACACGAGATCCTGGCGTGGATCAGCGACCCGGAGAGCGGCGTGGGCAACGTGAAGTCCGACGTGCTCAATCGCTTGTGGTGGAAATTCAAAGAGGCGAGGATCGCCCTGCCCTTTGCCCAGCACGACATTCATGTGAAGGAATGGCCCGGGCGCCCCGGAGAAGCGCCGATGCCCATGAGCGGCGATCAACCGCAGAATTGAGCGGATCAAGGGCCGGTGGGGCAAGCGACCCGCTGCCCCTGCCTTGCCGATATCCGCCGCCCCGCTTCGACCAGGCGGCGGTTCGTGGTCAGCGTGGCGCGTTCGCGCGTGCTTCCTGCCCATCGCCTTCCGGCGCAGCGATAATGTCCCGGGTGGTCTGGCCCTTGTCGATCACGTTGGTCTGCGGATCTCCGGCTGAGGAGCGGATACCACGATCAGCGGATTGTTCGCCCGCCGCCTGAAGCGCAGCGGTTTCGCCAGCACTGCGCGGTGCGCTGCCGAACAGCGCCTCCAGCGTCTGCGCCTGGGCGCTGGTGGCCGATTGCACGCGTGCTGCGCCGGGCGTCGGGGGCACCAGCGCGAAGTCAGGTGGGATGATCAGCGACGGCTGACGCGCCACCGCGAACTCGTCAGGACGGTCACGATTGAGGCCGTTGCTGGCGCACCCGGCCAGCAGCACCGCAAGGCCAGCGCCCATGACAATCGACTTACGCATTCACATTCTCCGAAGCCATCTTGTCAGGCTTTGCCGTGGGCTTATCGCGAATCAGCAGCGCGCGCACCAGCAGAATGAGCACGCCGATGGTGATGGCCGCATCCGCCACGTTGAACACTAGGAACGGCCGCCATTCGCCAAAGTGCAGGTCGGCGAAGTCCACGACATAGCCGAAGCGGACCCGGTCGACGATGTTGCCGAGCGCGCCGCCCAGTACGAGGCCGAGCGCCAGCTTGTCCGCCGCCTTCTCCTCGCGCCACATCCAGAAGGTGACCGCACCGGCGATCGCCGCCGTCATCGCCACCAGTCCCCAGCGCGCCAGTTCGCTCTCCGCGCGGAGCAGCCCAAGGCTGACGCCCATGTTCTGCACGAAGCGAAGATCGAAGAACGACACGATCTCGCGCGACGCGCCCAGGAAGTTGATGCCCAGCGGCCCGGTCACCACCCATTTGATCAGCTGGTCGAGCACGAAGACGACTGCCGCGGCGACAAGGCCGGCAACAGGCACGCTGCGCTTCACGCCGCCACCTCGTCGTTCACCACGTCGGCGCAGCGCGCGCACAGCGCATTGTCCTCGACAACCTCGGGCAGCAGACGCCAGCAGCGCCCGCACTTGTGATAATCGGTCCGGCTCACCGTCACCTCATCGCCCGGCGATACCTTCGCCACGATGAACGCCTCGGCCAGCTGGTCGACCGGCAGCGGCGTGTCGGTCACGGTCACGACCGCTTCCAGGCTGGAGCGCACGATCTTCTCGCGCCGCAGCGGCTCGATCGCCTCGGTCACGCGCTCGCGAAGGCGTCGCACCTCGAGCCAGCGGGCGCTGACATCCTCGCCCGCTTCCGCCGGCAGTTCCGGCCAGTCGAGGAAGTGCACCGAGCCATCCTCGCTCGGGAAGCGCGATTGCCACACTTCCTCGGCGGTGAAGACCAGCACCGGCGCTGCCCAGCGCACCATCGCGTGGAACAGCACGTCCAGCATCGTGCGATACGCGCGGCGCTTCACGTCATCGGGCGCGTCGCAATAGAGCGAATCCTTGCGGATATCGAAGAAGAAGGCGGACAGGTCCTCGTTCGCAAAATCGCTCAGCAGGCGGACATAGCCGTTGAAGTCGTAATCAGCGATCGCACGGCGCAGCTGCTGGTCCAGCGCATGGACCAGATGGAGCATGTACCGCTCAAGCTCCGGCCATTCCGCCACCGGCAGCTTCTCCGCCTCGTCAAACCCGTCGAGCGCGCCGAGGAGGTAGCGGAAGGTATTGCGCAGCTTGCGATACTGGTCAGCGACACCGGCCAAGATCTCCTTGCCGATGCGGTGATCCTCGGTGAAATCAACCGACAACGCCCACAGCCGCAGGATGTCCGCGCCATAATCGCGCATCAGATCAAGCGGGTTGATCGTGTTGCCGAGGCTCTTGGACATCTTCATGCCCTTGGCGTCCATCGTGAAGCCGTGCGTCAGCACCGCATCATAAGGCGCCCGCCCGCGCGTGCCGCAGCTTTCCAGAAGCGACGACTGGAACCAGCCGCGATGCTGGTCCGAACCCTCTAGATAAAGGTCCGCTGGCCAGCTGAGTTCCGGCCAGCGCCCGCTTTCCAGCACGAAGGCATGGGTGCAGCCCGAATCGAACCAGACGTCGAGAATGTCGGTGACGCGCTCGTAGTCGGCGGGGTCACGCCCCTCGCCAAGGAAGCCAGCCGCCGCCTCGTCGGTCCAGGCATCGACGCCCTTCTCGCGGAAGGCGTCAACGATCCGCACGTTCACCGCCGGATCGACCAGCAGCTCGCCTGTCGCACGATGCACGAACAGCGCGATCGGCACGCCCCAGGCACGCTGCCGGCTGATCACCCAGTCCGGCCGCCCCTCGACCATCGCGCCGATGCGGTTGCGCCCCTTTTCGGGCACGAAGCGGGTCGCGGCGATCGCCGCAACAGCCTTCTGCCGCAGCGTGTCGCCGCCCACGATCGGCTTGTCGACGGCGATGAACCATTGCGGCGTGCAGCGGAAGATCACCTTCGCCTTCGAGCGCCAGGAATGCGGATAGCTGTGCTTGAAATCGTCGCTCGCGGCGACCAGCGCGCCCGCCTCACGCAGGTCGGTGCAGATCGGCCCGTCAGCGGCGACGAACTTCTTGTTGATGACGCTGCCCTGCCCGCCGAGCCACAGCCAGTCCGGGCGGTACATGCCGCCAGCATCCACCGCGAAGACCGGATCGATGCCATGCGCCTTGCACAGCTCGAAATCGTCCTCGCCATGATCGGGCGCCATATGGACGAGGCCAGTGCCGGCATCGGTGGTGACGAAATCGCCCGGCAGGAACGGACGCGGCTTGGCGAAGAAGCCGCCCAGCTCATGCATCGGGTGTCGCGCGACCGCACCCGCCAGCTTCTCGCCAGTGAACGCCGCCAGCACTGTCACCGTGCCCGCTGCATCACCGATCTTCACCACCACCGGGTGGCCGATGCGGGCGCCGAAGCTCTCCAGCAGATCGCGCGCCACCAGCAGGGTGCGCGGCCCCTCCACCATGTCGTCGAAGCGCGCGAGGACGTATTCGACCTCCGGGCCATAGGCGAGCGCCTGGTTGACCGGGATCGTCCACGGCGTCGTTGTCCAGATCACCGCATGCGCGCCGACCAGCTCCGGCGCGTTCGGCGCCTCGGTGATCTCGAATGCGACGTCGATCTGCGTCGACACCACGTCCTCATATTCCACTTCGGCTTCGGCCAGCGCGGTCTTCTCGACCGGGCTCCACATCACCGGCTTCGCGCCGCGATAGAGCTGCCCCGTCTCGGCGAACTTCATCAGCTCGGACACGATCGTCGCCTCGGCGGCGAAGTCCATCGTCAGGTACGGCTTGTCCCAGTCACCGTTGACGCCCAGCCGCTTCAGCTGCTCGCGCTGCGTGTCGACCCACTTCTGGGCATAGGCGCGGCACTCGGCGCGGAATTCCGCCGGCGGAACCTCGTCCTTGTTCAGCTTCTTCTTGCGATATTCTTCCTCGACCTTCCACTCGATCGGCAGGCCGTGGCAATCCCAGCCGGGAACGTAGGGCGCGTTCTTGCCCAGCAGCGTCTGGGTGCGAACGACCATGTCCTTCAGGATATGGTTCAGCGCATGGCCGATGTGCATGTCGCCATTGGCATAGGGCGGGCCATCGTGGAGGATGAACTTCTCGCGCCCGGCGCGCTGTTCGCGCAGCCGCTGGTACAGGCCCAGCCGCTGCCACCGCTCCAGAATCGCGGGCTCCTTCTGCGGCAGACCTGCCTTCATCGGGAAGTCGGTCTTCGGCAGGAAGACAGTGTCGCGCCAATCCTTCTGATCGGCAGTCGCTGCGGAGGGTGTATCGTCGGCCATGAGTGCCGCGCGCATTACGGCTTAACCTCCCCTCCCTGCAAGAAGGGTTAGCGCGCGAGCAACTTTCGCGCCCGGTCGCAGTCCGCCGCCATTTGCTCTTTCAACGCTTCGAGCGTATCGAACTTCGCCTCGGGCCGCAGATAGTCGATCAGAGCGACGTCTATCGCCTGGCCGTAAAGGTCACCTGAGAAGTCGAACAGATAAGGTTCGAGCAATTCCTTGGGCGGATCGAAGCTTGGCCGGATACCAAGGTTTGCCGCACCGTTGAAGACGCGCCCGTCCTCCAGCGTCACGCGTACCGCGTAGATGCCGTAGGCGGGACGCAGGTAGTTTCCGAGATCGACATTGGCGGTGGGGTAGCCAATCTCCCTGCCCAGTTTGTCACCGTGGCGCACCTCACCGCGAATGGTGAAGGGCCGCGTCAGCAGCCGTGCAGCGTCGCGTGGCCGACCCTCGCGCAGCGCGGCGCGGATCCGGGTGGAGGAGACGGTGCCTCCCTCATATGTGACGGCGCCCACCGTGTCAGCGGAGAAGCCATGCGCCTGCCCGAGCGCCGCGAGCAACGAGACATCGCCAGACCGCGCCTTGCCAAAGGTGAAGTCAGCACCAGTCACCACACCGGCGGCGCCGATCTCCTCTACCAAGCGGGAGGTGACGAACGCCTCCGCCGACAAGGCGGCAAGCTCGGCATCGAAGGCAAAGACGAGCATCGCATCGACGCCCGCCGCCTGCATCAGCTCCGCCCGCTGTTCCAACGTGGACAGCCGGAACCAAGGACTGTCCGGCTTGAAGAAACGCATCGGGTGAGGATCAAAGGTCGCGACCAATGCTGGCCGCCCTTCGGCACGCGCGCGCTCGACGGCTCGCCCGACGACAGCCTGGTGGCCGAGGTGAAAGCCGTCGAAGTTGCCAAGCGCAACGATACCACCGCGCAACGCGTCCGACAGCGCCTCGCCCTTGCCCAGCCGGATGATCCCATGCCGATCCATGGCACGGGCGCATAGCGACGCTCGCGTCAGCGCACCAGTGTTACAAAACTATAGGCCGGCCGGTCGCCGACGGCCGGATGATCTTCGCGCCCGGCCTCGCGCCAGCCGGTAAAGGGCGGCACGATCGTGTCTCCAGCCGGCGCGGCATGGACCTCGGTAAGCTCGACCCGATCGGCAAGATCCAGGAACAAGGCAAATACATCCGCGCCGCCGATCACCGCGACATCCTCGCCGGCTGCCGCCAGTGCTTCGGCACGTCCATGCACCACTTCCGCTCCTTCGGCAGACCAAGCGCGGTCGCGGGTCAGGACGATGTGCCGGCGTCCCGGCAGCGGCGCAGGGAAGCTTTCGAACGTCTTGCGTCCCATGATCATCGGCCGGCCGATCGTCTGCGCCTTGAAGCGCTTCAGGTCGGCGGGCAGATGCCACGGCAGGCCACCATCACGGCCGATCACGCCGTTGCTGGCGCGAGCAAGATGGAGGGAAACCGTCACCGGGCGTGAGCGGCGTCAGAGGATGAGCGCGCGTCAGCGCATGCCGGCGGGCTGCCGACTTGCAGCAGCATGGCAGCCAGCGTGGCCGTTGCAATCGTGATCAGATAATCCCGCATGCCAGCCTCCCTCTCTTCGACTACGGTTGTAGTCGAGACGGCTGAACCCCGAGTGAACGAAGCGGTCATACAGCAACTGGCGCCTTGATGTGAGCCTGGGCGACGTAATCGTGCAGCACGAAATCCTCGAACTCATAGGCGTCGATCGCGGGCGGCTTGCGCCGGATTTCCAGCCGCGGCAGCGTGCCGGGCTCACGGCCAAGCTGGAGGCGCGCCTGCTCCAGGTGGTTGGCGTACAGGTGGCAGTCGCCGCCCGTCCAGATGAACTCGCCGGGCTCCAATCCGCATTGCTGCGCGAGCATATGGGTCAGCAAGGCGTAACTCGCGATGTTGAACGGCACGCCCAGGAAGATGTCGGCCGACCGCTGGTACAGTTGAAGCGATAATCGGCCGTTCGCCACATAGGTCTGGAACAGGCAATGGCAGGGCGCCAGCGCCATCGCCTGGAGATCGCCGGGATTCCACGCGGTCACGATCTGCCGACGGGATGCCGGATTGGTTCGGATGTCCTCCACCAACCCCTTGATCTGATCAATATGCCGGCCATCCGCCGCCACCCAGTCGCGCCACTGCTTGCCGTAAACCGGGCCGAGATCACCCTGTTCGTCAGCCCATTCGTCCCAGATGCTGACCTTCCGATCCTGCAACCAGCGCACGTTGGTGTCGCCACGCAGGAACCACAGCAATTCCACGATGATCGAGCGCAGATGCAGCTTCTTGGTGGTGAGCACAGGGAAGCCCTGAGCCAGGTCGAACCGCATCTGGTGCCCGAAAACGCTGAGCGTGCCCGTGCCCGTGCGATCCATCTGCTGCGCGCCCGAGTCGAGCACGCGGGCCATGAGATCAAGATATTGGCGCATGGCCGGACGCTACAGCCGCCCCGCGGCCACGCCAAGCCGCTCGTGAACCGATCCGTTCCGGCGCAGATACCTTGCGCGGCGGATCGCAGCCAACGACTCCGTCATCATGTATGGTTTCGATCCGGCAATCAGCGGACATCTTGCCGCGATGGCGCGCGCCTTGACCGAATCGATTGCATTCGTTTTTCTCGACGAGCGCGGAAGCACACTCGGCCTGCATCACATCCTGTCGGCCAGCGTGTCATCAGTCGACGTGCCGCTACGCACCATCGTGGCGGTGGCCATGGCCCATGATTCCCGTGCTGTCGTGATGGCGCACAATCATCCATCCGGAGATGCCGAGCCTTCGCCGGAGGATCTTCGCACCACCCGCCGGGTGGCGGAAGCACTGGACAGCCTAGGGATCCGGCTTGTCGACCATCTCGTGCTGGCCGGTGACAGCATTGTCAGCTTTCGGGCGCGGGGGCTGCTGTGACTGGTCGAGGCGACAAGGCCGGATCGCCTCCGGCTCGGGCCGCTGCCCTGTTGCGCGGAAGGTAGCGAAATATCCACCGGCCGAGGGCATGGGGGTCATCGTCACCAGCTCGTAGCCTACGGCTGCAAATTCACAGCGGAGGAGCGCAGGCGGCGTGCCGTGATTGACGGTGGTGCGATTGGCGTCGACCACCACCACAAGCCCATCCGGCCGGAGCGCCGGGCGCATCCGCCAGAGGAACTCATAGGGCTGCTCGATTTCATGATACATATGCACCATGAAGATCCGGTCGAAGCTCGCCTCAGGCAACTTCGGGTCAGCCGGTGCACCGAGCTTCACACTCACATTGTCGAGACGCCCGCGCGCGACGCGCTCGGCAAGAGCGTCGCGGACGCTCGGAACAACGTCCTGCGCCAGTACTCGGCCTTCTTCGCCCACTTTTTGGGCGAGACGCATGGTGTAATAACCCTCGCCGGCGCCGATATCCGCGACGGTCATGCCCGGTGTGATGGCGGCGCGCGTCATCACCGTGCCCGCCTCGTTCAAACGATCGCGCGCTTCCTCGTTCGACCAGCGCGACGACACGATGTGAGCGACTGGCCGGTCGGCTGCTGGGAACGGCCCCGGATCCTTGGGCTCATTCTTGAGCAAGGGCTCACCGCCCTCGCAGCCAGCCACCAGCAGCAGGAGAGCAGCCGCGGCGAGGGGTCGCGCCGTGCTGCGGCCATGCCGCGCGCGAAAAGCAGCGCAACGATACCCAAGCGCGGGCGCTCGCTCCCCTTGACAGGAATTCGATGAGGCGCCGAGCATCCTCAGTCGACGTCCTCCACCTCGACCGCTTCGCCCGTGACGCGCTGGGCAAGCGCGGCCGCCATGAAATCATCGAGATCGCCGTCCAGCACGTCCCCCGGCGACGTTGACGTGACACCGGTACGCAGGTCCTTCACCAGCTGATACGGCTGAAGCACGTAGGAGCGGATCTGGTGCCCCCAGCCGATATCGGTCTTGGCGGCGTTGACGGTGTTCGCCTCTTCCTCGCGCTTACGCAGCTCATGCTCGTACAGGCGCGCACGCAGCTGGTTGTACGCCTCCGCCTTGTTCTTGTGCTGGGACCGCTGGTTCTGACAGGCGACCACAATGCCAGTGGGCAAGTGGGTGATACGCACGGCCGAGTCGGTCGTGTTGATGTGCTGTCCGCCCGCGCCCGAAGCGCGATAGGTGTCGATGCGCAGCTCGCTGTCATTGATCTCGATATCGATCGAGTCGTCAATCACCGGATAGACCCAAACGCTCGAAAAGCTGGTGTGGCGACGTGCCGAGCTGTCATAGGGGCTGATGCGAACCAGGCGGTGAACGCCGCTTTCGACCTTGGCATAGCCATAGGCGTTCTCACCCTTCACCAGCAACGTGGCAGACTTGATGCCCGCCTGCTCGCCGGAGTGATAGTCGATCAACTCGACCTTGTAGCCCTGGCGCTCCGCCCAGCGCGTGTACATGCGCTGGAGCATTTCGGCCCAGTCCTGGCTTTCCGTGCCGCCTGCGCCGGCGTTTATCTCCACATACGTGTCGTTGGCGTCGGCTTCGCCCGACAGCAGCGCCTTCACCTTGTCCTTCTGCGCGCGCTCCGCAAGCTGGGCGAGAGCAGCCGTGCCCTCCGACGCCATTTCCTCGTCGCCCTCCGCCTCTGCCATCTCGATCAGCTCTGCAGTGTCGCTGAGCTCGCGCTCGATGGTGCGGGTGGCGGTGATCGCCTCGTCCAGCCGGCGACGCTCACGCATCACGTCCTGAGCCGCCTTGGGATCGTTCCACAGCGTCGGGTCCTCGACCCGCGCATTCAATTCGTCGAGCCGCCGCAGCGCACGATCCCAGTCGAGACTGCGCCGGAGCAGCGCGAGCGCCTCGTTGATCGTGTCGGCATGGGCCTGCGCTTCGGCGCGCATCATCTTTCTCCACTTCTCACATCATTCCAGCGGGCTGGAATCTCGTGCGGCACGAGCAATGCGTCGTAACCGGGAGATCCCAGCTTGCGCTGGGATGACGATATTTGGTTGGCGGACTTAGGACCAGAACGGCGGCAGGACAATGCCAGCGCCGACCGCTCAATAAATGCCGCCCTCGCGCTGCAGGAAGTCGCTGTCGCTCGGCTGCGTGCGGGCACCGGTGGCGGTCGGCGCGGCCGTGGGCTGGGCAGTCGGCCTACGCGGCGCGCGGCGCGCTTCCGCCTGCGGCTTGAACGCTTCCCAGATCACCGCGGGCTTCGGATCATTGTCGTTCGGGAATGTGCCGAACACCGGTCGACCGCTGGCCCGGTCGATCCGCACCATGCGGATCCCGGCCGGGGCGCGGAACGGCAGCGGGTCCATTCCTTCGTAAGCCTTGATCGCCCATTGCTTGAAGATCGGCGCGGCGAGCGTTCCGCCTTGGGCGTAGCCACCCAGGTTCACCGGCGAATCATACCCGATGTAGACACCCGCCACCATTTGCGGCGTACCGCCGATGAACCAGACGTCCTTCGGGCCCGAGTTGGTGCCAGTCTTGCCAAAGATCGGGCGATTGAGATCCCGCAGCACCGTCGCGGTGCCGCGCTGGATCACCCCTTCGGCAATGTGCACCATCTGATAGGCCGACATGGCATCCAGCACCTGCCGGCCACGGCGCGCGGGACGTGGCATCGGCTTTCGATCCCAATCAGGCATGTTGCAGCGATCGCAGGCGCGCCAATTCTCCGGCCAGATCACTTGGCCGCGACGGTTCTGAACGAAGTCGATCAACGTGGGTGCGTGCCACCGGCCCTGGTTGGCGAGGACACCATAAGCGTTGACCATCTTCATAACGGTCGTCTCGCCGGCGCCCAGCGCGTAGGAAAGATAGGGCTGATAGTCGCCGATCTCCATCGCCTTCATCAGGCGGACGACATTCGCCATGCCCGTCTGCGCCGCGGCACGCACCGTCATCAGGTTGCGCGACTGCTCAACGCCCCATCGCATCGTATGCGGCCCGGCACCGCGCGAATTGCCGAAGTTGCGGAAGCACTTCTGGCCAAGCCGTGGTCCTTGATCCACGCAGAACGGCCCGTCCACGATGATGGAGGCGGGCGTCATGCCGTGTTCCAGCGCAGCGGCATAGACGATCGGCTTGATGGTGGAGCCCGGCTGCCGCATCGCCTGGGTGGCGCGATTAAACGACTGAAGCGACGCGTCGAAGCCGCCCTGCATCGCCAGGATGCGGCCAGACTCCGGCTCCTGCACCACGAACCCGCCAGAGATCTTGGGCACGGAACGCAGGGCGAACTGACTGCCCGAGGGGGCGACCGCGATCACATCGCCCGGTTTCAGCGTGCCGAAAGCCGGCGTGCTGCTGCCGCGGGTCGGCATCTGCGCGCCCCAGCGCGGCAATGTACCCCGGTCCCCGTTAGCGAAGCCGATCTGTGCTTCGCTGTCTCCCCGCGAGATCACAATGGCCGCGCGCCAGTCCGCATGATCGAGGTTGATGTTGGTGTTCAGCAACGCGACCTGCCACCGGTCCCCGTCGATTTCCACATGGCGGAGCGGGCCGGAAAAGCCGCGGCCGCGATCATAGCGCAGCAAGCCGTCCCGCAAGGCTTCAGCCGCCGCTGCCTGAACGCGCCGGTCCAGCGACGTGCGCACCCACAGACCGCCGGAATAAACGCTGTTAGCACTGTCCCGAGCGGTTTCGCCGAACCGGCTGATGAGCTCGCGCCGAACTTCCTCCACGAAGTAGCCGCCGACGCGCTCGAACTTTGGCACGCGCCGAACGATCGCGCCAATCGGTTGCGCCTGCGCCTCGCTACGCTGCGCTGCCGTGATGAAGCCGTTGCGCTCCATCTCACCCAGGGCCCAGTTGCGCCGCTCCAGCGCCCGTTCGGTGTCCCGGAACGGATCATAGTTTGCCGGCCCCTTCGGCAGGATGGCAAGATAGGCCATCTGCGAAAGGCTCAGCTCATCCAGTTCCTTGTCGAAATAGGCGTGGCTAGCCGCTTCGACGCCATAGGCATTCCGGCCAAGGAAGATCTGGTTGAGATAGAGCTCAAGGATTTGCTGCTTGGACAGCGTGTCCTCGATCCGCCACGCGAGGATCGCTTCCTTGATCTTGCGGGTCGGCGAATATTCGTTGCCAATCAGCAGGTTCTTGGCGACCTGCTGCGTGATCGTGGACCCGCCGCGCGCGCGCTGGCCACTGCCGAGCTTGGAAACATAATCCACCACCGCACCGGCAAGGCCCGGATAGTCGACGCCGTGATGTTCGAAAAAGGTCTTGTCCTCCGCGGCCAGGAACGCCTGAACCAACGTTTTGGGATATTCCGCAAAGGAGAGCTCGACCCGCCGCTCGCGCGCATAGGAATAGACGGGAGCACCATCGATGCCGCGCACATTGGTAGGGAGCGGCGGCTCGTACGTACGCAGTTGTTCCACCGACGGCAGATCGCGGGTGATGAAATACCAGCCGCCGCCCAGCAGGAGCAGCCCGATCGCGGCAAGCACGGCCAGCACCTTCACCCACCAGCGCGCCCACAGCCGCGACAAGCGCTCGCCAAGGCCGCTGGTGCGCCGTTGCACCGTCATTGGTTCGGGGGGAGTGGACGCCATACGCGACGCCGGTGTTTAGGGAGCGGCCGTGCGGCTGGCAACATCAAGCCCGTACGCCGCGCGCCGGATCGAGAACCGTCGCCCATAGCGCCGCACCGCACACCTTCGGGCGAACACGTCCATGTGCTCCGCTCACCGCCCGGCAAACATTAACGCGCAGCGGTTTGAGCCATCCGGCGCGCAAAGTGTATTTCCACGGCCCGACGCACGCTTTGCGCGATCCGTTCGCGCCCCTCGCGACTGTCAAGGAATGCAGCATCCTGAGCGTTGGAGATATAGCCGGTTTCAAACAGGATCGAAGGCAGGTCGGGCGCCTTTAGCACCAGCAGCGAAGCCATGCGGTGGAAGTTGCTCTTCACCGGAATCAAAGGTTTTGCCTCGCGACCGAGCAGGCGCGCAAATCCGGCCGACGCGTTCATCGTTTCCCGCTGGGTCAGATCGATGAGAATGGAGGACACGTCCTCGCTCTCATCCAGGTTCACCCCAGCGATGATGTCTGCCTTGTTCTCGCGCGCGGCAAGCCGCGCGGCTTCCTTGTCGGACGCGACATCCGAAAGCGTGTAGGCGGTGGCACCGGATGCCTCGACGTTGCCGGCACTGTCGCAGTGGATGGAGATGAACAGGTCCGCGCCTAGTTGACGAGCCACCCCGAATCGCTCGCGATGCAGGATGTAGCGATCATCATCACGCGTCAGCGCTACGCGGACGCGCCCGGACTCCAGCAGCTCATCCCTGATCGCGCGGGCGATCTTGAGCGTCACGTCCTTTTCGCGCAGACCCGTCTCGGCATTGATCGCGCCCGGATCGTTTCCGCCGTGACCGGCGTCGATCACCACCAGTGGCCGGCTGTCGTCCCCCTGCACACGCGGCAAGGCGCTCTTGCGCGCGGGCGGCACCGGGATCGACACCTTGTACTTGGGCTTGGCCTTTCCCCAGCCGAACGGAAGGAAACTTAACGGCGATGCCGCGCTGGCCGCGGCGAAGCGGCGCCCGTCAACCTGGCGCAGCGACAGCTCCAGCGTGCGCCCATCATCCTGAAACTCGCCCTTCGATACGATCATCGGTTCAGCAAGGTCCAGCACCACACGCGCGCTATCGGCCCCGCGCCAACCCTGCCGCACCGCCGTGATCGCGCCGTCGCCGCCACTCGCGCGGCCCGGACGAGCGCCGTCGATATCGATCGCAATGCGCTGCGGCCCGTTCAGGATGAAGCTGGACGCGCCGCGCACAGCTTCATCGAAACGGATCGTGATCCGCCCCTCTCGCACGTCCACGCGCTGCACCGTCGCGGCCCAGCCCGGAGTGCCGAATGAGAGACCAGCCAAGAACGCGAGCAGCATCGACATTTGCCCTGCATGCCGCGTCGGCTGCTCGCTGGTCCAGCGAAAAGCCATGATACGCAAACCCTTCTTCCCTGCCCGATTCGGGTTACGCCGCTGCTGGTCAAATCGCAGTTGCTCATTGGGGTTAACAAGCTGTTCGGCACGTTTTTGCCGCTTGTCCGGCAAGGACGTTCCGGTTGCCGAATGACAAACGACTTGCTAGTCACCACGTTGATCGGATTGCAGGCCTTTGCGCCCGCTGCCGACCCACCGCCCGACCGGCTGTTCACGCCGGCCCGGGCCATCAGGTTGACGTTCGCATGTCGCATTTTCCCCCACCGCAGTTTCGACCGGCTCTTGCCGGCGGCGCGGGCGCGGGGCTGATCCAGGGCGTTGCGCCCGGACGTGCGCGGCGGACGAAGGCACAAGTCACCACCATCCGCTTGCCCGGCGAACGAGAGCCGGCAGCGCCTTATCATCGCGTGACCCCGCCGTCCGGCGGCGCGAGTCGCGCGCGGAGACCATATAATGACCATGCGCATGCTGATCGACGCACGCCACCGGGAGGAAACCCGCGTGGCCGTCGTCAAGGGAAACCGCATCGAAGAGTTTGATTTTGAGAGTGCCGAGCGCAAGCAGCTCAAGGGAAATATCTATCTTGCCAAGGTGACGCGGGTCGAGCCGTCGCTGCAGGCGGCGTTCGTCGACTATGGTGGCAATCGCCACGGCTTCCTCGCTTTTTCGGAAATCCATCCCGATTACTATCAGATCCCCAAGGAGGATCGCGAGGCACTGCTGCGCGAAGAAGCGGAGCATGCAGCCGAGGAAGCAAAGCTGCGTGCCGAGCAGGAGGCCGCCGAAGACGCCGACCTTGACGCTCCCGAGGGTGATGCCGAGTTCGAGGACGACGCGGACGGCGGTGACGAAATCGAGGGCGATGTCGATAGCGAAGAGGGCCCCGCCCGCGCCGCCACCGGCATCAACGACGATCAGGTGGAAGCGCTGCGCCAGCGCCGCATGAACCTGCGCCGCCGCTACAAGATCCAGGACGTGATCCGCCGCCGCCAGGTACTGCTGGTCCAGGTCGTGAAGGAAGAGCGAGGCAACAAGGGCGCAGCACTGACGACCTATTTGTCGCTGGCGGGCCGTTATTGCGTGCTGATGCCCAACACGTCGCATGGCGGCGGGATCAGCCGAAAGATCAGTAATTCGGCCGATCGCAAGCGGCTGAAGTCGATCATGGCGGAAATGGAACTGCCGCCGTCGATGGGCTGCATCGTGCGCACCGCAGGTCTCAGCCGCACGCGTACCGAGATCAAGCGTGACTTCGATTACCTCGCCCGCCTGTGGGACGGCATCCGTGAAAAGACGCTGACGAGCGCGGCACCAGCGCTGATCTATGGCGACAGCGATCTCATCAAGCGCGCGATCCGCGACATCTATAACAAGGACATCGACGAGGTGATCGTCGAGGGTGACGAAGGCTATCGCCAAGCGAAGGACTTCATGCGCCTGCTGATGCCAAGCCACGCCAAGCGGGTGAAGCATTACAGCGATCCCATTCCGCTGTTCCAGCGCTGCCATGTCGAGGATCAGCTCGCCGCCATGTACCACCCGGTGGTGCAGCTGAAGTCGGGCGGCTACCTCGTCATCAACCCGACCGAGGCGTTGGTCTCGATCGACATCAACTCGGGCCGTTCGACGCGCGAGCATAATATCGAGCAGACCGCGACCGCGACGAACCTCGAGGCGGCGCAGGAAATCGCGCGTCAGTTGCGCCTGCGCGACATGGCCGGTCTCGTCGTCATCGACTTCATCGACATGGACAACAATTCCAATGTCCGGAAGGTCGAGAAGGCGATGAAGGAGGCGCTGAAGAACGATCGCGCCCGCATCCAGGTCGGCCGCATCTCGTCGTTCGGCCTCATGGAAATGAGCCGCCAGCGCCTGCGCACCGGCGTGCTCGAGGCCTCCACCCGCCCCTGCCCGCATTGCGAAGGCACCGGTCTTGTCCGCACCGCATCGTCCGCGGGCCTCAGCGCGTTGCGCCTGATCGAAGACGAAGCCGCGCGTGGCCGTGGCTCGCTGCTGACGCTGCGCTGCAGCCAGGAAGCCGCCTTCTACGTGCTCAATCGCAAGCGGGCCGACATCGCCGAGATCGAGGATCGTTACGGCGTAACCGTGGAAATCCTGCCGGACGGTGAGCAGGAAGGCGCGCGCATGTCAGTCGAGGCGTCGGGTCCGCCGCCGGCCTATGCTCCGAAATTCGCGCCGCCGCTCGAGGAGATCGAGGAAGACTTCCCCGAGGAGATCGAGGAGGAAGAAGAGGAAGAGCTCGAGGCCGAGGACGAGGCGCCCCGAGCCGAGGAAGCACGGGGTGACGAGCAGCGTGAGGGCGGTCGCAAGCGCCGTCGCCGTCGTGGCCGGCGCGGTCGGACGAATGGCGAAGCCGGCGCAGCGCCCGCGTCGAACGCGGACATCAGCGAAGGTGATGAAAGCGACGCCGCCAGCGAAGACGAGGCTGTCGAAGCGGCGGAAGCGGAAGCTACTTCCGACCACGACGATTCCGAGGGCACGGCAGAGGGCGAAGGCGGTCGTCGCCGGCGCAATCGCCGCGGGCGCCGGCGGCGCCGTGAGAATGGGGCCGAAGGCGACGCCAATCGCGTCGAGGGCGACAGCGTCTCCACCGCGGCCGAGGTGAGCGTGGAAGCGGAGACCGCGGAAGCGCCGTTGGTCGAGACCGCGATCACCGAAGCTCCTGCTGTGGAGCCCGTCGCGTCCGAAGCAAGCGCAGACGCGACCGCCAACGCAGCTGCGGAAGCGGAGCAGCCGGCCCCGAAGACCCGGCGTCGCCCGCGTGCCAAGAAGGCGGTCGAGCAGGCACCTGTCGCTGCGCCGGCAGAGGCACCGGCGGTCATCGAAACGCCCGGCATCGACGCGATCGCGCCGGCGACGGAGGAAGGCGCACCGGCCAGGCCGAAGCGCACTCGGCGCAAGAAAACGGACGCTCCGACCACTGATGCCACCGCCGCAGCCGAGGCGGCAGCGCCAGCCGAAGCGACGGAAGCACCCGCCAAGCCGAAGCGCACCCGGCGCAAGAAGGCGGATGCAGCGACGGAAGGCGCCGCGGATGTGCCCGGAGCGGACGCTGGCGCTGCATCGTCCAACGCGGCGGCCGCCCCTGCCAGCGAGGCTAACGCTGCCGATGCAACTGCTGCCGGCACTACGGCCGGAACCGAAGAAGGCACCGCCGAGGAACCCGCCGCAGCGCCGCGCCGCGGCTGGTGGCAGCGGACCTTCGGTGCGTAAACCGCCGGTCGTGACACGTTGCCGGTGATCGACATGCGCCGGGCTTCAGCGATGGTTAAGCCACCATCATGCTGGGTCCGGCGCATGTCCGTCGCTCGCCGATCGATCATGCAGCGCCCGCAGCTGTGACCCGCCGCTCCGCTGCTCTTCGCCTACTGGCCGCTGCGGCCCTGGCCTGCGTTTCCATGGCACAGGCTGCCCAGGCGCAGTCGATCTTGCGCGATGCCGAGACTGAGACGTTGCTGGCGGACATGACGGCTCCGCTCATCACCGCCGCCGGGTTGCGGCCCAGCGACGTGAAGGTCGTCCTGGTTAACGATGATTCGATCAACGCCTTCGTAGCGGGCGGCCAGATCGTCTATGTGCACTCTGGCACGATCCAGGCGGCTAAGACCGCCAACGAAGTGCAGGGCGTCATCGCCCATGAACTCGGCCACATTACGGGCGGGCACGTCTCGCTTGCCGGCCGCGGCTTTCAGGAAGCGACTGGCATCTCCATCCTTTCCATGGTGCTGGGCCTGGCGGCAATGGCCGCTGGAGCCGGGGAAGCGGGCGCCGGCGTTCTCGCCGCGGGGCAGCAAGCCGCCATGACCAAGTATCTCGCCTTCTCGCGTCAGCAGGAGGCCTCAACCGACGCCGCCGGCGCAAAATATCTCAACGCCGCCGGGATCAGCGGCAAGGGATATCTCAATTTCTTCAAGACGATGCAGCAGCTTGAATATCGCTACGGCATCACCCGCAAGGTTGAGTACATGCTCAGCCACCCGGTTTCGTCCGAACGCGTGGCGGCGGTTTCAGAAACGCTGCAGGCTTCGGCAGCCTGGAACAAGCCGCTCAATCAGGATTGGGAAGAGCGCTTCAAGCGGGTCCAGGCCAAACTGGACGGTTATCTGCTACCGCCCGCGCAGGCGCTCCAGAAATATCCGGAGGGCACCCAGACCATCTACGCGCACTACGCCCGCGCCTATGCCTATCACCGCAGCGGCTATCCCGAGAAGGCAAACGCTGAGGCCGACGCCCTCGTGACCAACAAGCCCAACGATCCCTACTTCCTGGAGATCAAGGGCCAGATCCTGCTTGAGGCAGGCAAGCCGCAGGAGGCCTTGGCGCCGCTGCGCGCCGCAACTGACGGATCGCGCAACAACCCGCTGATCGCCACCACGTTCGGCCATGCACTGATCGCAACGGAGGACAAGGCGAACTACGAGGAAGCCAAGCGCGTGCTGCGTACGGCCGTCGCCCGCGATGATCAGAACCCCTTCGCCTGGTATCAACTCGGTACCGTTTATGAGCGCACCGGCGATCCTGCGCGGGCAGCGCTCGCCACGGCCGAACGCGCCAGCATGGTAGGCGATCACCGCACGGCTGCGGCTAGCGCACGCTATGCCCTTGCAGGCATCCCACAAAATACGCCTGACTGGATCCGGGCACAGGATATTGCGATGACATCTGCCAATTCCCTCGACGGCGACAAGCGCAAGCGCAAATGAACCGACTTACCCTGTTGCTGGTCGTGCTGCTGGGGGCGACCTTCGGTGCCGTGGGCATGTGGCTGGCCGAACGGGCTGCCCCCGGTGACCTGCGCGTAAGTGACAAGGCGCAGATCGAGAAGGTGGTGCATGACTACCTCCTCAGCAATCCCGAGATAATCCCGCAGGCGATGCAGAAGCTGCAGGAGCGCGAAAGCGGCCGTGCGGTGGCGGCCAATCGGTCCCGGATCGAAACGCCATATCCGGGAGCGGTGATGGGCAACCGAAATGGCGACGTTACTCTCGTCGAGTTCTTCGATTACAACTGCGGCTATTGCCGGGCGAGCCTGCCGACCATCGATCGACTGGTAAAGAGCGATCCGAAGTTGCGGGTCGTGTTCCGCGAGCTGCCGATTCTGGCCGAGGAAAGTCGGGATGCGGCCCGTGCTTCACTTGCCGCGGCTGCACAAGGACGGTTTCCGGCCTTTCACCAGGCACTATACGCAGGCGGGGCAGTGAGTGCGCAGTCGATCGCCGCCGCGGCGCGGAGCACGGGCGTGGACCTCACCAAAATGCCTGATGACGTTGACACGGAGATCGCAGGCAATCTGGGCCTGGCTGCGAAGTTGGGCATCAGCGGGACGCCGGCGTGGGTAGTGGGTGATAAGGTACTCTCTGGCGCCTTGCCCTTTGATCGTTTGCAGGAAGCAATCGCCGAAGCGCGATCGTCGCGGGACTGAGCGCTGCGGCCGCCGGGCACTGCGCGAGCGGCTATATCAGCCGGGGGGGGCGAAGCGTTGTCCTGACACCACGGATGGTGCGACCTTTCGGCGGGCAACGGCGTTTCCTTCACGGACGTCTTAAACGCCGCAGGTGACCGTGCTCAGCTATCTTCGTCGTTTCCTCCTCATTCTCCTTCTCGCCACGATGACCGGCATACCTGCGCTGGCTCAGGACGCACCCGCGAATAGTACCGCGCCGACCATCCCGGCGGACCCTTTTGGTCGTGAAACGCCGCGTTCCACCGTTAGCGGATTGATCGAAGCACTCGCGAAGCGCGACTATAACCGAGCCGCCAATTACTTCGACCTGCCGGTGCAGGACGACGCGCGAGTGATGGACGGCGCGTCGGAGCTGGCCCGCCGGTTGCAAGTGCTGCTGGACAGTGGCGGCACGCTGTTGCCGTTTGCTCGGCTATCGAATGAGCCTGCGGGGCGCATCGACGACGACCTGCCGCTCGACCGCGAACTTGCCGGCGACCTCAAGGGAAGCACCGGCGACGCGCCGATCTTGCTGACCCATGGATCATTGAACGGTCGCTCCGTGTGGCGGATCTCACATGATACGATCCGGCAGTTAATGGCAGTGCCGGCCACAAAGGTCGCCGCCCCTTCTACCGACGCCGTCGTCGGCATCGACGTTGCCGGCGCACCGGCCGAAGACTGGGCATTGCTGATCGGCATTGCTGCGCTCAGTTTTGTGATCTTACGACTGATTGCTGCCGCTGCACTGGCCGTAATGCGCCGCGGCATTACCGATCCGGATGCGAATGCAGTATATCGCTTCTTCCACGCCGCTCTGCCGCCGCTCAGCCTCTTCATCGCGGTTATGGCATTCTACACTTGGGCCGAGCGCCTTCAGGTAGCGATTGTCGCCCGCCAAACGCTGCTGCGGTACGCCGGCGGGGTCGCGGCCATTGCGTTGGTGTGGTTTGGCCTTCGCCTGGTCGATGCCGTCGCGGATGTCGCCATTGCACGGATGCATCGCCGATCCCGCCGTCAGGCCGTTTCGGTCGTCACGCTGTTGCGGCGGGCGGCGAAGATCCTGCTGTTGGTGTTCAGCATCGTCGCCGTGCTCGACACGTTCGGCATCGATGTCACGACCGGCATTGCGGCACTGGGTATTGGCGGTATCGCCCTCGCACTAGGCGCGCAGAAGACAGTCGAGAACTTGGTCGGCAGTGTCACCGTGATTGCCGATCGTCCCGTCCAGGTCGGCGATTTTTGCCGCGTGGGAGACGTAGTCGGTACGGTGGAGGACGTCGGCATCCGGTCCACTCGTATTCGCACTAATGATCGGACGATTGTCACCATCCCGAACGGCGATTTCTCCTCCCGTCAGATCGAGAATTTTGCCAAGCGGGACCGCTTCCTTTTCGCGCCTAAGATCTACATCGAATATACCTCGCCCGATAAAATCCGGGAGGCGGTGGCGATCATTGAGGACGTGCTGCTCTCGAACGAGAACATCTCAAAGGATGGGCCGCGGGCGCGGTTCAACAACTTCGGGGAAAGCGCACTGGAGATTGAGGTATTTTCCTACATTGCACTCAGTGACTTCGGGGAAAGCACGACCGTGCGGCAGGATTTGCTGCTGTCGATCTACGAGCGGCTGAGCGCGGCCGGTATCACCATCGCCGTTCCGACCCGCACATTGTTTCTGGCGCCAAAGCCGCCAATCGCCGACCAAGACGGGCCGGTGGCGCATTCCAGTGCACCGCCCGAGAATTCCTGATCTCCACTTCAACCGCAAGGGATACCACGATGAACGCAGCGGACGTGTTCAGCACCTTATCAATCGAGTTGAAGCCGGACCCGTCCCGCACCGTCATTCGCCCGTTCAGCTTCGCCTATCCCGAGCCATTCGGCAAAGACCGCCCCAAGCGGATGCAGCAGGTGGCCGATCGGTTGCTGTCGCTCGACAAGCCGATGCGTGAACGAATGCGCATGCTGCTCCAGCGGCCGATGCATGAACGCCACCGCAATGCAGACGCCACCTTTCTGCGCCGCTTCGCTGATGTCGCCGGCGATCTGAAGCTGCCGCCAAATCTCGACGAGACGGACCGCCTGCTGATCGGCGCTTACTTCAGCCAGGAATATGCTTTTGAATCGGCCGCTCTCTTCAATCCCAGCATCATTCCACTGCCGGATGCGGACGAGAACGACGACTCGCTTGCCTTTCTACTATCCCTGAGGGGGATCGGGGAGGGTCATATTTCCTCCGTGACGTTCCGCACCGGAACATGGGATGCGGGCGACCAGGTCATCGTCCATCCGGCCAGCCAACAAGGTGTTCCGCCGCGAATAGACAAGGAAGAAGCCGGATGGATCCGGCTGCTGTGCGACGAGAGCGATGATGTTTCGGAAACCGTGCTGTTTCCGGTGCTGCCCAGCCAACGCTCAGGCATCGAGGATCTGCGCATGGTTCGTTTCACCGACGATGACGGGAATCGCAGCGTGATCGGGACCTACACTGCCTTCGACGGGGTGACCGCCCGGCAGGAGATGCTTCGCGGGGTCGATATGCGCACCGTGGAGATGCGCGCGCTGACCGGCGCCATGTCCGGGTACAAGGGCATGGCGCTGTTTCCACGCAAGATCGGCGGCCAGTTCGTGATGCTGGGCCGTCAGGACAATGAGAACATCTGGCTGCTCCGGTCCGATCGGCTGGAACATTGGGACGACGGCGTGCGGATCCTCGCGCCCAAATATCCATGGGAGTTCGTCCAGATGGGGAACTGCGGCTCGCCCATCGAAATCGACGAAGGCTGGCTGGTGTTCACCCACGGTGTAGGCTTGGTGCGCGGCTATTGCGTCGGTGCCTGTCTGCTCGACAAGGCCGATCCGTCCCGTGTGCTGGCACGCACCCCCTCACCGCTCCTGTTTCCCAGCGCCGAGCAGCGGGGCGGTTACGTGCCCAATGTCACCTATAGCTGCGGTGCGCTGCTTCACCGCAGGCGCATCCTGTTGCCGTATGCGATTGGTGACGAGTACAGCGCCTTTGCCGTCGGGAATGTGGATGATTTGCTGTCGGTAATGGTCGCGGCCTGATCGGCGGCGCGAGGGGAACTTGCGCGGGACGGATGACAGCGCCGCCGCAAGTCCCCACATGGGCATCATGCGTCGCCAACCAAGCATCATCCGCGTCATCGATCTCGAAACCACCGGCAACGCTCCGCCCCAGCATGGCGTATGTGAGATCGGTTGGCAGGATGTGGCGCTCGGACCAGACGGACGATGGGAGCTGTACGGCGAAGGCGGGCAGCGGCTGGTCAATCCGGGCCGGTCCATGCCGCCGATCACACAAGCGATCCATCATATTCGCGATGAGGATGTGGCCGACGCGCCATGGTGGCATGACGTCGCCCGAAACGTCCTGGATCCCTATCCTCGCCGCGTTGCGCTCGCTGCGCATCGCGCCGATTTCGAGCAGCAATTCTGCACGCCCGCGCTCACCCACGGTGCGCAGTGGATCTGCACATGGAAGTGCGCTTTACGCCTCTGGCCCGACTCGCCCAGTTTTTCCAATCAGGTGCTACGATACTGGCGCAAGCCGGAGGGCCTGGACCATGAGCGTGGCTTGCCGGCGCACCGCGCGTTCCCGGACGCCTATGTCACGGCCCACCATCTGCGGGATCAATTGAACGAAGCCAGTGTTGAGCAGCTGATCGAATGGTCCAGCATACCGGCCTTGCTGCCACGGGTGCGCTTCGGCCCAGACCGCGGCAAGCCGTGGAACGAGATCGAGGAGGAGAGCCTGATCAAGTTCCTGACCGATCGCGATCCGGACGTGCGGTTCACGGCCGAAACCGAGTTGGCCCGCCGCCGTGGCGGTGGGCTCGTCGGCCGGATGAGCGCCCAGGAACTGCTGCTTTAGCAAAGTCAGGACAGCAGCTCTGGCGTTTTCTCCGATCCGCTCCTAGACGCATCTGCGATGGCCGGGGAACGGGGGCAAAACTTCGCTACAAGCGAAGGCAAGATCGGGCGCGTGCTGATCGCCTTTATGGCGGTCGGCTTTTTTGCGCTGATCGCCGCAGGCTTTGCCGCTGCATGGGTGACGGGCGAGCTGGCGCGGCACAGCCAGGCTGTCTCGCATACCTATGAGGTCGAGCTGGCGATCGCGGACACCCGCCGTCTGATCGAGCAGGGCGAGACGACGCGCCGCGGGTTCCTGTTGTCTCCGGACACGCCGAGCTTCCTTGAATCCTACAATGAGGCGGCGGCAGCGCTGCCACGGGCGGCCAAAAGGCTGCGGCAGCTGACGTACGACAATCCGCGGCAACAGTCACACATCCGCACGCTGGAACGGCACCTTCGCGAGTTGCTAGCGCTGCGCGCGCAAAGTGTGGAGCTCATCATCGGCGGTAAGGTGAAGGAAGCGAACGAGCGCTTTCAGGCCGAACTGAGCAGTACCCGCCTTGGCGAAATCCGCGCTGTCTTCGATGCCATGGCACGGGAGGAACGAGAATTGCTGGCGGCGCGTGATGCGCAGCAGGAACGCAGCATCGGCCTGTTCTACACGGTCCTGGCGGTGGCGGGGGTGCTGCTGGTTGCAGTGGCGGTGGCCGCGCTTCTGGTGGTGGTGCGCTACACCAGCGATCTGGCGCAGTCTCGCGAGCAACTCCAGCAGTTGAACGAAAGCCTTGAAGCGATCGTGGTGGATCGCACGGCGGATCTTTCTCGCGCCAATGACGAGATTCAGCGATTCGCTTATATCGTCAGCCACGATCTTCGCTCGCCGCTGGTAAACGTAATGGGCTTCACTGCCGAACTGGAAGCAGCGGCAGCGGCTTTGCGCGCGTTGGTCGAGCGTGTGGAGCAGGATGCGCCGGCCATCCTGACCGATGACGCGCGCCTTGCCGCGCAGGAAGACTTGCCTGAAGCGATCGGCTTTATTCGCACATCGACCCAGAAGATGGATCGGCTGATCAACGCGATCCTCGCCCTATCCCGACAGGGGCGGCGGGTGCTTGCGCCCGAGCCGCTCGATCTGATGCGGATGGTTGGCCAGATTCGCGATTCGATGGCGCACCGACTGGATGAGACGGGCGCCCGGATCGATGTTGACGGCATCCTACCAGCGCTGGTCAGCGATCGCGTGGCAATCGAGCAGATCCTGTCGAACCTGATCGAGAACGCGGTTAAATATCGCCACCCTGACCGCCCCGTCGAAGTACAGGTGAGTGGTGGCACGGCGGGTGACCGGGTGTGGATCGCCGTCTCTGACAATGGCCGCGGCATCGACCCGCGCGATCACGAGCGTGTTTTTGATCTGTTCCGTCGGTCCGGCACGCAGGACCAGCCCGGCGAAGGCATTGGCCTCGCCCATGTCCGCGCTCTTGCCTATCGCCTCGGCGGTACGATTACTTTGCGGTCTGCGCTTGGCGAAGGGGCAACCTTCCGCCTATCGCTGCCGCCGACGCTGACCTTGCAGGAAAAATCTTGAGATGAACGCACATCAATCCGTCAGCATCGTGATGATCGAGGATGACGAAGGCCACGCGCGCCTTATCGAAAAGAACATCCGTCGTGCGGGCATCCTCAACGACATCAAGCATTTTCTCGACGGGACCAGCGCGCTCGACTATCTGTTCAACGCGCCTGACGGCCCGGCCCTGAACGGCCCCGCGCTGGTGCTGCTCGACCTCAATCTCCCGGACATGAGCGGGACGGATATTCTCGCGAAGATCAAGCAGTCCGATGGGCCGGTTAAGCGCACGCCGGTGGTGGTCCTGACCACGACAGACGATAGCCGCGAGATTCAGCGCTGCTACGATCTTGGCGCCAACGTCTACATCACCAAGCCGGTGAACTACGAAAGCTTCGCTCAGGCGATCCGCCAGCTCGGCCTCTTTCTGTCCGTGATCCAGGTTCCCGATCTCGAGGGATGATGCGCGGCGGTTCTCCGATCGTGTCTAGTGGTCAGCCGCGCAATTGCGGCCGCGCGAGCGGCTGCCTTGGCCCAGCGGCGGATCTTGCGGGCGTCGGTCGTCGCTTGGTGCGTTCTGACGCTGAGCTGAATGCGAGCGCCTGATGGATCGCATTCTCTACATCGACGATGACGAGGGTATTCGTCGCCTCGCCTCGCGCGCCCTGGCTCGTCGCGGGTGGGACGTTACGACGGCGGACGGTGGCGAACTGGGGGTGCGCATCGCCGCCGAGCAGCGCTTTCATCTCGTCGCCGTCGACCATTACATGCCCGGAATCGACGGGCTGGAAACGCTGGCACGCCTTCGGCAGCTGCCCGATCCGCCAAGCGTCGTTTATGTCACCGGTTCGGAAGAGCAACGGGTCGCCGTAGCCGCGCTGCGTGCCGGTGCTTCCGACTATGTCGTGAAATCGGTGGGCGACGACTTTTTCGACCTGCTCGACGCATCATTCCGGGCAGTTGTGGCGCATGCCCAGCTAGAGAAGCAAAAATCCGCCGCCGAGGAGTCGCTGCGCGTCTCCAACGCACGGCTGGAAGCGCTGTTAGCGGAGGTAAACCACCGAGTCGCCAATTCACTGCAGCTCGTATCGGCAATGGTGCGGTTGCAGGCGGGTGCCCTCACCGATCCGGGCGCACGGGCCGCGCTGGAAGATACGCAACGCCGGATCAGCGCCATCGCTCAGGTGCATCGTCGGCTCTACACCGGCGGCGACGTCGAACATGTCGACATGCGCGAGTATCTCGGCACGCTGGTCGACGAGCTTGCAGAAACATGGTCGACCGTCGATCGCCCGCGCGCGCTCCGGCTGGCGGCAGAACCGATCCGATTGCCCACAGACCGAGCCGTGTCGCTGGGCGTGATCGTAACCGAACTCGTCAGCAACGCCTGCAAATATGCCTACCCTGCCGGCAGCGGCGAAGTTCGCATCGCCCTGCATCGGGAAGGCGATGACGTGTTTCTGCTGGCGGTTGAGGACGATGGTGTCGGCATGTCGGGCGGCATCTCGCCAGGCGGAACCGGTGTCGGCACAAAGCTGATCCGGGCTATGGCACAAAGCCTGCAGTCAAGCGTCGAATATGATCCGTCGCATCGCGGCACCCGCGCTATCCTGCGGGCGGCGCTCGCCTGATTTGAGGCTGCCCAATGGACGGGCAGGTGGTAGAAATCCCTGGATTTCATCCTAGAAGGCGGGCGAGCCCAACCAAGGAGCGCCCCAATGAAAACCCGTGCAGCCGTCGCATTCGAGGCGAAGAAGCCGCTGGAGATCGTCGAACTCGACCTTGAAGGGCCGAAGGCCGGCGAGGTTCTGGTCGAGATCATGGCGACCGGAATTTGCCACACCGACGCCTACACGCTCGACGGCCTCGATTCCGAGGGCATCTTCCCCTCGATCCTCGGTCACGAAGGCTGCGGTATCGTGCGCGAGGTTGGACCCGGGGTCACCAGCGTCGCGCCCGACGATCACGTCATCCCGCTCTACACGCCGGAATGCCGCCAGTGTAAATCCTGCCTCAGCCAGAAGACGAACCTTTGCACCGCGATCCGCGCGACTCAGGGCAAAGGCCTGATGCCGGACGGCACCAGCCGCTTCAGCTACAAGGGCCAGCAGATCTTTCATTACATGGGCTGCTCGACCTTCTCGAACTTCACCGTCCTGCCCGAAATCGCGGTGGCCAAGATCCGCACCGATGCGCCGTTCGACACCAGTTGCTACATCGGCTGCGGAGTCACCACTGGTGTCGGCGCGGTGGTGAACACCGCCAAGGTGGAGCCCGGCGCGACTGTTATCGTCTTCGGCCTCGGCGGTATTGGCCTTAACGTGATCCAGGGCGCCAAGTTCGCGGGCGCAGCCCGGATCGTGGGCGTGGATATCAACCCGGACCGGGAGGAATGGGGCCGCAGGTTCGGCATGACAGACTTCGTCAATCCCAATGACGTTGGCGACATCGTCCAGCATCTGATCGCGATGACCGACGGCGGAGGCGACTATACCTTTGATTGCACCGGCAACACGGTGGTGATGCGCCAGGCGCTGGAAAGCGCACATCGCGGCTGGGGCGAATCGATCATCATCGGCGTAGCGGAGGCCGGGAAGGAGATCGCGACCCGCCCGTTCCAGCTCGTCACTGGACGAGTGTGGAAGGGCACCGCGTTCGGCGGCGCGCGCGGCCGCACCGACGTGCCGAAGATCGTCGACTGGTACATGAACGGCCTGATTCAGATCGATCCCATGATCACGCACCGGCTGACCCTGGACGACATCAACAAGGGTTTCGACCTGATGCATGCCGGGGAAAGCATTCGCAGCGTCGTGGTATACTGAGCCAGTCGCGAGCGGATGATGGAGGGACGGGCGAAATCCAGCCCGCCCCTCGACTCCTGCACGGCGGGTGGGCATGACAGTTCCCTAAATCTAGGGGAGAGGACCGATGTTCAGCCACGTAATGGTTGGATCGAACGACATTGCTCGTTCGCGCAAATTTTATGACGCCCTGTTTGGCTCGCTGGGCGGCAACCCGGCGATCGAGGACGACAAGGGCCGTCTGATCTACATGCACAATGGCGGGCTGTTCCTGGTCACCAAGCCGATCGACGGCGAGGCCGCGACCCATGCCAACGGCGGCACAATCGGCTTCGCCATGTCCGGACCCGAGCAGGCGGATGCGTGGCACAAGGCCGGCGTCGAGAACGGCGGCGTTTCGATCGAGGACGCGCCGGGTGTGCGCGCCGGTGGCTTCGGCAGCCTATATCTCGCCTATCTCCGCGACCCTGACGGCAACAAGCTGTGTGCGATGCACCGAATGCCAGCCTGACGCGGTGATAGCTTGGGAGACGCACGCGCGCCGAATTCCGCGGCGGCGAGCGTCTCCCGGGCCACTCAGGACGTCGCGTTCGAACTGCGGCGCACGCTCTGCGATCCGTCGGCCGAGTTGAAGCCTCGATAGGCCGCGCGGCTCATTGGATGCGGCTTACCCCGCTGAGCGCCAATTGGAGGTCAATCGCGGCGACGAGCCGATCAAGCGCGCCTTGATCCCGCGCCTCGGCACGAGCGGTCAGCATCGCCTGCGTGTTGGACGCACGCAGCAGCCACCAGCCATCCGCAGTGGTGACACGGGCGCCATCGGTGCGGTCGACCTCAGCCCCATCTGCGGCTAGGCGCGCCAGTACCTCCTGCACCACCGCTTCTCGCCGCGGCTCATCCACAGGGAAGCGCAGTTCAGGCGTGGCCACCACCTTCGGCATGGCATCGCGCAACGCCGCCAAGGTCTTGCCGCTCGCCCCGACGGCGCGGATCAGCTGTATCGCGGCGTAGAGTGCGTCATCGTGCCCGCCAAGCTCTCCGAAGAAGATATGCCCGCTCATCTCCCCGGCCAGTGGCGCGCCAACCTCGTGCATCATCGTCTTGATATTGCTGTGACCGCTCTTCCACATCACCGGTCGGCCACCCAGTTCGGCGATGTGGTCAAACAAGGTGCCGCTCGCCTTCACATCCGCCACGATGGCCGCTCCAGGGCGCTCGCGAAGCACTGGTCCTGCAAGGATGGAAAGCAACTGGTCGCCAGCGATCACCCGCCCTTCTCCATCAACCGCGCCGATGCGATCGCCATCCCCGTCGAAAGCTACGCCGAGATCGAGCCTTTCGCACGCGACCAGCGCCTTCAGGTCAGCGAGATTTGCCTCTTCGGTAGGATCGGGATGATGGTTGGGAAAATTGCCGTCCACGTCCGTGAACAGCAAATGGTGCTCACCCGGCAGCAATCGAACGAGGCGCTCAATCGCCGGCCCGGCGGCACCATTGCCGGCGTCCCAGGCAATACGGAGCGGAACAAGGCCGTCGGCCGCAGCGAGACGACCGACATAGTCGGGAAGCATCGCCCTTTCGCTAACGCGTCCAGCGCCGCTCTCCACATCACCCTGCTCCGAGAGCGCGGCCAGTGCCGTAATGTCCGATCCGAAAAACGGGCGGTGTCCAAGCACCATCTTGAACCCGTTGTCGTCGCGGGGATTGTGGCTGCCGGTGACTTGGATACCCCCGTCCACGTCGAGGTGGCGTTCGGCATGGTACAGCATCGGGGAGGGGCCAACGCCGATCCGAACCACGTCGATCCCGGCGCCGAGCAGGCCATCAACCAGCGCTGCTTCCAGCATCGGCGAGGAAAGGCGGCCGTCGCGGCCAACCACCACCCGGGCACCTCCGCCTCTTCGAACAATCGATCCGAAGGCACGCCCTATCGCCATTGCATGTGGGGCGCTCAGCGATTGGCCGACAGTACCGCGAATGTCATATTCGCGCAGGATTGACGAAGGGAGGCGGTGCCGCATCGGCGTTGCTTACGCGGCCCCATCCACTCTCGTCACCCCCTCCCCGCTCAACCGCAGGCTGATCCCACCTCATTCGTAGCGGAGCGCCCGGATCGGATTGGCCCGTGCGACCTTGAAGGCATGGCCCGCGATCGTGATCACCGCAATCGACAGCGCCAGCGAACCCGCCAACAGAAACGGCACGGGCGTCATGGCCATTCGCGTGTCGAAGCTGTTCAACCAGTCCCGCATCACCCACCAAGCGATCGGCCAGGCGATGACATTGGCCGCCAGCACCGGCCGGCTGAACTGCCAGACCAGCAGCCGAACGATGTCGAGCGTGCGGGCGCCAAGCACCTTTCGAATGCCGATCTCCTTGGTGCGCCGTTCGGCCGTGAAAGCGGCGAGCCCGAACAGCCCGAGGCAGGCGATCACCACCGCCAGGATCGCAAAGCCGGCGAAGATTTGCGCGCGCCGCTCTTCCGCCTTGTAGAGATCCTCGACGATCGCTTCGCTGAACTGTGCCTCAAACGGTACGTCGCTGACGGCTTGTTTCCACACCCGTTCGACGCCGGCGCGCACCGCGGCGGGATCGCCATCGTAGCGGATCACCATATGGGTAGTGCCTTCCCGCGTGCCGAGGAATACGATCGGATCCAGGGGTTCGCGCACCGAGCGAAAGCGCGAGTCCTTCACCACCCCGACAACCGTGATCGGCATTTCGCCGACTTCGGGCCCCATGCCGAGCCGAAAGGTCTTGCCGATGATTTCACGCGGCGTGCTCGCGCCAAGCTTTCGCGCCGCATATTCGTTGATCACGACATTGGATCCCCTGGCGACAAGCGCGCGCGTTTCCTCAGGAGTTTCGGGGAACGAGAGGGTCTGGTCGTCCATCGGACGACTCGGGTCGAACCAGCGGCCCGCGACAACATCCAGCCCCATCGCGTCGCGGAAACCTGCATCGACGCGGTAGCGCCCCAGTGAAACCGGCTCCGAACGGCCGGGCACCAGCACGCCAGTGTTGCTGTTGTTCATCGTCGCAACGCCGATGTCTGTCCGGCCCACCGCGACCACGCCAGGCACGCGCTTCATCCGCTCGGCCAGTTGCTCGCCGCGGCCGATCAGCTGGTACCGGCTCATATTCTCCACCTGCAGAATATGATCGCGCTTGTAGCCGGGATCGACCGAGCGCGCGTACACCGTCTGGCCATAGACGATGGCCGTGCAGATGATGAGAGCGATGGAGATCGCAAACTGCCCCACCACAAGCACGCTGCGCAGCCGTCCACTTCCCGGCGTTTCCGCCGAGGACTTGTTGGCCTTCAGCACGCTTGCCGGCTGGAAACGCGATAAGAAGAACGCCGGGTAAAGCCCGCCGAGCAAGCCGACGATGCCTACCAGACATACGGCCGGCAGCAGCATTCCGCGTGATCCGAAATAATCAAAGGTAAGATCGGCATCGAGGAAGCTGGCAAACGGCCGGATCAGCAGTTCCGCCAGCGCTAAGGCGATGACAACTGCAATCAGCGCCACCAGCAGGGACTCACCAACGAACTGCCCGATCAGCTGCTTGCGCGTGGCCCCGAGCACCTTGCGCAGCGCCACCTCCCGTGCGCGTTGACCGGCCCTGGCCGTCGCCAGGTTGGTGAAGTTCACCACTGCCATGCTGAGGATCAATGCTGCGATGATCGCGAAGGTCACGATCGTGCCGCGATCATTGCCCGGCGTCAGCGATCCGGACTGCGCCTTGCCCAGATGCACATCGGCGACCGGCACGAGCTTCCAGTCGGCATCATCGCCCTGATTGAAGCGATTACCACCGAAATTCTCATCAGGGATGTTGCGTTTTTCCCAGGCGGGCATCTGCGCATTGATGGTGTTCACGTCACTGCCGGGCTTCAGCTTCACATAGACCCAGCCGGACTGGCATCCCCAGCAGCTCAGAAACTCCCGCTCCTGCGCAAAATAGGACGCAAAATCACGGCGGACGACCGCATTGATTTTCAGGTGTGAATTCTTCGGCAGGTCGGCGAGCACCGCATTGATGCGGTAATCATAGGTTTTGCCTTTTTGGATGAGGCTGATCGTGCGGCCCACCACATCATCGGTACCGAACTGCCGCATCGCTTCCGACCGCGTCAGGATCGCGGTGTCGGGCGCGTTGAGAGCCCCCTTCGATCCCCTGATCACTGGCAGGTTGATCACCGACAGGAGGTCGCCGTTGGCGACCAGATAATCCTTTGCGGTCGTGACCTGCCCATCCTTGACGATCGTCGGGCTGCCCGCGAGCAGGTACACCGTGCTCTCGACCTGCGGAAAATCCTTCCGGATTCGCTCTTCCGCGACGTAGCTTGCCATCTGCAAGAAGAACGGCGGCCCATCGCGCGGGTTGGGGAACCACGTCTGCAACTGATAGGTGTTTTCGCCATCCGGCATCCAGCGATCGAAGCTGGTTTCATAGCGGATGAAGGCGAGGATCAGCAGGCAGGCGGCCATGCCGATTGCCAGGCCCAACAGGTTGATGATCGAGTAAACGCGGTTCTTGGCCAGAGCGTTGATCGCGACGGTGAGATAGTTTCGCCACATGGCAGGGCGCCTCCTAGGCGGGTCCGACAGGCTGGATCAGGGCAGCGAGCGCGGTCATGCGGCGCGGCGGCGTTCCTGGAGGATGCGGCCGTCCAGCATGTTGACCACACGGCTCGCGTAATCGGCATGAGCCGGCGAGTGGGTGACCATGACGATGGTCGACCCTTCGGCGTTCAGTTGCTGAAGCATACGCATCACCTCCTCGCCGTGATTGGTGTCGAGATTGCCGGTGGGCTCGTCTGCCAGAATGAGCTTGGGCGCAGCGACCAGGGCCCGAGCCACGGCGACGCGCTGTTGCTGGCCGCCGGAAAGCTGGCTGGGACGATGGCGGGCGCGATGCCCGATGCCGACGCGGTCCATCACTTCCTCCGCCCGCGCCCGCCGCTCTTTGGCGGAGACGTCGTGGTACAGTAGCGCCAGCTCGATATTGTCCCGAACAGTCAGCTCATCGACGAGATTGAAGCTTTGGAAGATGAACCCGATGTGCGCCTTGCGAAACTCCGCCAGTTTCGCCTCGCCCAGGCCGGCGACTTCGGTGCCATCGAAGACATACGAGCCGCTGGTCGGGCTATCGAGCAAGCCGACGACGTTCAGCAGCGTCGACTTCCCGCATCCGGACGGCCCCATGATGGCGACGAACTCCCCCGCGGCGATGTCCAGGTCGATCCCGTCCAGCGCCACCGTCTCGACGCTGTCCGTGCGATACAGCCGAATCAGGTCACGCATCCGCAGCATCAAACATCCTTTCCTTGGGTGAGATCGAGCGCGTCCTTGTCGGCGAACCCGGTATAGGGAGAGGTGATCACGCGCTCACCCGCCGTGAGCCCGTCGAGCACCTCGACATGATCATTGTTGCGTCGGCCAAGCCGTACCTGGCGCTTCACGGCGGAGCGGCCATCGGGCGCCACCACGAAGACCCAGGCGCCGCCGGTGTCGTTGTAAAAGGCGCCGTTCGGGATCAGCAGGGCCGGTGACGGATCGCTGAGCGTCAGGCGGGCCTGCACAGTCTGGCCGCGCTGCAGCCGCTCCGGCTCGACGCCGAGGAACTGAAGCTCGATCTGGAATTGGCCGTTCTGGACCTGCGGGAAGATCTTGGTGACGCGGGCCATATGAGTGCGGGTGCCGGCATCGATCCGCGCTTTCTGCCCGACCTCCACACGGCCGAGGAAGAATTCATCCACACCGGCCTGGAGCTTGTTTCGCCCTGGTGAGTCGATCTGGCCGATCCGCTCACCGGGCGACATGGACTGGCCGACCTGAATGGAGAAGCCCGACAACTGCCCCGAAACGGGGGCACGCAGGTTTAGCGCATCAAGGTTGGCGCGTGCCAGTTGGAGGCCGGCCTGAAGCGATGCGGTGGAGGCGCGCTGCTGTGCCAGCTGGCCGCGCTGCAACTTCTCGTCCGTACTGCGGCCCTGACGGACCACGGACAGCCGCTGCCGCTCGTAGCGCAACTGATCGCTCGTATCGGCAAACTGCCGGCCGGCGACAAAGCCCCGTGCAGCGAGCGGCGCTTCGCGATCAAACTGACGCTGCGCCTTTTCGAGAGCAAGCTGCGCCTCCAGTACGGCCCGCTCGTTCAGCACGCGGGTTTGCGCCAGTGACAATTCCTGAGAGCGCATGTTGTTGATCTGCTGCTCGACCTCGGTCTGGCGCGCGAGCGTGGACAGCTGAAGTTCGGCATTGGACAGAATGGCGATTGGCTGACCCTGGGTCAGCATGGTGCCATCCTCGACCAGTACCTTTTCCACGCGGCCGCCCTCGATGGCGTCGATATAGACGGTCAGCAGCGGGGTGACCCGCGTGCGCAGCGGGATGTAATCCTCGAACGTACCTCGCTGGACGGCGGCGATCGTCAGGCGGTCTGCGGCGATGGACTGCGTGCCAGGCCGTGGCGCAAGCCACCAGAACAGGAGCATTGCGACCGCGAGGATTACCGCGGCGCCAGCGAATATCCAGGACCGGGGCAGGTGCTTGCGGGCCACCACCCGGTCCATGCCGCTTCCGGACACGGCTCGCGGCTCCGCCGCGTGATCCTGCGGCATGCGCAAGACGCTCATCGCGTCCGCTTCCGGACAGGAGTGTGCGAAAACGAACGGTTCACAACGCCACCGAGAAGCTGAGGTTCGGGGTGGTCAGTGACAGTGCAAATATCGGCGTGGCCGCTCCTCCCGGCGCCCTGACGAGGGCAGCGCAGGCCATCGTGATGGCGAGGAGCAGCATCAAACGGGCAAGAGGCGCTTTAGTCATGCGCGGCCACTTGCAGGCGGCGTGCCAGATGCGGGCGAACCCTCGCCGGCCAACGTCGGATTGCAATCAAGGCCCGCCGCGCCGTTGTGGGTTCCGCCCGCTGCGACACCGGAAATTACCCGACTTTCAGGATATAGCCGCCAAGGTTTAGGAAGAGGCGCCGACGCGGAAAATCGGACAATGGCGGTCAAGGTATTGAAAGACTGTCACTTGATAGGGCTGGCACAAGACTTGATTGTCCGAAGTCGAACGGTGACTGTACGAGAGCGGACGGGATGGGGCCTGAATTTGATCGCTGCGTGATCGTCGACGATGACGACGATATCCTGCTGGCAGCCCGGCTGCTGCTTAGGCCCCTGTTCCGGGAGGTCGTAACCGCGCGAAGCCCGGAGGAGGCGCTACCCGAGATTGAGGGCCGGGCGCCCGACGTCGTCCTATTGGACGCAAACTTTGCGCGCGGTGCCACGGATGCGAGCGAGGGGCTGGCGTGGCTGGACCGGTTAACCGCGATCGACCCGGAAATGGTGGTGGTGATGATTACCGCCCATGCCGGGGTTCATGTTGCCGTCGCGGCGATGAAACGGGGCGCTACCGACTTCGTGCCCAAGCCCTGGTCGAACGACCGGCTGCTCGCCACCGTACGTACGGCCGCCGCGCTGCGCCGGTCGCGAAGCGCCGCTGGCGCCCCACGACCCTCACCGGCCACCAAGTCCCCGCTGCTCGGCCATTCCCCCGCCATGGCGCGCGTCCATTCGCTGATCGAGCGCGCCGCGCCGACCGACGCCAATGTCCTGGTGCTGGGGCAGAACGGCACCGGCAAGGAAGTGGTGGCGCGTGAATTGCACGCCCGCTCGCTGCGCGCGGCCAAGGTGCTTCAGACCGTGGATCTGGGCGCGATTGCGACGGAGCTGATCGACAGCGAATTGTTCGGCCATGTCAAAGGTGCATTCACCGACGCGAAGACGGATCGGATCGGGCGGATCCAGGCGGCGGATGGCGGAACGCTGTTTCTGGATGAAATCGGTAACCTGCCGCTTCACCTTCAGCCGAAGTTGCTAACCGCGCTGGAGCAGCGGCAAGTAACGCCCGTGGGGGCGAACAAGCCGGTGAAGGTCAACATTCGCGTGATCGCCGCCACCAACATGCCCCGCGAGCGGCTGATGGATGAGCGCGTGTTTCGCCAGGATCTATTGTACCGGCTCAATACGGTGGAGATCGCGCTGCCGCCCCTCGCCGAGCGGCCGGAGGATGTTATTGAACTAACCGAGCATTTCCTCAGCCATTACGCCACACGCTATGATCGCCTCTGCCCGGCGCTGAGCGACGCGGCGCGTGCTGCGCTGATCGCGCATGACTGGCCCGGCAACGTCCGCGCGCTGCGCCATGCGGTGGAACGCGCCACCATTCTTTCGGCCCGCCATGTGCTCGAACCGGAGGATTTCGGCCTGGAGCCGGGTATGCGCCGGCCTGTTATCCACCACCCCCGGCCAGCAGAGGATCTGAACCTCGATCGGGTCGAACGGCGGCTGGTGGAAGAGGCGCTCCGCAAGCACGGCTACAACATCACGCTCGCCGCCGGTGAGCTGGGACTATCGCGAGCGGCACTTTACCGGCGCATGGAAAAGCATGGGCTTTGACCGGCGCTTCACGCTTGGCCTGATCTTTCGCATATCGGTGCTGCTGCTGGCACTGATGGCGGTGGTCTGGGCGTTCCGCACGCCATCCCTGGTCATGGTGCGGGTGGTCGCCATTGGTCTGTCACTGCTGGCGGCGGCGGCGCTGTGGCGGCATGTCGCGCGCACCAATCTGGAACTGGCGCGATTCCTGGAGGCAGTGCGGCTGGGCGATTTCGCAGCGCACTTCCCCGAGGCGGGCGGCGCCGGGTTCGGCACGCTGGGCGCCGCGCTGAACGACGCGATCCGGCGCCTGCGCGAACAGCGTGGGCAAATCGATGCCGAGCTGCGGTTCAAGGATGCGCTGATCGATGACATGCCAATCGCGCTGCTGACGATCGATGGCGGCCGCGTGGAGCCCGGCAACAAGGCGGCGCGGGCGCTGTTCACGCGCCATGCGGGCGTCAGGCCGGAGGATTATGCGACCTATGGCGCCACCTTTGCCCGGCGACTGGCCGACGAAGGTGCCAGCGGCGAGGAGATGCTGATCCTGAACCTCGACGGTCGGGCAAAGCGCACGCTCGTTCGGCAGGCCACGCTCAACCGGCTGGGGCGGCGGACGCGCGCGGTAGTGGTGCAACCAGTGCAGGAGACCTTGGATGCGGTGGAAATGGCGGCGCAGACCGACATCATCCGCGTCCTCACCCACGAAATCCTGAATTCACTGACCCCCGTGATGTCGCTGGCGCAGACAACGGCGACACTGTTGTCGGACGATCAGGTCGATGCCGCCCGCATCGCGGATGCGCGGGAGGCCGCCATGACCCTGGCACGCCGGACGCAGGGGCTGGGCCATTTCATCGACAGCTATCGCGTGGTCGCGCGCGAACCGACGGTGGTACAGCATGCGTTCGCCGCTATCGAGTTCGCCGAGGAGCATGCGCGCCTGTTCCGCGCCGAATGGCCGAACGTGACGTTGCACGTGAACGCCAGTCCCCTCACGATCCACGGCGACCGCGCGCTGCTCTCGCAATTGCTGCTGAACCTGCTGCGCAATGCGGCACAGGCGGCGAGCGAGCATCGTCCCGATCCCGCCGTGACGCTGACCATCGCCCCCGCCCAACCGTTGATGATCGAAGTGGCCGACAACGGCCCGGGCGTTCCCGCCAAGCTAAGGCAGGAGGTGTTCCTCCCCTTCTTCACGACCCGTGCCAAGGGCACCGGCGTCGGGCTGAACCTGGCACGGCAGATTGCGGTGGCGCATGGTGGCACGCTGGAGGTGCATGAGGCGCCGGGCGGTGGGGCGCTGTTCCGTCTGCTGCTGTGAACGCAGCCGGGCGTCAGGTGGCGCTGAGCGTGCGGCGCACGGCGTCGCGCCAGCCGGCGACCAAGGGCGCACGCACGTCCGCGGCCATCGCCGGGTCGAACTGCCGGTCGCGCGACCAGAGCGCCGCCAGTGCATCGAGACCGGACCATAAGCCAGTGGCGAGCCCGGCATGAAAGGCAGCGCCGCGCGCGGTGGTTTCCAGATCGCCCGGACGCTCCACCGGCGTGCCGATGAGATCGGCGAGAAATCCGCAGAGCCAGTCGTTGGCCGCCATCCCGCCGTCGACGCGAAGCCGCTCCGGCCGGCCACCGCCGTCGGCCATCATCGCCTCCGCCAGATCGAGCGTTTGATAGGCGACCGCCTCCAGCGCGGCGCGAGCGAGGTGCGCCGGGCTGGTATCGAGGGTCAGGCCATAAACGGCGCCCCGCGCTGCCGGATCCCAATGCGGCGCCCCGAGACCGACAAAGGCGGGAACCATGTAAACGCCGTGGCTGTCCGGCACTTGAGTGGCCATGTCGTTGGTCTGACCGGCATGAGTGATGATGCCGAGGCCGTCGCGCAGCCATTTCACCGCCGCGCCAGCGACGAAGATCGAGCCTTCCAGGGCATAGGTCGTCTCGCCGTTCAGCCGATACGCGGGGGTGGTGAGCAAGCGATGCTGCGACGTGACGGCGTCCGCACCCGTGTTGAGCAGCATGAAGCAGCCAGTGCCATAGGTCGATTTGGCCGCGCCGCGATCGAAACACGCCTGTCCGAACAACGCCGCCTGCTGATCCCCGGCCATGCCCGCGATGGGAATGGCAGCGCCGAGCAAATCCCGGTCGGTGGCGCCATAAACATGGGCATTGTCATGCACGTCGGGCAGCAAGGCGAGCGGCACGCCGAGCAACCGGCATAGTTCCTCGTCCCATGAGCCGCGGTGAATGTCGAACAACATCGTCCGGCTGGCGTTGGTGACGTCTGAGGCATGTACCCTTCCCCCCGTCAGCCGCCAGAGCAGGAAGGCATCGATGGTGCCGAACGCCAGCTCGCCCCGCTCCGCACGCGCCCTCGCCCCCTGCACGTGATCGAGCATCCACGCGATCTTGGTCGCCGAGAAATAGGGATCGATAAGGAGGCCAGTGCGCGCGCGGATCAGATCCTCGGCACCATCGGCGCGCAGCCGGGCACAAAGATCCGCGCCGCGCCGGTCCTGCCACACAATGGCGCGGTGGATGGGCTGGCCGGTGGCACGATCCCAGATCACCGCCGTTTCGCGCTGATTGGTGATGCCGATCCCCGTGACGTCAGCCGGATCGATCCCCGCGTTGCCGATCGCCTGCCGCGCGGTGGCAAGCGTATCGCGCCAGATATCCTCGGGATCATGCTCTACCCAGCCGTGGGCGGGATAATGCTGCGGAAACTCCACCTGAGCGATCGCGACGCGACGCGCGCTTTCGTCGAACAGGATGCTGCGCGTGGAGGTCGTTCCTTGATCGATCACCAGGATGTGCGCCGCCACGTCTCTCTCCACCCATTCGTCGGCACTGACCTTGGCGTGCCTTTCGGACCATCGTCAACGCTGTCACCGCCGGCGCCCGCCGCTATGCTGGCGGCAACGGACAGGGGGTGATTGCATGGAGGCGCAGGTCGAACCGACTATGGTGGATCTCCTGATCGTTGGCGGCGGCATCAACGGCACGGGCATTGCGCGCGATGCCGCCGGGCGCGGCCTTTCCGTGTTGCTGGTCGAGCAGGACGATCTCGCCAGCCACACCTCCGCGGCCTCCACCAAATTGATCCACGGCGGGCTGCGCTATCTGGAATATGGCGAATTCCGGCTGGTACGGGAGGCGCTGATCGAGCGCGAGCGGCTGCTGGGCATGGCGCCCCACATCATCTGGCCGCTCGCCTTTGTGCTGCCCCAGAACCAGTCGCCACGGCCTGCATGGATGGTACGGCTGGGGCTGTTCCTCTACGATCACCTCGGCGGGCGCGAGAAGCTGCCAGGTACGCGGACGGTGGCGCTGGCCCGTTCGCCGCTCGGGGACGGGCTCGCCTGTCGCGACGGCAAGGCATTTGTCTATTCGGACTGCTGGGTGGAGGATAGCCGCCTGGTCGTTCTGAATGCGATGGACGCAGCCGCGCGCGGCGCGGCGATTGCAACTCGCACCCGGCTGATCGAGGCGCGGCGCAGCGGCGCGGCATGGACGGCGACGATCGCTGATTCAGCCGGGCAACGTCAGGTGAGCGCGCGGGCGCTGGTGAATGCCGCCGGGCCCTGGGTGAGCGACATGCTGGATCGCGCCGCCGGCGCCCGTGCCGAGGGGGGCGTGCGGCTGGTGAAGGGCAGCCACCTCGTGGTTCCCAAGCTGTATGAAGGCGATCACGCCTTCATGTTGCAGAACCCCGATCGGCGAATCGTCTTTGCCATTCCCTACGAAGGCAAGTTCACGCTGGTCGGCACCACGGACGAGCCATGGGATGCCGCGCCGGCAAAGGCGGAGATCAGCGCGGTGGAAACCGGCTACCTGCTCGACACGATCGGCCGGTATTTTTCGCGGCCAACCTCGGCGGACGACATCTGCTGGAGCTATGCCGGCATTCGCCCGCTCTATGATGATCGGGCGACCAATGCCTCGGCGGTGACGCGAGACTATGTCCTCGATCTTGATGGCGACGACAGGCGTGCACCAATCCTCAGCATCTTCGGCGGCAAGATCACCACCTATCGCAAACTTGCCGAACATGCGCTGCGGGAGTTGCAACCCTTCTTCCCTGGAGCGGGACCGGCCTGGACAGCGGGCGCGACACTCCCTGGCGGCGACATTGCCGGAGGTGACTTCACCCGCTTTGTTGAGCGATTGTGCCGCGAGCGGCCGCATTTGCCGCCTGCCCTGCTCCGCCGGCTCGCACGCGCCTATGGCACATGCGTCGGCCGGTTGCTGGGATCAGCCCGGACCATCGCGGATCTTGGGCGCGCCTTTGGCGGTGACCTGTACCAGGCAGAGGTGGATTATCTGGTCACGGCGGAATGGGCGCGCACCGCCGAGGACATTCTTTATCGCCGCAGCAAGCTGGGCCTGCATGTGCCACAAGGAACTGCATTGGCGCTCGACGCCTATCTGCATCAACTGCCGGCGGCAGGCTGATGGACGGGGAGCGCCGGCGATCCGGCGCTCCGCAGCCTTACAGCAGGGCCGGGATCACTTCAGCCAGGCGAAGGCGCCCGCGAGCTGCGCCGTTCCCCGGCCGCGGAAAATGTCGCCGTGCGCGAACACGATTGTTTCGGGCGCCAGCGCGATCATCTTTTCCACGTCTGCCCGCACGGCATCGGCGCGCATGCGCAGCGCCGAGCGCAGATGCAGCCCCGTGGTGCCCGACGTGGCACGCGTCGCTCGCATCACCGCGGCAGTTGCCGGGCGCAGCTTCGCGGGGTCGAGATTCTCGATCAGGTCGGTCAGCACCAAGGTGCGACTTGGCCGGTGGAAGAACCACGCCTCCTCAAAGCCGCCGCCGCCCCTGACGAGGCCCTGCTCCACCTCCGCATCCCAAGCGGGCGGCCCGACCTCCACCAAATCATTGTCGATCCGCACGCCCGATTGCTGAACCTGGACGCGGTGTCGCAGCGCCGGTACGGCCCAGACGGTGGCGTCGGGAAACGCACGCTGCCATTCCGCCAGGAACGTCCAGTGCGCCAGCGTCGGCGCCACCAGATGACGGACAGGCCCCAGCCCCGTCAGCGCCTTTGCCAGCGCAGGCGTGTATCGCGTCGGCGAATGGAGCCACAGGCCGCCATCGGCAAGGCGGATCACCGTCATTCGGATCGGCAGCTTCAGGCCCATCGCGCTGATCGGGCCGCTGTCCACGATCCAGAGGTTCTCCGCCAGCGGCTTGGGCACGTCGAGCGGATGGTAGCCGATCTCCTCATCCTGGCTTGCGGCGCCGCGGGCCAAGTAAGCGCCGGCCGCCACAAGGCCGACCGCCGCAACGGCGGCGCCAAGCCGCAGGCCGCGACTGCGGCTCTCCTCAGGCGTCGCGGCCCATTGTCCCGCCTCTGCCTTCGCCGACAGCGGGATTTCCTGGCCGCCCACAGTGATCGGCTGCGGCGCCAGTACTGCCCCATCGGGCTGGGACGCATGGGTAGCGATGAGTTCCTCCCTCAAAATCGGTTTCAGGGTCTTGCCGCTGGCATTGCGCGGAAATTCCTCGGTACGAACGACAATACGCACCGGCACCTTGAACGGTGCCAGGTGGCGTGAGGCATGGGCGATCAGCTCCACCTCCGTCACATCCGCGCCGGGACGAAGCTGAACCAGCGCGCCGACTTCCTCGCCAAGGATGCGGTGCGGCAGACCGACGACGGCGGCATCCATCACGTCGGGATGGGCGACCAGAACATCCTCGATTTCCACGCAATAGACGTTCTCGCCGCCGCGGATCAGCATGTCCTTGGCGCGGTCGAGCAGATAAACGAAGCCCTCGTCATCGATGCGACAGATGTCGCCGGTGTGGTACCAGCCGTCGGTGAAGCACTGGCTCGTCGCATCCGGATTGTTCCAATAGCCCGCGACGATGTTGGGACCGCGGATCCACAATTCGCCCGCCTGACCGCGCGGCAGTTCGTTGCCGTCCTCGTCCACGACCTTCACGTCGCACACCGGCACCGGCATGCCGACGCTGTCGGGGTGGCGCAGGTAATCCTCCGCGCTGTTCGCAATCGACACGGAGGATGTCTCCGTCGCGCCATAGCCCTGGCTTGGCTTGAACCAGGGGAACAGCTCCGCGAACTTCAGCGTCAGTTCCGGCGCGATCGCGGCGCCGCCATAGCCGTAGCTGTCGAGACTGGAGACATCGCGACGGCCGAAATCGGGGGATTCCAGGACTTGCCACACCATCGCCGGGACGCCGGTGGTGCCGTTCACCCGCTCCGTCTCGACCAGCTCCAGGAACCGTTCCGGATTCCACTTGTGCATCAGGATCAGCTTGGCCCCGGCGATCACCGTCGGGATCAGCATGGAATTGGTGCCGGTCACGTGAAACAGCGGCACGGGAAGCAAGTTCACCCGCTGCGGCGCGTCGGGATCGGGCACCGGCAGCGGATCACCGCGGCGGATGGTCGCGCGCGCTGCGCCGAAGGTGATCGAAATCACGTTGGTCAGGACGTTGCGATGGGTGCCCAGCGCGCCCTTGGGCCGGCCGGTGGTGCCGCTGGTGTAAAGGATGGTTGCAGGATCGTCGGTGTGGAGGCCGGGATCGGGCATCGGATCATCAGGCAGCTCGGCATAGCGATCGCGCGGCCCGATGAGGTCATCCAGCGGGATCGCGCCGGTGCCATGATCGTCGGTGGTCCGCACCGAAATCAGTCCGTCGAGCTTCAGGTCACCGAGATAGGGTGCGAGCCGCTCCAGTCGCTCACCATCGACGATCGCGACCCGGGCGCCGGAGTTGCTGATGCCATAAGCCAGCTCGTCGCCAATGCCCCAGGCGTTCAGCGGCGTGACCACCGCGCCGATCGACATCCCGGCCCAGAAGGCGATCGACCATTCCGGCAGGTTGCGCATCGCCACGACCAGCCGGTCCCCCTTGCGCACGCCAAAGCGATCGTGGAGCACCCGGCCGAGCTTGCCCGCCGCGCGGAAATGCTCGCCATAAGTCTGGCGCTCTCCTTCGTAGATGATGAACTCACGATCGCCCCAGCCGCGCGCGAGGTCAAACACCTGCCGCAGGTCGTTCATGGCGTTGACATAGGTGCGCAAGGAAACGCCGCGGATCACTTCTTCGCGCGTCTCGAACGGCGCGCCCGGCGCAGTCAGGACCCGATAAGCCTCCGGCAGATCGACGGCCGGCCACGGCCGGTCGTTCAACGCGACAGCGGATTGCTGCTCCATATCCTCATCCTCTCGCTGCGCCGGTCAACCGGCTTTGAAAGATGAGTGTTGGATGATTGCCGCTAGGGCAAGGCCGAAATGGGATAGGCACAAGCTATAACGGCGGGCGATCGGGGCTCCCCTCCCGATCGCCCGCCGCAAGGCCCGGGGGCCGCCGCAGCGGCCCGCCGGATCAGAAGCGCACGCGGCCCGTGACGCCGTAGAGGCGCGGCTGGCCGAGGAAGGCGCCATAGGTGCCGGTCTGCAGCGGCTGATCCACGATCACCTGGTAGAATTGCGAATTCGTCAGGTTCTGCGCCCAGACTTCGAGCGACCACGCTTCGTTCTCCGGCTCGATGCCGATGCGGGTGTTCAGGATCGCAAACGGCTCCTGCACCTTCAGCGGATCGAGGTTGGACCCGGTGTTGTAGCGTGAAGACCATTTCAGCGAGGCCGAGGCACGAAGGTTCAGATCGTCCGTGATCGGCTGCTTCGAGGTAAAGCCGCCCGTTACGTTCCACTTCGCCGCATAAGGCAGGCGGTTGCCGGACAGGCGGGTCAGGTTCGGCAGCGGCGGCGGGAAGTCACCGAAGGTCGTATCGGCATAAGTGGCGCCGGCGTTCAGCGTCAGGCCCTGAATGCCGGTGTTGAACAACAGGTCCAGATCGACGCCCTTCGACGTCACCTTCGGAATGGACGTCACCACGAAGCTGACACCCGTATAGGTGTTGAGCTGGAAGTCCTTGTACGTCTGGTAGAAGCCGGCGATGTTCGCGAACAGGCGGCGATCCAGCAGCGTCGTCTTGGTGCCGAGTTCGTAGCTTTCCACCTTTTCGGTGGCGAACGACGTATCCGGGTTGAGCACGCCGGGCGCGAGGCGCGCGCGATCAAGGTTGAAGCCGCCCGACTTGAAGCCGTTGGCGTAGGAGCCATAGGCCATGACCTGCGGCGAGATGCGATATTGCAGCTTTGCCGATCCCGCCCACCGGTTTTCCGGGCGGCGCTGCGTGATCGTTACATCGTTGAACGCAACGTCCGCCGTGGGCGAGCAGATCGCGCTGAGCGCGGCAGTGGGCAGGCGCCGCGCGATTGCCGCGGCGCAGGCGTTGCCCGGCGAGGTGTTGGTGTAGCGCGAGGTCGCGCGCTTGACCTCGTCGGTGTAGCGGATGCCCAGCGTCAGATCGAGACCTTCGGCCAGGGTGAAGGTGTTGTCCGTGAACACCGCGAGCGAGCTGGCGCGGTGGCGGTGGAAATCCCGCTGCCCGGTGTTGGCCACGAAGTTCGTGCCGACCGGCAGACCGGTGAGCGCCGAAACGGCATTGCCGTTGGTACCGCCGGACAGCAACAGGCCGAAGTAGCGCTCGTAATCCGACCCGAAGAAGGTGTTCTGACGGCTGACCAGCCGTTCGTCGGCATAGAAGACGCCCAGGATCGAGTTGAGCCGGTCGCTGTTGTAGGCGAGACGCGCCTCCTGCGAGAAGACCTTGAACCGGTTCGAATTGCCCTCCGAGCCGCGATACCAAAGGTCAGCCGACGAATAGTCGACGTCCACGCCGCTGTTCGAACGATAGAAGCGGTAGGCAGTGATGGAGGTGAGGCTGAGGTTATCGCTCAGATCCCAGTCGACCTGACCCGAAACGCCGCGGTCGCGGATGCGGAAATCGGTCGGGCGATTGGCGTAGGTGACGCGGTCGAACGGATCGCCGTTGCGCACGGTGCCGGCATCGGGTGCCAGCGCATCGATGAATGCCGCCGTCGGGCCGGCGATGCTGGGCGCGTTGACGCAGCAATCCTCGTCACGTTCCGACCAGTCACCGATCAGGCGCACGTTGATCGCGTCGGTGGGACGGATCAGCAGCTGCGCCCGCACCGTCCAGTTGTTCTCGTTGTCCGCGCGGTCGCTGGTGCGCGGGCCGGCACCGGTGCGGACCTTCCAGAAGCCGTCACGTTCACGCTTCAGGGCAAAGATGCGCCCCGCGACCGTATCGCCGATCAGCGCGCCAGTGGCTGCGCCCGATACGGTCCAGGCATTGTAATTGCCGTAGCTGCCGACGAACTCGGCCGACGGATTGAAGCTGGGCGAGGCAGTGACGACGTTGATGACGCCGGCCGACATGTTCTTGCCGAACAGGGTCGACTGCGGCCCCTTCAGCACCTCCACGCGCTCCAGCTCGCCAAGATCACCGAAAGCCACCCCGCTGCGGGCGCGATACACGCCGTCGACGATGGTGCCCACGGAGCTTTCCAGGCCGGGATTGTCGCCAATCGTGCCGACGCCGCGGATCCGGATGGAGGTCTGCGCCGGGCTGGTCGAGGAGGTGACGTTGAGGCCAGGGGTGATCGTCTGGAGATCCTTGACGTCGCGGACGCCGGCGGCCTCGAGCTGCTGCTGATTGATCACCGACACCACGATCGGCACGTCCTGCAGGCTCTGCTCGCGCTTCTGTGCGGTGACGATGATGTCACCGGTCTCGGCCTGCGGGCTACGCTCTTCGGCGGCGGCACTGGTGGTTGTCGCAACGTCCGTTCCGACCTGCGCTTCGGATGACGGCGTCGCTGACGCGGCGTCCTGTGCGAAGGCGGAACTTGCAGCCATCATCGAGGCGGCAAGGGCGAATACGGACGCAGTGTTACGCAACATCATTGTTTCTCCCCGGAGCGGGCGTTGAGCACGCCTCTCTTCCCGTCACCCAATGAGGGTGGCGGGCTGCGCTCTGTACAGGGGAACGCCGGCAACGTGTAAGCTGCCATTTGTGTTAGGGGCCGCAGCGGCCTTATCGAAGTTTCCGCCCGCCCCCCCCGGCAGCTCAGCCCGGAAGCCAGCGCGGGCCGCTGGTTTCGGGATCGTCCAGCGCGATCGGCGAGGGCAGGTGAACGAACTCGACCTGCATGCCCCATGGCGCGACACCGAACCAGCAGCGGTTGCCCGGTCCCTTCTCCTTCCCGCCAAGCTCGATCGGACCATGGCGCATCGTGCCGCCGGCATCGCGGAATCGGGCCGCGGCTTCATCGAGATCGTCGACATAAAGGGCGAAATGATGGATCCCCATGTGGCTGGGGGCGTCGGCGGTAGAACCGTGGCCGCCCTCCACCTCGAACAATTCGACGTTGGCGCCATCGGCGATCCGCATCATGCGCATGGCGACGATGCGGGTGCCGGGCTCCAGACCGTTCTTGTCGTACATTTCGTCGCCCTGCTGCGACTTGCCGCCCTTCTCGATCAGCGCGTACAGCGTCTTCGCACCAAACGCCTTCTGGAAGAAGCGTTCGGCCGCTTCGATCGACGGCACCGTGATGCCGACGTGTTCGATGCCCTTGATCACACCCACATCCGTCTCCTGTTTCAGGCAAGAGAACGGCGCCGCAGCCAAGCGGTTGCGGCGCGGGTGCCGCACCGCTTGAGCGGGCGGAAAAAACGCATATATACCGGTTGTTATGGAACCGAACGCTGCACCGTCCATCAAGGGGCGTCCGCGCGAATTCTGCGTTGACGAGGCGCTGGCCAAGGCGCTCGCCGTTTTTTGGGCCAAGGGATATGAGGGCGCCTCTATGGCGGACCTCACCGAGGCGATGGGCATCACCAAGCCGAGCCTCTACGCCGCCTTTGGCAACAAGGAAGCGTTGTTCCACAAGGCGCTGGACCTCTACGAGGCGGAGAAGCTTGCCTATACCCGCGAAGCGCTGAAGCAGCCCACCGCCCGCGCCGTGGCGGAACATATCATGCGTGGCGCAATCGAGGCGCAGACGAGCGCCTGTGATCCCCAGGGGTGCCTTGGCGTAATCAGCGCAACCGCCTGTGGCGCCGAGGCCGAGTCGATCAAGGCCGATGTGATCGCCCGCCGCGCTTCATCGCAACAAGCGCTGATCGAGCGTTTTCGCCAGGCGAAGCGGGACGGCGACCTGCCCGACCATGTCGAGCCGGAAAGCCTGACGCTTTACCTCTACGCCATCCTGCAGGGGATGGGCGTGCAATCGGGCTCTGGCGCCTCACGCGAGGAACTGGAGCGCGTGGTGAACACCAGCCTGATGATGTGGCCCACCGCCTGAACGGCGGGCCGGGTCGACTTCACCGACGTGCCGCCGGCCTGATCAATAAGCCGGCGGATCGCTGGCGGGGAAGGATTCGTCCACGGCCTCGTCCACCCGCGACCATTTGGCCGGCGGATCCCTGAGCTCTTCCGGTCCGGCGTTGCGCACCTGAACGAAGCTGCCCTGCTCACCCGGCAGCCGCGTCAAGGCCACCGGGGCCGCCTCGGTGTTCGGAGTTGTCACCGCTGCCCGGCGCCATCGCCCTCTGCCGACGATATACCCGAGACCGAGTGCCGCCACGATCCATGGCCAGGGCGAGGGAGCAGGTGGCGGCGTGAGTGCGGTGTAGCTGGTGCCTTCGTTGGGATAGATCCGCGGCAGATCGGCGTGGATCGGCTGCAACGGCGCCGGGCTCGGCGACGAGGCAGCGTAGGACGAGGTAGTGTCCGGGTAGATCGGCGTTGCGTCGGGAACGATCGCCGGCTCGTCAGCAGGGGCGGCTGACCCGGCTACCTGATCTCGGTCCTGATCTTGATCCGCCGGATGGCTCGGCGCGGCGACGGCGCCATTTGCCTCGGCGAACGCCACGCCCGATTCCTCCTCAACGACGATCGTCGGCTGGTCCGGAGGTGTGACTTCGCGGCGATATTTCGCCTCACGATCGGCAGCACCTTCGCCGCGCATGCCGTTTTCTGCGGGTGCCTGGTGATTGGCGGAATCCGCCATGCCGTACAGGCGAGTATCCGGGTCGGCCATCAGCTTATCCTCTTTGGTCGCACAACAAACCGATGGGGCGGCCGTGCGATCCCGCCAGCGGTCACAATCGCTGTTCGTACGAGCGGCGCGACACATCCGCGGCGCCTCGGGAGCCACTTGCGCTTGCCCACGAAACCGTGTGCAAACACCCGCTTTCGCCTGCTTCGATACATTCGGGGCCGTCGCCAGCGTGCGGCGCGCCGGCCAAAGGGGGAGCGAGCATCATGAGGACCCAGGTTTGATCACCATCGCAAGCCAGCCTACGCGCCCCGTCCGTTCCCCCTGGTACACCCACCTTTATGTGCAAGTGCTGATCGCGATCACGGCGGGCGTGCTGCTGGGCCATTTCGCGCCGGCGACGGGTGAGGCGATGAAGCCGATCGGCGACGCCTTCATCAAGCTGGTGAAAATGATCATCGCGCCCGTCATCTTCCTGACCATCGTGACCGGCATTGCGGGGATGCGGGATCTGGGCGCGGTGGGGCGGGTCGCGGGCAAGGCGTTCGCCTATTTCCTGTTCTTCTCGACCCTCGCCCTGATCGTCGGCCTGATCGTTGCCAATGTCGTCCAGCCCGGCAGCGGGCTCAACATCAACCCGGCCACCCTCGATGCCAGCAAGGTCGCCGACTATTCGGCAAAGGCCCATGAATCGACGATCACCGGGTTTTTGACCGGTATCATCCCTGACACGTTCCTGTCGGCGCTGACCGAAGGCAACATCCTTCAGACGCTGTTCGCCGCCATCCTCTTCGGGATCGGACTGGCGATGATCGGCGATCGCGGAGATCGGCTGCTCGGCGGCCTGAACGACCTGTCGCTCGCCTTCTTCAAGGTCGTGTCAATCGTGATGAAGGCCGCGCCGCTTGGCGCGTTCGGGGCCATGGCCTTCACTATCGGCAAATATGGTATCGACACGTTGGCGAACCTCGCCGCGCTGGTGGGCACCTTCTACCTGACCTCGCTCCTGTTCGTGCTGGTCGTGCTGGGCACGGTGGCGCGGCTGTGCGGCTTTTCCATCCTGCGCCTGATCGCCTATCTGAAGGCTGAGCTGCTGCTGGTGCTGGGCACGTCATCGTCCGAGAGCGCGCTGCCTTCGCTGATCGAAAAGATGGAGCGCGCGGGCTGTGCCAAGTCGGTGGTCGGCCTCGTCGTGCCGACGGGCTATTCCTTCAATCTCGACGGCACCAACATCTACATGACGTTGGCAGCGCTGTTCATCGCACAGGCGTGCAACGTGGATCTGACGCTGGGGCAGCAACTGCTGCTGCTTGGCGTGGCGATGCTGTCGTCAAAGGGCGCCGCGGGCGTCACCGGTGCCGGTTTCATCACGCTGGCCGCAACGCTGTCGATCGTGCCGGACGTGCCGATCGCCGGCATGGCGCTGATCCTGGGCGTCGACCGCTTCATGTCCGAATGCCGCAGCCTGACCAACTTCATCGGGAATGCCGTGGCCACGATCGTGGTCGCCCGCTGGGAAGGACGGCTGGATCAGGAGCAGCTTCGCCTCGCCCTGACGGGGGGCGCCGAAAACCCGGGGCTCATGGACGAAACGGTGCCCGCGGCTTAAGCCGCGGCGCTCAGTGCAGCGGCCACGTCCACATCACCAGCGGCGTTCCCACCAAGACGATCAGCAGCGACAAAGGCGCCCCCAGCCGGGCATAGTCCCCGAACTTATAGCCGCCGGGGCCAAGCACCAGCGTATTGCACTGGTGCCCGATCGGCGTGAGGAAGTCGCAGCCCGCGCCGATCGCCGTCGCGATCAGGAAGGCCTCGGGTCGATAGCCCAGGTCATGGGCGAAGACCGCCGCGATGGGCGCCATCACCAGCACCGTCGCAGCATTGTTGAGGAACGGCGTCACCGCCATCGCTGCCACCATGATCAGCGCCACCGCGCCCCACGCCGGAAGGCTGGTCGCAACGCTCGCCAGACCGGTCGCGATCAGGTCTGACGCGCCCGTTGTCCGCAACGTGTCACTGACGGGGATCAGCGCGCCGAGCATGATCAGGATCGGCCATTCGACGGCCTGATATGCCTCGCGTGTGGGCAGCGCGCCGGTCGCCACGACGATCCCTGCCGCGGCGAAGAAGGCCACAGCCACCGGCACCAGTTCAAGCGCCGTGGCGGTCATCGCTGCCGCCAGCACGATCAGCGGCAGCCAGCTGCGCCCGCTGCTGCCGAGGCGCAGCGTCCGCTCAGCCAGGGGAAGCACGCCGAGGTCCTGCAACCGATCCGGCAGACGGGTGAGCGAGCCCTGAAGGACGATCACGTCGCCCGCGGCCAGCTTCGTTCGGCCGAGCCGGCGAGCCAGCCGCTCGCCGGCGCGCGACAGCGCGATCAGGTTGACGCCGTAGCGCTCCTGCAGCCGCAGCCTTCCCGCCGTCTGGCCGACCAGCACCGAATTGGCCCCGATCACGCCCTCGATCACGCCGATCTCGTCGCCTTCCTGTTCGCCGGAAAGCTCGCGATGCTCTCCCTCCAGCACCAGGCTGTCGGCGGCAATGGCGCGTTCCAGCGCATCTGGCTCACCCACCAGGATCAGGATGTCGCCTTCGCGGAGCTCGACATGGTGCGCCGGCACCGTGCGCATGCCGGCGCGAAGCAGGTTGGTGACATTCACCTCCCGCTCGTGCCGCTCCAGGAAGGCACCCACCGTCTCGCCGATCGCCGGTGAGCCCTCCGCAATGCTCGCCTCGGTCACGTAGCCGCTGATGTCGAGCGCATCGCCCATCGTCGCGGTGGCGCGGCGATCCCGCGGCAGCAAGCGATAGCCGAACCGCAAGAAGATCAGCCCGACGATCAGCAGCCCGAGCCCGGTGGGCAGGTAATCGAACATGCTGAACGGCTGCCCCGTCATGTCCTGCCGCACGCGGCTGACGATGATGTTCGGTGATGTTCCGACCAGCGTCATCAACCCGCCGAGCAGGGAGGCGAAGGACATGGGCATCAGGAAGACGGACGGGCTCGCTTCGCTCTTCTTCGCCATCTGAAACGCGGCAGGCATCAGCATCGCCAATGCCCCGACGTTCTTCACCAGGGCCGATGCCACGCCCACGGATGCCGTCAGCAGCATCAGTTGAGACCGTACCCGCTTGATCCGCCGCGATACAAAGGCCAGCGCGCGTTCGATCAGGCCCGAACGCTGCATCGCCGCGGACATTACCAGCGCGGAGCCGACGATGATGACGATGTCGTCAGAAAAGCCGGAGAAGGCATCTTCCGGCTTCACAATGCCGACCGCGAGCGCGGCGAGCAGCGCCAGGATTGCCGTGACATCGTAGCGGAAGCGGCCCCAGATAAAGAGCCCCATCATGCCGGTAAGAACAGCGACCGACAGCCATTGGGGGGTGCTCATGCACCCTGCCCTTGGCCGTCGCCCGCCACCGCCGCTAGATCTGCCCCCATCATGCGGCGTCGTTGCGCCATCGCCAATTTCCCCGTCATGCCGCGGTAACGCGCCATGCAGGGAAAGGGCCCATGAAAATCAGACCTTTACCGGCCCGGCCCGAAAATTGGTGACCGGGAGGCGCCCATGGCTGCAGACGTCCCCCGGCCGAGCGGTCTTCGGCTTAGAACTGATAGCCGAAGCCCGCATTCGCACCGCCATAACCCTGGCTGTCGATCGAGGCGCCGATGCGGAAGATCGAATGGCCGTCGTTGAGGAAGGTAGAGGCACCGATCGCGAGCGCAGTCTGGCCGCGATAGGTGCCGCCGCCGACCGCGACCATGGAACGCCCGGGCTCGTTGGCTTGCGGCAGCCCGGCCGCCGCCAGCGCGGACGAGGTACCGGCGCTGAGATCCCGGCGTACTTCACGCAGGTTGAAGTTCATCGACGACAATGCCTGGCTCAACCGGGTGTCCGTGTACGAATTAGCCTGGTTCACCGCGCCCTGCAGGCCGCTCTGCAACTGACCCACGTTGACCGCGTCAGTGGCCGATGTGCCGGCCGCCACGTTGCGCAGCACCACCGCACTGCCAGTGGTGTTGAACGTAACGGAGGTGCGCCCCTGATCATATTGGACCGAGTTCGCGCCCAGCGTCGCTGCCTGCTGCGCCACCTGATTGGTGGCATAGAGCTGCCCGCCATTCACCGCCTGGGTTGAACCAGCCGCAACGGTGCCTGCCGCCACGTTGTTCAGGGCCACCGCTGCTGCCGGGTCCGCGCCAGCCAGGGTCACGCTGTTGGTCCGCGCGCCGGCTGCATCACGATCATATTGGATGCTGTTGGCTGCCTGGGTGGACACAGCATAAAGCTGCTGCCCGTTCACGGCATCGGTAGAGGTCGCCGAAACCGCGCCACCGGCGATGTTGTGCAGCGCGACCGGCGCGGCGGGATTTGCTCCCACCAATGTCACGTCGTTGGTCAGCGTGCCGCCGTTCGGGGCGGTCGGGTTATCCGGATTGCTATATTGAACGGGGCTGACTGCGCTTCCGGTTACCAGATTGCTGAAGTTGGTAATCGCGGTGGTGTTGGCTGCCACCTGAGCATTGGTGGTGGCGAGCTGATCGCCGTTCACCGCGTCGGTCGAGCCGGCGACCAAAGCACCTGCGCGCACGTTGCGCAGACCCACCGGCCCGCCGCTCGCCCCGGCCAGCGTCGCATCGTCCGTGACCGTGCCGCCATTCGGCGTGGTCGGCGTGGCGGCATCGGCATAGCGCAGCGGCTGGTTCGCCAGGCTGTTGTTGATGGTCGCGATATCGTTGGTGTTCGCGTTCACCTGATTCGTCAGGTTGGTGACGTTTGTATTGGTGCCGGCGACCGTGTTCTGCAGATCGGTAATCGCGGCTGTGTTGTTCGCCACGCCGGTCGTCAGATTGGCGATATTTGCCTCATTGGTGGTCACCCGCCCGTCCAGATCGGTAATTGCGCCGGTATTGGCAGCCACCGCCTGATTGGTTGCAAACAGCTGGTCCCCATTCACCGCATCGGTGGATCCGGCCGCGAGGGTACCGCCGCGCACGTTGTGGAGGCCGACAGGACCACCGCTCGCACCGGCAAGGGTGGCATCATCGGTGACCGTACCGCCGTTCGGAACCGTGGGATTGTCCGGGTTGGAATAACGCACGGCACCGGCCGATCCGTTGCCGAGCCCCGCGATCGCGGCGGTGTTCGCCGCGACCTGCGCATTCGTTGCGAACAACTGGCTGCCGTTCACCGCTTCGGTTGAGGCCGCCGTGACTGCTCCGGGCGCGACGTTCGCGAGCACGGTGCCGTCTGTGCCGGCAAGCGTCACGCGATCGCGGGCGGCGCCGTCATATTGCACCGCCGTGGCGCCCAATGCCGCGACCTGCGATGCAACGCCATCGACTTGACCCACCGTTGCTGCGTCGGTTGGCGCCGTGCCGGGTGCCACGTTCGTCAGCTGGCGTTCGGCACCGGGAGCCCCGATCGAAACTTCACCGGCGGAATTCTGTGCGCCGGTAAGCCCGGTGGCGGTGTAATTGGCCAAGGCGCCCCGGCCCGCGATCGAGCCTGCGCCCAAGGCGACACTGTTCGCAGCCGTGACGCTGCTGTTGGTGCCAAGCGCCACGCTGCCCAAAGCGCCGGCTTCCGTCCGGGCATTGTTGCCGAAAGCAATGGCGTTGATGTCGCTGGCGAACGCTGCCGCGCCATCGGCACCAAGGCCAGTGATCTGGTTCCCGCCGATCGCAACGCCGGCCGGCGTGTCGAGGGTGATAGAATCGGAGGTGAGCCGGCACTGGTCGCTCGGCGCCACAACGGTGCCGTCGGTGGCGAGAACCTGAAGCGTGATCGGCGCCCCGCTTGCCGCCTGGGTGAGAAGGCCCGTCGCGTTAAGGCTGAGATCTGGCAGCAGCGCGCCAAGCAGTGGGATATCGAGGATCCCGTTCACCGTCGTTTCCACCGGCGAGGCGATGCCAGTGATCACCGGTGTCAGAATGTCGGTCACTGCCGAGCGCGGCAGACTGACGCCCGAGCAGGCGCTGACCACGCGTTGCTGAGCTTGGGCCTGCTGGGCGGACAGCACCGCCAGCAAGATCGGCGAACTCAGCACAGTGCGGCTCAGCAGGCGAGCCGCGAACGTCGAGCGCGAATGTTCAATGTCAGCCATGTCATCCTCCTGTTCCGGCGGCACTAGCCGCCGCGGAGAGGAAGATGGCGCAGAGCCTTCAACGCGTTCTTACATACAAGTTTACGTAAGCCGTGCTCTGCTAGGTGCACTTTGGATGTCCAATCCGGACATAAATGGCGCGCAACGCTGCATTTCGGCGCGCCAATGCTGTAATTTCATGTGGAATTTGGCAGCCACAACCTTGGCCGGACGATGCTGCGTTTCCTAAGTATTCCAATTATAGGGCGGCAGCAAACTTCGCGGGCGCCGGTCAGCGGCAAAAAACTACCGACCGATCGTAGCCCGCCAAGTTTTTCAGCGTTTACTTGCCAGCTTACCGGCCTGGTCTCACTGCGATCCCGCGGGATCACGCACGCCGCCAAGCCTTAGCCTGCGCGCCACTTCACTCAGCGGCACGCGCCTGCTCGACCGGACGCAAGGGGCGGCCGATCCCGACGTGGTAGAAGCCGGCCCGTTCCGCCTCATCGGCGTGATAAACATTGCGCAGGTCAACAAGGACCGGTGACGCCATGCGTTCGCGCAACCGTGAAAGGTCAAGCGCGCGGAACTGGTTCCACTCGGTTACCAGCACCACGGCGGCGGCACCGTCTGCCACCGCATAGGCATTGTCGACATAGGTCACCTCTGGCAGCATGGCGCGGGCTGCCTCCATCCCCTCGGGATCATAAGCGCGGATCCGCGCCCCGGCGCTGATCAGCCCCCGAACGATGTCGATAGACGGCGCATCGCGCATATCGTCGGTGTTTGGCTTGAACGTGAGGCCGAGCAAGCCGATCGTCCTGCCCTGCACGCTGCCCCCAACCGCGGCGATCACGCGGCCGGCCATCGCCCTCTTGCGATCATCGTTGATTGCGGCGGTGGTCTCAATCAGCCGCACCGGGGAGCCGTAGCTCTGCGCGGTCTTTACCAGCGCCAGCGTGTCCTTCGGAAAACAGGACCCGCCATATCCCGGCCCGGCATGGAGGAACTTGGTGCCGATCCGATTGTCCAGCCCGATGCCACGGCTGACATCCTGCACGTCGGCACTTACTGCTTCGCACAGATCCGCAATCTCATTGATGAAAGTGATCTTCATCGCGAGAAAGGCATTGGCGGCATATTTGATCAGCTCGCTGGTGCGGCGTGCCGTGAACAGCACGGGCGAGCGATTGAGGTAAAGCGGGCGGTACACCTCCTCCAGCACCTGGCGTGCGCTCTCGTCCTCCACTCCCACGACGATCCGGTCCGGGCGCTTGAAATCCTCAATGGCTGCGCCCTCACGCAGAAATTCGGGGTTGGATGCCACCGCAAATTGCGCACCGGGATTCACGCCGCGGATGATCCGCTCGACCTCGTCGCCAGTACCGACCGGGACCGTCGATTTGGTGACCACGACGGTGAAGCCGCGAAGCGCCGCTCCAATCTCCCGCGCCGCCGCATAGACATAGGAAAGGTCTGCATGCCCGTCCCCGCGACGAGCCGGTGTGCCGACACCGATGAACACCACATCGGCAGCGCCAACCGGGCCAGACAAATCCGTGGTGAAGGAAAGCCGCCCTTCCGCCACGTTGGTGGCGACCAGCTGCTCAAGCCCCGGCTCGTAGATCGGCACGCCACCGCTCTCGAGCAGCGCGATCTTTGCTTCGTCCTTGTCGACGCAGACCACGTCATGACCAAAGTCGGCGAAACAGGCCCCAGACACCAAGCCGACATAGCCCGTGCCGATCATCACGATGCGCATTCTCGATTGTCCCCCTGCCCGACGTGCCCACGTCCCCCGGCTGTCGCGGCCTGGGGCGCGTGACTGCCGGCGACCGGGTTACCCGGACCCGGCCGTGGCGCCGGTTCTAGCAGGGTCGGGTATGCAGTTCGGCTTCGGTCAAATGCGTACGTTGTTGCGGATGGAAGTGGCGTGTGGCGCGGGGATCTGCGCCCGCGCGTGGAGGCTTCAGGTGGCTCAGCGTGGATTGCCCTGCTGCGGACGTCCTTCGTTGGTGCGGCCGAAATCAGCCGAGAACGCAATCCGCAAGGCTTCGGAAAGGCTGCGCACGCCCAGTTTGGACATCAGATTCGCGCGATGGATCTCCACGGTGCGCGGGCTGATGTCGAGGTCGTACGCGATATATTTGTTGGGCAAACCGCGCGTCAGCCCGCCAAGGACGTCACGCTCCCGCTCGCTGAGCCGGGCAATCAGGCGCCGCGCCTGTTCCTCCCGGGCAGCCGCGGTGGATGCATCGGCCAGTCGATCGAACCCTTCGGTCAGCGCATCCATCAGCGCTTCGCGCTCGGGCGGCTTTTCCAGGAAGGTCAGCGCTCCCGCCCGCATCGCCTTCACCGCGACAGTGATATCGCCATGACCGGTGAGGACGATCACGGGCAGGTTGACGCTCGCCTGCTTCAGCTGCTGCTGCACTTCCAGCCCGCTGATGTCGGGCATCCGGATGTCGAGAAGCACGCATCCTGGATCGATCCGCGCCAAGGCATCGACAAAGGCCGTGGCGCTGCGCCAGCTACGAACGGCATATCCATCAGCCTCCAGCATGAAGGCAGTCGCCGCCCGGACTTCCTCCTCGTCATCGACGAGGTGAACCAATTTACTCTCCATGCGCATACCCCACTTTTCGGCACAAGGTGAAACGGAAGCTGGCGCCGCCACATGGCGACGGGCACGCCCAGATGCGCCCCCCATGCGCCTCCACGATCGTGCGGCAGATCGACAGGCCAACGCCAAGTCCGTTGCGTTTCGTACTCACGAATGCGTCAAACAGCTGCTCGGCCATTCCCGGCTGGAAGCCGGCGCCGCAATCGTCGATCCGCACCTCGACCTCCTCCGGCCGCGCCTCGACGCTGACGGTGATCAGGCGCGCATCGCCGTGGCGGATCGCCTCGACCGCATTGCGGACCAGATTGACGACGACCTGCTGGATCTGCACGCGATCGGCGAAGATCTCGGCGGGCGGCCCCTGGCGGAAATCCAGTGTTACGCGCGCTTCCTTCACCACCCCCGTCACCAGCGACAGGCCACTGGCGATGACTTCGTTCGCCTGTTCCACCGCCAGCAAGGTTTCGCCTCGCGACACGAATTCGCGCAGGTGGCTGATAAAGCGGCCAGCCCGTACCGCTTCCTTGGCGGCGGCCGCCAGCCCAACGTCAATACGTGGGTCGTGCGGCTCACTGGAGCGGGCCAGCAATCGCCGGCACCCCTCGATGTAACTGGCCATGGCGGTCATCGGCTGGTTTAGCTCGTGCGCCAGCGTTGATGCCATGGTGCCCATCGCGGTCAGCCGGGCGCCGTGCAGGACCTCCATCTGCAGCGATTCCACCATCGCGCGGGTCTTTTCCTGCTCGGTCAGGTCGCGGACGAACACGGTGTAGAGCCGCCGCGAGCCGGCGGACGCGGTGCCGATCGTCAGCTGCGCGGGAAACGTGCTTTCATCCACCCGCTGCGCGAACACGCGCCGCGTGGTGGTCTGCGACTCTGGCAGCTGTTCGGTCGTATCGGCGAAGAAATTGGCGACTTCGAAATGCCATTGCTCGCACAGCAGCATGGAGGCGTGCTGATTGATCACTGCCTTTTCGTCATAGCCGAACATCTGCTCGGCAGCGGGGCTGAACAGCTGGATATAGCCCTGATCGTCGAGGAGGATAGTCGCGTCCGGCACCGCCGCGAGGATGAAGCGAAGCTGGTTCTCACGCAGCCGCACCGCCTGTTCGATTTGAAGCTCCACGGTGACGTTGCGGATGACGACACCGAAGCCGCGATGATTTCCCTCCGCATCGCCGATCGAAGTGATCGTCAGCTGACCGGGAAAACGCGTCCCGTCGCGCCGCTGGCATTCGCCGGACTTCTCGTGCCGCCCGGTTTCGCGAGCGCGTGCCAGCCACACTTGCGCGGCATGCGGGTTCGTGCCCGGCGCGAAAAGCGAAAGATCCCGGCCGATCGCCTCTCCGTCGCGCCAGCCCAGAACATGAGCGGCACCCTGATTCCAATGAACGATGCGCCCGGATGGATCGAGCATGCAGATGGCGACATCGGCCGCACTATCCAGCAGCAGCTCCAGTTCCAGCGCTGCTCGCGTCAGCCGATTGGCCTCCGACTCCGCCTCGCCGCGCTGCAGAATGGCGCGAATGCCAACAAGACCAAGCGCGACCGAACACAATAACAGCAAGGTCAGCGGCGCGCCTTCGCGGCTGACATCCTCCCACTCGCGAAGAAACGCGGCGTTGATGGCGACGGACACCAGCACCGTGAGAAGCGCGAGCCTGACGCCGCCGAGCCACCACGCAAGCAAACCGGCAATAACGTAAAATACGTAATAGATGTTGCCGGGCAGGGATGGACCAAGCAGCAAGCGTCCAGCAGTGGCGACCAAGAGCAGCCCGGCAACGCCGAGCATCCGCCGTATCTTCAGCGAGTCCGTAAACAGCTGGCCCACGACGCCCGCTCGTGCTGGTGCCGCAGAAGACAGCGCCCGGTTGCGGAGGATTCCCCGCCCGAACAATGAAGACAGTGCAGAGCTACGCGCCGAAGCTCGCGGCTCCGCCTTGCCGAGCAAGCCCAGCATCAAGCCCCTCCTCCAACGTCAGAGTACGCCCCGACAAACCGAAGCCTTGTACCCGACGGCCGGAGCATCCTCCGGCAGCACCTGTGAACGGCGCGACCTTATTTTTCTGACCTCTACCTAGCTGAACTTACATATATTTCAACAACTGGGTTCATATCAAAGGTATTACAGAGCCTCTATTCCCAGCACGGCACACGACCCGAAATGAACCGGGTTCAATACTCCTCATTTCCGATGGGTTATTGTACGCAACCCTGCCAGCCGCTCGCGCTTGCAGGTCGACACTGAGTAATTGCGGCCGCCCGTCCCAGTTCATGACGACAGGTTGTTGATTGATAACTAGCGTTTTGCCGGTACAGGGCGAGATTTCCGCCGCTCAGGACAGATGACCTTCGCACCATTCCAATCGAACGGTTGCTCACCGACCGATCGAAGCACGCCTGTTGAAGAACAGGATTGCTCGAGATTCGGAAACAGCAATGGCGGAGAACAGATGAGCCATGAGAACGCGTCCTTTAAGCGACAGGAAATACTGCCCCTCGCTTTGCAGTGGTGGCAACTACGTAATCCTCGCTAGGTAATATGGAAAATGGACAGGGCGGGTCGGCGTTGTAGCATGGTTCCGGGCAGAACCTTCTTGCGATCACGGGAGCGACCATGAAGATCAGCGTCGTTATCCCCACACATCGCCGCGCGGACCTTCTCTCTCGCGCGGTGGAAAGCGTGCTCGCGCAGGCCCGCCCTGCGCACGAAATCATCATCGTCGACGATGCCGACGAGTCGGCCACCCGAATGGTGGCGGAACGAGTCGCTGCCTCCAGCGCGGTTCCGATTCGCTATATCCGCAACAGCGCGTGCCCGGGCGCATGCGGATCCCGAAACCTCGGCGCCTTTGTTAGCGCCGGGGACTGGCTCGCCTTTCTCGACGACGATGACGATTGGATGCCGAACTTTCTGGAGCAGCTCGCAAGCCCAGCAAGCGCCGGCACGCCTCTTGTCCTGTCTGGCCTCGTGCGGCACGAAGCCGGTCATGCGCCGGTTGTCCGAGCCAGCCCCGAGGGCTTAACCGCCTCCACCGTATTGGCTCACCGCAGTTCGATGACGGGCAGCAACTTCCTCATCCGCGCGGACCTGTTCTGCGCCGTCCGCGGCTTTGATCCCGAGATGACCGTCTTCAACGACTGGGATCTGTTCATCCGCCTGATCAAGCATGGCGCCACTTATGCGGTCGTGCCGGCGCCGCTCGCCCATTGGCGCGAACATACCGGCGAGCGCATCGCCACGCCCTCGCTTCGCCGCGCCGATGGGATCGCCCGCTTCATGGATCGGCACGGGCGCGGGCTGCCGCCGGCGATGCGACGCGAGCTGCGCACCACGATCCTTGGCATCCGCCGTGCCCATGCAGATGCGCGGTGGCGCTATCTGGAGCTCAGCGTCGCACTGGCGCTCGCCCATGGCCCGCGCGAGGCATTCGCCCGCTTGCTCGCCAGGCGTACCGCGGCGGCTTAACCGAAAGAGGCGCGGCGCTGGTCAGCCGCCATAGTCGGCGGCAGGTCGGCCCCCGGTACGGCTCGCCGCGCTTCGGGCCAGCTCCGCCAGTCGGGCGAGCCCAGCCCTCCCCTCCGCGGTCGTCAGTTGCGCGAGTGTCGCCAAGGCATAGGCGAGTAGGATGGCAACACCGAGCAGCGACAGCGGATCAAGCGAATTGCGCATCGCCTGAACAACCATCACGGCCATGCCCGCGCCAAGCAGCGACGGCATCAGCACGGCGTACAGATCCTGCGCCGAGACCGCCGTGTCGCGGGTCGCCATGCGGTACAGCAGCGGGATCCTTCCCAGCTCGCACATGGCATAAGCGGCAGCAACGCCGGTCGCGCCCCAGGGAAGGCCGATAATGAAGCTGGCTACCGTCATCACGGCGGAGATGACGCCCCACCGTACCATCGGGCGCGTACGGCCGCTGCTGATGAACAGCCATCCGGTAGCGTTGGACACCGGCTGAATGGCAGCGGTAAGCGCCAGCCAGGCGAAGATCGGGCCAGCGGAGCGCCACTGTTCGCCCAATAACAACACCATCACGGTCGTGCTGCATGCCGAAAGCGCAACGGCGCCGGGCACGATCGTTAGCACCAGCGCGCGAACTGCGAGCAGATACATACCGCGAAACGCCTCCGGCCGGTCCAGCGCCCGGCTGAGGCTGGGCAGCATCACCTTGCCCAGTGGCTGGTTGATGGTTTGCAGCGGCATCAGCATCAGCCGGTAGCTGCGGTCGTAAAGGCCGAGTTCGCCTGCGCCCCAGCGCTTCGCGATCAACAGATTGTCCAGGTTCCGGCAAATGAAGTTGAGCAGGTTAAAGCCGGTGATGTCGGCGCCCATCGATAGCATCGGCCGAGTGGCCGCGAGATCGAGGCGCCGTAGCGAGGGTCGCCAGCGCTCGCACCACCATGCCAGCATGCTGCCTGCCACGACGCCCGCCAGGGTGCCGAAGAAAAGCGCCCAATAGCTGCGCAGCCACCAAGCGAGCAGAATGGTGGCGAACAGGCCGACGAGGGCGTTCACCGTTTCCACGGCGCTGAGTGCGGCAAAACGCATGTGCCGGTTGAGCAGCGCGAGGTGTTGCGCGGCGACGCCGGTGGCGATGACGGAAAGGCCGCTCGCCGCCATCAGCCCGGTCACGCGCTGATCCCCGTAGAACATACCGACCAGCGGCGCGATCAGGATGAAGAGCAAGGCGATGGCGAGTGTGCCAAGGATGTTCAGCCAGAAGATGCCGTTGGCCTCGCTGGCCGAAAGGACCGGGCGCTGGATCACCGCCTGATTGAGCCCAAGGTTCTGGAAGATCAGGATGAACCCCATTACCGGCGCCACCATCGCCATCACGCCGTAGTCGGCGGGTGTAAGCAATCGGGCGACAAAGATGCTGGAGGCAAAGCTGGTGACGATCCGCACCGCTTGCGATGCCCCAAGCACCGCTGCTCCCCGCGCCGCGGCTCGGCCGGCGGGCACCTCAGCCATGCCCGCTCGCCCAGCCGCGCGCGCCGATGATGATCGGAGGATCCAACGTGGGGGGATCGTCGCCTGTACTGGCCGGGGCGCCCAGTCCCGCGGGCGCGGCACGGCGCCTCGCCTGACCGTAGCAGAAGCCGTAAACGGCCCACATGAACGCAGCGGTCTTGATCGACAGCAGCGCGTTGCTGATCGGCAGGCAAAGCACGACGAACAGCATGAAGCCATGTTTGCAGATCCGGCCGGCGCGATCGTCTCCCAGGCTCGTCAGCGTCAGCAGCAGCCACAGGCCAACCGCCACGAATATCGATTGGCGAACGACGAAATAGGCCAGCCCCGCATCCTCCATCCCCACGCGCTTGCTGCTTATCCCCAGCAGGTGATCGATGTTGAGGCGGCCGAAAGCATCCACTGCGTACCGCAACCGCCCCGCAAACGTGTCGCCGGTGTCGATCAGGAGGCCAAATCGCGCCGCCAGCACGAGCGCCAGGATACACCCCGGCAGGTAGAGGACGCTGAACCGTTCGGGCAGATGTCGTGCGATCGGAAGAAAGGCGAGCAGCATCAGGCAGACGCTGAGCGAGAGCCGGCCGTCACAGATGATCAACAGCATCAGCGTGGAAACGATCAGCCCTGTCCGGAGCAGAACGCTGAGCCGCGACCACAGCACTGCCGTGGCGATTGCCACGACAACTGACCAATTTCCCAGCGACACCGGTTCCAGAAACAGCGATGACCCGCGGTGCAGCCCCGACCCCGCGAGCAGCAGCCGGCCTTGTGGACGTTCCGAGCTGATGAACAGATCTCCGCCCGCCCAGAAGTCCGCTTCGGAAAAGCCGCGAGTACGCACGTAATATTCCGCGATCTTGAACGTCGCGCCGAACCCCTCCGGGTCCGCTACCTCCCAAATGCCAACGATCAGAACCAGGGCCTGCAACATGACCAAGGTGACGATCAACCTTCGGGGGGTGAGCCGCGCGCCGAGCATGATGAAGGCTGGCACCAGCAGCACATCGCCAAGGCTTTTGGCATCGAACTGCGACCGGACAGCGCCGGTAAGCGCGCTGATTGCCAGAAGCCCCAGCACCGCCGCGATCCAGCCATAAGGCGGCGCCTTCGGCTGCGCCATTCCAAGGATCAGCGCGCCCGCAACGATCAGCGCCTGCGTTGATGCCACCAGCGACGCGCTGAGTGGAAGGCCAATGGCTCCTGCGAGGGCAAGCGCGGGATTGAACAGCACGGTTGCGGCCAGCAGGATCGCGCAAGCGGCCTGAATGTTGACGCTGCCCTGTTCCGCCTGCTCAGCCATGGATTGCCTCCATCAGCTGCCGAGCAACGTCATCCCAGCCGGGAACAGGCTGGGCCTGATGTGGCGCATCTGCCGCCATCCTCACCGCGGCCACGAGGCTCTCCGCGCGCGCAGGATCGTACCCGAACCGCAGCGCGCTGCCGTCGAGGGCGAAGTGGGGGCAGACGGCAGGCAGACCGAGAGCACCATATTGCAGCAGCTTCAGGCTGCTGTCGGCGAGATATTCCGCTGCAGGACCAGGAAGATATGGCGCCAGGCCAATATCGGCATGCTGCAGATACGGCAGCGTATCTGCGAACGGCATCTCGCCATATTGCCTAACGTTCGGGCCAAACTGGCCAGCGGGTGCGCCGATCAAGTGAAACGTCCAGTCCGGCAGTTCACGAGCGGCAACGCTCACGGCTTCGGCGTCGAACAGCATGGAGCCTACCGAGACGATATTGCGCCCACCGGCGTAGGGACTTCGTGTCGCCGCCTCGATCTGCGCGCGATCGACGCCATGCCTGATCAGTAACTTTCGACCTGGAAAATGCGCAAAGTGCGGGAGCATCTCGCGCGCGACGACGACGATCAGGTCGATGCTGGCCGCGTCGCGCTCCAAGATGCGCTGCACCCGCGGATGAACACCAGCGGTGTCGAGAAGGTCGGCCGCGCGATAAACCAGCGTTGCCCTGGGAGCATGCGCCCGCAACCGGCGGATCAGTACAGGAGCAATGCCCGATTCAACAATGATTGTGTCCGCATCGGCCGCGGCCTCGTCCAGCTGCCGACCCGGAAGAAGGGACCAGAAGTCATAGAGCCAGCCGACCTGCGCTCCGATACCCGGCAGGTCCACGGCATGCCACGGCGTCTTCCAAAGCAGCGCTTTAACGCCGTCGCGTTCCTCCCATTGATTGGCCCGATCGGCAAAGGCGCAGCGCCGATCCTTTCGCAGATGGGACAGCCAACTGAACCCCACAGAGACGAAACGCACATCGTGGCCCTGCGCGGCCATGGCCTCGGCCAGAAAGTGGATGCTGGCCCGGCGGCCAGTACGATAATCGTGGCGGGACACGATAAGCACACGCCTTCGCGCCGCCTCCGGAGCGGGCGCCGCGGGCATCGCTCCCCCATTGCTTCGCGACGCCACCATGATCAGGCTCTGCTGGTCACAGTCTCGGGCGAGCGTTCGGGCATACGCCAGTTACGAGGGTCGACATGATGGACCCCCGCTGCCGCTTCCCGCACCAATCCGATCAGGAAGCGGGCATTGCCGATGGTGTAGCGGCGAAGCAGGCGGCGGGGATCGCTGAGCGCGCGATGAACCCACTCCAGACGCGCTGCCCGCACCCATTCCGGCGCTCGCTGCGTAGCCTCTGCCGTGAAGTCGATGAACCCGCCGACGCAGATCACCGGCATTCGCAGCGCCTCCACGTTCCGCGCCGCCCAATTTTCCTGATACGGCTGCCCCATGCCCACCAGCACGACATCGGGTGCGGCATGCCTGATCCGATTGCGGAGTTCCGGCTCGTCCTCCAGACCGAAGAAGCCGTGAGCGCTGCCCACCACATCAATGTGCGGATAACGGCGCATCAGCACGCGACCAGCACGCGCCGCGATTCCAGGCGCGCTTCCCACCAGATAGACGCGCAGCCGCCTATCGGCATGGGCAAGAAACGACGGCAGCAGGTCAGTGCCGTTGAGATTGGCGGGGAAGCGGCTGCCGTAAAGAATGCGGCTGGCGATATCGAGTCCAACGCCATCGTTCAGCACCAACGCCTTCGACATGGCCGCGACCAGAGACCCGTCATCACGCGCCGTCGTCACCGTATGGGCGTTGCAGAAGGACACCACCTTGGGTTCGTGCCGGTCCACGATCGATTCCAGCTGAGCGATCGCCCGCGGCTCGTCCAGTGCCTGTACGGCGATTCCGCCGATCCAGCGGCGCTCCTGCCCCAGCAGCTCCTTATAGACCGAGTCGATACATTCGGCCGTATAGGGCCAAGTGAAGGTGGCGAGCGCGCCGCCACGCGCGTCGGCTGATGGCGGGCGCAACGCTCCCGCAGCGTGGCGCCGGCAGAACTCGGCGGCACTGGCAGGATCCTCGAAATCGATCAGATCGCCGAAACGAAGCCGGTCCCGCGTGCGTCGATGCGCCGGTATATCACTGAGGATCGGGTAAAGGCCTGCTGCGGCTGCTTCCACCGCCGCAAGACCGAACCCCTCGAACGCCGAACTTGAAGCAAATATGCTGGCGCTTGCGATGAGCGCTCGCAGGTGTGCATCGTCGGGGAGCGCATGCACTTCCACCCGGCTCTCGATGCCCAGCCTTCGTGCCAGTTGCGTTAGATCATCCGGCTCCACCCCCATCGGTCGACCGGCAATGATGAGGCGCCATTCGCGATCAATCTCTGCAACGCGGGCGAACCACTGCAACAGCAGATCGGGTCGCTTGTTTGGCGCAAGCCGTCCGAAGGAGATGATGGTTTTGGCGTCCGGCGCGGCGATGTTCGAAAAACGGTCGATCTCAACCCCGTTCTCTACCGTGACCAGGCGATCACCGCAGATCGGTTCGAACAACGCTGCATCGGCATGGCTGCACGCGATCACTGCGCCATAGCCCTTTAGCGCGTGGCCAGTGATGTGCTTGAAGTACCATTTCTTCAGCCCGTGCGCGTAAGGCGTGTGGAAGAAGCCGCCATGCGTGCTGAGCACCATCGGCTTGCGGTGGATGAAGCCGGCATGGGCCAGAAAATCCGCGAAGAAATCCACGGCATGGACATGGATAAGGTCCGCGTCGCGCACATGACGGAGCACGCCTGGCGCCAGCGGGTAGCGTTTGCTGCCGCGGTAGGCCACGCGGTGAACGTCCACCCCGTCAATCACCTCATGATCGGGTAGCAGAATATCCGGCGCGTCAAACAGCCGGTTCAGCGTTACCACGGACGGCTCATGACCCTGGCGGCGTTGTTCGCGAACCAGGCACCGCACATAGTTTTCCAGCCCGCCGACACCGGGTGCGAACTGCCGCACGACATGAACGATGCGCATATGCGTCTCCTCCGAAGGCGGATCAGGCGACCAGAAACGTTCCGAGCAGCGGCGTGCCCTGCATGCGCAGGCGGCCGATCATTTCGCCCACGCAACTCACCGTGGAGTGATCCTGGCGAAGCACCACGATGGCCGCCTCGGCAGCTTCGGAAAGCGGGCAATCGGTACTGGTATGACTGGCGTCGATCAGCAGCAGATCGAAGTCATCGACCAGCGGTTCGAGAAAGCGATGCGGGTCGACCGTGCCGCCGACGTTCGACTGTTCCACACCACCGACCGACAACAGGAACAGGTCCGGCACCGCGGTCTGCTGAACAAAGGCGCCGAGGTCCGCCACTTCCTCAAGCGGGGCCACTGCCGCGCCCGGCTCGATACGGAACAAGCGCGTCTGCACGGCCTGGCCATTACTGGTGTCGACCAGCAGGGTTCGCCACCCCGAACGAGCGCTTGCGATCGCCAGGTTTCCGGCCGTCAGTGCGGTTTCGGGCTCGGCCTCCGCGCTCAGCAGCACGATCGACTTCGGTGGTCGGCCGTCCTTCAGCCGCGCCGCAGCGATCATCGTCCGCAAGTTGCGGGCGGCCTGTGCCAGAGTATCCACCGGATCGTTGCCGCCAGGCACATGCGTATCAAGCTCGAAAGGTGCGGTCCGTTCACCTTCATCGTCGGCGTCGCCGGGCGGCGCGCCGTGAGAGCGGTAACTCGGCTCAAGAGTACGAAGTCTCATGCCGTCTGAGCTCCCGGTAACAAGGGTGGTTTGGCGCCAATTCGCGCCACGCCGAGGACAGGCGCGCCGCTGAGCGCCCGCAATGCGCCTACGCTCCGGACCCGGGGACGACGGAATTCCAGTGCCGCCGCGACGCCGACAGCGAGCAGCAATCCGAACAGCAGCGACAGCAAGAAGCGGATTGCGATGTCGGGACTGCTGGGCAGCAGCGGCGGCTCCGCCCGGTCGAGTTCCCGCACGTTCGTGGCCGGCAACGTGCTTCGTAGCCGCATCGAGGCCAATTGCTGCATGACGGCGTCATATTCCCGCCGCGCGGAAGCGGCGTCGCTTTCCAGCACCTCCAGCGTGCTTCGATCATCCGCAAGCGCCAGCATCCGCGCACGTTGCTGCGCCAGAAGCCCCCGGATCTGAGCCTCACGTGAGTTGGAAGCGGCCTGCGCAGCGCCTAGCGCACTCGACGTCTTGCCGGTTTCGCTGCCAAGCTTCGCCCGAAGCTCTGCCAGTTCGGCATTGGCGGCGCGCATATTCGGGTGGTTGGCACCCAGTTCGCTGCTCATCTCCTGGATCTGTGCGGACTTGGTGGCGATCTGCGACCGAAGGCCCTGAATAACGGCGCTTTGCTGCACTTCGGCGAGGTTTGCGCCGCCGACCGATGCGCGGGCGCGAGCGTCGGCGGCCTGCGCTTCCGCAGTGGAAAGCTGCGACGACAATTCTCCCAACCGGGTGCTCTCCGCGTCGATCGAGCCGGTGGAGATGATGCCGCGCTTGCGCTGAAATTCGGAGAGCGCGGTCTGGCTCGCCTCGAGCTTCCGACGGGCTTCCCCGATCCGCCGTTCGAACCATGACGCATAGGTTCGGGCCGGATCCGTGCTCATGGCGAGTCGCTCGGCCGTGTAAGCAGCGGCAAAGGCGTTGGCGATCTGTGCGGCCCTTGCTGCGTCCGACGACGTGTATCTGATGACCAGCAGGTTATCGGTGGAGTTCGTGACGACTTCCAAGCCAGCCAGCAGGCGCTTGGCCGCCCATCCACGGAGGCTTTGTACTCCGCCTGTCGCTTCCATCCACGCCTGACGGACGGCGGGATCGTTGAGTTGCCCGATCATTGCCGCGACACGGGCGGCGATCGGTGCACTCGCGACGATCTTCGCCTCGGTGGCAAGCGCAGTGCCAGCCTTGGAGGGCTGATCACCCGTGGACCCCACCGGATCGGGAACCTTGGAATCGATCAGCAAACTGGCAGAGGCGACATAGGATCTGGGCGTCAATGCGATCCAGACAGCCGCCAGCACTGCCGTGCCGACGATGATGGCCAGCATCAATCGCCAGCGCTGCACGATGCCGCGCAAAAGATCAGGAAAGGGCATGCGGGCGCCTCATCTGGATGCAGAAAACGTGATGGGGGATTGATCGTGCGGGTCGCTCGCCTGTGCGGCATGGGTCGCAAGGATCCCGAGAAAGAATTGCGGCGCCACGCTGTCGCGGAAGACGTGGCAATCCGCTCCGTCCGGCACTAACGCGGGGCCGAAACGCGCAATCGCCATTGTCGCGTCAGCGCCGATCAGCTGATGCAAACGGGCATGGCTCACCACATCCTCGACAGCAGCCAGTCGTGCCACCGCGGCAAGCGCGTGCGTCTCCCCGGGCGGGCCGTTGACGAGATCGTGGAAGAGTTCTGCGTCCTCACCGCTGAGGCGGGACCAATCCTCGGCAGCAGTGACGATGCCGGCAAGCGCCGCCGCGCCCGACACCTGCTCCCTGCCCTCGCGCAGGGTGCGCAACACCGCATGGGCGCAGAATAATCGTGCATGATAGGGCGAGCCGCAAGCGAGATCGAGGATCAGCTGCTGGCTGTCATCATCGAACGTGATGCCGATCTTCTGACCGCCATTCTGTATCATCTCGCGTACGGAGCGCGCGTCGATCCGCCCTAGCGGGAAGGCAGAAAGGTGCCGCCGCAACGACGGGTGATCATTGATCAGGTGGCGCAAGTCGCGCGCGATGCCCACCAGCATGATCTGCACGGGGATGCTGGCGTCCGACAGCATCTTCAGCAGCGCGGCCGTTTCGGCCCGCACCTCTGGATCTGTCACGCGATCATATTCGTCGAGGATGAACACGGTTCGCCCACGCCGGATGAAGGACAGGGCCTCCACCACATCGCGCACACCGCTGTTCTTCCCGATGAGCCGGGCGCGCTCGCGAAAGGCGGCGAGGTCGCGCGGCGCGACTGCCGTGTCCGGCACGTCGCCAAGGTATAATGCCATCAGCGCGCCGAAGCTCTGTTGCGGCTCGCAGGCGGTGTAAATGATCGTCATGCCCTGCTGGTCGGCGTAATCGGCAAAGACCCGCACCAGGGACGTCTTGCCGGATCCGCGTGCGCCGTAGATCAAGGCGTGCTGGTGCCGATCCACGACAGCCTCAAACAGCGCCTCCAGCATATGGGTTCGCCCATATAGATCCCGACGGCTGGCGATTGGCTGCGTACTGTTGAAGCTGGCGTTCACCGCCTGCCGGCGAGGGTCGGTGATGCCGGCAAGTTCACGCGCGGTGCGGATCGGCCGGGCCGGTGCCCCCGGCGTTTCACGGCGCGGCACCTGCGACCCCTTTGCTGCCACAGCACCGGGTGCCGCCTGAGGGATGGCCGGTCGCACTGGCTGCGGACCGTTCAATGTCGTCGCGAACCGGCGCAGCCATTGCAGCAGCCGCGCCAAGGTTCCGGACGCATGGGTCAGGTCGATAGCCATTCAGAACAGCTTTTCGTTGACGTAGAAGACGTCGCCCGGCTGCACCTTTGCATCCAGCGGGACACGCTTTTGCGAAACGCTGCCCCGGGTCAGCGTGACCCGTCGCCGGGAGCCCGCCAATGTCGGTCCACCCGCCTCGGCCAGTGCCTGCATCACCGTCATATCCGAGCGCAGCGGAATTCGACCGGGCTTGTTGACCTGCCCGTAGACAAAGATCATCGGCGCGGGCGGAACGAACAACGTGTCGCCAGCGACCAATGGCTGCGCGAGGCCGAGGCCTTCCGGATCATCCGTGCGCACCCTTTGATCCGGGCGACCGGCGCGCTTCAGGATCACGTAATCGGCGGCATCGCTTCTGGTGCCCCCCGCGCGGGCCAGCGCCATGGCAAGCGTCAGAGGTCGATCCAGCGGATAGATGCCCGGCGATTGCAGGCTGCCGAATACCGTTACCGCATTGCTGACGAAGTTCACCACTTCGACATTCACGACAGGATTGGTGTATAGCTTCCCGCTGCGCAGCCGCTTTGCGATGGTTTCGGCAAACTCACGCGTCGTTTGCCCGCTGGCCGGCACGTCGCCGAGCATCGGAACCGTGACGCTGCCGTCTTCCTTCACCCGCGTTTTCACGTCGATGGGATGCGTTCCAAAGACGGAGATCTGCAGCTCGTCATTCACTCCCAGCCGGTAAGCCGCATCGGCTGCGACGGAGGCCGGGCCGCCGGTTGGTACGGCCGCAGCCGCCACTTGCTGGGGCGACGCGAGAAGCAGCAGGAGCATGATCGGGAGAGGCATCGTAACTTCTCCAATCAGAAGCGAAGGGACAGCGAGGCTGCCCCCGACGTTGATGAAAAGCGGTAGAAGCTGAGCGGCGCGTCACGATGCTCATGCCGCGCCGTAAGGCCTGCCCTCAGGCGCTCGGTGACGTCGAACGAATAGCCGGCGAAGACCCCGTAAGTGGCATCCCGCTCGCGCGGGAAAGGAGTGTCGACGATCAACTGACCGCGAAGTGCCCTTCGCAGATAGCGCCCGCCCAAGCGGATTTGCGAGCGCGTTGACGGGCGGTAGGTGGCGTTGGCCCTGGCTTCGGTCTGAATGGTATAGGCCGTCGCAATGTTGCTTTGATTGGCAATGTCGCGAGAGAGCTGGATATCAGCCTCAAGCGATGGCGCGGGACGAAATTCGATACCGCCCCTGAACCCCATCCCGCTGAAGTTCGCCCAGCTGTCATCTTCCGTTTCAACGCGGAGGTAATAAGCGGCTGCTCTGAAGGAGATGCGCGGTGCAACAGCGCGTCGGAACTCAAGGCCGGCACGGTATGTCTCCGTCCGGTCGTTTAAGTCCGCGATGTCGCGGAGCACCGGCCGGTCGAACCGCTCATAGCTTCCAACGAGCAGCACGTCTCCGACGCTCGGCAGCGAATAGCCGAGCCCCGCTTCGACATAATCATCGTTAAGGTTGAAGACCCGGCGTCGCTCCGCACTGTTGGTCACCCGGGTCAGCCGTCCGGCGAACCGGGGATACAGGCCGGCCGGTCGGCGACACGCTAGCGATATTTCATAATCGGTTCGCCGCTCTGTGTTGCCGACGATCACGCCCTGGTCGGAAAGCTGCGCCTGGCCCCAATTGAGGCGTACGCCTGGCCTGATATTGCAGAACGCACCCAGGACGATGTTCACGTCTGCGCCGAGATCGATCCTTTCTCGATCCAGAAAGGAGTAGCGGCCGTGGAAGTCATAGCCGGCCGTGCCGCCGATCGTGAGTTGGTGCCGGCCGCCGATCAGACGGCGTATGTTCACGTCCAGTTGCGGGGTGACCCGAACATCGTCGCGGTCGCCCGGCGCGCGCTCCTCGCTCAGGCGGAGCAGGTTGGTATCAAAGGTGGAGACCACCGCTGCGCGCACGTCGAGCGTATCCGGCACGGTTTGAGCCGAGGCGTTGGCGCTTGCTAACGCGACGCCGACGGCCGCGAACCAAAATGTGTGCCGCGCTCTCATCTTTGGGGTGCCCGAGTGAAGCGGCTGAGCACGGCCATCTGCGCCTTCGCCCGCCCGTCCCCGGCGGGCTGTACATTCATCGGATATTTGCCCCACCAATCCCCCCCGGCCCAATATGCCCAGCCCAGCCACACGTCGGGCGCGCGCTGCACCGCGCCGAGCAGCGACGACAAAGCAGCCAGACACTCGGCACTGGCCGCCGCCCCGAATTCACCCAGGAAGCCCCGCTGGCCCTGATGCCGCAGCCAGCGGGTCGCGGGCTCCAGGCGGCGCGCTGCCGCGGCGGGATCGACGCACTCTGACTTCGTCCCGGAATGATCCCGGTCGAGATATTGGTGCATCTCAAAGGCGAAATTGCCGGCGGGGTCGCTGAAGTCGGCGAAGGCAGCGGCGTTGGAGGCCGCGCCCCCACGCGTCCAGCTATGCGCACCCGTCCAGTTGCTCCCAGGGACCAAAATTAAGTTTCGCGCGCCAGTGCCCCGGATCGATTGAACTGCGCGGTCGACCATCCCGCGCCATGTGCGCGCCGACATTCCGTTCGGCTCATTCATCAGACCGAAGGCGATCTGCGGATGGCCGCGGTAATATGTCGCCAAGCGGCCCCACAGATCGGCAAGCCGGGCAGCACCACCCTCCCACTGGTCCAGGCGTTTGCCGCGCAGCCGTCCATAATTGTGCAGATCGAGGACAATCAGGCGGAAGCCCGCAAGCTGGGCAAATGCGCGATCAAGACGCGCCATTTCGCCAGCGTCCAGATCTCCTCCGGGAGCGCGCTGAATACGCTCCCAGAGCACCGGTACCCGCGCGATCTGCATTCCGCTGTTCACGAACGGAGAAGCTGTCTTGCCCGATGGGTAGATATAGTCCTTGCCATAGACGCCTGGGGCGCGGCGTGCGTTGAACTCTCCGCCCGCAAGATTGATGCCGCCCATCGGCAAGCGCGAAGCCCTGTTCGCCGGTTCCGCCTCCGCCCACGAGGGAGCCACAAGGCACGCGAACATCACGACAGGGACAAGCCACGTCATGAGCCCCGCCACCGCCGATGCGCACCGATGTTCGTCAGCGATACTGGCGCGCTACCCGTTCGACCGAACAAACTTCGCGTGGCAAACAGTGAAGCCACGGCATTGCTGCCCATCTTGCCGCTCCTGGAACTTGCGACGCAGAGCGCATTCACTGCAATCGCCAATGACCATCCCGTCAGGAATGGCCAGGTGCAACGCTGCCAGAATCCAAGTGCCCTATCACTAAGGAAAAACGCTTAAGCATCGCGCTCTATGCGTATGATAAGGGTGGCTTTTCCCAGGAAAACCTATCCGGATTACTTCGCCTAATTACAAGTTGCCAGCAGCCCGCCTCACGCGATCGACTAGCTCAGATGGAGAACCTTTTTAGACTGCATCAATAAGCATTTCGGTGCACCAGCACGCTAAAGGTGGCTAAGATGATCCGCACGTCATGCCGTAGTGACCAGTTTGCGACATATTCCAGATCCGCCTGCAGCCGGTTCGTCAAATCGCTGGAAGCGGCGGTGGACCCCCGGAAACCCCGCACCTGGGCCAACCCGGTCAGCCCCGGCTTTGCCGCGTGACGATGCCAGTAGCGCTGGTCCACTTCCCAAAACAGCGCCTCACCGGCCAACGAACCCAAAGCATGCGGTCGTGGCCCGACCAGGCTCATGTCACCGTTGAGCACGTTGAAGAACTGCGGAAGCTCATCCAGGCTCGATGAGCGCAGGATGCGGCCAATTGGCGTCACTCGCTCATCGTCCCTGCGCGTGGATTGTGCGCCGTCGCGGTCCAGTTGACCGACCCGCATGGTTCGAAATTTGTAGAGATTGAACAGGCGATTGCCTTGGCCAACCCGCTTCTGGACAAAGAATACTGGCCCGCCATCGTCCAGCTTGATGAGGACGGCGATGACCAGCGTGGCAAGCAGCAGCACCGGCAGCAACACAATGGCCACACCAAGATCAAGCGCGCGCTTGACCATTCTGTCCCGTGCGCTCAGGTGACCGCGGGTTACCATTATCGTCGTTGCGCCGTCAAAATGTTGCAAGCCGAGAGGCTGAAGCGCGCAAAGCTCCGGCAGGATCAATTCCACGTCGACCCCCGTGCCCCGTAGTGCGGTGATCCACGCTTCGCGCCGTTCTGGCGGGCAGCACACCACGATCCGGTCTGCCCGGCGGGCCAGCCGGCCGATCCGATCCAGCATGAGCGGATCGTCCATAGAGGGCTGGATGCCGGCTTCGCGAACGCACACGACGAACTCGCCGGGTTTTGCCGCTCGATCGACGCCGTCGCAAACGACCAATTTGTTGGTCGGGCCGTCCGGCATCAGGGCACGGGCGCGCCATGCCGTGAACCGACGAACGACGAACAGCCCGATCATTCCACAGGGGGCAAGCAGCGCCAATCCGGCAATGGCGGATATTCCATGCGGAACGAACAACATAACCGCCGAAGCCATGATGAACAGCGCAAGCGACAACGCTCCCCACCCGCGGCGCAAACTGGTGGAGAAGTTCGAGATGGCCTCGAAACCATAAACCTTGGTGTTGATCGCGATCAGCAGAAACAGTGACACCAAAGCCACCATATGGGTGTCGGAAAAAACCAGTCGGCCAGGCCTGCGGACCAATGCAAGCACACCATAGCTGGCTGACAAGAACAGGACGTCCATCGTCAGCATCAGCAATGCAATGCGCAACCGAAGCGCCGCCTTGTCGACCGGGAAGGCCTCGTCCGCACTTGGACGCTCTCCAAGAGCCTCCGCAAGGGATGGCAGCAAGGCCGGCCTTGGCACGCGAAGCAAGGACGCTTGATCGGGCGCGCTCAGCCCCTTGTCAGACATCGGCATGCCTCATTTCTGGCCACGATGCGCCGCCGCGCGCCTAGTGCACCGGTGCGTCGGCGGCGCATCGCTCACCAACGGATTGAGGCCTCTCCGAAGACACCCCCTTACACCGGGTCAACGCGCAACCGCCTCCATCTAAGTCATTAGATGTACGATCTAAACAACACGATGCACCCAGGATGGGCAATAAGGATACTTCCTGATCATACCCATGTTTCTATACTTAGGAACTATTACGGGATGAAAGGTTCTCGCCTGGACCATATCCTGACAAGTGATGACCAAACAGGCTATTGCCCCAAGGCCGATCAGCGACACCTCTGCCAACTTGAAGCGATCGCTTCCTTTGTTCGATCTGCTGCAGCGCGCGCGGCCAGCGGCTCGGCGGCGCATCGACGAAGTCCGGCAGCTGATCTGGGCCAATCTGCCGGTCTGGCAGCCGCCCGGTCGCCCACACGGATTGGCAAGCGAGCTGATCGTGTCGGTGACCTCCTATCCCCGGCGCTTTCGCTCGCTTCACTACACGTTGCGATCGCTGCTGGAGCAGGATGTTAAAGCCGACCGGACGATCTTGTGGATAGCCGAGCGCGATCGTGATGCCATCCCACGCGCGGTGTGGGCGCTGCGCGACAGGGGGCTGGAGATACGCTTCTCCGCTGACGTTCGATCCTACAAGAAATTGGTGCCTGCCCTTGAAGCGTTTCCCCATGCCTTCATCGCAACTGCGGATGACGACATCATCTACCCGCCGGATTGGCTCGGAGTGCTGGTCGACGGCTACAGTCCCGTAGATCCCTCCATCGTGTGCCGACGTGCGCATCGGATTGGCTTCGACACAGAAGGCTTCAAGCCGTACCTGGCCTGGGAGCTGAACTTAAACGATGGCTCGGCCTTCGAACCAGCGGATGATCTGCTGGCGGTGGGTGCGGGAGGCGTTCTCTACCCACCGGGCGCATTGCACGCCGATGTGCTGCGCGCTGACATGTTCATGCAGCTTGCCCCTCAAGGCGATGATCTTTGGTTCTGGTGGATGGGCCGCCGGCTTGGCACCAAGACGAGATGCGCTGGCGAGATGAAGGAGTATCGATACGTCGTCGGCACGCAGGCGGTGGCGTTATGGGGCGAGAACAGCACGGGCGGTAACGATCGCCAACTTGCCGCGTTGGTGTCCGCGTTCGGCTATGACCAGGTAAGGCCGGGCGGGCCGGATAGGGTTCCGGCCCGCCTTTGAACATTGTTCGACCTGGCTAAAGGCGATCAGACGGTGCCCGCTGCCCTGGGGCGCGCAGCGCTGTGGCCGCCGGCACGATAAAGGATCTCGGCAGCCTGATCTGCAGCCAAGCCACCCGCACCAGTGTCAACCGAGACGAAAACGCCGCCTTCGTTGACCCGGCCACCGTAGTAACTCGCGTCCTCATGGCTGACGCCGTGGTCGGTCATCACTTTCTCGAGCCCGCCTGCCGCGCCGCCCAGGGCGGCACCGGTGATCGCCATGCCTGGGACCGCTGAAGACGCGATGGCACCAGCGGCTGCGAGCGGGCCGACACCCGGAATGGCGAGAGCGGCGATGCCTAGAAGCGTGCCGATGCCGGCACCTGCCGCGACCTTGCCGATGAACTCCTTGCTGCCCGCACCGCTGCCCTCATCCGAGGTGCCGTCACCATCATGCCTAGCAATAACGGAAATCGCATCGTCGGAGATGCCGCTGCTACGCAACTCGGCGACGGCACGCTCCGCTTCTGCATGACTGTCAAACACGGCTGACACAAGATTGGCGTTCATCATCCCTCCTTTTGCGAAAAGGTTCGCAATGCTTGGAATAGAAGCCCATCAGCACGACTATCGTTCCGGTATATTCATGGTTATCAACTTGTTAACGACGATCGTAGCCTGAGACCTAGCGCATCCAGATTACGATCGGGATGAGGGCGAGGGTTGCGGCCAGTGCGAGTTGGAGCGCCTTCGCAAAAGTATCGCGCGATGTGATCAAGCAGCCAGCGGTCACAAGCGCCGCCATTCCCAACCAGAAGATGAGCGCGAGCGGCGCATCATTGCCGATCACCTGCCGAAGCAGAAACGTGACCCCCAGCATGAGCGGCGTACCCCATATTGTTGCGTCCCAGGCGGCCCGCAGGCGCGGTTCGTTCACCCCTCGGCGCTCCCGTTTGCCAAGCCAGATGTACGTGCCCGTCGCGCAGATGGCGGTCAGCACCAGACCAAAGAGGAAATAAGCGACCTTCACTGGCAAACCGCCGAAATTGCCGAAGTGCAGCCGGTAATTGGAAGCCGCAGCCTGCTGACCAATCGCACCATCGGCAAGGCCGGCACGTTGGTGAAAGCGCCCTTGCGCGTCGAAGGTGTAATATTCTCCGAAAATCAGACGCCTGCGGTGTTCCCCGAGCACCTGGACGTGCTGCCCGGCCGTACCGGGATCGTGCAAGGTAACGTAGGTCAGTTCTACCTGCGGGTGGTGATCACGCATATATTCCATTGCCGCCGCAACATTGGGCGGTGGCGCCGCAGTCTTATCCGGCTGGCCTTCAGCGCCGAAGATCGGTGCGTAGACCGCCTCCATGTCGCCCCGGTAGCTCGTCCCTGCCAGACCGAACGCCGTGACATACGCCATGCCGATCAAGGCGCCGGTGAAGGCGATCGCGACCGTGAAAGGAAGGGTCCAGACGCTCAGCCGGTTGTGCCAATCCGCAAGCCCAATGCCACCCTTGTCGCGCGCCCTCAGCCGAAAGGCATCCCGGAAAATGCGAGGATGCGCCACCACGCCGGACAGCGACAAGGCGAGCATCATCACGCCCACCCCCCCGACGATGGTGATCCCGAGAACAGCCGGCAGGTTCAGCGTATAATGAAGCTCGACGAGAAAGTCGGACCAGGCGATTTCTTCCGGGCCCGCGATCTTGCCGGATGGGTCGACGTGGAACGCCTGGGTGTCGGTCGTGATCGTCGCGCGCGGCAGAGGCTCCACGGGGAGGTGCACATAAAGATGAGTGGTGGGCGGCTTGCCCTTCTCAGTTGCAAGAACTGCCTCAACAGCCCGCTGTACCGCCGCGGGGCCGATCGCCGTCATCTCCGGGACGTCGGGCTGTTCGATCCGCTGCCACTCCTGATAGAAGACGGCGACGGCACCCGATAAGCTCACCAGATACAGCAGCGCACTAGCGACGAGGCCGATGGCTGCATGCACGGAAAGCGCGCGTTTGACTGTTGCATTGTCCGGCGCGAGGGTCATCCGACAAGCTCCAGGATCACGCCGAGGCTGCCGATAGCAGCCCAGATCATTAGCATTTTGACCTGGGTGGAACGCTCTTCCTGCATCAGCAAAACGTGGCTGAGCGCCGTCCAGGCGAGAGGCATCACTGCAAGCGCGATCACGTTCGCGTTCGCCTCTCCCGTTCCAACGCGCATCGCAAGAACACGTGAACCCACCGCGATGATGGTTGAAACAACCGGCGCCGCCATTGCAATGATCAGGAAGGTGATGATGCGCCTGCGAAGATGGAGCGGCTCATTTCCTTCCGGAAGCATCCTGACGCGTCGGTTCGACACCTTCGGCCCGGCAGATGACGGCGAAGCAACAGCCGCATGGGCGAGCAGGACTAATGCCGCCGCCATCCCCAACATGGTCGCGATGGAGATGCCCCAGGCCCCGGAATGCGCGCCAGCGAGGACGCAGCCGAGAAACACCGCGGCCCAGCCGAGGCTGTTCAGGACGAGAGATCGCCTCGGCAGTGACCATGCGAACCGGAGCAGACCCACCCCCGCCGTGGACGCGGCCGCTGCGCTGGCAAGAAGAGCTTCAGCAGCCATCGAAGGACGCAAGCGCCATTGCATCTGTGGCGGGCTGACGGAGCCGCTGCCAATGAGGAGGCAAGGATGTGTATCCGCTCACTCCTCGGGGGCAGCTCATCGGACCGGCCGTGGGGAGCAGCAGCAACATGGGGTGAAAGCTCACGACTGTTCTTCGTCCTTTTTCGACCCGACAGAGACACCGACGGCAGCGGAACTCCGCTTTCGCACCGTGTCATCGCGCGACGGACCTAACGAAGTTGTGAATGGCTCGCAATAGCACTTGAGCGATCAGGAGGCGTGCGCGCGAGAGTTCGCCGGTCATTCTAACGAACGACGATCTTGACGGGTATCACCTTGGGCTGCCTGAATGCCGTTCAGCGCCCTTCCGCGCGGGCTCGGGCCACGCGTTCGGGCGTGACCGACGGGCGCTTGTTCCCGAAGTGCTGGAGGACGTAGTTGGAGAGAGCGGCGACCTCCGCGTCGCTGAATGAGGCACCAAAAGCCGGCATCGTCGCATGGCCATATTGCGTCTCGATCGACGTGCCCCGCAGAATGACCTGGATCAGATTCGTAGCCTCTGGATCGTTGACCGTCTGAGCGCCTCGCAGCGACGCATACCGGCTTTGTACACCCTCGCCGTTCCAGCCATGACAACTCGCACATGCGCTTTCGTACAGCCGAAGCCCTGGCATGTTGCCGTGGGCGGCGGCTTGCCCGGGGCTGTACAGGGTGGAAGCCGCCATCGCTGGCGAGTTTCGCTCAACTCGCGCGGCAGCTTCGGTATTTTTGGGGGGGAGGGACCGCAGATAGACTGCCATCGCCCGCAAATCGGCAGGTGTGAGCTTGCTCAAGCTCAGACTGACGGCTTCCCCCATCGATCCACTGGCAGCACCGCGTCCCGGCGCGTGTCCTGTACCAAGATATCGCGCCAGTTCGTCGACGCTCCAGTTGCCAATCCCGCTCTCCGGGTCGGAGGTGATATTGTAGGCCTTCCACCCCTGTGTGACGGCACCGGCATAGGCCTGGCTCCGCACCAGACCATAGATGAAGTTGCGCGGCGTATGGCATTCGGCGCAATGACCCGCACCCTCCACCAGATAGGCGCCGCGGTTCCACTCCGCCGAGCGCTGGGGATCGGGTTGCCAAGGATGTTGCGGGGCATTGAGCAACTTCCAGGCGCGCATCAGATAGCGCTGGTTGAACGGGAAGCGCAGACCATTCGCCTGAACCGGCTTCGCCACAGGCTCCAATGTGTTGAGATATGCCCGGAGCGCCAGAATGTCGTCGGTGCTAAGGTTAGCATAAGCGGTGTAGGGGAAGGCCGGATACAGCTCTCGCCCCTGGTCATCGACGCCGTGACGCATGGCGCGCACGAACTCCGCATCTGTCCAGGTGCCGATACCGTGCTGCCGGTCCGGCGTGATGTTCGAGGAGAAAATGGTGCCGAACGGCAAATTGAACGCAAGCCCACCGGCATAGGGGCGCCCGCCCGGCACGGAGTGACACGCAACGCAGTCCGAGGCGGTCGCGACATATCGGCCGCGTTCGATCAGCGCGGCGCCGCGTGGCTGACGAACACTAGCCTGAACGGGGTCGAGCCGGGCTGGGAGGAAGAAGAAAAGGGCGGCCCCGACAAGCAGGATTCCCAATATTCCCAGAGAGATACGGAGCCAGCGCCTCATGCCTGCTCTCCCGCGTCACCCGCCAACATCGCCGACAGACCCGCGACGGCTGCCGTGCCGGCAATGATGTTTTTCTCGGCACCCTTTTCCATCAGTTCCTGGCGTCGGAAGGGAAGGCTGCGCAGACGGATGCCGGTGGCGGCGAAGATCGCATTGCCCAGTGCAGGCGCTGCGGAGACCGTGCCGGACTCCCCGATGCCGCCGGGTTCCGCCTCGCTCTCCATCAGCTTGACGGTGAAGGGCGGCACCTCGTTGATGCGCATCTGTCGGTAATCGTTGAAATTGCTCTGATCGACACGCCCGTCGGTGAAAGTGATTTCATTGTACAGCGCCGCCGACAGGCCGAAGATCACGCCGCCTTCGATCTGGGCGATCACGCTGTTCGGGTTGATCGCGACCCCGACATCGGCCACCGCCGTCAGGCGGCGCAACTCGATTTCGCCGACCGGGGTGACGTGCGCTTCACAGATCAGCGCGACGTAACTGCCGAAACTCTGGTGCAGCGAGACACCCCGGGCAGTCCGTGGCGGCAACGAAGAGCCCCATTTCGCCTCCCTGGCGGCCATCTTCAGCACATTTCGGCCACGAGGATTGTTGCGCAGCATCTTCAGCCGATAGACCACCGGATCCTGCCCCGCGGCATGGGCGCATTCGTCGATAAAGCTTTCCAGAACATGCACATTGGCCGCTGGGCCAACGCCGCGCCACCAGTTCACTTTCACCGGCGATCGTTCGTGAATCCAGTCCACGCGAACGGTCGGGATCGCATAAGGCGTCTCCGCGACTCCCTCGACAGCGTCACTGTCCAACGTACCTTCCGGTAGCCCCTCCTCAAGAAAGCTGCCGTCCGCCAGCACTGAGCCACCAGTCACACGATCGGTAAAGACGACGGGCATGCCCTTTGCGTCCAGACCCATGGACAGCCGATCGTGATAGGCCGGACGGAACAGATCATGGCGGATGTCCTGCTCGCGCGTTTGAATCACCTTGAGCGGGAACGGCACCTGTTTGGCGAACAGGGCGGCCTGCACGATGTGTTCGGGAACAAGCCGCCTCCCGAAGCCGCCGCCGAGATATTGATTGTGAACGAACACCCGCTCCGGCGGCAGGCCGACTGCCTTGGCAACGCGCGTTTGAGCGGCGGCGGGCACTTGCGTTCCGACCCACACATCGCAGCCATCGGGGCGAACGTGGACGGTGGCGTTCACCGGCTCCATTGTCGCATGGGCAAGGAACGGAAGATCGTAGCGCGCATCCACGGTTGAATGAGCCTCGCGAAGGGCTGCATCCGCATCCCCGACCGATCGGCCGAGCACCGGCTTCCCGTTCTCGGCAGCAGCGACCAGCCGGTCGCGGACGTGATTGGACTGGAGAGTTGCAAGCGGGCCCAGATCCCATTCGACGTCGAGCGCCTGAAGCCCTTTCTGCGCGGCCCAGAAATGGTCCGCCACGACTGCGACGGCATCGTCGATCCTGAGTACGCCAAGCACGCCGGGCACTTGCTTCACACCGCGATCCTGGACCGCTTTCACGCGGCCACCCTGAACCGGGCACATCGCCAGTGCCGCGACCTTCATGCCGGGCACCTGCACGTCGATGCCGAACACGGCGGTGCCATTGGTCTTCGCCGGCGTGTCCACTCGCTGCTTTGACCGGCCGATCAGCTTGAACTGCCCGGGAGTTTTGAGCGGCACCTCCTGCGGCACCGGCCGTCCGCGGGCCGCGTCGACGAGCGCGCCATAAGGAAGCGAGAGCCCGTTCGTGCGGCAATAAACCCGGCCCTGATCGGCAAAACACTGGTCGGGTGCAACGCGCCACCGTTCGGCAGCCGCAGCAATCAGCATGGTCCGCGCCGCCGCCGCCGCCTGGCGCATCGGCTTCCACGCGCCGCGGATGGAGGTGGAGCCCCCCGTCGCCTGGCTTTTCAGGATCGGCTGACTGTACAGTTTCTCATCGGCCGGGGCATGCACAACCTCGATCTGCTCAAGCGCGAGCTCGAGCTCCTCCGCCATCATCATGGCTTCGCCGGTGTAGATCCCCTGCCCCATTTCGACGGAGGGGATGATGAAGGATACCTTGCCCTCGCGCGGAATGCGGATGAAGCCACCGGGGGCAAACCCCTGAAAGGCGGCGCCCTGCTCCGGACCGCCGGGCGTGATCGCGCGCAACGTCGGTTGTTCGCCCCGCCCTTTGTTCTGGGCCCATGCCTTGCCAGTCACGGCAAAGCCCATCATGAGCGCGCCGCTGACGAGAAAACGGCGGCGGGATGTGTCGGTCAGGTCGCCCGCGTCCAGCAGGCCATACGCCGGGCCGCGGCGGGCGGCGGGCATCAGACGTGCTCCGTCGGCAGACCGGCGGCTCGCTTGATGGCTGCGCGGATGCGCGGATAGGTGCCGCAGCGGCAGATGTTGCCGGCCATGGCCGCGTCAATGGCAGCATCATCCGGCCGCGGATTTCGGCCAAGCAGCGCCGCTGCCGACATGATCTGACCCGATTGGCAATAGCCACACTGAATCACTTCAATGGCAAGCCAAGCCTCCTGCACCGCCTTGCCCTGCGGCGTTTCGCCGACCCCTTCCACGGTGGTAATGGCTCGAGTGCCGACACCTGAAACCGGCAACACGCAGGATCGCACCGGCTTTCCATCCAGGTGAACCGTACAGGCCCCACACTGGGCGATGCCGCAGCCATATTTCGTCCCCATGAGGCCGACGACGTCGCGCAATACCCAAAGCAGCGGCATGTCCGCGGGCACGTCAACCGCTCGAGGCGTGCCATTCACCTGAAGGTTGAAGATCATCAGCGCTTCCCTGCCTGGCGCGTAAGGGACATAAACGTTGCTGAGCGCAACTGGTTCGGCACCCCGCGTAATTTCCTTGAAAGTGCTCTGCGGACCCTAAACGATCGTGATTTCAGGCGATTTGCGTGCCGCCATTCCCATAGCCCGGGCGGGGCTTGCTTGACTTGACGCCCCTGCGCGATCAGTTTTGACGCATGTTCGCACCCGCGACCTATCCGCGTTTTCGCCACCACGGGGGGCAACTGGCCGCGCGCCAGTAGCCCCGGCTCGTCCGGCATGGCCGGTCGAGCTCGGGGGTAACAGGATCCGGTCTTTCGGCGCGCCGTCTGAGCGAGCCGACCTCGAACAAGTGGCAGCCGTACAATGGAACAACATCTCCGTCCCTCGAGCGGACAACCACCTCAGCGTGCGCGATCTGTACGCACCGTCGAAAGCATGGCCCGATGATCGAGGAACTGGCTCGGCATCGCTGCACCGGGGACGATGGCACACCCTTGTACGTGATCGAGCATTGCCACGTGTTCACCACCCAGGGCGAGGGAGGGACCAGCCTGTACCGCGGCGCAAGCTGGGCCGCATTGCCGGATGGCGAGCCGGTACGATATGTCGATGCTCGTACGTTCGCCGTGGTCGCAACCGGAGAGATGTTGATGCACGACGTCCAGCGATGCGGCTGCGCGCCCGCGCCGAAAATCACCACCATCACCGCCGGCTCGGCAAGCGCCTGATCACGCGAGGCGATTGAACGATCGCCCGTGATCCCTAGAGAAGAGCTTCCACCGCCACCCGGTCCTCTGCTCCGCGGCTCCAAAAGACAGCGGGAACTGACCAAGAGGGTACTCACCACCCGCCAAGCTGGCTAGGTGTCCGCCCACGTCCCGACACGTGAAAGGCGGAACACTGGAAACCATTACGATCATTCTCTTCCTGCTGCTTGCCGTGGTGCTCAGCGGGGTTCTATCGCGCCTCCTTCCGCTCAACGTGCCACGACCATTGGTGCAAATCGCACTGGGCGCCCTGATCGGCCTCGCCGCGGATTGGCGAGTAACGCTGAACCCCGAAATCTTCTTCCTCCTCTTCCTTCCGCCGTTGCTGTTCCTGGACGGCTGGCGCATCCCGCGCGAGGAGCTGTTCAAGGATGCCGCCACCATCGTCGAGCTGGCGCTGGGCCTGGTGCTGCTCACCGTCGTGGGCATGGGCTTCTTCATCCACTGGATGATCCCGGCCATGCCGCTGCCAGTGGCGTTCGCGCTTGCCGCAGTGGTGTCACCAACCGACCCCATTGCGGTTTCCGCGATTGCGCAGCGGGTGCCCATCCCCAAGCGGATGATGCACATCCTGGAAGGCGAGTCGCTCCTGAACGACGCATCGGGGCTGGTGTGCCTCCGCTTCGCCATTGCCGCGGCGCTCACGGGCACGTTCTCGCTGGGTGACGCATCGCTCAACTTCCTTTGGCTCGCGTTCGGCGGACTGGCGATCGGCGTTGGCGTGACCTGGGCCGTGGCGCGGATCAAGGAATGGGTCAGTGACAAGCTGGGCGAGGAAAGCGCGTCGCAGATCCTCATCAGCCTGCTGATCCCGTTCGGCGCCTATCTGTTGGCCGAGCATTTCCACTGCTCCGGCATTCTCGCCGCTGTGTCCGCCGGCCTCACCATGGGCTGGGTGGAAGGACGCGGCCATGCGCTGGCCACCACACGCATCCGCCGCAGCACGGTGTGGGACGTGATCCAGTTTGCCGCAAACGGCACGATCTTTGTGCTGCTAGGCGAGCAACTGCCGGTCATCCTGATGAGCGCGACGGAAACCGTGCAATTGACCGGGCACCATGGGCCCGGCTGGCTGCTGATCTATGTGCTGGCGATCAATCTCGGCCTTGCCGCGCTGCGCTTCGCCTGGGTGTGGGTGTCTTTCCGCCTGACCCTGCGCCGTCGGGGCGAGAAGATCCGGCCGGACTGGAAGATCGTCGCGGCCATGTCGTTCGCGGGGGTACGCGGTGCCATCACCCTGGCCGGTGTGCTGACCTTGCCGCTTGCGATGGCGAGCGGCGAACCGTTCCCGGCCCGCGATCTGGCTATTCTGCTCGCCATGGGCGTGATCATCGTGTCGCTGGTGATCGCCAGCATCGGCTTGCCCTGGCTTCTCCGAGACTTGAACATGCCCGCCGAAGCCGAGGCAGGAGACGCAGAGGATCGTGCGCGGATTGCAGCCGCCCAGGCGGCAATCGTTGCCATCGGTGAGCTGGAACATCGGATGGGAAGCGGTCGCCGGGACGCCGACATCTATGTCTCCATGGCCGCTGACGTGATGGATCTCTATCGCCAGCGCATCGATCGCCTGGAGAGCAACGCTGCGACCATCGAGGAGCGCCGCGAGCTTCACAGCATTGGCCGCGAACTGAGACTCGCGGCGCTGAAGGCGGAGCGGACCGCGATCTATGGGATGCGGCGCCGGCGGGAAGTGGGCACGGACACCGCGCGCAAGCTGATCCGCGAGCTCGATTTGCTGGAAGCGCGCTACGCCGGCTGAGTCGAAAGTGGGGGCCGTGGACACGGGCGGAACGCTGCCCGCCTGGCTCCCGCAACCTCAATGAGATCGCCGGCCACATTCAAAAACAGGCTACACCTTCTGCGTCGCTGCCGCATTGCCCCGCGAGCGGCTGTAGCATTTGGCACTGACGCCTGATCGGGGCATGATCCCGCGCCGTGCAGGTGGGGCACTGATTAACGCCCATGATCAACAGCGTCTCGAACGAAGGCGCGTGCCGGAGGAGAGGAAGAATGGAGATCGAACTGGTAGCGGATGGCCTGCTGTTTCCCGAAGGTCCGATCGCCATGGCCGACGGCTCGATCATCCTGGTCGAGATCAAGCGGCAGACGCTCACACGGGTGCGGCCGGATGGCACGAGCGAGGTGATCGCTGAACTCGGCGGCGGCCCGAACGGCGCTGCAATCGGCCCGGACAGTGCGGTCTATGTCTGTAACAACGGCGGCTTCGAGTGGATCGAGCGCGAGGATGGCATGCTCGCGCCGCACGGAACGCCGGCCGATTACAAAACCGGTTCGATCCAGCGCATCGACCTTGCGACCCGCGAGGTGACCACGCTGTACACCGAGTGCGACGGCCGGCCGCTGCGCGGCCCGAACGACATCGTCTTTGATCGCGAGGGTGGCTTCTGGTTCACCGATCTCGGCAAGGGGAATGGCGACGTCACGCAGGTCGGCCACTTGCTCTACGCCAGGCCTGATGGCTCACACATCGTGCGGGTGCGTGAGGGCATGGTGACACCCAACGGCGTCGGCCTCTCGCCCAACGGCAGGACCGTCTATGTCGCCGAGACCACAACCGGCCGCCTCTGGGCGTTCGAGATCGCTGGGCCGGGCCAGCTCGCGACACCCCAGGACATGTGGGTGGCGGGCAAGGTGTACGGTCCGCTGCCCGGCTATCAGCTGTTCGACAGCCTCGCGGTGGAGGCGGACGGGCATATCTGCGTCGCGACGATCGTGAACGGCGGCATCACCGCATTCGATCCGACCGATGGTTCATCGGAGCATTTCGCCTTCCCCGATCCGATCACCACCAACATCTGCTTCGGCGGAGATGACATGCGCACGGCCTGGATCACCTGTTCGGGCACGGGTAAGCTGTACAAGGCGCGCTGGCCGCGACCGGGCCTGAAGCTCGCCTATAACGCCTGAGATCGCACGGGCGGGGCGCCGCTCGGCGGTGCTCCGCCCGGCCCGGACCTATCGTTCCAGCACCAGCACGCCGGCGGCCAGCCGCTCGCGCAGTTCGCGTTTCAGCACCTTGCCCGAGGCGTTCTTCGGCAGTTCCTCGACGAACACTACCGCGCGCGGTTTCTTGTAACTGGCGATATGCTCGCGGCAGAAGCTGATGAGCTCCGTCGCGGTGGTCGTTTCGCCCAACCGGCAGGAGACGATCGCCACCACTTGCTCGCCCCACGTCGGATCCTCTGCGCCGATCACCGCCGCCTCGCGGATCGCCCGGTGGCGGTAGAGCACTTCCTCCACCTCCCGCGGATAGATGTTCTCCCCGCCGGAAACGATCATGTCCTTCTTGCGATCAACGATCCACAGATAGCCATCCTCGTTCCAGCGGCCGACATCGCCGGTGTGAAACCATGGACCGGTGAAGGATTTGGCCGTCGCCTCGGGATTGCGCCAATAGCCTGACAGCACCTGATCGCCGCGCACCAGGATCTCGCCCTCCGTCCCCGGCGCTGCGTCGCGGCCATCCTCAGTCACTACGCGCACCTGCGACAGCAGCATCTGCCGCCCCACAGAGTTGAGGATAAGCAGCCCCTCGTCCAGCGCGCGGTCATGCTCCTCCGCGGTCAGTACCATCACGTTACCGGCAAGCTCGGTCATGCCGAAACCTGTCGCGAAGCGCACATTCGGCCACCGCTCCCGAGCGCGCCGCAGCACCGCCGCGGGCATGGCAGAGGCACCATATCCCATGTTGCGCAGTGAGGAGAGATCGTAGCGCTCCATGGCCGGATGATCGAGCAGCATGGCGATCATCGTCGGTGCGGCCGAGGTCGCCGTTACGCCATGGCGCTCGATTGTCGCGAACAGGATTTCCGGATCGAAATTCTGCATCAGCACGACAGCTTGCGCCCGCAGATGCTGGATCAGCAGTGCATAGCCGGCGACGTGATACATCGGAAAGGTGAGCATGTAGACGGGCTGCTTCACCTCGCCATCGTCGCGATCCCAGCTGACGAGCGAATTCATCACTGCGCCAATCACGTTGCGGTGGCTCAGCATCGCGCCCTTCGGCAGCCCGGTCGTGCCTGAAGTGTACAGCAGCCAGGCAAGGTCGTCGTCCGCAACTGTCACGTCCGGCGGCACCGGCTCGCCCGAGGCCAACAAAGTGTCGAAACTCAGCATGCCGGCGGAGGGCACGCCGATTGTGATGATGGTACGCACGTCGATCCGGTCGCGGATCGCCTCGATCGCGGCGACGAACTTGTCCTCCACGATCAGCACCGTCGGCTCGGCATTGCCGATGATATACGCAAGCTCCGCCGGGCTCAGCCGATAATTGAGGAAGGTGAGCGCCATGCCTGCGCCGGGCACGCCGTAATAGCACAAAGCATATTCCGGGCAGTTCTCAGCCAGGATCGCCACCCGATCTCCCGGTGCCGCAATCCGGAGCAGCGCATTGGATAACCGCCAGCAGCTGTCGCGCAGCTCGGCGTAGGTCACGGCACGATCCTGGAACTGCACCGCCACGACATCGGGTGCATGATGCGCGGCGATGGCAGGGATATCTCCTACCAGCATGGTCTGCCCTCTCCTCCTGCCGGTCGACACGCGGGCGCCGGCTTCGTGGAAACGGATCATGTTATAAATTCTGGAGCCGCGATAGCCGGCACTTTCCGCTCCAGAGGCTTACAAGCGATCGGCCATCGCGGCGGTATCAGGCGGTCGTTGCAATGATGCGACCGTTTGAACTTCGCGCGAGGCGCTCTTAGGCTCCACCACAGAGAAAGCTGGGGAGAGACAAGGATGACGACCTGCACCGCCGCCGTTGCGCACGGGCCCCATTCCGATTTCGTGCTGGAGGAACTGACGGTGCAGGAGCCGCAGGCCGGCGAAGTACGTGTCAGGGTCGCGGGCGTCGGGCTGTGCCATACCGACCTTGTCTTTCGTGATCAGATCGCAACTTACCCATTCCCCGCCGTGTTCGGCCACGAGGGCGCCGGGGTGATCGACGCGATTGGCGAGGGTGTGGAAGGCTTTTCCGTCGGCGACAAAGTGATCGTCGGCTTTTCCAGCTGTGGCGCCTGCCCGCGCTGCGACGAGGGTCTGCCGAGCTATTGCCGCAGCTTCGTGCCGCTCAATTATGCCGGGATGCGCGTGACGGACGGATCGCGCGCTTATGCCAATGGCGACGCGCCGGTCGCCTCGCACTTCTTCGGACAATCCACCTTTGCCACTTATGCGATTACCCGCGCACGCAATCTGGTGAGGGTTGAGGGAAACGCGGCGCCGCTCGAAATGCTGGGCACGCTCGCCTGCGGCTTTCAAACCGGCGCCGGGGCGATCATGCGCACCTTTGACTGTCAGCCGCGTACCTCGCTGGTGGTGTTCGGTGGCGGGCCGGTCGGGCTGGCGGCAGTGATGGCGGCGAAGATCCGCGGCTGTGCGCCTATCATCTTGGTGGAGCCGGTCGAGACTCGGCGGGCGGTCGGCCGCGAACTCGGCGCGACCGCTGTGATCGATCCCGCGGCGGGCGATCTGGCGGCAACAATCCGAGCGCTCGTTCCTGAAGGTGTGGACTTCGCCTTCGACACCACGGGCAATGTTTCGGTGATCGAGGCGGGCATGGCAGCGCTGGGCAGCCATGGGGCGATCGGGCTGGTCGGCGTGCCGCGCGAAGCCGGTGCGTCGATCACCGTCAACATCAGCGCGTTGATGACTCCGGGGCATCGCATCTATGGCATCATCGAAGGCGACAGCGATCAGCAGAACTTCATCCCCGAGCTGATCGCGCATCATGCTGCCGGGCGCTTTCCGTTCGACCGGCTGGTGCAGACGTTCCCCCTGGCCGAGATCAACGACGCCATTGCGGCGCAGGCACGGGGAGAGTGCATCAAAGTGGTGTTGATCCCGTAACTTCTGTTATGTGACGCGCAAACAGAATCGGGAGAGAGACGCGATGAACTTCGACAGTAATTATCGCATGCTGATCGGCGGCGAGCTGGTAACCGGCTCCGCGACGCTCGATGTGGTTAATCCGGCGAATGAAGAGAAGATCGCCAGCGTGCCGGACGCGACGCGCGAGGACCTGGACAAGGCGATTGCCGCCGCGCGCAAGGCATACCCCGGCTGGGCGGCGACGCCGATCGCCGAGCGCAAGGCGAAGCTCGCCGCGCTGGGCCAGGCGATCATGGCGAATGCCGATCCGCTGATGCGCCTCCTCACCAAGGAGCAGGGCAAGCCGCACGCCGAATCGCAGGGCGAGGTGATGGGCGCGGGATATTGGCTGATGGCCGCCTCGCAGCTCGACCTCCCAGTCACCGTCAACGAGGATTCAGAGGAGCGCTACAGCGAGACGCGCCACGTGCCGCTGGGCGTCGTCGGCGCCATCGCGCCGTGGAATTTCCCGATGATCCTGGCGATGTTCAAGGTCGGCCCGGCACTGCTGGCGGGCAATACGATGGTGCTGAAGCCGTCGCCCTTCACCCCGCTGTCGACGCTGAAATTCGGTGAGCTGGCGGCGCAGCTGCTGCCGCCGGGCGTGCTCAATATCGTCACCGGCGGCGACGATCTGGGGCCTTGGATGACCAGCCACCCGGGCTTCGACAAGATCAGCTTCACCGGATCGACCGCGACCGGCAAGCGCGTGATGCAATCCGCCGCGCCGACGCTGAAGCGCGTAACGCTGGAGCTGGGCGGCAATGACGCGGCGATCGTGATGCCCGATGTGGACGTGGAGAAGGTCGCGGAGGAATTGTTCTGGGCGGCGTTCCGCAACAACGGCCAGATCTGCATCGCGACCAAGCGGATGTACGTCCACAAGGACATCTACGATCAATTGCGCGATGCGCTGGTTGCTTACGCCAAGACGGTGAAGGTCGGCGACGGATCCGAACAGGGCACGCAGATCGGCCCGATCAACAACAAGCAGCAATATGCCCGCGTGCTGGAGCTGATCCAGGACGCCAAGGACAAGGGCTACAAGTTCCTGGTGGGGGGCGAGAAGGCCGACGTGCCGGGTTACTTCGTGCCCGTGACGATCCTCGACAATCCGCCCGAGGACGCGCGAATCGTGCAGGAGGAGCAGTTCGGCCCGGTCCTGCCGCTCCTGAAGTTCGAGGACGTGGATGATGTCGTCGCGCGCGCCAATGCGACCGACTACGGCCTTGGCGGCTCGGTCTGGGGCAATGATGAGGACAAGGCGTTCGAGATCGCGCAGCGCATCGCCAGCGGCACCGTGTGGGTCAACGAGACGCAGCATCTGTCGCCGATGGCGGCGTTCGGCGGCATGAAGCAGTCCGGCGTCGGCGTCGAAGGCGGGATCGAGGGCCTTTTGGAATATACCAATGCCCAGACGATCGTGCGCAAAAAGCGCAAGGAAGCCGTCGCGGCCTGAGCAGCGGTTAAGGAGGGGGCGGGCGGACGACGGTTACTCGCCCCTTCCCCGGCATATCGGGGGAAAGCATGACCGATCTTCTCGGTACCTGGACGCTCGTCTCCTGCGTCAACCAGCGGGGCGACCAAGAACGAAAGACCTTCGGTGATCCCCCGGCGGGGCAACTGCAATATGCCGCGGATGGGCGCATGTCCGCGTTCCTGATGGATCCCGCCTGGGCTGCTATCGGTGATCCGATTGCGGATAGCTTCACGCAATTCTTTTCTTATGCGGGCACGTGGCGGCGCGAGGGCGACAGAGTGATCCACGATATCCTCTTCGCCTCCCAACCCACACGGGTGGGGACCAGCTTCGTCCGGCTGATCGTGCCGCTGGACAACAACACAATCGAGCTGATCACCGAGCCTGAGATATCGAGATCGGGCCAAACCTACGTCACCCGGCTCAAATGGAAGCGGGTAACTTCAGACCGCTGATTGAGGAAGCGGTGGCCCTCCCGACCGATAAGCCATCGCGGCTCCCTCAGGCGGAATGAGCAATGGATTGAGGACGCTGGTCTAGGCATCCCCCGGCGCGGCCTCGTAGAAGCCTCCATTCCTTGCATCGGGCGAGAGATCCAGCGGGGCGGCAATCCGGCAACGTCTGATATGACTCGGCACTTCTCCGCTGGACTGACTCCGCGGCGCGCAAGCTGAACGCAGCTACCTTTAACGCCGCTGCAAAGGTTCAGATTCGCGGAACTTGAGGGTTTGGGGGCTCTAAGCGCCGGAACGCTCCTCCTCCGAGTACCCGGTCTACCAGAGCCTAGCACCGGATGCCGCCTGCCGCGGTCTGAGGTTCAGCGGTAGACTGCCGAAGGGGCAAGCACGCTGCGATGATTAACATGACACCCGCACGCCCGCGTCTACATGGGAGAAGTCGTCGGGGGCTTTCGGCACCGGCTGTGACGACTCCGAACCAGTGCGGATGTCTCTCCACCGGCGGCAGACGAGCGCCGTAAGCTGCGATAGGCCCCCGTCCAGGTTGGTGATCATCTACTCCAAACCTCGGTATAGATGAGCGCCGGAGCTGCTTTACGATCCTGGCTCGATGTGACGGCTGGAGTCAGCAGCGCGGCTGTCAGGCGGGAGCGGGGGTTGGAAGGTTGTCGCCCTTCAGAGCTAACCGTGTTCCGCCGGGCTGGTGAGAGGCAGGTATCGGGGGCGATCATTGGGCGCACCGATGCTCATCGCCCTACCGCGCCAGGTGCTCTTTGCGGTGTTGGGTAGCTGCCGCAGGCGGCTCATGGACAAATGCCCGGCTTGATTTTGCTGGTGACGTCGGCGGTACGAACGCGCGCATTGGGGAGAGTGCGTCGGGGACCGCAGTCGGCGCTCCTCCCGTGAACAGAAGTGAACAGCGGGTGGGCCGCGCGTTCAAGGCGCCCGGTCGGACCTTAGCCGGGACGATGCGCTTGTAGTCAGCGGTGTCGCGCTGACTCATATCTGCGGTTGTTTGCGGTGCCGCCGACGCCGTGTGTGGGGGGCGTATTGAGTTGGTGTTGGTTGCGGGGACAGGATTTGAACCTGTGACCTTCAGGTTATGAGCCTGACGAGCTACCGGGCTGCTCCACCCCGCGTCACCAAGTTTGTCCGTTTGGAAACACGAA
>NZ_JAJNDU010000015.1 GCF_021043365.1 Sphingomonas sp. IC-11 | reverse complement strand
CGTCCGGCGCGCGGAGCCGCCGTTCTCCAATGGCTGGCAATTGGCTTTTCTCGCCCGACAATATCAGGATCAAGCTGCCGACGTTTGCGCCCATAGTGGCTTCAGGTGCGTTGGACGTTTTGACGGCGGTAATCCCTGCCAGCTGGGAACCGCCATGTGCCATGTGCTCGTTATCGAAAATCAGTGGATCGTCGCGGATCATATGGCCTGTCTGGCTGAAGAAGGAGGAGCGACATCGGTTGCCATTGCCGCCACGAAATCCGACGCGATGGACGCCGCACGCGAGCGCATTCCTGCGATCATCTTGTCCGATGTAAACTCGTTGGAAGGCACTGGCCCCTCGGCGGTGGCCGCAATCATCGCCGAACACGGGGTTATTCCAGTAATCTACATTACGGCAACGCCCGCTGACTGCCCGCCGTGCAGCGCCGAGGTCGAAATTCTGAAGAAGCCGGTGGACGAGGCCGAGGTCCTGCGCGCCTTCAAACGGCTCGCGCCGCTGTAAGTGCAAACCCCAAGCTGGCTCAGGCTGCTCCCACGTACATTGCGAAAAATGCTGGTCAAACATCGAACAAAACTTCGCACGCCGCGATGCTTCGGCGCAGTTCGACCAAAATTGTCATGCCGCC
>NZ_JAJNDU010000014.1 GCF_021043365.1 Sphingomonas sp. IC-11 | reverse complement strand
AGTTACCATGGAGTGACGCTTTAATTTACCGCTGCGCGAATAATCAATGCGAGTACATCGTCGATTCTGTGGCAAGGAAGCCTGGGCTCTTCGCCCGCAAAGGTAGTAGACATGGCTAAAAGCCAGCAGAAGTCGAATAAAGAGATCAGAAAGCCCAAGGCTGAAAAGGTGAAGACCAACGCGTCAAACCCTTCGACCAAATCTGATCCGGTGAAGATGGTCACCGTAAAGGGATAAGCTACGCACCGAACGTTAGCGGCGGCCGCTCCGGCGACCGCCGCCGGCACGATGAACGCTGATCGTGAAGCCGGCCAACGATGAACAATCGCGCAAAACCCGCTAACGAAGCGTGGCCAAGCTCCGCTGGCTAAAACAAGTTCCGTAGCGCCAGCTCATTTTCGCGAACTCGGCTGCTGAGCCCTCATCCGCATGCGCCGCATCATGCTCTCCACATCGCCAGCTGAGCGACCAAGCGCCGCGGCGATGTCTTCAATCGTCATGATATCCCGCAATCCTGCACGAAGGTCGTCTATTGCCGTTTGCGTCCAACGGGGGCCGATGGCCATTTAGCGGTCCTCTTCCGGTGGCGTTCCGGTCTCCCTGCGACGGGCCGCCCGCGCGTATTTGTCATACCGGTCGGCCAAATCAGCATTTGCAAGGGCGTCAAAAACGTTTTTGCATCGGGCCGCGACGGCGCGACACGTTGCCGCGCGCTCCGAAAAATATTCCGACTCCGACTGGAAAGACATTTCCTATCTCCTGCAAGCGAGGATCGCTC
>NZ_JAJNDU010000013.1 GCF_021043365.1 Sphingomonas sp. IC-11 | reverse complement strand
CTGTACATGCCAAGGCATCCACGAATTGCCCTTACCTCACGCTTGAGAGTCCACACCACCAACGACAACACTGGATCGCCTCCCGAAAGAGGGCGACACGAAACTCGGCAGAGCAGTGTAGCGTGGTATGCTCGGTGTGGATGATAAATCTCAGCCAGATTATTGTAGAGATATAGAATTGGACGCCTCGAACCGGCGTAGCCAGTCCGCTGCAGGCTGAAGCCCTTGGCGAACCGCTTTCGCGATCCTCATCGTCTCAAACCCATACCGCCACGGCATCGATTTTAAGAACCCATTCACAATGTCAAAGAAGGCCGTCGCGGCCTTAACCTCATGGTCGCCCATGAGGATCTCGTGTCTTCATCTTCTGGATTTCGGCAGAGCGTTCAACCGCCGCGGCAAGGCCGCGTCGTCAGACCTGCTGCTTGCAGCAGGCTGGCCGTGCTCGCAGCGTGGAAATTAGCTTCGCTAATCTCACTCGCTTGCTGCGCAGTGGTGGAGCCTATCGGGATCGAACCGATGACCTGATGCTTGCAAAGCAACCGCTCTCCCAGCTGAGCTAAGGCCCCGCTACACGCGCAGATGGTGGGCCGAGTAGGAGTTGAACCTACGACCTCACGCTTATCAGGCGTGCGCTCTAACCACCTGAGCTACCGGCCCATCCGCGCCATCGCCGGCCATAAAGGCCGCAGGCGGCGTGAGCCAGCTCAGGCTGCATCCCCACGGGTGGGGATGTTCCAGATGATGAAGGGACATGAGGACGGCGGCAATGTTCTTTGGAATGGAGGAAGCTCTTCCACGGTCAGAAG
>NZ_JAJNDU010000012.1 GCF_021043365.1 Sphingomonas sp. IC-11 | reverse complement strand
TGGGCCGTCAGCGGTCTGTCAGCTTGTGGGACGAAGGCGCGAAGAGCGGACGCAATTCGATCCGGGTTGGTGCGACATGTTGCCAAGCCCCTAGCGGACTAGCTGCTTCCGCTCGTCTTCCCTTAGCGCAAACTGGACACCTCAAGCGGTTTGCCAAGTTCCGCAGAGGGGCCACGTCGCCACGCGATCCGGCAGTTTCGGGTGTCAGCTATTCGTATCTACCGCCGGTAGCTGCCTGCCCGTTAAACCATCGTGTGCCCGCGCGGCCAGGAGATCCGAGGGCCGCACGATCCGGTACGCTGTGCGCCCAGGGGCTTCCGGCACCTCAAGGTCTACACTGAAGGGTATGAACGTCGTGCGGTCCCCGGTCGTGTACGCCAACTCGCGCGTGTGAATAACGTACGTGCCAGCAGGTAATTCCGTCGGATCGTCCCCAATCCGGAAGGGGCTCCTAAAGGTCACTTTGGACGAGATGGTCCGTTCACTGCTTGGTTCAGGCAGCACCTACCTAGCTCTCTGAAAAGGCGTTCGGGCTGCGCGATCTGAAATGAGCTTCTTGCTGAAAAAGGCTCTCAGGATGATCGCTGAATCACCACTCGTTAAAACAACGCGTGTGCCGCCTGACGGCAGAGTCTCCATCGCGCTGATAATCGCGCCTTTCTTCAGGCAGACCCGAGTGACTTCATCTTCAGTGGCGTTGACGTTGATAGCGCGGGACATGGCGGCTCCTCCAAGAGCGGGAGCTCATTGTCTCTCAGCCGCGTCGATGCTCATATCGACGACGCGGTAAATACGATATGGGCGCAGGGACAAGTAATAGATAGTGCGTGGCGTCGGGTATTTTCGTGATCGT
>NZ_JAJNDU010000011.1 GCF_021043365.1 Sphingomonas sp. IC-11 | reverse complement strand
CTTCTGACCGTGGAAGAGCTTCCTCCATTCCAAAGAACATTGCCGCCGTCCTCATGTCCCTTCATCATCTGGAACATCCCCACCCGTGGGGATGCAGCCTGAGCTGGCTCACGCCGCCTGCGGCCTTCATGGCCGGCTAGGCAGTGCAGATGGGCCGGTAGCTCAGGTGGTTAGAGCGCACGCCTGATAAGCGTGAGGTCGTAGGTTCAACTCCTACTCGGCCCACCATCTGCGCAGGCGTAGCCGAGCACGGCCAGCGCTGCGAAGCGCGCCATAAGGCGCAGCTTCGCTGCGACTGACGGCGTAGCGGGTGCGATACGGGGCCTTAGCTCAGCTGGGAGAGCGGTTGCTTTGCAAGCATCAGGTCATCGGTTCGATCCCGATAGGCTCCACCACTGCGCAGCTGACGAGACGCGCAAGCGAAAGCTTGCAGCGCACGCCAGCAAGCACGGCCAGCCTCGCATCAGCGAGGTCTGACGGCGCGGCTTTGCCGCGGCGTGGCACGCTATTTCTGACGATATTCCAGAAGATGAAGACACGAGATCCTCATGGGCGACCATGAGGTTAAGGCCGCGACGGCCTTCTTTGACATTGTGAATGGGTTCTTAAAATCGATGCCGTGGCGGTATGGGTTTGGAACGACGAGGATCGCGAAAGCGGTTCGTGACCATGCTTCGGCATGTGAGCGAGCTGGCTAGGTCGGTTCGAGACGTCCAAGACTATATCTCTACAAATAATCTGGCTGAGATTTAATCATCCACATCAGCTGAGCCGCTCAGCGATATGCCTCGTGTGTATCAACGGAAGGCCAGATCAGAACCACGCTACACTGCTCTGCCGAGTTTCGTGTCGCCCTCTTTCGGGAGGCGATCCAGTGTTGTCGTTGGTGGTGTGGACTCTCAAGCGTGAGGTAAGGGCAATTCGTGGATGCCTTGGCATGTACAG
>NZ_JAJNDU010000010.1 GCF_021043365.1 Sphingomonas sp. IC-11 | reverse complement strand
GCTAAGGGAAGACGAGCGGAAGCAGCTAGTCCGCTAGGGGCTTGGCAACATGTCGCACCAACCCGGATCGAATTGCGTCCGCTCTTCGCGCCTTCGTCCCACAAGCTGACAGACCGCTGACGGCCCAGTTGCCGCCCTCCAATCTCCCCACCAAAGCCGCTTCCTCGACCGGCACGCCCCGCGCCGCCTGGCGGACGCCGCCCGCAGCCGCTTCTGCGACGCTCGCCAAGCCCCGCTCACCGCCCCGAAGCGGCCTTGAAGGCGGCCCAAGTCTCCTCATTCGCTGACGCCTCCCACACCGCCTGCGACTCCGCGATCCGCCGCTGCGCCTCGGCGCGCGCGTGCTGGCGTTCGCCCGCCGTATCCCCCTGCTGGTTCATGGTGGAATAGGGAAGGAACTCGCGCAGATCGATCGGCGGGCGGGGTGGCTCGCCGGCGGCTTCCCAGATCTCGCGGCGCATGTCGTCCAGGATGCGGGTGAGCGGGCCGCAGTTGATCTGGCGGGTGTACATGCCCTCTTCGCCGCTCTGCATGGTATGCATGTCGATGATGTCCATGCGGTGGCCGCAGCCTTCGAGGATCAGCTCGAAGAAGTTGAGCTGGCGCAGGTAGAAATCTGCGGCGGCCCAATCGCCGGCGAGGCGCTCGCGGCGCTCGGACTGCACCTTGATCTGATAGGTGCGCATGAGGTGGACGAGAAATTCCTCGTTGCTCTGCTTGGCGGCCTCCGCCTCGGCGAAGGCGCGGCGGGCGGCGGTTTCCTCGCGCTCGCGGCAGACGGGGCATTGCTGCGCCGCCTCGCGGGCGATCGTCTCGGGATGCCGGGTGCCGGGGGCGAGCGCGGGGGTGTTGTAGCGATCGGGTTGGTGGTGCTTCAGCATGAACATCAGCAAGCGATCATTGTACCAGCGGCGCTCGCCGACCTGCTCGCCCTTGTGAAAGACGGGGATGGGGACGCCCTCCACCGCGCGCTCCATGGCGATATCGGTGAGGCGCTGGACGCCGCTGGCGAGCGCGGCCTCCCACGCGGCGCGGAAGCTGTCGGCGCCGGGCTGCAGGCGCATCTGGTACGCGCCCTCCGTGGTCTTGCCGATGCGGCGGGCGGCGGCCTTTACCGATCCGGTTTCGGCGAGCGCGCGGATGAAGCCGCGCTGCCGCTCCGCCGTCCAGCCATCGTGGCGGTAGCGGCGGGGGACGGGGGTGAAGGCGAGC